>NZ_CP100360.1:0-3900707 GCF_024206005.1 Halomonas sp. 3H
TTTTTAAATGTGAAACAAGTGGTTGTATTCAGTGAAAATCGGTGGAGAAGTGGCGTGAAAGGCGTGTCAAAGCTGTTTGCGACCGGTGGACCCTATCGGCAGCGATCCACAGGCCCCAGATATCCCCAGGGCTGGGGGGCGGCTGTCCTGCCGTAAGGCGCAGAGTTTTCCACAGCCACCAAGGTCGTGGGCAAGCGTGTGGATAACCCGTGCCGTCAACGATACAATATGCGGTCGTTTTCCAACCGATGGTGAGGTCGCGTGTCGCTAGCTCTCTGGCAACAGTGTCTGGACACCCTGCAGGATGAATTGAGCTCCCAGCAGTTCAACACCTGGATTCGCCCGTTGCAGGCGGAGGAGGGAGAGTCGAACGAGCTGTGTCTGCTGGCACCCAACCGCTTCGTGCGGGACTGGGTCAGCGACAAGTATGCCAAGCGCATCGGGGAGCTGATGCGTGAGCTCTCGCCGGCCAAGCCCCCCAAGGTGGTGCTGTCGGTGGGCAGCCGCCGCACGGCCCCCAGGCCCCAGCCACGAGAGCTGGGCAACCCGGTATCGGCGAGCCCCAGGCGCCCTGCAGCCCCGGCGGTGCAGGTGCCGCCGCGAGGTGACGTGGGGGACGAACGCGAGATCGAGGCGCTGCGCGAGGAAGGGGCAGCCAGCCGGCGCGCCGGCGGCGAGCGTCAGGTGCAGGTCGAGGGTAGCCTCAAGCACAACAGTGGCCTCAACCCCAACTTCACCTTCGAGACCTTCGTCGAGGGCAAGTCCAACCAGCTGGCCCGGGCGGCCTCTCGGCAGGTCTCCGAGAACCCCGGGGGGGCCTACAACCCCCTGTTCCTCTATGGCGGCGTCGGTCTCGGCAAGACCCACCTCATGCACGCCGTGGGTAACGCCCTGGCCGGGCGTCGCGAGAACGCCCGGGTCGTCTACCTGCACTCCGAACGCTTTGTGGCCGACATGGTCAAGGCGCTGCAGCTCAATGCCATCAACGACTTCAAGCGCTTCTACCGAAGCGTCGATGCGCTGCTGATCGATGACATCCAGTTCTTCGCCGGCAAGGAGCGCTCCCAGGAGGAGTTCTTCCACACCTTCAATGCTCTGCTGGAGGGTGGCCAGCAGATGATCCTCACCTCGGATCGCTATCCGAAGGAGATCAGCGGCGTAGAGGAGCGGTTGAAGTCGAGGTTCGGCTGGGGGTTGACCGTGGCCATCGAGCCACCCGAACTCGAGACGCGGGTGGCGATCCTGATGAAGAAGGCCGATCAGGCCAAGGTCGAGCTGCCCCATGATGCCGCCTTCTTCATCGCCCAGAAGATTCGCTCCAACGTGCGTGAGCTCGAGGGCGCGCTGAAGAAGGTGATTGCCGACTCTCACTTCATGGGCAAGCCGATCACCCAGGACTTCATTCGAGAATCCCTGAAGGACCTGCTGGCCCTTCAGGACAAGCAGGTGGGCGTCGACAACATCCAGCGCACCGTGGCCGAGTACTACAAGATCAAGCTCTCCGACCTGCTCTCCAAGCGTCGCTCGCGCTCGGTGGCGCGGCCACGCCAGGTAGCCATGGCCCTGGCCAAGGAGCTGACCAACCATAGCCTGCCGGAGATCGGTGATGCCTTCGGCGGTCGTGACCACACCACGGTGCTGCACGCCTGCCGCAAGGTCCAGGCCCTGCAGGAGGAGAGCGCGGATATCCGCGAGGACTACAAGAACCTCCTCCGACTTCTGACCAGCTAGCGCTGCGAGCGTAGCCACCTGCCCCTGTTCCTGCTCGCCTGTGTTTAAATAACCGCCATGCCGTTCGGCCAGAGCCGCGCCGGCTGCAACCCTTCAGGACAAGACGTGGAGCCGACATGAAATTTTCCATCTCCCGCGAAGCTCTGCTGCGACCGCTGGCGCTGGTCGCCGGCGTCGTCGAGCGGCGCCAGACCCTGCCGGTCCTCTCCAACGTGCTGATCCAGGTGGACCAGGACCAGCTGGCACTGACCGGAACCGACCTGGAGGTCGAGCTGATCGGTCGGACCGTGGCCAGCCAGGTCGACGAGCCGGGTGCCGCCACGGTACCGGCGCGCAAGCTGATGGATATCTGCAAGTCCCTTCCCGACCAGGCCGAGATCCAGCTCTCCCTGGAGGAGGGCAGGGCGGTGCTGCGCAGCGGTCGTTCGCGCTTCACGCTCTCGACCCTGCCGGTGGCGGAGTTCCCCAACATCGAGGACAGCCAGGGCAGCGTCGAGCTGAGCCTGCCGCGGGGAGTCCTCAAGCAGCTCATCGATGCCACCTCCTTCGCCATGGCCCAGCAGGACGTGCGCTATTACCTCAACGGGATGCTGCTGGAGATACGCTCGAACCTGGTGCGCGCGGTGGCCACCGATGGCCATCGCCTGGCGGTCAGCTCGCGCCCGGCCGAGGTGCAGGTCGAGCCCGCCCAGAAGCTCATCGTCCCCCGCAAGGGCATCCTCGAGTTGGTGCGCCTGCTCGATGACGGCGAGGAGCCGGTCAGCCTGACCCTGGGGGCGAGCCATGTGCGCGCCCACACGGGCGACTTCACCTTCACCTCCAAGCTGGTGGACGGCAAGTTTCCCGACTACGAGCGGGTGGTGCCGCGGGGTGGCGACAAGGTATTCATCGCCGACCGTGCGGAACTGCGCCAGGTGCTGTCGCGAACCGCGATCCTCTCCAACGAGAAGTATCGTGGCGTCAGGCTCAACCTGGAGGAGGGCAACCTGAGGGTCATGGCCAACAACCCCGAGCAGGAGGAGGCCGAGGAGAATATCGCCATCGAGTACAGCGGTCCCGCCATGGAGATCGGCTTCAATGTGGGCTATCTGGTCGACGTGCTCAATGCCATCGATGAGGACCGCGTGCAGATGACCCTGGCGGACCCCAACAGCAGCGCGCTGATGGAGGAGCCGGGTGGCGGCGACGCCCTCTATGTCGTCATGCCGATGCGCCTCTGAGGCCCGGGTGGCACCCTGCGGGGTGCTGTTCCCCTGTGAACATGCCTCTAGACCGTCTCGTCTTCCAGGGCCTGAGGAATCTACAAGCCATTGATTTTGAACCCGGATCCCGGATCAACCTGATCAGTGGCGCCAACGGCAGCGGCAAGACCAGCCTGCTGGAAGGCATCCATATCCTCGGCATGGGCCGTTCGTTCCGCACCCGCAACATGCGCCATGTCATTGCCCATGACGGCGATGGCATGGTGCTTCACGGTCGTCTGGGCGGTGAGCCCCCGATACCCTTCGGCGTGCGCCGCCTGCGCAGCGAGAGCGAACTCGAGATGCGGCTGGCCGGGGAACGTATCACCCGTGTCTCCCGCCTGGTCGAGACCCTCCCCCTGCAGTTGATCAACCCCGATGCCTTTCGCCTCCTGGAGGGGGCGCCGGCCGGTCGGCGCGAGTTTCTCGACTGGGGTGTGTTTCACGTGAAACACGACTTTCTCGACGCCTGGCAGCGTGCCCGACGGGCACTGAAACATCGGAATGCCCTGCTCAGGCATGGTAGAATGGACGATGCTTCCCTGTCGGCCTGGGAGCAGGAGCTGGTGCAGTGGAGCGAGCGGATCGACGCCCTGCGCAGCGCCTGGGTCGAGGCCTTCCTTCCGGTCTTCGAGGAGACGCTGGATGGCCTGCTGCCGATCAGCGGGCTGCGGTTGCGCTACTCGCGCGGCTGGGACAAGCGCCGTGATCTCGCCGAGATCCTGCGCCAGGGGAGGGAGACCGACAGGCAGATGGGGTTTACCCAGCAGGGGCCTCAGCGGGCGGACCTCGCGATACGACTCGATCGGCGACCCGCGGTGGAAGTGCTCTCCCGCGGCCAGCAGAAGCTCGTGGTCAGCGCCCTCAAGCTGGCCCAGGGACGACTCCTGGAGGCCATCACCGGACGTACCTGCATCTACCTGATCGATGATCTCCCGGCGGAGCTGGACAGCGCACATCGACGCGTGTTCTGTCACTGGCTGGAAAGCATGCACTGCCAGGTGTTCATCACCAGCGTCGACCACGATGCCCTGGCAGATCTGTGGCAACCCGATACGCCTATCTCGGTGTTTCACGTGAAACGTTCGAGTGACGGGGCGGGGCACCTGGAGCCACTGGAACGACAGACTTCATGACGGAGCAGTCAATGAGCGAACAGGCCTACGATTCATCGAGCATCAAGGTACTCAAGGGGCTGGATGCCGTACGCAAGCGTCCCGGCATGTACATCGGTGATACCGATGACGGCACGGGCCTGCACCACATGGTGTTCGAACTGGTGGACAACTCCATCGATGAAGCGCTGGCCGGTCACTGCAGCGAGATCCGGGTGGTGATCCATCCCGATGAATCGGTCACCGTCAGCGACAATGGACGTGGCATTCCCACCGATATCCACGAGGAGGAGGGCGTGTCGGCGGCCGAGGTGATCATGACGGTCCTGCATGCCGGCGGCAAGTTCGATGACAACTCCTACAAGGTCTCGGGTGGCCTTCACGGCGTCGGTGTCTCGGTGGTCAACGCCCTCTCCGAGGAGCTCAAGCTCACCATCTGGCGGGCCGGCGAGGTCTTCGAGCAGGTCTATCATCATGGCGTTCCGGCGGCGCCGCTGGCGGTCGTGGGCAAGACCGAGAACAGCGGAACTCGCGTGCACTTCCGCCCCTCGCCGGAGACCTTCGCCAACATCGAGTTCCACTACGATATCCTCGCCAAGCGCCTGCGCGAGCTCTCCTTCCTCAACTCCGGTGTCGCCATCCGCCTGATCGACGAGCGTAGCGGCAAGGAGGAGCTCTTCCACTACGAGGGTGGCCTGGAGGCCTTCGTTCACCACCTCAATACCAACAAGGCGGTGCTCAACCCGGTGTTCCACTTCAACGCGGAGCGTGAGGATGGGGTGAGCGTCGAGGTGGCGATGCAGTGGAACGACTCCTTCTCGGAGAACATCTTCTGCTATACCAACAATATCCCCCAGCGAGACGGCGGCACCCACCTGGCGGGGTTCCGGGCCGCGCTGACCCGGACGCTGAACGGCTACATCGAGTCCGAGGGGCTGCTCAAGAAGTCCAAGGTGAACACCTCCGGCGATGATGCCCGGGAGGGCCTGGTCGCGATCATCTCGGTCAAGGTTCCCGACCCGAAGTTCTCCTCGCAGACCAAGGAGAAGCTGGTTTCCTCCGAGGTGAAGACGGCGGTCGAGCAGGAGATGGGGCGCCTGTTCTCCGAGTACCTGGTGGAGAAGCCCAACGAGGCGAAGGCGATCGTCAATAAGATGCTCGACGCCGCCCGAGCCCGGGAAGCTGCCCGCAAGGCACGTGACATGACCCGTCGCAAGGGTGCCCTTGATATCGCCGGTCTGCCTGGCAAGCTGGCCGACTGCCAGGAGAAGGACCCGAGCCTCTCCGAGCTCTTCCTGGTCGAGGGTGACTCGGCGGGTGGTAGTGCCAAGCAGGGGCGTGATCGGCGCACCCAGGCGATTCTGCCGCTGAAGGGCAAGATCCTCAACGTCGAGAAGGCACGATTCGACAAGATGCTGTCGTCTGCCGAGGTGGGTACGCTGATCACCGCGCTGGGCTGCGGTATCGGCCGCGAGGAGTTCAATCCGGACAAGCTGCGCTACCACTCGATCATCATCATGACCGATGCCGATGTCGACGGTTCCCACATCCGCACGCTGCTGCTGACCTTCTTCTTCCGCCAGATGTCACAGCTGATCGAGCGCGGCCATGTGTTCATCGCCCAGCCGCCGCTCTACAAGATCAAGCGCGGCAAGCAGGAGCTCTACCTGAAGGACGAGCAGGCGATGATCGACTACCTGACCACCACGGCGCTGGATGGCGCCCGCCTGCATGTCAATGCCGATGCGCCCGGCATTGCCGGCTCCCAGCTCGAGGCGCTGGTCAACGAGTATCGTGACGTCATGCGGCGCATCGATCGGTTGTCTCGCGTCTATCCCAATGAGGTGCTGCGCAAGGTGGTGCATGCGGCTCGCCTGGAAGGGGAGGCGAGCCTGCGCGACCGGGTCACCATGCAGCACTGGATCGACCAGCTGCAGGGCGAGATGGATGACCTGGTGGCCTACGAGGGCGGTCCGCGCTATACCTTCCGGCTGGAAGAGGACGCGGAGCGCAGCCTGTGGCTGCCTGCCGTGACCCTGGCGGCCCATGGTGTGACCACCGACTATGTCTGGGGGCTCGATTTTTTCACCAGCGCGGATTATCGCGCCATTGCCGGTCTCGGCGAGACCCTCGATGGCCTGCTGGAAGAGGGAGCCTACGTGGGGCGTGGCGAACGCAAGAAGCGGGTCACCACCTTCTACGAGGCCCTGGAGTGGCTGATGAGCGAGGCCCAGCGCGGACTTTCCCTGCAGCGCTACAAGGGGCTGGGTGAGATGAATCCGGATCAGCTATGGGAGACCACCATGAATCCGGACACCCGCCGCATGCTGCGGGTGACGATCGAGGATGCGGTCGCCGCCGACATGATGTTCAACACCCTGATGGGTGACGAGGTCGAGCCACGCCGTGACTTCATCGAGCGTAACGCCCTGGTGGCCAACCTCGACGTGTGATTCCGTGTTTCACGTGAAACACCACTGAGCGCCAAGCGCCAAGCGCCAAGCGCCAAGCAAAAGCCCGCCATCGTTGCCGATGGCGGGCTTTTGCTTGGCTGGCAGGTGAGGTCACAATCCTGCTGCAGCTTGCAGCTTGCAGCTTGCAGCTTGCAGCTTGCAGCTTGCAGCTTGCAGCTTATCCCTTCTCCTCGAGCAGCCAGTCGACGAAGCCCTCCAGGTCATCAAAGACCCGCGTCTCGGTGTGAGGTGAAGCCAGTTCGGGGTGCTTGGCCAGGGTGCGCTCACCCTTGCCGGTTCGGACCAGCACCGGATGGCAGCCCAGGGCATCACCGGCCTGGAGATCGCGAAGGCTATCACCCACCATCCAGCTCCCCTCGAGGTCTTCGAGGTCCAGGGCGTCACGAATCTGCACCAGCAGGCCCGGGAGCGGCTTGCGGCAGTCGCAGCCGTCATCGGGACCATGCGGGCACCAGGCGATGTGGGCAATCTCGCCGCCCGCTTCATGCACCAGGCGGTCCAGCGCGGCATGCATCTCGGCGAGCGCAGCCTCGTCATAGTAGCCCCGGGCAATCCCGGACTGGTTGGTGGCGATGGCCACCGTCCAGCCCGCACGCGTCAGCCTGGCGATGGCAAGGATGGCGGAGGGGTAGGGGATCCATTCGTCGATGGACTTCACGTAGTCATCGGAATCCCGGTTGATGACACCGTCTCGGTCGAGGATCACCAGGCGTTCGGCTGAGGACATGGGGAAGGGGTCTCCGGGTATCGGTGCATGACAAAACAGAGTGTTTCACGTGGAACACGCCACGCCAAGCGGCGAGGAGATCATGAGGAAGGAAGGTCAGCGACTGTCGGGGCAGGGCGAGTCCTGCCAAGGAGGGCTCGACTCCGGGCGGCGATGTTCCACGTGAAACAGTAGGTGGACAGGCGCGCATGAAAAAGGCCGGCAACGTTGGCTGCCGGCCTCGTGACACCGCAGGGCGGTTACTGCTGGAGCTGGGCGATATCCGCCACCTCGAGGAACAGCGCCCTCAGGCTGGCCAGGAGGGCGAGTCGGTTGTTGCGAACGGCCGTGTCATCGGCCATCACCATGACCTGGTCGAAGAAGGCATCGACCGGCTCGCGCAGGCTGGCCAGGGCGTCCAGCGCCTCAGCGTAGCGCCCCTCGGCGAACAGCGGCATGACGCCTTCGCGGCGGGAGCTGACGGCCTCGTACAGGGCCTTCTCGGCGGGATCCTGGAGACGTGCGACGTCCACCTCCTCGCCGACCGGACCCTCCTGCTTGGCGAGGATGTTGGAGACACGCTTGTTGGCGGCGGCGAGGGCGGCGGCCTCCTCACGGCTGGCGAAGGCGTGTACGGCGCGCAGTCGCCGTGCGAAGTCCAGCGGCCGGTTGACCGGGCGGGCACGTACGGCCAGGTAGACCTCGGCCTCGATGCCCTCGTCCTGCCCCCAGGCTCGGAAGCGGTCGAGCATGTAACCTAGCACTTCCTCCACCAGCCCTTCGGCATAGGGGAGCTCCTGGTGCTGGGCGGCGGAAAGCTCGAGGAGCTCGCGAAGGTCCAGGTCAAGCTCGCCCTTGATCAGGATGTTGAGCACCCCGATGGCGGCGCGGCGCAGGGCAAAGGGGTCCTTGGTGCCGGTGGGGCGGGCCCCGATGCCGAAGATTCCGGTCAGGGTGTCGAGGCGGTCGGCGAGGGCCAGGGCCATGCCGGTACGAGTCGAGGGGATAGCATCGGTCGCGAAGCGCGGCAGGTATTGCTCCTCGAGCGCCTGGGCGACCTCCCGGGGTTCGCCGTCATGCTCGGCGTAGTAGCGGCCCATGACGCCCTGCAGCTCGGGGAACTCCAGCACCATCTCGGTGACCAGGTCACACTTGGCCAGCTCGGCCGCGCGCCGTGCCTGGGCCACATCGCCATCGATGCGCCCGGCGATGAAGGCGGCCACGGCGGCGTTGCGGTGGGCCTTGTCGGCCAGGGTACCGAGCTGCTTCTGGAACACGACACCGGCGAGTTCCTCGATCCGCGAGGCCAGCGTGCGCTTGCGGTCGGTGTCGTAGAAGAAGGCGGCATCGGCGAGGCGGGGACGGATGACCTTCTCGTTGCCTTCGATGACCTGGCGCGGATCCTGGCTGTCGATGTTGGCAACGGTGATGAAGAGCGGCTTGAGACGACCCTCGCCATCCAGCAGGTGGAAGTACTTCTGGTTGGCCTTCATGGAGGAGATCAGGCACTCGGCCGGCACCTCGAGGAAGCGTTCGTCGAAGCTGCCGGTCAGCGCCACGGGCCACTCCACCAGACCGCTGACCTCGACGAGCAGATCCTCGTCGATCACCGCCGTGGCCTCCTGCACCTCGGCCTCGGACAGCACCTGCTCGCGGATGCGCTCGCGTCGCACATCGCGGTCGGCCAGCACCCAGGCGCCCTCCAGGGCCGCGAGATAGCCGTCCGCACCGGCCAGCTCGAGGGGCTCCGGGGCATGGAAACGGTGGCCACGGGTGGTCCGTCCGGCCTTGAGGCCCAGCGCCTCGGCCTCGATCACCTCGCTGCCGTAGAGCATCACCAGCCAGTGAGCCGGACGCGAGAACTCGACCCGGGAAGCGCCCCAACGCATGTTCTTCGGTACCGGCAGGCCAGCGATCGCCTTGTCGACGATGCCGGGCAGCAGGGTGGTGGTGGCCTCGCCCTGCTGCTGTTCGCGATAGCCGAGCCAGGTGCCCTTGTCGGTCTCGAGGTGGATCAGGTCGCTGACCTGGACGCCGCAGGAGCGAGCGAAGCCTTCGGCGGCCCGTGTCGGTTGGCCATCCTTGAAGGCGGCGGCCAGTGCCGGACCGCGGCGCTCCACCTCGCGATCGGGCTGCTTGTCCTCCAGCGCCTCGATCTGCACGGCGAGCCGCCGGGGGGTGGCATAGGCGCGCACTGGCCCATGGGCAACGCCGGCCTCGGCCAGGCCGCGCTGGATGCCCGTGGCCAGGGCGTCGGAGAGCGGGTCGATGGCGCTCGGGGGCAGCTCCTCGACGCCCAGTTCAACCAGTAGGGTGTTGGCAGCCATCACGCGTCTCCCTGTTCGGCAATCGATTCTTTGTCCAGCAGTTCGCGGCGCAGGGCCTCGGGGGCCAGCGGGAAGCCGGCGGCCTTGCGCGAGTCGTAGTAGGCGTGGGCCACGTCGCGGGCCATGGTGCGTACCCGCAGGATGAAGCGCTGCCGCTCGGTGACGGAGATGGCGTGGCGGGCATCCAGCAGGTTGAAGGTATGGGAGGCCTTGAGCACCTGCTCATAGGCAGGCAGGGGCAGGCCGGCTTCCAGCAGCTTGGTGCACTCACGCTCCTGGTGGTCGAAGGCCGCAAATAGGGCGGGCACGTCGGCATGCTCGAAGTTGTAGGCGGACTGCTCTCGCTCGTTCTGCAGATAGACGTCGCCGTAGGTGACTCGGGTGCCATCCGGTGCCACGGTCCAGACCAGGTCATAGACGCTGTCGACGTCCTGCAGGTACATGGCGATCCGCTCGAGGCCGTAGGTCAGCTCGCCGGTGACCGGGAAGCACTCCAGGCCGCCGGCCTGCTGGAAGTAGGTGAACTGGGTCACCTCCATGCCGTTGAGCCAGACTTCCCAGCCCAGCCCCCAGGCGCCCAGGGTGGGCGATTCCCAGTTGTCCTCGACGAAGCGGATGTCGTGGGTCAGCGGGTCGAGGCCCAGTCGCTTGAGCGAGCCCAGGTAGAGCTCCTGGATCTCGGCAGGGGAGGGCTTCATCACCACCTGGAACTGGTAGTAGTGCTGCAGGCGGTTGGGGTTCTCGCCGTAGCGGCCGTCGGTGGGACGGCGGGAGGGCTGCACGTAGGCCGCGTTCCAGGTCTCGGGTCCGATGGAGCGCAGGAAGGTGGCCGGATGGAAGGTGCCGGCTCCGACCTCCATGTCCAGGGGCTGCAGGATCACGCAGCCCTGTTCGGCCCAGTACTGCTGCAGGGCGAGGATCAGCCCCTGGAAGGTTGCCACGTCTGGCGTCGACTGTGTCATTGCGGAAGCACCGTTGGCCATGAATTCACGAGGCGTCAAGTATACAATCACAGGCAGATCGGTTATAGGCGCACGCCCCGAGACAGAGGAATCCTCCATGATCGTAGTGACAGGCGGAGCCGGCTTCATCGGCTCGAATCTGGTCAAGGCACTCAATGCCCGCGGCCACCATGACGTCCTGGTGGTCGATGACCTGAGTGACGGCACCAAGTTCGTCAACCTGGCCGACTGTACCCTCGGCGACTATCTGGACAAGGACGACTTCCTTGCCCGGATCAAGTCGGCACTGAACGGGCAGCCGTCCCACCTGCCGCCCATCGAGGCGATCTTCCACCAGGGGGCCTGTTCCGACACCACCGAGTGGGATGGGCGGTTCATGCTCGAGAACAACTTCGAGTACTCCAAGGTGCTGCTGCACTTCTGCCAGCGTGAGGGAATTCCCTTCCTCTACGCCTCGTCGGCGGCCACCTATGGGGGCAGCGAGGTGTTCTTCGAGGAGCCCGAGCACGAGAAGCCCCTCAACGTCTACGGCTACTCCAAGCTGCTCTTCGACCAGTACGTTCGCGCCCGGCATGACGACTTCACCAGCCAGGTGGTCGGCTTCCGCTACTTCAATGTCTATGGCCCCCGGGAGCAGCACAAGGGCAAGATGGCCAGCGTCGCCTACCACCACCATACCCAGATCAGCGCCGGCCAGAACGTGAAGCTCTTCGGCGCCTGGGAGGGCTACGACGCCGGCATGCAGAGCCGCGACTTCGTCTACGTGGGCGACGTGGTGGACGTGAACCTGTGGTTCCTCGACCACCCCGATGCCTCAGGCATCTTCAACCTGGGTACCGGCCGTGCCGAGCCATTCAGGGCGATCGGCGAGGCGGTGATCGATTTCCACGGCAGAGGCGAGATCGAGTACATCGACTTCCCCGACGAGCTGAAGGGGCGCTACCAGAGCTACACGCGCGCGGACATCACGCGGCTGCGGGAGGCGGGCTACGATCGCGAGTTCCGCACCGTGGCTGAGGGGGTGCGCGAGTATCTGGAGTGGTTGAATGGCTGAGGCCCTGGCCGCCCGCGGCGAGCGCTTCCTGGTGGTCGGCCCCTCCTGGGTGGGCGACATGGTCATGGCCCAGAGCCTGTTCATCACCCTGAAGATGCATCATCCCGGCTGCCGGATCGGGGTGGTCGCGCCCGCCTGGTCACAGCCGATCCTGGCGCGAATGGCGGAGGTGGACGAGGCGATTCCCCTGGAGGTGGGCCACGGCGAGCTCGGCTGGGCGGCGCGGCGAGCCCTCGGCGCCGCGCTGCGTGGCCGCTTCGACCGTGCCATCGTGCTGCCACGCTCCTGGAAGTCGGCGCTGGTGCCCTTCCTCGCGGGCATTCCCCACCGCATCGGCTTCACCGGTGAGCAGCGCTACCTCCTGCTCAATGAGCGGCGTCGACTCGACAAGGGTGTCCTCGACCAGACCGTCAAGCGCTTCGTGGCCCTGGGCCTGCCGGAGGCGCAGGTGGCGTCCGGTGACTTCCCCCTGCCGTATCCCCGGCTCGCCGTGGATACGGCCAACCAGGCGCGGCTGCGCGAGGCCCATGGCCTCTCGTCGCTGCCCGCCATCGGCATGATGCCCGGCGCCGAGTATGGTCCCGCCAAGCAGTGGCCGCTGGCCCACTACCGTGAGCTCGCCCGCGGGCTCGTCGCCGAGGGGTTCGAGGTGAGGGTGCTGGGTGGCCCCGGGGACCAGGCCGCCGGCGATACCATCAGCGAGGGGCTCGACGGGGTGCACAACCTGTGCGGCAGGACGCGACTGGCCGATGCCGTCGACCTGCTGGCGGACTGCGCGCAGGTGGTCACCAACGACTCGGGGCTGATGCACGTGGCCGCGGCCGTGGGGACCCGGGTGCAGGCCATCTATGGCTCCTCGTCACCGGCCTACACGCCGCCGATGACCGACCAGGCCGAGATCCACTACCTCGGCATCGACTGCTCGCCCTGCTTCCAGCGCCACTGCCCCCTGGGCCATACCCGCTGCCTCACGGAGATCCCGCCCGAGCGTCTGCTGGCTGCCGTGCTGGCGAGCCGCTCGGCGACCCTCGCCCGGGGCTGAGGCCCCCGACGCCGTCACTGCACCTCGGCGGGCGCCTCGCCGGTTGCGTCCTCGGGGGCTTCCACGACCTGCTCCTGAGGGGCGGGTTCCTCCTCACGACGCTCCGGCACCAGCCCCTCCCACAGGCGCTGCTGCAGTGCCGTCTCCTCGTGCATGCGGGCTGCCAGGTCGGCCTGGCCGTGGGACTCGAGCAGGGTGGGAGCCGGGGACAGCAGCGAGACCCCCAGGCCGGCGCGATGCTCGTCGATGACAAAGCCCATGGCCTCCAGGAGTGTCGGGAAGAGGTCGACCATGGAGGATTCACGGCGGGTGCGGGTGCCGGTCGCGATACCGGGGCCGAGCAGCATGAAGGTATTGTCACGCTCGCCTTGGGTCAGCTCGTCCCAGACGGAAACGCGCATGGTCAGGTGGTCGCTGGCGATCGCTACCAGGGTGTTGTCCAGCAGCCCGTCCGCGTCCAGTCGCTCGATCAGGTCGCGTGCCAGCCAGGCCGAACACTCCACCGAGTAGAGGATGTCCTGGCCGTCGAACTCCCCCTGGCGCTCTCGGCAAGCCTGGGACGGATAGCCGTTGGGCGCGTGGCCGGCGAGGCTCAGGTTGACCACGCCCCAGGGACCGTCGCCCTCGGCCTCCAGGCGCCTGATCTCCTCGACGGTAAAGTCGTAGAGGCTGTCGTCATAGAGTCCCCAGTTGTTGACGTAGTCGGGGTCCTCGAGCCGGGGGGCGAGCTCCTCCCGGCCCAGTACCGTCTCGAAACCATGGTCCTCATAGAAGATCCCCTTGCCGGCGAAGGCCTTGCTGGCACCGCCCAGGTAGGCGAGGCGATAGCCCTGCCCGGCCAGCACGTCGCCGAGGCAGTCAACGCCGGGGACGACGCGGCCCAGCGGCTCGAACTGGCTGTCGTGGAGCAGGCCGGCAGGCATCAGTGGCGTACCGCACTGGCTGGCGATCATCCCGGCCATGGTCCAGCCGGTGTTCTCGATCTGGCGGACCGCCTCGAAGACCCGACCCCGTTCACCGATGGCGTCCAGGTGGGCGTAGGCATCGCCGAAGCGCTCGCGGTCCGCGTAGGTGCGTTCGATGCTCTCCAGGTAGAGCAGCAGCAGGTTGGGGGGAGCGTCTGGGGCCTCGCGGATCGCCGGCGGGACATAGCGGCGATCCAGCCAGGCGCCGTCATCGGTGACGATGGCCGCACCGCGCTGGGTCATTCCGTAGAACAGCGGGTTGCTGGCCAGCAGCACCAGGGCCAGCAGCCGCTCACCCAGCCGCCAGCGGTGGTCGCGGCGGACCAGCCAGGTGAAGGACGCCAGCAGGGCCGCCATCGACAGGGTATAGAGGACCGCGGCCAGCAGGCGGTCGGTGCCGCCGTGGTCCGACATGCCCGCCTGCAGGTGGAAGAAGATCGCCCCCAGATCGACGATCCCGAAGCTGTCGGCCAGGTAGACGTAGAGCCCCCAGAGCGCGATGGGCAACAGCGACCAGGGCCAGACCCTGGCGGGCCGGCGGGAATGCCGTGGAGCGCCCCAGCGCAGCAGCCAGCCCAGCCCGAGCCAGGCGGCGGCGACCGGTACCAGGCCCCAGGGCGGCAGTCGGGTGACGGCCACGGTGGCATGGCCGATGCAGAGTCCGATGACGAGCAGGGCCCACCAGCGTGGCTGGCGAAGGGGTGTGGTCAGGAGGCGGCTGGTCATGAGGGGATCATCGGATGGGTTTACCCCAGCTTAACAAGGACGGCAGGCGGAAAGGAGGGGAGCTTACTCCTTCTGATGCGGGGACGCCGGAGCCTCATCTTCAGCATGCCTTTCAGCCTCATGGAGCTCGTTGAGCTTCGCGTACTTCATGTAGGCATGAAATGCCGTGGTCATGGCGACGGTGAATCCATCGGTGCCCTGGAATACGCCTCCCTTGAGGACCAGCTTGCGGAAGGTGGCACTCAAGGCATGCAGCGCCGGTCTTGCGAAAGAGGGAGAAACGCCGCGCTCTTTCATGGCCCAGGCGTCGCGGGTAGATAGCTGGTCGATTCGCTGGATCCAGTGAGAGAGACTCTCGTAGGTGAAGTGCCGGATATGGGCGTCAGTGCGCTTGACCTTCGGGGCCTGCACCGAGGCGTGTCCCTTCTTGGGCAGATAACCCGACATTGTCCGGTTGTAGAGCCTTACCACGTCATCGGGGTAGAAACCCGCGGCCTTGATCCAATGGTGGCCACAGAAATTGCGCCGCCTGAAGCTGTAAGCCACTGATGGATCATCCAGCGAAAGAGTGCGAATAGCCTCTATGGCATCCTCGTCCAGCCGTTCGTCAGCATCCAGGGCGAGGATCCAGTCGTTATTGGCACGGGGGACTCCAAACGCCTTCTGTGGTCCGTCACCCAAGTATTCCTGCAGCAGCACAGTGGCCCCTTTGCTCTCCGCGATGCTTACCGTGCCATCCTGGCTGAGGGAGTCGACGACAATGACTTCGTCGCACACTTCCCACAGGGAGTCGATGCAGTCACCGATACGCTTCTCTTCATTCAGGGTAATAACGATGCCGGTAATCGGGGTCATGTTGATGCCTCGCGGCGGAGTTTGGATGTGAGAAGAGCGGCTATCTGCGCCGCAGCGGCGTCAATGTCGATGCTCCCCATGTCCTGCTCCCCGGCCTGCTCCGGCGGGCTGAAGGCCAGCCGGTGCTTCTCGGCGTTGCAGGTCTGCCAGCGTAGCGGCGTCGCCGAACGACGGGCCGGATAGAAGCCTGCGGTGGGCAGGTCGAGGCAGCCGGCGATATGCAGGGGGCCGGTGGAGCCGGCGATGAACAGGTCGGCCGCCGAGAGGCTTCGGGCGAAGGCGTCGAGGCCGCTTCGCGACGGCAGCCGCTCGGCCGTGTGGCCCGCCGAGACGATACTCTCGCGGATCGCCTCGGCCACCCCTTCCTCCCCCGGCCCGGCGGTGAGCAGCCATACCGGCGCCGACGCCCCGTCGAGATGCGACTCGATGCGGCAGGCCAGCTCGGCGTACTGCGCAGGGGAGAGGTTGACGGCAGAGCCGCCGCTGCCTCCGTGCAGGAAGCACCAGGGGCGGTGGCTGTCGATCCCGAGTTCCTCGGCAATCCGCCGGCGCTCGGCCTTTCGCTCGGCGTCGGGAAGTGGCCAGAAGGGGGGCGTCGGTGGCGATGGCAGGGCGAGGCCCAGTTCGTCCAGCAACGCTTCGGCCAGCGCCAGGTTGTAGCGATACTCCGGCTTTTCCGAACGCGACCTGCGCTGGACGAGGCGTCGGTTGTAGAATAGCTGCGCCCACTTGGTGGCCGGGGCGAACCGCAGGGGAATCCTGGCCCGCCAGCCCAGCCAGCCGATGCGCGGGGTGGAGAACAGCGTGAGGAGGGCATCGAAGCGCTCTCCCTTTACCTCGGCGAGCAGCCGCCGGCGCTCGCGGCGGTCGGCATCCTCGCCCGGGTCGATCAGCACCCGGTCGACCCAGGGGCAGAGTCGCGCCATGGGCGCCGTGTAGGCGGGCACCAGCACGCTGACATGGGGCTGCGGTTCGGCCGCCTTGAGGCAGGCCAGCGCCGGCCAGGCCAGCATGAAGTCGCCGAGCTTGTCGTTGCGCACCACCAGCAGGCGCGGAGGCGTCCTGCGGGCGGCGGCGGAAGTTGAAGTCATCCGGGCTCCCGAGCCCCGCTACCGGAAAGGAGACCCCCTTGTCGCGCAAGGTCCTGCATATCTGCCTCTCGAACGGCTGGGGCGGACTGGAAATGTATCCGTCACGAATTATACCCGAGCTGGCTCGCCAGGGGTGGCAGGCCCATGGGCTGGCGCTGGCCGGCTCCCGGGTCGCGGAGAGCTTCCGCGAGGCTGGCGTCACGCCGCTCACCGTGCCGTCGAAGGGGCGGGCGCTGCTGGCCGCCCGCCGCCTGCTCGGCTACCTGAAGGCGCACGATATCGGCGTGATCCACTGCCACAAGTCCAGCGACCTGCGCCTGGGGGCGCTGCTGGCAACGCTGCGGCCGTCGCTCAGGCTCTTCTTCACCGACCACATGGGCGTCACCCGGCCCAAGAAGGACCCCTATCACCGCTGGGCCTATGGGCGCGTGACCCGGCTCCTCTCCATCAGCGAGACGACCCGACAGCGCAACCTGGCGGCCTTCCCGCTGCCGGCCGAGCGGATTCGCCGGCTCTACCTGGGTATCGACCCCGAACCCTACGCGCCGCGCCTCGATGATCGGGAGCGTGCCGCGCTGCGCCGCGAGCTGGGGGTGCCCGAGGACGCCGTGGCCATCGGTCTGCCGGGTCGGCTGACGCCGGGCAAGGGGCAGGGGGTCTGGATCGAGGCCCTGGCCCGCCTGGACGAGACGGCGCCGGCCTGGCACGGGGTGCTGATCGGCGGCCTGAGGGCCGAGGAGGGCAGCGACGAGGCCTACGTGGCACGGCTGAGGACCCGCCTGGCCGAGCTGGGACTCGCGTCCCGGGTCACCCTGGCCGGTTTTCGCCGTGACCTGCCGCGACTCTTCGAGGCGCTGGACATCGTCTGCGTGCCCTCGCGCAACGAGGCCTTCGGATTGACGGTGATCGAGGCCATGGCCGCCGGCAAGGCGGTCATCGGCAGCGACAGCGGGGCGATTCCCGAGCTGCTCGATGCCGGAACCGGGCGCCTGGCGGCCCCCGAGGACGCCGATGCCTGGTCCGCGGCGATGGCCGAACTGGCGGGCGATGCGGCGGTGCGCGCGCGGCTCGGCAAGGCGGCGCGCCAGCGAGTGCTGGCAGACTTCACCCTGGCGGCGCATGTGGCGGGCTTGATCGAGGAGTACTCCGCTACCCGCTTGGGCTAGCTGTTCCCATAGCCCCGCCGGATCGGCGCCATGGCCTCCGGGGCGCCGAACTTTGCCAGCGACCGTGCCAGCCGCTCGAGGTTGCGGGCCTTCCAGGCACCGTCACGGCGCAGCCGGCAGCGGTCCAGGTCGATCAGCCAGACCTTTTTATCCCGATCGATCAGCAAGTTGCGGGCGTTGAGGTCGACATGGTCGAGGCCGGCATCGTGGAAGCGGCGGATGGTGGCGCCGACGCGCTTCAGCAGGTCGTCATCGGTTTCATCGCCTTCCAGCAGGCTAGCCAGGGCGCGGGCCTCGGCAATCCTGCATGTGACGAGGGCGGCCTCGTAGATCGGGCCATGGCGGGTCACGCCGGCAGCGACGGGGCGAGGCACCGGCAGGCCGCGGTCATGCAGGTCGGCGGTCAGGCGAAGTTCCCGGAAGGCGCGGGTGCGCTCGAGGCCGGTCCACAGGTAGCGGCTCGCATTGAGCCGGGCCACCAGGCCACCGCGGCGGTAGGGGCGCAGCACCCATTCGCCACCGGCGCCGGCGTCGAGGAACAGGCTGGCGCCCCGGCCGGGGGCCTCGCCGATGACGCGGCCGGCGTGACGCCAGTGGTCGGGGTCGACCAGGTGCGGGCCGATTTGTGGCGCCTCCCCGGCGTCACATAAACTGTCCGCATCATATAGAATGGATGTCTTTCCCGTCCGAAATGTTGCCAAGCGCATGAAGCATCCTCTGCCCGCCCAACCCCGGCACATCGGCGTGCTGCGACTCTCCGCCCTGGGCGATGTGTGCAACCTGGTGCCGACGGTTCGTGCCCTGCAGCGCCAGTGGCCCGAGGCGCGCATCACCTGGATCATCGGCAAGGGCGAGCACAGTCTACTGGCCGGCCTCTCCGGGGTCGAGTTCGTGGTCTACGACAAGGGCTCGGGGCTTTCCGGCATGCGCGCGCTGTGGCGCGAGCTGGCCGATACGCGCTTCGACGTGCTGCTGCACATGCAGCAGGCGCTGCGGGCCAGCGTGCTGTCGCTGGGGCTCAAGGCCGATGTGCGGGTCGGCTACGACAAGGCGCGGGCCAAGGATGCCCAGCACTGGTTCACCCACCGCCAGCTGGCCCCCCATCCACGGGCCCACGTGCTGGAGTCCTTCCTGGACTTCGCCCGGCTGCTCGGCGTGGAGGACCTGACGCCCCGGTGGGACCTGTCGATCCCGCCCTCGGCCCATGACGAGGCCGCCTCCCTCACCGGCGAATCGCCCTACCTGCTGACGAGCCCCTGTGCCAATCCGCGCCTGCGCAACTTCCGCAACTGGTCCGCCGAGGGCTATGCGGCGGTGATCGAGCACGCCTGGACCCAGCACGGCTTCCGGACGGTGCTGACCGGCGGCGGCAGCACCCAGGAACGCGAGATGGGCGAGCGCATCCAGGCGCTCTGCCAGCCCGAGGCGGTGATCGACGCCATCGGCGGAACCTCGCTGAAGGGGCTGCTGGCGCTGATCGCCCGGGCCCGGGCGGTGATCGGCCCCGATTCGGGGCCGGTGCACATGGCCAATGCCCTGGGCGCCCCGGTGGTCGGCCTCTATGCCACCACCAATCCCGATCGCGCCGGCCCCTACTGCTGGCGAGACTTCGTGGTCGACCGCTACCCGGATGCCGTGCGGAGCTACCTGCACAAGGATCTCGAGGAGGTCCCGTGGGGACAGCGGGTTCGCCACCCCGATGCCATGTCGCTGATCCATGCCGAGGATGTGATCGAGCGGCTCGAGGCCGTGCTGCGGCACGTCCAGGCCCACAAGGAGAGGGAGTTCCCCGCCGATGAAACTTGACCTGACCGCCCTGGAACACTCGCGCCTGCTGGTGGTGGGCGACGTGATGCTCGACCGCTACTGGCACGGTGGCACCTCGCGGATCTCCCCCGAGGCGCCGGTGCCGGTGGTGCGGGTCGAGGAGTCCGAGGATCGCCCCGGCGGTGCGGCCAACGTGGCGCTGAACATCGCCTCGCTGGGCGGCCATGCCGCCCTGGCCGGCCTGGTCGGTGCCGACGACAATGCCGACCGCCTGGTGGCCCGACTGGAGAGCGCCGGAGTGAGCACTCACTTCGATCGCAGCCCAGGAATTCCCACCATCACCAAGCTCCGGGTGATGAGCCGCAACCAGCAGCTGATTCGCCTGGACTTCGAGGAGGGGCTTGGCGAGGTCGACACCTCGGGCCTGCTGGCCCGGGTCGAGGCGGCCCTGCCGGCCTGTGACCTGGTGATCCTCTCCGACTACGGCAAGGGCACCCTGAATCGGGTCGAGGCGCTGATCCGCCTGGTGCGGGCCAGCGGCAAGCGGGTGCTGGTGGACCCCAAGGGGAGCGACTTCACCCGCTACCGCGGGGCCAGCGTGATCACCCCCAACCTGACCGAGTTCGAGGCGGTGGTGGGCCACTGCCGCGACGATGCCGAGCTGGCCGCGCGCGGCGAGGCGCTGCGCGCCGAGCTGGAGCTCGAGGCGCTGCTGATCACCCGCAGCGAGAAGGGCATGACCCTGATCCGCGAGGGACACGAGCCGCTGCACCTGCCGACCCGGGCCCGGGAGGTCTATGACGTCACCGGCGCCGGCGATACCGTGATCGGCGTGCTGGGCCTGGCCCTGGCGGCCGGCCATGGCTTCCCTGAGGCGATGACCCTGGCCAACCTGGCCGCCGGCCTGGTGGTGGCCAAGCCGGGCACCGCCACTCTCTCCATCGCCGAGCTCTACACCGCCCTGCAGGGCGACAAGCTGGCCGAGTTCGGGGTGATCGAGGAGCCGGCGCTGATCGAGGCGGTGCGCGCCGCCCAGGCCCGGGGCGAGCGGGTGGTGATGACCAACGGCTGCTTCGATATTCTCCATGCCGGCCATGTCGCCTACCTGGAGCAGGCCCGCAAGCTGGGCGACCGCCTGATCGTGGCGGTCAACGACGACGCCTCCATTGTGCGCCTCAAGGGGCCCAAGCGGCCTATCAACCCCCTGGCCCGGCGCATGCAGGTGCTGGCTGGCCTGGGGGCGGTGGACTGGGTGGTGCCCTTCGCCGAGGACACCCCCCAGCGGCTGATCGAGGCGGTGCTGCCCGACGTGCTGGTCAAGGGGGGCGACTATCGCCCCGAGCAGATCGCCGGCGGTGAGGCGGTGCGCGAGGCCGGCGGCGAGGTCCGGGTGCTGGGCTTCGAGGACGGCGTCTCCACCACGGCGATGATCTCCACCATCCTCGATCGCGAGACCTGATGGGCTGGGCCCGGGACCTCTATTCGGCGGCATTGCACCTGGTCGCGCCGCTCGCATGGCGGCGCCTGCGCCGTGAGCATGCACTCACCAACCCCCGTGAGTTGCGCCTGGGACAGGTTCCCGAGACGCCAGCCGGCGAGCGCATGCTGTGGCTCCACTGCGCCTCGGTGGGGGAGGTGCAGGCGGCCCGCCCGCTGATCGAGGCGCTGCTCGACCGCTATCCCCGGCACCGCCTCACCCTCACCACCATGACCGCCACCGGCGCCGAGCGCGCCCTGGCCCTGGCGGAGGCCCGCCGCGACGGGCGGCTGGTCCACCGCTTCGTGCCCCTGGACTTCCCCGCCGCGGCGGCGCGCTTCGTCGAGCGCCTGCGCCCCGAACTGGCGCTGTTCTTCGAGACCGAGCTGTGGCCCAACCTGCTTCACGCCTGTCACTGTTGCGGCGTGCCGGTGGCGGTGGTCAACGGGCGCCTCTCACCGCGGGCCTTCCGCGGCTATCGACGGCTGCGCCCGCTGATGCGCGAGGCCCTGGCCGGCGTCGACTGGCTGGCCGCCAAGTCCACCGCCGACGCCGAGCGATTCGCGGCGCTGGGCATGGCGCCCGAGCGTACCTCGGTGGTGGGCTCGCTCAAGTTCGATATCACCTGCGATGACGAGGCGCGCGAGGTAAGTGAGCGCTTGCGCACTCGGCTGGGCGAGCGCCCGGTGTGGGTGGCCGGCTCCACCCACGAGGGCGAGGAGGCGCTGCTGCTGGCCGCTCATGCCCGGCTCCGGGAGACCCTCCCCGAGGCGCTGCTGGTGCTGGTGCCCCGTCACCCCCAGCGCTTCGAGGCCGTGGCGGCGCTGTGCCGGCAGGCGGGAATGCCAGCGGCGCGCCGTTCCCGCGACGAGTGGCCGGCGGCCACCGCGGCGGTCTACCTGGGCGATACCATGGGGGAGCTGCTGGCGCTGTATGGCGCGGCGGATCTCGCCTTCGTGGGCGGCAGCCTGGTGCCGATCGGCGGTCACAACCTGCTGGAACCGGCGGCGCTGGGGGTGCCGGTGCTCACCGGCCATGAGCTTGCCAACTTCGTGGAGGTGGCGGAGGTGCTGCGGGAGGCCGATGCCCTGGTGGAGGTGGCCGACGAGGCCGCGCTGGCCGCCGCCCTGGCTCGGCTGTTCGCCGACGAGGCGGAGCGGCGCCGGCTGGGGGAGGCGGGCCGCGCCGTGGTGGCGGCCAACCGCGGAGCGCTGGAGCGCACCCTGGAGGGCCTGGCGCGCCTTCTTCCTGCGAAGTGAGCGCTCACTATAGCGGCGCCCACCCCCCTGGGGCGTCAGGCGGGCGTGAGGCGAGTCACGCCGCTCTCGGCGCCCAGCAGCAGCACATCGGCGCCCCGGGCGGCGAACAGGCCGTTGGTGACCACGCCGACGATGGCGTTGATCCTGGCTTCCATGGCCACCGGGTCGTCGATCATGAAGTCGAAGCAGTCGAGGATCTGGTTGCCGTTGTCGGTGACTACCCCTTCGCGGTAGACCGGGTCGGCGCCGAGCCTGACCAGTTCACGGGCCACGTAGGAGCGCGCCATGGGGATCACCTCCACCGGGAGCGGGAACTCACCCAGCCGCTCGACCTTCTTGGAGGCGTCGGCGATGCAGATGAAACGCTCGGCGCAGGCGGCGACGATCTTCTCCCGGGTCAGGGCCGCGCCGCCGCCCTTGATCATGTGCAGGTGAGCGTTCACTTCGTCGGCGCCGTCGATGTAGAAGGGGACGGTGCCCACGCTGTTGAGCTCGAACACCTCGATGCCGTGGCCGCGCAGCCGCTCGGCACTGGCCTCGGAGCTGGCCACGGCGCCCTTGAAGTCGTCACGCAGCCTGGCGAGCCGGTCGATGAACCGGTTGGCGGTGGAGCCGGTGCCGATGCCGAGTACGGTATCGCGCTCGAGCCAGGGCGTGATCTCGTCGATGGCGGCCGCGGCGACGGCGTCCTTCAGTTCGTCCTGGGTCATGGGGCGCGCTCCTTGGGTGGGGTGAATCGGCGGAATGGATGGGGCAGGAAGCCGGGCGCCATTATAGGCCAGCCGGACCCATCTGCCGATGAGGCTCGATCCTGAACGGCTGGAAACTCGAGGCTGATCCGGCGACAGGCCTGCGAGGGGGCGCTGTGAACCCCTCCCTGGGCGCTACCGATGCCCTGCGGCGCTCTCGCATCCTGCGCCGCTTGCAGGGCCGGTGCGGGCCATCCATGGCCCGCCCGTTCGGAGCAGTGCTCCTCACCCCTGGCATAGGACCCCCTCTTCGGCCTGTCCCCTGCGCCTCTCGCTTCGAGGAGCGCAGTGGATGCGCTGGACGCCATGTGGGCCGGGATGCTACCAATAGGGGTTCTCTGCAGTGCAGCAACCGTCTGCCGCCCCGCGTCACGCCTCTGGGATATCAGGATGCTCGAAGCTACCGTCAAGAAGATTCTCCAGGCCCGGGTCTACGAAGCCGCCCGGGAAACGCCGATCTCCCCGGCCCCCTTTCTTTCCCGCCGCTTCCACAACACCATCCTGATCAAGCGCGAGGACCTGCAGCCGGTCTACTCCTTCAAGATTCGCGGGGCCTACAACAAGATGGCCCAGCTCAGCGAGGAGCAGAAGGCCAGGGGCGTGATTGCGGCCTCTGCCGGCAACCATGCCCAGGGCCTGGCGATGGCGGCCAAGCTGATGGGCGTCAAGGCGGTGATCGTGATGCCGCGGATCACGCCGGAGATCAAGGTCCAGGCGGTGCGCGCCCGCGGGGCTAAGGTGGTGCTCAAGGGGGACGCCTTCGCCGCGGCCGCCGAGCATGCCCAGGAGCTGATCGCCGAGCACGGCTACACCTATATCCCGCCCTTCGACGACATCGACGTGATTGCCGGCCAGGGCACCGTGGCCGTGGAGATCCTGCGCCAGCACGCCGGCCCGCTGGATGCCATCTTCGTGCCGGTGGGCGGCGGCGGCCTGATCGCCGGCGTGGCCGCCTACGTCAAGTACCTGCGTCCGGACATCAAGGTGATCGGCGTCGAGTCCGAGGACAGCGCCTGCCTCAAGGCCGCCATGGCGGCCGGCAAGCGGGTCACCCTCGACCAGGTGGGGGTCTTCGCCGAGGGGGTCGCCGTGGCCCAGGTCGGCAAGGTGCCCTTCTCCATCGTCCGCGACCTGATCGACGACGTCATCACCGTCAATACCGACGAGATGTGCGCCGCGGTGAAGGACATCTTCGAGGATACCCGCGCGGTCGCCGAGACCTCCGGGGCCCTGTCGCTGGCGGGCCTCAAGAAGTACATCCAGCAGACCGGCGCCGAGGGGCAGACCCTGCTGTGCATCAACTCCGGCGCCAACACCAACTTCGACCGCCTGCAGCATATCGCCGAGCGCACCGAACTGGGCGAGCAGCGCGAGGCGATCCTGGCGGTGACCATCCCGGAGCAGCCGGGCAGCTTCAAGAAGTTCTGCCGGACCATCGGCAAGCGCATGGTGACCGAGTTCAACTACCGCTATGCGGACCCGGAGAGCGCCCATATCTTCGTCGGCGTCCAGGTCAAGCCCGGCGGCGAAGACCGCCAGGCGGTAATCGACCGGCTGCGCGAGGCGGGCTACCCGGTGGAGGACCTCACCGACAACGAGCTGGCCAAGCTGCACATCCGCCACCTGGGCGGCGGCCGCCCGAAGGAGCAGTTCGACGAGGAGGTCTACCGCTTCGAGTTTCCCGAACGCCCCGGGGCGCTGATGAACTTCCTCACCCACCTGCCCCACGACTGGAACATCTCGCTGTTCCACTACCGCAACCACGGGGCCGCCTATGGCCGCGTGCTGGTGGGCATGCAGATCCCCAACGGCGACCGCTCCCACGTCGAGGAGCACTTCGACGAGATCGGCTATCGCTACTGGAAGGAGAGCGACAACGCCGCCTATCGCCTGTTCATGGCATGAGCGAGCCTCCAGCCATGGCGAGGTGAGCACTGACTCGCGCCGCAGCCCCGGCCAACCGTGTGTTTAGATATGTAACACCGTTGAAACGGCAGTTGTCATACCCGGGGGACTGGCCCTATAGTCGTTGCGACGCCGCTCCCCCTTCGGGCGCGGGTGGCATGTGGTAACCCTTCCCTCCTGGAGTCGACGATGAAGCGCAAGCCCGATCTGGTCATGGCACTGGTGCTGGTATTCGGCATTGGCGTCGTGGCGACCGGTTATGCCCAGGCGCTGGTGGGCAACTGAGCCTGAATCCGGCCGGCAGCGCCATGACCAGAGCACGCCCCGCGGGGGCCGATGCCACCGGCATCGGCCCCCGCGTCGTTGGGGTCACCGCCTGGCTCGGGGGCGAACGACCCGGGCATCGCTGGCGATGAGATCCAGCGGCACGTCCCAGGGGGCCACCGGCAGGCGCTCGACACGCTGGCAGTCGTGGGCCAGGCCGATCAGGCGTGGCCGGGGGCCCGGCCGGCGGGTGAAGGCCAGGGTGCGGTCGTAGAAGCCGCCGCCCATGCCCATCCGCTGGCCGGCATCGTCGAACCCCACCAGCGGCAGCAGGATCAGGTCCAGGGCCCAGGCGGGCAGGCGCCTGGCGCGATGGGCGCCATGGCGGGCCTGGGGCTCGGGGATGCCGAAGCGGTTGGTCACCATGGGAGTGCCGGCGTGGTAGTGCACGAACCACAGGTGGTTGCGCGAGAGCGGGCGGAGCACCGGCAGGTAGACACGGGCGCGGCGCTGCTCCAGCCAGTCGATCAGTGGCGTGGGATCGATCTCGCCGTCGTTGGGCAGGTAGAGGGCGACGCGCCGGGCGCGCTGGACTTCCGGCAGGCGCCTCAGGCGGCGACACAGTCGCCGGCTGGCCAGCCGGCGCTGCTCGCGCGTCAGGCGGCGGCGTCGATGGCGGAGTTCACGGCGCAGGGCCTGGCGTGACCCATCGAAGGCGTCGAGGGAGAGGGGTGCGGCAGGTGTCGTCATGAGGTGGGTCATGGCAGACGAGGTTCCCCAGAGTGCCGCTGTCGTTCTGGCCCTTGAACCCAGTGGTTCAAGGTGGGTGGCCGCAGCCGAACCGTCAGGCTTTCCGACGCGCGGACATGCACACGGGTCCGGCTAGCATGTGGCCCCCTGGGTACTGCGCATAGGCTCGAGGGACGATAACGACTGGCAAACACCCCAGGGAACGACTTCATCGTACCAGAGCCGGAATGGGCCGGCCAACGGAATCCGGCGGCGATCAGCGGCGCGGCGTATCGGCGAGGGCCTGCTCGAGGCGCGCGCTGAGCGCATCCAGGCTCTGTTCGCCGGCGCGCTGGGTATCCAGGGTCTCGAGCAGCTCGTGGGCGATGTTGAGGGCCGCCATGATGGCGATCCGCTCGGTGCCCAGCAGGTTGTTCTGGGCATGGATGCCGCTCATGGCGCGGTCCAGGTAGCGGGCGGCCCGCTCCAGTTTCTCCTGTTCGTCGGGCGGGCAGGCAATGACGTAGCTGCGTCCCAGCAGGGTGATGTCGGTGGTCGGCCGCGTGGCATCGGTCATTGGGGGGCTCCGGCTCGGCCCGGCGGGCGGGGCAATGGCCGCGCGTCCCGGGGGTCCGATGCGTTAACATCCATGGGGAGAATCGATTCGCACCCCACTATAAGAGAGCCCTTCTCGGGCGGTCAACGCGGGCTCGGCCCGGCGCATCCCCCGCGGCTCTCCCCATGCACGACGCCAGTACGGATTCCCCATGTCACTGATCAACGAACGCCAGGACTTCTCGACCATCGCCGACCTCTTCCTGTTGCATGGCAGCATGCAGTCGCCGGCCTTCCTCGACGGCCGGCTCTGCGCGGGGCTGGCCCTGAATGACCTGCCCCCCGACGCCTGGCTGGAGCAGGTCTGCCTGACCCTCGGGGTCGAGCAGCCGCGCGATGAGCCGAGCGCCGAGCGCTTCCTGGCCTGGCGGCGCCAGACCCTGGAGGCCCTCTCCGCGGCGGAGCTCGGCTACGAGCCGCTGCTGCCCGACGAGCTCTTCTCCCTGGCCGAGCGCGCCCAGGCGCTCAAGGAGTGGACGCTGGGCTTCCTGGAGGTCGTGGAGGACGCCGGTGACGCCCCGCGCCAGGGCTGGTCGTCGGCGCTGCGCGAGGCACTGGAGGACCTCGCGGGGCTCGCCGGGATGGAAACCGACCTGGAGGAGAGCCCCGAGAACGAGGGTGACCTCTTCGCCCTGACCGAGCATGTGCGCATGGCCGCCATGCTGCTCTACACCGAGCAGCACCCCGGCAAGCCCCAGGTCGAGAGCGCCGAGGCCCCGACCCGCCACTGAGGGCGCCCACTGCCCCTATACTGATCCCGATACCGACAGGAGCCGCGATGCTGCCCGAGATCCTGCCCCGCCCCGCCCCGATCACCCTCGACGAGTTCCGTGCCCGGCGCCGCTCGCTGATGGCGTCCCTGCCCGCCGACAGCGCGGTGCTGCTGCCGGGGGCTTCCCTGGTGACCCGTTCCCGCGACAGCGAGTACCCCTTCCGGCAGGACAGCGACTTCCACTACCTGACCGGCTTTCCCGAGCCGGACGCCCTGCTGCTGCTGCTGCCGGGCCGCGAGGAGGGCGAGAGCGTACTCTTCTGCCAGGACCGCAACCCGCTGATGGAGGCCTGGACGGGCATCCGCCTGGGGGCCGACGGCGCGGTGCGCGAACATGGCGGGGACCAGGCCTTCGAGAATGCCGAGCGGGACGAGCGCCTCGCGGCGCTGCTCGACGGTCGCCGGACCCTCTACCTGCCGCTGGCCGACGGCGAGGCCATGGCCCTGGCCGACGAGGTGCGCAGCGAGCTGGCGGCGCGGGTGCGTCACGGGGCGCGCCCTCCCGAGGCGCTGGCCGACGTGTCACCGCTGCTCCACGAGGCCCGGCTGATCAAGAGCGAGGCGGAGCTGGCGCTGCTGCGCCACGCCGCCGAGATCTCCGCCCGGGCCCACCGGCGGGCCATGCACACGGCGCGTCCGGGCCTCACCGAGTACCAGCTGCAGGCGGAGCTGGAGCACGAGTTCCGCTGGCAGGGCGGTAGCGGCCCGGCCTACGCGAGCATCGTCGGCAGCGGCGCCAATGCCTGTGTGCTGCACTACATCGAGAACCGCGACGCGCTGGGCGACGGCGAACTGGTGCTGATCGACGCCGGCGCCGAGTTCGACCTCTACGCCGGCGACATCACCCGCACCTTCCCCGTCTCCGGCCGCTTCGGCGATGCCCAGCGGGCGCTCTATGAGGTCGTGCTGGCGGTTCAGGAGCGTGCCGTGGCCGCCGTGCGCCCCGGCGTCACCCTGGCCGCGATCCACGAGGGCGTGGTGCGTGGCCTCACCGAGGGGCTGATCGGGGTGGGCCTGCTCGAGGGAGAGGTGCAGGCGCGGATCGACGACGAGAGCTACCGGCGCTTCTACCTCCACTCCACCTCCCACTGGCTGGGGCTCGACGTGCACGACGTGGGCGGCTACCGCCGCGACGGCGAGCCGCGACCCCTGGCGCCGGGCATGGTGCTGACCGTGGAGCCAGGCCTCTACGTGCCCGTCGAGGACGATATTCCCGAGGCCTTCCGCGGCATCGGGATCCGCATCGAGGACGACGTGGCGGTCACGGCCGACGGCCACGAGGTGCTGACCGCCGGGGTGCCCAAGCGGGTGGATGAGATCGAGGCCCTGATGCGCAAGGCGTGATCACCCCGGAAGGTCTTGAGCATGACATTATGTAATGTACGTTACGATATCGGGAGGCGCGGTACGCCATGACCAGAGCCCAGGCGGCCCATGAGACAGAAGAGCGGCGGGTGGATATCGCCATCATCGGCGGCGGCCTGGTGGGGGCCAGTTTGGGCTGTGCCCTGGTGCCGTTGATCGAGCGATCGGGCCTCTCGGTGGCGGTGATCGAGGCCGCTCCGCTGCTCGACCAGGTGGCGGCGCCCTGGCAGCCCAGCTTCGATGCCCGGGCCAGCGCCATCGCCCGCGGCTCCGCCCTGCACTTCGCGGCGATAGGGCTGTGGCCGGCCATGGCCGAGCAGGCTGCCGCGATCCGCCAGATCCATGTCAGCGAGCAGGGGCGCTTCGGCGCGACCCGGCTGCGCAGCGATGATCTGGGCGTCGAGGCACTGGGCCACGTGATTCCCAATGCCTGGATGGGCCGGGTGCTGCACCGTCGGCTGGCCGAGGTGCCGCTGGCGTGGCACTGCCCGGCCCGGGTCGAGTCGATCCGGCCGAGCGATGCGGGATATCGGCTGCGGCTCTCCGACGGCGGCCGTCTCCATGCCGGGCTGACGGTGCTGGCCGATGGCGGCCGCTCCGGCCTCAAGGAGCAGCTGGGCATCGAGAGCGATGCCCAGCCCTACGACCAGGTCGCGCTGATCGCCAGCGTCGAGATGAGCGAGCCGCACCGCGGCATGGCCTGGGAGCGCTTCACGCCCGAGGGCCCGATCGCGCTGCTGCCGCTGCGGGGCCAGGCCATGGAGCTGGTCTGGACCCATGCCGCCGGGCAGGAGGCCCGGCGGCTGGCGCTCTCCGAGGGAGACTTCCTGGCCGAGCTGCAGCGCGCCTTCGGCGACCGCGCCGGCCGCTTCCGTCGCGTGGGGACCCGCCATGCCTATCCTCTGTCGCTGGTCACCGCGCGGGAGACGGTGCGCCCTGGGCTCGCCGTGCTGGGCAATGCGGCCCATGCCCTGCATCCGGTGGCCGGCCAGGGCTTCAACCTGGCCCTGCGTGGCGTCATGGATCTGGTGGCGGCCATCGAGGCGGGGCAGGCCGAGGGCGATGCGCCCGGCAGCGTCGAGGTGATGGAGGCCTTCGAGGCGCGGCGGGGGGGAGATCGCGACAGCGTGATCCGCTTCAGTGACGGCCTGATCCGGCTGTTCGGCATCGACAGCGCGCTGCTCTCCCATGCCCGGGCCGCGGGGCTGGTCGGCCTGAACCTGGCCGGCCCCCTGCGGCGCGGGCTGGCCCGCCGGGCCATGGGGCTGGAGCGCTGATGCCCGAGGTGATTCAGGACAACCGCGGCAGCCGGGCGTGGAGCGCCATGGCCGCCAGCAGCGAGGAGAGGCAATGAAGCACAGTGACAGCCAGGCATTCGAGGCGGTGATCGTCGGCGGGGGCATGGTCGGAGCGGCCCTGGCCTGCCTGCTCGGCGAGGCGGGCAGGCGGGTCGCCCTCGTCGATGCCCGTCCGGCACCCCTGGAGGCCGAGTCCGTGGGGAGGGGGAATCCCGCCCTGCGTGTCAGCGCCCTGACCCCGGTGTCGCAGCGGCTGCTGGAGCGGCTGGGCGCCTGGGAGTGGATGGCGGCGCGGCGCGTCAGCCCCTACTGCGGCATGCAGGTGTGGGACGGCCAGGGCAGCGGGTCGGTGAGCTTCTCGGCCGACCAGGCCGGAGTGCCGCTGCTGGGCCATATCGTCGAGAACGACGTGACCCTGGCGGCCCTCGAGGCCCGGCTGGCCGACCTGGCGACGGTGCGCGTCTTCCTGGGCGCTCGGGTGGCCGGGCTCGAGGCGCGACGCGGCGGTCAAGGCGAGGGCCGCGAGGTGATCCTCGAGGACGGGCGGCACCTGGCGGCGCCGCTGGTGGTGGCCGCCGATGGCGCCCGTTCGCCGCTGCGCGAGATGGCGGGCATCGCGGTGAGCGCCCGGGAGACGGGCCATATGGCGGTGGTCACCACGGTGAGGACCGCCCGGCCCCACGGCGAGGTGGCGCGACAGGCCTTCCTCCCCACCGGACCGCTGGCCTTCCTGCCGCTGCGGGTAGGCGGCGAGCGGCAGCACTGCTCCATCGTCTGGTCGACCTCGCCCGCGGAAGCCGAGCGCCTGGTGGCCCTGGCGCCGGAGGCGCTGGGCCGCGAGCTCGCCGCCGCCATCGACGGGCGCCTGGGCGAGGTGACCGTGGTGGACCAGGCCCTGGCGGTGCCGCTGACCCAGCGCCACGCCGAACGCTATGTGCTGCCCGGTTTCGCTCTGGTGGGAGATGCCGCCCACAGCATCCACCCCCTGGCGGGCCAGGGGGTGAACCTGGGGCTGATGGACGCGGCGGTACTGGCCGAGGAGCTGCTGCTGGCCATGGGGCGCGGGGTGTCGCCCGGCGATGAACGCATCCTGGCACGCTATGCCCGCCGCCGCCGGGGCGACAACGCCGGCATGCTGGCGCTGATGGATGGCTTCCGGCTGCTGTTCGGGGCTCGCCATCCGGCGCTGACCCTGGCGCGCAACCTGGGCATGAACGGCGTCGACCGGCTGGGCCCCCTCAAGCACCTGCTGATGCAGCAGGCGATCGGCCAGCGGGGGCGCCTGCCGGCCAGCTGCCGGCAGGGTGGCGCTAGCGTTCCCGCTGGCTCAGGACATTGAGCGCCTTGAGCAGGTTGAGGGCCTCGCCGAGCTGGTAGTCCTCGCGCAGGCGCTCGCTGAGCTCGCTGCGTTCCCGCGGCGCGTCGCGGGAACGCAGGTGCCCTTCCAGGTCCGCCTCGCGCACCTGGCGGCTGCTCTCGGTGACCTCGACACGCCCGCGCACCACCTCCACGTCCGGGGCGATGCCCTGGGCCTGGATGGAGCGGCCGCCGGGCGTGAAGTAGAGCGCCGTGGTCAGCTTCAGCCCCTCGCCGTTGCCCAGCGGCATGATCTGCTGCACGGAGCCCTTGCCGAAGCTCTCGGTGCCCATCACCACGCCGCGGCGCTGGTCCTGCAGGGCGCCGGCGACGATCTCCGCCGCCGAGGCGCTGCCGCCATTGATCAGCACCACCAGGGGCACGTCGGGCGCGGCGGTCTGGGAAGCGGCGCTGAAGCGCATCTCGGTGTCCGGCAATCGACCTTCCGTGTAGACGATCAGGCCGCCGTCGAGGAAGGCGTCGGCCACCGCCACGGCGGCCTGCAGCACGCCCCCCGGGTTGTTGCGCAGGTCGAGCACCAGCCCGCTGAGCGGCGCCTCGCGCTCCAGGCGGCGAATGTGCTCTCCGACCTGGTCGCCGGTCCGGGTCTGGAACTGGCTGATGCGCAGGTAGCCGTAGCCCGGCTCCAGCAGTTCGCTGCGCACGCTCTCGGTACGGATCACCTCGCGGGTCAGGGTGACCGTGCGGGGCGAACTCTCGCCGCGGCGCAGGATCGTCAGCTCGATCGCCGTCCCCGGCTCGCCGCGCATCAGGTTGACCGCCTCCTGCAGCGAGAGCCGCTCGGTGGGGGCATCGTCGATGCGCAGGATCTGGTCGCGGGCCTGGAGCCCGGCCCGGGAGGCGGGGGTGTCGTCGATGGGGGTGATCACCGTCAGCTGGCCATCCTCCAGGCCGACCTCGATGCCGATGCCGCCGAACTCCCCCTGGGTGGACTCGCGCAGGCTCTGGAACTCCTCCCGGTCGAGATAGGCGGAGTGGGGGTCGAGCTCGCTGAGCATGCCGCGCATGGCATTGCGCAGCAGGGTGCCGTCATCGACCTCCTCCACATAGCCCCGCTTGATGCGCTCGAACACCTCGGCAAAGGTCTGGATCTCCTCCACCGGCAGGTCGTCGGTCGCCGCGGTTGCCGGTGCCGACAGGAGCAGGGCCAGCAGGCCAACGGACAGCAGGGGGGCCAGCAGGCGCCTCGGCGAGAGGGCGCGGCGGGTCCTGCCAGGCAAGGGAAGCGCTGGGGTCATGCGATCTCCGCTGTTCCGGGACGGTGAGCGACCAGCATAGCCCGGCCGGCCCGGGCAGGGAAACACCCGCTCAGCGCGAGGCGATCCAGGACTGGGGGTCGATGGGGTCGCCGCCGCGGCGCACCTCGAAGTAGAGGGCCGGGCGGCCATGGCCGCCGGTCGCCCCCACGCCGCCCAGGGTATCGCCCCGGGCGACCGCCTGGCCCACCGCGACACCGAAGTGCTGCAGGTGGGCGTGAAGGGTCATGACCTGGTCGCCGTGGTCGACGATCAGCAGGTTGCCGAAGCCGCGCATCCAGTCGGCGAAGACCACCCGGCCGGCATGCACGGCCCGCACCGGGGTGCCCTCGGCAGCCTGGATCAGGATGCCGTTGCGGTGCACGCCGTCCCCGGCCCGGAAGCGCGATGCCACGTTGCCCTGCACCGGCCAGGGCAGGTCGCCCCGGGTCTGCTCGATGGCGGTGGAGGGCGGTGGACGCTCGAGGCGGGCGAGCTCCTCCTGCACCTGGCGCAGCACCCGTTCGGCATGGGCGCGGTCCTGCTCGAGCTCGACCAGCCGGGCCTCCTCGGTGGCGTGGCGGGCGTCCAGGTCGGCCACCAGCGCGGCGCGCTCGCGCATCTGGGCGGCCAGGTCGCTGCTGCGGCTCGCCAGCTCTCCGGCCAGCGCCTCGAGGCGCTGGCCGCGGGCCTCGAGTTCGCGCCGGTTGTCGGCCAGGGCGTCGTCCAGCCGGGCGAGGGCGTCGAGGCGCTCATTGCGGGCCCTGGCCAGGCGGTTGAGGTAGTGCTGCAGGCGATCCAGGCGGGCGGGATCGTCCTGGTTGAGCAGCAGCTTGAGCTGGGGGGTGAGGCCCAGGCGGTAGAGGGCGTCGAGCTGGGCATTGAGCGCCGCCACCTGCTCGGCCCGCTCCGCCTCCAGGGCATCGCGCTGTGCTTCCAGGCGGGTGACCTGTTCGTCGAGCTCGCGGCGCTCCGCCTGGAGGGCGTCGAGGCGACGGTGGGTCTCGGCCAGGGCCGTCTCCACCTCGCGCAGCTCCCGGGCGGCATCGTCCCGGGCGTCCCGGGTGGCGCCGAGCCGCTGCGACATGCCCTGGATCTCCTCGCCGAGGGCGTCGAGCCGCTCCCGGGCCTGGCGCTCGCTGGGCTGGGCGGCCAGCGGGGCGGCCAGGCAGAGGGCCAGCAGCAGCATGCCCAGCGTCGCGACTGCCCTTGCCATCCGCTGGCCTCCCTGCCCCGGTGCCATCCGCTCAGTCGAAGTCGATCAGCACGCGGCCGGTCATCTCCTCCGGGATCGGCTGGTCCATCAGGGTCAGCAGGGTCGGGGCGATGTCGCACAGGCTGCCGTCGGCCTTCAGCCGCGCCGGGCGCCGGCCCACATAGATCAGCGGCACGTCGAAGGTGGTGTGGGCGGTCTGGGGGTTGCCGGTCTCGGGGTTGACCATCTGCTCGGCGTTGCCGTGGTCGGCGGTGACCAGGCAGGCGCCACCCGCCTTCTCGATGGCCTCGACCACCCGGCCGACGCAGGCGTCCACCGCCTCGATGGCCTTCACCGCGGCGTCGAACTTGCCGGTGTGACCCACCATGTCGCCGTTGGCGTAGTTGCAGACGATCAGGTCGTAGTCGCCGGACTCGATGGCGGCCACCAGCCGGTCGGTCACCTCGGCCGCGCTCATCTCGGGCTTCTCGTCGTAGGTCCTGACCTCCTGGGGGGAGGGCACCAGCACCCGGGTCTCGCCCCGATACTCGGCCTCACGCCCCCCCGAGAAGAAGAAGGTGACGTGGGCGTACTTCTCGGTCTCGGCGATGCGCAGCTGGGTCAGGCCGCGCTGCTCCATCACCTCGCCCAGGGTGTTGTGCAGGTCAGCCGGGGGGAAGGCCGCCGGGGCGGGAATGTCGGCGGCGTACTGGGTCAGCATCACCAGGCCATCGGCGGCGAGCCGGGGCCACACGCGGCGCTCGAAGCCGTCGAAGGCCTCCTCGACGAAGGCGCGGGTCAGCTCCCGGGCGCGGTCGGCGCGGAAGTTCATGAAGATGGCCGCATCGCCCTCCTCGAGCACCACCGGGGTGCCGCCCGGGCGGACGCTGGTGGCGCTGACGAACTCGTCGGTCTCGTCGCGCTCGTAGGCGGCGCGCAGCCCCTCCTCGGCGCTGACGGCCTCGAACTCGCCGACCCCCTCGGTGAGCAGGCGATAGGCCTTCTCGACCCGATCCCAGCGGTTGTCGCGATCCATGGCGTAGTAGCGGCCGATGATCGAGGCGACGAAGCCATTGTCGGCGCCCACCAGCTCGGCCAGGCGAGCGTTGACGCGCTCCAGCGAGGCCAGGGCGCTCTTGGGCGGCATGTCGCGGCCGTCCAGGAAGCCGTGGACATAGAGGCGCCGGGCGCCGCGGCGGGCGGCCAGCTCGGCCATGGCAAGGAAGTGGTCCTCATGGCTGTGCACGCCGCCCGGCGAGAGCAGCCCCAGCAGGTGCACCGCCTTGCCCGCCGCCACGGCGGCATCGATGGGGGCGGTCAGGGCGGCGATGGTGTCCAGGTCGCCGTCCTCCACCGCCTTGGTGATCCGGGTGAAGTCCTGGTACACCACGCGCCCGGCCCCCAGGTTCATGTGGCCGACCTCGGAGTTGCCCATCTGGCCGTCCGGCAGCCCCACGTGGCGGCCGTCGGTGTGGATCAGGGTGGCGGGGTGCTCCTGCTGGAGGCGATCCATCACCGGGGTGCGGGCCGCCAGCACGGCGTTGTCGGCAGCGTCGGGGTTGTGGCCGTAGCCGTCCAGGATGATCAGCGCCACCGGGCGCGGGGTGGAAGTCGTGTCGGTCATGGGGAGGGCCTCGTTGTCGTGGGCGACCCGCTGTCGACACGGCGCGGTCATCGGGGTCGCGACTTGCATCTGCTTGCGGCATCATATCGCACGGCACTGCCGGGCGTCATGGCCGGGGCCTCCGGGCCCGCGGCCCGTCGACGCATCGTGTATACTGGCTGCCGTTCGATGGCGGCCCCGGCGGCGCCGGCCATCATCCTTCGTGCACCGAGACAAGAGTTACCCGGACCCATGATCGATCAGCTGTTTGAATTCGTGCAGAATCACCCGCTGCTGGTGGGCGCCTTCCTCCTGGTGCTGACTGCCTGGATCGCCTACGAAGTCCGCAACAGCGCCGCCAGCGGCGTGACCTCCAGCGAGGCCACCCAGCTGATCAACCGCGAGGATGCGGTGGTGCTGGATACCCGCGAGGCCGGGGACTTCAAGGCCGGCCACATCGCCGGCGCCCGCAACATTCCCCAGAGCCGCATCGACGAGCGCCTGGGCGAGCTCGACAAGGTCAAGGAGAAGCCGATCATCGTGGTCTGCAAGTCCGGCCAGTCGTCGGGCGTCACCGTGGCCAAGCTGGCCAAGGCCGGCTTCCCCCGTGCGCTCAAGCTCAAGGGCGGCATGATGCAGTGGCAGGCCGACGGCCTGCCGGTCGTCAAGAAGTAACCTCCGTTCACCGATTCAAAGGACCTTTCCCATGGCGGAAGAGAACAACCAGAATGCCGGCAGCGGCAACCAGGCCGCCGGCCAGCAGGACAAGCCCCAGCTGCAGTTCGCCCTGCAGCGCATCTACGTGAAGGACATCTCCTTCGAGGCGCCCAACTCCCCGGCGGTGTTCCAGCAGCCGTTCAAGCCCAAGGTCGGCCTGGACCTCAACACCTCCAGCCAGCAGGTGGGCGAAGGCCTCTACGAGGTGGTGGTCAAGGTGACCGCCCAGGTGACCCACAGCGAGGAGGGCACCACCTCCTTCCTGGCCGAGATCGAGCAGGCCGGCCTGTTCCGCATCGGTGGCCTCGAGGGCGCCCAGCTCGACCACACCCTGGGGGCCTTCTGTCCCAACGTGCTGTTCCCCTATGCCCGCGAGTGCATCGACAACCTGGTCAACCGCGGTGGCTTCCCGCCCCTGATGCTGGCGCCGGTCAACTTCGAGGCGATCTACGCCCAGAAGAAGAAGCGCGAGGCCGAGCAGGCCCAGCAGCAGGGTGCCCAGACCACCCAGTAACGGATTGCCGATGGTCATGAAGGCTCCGCGCATCCACGTCGCCGCCGACTTCCTCGTCGGCGGCGACGTCGTTCTGCCCGAGGGGCCGGCCCGGCACGTGGCCCGGGTGCTGCGCCTGGGCGAGGGCGCCCCGCTGCGCCTGTTCGACGGCATGGGGCTCGAGGCCGATGCCGTGCTGGTGGAGGCGAGCCGCAAGCGGGTGGTGGCACGCATCGCGTCCGTCGAGACGGGCGGCGGCGAGTCGCCGCTGGCCGTGCACCTCGGCCAGGCGATCTCCAAGGGGGACCGCATGGACTACGCCATCCAGAAGGCCGTGGAACTGGGGGTGGCAGCGATCACCCCGCTCGTCACCGAGCACGGCGACGTGCGCCTCAAGGGCGAGCGCGAGGCGAAGAAGCTCGCCCACTGGCAGGCGGTGGCCGCGAGCGCCTGCGAGCAGTGCGGTCGCGCTCGGGTGCCGCCGGTGCATCCCCCCCTGGCGCTGGCCGAGTGGCTGGCCGGGCGCGACGAGGCCCTGCGCCTGGTGCTGCACCCGGCCACCGGTGCCGAGCCGCGGGGGGCGCTGGACCGCGAGGCCGCCCCGGCCGACGCGGCGCTGCTGATCGGCCCCGAAGGGGGGCTCGCCGAAACCGAGGTGGCAGCCGCCCGCGCCGCCGGCTTCGCGCCGCTCTCGCTGGGTCCGCGCATCCTGCGCACCGAGACCGCCCCGGTGGTGGCGCTGAGTCTTCTCCAGTATCGCTTCGGCGATCTGTAAGCGCTCACTCTCGTCCTTATTCCCACTGTTCAGGGAGCCCTCCATGTCCGATTCACGTGACCCGCGCACCCCACGCCCCGCCGCTGGCCGGCGCTACCGTGCCCCGAAGTGTGCGGTGGGCGAGGTGGCCTACCTGGAGGTGGTCACCGTCAACGAGACCGGCGCCTTCCTCGACTGGGGGCATCCCAAGGACCTGCTGCTGCCCTACGGCGAGCAGCGCTTCCGGCCCAGCGTGGGCAAGCGGGTGCTGGTGAGGATCTACGAGGACCAGCAGGGGCGGCCGGTGGCCTCCCAGAAGCTCGATCGCTTCGTCTCCGACGAGGCCCCTGGGCTCGCGGCGGGGGACGAGGTGACCCTGGTGATCGCCGAGCAGACCGACCTGGGGTTCAAGGCGGTGGTCGACCATCGCTGCTGGGGGCTGCTCTATCGCGACGACGTCACCCGGCCGCTGCGCCGCGGCCAGCGCCTGACCGGCTACGTGAAGCGCCGGCGCGAGGATGGCCGCCTGGACCTTTCGCTGCTGCCCCCGGGCGCGGCGCGCCTTGACGTGGTGGGCGAGGCGGTACTCAAGGCGCTGCGCGAGAGCGGCGGCTACCTGCCGCTGGGGGACAAGAGCGAGGCCGCCGAGATCAAGGCGCGGCTGGGGGTGAGCAAGAACGCCTTCAAGCAGGCCATCGGCCGGCTCTACAAGCAGCGCCTGATCACCCTGGAACCCACCGGCATCCGGCTGGCGCCCGGCGGCGAGTAGCCGGCATACTGGCGCCATCCATTCTCTCGACCGGAACCCCGAGCCCATGAGCGAACGCGCCCTGAAGATCGGTGTAGTGATGGACCCCATCGCCGACATCGCCTACAAGAAGGACACCACCCTGGCCATGCTGTGGGCCGCCCGGGACCGTGGCTGGTCGCTTCACTACCTGGAGCAGGGGGATCTCTTCCTGCGCGACGGTCGCGCCTTCGGCCGCCTGCGCGACCTCGAGGTGTACCGCGACCCGGCCCACTGGTACGACCTGGGCGAGCCCGAGGCGCGCCCCCTGGCCGAGCTGGACGTGATCCTGATGCGCAAGGATCCACCGGTGGACGCCCACTTCCTCAACGCCGTGCACCTGCTGGGCTTCGCCGAGCGTGAGGGCGTGCTGGTGGTCAACCCGACCCGGGCGCTGCTCGAGTGCAACGAGAAGCTCTTCGCCCAGCAGTTCCCCGAGTGCTGCACCCCCACCCTGGTCTCCTGCAGCGAGCCGGTGCTGCGTGCCTTCCACGCCGAGCACCGAGACGTGATCTTCAAGCCCCTGGACGGCATGGGCGGCAGCGGGATCTTCCACGTGCAGCCTGAGGGTCGCAACCTCGGCGCCATCATCGAGACCCTCACCGAGCGAGGCCAGCGCCAGATCATGGCCCAGCGCTACATCCCCGAGATCACCGAGGGTGATACCCGCATCCTGCTGGTGGACGGCGAGCCGGTGCCCTATGGCCTGGCCCGGGTGCCCATGGCCGGCGAGACCCGTGGCAACCTGGCCGCCGGCGGCACCGGGGTCAGCCGCGAGCTCACCGAGCGCGACCACTGGCTGATCCGTCAGGTGCAGCCGATGATCCGCGAGAAGGGGCTGATGTTCGTCGGCCTCGACGTGATCGGTGACTACATCACCGAGATCAACGTGACGAGCCCCACCTGCGTGCGCGAGATCGACGACCAGCGCGGCACCGACATCGCCGGGCTGCTGCTGGACGCCATCGAGCGTCGGCTCGCCGGGCAGCGGGCCTAGCACTCGGAGCCGGGAGGCCGCCCATGAGCGCCACCGTCAGCGATCCCATCCAGTATGCGCCGGTCACCCGGCCGTATCGCCGCTGGCTGGCCTGGTCGGCGGCGCTGCTGCTGCATCTGGCGGTGATCGGCGTGGTGGCGAGCTGGCAGTTCGCCGCCCCGCCCGCCGAGCGCACGAGCCTCGACGTGGTGCTGGTGACTCGCCCGGCGCCGGCGCCCGTGGAGGCTGATGCCATCGCCGAGGCGGATCAGCAGGCCGCCGGCGAACAGCGCGACGAGGCGCCGGCGGAGTCGCTGGCCGCCCCCATGGAGGCGCTGCCGGCGGTGCAGGAGAGCGCCAGCGATGTCGACCCGGCCACCCCGGCGGAGCCGGAGCAGGCCGCCCGGGTCGAGCCCGAGGCGCTGCCCGACGAGGCCGCCCCGCCGGCCGCGGAGGCCCCGCGCGACACCGAGATGCCACCCGAGCCCCGCGAGAGTGCCCCCCAGGCGGCGGATGCCGCGGCGCCGCCCAGCGCCGCGGCGCCTTCCGCCTCGGGGCGTGACCTGCTGGCCCAGGCCACCCAGAGCATCCGCGAGCAGGGGCTGGCGCCCCAGGCGCCCGGCCCTGCCGCCGACAGCCCGCAGCTGGCCGCCCAGCGGGCCGCCGAGGCCCGCTACATCGACGACTGGACGCGACGCGTCGAGGACTACGGCAACCGGGTCCACCCCGCGCCGCGCCACCTGCAGGGCCAGCTGCGCATCCGCGTGGTGATTGGCCGGGACGGCGAGCTTCGCCAGGCGGAGGTGGTACAATCCTCGGGACACGCCGAACTCGACCAGGCCGCGCTGGATACCGTCCATGGCGCCGCGCCCTATCGCCCCTTCGACCGGGGGATGGGTGACCTGGACAGCCTCTCCATCACCCGCGTCTGGCGGTTCGGCCAAGGCAATCACTACGGCGTGCGTTAGGACCGCCGGGGAGTCACATGCAATCAGTGGAAAACTTCGGCCTGAGAGACCACTTCCTGCTGGCCATGCCGCACCTGGAAGATCCCAACTTCGCGGGCAGCCTGAGCTACCTCTGCGACCATGACGAGAAGGGCACCATGGGCGTCATCGTCAACCGGCCGCTGGAGCTGACCCTTGAGGCGCTCTTCGAGCAGCTCGAGCTGGGCGGTGAGGAGAGCCCGCACCGCAACGCGCCGGTCTACTACGGCGGCCCGGTGCACAAGGATCGCGGCTTCATCCTGCATCGCGGCACCAGCGCCGCCTGGGACTCCAGCATCCAGGTGGCCGAGGACATCGCTCTGACCACCTCCATGGACATCCTTCAGGCGCTGGCGGCGGGCGAGGGTCCCGAGCAGTTCCTGATCTGCCTGGGCTGCGCCGGCTGGGAGTCAGGCCAGCTCGAACAGGAGCTGCTGGACAACGCCTGGCTCACCGTGGAGGGGCGTCCCGATATCCTCTTCGACGTGCCACCGGAGCAGCGCCTCAGCGCCGCTGCCGGCATCCTCGGCGTGGATCTCAACCTGATGACCCGCGAGGCGGGGCACTCCTGATGCCGAGGCGTGGGGTGATGGCAGGGCGACGCTGATGGCGCGGGAAGGCGAGCGGCTGGTGCTGGGGTTCGACTTCGGCACCCGGCGCATCGGCGTGGCAGTGGGCAACGAGCTGCTGGCCAGCGCTCGGGAGCTCGACCCGCTGCCGGCCCGAGACGGCATTCCGGACTGGGATCAGGTGGCGCGGCTGGTGGAGTCTTGGCAGCCCGACCTCTTCGTGGTGGGGCTGCCGCTGACCGCGGCGGGCGAGGAGCAGCCGATGAGCACCCGCGCCCGCAAGTTCGGCAAGCGGCTGTTTGGCCGCTTTGGCGTGCCCTGCGAGATGGTCGACGAGCGCGGCTCCACCGGCGAGGCCAAGGTGATCGCCCGCCAGCGTGGCCACCGCGGCAGCTGGCGGGAGGAGGGCGTCGACGGCATCAGCGCCGTGCTGATCGTCGAGCGCTGGTTCGCCGCCCGGGAGGGGCTGCCCGGACGCTGAACGACGGGGTCAGGCCGGGTCGGCCCGGTGAAAGTCGTTCACCGAAATGCCGGTAAACTTCTCCAGGAAGAACACCAGGGTCGCGGGGTGATGGAAGCGCTCCTCGAAGCTCTCCTGCGCTCCTTCGCCGCGCCGGGTGACGCTGGCCCGGTATTCGCCGCCGGCCTTCACCACCCGCACGCTGGCCTCCCTGCCGCCTTCGCGCTTCTGCGCCTCGAGTTGCGGCTGACCCTCCAGCAGCGTCTCCAGCTGCCGCGCGGCCTCGAGTTCCTCCGGCGTTGCCCAGATCGCCTGGTCGCGGTCGCCGTAGCGGTAGAGGATCACCACCAGCAGCGCGGCGAACACCGTGCTGGTGAGCATCCAGGTGGTCAGCGTGCCGGAGAGCGGCATGCTCAGCAGCACGAACAGCTGGAGCACCACCCCCACCGCCAGCGCCGCCGCCAGGGGGCGCCACATGCGGGGCCCCATGAACCCGCGCTTGAGGATGTAGCCCCACAGCCCCACTACCGCCAGCGCACCCACCACCAGGTGCGCCAGCGCCATGGGCGTGCCGCCGCCGGCCAGCAGCGCGATCAGCCCCACCAGCAGCAGGCAGGTGTAGAAGAGGGCAAGCAGGTGATAGGCGCGTCGCAGGCTCATGGGAATCTCTCCTCCTGAAAGGGACAGCGGGGCCGGCTGGCGGCCGAGCCCCTGATCGTCATCAGCATAGGCGAAGCGCGCCGAAGTGCCTCCCGTCAGAGCTCCCGGTCGTCAACGCCCACGCGGGCCGGCACGAACCAGCGCACCGGGCGCAGGTCCTGCTCGATCAGCTCGTCCACCTCCAGCAGGGTGGCGAAGATCGCCATGCGCACCGGGATGCCGTTGTCGGTCTGGCGGAAGATCGCCAGGCGCGGGTCACCGTTGAGGTCCACGTCCAGGTCGTTGGCGTCCGGGCGGCTGTCCCGGGGCAGCGGGTGCATGACCAGGGTGTCGCGGCCGCAGCGGCGGTCCAGGAAGGTGCGGTCCACGGTGAAGTCCCGCGACAGGCTGAATCCCTCGCTCATCTCGGCGGTGAAGCGCTCCTTCTGGATGCGGGTGGTGTAGACCACGTCCACGTCCGCATAGTCCTGGGCCAGGCTGTCGCGCTGCTCCACGCGGTGGCCGCGGGAGGTGACCAGGTCGACCAGGTGGCTCGGCATCTCGAGCCCCGGCGGGGCCACCAGGGTGATGCGCAGCGGCGCGTAGAGGGAGAGCAGCTTGATCAGCGAGTGCACGGTGCGGCCGAACTTGAGGTCGCCGGTCATCAGCACGTGGGCACCGGCCAGCTTCTTGCCCAGCCGGGTGAACTCCTTGTCGATGGTGTAGAAGTCGAGCAGCGCCTGGCTGGGGTGCTCGCCGGGGCCGTCGCCGCCGTTGATCACCGGCACATTGGTGGCGGCGGCGAACTCCGCCACCGAGCCCAGCTCGGGATGACGCATCACGATGGCGTCGCAGTAGCCGCTCATCACCCGGCTGGTGTCGTAGAGCGACTCGCCCTTGGCCATGGAGGAGAAGGTGAAGCCGGTGGTGTCGCAGACGCTGCCGCCCAGCCGGCAGAAGGCGGCGTTGAAGCTGACCCGGGTGCGGGTGCTGGCCTCGAAGAAGAGGTTGCCGAGCACGGCGCCCTCCAGCACGCGGGTGACCTGGCGCCGCTGGGCGATGGGCTCCATGCGGGCGGCGACCCGCATCAGGTGGTCGACATGGTCACGGGTCAGGGAATCGACGGAGAGCAGGTGGGAACTCATCGGCGCGGCCTCGGCTGGCGGGGGAGTGGACGGCCGCTAGTGTACTCCGCCGCGGCGCCGGCTTCACGGGGCCGCGGCGTCGCCGGGGGCCACCAGCGCGGCCAGCGCCCGGGCGGCGGCCATCACCTCGGCGATGGCGGTGTCGCTCTCCAGATCGTCCATGGCCACCACGCCCACGCAGGCCTCCACGCCGCTGCGTCGCGGATCGGCGGGGATCGGGCTGGCCACCCCCACGGCGCCGCGCTGCAGCTGGCCCCGGGTCAGGCTGTAGCCCTCCCGGCGGGCCCGGGTGACGGCCTCGGCCTCGCCCGTCTCGGCGGGGCGCCCGGCGAGGATGGCGATACCCGCCGCGCCCAGGCTGAGCGGATGGCGGCTGCCGACGCGGTAGCCGACCCGCAGCAGCCCGTCGTCGGGCTCCGCCACCAGGATCACCACGGCCTCCTCGCCCTGGGCGACCGAGAGGAAGGCGGTGGCCCGGGTGGCGGCCGCCAGCGCCTTGAGGCGCGGCTGGGCCAGGGCCCGCAGCTGGGGCTCGAAGCGCGACGCCAGCAGGCTGATCCCGGCGCCCAGCCGCAGCAGGCCGTCACGGCCGCGGTTCACCAGGCCGTGCTGTTCCAGGGTGGTGACGATGCGGTAGGCGATGGCGCGGTGGACCGCCAGCCGTTCGGCCAGCTCGGCCACGCTCAGGCCGTCGGCCTGCTCGGCGATGATCGCCAGGGCGTTCAGGCCGCGGTCGAGGGTCTGCAGGGTGGTGGACATGGGCGACCTCCTGGGCGTCGTGAGCGGCCCCGTGCGGCTCCCGGGGCACGGTTGACGTCGCCGGGAAAGGGGCCTATTTTTCGCATTGTGCGTTGATTAGAACAAAGCGTGCGATAAAAGTAAAAGTAAGGCCAGTCACGACAAGGCCAAGAGAAGCAACGTCGCCGCACCGACCCAGACGGAGCCCAGCATGACCTCTGCCCCTTCCCAGCCCGCTGCCGAGGCGGGCGGCTGCCCCTTCCACCGGGTCAACGAGCCGGCCCCCAACGGCTGCCCGGTGTCGCCGCAGGCGGCCGCCTTCGATCCCTTCGACCGCCCCTACCAGCTCGACCCCGCCGAGGCGCTGCGCTGGTCGCGGGACCAGGAGCCGGTGTTCTGGAGCCCGAGGCTCGGCTACTGGGTGGTGAGCCGCTACGACGACATCAAGGCGATCTTCCGTGACAACCTCACCTTCTCGCCCTCCATCGCCCTGGAGAAGATCACGCCGCCCAGCGACGAGGCCCTCGCGGTGCTCAAGCGCTACGACTACGGCATGCACCGCACCCTGGTGAACGAGGACGAGCCGGCCCACATGGCGCGGCGCCGCGAGCTGCTCGATGCCTTCACTCCGGAGGCGCTGGAGGCCCATGCGCCGATGGTGCGGCGGCTGGTGCGCGAGCGGCTGGACGCCATCATCGACCGCGGCCGCGCCGACCTGGTGGCCGAGCTGTTCTGGGAGGTGCCGCTCACCGTCGCCCTGCACTTCCTGGGCGTGCCCGAGGAGGACATGGAGCAGCTCAGGCGCTTCTCGGTGGCCCACACCCTCAACACCTGGGGGCGGCCCTCCCCGGCGCAACAGGTCGAGGTGGCCGAGGGGGTCGGCCGGTTCTGGCAGTACTCCGGCGAGGTGCTGCGCCGGATGCAGGCGCGCCCGGACGGCCACGGCTGGATGTACGACATGATCGCCAAGAACCGCGAGAAGCCGGACGTCGTCACCGACAGCTACCTGCACTCGATGATGATGGCGATCATCGTAGCGGCCCACGAGACCACGGCGCTGGCCACCGCCAACGCCTTCCGTCAGCTGCTCTCCCGGCCCGCGGTGTGGGCCGAGCTGTGTGCCAACCCCGCGCTGATTCCCGCTGCGGCCGAGGAGTGCCTGCGTCACTCCGGCTCGGTGGTGGCCTGGCGCCGCATTGCCACCCGCGAGGTGGCGGTGGGGGGCGTGACCATTCCCGAGGGCGGCAGGATCCTGATGGTCACCGCCTCGGCCAACCATGATCCGCGCCACTTCGAGAATCCCGACGAGCTCGACATCTACCGCGACAACGCCGTGGACCACCTGACCTTCGGCTACGGCAGCCACCAGTGCATGGGCAAGAACCTGGGGCGCCTGGAGATGCGGATCTTCCTCGAGGAGTTCACCCGCCGCCTGCCGCACCTCGAGCTCGAGGAGCAGACCTTCACCTTCCTGCCCAACACCTCCTTCCGCGGCCCGGAGGCGCTCCGGGTCTGCTGGGACCCGGCCCGCAACCCCGAGCGCCGCGACCCGGCGGTGCGCACCGCCCAGCGCGATTTCCCGATCGGCGCCCCCGAGAGCCGCGCCATCGTGCGGCGGGTGAGGGTCACCCGCGCCGTGCCCGAGGCCGAGGGGATCCTCGGCGTGACCCTGGCCGACCCGGCTGGGGGCTGGCTGCCCGCCGGGTCCCCCGGCGCCCACCTGGACCTGGTGCTGCCGAGCGGGGAGACGCGAAAGTACTCCCTTTGCGGCCCGGCCGACAGCGGCGACTGGCGTCTCGCCGTGCTGCGCGAGCCCCAGGGCCGCGGCGGTTCCCGCTGGGTCCACGAGGCGGTGAAGGAGGGGCTTGCGCTGGAGGTGCGCGGCCCGCGCAACCACTTCCGCCTGGACGAGGGCGCCGAGCGCTACCTGCTGATCGCCGGCGGCATCGGTATCACCCCGATCATCGCCATGGCCGACCGGCTCAAGGCGCTGGGCAAGCCCTACGAGCTCCACTATGCCGGGCGCGGCCGCGACACCATGGCCTTCCTGGAGCGCCTGGCGCGCGACCACGGGACGGCCCTGCGCCTCTACCCCGGGGCCGAGGGCGCACGGCTCGACCTCGCGACGCTGCTGGCCGAGCCGCGAGAGGGGAGCCGGATCTACGCCTGCGGCCCCGAGCGACTGCTGGACGCCCTCGCCCAGCAGACCCGCCACTGGCCCGAGGGCAGCCTGCACGTGGAGCACTTCTCCGCCGAGGGCACGGCCCTGGACCCCGAGCGGGAGCATGCCTTCCAGGTCGCCCTGGCCGACTCCGACCTGACCTTGGAGGTGCCCCGGGACCGCACCCTGCTGCAGACCCTGCGCGCCGCGGGTATCGACGTGCCCAGCGACTGCGAGGAGGGGCTGTGCGGCAGCTGCGAGGTGGCGGTCCTCGACGGCGAGGTCGACCACCGCGACAAGGTGCTGACCGCCTCGGAGCGCGAGGGACAGGATCGCCTCATGACCTGCTGCTCCCGCGCCAGGGGCAAGCGACTGGTGCTGGCGCTCTAGCGCCGGCATCCCGATGACCGGTACGCCAACCACACCCACCACAAGGAAATCCAACAATGAAAAAGCTGGTGACCCTGACCGCCGCCTCCGCCCTGCTGGGCCTGGGCGCGCTCTCACTCTCCTCCCAGGCCCTGGCCACCGAGCTCCAGGTCAGCACCTGGGCCGGCCCCAACCACGGCGTCAACACCATCGTCTGGCCCACCTGGGCGAACTGGGTGGAAGAGGCCACCGAGGGGCGCGTGACCGTCAACGTGGTGCATGACATGGGGCCGCCCGGCGCCCAGATGGATCTGATCGCCGACGGGGTGGCCGATGCCACCTGGCTCTTCCACGGCCTGATGCCGGGGCGCTTCGAACTGACCAAGCTGCCGGAGCTGCCCACCTTCGAGGAGTTCTCCTCCGAGGCGGCCTCGGTGGCCTACTGGCGCACTCATCACGAGTATTTCGCCGAGGCGGGGGAGCATCGCGGCGTGGAATTGATCGGCCTGGGGGTGCATGGCCCGGGGACGCTCTTCCTGAGGGAGGGCATCGATGACCTCGATGACCTGGCCAACAAGCGCGTGCGCATCGGCGGCGGCATCATGGCCGACATCTCCGGCGCCCTGTCGCTGAGCGGCGTGGCCCTGCCGCCTGGCGGCACCTACGAGGCCGCCACCCAGGGCGTCATCGATGGCGCCATGCTGACCCTGGAGGGGCTGCGCAGCTTCCGCCTCGCCGAGGTGCTGCCCTACACGGTGGAGATGCCCGGCGGCTTCTATCGGGGCAGCTTCTCCCTGGTGATGAACCCCGACACCTGGGCGTCGCTCTCCGACGAGGACCGGGAGGCCATCGCATCGGTTTCCGGCGAGCGGCTCTCAAGGCTGTTCGGCTACATGATGGACGTCGTGGACGTGCGCGGGGTGGAGTTCGCCCGGGAGCAGGGCAACACCTTCATCGAGCTGCCCGACGCCGAAGTGGAGCGCTTCAAGGCCATGGCCGCCGAGCTGCCCGACCAGTGGGTGGCCGAGGCGGCACGCCGCGACGTGGACGGCAGCGGGGCGCTGGCGCACTTCCGCGAGCAGCTGGAGCGGGCGGCCGAGGAGCCCGGCATGGGGCCGGAGGATGTGGTCGACAATAGCGCCATGTAGTTTCGTTTGAAACTATTTTGACCTCGGTCAAGGCGGCGAGGCTCCCGCGGGTCGATACTGAGGCCAGACACACGATCACCCGACGGGAGCATCACCATGGCCACTGCACAGATCAAGCGTACTAGCTGGTGGGAGCGTCTGACCGAGCGGTGCTATGCCGCCTCCACGCCCCAGCTGGTCCGTGACGTCCAGCACGAGGCGGGCAAGACCTACCAGCGACTGCTGACCGACCTCGACGCCTCCCTGGAGCAGGGCTTCGAACGCGAGATGGCTCGGCAGCTGGGGGCGGGTCAACCGACCAGCTTCGTGCCGGCGAAGACCCTGATGCCGGTGATGATGCAGCGCTTCGGCCTGCAGGATGCCGACCTGGCCGTCCAGCCGGGCTACGGTGCCCTGCGCGACACCTGCAACGCCTGCCCCGTGGTAGGCCACTGCTGGCAGGCCATGCGCGCCGGCGCCGAGGTCGAGGAGTGCCGCGGCTTCTGCCCCAACGCCGAGGCCTTCGAGCGCCGCGCCGCCGAGTGAAGAGAAACCGCCCTGCTTCCGAGAGCCCTGGCCCCGTGCCGGGGCTTCTCGCTTTCGGCGCCACCCTGTCGTGCGCCTACCCCCGCCGACACAGCCCCACCAGCGCCGCCCTGGAGCGCACGCCCAGCTTGGCGTAGGCGCGCTTGCGGTAGGTCTCGGCGGTGGAGAGGGCGACATCGAGTTCGGCGGCGGCGGTCTTGAGGGTGTGGCCGCGCAGCAGGTGGAGGCAGAGCTGGCGCTCCCGCGCGGAGAGCGGTGCCAGCGCCGTGGCCTCCTCGGGGCTTGCGGGCAGGGCGGCGGGGCCTGCCTGGCGGTAGTGGCGGCGAATCAGGCTGGCCAGCAGGGGCATGAGTTCCCCGAGGTGCGCCAGCTCCTCGGGACGAAAGCGCCCCCGGCCGAGGTCCCGGTAGAGGTTGAGGTAGTAGACGACGCTGCCGGCGGGAATCAGCAGCGAGACCTTGTCGGCCAGGTCGGGGAAGGCGAAGAGGTGGCGGCGATAGGCCGGCGACATGGTCTCGGCCTGCATGGGCGCGAGCTCTCCCGCGGACTCGTCGTCCCCCTCCGCCAGCAGGCGGCGCAGCCGGGGATAGTGCGGGTCCTGGCGGAACAGCCCGCCGGCATAGAGGGCGGCGAGGCGCCCGGCGACCTTGGGATAGCGCGAGTTGTCCACCAGCCGGGTCGCCATCCTGTCGCCCTCGGCGTAGGCGAAGAGGATGCACTGCTCGATGCCCACCCCCCGGTGCAGCAGGGCGATCAGCTTCTCCTCGAAGCGCGCGCTGCCCAGGTGGCCCACGCACTCGGCCACGGCCGCCAGCAGCGCCGGCCAGTCCGGGGAGTCGCCTGTCGTGGATGCGGTTGTCAGGGTTGCCACCTTCGTCGCAGGGAGTGGGGCTTCTGTCCCCTCTTTGACGGGACAGGGAGCGGCTCGGCCCGGGGATACGCTGCCTCGACGTCAGACAGCTATCTCATCACACAACAACGCCGACCCCTGACAGGAGAGAGGCCATGCGACCCGCCGGACGCGCCGAGACCGATTCGCTCTACTTCGATTATCCGCATTTCCCCTTCGTTCGTCCTCCCGAGCTCGAGGGCAAGGCGGTGCGTCACCGGGTGGCCATCGTCGGTGCCGGGCCGGTGGGCGTGACCGCCGCCCTGGAGCTGGCCCGCCACGGCATCGCCTCGGTGGTGCTGGACGACAAGGCCACCGTCAACGACGGCTCCCGGGCCATCTGCATCTCCCGCCACAGCCTGGAGCTCCTCCAGCAGCTCGGCGTCGATGCGCCCTTCACGGCGAAGGGGCTGGGCTGGACCCAGGGCCGCACCTACTTCCGCGACCGCGAGATCTATCGCTTTCGCATGCCGCACTCCGACCAGGAGCGCTACGCCCCGATGGTCAACCTGCAGCAGCAGTACATCGAGCAGTTCCTGATCGACAAGGCCCAGGCGAGCGGTCTGATCGAGATGCGCTGGCAGAGCGCGGTCACCGGGGTCGAGCAGGATGCCGACGGCGTGACCCTCCAGGTGACCACCCCCGAGGGGGACTATGCGCTGGCCTGCGACTACCTGCTGGCCGCCGACGGCGGGCGCAGCCGCATCCGTGAGTCGCTGGGGCTCTCCCTGCACGGCCAGGCCTACGAGGGCCGCTACGTGATCGCCGACGTGCGCCTCAAGTCGGATTTTCCCACCGAGCGCCGCGCCTTCTTCCACTCGCAGGCACTGCCCGACGCCACCATCCTGGTGCACAAGCAGCCCGATGACATCTGGCGCATCGACTACCAGCTCGGACCCGACGAGGACCCGGAGCAGGCGGTGGAGGAGGGCAGCATCCGCGAGAAGGTCAGCCTGATCATCCGCGAGGTGATGCACGAGAGCGAGGAGTGGGAGCTGGAGTGGTGGAGCCTCTACAAGGCCTACACCCTGGCGCTGGATGATTATCGACATGGAAGAGTGCTGTTCATCGGCGACAGCGCCCATCTGGTGCCGATCTTCGGCGTGCGTGGCCTCAACAATGGCCTGGCCGATGCCGCCAATGCCGGCTGGAAGCTCGCCTGGGTGCTCAAGGGCCAGGCCCCGGATGCCCTGCTCGACAGCTACAGCCCGGAGCGGCGCGGCGCCACCCTGGACGTCTTCGCCAACGCCGGCAAGAGCACCCGCTTCATGACGCCGCCGACCCGTGGTCATGCGCTGATGCGCGATGCCGCCCTGGCGCTGGCCTTCCACAACGACTACGCCAGCGGCTTCGCCAACCCCCGCCAGGTGACTCCCTACACCTACGCCGAGAGCCCGCTGACCCTGGCCGACGACCCGGCCTTCACCGCCGGCCCGGTGCCCGGGGCGCCGCTGATCAATCGCCGCCTGGGCGATGACGACTTCCTGCTCGACCACCTCGGCACCGGCTTCACCCTGCTGCACTTCAGCGAAGACGGCCGCGTCGAGCCGGCCCTGCGGCAGGGCGTGGAGGCGCTGCAGGCACGGGGCCACGACCTCACCCTGCTGCGGGTGGCGCGCTCGCCGGGGGATGAAGAGACCCTGGTCGACGTGGATGGCAGCCTGTTCGCCGGCTATGGCGCCGAGCCCGGCAGCGCCTACCTGGCGCGCCCCGACCGCCACGTGGCGGCCCGCTGGAAGCGACTCGACCCCGCCGACCTCGAGGCCACCCTCAACGCTGCCCTGAAGACTGCCCTGGGAGGAGACTGATCATGACCGCACCGACGCTGCCCTTTGATGATCTCGAGAAGGTCTACGAGCACCTGGCCACGACCCTGGATGCGCTGCCGGAAGCCGAGGAGAGCCACTTCCTGGCCCAGCTGGCGCTGGCCCTGGCCCACCGCGTGCCCGATGTGGACCAGGTGATGGCCGCCATCGAGGAGGCCCGGCAGGGGGCGACCCTCGACTAGGGCGACCGCGCCTCGGGCTATCGGACCTCGGGCGATTCTTCGCTACCCGGCGCCTCGGCGCCGGGTTTCGTTTGCCAGCGCCGCAGCCGCCAGGCGAACGCGATACCCAGCACCAGCAGCCAGGCGCCGGCCAGCGCCAGCAGCACGCCGCTGCCGGCCAGGCGCAGCACCAGGGCGCCGAGGCTCACCCCCACCGACTGGCCGAGGAACAGGCAGCCGGCGAACACCGCCATGGCCGTGCCACGGGCGGCGGGCGCCATCTGGGTGGCGTTGGTCTGCAGGGTGCTGTGCATCATGTAGAAGCCGAGCCCCGCGGCGAAGGCGCCCCCGGCCGCAAGGCCAGGCCCCGGCGCCAGCGCCAGCAGGCAGAACCCCGCGCCCATCAGGGTGCCGCCAAGGGCGGCCAGCCCCGGCTCGCCCAGGCGATTCACCAGGGGCCTGGCCAGGGCGGCGAAGAGCAGCCCGCCGACCCCGAACAGCGCCACCAGCAGCCCCGCCACGGTCAGCGAGACCCCGAGCCGCTCGTGCAGGTGGCTCGCCGCGAAGGCCAGGGCGCCGAAGGCGGCGATCCCTTCCAGGAACACCAGCGCGAGGATCTGCCGGGCGCGGGGGATGGCCAGCACCCCGGAGAGCCGCGCCAAAAAGGCGATGCCCCCGCTGGCCTCTCCCGGCGGCGCCAGCGCCGGCTCGCGCAGCACCGCGCCGGTCAAGAGGCCCCCGGCGAGCAGGAAGAGCAGCGCCAGCACCAGGAAGGCGGCCTGCCAGCCCAGGGTGTCGGCGAGCAGCCCGCCCATCACCTGGCCGGTGATCAGCCCCATCACCGCTCCCGAGAGCATGTGGGCCAGGGTTACCTGGCGCGCCGCATAGCCGACGTTGTTGCCGACCCAGGCCATGGAGAGCGGGATGATCGCCGCGGCGGTGGCCCCGGTCAGGGTGCGGAACAGCAGCAGGGAAGAGAGCGAGCCGGCCAGCGCCGAGCCGAGGGCGCCGAGCGCGCAGGCGAGGGTGGCCAGGCCGATCACCCGCAGGGTGCCGTAGCGATCCCCCAGCGGGCCATAGCAGAGCTGCATCAGGCCGTAGGCGATGGCGAAGACGGTGATGTTCTGGGCCACGTCCGCCACCGGCCGCTCGAAGGCCCGGGACAGCGCCGGCAGCATGGCATCGGTGACGCGCATGGCGGCCATGCTGGCGAAGCCGGCCAGGGCCAGCAGCAGGATCACGCGGGTGTTCGTGGGGGGCATGGGGTATCCGGGTCAGGGCATGGGGATGGCGGTCTCGTCCTTGATCGCGCGCAGCACGAAGTTGGAGTGGACCTGGGAGATGCCCGGCAGGGTGAAGAGCTTCTCGTTGAGGAAGCGGTCGTAGGCGGCCATGTCCTCGATCACCACCCGCAGCACGAAGTCGGCGTTGCCGGTGGTGGCGTAGCACTGCAGCACCTCCGGGTACCGGGTGACCCGCTCTTCGAAGTCGGTGGTGCTGTCGAGGCTGTGGCGGCGCAGGGTGATCATCACCAGGGCACAGAGCGGCTGGCCGACCCGGGCCGGATCCACCAGGGCGGCGAAGCGCTTGATCACGCCGCTGGCCTCCAGCGCCTTGACCCGTCGCCAGCAGGCCGCGGGGGAGAGGCCGATCTGTTCGGCGAGCTCCTGGTTGGTGATGCGGCCCTGTCGCTGGAGCACCTTCAGGATGCGGCGGTCGTGGCCATCGAGCTGGTCGTCTTGCATGGGGGCATTTCACGTCTTGTCGTTATAGGAAAGATCATTGCGCTACTAGTAATAAAAAGAAAGCCTGTTTCATGAAGAAGTGCTTAACCGATTGATTTCGAAAGCACCTTTATCGCCATCGGGTCTAGACTTCGCAGCATACAACGATAACTAACCCTTGACCGAGGTGGCGACCATGAACGCTCACACCCCCGCCGTCGTCCCGGGCGATGCCCTCGACGGCACGCTCGACGACTATACCCTGGCCGACCGCTATACCCGCGACACCGGGCGCATCTTCCTCACCGGCACCCAGGCGCTGGTGCGCATCACCCTGCGCCAGGCCGCGCTGGACCGCCGCGACGGCCGCCGCACCGCGGGCCTGATCAGCGGCTACCGCGGCTCGCCCCTGGGCGGCGTCGACCAGGCCCTGTGGCAGGCCAGGGAGGCCCTTACCGAGGCCAACATCGAATTCGTGCCGGCCATCAACGAGGACCTGGCGGCCACCATGATGCTCGGCTGCCAGCAGGTGGAGACCGATCCGGACCGGCAGGTCGAGGGAGTCTTCGGCCTCTGGTACGGCAAGGGGCCCGGCGTGGATCGCGCCGGCGACGCCCTGAAGCATGGCAACGCCTACGGCAGCTCCCCCAACGGCGGCGTGCTGGTGGTGGCCGGCGACGACCACGGCTGTGTCTCCTCCTCGATGCCCCACCAGTCCGACGTGGCCTTCATGGCCTGGTTCATGCCGGTCGTGAACCCGGCGTCCCTGGCCGAGTACGAGGCGTTCGGCCTGTGGGGCTTTGCGCTGTCGCGCTTCTCGGGCTGCTGGGTCGGCTTCAAGGCGGTCTCCGAGACGGTGGAGAGCGGGGCCTCCGTGGAGGCCACGCCGCTGCCCGAGTTCGAGCCGCCGGAGTTCACGCCCCCGGCGGATGGCCTCCACTACCGCTGGCCGGACCTGCCCGGGCCCCAGCTGGAGACCCGCATCGAGCACAAGCTGGCGGCGGTGCAGGCCTTCGCCACCGCCAACCCCATCGACCGGCGCCTCTATGCCAACGAGGAGGCGCGCTTCGGCATCGTCACCACCGGCAAGGGGCACCTGGACCTGATGGAGGCGTTGCGGCTGCTGGGGCTCGGTGAGCGGGAGCTGCGTGAGCTGGGGGTGGAGCTCTACAAGGTGGGCATGGTGTGGCCGCTGCATCGCCGCGGCATCCTCGAGTTCGTGCACCCCAAGCAGGAGGTGCTGGTCATCGAGGAGAAGCGCGGCATCATCGAGAGCCAGATCAAGGAGTACATGTCCGAGCCGGACCGCCCCGGCGAGGTGCTGATCACCGGCAAGCAGGACGAGGCGGGCCGCCCGCTGATCCCCTACGTGGGCGAGCTGAGCCCGCGCTTGCTGGCCGGCTACGTGGCCGAGCGGCTGGAGCGCTTCTTCGGCATCGACCTGCAGGAGCGCCTTTCCAAGCTGGACCGCTGCCGCGCCGAGGCCCGCGAGCTGGGCGGCGTGCGCCGCCTGCCCTACTTCTGCTCCGGCTGCCCCCACAACAGCTCCACCCAGGTGCCGGAGGGCAGCAAGGCGCTGGCCGGCATCGGCTGCCACTTCATGGCCTCCTGGATGGGGCGCAACACCGAATCGCTGATCCAGATGGGCGGCGAGGGGGTGAACTGGGTGGGCAAGAGCCGCTTCACCGGCAACGGCCACGTGTTCCAGAACCTGGGCGAGGGCACCTGGTTCCACTCCGGCTCCATGGCGGTCCGCCAGGCGGTGGCCGCCGGGGTCAACATCACCTACAAGGTGCTCTTCAACGACGCCGTGGCCATGACCGGCGGCCAGCCGGTGGACGGCCAGATCACCGTGCCGATGATCGCCCAGAGCTCCGCCGCCGAGGGGGTTAAGCGCATCGCGGTGGTCAGCGACGAGCCCGGGAAGTACCGCGGCCACCGGGGCCAGTTCCCGAAAGGCGTGACCTTCCACCACCGCGACGAGATGGACGCCCTGCAGCGGGAGCTGCGCGAGATCCCCGGCTGCAGCGTGCTGATCTACGACCAGGTGTGCGCCGCCGAGAAGCGCCGCCGCCGCAAGCGCGGCCTGATGGAGGACCCGGCCCGGCGCGTCTTCATCAACCACCACGTCTGCGAGGGGTGCGGCGACTGCTCGGTGCAGTCCAACTGCCTCTCCGTGGTGCCCCGGGAGACCGAGCTCGGCCGCAAGCGCCGGATCGATCAGTCCTCCTGCAACAAGGACATGTCCTGCGTGGGCGGCTTCTGCCCCAGCTTCGTCACCGTGGAAGGCGGCGAGCTGCGCAAGGGCCAGGGGGTGGCCGTCGACGAGGCCTTCTGGCGCCGGGTGAAGGCGCTGCCGCTGCCCCAGGCCCCGCTGCTCACCCGACCCTATGACCTGCTGGTGGGCGGCGTCGGCGGCACCGGCGTGGTCACCGTGGGCCAGCTGATCACCATGGCCGCCCATCTGGAGGGGCGGGGCACCAGCGTGCTGGACTTCATGGGCTTCGCCCAGAAGGGCGGCACCGTGCTGAGCTACGTGCGCCTGGCGCCCAGGCCTGCCGATCTCCACCAGGTGCGTATCGAGGCGGGCCAGGCCGACGCCGTGATCGCCTGCGACATGGTGGTGGCGAGCTCGCGGAAGGCCCTCGACGTGCTGAAGGCCGACACCACCCGGGTGGTGGCCAACCTGGCCGAGCTGGCCACCGCCGACCACGTGCTCTACCGGGACGCCGACATGCAGGCGGACCAGCGCCTGGCGCTGCTGCGCGACGCCGTGGGCGAGGCCAATTTCGCCACCCTGGACGCCAACCGCCTGGCGGAGCAGCTGCTGGGGGACACCGTCTTCTCCAACGTCATGATGCTGGGCTTCGCCTGGCAGCAGGGCCTGCTGCCGGTGAGCGAGGCGGCGCTCAAGCGCGCCATCGAGCTCAACGGCGTGGCCATCGAGAAGAACCAGCGCGCCTTCGCCTGGGGTCGACTGGCCGCGGTGGAGCCCGGTTACCTGCAGCGTCGCCTTGACGATACTCCCCTGACCGGCGATGCCTCCCTGGACGAGGTGATCGCCCGCAACGCGCGGAGGCTTACGCGCTACCAGGACCGCGCCTACGCCGAGCGCTACGTGGCGAAGGTGGCCCGGATGCGCGAAGCGGAGGCCCGTCTCGGCGCCGACGAGTCCCTGACCGAGGCGGTGGCCACCCAGCTCTACCGGCTGATGGCCTGCAAGGACGAATACGAGGTGGCGCGCCTCTACACCGAGAGCGACTTCCTCGCCGAGCTCGAGGCCACCTTCGGCGGCGACTACAAGCTGACCTTTCACCTGGCGCCGCCGCTGCTGGCCGGCCGCAGGGATGCCCGTGGCCACCCGGTGAAGCGCCGCTTCGGGCCCTGGATGCTCAAGGCCATGAAGGGGCTGGCCCGGCTGCGCGGCCTGCGCAACGGCCCCTTCGACCCCTTCCGCTTCAGCGCCGACCGCAAGCTGGATCGCCGGCTGCTGGCGGAGTACGAGGCGCTGCTCGACGAACTGGTGGCGCGCCTCGATGCCGGCACCCACGCCACCGCCCTGGCGCTGGCCAGGCTGCCCGAGGAGATCCGCGGCTTCGGCCCGGTGCGCGAGGCGGCGGCGGAGAAGGCCGCCGAGCGCCGCGCGCGGCTGCTGGAGGAGCTGCGCCAGGGGCGGCCGGTGACCATCGCCGCCGAGGCGGCCTGATCGCCTTGCGCCGGTCACGCAGAAGGCCACGCATTGCGTGGCCTTCTGCATGGTGGCCTTGTGCATTGCGGCCTGTCGGCTCCGCCCCGCCCGGGCGAGGCTAGAGCCCTGTGCCTGCCCTTAGCACTTAGCCCTTAGCCCTTAGCCCTCGCCGGCCGGGCAGCGTTCGGCCGACTCGGCGCGGCGGCGCACCAGCAGCAGGTGGCTGGCCAGCGACAGCAGCCCCATCAGGCCGATGGTCAGGGCCAGGGTGCGCGTGCTGCCGTCGTGGAACTGGCCCACCAGGCCGCCCACCACGGCGGCGATGGTCATCTGCAGGAAGCCGAACAGCGACGAGGCCGCGCCGGCGCACTGGGGGTTGGGGGCCAGGGCGCCGGCCATGGTCTGGGGCATCAGGATGCCCACCCCCAGCATGAACACCATGTGCGGGCCCACCACCGCCCAGGGGGCGTGCACGCCGAGGGTGGCCAGGCCGGCCATCGTCGTGCCGCCGACGGCACAGAGCAGGGTGCCGCGGGTGATCAGCCGGTCGCGGCCCAGGCGGTGGCTGTAGCGGCCGCTGACCAGGGTGCCGGCGAAGAAGCCCGCCACGATCAGGGTGAAGAGGGCGCCGTAGAGGGTCGGTGCCACGCCCAGGTACTCGATCAGCACGAACGACGAGCCCGAGAGGTAGGCGAAGAGCCCCGAGAAGGCCGCGGCGTTGACCAGCGTATAGCCGACGAAGGCGCGCTGGCCCATCAGTCGCCGGAAATTGGCCAGTATCGCCCGCGGGGCGATCGACTGGCGGCGCTCCCGGGGCAGCGGTTCCGGCAGCAGCAGCACCAGCACGGCGAGCATCACCGCGGCATAGAGCGCCAGCACCACGAACACCGACTCCCAGCCGAAGAACAGCAGTAGTCCCGCCCCCACCACCGGGGCCAGGGCCGGGGCCAGCGCCATGGTGCTGGCCATGTAGGAGAGGATGCGTCCGGCCTCCAGGGGGCCGTGGATGTCGCGCACCGCGGCGCGCCCCAGCACCGGGCCGGCGGCGCCGCCGAAGGCCTGCAGGAAGCGGCCGACCAGCAGCCACTCGATGGTCGGCGCCAGGGCGCAGAGCAGGCTTGCCGCCAGGAACAGGGCAATCCCGGCGATCATCACCGGGCGGCGGCCGAAGCGGTCCGAGACCGGGCCGCAGAGCAGCTGGGCCATGGCGAAGCCGGCCATGTAGAGGCTGAGGGTCAGCTGCACCCTATCGGGGCCGGTGCCCAGCGCCTCGGCCATGGCCGGCATGGCGGGCAGGTACATGTCGGTGGCCAGGGGGCCCAGCGCGGTCAGCGCGGCCAGGGTCACCACCGTGGCGGGGGAGGTCAGCTTCAGCACCCGATGTTCCTTCTGCTGTGGGGCCTCTCGGGTTGGTGAAAGGCTCGGGAACGCGAGGCGGGCGCCTCCCCCGGGGGGAGAGGCGCCCGCTTATCATTAGCCTGCTTATTCTAGATCAGCCGGCGTCGGGTTGCGCCCCCGGCGCGGCCTGGGCGAAGGCGTCCAGGGCCCGGCAGTTGGCGGTGATGCGCCGGATCCGCGGATAGGGCGAGAGGTCGCACTCGAAGCGTTCGGCGTTGAACACCTGGGGCACCAGGCAGAGATCCGCCAGGGTCGGGGTGTCGCCGTGGCAGAAGTCGCCGCTGCCGGCCTCCCGCGACAGCATCGCCTCCAGGGCCCGGAAGCCCTCGGCGACCCAGTGGCGGTACCAGGCCAGCTTGGCCGCCTCGTCCGCCCCCAGCTCGCCCACCAGGTACTTGAGCACCCGCAGGTTGTTGAGCGGGTGGATCTCGCAGGCGATGAGCTGGGCCAGGGCGCGTACCCGGGCGCGGCCGGCGGGGTCTTCCGGCAGCAGGGCCGGGTCGGGATGCACCTCGTCCAGGTACTCGCAGATCGCCAGCGACTGGGTGAGCACCAGGCCGTCGTCCGTCACCAGGCTGGGCACCAGCCCCTGGGGGTGGCGGTCGAGGTTGGCCTCACCGCGCTGCTCACCCTTGACCAGGTTGACCGGGGCCTGGTCATGGGCCAGGCCCTTGAGATTCAGGGCGATGCGCACCCGGTAGGCGGCCGAGGAGCGGAAGTAGCCGTATAGCGTGGTCATGCGGCCTCCTTGCTTGGTTTGATGCCTCAGGGCTGGTACTTCACCACCTGCTGGTCGATGGCGCCGAAGATGCTCCTGCCCTCGCGGTCGAACATCTCGATGCGCACCCGGTCGCCGAAGCGCATGAAGGGGGTCTTCACCTGGCCGTGCAGGATCTGCTCCACCATGCGGACCTCGGCCAGGCAGCTGTAGCCCACGCCGCCCTCGCTGATCGGCTTGCCGGGGCCGCCGTCGGCGTCCGGGTTGGAGACGGTGCCCGAGCCGACGATGGCGCCGGCGCCCAGGTAGCGGGTCTTCGCCGCGTGGGCGATGAGCTCCGGGAAGCCGAAGATCATGTCGGGGCCGGCCTCGGGCACGCCGAACGTCTCGCCGTTCAAGTGCACGGTCAGCGGCAGGTGGACGCGGCCGTCCTGCCAGGCGTCGCCCAGCTCGTCCGGGGTCACCGCAATGGGCGAGAAGGCGGAGGCGGGCTTGGCCTGGAAGAAGCCGAAGCCCTTGGCCAGCTCGCCGGGGATCAGGCCGCGCAGGCTGACGTCGTTGACCAGCATCACCAGCTTGATGTGGCCGGCCGCCTGCTCGGGGGTCACCGCCATGGGCACGTCGTCGGTGATCACGGCGATCTCGCCCTCGAAGTCGATGCCGTGCTCCTCGCTGACCGCCTCGATGTCCTCGGTGGGGGCGAGAAACTTGTCGCCGCCGCCCTGGTACATCAGCGGGTCGGTCCAGAAGGTCTCGGGCATCTCGGCGTTGCGCGCCTGGCGCACCAGCTTGACGTGGTTCAGGTAGGCGGAGCCGTCGGCCCAGTGGTAGCTGCGCGGCAGCGGCGAGTGCAGCTGGCCCTGGTCCAGGTCGAAGGCGCCCTCGGCGCGGCCGTCGTTGAGCTCGGCATAGCGGGCCTCGAGCGTCGGGCTCAGCGCGTCCCAGGCCTCGATGGCCTGCTGCAGGGTCGGGGCGATATCGGTGGCGGAGACACCCCGGGAGAGGTCCCGGGAGACGATGATCAGTTCACCGTCGCGTCCGTTCTTGAGGGTGGCCAGTTTCATGGGCGTTCAATCCTTGTCGTCGGGGGCGGGGCCGCGCAGCGACCCCGTCGTCACTCTAGGTGGTGTTCTCTTGGCTCAAGGCTGGTTCGGGTCGAAATGCGAACGCAGGGTCGACCAGACGTCCACGTAGTCGCGCTGGCGGAAGTCGGCGTCCAGCGCCGCCTCGGTGGGATGGTAGACGTAGCGGCTCTCGAACATGAAGGCCATGGTGGCGCCCTGGTACTGCGGGGCCAGCTCGGCATTCGAGGCCTTCTCGAAGGTGTCGGCATCCGGGCCGTGGGGCGACATGCAGTTGTGCAGGCTGGCGCCGCCGGGCAGGAAGCCCTCCGCCTTGGCGTCATACTCGCCGTGGATCAGGCCCATGAACTCGCTCATCAGGTTGCGATGGAAGTAGGGCGGGCGGAAGGTGTTCTCGGCCACCATCCAGCGCGGCGGGAAGATCACGAAGTCGAGGTTGGCCATCCCCGGGGTGTCGGAGGCCGAGGTCAGCACGGTGAAGATCGAGGGGTCCGGGTGGTCGAAGCTCACGGTGTTGATGGTGTTGAAGTGGGCCAGGTTGTACTTGTAGGGCGCGACGTTGCCGTGCCAGGCCACCACGTCCAGCGGCGAGTGACCGAGCCGGGTCTCCCAGAAGCGGCCGGAGAACTTGGCCACCAGGCTGAAGTCGCCCTGCAGGTCCTCGTAAGCCGCCACCGGGCTCTGGAAGTCGCGGGGGTTGGCCAGGCCGTTGGCGCCGATGGGGCCGAGACCCGGCAGCTCCAGGGGGCTGCCGTAGTTCTCGCAGAGATAGCCGCGGGCGGCATCGGCGCCCTCGCCCAGGCGCACCTGGAACTTGATGCCGCGGGGGATCACGGCGATCTCGCCGTTGGCGACCTCCAGCTCGCCGAACTCGGTGCGCAGCCGCAGGGTGCCCAGCTGGGGCACGATCAAGAGCTCGCCGTCGGCGCTGTAGAAGAAGCGCTCGGTCATGTCCCGGTTGAAGGCGTAGACGTGCACCCCCACCCCGGCCTGGGACCCGGCATCGCCGTTGACCGCGATGGTCAGCAGGCCGTCGACGAAATCGGTGGGCTCGGTGGGCACCGGGACCGGGTCCCAGCGCATCTGGTTGGGGTCGGCGGCCGGCCGGGCCAGCGGGGCGGTGGCCACCGGCTTGTCCGGCAGCGGGCGGTAGGCGCTCTGCAGGACCGAGGGGCGAATGCGGTAGAACCAGCTGCGCAGGTTCTGGTGGCGCGGTGCGGTGAAGGCCGAGCCGGTGTACTGCTCGGCATAGAGGCCGTAGGCGCAGCGCTGTGGCGAGTTCTGACCCTCCGGCAGGGCGCCGGGCAGCGCCTCGGTGGCGAAGTGGTTACGGAAGCCGCTCTGGTACTGGAGTGTATCGGTGGTCATGGGAATTTCCTCTGTTCAGCGCTGTTGTTGTTGGGCGGGCCCGGCGGCCTGGGCGGCGATGGCCAGGGCCTCCTCGAGCACCCGCTGGTCGCCGACATGGTTGGCCAGCAGCAGGATCAGCCGGGCGTTGATGCGTTCGCTTTCGGCCTCGCTGCGCTCGCGGTGCGTCTCGGTCAGCGCGGCGTAGAAGGCGTCCGGGTCGGTGAAGTTCGGATTCAGCTCAAGCCGTGGCATGGCGGCCTCCCTGGGTGGTGGCGTCGGTGGTCGCGTCGAGATGGGCGCCCAGGGCGCGGGCCAGGGCGTCTTCCACTGCGGTGGCACTGATGGCGTGCCAGCGGGCGGCGACGTGCTGGTCGGGGCGCAGCAGGTAGCCGCTCCCGGCGGTTAGGCCATAGCGCTCGCCGACCAGCCCCTCGGTGTCCTCCACCAGGGTGGTGCGCGGCAGGGCGGCGAGGGGGTCGGGCGCCGGGCCGACGATCACCAGGTCGAGGTCGTCCTGGCGGGCCAGGAGCGCGCCCAGCTCCGCGGCAAGGGCTTCGGCGCGGACGGTGTCGATGCGGCCATCGAGCAGCAGCACGAAGCGGTCGCCGAACCGGTTGAGCAGCCAGGCCGCTTCGTCGTCCAGGCGCACGGGGGCGTCCTTGGCGGGGCTGCCGGGGCGCAGCTCGGCCGGATAGCCCTCGGCGTCGGGACCGTTGAGGGGCGAGCCGTCATAGCGACAGGGCAGGGAGAGGCGGCCGCTGTTGACCAGGCGCCGGGCGAAGGGGTAGTGCTCGGCCAGTTCCAGGGTCACGTCGCGGAACAGCCGGCTGACGCGGCTCTTGGGGGTGATGAAGTCGGTGGCCCGGGTGGAGTTGAGGATGTTCTCCGCCGCGCCGAGCTGGCGCTCGGTGTTGTAGGTGGCCAGCAGCGCCTCGGGGGCCTGGCCCTTGAGGATCCGCGCCAGCTTCCAGGCCAGGTTCTCGGTGCTCTGCAGGGCGCCGTTGGCCCCCCGGGCGCCGAAGGGTGAGACCTGATGGGCGGCGTCGCCCATGAACACCACCCGGTGGTGGATGAAGTCGTCCATCTTGCGGCAGCGGAAGGTGTAGACGCTGGCCCACTCGAGGTCGAACTCCACCTCCTCGCCGAGCATCGCCTGGACGCGGGGACGGATGTTCTCCTCCTTCTTCTCCTCCTCCGGGTCGGCGTCCCAGCCCAGCTGGAAGTCGATGCGCCAGACGTTGTCAGGCTGGCGGTGCAGCAGCACCGATTGGTTGGGATGGAAGGGCGGGTCGAACCAGAACCAGCGTTCGGTGGGGAAGTCGGCCTTCATGATCACGTCGGCGATGAGGAAGCGGTCCTGGAACACCTGGCCACGGCTCTCCAGGCCCAGCATGTCGCGGATCCTGCTGTTGGCGCCGTCGGCCACCAGCAGGTAGTCGCAGGTCAGGCGGTAGTCGCCGTCCTGGGTGGTAACGGTGATCGCGGTGCGCTCGGGCCGGGCCTCGACCTCGACCACCTTGTGCAGCCAGCGCAGGTCGATCCGCTCGGCCAGCGCCTCGGCGCGGTCGACCAGGTACTCCTCGAAGTAGTACTGCTGCAGGTTGATGAAGGCCGGGGCGCGATGGCCCGCCTCGGGCAGCAGGTTGAAGTCGTAGACCTCGCGCTCCTGGAAGAAGACGCGGCCGTGCTGCCAGGTCACGCCCTTGTCGAGCATGGGCTGGGCACAGCCGAGGCGGTCGAGGATCTCCAGGGTGCGCTTGGCGAAGCAGATGGCGCGGGATCCCACGCTGACGGTGTTGTTGTCGTCCAGGACCACGCTCTCGATGCCCTGCTGGGCCAGGTCGATGGCCGCGGCCAGGCCCGAGGGGCCGGCGCCGACGATCACCACCGGGCAGTGGCGAACCTCGTTGCTGTCGAGCTCGGCGGGGCGTCGGTAGGGGTAGACGGGATTGTTGTAGGTCGTTGGCATGGTTCCTCCGACCGCGGCTGTTTCCGGTGACAGGCCTGTGCGAGGGCGCTGCGAACCCCTCCCTGGGCGCTACCGATTCCTTCCCTGGAATCGGACCCTCTTCAGGCCTGTCCCCGGCGCCGCGCGTCTCGAACGTTGGGAATGCAGAGCGTTACTGGTTCTCGACCACTTCCTGCAGCGAGTGCCACATGGCGGTGTCGCGTTCGGCGGTCCAGATGCGTGGATCCGGGTACTCGCCGCCCGCCTCGTCGTAGCAGCGGGTGATGTCGAAGGGCACGCAGTGATCGAAGATCACCCAGTGGCCATACTTCGGCTTGAGCAGGGCGTAGGTCTCGGCGTAGCACTCGGAGAGGGACTTGCCGGCGGCCTTGCCCGCCTTGACGCTCTCGTACATGTCGGCGAGGAAGTCGCGGGTGCCCTGGATGGCCTCCTGGCACTTCTCGGGGGTCTGCAGGGCGTCGCCGCGGCCCGGCACCAGCTTCTGGGGGCTCATGGCCTGCAGGCGATCCAGGGTGGCGGGCCAGTACTCGTGGTAGGCGTCGCCGGTGTAGGGGGTGGCGCCATACTCCACCAGGTCGCCGGAGAACATCACCTTCTCCTCGGGCAGCCAGACGATGGTGTCGCCCTTGGTGTGGCCGCGGCCCAGGTGGATGATGCGCACCTCGCGCTTGCCCATGAACACCGTCAGCTCCTTCTGGAAGACGATGTTCGGCCAGGTCAGGCCGGGCACGGAGTCGACGCCCTGGAAGAGGCGCGGGAAGCGGCCGACCTCGGACTCGTAGTCCTGCTGGCCGCGCTCGACGATCAGGTCGTAGGTGTGCTGGCTGGCGATGATGTTCTCGGCGTCGTAGGCGGAGGCGCCCAGCACGCGCACGGCGTGGTAGTGGGTCAGCACCACGTGCTTGATCGGCAGGTCGGTGACCTCGCGGATCCGGCGGATCACGTCCTGGGCCATGATTGGGGTGGCCTGGGTATCGATCACCATCACGCTGTCATCGCCGATCACGATGCCGGTATTGGGGTCGCCCTCGGCGGTATAGGCATAGAGGCCCTCGGCCAGCTTGGTGAAGCTGACCTGCTTCTCTTCGGTATCGGCGTGGGACGCGAACTTCTTGCTCATGGATCCTCCGGTGTCGTCGGGGTCGTCACGCGCTGGCGACGCGCTGCTGTTGTAAGGATGAGATGCTTGTCTGGACGAGCTTTGTGGGGCGAGCATAGTTGCTATTGAAACTATATGTCCAGCTTGCTGTGTGATTCATCGCCGACCGTGTAGCCGGGAGACCGCAAAATTCTGCTGCAGATCAACGTTTTTCCTGGATTTTTCGACCTAAGTCTAAGTGCCTCATGTTGCAAACTAGTTGCACAGGAGACTGTCAGCCGGCAAGGTGGCGACCATAACAATCACCCGTGACGATCAGGAGCGAACCCGACCCATGTCGACTTCAGCACTCCTCTGGCCACGCGTCGGCCGGGGTCTGCAGCTGACGCTGGAGGGGGTGGCCGGTGCCACCCTCTTCGGCATGATGCTGCTGACCACGGCAGACGTGACCGGCCGCTACTTCTTCAACTCCCCGATCCTCGGTGCCGTGGAGCTGACCCAGCTGATGCTGGCGGCGCTGGTGTTCCTGTCGCTGCCGGTGGTGTGCTGGCGCCAGGAGCACATCAGCGTGGACCTGCTCGATGCGATCTTTCCTGCCCGGCTGATCTGGGTGCGGGAGGTGCTGGTCAACCTGCTGGTGACGGCGGCGCTGTGGGTGATGGCGCGGCGCGTCTGGGCGCTGGCCGAGCGCGCCTTCGAGTGGGGCGACGTGACCGAATTCCTGCGCATCCCGTACGGCTACCTGATCGGACTGATCGCGATCATGCTCGCGCTCTCCGCGCTGCTGACCCTGGCGCGGGCGGTGCTCTACCTGCTGGAAGGGGTCAGGGTGATCCCGCAGGGCGGCCCGCTGAGTCCCTCTGCAGAACGGGGAGGGCCCCATGACTGAGGCACTCTACGGCTTTGCCGCGCTGCTGGTGCTGGTGTTCCTGCGGGTGCCGCTGGCGTTCGCCATGGGCATCGTGGGCTTCGTGGGCTTCTACTACCTGACCGGCAACTGGAACGCCGCCGAGGCGATGGCCGCGCGGCGGGTGGTGGACACCGCCATGGACTACGGGCTGTCGGTGATCCCGCTGTTCATCCTGATGGGCAACTTCGTCTCCCATGCGGGGCTGTCGGATGCGCTGTTCCGGGCCTCCAACGGCTTCCTGGGGCACCGCAAGGGCGGCCAGGCGATGGCCACCATCGTCGCCTGCGGCGGCTTCAGCGCCATCTGCGGCTCGAGCCTGGCCACCTGCGCCACCATGGGGCGCGTGGCCATGCCGCAGATGCGCAAGTACGGCTACAAGGACTCGCTGGCCGCGGCCTCGATCGCCGCCGGCGGCACCCTGGGCATCCTGATCCCGCCGAGCGTGATGCTGGTGATCTACGGCATCCTCACCGAGACCAGCATCCGCGAGCTGTTCGCCGCGGGCTTCATTCCCGGCATCCTGGGGATCTTCCTCTACCTGGGGGCGGTGAAGTGGGTGCTGTGGCGCGACCCCGAGGCAGGCCCGGCGGCGGAGAAGGTGCCGTGGCCGGAGCGGCTCAATGCGCTGAAGAGCGTGGGCAGCACCCTGGCGCTGTTCGTGCTGGTGATCGGCGGCATCTACCTGGGGGTGTTCACGCCCACCGAGGCGGCCGGCATCGGCGCCATGGGCGCCTTCCTGATCGCCCTGATGCGCCGGGCGCTGAATCCCAGGGTGCTGATGGCGGTGCTGATGGACACGGTGCGGACCACGGCGATGCTGTTCGCGGTGGTGCTGACGGCGCTGATCTTCGCCAACTTCGTCAACCGGGCCGGGCTGCCCAATGATCTGCTGGCGCTGGTCAACGGGCTGAACGTGGCGCCCTTCGTGGTGATCCTGACGATCATCGCCATCTACGTGGTGCTGGGCTGCGTGTTCGAGAGCATGTCGATGCTGCTGCTGACGGTGCCGGTGTTCTTCCCGGTGGTGGCGGGACTGGGCTACGACCTGGTGTGGTTCGGCATCCTGGTGGTGATCGTGATCGAGATCAGCCTGATCACGCCGCCGGTGGGGATGAACGTCTTCGTGCTGCGGGCGGTGCTGCCGGACGTTTCCACGGGGACGATCTTCCGCGGCGTGACGCCGTTCTGGGTGGCCGGTACGATACGGGCGCTGCTGGTGCTGGTATTCCCGGCGATCGTGCTGTTCCTGCCCCAGCTGCTCTATTGAGGGCCGCCCGAGGGAAGGCCGCCGAGGAGAATTGCGATGAATATGGAGGAATCCGGGCTCGATGCCAGGCACCCGGGCGGTGAGGGGGCGGCGTCGGCCCCCCGGGCGGAGCTGGACCTCAACCAGTTCCTGCCCTATCGGCTCAACCGCCTGGCGGACCAGATCAGCCAGTCCCTGGCCGAGCTCTATGCCGAGCGCTACCAGCTCAACGTGGCCCAGTGGCGGGTGCTGGCCTGGCTCAGCCACTGCGACGACCTGACGGCGAAGAAGGTCTGCGCCTACACGAACATGGACAAGGCGCGGGTCTCGCGGGCGATCCAGGCCCTGGAGGAGCGCGGCCTGATCTCCCGCACCCCCTCCCCGCAGGATCAGCGGCAGCACGACCTGCACCTCACCGCGGCGGGACAGGCGCTGCTGGCCGAGCTGGTGCCCGAGGCCCAGGCCTGGGAGGCCGAGCTGGTGGCCACCCTGAGTGCCGGTGAGTATCGCGACCTGCTCAACGTGATGCGCAAGCTCGAGCGCCAGCTCGAGCGTATCGGCTGAGGCGCCTTTCTCTTCCTGCCGGGGCCTTCCTGACGACGCTCCTCGCGGCCGTTGCCCGAGCGGCCGGTGGGAACATGTTGCCGGTTTTTTGTTTGCAGGCTATGTAGCGTAACGCAAAATGTCATCTGTCATGGGAGGCGTGTGCAGTCTCGCCGCCTGCCCATACTCCACTTGCCTTCCTTAATCCATTGATTTAGATATTCTTTATCCGGATGCGACTTAAGTTGTATTAGCTATTGGTCGTGATGGCGTTGCGTTCATGGGCGTGGCAAGGGCATTGTATGCCCGAACGTGTTTCCTGGATTAGCGAGTATAAGAAGATTGATGTATCGCATTGATCGCCCCGGAAACCGTTCCCTGCCACCCGACGATACCGCCAGCCGCCCGCGACGACGGAGGAACTGAACAATGAACAAGACAACAGGCCTGATGCTCGGCACCCTGACAGCCGCCATCATGAGCACGTCCGCCCTGGCCCAGACCACCATCACGGTCAGCACTTGGGCCGGCCCCAACCACGGCATCAACACCATGGTCTGGCCGACCTGGAAATCCTGGATCGAGGAGGCCACCGAGGGTCGCGTGACCGTCGAGGTGGTGCACGACATGGGGCCGCCCGCCTCCCAGATGGAGATGGTGGCCGACGGCATCGCCGATGCCACCTGGGTCTTCCACGGCTACAACACCGGCCGCTTCGAGCTGACCAAGCTTCCCGAATTCCCCACCTTCGAGGACTTCTCCTCCGAGAATGCCTCCGCCGCCTACTGGCGCACCCATCTGGAGCACCTGGAGCAGGCCGGCGAGCACCGCGGCGTCGACGTGGTGGCGGCCGGCGTGCACGGCCCGGGCTGGATCTTCAGCAGCGAGCAGTACGAGACCCTCGACGACATGAAGGGCAAGCGCATCCGCGTCGGCGGCGGCGTGATGGGTGACCTCTCCAACGCCCTGGAGCTGACCGGCGTGGCCCTGCCGCCCACCGGCGTCTACGAGGCGGGCTCCCAGGGGGTCATCGACGGCGCGATGCTGGTGCCCGAGGGGCTGCGCAGCTTCCGCGTGGCCGAGATCTTCCCCTACACCCTCAAGGTGGATGGCGGCTTCTATCGCGGCAGCTTCACCATCGTGGTCAACCCGATGATCTGGGACCAGATGTCGGCAGAGGACCGCGAGGCGGTCGAGTCCGTCTCCGGCGAGCGCCTGTCGCGCCTGTTCGGCTACATGATGGACGTCTCCGACGTGCGCGGTGTCGACTTCGCCGAGGAGCAGGGCCACACCTTCACCGAGCTCGGCGACGACGACCTCGAGACCCTGCGCGGGATCAGCGATGAAATGATCGAGGCGTGGGCCGAGTCGGTCTCCGCGAGCCGCGATGTCGATGCCATGGCCGCCATCGAGTTCTTCCGCGAGCAGCTCGCCGCTGCCGCCGAGGAAGAGAGCGTGGGTGACCTGGTGCCCGACGACTACAAGTAAGTCCCCCCGTCGCCACACGGAGGGCGACCGACCATGCATTCCCCGACGACCCGCGCCGCGCGCGTCGGCCGGGGTCTGCAGCTGACGCTGGAGGGGGTGGCCGGTGCCACCCTCTTCGGCATGATGCTGCTGACCACGGCAGACGTGACCGGCCGCTACTTCTTCAACTCCCCGATCCTCGGTGCCGTGGAGCTGACCCAGCTGATGCTGGCGGCGCTGGTGTTCCTGTCGCTGCCGGTGGTGTGCTGGCGCCAGGAGCACATCAGCGTGGACCTGCTCGATGCGATCTTTCCTGCCCGGCTGATCTGGGTGCGGGAGGTGCTGGTCAACCTGCTGGTGACGGCGGCGCTGTGGGTGATGGCGCGGCGCGTCTGGGCGCTGGCCGAGCGCGCCTTCGAGTGGGGCGACGTGACCGAATTCCTGCGCATCCCGTACGGCTACCTGATCGGACTGATCGCGATCATGCTCGCGCTCTCCGCGCTGCTGACCCTGGCGCGGGCGGTGCTCTACCTGCTGGAAGGGGTCAGGGTGATCCCGCAGGGCGGCCCGCTGAGTCCCTCTGCAGAACGGGGAGGGCCCCATGACTGAGGCACTCTACGGCTTTGCCGCGCTGCTGGTGCTGGTGTTCCTGCGGGTGCCGCTGGCGTTCGCCATGGGCATCGTGGGCTTCGTGGGCTTCTACTACCTGACCGGCAACTGGAACGCCGCCGAGGCGATGGCCGCGCGGCGGGTGGTGGACACCGCCATGGACTACGGGCTGTCGGTGATCCCGCTGTTCATCCTGATGGGCAACTTCGTCTCCCATGCGGGGCTGTCGGATGCGCTGTTCCGGGCCTCCAACGGCTTCCTGGGGCACCGCAAGGGCGGCCAGGCGATGGCCACCATCGTCGCCTGCGGCGGCTTCAGCGCCATCTGCGGCTCGAGCCTGGCCACCTGCGCCACCATGGGGCGCGTGGCCATGCCGCAGATGCGCAAGTACGGCTACAAGGACTCGCTGGCCGCGGCCTCGATCGCCGCCGGCGGCACCCTGGGCATCCTGATCCCGCCGAGCGTGATGCTGGTGATCTACGGCATCCTCACCGAGACCAGCATCCGCGAGCTGTTCGCCGCGGGCTTCATTCCCGGCATCCTGGGGATCTTCCTCTACCTGGGGGCGGTGAAGTGGGTGCTGTGGCGCGACCCCGAGGCAGGCCCGGCGGCGGAGAAGGTGCCGTGGCCGGAGCGGCTCAATGCGCTGAAGAGCGTGGGCAGCACCCTGGCGCTGTTCGTGCTGGTGATCGGCGGCATCTACCTGGGGGTGTTCACGCCCACCGAGGCGGCCGGCATCGGCGCCATGGGCGCCTTCCTGATCGCCCTGATGCGCCGGGCGCTGAATCCCAGGGTGCTGATGGCGGTGCTGATGGACACGGTGCGGACCACGGCGATGCTGTTCGCGGTGGTGCTGACGGCGCTGATCTTCGCCAACTTCGTCAACCGGGCCGGGCTGCCCAATGATCTGCTGGCGCTGGTCAACGGGCTGAACGTGGCGCCCTTCGTGGTGATCCTGACGATCATCGCCATCTACGTGGTGCTGGGCTGCGTGTTCGAGAGCATGTCGATGCTGCTGCTGACGGTGCCGGTGTTCTTCCCGGTGGTGGCGGGACTGGGCTACGACCTGGTGTGGTTCGGCATCCTGGTGGTGATCGTGATCGAGATCAGCCTGATCACGCCGCCGGTGGGGATGAACGTCTTCGTGCTGCGGGCGGTGCTGCCGGACGTTTCCACGGGGACGATCTTCCGCGGCGTGACGCCGTTCTGGGTGGCCGGTACGATACGGGCGCTGCTGGTGCTGGTATTCCCGGCGATCGTGCTGTTCCTGCCCCAGCTGCTCTATTGAGGGCCGCCCGTGGCGCCGGGCTTGGCAGCGCGCGGCCACATAAGTGACACCATATATAGATTTAAAATTTTTAAAGTGTATCAAGAAGCCCCCCGGTTTGACCTCGGTCAACCCGGGGGCTTCTTCTTTACACTAAGCTGACAGCATGCCATGAAGTGATACCAGAGAAAGGAGAGCGTTATGGAGAGGCTGTCAGATTATATTCAGGGCGAGCGGGTCGTTCGCGAGCTGCGCCGCCACGCCCCCGAGGCACTCGAGCAACTGGCCCGGGACCTGGAGCAGCCGCTCAGTCCGCCGCTGGAGAAGGCGGTGGCGCGCAGCCTCGACGATCACCGGGTGGCCGACTTCCGGTCCTCCGAAGTGCTGATGCCGGCGATGATGACCACCTTCGCGGTGGACCCGGCGGCCATCGCCGAGGAGGAGCTGGCCGGACTGGAGGCAACCTGCAACCGCTGCTCCGAGGTGGGCCGCTGCTGGCAGGCGATGCGCGCCTTCTCCGAGGCCGAGGCGTGCCGCGGGTTCTGCCCCAACGCCGAGGCCTTCATGGGCCGCGGGGACCGGGAGGCCGAACCGGCGACGGCATAAGACGCAGGAGGCCGCACCCAGCCTCTCTCGGCTGGGCGCGGTCGTCGTATGTAGGGGAGTCGTCGGATGGAATGCGAAGGCCGGGGCCGCGGCCCCGGCAGGTGGTTTGGCAGGGAGGGCGCGTCGCGGTTATTGGCGCTTCGCCACCAGTGTCAGGATGTCATAGCTGGCCACCAGCTCGTCGTGCTGGTTGGTGACCGCCACGTCCCACATGACCACGCCCTGGGGGTGTCCCTCGGGGGAGGTGCGGCCCTGGTCGATCTTGCGCTTGCAGGTGAGGCGCGCTCGGATGGTGTCGCCGATGGCTACCGGGGTGATGAATCGCAGGGTGTCGAGGCCGTAGTTGGCCAGGACGGGGCCCTCACCCGGGTAGACGAACAGGCCGGCGGCGGCGGAGAGCACGAAGTAGCCGTGGGCGATGCGCTGGCCGAACTGGGTCTCCTTGGCGGCGATCTCGTCGAAGTGCATGTAGAAGTGGTCGCCGGAGAGGCAACCGAAGTTGACGATGTCGGCTTCGGTGACGGTGCGGCGGTGGGTCAGCAGGGACTCGCCCACCTGCAGGTCGTCGAAGTGACGACGGAAAGGGTGGACATCGTTCTCGATCACCCGGGCGCCACGCACGTATTCACGGGTCACCGCGGCGACCATGGTGGGCGAGCCCTGGATGGCGGTGCGCTGCAGGTAGTGATGCACCGCGCGAATGCCGCCGAGCTCTTCACCGCCGCCGGCGCGACCGGGGCCGCCATGCTTGAGCATCGGCAGCGGAGAGCCGTGTCCGGTGGACTCCCGGGACGCTTCGGCATCGAGGATATGCAGGCGACCATGCTGCGCGGCCAGCACCGGGATCATCTCGGCGGCGATGGCCGGGTCCCTGGTGGTCAGGGTGGTGACCAGGCTGCCCTTGCCCTTGGCGGCGAGGGCCAGGGCCTCGTCGATGCCATGGTAGGGCATCAGGGTCGCCACCGGGCCGAAGGCCTCGATGTCGTGGGCGCCGCCATCGTTCAGCGGGTTGCGGTTCACCAGCAGGTGGGGGGCGATATAGGCGCCGTTCTCCACGCCTTCCCCCACGGGCTCGAGGCCCTCGGTACGGCCATAGACGCATTCGCTGGTGGCCAGCAGGCGTTCGATGGCGTCCGTGACGTCCCTCAGCTGGTCCCGGGAGGCGAGCGCGCCCATGCGCACGCCCTCCTCGGCCGGATTGCCGAAGGTGATCTTGTCCAGGCGCTCCGTGAGGCGCTCGACCAGGGCATCCAGCCGCTCGGCCGGCACCAGCACGCGACGGATGGCGGTACACTTCTGGCCGGCCTTGGCGGTCATCTCCTTCACCACTTCCCTGGCGAAGATATCGAACTCGTCGTCATCCGGCGTGACGTCCGGGGCCATGATGGCGCTGTTGAGGGAGTCCGCCTCGGCATTGAAGGGGATGCTCTTCGCCATGAGGTTGGGGTGGCTCTTGAGCTTCAGGGCGGTGCTGGCAGAGCCGGTGAAGGTGACGAAGTCCTGCTCTTCCAGCCGGTCCAGCAGGTCGCCGGTGCCGCCGATGATCAGCTGCAGGGCCCCCTCGGGCAGCAGGCCGGCATCGTTGATGACGCGCACGGCGGCTTCCGTGAGGTAGCTGGTGGCGGTCGCCGGCTTGACGATGCAGGGCATGCCCGCCAGGAAGGCCGGGGCGAACTTCTCAAGCATCCCCCAGATGGGGAAGTTGAAGGCGTTGATGTGCACGGAAACACCACGGCGGGGCACCAGGATATGGGTGCCGTTGAAGTGGTTATCCTTGCCCAGCTGGGTTACGGGCCCTTCATGGGCCACGTTGCCGGAGGGCAGCTCCTTGCGGCCGGTGGAGGCGTAGGTGAACAGGGTGCCGAAGCCGCCGTCGATGTCGATCCAGGAGTCGGCCTTGGTGCAGCCGGTATGATGAGAGATCGCGTAGAGCTCATCCTTGCGGCTCTGGATGTAGATGGCCAGTTCCTTGAGGATGGCGGCCCGCTGCTGGAAGTCCAGCGCCAGGAGGTTCTTCACGCCGATGCGGCGGGCATAGTCGACCGCCTGGGCGAAGTCGATGGATTCCTCATGGGTATGGGCAACGGTATCGCCGTTGACGGCGCTGGGCAGCGCCCTGGCGGGCGTTTCGCCCAGCCACTGGCCGGCAATGAAACTCTGAAGGACGGACATCACGTGTTCTCCCAGTGAAAGGTGTGGGCCGGTGACTCACGTCGGTGAGTCACCCTGACTAGAGCGGGGCGCAATGGGGGCGCATCGAGAGGGGCGGGTGGCTCGGCCAGACTCAGCGCCGATCGAAATCGAGGGTCACTTCATCGGAAAGGGGGTGAGCCTGACAGCTCAGCACATAGCCCGCTTCGATCTCATGCTTTTCCAGGCCGTGGGTCACGTCCATATCCACTTCGCCGACGACCAGCTTGCACTTGCAGGTGGAGCAGACGCCCGCCTTGCAGGAGTAGGGAAGGTCCATGCCGTTGGCAATGCCTGCGTCCAGGATGTTCTCGCCCACCGTGGCCAGGTCGAACATCACCGAGCGGCCATCGGCGACCACGGTGACCTTGCTGGTCTTCTCCTCACCGTATTCCGCGATGCGCTGCTGTGCCTTCTCTAGCATCTTCTTGGAGTCTGCCGCGGAGTTGGCGAAGAGTTCGTAATGGATCTGCTCATTGCTCAGACCCTCGAGGCGGAAGCCATGGGAGACTTCAGCCATCATGGCCTCGGGGCCGCAGATAAAGGCCTCGTCGGTATTCCTGATATCGATCAGGCCGCTCTTCTGCAGGGCATAGCCTTTCCTGTTGTCGATGATGCCGTTAAGAAGGTCCGCTCCCTGGTCCTCGTAGTTCATGATGTTGATCCACTGGAAGCGGTCCAGGTGGCGGTTCTTCACGAAGCTCAGCTCATCCTTGAACATGACCGAGTTGCTGCGGCGGTTGCCGTAGATCAGCGTCACCCTGCTCTCGGGCTCCATGTCGAGCACCGACTTGATGATGGACAGGATCGGTGTGATGCCGGAACCCGCGGCGATGCACATGTAGCGCTTGGCGTTCTCGGGATCTAGCGGGGTGTGGAAGTTCCCCTGGGGCGGCATGACATCGATCTCCATGCCGCGCTTGAAATGGTCGTTGGCGAAGTTGGAGAACACCCCGTTCTTGACGCGCTTTATCCCGACTCTCATGTGCCCGTCATTGACGCCGGAGCAGATGGAGTAGGAGCGACGCACCTCCTCTCCCTCGATTCGGGTCCGAAGCGTCAGGAACTGGCCCTGAATGAAGTTGAAGGTTTCCTTCAGCTCATCGGGAACATCGAAGGTCACGCGGATGGCGGTATCTGTTTCCGGCTGGACGTCGGCGATTCTCAACGTATAGAAGTTCGTGTCAGACATCACGTAGCCTATATTTTCTTGAAATAATCGAAGGTCTCCCTGCATGCCTGGCACTGGAACAGTGCCTTGCAGGCAGTGGAGCCGAATTCGCTGAGGAGTCGTGTATCACTCGAGCCACAGTGCGGGCACAGTGCATGGGCGTCCGGTGTCAGGCCGTCCTCGGTGGCATCGGCATCTTCCGGGGGGGCGACGCCATAGTGGCGCAGTTTTCGACGCCCTTCCGGCGACATCCATTCGGAACTCCAGGCCGGTGATAGCTGAACCTTGACTTCATGGCTGCTGTAGCCTTTTGCGCTCAGGGCAGCCGCAATATCTTCGGTAATGGTATCCATTGCCGGGCAGCCGGAATAGGTCGGTGTGATGGTCACGATAATGTGTTCACCCCGACGCTCGATATCACGCAGGATCCCGAGATCCCAGATGCTCAACACCGGTATTTCAGGATCCTTGACCTCATCGAGCAGATCCCAGATCGCCTTGACCTCGGACGCGTCACGCTGTCTTAGCCGGTGATAATGTTCTTCCGGCATCAATGAAATTGCACTCATGATCGGGCACCCGTTACGCGGTTACCACTGGCAGCCAGGGTAGGAGCGGTGTACGAATTGCATTTCTGTCAGCAGGTGGCCCAGGTTCTCGGTGTGATAGCCGATGCGCCCACCGCGCACTGCCCAGCCATCTTCCGGCACGCTCAGGGTCGCTTCCGTGAGGATGCTGCTGACCTGCCGGTGCCACTCGTCACGCAGCCTGGTGGTGTCGACGGCAATGCCGCTGTCGGCCAGCAGTCGCTCGGTCTCGTCCATCTCGAACATCTCGTGGGTGTATCCCCACAGGCTGTCCACCGCGGCCTGGGTGCGTCGGTGACTCTCTTCGGTGCCATCGCCCAGACGCAGCACCCAGTCCCGGCTTCGGCGCAGGTGATAGCGGCTCTCCTTGATCGCCTTGGCGGCGATGGCGGCCAGGGTACCGTCTCTGGACTCGGCGAGCTGGGGCAGCAGCAGGTTGTAGTAGACATCGATGAACAGCTGCCGCACCTGGGAGTAGGCAAAGTCTCCTCTCGGCATCTCCATCAGCAGCAGGTTGTGGTACTGACGGTCGTCGCGCATATAGGCGAAATCGTCCTCGGTGCGTCCATCGTTGGCCAGCTCCGACGCATAGCCATAAAACATGCGGGCGCGACCGATATAGTCCAGCGCCACGTTGGCATAGGCGATGTCTTCCTCCAGGAAGGGGCCGCGACTGACCCATTCGGAGATTCGGTGACCGAGGACGTTGGCGTCATCGCCCAGGCGAACCGCATATTCGAGGGTGGCATCCTTGAGGGTATCACTCATTACGTAGTCTCCTGAGCGGCTACATGTTGTTGACGGCATCGGGGAGTTCGTAATAAGTCGCGTGCCGATAGGGTTTGTCATCGTTGGGATCGAAAAAGTCTTCCGCGTCGTCCTCCTGTGAGGCGCAGATGTCGCTTGACTTGACCACCCAGATGCTCACGCCTTCGCTGCGACGTGTATAGACATCTCGGGCATACTCCAGCGCCTGTTCGTGGTCTTCGGAGTGCAGGCTGCCGACATGCTTGTGGTCGAGCCCGCGCTTGGAGCGGATAAAGACCTCAAAGAGTTCCAGGGCGTTGTCTTGCATGACGATAACTCCTCAGGCGGCTTCGGTGTGCTTGGCTTGTTTCTTGGCATTGTAGGCAGCCAGCGCTTCACGCACCCAGGCGCCTTCCTGGTGCGCCTTGATATGATGCTCCAGGCGCTGACGGTTGCAGTGACCGTTACCCGCGATCACGTTATGGAACTCCTCCCAGTCGATCTCGCCGCTGTCGTAGTGGCCGCGTTCCTCGTTCCACTTCAGGTCCTTGTCGGGGTGCTCGAGCCCCAGGAATTCGATCTGTGACGCGGTCTGGTCGATGAACTTCTGGCGAAGGTCATCGTTGGTCTCGCGCTTGATCTTCCACTCCATGGACTTGGCGGAGTGCGCAGACTCGGAGTCGTGGGGACCGAACATCATCAGCGCGGGCCAGTAGAAACGGTTCAGGGCATCCTGAGCCATGGCCTTCTGTTCGGGACTGCCGTTGACCAGGCTCAGCATGATGTCGTAGCCCTGACGCTGGTGGAAACTCTCTTCCTTGCAGATGCGAATCATGCCGCGAGAGTAGGGGCCATAGGAGGTGCGCTGCAGGGAGACCTGGTTGACGATGGCCGCGCCATCCACCAGCCAGCCGATCGCCCCCATGTCGGCCCAGGTCAGGGCCGGGTAGTTGAAGATGGAGGCGTACTTGGCCCGGCCGCTCTGCAGTGCCTCGATCATCTCGTCGCGGGAGATCCCCAGGGTCTCCGCCGCGCTGTAGAGGTAGAGCCCGTGACCCGCCTCATCCTGGATCTTCGACAGCAGGATCGCCTTGCGGCGCAGGGAGGGGGCCCGGGTGAGGAAGTTGCCCTCCGGCTGCATCCCGATGACTTCGGAATGCGCATGCTGGGAAATCTGGCGTATCAGGTTCTTGCGGTACTTCTCGGGCATCCAGTCCTTGGGCTCGATCTTCTCTTCAGCCTTGATCTTGTCCATAAACTGCTGTTCTTGAAGAGATAGCTGCTGTTCGGAGGACATCGTGACACTCTCCATTGTTGGGGTTGAGCCTGTGCTGCTCGAGCTGTCAGCTCAGCATAGCAGATAGACCGTAAAAGCGACACGCTAAACAAGATCCAAAAGTTTAATCTGTGTCGCAATTGTCGATCAGCGCAGGTCCTTGACGCGCCTGGCCTTGCCGACGGAGCGCATGACCTCCTCCACGCCGCAGACATCGACCTGGGTGCTGATGCCCACGTAGGTCTTGATGGCGTGCTGCAGGTGCTTGCCCAGCTGCTCGCAGGTCACCGGGTCGCGGGCCACATCGTTGCTGCACGCTTCGACGCGTACCCGGACCATGTCCATGTTGCCCTGGCGGGTGACCTCGATCTCGTAGTGGGGGGAGAGCTGCTCGATCTTGAGCAGCTGCTCCTCGATCTGGGTCGGGAAGACGTTGACCCCGCGGATGATCAGCATGTCGTCGCTGCGGCCGGTGATCTTGTCGATGCGGCGCATGGGGCGTGCAGTGCCCGGCAGCAGGCGGGTGAGGTCGCGGGTGCGGTAGCGGATCACCGGGAGTGCCTCCTTGGTGAGGGTGGTGAAGACCAGCTCGCCATACTCGCCGTCCGGCAGCACCTCGCCGGTGACCGGGTCGATGATCTCGGGGTAGAAATGATCCTCCCAGATGGTCGGGCCATCCTTGGTCTCCAGGCACTCCATGCCTACCCCCGGCCCCATCACCTCGGAGAGGCCGTAGATGTCCAGGGCGTCGATGCCCAGGCGCCGCTCCAGCGCCAGGCGCATGTCGTTGGTCCAGGGCTCGGCGCCGAAGATGCCGGCGCGCAGCGGCAGCTGGTGAGGGTCGATGCCCTGGCGCTCCATCTCGTCGGCGATGTTGAGCATGTAGGAGGGGGTGACCATGATGATGTCCGGCTGGAAGTCGCGGATCAGCTGGACCTGCTTCTCGGTCTGGCCGCCGGACATCGGGATCACCGCGCAGCCCAGGCGCTCGGCGCCGTAGTGGGCGCCGAGCCCGCCGGTGAAGAGGCCGTAGCCGTAGGCCACATGCACCTTGTCGTTGCGGGTGCCTCCGGCGGCGCGAATGGAGCGGGCCACCACATCCGCCCAGATGTCGATGTCACGCTGGGTGTAGCCCACCACGGTGGGCTGGCCGGTGGTGCCGCTGGACGCGTGGACCCGCACGATCTCGCTCATCGGCGTGGCGAACATGCCGAAGGGGTAGTGATCGCGCAGGTCCGCCTTGGTGGTGAAGGGGAGCTTGCCCAGGTCTTCGAGGCTCTTGACATCCTCGGGGTGCACGCCGGCGCGGTCGAAGGAGTCGCGATAGAAGGGCACGTTGTCGTAGGCGTGCTTGAGGCTCCACTGCAGGCGCTTCACCTGGGTGGCACGCAGCTCGTCGAGGCTGGCGGTCTCCAGGGGGTCGAGGCTGGCGGTGTCGATACGCTTCACGGTCTGGTTCATCGGGAATCTCCGGTCGCAGGGGAATGTTGTTGTGCGCTGTCTCAGAGGCGCTCGATGATCAGGGCGATGCCCTGACCCACGCCGATGCACATGGTGCACAGCGCGTAGCGTCCCTGCCGGCGTTCCAGTTCATGCAGGGCGGTGGTCACCAGGCGGGCGCCGCTCATGCCCAGCGGGTGGCCCAGGGCGATGGCGCCGCCGTTGGGGTTGACGTGCTCGGCGTCGTCGGGAAGGCCAAGGTCGCGGGTCACGGCCAGCGCCTGGGCGGCGAAGGCCTCGTTGAGCTCGATCACGTCCATCTGGTCGAGGGTCAGGCCGGTCTGCTCGAGCACCTTGCGGCTGGCCGGGGCCGGGCCGAAGCCCATGATGCGCGGCTCGACGCCGGCGGTGGCCATGCCGATCACCCGGGCGCGTGCCCGGAGGCCGAAGCGCTCGGCGGCTTCCGGCGAGGCGAGCAGCAGGGCGCAGGCGCCGTCGTTGACCCCGGAGGCGTTGCCGGCGGTGACGCTGCCGCCCTCGCGGAAGGGGGTGGGCAACTTGGCCAGCTGCTCCAGGGTGGTGGAGGCACGGGGGTGCTCGTCGGTATCGACCACCTGCGGCGCCTGCTTGCGGCGCGGCACCTCGACGGGCACGATCTCCTCGGCCAGGCGGCCCGCCTCCATGGCGGCGGCGGTGCGCTGCTGGCTGCGCAGGGCGAAGGCGTCCTGGTCTTCCCGGGAGATGTTGAACTGCTCGGCGACGTTCTCGGCGGTCTCCGGCATGGAGTCGATGCCGAACTGCGCCTTCATCTGGCGATTGACGAAGCGCCAGCCGATGGTGGTGTCGAAGACCTCGGCGCTGCGCGAGAAGGCCTGCTCGGCCTTGCCCATCACGAAGGGCGCCCGGGACATGGACTCGACGCCGCCGGCGATCATCAGCCCCGCCTCGCCCGCCTTGATGGCGCGGGCGGCGTTGCCGATGGCGTCCATGCCGGAACCGCACAGGCGGTTGAGGGTAGTGCCGGGCACCTCCACCGGCAGGCCGGCCAGCAGCGCCGACATGCGGGCCACGTTGCGGTTGTCCTCGCCGGCCTGGTTGGCGCAGCCGTAGAAGATGTCGTCGACCCGGGCCCACTCCACCGAGGGGTTGCGCGCCATCAGGGCGCGCAGGGGCACGGCACCCAGGTCGTCGGGACGTACCGGGGAGAGGGCGCCGCCGTAGCGGCCGATGGGGGTGCGGATGGCGTCGATGATCAGGGCGTCTTTCATGCTTGGCTCTCTGCGGCGGTCTCTTCCAGGCGGCGAACGGTGCCGCGGATCTTGTAGGAGCGGCCGCGGAACAGGGCGACCTCATCGCCGTGCTGGTTGCGCACGGTGATGTCGTAGATGCCGGTGCGGCCGCGGCGGCTGCGCTCCTCGGCGGTGGCGGTGAGCACGTCGCCCAGCTGGCCCGGGCCCAGGTAGTCGATGCTGCAGCCCGACGCCACGGTGGCCTCGTCATAGCTGTTGCAGGCGAAGGCGAAGGCGGAGTCCGCCAGGGTGAAGATGAAGCCGCCGTGGCAGTTGCCGTGGCCCTGCACCATCTCCTCGCGCACGGTCATGGTCAGCACGGCGCGCCCCGGGGCCACGCTCTCGATGCGCATGCCCAGGCCCCGGCTGGCGTTGTCACGGGAGAACATGGCGTCGGCGCAGGCCTCGGCCAGCTGCTGGGGGCTCAGATCGCGATCAGTCATGGAAGGTCTCCTCGGCCAGGGCCTTGCGGCGCAGCAGGAAGGAAGCGCGGTAGCGCTCCTCGCCATAGCTCTGCTGCAGGTGGGTCAGGGTGCGATGGACGAAGGCCAGGCCCAGCGCATCGGCCCAGGCCAGCGGCCCGCGCGGGTAGTTGACGCCGGCCTGCATGGCGAGATCGCCGTCCCGGGTGCTGCACACGCCCTGGAGCACCGCGTCGGCGGCCTCGTTGGCCAGCATGGCCACGGTGCGCAGCACCGCGAGGCCAGGGGTATCGGTGAGCCAGGCGACGTCCAGGCCCAGGCGCTGGAAGAGCGCGCTGGCCTGCTCGCGGGCCTCGGCGTCGACGCCGGGACTCGCCGCCAGGGCGATGGCGCTGGCGGCCTCGTAGTCCAGGCAGAGATCGAACAGCACCAGGGCCTCGAGGCCCTCGTCCCGGGCACGCTCGGCGGCGCAGCGACCGTCGCTCAGCGCGAGCGTCAGGCCGCCCAGGCGCAGGCGCGCCTCGCCGGAGACGCTCTCGCGACGCACCACCTCGACACCGGCGGCCTCGGCGCGGGCCACCAGCGGCGCGATGGCGCCGAGCTGGCCCTCGGCCACCAGCGGCGGCACCTCGGCCTCGATGGCGGGGGCGAAGTCGGGCGCGACGGAGGTGGCATTGTCACGATAGTCATAGAAGCCCTGGCCGCTCTTGCGACCCAGGCGGCCGGCCTCCACCAGCGCCTGCTGCACCAGGGAGGGCTCGAAGCGGGTGTCACCGTAGTAGGCGTCGAACACCGAGCGGGTCACGGCGTAGTTGACGTCGTGGCCGATCAGGTCCATCAGCTCGAAGGGCCCCATGCGGAAGCCGCCGGCCTGGCGCAAGAGGGCGTCCAGGGTGGCGGGGGCGGCGGCGCCCTCCTGCATCAGGCGCAGCCCCTCGGCGTAGAAGGGGCGGGCGACCCGGTTGACGATGAAGCCCGGCGTGGAGCTGGCGTGGACCGGCACCTTGCCCCAGGCCGCGGCGGTGGCATGGAGGGTCTCGGCGACCTCGGCATCGGTGGCCAGGCCCGAGATCACCTCGACCAGCTTCATCACCGGCGCGGGGTTGAAGAAGTGCAGGCCGGCCACGCGCTCGGGGCGCTCGAAGCCCGCGGCGATGGAGGTGATGGAGAGCGAGGAGGTGTTGCTGGCCAGCAGGGTGTCGGGGCCACAGAGGGCCTCCAGCTCGGCGAAGACGCCGCGCTTGACCTCCAGGTTCTCGACGATGGCCTCTACCACCAGGCGGCTGTCGGCCAGCTCGGCCAGGGTGGCGGCCGGGGTCATCCGCGCGATGATGGCGTCGACCTCTGCCTGGGCCATCTTGCCCCGGGCCACGCGCTTCTCGAGCTGGCGGCGCACGCCGTCGATGCCGGCCTGGGCGGCGCCGTCACGGTTGTCGTAGAGGCGCACCGGGTGGCCGGCCTGGGCCGCCACCTGGGCGATGCCGGCGCCCATGGCGCCGGCGCCGATCACAGCGATGATGTCGCGGGTTGCGAGGGCGGGCATCTCACTCCCCCTTGAAGCTGGGCTGGCGTTTTTCCATGAAGGCGCTGACGCCCTCGCGGTCTTGTTTCGGGCGGCGGTGCCCGGCGCCGGTCGCGAGGCAGGATTCGTAGGTGGGCATCTCACTCCCCCTTGAAACTGGGCTGGCGTTTCTCCATGAAGGCGGCGACGCCCTCGCGGTAGTCGGCGGTGCGGCCGGCCAGGCGCTGCAGGTCGCGCTCCAGATCGAGCTGGGCGTCGAAGTCGTTGTCGGCGCTGGCGTGCAGGGCGCGCTTGATCAGCGCCAGGCCGCGGGTCGGCTGGGTGGCCAGGTGGCGGGCCAGGGTGAGCGCCTCGTCCTGCAGGCCCTCGTCGTCCACCACCTTCCAGATCATGCCCCACTGCTCGGCCTGCTCGGCGCTGAGCTTGTCGCCCAGCATGGCCAGCCCCTTGGCGCGGGCCATGCCCACCAGGCGCGGCAGGCTCCAGGTGCCGCCGGAGTCCGGCACCAGGCCGATCCGGCAGAAGGCCTGGATGAAGCTGGCGGAGCGGGCCGCCAGCACGATGTCGCAGGCCAGGGCGATGTTGGCACCGGCGCCGGCGGCCACCCCATTCACCGCACAGACGGTGGGGAAGGGCAGGTCGCGCAGGGCGCGCAGCATGGGGTTGTAGCGCTTCTCGAGGGACTCGCCGAGATCCGGCGCCTCGGCGCCGGGGGCCACGTTGCGGTCGGAGAGGTCCTGGCCGGCGCAGAAGCCGCGGCCGTTGCCGGTGAGCAGCAGGGCGCGCACGCTGCTGTCCTGGCGCACGGCCTTGAGGGCCTGGCGCATCTCGGCGTGCAGCTCGGCGTTGAAGCTGTTGAGGCTGTCGGGGCGGTTCAGCGTGAGGCGGGCGACGCCGTCTTCCACGGTGTAGAGCAGGGGCGCTTCACTCATGATCGATTTCCTGTGTTCAGTGGCCGCTGAAGGTGGCGGGGCGTTTTTCCTGGAAGGCGCGGATGCCCTCCTCGCGGTCTTCGGTACCGGCCAGCAGCGTGAAGGCGTGGCGCTCGAAGCGCAGGCCGGTGGCCAGGTCGGTGTCCTCGGCCTTATGCAGCGCCTCCCGGGCCAGGCGCACGGCCAGCGGCGCCTTGGTGGCGATGGTCTCGGCGATGGCGATGGCGCGCTCCACGGTCAGCTCGGGCTGGGTGATTTCGCTGACCAGGCCCGCCTCCCGGGCGCGGCGGGCGGAGATCGGCTCGCCGGTGAGCACCATCTGGGTGGCCAGCGCCTTGCCCACGGCGCGCACCAGGCGCTGGGTGCCGCCGGCGCCGGGCATGATGCCCAGGTTGATCTCGGGCTGGCCGAAGCGGGCGTCCTCGCCGGCGATCAGGATGTCGGCGTGCATGGCGAGCTCGCAGCCGCCCCCCAGGCAGAAGCCGTTGACGGCGGCGACGATGGGCTTGCCGAAGCGGGCGATGGTGGCCCAGTGGCGCTGGCGGGGGTCCTCAAGGATGCCCACCAGGTCGCGCTCGGCCATCTCCTTGATGTCGGCGCCGGCGGCGAAGGCGCGCTGGCTGCCGGTGATCACCACGGCGCGCACTTCGGGGTCCTGCTCGGCGGTGGTGAGTGTCTCGGCCAGCTCCCCCAGCAGGGCGGTGTTGAGGGCGTTAAGCGCCTCGGGGCGATGCAGGGTGATGCGCAGCACCCCTCTCTGCGGCTCCTCGACGATCAGGTGATTCGGCATGGTGTCCTCGTCTTCGGCACGGGGTAGGCACGGCAAGGGCCCGCGGTCAGTGCGGGTGAGCCTGGGTCGAGTATAGGTTTTTTTTGATACGCATCAAATCGAATGGATTCGCCATGATGTATCGTTTATGCCGAAAGTCCTTAGGATTCGGCTTGTTTTTCAGGAGGTTGTGACGGCAAATCGCCCGCCCGTGAGGCGAGGTTATACCATGGTCGAAACCCGCCGATGGTGACGCGGTAATATACACTAACTATTTGATATTAATAAAACTTTATGGCTTGTCCCGAGCGCCCGGGAGCGGGCGTTGCGAGTCGGGGTTTGATGTTTTGTTACGCTATGGATAGTCTTTCTATCAATATCGTATCGAATACAGCCTCCCGCTGCGCAGGAGCCGGAATGTCACGACAAGCCCAGCAGTTGTTCGACCGTCACCGCGAGACCCTCGACCAGGCCGTCGAGGCCATTACCGCCCGCGGTTTCTGGAGCCCCTATCCCGAGAACATCAGGAAGTATCCGGAGGAGGCGGTGAAGGGGGCCTCCCGGCGCTTCGAGGCCCTGCTCAGGCGGCCCTTCCCCCTCAAGGTGCCGGCGGTGGCCGGCCAGGTGGGTGCCGAGGTCTCTCCCTACGGCTTCGAGCTGGGCGTGACCTATGACCAGCCCGAGCAGGGCGCGCTGATCGCGGCGATGCAGGCGGCGATGCCCGCCTGGCGCGACGCCGGCGCCGAGGCCCGGGTGGGGGTCTGCCTGGAGATCCTGGCGCGCCTGAACGCCATGAGCCCGGACATCGCCCAGGCGGTGACCCACACCAGCGGCCAGGCGCCGATGATGGCCTTCCAGGCCGGCGGCCCCCACGCCCAGGACCGCGGCCTCGAGGCCGTGACCTACGCCTGGCAGGCGATGTCCCGGGTGCCGGCCACGGCCAGGTGGGTGAAGCCCCAGGGCAAGCATGACCCCCTGGTGCTCGACAAGCGCTACCACATCGTGCCCCGCGGTATCTCCCTAGTGGTGGCCTGTTCCACCTTCCCCACCTGGAACACTTACCCGGGCCTGTTCGCCAGCCTGGCCACCGGCAACCCGGTGATCCTCAAGCCGCACCCGGCCGCCATCCTGCCGGTGGCCATGACCGCCCGGGTCGCCCAGGAGGTACTCGAGGAGGCCGGTTTCGACCCCTGCCTGGTCAGCCTGGTGCCGGATACCGCCGAGGCCCCGGTGACCAAGACGCTGGCTCTGGAGCCGGCCGTGAAGCTGATTGACTTCACCGGCTCCAACGCCTTCGGCGAGTGGCTCGAGCAGAACGCCACCCAGGCCCAGGTCTTCACCGAGAAGGCCGGCATCAACACCGTGATCATCGACAGCGTCGAGCAGATCAAGCCGGTGGCCCAGAACCTGGCCTTCGCCCTGAGCCTCTACGCCGGCCAGATGTGCACCACCCCCCAGGCGATCTACGTGCCGAAGGAGGGCATCAGGACCGCCGAGGGCCGGCTCTCCTTCGACGAGGTGGCCGGCGCCCTGGCCAGGGCCGTCGAGACGTTCCTCTCCGACAACGACCGTGCCTGCGCCGTGCTGGGGGCCATCCAGTCGCCCGCCACCGCCGCCCGCATCGACGCGTGCCGCGGCCTGGGCGAGGTGCTGCTGGACAGCGAGCCCCGCGAGCACGCCCAGTTCCCCCGGGCGCGCATCCACACCCCGCTGCTGCTCAAGGTGGATGCCAGCCAGCGCGACGCCTTCGGCGAGGAGCGCTTCGGCCCGATCAGCTTCGTGATCGCCACCGACAGCACCGCCCACAGCATCCGGCTCGCCCGCGAGGTGATCGGCGAGAAGGGGGCCATCACCCTGGGTGCCTACACCACCGACGAGGCCGTGGCCGAGCAGTTCGAGCAGCTGGCCATGGCGGTGGCGGCCCCGCTGTCGCTGAATCTGGACGGCGGCGTCTTCGTCAACCAGTCCGCCGCCTTCAGCGACTTCCACGCCACCGGCGGCAACCCGGCGGCCAACGCTTCCCTGTGCGACCAGGCCTTCGTGGCCCGTCGCTTCGTGGTGGTGCAGAGCCGTCGCCACGGCCAGCCTGACTGAGGAGACACGAGATGCCCTGCTATCGACTCGAGGGGGTCACCCCGGTGGTGCACCCCACCGCCTATGTACACCCCACCGCGGTGCTGATCGGTGACGTCATCGTCGGCCCGGGCTGCTACGTAGGCCCCGGCGCGGTGATGCGCGGGGACTTCGGCCAGCTGGTGCTGGAGGAGGGAGCCAACCTCCAGGACACCTGCGTGATGCACGGCTTCCCCGGCTGCGTCACCCGGGTGGAGAAGGATGGCCATATCGGCCATGGCGCGGTGCTGCACGGCTGCGTGGTGGGCCAGGACGCCATGGTGGGCATGAACGCCGTGGTGATGGACAACGCCGTGATCGGCGCCCGCTCCATCGTCGCCGCGGCGGCCTTCGTCAAGACCGGTTTCGAGTGCCCGCCCCAGTCCCTGGTGATGGGCGCGCCGGCTGCGGTCAAGCGCGAGCTCTCCGACCAGGAGGTGGCCTGGAAGCAGCAGGGCACCCGCGAGTACCAGCGCCTGACCGAGCGCTGCCGCGACAGCCTGGAGCCCTGCGAGCCGCTGGCCGAGCTGGAGGCCGACCGGCCGAGGTTGAACGCCGGCGATACCCAGCCCAAGCAGCAGACCCTGGGCCAGCAGAACCGGTCATGAGGTGACGGGACACGCCGGCGTTGCCGGCGGTGACAACGCAAGCGCCCCCTGCCATGAGCCATGGCAGGGGGCGTTCTCGTGTGGGGTCGGCCGGGCGCAGGCGCCGGCCAAAAGGCCCTACTCCAGCCCGCCGAAGCGCCGGTAGAAGCTGGGGCCGGGGGCGGGCAGCGGGCCCTCGGCGGTCTCCAGGTGGCGGTCGAGCCAGTTCTCCGCGCGGCGGTAGATCATGCGGTAGATGTTGCGGCACAGCTGGTGGGCGTTGCGCCCCTCCCAGGCGGTGGGCAGGAGCTCGTCGGGCAGCTGGGGGTCGCGCAGCTGCACCCGGCGATACTCGTGGATCAGCAGGGTGCGGGCGATGAAGCAGGCCTCCTCGTCGAGGTGGTTCTCCTCGTTGAGCGCCTTCCACAGCGGGCGGAACAGGGTCAGGAAGCGCTGGTAGTGCTCGGCCAGCTCGTCGAGGTTCCAGCTCTCGCGCACCTGCAGGCGCAGCGGCTTGCTGGCCAGGGGTTCCAGGGCCTCGGTCTGCAGCACGATGGCCTCGTCGGCGGCGCCCAGCTCCTGGAGGGCGGCCATGGCCTCGCTGCGGCCGAGCATGGGGTGGGCGAGCAGGCCCGGGGCGAAGTGGCCGAAGCCCAGCCACTCGAGCTCGTCGCGCACCTTCTGGCGGCGGGTGCTGTCCAGCTGGCTCAGCAGCACCAGGGTCCACTGGCCCGACCAGGGCGCCTGGGCGCCGTGGTAGACGCGCTTGAAGGCCTGCTCGAAGCGGCGTCGCCCCGGCCCGCTCAGGCTGTAGTAGCTGCGCCGGCCGACCTTTTCCCCCTGCAGCCAGGTCTCCCGGGTCAGGCGGTAGACCGAGGTGCGCACCAGCCGTTCGTTGATGCCGATCGGCTCCACCAGCTTCGACAGGCTGCCCAGCCAGACGGTGCCGCCGCGGGGCACGATGGCATCGCCGTAGACGGTGATGATCAGCGAGCCGGCGCGGATCGGGCGGCGCTGCTGGAAGTCATCGATGAGGGCGGAGACGCATTCGGTGGCGGATGACATGATACGAACCGGTTCCCTCTCTACAGGAGTTGCGAAGGGCCCTCGCCTCGAGGGCGTCCGGGCCATGGCAGCCGAATGTTACGGTTGCCCAGGATTTTACCACAGGAAACGTATCAGGTTGCCTCGTGCCATCGGAGGAGGCGCTCAGGGCGTGCGGCAGGTGGGGGAAGGCGCCTCGACGTCATGATCCATCACCAGCCTGAGGTAGAAGCTGCCGCCCATGTTGCAGCGGGTCCTGCCCGCCCCGGCGAAGTCCACGAAGCAGTCCTGCTGGGAGTGACCGCCGGCGCTGGCGTCGGTCCAGTACCAGCCGGCCGGGGTGTCCGGAAAGGCGACGGTATCGATCGCCTTTCCGTGCTCGGCGGGGTTCGGCTGGCGCAGCGCGTTCAGCTCGTGGAAGCGGGGGAGCCGCCAGGGGCACGCCCGGCTGTGCCGGGCCCTGGCCTCGGCTCGGGCCTCCAGGAAGGTCATCCGAGTGGCTGTCCCCTGGCAGCGTTCGTCGGCAAAGGCCTGCCCCTTGCTGCAGCGCTGCCATACCAGTGACTGCGCCGCGTCGATGACCCGATCTCCCTGCGGGAGCAGGTCGCCCTGGGCCGTGGCGGTGAGCAACACCGCCCCGGCCAGCAGGGGCAGCCGGCAGGCGAGACGCGTCATGGCCCCGGGGAGGCGGGCGGTTCCGGCACCCGCCCGCCCAGCAGGGCGGTGATCTCGGTGGCGGTGGTGCGCACCAGTTCGCCGAGTTCGGGGAGCCGCGACTCGGGGATGCGTGCCTTGGGCCCCGAGACCGAGATGGCGGCCAGCGGGATGCCGTGCTCGTCGTGGATGCAGGCGGCCACGCACTGCAGGCCGATGGCGTGCTCCTCGCGGTCGCAGGCGAAGCCCTGGCGACGGATCTCGGCCATTCCCTCGCGCAGGGTCTCCGGCGTGTGCAGGGTGTTCTCGGTGACCCGGGCGAGGCCCTGCTCGGCGAGGATGCGCTCGAACTCGTCGTCCGGCAGCCAGGCCATCAGCGCCTTGCCCACCCCGGAGGCATGCAGCGGGGCGCGGGAGCCCAGCCGGGTGATCATGCGCATCATCTGCGACGATTCGCTCTGGGCGAGGAACACCGCCGTGCCGCCGTCGCGGATGCCCAGGTTGGCGGTCTCGCCGGTCAGGGCGGTGAGGCGGCGCAGGAAGGGGCGGCTGGTGGCCACGAAGTCGCGGGCCTCGAGGAAGCTGTTGCCGATGCGGAAGGTCTTGACGTCGATCTTCCAGACGCCGAGCTCGCTGTCCTGGGTAACGAAGCCCTGGCTCTGCAGTGCCTGCAGCAGGCGATGGGTCGTCGAGGGCGCCAGGTCGGCCTGCTCGGCCACCTCGGAGAGCGCCAGGCCCCCGGGGCTGGCGGCCAGGCGCTCGAGCAGGTTAAGCCCGCGCACCAGTGACTGGCTGTGGCCGCTGGCCGACTTCCCTGATCCGGCGGGGCGGCCCGCCGTCCTGCGCTTGACTTCACTCACCCGGTCTCTCCTCGTGCCGCGTTGGTACGCCAGCGGACAGGATACCGTGTCGCCACGGCCCTGTCTCGGTTGCGGAAATGGCTTCCATTGCCCGTGGCAGGCGCCTCAGCGGTCCCGCCATTGCGGGGCACGCTTCTCGATGAAGGCGTCGATGCCCTCGCCGGCGTCCTCGGCCATCATATTGCAGGCCATCACCTCGCCGGCGAAGGCGTAGGCCTCGTCCAGCGGCATCTGCAGCTGGCGCTGGAACATCGCCTTGCCGGTGCGCACCGCCACCGCGCTCTTGGCGCAGATGCTGGTGGTGAGCTCGGCCACGGCGGCGTCGAGGGCCTCGTCGTCGGCAATCCGGTTGACCAGTCCCCAGTCGCGGGCGGTCTCGGCGTCGATGAACTCGCCGGTGAAGAGCAGCTCCATGGCGCGCTTGCGGGCCACATTGCGCGACAGCGCCACCGCCGGGGTAGAGCAGAACAGCCCGGCGTTGATACCGGAGACGGCGAACCGCGCCGAGCGCGCGGCCACCGCCAGGTCGCAGCTGGCCACCAGCTGGCAGCCGGCGGCGGTGGCCAGCCCCTGGACCCGGGCGATGACCGGTACCGGCAGCTCGACGATGGCCTGCATCACCGCGCCGCAGCGGGCGAACAGGGTCTGGTAGTAGGCCTTGTCGGGGTTGTCGCGCATCTGCTTGAGGTCGTGGCCGGCGCAGAAGGCTCGCCCCTCGGCGGCGATCACCACGCAGCGAACGCCGCCGTCGTCGGCCAGCCGTGCCAGCTCGTCCTGCAGGGCCTCCAGCATCTCCTCGGAGAGGGCGTTGAAGCTTCCGGGGCGGTTGAGGGTCAGGGTGGTCACGCCGTCGTGGTCCTGGCGCAGCACGGGGGCGGTCGGGTCGGTCATCGGTCTCTCCGGTCGGTTCGGCAGACGTCAGCCTAGCGCCTGTGGCGGCGCTGTCGTGCGGGGTGCGACCAAAGGAGGGGAGGCGTGCCGATTGGGCCGGGGAGGTCCGGACGCGAAGGGCCGCCGTGTCGTGGCGACACGGCGGCCCCGGGCGGTGCGGCGGCGAGGGGGGTTACGCCGCGCTGTTGGTCTCGGAGTAGAGCACGCGGACCTTGAGGGTGTGCTCGACCTGGCGCAGGGCCTCGAGGGCCTGGGGGCCATAGGCCTTGTCCACGTCGATCACCACGTAGCCGACCTTCTCGTTGGTCTGCAGGTACTGACCGGAGATGTTGATGTCATTCTCGGAGAGCACCCGGTTGATCTCGGAGAGCACCCCCGGCACGTTGTCGTGGATGTGCAGCAGGCGATGCTTGTCCGGGTGGGCCGGCAGGGCGACCTCGGGGAAGTTGACCGAGGTGACGGTGGTGCCGTTGTCGGAGTAGGTGATCAGCTTCTCGGAGACCTCGATGCCGATGTTCTCCTGGGCCTCCAGGGTGGAGCCGCCCACGTGGGGGGTCAGGATCACGTTGTCCATGCCGCGCAGCGGGCTGACGAACTCCTCGTCGTTGCCCTTGGGCTCCACCGGGAAGACATCGATGGCGGCGCCGTTGAGGCGGCCGGCCGCGAGGGCCTCGGCGAGGGCCTCGATCACTACCACGCTGCCGCGGGAGGCATTGATCAGGATGCCGCCCTCCTTCATGCGGGCGATCTGCTCGGCGCCGATCATCCATTTGGTGGAGGGCAGCTCGGGCACGTGCAGGCTGACCACGTCGGCGCGGGCCAGCAGGTCGTCGAGGCTGGCCACCTGGCGGGCGTTGCCCATGCCCAGCTTGGTCACCACGTCATAGTAGATGACGTCGAAGCCCAGCGACTCGGCCAGCACCGAGAGCTGCGAGCCGATGCTGCCGTAGCCGACGATCCCCAGGGTCTTGCCGCGGGCCTCATGGGAGTTCTTCGCCGACTTCAGCCAGCCGCCGCGGTGGGCGCGGGCGTTCTTCTCGGGGATGCCGCGCAGCAGCATGATCGCCTCGGCCAGCACCAGCTCGGCCACCGAGCGGGTGTTGGAGTAGGGGGCGTTGAACACCGGGATGCCGCGTACCAGGGCCGCGTTGAGGTCGACCTGGTTGGTGCCGATGCAGAAGCAGCCCACGGCCACCAGCTTCTCGGCGGCGGCGAAGACCCGCTCGGTGAGCTGGGTGCGCGAGCGGATGCCGATGAAGTGGACATCGCGGATCTTCTCGATCAGCGCCGCCTCGTCCAGCGAGGTGGGCAGGCGCTCGATGTTGGTGTATCCCGCGTTGTGCAAATTGTCCACCGCGCTCTGGTGGATCCCCTCGAGCAGCAGGATCTTGATCTTGCTCTTTTCCAGGGACGTCTTGGCCATGGTCGAATCAACCCCTTTCGGCGCGAGCCGCATGCAGTGTCAGGTAAGGTGAGAGGGCGCCGATTCTACCACAGGCGTCGGATGAGCCAGGATGAAAATGCTGCGCGCCATGATGAAGTGCATGCATGTTCGCCGATGCGGTGCCGGGGCAGACGACCCCCGGGGGGGAGCGTGTATACTGTCGCCTTTCGGCAATCCCCACCGACCCGAGGATCGTGGCAGACACAACCATGGCAGAGCGCAACGAGCGGCCGGACGGCCCCCAGGCCGGCGAGGCGGCCACGATGGACTTCGCCGCCACCGTCGAGCGGCTGGAGCAGCTGGTGGAGCGGCTGGAGTCCGGCGAGCTGTCGCTGGAGGGCTCGCTGTCCGCCTTCGAGGAGGGCGTGCGGCTGACCCGCGACGCCCAGCGCCGCCTCGACGAGGCGGAGCTCAAGGTGCGGACCCTCACCGAGGGGCCGGACGGGGGCGTCGAGCTCGAGCCCTTCGCCGCCCCGCCGGCGGAGGATGACGGTGAGCGCTGACACCCTGGCGGCCCGCCTGGCCGCGGACCGAGCCCGGGTGGATGCCGGGCTGGAGGCGCTCTTTGTCGATCGCGCGGCGCCCGCGCCCCGGCTCGACGCCGCCATGCGCCACGGCGTGCTGGTGGGGGGCAAGCGGCTGCGCCCGGTGCTGGTCTATGCCGCCGGCCGCGCCCTGGGCGCGGAAGCCGCCGACCTCGACGCCCCGGCCATGGCCATCGAGCTGGTCCACGCCTACTCCCTGGTCCACGATGACCTGCCGGCCATGGACGACGACGACCTGCGCCGCGGCCAGCCCACGGTGCACCGTGCCTTCGACGAGGCCACGGCGATCCTGGCCGGCGATGCCCTCCAGGCGCTGGCCTTCGAGGTGCTGGCGCGGGCCGGTCATCCACGGCTCCCGGCGCTGACCCTTGCCCTGGCCGAGGCCGCCGGCCGCGACGGCATGGTGGCCGGCCAGGCGCTGGACCTCGCCGCCGTGGGCGGCCACCCCGATGTCGAGGCCCTGGCCACCATGCATGGCCACAAGACCGGCGCGCTGATTCGTGCGGCCGTGCGCCTGGGTGGCCTGGTGGCGGTGGACGAGGCCGACCCGCGCTTGGCGGCCCTGGGGGCCTACGCCGGGGCCATCGGCCTGGCCTTCCAGATCCACGACGACGTGCTCGACGTCACCGGCGATACCGCCACCCTGGGCAAGGCCTCCGGGGCCGATGCCGCCCGGGACAAGCCCACCTATCCGGCCCTGCTCGGGCTGGAGGGGGCCCGTCGCCGGGCCGCCGAGCTGGTCGAGCAGGCCGTCGCCGCCCTGGAGCCGCTGGGCGAGCCCGCCATGCCGCTGGCGGCGCTGGCGCGATACATGATCGAGCGTGACCACTGACACGACAAGATGAGCCCATGAAGCTGTTCGATGACATTCCCGTCGAGCGTCCGGCCACGCCGCTGCTCGACACCCTGGAGACGCCGGCCGCGCTGCGCGCCATGACCACCGCGCAGCTGGCGCAGGTGGCCGACGAGCTGCGCGCCTACCTGCTCTACAGCGTCGGGGTCTCCGGGGGGCACTTCGGGGCCGGCCTTGGTGTCGTGGAGCTCACCGTGGCCCTGCACCAGGCGCTGGAGACCCCCCATGACCGCCTGGTATGGGACGTGGGCCACCAGGCCTACCCCCACAAGATTCTCACCGGGCGCCGCGAGGCGATGCCGAACATCCGCCACTACGGCGGCCTGGCGGCCTTTCCGCGCCGCGCCGAATCGGAGTACGACACCTTCGGCGTGGGCCACTCCAGCACCTCCATCTCGGCGGCCCTGGGCATGGCCCTGGCCGCCCGCGCCTGCGGCGAGCAGCGCCGCGTCTGCGCGGTGATCGGCGACGGCGCGCTGACCGCGGGCATGGCCTTCGAGGCCCTGGCCCACGCCGGCCACGTGGACGCCAACCTTCTGGTGGTGCTCAACGACAACGAGATGTCGATCTCCGAGAACGTCGGCGGCATCGCCAGCTACCTGGCGCGGATCCTGGCCAGCAAGCCCTATACCACCATGCGCGAGGGCGGCAAGAAGGTGCTCTCCCACCTGCCCGGGGCCCTGGAGCTGGCGCGGCGCACCGAGGAGCACATGAAGGGCATGATCAGCCCGGCCACGCTCTTCGAGGAGATGGGCTTCAACTACATCGGTCCCATCGATGGCCACGACCTGCCGTTGCTGGTGCAGACCCTGCGCAACATGCGCGACCTGGAGGGGCCCCAGTTCCTGCACGTCAAGACCCGCAAGGGGCGCGGCTTCCTGCCCGCCGAGGCGGACCCCATCGGCTACCACGCCATCACCAAGCTCGAGAAGAACGGCGAGGTGCCGCCGCCGCTCAAGCCCGTCAGGCCGCCGGCAAGCCCGCCCTCCCCGCCGAAGAAGAAGTACTGCAACGTCTTCGGCGACTGGCTGTGCGACATGGCCGCCGCCGACCCGCGGCTGATCGGCATCACCCCGGCCATGCGCGAGGGCTCCGACCTGATCCGCTTCTCCCGGGAGTACCCGGAGCGTTACTTCGACGTGGCCATCGCCGAACAGCACGCCGTGACCCTGGCCGCCGGCATGGCCTGCGAGGGCATGAAGCCGGTGGTGGCGATCTACTCGACCTTCCTGCAGCGCGGCTACGACCAGCTGATCCACGACGTGGCGGTGCAGGCGCTCGACGTCACCTTCGCCATCGACCGCGCCGGCCTGGTGGGCGAGGATGGCCCCACCCACCACGGCAGCCTGGACCTCTCCTACCTGCGCTGCGTGCCCGGGCTGGTGGTGCTGGCACCGGCCGACGAGGCGGAGTGCCGCGCCATGCTGAGCGCCGCCTATCACCACCCCGGCCCCGCCGCGGTGCGCTATCCCCGGGGCACCGGCCCCGGGGTCGAGATCCCCGCCCACCTGGCGCCCATCGCCATCGGCCAGGCCCAGGTGTGCCGCGAGGGCAGCGCCGAGCCGGGCCGCCGGGTCGCCCTGCTGGCCTTCGGCAGCCTCAACACGCCGGCGGTGCGGGTGGCCGAGGCGCTGGATGCCAGCCACCTCAACATGCGCAGCATCAAGCCGCTGGACCGCGAGGCGGTGCTGGCCGCCGCCGCGGACCACGACCTGCTGGTGACCCTGGAGGAGAACGTGGTGGCTGGCGGCGCCGGCAGCGCGGTCAACGAGCTGCTGGCCGCCGAGGGCGTGAAGACGGAGGTGCTCAACCTGGGGCTGCCCGACGCCTTCGTCGAGCACGGCAAGCCTGCCGAACTGCTGGCCGAATGCGGCCTGGATGCCGAAGGCATCGAAGCGGCGATCCGCGCCCGGCTGCCCTGAGCGCTCCTCGCCTCCAGCGGCCGACGCCGCCCTGCCGCCCCGTCTCCCTCGAAGGGGAGACGGGGCGGTCGACTGTCCGGGGTCAGGCGCCGTAGGGCAGCACGGCGGTATAGACCGCGAAGTAGTGGCAGGCGCTGCCGCCCAGCACGAACAGGTGCCAGATGACGTGGTTGAAGGGGATCGCGCGGATGGCGTAGAAGAGCACGCCGAGGGTGTAGGTGAGGCCGCCGGCCACCAGCAGGGCGATGCCCGTGGCGGACAGCCGCTCGGCCATCTCGCCGCCGGCGAAGAGGATCAGCCAGCCCATGAGCAGGTAGATCCCCACGCGCAGCGCCGCGAAGCGGTGGGGCCAGAGCAGCTTGCAGGCGATGCCCCCCAGCGCCAGGGTCCAGACCACGGCGAACAGCGTCCAGCCGGTGGGCCCGCGCAGGTTGACCAGCAGGAAGGGCGTGTAGGTGCCGGCGATCAGCAGGTAGATGGCGCAGTGGTCCAGCAGCTGGAACAGCCGCTTGAGGCGCGGATGGCGAACGCCATGGTAGAGCGTCGAGGCAGTGTAGAGCAGCACCAGGCTGGTGCCGTAGAGGCCGATCCCGGCCAGCTTCCAGGGGTCGATCTGGGCAGACAGGCTGGCCATCACCAGCAGCACCGTGGCCCCCGCCAGGCTCAGCACCGCGCCGATGCCATGGCTGATGCTGTGCAGCCACTCCTCGGCGACGCTGAAGGGAGTCTCCGGTTCACGTAATGGGCGGTTCATCGGGCCTCCTCCCCCGTCAGGGGGTTGCCCCGATGGCGGGAAGGGCTCCCCTCCTCAGGGCTTGCGTTCGATGTCTACGTCGCTAGCCTGGGTGAAGTCGCCCAGCGCCATCATGTGGCCAAGCTTGCCGGCCTTGGTGGACAGGTACTGCTCGTTGTGGGGGTTCAGGCCGGTGGTCAGCGGGACCCGCTCAACAACGCGCACGCCGGCGCTGGTCAGGGCCTCGACCTTGCGCGGGTTGTTAGTCATCAGTCTAAGCGATGCGACGCCAAGGTGCTCGAGCATCGGCACGCAGAGGTCATAGCGGCGCAGGTCGGCACCGAAGCCGAGGCGCTCGTTGGCCTCCACGGTGTCGGCGCCCTGGTCCTGCAGGTGGTAGGCGCGGATCTTGTTGAGCAGGCCGATGCCGCGTCCCTCCTGGCGCAGGTAGAGCAGCATCCCGCGTCCCGCCTCGGCGATGCGTTTCAGCGCCTCCTGCAGCTGGTAGCCGCAGTCGCAGCGCATCGAGAACAGCGCATCGCCGGTCAGGCACTCGGAGTGGACCCGCCCCAGCACCGGCTCGCCATCGGCGACGTCGCCGAGCGTCAGGGCGATATGGTCCTTGCCGGTGGCCTCATCCTCGAAGCCATGCATGGTGAAGGTGGCCCAGGGGGTGGGCAGCCGGGAGGCGGCGATGAATCGGATCGTCACGGGGTACCTCGGTGTCAGGCCCTTCTTTGACCACGGCAGGGCGATGCCGGCGGGTGGGGGCCTATTCTAGCAGGAAGCCGCGCCGGGCTCACGACCGCAGCCCCAGGCGCCATGATCGGGTACAATATGGCCCACATTTCCCGTGGATGACCGCCTGCATGGAACTCAAGAACGATCGCTTTCTGCGCGCCCTGGCGCGTCAGCCTGTGGACCGCACCCCGGTATGGATGATGCGCCAGGCCGGCCGCTACCTGCCGGAGTATCGCGCCACCCGCGCCGAGGCCGGGAACTTCATGGACCTCTGTCGCAACCAGGACCTGGCCTGCGAGGTCACCCTGCAGCCTCTGGAGCGCTACCCGCTGGATGCGGCGATCCTCTTCTCGGATATCCTCACCATCCCCGATGCCATGGGGCTGGGGCTCTACTTCGAGACCGGCGAGGGACCCAAGTTCCGCAAGCCGGTGCGCAGCGCCGAGGACGTGGCGGCGCTCGCCGTGCCCGACGCCGAGCGCGACCTGGACTACGTGATGCGCGCGGTCTCCACCATCCGTCGCGAGCTGAACGGCCGGGTGCCGCTGATCGGCTTCTCCGGCAGCCCCTGGACCCTGGCCACCTACATGGTCGAGGGCAGCTCCAGCAAGGACTTCCGCCACGTCAAGACCATGCTCTACGACACGCCCAGCGTGATGCATGACCTGCTCGACACCCTGGCCACGGCGGTCACCGAGTACCTCAACGCCCAGATCCGTGCCGGCGCCCAGGCGGTGCAGATCTTCGACACCTGGGGCGGGGCGCTCTCCACTCCCGCCTACCTGGAGTTCTCGCTGCGCTACATGGAGCAGATCGTCGCCGGCCTGATCCGCGACCACGACGGCAGGCGCGTGCCGGTGATCCTGTTCACCAAGAACGGCGGCCAGTGGCTCGAGGACATCGCCCTGGCGGGCCCCGATGCCGTGGGCATCGACTGGACCACCGAGCTCGCCGACGCCCGCGCCCGGGTCGGCCACAAGGTGGCCCTGCAGGGCAACCTGGACCCGAACGTGCTGTTCGCCCGCCCGTCGGCGATCCGTGCCGAGGTGGCGCGCATCCTCGACAGCTACGGCGCCGGCCCCGGGCACGTGTTCAACCTGGGCCACGGCATCAGCCAGTTCACCGACCCCGACAACGTCACCGCCTTCATGGAGGCGCTGCATGAGCTGAGCCCGGCCTACCACCGCCGGATCCAGCATGGCTGACGAGGCCTGGCGGAACCGGCTGAAAAGCCTGCATGACCGGCGCCGCCTGTGGGCGGCGCTGGCCGTCCTGGGGGCGCTGGCCATCGCCCTGGGCAGCCTGACGCCGGGCAGCGAGATGCCCTCGAACCTGCCCTGGGACAAGCTCAACCACTTCGTCGGCTACGCCGGCCTGGCCGGGCTGATCGGCCTGGCCGGGGTGCGCCTGCCGCGTGCCTTCCTGGCCGCCGTGCTCTTCGGCATCGCCATCGAAGTTGCCCAGGTCCCGGTGCCGGGGCGCAGCGGCGGCGACTGGGCCGACATCCTCGCCAACTCCCTCGGCGCCGCCTTCGCGGTGGTGCTGCTCCACCTGCTGCGGCGGGGACTCTGGCCGCGGCCCTGAGCCGCGAGAGTCCCGCCGGCTACCCCCCTGCGCCCCGCTGCCGAGACCGGCCGCGGGGCGCCTCGCGTTCGGCGCAATGGACGCACCGCCATGGTGCCGCGGGGCCCTGCCGTGCGCCAGGGCGGCGCCGTGGCAGCGTCATCGGGGCGGGGATTCCACTCCCCCGGCAGCGTTGAAAGCGCAGGATTCCTGGCACCCGGCGGATATGGAATGATCCTTGCTGCAGTCAGCGCGCATGCTGCGGGCATGCGTGACAACACGAACAACACTCCAAGATGCGAGGGAAGATCCCCATGCTGAATAACAACAAGCTGCTCCTGCTGGCCTCCGCCGGCGCCATGGCCTTCGCGGCCACCTCCGTCGCCCAGGCCTCCACCCTCGACGAGACCCGCGACCGTGGTGCCGTGCAGTGCGGCGTCAGCGATGGCCTGCCGGGCTTCTCGGCCCCGGACGACGAGGGCGAGTGGCAGGGCCTGGACGTCGACGTCTGCCGTGCCGTGGCGGCCGCGGTGTTCGGCGACTCCGAGGCGGTGCGTTACGTGTCCCTCAACGCCGTGGAGCGCTTCACCGCGCTGCAGTCCGGCGAGGTGGACGTGCTCTCCCGCAACACCACCTGGACCACCACCCGCGACACCACCCTGGGCCTCAACTTCACCGGCGTGACCTTCTACGACGGCATCGGTTTCATGATCCACCGCGACATGGGCATCGAGAGCGCCAAGGAGCTCGACGGCGCGGCGATCTGCGTGCAGTCCGGCACCACCACCGAGCTCAACGTGGCCGACTACTTCCGCGCCAACGACATGGAGTTCGACCCCATCGTCTTCGACACCTCCGAGCAGACCGTCGGCGGCTACGAGGCGGGCCGCTGCGACGTGCTGACCTCCGATACCTCCCAGCTGGCGGCGCTGCGCATCCAGCTCGCCGAGCCGGACGCCTCCATGATCCTGCCGGAGATCATCTCCAAGGAGCCGCTGGGCCCGGTGGTGCGTCAGGGCGACGACCAGTGGTTCAACATCGTCAAGTGGTCGCTGTTCGCCATGCTCAACGCCGAGGAGATGGGCATCACCCAGGACAACGTCGACGAGATGCTCGAGTCCGAGGATCCTGACGTCGCGCGCCTGCTCGGCCAGGACGGCAACTACGGCGAGGGCATGGGGCTCTCCGCCGACTGGGCCTACAACATCATCAAGCAGGTGGGCAACTACGGCGAGACCTTCGACCGCAACGTCGGCATGGGCTCCCCGCTGGAGATCGAGCGCGGCATCAACGCCCTGTGGACCGAGGGCGGCATCCAGTACGCCCCGCCGATCCGCTGAGTGGCCTGCCCCGGTGCCGCCCGGTGCCGGGGCACCGACCCGACCGTCGCCCCGGGGATCCCGGGCCGGCGGTCCCGCACGCTGCTTGACGGATCCAGGCGGAGACCTTCCCCATGTCCACAAGACCCCAGGCCCGGCCGGCGGGCCCCAGGCCGCCGTTCTGGCGCGACCGTGCCAAGCGGGCGCTGATCTTCCAGCTGCTGCTGGTGGCCGCCGTCGCGGCCTTCCTGATCTTCATCATCGGCAATACCCAGGCGAACCTCGCCCAGCGAGGCATCACCACCGGCTTCGGCTTCCTCAATAACACCGCGGGCTTCGGCATCGTCCAGAGCCTGATCGACTACTCCTCCCAGAGCACCTACGGCCGCACCTTCCTGGTCGGGCTGCTCAATACCCTGCTGGTCTCGGCCCTCGGCGTGCTGGCGGCGACGATCATCGGCTTCACGGTGGGGATCGCCCGGCTGTCGCCCAACTGGCTGATCGCACGGCTGGCCAGCGGCTACATCGAGATCTTCCGTAACATCCCGCTGCTGCTGCAGATCTTCTTCTGGTACTTCGCCGTGCTGCGCGCCCTGCCGAGCCCCCGGGACAGCATCTCCCTGGGCGAGGCGGTGTTCCTCAACGTGCGCGGCCTGTTTCTGCCGGAGCCGCTCTTCGAGTCCGGCTTCGGCCTGATCCCGCTGGCCCTGGCCGTCGCCGTGGTCGCCAGCATCGCCCTGGTGATCTGGAACCGACGCCGCCACGAGGCCACCGGCCGGCGCCTGCCGGCGGGCTGGATATCCCTGGCACTGATCGTCGGCCTGCCGCTCGCGGTGCTGGTCGCCACCGGGGTGCCGGTGACCTGGGATGTGCCGGAGCTGCGTGGCTTCAACTTCCGCGGCGGCATCACGGTGATCCCGGAGTTCCTGGCCCTGTGGCTGGCGCTCTCCATCTACACGGCCTCGTTCATCGCCGAGATCGTGCGCTCGGGCATCCAGGCGATCCCCCACGGCCAGACCGAGGCGGCCCAGGCGCTGAGCCTGCCCCAGGGGCTGGTGCTGCGGCTGGTGGTGGTGCCCCAGGCGCTGCGGGTGATCATCCCGCCGCTCACCAGTCAGTACCTCAACCTGATCAAGAACTCCTCGCTGGCCACCGCCATCGGCTACCCGGACCTGGTCTCGGTGTTCGCCGGCACGACCCTCAACCAGACGGGGCAGGCCATCGAGGTGATCGCCATGACCATGGCGGTCTACCTCACCATCAGCCTGCTGGTGTCGATGTTCATGAACTGGTTCAACGCCCGCGTGGCGCTGGTGGAACGCTAGGAGAGGCGCCATGACACACAACGACAAGATGATCGAGGCGCGGCCGGCGCCGATCCGCACCGTGGGCCCCCTGGCCTGGCTGCGCGCCAACCTGTTCAGCGGCCCGGTCAACACGGTGTTCACCCTGGTGGGCCTCTACCTGCTCTACGTGCTGCTGACGCCGACGATCCAGTGGGCGATCATCGACGCCGACTGGATCGGCACCAGCCGCGACGACTGCTCACGGGAGGGCGCCTGCTGGGTGTTCGTCAACGCCCGCCTGACCCAGTTCATCTACGGGCTCTACCCCCGCGATGAGCTGTGGCGGGTGAATATCGTCTTCGCCGGCTTCGCGGTGCTGATCGCCTGGCTGGCGATCCCGCGGCTGCCCTTCAAGCGCTGGGTGGCCATCGCGACCCTGCTGGCCTTCCCGGTGTTCGCCTACGTGATGCTCTACGGCGGCCACTTCGGCCTGCGGCTGGTGGAGACCCACCGCTGGGGCGGGCTGATGCTGACCCTGATCCTGGCCGTGGTGGGGATGGTGGCGGCCCTGCCCATCGGCATCCTGCTGGCCCTCGGGCGCCGCTCGCAGATGCCCATCGTCAAGAGCTTCTGCGTGGTGTTCATCGAGTTCTGGCGCGGCGTGCCGCTGATCACCATCCTCTTCATGGCTTCGGTGATGCTGCCGCTGTTCCTGCCCACCGGGGTCAGCGTCGACCGCCTGGTGCGGGCGCTGATCGGCATCACCCTGTTCCAGAGCGCCTACATGGCGGAGGTGATTCGCGGGGGGCTGCAGGCGATTCCCCGGGGGCAGGAGGAGGCCGCCGCGGCGCTGGGGATGGGCTATTGGCAGCGCATGGGGCTGATCGTGCTGCCCCAGGCGCTGAAGATGATGATCCCCGGGATCGTCAACACCTTCATCTCGCTGTTCAAGGACACCACCCTGGTGATGATCATCGGGCTCTTCGACCTGCTGGGCATCGTCCAGGCGGCGCTGTCCGACTCCCGCTGGCTGGGCTTCGCCCTGGAGGGCTACGTGTTCGCCGCGTTCATGTTCTGGATCTTCTGCTTCAGCATGTCGCGCTACAGCCAGTACCTGGAGCGGAAACTGCATACCGGCCATCAACGCTAGGCAGCGGCGCCACCCGAATCGAGGAACGACGACAATGAGTGAACAGGCAACCCAGTCCCTGGCCGGCGCCGAGACCCCGATGGTCGAGATGCGCGGCGTCAACAAGTGGTACGGCGACTTCCACGTGCTGAGGGATATCGACCTCACGGTGAAGCGCGGCGAGCGCATCGTCATCTGTGGCCCCTCCGGGTCCGGCAAGTCGACGCTGATCCGCTGCATCAACCACCTGGAGGAGCACCAGCAGGGCGAGATCGTGGTGGGCGGCGTGCCGCTGACCCAGGACGTCAAGCGCATCGAGCAGATCCGCCGTAGCGTCGGCATGGTCTTCCAGCACTTCAACCTCTTCCCGCACCTGACGGTGCTGGAGAACTGCTGCCTCTCGCCCATGTGGGTGCAGAAGAAGTCGCGCCGCGAGGCCGAGGCCCAGGCGATGCAGTACCTGGAGCGGGTGCAGATCGCCGAGCAGGCGCGCAAGTATCCCGGGCAGCTCTCCGGCGGCCAGCAGCAGCGGGTGGCCATCGCCCGCTCGCTCTGCATGCACCCGGACGTGATGCTCTTCGACGAGCCCACCTCCGCGCTGGATCCGGAGATGATCAAGGAGGTGCTCGACGTCATGGTCGAGCTGGCCCGCGAGGGGATGACCATGCTCTGCGTGACCCACGAGATGGGCTTCGCCAAGACCGTGGCCGACCGGGTGATCTTCATGGACCAGGGCCAGATCATCGAGGAGAACGCCCCGGAGCCCTTCTTCAACGATCCCCAGTCGGAGCGCACCCGGCTGTTCCTCAGCCAGATCCTCGGCCACTGAGTCGCGAAGGCCCCCGGCGATGCCGGGGGCGGCGGGTCAGAGCCGTGGCTCCCGACGCTGCGCGGGATCGGGTTCACCTTCGGCGGCCAGGTCCAGCGTCGGTTCGCTGTCGCGCGGGTGCAGGCGCTCGGCGGGACGGGTCACCCGGGGGCGGCCGACGCTCTCCTCGGGGGCGGCCATGGTGCGCGCCTCGCTGGTCCAGGCCGTGTCCTGGCCATGCACCGCCGGCCGGCGGTCGAAGGAGCGCGTCACCACGGCACCCGGCGCGAAGCCGGGGCGCAGGGCCGCCAGATGGTGGGGGAGCAGCCACAGCTCGGCGAGCAGGCGCAGGCCGATGACGGCCAGCAGCCAGGCGCCGCCGCCCAGGGCCAGGCTCGGCCAGGCCTCGGCCCAGCCCAGCGGGGCTAGCCAGGGGCTGCGAGGCGCCAGCCACAGCATCGCGCCGGCCGCGAGGCCGAGCTGGAGCAGCAGGTGACAGGTGATCAGGGTGGTGCGGCCCAGAGGGCGGTGGGGAAACAGCAGCTGTCGCATCGGGGGTCCTCCCGGGGGATGCACATCGTGATGATGAGGCCCGCTGGCATCCGTGCCAGCATCACGGGATGCTACCCCAGATCACGCCGCGGTGCAGTTCTCCCGTGCAGCGCCCGATGCGGGTTGACCAACCCGGGCGGGCTTGCCAATGTTGAACCAGAGGCGGGTGCCCAGCGGGAGACCGCGGCACGGCACCCGCCCATCCATCGGCATCAAGGAGCGGCTATGACAACCTATATCGTGGTGGCGGATGCGGCACGGGCCAGGATCTTCACGCGTGATGCCCTCAAGCTGGTCGAGCAGGACAGCCTGGTGCATGCCGCGAACCGGCTGCACGAGGGCGATCTGGTGACCGATCGCGGGGCGGACGTGCACGAGTCCATGTCCACGTCGTCGCGCTCCTCAGGCGGGGAGAGCACCGCCCGCACCCATGAGGAGACGATCTTTGCCAAGGAGGTCGCCGAGCGCATCTACCGGGCCCGCGTCGACAACACCATGGAGAAGCTGATCCTGGTGGCGCCGCCCCGCTTCCTGGGCCAGCTGCGCGACAAGCTCGATGGCCCCACCACCAAGCTGGTGATCCACTCCCTGGCCAAGGACCTCTCCAAGGCCAGCCTGGAGGATATCCAGGAAGCCGTCAGCGACATGCGCTGACCCCGCCCCCAGCCCCGTCTCCTCCCGCGGGCCCGGCCATCGCTGCCGGGCCCGCTGCCGTTGGTGCACAGGACGCGGCGGCGCAGGCGTCAGGGCACCGGCGGCAGGTCGATCTGGTCGCTGCGCGTGATCCCCTCGGTCATCTGGCGACACAGCTTGAGGAACTCGCGCATGCCGGTGGCCAGGTACTTGTGGCGGTGCCAGATGAAGGTGAACTGGCGGCTCAGGTCCAGCTCCGGCGTGGGGATCGGCACCAGGCTGCCGCGGCGAAAGGCGTCGCGCAGCGCCAGCTTGGACACGCAGCCGATGCCGAGCCCGGACTCCACCGCGCGCTTGATCCCCTCGGTGTGCTCCAGCTCGAGCAGGATATTGAAGCGTCCGCGGCGATGGCGGGCGGCCTGTTCCAGGGTCATGCGGGTCCCGGAGCCCTGCTCGCGCATGATCCAGGCCTCGCGCAGCAGCCGCTCCAGCTCCACTTCGCCGGCCCCGGCCAGGGGGTGGCGGGGCGAGCAGAAGACCGCCAGCTCGTCCTCTACCCAGGGCTGGGTGATGATGTCATCCGCCTCGCAGTGCCCTTCGATCAGCCCCAGGTCCAGCTCGTGGTGGCGCACGTCCTCGATGATCGCCCGGGTGTTGCGGACCGCCAGGCGCACCCGGCTGCCCGGGTAGCGCTGCATGAAATCGCTGATCAGCAGGGTGGCCAGGTAGTTGCCGATGGTCAGGGTGGCGCCCACGTCCAGGGTGCCGATGCCCTGCTGGCCGCGCAGCAGCTCCTCCACCTCCTCGGCACGGTCGAGCAGGGCCACCGCCTTGGGCAGCAGCTGGAACCCCAGGGCATTGAGCTTCAGCCGCTTGCCGAGCCGGTCCAGCAGCTGGCAATCGAACTGGCGCTCCAGCTCGGCCAGGGCGGTGCTGGCCGCCGACTGCGAGAGCGAGAGGGCGCGGGCCGCCCGGGAGACGCTCTCGTGCTGGGCCACGGCGACGAAGACCTCCAGCTGGCGCAGGGTGTAGCGCATGGCGCGTGCCTCCTCTGACCTATATCAAAGATATGGATAAGCATTATCCATACAATCCATTTAACAGATAACCCGCCCTCCCTTAGAATTCAACGCAAATATTATCCGCCTATTTATTCTTTTCTAGAATATCAGATGTTCGGGAACATCAAGGAGCCGGCATGAGCAAGTTTGCCCTGGAAGAGGTCCTCAGCGTTCACCACTGGAACGACACCCTGTTCAGCTTCCGCACCACCCGTGAGCGCAGCCTGCGCTTCAAGAACGGCCAGTTCGTGATGATCGGCCTGGAGGTGGGCGGCAAGCCGCTGATGCGCGCCTACTCCATCGCCAGCCCCAACTACGAGGATCACCTCGAGTTCTTCAGCATCAAGGTGCCCGATGGCCCGCTGACCTCGCGGCTGCAGCACCTCAAGGTGGGCGACCAGATCATGGTCAGCCGCAAGCCCACCGGCACCCTGGTCACCGACGACCTGCTGCCGGGGCGCAACCTCTACTTCCTCTCCACCGGCACCGGCCTGGCGCCCTTCATGAGCCTGATCCAGGACCCGGAGGTGTACGAGCGCTTCGAGAAGGTGGTGCTGGTGCACGGCGTGCGCAATGTCAGCGAGCTGGCCTACGCCGACTTCATCCAGCAGGAGCTGCCGGCCCACGAGTACCTGGGCGAGGAGATCGCCGAGAAGCTGGTCTACTACCCCACGGTGACCCGCGAGGACTTCCACACCATGGGGCGCCTCACCGACCATATCCGCACGGGCAAGCTGTTCGAGGATATCGGCCTGCCCCCCATGGATCCCAAGCAGGACCGCGCCATGATCTGCGGCAGCCCGGCAATGCTCGACGAGACCAGCGCGCTGCTCGACGACCTGGGCTTCAAGATCTCGCCGCGGATGGGCGACCCGGGTGACTACGTGATCGAGCGGGCCTTCGTCGAGAAGTAAGCGCCTAGCACCGAGCACCCGGCGCCCAGCAGATCGGCAACGGGCTGGAGTGTCGTGGCGTAAAACGAAAATCCCACCGGATCCGGTATCCGGTGGGATTTTCGTTTGTAACTTGGTCGGCCGCAGGCATCATCCTGCGGCGCTCGGCGCTCGGCGCTCGGCGCTCGGCGCTCGGCGCTCGGCGCTCGGCGCTTACACCGCATCCTTCCCCGTTTCGCCGGTGCGGATGCGGATCACCTGCTCCAGCGGCGTGACGAAGATCTTGCCGTCGCCGATCTTGCCGGTATTGGCCACCTGGGTGATGGCGTCGATCACCTTCTCGGCCATGTCGTCGTCCACGGCGACCTCGAGCTTCACCTTGGGCAGGAAATCGACCACGTACTCGGCGCCCCGGTAGAGCTCGGTATGGCCCTTCTGGCGGCCGAACCCCTTCACCTCGGTCACGGTGATGCCCTGCACGCCGATCTCCGAGAGGGACTCCCTCACGTCGTCGAGCTTGAAGGGCTTGATGATGGCGGTCACCAGTTTCATGGTCGGACTCCTCGTCTGTTCGGTGCGGTGGCCGGGCCACCCGCTTGCGCCTGATTGTCCTCTAGCATACACCGCGCGGGGCGGGAATAAAAAAGGCCCCCGAAGGGGCCAGGAGGAGCACGCCAGCTCACTCGGTGGGCGTCGCCATGGCGATCATTTCTTGGCGACGCTGAACTCGGGATAGGCTTCCATGCCACATTCGGCGAGGTCGACGCCCTCGTACTCCTCTTCCTCGCTCACGCGGATGCCCATCACGGCCTTGAGGATCAGCCAGACGACCAGGCTGGCGCCGAACACCCAGGCGAAGATGCCGACGATGCCGAGCAGCTGAGCACCGTAGCTGGCGTCGGCGTTGGAGAGCGGCACGGCCAGCAGGCCCCAGATGCCGACCACGCCGTGCACGGAGATGGCGCCGACCGGGTCATCGATCTTCAGCTTGTCCAGGGCGACGATGGAGGCCACCACGATGGCGCCGCCCACGACACCGATGAGGGTGGCGCCCAGCGCCGAGGGCGCCAGCGGCTCGGCGGTGATCGCCACCAGCCCGGCCAGGGCGCCGTTGAGAGCCATGGTCAGGTCGGCCTTGCGGAACCACAGCTTGGCCAGGATCAGGGCAGCGATCACGCCGCCGGCGGCCGCGGCGTTGGTGTTGACCATCACTTGGGCGACGTTGTTGGCGGAGTCGACGTCGGAGACCTTCAGCTCGGAGCCGCCGTTGAAGCCGAACCAGCCCATCCACAGGATGAAGGTGCCCAGGGTGGCCAGCGGCAGGTTGGCGCCGGGAATGGCGTAGATGCTGCCGTCCTTGCCGTACTTGCCCTTGCGCGGACCGAGGATCAGCACGCCGGCCAGGGCCGCGGCGGCACCCGCCATGTGCACGATGCCGGAACCGGCGAAGTCGGAGAAGCCGGCGGCGTCGAGCCAGCCGCCGCCCCAGGTCCAGAAACCGGAGACCGGATAGATCACGGCGGTCATCACCACGGCGAAGGCCAGGAAGGCCCACAGCTTCATGCGTTCGGCCACGGCGCCCGAGACGATGGACATGGCGGTGGCCACGAACACCACCTGGAAGAAGTAGTCGGCGCGCATGGAGTAGTAGGGGGCGTCATCGCCGCCGGCCAGCACCGCGTCGACGCTGTTCTCGCCGCCCAGCAGGAAGCCGAGGTTGGGCAGGATGCCCCCCTCGGGGCTGGAGTACATGATGTAATAGCCCACCAGCAGATACATGGTGCAGGCGATGGCGAACAGGGCCACGTTCTTGGTGAGGATCTCGGCGGTGTTCTTGGAACGCACCAGGCCGGCTTCCAGCATCGAGAAGCCGGCGGCCATCCACATCACCAGCACGCCGCAGATCAGGAAGTAGAAGGTATCGAGCGCATAGCTCAATTCGGTCAGTTCACTCATGGCAGTCTCTCCAGGGGCAGGGGGAACGGTCAGACGGCGTCGGCGCCGCGTTCACCGGTGCGGATGCGGATGACGTCCTCCAGCGGGGTGACGAAGACCTTGCCGTCACCGATCTTGCCGCTGTTGGCGGCGCTGCAGATGGCGTCGAGGACCGTCTCCAGGCGCGAGTCGTCCACGGCGACCTCGACCTTGACCTTGGGCAGGAAGTCGACCACGTACTCGGCGCCGCGGTAGAGCTCGGTGTGGCCCTTCTGGCGGCCGAAGCCCTTGACCTCGGTGACGGTGATGCCCTGGACGCCGTTGTCGGCCAGCGCCTCGCGGACGTCGTCCAGCTTGAAGGGCTTGATGATGGCGGTGATGAGTTTCATCCCATGTCTCCACGGTTGGCTTGGATGTCGGCTGCCGGTGCAGGCTTGTCATGCTCAAGCGTAAAGCGTGCCAGTGGGATGAAAATACTCGTATTATCAGTCGGTTGAGGGGTTGTTGTGGACGAAGCGAGCCCGGTCGTCGACTATTCGTCAAGGGTGATGCACCAACAAGGTGCCGGGCCATGGTGCAGATGCGCCATGGCGGGGCGAAAGCCGGACATGCGTTCCGCCCGGGCCATGCGTATCCTGTAGGCGACCCTTGATACGAGCAGGAGAGAGAGCATGGTGAGCCACGACCGCATCAGCCGCCTGGCCCAGCAGATCGGCGACCGCCTCCAGGGCGCGTCCCAGGCGCCAGAAGAGGTGCAGAAGGGCATCCAGCAGGTGGTGCGCGGTGCCTTCGACCGCCTGGAGCTGGTGTCCCGGGAGGATTTCGACATCCTGATGGACGTCCTGCAGCGCACCCGGTCGCGGGTGGAGGCCCTGGAGCAGCAGGTCGCTGCCCTGGAGGCGCTGCTGGAGGAGCGCACCGGCGAGGGGCAGGCCCCGGCCGAACTCGTCTCGGATGGCCCCGAGGCGGGCGACGATGCCGGCGAACCGGAGGAGGATGCCGGCGGCGGCGAAGCCGGTCGCTGAGCCCTTGCCGGGCGCCCCGCCGTCGTCTGGACTAGCCTGAGGGCAGACGACATGCGAGGGATCGCCCATGACGCTGGCCATCGTTCACACCCGGGCCGGGCTCGGCCTGGAGGCTCCCGAGGTGCAGGTCGAGGTGCACCTGGCCAACGGCCTGCCGGGCATGACCCTGGTGGGCCTGCCCGAGGCGGCGGTGAAGGAGAGCCGCGAGCGGGTGCGCAGCGCCCTGGTCAATGCCGGCTTCGACTACCCCCTGCGACGCATCACCCTCAATCTGGCGCCCGCCGACCTGCCCAAGGAGGGCGGACGCTTCGACCTGCCCATCGCCCTGGGGCTGCTGGTGGCCTCGGGACAGGTGCCCCCCGAGGCCCTCGACGGCATCGAGAGCGCCGGCGAGCTGGCGCTGGACGGCCGGCTGCGGCCGGTGACCGGCGTGCTGCCGCTGGCCATGGCCACCCGCCGGAAGGGACGGCGCCTGATCGTGCCGCGGGCCAATGCCGATGAGGCGGCCCTGGCCGGCGACCTCGAGGTGCTCCCCGCCGACCACCTGCTCGAGGTGGTGGCGCACCTGCTGGGCCAGGCGCCCATCGTGCCCCATCGGCTGGCGTCGGCACCGGAGGCCGACACCTCGCTGCCCGACCTCGCCGAGGTCAGGGGACAGTTCCAGGCCCGCCGGGCCCTGGAGGTCGCCGCCGCAGGCGGCCACAATCTGCTGTTCGCCGGCCCGCCTGGCACCGGCAAGACCATGCTGGCCAGCCGCCTGCCGGGCATCCTGCCGCCGCTCTCCGAGGAGGAGGCGCTGGAGGTGGCGGCGGTGCGGTCGGTGAGCGGCCTGCCCCTGGCGGCCGGGTGGGGGCGGCGCCCCTTCCGCGCGCCGCACCATACCGCCAGCGCCGTGGCGCTGGTAGGCGGTGGCTCCAGGCCGCGCCCCGGGGAAATCTCGCTGGCCCACCACGGCGTGCTGTTCCTCGACGAGCTGCCGGAGTTCTCTCGCCACGTGCTGGAGGTGATGCGCGAGCCCATGGAGTCGGGGCAGATCCATATCGCCCGGGCCAGCCACGAGCGTCGCTATCCGGCCCGCTTCCAGCTGGTCGCCGCCATGAACCCCTGCCCCTGCGGCCACCTCGGCGATCCTCGCCAGGCCTGCCACTGCACGGCCGCCCAGATCCAGCGCTACCAGGCGCGCCTCTCCGGCCCGCTGCTCGACCGCATCGACCTGCAGGTTGAAGTGCCGGCGCTGCCGCCGGAGCAGCTCACCGCCGGGGAGGTCGGCGAGTCATCGGCCGAGGTGCGGGCCCGGGTGGTGGCGGCGCGGGCGCGTCAGCTGGCGCGCGGGGGGCTGAATGCCCACCTGGCGGGGCGGGAGCTGGACGCCGCCTGCGACCTGGGGGCGGCAGACCGGGCCTGGCTGGCCGGCGTGCTGGAGCGGTTGAAGCTCTCGGCCCGGGCCTACCACCGGGTGCTGCGGGTGGCCCTGACCCTGGCCGACCTGGCAGGGGCGGCAAAGCCGGAGCGCGAGCAGCTGATCGAGGCGATCGGCTATCGGCAGCTCGATCGTCTGCTCAAGGGCTGACTCACAGCGCGGTGGCGTCCAGGGCGCCTTGGAGGCTCTCTTCCCAGAGGACCTCCTCGCTGCCCGGGCGGCGCAGCACCAGGGTCAGCCGGTAGGGCAGGAGCTCCCGGTCGGAGAGCTGCAGGCGCGGACCATCGGCCATCAGCCGGCTCTCCAGGCGCCACTGGTTGTCGCCGTTGCCCTCGGCCATGGCCTCGTTCCAGTCCAGCACCTGGGGACCCTCGCTCACCGCCAGCAGGGCCCGGGTCAGACTCTCCCGGAAGCGGTCCCGGCCGATGGCGAGGCTGCCGTTCACCTCGGGAGCGGCCAGCAGCAGCACCTGGTCGGACGGCGGGTGGGGCAGGGCGGGGGCCTCCATCACGCGGCCGGCGGCGCGTTCGCCCAGGTTGAGCAGGGCCTGGCGCAGGGTCTCGGGGCGGTCGGGAGCGGCGGCGCAGCCGATCAGCAGCAGCGGCAGCAGGGCCAGCGGGAAGAGCCGGTGGGCAGTCATGGCGGGTCGGTCTCCTGTCGGGAGGCGGTGGGCTCCAGGGCGTCGATGAAGCGGTCCAGGGTGTCGAAGAGCGACTGGCGAATCGGTTCCGCCTCGTTGACCAGGTGGTGGCGCGCCTCGGGGTGGCGGTGGATCTCGGCGTTGGGGAACTTGCGCTCCAGCACGTTGAGGTTCCACTCCCAGTCCACGGTCAGGTCCTGTTCGCCCTGCAGGATCAGGGTCTTCACCGGGTTGGGAGGCAGGGCGAGCAGCCGGGGCATCCAGCGTCGCATGGCGCTGACCCAGCCGATGGCCACGCGGTCGGCCTGCAGCGGGTCGCCTTCGCGCAGGAAGTCGGCGAAGTCGCTGTCGGTGGAGTTGGCGCGGAACTTGCGCGGAATGGAGCGCACGAAGGGTCCCACCAGCAGGTGCAGCCAGCTGGACTGGTTCCAGCCCCAGGGGCGCACCAGCGGTGCCAGCAGGGCGAGGCCGGCCCAGTGGCCGTCGTCGCCGCGGGTCAGCGCATCGGTGGCGAGTATCGCCGCGCCGGTGCTCTGGCCGACCCCGATCCAGGGGCGCGGGGCCAGGCCCGCCTCCTCCAGATGCTGCTGCAGGGCGTGCAGGCAGCCCCCGTAGTCATCGAAGTCGTCGATGGAGGCGCGAGCCCCGCTGGAGAGGCCGTGGCCGGGCAGGTCCCAGAGCACCACCCGCCAGTTGCGGTCGAGCAGGCGCTCCAGCAGGTGGCGATAGAGGCCCAGGTGGTCGAAGTAGCCGTGGACCACGAAGGCGGTGCCGACCGGTCGGGCCGGGCTCCATACCTGGGTCCAGAGGCGAAAGTTGCCGGCCTCCACGTAGCCCACGTGCAGGCCCACGTGCTCGACGAGCAGCGGCGCCAGGCCGTAGTGGCCCAGGTAGCGTTCCAGGTGGTCGCCGCCGGGCGCTGCCGCGGCCGGTGTGACCAGCCTGACGGGACCCAGGGCCTGCAGGGGGGTGAAGTCGCTCATCGAGTCCTCCGCGGGGGCTCACCCATGCTAGCCTCATGCGGTGGGCGAGGCCATCGAATGCGGGCAGTGCCGCGCGTCCTGCCTTATCTTTTGGTCTAGCGAGCGGCGCTGACGGCGGTTTGCGGGTTTACATATGGAAGTATTTTCCACAAAATCCCCTTGATGCAGTCACTCACCCCTGATCCCGGCAGCCCGGCAGCGCACCGGCCGGTTGCCCCGCACGAGGAGATGCACCATGACCCAACGTGTCACTCGCCACCGCCTTCAGGTGGCCGCCGAGCTGGACCGTTTCATCAACGAGCAGGCGCTCCCGGGCACCGGAGTCGACGCCGAGGCCTTCTGGGCCGGCGTCGACGCCCTCTTCCACGATCTGACCCCGAAGAACCGCGAACTGCTCGCCGAGCGTGACCGCCTGCAGGAGCAGCTGGACGCCTGGCATCGCGAGAATCCCGGCCCGGTGGGCGACATGGCCGCCTACCGCGCCTTCCTGAAGGAGATCGGCTACCTGGCCGAGGCACCTGCCAGCGTCGCGGTCACCACCACCAACGTGGACCGCGAGATCGCCGTCCAGGCCGGCCCGCAGCTGGTGGTGCCGGTGAGCAACGCCCGCTATGCGCTGAACGCCGCCAACGCGCGCTGGGGCAGCCTCTATGACGCCCTCTACGGCACCGATGCCATCTCCGAGGAGGACGGCGCCGAGAAGGGCACGAGCTTCAACCCCCGGCGCGGCGAGAAGGTCATCGCCTACGCCCGCGGTGTGCTCGACCGCGCGGCCCCGCTGGCCACCGGCTCCCACCGCGATGCCGTCAAGTACGCCCTGCGTGACGGCCACCTGGTGGTGACCCTGGAGAGCGGCCGCGAGACCGGGCTCAAGGACCCGGGCAAGCTGGTCGGCTTCAGTGGCGACGTCGCCAGCCCCGAGTCGCTGCTGCTGGTCAACCACGGCCTGCACCTGGAGATCCAGATCGACCCCAGCAACCCCATCGGCAAGACCGACCCGGCCGGCATCAAGGACGTCGTGGTCGAGGCGGCGCTGACCACCATCATGGACTGCGAGGACTCCGTGGCCGCGGTGGATGCCGAGGACAAGGTGGGCGTCTACGGCAACTGGCTGGGCCTGATGAAGGGCGACCTGGAGGAGCAGGTCGAGAAGGGCGGCAAGACCATCACTCGCCGCCTGCACGGCGACCGCCGCTGGACCAACGCCGACGGCGAGACCGTCACCCTGCCGGGCCGCTCGCTGATGTTCGTGCGCAACGTCGGCCACCTGATGACCACCCCGGCGGTGCTCGACGCCGAGGGCAACGAGCTGCCGGAGGGCATCCTCGACGGCATCGTCACCGGCCTGATCGCGCTGCACGACCTGAAGAAGGGCGAGGACGAGCCGCGCAACTCCCGCACCGGCTCCATGTACATCGTCAAGCCGAAGATGCATGGGCCGAAGGAGGTCGCCTTCTCCAACGAGCTGTTCGGCCGCGTCGAGGACCTCCTCGGCATGGCCCGCGATACCCTCAAGATGGGCATCATGGACGAGGAGCGCCGCACCACGGTGAACCTCAAGGCGTGCATCAACGAGGCTGCCTCGCGGGTGGTGTTCATCAACACCGGCTTCCTCGACCGCACCGGCGACGAGATGCACACCGCCATGGAGGCGGGCCCGATGATCCGCAAGGGCGACATGAAGGGCGCCGCCTGGATCCAGGCCTACGAGAAGAACAACGTCCAGGTCGGCCTGGCCTGCGGCCTGCGCGGCCGTGCCCAGATCGGCAAGGGCATGTGGGCCATGCCGGACCTGATGGCCGCCATGCTCGAGCAGAAGATCGGCCACCCCAAGGCCGGCGCCAACACTGCCTGGGTGCCGTCGCCCACCGCCGCGACCCTGCACGCCCTGCACTACCACCAGGTGGATGTCACCGCCATCCAGCGCGAGCTGGAGGCCCAGGGCGAGCCGGACTTCCTGGACGACCTGCTCTCCGTACCGGTGGCCGCCGAGGCCAACTGGTCCGACGAGGAGATCCAGCAGGAGCTCGACAACAACTGCCAGGGCATCCTCGGCTACGTGGTGCGCTGGGTCGAGCACGGCGTGGGCTGCTCCAAGGTGCCGGACATCCACGACGTGGGGCTGATGGAGGACCGTGCCACCCTGCGGATCTCCAGCCAGCACATCGCCAACTGGCTGCACCACGGCGTGGTGGATGCCGCGCGGGTCCAGGAGACCCTGGAGCGCATGGCCAAGGTAGTGGACCAGCAGAACGCCGGTGACCCGGAGTACACGCCGATGAGCGCGAACTTCGCGGGCTCCAGTGCCTTCCAGGCCGCCAGCGACCTGATCTTCAAGGGCCGCGTGCAGCCCGCCGGCTACACCGAGCCGCTGCTGCACCACTGGCGCGCCGTGCACAAGGCCAAGTAAGGCGGCAATGCAAGGCGTCGGGGACAGGTCGTGAAGATGTCATGGCCTGTCGCCGGGAAAGCCTCGAGTTGTTCCTGCTTTCGCCTGTTCGAACGTGAAGCGCCCCGGGTACCTGCCCGGGGCGCTTTCGGTTATGTTGAGGCCAACGTCCCTCGCCGCGACACGCAGGAGCCAGCCGATGACCGTGATGACCGCCGCCGCCATCGAGGACTTCCTCGACGACGTCTTTCCCCAGCGCACCGGGACGATCGAGGGCGTCGGCCACATGCGGGCCACCATGAGCCTGGCCATCGAGGACGAGCACCTGCGCCCCGGGGCCAGCGTCTCCGGCCCGACCCTGATGGGCCTGGCCGACGTTGCGCTCTACGTGGCGATCCTCGCCCAGATCGGTCCCGAGCCCATGGCCGTGACCAGCGACCTGCACTGCCGCTTCCTGCGGCGGCCCAGCGGCGACCGGGACCTGATCGCCAACGCCCGCATCCTCAAGCTCGGCCGGCGCCTGGCGGTGGGGGAGGTGCAGCTCTTCTCGGCCGGCGACGAGGCGCCGGTGGCGCTGGTCACCGCCACCTACGCCCTGCCCGATCGCGACTGATCCCGGGCCTACTCAGCGGGCGCGCAGCACGGTCGACGCCAGCGCCAGCCAGCCGGCGATCATCAGCACGCCACCCAGCGGGGTGATCATGCCCAGGCCGCCCAGGCCGGTCAGCGCCATGGCGTAGAGCGAGCCCGAGAAGAGCCCCATGCCGGCCGCCCACAGGCCCATGGTCAGCCGCTGCCCGGCCAGGGGCCGGGTGGCGCGCCAGCCCAGCACGGCGAGCAGCGCCAAGGTGTGCCAGGCCTGGTAGCGCACCCCGGTCTCGAAGGCCGCCGCCAGCCGCGGGGCCAGCTGTCCCTCCAGGGCGTGGGCGCCGAAGGCCCCTGCCATCACCACCACGGCGCCCGACAGCGCCGCCCCCAGCCACCAGCCTCGGTCCTGCATTCCTTTCTCCCTCATATGGCTTCCTGGTCAGGTCGATATCGGGTGCTCAGCCACGAGGGGCGCCGGGAGCAGGGTGGAGAGGAGGTCCTATGCCAGGGATGGCATCGGTAGCGCCCAGGGAGGGGTTCACAGCGCCTCCTCGAAAGCCTGCTGCCGGATCAGCCCCGAGAGGTGGGAGCGTCATGGCCGCTACCGTACCCCGCGCGAGCCGAGTCGGCTACAATGGTGGCCCGCGATTCCTGCCCGCCCGGCGGGCCCAGCGGCCAGACAACGAGAGCATCGAGAGCGCAGAGAGGACGCCATGCAGATCCAGCTCAATGGCGAGGCGCATACCCTGGCGCCGGACCTCACCCCGGCCCCCACGATCGCCCAGCTGCTCGAGTCCTTGGGGCTCGCCGGCCGGCGTATCGCCGTGGAGGTCAACGAGGAGATCGTGCCGAGGAGCGAGCACGCCGCGACCCGCCTGGCCGAGGGCGACCGGGTCGAGGTGGTGCATGCCATCGGTGGCGGCTGAAGCCGCGGTGATCTCCCGACAACGACACAAGGCAGACGCGATGACAGACTTCTTCCAGGACCAGCCGCTGCGGATCGCCGGGCGCGAGTTCACCTCCCGCCTGCTGGTGGGAACCGGCAAGTACCGAGACTTCGACGAGACCGGCGAGGCGATCGCCGCCTCCGGGGCCGAGGTGGTCACCTTCGCGGTGCGCCGCACCAACCTGGGGCAGGAGGCCGGCGAGCCCAACCTGCTCGAGGTGGTGCCGCCGGAACGCTATACCCTGCTGCCCAATACCGCCGGCTGCTACACCGCCAAGGATGCCGTGCGCACCTGCCGGCTGGCGCGGGAGCTGCTCGACGGCCACAACCTGGTCAAGCTCGAGGTGCTGGGCGACGACACGACCCTCTACCCCAACGTGGTCGAGACCCTGGCCGCCGCCGAGACGCTGATCGCCGACGGCTTCGACGTCATGGTCTACACCAGCGACGACCCCATCGTCGCCCGCGAGCTCGAGCGCCTGGGCTGCTGCGCCATCATGCCGCTGGGGTCGCTGATCGGCTCCGGCCACGGCATCCAGAACCCGCACAACGTCCGCCTGATCATCGAGCAGGCCGGCGTGCCGGTGCTGGTGGATGCCGGGATCGGCACCGCCTCCGATGCCGCCCTGGCCATGGAACTGGGCTGCGACGGCGTGCTGATGAACTCCGCCATCGCCCATGCCCGCCAGCCGGTGCTGATGGCCGGCGCCATGAAGAAGGCCGTCGAGGCCGGCCGCGAGGCCTTCCTGGCCGGGCGCATGCCGCGCCGCCAGAGCGCCGACCCCTCTTCCCCCTTCGCCGGCCGCATCAACGGCTGACGCGTCCATCGATCGCCCGCAACGAACGCCTGAAACAGGCGCCCAGAACGAGAGCCCCGACCGCCCCATGAGTGACCAGTCCCGCGACGATACCGCCACCACCGGGCCGGAAGGCCCGGATGCGCCCCTGCACCGCCCCGGCATCAAGAGCTATGTGCTGCGTGCCGGGCGCATGACCCAGGCCCAGACCCGCGGCCTCGAGGAGGTCTGGCCGCGGCTGGGGCTGACCCTGGCCGACGGTCGCCAGGACCTCGATGCCCTGTTCGGCCGGCGTGCCCCCCGGGTACTGGAGATCGGCTTCGGCATGGGCGCCTCGCTGATCGAGCAGGCCGAGACCCATCCCGACACCGACTTCATCGGCATCGAGGTGCATGCCCCGGGTGTCGGCAAGCTGCTCGACGAGGCCGACAAGCGCGGCTTGACCAACCTGCGGGTCTACCGGGAGGACGCCCTGCGGGTGCTCGAGGAGTGCCTGCCGGAGGAAAGCCTGGACACCCTGCAGCTGTTCTTCCCCGATCCCTGGCCCAAGAAGAAGCACCACAAGCGGCGCATCGTGCAGCCCGCCTTCGTCGAACTGGTGCGCCGTCGGCTCAAGGTCGGCGGCACCTTCCATATGGCCACCGACTGGGAGGCCTACGCCGAGTGGATGGCCGAGGTGATGGATGCCGCCCCGGGCTATGCCAACACCGCCGCGCCGGAGACCGCCCCCTATGTGCCCCGGCCGGAGTTCCGGCCGCTCACCAAGTTCGAGGCCCGCGGTGAGAAGCTCGGCCACGGCGTCTGGGACCTGATCTACCGTCGCGACGATTGACCTGCCGGTGCTGACGAATCTGTCGACGGTGGTTCAAAGCGCTCGGGGCTGATATGGCGGCAAGCCTGCGAGGAGGCGCTGTGAATACCTCCCTGTACGCTACCGACGCCATCCCTGGCGTAGGACCTCCTCTTCGGCTTGCCCCCAACGCCCCTCGCCTAGGCAGCGCAAACGCTCATGTGATGCTCCCGTCCGGGGGCATCGCTGTTTCTGCGGGACGAAAAAAAGCCGCCCTGGTGAGGGCGGCGGCAAGACCGTGACTAGCAATGAGGAGGGAGAAACCATGGCAGGCGACTGGCGGTTCCTGCCGTGGCATGGCGCCTCATCAACGCCATGTAGAAAGAGTAATCATTCTCGTTTCCTGCGTCAACACAAATGCGAATCTTTTTTATTAAGCGCCTCACCCGGCACCGGCCAGGCGCAGCCACAGGGGCAGGGTGGCCATGGCCAGCAGGGTCTGTCCGGTGATCAGCGCCGCCATCATCTCGGCATCGCCGCCCAGCTGCCGGGCCAGGATATAGGCCGAGGTGGCGGTGGGCAGGGCGGCGAACAGCAGCGCCACGTCGCGGCTAACCGGGTCGAGGCCCAGCGCCAGGGCGAGGGCCAGCACCAGGGCCGGCATCAGCCCCAGCTTGACGAGGTTGGTGGCCCACACCCCCCGGTCCAGCCGCATCAGGGCGGCGGGGCGCAGGGCCACGCCCACCGCCACCAGCCCCAGCGGCAGGGCGGCCCGCCCCAGCAGCTCCACGGTGGCCTCGCTCCAGCCCGGCAGGCCGATGCCGCTGACGTTCAGGCCGATGCCGATCAGGCAGCCCAGAATCAGCGGGTTGCGCACCAGGGCGGCGAGGCTCTTGCCGAGGCTGCCGGCGCCGAGCGTCCCCGCGGCGATGAAGCTGGCCACGCAGAGCACGTTCACCACCGGCACCATCAGCGCCACGGCCACCGCCGCCACGGTGGCGCCCGGGCCACCGTGCAGGGCGGCGGCGCCGGCGACCCCGACATAGGTGTTGAAGCGCAGCGATCCCTGGAAGGCCGAGGTGAAGGCGGGCGCCTCCAGGCCGAGCCAGCCGCGCAGCGCCCAGAGCAGGGCGCCGAACAGGCCCATGGCCCCCAGCAGCGCCCCGGCCAGGCGGGTCACCGGCACCTGGCTGACGTCGGCGGTAGCCAGGGTCGAGACCAGCATGGCGGGGAACAGCAGGAAGTAGATAAGCCGCTCCAGCCGCGGCCAGAAGTCCCCCCCCGGCTGGCGTGCCCAGCCGAGCACGGCGCCCAGCAGGATCAGCAGAAACAGGGGGCCCAGTGCATTCGCCACTCCCGGCATGTCGATCTCCTCGTCGTCGGCGTACCCTGCGACATCCTTGCGCACTCTGCCACAGGCGAATGCTGATAAGCTTACCGCCATCACGCCTTCCCATGGAGTGCCGCGTTCGCCGCCATGTCCCGTTCCTTGCCGACAGAGACCGCCGTCTCGCGCCCCCCGCTGTTGCGGCTGCTGATCCTCTTCACCCTGGTGACCGTCGCCGTGGCACTCTGGTACCTCACCAGCTACAGTCTTCGCGGGGGAGAGTCGGTGCACTGGTTTCCCGAGGAGGCCGGCTGCGACCTGCGGCTCGGCCCCTGCGTCGCCTCGCTGGGTGGCACCGGCAGCCTGCGCCTGGACCTGGGGGCCGAGGGAGAGATCCGCGCCCTGGAGATCCTGCCGATGACGGTCACCCTGTCGGGCGTCGAGGCCGAGTCCGTGAGGGTCGACTTCGTCGGCCGCGACATGGACATGGGGCTGCACCGCTACCCGCTGCGCCGCCAGGGAGACGGGGTCTTTCGCGGCGAGGGACAGGTGCCGATCTGCACCGAGGCAGTGATGCCCTGGCGGGCCCGGGTGGTGGTCGACACCGGCCGGGGGCGGATCGGCAGCGGATTCGATTTCGACGTGGAGAGAAGTGCGCTATGAAGCGGAAGGGGATCTGGGCCGGCGTGGCGGTCATCGTGGTGGCGCTGGCCGTGGGTGGCCTGGGCTGGTACCAGCAGCTGGCGGGCGATGCCGACAGCGACATGCGCGGGGGCCCCGTGGAACTGCCCTCGACCCGCGGCGACTTCTCGCTGAGCCAGCTCGGGGAGGACCAGCTGGCGGTGCTGTTCTTCGGCTATACCTATTGCCCCGACGTCTGCCCCATGAGCATGGCGGTGGTTCGCCAGGCGCTCTCCGAGCTGGACGAGGCGAGCCGCGAGCGGGTGGTGCCGGTGATGGTCTCGGTCGACCCGGAGCGCGACTCCCTGGAGCGCCTGGCCGAGTATACCGGCTTCTTCGGCGACGCCTTCATCGGCGCCACCGGCTCCGAGGCGCAGCTCGAGGAGATCGCCGAGCGCTACGGGGTGGTGTGGCGCCGGGTCGAGACGCCCGAGTCGGCCATGGCCTATACCATCGACCACAGCTCCTCGCTCTACCTGGTCGACCGCGAGGGGCGGATCCTCCGGCGGGTGCTCTACTCGCCGGCCCCCCACGGCCTGCTATCGGCGCTGCGCGACGCGCTCTAGCGCCGCGGCGTCCTCGCCTCAGCGAGGCGACTCCTGGAGGCGCTCGATCATCGCCATCAGCGCACGAACCTGGGTCCCCTCGCGGCTGTCATGGAGCGGATCGAGCTGCCAGGTGCTCTCGGCGAAGCCCCACCAGTCCCAGCAGCCCTGGGGGTTGGCCAGGCTGGTCTCCGCCTGGGGATAGAGCACCACCCGCCGGTTGCTGGTTGCCCACTCGTTCAGCCCGCTGTGGCGGACGAAGGTCTCGCCGATCTGCTCGACGCCCATCCCGCAGCCGTGCAGGGCCACCGTGAGGTCGCACCCGCCCGCTTCGCAGGCCGCCGGCACGAACAGGTAGCCGGCATCGTCCAGGCCCTTGGCGCCGCGCACCGAGGCCTGGTCGAAGGCCTGCAGCTGGCCCTCGGGCGCTGCCGGCGGTGCCAGCTCGCCATGCAGCCAGCCCAGCGCCTCGCCGGCGATATCCAGGTCACAGTTCAGCACATGGGTGCCGCCCCCCTGGCGGCAGCCGGCCAGCTCGGTGGCGGGGGCCGGTTCGGCGTGGTGGCCGATGGGCCAGCCATGGCCGACCCGCTCGCTCGCTCGGGCCCTGAGCTGCTGGTCGGGGTTCGCGAGCCAGCCCCGGAACTGCTCGGCCAGGGCGCGACCCAGTGCGGGGGCGACCGTATCGTCCTCCTCTCCGTGCCAGACGAAGACCCTGAGCTCGGCCAGGTCCTCGCTCTTGCCCACCAGGTCGCGCTCCAGGTAGCCGAGGCGGCGCACCTCCAGTTCGTCCAGGTCGGGCGGTCCCAGGCGGGTGGTCATGCACTGGCCCAGCGCTCGGCGCAGGGTGCCTTGGGCGCAGGACCAGGGACCGGCGCCCAGCACGCCAAGGCCGCTGAAGCGCTCCGGCCAGGCGACGGCCAGCTGGGTGGCCATGTAGCCTCCCGAGGAGACGCCGACCACGCTGACGTCGTCGGCGGCAGTGGCCAGGCGGGGCAGGTCGGGAAGCTGGTCGGCGGCGACGGGAGCGGCCGCCAGCCCCGCCAGGGCGAGGCCGGCGAGCGGCAGGCAGCGTCGGAGCATGGCGGTCTCAGTCACCGATCACGTCGAGCAGTTCGACCCTGAAGATCAGCGTCTCGTAGGGGCCGATGGGCCCCTGGCCCTGGGCGCCGTAGGCGAGCTCGGCGGGGATCACGACCTCCCAGGTATCGCCGACGCTCATCAGCTGCAGGGCCTCCTGCCAGCCGTCGATGACCTGGTCGACCCGGAAGCTGACCGGCTCGCCGCGCTCGTAGGAGCTGTCGAAGACGGTGCCGTCGATCAGGGTGCCCTCGTAGTGCACTTCGACGCTGTCCTCGGCGCCGGGGGTGTCGCCGTCACCGGCTTCCAGTACCCGGTACTGCAGGCCGGATTCGGTCACCTCGACGCCCTCCTCCTCGGCATTGGCCGCCAGGAAGGCCTCGCCCTCGCTGCGGTTGGCCTCCGCCTGCTGTTCGGCTTCGGCCTGACGGGCGGCCATGGCCTCCTGCTGGAAGCGCATCAGGGCGTCGGCCATCTCCTCGTCGCTCATGGCCAGCTCGTCGCCGGCGAAGACGTCGCGGATCGCCTGGGTGAAGGCGTCGACGTCCAGGTCGTTGACGTCCTGCTGGATGCTCTGGCCGAGGGTCACGCCCAGGCTGTAGCCCAGGCGTTCCTCGTCGGTCTCCGGCGCAGCCAGCGCCAGCGGGGCAGCAGCGAGCAGGGTGGTGAGGGAGGCGGTAGTCAGCAGTCTCTTCATGGACAGGCCCTTGTGGGTCAGGCGCCATGGCGCCGTCGGTGAGTGAGGTCCATGGGACTCTAACAGGGCCGGGCCGGTTCCGCACCCGCACGCGGCGGGGCAGAACCGGCCCGGCAGGGCGGCGCTCAGACCACCAGGGTGGGGCAGTTGGCCGAGCCGGCGACGCGCTGTGCCACGCTGCCCAGCAGCAGGCTCTTGTCGCCGTTGGTGCCCTGGGCGCCGATCACGATCAGGTCGCACTCCCGCTTGCGGGCGAAGCGCACGATGGTGCGCGAGGGGCGCCCGCCCTTGACGAAGGCCCGTACCTTCTCCACGGGCACGCCCATCTCGATGGCATGGGACTTGGCATGCACGGCGATCTCGGTGGCGTACTCCTTGAGGGCGTCGTCGGGCAGGTCGAGGCGGTCGGGGCGCACCATGGAGAGCGAGGCCTCGAGCAGGCTGTGGTGCTTGAAGACGCACAGGATGTAGAGCTCCGCGCCGGTCAGCAGCGCCAGTCCCGTGCCCTTCTCCAGCGCCTTGAGGGCCCCCTTGGAGCCATCCACCGGTACCAGTATCCGATTGAACATCGTCAATGCCTCCTTGGATCAGCGGAACGCCAGGTCGCGCAGGAACAGGGCGATCTGCGGGAACATGATGATCAGCGCCGCCGCCAGCACCAGCATGAAGACGAAGGGCGGGGTGCCGCGGATCACCTCCCAGTAGGGGCGCTTGAAGATGGCGATGGCGGTGAATATGTCGCAGCCGAAGGGTGGCGTCGCCGACCCGATGGCCACCTGCAGGGTGATCAGCACACCGACATGCACCGGATCCAGGCCGGAGGCGGCGATGGCCGGGGCGAAGATCGGCGTCAGCACCAGGATCACCACAATGGGGTCGACGAACATGCAGGCCACGAAGAAGGCCACCGAGATGGCGATCAGCACGCCTATCGGCCCGGCCTCGTTGACGCCCACCGCCTCCAGGATCGTCTGGGGGATCTGCGCGAAGGAGATGATCCAGGAGAAGCCGTTGCCCACCGCCACCAGGATGAACACCACCGCGGTGATCAGGCCGGTGGACTTTGCGATGGCGTAGATGTGGTGCAGCTTCAGCGAGCGGAACACCACGAACTCCAGCAGTACCGCGTAGAGCACGCAGGCCGCCGCCGCCTCGGTGGGGCTGAAGACGCCGCCGTAGATGCCGCCGACGATCAGCACCGGGAAGCCCAGTGGCCAGAGGGCGTCCTTGACCGAGATGGCGCGCTCCTTCCAGGTGGAGCGGGGCTCCGTGGGTACCTTGTTGATGTAGGCGTAGGCCACGCAGTAGGCCGAGAACATGGCCAGGATCAGCAGGCCTGGCCCGATGCCGGCGATGAACAGCTCGCCGATGGAGGTCCCCGAGATGACGCCGTAGATGATCATGCCGATGCTCGGCGGGATCAGGAAGGCGATGTCGCTGGAGTTGATGATCAGCGCGAGGGTGAAGGGGTCCTTGTAGCCGGCCTTGAGCATACGCGGGCGCAGCGGCGAGCCCACCGCCACCACCGTAGCCTGGGTGGAGCCGGAGACCGCGCCGAACAGGGTGCAGGAGGCTGCGGTGGAGACGGCCAGGCCGCCCTTGATGTGGCCCACGAAGGCCATGACCATGTTGATCAGCCGGTTGGCCGACTGGCCCCGGGTCATGATGTCGGCGGCAAGGATGAACATCGGCACGGCGATCAGCGCCGTGGGGCGGATGCCACCCATCATCTGCTGGATGAGGGTCTCCATCTGGCCGAGGCCGCCGAAGGTCATGTAGAAGCCGACGAACGCCGCCGTGGCCAGGGGGATCATCATCGGGAAGCCGAGCAGCAGCAGCACGATCATGATGGAGAGGATGATGGTTGTCATGGGGGTGTGCCTCGCTCGGGATCAGACTTCCGTTTCCGTGTCCTTGTAGCCATCCACCACGTGGGTCGAGAGGTAGACGTCGCGGGAGGTCATGTTCTTGATGGCGGTCAGCAGGTACTGGATGCCGGTGATGGCGAAGCCGACCGGGACCCAGATGTACATGATCCAGACCGGGATGCTCAGCGAGGGCAGCACCCGTCCGCGACCGTAGATGGTGGAGATGTAGCCGATCGAGTAGTAGCAGAGCACGAACATCACCACGGCGGTGAACAGGCAGATGATGATCATCATCCAGCGTCGCCCGCCGGTGGGCACGGCGTCATAGATGGCCGACATGCGGATGTGGCGACCGTGGCGCGCCGCATAGCCGATGCCGGCGAAGGTGATCATCACGATCAGGATGCGATTGATCTCCTCGGAGAAGTGCAGGCTCTCGCCGAGGAGGAAACGACTCAGCACGTTGGCGATGGTGTTGACGGCCATGAGGATCACGCCCATGGCCAGGATCACCGCCTCGATGCGGCTGATCCAGGTGTCGATGGGCCCCAGGGGGCCGGGCAGCGTCGAGCGGTAGTTCTTCTCGGCGATGTCGTCTTCGTTCATTTCCATGTCGGCGGGCTCCTGTCCATTCCCCACGCACGATGATTGCTGTCGTTCTTCGAGAGTACGCCGTCAGGCTGGGTCATGCCGTCGAGCCTTCAACGCTGAGTGGCCGGCCGGCCGGGCTGGACGCGGTATACCGGCGCGACGGCGTCGGGGCGTCGAAGACAAAAGGGGGCAGCCTGCCGGCTACCCCCTTGCTCGCTGCGGTGGCGCTGATCCTCCGGGATCAGTCGGCCGTCACGGCCTCGAGGTCGGCGTGGAACTGCTCGAGCAGCTCGCGGCCGCGCTCGCCGGTCATCTCGATGAACTCCTCCTCGACCTCGGGGGCACGGGCGCGGAAGGCCTCGATCTGCTCCTCGTCGAGGCGGGTCACGGTAACCTCGTCGGAGGCCTCCTGGATCTTGGCCAGCGACTCGTCGGCCAGCCCGGAGATATGCTCGATGATGATCTCGTAGGCGTGCTCGCTGGCGTCACGCACCAGCTGCTGCTCCTCCTCGGAGAGGCCATCGAAGAAGTCCTGATTGGCCATCATGGCGGTGGTGAACCAGCCGTGGCCGGTGTAGACCAGGTGCGGGGAGACCTCGTAGAGGCCACCGGACTCGATCCAGAAGATCGGGTTCTCCTGGCCCTGGATGATGCCGGTCTGCAGGCCGCCGTATACCTCGCCCCAGGGCAGCGGCGTCGGGCTGGCACCGAAGGCACGGTAGGTGGCGGAGAGCAGCGGGTTGGTCATGGTGCGGATGTTCTTGCCGCGCAGGTCTTCCGGCGAGGTGAAGGGCTCGTCCAGGGTGACGACCATCTCGCCTTCCGGGTACATCTTCAGCAGCTCCAGGCCCTGCTCGGCGTAGAGCTCCGGGAACATCTCGTTGATGGCCACGCTGGTGTTGAAGAACTCGATGACGGTCTCTTCATCGGTGGGCAGCAGGTAGGGGACGAAGAAGATCTGCGCCTCGGGGATCAGCGCGCCGGTGAAGCCGGGGGACTGGTTGACGAACTGCAGGATGCCCGCCTGGGTCTGCTCCATGATGTCGTCGGACTCGCCCAGCTCGCCGAAGCGATAGACCTGGACGGTGTTGTCGGAGTTCTCCTCGATGTACTCCTTGAACGCCATGGCGTAGACGTCCTGGACGTCGCCCTCGAACTCCTCGTGGGCATAGCGCCAGTTGGCGGAATGGGCCGCCGCGGACATGCCGAAAAGCAGGGCGCCGACGGTGGCCGTGGTCAACAGCTTGGTTGCCTTCATTCTTGTTCCCCTCGCAGGTATGGACCGGTCAATATCAGGCGAAATTGACAGACAGAGGGCGGACAGCATGCCCGCGCGTCTGAATTCAGGCTAGCGTGGCCCCGGGGGAGGGTCAAGGCAGGCAATGATCGTCTGGAGCGTTGAAAGATGTGATTTTTTCTGCAGTTGGAGGCACTGGGCGAGACAATCTGCGGCCTTTTCCCGGGTCCGTGGCAGCGGCCGAAGGGGGCCTTGCCGGGCCAGTGCCTCGAGCCTGGCGAGGGCCTCCAGCTCGGCCTGGAGCTCGGCCTGCTTGAGGGTGGCGCGCAGCTTCTCGACGCCGGAACGGCCGGGCGCCTGGCCCTTCAGGGCGCGGCGCAGACGGCGCAGCGGGGCGGTGACCTCGCGCTGCCAGCCATGGATCTCGGCGAGCGCCTCCTCGATCGTCTCGCCCGGCACTACCCCGTGCTGGAGCAGCCAGCAGCGCCACAGCAGCTCGCAGACGTCGATGCCCGCCTCGTCCTGGAGCCGCAGGCAGGCGGCCTCGATGCCGGGACGGGCGTAGAGAGCGAGGGCAAAGGCCTCGAGGGGGGCGGCGGCCAGTCGGTCCCGCAGAGCGGCCGTCATTTCGGTAGAATCAGCGCTCATTCGTTTTCCTGCCGTCGCTTCCCGCGGCGGCCCTGTTCGCCCGTGGAGCCCGCATGATCGCACTGCGCCAAGTTTCCCTGCAACGCGGCACCCAGGCCCTGCTGGAGGGCGCCGACCTGACCCTGCACGCCGGCCACAAGGCGGGGATCGTCGGCCCCAACGGCGCCGGCAAGTCGAGCCTGTTCAAGCTGCTGCTCGGCGAGCTGGCCCCGGACCGCGGCGAGGTGGAGATGAGCGGCGGCCAGCGCATCGCCCACATGGCCCAGGAGGTGGAGGCGCTGGACCGGGCCATCGTCGACTACGTGCTCGATGGCGACCGCGAGCTGCGCGAGACCGAGGCGGCCCTTGCGGGGGCCCGGGAGGCGGGGGAGGCCCATCGCGAGGCGGAGCTGCACGGCGCCATCGAGGCGCTGGACGGCTACAGCGCGCCGGCCCGGGCCGCCCAGCTGCTGGTGGGGCTGGGCTTCGCCCAGGCGGACCTGGGGCGTCCGCTGTCGGACTTCTCCGGCGGCTGGCGGATGCGCGTCAACCTGGCACGCACCCTGTTCATGCCCTCGGACGTGCTGCTGCTCGACGAGCCCACCAACCACCTGGACCTGGATGCCCTGCTGTGGCTGGAGCAGTGGCTCACTCGCTACCCCGGCACCCTGCTGCTGATCTCCCACGACCGTGACTTCCTCGATGCGGTCTGCGACCACATCGTGCACTTCGACCGTCAGAGCCTGGTGCTCTATCGCGGCAACTACTCCACCTTCGAGCGCACCCGGGCCGAGAAGCTGGCGCTGCAGCAGGCCGAGGCGGCCAAGCAGCAGGCCCGTCGCGAGGAGATCGAGCGCTTCGTGGCGCGCTTCCGCGCCAAGGCCACCAAGGCGCGCCAGGCCCAGAGCCGACTGAAGATGCTCGAGCGCATGGGCGACATCGCCGTGGCCCACGCCGACTCCCCCTTCCACTTCACCATTCCCTCGTCGGACAAGACCTCCCACCCGCTGCTGGTGCTGGACGAGGCGCGCCTCGGCTATCGCGACGTCTCGGAGGGCGAGCCGGGCGTGGAAAAGGTCCAGCTCGACGCCGTGAAGCTGACCCTGCTGCCCGGCCAGCGCATCGGCCTGCTGGGCCCCAACGGGGCCGGCAAGTCGACGCTGATCAAGTCGCTCACCGGCGAGCTGCCGCTGCTGGGCGGCCGGCGGGTGCCTGGCGAGCACCTGGCCATCGGCTACTTCGCCCAGCACCAGCTCGAGGGGCTGGACCTCGCCTCGACGCCCTTCATGCACGTGCAGCGGCTGTCGCCCACGGCCGCCGACCTGGACATCCGCAAGTTCCTGGGAGGCTTCGGCTTCCAGGGGGACGATGCCTTCGGCGAGGTGGGGCGCTTCTCGGGCGGCGAGAAGGCGCGCCTGGCGCTGGCCCTGGTGGCCTGGCAGAAGCCCAACCTGCTGCTGCTCGACGAGCCCACCAACCACCTGGACCTGGAGATGCGCGAGGCCCTTACCGAGGCGCTGGCGGCCTTCGAGGGCACGGTGATCATCGTCTCCCACGACCGCCACCTGCTGCGCGCCACCGTGGACGAGTTCTGGCGGGTGGCCGACCATCGGGTCGAGCCCTTCGACGGTGACCTGGAGGACTACCGGGCCTGGCTCAAGGCGCGGCTCGAGGGCGAGCGCCGCGAGGCCCGGGCCGAGAAGGGGGGGCGCCAGGCCGAGAGCGCGGCACCGAAGGAGGATCGCAAGGCTGCGCGGCGCGCCGCCGCCGAGCTGCGCGAGAAGCTGCGGCCGCTCAAGAAGCAGCGCGACCGCGCCGAGCAGGCCATGGAGAAGGTCCAGGCGGAGCTGGCCAAGGTCGAGGAGGCCCTGGGCGACGCCGAGCTCTACACCGACGCCGCGCGCAAGGAGGAGCTCACCAGCACCCTGGCCCGCCAGGGCGAGCTCAAGTCCCGCCTGGACGACCTGGAGGCCGAGTGGCTGTCCGCCGAGGAGGAACTGGAGGCCATGGAGGCCGAACTCGGCTCCTAACTTTCCAGCAGGAAGGTCACCGGGCCGTCGTTGACCAGCGAGACCTCCATGTCGGCGGCGAACTCGCCGCTCTCCACCCGGGGCCAGGCCGCCTCGGCGCGCGCCAGCAGGAGGTGGAAGAGCCGGTGGCCCTCGTCGGGCGGGGCGGCGCTGGAGAAGCTGGGCCGCAGGCCCTTGCGGGTATCCGCCGCCAGGGTGAACTGGGAGACCAGCAGCAGCCCGCCGTCGACCTGCCGCAGGTCGAGGTTCATCTTGCCCTCGGCATCGCCGAACACCCGATAGTGCAGCAGCTTGTGCAGCAGCCGGTCCACGGCGGCCTCGTCGTCGCCCTTCTCGACGCCCACCAGCGCCAGCAGGCCGTGGCCGATGGCGCCCACGGTACGTCCCTCCACGGCCACGCTGGCGCGGCTCACCCGCTGGATCAGTGCCTTCATTGCTCGCTCTCCCCGAAATTGCCGATGTATTGCCTTGATCGAGGAGGCCAGCCTAGCATGCGGGCCGCTCAGCGGCGCCCGAGCAGGGCGTCGCGGAAGTCGTCTCGCAGGGGGCTCTCGCCGAGCCAGATGCCGAACAGCGCGCTGGCCAGTGTCGGGTCGTCACCGCGATAGAGCCGCTCGCCGTTGAGGGCCAGCAGCAGGGCCTCGCCGTCCCAAGTCAGGGCATAGCGGTCGCCGGGCTCGACGCTGCGATAGGCCCGGTTGAAGGCATTCAGGGCCGGCAATAGCTCGCGATAGGCCGTCTCGCCGAGTCGCTCGCGCAGGCTGTCGCGGGTGGCGGTGGCGAAGTCGTCGGCCTCGATGGCATGGAAGTACTCGAGCTCCAGCCGGCGCGGGATGTCCGACAGCGGGGCCGGCTCGGGCACCTCGGGGGCCTGGTAGTAGGCCCCCGCATAGGCGGTCCAGATCATGTAGCGGAACAGGCCGTGGCCGATCAGGCGGTAGGACTGGCCCGCCTCCTCCAGCTGGGTGGCGAACTGGACCCCCCTGACCTCCACCCTCTCCGCGTCTGCCCGCAGCGGCAGGCTGGCCAGCAGCAGGGCGAGCAGCAGGGCGGTCAGGGGGAGCGGATGGCCGTGGGACCGGGCTCGGTGGACGGGGCGTGGCATGGGGAACCTCCGGCGATGGGGTGTCGATCATGTACGGACACTAGCATCGCGTAGAGGTTCTGTATCGCTATTGCCTACCAGGCCCGGCAGAGCATGATGTCGCAGTGGGGCTCGGCCAGCAGCTGCTCGGTGATCTGGCTGTGGCGGCCCAGCTGGCCGCGGCTGCCCAGGGCCAGCAGGTCCGGCGGCTGGCGGCGCAGGCGGGTCATCAGAACCTCCAGGGGGTCGCCCTGCTCCAGCACCAGCTCGAGCTCCGGCACGTCGTCGAGCTCGGCCATCAGCTGCTCGGTCTCGCGCTCCAGCTGGGTGCGCAGCCGGGCGACCTCGCGATCGCGCCAGCGGGCATAGTCGCTGTCGGAGCCCAGCTCGCGCTCGCCGGGGATGTCCCAGGCGTGGAGCAGGGTCAGGCGCGCCTCGGGGAAGCGCTTGAGCGTCTCGCGCAGGGTGTGGCGGGAGGTCAGCGAGAAGTCCACGGGGACCAGGATGTCGCGCCACTCCTGGGTGGCCAGGTGGCTGACCGAGAGTACCGGGCAGGGCGCGCTGCGCAGCACCCGGGCCAGGGTGGTGCCGGCCACCAGGTCGGGCTGGCCGCGCTTGCGGTGGGCGCCGAGGATGATCATGTCCACCTCGCGCTCGTGGGCCTCGCGGATGATCTCCGCATAGGCCGAGCCGGCCACCGTCTGTAGCAGCGTCCTGGGCTCGGGCAGCGCGTAGTCCTCGCGGATATCCGTCAGGGTGGCCTGCATGTCCGCCACCACGGCTTCCTCGAGGTCCTGGAGGACCCGGCGCGGGAGGTAGGGGTCGAGTACGTGGATCACGTCGAGGCGTGCGCCGTGCTCCACCGCCAGGCGCACGGCCCGGGCGTAGGCGGCACGATTCTCGGCCGAGAGGTCGCAGGCGAACAGCAGGGTCTGGGTCATGACGCATCCCTCCGGGTCACTCAGAGCCGGGGAGCAGGCCCGGCGGGTGGACCTTCAGGATGGGAGGCCCGGCGGCCTCCTGCAAGACCGAATTGCGGAATGCGGGCTACCACCAGGCATGGAAATGGTGCACGGGGCCATGGCCTTGACCCACGTCAAGGCGATGGCTGGCGGCGAGGGCCTCGCCCAGCCAGGCCTTGGCCGCCGCCACCGCCTCGGCCAGGGTGTCGCCCCCGGCGAGGCGGGCGGTGATGGCCGAGGAGAGGGTGCAGCCGGTGCCGTGGAGGTTGCCGGTGTCGACGCGGGCCCCCTCGATCCAGGCGATGGAGTCGGCGGTGATCAGCAGGTCGGGGCACTCCTCGCCGCTCAGGTGGCCGCCCTTGAGCAGGGTGGCGCCGGCGCCAAGCCCGCGCAGCGCCGGGGCCATGGCGGCCATCTCGGCGCGGCTGCCCGGGGCCGGGACGTCCAGCAGCACGGCGGCTTCCGGCAGGTTGGGCGTGATCAGGTCGGCCAGGGGGACCAGCACCTCGCGCACGGCGCGGATGCCGGCGTCGTCGACCAGGATATCGCCGCTCTTGGCCACCATCACCGGGTCGAGCACGACCCAGCGGGGCCGGCGCCGGGTCAGCGCCTCGCGGATCACCTCGGCCACCTCGCGGCTCGCCACCATGCCGACCTTCACCGCGTCGATGCGCACGTCGTCGAGCAGGGTCTCGAGCTGGGCGGCGATGAACTCGGCCGGCACCGGGTGGACACCGCGGACGCCGCGGGTGTTCTGGGCGGTCAGCGCGGTGATCACGCTGGTACCATAGGCGCCCAGCGCCGAGAAGGTCTTGAGGTCGGCCTGGATGCCGGCGCCGCCGCTGGGGTCGGAGCCGGCGATGGTCAGCACGTTGGGAAGGGGTCGGGGGTCATTCATGGCGTCATCATACCGTGGCAAGTCGTTCAGGAGTCCGGGGGCCGCATGCTGAGCCTGTTCCTGGTGGCGCTGGTCAGCGCCACCCTGCTGCCGGGGGGCTCCGAGGTATGGCTGGCCCGGCTCTGGTGCCTGGGCGAGCCCGCCCTGGCGCTGTGGGCGGTGGCCACCGCGGGCAACACCCTGGGCAGCCTGGTCAATGTCGGGATGGGGCGCTATGCCCGGCGCTTCCAGGACCGTCGCTGGTTCCCCGCCTCTCCCCAGGGGCTGGCCCGGGCCGAGCGCTGGTACTTCCGCTTCGGCGAGTGGAGCCTGCTGGCCTCCTGGGCGCCGGTCATCGGCGACCCGCTCACCGTGCTGGCCGGCGTCTTCCGGCTGCCCTGGTGGCGGGCCATCCTGCTGATCACCCTGGCCAAGGGGGCCCGCTATGCGGTGGTGCTGCTGCTCGCGCAGCAGTGGCTGGCGCCCCTGTGCCAGTAGCCCGCTACAGCACCGAGGGCAGCCAGGTGGCCAGCCCCGGGAAGAAGGCCAGCGCCAGCAGCATGCAGAGCTGCAGGATGATGAACGGGATCACCCCCCGGTAGATCGCCGAGGTGGGGACCGATTCCGGCGTCACCCCGCGCAGGTAGAAGAGCGCGAAGCCGAAGGGGGGCGTCAGGAACGAGGTCTGCAGGTTCACCGCGATCATGATGCCCAGCCAGATCGGGTCGAGGCCCATGGCCAGCAGCACCGGCCCGACGATGGGCACCACCACGAAGGTGATCTCGATGAAGTCGAGGATGAAGCCCAGCAGGAAGATCACCAGCATCACCACCAGGGTGGCGCCAACCACCCCGCCGGGCAGGGCCTCGAACATCTCGGTGACCAGCTCCTCGCCGCCGAAGGCGCGGAACACCAGCGAGAACACCGCGGCGCCGATCAGGATCAGGAACACCATGCTGGTGACCTGGGCGGTGGAGCGTACCACCTGGCGCAGGATCGGCAGGGTCAGGCGGCGATTGGCCAGGGCCAGCACGAAGGCGCCGAAGGCGCCCACCGCCGAGGCCTCGGTGGGAGTGGCGAAGCCGCCGAGGATCGAGCCCAGCACGGCGACGATCAGCAGCACCGGTGGCAGCAGCCCCTTGAGCAGCAGGGGCCAGAGGCTGCCGGTGTGCCCCAGCTCCTCCATCAGCGCCCGGCGATCGGCCGGCGGCGCCAGCTCCGGCTTCAGCCAGGCGGTGACCATCACGAAGAGGATGTAGGCGACCACCAGCAGCAGGCCGGGGATCAGCGCGCCGATGAACAGGTCGCCCACCGAGAGGGTCCGGGGGCTCCACACCCCCATGGCCAGCTGGGCCTGCTGGTAGGCGTTGGAGAGCACGTCGCCGAGCAGCACCAGGGCGATGGAGGGCGGAATGATCTGGCCCAGGGTGCCGGTGGCGCAGATGCTGCCGGTGGCCAGGGCCGGCGAGTAGCCGCGCTTGAGCATGGTGGGCAGCGACAGCAGCCCCATGGTCACCACGGTGGCGCCGACGATGCCGGTGGAGGCGGCCAGCAGCATGCCGACCAGCACCACGGCGATCCCCAGGCCGCCACGCAGGGCCCCGAAGGCCAGCGCCATGGCGTCGAGCAGGGTCTCGGCGACCCGCGACTTCTCCAGCAGCACCCCCATCAGCACGAACAGCGGCACCGCCAGCAGCGTCTGGTTGGTCATGATGCCGTAGAGCCGGTTGGGCATGGCGGTCAGGTAGCGGGACTCGAAGGGCACCGGCACGCCGAGCTGCACCAGCGCGTAGCCCAGGCCGGCGAAGATCAGCGCGGTGCCGGCCAGCGACAGGGCTACCGGGTAGCCCAGCATCAGTACGCCGCACACCGCGGCGAAGAGCACCAGGGGCATCAGTTCGAGGAGCGTGGCCAGCATCACAGGAGCTCCTCGTGGGTCGGCGTGTCGTTGGGCAGACGGTGGCGGATGATCAGCCCCTGGCGGATCAGCTGGGCGATGCCCTGAATCAGCAGCAGGGCCATCATCACGAGTATCAGGCTCTTGAGCAGGAAGACGCCGGGAATGCCGCCGTCGGGGGAGCGTTCGAGGATCGCCCAGCTGCTGCGCACATAGCCGACGCTGCCGATGGCGATGAAGCCGAGCACCGGAATCAGCAGGAAGAGGGTGCCGCAGAGGTCGATCCAGGCGCGGCCGCGGGCGCCGAGCCGCCGATAGAAGATGTCGACGCGCACGTGGCCGTCGTGGCGCAGGGTCCAGGCAGCGCCGAGCATGAACACCATGGCATGCATGTACATCACCGACTCCTGCATCACGATGCTGTGCATGCCGAAGGCGTAGCGCAGCACCACGATGGCGAACTGCACCAGCATCATGGCGATGACCAGCCAGGCGATGGCATGCCCGACCCGGTCGGTGATGGCGTCGAGCCAGGCGAGCAGGACCGGTTCGCGTTTCGCGGAAGTCATGGGGCCTCTCGTGATGAAGGGTAACCGGAGGCGCATCATCGCCGATTCGGCCCCGATCGTCATCCCCGGGCCTCAACGGCGGGCGAGGGCCTCAGTGGCTGCCGGCCTTGAGCCTCGGGGTGAGGGTCGCCAGGCAGGCCGGCGGCAGGCGCACGTCCACGGCGATCGGCAGGTGGTCCGAGAAGAGATGGTCGAGCACCCGCACGTCGTCGGCCTGCAGCGAGTCGGACAGCAGGATATGGTCCAGCGCCCGGCGCGGCTGCCAGGAGGGGTAGCTCAGCAGCGGGCGCACCGGGTGGAGTGGCAGCGAGGCGCAGAAGCGCTCGTGGCCGTGCAGCTGCTCCGGGGTGCAGTTGAGGTCGCCCATCACCACCACGTGGCGCAGCGGCTGGATGATCTCGGAGAGGTAGTCGAGCTGGCGCACCCGGCCGCGGTGGCTCAGCGCCAGGTGGGCGACGAACAGGTGCAGGGCGTCGGGGCCCTCGCCGAAGCGGGCATGGATGGCGCCGCGGCCGGGCAGGGTCCCCGGCAGGCGGTGCTCCTCGATCCGGCTTGGGACGAGGCGCGAGAGCAGCCCGTTGCTGTGCTGGGCGATGCGCCCCAGGTTGCGGTTGAGCTGCTGGAAGTGGTGCGGGAAGCCGGCGCGGGCGGCCAGGTACTCCACCTGGTTGACGTGGTTCGAGCGGAAGCTGCCACCGTCGACCTCCTGGAGGCCGACGATATCGAAGCGCCCGAGGACCTCGCCCACCATGTCCAGGCGCCGCAGCCGCTTGGGGTGGGGCAGCAGGTGCTGCCAGCTGCGGGTCAGGTAGTGGTGGTAGGCCGAGGTCTGGATGCCCACCTGCAGGTTGAAGGTGAGCAGTTTCAGGTGGCCGCCCTCCAGGGGCGGCGTCCTGGCATTGGCCAGATGGGACATCTCAGTCTGCGCGCTCCTCGCGAACCTTCTCGACCAGAGCGTCGGCGATCTGCGGCATGTTGGCCAGGCTGCCGGCGCTGCTCGGGGTGACCAGGTAGCGGCCATCCACCACCAGAGCGGGCACGCCCATCAGCCGCATGGCGCGCATGCGGCCGTGGGCCTGGTTGACCTGGCTGCGCACGCCGAAGGAGCTCAGCGCCTGCTCGGCCTCCTCCTGGCTGACGCCATAGTCGCTGTAGAAGGCGGCGATGGCATCGGCGCTGTTCAGCTTGCGGCCGTCCTGGTGGATGGCGGCGAAGAAGTCGGCATGGGTCTGCTCGAGGATGCCCAGCTGCTCGGCGGCGTAGAAGGCCGTGGCGTGGGTGTTCCAGTCGCCCCCCATGGTGGCCGGCAGGTGGACCACGCTGACGTCGTCATCCAGGGTCTCGTACCAGGCGGTGACGTGCTCCTGCAGGTTGTTGCAGTGCGGGCAGCCGTACCAGAACGCCTCGGTGACCTCGATCTGGCCCTCGTCGACCCGGGTCTCGACGGCCTCGGGCAGCACCTCGTAGTGCTGGCCCTCCACCAGGGATTGCGCGGAGGCCAGGGAGGACAGGCCGAGGCCTGCCAGGGCAATCATCAGGGTCTTCAACATCGGGGGGTCTCTCCTTGAGTGAACCGGTGGCCGGCGCGGGCCGGGCATCGCTGGCTTGGAGCCCGCCGGGCCGCGAGGGTTCCCGAGTGCCGGCGTCGGTAAATGACAGGGGCGGCTCGATGGCCGCCCCTGGGTGTCGCTGCCGTCACGGACGGCGGGCGACTCAGTGCAGGCCCAGCACGTAGTTGGCCACGGCTTCCATGTCGGCATCGCTCATCTTGGCGGCGATGTCGCGCATGATGTTGGCCGGGTCGTTGGCCCGCTCGCCGGCGGCGAAGTCCTGCAGGGTGGAGACGGTGTACTCGGGGAACTGGCCAGAGAGGGCCGGGTAGACGGCGCTGCCGATGCCGACCCCGGTCGGGGTGTGGCAGGCGGCACAGGCCGGGATGCCCTTGGACATGTCACCGGCACGGTAGAGCTCCTCGCCGCGGGCCAGCAGCTCGCTGTCGGGGTCGGCCTGGCCCAGGTTGGCGTCCTGGTCGGCGTAGAACCTGGCGACGTCCCAGGCGTCCTGGTCGGAGAAGTCGTCGACCTGTCCGGCCATCTGGGCCACCACGCGGTTGCCATCGCGGATGTCCATGATCTGCTTGGCCAGGTAGGAGGCCTGCTGGCCGGCCAGGTGCGGGAAGGCGGCCGAGGGGCTGATGCCCTCCTGTCCGTGACAGGCGGCGCAGGACTGCGCCTTCTCGCGGCCGGCCGCGGCGTCGGCATCGGCTTCCAGATCCGCGTGGGCGGCGCCGACGGCGCCCATGGTGATTGCCAGGCTTGCCAGTAACTTTCTCATCGCTGTTCCACTATGCCGTTACGTTGTTGACCGGTACGTACCCTGGGTGCCGCCCGGATCGCGAGGTGTGCCAGGGACGAGCGACAGCGCCGCTCGAGGGCCTGGTGGTTCGCGGACGTCGAGGGCGCGGTGGTACACTAGCTTGCCCCGGGTCGCAGACAAAAGACACTGCATTATACCGAATCACCCCGGCGGCGGGAATGCAAGCCGCGACCCCGTCCCTATCGACTATCGTCAGGATCCGCTCGCATGTCGCGACTCAACTACCAGACCGCCCGCTTCCTCACCAGCGCCCCGACCCTGGCCGCCTGCCCGCCCGACAGCGGCAGCGAAGTGGCCTTCGCCGGCCGCTCCAACGCCGGCAAGTCCAGCGCCATCAATGCCCTGACCCGCCAGAAGGCGCTGGCGCGTACCTCCAAGACCCCCGGTCGCACCCAGCTGATCAACTTCTTCGCCCTGGGCGAGGAGAGCGAGCGCCGCCTGGTAGACCTGCCCGGCTACGGCTTCGCCAAGGTCCCGGAGCAGGTCAAGCTGGAGTGGCAGCGCCATCTCTCCGACTACCTGCAGCGGCGCGCCTCGCTGCGCGGCCTGGTGCTGGTGATGGACGTGCGCCACCCGCTCACCGAGTTCGACCAGACCCTGCTGGGGTGGGCCGACGACAAGGCAATGCCGGTGCACATCCTGCTGACCAAGGCCGACAAGCTCAAGCGCGGCGCGGCGGCCAGCGCCCTGCAGCAGGTGCGCAGCCGGCTGCGCGAGTGGGAGGACCTGGTCAGCATCCAGCTCTTCTCGTCGCTCAAGGGGCAGGGCATCGAGGAGGTGCATGCGCGCCTCGACGCCTGGCTACTGGGCAGCGAAGCGGGCTAGCGACGCGTCTCCAGCCAGGCGATCAGCTCGGGCAGTTCGCGGACGTGGTCCAGGCGGTGGATGCCGGCGGGCAGGCGGCGGTCGTCGGGACCGATCCAGGCGGCCTGCATGCCCAGGCGGCGGGCCGGTAGGGCGTCTTCCTCCCAGGAGTCTCCCACGTGGAGCGCCCTTGACGGCGCCGTGCCCAGCCGGGCCAGGGCGGCCAGGAAGGGTCGCGGGTCGGGCTTGGGCGCCAGCAGCTCGCCGGCGGCGATGGCCACCGGGAAGTGGCGCCCCAGCGCCAGGCGGGCGACCTCCACGTTGCCGTTGGTGATGCTGGCGAGCCGATAGCGCCGGCCCAGCTCGTGCAGCAGGTCGTCCACCTCGTCGTGGGGCGTGACCTCATGGCGCAGCGCCATGAAGCGCTCCATCGCCCGCTCCGCCCAGCGGTCGGCGTGATGGCCGGCCAGGCCGTATTCGCCGAGCAGCTCGGCCAGCGCCCGGCGGCGCAGCCAGGTGAAGTCGCCGCGGCGCAGCGGGTGGGCGCGGGCCAGGCGGGCGCGTCGCTCGACGAAGGCCTCCAGCGGGAAGCGCTCGACGAAGCGTCCAGGCGCGGCGGGCGGGGCTCCTCCGTGTTCCTCCGGCGCCGCTTCCGGCCGCGTTTCCATCCACTCCGCCAGCGCCTCGTCGAGCCAGGCATAGTGGCCGGTCTCGGTGCGCTGCATCACCCCGCGGTTCTCCCACAGGGTGTCGTCCAGGTCGAAGGTGATCGCCTCGAGTCTCACGATGGCTCCTCGTCGCGCTGTCCGGCGGGGCGGTGCCGCGCCCGCGGGTGGGCGCTGTCGTAGCTGGCCGCCAGGTGCTGCCAGTCCAGTCGGGTATAGACCTGGGTGGTGGCGAGGTTGGCATGGCCCAGCAGCTCCTGGACGGCACGCAGGTCCTGGCTCGACTCCAGCAGGTGGCTGGCGAAGGAGTGGCGCAGCCGGTGCGGGTGCAGGTGCTCGGCCAGGCCGCGCCGGCGTGCCAGCCCGGCTAGCCGCTGCTGGATGGCCCGGTGGCCGAGGCGGCGGCCGCGCTGCCCCACGAAGAGCGCCGGCTCGTCGCCGGCGGTGAACTGGCCGCGCACCGCCAGCCAGGCGTCCAGGGCCTGGCGGGCACGCCCGCCCACCGGCACCTGGCGGGGCTTGCCGCCCTTGCCCAGCACCCGCACCCGGCGGGGCTGGAGGTCGCCGAGATCGAGGCCGGCCAGCTCGGCCAGCCGCAGGCCGCTGGAGTAGAAGAGCTCCAGCATCGCCTGGTCGCGGCGGGCCAGGGGTGAGTCGTCGTGGGGGGTGTCGAGGAAGCGGGCCAGCTGGTCGACGTCCAGCGGCCGAGGCAGGTGGCGCGGCTGGCGCGGGGCGCGGGTCAGGGCCACCGGGTTGTGGGCCAGGCGGCCGGCGGCCACCAGGTGGTCGGCCAACCGTGAGATCGCCGAGCGGCGCCGGGCCAGGCTGCGCGCGCCCAGGCCGCGCAGGCGCTCGTCGCCCAGGAAGCGGCGCAGCAGCGCGGCATCGAGCCGCGGCCAGTCGTCGACCTGCTGCTCGGCCAGGAAGTCGAGCAGGGCGGCGAGGTCGCGGCGATAGGCGTCCAGGGTGGCCGGGCTGGCGGTCTGCGCCAGGGCCCCGAGGAAGGCCTCGACGTCCCGGGCCAGCGCACCCTCGGTCCCGGGCCGGCTAGCCATGGGGCGAGTGGGCCAGGCGTACCAGCAGCCGTGCCACCACGTCGCCCACGTACTCGGTGAACAGGGTGTCCATGCTGGCGCGGAAGTGGTCCGGGTCGGGGCTGGCCAGCACCAGGTAGCCCAGCGGCTCGCCCAGGGTCAGCCGACTGATGGCGCAGGAGCCAGCCTTGCGCGGTGCCGCTGCGTGGGGCAGCAGGCGCTTCCAGTCCGTCGGGGTCAGCCGCGTGCAGCGGCTGGTGCGGCCGTCGAGCAGCGCCGCCAGGCGCTGGCCGGCATGGTCGTCGAGCACCTGGCGAGGCGCCTGGGGCGGCTGAGGTTCGACGTCGGTGAGGCTGGCGGGGCACCAGAGCGCCACGGCCGGGGTATGGAAGCGCTCGGCCAGCTGGGTGGCCAGCGCCTGGCCCAGGGCGTCGTTGTTCTCGGCCTCGAGCAGCGCCAGCACCAGCTCCCGGGTGCGGCGGTACTGGGCCTCGTTGTGGCGGGCCGACTCCAGCAGCTGTTCCAGGCGCCACTCGGCCTGCTCGGCCCGCGAGCGCAGGTCGTGCACCAGGCGCTCCAGCAGCGAGGTCGCGCCGCGGGCCTCGGGGTGCGGCACCTTGAGCTGCTGGAGCAGCCCCTCGCGGCCGACGAAGAAGTCCGGGTGCGTGGCCAGCCATTCGGCGACCCGGTCCGGGTCCAGGGTCTTGCGCGGTTCGGGGGCGGCTCGGGTCATGCGGGACTCCTTGGGTGGCGCCGGCGGGGCCGGCGTCACGCTGTCAGGTTCAGCTCAGGGCGATGCGGCCATCGAAGACGCGCGTGGCGGGGCCGGTCATGGCAAGGGGCGCGCCGGGGCCTGCCCATTCGATGGTCAGCTCGCCCCCCGGCAGGTGCACGGTGACCGGGCTCTCCAGCAGGCCCTGGCGGATGCCGCAGGCCACCGCGGCGCAGGCGCCGGTGCCGCAGGCCAGGGTCTCGCCGCTGCCGCGTTCAAAGACGCGCAGCCGGATCTCGTGGGCAGAGACGACCTGCATGAAGCCGACGTTGACCCGCCTCGGGAAGCGCGGGTGGGCCTCGATGGCCGGCCCCAGACGCGCCACGGGGGCGCTGTCGACGTCGTCGACCCGCAGCACCGCATGGGGGTTGCCCAGGGAGGCCACGGCGACCTCGACCGGCTCGCCGTCCACCTCCAGGACATGCAGCGGGCGGTCCTCGTCGGCCTCGAAGGGCAGGTCGGCGGGGGCGAAACGCGGCTCTCCCATGTCGACGCGGACGCGGCCGTCGTCCTCGACCCGCAGTACCAGGGGCCCGCCGGCGGTCTCCACGTGGATCTCGTGCTTGTGGGTGAGCCGCTGATCACGCACGAAGCGGGCGAAGCAGCGGGCACCGTTGCCGCAGTTCTCCACCTCGCTGCCGTCGGCGTTGTAGATGCGGTAGCGGAAGTCCATGTCCGGGTCCCGGGGGGGCTCCACGACCAGCAGCTGGTCGAAGCCGATCCCGAAGCGGCGGTCGGCCAGCTGGCGGACCTGTTCGGCCTCCAGGCGCGCACGCTGGGTGATCAGGTCGACCATCATGAAGTCGTTGCCGAGGCCATGCATCTTGGTGAAGTGCAGCAGCATCAGTCGGCGTCCTCCGGCAGCAGGGCCTCGCCGGCCCAGAGGTCGACCAGGCGCTCGCGGCGGCGCACCAGGTGGGCCTGGTCGCCGTCCACCATCACCTCGGCGGGGCGCGGGCGGCTGTTGTAGTTGGAGGCCATCACGAAGCCGTAGGCGCCGGCCGAGCGCACCGCCAGCAGGTCGCCCGGGGCGATGGCGAGCTCCCGCTCCTTGCCCAGGAAGTCGCCGGTCTCGCACACCGGGCCCACCACGTCGTAGGTGGCGGTGTCGCGGGGGCGGCGGGTGTCCACCGGCAGGATCGCCTGCCAGGCCTGGTAGAGCGCCGGACGGATCAGGTCGTTCATGGCGGCGTCGACGATGGCGAAGTTCCTGGTCTCGCCGGGCTTGAGGAACTCCACCCGGGTCAGCAGCACCCCGGCATTGGCGGCGATGGAGCGGCCGGGCTCGAAGAGCAGGGTCAGCCGCTCGCTGCCCGCCCAGCTCGCCAGGCGCTCGAGCAGCGCCGTGGCGTAGTCGAAGGGCGCCGGCGGGCGCTCGTCGCGATAGGGCACCCCGAGGCCGCCGCCCAGGTCCAGGTGCTCCACCTCGATGCCCCGCTCGCGCAGCCGCTCGAGCAGCAGCAGCAGGCGGTCCAGGGCATCGAGGAAGGGCGAGAGTTCGGTGAGTTGGGAACCGATATGGCAGTCCAGGCCGGTCACCTTGACGTGGGGCAGCGAGGCGGCCAACTCGTAGACGGCCAGCGCCTCATCCACCGGGATGCCGAACTTGTTGTCCTTGAGCCCGGTGGAGATGTAGGGGTGGGTGCCGGCGTCCACGTCCGGGTTGACCCGCAGCGACACCGGCGCGACCTTGCCGAGTCGGCCGGCGACTGCATCGAGGCGCTCGAGCTCCGGGCGGGACTCCACGTTGAAGCACTTGATGCCCACTTCCAGCGCTCGGGCCATCTCGGCCTCCTGCTTGGCGACGCCGGAGAAGACCACCTTGGCGGGGTCGCCACCGGCGGCCAGCACCCGCTCCAGTTCGCCCATCGAAACGATGTCGAAACCGGCCCCCAGGCGGGCCAGCAGGCCCAGCACGGCGAGGTTGGAGTTGGCCTTCACCGCGTAGCAGATCAGGTGGGGGTGGCTGCCCAGCGCCTCGGTATAGGCGCGGAAGTGCCGGGCCAGAGTGGCCTTGGAGTAGGCGTAGCAGGGCGTGCCGAACTGCTCGGCGATGCGGGTCAGCGGGACCTCCTCGCCGTAGAGCACGCCGTCGCGGTACTCGAAATGATCCATGCCTAGGTCTCGCTGTCGTCGGGGGCGTTGTCGGCGTCGTCGGCGTCGCGGGGGCCATACTGCTCGGCGGCCTGCTCGTCATCGGGCAGGTAGAGCGGCCCCTTCTGGCCGCAGCCGGCCAGACCGACGAGCAGCGCCATGGCGAGGATGGCGAAGGCGATCCGCTGCATCAGGCGGTGCCTTCCATGGCGGCCAGGGCGTCGCGGGCCCGCTGGGCGGCGGCGCGCACCTGGTCGGGGGCGGTGCCGCCGATATGGTTGCGGGCGGCCACCGAGCCCTCCAGGGTCAGCACCTCGAAGACGTCCGCCTCGATGGTGTCGGAGAACTGCTGGAGCTCCTCGAGGCTCATCTCGGAGAGGTCCTTCTGCTGCTTCAGGCCGAAGGCCACGGACTGGCCGACGATCTCGTGGGCGTCGCGGAAGGCCACGCCGCGGCGGACCAGGTAGTCGGCCAGGTCGGTGGCGGTGGAGAAGCCGCGGCGGGCGGCCTCGGCCATCTGCGCCTGCTTCGGCGCGATGGCCGGCACCATGTCGGCGAACGCCTTGAGGCAGTCCTTGACGGTGTCCACGGCGTCGAACAGCGGCTCCTTGTCCTCCTGGTTGTCCTTGTTGTAGGCCAGCGGCTGGGACTTCATCAGGGTCAGCAGGCCCATCAGGTGCCCGTAGACGCGCCCGGTCTTGCCGCGCACCAGCTCCGGCACGTCGGGGTTCTTCTTCTGCGGCATGATCGAGGAGCCGGTGCAGAAGCGGTCGGGCAGGTCGATGAAGTCGAACTGGGCGCTGGTCCAGAGCACCAGCTCCTCGCTCATCCGCGACAGGTGCATCAGCAGCAGGCTGGCGAAACCGGCGAACTCGATGGCGAAGTCGCGATCGCTCACCGCATCCAGGCTGTTCTCGGCGGGGCGGTCGAAGCCCAGCAGCTCGGCGGTGACGTGGCGGTCGATGGGGTAGGTGGTGCCGGCCAGCGCCGCGGCGCCCAGCGGCATCACGTTGACGCGCCGGCGGCAGTCGAGCAGCCGCTCGTGGTCCCGGGCCAGCATCTCCTGCCAGGCCAGCAGGTGATGGCCGAAGGTGACCGGCTGGGCGGTCTGCAGGTGGGTGAAGCCGGGCATGATGGTGTCGGCCTCGCGGTCGGCGAGCTCGATCAGCCCGCGGCGCAGGCGGGCGAGCTCGGCCGCCACCTGGTCGATCTCGTCGCGCAGGAACAGGCGGATGTCGGTAGCCACCTGATCGTTGCGCGAGCGCCCGGTGTGCAGCTTCTTGCCGGTGATGCCGATCTTCTCGGTGAGCCGCGCCTCGACGTTCATGTGCACGTCCTCGAGCTCGACGGACCACGGGAAGGTGCCCGCCTCGATCTCGCCGCGCACCGCCTCCAGCCCCTCGAGGATGGCGTCGCGCTCGGCGTCGGTGAGCACGCCGACCCGGGCCAGCATGGTGGCGTGGGCCATCGATCCCTGGATGTCGTGGAAGGCGAGGCGCCGGTCGAAGTCCACCGAGGCGGTGAAGCGGGCGACGAAGGCATCGGTGGGCTCGTTGAAGCGGCCGCCCCAGGACTGGTTGGTGCCGGGGTTGGGGGAACTAGGGCTCATCGGGCTGGGCATCCTGCATGACGGTTGCGTGGGACGAGGGCCGGCGGATACCGGCCCCGGCGCCGCCCTGCGGCGCCGTCGGACATGCCGAGCAGTGTACCAGAGTCCGCGGGCCTGGCGAGGGGGCGCCCCGGCGGGCGGGGCCGGGAGGAGCGTGATTTTTCCTGCCCTCCCGGGTGCTTTATGATGGCAACCTATATGCTGTGGAAAAGACGCCATCTGCAACCGGGCGCAGGCGCAAGGGGCGCCGCCAGCAAGGGAACCGGGACTGGGAGAACCTCGTGCAAGCCATCACCAAGCTGCGTATCGCCACGCGCAAGAGTCAACTGGCCATGTGGCAGGCCGAACATGTCCGCGACCGTCTCATGGCCGCCCACCCCGGGCTCGAGGTGGAACTGGTGGCGATGTCCACCCGCGGCGACAAGATCCTCGACACGCCGCTGGCCAAGGTGGGAGGCAAGGGGCTCTTCGTGAAGGAGCTGGAGGAGGCGATGCTCGACGGCCGTGCCGATATCGCCGTGCACTCCATGAAGGATGTGCCGATGCACTTCCCCGAGGGGCTGGGGCTCTCGGTGATCCTCGAAGGCGCCGAGCCCACCGATGCCTTCGTCTCCAACCACTACGCCAGCCTGGACGAACTGCCCGAGGGTGCACGCATCGGCACCTCCAGCCTGCGCCGCGGCCTGCAGATGCAGGAGGCGCGCCCGGACCTCGAGGTGCTCAGCCTGCGCGGCAACGTGCAGACCCGGCTGGGCAAGCTCGATGCCGGCGAGTTCGACGCCATCCTGCTGGCCACCTCCGGCCTGCGCCGCCTGGGCCTCGAGGACCGCATCGCCATGGAGCTGCCCCCCGAGGTGTGCCTGCCGGCCTGTGGCCAGGGCGCGCTGGGCATCGAGTGCCGGCTCCACGATCCCGAGCTGATCTCGCTGCTGGCGCCGCTGGACGATCCCGCCACCGCCACCCGGGTGCGCGCCGAGCGCGCCATGAATACTCGCCTGGAGGGCGGCTGCCAGGTGCCGATCGGCGGCCACGCGGTGTTCGAGAACGACGGCCAGACCCTCTGGCTGCGGGCCCTGGTAGGCACCCCGGACGGCACCCGGGTGCTGCGCGCCGAGGGGCGCGGCTCGATCCACGAGCCCGAGGCGCTGGGCATCCGGGTGGCCGAGGAGCTGCTCGACCAGGGGGCCGGCGAGATCCTCGCCGAGGTGTACGGCGCCGGCTGATGGGTTCCTCCCCGGTACTGGTCACCCGCCCCGGTCCGCGGGGTGATCTCCTCGCCGCGGCGATCGAGGCCGCGGTCGGGGCGCCGGTGGCCCGCCTCGAGGCGCTGCGCCTCGAGGCGCTCGCCGAGACACCGGAACAGCGCGCCGCCTGGCTCGACTTCGACCACTTCCGGCGGGTGGTGGTGGTCAGCCCCTTTGCCGCCGAGTGCCTCGCCGAGGCGCTGGACCGCTACTGGCCGCAGCTGCCGCTGGGCATCGACTACTACGCGGTGGGCGCCGCCAGCGCGGCCACCCTGCATGAGCGGCTCGGGGTGCGCGTGCACGTGCCGCCGGCCGAGGCCGGCGAGGACACCAGCGAGGCGCTGCTGCGCCTGGGCTCCCTGCAGCGGCTGGCGGAGGAGAAGGTGCTGCTGGTGGCCGGCGAGGGTGGGCGGACGCTGCTGGCCGAGACCCTCGCCGAGCGCGGCGCCCGGGTCACCCGCCTGGCGGTCTATCGCCGCACCCCCCTCGACCCTTCCCCGGCCCTCCAGGCCTGCCTGGCAGAGGGCGATTACCGCGCGCTGGTGGTCAGCAGCGGAGAAATTCTCGAACATCTGGCAAGATGGTGTGCAGATGCCGCCTTGAACCAACCGCTAATCGTTTCCAGTGCCCGGTTGGCTACACTGGCCGGCAAGCTGGGGTTTCGTGCCCCCGTCGTGGCGTCCGGTGCCACGCCGGCCGCGCTGGCGGCGGCGGTGGCCGACGCCTGTGACCCGCAGGAAGCCGATGTCGACCAAGACGATCTCGAAAAGGGCTAGCGACAGATGAGCAAGCAACCACACGATCAGGACGAACAGCAGGCGCCCTCCGGCGCACAATCGGCGACCTCGGGGGGCGGCGCCGGCAAGGGCGGCGCCTCGGGCCGGCGCCGCTCGCGTCGCTACGACAAGGGCGGCAACGCGGCGGCCGCGGATTCCCCGTCGGCCGGCCAGGAGGCGGCGCAGCCCGACAGGCCCGCCGCCACGGCACCGGCTGTCGGCCAGTCACCGGGCGCGGAGACCGCCGGCGCCAGGCCCGAGGAAAAGGCCGAGAAAAAGCCCGAGGCCACCAAGGCTGCCGCCGGCCCCGGGGCGACCGGCGATGCCAGGGGCGGGGCCGGCAAGGGCGATGACAAGGGGGCGGACAAGAGCGCTGACAAGCAGCCGGCGAAGCCCGCCGGCGCAGCCGGCAGCAAGTCCGACACCGCCAAGCCCGACACCGCCAAGCCTGCGGCGTCGGCCTCGGGCGGCGGCCCCGCCCGGCCTGCCGCGCCGGCCGGTGGCGGTGATGGCAAGGGCAAGAGCAAGAGCGGCCTGGTGGCCATCGTGCTGGTGATCCTGCTTGCCATCGCCGCGGCGCTGTTCGGCTGGCAGGCCTGGCAGAAGCTCGATGCCCAGCAGGCGCGCATCGCCGAGCTGGAGTCCCGCACCGGCGAGCTGGCCAGCGCCGCCGACCTGGCCGGCCTGGAGGACCGTCTCGACGAGGGCGAGCGTGAGCGCGACGCCGCTCTGGACGGGGCCATCCAGGCCCTGCAGGGCGAGTTCGCCGACTACCGTGGCGAGGTCAACGAGACCCTGGACCAGGTGCTGGCCGAGCTGGCCAGCGAGCAGGAGACCGACGAGCGCGACTGGCTCCACGCCGAGGCCGCCTACCTGCTACGCCTGGCCAACCAGCGCCTGCAGCTGGAGCGCGACGTCCAGGGGGCCGCCGCCCTGCTGCGCACCGCCGACCAGCGGCTGCTCGAGGCCGACAACCCCGCTCTGGTGCCGGTGCGCCGCGAGATCGCCAGCGAACTGGCCGCCCTGGACGCCGTGCCGCGGGTCGACCGCACCGGCCTGTGGCTGGCCCTCAACGCCCAGCAAGAGCAGATCGCCCGCCAGCCGCTTGCCCAGGAGATCGAGGAGATCACCGTGCGCGCCGGCATGGAGGAGGCGCCCAGCGGCACCTGGCAGCAGCAGCTGTCGCGCTTCGGCCAGGAGCTCAAGGAGCTGGTCACCATCCGCCATCATGACGCCGCGCTGGAGGCCCTGATCACGCCCGAGCAGGAGTCCTACCTGCGCCAGAGCGTGCGCCTGGTGCTGGAGCAGTCCCAGCTGGCGCTGCTTAAGGAGGAGCAGGCGCTCTTCGAGGCGAGCCTCGACAAGGCCCTGACCCTGATCAACGGCTACTACGACACCGACGCCTCCGGCGTGCAATCGGTGATCGGCCGGCTCGAGGCGCTGAAGGGCGAGGCGATTCGCCCCGAACTGCCGGACATCAGCGGCTCCCAGCAGGCCCTGGCCACCTTCATCGAGCGCCGCTTCGAGTCGCGCCGGGGAGATGACGCATGAGAAAGCTGATCCTGATCGTCGTCCTGGGCCTGGCGCTCGGCGCGCTGTTCGGCCAGCTGATGATGTCCGTGCCCGGCTACTGGCTGGTGCGGGTCGGAGACACCTCGCTGCAGACCTCCTTCTGGTTCGGCCTGGTGATCCTGCTGGCGGCCTTCCTGCTGCTGCACTTCGGGCTGCGGGTGCTGATGCGCCTGACCCGCCCGGTCTCCCGCTTCAAGGTGTGGAACAGCCGCACCCGCAACCGCAACGCCATGAAGCGCACCGTGCGCGGCCTGGTGGCGCTGGCCGAGGGGCGCTGGAAGAAGGCCGAGAAGTCCCTGGTCAAGGCCGCGGATGACTCCAGCACGCCGCTGGTCAACTACCTCTCCGCGGCGCTGGCGGCCCACTACCAGGGCCGCTTCGACCAGGCCGACACCCTGCTCAAGCGGGCCCACCTCAGCACCGAGGGGGCCGACACCGCGGTGGGCATGATGCAGGCCCAGCTGATGCTGGACCGCCAGCAGTACGAGGAGGCGCTGGCCATCCTCACCCGCCTCGACCGTCAGCTGCCCAACCACCCCCAGGTGCTCAAGCAGCTCAAGCAGGCCTACCTCAGCGTCAGCGACTGGGACGGCCTGCGCCGCCTGATGCCGCGGCTGGGCGCCCAGCAGCTGATCGCCCCGGAGGAGCGCGAGCAGCTGGAGCAGCGCGCCTACCGCGAGCTGATCGTGCGCGAGGCCCGCGAGGGCGCCGACATCGAGAAGGTGCGCGGGCTGTGGGCCGACATGCCCGACCACCTGCGCGGCAACATCGACCTGATCGTGCTCTACGCCGAGGCGCTGGTGCGCGGTGGCCAGGAACCCATCGCCGAGCGGCTGCTGCGCCACTCCCTCAAGGAGCACTGGGACAGCCGCCTGGTGCTGCGCTACGGGCTGCTCGACGTGGACGCCGGCCGCCAGCTGGTCACCGCCGAGAAGTGGCTGCAGGAGCGCCCCAACGACCCCGACCTGCTGCTCACCCTGGGCCGCCTGGCGCTGCGCAACGCCTACTGGGGCAAGGCCCAGGAGTACTTCGAGGCCAGCCAGCGCCAGCGCCCCAGCGGCGTGGTGTGCGCCGAGCTGGCGCGGCTCTATGCCAACCTGGGCGAGCACAACAAGAGCCAGCTCTACTACCGCCAGAGCGTCGAGCTGCTCGACAAGTCGCTGCCCTCCCTGCCCCAGCCCAGCGAGGACAAGGACGTGCTGGCCGAGGGCAAGAAGAAGGGTGTCAGCCAGGAGGCCAAGGGCAAGGACAGGGCCTGATGCGCCCGCGGCCCCTGCCGCGGCCAGGCCACACCATCCGGGGGCGCTCAGGCGCCCCCTTCTCGTGGGCGGTGCATCGCCAGGGGAACCAGGCAAGGGTCACCGCTGCCGGCCAGCCAGCGGGCAGGCGGGTCGACAGGCGTGCCCCGTGACAGGATGGGGCGAGCCAGGCTCGCGGCGAGGGCGGCCGACACGGGCACGGAAATAGAAAGGCGGGGCTGCCGGTGGCAGCCCCGCCTTCGTCGGGGGAGGAGGGCGCGGCGGCTCAGTCCTCGTCGTCGAAGTCGCCCTTGAACGCGGGGTTGGGGCGGGAGCGCGGATCCTCCTCGCCGGCCCGGCTGCTCTCGCCGGAGCGGGGCTGCCCGCCCGGGCGGCCGTCGATGTCGAAGGGCTGCTGCATGACGCGCAGGTTGGCGGGCGGCGCCTCGCCCTCCTTGCCGACACCGAAGTAGAGGGTGGTGTGGGGGAAGGGGATCTCGATGCCGCGGGCGTCGAAGTGCAGCTTGACCAGGCGGTTGAAGGCCCGGCCGGTGGCCCACTGGGTGCCCGGGGTGGTCTTGATGCGCACCCGGATGTTCACCGAGCTGTCGGCCAGGGCGACCACGCCGGCCACCTCCAGCGGGGCGAGGATGTTCATCTTGTGCTCCTCGTCGCCGGCCAGCTCATCGAAGGCCTCGCGCAGCGCCACGATGGCATCGTCGATGCTCTCGCGGTAGGCGATGCCGTACTCGCCCACGTGGTAGCCGAACTCGCGCATGTAGTTGGAGACGGTGTCCACGCTGGAGAAGGGCACGATGTGGTAGGTGCCGTTGAGGTCGCGGATGCCCACCGAGCGGATGCTGAGCCGCTCCGCGGTGCCGGTGATGCCGCCCACCGTGACCACGTCGCCGGTGTTCATGGCGTTCTCCACCTGGATGAAGATGCCGGTGATGATGTCCTGGACCAGCTTCTGGGCCCCGAAACCGATGGCCAGGCCCAGCACACCGGCACCGGCGATCAGCGGGCCGATGTTGATGCCGATCTCGGCCAGCACGATCATCGCCGTCATGGTGATCAGGGCGATGGCCAGGGCGTTGCGGAACAGCGTCAGCAGGGTCTTGGCGCGGGCGTCGGGCTCGCCCTTGCCAGTCTCGGGATTGAGCTTGTGCTCGATCAGGCTGGCCAGGCCGAGCCAGGCGCCGATGGCGATCATCAGGATCATCGCCACGCTGACCACCTTGCCGACCAGGCCGCGGCCCGCCTCGGAGGCGTACCAGCCCGCCAGGTCGAAGGCGCCCCAGGCGCTGAGTACCAGCATCACCACCACGATCAGGATCAGGGTGCGGATGACCCGCAGGGCGTTGGGCACGTAGCTGTTGAGGCGGGGCTCCAGCAGCGGCAGCTTGCGACGCAGCTCCTCGGAGAGGGTGATGCGCCGGCCAATGGTCTGGGTCAGCAGGCTGGAGACCAGCATCCCGACCACCACCGCGGCGATGGTCTTGAGGGTGGCGAAGAGCACGAAGGGCAGGGCATCCACCGGGCGGGTCAGGGTCACCACCAGCACCATCACGAAGTAGGCCAGGGCGAACAGGTGCCAGGTGCGGGCGAAGAGCTGCAGGCTCACCCGGGTGGCGGCCATGGTGGCGCGGTCGGCCTTCTCGTTGATGGCATCGCGCAGCCGCTGGCGGTTCTTCATCACCACCGCCACGGCGTAGACGAAGGCGGCGAACATGATCAGGGTGCCGACCCCCTGGCCCAGGGCCGGGGCGATGTAGACGTTGATCAGCGGCACCACCACCATCAGGCCGTACCCCACCAGGCCGATCAGCCGGGCGATCCAGCGGTTCCAGTAGGAGGCCTCGTCCGCCGTGATCGGCAGCAGGCGTAGCCCCTCGTAGCGTGACGAGAAGAGCACCCGCAGCGCCGCCTTGAGCAGCTCGATGACCAGGAAGGCGTTGAGGAACAGCGAGGCGCGGGTGGAGAGCTCGCCGGTCTCGCCGATGGCGAAGGTGGCGACCAGGTTGCCGCCCACGTAGGCCAGCGCCACCACCAGCACGTCCACCAGGGCGGCCAGGGCCACGCAGATCACCAGTCGCAGCACCGGGGTCAAGCCGGCACCGTTGAGCGACCACTGGCTGATCCCGGTGAACAGCGGCTTGGCCAGTCGGCGGAAGGCCAGGAACAGCACCAGGGTGGCCAGGATCACCAGGCCCAGGTTGATGGTCGCGCTGGTGAAGGCCGCCGTGTCGAAGGTGCTGTCCTCCAGGCCACCGGTAAACAGGTCGCCGACCGCCTCCACGGCGCTGCCGAACTGTCCGCCGATGTCGCTGGCGATGCGGCTGGTCAGCTCGGCCAGCTGGCGAGGCAGCGAGGGAGAGGCGGCCGCCTCCTCTGGCGTCGCCTCGGCGGCCGGAGCATCGGCCATCCCGCGCAGCTGGTCGATCAGCTGCTGGCGCGTCTCCTCGTTCTCGAGCAGGTCGGCCAGGGTGGAGTGGGCAGGCGCGTCGCCGCCTTGGGCCTGCTGGGCCTGGGCCGGTGCCGCGATCGCCATCAGGGCGATCAGCAGCCAGCCGACCAGCAGGGGTAGGACTCGCTTGGAATTCACGCGGTGACCTCCGTCTCTTGGCGTGTGGGCGATGATGTCGGGTCATGATACGGACTTTGCCGCACCACCACGACCCGCGGGCCTGTGGCGGCATAACCGTATACAGGAATTGTACATGACGGCGCCCGTATGCCATATTTGCCGGAGTCCGGCGAACACGGCACCCTGCCCGCCGGCCTGGCAAGCATGCGATACTCTTCCGCCACCCCTCGGGGTGGCCTTTTTCGTTGGGTGGCGCCCTTTATCGGGTGGTGGAAGCCGGACGGCAGACAGGAGCCGGGAATGGAGCTGGAGGCAACGGGGCTGCTGCTGGTGGCGATCGGCGGTGCGCTGGGCGGCATGGCCCGGCTGGCCGTGGGCGATGCCGTGGCCCGACGTCTCGGCTCGGTCTTTCCCTGGGGGACCCTGGTGGTCAACCTCTCCGGCGCCCTGGCCATGGGCGGGCTGGTTGGCGTCCTGGGCCTGCCCGTCGGCGCGCCGGGGCTGTCCTGGCAGCTGCTGGCCATCGGCCTGCTGGGGGGCTACACCACGGTGTCGTCGTTCAGCCTGCAGACCCTGACCCTCTGGCAGCAGCGTCGCCCCCTGGCCGCCCTGGCCAATGTCGTCGCGACCCTGGTGGCCGGCCTGCTGGCCCTGCTGCTCGGCTGGTGGCTGGCGGGAGGCGCGACATGATCGGCAGGCGCGCCTACGCCGCCGTGGGGCTGGGCAGCGCCCTGGGCACCACCCTGCGCTACCAGCTCAGCCTGGCGCTGCTGACCCTGCCGGTTCCGCTCTTTCCCTGGGCCACCCTGGCCGTGAACACCCTGGGCGCCTGGCTGATCGCCGCCTTTGCGGCCTTTGCCGCCGGTCGTGTCCACGGGCGGGTCGCCCGCTGGCAGCCCTTCCTGGTGGCCGGCTTCTGCGGCGGCTTCACCACCTTCTCGCTGTTCGGGCTCGAGACCCTGCAGCTCGTGCTGCTCGGCCATCCCTGGCGGGCGGTCGCCTACGTGCTGGTCAGCGTGGCGCTGTGGCTGGCCGCGGCCTGGCATGGTCACGGCGTCGGCCGGCGGGCCGCCGCCGCGGGCTGAGGGCGGCGCTCAGTCGCCGGCCCGCGCCTGGACCCAGGCCCCGGCATCGGGAATGGCCATCTCGTAGGCCTGGTCCAGCCACGGCGAGCTGATCAGGAAGTCGGCGCTCGCCGCATTGCAGGCCACCGGCACGTTCCACAGCGCGGCCAGGCGCAGCAGCGCCTTGACGTCGGGGTCGTGGGGCTGGGGCGCGAAGGGGTCCCAGAAGAAGATCAGCAGGTCGAGCCGCTGCTCGGTGATCAGGGCGCCGATCTGCTGGTCGCCTCCCAGGGGGCCGCTCATCAGTCCCTGGACCGGCAGCGACAGCGCCCTGGCCACGCGGCTGGCGGTGGTGCCGGTGCCGGTGAGCTCGTGTCGGGCCAGGGTGTCCCGCCAGGCGGCGGCCCACTCCAGCAGCTCCTCCTTCTTGCCGTCGTGGGCGATCAGCGCGATGCGCTTGCGTGCCGGCAGGGTGCGGCGCACGGAGCGCTGCGGGCGAGTCTCGGTCATTTCTCACACCTCGAGGATCTTCAGCGTGTTGGTACCGCCATGGGCGTTCATGTGGTCGCCCCGGGTCAGGATGACATGGTCGCCGGGTTCGGCGATGCCCTTCTCCACCAGCAGCGCCAGCGCCCGGTCGTTGAGCTCGGTGGGCGCCATGTCGCGGGTGTCGAAGGGCAGCGAGACCACCCCGCGGTAGAGCGCCATGCGCCGCTGGGCCACCGGGCTATGGGCCAGGCCGACGATAGGTAACCCCGAGCGGATGCGCGAGGCGATCAAGGGCGTGTAGCCGGTCGAGGTCATGCAGGCGATGGCGGCCACGCCTTCCAGGTGGTTGGCGGCGTACATCGCCGACAGCGCGATGGTCTCGTCGATCCGCGAGAAGCCCTCGTGGATGCGGTGGCCGGATTCCTGGGCGATCTTCTCGCGCTCGGCGCCCAGGCAGACCCGGTCCATGGCCTCGATGGTCTCCACCGGGAAGTCGCCGGCGGCGGTCTCGGCGGAGAGCATCACCGCGTCGGTGCCGTCGAGCACCGCGTTGGCCACGTCGAACACCTCGGCCCGGGTGGGCAGCGGCGACTCGATCATCGACTCCATCATCTGGGTGGCGGTGATCACCGCGCGATTCAGCGTGCGCGCGCGCTTGATGATGCGCTTCTGCATGCCGATCAGCTGGGCGTCGCCGATCTCCACGCCGAGATCGCCGCGGGCCACCATCACCGCCTCGGAGGCCTCGATGATGCCGTCCAGGGTGGCCGCGTCGGCCACCGCCTCGGCGCGCTCCAGCTTGGCCACCAGGCCGATCTCGGCGCCGGCCTCGCCGAGCAGCGCCCGGGCCTCGGCCATGTCGGCGGCCGTGCGCGGGAAGGAAACGGCGAGGTAGTCGACGCCGATCTCGACCGCGGTGGCGAGGTCGGCGCGGTCCTTGTCGGTGAGGGCCGGCGCCGAGAGGCCGCCGCCCTGCTTGTTGATGCCCTTGTTGTTGGAGAGCCGGCCGCCGACCACCACGGTGGTGTGGATCTCGCGGCCGCGAACGGCGGTGACGTCGAGCACCACCCGGCCGTCGTCGAGGAGCAGGCGGTCGCCCGGGGCGACGTCATCGATCAGCTGCCGGTAGTCGCAGCCGACCCGTTCCCAGGTGCCGGCAGTGCCGTCCAGGGCCATGTCGAGGATGAAGGGAGCGCCCTCGGCGAGTTCCACGGCGCCATCGGCGAAGCGGGCGATGCGGATCTTGGGGCCCTGGAGGTCGCCCAGGGCGGCCACACTCCTGCCCAGGCGGGCGGCGATCTCGCGGACACGGATCAGGCGCTGGCGGTGGTCGTCGGCCGAGCCGTGGGAGAAGTTGAGGCGCACCACGTCGACGCCGGCCGCGATCATCGCCTCCAGCACCCCTTCGCGGTCGCTGGCCGGGCCCAGGGTGGCGACGATCTTGGTGCGGCGGATGGGGGTGTGCAGCGGCTGTGTCGACATGATGGGTTCCTCCGGGAGGGGGGTGGTCGGTGGGGTCACGATAGCGCTTTTGAGGTAAGTTTACTACATGGCGCGATACCCCAGGCGGCGCCGGCGTGCCCCCGCAATCCGCAGTGTTGCAGCGCAAAATCGCCAGGGCTGTCAGTGGCTGGCAGGGGGCTGCCATGAGGTCGAAGCTCATTATGTTGTAAAGTTACTAAAAAAATCTTGAGTCCGAGGCTGCCTTGCGCCACATTGTGGGCACACGATGAGCCGCGGGCCTGTCGAGTCGGCATTCTCGATGCCGTCCCACCTCCGCCAGTCGGCTCACCCCGGGACCCACACGTCGCCACTGGAGCAAGAGGAAGAGGACATGACGCTCAAGATCGCCATCAACGGCTTCGGCCGCATCGGCCGCAACGTACTTCGCGCCCTTTACGAGAACGGCTACCGCCGGCGGATCCAGGTGGTGGCCATCAACGACCTGGGCGACCCGGCACTCAACGCCCACCTGCTGCGCCACGACACCGTGCACGGCCACTTCCCCTTCCCCGTGGCGCATGACGACGAGAGCCTCAGCGTGGACGGTGACCGCATCGCCATCCTCTCCGAGCGCGACCCGGCGGCGCTGCCCTGGGCGTCGCTGGGTGTCGATCAGGTGATGGAGTGCACCGGCCTGTTCACCAGGCGTGAGGCCGCGGCGAAGCACCTCGAGGCCGGCGCCGGGCGCGTGCTGATCTCCGCCCCGAGCCCCGATGCCGACGCCACCGTGGTCTATGGCGTCAACGAGGACGTGCTCAAGCCCGAGCACAAGGTGGTCTCCAACGCCTCCTGCACCACCAACTGCCTGGCGCCGGTGGCCCAGGCCCTGGATGCGGCGGTGGGCATCGAGAACGGCCTGATGACCACGGTTCACGCCTACACCAACGACCAGAACCTCTCCGACGTCTATCACAAGGATCCCTACCGGGCCCGCAGCGCCACGCACTCGATGATCCCCACCAAGACCGGCGCCGCCGCCGCGGTGGGCCTGGTGCTGCCGGGCCTGGCCGGCAAGTTCGATGGCCTGGCGGTCCGCGTGCCGGTGATCAACGTCTCGCTGGTCGACCTGGTCTTCACCGCCAGCCGCGACACCACCCGGGAGGAGATCAACGCCATCGTCGCCCGGGCCGCCGAGGCATCGCCGGTGCTGGCGGTCAACGCCCAGCCGCTGGTCTCCATCGACTTCAACCACGACGCCAACTCCTCCACCTTCGATGCCAACCACACCCGCGTGAACGGACGGCTGGTGAAGGTGATGGCCTGGTACGACAACGAGTGGGGCTTCTCCAACCGCATGCTGGACACTGCGCTGGCCATGCAGGCCGCTGCCGACGCCAAGCGCGACGCGGCCTGAGCCGCGCCTGCCCGGCCGGGTAGCTACGACGGGTCCGTTCGAGAAGCGGTCGTGACGAACGCCGGGGCGTGACCGCCCCGGCGTTCGCGTGTCTGGCGTGTCGGTCAGGCGTGCCGGGGGTGGTGCCGGTGGCGGCCCGGGGCGGCCGCGGGCAGCGCCTCCTGCGTCAGCCAGGCCAGGGCGATCGGCCAGAGGCTGTGGCGGAAACGGTCGTGGAAGAAGGCGAAGTGGCCGATCCGTTCGGCGTCGATCTCCTGCGGCGAGAGCCGCAGGTGGGTGCGCGCGCTCGAGGTGAAGTAGCCGAGCAGGCGCTCGATGGCCGGTTCGGTGCCGAAGGGGTCGTCGGTGACGCTGAGCGCCAGCAGCGGGGCGCGCAGCTGGCCGAATCGGGCCCGTCGCTCGGCCGCGAGACGGCGCCCGCGCGGCGAGCGGTGGCGGAAGCTCTGCTCGAAGCCGGGGCGCATGGTCGACCAGTCGAGCGCCACGCCGCGGGGAGTGTCCTCCATCCAGCCCAGGCGCTTGGCGGGCACGTAGCCCAGCGCCACGGCCAGCAGCGGCATCACCAGGTGCCACTTGAGCAGCATGCCGCGGCGCAGCTCGGGCCGGTAGTCGCGCCAGTAGGCGAACTGGGAGCCCATGGTGAAGGCCCGCCGCACCCGGCCATTGGAGGGCGCCAGGCCCAGGGCGAAACCGCCGATGGAGTGGGCCACCACGTCCAGGGGCTGCCCCGGGAACGCCGCCAGGGCGTGCCGCAGGGCGCCCTCGCAGTCCAGCTCGCCCCAGTCGTACCAGCTGGCCGGCAGGCGACGCAGCGAGGCGGGCGGGCGCGAGGCTCCGATGCCGCGGTAGTCGTAGGTGACCACGTCCATGCCGTGGGCATGCAGGTAGGCGGCGAAGCGATGGTAGTAGCGGCTGGCTACCGAGGTGGCCGGGTTGATCACCACCACCGGGCGCGACGGGTCCGCGTGCGCATGGCGCCATTCGTGGCCCTGCAGGCGAAAGCCATCGGCGGCCGGGAAGGTGATGGGCTGGGGCATGGGGCGAGTCCTGTCGGGGCGGTCACGGGTGGCCCGCTACCATCGCACAGGCGCGCCCCGCCGGCATTGGCACCTTCGGCGAAGCCGGCGGGCCTCAGTCCGGGATATGCCAGGTCTCGGGGCACTGGTCGCCGCGGAACAGCCGCTGGGCAGTACCGGCATTGCCCCGCTCGGCGAGCACCTCGCGCCCCTCGGCGAGGGCCTCGAGCAGCGCCGGGGTGGGGTGGCGAACGGTCAGCAGGGTGAGCCCCTCGTGGCGATCCAGCCGGTAGTCGGCGGCCAGCGAGTCGGCCAGCGGTTCGAGCTTCTCGGGCTTCGGGTCGACGCAGAGCCGCAGCCGCATTGCCTCGCTGTCGATCAGGTTGGCATGCAGGCCGACCTCGACGAGGCGGCCGAGGATGTCGTGCAGCCGGGCCTCGTCCATGAAGGCGAAGTCGCGAGGCGTGACCTCCAGCAGCACCTGGTCGTCGCGCAGGATCAGGGCGGGGTGACCGGCGTCGTGGCGCGTCTCGGCGTCGATGGTGCTGGACGGGGCGTCCGGCTCCAGGAAGGAGCGCACCGTCAGCGGGATCGCCTTCTGCTGGAGCGGGCCCAGGGTCTTGGGGTGGATCACCTTGGCGCCATGCCAGGCCAGCTCGACGGCCTCGGCATAGGAGAGGTGCGCCAGCGGCACGGCATTGTCGAAGCGCCGCGGGTCGGCGTTGAAGAGCCCCGGCACGTCCTTCCAGATCACCACCTCCTCGGCCCCCAGGCAGTGGGCGAGGATGGCCGCGCTGAAGTCTGAGCCCTCGCGTCCCAGGCTGCTCATGGCCCCCGTGGGCGTGGCGCCGATGAAGCCCTGGGTCAGCAGCAGCCGGCCGTCGTCCAGCGGCAGGTCCGCGACCCGGCGGGCGGTGGCTGCCCAGTCGACGTTGGCGGCCTGGTGGCAGGCGTCGGTGATGACCAGTTCGCGGGCATCGCACCAGGTGGTTGCCACGCCGGTCGCGTTGAGCCAGGCGGCGACGAGGGTGGTGGAGAGCAGCTCGCCGTAGCCGATGGTCTGGTCGTAGTGCAGGGGGTAGGAGGCGTCGCGGTACTGACGGTGCCGGGCGTCCAGCTCGTCGAACAGCGCGGCGACCCGTGCCGCCGGGCCCGCACCCTCGCCGAAGAGCTCGGTCATCACCGTGAGGTGGGCCTGGCGCAGGGCCTCGAGACGGCGGCGGTAGTCGGCCTCGTCACCCACTCGCGCCGCTGCGATCAGCGCCTCCAGGGCGTTGGTGGTCTTGCCCATGGCCGACACGACCACCACCAGCGGTCGGTCAGGGAAGCCGGCCAGCAGCTCCCCCAGGTGGCGGATGGCCGCGGCGTCCTGGATCGAGGCGCCGCCGAACTTGAAGACCCGGGTCATGGCAGTTCTCCCTGACAGCTGAGTGCAAACGCCACCTTGCGGGAAAATCGTGGGAGGAGAAAGGGGGGGGGAGTGAAGGGGGCGGTGGCCCCAACGGGAACAGGCACCCGAGGGTGCCTGTTCGATTCCGCCGTTCGCCTGCCGCGCAGGCGTCAGCTGAGCCGCTGCATGTAGTCCACGTAGCCGAAGGTCCTGACCGTGCGCACCTCGCGGTTCGCCTCGTCGATGCGGCAGATCGACGGCAGGCGGATGCCGTTGAAGGTGGTGGTCTTGACCATGGTGTAGTGGGCCATGTCGGTGAACACCAGGCGGTCGCCGATCTGCAGGGGCGCGTCGAAGGAGTAGTCGCCGATCACGTCGCCGGCGAGGCAGGTCATGCCCCCCAGGCGGTAGGTGTGGGCCTTCTCGCCCGGCTCGCCGCCGCCGATGATGTGCGGGCGGTAGGGCATCTCCAGCACGTCGGGCATGTGCGCCGTGGCGGAGGTGTCGAGGATGGCGATGGGGCCGTCATTGTCGACGATATCCAGCACGGAGCAGACCAGGTAGCCGGTGTTCAGCGCGATCGCCTCTCCCGGCTCCAGGTAGACGGTGAGGTGCGGATGGCGCTCCCGGAAGTCCCGGATCACCCGCACCAGCCGCTCGACGTCGTAGTCGTCCCGGGTGATATGGTGCCCGCCGCCGAAGTTGACCCACTTGAGGCCGGCCAGGTAGTGGCCGAAGCGCTCCTCGAAGGCCGCCAGGGTCGACTCCAGGTCGTCGCTGTTCTGCTCGCAGAGGGTGTGGAAGTGCAGCCCCTCGAGCCCCTCCATCACCTCGGAGTTGAGGTCACGCGCCCGGGTGCCGAGCCGCGAGCCCGGTGCGCAGGGATCATAGAGCGGCACCGAACCGGTGGAGTGCTCCGGGTTGACCCGCATGCCGCAGGAGACCCGGCGGGGCGCGCCCGCGATGGTCTCGCGGAAGCGTCGCCACTGGCCCGGGGAGTTGAAGCTGAGGTGGTCTGCATAGCGCAGCACCACCGCCATCTCCTCCTCGGTGAAGGCCGGCGAGTAGCAGTGCACCTCGCCGCCGAAGGTCTCCGCCCCCAGGCGCGCCTCGTCCTGGCCGCTTGACGTGGTGCCCACCAGGTACTGGCGCACCAGCGGGAAGGTATCCCACATGGCGAAGCCCTTCAGGGCCAGCAGGATGCGCGCACCGCTGCGCGCCTGGACCTGCCCCAGCAGCGCCAGGTTGCGGCGCAGTAGGGCGTCGTCCACCACATAGGCCGGTGAGGGGCAGGCCCGGACGTCGAAGTCCAGGCCCTGCTCGCGTGCGTTCGCCATGGCTCAGGCCAGGGGGTCGTGGTCGGGGTCGAGCTCGACCACCTGCCAGGGCAGCCCCATCTCGCCGATGCGGGCCATGAAGGGGTCGGGGTCGAGCTGCTCGACGTTGAACACGCCCGCGCCTTTCCAGATCCCTTCCAGCATCAGCATGGCGCCGGTCACCGCCGGCACGCCGGTGGTGTAGGAGATCGCCTGGGACTGGACCTCGGCGTAGCACGCCTCGTGGTCGCAGATGTTGTAGATGTACACCTTGCGACGCTTACCGTCCTTGATGCCGTCGGCGATGATGCCGATGTTGGTCTTGCCCTTGGTACGCGGGCCCAGCGATGCCGGGTCCGGCAGCACCGCCTTAAGGAACTCCAGCGGGGCGATCTCGGTGCCGTTCACCGTGATCGGCTCGATGCGGGTCATGCCGACGTTCTCGAGCACCTTCAGGTGGGTGATGTACTTGTCGGAGAAGGTCATCCAGAAGCGGATGCGCTCCAGGCCCTTGATGTTCTGGCTGAGGGACTCGAGCTCCTCGTGGTAGAGCAGGTAGATGTCCTTCTCGCCGATGCCGTCGAAGTCGAACTTGCGCTTCACTGCCAGCGGGTCGGTCTCCTTCCACTCGCCCTTCTCCCAGTAGCGACCCTTCGCGGTGATCTCGCGAATGTTGATCTCCGGGTTGAAGTTGGTGGCGAAGGGGTAGCCGTGGTCGCCGCCGTTGGCATCCAGGATGTCGATGCGGTGGATCTCGTCGAACAGGTTCTTCTGGGCGTAGGCGCAGTAGATATTGGTCATGCCCGGGTCGAAGCCGCAGCCCAGGGTGGCCATGTTGCCGGCCTCCTTGTAGCGCTCCTGGAATGCCCACTGCTCCTTGTACTCGAACTTCGCCTCGTCGGGGTGCTCGTAGTTGGCGGTGTCCAGGTAGGGCACGCCGGTCTTCAGGCAGGCCTCCATGATGGTCAGGTCCTGATAGGGCAGGGCCACGTGGATCAGCACGTCGGGCTTGAAGGACTCGATCAGCGCGACCAGGTCATCGACGCTGTCGGCGTCCACCTGGGCGGTCTGGATCGGGCGATCCAGCTGGGCGGCGATCGCCTTGCACTTCGCCTCGTTGCGGCTGGCCAGCAGGATCTCGCTGAAGACCTCGGGATGCTGGGCGCACTTGTGGGTAACGACGCCGCCGACGCCGCCGGCGCCGATAATCAGGACTTTGCTCATGGGGGTTCGAATCCAGATCGGGAAATGTCAACAGTGGTAGGGTCTTATCGGTAGTGAAGCGCCTCGGCGCCCCCGACCCGATGCCACCCCGGTCTTGGCCTCGCCCGGCTCCCCGCAGGGGGGTGACGAGTGGGCGCTGATAATGGCGTCCCCTGAGGCTGGTATCAAGTGCTTTTCGCGTCAAGCGTAAGACGAAGGTCGCAGGGGTGGCTCGCGTTGGACGTTGGTGGCCCGGGAGATGGGGAGTGGGTGGGGGCACCACCGGGGTCGCAAACGGCCAGAAACGAAAAAAGCACCCGTAGGTGCTTGATTCGTATGGAGTTGGTGGAGGCGGCGGGAATTGAACCCGCGTCCGCCAGCACGCGCCCATTGGCTCTACATGCTTAGATTCCGTCTTTTGATTTAACGCCTCTGGCTCCGACGGTCAGGATCCAGCGACGCGATTCCTCTTAGATTTAACGACCGGCATGAGGACGCTACCGATCGCGATCCCATCATTCTTGGCTCGTATCCCCTCCGTGATGAATGGGCACATCACTTCGGGGCCGGACTAGAAGCTAGCAGTCTTTAAGCTGCCAGCGCGCCCTGAGCGTAGTTGTCGTCGTTTGCGACTATTTAGTCGTGATGTTGGATTTACGAGATACATCACGCTCTCGGCATGCACCGCAGGGGTTGTCACCGGCGTCGAAACCATGTCGCCCCCATAGCGATCATCCTAACAGGATGTTCAGTTCTGTGACACCTCAGGCACGGTTTTGTTCCCGCATCACGCGACCCTTCTGGCGCTGCCAGTCGCGGTCCTTCTCGGTGGCGCGCTTGTCGTGCAGCTTCTTGCCCGTCACCAGGGCCAGCTCGCACTTCACCCGGTTGCCCTTCCAGTAGAGCTTCAGCGGCACGCAGGTGTGCCCCTTGTCCTGGGTCCGCGAGAAGATCTTGGCGATCTCCTTCTTGTGCAGCAGCAGCTTGCGGGTGCGGATCGGGTCGGCGACCTCGTGGGTGCTGGCGGTGTTGAGCGGCATGATGTGGCTGCCCAGCAGCCAGGCCTCGCCGTTCTTGACCAGGATGTAGGTGTCGGTCAGCTGCGCCTTGCCGGCGCGCAGGCTCTTCACCTCCCAGCCGGACAGCACCAGGCCCGCCTCGAAGGTCTCGTCGATGTGGTACTCGAAGCGAGCCTTCTTGTTCTGGGCGATGACGTTGCTGCCGGGACCCTTTCCCTTGCCTTTCTTGTTGGCCATGAAACCTCGTATCTTGATCGTGCCCGTGGCGGCTGCCCCTTCGATATGGGGGGAAGCGTGGTACCATTCAAGGCCTGGAACAACGGCTCATGATACGCCCTGGGCACTGTGAAGTCAGCGGAGAGCTCAATGCCAACGGTCAACCGAACCGCCATGGTGCGGCACACCCCCCAGGACATGTTCGATCTGGTCAACGATTTCGAGCGCTATCCGGAGTTCCTGCCGGGCTGCCGTCGCGCCCGCCTGGTGGAGCGTGACGACTCGCACCTGATCGGCGAGATGACCCTGGGCCGTGCCGGCATCGAGCAGAGCATCATGACCCGCAACGACCTGATCGAGCCCGAGCGCATCGAGATGTCGCTGGTCAGCGGCCCCTTCAAGCGGCTACGCGGGCGCTGGATGTTCATCCCCATGGGCGAGAACGCCTGCAAGGTGTGCCTGGAGATGGAGTTCGAGTTCGCCAACCGCCTGCTGGGCATGGCCTTCGGCAAGCTCTTCCAGCAGGTCGCGGGCCAGCTGGTCGATTCGTTCACCCGCCGGGCCGACCAGCTCTATGGCCGCTAGCGGAATGTCACGCCTCGAGGTGGAGGTGGCCTTCGCACTGCCCGACCGGCAGCGCATCGTCAGCCTGACGGTCCCCGAGGGCACCACCGCGCGCCAGGCGGTGGCGCTGGCCGGGCTGGAACAGCACTTCCCCGAGTGCCCGCCGGCGACCTTCGCCGAGGCGGACCTGGGCATCTTCGGGCGGCGGCTGCGCGACCCGGAGGGCCAGCGGCTGCGCGCCGGGGATCGCGTCGAGGTCTACCGGCCGCTGGAGATCGATCCCAAGGCGGCGCGAGCCGCCCGCGCCGCCCGCGAGAAACGCTGACGCCCCGCCCGGCAGGTGCCGGTGCGGGGCGTCCAGGCATGGGGGCGGCTCAGAAGTCGCTGGAGGTCTCGCCCCCCTGGGGCACGGTGCCGCCAGCGTCCGGTTGGGGCTGCTGCGGCATGCCATCGAGGGGGTCGCTGCCCTCCACCCGGGGGCCGACGCTCTCGGTCGGGCGCAGCTCGATGTCCTGGCTCAGGTCCCCCTCCCGCTGGATATCCATCAGGCGGTTGCCCGCGAAGGTCAGGGTGACCCGGCGGCGCTCCACCTCGCCATAGGCCTCGTCCAGCCGGAAGATGTAGTCCCACTGGCTGGAGTCGAAGGGCGCCTCGAGCAGCGGCCGGCCCATCAGGTAGACCACCTCATCGCGGCTCATGCCGGGGCGCAGCTGGTCCACCATGTCGGCGGTCACCAGGTTGCCCTGGGGGATGTCGCGCTTGTAGACCCCGAAGTAGCTGCAGCCGCTGGCCATCAGCAGGGCGGCAGAAAGGGTGACGATTCTGGTCAGCTTTTGCATTTGCGCCTGTTCTTCACTATCGTGGTTTCGGTCGATCATACCCGACCCTACCCGATACTGCGAAGAGCGACCATGGCCGACCAGAACCATGAACTACGCAAGGCCGGTCTGAAGGTGACCCTGCCGCGCGTGAAGATCCTGCAGATCCTCGAGAACGCCCAGGGCGAGCATCACCTGAGCGCCGAGGATGTCTACAAGACCCTGCTGGACGCCGGAGAGGACGTGGGCCTCGCCACCGTCTACCGGGTGCTGACCCAGTTCGAATCGGCGGGCCTCGTGGTGCGCCACAACTTCGACGGCGGCCACGCGGTCTTCGAGATCTCCCAGGAGGAGCACCACGACCACATGGTGTGCCTCGACAGCGGCGAGATCATCGAGTTCTTCGACGAGACCATCGAGCGGCGCCAGCAGGAGATCGCCGAGGAGCACGGCTACGAGCTGGTGGACCATGCCCTGGTGCTCTACGTGCGCCCCCGTGGCTCCAATGCCACCCGCCAGGATGGCGCCCCCCGCAAGTAGTCGTCCCGCGCGAACGCTGCCCTTCCCGGCCGACGGCCCCGATCATTGATCGGGGCCGTCGGCGTTTGTGGGGGGGAATGGATAGCGGTTAGAAAGGCTGTCCCCCTCAGTGGTGGGGACGCTGGCTGGCGTCGAGCCTCTCCCGGGCATGGGCCGGTGGTATGGAGAGTGGTCCGAGAGGCTGTCGCGCTCAGTGGTGGGGACGCTGGCTGGCGTCGAGCATCTCCCGGGCATGGGCCAGGGTCCTGTCCGAGAGGTTGACGCCGCCCAGCATGCGGGCCAGCTCGCCGACCCGGCCGGCCTCGTCGAGCAGCGCCATGCGCGTCAGGGTGGTGTCGCGCCCGGCCTGCTTCTCGATATGCAGGTGCTGGTGGGCCTGGGCGGCCACCTGGGGCAGGTGGGTCACGGTCATCACCTGGCCCTGCTCGCCCAGCCGGCGCAGCAGCTGGCCGACGATCTCGGCGGTGGCCCCGGAGACCCCCACGTCCACTTCGTCGAACACCAGGCTGGGAATGGTGGAGTGGCGGGCGGCCACCACCTGGATCGCCAGGCTGATCCGCGACAGCTCGCCACCGGAGGCGACCCGGGCCAGCGGCCGCGGCGGCTGCCCCGGGTTGGCGCTGATCAGGAAGCGCAGGGCCTCCAGGCCCTCCGCTGCCGGGGTCTCCCGGGCCTCGATCTCCACCTCGAAGCGGGCCTTGCCCATGGCCAGGAAGGCGAGCTGCTCCTGAACGGCCTTGCCGAAGCGCCGGGCCGCCTGGCGTCGCGCCTCGCCCACGCGCCGCGCCTGCTCCTTCCAGCGTTCGCGCAGGGTGTCGACCTCGGCGGAGAGCGCCTCGAGGTCCTGGTCGCCCGCCTCGAGCCCCGCCAGCTCGGCCTGCAGGGCGCGGTGCCGTTCGGTGAGCTCCTCGGGCATCACATGGTGCTTGCGAGCCAGCCGATGTACCTCGCCCAGGCGCTCCTCCACCCAGGCCAGCCGCTCCGGGTCGAGCTCGGTGCCGGCGGCGAAGTGGTTGAGCTCCCGGGCCGCCTCCTCGACCTGGATGCGTGCCTCGCCGAGCATTGCCAGGGACTCGGCCAGGCTGCCGCGGTCGCTTCCCGGCAGCGTCGAGAGGCGGTTGATCGCCTGGGTCAGCAGGGTGACGGCGCCGCCCTCGTCGTTGTCGCAGCACTCGGCGGCGAACTGCGCCTCGCGCAGGCGCTCCTCGGCGTGGGCCAGCTCCTCCTGCTCCTCCTCCAGCCCCTTCAGCTCGCCCTCGGCCAGGGCCAGCTGGTCCAGCTCCTCGACCTGGTAGCGCACCAGCTGGCGGCGCGCCGCCAGCTCGTCGCCGTCCTCGGCCAGGCGCCTGAGCCGGCGCCGCGCCGCCTGCCAGCCGCGGAAGGTCCCGGCCATCTCGCCCACCGCCTCGCGGTGCCCGGCGAAGTCGTCGAGCAGGCGCAGGTGGGTCTCCTCGCGCAGCAGCGCCTGGTGGGCGTGCTGGCCGTGGATCTCGACCAGCCGTTCGCCCAGCGCCTTGAGGTCGGCGATGGTGGCGGGCTGGCCGTTGATCCACGCCCGGGAGCGACCGGCCGCGGTGACCACCCGGCGCAGCAGGCAGTCGTCGGCGGGCAGCTCGCGGGCCTCGAGCCAGGCGCGCGCCTCTGGCAGCTGGCGGATGTCGAAGCGAGCCGAGAGGTCGGCGCGCTCGGCGCCATGGCGCACGCTGCCGGTGTCGGCGCGCTCGCCCAGGCAGAGCCCCAGGGCGCCGAGCAGGATCGACTTGCCGGCACCGGTCTCGCCGGTGATGGCGGTCATGCCGCCGGCGAGCTCCAGCTCGAGGTGGTCGACGATGGCGAAGTCACGAATGGCGAGTTCAGTCAGCATGACGCCTCCCGGGGGCTGTGCCGGCCTCGCACCGCGGCAGCCGGCAGACTACTGGTCATTCATCCATTATGTGTGCGTTTATACAGTAGTCGAGGATGGCCAACAATGCACGGTTCGTCGCCTCCCTCTCGCTTCCCGCCTTGAGTTCGCCACAGCCAGCCCCATATACCCCGCAGCACCGAGTCAACCCGACCGTCTTGTCTGCCGGTGGCCAGGGGCCGCCGCACCCGTTTTTTCAGCCAACCGCTTCAGGAGAGACCCATGGCCAAAGACCCCCAGACCCCGCTGGACGAGGAACTCGCCCGCCAGGAGCAGGACGCCGACCCGCAGCCGGCCGAGGGTGAGCTGGAGGAAGCCGTCGAGGCGGCCGAGCAGGCCGAGGCCGTGAGCGACGGCGTCGACAACCCGGAGGCCGAGGTGCTGGCGGCTCGCGTCGAGGAGCTCGAGCAGAGCGTGGCCGAGGCCAAGGACCAGGCGCTGCGTGCCGCCGCCGAGGCGCAGAACGTGCGCCGGCGCGCCGAGCAGGAGGCCGAGAAGGCCCGCAAGTTCGCCCTGGAGAAGTTCGTCAAGGAGCTGCTTCCGGTGGTGGACAGCCTGGAGAAGGCGCTGGAGGCCATGGCCGACGAGGCCACCGAGGCCCATCGCGAGGGCGTCTCCATGACCCTGAAGATGCAGCAGGACGTGCTGGCCAAGTTCGGCGTCGAGGTGGTGGAGCCCGCCGGCGAGCCCTTCGACCCGCAGTTCCACGAGGCCATGGCCATGGTGCCCAACCCGGAGATGGAGCCCAACACCGTCATGGAAGTGATGCAGAAGGGCTACCTGCTCAACGGCCGCCTGGTCCGCCCGGCCATGGTGGTGGTCAGCCAGGCCGCCGGCTGACGCGGGGCAACAAATCCGTGCCGCGGGGCTTGAAAAGCGTCATGCGGCCCCCAGATAGACGACAACTCCGCGGCGCACGCCGCAGAACACGACTCTCAGATTCATTGCAACGACTTTCGAGGATTTCCTATGGGACGCATCATCGGTATTGACCTGGGGACCACCAACTCCTGTGTTGCCGTGCTCGACGGCGACAGCGCCAAGGTGATCGAGAACGCCGAGGGCGCACGCACCACGCCGTCCATCATCGCCTACACCGATGATGGCGAGACCCTGGTGGGTCAGGCGGCCAAGCGCCAGGCGGTCACCAACCCGCAGAACACCCTCTACGCCATCAAGCGCCTGATCGGCCGTCGCTTCAAGGACGACGTCGTCCAGAAGGACATCAAGATGGTGCCCTACACCATCACCGAGGCCGACAACGGCGACGCCTGGGTGGAAGTGAAGGGCAAGAAGCTGGCACCGCCGCAGGTCAGCGCCGAAGTGCTGAAGAAGATGAAGAAGACCGCGGAAGACTATCTGGGTGAGGAGGTCACCGAGGCGGTCATCACCGTGCCGGCCTACTTCAACGACAGCCAGCGCCAGGCCACCAAGGATGCCGGCCGCATCGCCGGCCTCGAGGTCAAGCGCATCATCAACGAGCCCACCGCGGCGGCCCTGGCCTACGGCATGGACAAGTCCCGCGGCGACAAGACCATCGCGGTCTACGATCTGGGCGGCGGCACCTTCGACATCTCCATCATCGAGGTGGCGGACGTCGACGGCGAGACCCAGTTCGAGGTGCTGGCCACCAACGGCGACACCTTCCTGGGTGGCGAAGACTTCGACATGCACCTGATCAACTACCTGGTCGATCAGTTCAAGTCGGACAGCGGCATCGACCTCTCCGGCGACAACCTGGCCATGCAGCGCCTCAAGGAAGCCGCCGAGAAGGCCAAGATCGAGCTCTCCAGCGCCCAGCAGACCGACGTCAACCTGCCCTACATCACGGCGGACAACACCGGTCCCAAGCACCTCAACGTCAAGGTGACCCGGGCCAAGCTGGAGTCGCTGGTGGAGGACCTGGTCAAGCGCTCCCTCGATCCGTGCAAGATCGCCCTGAAGGATGCCGGCCTCTCCGCCTCCGAGATCGACGATGTGATCCTGGTCGGCGGCCAGACCCGCATGCCGATGGTGCAGAAGAGCGTGGCCGACTTCTTCGGCAAGGAGGCGCGCAAGGACGTCAACCCGGACGAGGCCGTGGCCGTGGGTGCCGCCATCCAGGGCGGCGTGCTGGGCGGTGACGTCAAGGACGTGCTGCTGCTCGACGTCACCCCGCTGACCCTGGGCATCGAGACCCTGGGCGGCGTGATGACCCCGCTGATCGAGAAGAACACCACCATTCCGACCAAGAAGACCCAGACCTTCTCGACCGCGGATGACAACCAGACCGCCGTGACCATCCACGTGCTGCAGGGCGAGCGCAAGCAGGCGGGCGGCAACAAGTCGCTGGGCCGCTTCGACCTGGCCGACATCCCGCCGGCACCGCGCGGCGTGCCGCAGATCGAGGTCGCCTTCGACCTGGACGCCAACGGCATCCTCAACGTGTCCGCCAAGGACAAGGCCACCGGCAAGGAGCAGTCCATCGTCATCAAGGCCTCCAGCGGCCTCTCCGACGACGAGATCGAGCAGATGGTCCGCGATGCCGAGGCCCACGCCGACGAGGACAAGAAGTTCGAGGAGCTGGTGCAGCTGCGCAACCAGGCCGACGGCATGATCCACGCCGCCCGCAAGACCGTCGAGGAGGCCGGCGACAAGGCCAGCGACGAGGAGAAGCAGGCCATCGAGAGCGCCGCCAAGGAGCTCGAGGAGGCCATCAAGGGCGACGACAAGGACGACATCCAGGCCAAGCTGGACAAGCTGACCGAGGCGTCCGGCAACCTGGCCCAGAAGATGTACGCCGAGCAGGCCGACGCGGCCCAGCAGGGCGGTGGCGAGGCCGGCGACGCCGGCGCCAAGCAGGAAGATGACGTGGTCGATGCCGAGTATGAAGAAGTCAACGACGACCAGAAAAAGCAGTAAACCACGCATCTGAACCACGGATGACGCCAGCGCGGGGGCCAGACTCCCGCGTTGGTGTTTCCGCGGTACCGCGACGGAGGCGGACCGATCCATGTCCAAACGTGATTATTACGAGGTGCTGGGCGTAGAGCGCGGGGCCGATCAGAAAGAGATCAAGAAGGCCTACCGACGCCTGGCCCAGAAGTATCATCCCGACCGCAACCCCGACGACGAGAGCTCGGCGGAGAAGTTCCGCGAGGTCTCCGAGGCCTACGAGGTGCTCAGCGACGGCGAGAAGCGCGCCGCCTATGACCAGTTCGGCCATGCCGGCGTGGACGGCCAGGCCGGCGGCTTCGGCGGTGGCGGCTTCGGAGGCGCCGGCCCCGGGGGCTTCAGCGACATCTTCGGCGATGTCTTCGGCGACATCTTCGGCGGGGGCGGCGGGCGCCGCAATCCCAACGCCCCGGCCCGCGGCAGCGACCTGCGCTACAACCTCGAGCTCGACCTCGAGAGCGCGGTGGCCGGCACCACCGTGGATATCCGCGTGCCGCGCCACGTGGAGTGCGAACGCTGCGACGGCGGCGGTGCCGAGCCGGGCTCCAGCAAGGAGACCTGTCCGACCTGTGCCGGCCATGGCCAGGTGCGCATGCAGCAGGGCTTCTTCGCCGTGCAGCAGACCTGCCCGACCTGCCACGGCTCCGGGCAGCACATCAAGGTGCCCTGCCACAAGTGCAACGGCGAGGGCCGCGTGCGCGAGACCCGCACCCTGTCGGTGAAGATCCCGGCCGGGGTGGATACCGGCGACCGCATTCGCCTCAACGGCGAGGGCGAGGCCGGCCTCAACGGCGGGCCGCCCGGGGACCTCTATGTCCAGGTGGCGATCAAGCCGCACCACATCTTCCAGCGCGACGGCCGCCACCTGCAGTGCGAGGTGCCGATCAACTTCGTCGACGCCGCCCTGGGTGGCGAGCTGGAGGTGCCGACCCTGGACGGCCGGGTCAAGCTGAAGATCCCGCCGGAGACCCAGACCGGCAAGCTCTTCCGCCTGCGCGGCAAGGGCGTCAAGCCGGTGCGCGGCGGCCCCGCCGGCGACCTGCTGTGCAAGGTGGTGGTGGAGACCCCGGTGAAGCTCAACGAGGATCAGAAGGAGCTGCTGCGCCAGTTCCAGGACAGTCTCGGCGGCACCAACAGCGCCCACCACTCGCCCAAGAAGAGCGGCTTCTTCGACGGCGTGAAGAAGTTCTTCGAGGACATGAAGCCGTAAGTGGCATCGTGCCTCGTTTAGACAGACCGGGCCCCGGCATCGTGAGATGCCGGGGCCCGGTTGCATCCATGGCAGCCTCAGCGCTGCAGGTGGTCCAGCCGCCAGGCCAGGGCGTCGCGATCCGGTTGCCAGCGCGGATCCCGGGGCAGCACCAGCGGCTGGCCGTCCAGCTCGCATAGCCAGCGGTTGTCGGGCACCAGGGCGTCCACCGCCGGGCTGACGTGCCATCGGTGGTCAGGGCCAGGGGCGATCAGCCGGCTGTCCATGGCCCAGTGCAGGTTGGGCGTCAGCGCGATGCCATTCATCGGGCGGTCGTCCTGGCTCTCGGCGAAGGGCACCAGGTGGGCGGCCTCCACCAGGTAACGGTAGTCGGGGGTGATATAGCGCAGCCGGCTCGCCGCGCAGCGGTAGTCGTAGGCGTCCAGCACCAGCGAGCGAAAGGCGGCGGAGCGGGCCTTTTCCTGCTGGGGTGAGCCGGGTCTTGAGCCCTTGAGCTGCTCTGGTGCCTTCTCGTAGGTGCCACTGGCAAAGGCCTCTTCCAGGTAGTCATGCAGTCGTGCCTGCCGCTCTGCGCTGGACGTGAAATGGCGGGCGATGATCAGTGTGGCGGCTTCTCGGGCTGAGGTCTCCTGTTCCAGCAAGGCATAGAGCGCCGGGTGAAGCCGGGCGGTGGTAAAGCGCTTGAGCAGCTGATCGAGAGACTTGGGGGCTCCCAGCTGGTCGATGACCGCGTTCAGTGCCTCCGAGAGCACGGGCTGCCAGAGAGTCCCACCTTCATCATCGGGGCCCTTGTCGCTGGCGAGGAACCAGAGAGGGAGCCAGGGGCGTGCATGCTCCCGTTTGCCGGCGGCAAGCTCGTACAGGTCGTGATAGCGGGCAAGCAGCCGATCGTCTATGGCGACCCGGGGCGAGGCGATATGCCCCGCCTGGATCTCGCAGATGATGGCCAGCAGCAGGCAGGGCTTGTTGGGGGCCGGCTTTCCCTTGCTATGCCCGACCCTCAGCCGTGTCAGGCAGCCAAGTGTCTCCTCCATGGCGATCTCCCCTTGTTCCGTCAGGCATGGCGCCACGGTATCACGTGGCCCGTCGCCTGGGGGGCGCCGCGTGAAAGCGCGTGCTTGGCTTCGACGATGGAGCGGCATAGTCTGGGAGCTCGATGAATCTGCCAGGAGGTGTGCCATGCCGATTTCACGAGCCGAGCTGCCCGCGGAGGACGCGGTGTCGCTGATCGACCAGCTCTGCGAGCGCTGGGCCGATGCCGAGGCGATCGACCGGACCAGCGACCCGGTCAGGATCGACTTCGCCAGCGGCAGCTGCTACCTCCAGGCGCAGCCGGACAAGCTGCTGGTGGTGGTCGAGGCGGTCGATGACGAGACCCACGACCAGCTGGAAGGCGAGGTCGACGCCGCCCTGGAGGCCCTCAAGGGCGTCTCGCTGGACATCGTCTGGGAGGCGTGACCGTCGCGGTCACCCCGGCGGCCGCCCACCTGGGCATGCTGCTCTGGGCGGTGCTGGTGGGCCTTTCGTTTCCCGCCGTGGGGCTGATGAGCGAGCTGCCGCCGCTGTCGCTCACCGCCCTGCGCTTCGCCATCGCCTGCGGTGCGCTGTGGTGGCTGGCGCGCCGCTCTCCGACGTTCCTGCCGTCCTGGCGGCTGCTGCCCCTCTACGCCCTCATGGGCCTCTGCCTGGCCGGCTTCTTCGGCGCCATGTTCTGGGCGGCGCACCACGCCACGGCCCTCTCCATGGCGACCCTCTACGTTACGGTGCCGCTGCTGGCCTTCCTGCTGGGGCTGGGCCTGCGGGTGGAGCGCCCCGGTTGGCGGCTGCCGGCGGTCCTCTCTCTGGGTGCCCTCGGCGCCCTGGGGCTGGCCGTCGCCGAGGCGTGGCAGCAGGGCGGCCGCCTGCGCTTCGGTGCCGGCGATGCGGTGTTCTTCCTGGGCTGTGTCTCCACGGCGCTCTACCCGGTGCTCAGCAAGTGGGGGCTGGCCACGGGGCGCCTGCCGGCCTCGGCGGCGGTGCGCACCTTCTGGAGCCTGGGAGCGGGGGGCGTGCTGATCGGTCTGCTCGGGCTCGCGGTCGAGCCGCTGGGCGTGCTGGCCACCATGAGCGCCCGGGATCTGGCGCTGCTCGTCTACCTGGGGCTCTTCTCCAGCGCCCTGACCTTCTGGCTGATGCAGCGGGCCACCGCGGCGCTGACCCCGGGGGTGGTCACCGCCTACGGCTACCTGGTGCCCTTCGTCTCCATGCTGCTGCTGTTTGTGCAGTCGCCGGCCCGCATCGGCTGGGCCTGGCTGCCCGGCAGCCTTACGGTACTGGTGGCCATGGGGCTGCTGATGCGCCGCGAGCGGCCCCAGGCGCCGGCCGGATAGCGGCCGCTCTGGTATACTGCCGCCCATTCCCGAACCGCTACCGCTTCTACAGGAGTCCACATGACCCGTATCGCCATCGTCGGTGTCGCCGGCCGCATGGGCCGCACCCTGGTCAATGCCGTGCAGCAGGATGACGGCGCCACCCTGGCCGGCGGCATCGTCGAGCCGGGCAGCTCGCTGGCCGGCGCCGACATCGGCGAGCTGGCCGGGGTCGGCCGGCTGGGGGTGGCCGCGGTGGATTCCCTCGAGGCCATCGTCGATGACTTCGACGTGCTGATCGACTTCACCGCCCCTCGGGTGACGCTTTCCAACCTGGCCTTCTGTGCGGCCCACGGCAAGCGCATGGTGATCGGCACCACCGGGCTCTCCGACGAGGAGCTGGCCGAACTGGACGCCTTCCGCGAGGCGCTGCCCTTCGTGTTCGCGCCGAACATGAGCGTGGGCGTCAATCTCACGCTGAAGCTGCTGGAGACGGCTGCCAGGGCGCTGGGCGACGAGGGCTACGACATCGAGGTGATCGAGGCGCACCATCGCCACAAGGTGGATGCCCCCTCGGGCACGGCGCTGAAGATGGGCGAGGTGGTGGCCGAGAGCCTGGGCCGCACCCTCAAGGAGCACGGCGTGTTCGAGCGGGTGGGGCAGTGCGGGCCGCGCAGCGACAAGGAGATCGGCTTTGCCACGGTGCGCGCCGGGGACATCGTCGGCGAGCACACCGTGATGTTCGCCACCGAGGGCGAGCGCATCGAGATCACCCACAAGGCGTCGAGCCGCATGACCTTCGCCAAGGGCGCGGTGCGCGCGGCGCGCTGGGTGGCCGGCCAGGGCAACGGCCGCTATGCGATGCAGGACGTATTGGGGTTGTAATGATAGGGGCATGGCGAAGGCTCGAGGCTGTTCCGGCGACAGGCCTACGCGGGGGCGCTGTGAATACCTCCCTGTACGCTACCTCCGCCATCCCTGGTCTCCGGACCCCCTCTCCGACCTGTCCCCGGCGCCTCTCGCTGCATGTCATGGCACATGCCTTCGAGGGGTAACTCCCCGGGGGTAGTCGCCGGGCGGCGTTTCCTGTAATATCCCCAAAATTTTGGCCGGGCGCATGGGCGAAAGCCCCCTTCACAGCGCTTGTTGCTTCGGCCCAGCATTCCGAGCGAATGACAACAAGCGGGATGAAACCGGTCTTCATCGGGTTTCGTCCCGCTTTTTTGCGGGCTGGCCACCGGTAGCACCATTCCTTGACGAGCTGTCGTTGCATGGCTGTCGTTACACAGATATGGGAGGACGTTGCATTGAACAGACCCGCGATACTGGCCCTGGAAGACGGAAGCGTATTTCACGGCACGGCGATCGGCGCCGATGGACAGACCAGCGGTGAGGTGGTGTTCAATACGGCCATGACCGGCTACCAGGAGATCCTGACCGACCCCTCCTATACCCGCCAGATCGTCACCCTGACCTACCCCCATATCGGCAACACCGGCGTCAACGCCGAGGACGTGGAGTCCGGCGCCATCGCCGCCGCCGGCTTGGTGATCCGCGACCTGCCGCTGCTGGCCAGCAACTTCCGCTGCGAGCAGAGCCTCTCCGACTACCTCACGAGCCAGAACGTGCTGGGCATCGCCGACATCGACACCCGCCGGCTGACCCGCATCCTGCGCGACAAGGGCTCCCAGAACGGCGCCATCCTGGCCGGCGCCGAGGCCGAGGGCGAGGACGCCGTGGAGCGCGCACTGGCCGCCGCCAAGGCCTTCCCGGGCCTCAAGGGCATGGACCTGGCCAAGGTGGTCTCCTGTCAGACTCCCTACGAGTGGAGCGAGGGCGAGTGGGCCCTGGGCCAGGGCTACGCCGACGCGGCCAAGGCAGAGCGCCCCTTCCACGTGGTCGCCTACGACTACGGCGTCAAGCGCAACATCCTGCGCATGCTCGCCTCGCGGGGCTGCCGGCTCACCGTGGTGCCGGCCCAGACCCCGGCGGCCGAGGTGCTGGCCATGGCCCCGGACGGCATCTTCCTGGCCAACGGCCCGGGTGACCCCGAGCCCTGCGACTACGCCATCACCGCGATCCGGGAGATCCTCGAGACCGAGATCCCGGTGTTCGGCATCTGCCTGGGCCACCAGCTGCTGGCGCTGGCCAGCGGTGCGAAGACAGTGAAGATGGGCCACGGTCACCACGGCGCCAACCACCCGGTGCAGGACCTCGACACCGGCCGCGTGATGATCACCAGCCAGAACCACGGCTTCGCCGCCGACGAGGCGACCCTGCCGGCCAACCTGCGCGCCACCCACCGCTCGCTGTTCGACGGCACCCTGCAGGGCATCGAGCGCACCGACCGCCCGGCCTTCAGCTTCCAGGGGCACCCGGAAGCGAGCCCCGGCCCGAAGGACGTGTCGCCGCTGTTCGACCGCTTCGTCGAGATGATGAAGGCTCGCCGCTAGGCGGGCCCTCGATTCGTCGCCCTTCGTCACCCTCATTCAAGCGGGAAGCACCATGCCCAAGCGTACCGACATCCAGAGCATCCTGATCATTGGCGCCGGCCCCATCGTCATCGGCCAGGCGTGCGAATTCGACTACTCCGGCGCCCAGGCCTGCAAGGCGCTGCGCGAGGAGGGCTACCGGGTCATCCTGGTCAACTCCAACCCGGCCACCATCATGACCGACCCGGCCATGGCCGACGCCACCTACATCGAGCCGATCACCTGGCAGGCGGTGGAGAAGATCATCGAGGCCGAGCGCCCCGACGCCATCCTGCCCACCATGGGCGGCCAGACCGCGCTGAACTGCGCCCTGGACCTGGACAAGCACGGCGTGCTGGCCAAGTACGGCGTGGAGATGATCGGCGCCAACGCCGATGCCATCAACAAGGCCGAGGACCGCGACCTCTTCGACCAGGCCATGAAGCGCATCGGCCTGGAGTGCCCCAAGGCCGAGGTGGCCCACAGCATGGAGGAGGCGTGGCGCATCCAGGCCTCGCTCGGCTTCCCGGTGATCATCCGTCCCTCCTACACCATGGGTGGCTCCGGCGGCGGCGTGGCCTACAACAAGGAGGAGTTCGAGGAGATCTGCACCCGCGGCTTCGAGCTCTCCAACAACCACGAGCTGCTGATCGACGAGTCGCTGCTGGGCTGGAAGGAGTACGAGATGGAGGTCGTTCGTGACCGGAACGACAACTGCATCATCGTCTGCGCCATCGAGAACTTCGACCCCATGGGCGTGCACACCGGCGACTCCATCACCGTGGCCCCTGCCCAGACGCTGACCGACAAGGAGTACCAGATCATGCGCGACGCATCGCTGGCGGTGCTGCGCGAGATCGGCGTCGAGACCGGCGGCTCCAACGTGCAGTTCGGCGTGGACCCGGACACCGGGCGCATGGTGGTCATCGAGATGAACCCGCGGGTGTCGCGCTCCTCGGCGCTGGCCTCCAAGGCCACCGGCTTCCCGATCGCCAAGATCGCCGCCAAGCTGGCGGTGGGCTACACCCTGGACGAGCTGCAGAACGACATCACCGGCGGCCGCACCCCGGCGTCGTTCGAGCCCTCCATCGACTACGTGGTCACCAAGATCCCACGCTTCACCTTCGAGAAGTTCCCCCAGGCCAACGACCGCCTGACCACCCAGATGAAGTCGGTGGGCGAGGTGATGGCGATCGGGCGCACCTTCCAGGAGTCGCTGCAGAAGGCGCTGCGTGGCATGGAGACCGGCAACGACGGCCTCGACCCCATATTTCCTGATTTCAAGCCCGGCGAGTTCACCGACGAGGCCATGGCGCAGATCAAGGGCGAGCTGCAGGCCGCCGGCGCCGAGCGCATCTTCTTTATTGCCGACGCCATCCGCGCCGGCATGAGCCGCGACGAGATCTTCGCGCTGACCAAGATCGACCCCTGGTTCCTGGTCCAGCTCGAGGACCTGATCGCCACCGAGGCCGAGGTGGCCCGGCGCTCGCTTGCCGAGCTCGATGCCCGGGAGCTGTTCCGCCTCAAGCGCAAGGGCTTCTCCGACGCCCGCCTGGCCCGCCTGCTCGGGGTCTCCGAGAAGGAGTTCCGCAAGACCCGCCAGAAGGCCGGCATCCGCCCGGTCTACAAGCGGGTCGACACCTGTGCGGCGGAGTTCGCCTCGGATACCGCCTACATGTACTCCACCTACGAGGAGGAGTGCGAGGCGGAGGTCTCCGATCGCCAGAAGATCATGGTGCTGGGTGGCGGCCCCAACCGCATCGGCCAGGGCATCGAGTTCGACTACTGCTGCGTCCACGCTGCCTTCGCCATGCGCGACGACGGCTACGAGACCATCATGGTCAACTGCAACCCGGAGACCGTCTCCACCGACTACGACACCAGTGACCGCCTCTACTTCGAGCCGGTGACCCTGGAGGACGTGCTGGAGATCGCCGACAAGGAGCAGCCGGTCGGCGTGATCGTGCAGTTCGGCGGCCAGACCCCGCTGAAGCTGGCTCGGGAGCTGGAGGCCGCCGGTGTGCCGATCATCGGCACCACCCCGGACGCCATCGACCGCGCCGAGGATCGCGAGCGCTTCCAGCAGATGATCGACAAGCTGGGCCTCAAGCAGCCGCCCAACGCCACCGCGCGCAGCTTCGAGGAGGCCTTCGCCAAGGCCGAGGCGATCGGCTACCCGCTGGTGGTGCGTCCCAGCTATGTGCTGGGCGGCCGCGCCATGGAGATCGTCTACGACGCCTCGGAGCTGGAGAACTACATGACCCACGCGGTCAAGGTCTCCAACGACTCCCCGGTGCTGCTGGACCACTTCCTCAACGCCGCCATCGAGATCGATATCGATGCGGTCAGCGACGGCAAGCAGGTGGTGATCGGCGGCATCATGCAGCACATCGAGCAGGCCGGCGTGCACTCCGGCGACTCCGCCTGTTCGCTGCCGCCCTACTCGCTGCCCGCCGAGGTGCAGGACGAGATGCGCGAGCAGGTCCGGCAGATGGCCGTGGAGCTGGGCGTCAAGGGCCTGATGAACGTGCAGCTGGCCTGGCAGGACGGCGAGATCTACGTCATCGAGGTCAACCCCCGCGCCTCGCGCACCGTGCCCTTCGTCTCCAAGTGCATCGGCACCTCACTGGCCCAGGTCGCGGCGCGCTGCATGGCCGGTACCACCCTGGCCGATCAGGGCTTCACCCGCGAGATCGTGCCGCACTTCTTCAGCGTCAAGGAGGCGGTCTTCCCGTTCAACAAGTTCCCGGGCGTCGACCCGATCCTCTCGCCGGAGATGAAGTCCACCGGCGAGGTGATGGGTAGCGGCGACACCTTCGCCGAGGCCTTCTACAAGGCGCAGCTGGGCGCCGGCGAGGCGATTCCGCCCCTAGAAGGCGACCGCAAGGCGTTCCTCTCGGTGCGCGAGCCGGACAAGGCGGGTGTTATCGAGGTGGCGCGTTCTCTGGTAACATTGGGCTTCACGCTGTGCGCGACCCGCGGGACCGCCGCTGCCCTCGAGGCGGCCGGTCTCGACGTCGAGGTCGTCAACAAGGTTTTCGAAGGTCGCCCGCATATCGTCGATCTGCTCAAGAACGACGACATCGCCTATATCGTCAATACCACCGAGGGTCGCCAGGCGATCAGTGACTCCTCGGTGATCCGCCGCACCGCGCTTGCCCGCAAGGTCCCCTACGCCACCACCCTGGCGGGGGCCAGTGCCGTCTGCATGGCGCTGGAGTACGGCAATGCGATCACGGTGCGGCGGCTTCAGGATTTGCATGCAGGAGCTGCACAATGAACAAGGTCCCGATGACCGTTGCCGGTGAGGCACGCCTGCGCAAGGAGCTCGAGGAGCTCAAGAGTGAGGCGCGTCCGAAGGTGATTGCCGCCATCGCCGAGGCCCGCGAGCACGGCGATCTCAAGGAGAACGCCGAGTACCATGCGGCCCGCGAGCAGCAGGGCTTCATCGAGGGGCGTATCCAGGAGATCGAGGGCAAGCTCTCCAACGCCCAGGTGATCGACGTCACCAAGCTGCCCCAGACCGGCAAGGTGATCTTCGGCGTCACCGTGGAGCTGATCAACCTCGATACCGACGAGGAGGTCACCTATCGCATCGTCGGCGAGGACGAGGCCGACATCAAGGCCGGCCGGATCTCGGTCACCTCGCCCATCGCCCGTGCGCTGATCGGCAAGGAGGAGGGCGACGTGGTGGTGGTCAAGACCCCCGGCGGCAACGTCGAGTACGAGATCGGCGGCGTCCAGCACCTGTAAGCGCCGAGCCTGTAGGAGCCCAATTCATTGGCGGTGCGACGCTTCGCCTAAGGCGCCGCCAGGCGCCCCCGCTGCTGCGCAGCGGATCGCTCAGCGGAGCTGAGCTCCTACAGGGTGCCAAGCAAAAGGCCCGCGGCAGTGTGAACTGCGCCGCGGGCCTTTTGCTTTCCGGGTCAGGGGTGGGAGGGGCCTGGTGCTCAGTGCCGCCCGTGGTGACCCTCGTAGCGCTGGACGTTGGAGAGCTTCGGGTTGGCCTGGGGGTTCCGGCGGTAGAGCAGCGCCATCTTGCCGATGGTCTGCACCAGCTCGGCACCGCTGGCCTTGACCAGCTCCTCCAGCATGGCGGCGCGGTCGTCGCGCTCCGGCAGGGCGAGCTTGACCTTGATCAGCTCGTGGTCGGAGAGCGCCCGCTCGAGCTCCCCCAGCACTCCCTCGGAGATGCCGTTCTCGGAGACCATGACCACCGGGGTCAGGTGGTGGCCGATGCTGCGGAATGCTTTCTTTTGTGCCTGTGACAAGCTCATGGTATCTTGCGTCTTCCCGGTTGCGCGCAGCTGCCCATGGTACGCTGAAATTGTCATGGGCGAAACGTGGCGCAGTGAAGGCACGGGGCATTCGGCCAGCGTCGAAGTGGCCGGTCAGGATCCATCCGTTTCGCGTGACACTCCCGCACCCCGCTCGACCGCCTGTCCGTCCCCATTCAACACAGGTGATGCCGTGGCTCGTTCCCGCACTCCATCCCCCGATTCCGGCAAGTCGCCGGCGCGCCAGGCCTCCGCCAGCAAGACCAGCAAGGGCTGGCTGAAGGAACACTTCGACGACCAGTACGTGCAGCGCTCCTGGCAGGACGGCTACCGTTCCCGGGCCAGCTACAAGCTGCTGGAGCTCGACGAGAAGGATCGCCTGCTGCGCCGCGGCATGACGGTGATCGACCTGGGCGCGGCCCCCGGCGGCTGGAGCCAGGTGGCCGCCGAGAAGGCCGGGCCCGAGGGGGTGGTGATCGCCTCCGACATCCTCGAGATGGATGCCCTGGCCGGCGTCGACTTCATCCAGGGCGACTTCACCGAGGAGAGCGTTCTGGAGGAGATTCTCGGCGTGCTCGGCAGCAGGCCGGTGGACCTGGTGATGTCCGACATGGCCCCCAACATGAGCGGCATGGCCGCCATCGACCAGCCCCAGGCGATGTACCTGGTGGAGCTGGCGCTGGACCTGGCCGGCCAGACCCTGCGCCCCGGCGGCACCTTCCTGGCCAAGGTGTTTCAGGGCGAGGGGTTCGACGAATACCTGAAGACCCTGCGCGAGCGCTTCACGCGGGTGGTGACCCGCAAGCCGGGTGCCTCGCGGGCCCGCTCCCGGGAGGTCTACCTGCTGGCGGAGGGGTTCCGCGGCTGATTCGGCCCGGCCGGCGATAGCCCTGGCCTACCGGGCTGATTGCCGGACAGCGCGGCGCGACTGTGTCACAGTGGAGCCAGAGGCGGTCCGCCCGGGACATGAGCTCCGGCGGTGGCCGAACGCGGCGCGCTGATGTAGTGTCCAAGCAACGTGCCAGGTGCATCCGGCCGACAGTTTATTGATATTGAGGGTAGTCCCTTGAACGACATGGCGAAGAACCTGATCCTGTGGTTGGTCATCGCGGCAGTGCTGCTGACGGTGTTCAACAACTTCAGCGTCGACAGCTCACCGCAGGCGATGAACTACTCGCAGTTCGTCCAGCAGGTGCAGAACCAGCAGGTCCGCAGCGTGACCATCGACGGCTATCGGATCTCCGGCGAACGCACGGATGGCTCCCAGTTCCAGACCATCCGGCCGGCGGCCGAGGATCCCAAGCTGATCGACGACCTGCTCTCCAACAACGTCACCGTGGTCGGCAAGGAGCCCGAGCAGCAGAGCCTGTGGACGCGGCTGCTGATCGCCAGCTTCCCGATCCTGCTGATCCTGGCGATCTTCATGTTCTTCATGCGCCAGATGCAGGGCGGCGGGGCCGGCAAGGGCGGGCCCATGAGCTTCGGCAAGTCCAAGGCCAAGCTGCTCTCCCAGGACCAGATCAAGACCACCTTCGCCGACGTGGCCGGCTGCGACGAGGCCAAGGAGGAGGTCGAGGAGCTGGTCGACTTCCTGCGCGACCCCACCAAGTTCCAGCGCCTGGGCGGCACCATCCCCCGCGGCGTGCTGATGGTGGGCCCGCCCGGCACCGGCAAGACGCTGCTCGCCAAGTCCATCGCCGGCGAGGCCAAGGTGCCGTTCTTCTCGATCTCCGGCTCCGACTTCGTCGAGATGTTCGTCGGCGTGGGCGCCTCCCGCGTGCGTGACATGTTCGAGCAGGCCAAGAAGCAGGCGCCCTGCATCATCTTCATCGACGAGATCGACGCCGTCGGCCGCTCCCGCGGGGTCGGCATGGGCGGCGGCAACGACGAGCGCGAGCAGACCCTCAACCAGCTGCTGGTGGAGATGGACGGCTTCGAGGCCAACGAGGGCATCATCGTCATCGCCGCCACCAACCGCCCCGACGTGCTGGATCCGGCGCTGATGCGCCCGGGCCGCTTCGACCGCCAGGTGGTGGTGCCGCTGCCCGATATCCGCGGCCGCGAGCATATCCTCAACGTGCACCTGCGCAAGGTGCCGCTGGCCGACGACGTCAAACCGTCGCTGATCGCCCGCGGCACCCCGGGCTTCTCCGGCGCCGACCTGGCCAACCTGGTCAACGAGGCGGCGCTGTTCGCCGCCCGTCGCAACAAGCGCCTGGTAGGCATGGAGGAGCTGGAGCTGGCCAAGGACAAGATCATGATGGGCGCCGAGCGTCGCTCCATGGTCATGACCGAGAAGGAGAAGCTCAACACCGCCTACCACGAGTCGGGCCACGCCATCATCGGCCTGGTGATGCCGGAGCACGACCCGGTCTACAAGGTGACCATCATCCCCCGTGGCCGCGCCCTGGGCGTGACCATGTTCCTGCCCGAGCAGGATCGCTACAGCCTGTCGCGGCAGCAGATTCTCAGCCAGATCTGCTCGCTGTTCGGTGGCCGCATCGCCGAGGAGATGACCCTGGGGCCGAACGGGGTCACCACCGGCGCCTCCAACGACATCAAGCGTGCCACCGAGCTGGCCCACAGCATGGTCGCCAAGTGGGGCCTCTCCGAGGAGATGGGCCCGATCATGTACGACGAGGACGAGTCCCACCAGTTCCTCGGCGGCCCGGGTCAGGGCGGCGGCAAGATGAAGTCCGGCGAGACCATCTCCAAGCTCGACAAGGAGGTCCGCAAGGTCATCGACGACTGCTACGAGCAGGCGCGTGTCATCCTCGAGGAGAACCGCGACAAGCTCGACGCCATGGCCGAGGCGCTGATGAAGTACGAGACCATCGACTCCACCCAGCTCAAGGACATCATGGAGGGGCGTGACCCGCGTCCCCCCGAGGGCTGGGATGATCCGAGCGGTGGCGCTCCCACCGGCGGCGATCCCCGCGCCGAGGCGGCGGAGTCCCCGCAGGACGAGCCGGAGCAGGTCGACGGCGACGAGGAGGATGACGACGAACCGCGCCGTCGGCCCTCCGATCCGCTGGGAGGCCCGGCCGGCTCCTGAGCCTGTCGCGCCCACTCCGATCAGGCGCCCCCCAGCGGGGGCGCCTTTGCCATTCTGGCCACCCCTTTCGATACGTGACCGAGCGATGATGAACCCGACACCCGCCCCCCTCATGTGCGGTCGCCACCGGCTCGACCTCTCCTATCCCCGCGTCATGGGGATCCTCAACGTCACCCCCGACTCCTTCTCCGACGGCGGCCGCCACGTGGCCCTGGAGGATGCCCTGCGGCATGCCGAACGCATGCTGGCCGAGGGGGCGGCGCTGATCGACGTGGGGGGTGAGTCCACCCGACCCGGCGCCGCCCCGGTGAGTGCCCAGCAGGAGCTCGACCGGGTGGCGCCGGTGGTGGAGGCGCTGGTCCGCGAGCTGGATGCCCTGGTCTCGGTGGACACCAGCTGCCCCGAGGTGATGCGCGAGAGCGCGGCGCTGGGGGCGGGCATGATCAACGACGTGCGGGCCCTGGAGCGCGAGGGAGCGCTGGCCGCGGCCATCGGCACGGGGCTGCCGGTCTGCCTGATGCATCGCCAGGGCGAGCCCCGCGACATGCAGCAGGCGCCCCGCTATGATGTGCCCATCGAGGAGGCGGTCGTCGACTACCTCGACGGGCGGGTCGAGGCGTGCGAGGCGGCCGGCCTGCGCCGCGAGCGCCTGCTGGTCGACCCGGGCTTCGGCTTTGGCAAGACCGTGGAGCACAACCTGCGCCTGCTCAACCGCATGGACCGCCTGGCGGCCCTCGAGCTGCCGCTGCTGGTGGGCATGTCGCGCAAGAGCATGATCGGCAAGGTGCTGGCGCGCCCGGTGGAGGAGCGCCTGCCCGGCGGCCTGGCGCTGACGGCCCTGGCGGTGGAGCGCGGCGCCCGCATCCTGCGTGTCCACGACGTGGCCCCCAGCGTGGACGCGGTGAACATGACCTGGGCCGTACTCAAGGAAGGTTGCAAATGACACGACGCTACTTCGGCACCGACGGGATTCGCGGCACGGTGGGGCAGCCCCCCATCACCGCCGACTTCATGCTCAAGCTGGGCTGGGCCACCGGCCGCGTGCTGGCAGAGACCAACAGCAAGCGGCGCCACCGGGTGCTGATCGGCAAGGACACGCGAATCTCCGGCTACATGTTCGAGTCCGCCCTGGAGGCGGGGCTCTCCGCCGCCGGCGTGGACGTGGCCCTGCTGGGCCCCATGCCGACCCCGGGCATCGCCTACCTGACCCGCACCTTCCGGGCGGATGCCGGCATCGTCATCTCGGCCTCCCACAACCCCTTCGCCGACAACGGCATCAAGTTCTTCTCCACCGAGGGGGTCAAGCTGGCCGACGAGGTCGAGGCGCGCATCGAGGCGATGCTCGACGAGCCGCTGACCACCGTGGCGGCGGACCGGCTGGGCAAGGTGGCGCGCATCGACGATGCCGCCGGCCGCTACATCGAGTTCTGCAAGTCCACCATCCCCGACCGGGTCAGCCTGCGCGGCCTGAAGGTGGTGCTGGACTGTGCCCACGGTGCTACCTACCACATCGCCCCCAGCGTGTTCCGCGAGCTGGGTGCCGAGGTCAGCCTGATCGGGGCGAGCCCCGACGGCCTCAACATCAACAAGGAGGTCGGCTCCACCCATCCTGCCGCGCTGCGTGCCGCGGTGATCCAGCAGGGCGCCGACCTGGGCGTGGCCTTCGACGGCGATGGCGACCGGGTGCTGCTGGTGGATGCCGACGGCCGTGAGATCGACGGCGACGACATCCTCTACCTGATCGCCCGCGACCGCCATGGCCGCGGGGAGCTGGGCGGGGGTGTGGTCGGCACCCTGATGTCGAACTTCGGCCTGGCCGCGGCCTTCGAGGAGATGGGCGTGCCCTTCGAGCGCGCCAGGGTGGGCGACCGCTACGTGATGGAGCGGCTGGCCGCCAACGGCTGGCAGCTGGGCGGCGAATCCTCGGGGCATATCGTCTGTGGCCACGTGCAGACCACCGGTGACGGCATCGTCTCGGCGCTGCAGGTGCTGGCGATCATGGTCCGCGAGGAGAAGCCGCTGCAGCGGCTGCTGGCGGGGATGGAGAAGGCGCCCCAGTCGCTGGTCAACGTGCGCCTGACGCCGGGCAGCGATGCCCGGGCGGTGATGGAGATGCCCGCCCTGAAGGACGCGGTGGCCGAGGTCGAGACCGAACTGGGCGACGAGGGCCGCGTGCTGCTCCGCCCCTCTGGTACCGAGCCGCTGATCCGGGTGATGGTCGAGGGGCGGGCGCACCTCGACGTCGATGGCCTGGCGCGACGCCTGGCCGGCGAGGTCGAGGCGCTGCTGGCCTGAGGCGGCCGGTTGTCTTGACAAGGCCGCTCCTATACCATTTCGCACCACCTTGAAAGAGGACCGCCGATGCGTACCCCGCTGATCGCCGGCAACTGGAAGATGAACGGCTCCACCGAGCTGGTCGAGGCGTTCGGACAGGCCTTTTCCGATGTCACGCTGCCGGCACCGCTGGACGTGGCGATCTTTCCGCCCTATCCCTACCTGGATGCGGCGCGGAGCGCCTTCGCCGGGACCCCGGTACGGCTCGGCGCCCAGACGCTGAATCCCCTGCATTCCGGGGCCCACACCGGCGAGGTGAGCGGGCGAATGCTGCGCGAGTTTGACGTGCAGTACGCCCTGGTGGGGCACTCCGAGCGTCGCCAGCTCTATCGCGAGAGCGATGCGGAGGTCCATGACCGCCTGCTGGCCGCGCTCGGCGTCGACCTGACCCCGGTGCTCTGCGTGGGCGAGACCCTCGAAGAGCGCGATGCCGGGCGCACCATGGAGGTGGTGCTGCGCCAGGTGGGTTTCGTCATGGCGCGCCTGGAGCCCGAGCAGCGTGCCCGGGTGGTCATCGCCTACGAGCCGGTCTGGGCGATCGGCACCGGCCGCACGGCGACCCCCGAGCAGGCCCAGGAGGTGATGGCCGGCATTCGCGAGTACCAGGCCGGCTATGATCGCGACCTGGCGGCGGGGCTGCGGCTGCTTTACGGCGGCAGCATGAATGCGAGCAATGCGGTTGAGCTGCTGGCTCAGCCCGATATCGACGGCGGCCTGGTGGGCGGTGCCTCGCTCAAGGTCGACGATTTCCTAGCCATTTGTCAGTCAGCAGGTTGAATCCATGCAAGTTGCCATTCTCATGATCCATGTGGCGATCGCCATCGCCCTGGTCGTCCTCGTCCTGCTGCAGCAGGGCAAGGGCGCCGAAGCCGGTGCCGCCTTCGGTGGCGGTGCCTCCCAGACCGTGTTCGGCTCCCGGGGCAGCGGCGGCTTCCTGTCGAAGTCCACCGCGATCCTGGCTGCCGCCTTCTTCGCCACCTCGCTGACCCTGGCCTGGTATGCCTCCCAGGCGAGCCAGGCGCCGGAGGCCGGGATTCCCGACTCCCGCCTGATCGAGCAGCAGCGCAGCGTTCCGACCCTTGACGACAGTGCCGGGGGTGTGGATAATGCAGCGCCAGTGCTGGAGGGCAGCGACGACTGAGGTCGTGCCCGGATTTCCCAGCCTCCCCGATGCCGAAGTGGTGGAATTGGTAGACACGCTATCTTGAGGGGGTAGTGACCTTACGGTCGTGCGGGTTCAAGTCCCGCCTTCGGCACCATCTGATACCATGATCGCACGTCCGGATCATCGGTCCTTCAGAAGCAGGATTGGCAGAACGGTGTCGCCGGTGCCTTGACGAACGGTCAGCGCAGGCGTAGAATCACCGACCTAGATTGATGCGGGGTGGAGCAGTCTGGTAGCTCGTCGGGCTCATAACCCGAAGGTCGTCGGTTCAAATCCGGCCCCCGCTACCATCTTCCGGAAGGCGCCTTTCGAGCCACGGCTCGAACGAAGGGGCCGCCATTGACCGGAGTGGTAACCAGGTTTCTTGTGAAAGCCCCTTCCTGTGAAGGGGCTTTTTGTTAGCAGCTTGCCCAGGGCGCCAGGCGCCGGGGCACTGTTCCGGGCAATGCCAATCAGCCACCTGACTTCCCAGTTCACTCCCGGCCAGGTGCCTGATGCAACGGCTGTAGGAGCTTATTCCGTGGCAATCAAGGATGCTGCACTGCACGCGCTGATCGAACCCGTGGTCACGGCCATGGGCTTCGAGCTGTGGGGCGTCGACTTCCTGTCCCAGGGCAAGCACTCGCGCCTGGTGATCTACATCGATCACGAGGACGGCGTGAGCGTCGACGACTGCGCCGACATCAGCCGCCAGGTGAGCGCCGTGTTCGACGTCGAGGATCCGATTCGCGGCGAGTATCGCCTCGAAGTCTCCTCCCCGGGCATGGACCGGCCGCTCTACACCCTCGATCAGTTCGCCCGCTATCAGGGCCACGAGGTGGCGATCCGGCTGCGCACGCCCTTCGACGGGCGGCGCAAGTTCCAGGGGCTGCTGGCCGGCACCGAGGGCGACGAGGTGCTGCTGCAGCTCGACGGCGAGGAGTACTGCTTCCCCATCGACAGCATCGACCAGGCACACGTGGTGCCGCGGTTCGAGGACTAGGCCGCTGGCCGAGGGTGGCGAATGAGCATGAAGCTCGAGGACAGGTTTTCTGGCGAGGCAATGGCATGAGTAAAGAGATTCTGACGGTCGTCGATGCGATCTCCAACGAGAAGGGGGTCCCCCGCGAGGTGATCTTCGAGGCCGTCGAAGCGGCCCTGGCCAGCGCGTCCCGCAAGCGTTTCGAGGACGAGGAAGCCAGCGTGCGGGTGCACATCGACCGCACCACCGGCGACTACGAGACCTTCCGCCGCTGGGAGGTCGTGGAGGACGACGACTTCGACGGGCCCGATGCCCAGATCAAGCTCTCCTTTGCCGAGCGCCGTGACCCGCCCCTGGGGCTGGGTGACGTGGTGGAGGAGAAGATCGAGAACGCCGACTTCGGCCGGATCGCCGCCCAGACCGCCAAGCAGGTCATCGTGCAGAAGGTGCGCGAGGCGGAGCGCGCCGAGGTGGTGCGCCTCTACGCCGACCGCGAGGGCGAGCTGGTCTCCGGTATCGTCAAGAAGACGACGCGCGACGGGCTGATCATCGATCTCGGCGACAACGCCGAGGCGTTCCTGCCGCGCAGCGAGATGATCCCCGGCGAACGCTACCGCATGAACGAGCGGGTCCGCGCCCTGCTGGTCAAGGTCGACGCCGAGGCCCGCGGTGCCCAGCTGATCCTGTCGCGCACCTGCCCGGAGCTGATCATCGAGCTGTTCAGCATCGAGGTGCCGGAGATCGCCGAGCAGCTCATCGAGATCAAGGGCGCGGCCCGCGACCCGGGCTCGCGGGCCAAGATCGCGGTCAAGACCAATGACCGGCGCATCGACCCGGTGGGCGCCTGCGTCGGCATGCGCGGTTCTCGCGTCCAGGCGGTCTCCTCGGAGCTGCAGAACGAGCGCGTGGACATCGTGCTGTGGGACGACAACCCCGCCCAGCTGGTGATCAACGCCATGGCGCCGGCGGATGTCGCCTCGATCCTCGTCGACGAGGATGCCCACGCCATGGACGTGGCCGTCGCCGAGGACAACCTGGCCCAGGCCATCGGCCGCAGCGGCCAGAACGTGCGCCTGGCGTCCGAGCTCACCGGCTGGCGGATCAACGTCATGACCGAGGACGAGGCCGAGGCCAAGCGCGACCAGGAGATCGACAGCCTGGTCGAACACTTCATCCAGCACCTGGACATCGACGATGACGTCGCCCGGCTGCTGGTGGAGGAGGGCTTCACCTCCCTGGAGGAGATCGCCTACGTCCCGGTCGAGGAGATGCTCGAGATCGAGGAGTTCGACGAGGAGACCATCGAGGAGCTGCGCGCTCGCGCCAAGGACGAATTGCTCAACCTGGCCATCGCCTCCGAGGAGCAGCTCGACGGTGCCCAGCCGGCCGACGACCTGCTGGAGATGGACGGCATGGAGCGCCACCTGGCCTTCATCCTGGCCAGCCGTGGGATCGTCACCATGGAGGATCTCGCCGAGCAGTCGGTCGATGATCTGATGGACATCGAAGGGATGGACGAGGAGCGCGCCGCGGCACTGATCATGACTGCTCGTGCGCCCTGGTTCGATAACGAATAGCTCGATAGCGAATAGCGCTGAGGAGACAGGTTCCGTAGCGAAGCGCTCGACACCGGGAGTCCCGGGTCAGTGAAATATTCGGTAGCGAACAGAATTGGGGTCACGGGCTCAGGAGGGTCGTAATGTCAGAAATGACCGTTAAGGATTTCGCAGCGAAGGTGGGGCGCGATGTGCCTCGCCTGCTGGAACAGATGAAAGAGGCCGGTCTCGGCCACAAGTCCGAGGCTGATGCGGTGTCCGAGGAGGACAAGCGCCAGCTGCTCGACTATCTCACCAAGAGCCATGGCGGCGACGGGGCCGGTGCCAAGAATCGCATCACCCTGACTCGCAAGACGCGCAGCCGCATCAAGACCGGCGAGCGTGGCAAGACCATCGAGGTGCAGGTGCGCAAGAAGCGCACCTACGTGAAGCGCTCCGAGGAAGAGGCCAAGCCGGAGCCGGTGGAAGACGCCGGGCCGCGCCAGCTGGTCGGCGACATGGCCGACTCCCAGCAGGCCCGTGCCGAGCAGGAGGCCCGCGAGGCCGAGGAAGCCAAGGCGCGCGCCGCCGAGGACGCCGCCCGCGAGGCCGCGGCCAAGCTCGAGGCCGAGAAGGCCGCCGTCGAGCCGCAGATTCCGGTGCCGGAACTGGTCGAGCAGCCGGCCGGCGACGAGCCGCCCGCGCCGCCCAAGGAGGGTCGCTCCGACCGTCGTACCGCACCGCCCAAGAAGGCCGCCGCCAAGAAGGGGCGCCACGAGCGTGAGGACGACGACCGCGGTGATCGCGAGGAGCGCCGTCGCGGCGGCAAGAAGGTCAAGCGCGCCGAGCGCCGTGGCGGTCGTCGCGGCGGCTCCCAGGGCGGCGGCAAGCACGGCTTCCAGAAGCCGACCCAGCCGATCGTCCGCGAGGTCTCGATCCCCGAGTCGATCAGCGTCGCCGACCTGGCCGACAAGATGTCGATCAAGGCGAACGAGGTCATCAAGGCCATGTTCACCATGGGCGCGGCGGTGACCATCAACCAGACCATCGATCAGGACACCGCGGCCATCGTGGTCGAGGAGATGGGCCACAAGCCCAAGCTGATCAAGGATGACGCCCTCGAGACCGAGATGCTCGAAGGCATCTCCTACGAGGGCGAGGAGATCACCCGCTCGCCGGTGGTCACCGTGATGGGCCACGTCGACCATGGCAAGACCTCGCTGCTCGACTACATCCGCAAGGCCAAGGTCGCCACCGGCGAGGCCGGCGGCATCACCCAGCACATCGGCGCCTACCACGTCGAGGGCGAGCACGGCGGCGTGACCTTCCTGGACACCCCCGGCCACGCGGCGTTCACCGCCATGCGTGCCCGCGGTGCCAAGGCCACCGACGTGGTCATCCTGGTGGTGGCGGCCGATGACGGCGTCATGCCCCAGACCATCGAGGCGATCGAGCACTCCCGGGCCGCCGAGGTCCCCATGGTGGTGGCGGTCAACAAGATCGACAAGCCGGGGGCCGACCTGGACCGGGTGAGGAACGAGCTTTCCCAGCACGGGGTCATCTCCGAGGACTGGGGTGGCGACACCCAGTTCGTCAACGTCTCCGCCAAGACCGGCGAGGGCATCGACGACCTGATCGAGGCCGTGCTGCTGGTCTCCGAGGTGCTCGAGCTGAAGGCCGTGCCCGAGGCGCCCGGCAAGGGCGTGGTGGTCGAGTCGCGCCTGGACAAGGGCCGCGGCCCGGTGGCCACCGTGCTGGTCCAGAACGGCACCCTGAAGAAGGGCGACATCGTGCTCGCCGGCCTGCATTACGGCCGGGTGCGTGCGCTGACCAACGAGCTGGGCAAGCAGGTCGACGAGGTCGGGCCGGCCATGCCGGTGGAGATCCAGGGCCTCGACGGCACCCCGGATGCCGGTGACGACTTCATGGTCGTGGCCGACGAGAAGAAGGCCCGCGAGGTCGCCAACTTCCGTCAGGGCAAGTACCGCGAGGTGCGCCTGGCCCGCCAGCAGAAGGCCAAGCTGGAGAACATGTTCAGCCAGATGGGCCAGGACGAGGTGGCCAAGGTCAACATCGTGCTCAAGGCCGACGTCCAGGGCTCCCTGGAGGCCATCAAGGGCGCGCTGGAGGAGCTCTCCACCGACGAGGTGCAGGTGGCCGTGGTCTCCTCCGGGGTCGGCGGCATCACCGGCACCGACGCCAACCTGGCGCTGGCCTCCGAGGCCATCGTGGTCGGCTTCAACGTGCGTGCCGACGCCGCCGCCCGCGAGATCATCGAGCGCGAAGGCCTCGACCTGCGCTACTACAGCGTCATCTACCAGCTGATCGACGAGGTCAAGCAGGCGATGAGCGGCATGCTGGCGCCGGAGTGGAAGGAGGAGATCGTCGGCGTGGCCGAGGTCCGCGACGTCTTCCGCGCGCCGAAGATCGGCGCAGTGGCCGGCTGCATGGTCGTCGAGGGTACCGTGCACCGCAACAAGAAGATCCGCGTGCTGCGCGACAACGTGGTCATCTACGAGGGCGAGCTCGAGTCGCTGCGCCGCTTCAAGGACGACGTCCAGGAAGTGCGCAACGGCATGGAGTGCGGCATCGGCGTGAAGAACTACAACGATGTCCAGGTCGGCGACAAGATCGAGGTCTTCGACCAGGTCAAGGTCGAGCGGACCCTCTAAGGGGGCCAGGAGTCGTTCATGCGCGAGTTCAAGCGAACCGACCGGGTGGCCGACCAGCTCCAGAAGGAGCTGGCGGTGCTCATCCAGCGTGAGGTCAAGGACCCGCGCCTGGGCATGGTGACGGTGAGCGGCGTCGAGGTCAGTCGTGACCTCGGCTACGCCGACGTCCACGTGACCCTGCTGGGCGAGGACACGCCGGAGCGGATCAAGGAGAACCTCAAGGTTCTCAAGCAGGCCGCCGGTTTCCTGCGCGGCCAGATCGCCCGGCGGATCAAGCTGCGTCATGTGCCGGAGCTGCGCTTCCACTACGACGAGAGCGTGGTGCGTGGCCAGCGGCTCTCCTCGCTGATCGACGAGGCGGTGCAGAGTGACCGTTCCCGTCATGCCGAGGAGGGTGGCGAGCCTGACGGCGGCGGCCCCGGCAGCGACAGCGGGCGCGACTGATGGCGCGTCGGCGTCGTGGCCTGCCGGTCAACGGGGTGCTGCTGCTGGACAAGCCGAAGGGCCTCTCCAGCAACCACGCCCTGCAGCGCGCCCGGCGCCTGTTCCAGGCGCAGAAGGCGGGGCATACCGGGACCCTCGACCCCATGGCCACCGGGCTGCTGCCGGTCTGCTTCGGCGAGGCGACCAAGTTTTCCGCCCACCTGCTGGCGGCCGACAAGGTCTACCGCACCCGGGTCGAGCTCGGGGTGATCACCGACACCGGTGATGCCGAGGGCGAGGTGGTCGAGCACCGCGAGGTGCCACGGCTCACCGCGGCCGACGTCGAGGGGGTGCTGGAGCGCTTCCGCGGCGAGATCGATCAGGTGCCGCCGATGTATTCGGCACTCAAGCATCAGGGGCGCAAGCTCTACGAGCTGGCCCGCGAGGGCAAGTCGATCGAGCGTGCAGCCCGGCGCGTGACGGTGTATGATGCGCGCCTTCTTGCCCTTGCCGACACCGCCTTCGACCTCGAAGTGCGCTGCAGCAAGGGCACCTACATCCGTACCCTGGCCGAGGACATCGGCCAGGCGCTGGGCTGCGGGGCGCACATCAGCGCGCTGCGCCGCCTGGCGACGGGCCCCTTCACGAGCGAGGGCATGCTGACCCTCGACGCGCTGGAGGCCCTGCCCGGCCAGGCCGAGCGCGAGGCGGTGCTGCTGCCCGTCGACGTGCTGGTCGACCACCTGCCGCGGCTCGAGGTCGAGGGCACGGCGGGCGGCCGCCTGACCCATGGCCAGTCGGCCCGGGTCGAGACCGGCGAGCTGGCCGGGGGCGAGACGGCAAGACTCTACTGCGACGGGGCCTTCCTGGGCCTCGGCGTGGTGGCGGGGCCACAGGAGGTGGCACCGAAACGGCTGCTGAGCAGCGCAGCCGATTGAAGGGAGAGACGCCCGAGACTGCAAATATGCGTGGTCTCACACACTCATTATTCAGGCATATTGCTTACTGGAGAGACAGATGGCACTGACAGCCGAGCAGAAGTCCGCAATCGTCAGCGAGTACGGTCGTGGCGAGAACGACACCGGTTCCCCCGAAGTGCAGGTAGCCCTGCTGAGCGCCAACATCGATGGCCTGCAGGACCACTTCAAGACCAACAAGCAGGATCACCACTCCCGTCGTGGCCTGATCCGCATGGTCAACCAGCGCCGCAAGCTGCTGGACTACCTGAAGCGCAAGGATTTCGAGCGCTATCAGTCGCTGATCCAGCGCCTGGGCCTGCGTCGCTAAGCGACCCACCCCGCGCGGTACGCAAACGGGCAGCCTTCGGGCTGCCCGTTTTGCGTCTGTGGGGCGGAAATGTCGCTATCCGGTGGCCGCGGGGCGCGTCAACCCCTAAAATGGTCGCCGAGTCAAAACGACCCCAACACAGAAAAGTAGATATTGAAGGAAGTCGCCGTGAATCCGGTCAAGAAGACATTTCAGTACGGTCGCAGCACCGTCACCCTGGAAACCGGGCGCATCGCCCGCCAGGCCACCGGTGCCGTGATGGTCACCATGGACGACACCGTGGTGCTGTGCACCGTGGTGGCAAAGAAAGAGGCCAATCCTGCCCAGCCCTTCTTCCCGCTGGGGGTGTTCTATCAGGAGAAGACCTACGCGGTCGGCAAGATCCCCGGCGGCTTCTTCAAGCGCGAGGGGCGCCCCACCGAGAAGGAGACCCTCACCTCGCGGCTGATCGACCGCCCGATCCGCCCGCTGTTCCCCAAGGGCTTCATGAACGAGGTCCAGGTGGTCTGCACGGTGCTCTCCACCGACCGCAACCATGACCCGGATATCGCGGCGCTGCTCGGCACCTCCGCGGCCCTGGCCATCTCCGGCGTGCCGTTCAACGGGCCCATCGGTGCCGCTCGTGTCGGCTTCACCGAGGAGAAGGGCTACTTCCTCAACCCCACCGTCGAAGATCTGGCCAGCTCCGAGCTGGACATGGTCGTGGCCGGCACCGAGAAGGCGGTGCTGATGGTGGAGTCCGAGGCCAAGGAGCTGCTCGAGGACGAGATGCTCGGCGCCGTGCTCTACGGGCACATGGAGATGCAGGTCGCCATCAAGGCGATCAACGAGCTGGCCGCCGAGGCGGGCAAGCCGAAGTGGGACTGGCAGCCCCCGGCGGAGAACACCGCGCTCAAGTCCGCCGTCGCCGAGGCGTTCGAGGCCAGGATCGGCGAGGCCTACCGCATCACCGACAAGATGGCCCGCCAGGATGCGCTCTCCGCGCTCAAGGCCGAGGCCGTCGAGCAGCTGGCCGGCGAGGAGGAAGGCAAGTACGACGCCGATGACGTCAAGGGCGCCTTCTCGGGTCTCGAGAAGCGCGTGGTGCGCCATCGCGTGGTCAAGGGCGAGCCGCGCATCGACGGCCGCGACCTGAAGACCGTGCGTCCGCTGGCTATCGAGGTGGGCAGCCTGCCCAAGACTCACGGCTCGTCGATCTTTACCCGCGGCGAGACCCAGGCGATCGTCATCGCCACCCTGGGCACCCTGCGCGACGCCCAGCTGATCGAGTCGCTGGAGGGTGAGCGCAAGGATCGCTTCCTGCTGCACTACAACTTCCCGCCCTACAGCGTGGGCGAGGCCGGCTTCATGGGCGGCCCGAAGCGTCGCGAGATCGGCCACGGCCGGCTGGCGCGCCGCGGCGTGCAGGCGATGCTGCCCGACGAGGCGGAGTTCCCCTACACCATCCGCGTGGTCTCCGAGATCACTGAGTCCAACGGCTCCAGCTCGATGGCCTCGGTGTGCGGCGCCTCGCTGGCGCTGATGGATGCCGGCGTGCCGATGAAGGCCCCGGTGGCGGGCATCGCCATGGGTCTGGTCAAGGACCAGGACGGCTTTGCCGTGCTGACCGACATCCTCGGTGACGAGGACCACCTCGGCGACATGGACTTCAAGGTGGCCGGTTCCTCCGAGGGCGTCACCGCCCTGCAGATGGACATCAAGATCGAGGGCATCAACGAGGAGATCATGGAGCAGGCGCTGCAGCAGGCCCTCGAGGCGCGCCTGAACATCCTCGAGCAGATGAACGCAGTGATCGGCCAGAGCCGTGCCGAGGTCTCCGAGAACGCCCCCTCCATGGCCACCATCAAGATCGACCCGGACAAGATCCGCGACGTGATCGGCAAGGGCGGCGCCACCATCCGCAAGATCTGCGAGGATACCGGCGCCTCCATCGACCTGGACGACGACGGCACCGTGCGCATCTACGCCGAGGACAAGGCGGCGGCCAAGAAGGCCATCGACACCGTGCTGGCGATCACCGCCGAGGCGGAGATCGGCAAGCTCTACCGCGGCAAGGTGGTGCGCATCGCCGACTTCGGCGCCTTCGTCAACATCATGCCGGGCACCGACGGCCTGGTACACATCTCCCAGATCGTCCCGGAGCGGGTCAACGACGTGCGTGACTTCCTCAACGAGGGCGACGAGATCGTGGTCAAGGTGCTCGACATCGACAACCGCAACCGGGTGAAGCTCACCATCAAGGAGATCACCCCGGAAGAGAAGGCGGCGTTCGAGGCCGAGGAGGCCGCCGAGCCCGCGCTGTAAGCGCCGAGCGCCAAGCACCGAGCTGCAAGGTAAAACCGCCGCCAGGGACCTGCCCTGGCGGCGGTTTCTTTTTGTTACCCGGAAAAACATGCCCCGGGCATCTATCCCGGGGCACGCTGTCTGCTAGGCGCTAGGCGCTAGGCGCTAGGCGCTAGGCGCTAGGCGCTATTAGCGCTCGATGGCCAGCGCCACGCCTTGCCCACCGCCGATGCACAGGGTGGCCAGGCCCTTCTTGGCATCCCTGGCGATCATCTCGTGGACCAGGGTCACCAGGATGCGGCAGCCGGAAGCGCCGATGGGGTGGCCGATGGCGATGGCGCCGCCGTTGACGTTGACCTTGCTGACATCCCAGCCGAGCTCCTTGTTGACCGAGAGCGCCTGGGCGGCGAAGGCCTCGTTGGCCTCGACCAGATCCAGGTCGTCCAGGCTCCAGCCGGCCTTTTCCAGGCAGCGGCGGGTGGCCGGGGCCGGACCGATGCCCATGATCGCCGGGTCGACGCCGGCATTGCTGTAGGCCTTGATGCGCGCCAGGGGCTCGAGGCCCAGGGCCTTGGCCTTCTCGGCGGAGCAGAGCATCACCACGGCGGCGCCGTCGTTGATGGAGGAGGCGTTGCCGGCGGTGATGGTGCCGTCCTTCTTGAAGGCGGGACGCATGCCGGCGAGCTTCTCGGCGGTCACCTCACGCGGTCCCTCGTCGCTGTCGAAGACCACCGGGTCGCCCTTGCGCTGGGGAATCTCCACCGGGACGATCTGGCCCTTGAACTTGCCCTCCTTGATGGCGGCGGCCGCCTTCTGCTGGGAGCCGGCGGCGAACTCGTCCATCTGCTCGCGGGTGATACCGTACTTCTCTGCCAGGTTCTCGGCGGTGATGCCCATGTGGTAGTTGTTGAAGGCGTCCCACAGGCCGTCGTGGACCATGGTGTCCACGGCCTTCCAGTCGCCCATGCGCTGGCCGTTGCGGGAGTTGGGCAGCACGTGGGGCGAGGCGGACATGTTCTCCTGGCCGCCGGCCAGGATCAGCTCGGCGTCACCGCAGCGGATCGCCTGGGTGGCCAGGTGCAGGGCCTTGAGGCCGGAGCCGCACACCTTGTTGATGGTCATGGCGGGCACGGCATCCGGCAGGCCGGCCTTGATGGCCGCCTGGCGGGCGGGGTTCTGGCCTGTGCCTGCGGTCAGCACCTGACCGAGCAGCACCTCGTCGACCTGGTCGCCGGCCACGCCGGTGGAGGCCAGGATGTCCTTGATCACCAGGGCGCCCAGGTCGCTGGCGGGAATACCGGCCAGTGAGCCGCCGAAGGAGCCGACGGCGGTGCGGCGTGCGGCAACGATCACCACTTCTTGCATGGGGGAGTTCTCCTGAATCGGATGACGAGCTTGCGGCCCTGTCGCGGCAGCCGGACATGACCGGGGACTCTCAGCATAGGGGAGTCTTGTGCGCCGCGGCAATGCTTCCATGGGTCAAGAGGAGGCAAAGTTGCCGGGCAGCGTCAGGGACAGTGGCAGGGCGGGGCGATTCAGGCGGGGTGGCAGGCCGTGTGCCGGCCGCGGGCATGGCCGACCCGCGAGGGGCCGGCCCGGGGCTCAGGCCATCTGCACGGGGATGGCGTGGCTGGTGTGGCTGACCGCGTTGCCTTCCTGGAGGTAGACCAGCGCCGGCTGGTGGTTCTCCAGCTCGGCGTCGCTGTAGTGGGCATAGCTGCAGATGATCACCCGGTCGCCGGGACCGGCCAGGTGGGCGGCGGCGCCGTTGATGGAGATCACCTTCGAGCCCTCCTCGGCGCGGATGGCGTAGGTGGTGAATCGCTGGCCGTTCTCGACGTTGTAGATCTGGATCTGCTCGTTCTCACGGATGCCTGACATGTCGAGCAGCTCGCCGTCGATGGCGCAGGAGCCCTCGTAGTTGAGCACGGCATGGGTGACGCGGGCCATGTGCAGCTTGGCCTTGAGCATGATGGTGAACATGGAAGCGTGATCCTCCGGTAGCGGATGGGCGGCGCGTCAGCGCGGCAGGGTCAGGGTCAGGTTGTCGATCAGCCGGGTCGTGCCCAGGCGGGCGGCGACCAGCAGAACGGCCTCGCGGGTCGCCTCCGTGACGGGGCCCAGGTCGGCGGCGCGCAGCTCCAGGTAGTCCGGCGAGAAGCCGGCCTCCTGCAGGCGGGCATAGCCGCAGGCCAGGGTGGCGCCGGGGGCTTCGCCGGCCTCCAGGGTGTCGCGCAGCTCGCACAGGGTCCGATAGAGTGCCGGCGCGGTGGCGCGCTGCGCGGCGTCCAGGTAGCCGTTGCGCGAGGAGAGCGCCAGGCCATCCTCGGCCCGCTGGATGGGCACGCCGACGATCTCGATGGGGAAGTGCAGGTCGGCGACCATGCGGCGGATCACCGCCAGCTGCTGGTAGTCCTTCTCGCCGAAGCAGGCCACATGGGGCTGCACCAGGTTGAAGAGCATGCCGACCACCGTCGAGACGCCATCGAAGTGGCCGGGGCGGGAGGCGCCGCACAGCCCCTCGGTGACGTCGGGCACCACGATGCGCGTCTGGGCCTCGAGCCCGCGGGGGTAGACGGTGGCGGTCTCGGGGGCGAACAGCAGGTCGCAGCCGACGGCCTCGAGCTTCTCCTGATCCTCGGCCAGGGTGCGCGGGTAGGCGTCCAGGTCTTCCCCCGCACCGAACTGCATCGGATTGACGAAGATGGTGGCGATCACCACCTCGGCATGCTGGCGGGCGGTTTCCACCAGGGCCAGGTGGCCGGCATGCAGGTTACCCATGGTCGGAACGAGCGCGATGCGCTCGCCACGACGCCGGACGTCGTCCAGCGCCTCGCGCAGGGCGGGAATCTCTCTCAGGGTGCGCATGGCGGGCCTCCGGGACTAGAAGCAGTGCTCGGCCGCCGGGAAGCGCCGGGCCTTCACCTCGTCATGGTAGCGGCGGAAGGCGCCCTGGATGTCGTCCGCCTCCGCCATGAAGTTCTTCACGAAACGGGGCGTACGGCCATGGGTCACGCCGAGCACGTCGTGCATCACCAGGATCTGGCCGTCGGTGTCGGCCCCGGCCCCGATGCCGATCACCGGCACCTCCAGGGCCTCGCTGACGGCGCGGCCGAGGCTGGCCGGCACGCACTCCAGCAGGATCACCGAGGCGCCGGCCTCGACCAGGGTGCGGGCGTCCTCGAGGATCTGGGTGGCGCGCTCGGCCTCGCGGCCCTGGACCTTGTAGCCGCCCAGCTGGTAGACCGACTGGGGAGTGAGGCCCAGGTGTGCACAGACCGGCACGCCGCGGCGAGTCAGCTCGCGGATGCCCTCCGCCATCCAGGCCTCGCCCTCGACCTTGACCAGCTCGGCCCCGGCGCGCATCAGCTCGCCGGCGTCCTGCAGCAGGCGCTCGGTGCTCGAGTTGCTCATGAAGGGCAGGTCCACCATCAGCAGGCTGGCCCCCTTGCCGCGGGCCACGCAGCGGGTGTGGTAGCAGATCTCGTCCAGGGTGACCGGCAGGGTACTGGCATGCCCCTGCAGGACCATGCCCAGGGAGTCGCCCACCAGCAGCACCTCGATGCCGGCGTCGCCGGCGGCCCGGGCGAAGGAGGCATCATAGGCGGTCAGGCAGCTGAAGGGCTCGCCGTTGCGCTTGAAGGCCTGCAGCGTGCTCAGGGTGACGGTTTTCATGGCGTGCTCTCGTCGTCGTGTCGTCGAGACGGGCGGGCGTCGCGCCCCCTCGTGTGTAACCTGCGATTGTTACCCGAACCGCCTCGGCGTGTCGACCGGTAACACTTCTGCGAGTGTTTCAGGCGTCGGGTAACACCAGTTCCCGCTCGCTCCCGTCCAGGCGTGCGGCCAGCTCGGCGACGCGCCGGCCGTCCGGCAGTGCGAGCGTCGGCGCCAGCTCCGCCAGGGGCACCAGCACGAAGGCGCGTCGGGTCATCTCGGGATGCGGCACCGTCAGTCGCGGCAGCGTAAGGCAGCGGTCATCGAAAAGTAGCAGATCCAGATCCAGGGTGCGGGGCCCCCAGTGCTGGCGGCGCACGCGACGGTGCCGCTGCTCCAGCGCCTGGAGCTGGTCCAGCAGCGCCAGCGGCGAGAGGCGTGTCTCGAGCCGCGCCACGGCGTTGATGAAGTCGGGCTGGTCCTGGGGCCCCACGGGCCGACTGGCGTAGAGGCGTGACGCCACTGCGAGGCGGGTCAGGGGCAGGCGATCCAGGGCCTCGAGGGCCCGTTCGACCTGGCGGCGCGGCCCCTCGAGGTTGCTGCCCAGGCCGATCCAGGCGTGGTGCAGGCTCATGAATCGCTCGACGGGCCCCGTGGCTTGCGGCGGCGACGCTTGCGCTTGCGCGGCGCGCCGCTGCCGGCCGGGTTGGCGCCGGCCTTGTCGAGCAGGCGGCGCTGTTCGTGCTCGTCGGCCTGCTGGAACGCCGTCCACCAGTCGCCGAGGCCTGGCGCGAGCTCGCCGGCTCCCTCGCGCAGCAGCAGCAGGTCGTAGGCGGCGCGGAAGCGGGGGTGCTCACGGGTCTGGTAGACCCGGCGACCGCGGCGCATCGGCAGGCGCTGCTGGAGGTCCCAGATGTCGCGCATCGGCAGGCTGAAGCGCTTGGGGATGGAGATGTGCTGGAGCTGGCGCGAGACCACCTGCTGAGAGGCGGCCTGCAGGGCGGGGATCGGCGGCATGCCGTCGCGCTCGTGGGCGACCTGGCGCAGCTGCACGGGGCCCCACAGCAGGGCGGCAAACAGGAACGCCGGGGTGACCGGGCGCTCCTCGGCGATGCGCCGGTCGGTGCTCTCCAGGGCCAGCTCGACCAGGCGCTCGGCCCAGGGCAGCTCGGCCATGGCCTCATCGGCCTCGGGGAACAGCATGGCGAAGAGGCCGTAGTGGCGCAGCAGGTGGAAGGTCTCCAGCCCGTGGCCGCCCATGAACAGCTTGAGGATCTCGTCGAACAGGCGCGCCGGCGGGATCTGCAGCAGCAGCGGTGCGAGCTCGTGGATCGGGGCCTCGGTGGCCGGGTCCAGGTGGAAGTCGAGCTTGGCGGCGAAGCGCACCGCACGCAGCATGCGCACCGGGTCCTCGCGGTAGCGGGTCGCCGGGTCGCCGATCAGGCGCAGGGTACGCGCCTCGATGTCACGCACGCCGTCGGCGAAGTCGTGAATGGAGAAGTCGGCGATGCTGTAGTAGAGGGCGTTGATGGTAAAGTCGCGGCGCAGCGCATCCTCCTGGATGTCGCCCCAGACGTTGTCGCGCAGCAGCAGCCCCTCGTCGGACTGCTGGGCGATATGGTCGCCGTGATCGTCGCCCGGCTTGCCGCGGAAGGTGGTGACCTCGATCACCTCGCGTCCGAAGCGCACGTGGACGATGCGGAAGCGCCGGCCGATGATCCGCGAGTTGCGGAACAGCTCCTTGACCTGCTCCGGCGTGGCATCGGTGGCCACGTCGAAGTCCTTGGGCATGCGCCCGAGCAGCGAGTCGCGGATGCAGCCGCCCACCAGGTAGGCCTCGTAGCCGGCGTTGTGCAGCCGATAGAGGACCTTGAGGGCGGCGTCGCTGAAGTGCTGGCGCGACACCGGATGCTCCTGGCGGGGGATGATGCGCAGCTCGGGGCCGCCACCGGAGGAGGTCTCGGGGCCGAACAGGGATTTCAGGCGTTCGCCCGGACTCTGCAGAAAGCGGGTAAATCCTTTGAACATGCGGCGATATCGACTCGCGGGGTGCGAAAAGGCTTGAGTGTAGCCGACCCCCGGCACCTTGCATAGGTGCGTGCCGGCCGGCGGGGTCACACAGTAGAAGGGGGAGGCCTCTCGGCCTCCCCCTCAAGGAGTCTTGCAGCATCCGTGCTGCTGGTTCTTCTTCGTGATGGCACATCGCCTTGAATACGCACCACAGTCACCAAGGAGGATTCAGGCAAGCAGTGTTGTTGTCCTTGTTGGCGCTCCCGAAGGTGACCGCCTCGTATTCAAAACAATAATCCAACCACGACGGCAAGTGGATTGCCTCCCCCCGGCTTGTTGGTGTTGTTACCGGGGGTGCACCTCGTCGGCCCTTGTTCTTGTTGGCAGCCGTGACGGGTGCGTCGCGTCCTGGTCTTCCGGTGCCTCGAGCGATTGTTGTTGTTGGCTCGAGAGGGTGACACGCGTCCGGGATTGTTGTTGTTCGGTCGTCGTGTCTCGGTGGCCGGCCCGCGAGTGTTGTTGTTGTCGGCTTGGCGGGCCCCGTCACGCCTGGCTGCCTGTTGTTGTTGTTGGCAGCGGGTGACGCCGGAATTTGTTTTTCTTGCCAAATACTATTGCACTCGTCATGCCATGTCGTTTTTTCACATTTACTTTCAGTGACTTGTAGAGATGCTGCCTGGGCCGCCCAGCGGTGAGGGGGTCGAGTGTTACCGTCCGGGCGCGGTTGTGGGGCGATGGCTGTGTGGGACGGTAACAAATGGTGCAGAAAGGGGGGCGGAGGATGGCCCCGGGGCGCACCGGGCCCTGTTGCGGGGGACTTGCACCATGGTCGCATGGACCCGGCGAGGGCGGTCACTCCGGCCGGCGGCGGGGGCTCTTCTTGCGCGGGATGCCGAGGCGCTGGCGGCGCTCCCACAGGGACTTGCGGCTGATACCGAGCTTCTGGGCGAGTTCGGTCTCGCTCATCTGGTCCTGGTGCTCCAGCACGAAATGCTGGAAGTAGTCCTCCAGGGAGAGGTCCTCCTCGGCGCCGTCGTCGGCCGCGGTGCCGGCCGAGGGGTGCGGCGAGCCCGGGGTGGCGGGCGCCGGGCGGGGGGCGGGGGAGAGCCCCAGGTCGTCCGGGTGGATCAGGTGGCCCTCGGCCAGGATCACGCCGCGCTCCAGGGCGTTCTCCAGCTCGCGAACGTTGCCCGGCCAGGGGTAGTCGCGGATCTCACGCCGCGCCGCGCGAGACAGCCGCAGCCCCTCGCGGTCGTGGCGCCGGCAGGCCTTCTCCAGCAGGACATCGGCGATGGTCAGCACGTCCTCGTCCCGATCGCGCAGCGGCGGCAGGTCGATCTGCATCACGTTGAGGCGGTAGTAGAGGTCGAGGCGGAACTCGCCGGTCTTCGACAGGGCGCGCAGGTCGCGGTGGGTGGCGGCGATCAGGCGCACGTCGACGTGGCGGGTTTCCACCGAGCCGATCTTGCGGATCTCCCCCTCCTGCAGCACGCGCAGCAGCCGCGCCTGGGCGTCCAGCGGCAGCTCGCCGATCTCGTCGAGGAACAGGGTGCCGCCGTCGGCGGCCTCGACCAGGCCGGTACGGGCCGCGCTGGCGCCGGTGAAGGCGCCCTTCTCGTGGCCGAACAGCTCGGACTCGATCAGCGTCTCGGGGATCGCCGCGCAGTTCACGCAGATCAGCGGTGCGCGCGAGCGCTTGCTCTGCTGGTGGATGGCGCGGGCCACCAGCTCCTTGCCGGTGCCCGACTCGCCCTGGATGAGCACGGTGACGTCGGCCGGTGCCGTCTTGCGGATGCGCGTGTAGACCAGTTGCATGGCCGGGCAGCTGCCGATCATCTGCTGGGCCTGGCCGCTCGGTTCGGTGATGTCCGGCGGTTCGGCCTGGCGCGAGGCCTGCAGGTGCAGTACCCGGGCCACGGTCTCGAGCAGCTCGTCGTGGTCGAAGGGCTTGGCCACGTAGTCCACCGCGCCCTGCTTCAGGGCGTCTACCGCCGAGCGCATGCTGGCGTAGCTGGTCATGATCAGCACCGGGACCGGGGCGGCGCGGGGGATCAGTTCGGTGCCCGGCTCGCCGGGCAGGCGCAGGTCGCTGATCACCAGGTCGAAGCGCTGCGGGTCCAGCTCCATTGCCTCGGCCACCGAGCCGGCCTCGCTGACCCGGTGGTCGTGGCGCTCCAGCAGGCGGCGCAGGGCGCTGCGAATGATGGCTTCGTCTTCAACGATCAGGATCCTGCTCATCGGGGTGTCTCACCCTCCTGTGGGTTCAGCGGCAGCCAGAGGCTGATGCGGGTGCCGCGGGCCTGGCCGGGCGGCGGCGAGTCGATCTCGATCTGGCCGTGGTGCTCGGCCACGATGCTGTAGACCAGCGGCAGCCCCAGCCCCGTTCCCTCGCCGGGCGGCTTGGTGGTGGTGAAGGGCTCGAAGAGGTGGTCGCGCACCCGCGGGTCGATGCCGTGCCCCTCGTCGGTGACGGTGACCCGCAGCCCGCTGTCCCGGGGCTCGCCCGCGATCACCACGCGCCCTCCCGGCTCGCTGGCGTCCCGGGCGTTGCCGAGCAGGTTGACCATCACCTGCAGCAGCCGCTGGGCGTCGCCCTCGACGCGGGGTTCGTCGGGACAGCGGTTGAGGAAGGCCACATCCTCTCCCGAGCGGGCGAGGTGGATCAAGTGAAGGGCCTCGTCGGTCACGGCCGCCATGGAGACCGGGCCGAAGGCGTGGCCGGTGACGTGTCGCCCGCCGTGGGCGAAGCCGACCAGCGAGGCGACGATCCGCGAGACCCTGTCGGTCAGCTGCTGGATCTGCTCGGCGGTCTCCAGCACCTCGGGGTCCTCGGTGTCGTAGCGCAGGTTCTGGGCCAGCGAGGAGATGCCGGTGATGGGGTTGCCGATCTCGTGGGCCACCCCGGCGGCCAGCTGGCCGATGGAGGCGAGCCGCGCGGCGTGCACCAGCTCATCCTCCAGCCACTTCATCTCGCTGTGGTCCTCGATCAGGATCACCTTGCCGCCCAGCTCGTCGTCGCCGCCCTCCAGCTCGGCCTTGTGCAGGCTGAGGTAGCGCAGCCCCCCCTCCAGGGTCACCGGCTGCTTGTAGAGGTGGTCCCGGGGCTCGGCGAGGATCTGGCCGAGCAGCTCCCCCCAGGGGGCCGGCAGGCTGTCGCGACGGGCGCCGATCACGCTCTCGCCGTCGATGCCGGTGAGCGCGGCCAGGGCGTCGTTCCACATCAGCAGCTCGCCATCGTCGCCGAAGGCGCACAGGCCCACCGGGAGGCGGGTCAGGGTGCGGCGGTGGTAGCGGCGCAGGCCGTCGAGCTCCCGGGCCAGGCCGGTGAGCCGCGAACGATAGGCCTCCAGGCGGCTCTCCACGAAGTGGATGTCCTCGGTGGCCTCGGGACCGCCCTGGCGGTAGGGCAGGTAGCGGTCGACGATGTCCCGGGCCACCGAGGGACCCATCAGGCCGGAGAGGTTGGCCTGGAGCCGGTCGCGCAGCCGGCGCAGCGCATAGGGGCGGCCGTCCAGCGGCGAGAGCCCCAGGTCATCCAGGGCCCGGTCGACCTCGCGGATGGCGACCTCCTCGCCGAGCGCCCGCGCCAGGTGCCGCTTGAAGTCCTCGCCGGTGGCCGCCTCCAGGGGCAGGCGCTTGGGGCGGATCACCGCATCCACCGAACAGGCCTCGGCCGCGGCGCGCTCGCCCTCGGAGGTGCGGGTGGCCAGCGACACCAGGATGAAGACCAGCACATTGGCGGCCAGCGAGACCAGGGTCACCACGTACCAGTCGGGCTCGCCGGCGAGGCCCTCGAGCCCCGGCGGGATGATCACCAGCGGTGGCAGCTCGGTGAGCAGCGGTCCCCACAGGCCCAGCAGCCAGACCAGCAGGCCGACGGCCAGCCCCGCGACCATGCCCTTGCGGTTGGCCCCCGGCCAGTAGAGCAGCGCCAGCAGCCCCGGCAGGCACTGGGACATGCCGACGAAGGCCGCCAGCCCCAGGGTAGTGAGGTCGTGGTGGACGCCGACGATGCGGTAGAACAGCCAGCCGCCGAGGATCACCGCGGCGATCAGCATGCGCCGCAGCCACAGCAGCCAGCGGTAGAGGTCGGGCTGGGCCTCGGGCGGGTGGGCGACCAGCAGCACATGGTTGAGGATCATCCCTGACAGGGCCAGGGCGATCAGCACCATGGTGGCGCTGGCGGCGGCGAGGCCGGCGATGAAGGCCAGCGACTGGACCCACAGGGCGTCCGACAGGCCATAGGCCAGGTAGGCCGTGCCCACCGCCTCCTGGGCGCCGAGGTGCTGGCCGGCCCACAGGATCAGCGGCACCGGGATCGCCATCAGCAGCAGGAACAGCGGCAGCGACCAGCTGGCCTGTAGCAGGGTGTGGCGGGAGAGGGTCTCGGCGAAGGTGATATGGAAGATGTGCGGCATCAGCAGGGCGGCGGCGAAGAACAGCAGCAGCAGGGTGCGCCAGTGGGCCGGGTCCGTCTGGATGACGCTGGCCTGGTGGACCTGGCCGGGGCCGTCCAGCCAGGCCTGGAGGGCCATGGGGCCGTCGAAGATGCCGAACAGCGCGATGGCGCCCAGCCCCAGCATCGCCACCAGCTTGACCAGCGAGGAGAGGGCGATCACCGCCAGCAGGCTGTCGTGGCGGTCGTTCCTCCGCCCCTGGCGGGCACCGAAGAGCATCGCGAACAGCGCGATCATGGCGCAGAAGGCCAGCGCCAGCAGCGCCGGGGAGGCGGCACCGGTCATCAGGAAGATGGCGTTGCCCAGGGTCTGCACCTGCAGGGCCAGCAGCGGCAGCACCGCCAGCAGGCTGATCAGGGTGATCAGGGTGCCGACCCAGCGCGAGCGGAAGCGGAAGGCGAACAGGTCGGATAGCGAGGCCAACTGGTAGGTGCGGGTCATGCGCTGGATGGGCACCAGCAGCACCGGGGCGAGCAGGAAGGCGCCGGCCACCCCCAGGTAGTAGGCCAGGTAGCCGTAGCCCGAGGTGGAGGCGAGCTCCAGGCTGCCGTAGATTGCCCAGGCGCTGGCGTAGACCCCCAGCGCCAGGGTGTAGACCAGCGGGTGGCGGGTGATGCGCGTGGGAATCCAGCCGCGCTCCACCGCCAGGGCGCAGAGGAACAGCACCAGCAGGAAGCCGGTACCCAGGGCGAACACGCCGGCCAGGCTGGCGTTCATCGAGCTTCCCCTTCTGCAACAGCCACAGGGTCAGGGCGAACGGCACGCCCCGCGGCACGACCGGGATAGCCGGTACCCGGTACGCGACGTGGCCTAAGGCTAGCGTTCATCGAGCTTCCTCTTCTGCTCCAGCCACAGGGTCAGGGCGATCAGCACGCCCCACAGCACGAAGGGCCGGTACCAGGCCACGCCAGGGCTGGCCCAGCCGCTCATCATCAGCGGCGAGAGCAGGTAACCCCCGAGCACCAGGAAGAGCATGATGCGGTAGACGTACATGGGGCCTCTCAGCGGGTCGGGAGGCCGTCCGGCTCGGCCGGACGGTGCGGATCGGGACGGATGCGCTCCGGGCGCCAGGCGGCGACGGCCCACGCCAGCTGCTCGGCCACCGGCGCCGTGGCCAGCTCCCGGGGCGGGGCCTGGTCGAGGGACGCCAGCGCCCGGTGGAGCAGCGGTCGCACCCGGGCATCCTCCAGCGGCAGCGGCGGGGCCAGGTTCTGCTTGGAGAGCTTCTGCCCGCCCTCGCCGATGATCAGCGGCAGGTGCAGGTAGCGCGGCGCCGGGAACCCCAGGGCGTGCTGCAGCTGCCGCTGCCAGGGGGTGTTGTCGAGCAGGTCGAAGCCGCGCACCACGTCGGTGATGCCCTGGTCGGCGTCGTCCACCACCACGGCGAGCTGGTAGGCCCACAGGCCATCCTTGCGGCGGAGCACCACATCGCCCAGCTCGGGCGGGTCGAAGCGCTGCTCGCCGAACAGCCGGTCCTGCCATACCACCGGGCGCAGGCCCAGGTCGCTGCGCAGCCGCCAGGCCACCGGCTTGCCAGGCTCGCGGACCCCGTTGCGGCACCAGCCGGGGTAGACGGCGTAGTCGCGCCACTGCTTGCGCGAGCAGCTGCATGGGTAGGCCAGTCCCTGCTCGACCAGCCGCACCAGGGCAGCCGCATAGGCGTCGTCGCGGTCGTGCTGCCAGAGCACCGGGCCGTCCCAGTGCAGGCCGAAGGCCGTGAGCTGGCGCTGGATCTCGGCGGCGGCCCCGGCCGGGCAGCGCGGCGGGTCGATGTCCTCGATGCGCAGCCGCCACTCGCCGCCCGCCTGGCGAGCGTCGAGGAAGCTGGCCAGCGCCGCGACCAGGGAGCCGAAGTGCAGCGGGCCCGAGGGGGTGGGAGCGAAGCGGCCGCGGTAGCCACTCATGGGCGACTCCTGTGCCGGGCGTCAGACACGCAAACGGGCACCCAGGGGTGCCCGTCGCGGATGGCTGGCGGTCTCATCGGCATGGCCGACTCAGCCGCCCAGCTGCTTTTCCTTGAGCTCGGCCAGCGTCTTGCAGTCGACGCACAGCGTGGCGGTGGGTCGCGCCTCCAGGCGGCGGATCCCGATCTCGACGCCGCAGGCCTCGCAGAAGCCGTAGTCATCCTCGTCGATCTTCTCGAGGGTCTCGTTGATCTTCTTGAGCAGCTTGCGCTCGCGATCACGGGTGCGCAGCTCCAGGCTGAAGCCCTCCTCCTGGGTGGCGCGGTCGGCCGGATCGGCGTAGTTGTTCGCTTCCTCCTGAAGGTGACGAACGGTGCGGTCCACTTCCTCCATGAGCTCCTGCTTCCAGCCCAGCAGGATCTGTCGGAAGTGCTCCAGCTGCTGCTCGTTCATGTACTCTTCACCCGCCGCCGGCTCGTAGGGGGTGAATTTCTTGGGCGCTTCCACTTTCTTGTCGGCTACTGGCATGGGACTGCCTCGTTACTTTAGTGACTGCTGATCAATACCCGCCGCGGTGCAAGGTATCTCACGCCAAAGGGATGCTTGTTTAGCGGAAAAAGCCTCGCGTTGCAACTCTGCGTGCCCGACTGCCTGCGTCATCACCACCAAAGTCGCTACAATGTGCCCCTTTGACCGCGCGACGGCGGAGAGTCTCCCGTCGCGTCAACCCTGATTGCCGACAGGAGACCGTGCATGTCGTGGAGTTCGCGCATCGAGCGCATCGCCCCCTTCCGGGTGATGAGCCTGCTGGAAACCGCCCAGGCCCGCGAGGCGGCTGGCCATGACGTCATCCACCTGGAGGTGGGCGAGCCCGACTTCCCCACCCCCGAGCCGGTGGTGGCCGCCGGCCGAGAGGCGCTGGCCGCGGGCCATACCCGCTACACGCCGGCGGCGGGGCTGCCGGCCCTGCGCGAGGCGATCGCCGGCCACTACGCGACGCACTTCGGCGCCGAGGTCGACCCGCGGCGCATCCTGGTCACCCCCGGGGCCTCCGGCGCCCTGCTGCTGGCCAGCCAGCTGCTGGCCGGCCCCGGCGACCGGGTGCTGATGGCCGACCCCAACTACCCCTGCAATCGCCACTTCATGGCCCTGGCCGGCGCCGAGGTGGACGCCGTGCCGGTGGGGCCGGCGAGCGGCTGGCAGCTGGATGCCGCGCTGGTCGAGGCGAACTGGCATGAGGCCACCCGCCTGGCCATGCTGGCCACCCCCTCGAACCCCACCGGCCATATGCTCGATGCGGGCCAGCTCGCGGCCGTGGCCGAGACGGTGGCGGCCAGGGGCGGCCACCTGCTGGTGGACGAGATCTACCAGGGGCTCTGCTATGACCTCGCGCCGCTCTCGGTGGCGGCGATCACCCCGGACGCCTTCGTGGTCAACAGCTTCTCCAAGTACTTCGGCATGACCGGCTGGCGCCTGGGCTGGCTGCTGGCGCCGGAGGCGGCGGTGGAGCCGCTGACCCGCCTGGCCCAGAACGTCTTCCTGGCGGCCTCCACCCCGGCCCAGCATGCGGCGCTGGCGGCCTTCACGCCCGAGTGTCGGGAGCTCCTGGAGGCCCGGCGCGTCGAGCTCGGCCGGCGCCGTGACGCCCTGCTGGCGGGACTGGCACGGTTGGGGCTGGCGCCCTCGCTGCCGCCCCAGGGCGCCTTCTACCTGTGGCTCGACATCTCCCGTTACAGCGACGACAGCCAGGCCTTCTGCCGGCGCCTGCTCGAGGAGGAGAGCGTCGCGATCACACCGGGGATCGACTTCGCCCTACGGGGCGGCGAGCACCACGTGCGGATCGCCTTCACCACCGGCATCGCCAGGCTCGAGGAGGCGGTGAGCCGCCTCGAGCGCTTCCTGGCCCGGCAGTAGGGGGCGGGATGGACTACCCCGAGCTGGTGCCGGGCACCCTGCTGCGGCGCTACAAGCGCTTCCTCGCCGACGTGCGGCTCGACGACGGCCGCGAGGTGGTCGCCCACTGTCCCAACACCGGCTCCATGCGGGCGGTGAACGTGCCCGGCTGCCGGGTATGGCTCGCGCCCAGTGACAGCCCGGCGCGCAAGCTGGCCTGGACCTGGGAGCTGATCGAGCTGCCCCAGCCCGACGGTGCCCTGGCGACCGCCTCGGTGCATACCGGGCGGGCCAATCGCATCGTCGAGGAGGCGCTGCGCGAGCAGCGGGTGCCGACCCTGGCCGGCTACGCGACCCTCAGGCGCGAGGCGAAGGTGATGCCGGGAACGGGAAAGGCGTCCCGGCTGGATTTCCGCCTCGAAGAGCCCGGGCGCGCCACGGCCTTCGTCGAGGTGAAGCAGGTCACCCTCCGGGAGGCCGACGGGCACGGCTACTTTCCCGATGCGGTGAGCGAGCGCGGCCGGCGGCACCTCGAGGTGCTGGCCGAGCTGGCGGCCACCGGGCGGCGGGCGGTGCTGCTGTTCTGCGTGGCCCACGAGGGGATCCCGGACGTGGCCCCGGCGGCCCACCTGGACCCGGCCTATGCGGCGACCCTGCGCGAGGTGGCCGAGGCGGGGGTGGAGCTGCTGGCGCACCGCTGCGAGATCGTGCGGTGTGCCGGCCAGCCGGTGGCGATTCGCCTCGGGGCGGCGCTGCCGGTGTGCCTCGCGCGGTCCTGCATGCCGTGAGGGGCCGCTCAAGGCTCAGCGGTCGATGTAGAAGCGCTGGATGAAGCTGACCTGGGCCGGCGCCGCGTTGCGGTCGTGGCGGACCTCCAGGTCGAAGCGCATCGGCTCGTCCTCGTGGATGCGGAAGACCGCCACCTGGGAGGGGGTGTCGCCGCTGCGCAGGGTGCGGAAGCTGAGCGGCACGCTCTCGCTGGTACTGGAAAGCCCTCCGACGCGGCCGTTGACGCTGGCCGGCACCGCTCGGGTGGTGCCGTCCTCGAGTTCCTCCAGCACGCTGACGTTGAGCAGTGCCATCACCTGGCTGCGCTGGATGCCGTGCTCGCGAGCCACCTCCTCGGGAAGGAAGCTGGTGTTCACCGCGCTGTAGTGGATCTGGTAGCCGTCGTGGCGTTCGAACTGCTGGGCGGCCAGGGGGCCGGCCAGCAGCGCCAGTCCGCCCAGGAACAGGCCGTACAGGAGTCGTCGAGTCATCGTGAACCCTCTCGCTGCGGGAATCCGGGTCAGCCGCGGCTGACCCGGAAGATGGCGATCTCGCCGAACAGGTTGGGCCACAGCCGCGAGGTCCAGTGTCCCTCGTGGTCGCCGATGCCCACCTCCCGGTCGACGATGATCAGACCCTTGTCGCGGCAGAGTTGTTCAAAGTCGTTGAAGGTCGACAGGTGGATGTTGGGGGTGTCGTACCAGGCATGGGGCAGCGACTTGGAGACCGGCATGTAGCCGCGGATGCCCAGGTGGACCCGGTGGCGCCAGTAGGCGAAGTTGGGGAAGGTGATGATCGCCTCGCCGGCGACACGCAGCATCTCGTCGAGCATGCGGTCGGGGCGGCGCAGCGCCTGCAGGGCCTGGGTCATCACCACCAGGTCGCAGGCATCGTCGTCGAAGTTGGCCAGCCCCTCGTCGAGGTTCTGCTCGATGACGTTGACGCCGCGGGCGATGCAGGCGGTGATGCCGTCCGGGTCGATCTCCAGGCCGTAGCCGCTGACGTTCTTGTCCCGGGCCAGGGCGGCCAGCAGGGTGCCGTCGCCGCAGGCCAGGTCGAGGATATGGGCCCCCTCGGGGATCCAGTCGTGGATCAGCGTGAGGTCGGCGCGCTTCATGGGCGGTCCTCCAGGCCGAGGTCCCGGGCGATGCGGGACATGAAGGCGGCGAATACCGCCTGGTAGCGGGGCTCGGGCATCAGGAAGGCGTCGTGGCCGTGGGTCGAGTCGATGTTGGCGTAGCTGACCGACTTGCCGGCCCGCATCAGGGCATCCACCAGCTCCCGGGAGCGCGACGGCGGGAAGCGCCAGTCGGTGGTGAAGCTGACCACCAGGAAGGGGCACTCGGCCGGGGCCAGGGCGCGGGCCAGGTCGCCGCCGTGGACCGCGGCGGGGTCGAAGTAGTCCAGCGCCTTGGTCATCAGCAGGTAGGTGTTGGCGTCGAAGGAGTTGGAGAAGGTGTCGCCCTGGTAGCGCAGGTAGGACTCCACCTGGAACTCCACGTCATAGCCGAAGTTGAAGTCGTCGCTGCGCAGGTCGCGGCCGAACTTGTGGCCCATGGCGTCTTCGGAGAGGTAGGTGATGTGCCCCACCATGCGCGCCAGCTTGAGGCCGCGGCGCGGCACCTTGCCGTGCTCGGCGTACCAGCCGTCATGGAAGTCGGGGTCGGAGCGGATCGCCTGGCGCGCCACCTCGTTGAAGGCGATGTTCTGGGCCGACAGCTTGGGCGTGGCCGCGATCACCGCCGCGTTGGCGATGCGCTCGGGATAGGCCAGCGCCCACTGCAGCACCTGCATGCCCCCCAGGCTGCCACCGATCACCGCGGCGAAGCGCTCGATCCCCAGCCGGTCGGCCAGGCGGGCCTGGCTGTGCACCCAGTCGCCCACCGTCATCATGGGGAAGTCCGGCCCCCACTGGCGACCGGTCTCCGGGTTGCGGCTGATCGGCCCGGTGCTGCCGTGGCAACCGCCCAGGTTGTTCAGCGAGACCACGAAGAAGCGGTCGGTGTCGATGGACTTGCCGGGACCGATGTGGGCATCCCACCAGCCCGGCTTGCGCTCGTCGGCATCGTGGTAGCCGGCGGCGTGGTGATGCCCGGACAGGGCGTGACAGATCAGCACGGCGTTGGAGCGCTCGGCATTGAGCGTGCCGTAGGTCTCGTAGACGAGGTCGTAGGCCTGCAGCGTCCTGCCGCAGGCCAGGTCCAGGGGGTCGTCGAAGTGCGCCGTCTGGGGCGTCACCACGCCGACCGAGTCGCGCGGGAGCTCGGGCATCGGTCGTTCCGTGTCCAGTCGTTGCGTGAGGATCGTGTTCGGGTCACAGGCCGACCAGGGCACCGGCGATGCCGGCGGCGCGGGTCAGCGAGCCCACCACGATACCATCGATGAGGCTGATGGCGATGAACGCCACGATGGGCGACAGGTCGATCATGCCCAGCGGCGGGATCACCTTGCGCAGCGGCGCCATGATCGGCTCCACCAGCTGCATCACCAGCAGTGCCCCCGGATGGCTGGCGTTGGGAGCGACCCAGCTGAGGATGATCATCGCGATCAGGGCGAAGAAGTAGATCTTGAGGATGGCGTTGGCCAGTGCCGCCACCGCGCCGATGGCTACGCCGGCGATGGGGGCCATGCCGAAGCCGGCGATCTGCAGGATCACCACGATGCTGACCGCCTTGATCACGAAGCCGGCGGCCAGGGTGGCCAGGTCGAAGCGGCCCATCACCGGGCCCAGAAAGCCCTGGAAGGGGCGCACGACCGGCTGGGTGACCTTCACCACCGACTGGCTGATCGGGTTGTAGTAGTCCGCCCGGGATGCCTGCAGCAGGAAGCGCAGCATCAGCAGGAACAGGTAGATATTGATCAGGGTGTTGACCAGCAGCAGGCCGGCACTTCCCAGTTGGCTGCCCATAGGGCTCCTCCTCAGGGCTGGATAGAGAGAGTCTTCATGCCGCGTGCATCGGCGGTGCCATCACTTGCCGAGCTCGTCGGCCATCTCGCGGGCACGGGCGGCGCAGGCGTCCATGGCCTCGGCCATGGTGCGACGCAGGCCCGCCTTCTCCAGATGCTCGATGGCCCGCTCGGTGGTGCCGCCGGGCGACATCACGTTGCGCTTGAGCTCGGCGGGGGGCTTGTCGCTGGCCATGGCCATCTTGGCGGCCCCGAAGGCGGTCTGCATGGCCAGCCGGCGGGCGGTCTCGGCGGGCAGGCCCAGCTTCACGCCGGCCTCCTCCATGGCCTCGAACATCAGGAAGAAGTAGGCCGGGGCGCTGCCGGAGACCGCGGTCACCGCCTCCAGCAGGGCCTCGTCGTCGACCCACTCCACCAGGCCCACGGCCTCCATCAGCTCGGTGGCGAGCCGGCGCTGCTCGTCGCTGACCCGGGCGTTGGCGAAGAGCCCGGAGGCGCCGGCGCCCACCAGCGAGGGGGTGTTGGGCATGCAGCGCACCACCGGCAGGTCGCCGCCCAGCCAGCGGGAAAGGGTCTCGGCCGGCAGGCCGGCGGCCACCGAGATGATCAGCGGCCGGCGTCGCTGGATCACGCTGGCCATCCCCTCGCACACCTCGCGCATCACCTGGGGCTTCACCGCCAGCACCACCACATCGGCCTGGCTGACCGCCGCGGCGTTGTCGGTGTTGGTGTGGATGCCGTAGCGCTCGTGGATCGGCGCCAGGAAGGCGTCGCTGGGCGAGGTGGCGGTGATGGCGGAGGGAGAGAAGCCGTTGTCGATCATGCCCCCGATGATGGCGCCGGCCATGTTGCCCGCGCCGATGAAGGTGACTCTGGTGGCCATGGAATCTGTCCTGTGTCGGTCGACGAATGAGGCCGGTGGGGTTCACCGGCTTCCGGTAGTGGTCACGCTCGTGCGGTGCGCTCCCCGAAGATCGCGGTGCCCAGGCGGACCAGGGTGGCGCCCTCGAGCACGGCGGCCTCCAGGTCCGCGGTCATGCCCATCGAGAGGGTGTCGAGCGGCGCCTCGGGGAACCGCTCCCGGAGCGCCTCGAGGGCCTCGCGAAGGCGGGCGAAGGGCTCGCGCTGGGCGTCCCGACCCTCGGCCGGCGCGGGGATCGCCATCAGCCCGCGCAGGCGGAGGTGGGGCATCGCCAGCACGGCCTCCGCCAGCGCCGGCAGCTCCGCCAGGCTCACGCCTGACTTGGAGGTCTCATCGCTGATGTTGACCTGCAGGCAGACCTCCAGCGGTGGCAGTCCTTCGGGGCGTTGATCGTTCAGACGCCGGGCGATCTTCTCGCGGTCTACGCTATGTACCCAGGCGAAGTGCTCGGCCACGTCGCGGGTCTTGTTCGACTGCAGCGGGCCGATGAAATGCCACACGATCCCGTCGAGGTCGGCCAGCTCGGCCTGCTTGTCCAGGGCCTCCTGGACGTAGTTCTCGCCGAAGTCGCGCTGGCCGAGGTGCCAGGCCTCGCGGATCATCGCCGACGGCTTGGTCTTGCTGACGGCCAGCAGCCGGGCCGCCGAGGCGGGGCGCCCGGCATCGGCCAGGGCCGCGGCCAGGCGGGCGCGAGCCGCGGCGAGGGACTCGGAAAGTATCAGGGCCTTCATGTCGCAAGGTCTGTCATACTAATCATCACTGAAGGGCACCAATTCGGGAGCAGGGAAAACGCATGGATATTACCGAACTGCTGGCGTTCTCGGCAAAGCAGAACGCCTCCGACCTCCATCTCTCGGCGGGCCTGCCGCCGATGATTCGCGTGGACGGCGATATCCGCCGGCTCAACGTGCCGGCCATGGAGGACCGCGAGGTTCGCAAGCTGATCTACGACATCATGGCCGATCGGCAGCGCCGCGACTACGAGGAGTTCTTCGAGACCGACTTCTCCTTCGAGGTGCCCGGGGTGTCGCGCTTCCGTGTCAACGTGTTCAACCAGGCGCGCGGTGCCGGGGCGGTGTTCCGTACCATTCCCTCCGAGGTGCTGACCCTGGAGGACCTGGGCCTCGGCACCGTCTTCCGCCAGCTCTCGATGCTGCCGCGCGGGCTGGTGCTGGTCACCGGCCCCACCGGCTCGGGCAAGAGCACCACGCTGGCGGCGATGATCGACTACATCAACGACAACCGCTACGAGCACATCCTGACCATCGAGGATCCGGTGGAATTCGTCCACCGCAGCAAGCGCTGCCTGATCAACCAGCGCGAGGTGCATCGCGATACCCACGGCTTCGCCCCGGCGCTGCGCAGTGCCCTGCGCGAGGACCCGGACGTGATCCTGGTCGGCGAGCTGCGCGACCTGGAAACCATCCGGCTGGCGCTGACCGCGGCCGAGACCGGCCACCTGGTGTTCGGCACCCTGCACACCACCTCCGCCGCCAAGACCATCGACCGGATCATCGACGTCTTCCCCGGCGAGGAAAAGTCCATGGTGCGCTCGATGCTCTCGGAGTCGCTGCAGGCGGTGATCTCCCAGACGCTGCTCAAGCGCATGGGCGGCGGGCGCGTGGCGGCCCACGAGATCCTCATCGCCACCGCGGCGGTGCGCAACCTGATCCGCGAGGACAAGGTCGCGCAGATCTATTCCGCCATCCAGACCGGCGGCAACCTGGGCATGCAGACCCTGGACGCTTCGCTGGCCAAGCTGGTGGCCGACAACGTGGTGGCGCGTGACGAGGCGCAGGCCAAGGCGAAGGGCGTGCTGGCGAGCTGACCGTGGGCGGCCGCGCGGCAGGGAACAACAGGCAAGAGGAGCAGGGACATGACGGCGAAAGAGTGGCTTTACCAGCTGCTGGACATCATGGTGCAGAAGGAAGCCTCGGATCTGCTGATCTCGGTGAATGCGCCGCCGACCTTGAAGATGGCCGGGAAGCTCACCCCGCTGGGGGATCAGGGGCTCTCCGTGGCCCAGGTCGACGAGCTGGTCAGCGCGTCGATTCCGGACGTGGTGATGGAGCGCTTCCGGGTGGAGCGCGAGGCCAACTTCGCACTGAGCCTCAAGGACAAGGGGCGCTTCCGTGTGAGCGCCTTCCAGCAGCGTAACCAGAAGGCGATGGTGATTCGCCGCATCGCCTTCGAGATCCCCCACCTGGAGGAGCTGTCGCTGCCCTCGGTGCTGGGCGAGCTGGCCAACAACAAGCGCGGCCTGGTGTTCGTCGTGGGCGGTACCGGTACCGGCAAGTCGACCACCCTGGCGTCAATGATCCAGCAGCGCAACGAGACCCTGGGCGGGCATATCATCAGCGTCGAGGACCCCATCGAGTACGTGCATCCGCACAAGAAGGCGATCATCAACCAGCGCGAGGTGGGGATCGACACCGACTCCTTCGAGGTGGCGCTGAAGAACACCCTGCGCCAGGCCCCGGACGTGATCCTGATCGGCGAGATCCGGACGCGGGAGACCATGGAGCATGCGCTGACCTTCGCCGAGACCGGTCACCTCTGCCTGGCCACCCTGCACGCCAACAACGCCAACCAGGCACTGGACCGCATCATCCACTTCTTCCCCCATGAGCGGCACGAGCAGATCTGGCTCGACCTGTCGCTCAACCTCCGGGCAATCGTCGCCCAGCAGCTGCTGCCCACCGTGGACGGCGGGCGCTGCCCGGCCATCGAGATCATGCTCAAGTCGCCGCTGATCGGCGACCTGGTGCGCAAGGGCGAGGTCAACGAGATCAAGAACGTGATGGCCCGCTCCCGGGACCTGGGCATGCAGACCTTCGACCAGGCCCTGTACGACCTCTTCAGGGCGGGCAAGATCACCGAGGAGGTGGCGCTGGTGCATGCCGACTCGGCCAATGACCTGCGCATGATGATCAAGTACGGCGACGAGGGCAGCGAGGGGATGACCCAGGCCCGCGAGGCGGCCAGCCACCTCTCGCTGCGCCGCGACGACGACTTCTAGGCCGAGCCGGCACGCTCAGGGGGCGTAGACGCCCCCCAGCACGCGGGGCCCGGCGGCGCCGGTCACCGACGGCAGGTTGCCGGGCAGTCCGGCCAGCCGTCGCCAGGCCAGCCAGGCGAAGGCGCCTGCCTCCAGCCAGTCGGCGGGCCAGCCCCACGCGTCGCTCTCCGCCAGGCGCGCCTCTGGCAGGCGCGCGGCCAGCCGGCGCAGCAGGTCGGTGTTGTGGGCCCCGCCCCCGCAGGGAATCAGCGCCGTGACCGGCGGGGCATCGAGCCGCTCCCTCGCCATCTCCACCGCCAGCATCACGCTGGCCGCCGTCAGCTCGGCCAGGGTGGCCTGCACGTCCTCGGGCGCCTCATCGCCCGTCAGCTGCCCCTCCAGCCACGCCAAATGGAAGAGCTCGCGCCCGGTACTGCGCGGCGGCGGCAGGTGGAAGAAGGGCTCGGCGAGCAACCGCTGCAGCAGCGCCGCGTCGACCCGCCCCGAGGCCGCCCAGGCGCCGTCGGCATCGAAGCGGCCGCTGCGATGGCTGGCGTGCCAGGCGTCCAGCAGGGCGTTGGCCGGCCCGGAATCGAAGCCCAGGGGGGCGCGCGGGTCCTCCGCCGGAGGCAGCAGGGTCAGGTTGGCGAAGCCCCCCAGGTTGAGCACCAGGCGCCACTCGCCGGCGGCACGGAACAGCGCCTCGTGGAAGGCGGGCGCCAGGGGGGCGGCCTGGCCGCCGGCGGCCAGGTCCCGGCGACGGAAGTCGGCCACGACTCGGCAGCCGGTCAGTTCGGCCAGTCGGCTGGGGTTGTCCAGCTGCAGGGTGTAGGCGGGGCCGCCCCCGTGGCCACAGGGGGCATGCTCGATGGTCTGGCCGTGGCTGCCGATGGCCGTGACCGCCTCCTGCGGCGTGTCGCTGGCCGCGAGCAGGGCCGCCACGACCTCGGCCTGCAGGCAGCAGAAGGCCTCCTCGGCAGCGGCCAGCTCGGCAAAGCTGGCGCGCTCGGCATGGCAGAGTGCCCAGAGCCGTTGGCGCAGTCCCTCGGGCATCGGCGCCGCCTGGGTCGCCAGGAGCCGGGGTGGGGCCGCGCCAGGGGGGCTGGCGATTTCCACCAGGGCCGCGTCGATGCCGTCCAGGCTGGTGCCGGACATCAGGCCGATGAACAGGGGCATGGGTCCTCCCGGGTGATGCGGCGTCACCGCGCGCCGTCGAGTCATGCTACCATCCTGCCCCATTCGTTGGGCCCATCACGGGTCCCGCCCCCCCTAATTCTGTGGAGTAGGAGACGATGAGCGATGTGGCGAGCGCGCTGGCGCTGCTGAAGCGAGGCACCCAGGAGATCCTGCTTGAGGAGGAGCTGGTGAAGAAGCTCGAGTCCGGGCGCAAGCTGCGGATCAAGGCGGGCTTCGACCCCACGGCGCCGGACCTGCACCTGGGTCACAGCGTGCTGCTGACCAAGATGCGCCAGTTCCAGGACCTCGGCCACGAGGTGATCTTCCTGATCGGGGACTTCACTGGCCGCATCGGTGATCCCACCGGCAAGAATGTCACTCGCAAGCCGCTCACCGAGGAGGAGGTCCGCGCCAACGCCCAGACCTACAAGGAGCAGGTCTTCAAGATCCTCGACCCCGAGAAGACCGAGGTGCGCTTCAATGCCGAGTGGTTCTCCGCGATGAGCGCCGCCGACATGATCGAGCTGGCCGGCCAGAGCACCGTGGCCCGCATGCTCGAGCGCGACGACTTCGACAAGCGCTACCGGTCGGGTCAGCCCATCTCCATCCACGAGTTCCTCTACCCGCTGGTGCAGGGCTACGACTCCGTGGCGCTCGAGGCCGACGTCGAGCTGGGCGGCACCGACCAGAAGTTCAACCTGCTGATGGGGCGCGAGATCCAGAAGCACTTCCGCATGGAGCCGCAGGTGGTGATCACCATGCCGCTGCTGGAAGGCCTCGACGGCGTGCAGAAGATGTCCAAGTCGCTGGGCAATTACGTGGGCGTCGATGAGGCGCCGGGTGCCATGTTCAACAAGCTGGTGTCGATGCCCGACAGCCTGATGTGGCGCTACTTCGAGCTGCTTTCCCTCAAGCCCAACGAGGAGATCGAAGCGCTCAAGCGCGATGTCGAGGCGGGTGCCAACCCCCGCGATACCAAGATGGTACTGGCCCGCGAGCTGATCGCCCGCTACCACGGGGAAGAGGCGGCCGCCAACGCCCATCGCTCCGCCGGCAACCAGCTGGCCGAGGGCGAGCTGCCCGAGGACCTGCCCGAGGTGGAGGTGGACTTCGAGGGCAGCGACCAGGCCCCCATCGCAGCGGTGCTCAACCGCTCGGGGCTGACCAGTAACAGCGCCCAGGCCAAGGATATGCTCGGCAATGGCCGGGTCAAGGTGGACGGCGAGGTGGTCGAGCGCGACCACCTGCTGGCCACCGGCAACAGCTACGTCATCCAGGCCGGCAAGAAGCGCTATGCCCGAGTGACGCTCAAGTAGTCGGACATGACCCTTCTGGCCCAGGCCAGTGGACGCTGCGCCCGCCTAAGTGCGGGCGCAGTCGTTTCGGGACTCCACTCGCCCTATCCGAAGGCCACTCTCACCCACCCATCTGTTTATCCACAGCCTTCGGGCGCCAGGGCGCTGTGGATAGCCCGGGGCGGCACGCTGGCGCAACGGTTTCCCCGTTCTGCCACCGCCCTGACATTTTTTTACCGGAAGGGCTTGCGGGGTCCCGGGGAAGTCCGTAAAGTACGCATCCGCTGCCGGCGACGGGCAACGTTGCAGGCGGTAAAAGTGGGGAAAGTGGTTGTTCTGCTTGGGGTTTTCGAAAACACCTCGCTTGACAGTCACCGCGGATTCGGTAGAATGCGCCCCACAAGATTCGCCGCCCCCTCGATGGGGTGGGGCGGTCAGCAGCCACGGCAAGTTCGCTTCGCCAACCACTGCTTGACACGCCGAAGCGAATCGGTAAAATACCCCTTCCTCGCAGGGCGCTGGCGAGACGGGAGCCACGGCTCACGTCACGACAGCAAGCGAGCCGCTCTTTAACAATCGATCAGGTAATTCATGTGGGCGCTTGTCGATGTGTCGGTGACCAGTCACTGAAACATCAAGGCAAGCGACTCGTCAAAGATCCACGGATCTTTTTGAGAACGTTTGAACCTTGAGCCAAGTTTGGTCCGCTTCCTTCCTTGAAGGGTAAGGACTATATGATCTTAAACTGAAGAGTTTGATCATGGCTCAGATTGAACGCTGGCGGCAGGCCTAACACATGCAAGTCGAGCGGAAACGAAGGGAGCTTGCTCCCAGGCGTCGAGCGGCGGACGGGTGAGTAATGCATAGGAATCTGCCCGATAGTGGGGGATAACCTGGGGAAACCCAGGCTAATACCGCATACGTCCTACGGGAGAAAGCAGGGGCTCTTCGGACCTTGCGCTATCGGATGAGCCTATGTCGGATTAGCTGGTTGGTGAGGTAATGGCTCACCAAGGCGACGATCCGTAGCTGGTCTGAGAGGATGATCAGCCACATCGGGACTGAGACACGGCCCGAACTCCTACGGGAGGCAGCAGTGGGGAATATTGGACAATGGGCGAAAGCCTGATCCAGCCATGCCGCGTGTGTGAAGAAGGCCCTCGGGTTGTAAAGCACTTTCAGTGGGGAAGAAAGCCTTGGGGCTAATACCCTCGAGGAAGGACATCACCCACAGAAGAAGCACCGGCTAACTCCGTGCCAGCAGCCGCGGTAATACGGAGGGTGCGAGCGTTAATCGGAATTACTGGGCGTAAAGCGCGCGTAGGTGGCTTGATAAGCCGGTTGTGAAAGCCCCGGGCTCAACCTGGGAACGGCATCCGGAACTGTCAGGCTAGAGTGCAGGAGAGGAAGGTAGAATTCCCGGTGTAGCGGTGAAATGCGTAGAGATCGGGAGGAATACCAGTGGCGAAGGCGGCCTTCTGGACTGACACTGACACTGAGGTGCGAAAGCGTGGGTAGCAAACAGGATTAGATACCCTGGTAGTCCACGCCGTAAACGATGTCGACTAGCCGTTGGGAGCCTCGAGTTCTTAGTGGCGCAGTTAACGCGATAAGTCGACCGCCTGGGGAGTACGGCCGCAAGGTTAAAACTCAAATGAATTGACGGGGGCCCGCACAAGCGGTGGAGCATGTGGTTTAATTCGATGCAACGCGAAGAACCTTACCTACCCTTGACATCGTGCGAACTTGGTAGAGATACCTTGGTGCCTTCGGGAACGCACAGACAGGTGCTGCATGGCTGTCGTCAGCTCGTGTTGTGAAATGTTGGGTTAAGTCCCGTAACGAGCGCAACCCTTGTCCCTATTTGCCAGCGATTCGGTCGGGAACTCTAGGGAGACTGCCGGTGACAAACCGGAGGAAGGTGGGGACGACGTCAAGTCATCATGGCCCTTACGGGTAGGGCTACACACGTGCTACAATGGTCGGTACAAAGGGTTGCAAAGCGGCGACGTGGAGCTAATCCCAGAAAGCTGATCTCAGTCCGGATCGGAGTCTGCAACTCGACTCCGTGAAGTCGGAATCGCTAGTAATCGTGAATCAGAATGTCACGGTGAATACGTTCCCGGGCCTTGTACACACCGCCCGTCACACCATGGGAGTGGACTGCACCAGAAGTGGTTAGCCTAACTTCGGAGGGCGATCACCACGGTGTGGTTCATGACTGGGGTGAAGTCGTAACAAGGTAGCCGTAGGGGAACCTGCGGCTGGATCACCTCCTTAACGACGACGTCACCGGCACGCGGCAAGTGCTCACAATGAATTACCTGATCGACCAGAGCAAAAGACTGTTTGGGTCGCGGACCCAGTGGTTGGAAGCCGGGTCTGTAGCTCAGTTGGTTAGAGCGCACCCCTGATAAGGGTGAGGTCGGCAGTTCAAATCTGCCCAGACCCACCATTTAGCGGGGCCTTAGCTCAGCTGGGAGAGCGCCTGCCTTGCACGCAGGAGGTCAGCGGTTCGATCCCGCTAGGCTCCACCAATTTCCTCATCAGGAACTTGGCCATGGCTCAGCTGGGAGAGCGACTGCCTGCACCAGGAGGTCGCGCCGGGGTCGCGTTCGACTTCGATCCCGCTTGGCTCCACCATCTCTCTTGCATGAGAGTCTGCCCCCCGCCCACACAGTCGTTACCTGATCGGATCCGCAGTCATAAGCCCTCCTTGCACCATGCAATGACCGGTTTATGACTGTCGATTGACAGTCTGCTCTTTAACAATGTGAATCATGCTGACAAACGTTCTTTCCGCAAGGAAAGGACACGAGATACGTCTCAAGCGTATCCGGCAATTGTCGAATCGTCATCGCGGACCAGACCCCTTGGGGTTATATGGTCAAGCGATGAAGCGCACACGGTGGATGCCTAGGCAGCCAGAGGCGATGAAAGACGTGGAAGCCTGCGATAAGGCTCGGCGAGGTGGCAAACGACCTGTGACCCGGGCATTTCTGAATGGGGAAACCCACCCTGCACAAGCAGGGTATCCCACACTGAATCCATAGGTGTTGGGAGGCGAACCAGGGGAACTGAAACATCTAAGTACCCTGAGGAAAAGAAATCAACCGAGATTCCCCCAGTAGCGGCGAGCGAACGGGGACCAGCCCTTAAGCATGAGACTGATTAGGCGAACACGCTGGGAAGCGTGGCCATAGCGGGTGATAGCCCCGTAGTCGAAAATCTGATCATGTGAAATCGAGTAGGTCGGGGCACGTGAAACCTTGACTGAAGACGGGGGGACCATCCTCCAAGGCTAAATACTCCTGGCTGACCGATAGTGAACCAGTACCGTGAGGGAAAGGCGAAAAGAACCCCGGAGAGGGGAGTGAAATAGATCCTGAAACCGTGTGCGTACAAGCAGTGGGAGCAGACGTGTTCTGTGACCGCGTACCTTTTGTATAATGGGTCAGCGACTTATTTTCAGTGGCGAGCTTAACCGTATAGGGGAGGCGTAGGGAAACCGAGTCTTAACTGGGCGACCAGTCGCTGGGAATAGACCCGAAACCGGGCGATCTATCCATGAGCAGGTTGAAGGTTGAGTAACATCAACTGGAGGACCGAACCAGGATCTGTTGAAAAAGATTTGGATGACTTGTGGATCGGAGTGAAAGGCTAATCAAGCCCGGAGATAGCTGGTTCTCCTCGAAAGCTATTTAGGTAGCGCCTCACGTATCACCGCCGGGGGTAGAGCACTGTTTCGGCTAGGGGGTCATCCCGACTTACCAACCCGAGGCAAACTCCGAATACCGGTGAGTGCGAGCGTGGGAGACACACGGCGGGTGCTAACGTCCGTCGTGAAAAGGGAAACAACCCAGACCGTCAGCTAAGGTCCCGAAATCCTGGTTAAGTGGGAAACGATGTGGGAAGGCTCAGACAGCTAGGAGGTTGGCTTAGAAGCAGCCATCCTTTAAAGAAAGCGTAATAGCTCACTAGTCGAGTCGGCCTGCGCGGAAGATGTAACGGGGCTCAAACCAGGTACCGAAGCTACGGGCTTGCCTGCATCACTTAAGGCTATTCGATTAACGTCGCGAAGCGACGTTCAAGCGCTCCCCGAACGTTGAGTCGGGTGTGCGGATCAAGATGAGTAGGCTTAAGGATGCAGGCAAGCGGTAGAGGAGCGTCGTGTAAGCCGATGAAGGTGAGTCGAGAGGCTTGCTGGAGGTATCACGAGTGCGAATGCTGACATGAGTAACGACAAGGGGAGTGAAAAACTCCCCCGCCGGAAGACCAAGGGTTTCTGTTCGACGCTAATCGGAGCAGAGTGAGTCGGCCCCTAAGGCGAGGCCGAAAGGCGTAGTCGATGGGAAACGGGTCAATATTCCCGTACCTCACTGTATTGCGATGGGGGGACGAAGAAGGCTAGGTGAGCCAGGCGTTGGTTGTCCTGGTGAAAGTCAGTAGGCTGGGGGATCAGGCAAATCCGGTGCCCCAAGGCCGAGAGACGAGACGAACGGACCACGGTCCGGAAGTCATTGATGCCACGCTTCCAGGAAAAGCCTCTAAGCTTCAGATACAGTGGGACCGTACCCCAAACCGACACAGGTGGTCAGGTAGAGAATACCCAGGCGCTTGAGAGAACTCGGGTGAAGGAACTAGGCAAAATGGTGCCGTAACTTCGGGAGAAGGCACGCCGGCGTAGTGTGAAGGGCCTCGCGCCCGGAGCATGAACCGGTCGAAGATACCAGGTGGCTGCAACTGTTTATTAAAAACACAGCACTCTGCAAACGCGCAAGCGGACGTATAGGGTGTGACGCCTGCCCGGTGCCGGAAGGTTAATTGATGGTGTTAGCGCAAGCGAAGCTCCTGATCGAAGCCCCGGTAAACGGCGGCCGTAACTATAACGGTCCTAAGGTAGCGAAATTCCTTGTCGGGTAAGTTCCGACCTGCACGAATGGCGTAATGATGGCCACGCTGTCTCCACCCGAGACTCAGTGAAATTGAAATCGCAGTGAAGATGCTGTGTACCCGCGGCTAGACGGAAAGACCCCGTGAACCTTTACTACAGCTTCACACTGGACGCTGATGTTGCTTGTGTAGGATAGCTGGGAGGCTTTGAAACCCGGACGCCAGTTCGGGTGGAGCCAACCTTGAAATACCAGCCTGGCATCATTGGCGTTCTAACTCAGGTCCGTGATCCGGATCGAGGACCGTGTGTGGTGGGTAGTTTGACTGGGGCGGTCTCCTCCCAAAGCGTAACGGAGGAGCACGAAGGTACCCTCAGCACGGTTGGAAATCGTGCATTGAGTGCAAGAGCATAAGGGTGCTTGACTGCGAGACAGACACGTCGAGCAGGTACGAAAGTAGGTTCTAGTGATCCGGTGGTTCTGTATGGAAGGGCCATCGCTCAACGGATAAAAGGTACTCCGGGGATAACAGGCTGATACCGCCCAAGAGTTCACATCGACGGCGGTGTTTGGCACCTCGATGTCGGCTCATCACATCCTGGGGCTGAAGTCGGTCCCAAGGGTATGGCTGTTCGCCATTTAAAGTGGTACGCGAGCTGGGTTTAGAACGTCGTGAGACAGTTCGGTCCCTATCTGCCGTGGGCGTTGGAAGTTTGAGAAGAGCTGCTCCTAGTACGAGAGGACCGGAGTGGACGCACCTCTGGTGTTCCGGTTGTCACGCCAGTGGCATTGCCGGGTAGCTATGTGCGGACGGGATAACCGCTGAAGGCATCTAAGCGGGAAGCCCCCTTCAAGATGAGACTTCCCTGAGGCCTTGAGCCTCCTGAAGGGCCCAGCGAGACCAGCTGGTTGATAGGTCGGGTGTGGAAGCGCTGCAAGGCGTTGAGCTAACCGATACTAATGGCCCGTGAGGCTTGACCATATAACACCCAAGCGGTCTGAGATGACGACCGACAGGGGCCGGATACGCAGAGACGTGTCGCGTTGCCAGCATGATTCCGTTTTTCGCCTGACGACCATAGCAAGCGTGAACCACCTGATCCCATGCCGAACTCAGCAGTGAAACCGCTTAGCGCCGATGGTAGTGTGGGGTTTCCCCATGTGAGAGTAGGTCATCGTCAGGCACCTTTTCAGAAACCCCGGCCATTGGTCGGGGTTTCGTCGTTGTGGGGGTCTCCCCATGGAGAGTCCCGGGGTGCCGGCCCCCGGAGCCCGGCGCGATCATCGTCAGGCACCTATTATGAAAAGCCCCGTGTTCGAAAGAGCACGGGGCTTTTTGCGTTGCGGGCGTCGCCGTCGGCACTGGACCCTGCTTTGTTTCCTGTCACCCTGAGAGGCGAGCCTCCCGGGGAGGGTGCCTTAGTGGGGCCGAGCCGGCGGCGGGTGATTTGCAGGCTAGTGACTTTGGTCGGTGACGTTTCCGGGGGCTGCTCCCATCCGCTAGAATGACGGCTTTCCCGCCAGGGGCATGAGCATGACCATCGGAGACCTGATTCGCCTGCTGAGCGATGGCGAATTCCATTCCGGCGAGCAGCTGGGCGAGCGCCTCGGGGTGTCGCGTGCGGCCGTCTGGAAGCAGCTGAGGAAGCTCGAGTCCCTGGGGATCGCCATGGAGGCGGTCAAGGGGCAGGGCTACCGGCTGACCAAGCCGCTTGAACTGCTCGACGGGGCGCGCATCGTAGCCGGCCTGTCGCGGGAGTCCCGTGGTCGCCTGAGCCGGCTCTTCGTCGAGGAGACGCTGCCGTCGAGCAATGCCTTCCTGCGCGAGCGCTTCGAGCAGGGGGCCGGCCACGGCGAGGTTTGCCTGGTGGAGCAGCAGAGTGCCGGGCGTGGGCGCCGCGGCCGGCCCTGGACGACCCCCTGGGGGCGTACGCTGATGCTCTCGCTGGGCTGGCGGGTGGAGTCCGGCGTGGTGGCGCTGGAGGGACTCAGCCTGGCGATTGGCGTGGTGCTGTCGCAGGTGCTGGAACGCCACGGGCTGCATCCGCGGCTCAAGTGGCCCAATGACGTGCTGCTCGAGACCCGGGAGGGAGGCCTCGGCAAGCTCGCCGGCATCCTGGTGGAGGTCAGCGGCGATGCCGCGGGTCCCTGCGAGGTGATCATCGGCACCGGGATCAATTTCGACCTGCCCGACGACTTCCGGGCCGCCCTCGATCAGCCGGCTGCCGCCGTGCATGACCAGGCCCCCGGCGTTTCGCGCAACGCCCTGGCGGTGGAGCTGATCGATGCGCTGCTCGCGCTGATGGCGGACTTCGAGGCGCAGGGCTTCGCCGCCTGGCAGCCGGAGTGGAATGCCCGGCATGCCTTCGCGGGGCGAGAGGTGGATATCCTGCGCGGCAGCGAGCGTGACGCTGCCGTGGCCGAGGGCGTCGATGCGTCCGGCAATCTCCAGGTGCGCCAGGGGGAGCGCCTGATGAGCGTCTCGGGAGGGGAAGTCAGCGTGCGTGCCCGACCATGATACTGGACCTGGACATCGGCAATACCCTGTCGAAGTGGCGGCTCAAGGATGCCGACAGCAGCGAGATCCGCTCCCGGGGGGCGGTCTGGACGCGCGAGGAGTGGCGGCCCGGCTCCGATATTCCCGACCTGGATGTCGTCGAGGCGGTGCGCATCTCCAGCGTGGCGCGCAAGGCCGTCCTCGAGGAGACCGTTTCCCTGCTGCGCCACCGGGTCGGCGTGGTCCACGTGGCGCGCTCGACCCCGGAATCCCTCGGCGTGACCAATGGCTACGAGGAGCCGGAGCGTCTGGGGGTCGACCGCTGGCTGGGTGCCCTGGCCGGCTACCAGCTGGCGGGAGGCTGTTGTGCGGTGGACTGTGGCAGCGCCATCACCATCGATTTCGTGCTGCCGGGGGGGCGCCACCTGGGCGGCTACATCCTGCCCGGCCTGCGGCTGATGAAGGAGAGCCTCAAGCTGGGGACCCGCAACGTGGCGATCGACCCCGACAGCGAGGCCGAGGAGCTGCTGGCCCCGGGGCGGCGCACGGTCGAGGCGGTCAACCATGGCATCTACATGGCGGCGGTCAGCGCCATCAACCGTGTCTATGCGGAGGTCTGCGACAGCGAGGGGGTGGCGTTGCCGCTGCTGCTCACCGGTGGCGATGCCCGGGTGGTCTCGCGTGGCATCCAGGTGCCCCACGCGGTCTGGCCGGACATGGTCTACGGCGGACTCGAGGCCTGCTTCCCGCTCACGGCCGCGGAGCGGGCGGGGCGCATGTCGGGCGCACCCCGGGTTCCCTCGCCGGTCTCGCTGGAAAAGATTCGGGCGGGGCTTGCATTCTCCATGCTGCTTTGACACAATGCGCCGCGTTCCGAAGCGAAGGCGGTGCCGGTTTTCCGCTTCGCATGGCCGTCAAGACAGCTTGCAAAACAGCGACTTGACATCGGAGCGTGAGGTGGTAACATATGCCGCCAGTTGGAGGGGTTCCCGAGTGGCCAAAGGGAGCAGACTGTAAATCTGCCGCGAAAGCTTCGAAGGTTCGAATCCTTCCCCCTCCACCAGATTTATGCCGGCATGCATGCGCTGGATGCAGGCAGCAAGAGTGGGTAGGCGGGCATAGTTCAATGGTAGAACCTCAGCCTTCCAAGCTGATGATGCGGGTTCGATCCCCGCTGCCCGCTCCAGCATCTCAGGATGCAAAGGTTGCGCTCATGTAGCTCAGGGGTAGAGCACACCCTTGGTAAGGGTGAGGTCGACGGTTCAAATCCGTCCATGAGCTCCACATCGAAAAGGCGAGCCCAGGCTCGCCTTTTCTCTTTCTTCACCGCGGCGATGTTGCGGGGGAGGGGTTGCCAGGCGAAGCGGCTTTCGCTATCATGGCGCCCGCTGTGTTCGGGCCGCCTGCAAAGGGCGGTCGACAGGCAGACACAGGCCAGTAGCTCAATTGGCAGAGCAGCGGTCTCCAAAACCGCAGGTTGGGGGTTCGATTCCCTCCTGGCCTGCCAGTCTTCCCCAGGCTGGCGTTATTCCTGAAGATTTCACGTTTCGATTGCCGCGCCCTGAGGAGTCTCGTTTTCATGAAACACAACGCCGAGGTGCAGGAGTCGCGCCACGACGGGCTCAAGTGGGCGGCTGTCGTCACTCTGCTGGTTCTGGCAGTGGTCGGCAATACCTACTTCGCCGAGATCGGGCTGCTCTATCGCGTGATGGGCGTCGTCGCCCTGTGTGCCGTGGCGGGCCTGGTGGCCCTGACCACCACGCGCGGCCGCGAGCTCGCCGAGCTGGCCAGAAACGCGAAGAAAGAGATCCAGCGCGTGGTCTGGCCGACGCGCCCCGAAACCGTGCAGACCACGGCCATCGTCCTGGTGGCCGTGCTGGTGGTCGGTCTGATGCTGTGGCTGATCGACACCCTTCTTGGCTGGGCGATGTCCGGCGTCATTGGTTAGGAGCTCCCATGTCCAAGCGTTGGTACGTCGTGCACGCCTACTCCGGCTTCGAGAAGCACGTCATGCGCTCGCTTGTCGAGCGCGTGAAGATGCACGGCATGGAGGATCGCTTCGGCGAGATCCTGGTGCCCACCGAGGAAGTCGTCGAGGTGCGTGACGGCAAGCGCCGCAAGAGTGAGCGCAAGTTCTATCCCGGCTACGTGCTGGTCGAGATGGAGATGGATGACGAGACCTGGCACCTGGTGAACGAGACCCCGCGCGTCATGGGGTTCATCGGCGGCACCAAGGAGAAGCCGGCTCCCATCACCCAGCGGGAGGCCGACGCCATCCTGCGCCGGGTCAAGGACGGCACCGACAAGCCGCGTCCCAAGACGCTGTTCGAGCCGGGCCAGTCGGTCCGTGTCGTCGACGGCCCGTTCGCTGACTTCAATGGCGTGGTGGAAGAGGTCAACTACGACAAGAGTCGCCTGCAGGTCAGCGTGCTGATCTTCGGCCGGGCGACCCCCGTCGAACTGGAATTCGCGCAGGTCGAGAAGGAGTGATCCTCTCGCCCTGACGTCTGGAAGGCGGCCGCCGAGGTGGCCGCATCACCGGGGAGCCGAAAGGCGCTACTACCCAACTGGAGTGCAACATGGCCAAGAAAGTACAGGCTTACATCAAGCTGCAGGTTGCAGCAGGCAAAGCCAACCCGAGTCCGCCCGTGGGCCCCGCGCTGGGTCAGCACGGCGTCAACATCATGGAGTTCTGCAAGGCCTTCAACGCGGCCACCCAGGACATCGAGCCGGGCCTGCCGACTCCCGTGGTGATCACCGTCTACTCCGATCGCAGCTTCACCTTCGTCACCAAGACCCCGCCCGCCGCGGTCCTGCTGAAGAAGGCCGCTGGCATCAAGTCCGGCTCCGGTGAGCCGAACAAGAAGAAGGTCGGTACCGTGACCCGCGAGCAGCTCGAGGAGATCGCCAAGACCAAGGAGCCGGATCTGACGGCTGCCGATCTCGACGCCGCGGTGCGTACCATTGCCGGTAGTGCCCGCAGCATGGGCCTGAACGTGGAGGGTCTCTGATCATGGCCAAGCTGACCAAGCGTGCAAAGCTGATTCGCGAGAAGGTCGATCCGACCAAGGCCTACTCCCTGGAAGAGGCCGTGGCGCTGCTGTCCGAGCTCTCCACCGTCAAGTTCAAGGAGTCGCTGGACGTCGCCATCAACCTGGGCGTCGATCCGCGTAAATCCGACCAGGTCGTGCGTGGTGCCACCGTCATGCCCAACGGTACCGGCAAGGACGTGCGTGTCGCCGTGTTCACCCAGGGTGCCAACGCCGACGCCGCCAAGGAAGCCGGTGCCGACATCGTCGGCATGGACGACCTGGCCGAGCAGGTCAAGAAGGGCCAGCTGGACTTCGACGTGGTCATCGCCTCGCCGGACGCCATGCGGGTGGTCGGCCAGCTGGGTCAGATCCTCGGCCCGCGCGGCCTGATGCCGAACCCCAAGGTCGGTACCGTGACCCCGGACGTGGCCACCGCCGTCAAGAACGCCAAGGCCGGCCAGGTGCGCTTCCGTACCGACAAGAACGGCATCATCCACACCACCCTTGGCAAGGTCGACTTCGACGCCACTGCCATCCAGGGCAACCTGGAAGCGCTGGTCGCCGACCTGAAGAAGCTCAAGCCGAGCTCCTCCAAGGGCATCTACTTCAAGAAGGTCACCCTGTCCACCACCATGGGCCCGGGCCTGACCATCGATCACTCTGCCCTGGTCTGACCGGGCGGCGATCGAGCGATTTGCAAGAACTTTGCGGTCCCCGTGTCGGGTTTCGACTCGCCGGCGGGGCACCGTCAAAGACCGCAGGTGCCGCCCCTCCTCGCGAAGGGCGGCTTAATCATCCCGCCGGGATGGCCTGCGCAGATGGTGTGGCCGCCAGGTCTCTGGTGAGCACCATCACCCAGGACCTCCGGTCGTCGCCTTCGGGCGGTGCCGGGGGAGATGGTAACCACCGGAACCCTCATCGCGAGGTTCCGGCACGAAGGAGTGATCACTGTGCCACTAGCACTCGAAGGCAAGAAGGCGATTGTTGCCGAGGTCAGTGAAGCGGCCAAGGATGCTCTCTCCGTCGTAGTTGCCGATTCTCGTGGCGTCACGGTCAGCAAGATGACCGACCTGCGCAAGCAGGCCCGCGAGAATGGCGTCCAGCTGCGTGTTGTCCGCAACACCCTGGCGCGCCGCGCCCTCGAAGGCACCCAGTGGGAGTGCCTGAACGAGAGCTTCGTTGGTCCGACTCTGCTGGCCTTCTCCACCGAGCATCCGGGCGCCGCCGCCCGCCTGTTCAAGGAGTTTGCCAAGGACGAGAAGAACTTCGAAGTCAAGGCGCTGGCCTACGAAGGCGAGCTGATCCCGGCTGCGGATATCGACCGTCTGGCCACCCTGCCGACCTACGACGAGGCCATCGCCAAGCTGATGTCCGTCATGAAGGAAGCGTCCGCAGGCAAGCTGGTTCGTACCCTCGCCGCGCTGCGCGACCAGAAGCAGGAAGCGGCCGCCTGAGCGGCGAACTCCTGCGCGCAGCCTGAATCGAATACTGAATCCCGAGTCGACGGGCCTCCGCGACTCCCGCAAAGTTAGGAAACGTGACAATGGCACTGACCAAAGAAGACATCATCAACGCCGTCGCCGACATGTCCGTCATGGAAGTGGTCGAGCTGATCGAAGCGATGGAAGAGAAGTTCGGCGTCTCTGCCGCTGCCGCCGTCATGGCCGGCCCGGCCGCCGGCGGTGAAGCCGTTGCCGAAGAGCAGACCGAGTTCGACCTGGTGCTGACCAGCGCCGGCGAGAAGAAGGTCAACGTGATCAAGGTCGTCCGCGAGATCACCGGCCTGGGCCTGAAGGAAGCCAAGGGTGCCGTCGACGGCGCACCGGCGACCATCAAGGAAGCCATGTCCAAGGAAGATGCAGAAGCGGCCAAGGCCAAGCTGGAAGAAGCCGGCGCGGGCGTGGAACTCAAGTAAGTCCTTGGGCTCCATGGCTTCACGCGCTGCGTAAGCTTCCACGGCTGGTGGCGGGACACCCGCTGCCGGCCTTTTTCTGTTGTCACTGGCCTCTGCCTACAGGGCAGAACCGCCAGCCGAATTCCGAAGGCGAGCGCCCATGCCAGGCGCTTGCCTTCATCGCCTGACGGAGACGCATCCGTCGGGTGGCGCCGACCACGCATCGGTCACCCATGGTGAACAAGCTGGGGAATACAGATGGCTTACTCATACACTGAGAAAAAACGCATCCGCAAGGATTTCGGCAAACTGCCCCAAGTGATGGATGTGCCCTACCTGCTGGCGATCCAGCTTGATTCCTACTACGAATTCCTCCAGCAGGATCGCTCACCCGAGGAGCGCCTCGAGATCGGCCTGCACGCGGCCTTCAAGTCGGTGTTCCCGATCGCGAGCTTCTCCGGCAATGCCGCCCTAGAGTATGTCAGCTACCGCTTCGGCACCCCGGCCTTCGACGTCAAGGAGTGCCAGTTGCGCGGTGTGACCTACTCGGCCCCGCTGCGTGTCAAGGTCCGCCTGATCATCTACGACAAGGAGTCGTCCAACAAGGCGATCAAGGACATCAAGGAGCAGGAAGTCTACATGGGGGAGATCCCCCTGATGACCGAGAACGGCACCTTCGTGGTCAACGGCACCGAGCGGGTCATCGTTTCCCAGCTTCACCGCTCGCCTGGCGTGTTCTTCGACCATGACAAGGGCAAGAGCCACTCCTCCGGCAAGCTGCTCTATTCCGCCCGCGTGATTCCCTACCGCGGCTCCTGGCTCGACTTCGAGTTCGATCCGAAGGACAGCGTCTTCGTGCGTATCGACCGCCGCCGCAAGCTGCCGGCCAGCGTGCTGCTGCGCGCCCTGGGCATGAGCGCCGAGGAGATCCTCGAGGAGTTCTTCGAGACCAGCACCTTCCATATCGAGAAGGCCGGCTTCGCCGTGGAACTGGTGCCGTCGCGCCTGCGCGGCGAGACCGCCACCTTCGACATCAAGGATGCCGATGGCAGCGTGATCGTCGAGGAAGGTCGCCGCATCACCCAGAAGCACATCCGTCAGCTGGAGAAGGCCGGCCTCGAGCGCCTCGAGGTGCCGATGGAGTACCTGTTCGGCAAGACCCTGGCCCGTGACCAGGTGGACCCGAACACCGGCGAGCTGATCTGCCCCTGCAACACCGAGATCACCCCGGAGCTGCTGGAGAAGATCGGCCAGGCCGGCATCACCAGCCTCGAGACCCTCTACACCAACGATCTCGACTGCGGCCCCTTCGTCTCCGACACCCTCAAGCTGGACACCACCGGGTCCCAGCTCGAGGCGCTGGTCGAGATCTACCGCATGATGCGCCCCGGCGAGCCGCCCACCAAGGAAGCCGCCGAGACGCTGTTCCACAACCTGTTCTTCACCGAGGATCGCTACGATCTCTCCGGTGTCGGTCGCATGAAGTTCAACCGCCGCCTGCGTCGCGACAGCGACACCGGCTCCGGCGTGCTGGATCGTCGCGACATCCTTGACGTGCTCAAGGAGCTGATCCACATCCGCAACGGCTTCGGCGAGGTCGACGACATCGACCACCTGGGCAACCGCCGCATCCGTTGCGTGGGCGAGATGGCCGAGAACCAGTTCCGCGTGGGCCTGGTGCGCGTCGAGCGCGCGGTCAAGGAGCGCCTCTCCATGGCCGAGAGCGAGGGCCTGATGCCCCAGGACCTGATCAACGCCAAGCCCGTCGCCGCGGCGGTCAAGGAGTTCTTCGGTTCCAGCCAGCTCTCCCAGTTCATGGACCAGAACAACCCGCTCTCCGAGGTCACCCACAAGCGCCGCGTCTCCGCGCTCGGCCCGGGCGGCCTGACCCGTGAGCGGGCCGGCTTCGAGGTGCGCGACGTCCACGCCACCCACTACGGCCGCCTGTGCCCGATCGAGACCCCGGAAGGTCCCAACATCGGCCTGATCAACTCCCTGGCCACCTACAGCCACACCAACAGCTACGGCTTCCTCGAGACGCCGTACCGCAAGGTGGTGGGCGCCCAGGTGACCGACGATGTGGTGCACCTCTCCGCCATCGAGGAGGGTGACTTCGTCATCGCCCAGGCCTCGGCCACCGTGGACGAGGCCGGCAAGCTGGTCGACGACCTGGTGCAGGTCCGCCACAAGGGCGAGACGACCTTCATGCGCCCCGAGCAGGTCACCCTGATGGATGTCTCGCCGCGCCAGGTGGTATCCGTGGCGGCGGCATTGATCCCGTTCCTCGAGCACGACGACGCCAACCGCGCCCTGATGGGGGCCAACATGCAGCGCCAGGCCGTGCCCACCCTGCGTGCCGACAAGCCGCTGGTCGGTACCGGCATGGAGCGCTTCGTGGCTCGCGACTCCGGCGTCTGCGCCGTGGCGCGCCGCGGCGGGGTGATCGACTCGGTCGACGCCAAGCGCATCGTGGTGCGGATCAACGAGGACGAGATCATCGGCGGCGAGGCCGGCGTCGACATCTACAACCTCACCAAGTACGTGCGTTCCAACCAGAACACCTGCATGAACCAGCGCCCGATCGTGCGCCCGGGTGACCAGGTGGCGCGCGGTGACATCCTGGCCGACGGCCCCTCCGTCGACATGGGCGACCTGGCCCTGGGCCAGAACATGCGCATCGCCTTCATGCCCTGGAACGGCTACAACTTCGAGGACTCCATCCTGCTCTCCGAGCGGGTCGTCCAGGAAGACCGCTTCACCACCATCCACATCCAGGAGCTGACCTGCGTCTCCCGCGACACCAAGCTGGGGCCGGAGGAGATCACCTCCGACATCCCCAACGTGGGCGAGTCGGCGCTCTCTAAGCTGGACGAGGCGGGCGTGGTCTACATCGGCGCCGAGGTCGGCCCGGGCGACATCCTGGTGGGCAAGGTCACGCCCAAGGGCGAGACCCAGCTGACGCCGGAAGAGAAGCTGCTGCGGGCGATCTTCGGCGAGAAGGCCTCCGACGTGAAGGACACCTCGCTGCGTGCCCCCACCGGCATGCGCGGCACCGTCATCGACGTGCAGGTGTTCACCCGCGACGGTGTGGAGAAGGACTCCCGGGCGCTCTCCATCGAGCAGATGCAGCTCGACGAGGTGCGCAAGGATCTCCAGGAGACCTACCGCATCGCCGAGGACGCCACCTTCGAGCGCCTCAAGCGCACCCTGACCGGCGAGGCCGTCAACGGCGGTCCCAAGCTGAAGAAGGGCGACGTGCTCTCCGAGAGCTACCTGGAGGAGCTGCCGCGCCAGCAGTGGTTCAAGCTGCGCCTGCAGGACGAGGCCCTCAACGAGCTGCTGGCCCAGGCCGACGAGCAGCTCGAGAACCGTCGCCGCGAGATGGACGAGCGGTTCGAGGACAAGAAGCGCAAGCTGACCCAGGGCGACGACCTGGCACCGGGCGTGCTGAAGATCGTCAAGGTCTACATGGCGGTCAAGCGTCGCCTGCAGCCCGGTGACAAGATGGCCGGCCGCCACGGCAACAAGGGCGTCATCTCCGCGATCATGCCGATCGAGGACATGCCCTTCGACGACAACGGCGAGCCGGTGGACGTGGTCCTCAACCCGCTGGGCGTGCCGTCGCGCATGAACGTGGGCCAGATCCTCGAGACCCACCTGGGCCTCGCGGCCTGGGGCCTGGGCCGCAAGATCGAGCATCTGCTCCGCGATGCCCGCGAGCAGCAGGTCGCCCAGATCCGCGAGTTCCTGGGGCAGGTCTACAATTCCACCCCGGGGACCCGGGTCGAGGAGCTCGAGAGCCTCTCCGACGAGGAGGTGATCGCCCTGGCCAGGAACCTCCAGGCGGGCGTGCCGATGTCCACCCCGGTATTCGACGGGGCCGACGAGCACGAGATCAAGCATCTGCTGCGCCTGGCCGACCTGCCGGACTCCGGCCAGATGACGCTCTACGATGGCCGCACCGGCGACGCCTTCGATCGCTCGGTCACCGTGGGCTACATGTACATGCTCAAGCTCAACCACCTGGTCGATGACAAGATGCATGCGCGTTCCACCGGCTCCTACTCGCTGGTCACCCAGCAGCCGCTGGGCGGCAAGGCGCAGTTCGGTGGCCAGCGCTTCGGGGAGATGGAGGTCTGGGCCCTGGAGGCCTACGGCGCGGCCTATACGCTCCAGGAGATGCTCACCGTCAAGTCCGACGACGTGGAGGGTCGCACCAAGATGTACAAGAACATCGTGGACGGCGACCACACCATGCAGGCGGGCATGCCGGAATCCTTCAACGTGCTGGTGAAGGAGATCCGCTCGCTGGGCATCGACATCGAGCTCGAGAGCTGAGGCGGCCGACGCTTCACAGAATGACGGTCCGCGGGGGCGCATGCGCCCCCGCCCATGACAACTCCGCAGCGGAGCCGACCCCATGAAAGATTTGGTGAAAGTCCTCAAATCGCAGTCTCAGTCCGAAGAGTTCGATGCGATCAAGATCACGCTGGCATCGCCGGACATGATCCGCTCCTGGTCCTTCGGCGAGGTGAAGAAGCCCGAGACCATCAACTACCGCACCTTCAAGCCGGAGCGCGACGGCCTGTTCTGCGCCAAGATCTTCGGCCCGGTGAAGGACTACGAGTGCCTGTGCGGCAAGTACAAGCGCATGAAGCACCGCGGCATCATCTGCGAGAAGTGCGGCGTCGAGGTGACCAAGGCCGCCGTGCGCCGCGAGCGCATGGGCCACATCGAGCTGGCCAGCCCGGTCGCCCACATCTGGTTCCTGAAGTCGCTGCCGTCGCGCATCGGCATGTTCCTGGACATGACCCTGCGCGACATCGAGCGTGTGCTCTACTTCGAGAGCTTCGTGGTCATCGACCCGGGCATGACCACCCTCGAGCGCGGCCAGCTGCTCAACGACGAGCAGTACTTCGAGGCCCTCGAGGAGTTCGGTGACGACTTCGACGCCCGCATGGGTGCCGAGGCCGTGCAGGCGCTGCTCAAGGACATCGACCTGGGCGAGGAGATCGATCGCCTGCGCGAGGAGATCCCCCAGACCAACTCCGAGACCAAGATCAAGAAGCTCTCCAAGCGGCTCAAGCTGCTCGAGGCCTTCTACAACTCCGGCAACGATCCGGCGTGGATGGTCATGGAGGTGCTGCCGGTGCTGCCGCCGGACCTGCGTCCGCTGGTGCCCCTGGACGGCGGCCGCTTCGCGACCTCCGACCTCAACGACCTGTACCGCCGGGTGATCAACCGCAACAACCGCCTCAAGCGGCTGCTCGACCTCAACGCGCCGGACATCATCGTGCGCAACGAGAAGCGCATGCTGCAGGAGGCGGTGGACGCCCTGCTGGACAACGGCCGCCGCGGCCGGGCCATCACCGGCTCCAACAAGCGCCCGCTGAAGTCCCTGGCCGACATGATCAAGGGCAAGCAGGGCCGCTTCCGCCAGAACCTGCTGGGCAAGCGCGTCGACTACTCCGGACGTTCCGTCATCACCGTGGGCCCGACCCTGCGCCTGCACCAGTGCGGCCTGCCCAAGAAGATGGCGCTGGAGCTGTTCAAGCCTTTCATCTACTCCAAGCTGCAGGCCAACGGCCAGGCGTCCACCATCAAGGCCGCCAAGAAGATGGTCGAGCGCGAGCTGCCCGAGGTGTGGGACATCCTCGCCGACGTCATCCGCGAGCATCCGGTGCTGCTGAACCGCGCCCCGACCCTGCACCGTCTCGGCATCCAGGCCTTCGAGCCGCTGCTGATCGAGGGCAAGGCGATCCAGCTGCACCCGCTGGTGTGTGCCGCCTACAACGCCGACTTCGACGGTGACCAGATGGCGGTCCACGTGCCGCTGACCCTGGAAGCCCAGCTCGAGGCACGGGCGCTGATGATGGCCACCAACAACGTGCTGTCGCCGGCTAACGGCGAGCCGATCATCGTGCCCTCCCAGGACGTGGTGCTGGGTCTCTACTACATGACCCGCGAGAAGATCAACGCCAAGGGCGAGGGCATGGTGTTCTCCGGCCTCGACGAGGTGGAGCGCGCCTTCGGCACCCAGAACGTCGAGCTGCACGCCCGCGTCAAGGTGCGCCTGGACGAGGTGGACGTCGACGAGGAGACCGGCGAGCGCAGCGAGCACCGCCGCCTGTACGACACCACCGTGGGGCGTGCGCTGCTGTTCCGCATCCTGCCGGAGGGCGTGCCCTTCGCGCTGATCGACCAGCCGATGAAGAAGAAGGCCATCTCGAAGCTGCTCAACGAGGTGTACCGCCGTGCCGGCCTCAAGCCGACGGTGATCTTCGCCGACCAGCTGATGTACACCGGCTTCCGCCTGGCCACCTGGTCCGGGGCCTCCATCGGCGTCAACGACTTCGTCATCCCGGACGCCAAGGCCGAGATCATCGAGGCCGCCGAGGAGGAGGTGAAGGAGATCGAGGACCAGTTCTCCTCGGGTCTCGTCACCGCGGGCGAGAAGTACAACAAGGTGATCGACATCTGGTCCAAGGCCAACGACAAGGTGGCCAAGGCGATGATGGTCGGCATCTCCAAGGAGACGGTGGTCGACCGCGACGGCAACGAGGTCGAGCAGGACTCGTTCAACAGCGTCTTCATCATGGCCGACTCCGGCGCCCGGGGCAGCGCGGCTCAGATCCGCCAGCTGGCGGGCATGCGCGGCCTGATGGCCAAGCCGGACGGCTCGATCATCGAGACGCCGATCGTCGCCAACTTCCGTGAAGGCCTGAACGTCCTGCAGTACTTCATCTCGACCCACGGCGCGCGGAAGGGCCTGGCGGACACGGCACTCAAGACCGCCAACTCCGGTTACCTGACCCGTCGCCTGGTCGACGTGGCCCAGGACATGGTGATCACCGAGCCCGATTGCGGCACCGAGAACGGCCTGACCCTGCACCCGGTCATCGAGGGCGGCGACATCATCGTCTCCCTGGCCCAGCGCGTGCTGGGTCGCGTGGTGGCCCAGGACGTCATCGACCCGAGCACCGAGGAGGTGCTGATCCCGCGCGGCACCCTGCTCGACGAGAAGTGGTGCGCCGAGCTCGACACCATGGGCGTCGACGAGATCGTGGTGCGCAGCGCCATCGCCTGCGAGACCCACCACGGTGTCTGCTCCGCCTGCTACGGTCGCGACCTGGCGCGTGGCCACCAGGTGAACATCGGCGAGGCGGTGGGCGTCATCGCCGCCCAGTCGATCGGCGAGCCGGGCACCCAGCTGACCATGCGGACCTTCCACATCGGTGGTGCCGCCTCGCGGGCCTCCGCCGTGGACAGCGTCCAGGTCAAGCACGGTGGGCGCGTGCGCCTGCACAACATCAAGTTCGTGGAGCGCGCTGACGGCAAGCTGGTGGTGGTCTCCCGCTCCAGCGCCCTGGCCGTCGCCGACGAGCACGGCCGCGAGCGCGAGTACTACAAGCTGCCCTACGGCGCCGAGCTGTCGGTGCGCGACGGCGATGCCGTCGATGCCGGCCAGGCCGTGGCCAAGTGGGACCCGCACACCCACCCCATCGTCGCCGAGGCCGAGGGTACCGTGCAGTACGCCGACATGGACGAGGGCCTGACCATCCACCGCAGCGTGGACGAGATGACCGGCCTCTCCTCCATCGAGGTGATCGAGGCGGCGGCGCGGCCGATGGCCGGCCGCGACAAGCGCCCGATGATCCTGCTCAACGACGAGGCCGGCCAGCCGGTGACCGTCAGCGGCTCGGATACCCCGGTCCAGTACCTGCTGCCCGGCAAGTCGATCGTCACCGCCGACAACGGCTCGAAGATCGGCGTCGGCGAGGTGGTGGCCCGCATCCCGGTGGAGGCGTCCGGCAACAAGGACATCACCGGTGGTCTGCCGCGCGTCGCCGACCTGTTCGAGGCGCGCAAGCCCAAGGAGCCGTCGATCCTCGCCGAGATCAGCGGCGTGATCAGCTTCGGCAAGGAGACCAAGGGCAAGCGTCGCCTGACCATCACCCCCGAGGGCGGCGGCGATCCCTTCGAGATGCTGATTCCGAAGTGGCGCCAGATCGCGGTCTTCGAGGGCGAGAGCGTCGAGAAGGGCGAGGTGATCTCCGACGGTCCCAGCAACCCGCACGATATCCTGCGGCTGCTGGGCGTGGCCGAACTGGCCAAGTACATCACCGCCGAGATCCAGGAGGTCTACCGCCTCCAGGGCGTGGGCATCAACGACAAGCACATCGAGGTGATCGTGCGTCAGATGCTGCGCAAGGTGGAGATCACCGACAGCGGTGACTCCGACTTCATCCCCGGCGACCAGGTCGAGCTGGTGCGGGTGCTGGAGCAGAACGCCCGCCTCGAGAAGGAGGAGAAGTTCCCGGCCAAGTACCAGCGCGTACTGCTGGGGATCACCAAGGCCAGCCTGGCCACCGAGTCGTTCATCTCCGCGGCCTCCTTCCAGGAGACCACGCGGGTGCTGACCGAAGCGGCGGTGACCGGCAAGCGCGACTACCTGCGCGGCCTGAAGGAGAACGTGGTGGTGGGACGCCTGATCCCGGCAGGCACCGGCCTGACCCACCACGCGGAGCGCCGCCGCAAGCGTGAAGACGCCGAGCGGATGCTTCACCCGTCGGCCTTCGATGTCGAGCAGGAGCTGGGTGCCCAGCTCACCGCGCTGGACTCGGACGACGACGAGATCTGATGTCGCCGGCCCCGGGCCCGGCACCCCGTCCGAGAGGCGGGTGCCGGGCTTGACGGCCGGGCGCATCAGCCATTAGAATGCGCAGCCTTTAACAGTGGGGCGGGTGCGCCCGCACCCGCTGAAAAAGGCAAGGCAACCCATTGGAGTCAGCTACACACCATGGCAACGATCAATCAGCTCGTGCGCAAGCCGCGCAAGCGCCCCGTCAGCAAGAGCGACGTGCCGGCGCTGCAGGCCTGCCCGCAGAAGCGCGGCGTCTGCACCCGCGTCTACACCACCACCCCGAAGAAGCCGAACTCCGCACTGCGCAAGGTGTGCCGTGTTCGACTGACCAACGGCTACGAGGTCTCCTCGTACATCGGTGGTGAAGGCCACAACCTGCAGGAGCACTCCGTGGTCCTGATCCGCGGCGGCCGTGTCAAGGACCTTCCCGGTGTGCGCTATCACACCGTGCGTGGCGCCCTGGACACCTCCGGCGTGCAGAACCGCAAGCAGGGCCGTTCCAAGTACGGCACCAAGCGTCCGAAGGTCTGACCCCACCGGGCAGGCAGTCACAGAATTCATGGCATCGGTCTGATAAGAGTAAGGTCGAGCGCGCCTCGCGGCGAACGTCTCGGGTTTACCTGAAGGACCCTTAGACAGAGGGCTTATCATGCCTAGAAGAAGAGTTGCGGCCAAGCGCGAGATCCTTCCGGATCCCAAGTTCGGAAGTGAGCGTCTGGCGAAGTTCATGAACCACCTGATGGTCAGCGGCAAGAAGTCCACAGCTGAGCGTATCGTCTACGGTGCGCTGGACAGGGTTGCCGAGCGCAGTAATGAAGAGCCGCTGGAGATCTTCGATCGGGCGCTGGAAACCATCCAGCCGATGGTCGAGGTGAAGTCCCGCCGCGTCGGCGGCGCGACCTATCAGGTGCCGGTGGAAGTGCGTCCGTCGCGCCGCCAGGCGCTGGCCATGCGCTGGCTGGTGGATGCCGCCCGTCGTCGTGGTGAGAAGACCATGGTGCAGCGCCTGGCCGGCGAGATGCTGGACGCCGCCGAGGGCAAGGGCTCCGCGGTCAAGAAGCGTGAAGACGTGCACCGCATGGCGGAAGCCAACAAGGCGTTCTCGCACTATCGGTTCTGAGTGCATCGCTTCTAAACGCATCGCCAACCAACGGGGAGTTCCACCGTGGCTCGCAAGACTCCACTAAACCGCTATCGCAACATCGGGATCGTCGCCCACGTCGATGCCGGCAAGACCACCACGACCGAGCGCGTGCTGTTCTACACCGGCATCAACCACAAGCTGGGCGAGACCCACGAGGGTGCCTCCACCACCGACTGGATGGAGCAGGAGCAGGAGCGTGGCATCACCATCACCTCCGCTGCCGTGACCACCTTCTGGAAGGGCATGAACCACCAGTTCGATGAGCACCGCATCAACATCATCGACACCCCCGGGCACGTGGACTTCACCATCGAGGTGGAGCGTTCCCTGCGTGTTCTCGATGGTGCCGTGGTGGTGCTGTGCGGCTCGTCCGGCGTGCAGCCCCAGACCGAGACCGTCTGGCGCCAGGCCAACAAGTACGAAGTGCCGCGCATGGTGTTCGTCAACAAGATGGACCGTACCGGCGCCGACTACTTCATGGTCGTCGAGCAGCTCAAGGAGCGCCTGGGCGCCAACGCCGTGCCGATCCAGATCAACTGGGGCACCGAGGAAGACTTCAAGGGCGTCATCGACCTGCTCGAGATGAAGGCCATCCTGTGGAACGAGGCTGACCTCGGTGCCACCTATGACCTCGTCGACATCCCGGCCGAGCTCCAGGAGACCGCCGAGAAGTATCGCGAGGAGATGGTCGAGGCCGCCGCCGAGGCGTCCGAAGAGCTGATGGACAAGTACCTCGAAGGCGGTGAGCTCACCAAGGAAGAGATCAAGGCCGGCCTGCGTCGCCGCACCCTGGAGAACGAGATCGTCCTGGTCACCTGCGGCTCCGCGTTCAAGAACAAGGGCGTGCAGGCGGTGCTGGATGCCGTCGTCGAATACCTGCCGTCACCCACCGAGGTCAAGGCCATCGAGGGTGAGCTGGACGACAAGGATGGCACCATTGCCACCCGCGAGGCGGACGACAGTGCGCCCTTCGCCGCCCTGGCGTTCAAGATCGCCACCGACCCCTTCGTCGGCACCCTGACCTTCATCCGCGTCTACTCCGGCGTGCTGAACTCCGGGGACAGCGTCTTCAACTCGGTCAAGAGCAAGAAGGAGCGCGTCGGCCGTATCGTCCAGATGCACGCCAACTCCCGCGAGGAGATCAAGGAAGTGCGTGCCGGCGACATCGCCGCCTGCATCGGCATGAAGGACGTCACCACCGGTGACACCCTGTGCGACCTGAACGACAAGATCGTGCTGGAGCGCATGGAGTTCCCGGACCCGGTGATCTCCGTGGCCGTGGAGCCGAAGTCCAAGGCCGACCAGGAGAAGATGGGCGTGGCGCTGGGCAAGCTGGCCCAGGAGGACCCCTCCTTCCAGGTCCGCACCGACGAGGAGACCGGCCAGACCATCATCTCCGGCATGGGCGAGCTTCACCTGGACATCATCGTCGACCGCATGCGTCGCGAGTTCAAGGTCGAGGCCAACATCGGCAAGCCGCAGGTGGCCTACCGCGAGACCATTCGCGGCACGGTCGAGCAGGAAGGCAAGTTCGTGCGCCAGTCCGGCGGTCGCGGCCAGTACGGCCACGTCTGGCTGCGCATCGAGCCGCTGACCGCAGCGGACAAGGGCGAAGATGAAGACATGCACTTCAAATTCGCTTCCGAGATCGTCGGTGGCGTGGTTCCCAAGGAATACGTGCCGGCCGTCGAGAAGGGGGCCTACGAGCAGCTCCAGAACGGTGTCATCGCGGGCTATCCGATGATCGACGTCAAGGTTACGCTGTACGATGGTTCCTACCACGACGTGGACTCCAACGAGACCGCGTTCAAGGTCGCCTCTTCCATGGCCGTCAAGGAAGGCGCCAAGAAGGCCAAGGCCGTGCTCCTGGAGCCGGTGATGAAGGTCGAGGTCGTGACCCCCGAGGACTTCATGGGTGACGTCATGGGCGACCTGAACCGCCGCCGTGGTCTGGTATCAGGCATGGATGACTCGTCTTCAGGCAAGATCATCCGCGCCCGGGTTCCGTTGGCTGAGATGTTCGGTTACGCGACCGATCTGCGTTCTCAGACCCAGGGCCGCGCAAGCTACGTCATGGAGTTTGCGGATTACGAAGAGGCGCCGTCCAGCGTCGTTGAAGCCGTCATCAACCAAAACGGGTAACCGTTAGCTAACGTAAAGAGGTTATAGCAGTGGCTAAGGAAAAATTTGAGCGTTCCAAACCGCACGTCAACGTCGGCACCATCGGTCACGTCGACCACGGCAAGACCACTCTGACTGCGGCCCTGACCCGCGTCTCTGCCGAGGTGTTCGGCGGCGACTGGCGCGAGTTCGACACCATCGACAACGCCCCGGAAGAGCGTGAGCGCGGTATCACCATCGCCACCTCTCACGTCGAGTACCAGTCCGAGGAGCGTCACTACGCCCACGTCGACTGCCCGGGGCACGCCGACTACGTCAAGAACATGATCACCGGTGCGGCCCAGATGGACGGCGCTATCCTGGTCGTGTCCGCCGCCGACGGCCCCATGCCGCAGACCCGCGAGCACATCCTGCTGTCTCGCCAGGTCGGCGTGCCGTACATCGTCGTGTTCCTGAACAAGGCCGACATGGTCGATGACGAGGAGCTGCTCGAGCTGGTCGAGATGGAAGTGCGCGAACTCCTCAGCGAGTACGACTTCCCGGGCGACGACACCCCGATCATCACCGGCTCCGCCCTGATGGCCCTGGAAGGCAAGGACGACAACGGCATGGGCACCACCGCCGTTGCCAACCTGATCAAGGCCCTGGACGACTACATCCCGGAGCCGGAGCGTGCCATCGACCAGCCGTTCCTGATGCCGATCGAGGACGTGTTCTCCATCTCCGGCCGCGGCACCGTGGTGACCGGTCGTATCGAGCGCGGTATCGTCAAGGCGGGTGAGGAAGTCGAGATCGTCGGCATCCGTGACACCACCAAGACCACCGTCACCGGTGTCGAGATGTTCCGCAAGCTGCTCGACGAAGGTCGTGCCGGTGAGAACGTCGGCGCCCTGCTGCGTGGCACCAAGCGTGACGACGTCGAGCGTGGCCAGGTCCTGGCCAAGCCGGGCACCATCACCCCGCACACCAAGTTCGAGGCCGAGGTGTACGTGCTGTCCAAGGAAGAGGGTGGTCGTCACACTCCCTTCTTCAAGGGCTACCGTCCGCAGTTCTACTTCCGTACCACCGACATCACCGGTACCTGTGAGCTGCCGGAAGGCGTCGAGATGGTCATGCCGGGCGACAACGTCAAGATGGTTGTCAGCCTGATCGCCCCGATCGCCATGGACGAAGGCCTGCGCTTCGCCATCCGTGAAGGCGGCCGCACCGTCGGCGCCGGCGTCGTGGCCAAGATCGTCGAGTAAGCGAAAGCTGATCGAATGATCGAAGGGGGCTCCGCGAGGAGCCCCCTTTCTGCGCACCCGCAGGAGTGTTTGACACTGGCCTGCGGCGTGCCTATAATGCGCATCCTTTGAATGCGTGGGTAGACGGCTCGCGCCGTCGAGATCCATTGGAGTTAAGGGCAAATGCAGAACCAGAAGATTCGCATTCGGTTGAAGGCCTTCGACCATCGCCTGATCGATCAGTCCGCCGCGGAGATTGTTGAAACCGCCAAGCGTACCGGCGCCCAGGTTCGTGGTCCGATTCCTCTGCCGACCAATCGCGAGCGCTATACCGTGCTGGTGTCGCCGCACGTCAACAAGGACGCGCGCGACCAGTACGAGATTCGCACCCACAAGCGTGTGCTCGACATCGTCGAACCCACGGAAAAGACCGTTGATGCCCTGATGAAGCTCGACCTCGCCGCCGGCGTGGACGTGCAGATCAAGCTCGACTGATTCCACACTAGACACTCGCGGCCCAGCGCTCATCGCCTCTTCTTGAACAGCAGCATGAGCAGCAGCCGCCGCGCCGTGAGGCGCCACACAACGTGCTAGTGGAATGCTCTGGAAAGGGCAGCCATAGCGGGTGACAGCCCCGTACACTAAAGGAGACTGAGAATGACTATCGGTTTGGTCGGTAGGAAGGCCGGGATGACCCGCGTCTTCACCGAGGATGGCGCATCCGTGCCCGTGACCGTGATCGAGGTTGAGCCCAACCGCGTGACTCGCGTGAAGTCCGTCGAGAGCGACGGCTACGCTGCGGTTCAGGTGACAACCGGCTCCCGCAAGGCCAAGCACCTGTCGAAAGCCCAGGCCGGGCAGTTCGCCAAGGCAGGTATCGAGGCCGGTCGTTCGCTGATGGAGTTCCGCCTGGCAGAAGGCGACGAGGCTCCGGAAGTGGGCGGCGAACTCACCGTATCCCTCTTCGAAGCTGGTCAGATGATCGACGTGACCGGCACCTCCAAGGGCAAGGGCTTCCAGGGCGCCGTCAAGCGCTGGAACTTCCGTACCCAGGACAACAGCCACGGTAACTCCCTGTCGCACCGCGCGCCGGGTTCCATCGGCATGTGCCAGACCCCGGGACGCGTGTTCAAGGGCAAGAAGATGGCCGGCCAGATGGGCAACGTCCGTTGCACCGTCCAGAGCCTCGAAGTCGTGCGTGTCGACGCCGAACGCAACCTGCTGCTGGTCAAGGGCGCCGTGCCCGGTGCCACCGGCAGTGACGTCGTCGTGCGCAGCGCCGTGAAAGCTGGCTGAAGGGGATAGAGACCATGAATCTGAATCTTGCAGCCGGTGCCGGCACTGTCGAAGTGTCCGACGCCACCTTTGGCAAGGAATTCAACGAAGCGCTCGTGCACCAGGTTGTCACCGCCTATCTGGCCGGTGGTCGCCAGGGCACCCGCGCCCAGAAGAACCGTTCCGACGTGCGTGGCGGCGGCAAGAAGCCGTGGCGCCAGAAGGGCACCGGTCGTGCCCGCGCCGGTACCATCCGCTCCCCGCTGTGGCGCAGCGGCGGCGTGACCTTTGCGGCTCGTCCCCAGGACTACACCCAGAAGGTCAACCGCAAGATGTACCGTGCGGCGATGCGTTCCATTCTCTCCGAGCTGGTTCGCCAGGAGCGCCTGGTGGCCGTCAACGAGATCACCGTCGAGGCTCCCAAGACCAAGGAGCTGGTTGCCAAGCTCAGCGAGCTGGGTCTGGAGAAGGTGCTGATCGTCACCGAGGAAGTCGACGAGAAGCTCTACCTGGCCGCCCGCAACATCCCCAACGTGGATGTGGTGGACGTGGCCGCCGCCGACCCGGTGAGCCTGGTGGCCTTCGACAAGGTGCTGGTCACCGTCTCCGCCCTGCGCAAATTCGAGGAGAAGCTGGCATGAACCAGGAACGTGTATTCAAGGTTCTGCTTGGTCCGCACGTGACCGAGAAGGCCGCCATGGCTGCCGAACGCAACCAGTACGTGTTCAAGGTGGCCGGCGACGCGACCAAGCCCGAGATCAAGAAGGCCGTCGAGGCCCTGTTTGGCAAGAAGGTCGATCGCGTTCAGACGCTGAACGTCAAGGGCAAGACCAAGCGCACCGCGCAGGGTCTGGGTCACCGCAAGGGTTATCGCAAGGCCTACGTCACACTGGCCGCCGGCGAGACTCTTGAAGACTTCTCTGGCGCCGAATAAGGGCAGGAGTACGGACAATGGCAATCGTCAAGACCAAACCCACATCCGCCGGTCGTCGCCACCTTGTCAAGGTCGTGAACGACGAGCTGCACAAGGGCAAGCCCTACGCGCCCCTGCTCGAGAAGCAGTCGCGCAGCGGTGGACGTAACAACAACGGTCGCATCACCACCCGCCACGTGGGCGGTGGTCACCGTCAGCACTACCGGCTGATCGACTTCAAGCGCACCAAGGATGGCGTTCCGGCCATCGTCGAGCGCCTGGAGTACGACCCGAACCGTAGCGCTCATATCGCGCTGCTGAAGTACCTGGACGGCGAGCGTCGCTACATCATCGCGCCCAAGGGCGTGAGCGCAGGCGACCGTCTCGAGTCCGGCGTGAACGCGGCCATCAAGAAGGGCAACGCCCTTCCGCTGCGTAACATCCCGCTGGGTTCCACCGTGCACTGCATCGAGCTCAAGCCCGGCAAGGGCGCCCAGATCGCTCGCAGCGCCGGCACCAGCGCCCAGCTGGTCGCCCGTGAAGGCAACTACGCCACCCTGCGTCTGCGCTCCGGCGAGATGCGCAAGGTGCTGGCCGAGTGCCGTGCGACCCTGGGGGAAGTGAGCAACTCCGAGCACAGCCTGCGTCAGCTTGGCAAGGCCGGTGCGAAGCGCTGGAGAGGTGTGCGTCCGACCGTTCGCGGCGTGGCCATGAACCCGGTGGATCACCCGCACGGTGGCGGTGAAGGCCGTACCAGCGGTGGTCGTCACCCGGTCTCCCCGTGGGGCATCCCCACCAAGGGCCACAAGACCCGCAAGAACAAGCGCACCGACAAGCTGATCGTTCGTCGCCGCAAGGCCAAGTAACACACTTTAAGAGGTAACGGCTGTGCCACGTTCACTGAAGAAAGGTCCCTTTATTGACCTTCATCTGCTGAAGAAGGTTGAGGCTGCAGTGGAGAAGAACGACCGCAAACCGATCAAGACCTGGTCGCGTCGTTCCATGATCCTGCCCAACATGGTCGGGCTCACCATTGCAGTCCATAACGGTCGCCAGCACGTCCCGGTGCATGTCTCCGAGGAAATGGTTGGCCACAAGCTGGGCGAATTCGCTGCTACCCGCACCTATCGCGGTCATGCGGCGGACAAGAAAGCCAAACGGTAAGCCAGAGAGGATTGAGAGATGGAAGTCACAGCTAAGCTGCGTGGCGCTCGTTTATCCGCCCAGAAGGCCCGTTTGGTGGCTGACCAGGTGCGCGGTAAGCCTGTCGCCGAGGCGCTCGACCTGCTGACCTTCTCACCGAAGAAGGCTGCCAAGCTGGTCAAGAAGGTGCTGCAGTCCGCCATCGCGAATGCGGAAGAAAACAACGGCATGGATATCGACGAGCTGCGTGTCTCGACCATCTGCGTCGATGAGGGCATGACGCTCAAGCGTATCAAGCCGCGTGCCAAGGGCCGCGCGGACCGTATCTTGAAGCGCACCTGCCACATCACCGTCAAGGTAGCCGAGAAGTAGGAGTCGACCAGATGGGTCAGAAAGTACATCCGACAGGCATCCGACTGGGTATCGTCAAGGACCATACCTCTGTCTGGTACGCCGAGCGCGGCGCCTATGCCGACAAGCTCAACAGCGACCTCGAAGTGCGCCGCTTCCTCGAGGAGCGTCTCAAGAACGCTTCCGTGAGCCGCATCACCATCGAGCGTCCGGCCAACAACGCGCGCATTACCATTCACACTGCCCGTCCGGGCATCGTGATCGGCAAGAAGGGCGAGGACGTCGATCGTCTGCGCCGCGAGGTCACCGCGATGATGGGCGTGCCCGTGCACGTCAACATCGAGGAAGTTCGCAAGCCCGAGCTGGACGCCATGCTCGTGGCCCAGAACATCGCTGGCCAGCTCGAGCGTCGCGTCATGTTCCGTCGCGCCATGAAGCGCGCGGTGCAGAACGCCATGCGCCTGGGCGCTGGCGGCATCAAGGTGCAGCTCTCCGGTCGCCTGGGTGGCGCCGAGATCGCTCGCACCGAGTGGTACCGGGAAGGTCGTGTTCCGCTGCACACCCTGCGTGCGGACATCGACTACGCCACCTACGAGGCTCGGACCACCTACGGCATCATCGGTGTCAAGGTGTGGGTCTTCAAGGGTGAGATCCTCGGGGGCATCGAAGAGGTCCGCGCCAAGGCGAAGCAGCCTCAGGCCGCGCCCTCCAAGAAGAAAGGTTCCAGGTAAGGGGAGAGCGAGTCGATGTTACAACCCAAGCGTATGAAATTCCGCAAGATGATGAAGGGCCGCAACCGTGGCCTGGCGCATCGCGGAAGCAAGATCAGCTTCGGGGAATATGGCCTGAAGGCAACCGGTCGTGGCCGCATCACCGCGCGCCAGATCGAGGCCGGCCGTCGTGCGATCACCCGTCACGTCAAGCGTGGCGGCAAGATCTGGATCCGCGTATTCCCCGACAAGCCGATTTCCAAGAAGCCGCTCGAAGTCCGTATGGGTAAGGGCAAGGGCTCCGTCGAGTACTGGGTCGCTCAGATCCAGCCGGGTCGCGTCCTCTACGAGATCGAGGGTGTGTCCGAAGAGCTGGCCCGTGAGGCCTTCTCTCTCGCCGCCCAGAAGATGCCCATATCCACCACCTTTGTGAAACGGACGGTGATGTGATGAAAGCCCAGGAAATTCGTGAAAAGTCAGTCGAGCAGCTCCAGGAGCAGCTCCTCGAACTCCTCCGCGAGCAGTTCAACCTGCGCATGCAGAAGGCCACCGGCCAGCTCAGCCAGACTCATCTGCTCAAGCAGGTTCGTCGGGATATCGCCCGGGTGAAGACTGTGCTCAACGAGAAGGCAGGTGACTGAGATGGCCGAAGAGAAGAAAGCCCGTACGCTCACCGGCAAGGTGGTGAGCGACAAGATGGACAAGTCCATCGTCGTGATGATCGAGCGCCGTGAGCGTCACCCGATCTACGGCAAGTACGTAAAGCGCTCCACCAAGCTGCACGCCCATGATGAGGCGAACCAGGCGAAGGCCGGCGATACGGTCTCCATCCAGGAGTGCCGCCCGCTGTCCAAGAACAAGTCCTGGACGCTGGTCGAGGTGGTCGAGCAGGCCAAGGGCTGATCGGCTCACGCCTGTCAAACCAGTGCAGTCAGATTAGGTTTGGAGAAAACCGATGATTCAGACTCAGACAATGCTGGATGTCGCCGACAACAGCGGGGCGCGCCGGGTGCAATGCATCAAGGTGCTGGGCGGTTCACACCGTCGCTACGCCCACGTTGGTGACATCATCAAGGTCACGGTGAAGGAAGCCATTCCGCGTGGCAAGGTCAAGAAGGGCCAGGTCCTCAAGGCGGTGGTGGTTCGCACCCGCAGTGGCGTCCGTCGTCCCGACGGTTCGCTGATCCGCTTCGATGGAAATGCGGCGGTTCTGTTGAACAACACCAACGAACAGCCGATCGGTACCCGTATCTTCGGGCCGGTGACCCGTGAACTTCGCAACGAGAAGTTCATGAAGATCATTTCCTTGGCGCCTGAAGTGCTGTAAGGAGCGAGGCGGATATGCAAAAGATCAAACGTGACGATGAAGTGATCGTCATCGCCGGCAAGGATAAGGGCAAGCGAGGCACGATCAAGCGCGTCCTCAAGGACGACCGCTTCGTGGTGTCCGGTGTGAACATGATCAAGCGTCACACCAAGCCCAATCCCATGGCGGGCAATCAGGGCGGTATCGTCGAGCGCGAGGCTCCGATTCACGCGTCCAACGTAGCCATCTTCAATCAGGAGACCGGTAAGGCGGATCGCGTCGGCTTCCAGGTGAAGGAAGACGGTACCAAGGTACGTATCTACAAGTCGACGCAGACGCAGATCGACGCCTAACGCGAGTCGGGTAGCAAAATGGCGAACTTGAAAGAACGTTATCAGAACGAGGTGGTGGCTCAACTCAAAGAGCAGTTCAGCTACGCCAACGTGATGCAGGTGCCCCGGGTCACCAAGGTGACGCTGAACATGGGCATCGGCGAAGCGACCAGCGACAAGAAGCTGATCGAGAATGCCATCGGTGACCTGGAGAAGCTCTCCGGTCAGAAGCCGATGGTGACCAAGGCACGCAAGTCCATCGCGGGCTTCAAGGTGCGTGAAGGCTGGCCGATCGGGATCAAGGTGACCCTGCGCTCCGAGCGCATGTGGGACTTCCTCGATCGCCTGGTGAATATCGCGATCCCCCGCGTTCGTGACTTCCGTGGTCTCAACCCGAAGTCCTTCGACGGTCGTGGCAACTACTCCATGGGGGTGCGTGAGCAGATCATCTTCCCGGAGATCGAGTATGATAAGATCGACCGGATTCGTGGTCTGGATGTCACCATCACCACCACCGCCAACACCGATGAAGAAGGTCGTGCGCTGCTGAGCGCGCTGAACTTCCCGTTCAAGAAATAAGGGTGGGATCATGGCAAAGAAGAGCATGGTAGAGCGCGAGCTCAAGCGCACCAAGCTGGTGGCGAAGTATGCCGCCAAGCGTGCCGAGCTCAAGGCGATCATCCAGGACGTGAACGCTTCCGACGAAGAGCGCTTCGAGGCAACGCTGAAGCTGCAGCAGCTGCCGCGCGACTCCAGCCCGGTGCGTCAGCGCAACCGCTGCCGCATCACCGGCCGTCCGCACGGCTTCTACAACAAGTTCGGCCTCGGCCGCAACAAGCTGCGTGAAGCCGCCATGCGTGGCGACGTTCCCGGGCTCAAGAAGTCCAGCTGGTAACGCCACGTAGAAACATCAGGAGCGCAACGTAAATGAGCATGCAAGACACTCTGGCGGATATGTTCACCCGTATCCGCAATGCGCAGATGGCCACCAAGGAGACGGTCACCATGCCGTCCTCCAAGCTGAAGGTCGAGGTGGCCCGCGTGTTGAAGGAAGAGGGCTACATCACCGACTTCGCGGTGTCCGATAGCGCCAAGCCCGAGCTGACCGTGACCCTCAAGTACTTCGAGGGCAAGCCGGTCATCGAGCATCTCCAGCGCGTGTCCAAGCCGTCCCTGCGCCAGTATAAGGGCAAGGACGCGCTGCCGAAGGTCGCCGATGGCCTGGGGATCGCGATCGTCACCACCTCAAACGGGGTGATGACCGACCGCGCGGCTCGCAAGGCCGGTGTCGGTGGCGAAGTCATCTGCACCGTATTCTAGGAGTTTGGAATGTCCCGCGTAGCCAAATATCCGGTAAAAGTGCCCAACGGCGTCGAGATCAAGCTCGACGGCGACCAGCTGTCCGTCAAGGGCGGCCAGGGCACGCTGTCTATGACCGTTCACCCCGATGTGGTGATCGGCCAGGAGGAGGGTCAGCTGACCTTCGCACCGAGCGAGTCCGCCAAGAGCTGGGCGATGGTCGGTACCACCCGTGCCCTGGTCCAGAACCTGGTCACCGGTGTGAGCGAAGGCTTCACCCGTTCCCTCGAAATCATCGGCGTCGGTTATCGTGCCCAGGCCAAGGGCCAGACGCTCAATCTGTCACTGGGCTTCTCGCACCCGGTCGATTACACGCTGCCTGAGGGTGTCACGGCGGAAACGCCCAAGAACACCCAGATCGTGCTGAAGAGCGCGGACAAGCAGAAGCTCGGCCAGGTCGCCGCGGAAATCCGCGCCTTCCGTCCGCCCGAGCCCTACAAGGGCAAGGGTGTCCGGTACGCCGACGAGCAGGTGCGTCGCAAAGAAGCCAAGAAGAAGTAAGGCAGGGTTATGAACGCGAAGAAAGAATCTCGTCTCCGTCGTGCCCGCCGCGCTCGCGCCAAGATCCGCGAGCTGGGCGTGTTCCGCCTGTGCGTCAACCGTACCCCCCGCCACATCTACGCGCAGATCATCTCGCCGGATGGTGGCAAGGTCCTCGCCAGCGCTTCCACGCTGGACAAGGCCCTGCGTGAGGGTGCGACCGGCAATGCAGACGCCGCCGCCAAGGTGGGTGCGCTGATTGCAGAGCGCGCCAAGGAAGCAGGCATCACCCAGGTAGCCTTCGATCGCGCCGGTTTCAAGTACCACGGCCGCGTCAAGGCCCTGGCCGACGCCGCTCGTGAAGGCGGCCTGGAATTCTAAAGGGTTTTTACGATGGCGAAGAACGAACAGCAAAGCGGCGATCTGCAGGAAAAGCTCGTGCAGGTCAACCGTGTCGCCAAGGTGGTCAAGGGTGGCCGTATCTTCGGTTTCACCGCTCTGACCGTCGTGGGCGACGGCAAGGGTCGTGTCGGCTTTGGCCGCGGCAAGGCGCGTGAAGTGCCGGTCGCGATCCAGAAGGCGATGGACCAGGCCCGCCGCAACATGGTCAAGGTGAACCTCGCGGGTGGCACCCTGCAGTACCCGGTCAAGGCCCGTCACGGCGCCTCCAAGGTGTACATGCAGCCGGCCTCCGAGGGTACCGGCATCATCGCCGGCGGCGCCATGCGCTCCGTGCTCGAGCTGGCCGGCGTCCATGACGTCCTGGCCAAGTGCTACGGCTCCACCAATCCGGTGAACGTGGTTCGGGCGACCGTCAAGGGCCTGTCCGCCATGCAAGCGCCGGACGACATCGCCGCCAAGCGCGGTCTGTCCGTCGAAGCGATCACGGGGTAAACACCATGGCAGCAACACTCAAGGTTACCCAGACCCGCAGCACCATCGGCATCCTGCCCAAGCACAAGGCCACCATGAAGGGCCTCGGGCTGCGCCGCATCGGTCACACGGTTGAACTGGAAGACACCCCTGCCGTACGCGGCATGATCCACAAGGTGACCTACCTTGTGCGCGTTGAGGGAGAGTAATCCATGAAACTCAATAGCCTGAGCCCGGCACCGGGCTCCAAGCACGCCGAGAAGCGCGTCGGCCGCGGCATCGGCTCCGGTCTGGGCAAGACCGGCGGCCGTGGCCATAAGGGCCAGAAGTCGCGTAGCGGCGGCAGCGTCAAGCCCGGTTTCGAGGGCGGTCAGATGCCGCTGCAGCGTCGTCTGCCCAAGTTCGGCTTCACCACCATGAAGTCGCTGGCCTCCGAGGAAGTCCGCCTGGCCGAGCTGGCCAAGGTGCAGGGCGACGAGGTCACCCTGGAGACCCTCAAGCAGGCCAACGTGCTGAAGGACGCCACGCTCCACGCGAAGGTGATCCTGTCCGGCGAACTGAACAAGGCGGTCACTGTCCGCGGCATCAAGGTCACCAAGGGTGCCCGTGCCGCGATCGAAGCCGCCGGTGGCAAGGTAGAGGACTAAATGGCCAAGTCAGGAAAAATGCCGGCGATGGGCAGCGGTCTGGGTGAACTGTGGGCGCGTCTGCGCTTCGTGCTCCTCGCCATCGTGGTGTACCGGATCGGTGCCCACATCCCCGTGCCCGGTATGAATCCTGACCAGCTTGCTGCCTTGTTCAGGGAGCAGCAGGGCACCATCCTGGGCATGTTCAACATGTTCTCGGGTGGCGCCCTGGAGCGCATGAGCATCTTCGCCCTGGGCATCATGCCCTACATCTCGGCGTCGATCATCATGCAGCTGCTGACCGCGGTCTCGCCCCACCTGGAGCAGCTCAAGAAGGAGGGCGAGGCCGGCCGCCGCAAGATCAGCCAGTACACCCGCTACGGCACCGTGGTCCTGGCACTGGTTCAGGGCACCGGCATGTCGGTGGGCCTGGCCAACCAGGGCATTGCCTACACGGCCGACTTCAGCTTCTTCTTCACCGCCATCGTGACCTTCGTCTGTGGTGCGGTGTTCCTGATGTGGCTGGGCGAGCAGATCACCGAGAAGGGCATCGGCAACGGCATCTCGCTGCTGATCTTCGCCGGGATCGTCGCCGGGCTGCCAAGTGCCGTGGGACAGGCCTTCGAGCTGGCCCGCAACGAAGGCGCGTGGAACGTGCTGCCGCTGCTGGCGCTCTCCGTGCTGGGTGTCGCGACCGTGGCCTTCGTGGTGTTCATCGAACGCGGCCAGCGCCGCATCACGGTGAACTATCCGCGCCGCCAGGTCGGCAACAAGATGTACGCTGGCCAGAGCAGCTACCTGCCGCTGAAGGTGAACATGGCGGGTGTCATCCCGGCGATCTTCGCCTCCAGCATCCTGCTGTTCCCGGCTTCGCTTGGGCAGTGGGTCGGTAGCGGTGACGGCCTCGAGTGGCTGCAGCGGGCGTCCCAGGCCCTCGGGCCGGGGCAGCCGCTGCACATCTTGCTTTTTGGCGCGGCGGTGATATTCTTCTGCTTCTTTTACACAGCGCTGGTCTTCAATCCCAAGGATGTCGCCGACAACCTCAAGAAGTCGGGGGCCTTCCTGCCGGGGATTCGCCCAGGTGAGCAGACCGCTCGCTACGTCGACAAGGTCATGACCCGTCTGACCCTGTTCGGCGCCATGTACATCACTGCGGTTTCCCTGATGCCCCAGTTCCTGATCGTGGCCTGGAACGTGCCCTTCTTCTTCGGAGGCACGGCCCTGCTGATCGTGGTGGTGGTGATCATGGACTTCATGGCCCAGGTGCAGTCGCACCTCATGTCGCACCAGTACGAGTCGGTGATGAAGAAGTCCAACCTGAAAGGCTACGGTAGCGGCGGCATCATGCGCTGAGGCGTGCCGCCGGCGACTTGGGCGTGTCGCGCGCCGAGGGCTCGGCTCGCGACGCGAACCAACTTTGGAGATGGAACGATGAAAGTTCGAGCTTCCGTAAAGAAAATGTGCCGCAACTGCAAGATCATTCGTCGCAATGGCGCTGTCCGCGTCATCTGCAGCGAACCGCGGCACAAGCAGCGCCAGGGCTGATTTCCTGTCGCTGTGATGGACCGGTGCCGGCATGCCCCTTGCCCTCTGGTGGGTAAAGGGGTATGCTGTTGCGCCTTTTGTAGATGACCCAACGAGCAAGCCGCTCAAATTTCGGAGTAAGCTGATGGCCCGTATTGCAGGCGTCAATATCCCGGACAACAAGCATGCGGCGATCTCGCTGACCTATATCTTCGGGATTGGCCGCACTCGTGCACAGGACATCTGTGCCGCGTCCGGCATCGCGCCGACCACCAAGATCCAGGAACTGTCCTCTGAAGAGCTGGACACCCTGCGTTCCGAGGTTGGCAAGTATACCGTAGAAGGCGACCTTCGCCGTGATGTCACGCTTAACATCAAGCGTCTCATGGACCTGGGTTGCTACCGTGGTCTGCGTCATCGTCGTGGTCTTCCGCTGCGTGGTCAGCGTACCAAGACCAATGCGCGTACCCGCAAGGGCCCGCGCAAGCCGATCCGCAAATAACACGCACGTTCTGGCGTAAAGACAGGAATAGACATCAACATGGCTAACCCGCGTAGCAACCGTAAAAAGGTTAAAAAGCAGGTCGTGGATGCCGTCGCGCATATCCACGCCTCTTTTAACAACACGATCATTACGATCACAGACCGCCAGGGCAACGCTCTCTCCTGGGCGACTGCCGGTGGTTCGGGTTTTCGTGGTTCTCGCAAGAGCACCCCGTTCGCTGCTCAAGTGGCAAGCGAGCGTGCAGCGACTGCTGCAGCCGAGTATGGTGTGAAAAACGTCGACGTGCTGGTCAAGGGCCCCGGTCCTGGCCGTGAATCCGCCGTGCGCGCGCTCAACGCCGCCGGCTTCCGCGTGCAGAGCATCACCGACGCGACGCCCATTCCCCACAATGGCTGCCGTCCGCCGAAGAAACGCCGCGTTTAAGGAGACAGATTCATGGCTCGTTACATTGGACCGAAGTGCAAGCTGTCTCGTCGTGAGGGTACCGACCTCTTCCTGAAGAGCGGTGTCACTCCCTTCGAGAAGAAGTGCAAATCCGAGCAGATCCCGGGTGTGCACGGCCAGCGTCGTCAGCGTCTTTCCGAATACGGCTTGCAGCTTCGCGAGAAGCAGAAAGTACGTCGTATGTATGGCGTACTCGAGAAGCAGTTCCGCAACTACTACAAGGAAGCGGCCCGCCTGAAGGGCGCGACCGGCGAGGTGTTGCTGCAGCTGCTCGAATCCCGACTGGACAACGTCGTCTACCGCATGGGCTTCGGCTCGACCCGCTCCGAGGCACGTCAGCTGGTCAGCCACAAGGCCATCGCCGTGAACGGCCGCACCGTCAACGTGGCTTCCTATCAGGTCAAGCCCGGCGACGTCGTCTCCGTTCGCGAGAAGGCGAAGAACCAGGCGCGCATCCAGACCTCCCTGGCCATCGCCGCCAACCGCGGCGACGTGGCCTGGATCGAAGTCGATGCCAAGAAGATGGAAGGCACTTTCAAGGCTCTGCCTGAACGCGGTGACCTGACTGCCGACATCAACGAAAACCTGATCGTCGAGCTGTACTCGAAGTAAGCGGTGCCAAGCGCCGTGCCGGCCCTCAGTGACGGGGGCCGGCCAAGAGTACCGAGTATCCGTTTGGCAGCCTGAAAGGTGTTCATATGCAGCGTTCAGTGACAGAGTTTCTTCGCCCCCGCGACATCAAGGTCGAAGAGATCAGCGCACATCACGCGAAGATCGTGCTCGAGCCCTTCGAGCGTGGCTTCGGCCACACCCTGGGCAACGCACTGCGTCGCATCCTGCTCTCGTCCATGCCCGGCTGTGCCGTGGTGGAGGCCGAGATCGCCGGTGTCGATCACGAGTACAGCGCGATCGAGGGCGTCCAGGAAGATGTCATCGAGATCCTCCTGAACCTCAAGGACGTGGCGATCAAGATGCATAGCCGCGACGAGGCGGTGCTCTCGCTGAACAAGCAGGGCCCGGCCGTCGTGACCGCGGGTGACGTCGCTCTCGACCACGACGTCGAGATCGTCAACCCCGATCACGTCATCGCCCACGTCAACGAAGGCGCCGAGCTGAAGATGCAGCTCAAGGTGGCTCGTGGCCGCGGCTATGAGCCGGCGGATGCTCGTGTCGGCGCCGACGACGAGTCGCGTGCCATCGGTCGCCTGCAGCTGGATGCGACCTTCAGCCCCGTGCGTCGGGTTTCCTACAGCGTCGAGGCTGCGCGTGTCGAACAGCGCACCGACCTCGACAAGCTGATCATAAACCTGGAAACCGACGGCACCCTGGATCCGGAAGAGGCGATCCGTCGCAGCGCGACCATCCTGCAGGAGCAGCTGGCCGCGTTCGTCGACCTGGAAGCCGACAAGGAGCAGGAAGTGGAGGAGGAAGAGGATCATATCGATCCCATCCTGCTGCGCCCCGTAGACGATCTCGAGTTGACCGTTCGCAGCGCCAACTGCCTGAAGGCCGAGAATATCTACTACATCGGGGATCTGATCCAGCGCACCGAGGTGGAGCTGCTGAAGACCCCCAACCTCGGCAAGAAGTCCCTGAACGAGATCAAGGACGTTCTGGCAGCGCGCGGTCTTTCCCTTGGCATGCGGCTGGAGAACTGGCCGCCGGCAAGCCTGAAGGACGACAAGGCCTCCGCGTGAGAGCCGACTCGAGTCCCAGTTTGGTAAGGAATCACACCCATGCGTCATCGTAAGAGTGGTCGTCACCTCAACCGTACGAGCTCGCACCGCCAGGCCATGTTCAAGAACATGAGCGTGTCGCTGATCGAGCACGAAGTCATCAAGACTACCCTGCCCAAGGCCAAGGAGCTGCGTCGCGTCATCGAGCCGCTCATCACCCTGGCCAAGCAGGACAGCGTCGCCAACCGTCGTCTGGCCTTCAGCCGTACCCGCTCGAAGGAAGCGGTCGGCAAGCTCTTCAACGAGCTGGGTCCGCGTTACGTCGAGCGTCCGGGCGGTTACGTCCGTATCCTCAAGTGCGGCTTCCGCACCGGCGACAACGCGCCCATGGCCTACGTCGAGCTCGTCGATCGTCCGATCGTCGAGGCCGAGGAAGCTGCCGCCGAGGAGTGATCCTCGACCGGCTTTCCGCCAAGGCACGCCCAACCGGCCCCTCTCGAGGGGCCGGTTTTTTTATGCCGGTACGGTGGGGGTGGCGCGTGCCCGCTCCAGCAGCGGCCGGAGGAAGCGGCCGGTATGGGAGGCCTCCATCGCCGCTACCTGCTCCGGGGTGCCCTCGGCGATGATCCGTCCGCCGCCGGAGCCGCCCTCGGGGCCGAGGTCGACCAGCCAGTCGGCGGTCTTGATCACGTCCAGGTTGTGCTCGATCACCACGATGGTGTTGCCGTGATCGCGCAGGCGGTGCAGCACGGTGAGCAGCTGGCGGATGTCCTCGAAGTGCAGCCCGGTGGTGGGTTCGTCGAGGATGTAGAGGGTCTTGCCGGTGTCGCGCTTGGCCAGCTCGCGGGCCAGCTTGACGCGCTGCGCCTCGCCACCGGAGAGGGTGGTGGCGCTCTGGCCCAGGCGGATGTAGGAGAGCCCGACATCGAGCAGGGTCTGCAGGCGGCGGGCGATGGCCGGTACCGGGCTGAAGAATTCCAGCGCCTCCTCCACGGTCATCCCCAGCACCTCGTCGATGGTCCTGCCCTTGTACTGGATCTCCAGGGTCTCGCGGTTGTAGCGCTTGCCCTTGCAGACGTCGCAGGGCACGTAGATGTCCGGCAGGAAGTGCATCTCCACCTTGATCATCCCCTCGCCCTGGCATGCCTCGCAGCGCCCGCCCTTGACGTTGAAGGAGAAGCGCCCCGGCTTGTAGCCCCGGGAGCGCGCCTCCTGGGTGCCGGCGAAGAGCTCGCGGATCGGCGTGAAGATGCCGGTGTAGGTGGCCGGGTTGGAGCGCGGGGTGCGCCCGATCGGGCTCTGGTCGATGTCGATGACCTTGTCGAGCTGCTCCAGCCCCTCGATGCCGTCATGGGGGGCCGGGGTCAGGCTGGTGGCGTGGTTCAGCTCCCGGGCGGCGATGGGCATCAGCGTCGAATTGATCAGCGTGGACTTGCCGGAGCCGGAGACCCCGGTCACGCAGATGAACAGGCCCAGCGGCAGCTCGAGGGTCACGTCCTGCAGGTTGTTGCCGCGGGCGCCGGTCAGGCGCAGCACCTTCTCCGGGTTGCCGGGGATGCGCCAGGGCGGGACCTCGATGCGCCGGGTGCCGGAGAGGTACTGGCCGGTGAGGGACTCGGGGGTCGCCATCACCTCCTCGGGGGTGCCCTGGGCGACCACCCGGCCGCCGTGGACGCCGGCCCCGGGGCCGATGTCGAGCACGTGGTCGGCGGCGCGGATGGCGTCCTCGTCGTGCTCCACCACGATCACCGTGTTGCCCAGGCCGCGCAGGTGCTCGAGGGTCTTGAGCAGGCGGTCATTGTCGCGCTGGTGCAGGCCGATGGAGGGCTCGTCGAGGATGTACATCACGCCCACCAGGCCGGCGCCGATCTGGCTGGCGAGCCGGATGCGCTGGGCCTCGCCGCCGGAGAGGGTCTCGGCGCTGCGTTCCAGGGTCAGGTAGTCGAGGCCGACGTTGACCAGGAACTCCAGCCGGGCGTGGATCTCGTTGATGATCTTCACGGCGATCTCGCCGCGGCGTCCCGGCAGCTCCAGGGCCTTGAAGTAGGCCCAGGCCTCGCCGATGGGCAGGTGGACGAGGGCCGGCAGCGGGCGGTCGTCGATGAAGACGTGTCGCGACTCCTTGCGCAGACGGCTGCCGTCGCACGCCGGGCAGGCGTGGGTGGCGATATAGCGGGCCAGCTCCTCGCGCACCATGTTGGACTCGGTCTCGCGATAGCGGCGCTGCATGTTGGGCAGCACGCCCTCGAAGGGGTGCTGGCGGGTCACCTTGCGGCCGCGGTCGTTGACGTAGTGGAAGCCGATCTCGTCGCTGCCGCTGCCGTGCAGGATGATCTCGCGCTCGTGGCGGGCCAGCTCCTGCCAGGGGGTCTCGAGGGTGAAGCGGTAGTGGTCGGCCACCGCCTGCAGCTGGTTGAAGTAGTAGACGCTGCGGCGATCCCACCCCTTGATCACCCCCTCGGCCAGGGACAGCGCCGGGTGGCTGATCAGCTTGTCCGGATCGAAGAACTGCTGGACACCCAGGCCATCGCAGCTGGGGCAGGCGCCGGCCGGGTTGTTGAAGGAGAACATTCGCGGTTCGAGCTCGGCGATGGAGTAGCCGCACACCGGGCAGGCGAACCGCGCCGAGAAGGCGATGTCCTCCTGCTCGCCGTCCATGAAGTGGACCATGGCGATGCCGTCGGCCAGGTTGAGGGCGGTCTCGAACGATTCCGCCAGGCGCTGGGCCAGCCCCTCGCGCACCTTGATGCGGTCCACCACCACGCTGATGTCGTGCTTGCGGTTCTTGTCCAGCGGGGCGATGTCGTCGAGCTCGAGCACCTGGCCGTCGACCATGGCGCGCACGAAGCCCTGGGCGCGCAGTTCGGCGAGCAGCTGCAGGTGCTCGCCCTTGCGGCCCTTGACCACCGGGGCCAGCAGCATCAGCTTGCTGCCCTCGGGAAGGGCCAGCACCTGGTCGACCATCTGGGAGACGGTCTGGGCCTCGAGGTCCTCGCCATGCTCGGGGCAGCGCGGGGTGCCGGCTCGGGCGTAGAGCAGGCGCAGGTAGTCGTAGATCTCGGTGATGGTGCCCACGGTGGAGCGGGGGTTGTGGGAGGTGGACTTCTGCTCGATGGAGATCGCCGGCGACAGCCCCTCGATATGGTCGACGTCGGGCTTCTCCATCATCGACAGGAACTGCCGGGCATAGGTGGAGAGCGATTCCACGTAGCGGCGCTGGCCCTCGGCGTAGAGGGTATCGAAGGCCAGCGACGACTTGCCGGAGCCGGATAGCCCGGTCACCACGATCAGCTTGTCGCGGGGCAGCTCGACATCGATGTTCTTCAGGTTGTGGGTGCGGGCACCCCTGACCAGAATCCTGTCCATTCCCACCTCGAGCGCGCGGCAAAAGCTCGATTATACGGGTCCGCTCCCGGCGGCGGCAAAGCGCCCGCCGGGGCACGGCTTTCCCTGGGCGGTGGCGAGCCGCTAGAATATGCGATCCACCCAAGGGTGCGTCGCGCCCGTCCATGGAATACCGTACTCCCTATGCGCAAGGTCTCTGGACTGCTCCTCGCCACCGAGCGACGCGCCATCACCGGGCTCGCCGGGCTCTATGCCACCCGCATGCTGGGCCTGTTCATGGTGCTGCCGGTCCTGGCCCTCTATGCCGACGACCTGGCCGGCGCCACTCCGCTGCTGGTGGGGCTGGCGCTGGGCGTCTACGGGCTGACCCAGGCCGTGCTGCAGATTCCCTTCGGCGCGCTCTCCGACCGCCTCGGCCGCAAGCCGGTGATCGCCGCGGGGCTGCTGCTGTTCCTGGCGGGCAGCGTGGTGGCCGCCAGCGCCGAGAGCATCGGCGGGGTGATCCTCGGGCGCTGCCTGCAGGGCAGCGGGGCGGTGGCCGCGGCCATCATGGCGCTGCTTGCCGACCAGACCCGCGAGCAGGTTCGCACCGCGGCCATGGCCACCATCGGGCTCTCCATCGGCGTGGCCTTCGCCGTGGCCATGGTGCTCGGGCCCTGGCTGGCCGCCGCCTTCGGCCTCTCGGCGGTATTCTGGTTCACCGCGTTGCTGGCCGGCGCCGGGCTCGTGGTACTGTGGAAGCTGGTGCCGCCGGCGCCGCGTCGGCTGCAGCATCGCGACGTGGGCATCGACCGGGCGCAGCTCGGTGCCACCCTGGGCCGCCGTGACCTGCTGCGCCTGGACCTGTCGATCTTCGCCCTCCACCTGATCCTGATGGCGATCTTCGTGGCGGTGCCGTTTCGGCTGCTCGAGGCGGGGGTCGCCGTGGAGCGCCACGGGCTCACCTATCTGGGCATCATGCTGCTGGCCTTCGCCGCCATGGTGCCGCTGGTGATCCTGGCCGAGAAGCGCCGGCAGATGAAGGCGATGTGCCTCTCGGCGATTGCCGCCATCACCCTCAGCCTGGGTGGGCTGGCCGGCCTGGGCAGCGGGCTGTGGAGCCTGTTCGGCTGGCTGCTGCTGTTTTTCGTCGCCTTCAATCTGCTGGAGGCGACACTGCCGTCGATGCTCAGCAAGCTGGCGCCGGCGGGGGCCAAGGGCACGGCGATGGGGGTCTACTCCACCGGGCAGTTCCTGGGCGCCTTCCTGGGCGGCGTGCTGGGCGGCTTCCTGGCCCAGCAGTGGGGGCTGTCGGCGGTGTTCCTCGGCTGCGCCCTGTTCGGCCTGGTGTGGCTGGCACTGATGGCCGGCATGGCCTCGCCGCCGCACCTGGCCAGCGAGGTGGTGGCCCTCGACGGCGACCACCACGGCGATGCTCTGGACAGCCTGATGGCCCGCTTCGCCGAGGTGGCCGGGGTCGAGGACGTGCTGGTGGTGCCCGAGGAGCGGCTCGCCTACCTCAAGGTGGATCGCCAGCGCCTCGACGAGGAGGCCCTGGCGCGATTGATCGACACGGGAAACAATCGCGGCGCCTGAGCGCGCCGCCATGAGACAGGGCGCCCCCGGCGCCACCTGGCAGGCCTGGCCTGCACACCCATTCATGACAGCAAGGAGTCCATCATGGCCCGCGGCGTCAACAAGGTCATTCTCATCGGCAACCTCGGGCAGGATCCCGAGGTGCGCTTTCTGCCCTCCGGTGCCCCGGTCGCCAACCTGCGCCTGGCCACCACCGACACCTGGATGGACCGCCAGAGCGGCCAGCGCCAGGAGCGCACCGAGTGGCACACCCTGGTGATGTTCAACAAGCTGGCCGAGATCGCTCAGCAGTACCTCAAGAAGGGCTCGCGCATCTACGTCGAGGGTCGCCTCCAGACCCGCAAGTGGCAGGGGCAGGACGGCCAGGACCGCTTCAGCACCGAGATCGTCGTCAACGACATGCAGATGCTCGACTCACGCAGCGGCGGCGACTTCCAGGGCGGAGGTGCGTCCCAGGGCGGCGGCTATGGCGGCCAGCCCCAGGGTGGCTACGGCAATGCGCCCCAGCAGGGAGGCGGCCTCGGCGGTGGCCAGGCCCCGCAGGGGGGGGGCTTCGGCGGTCAGCCGCAGCGCCCGACCCCGCAGCAGCCGCCGGCCCAGGGGCAGCAGCAGCCGGGGCAGCAGCCGGGACGCCCCCAGCAGGGTGGCAACTATGGCGCCCCGGACCCCGGCAGCTTCGACGACTTCGACGACGAGATCCCGTTCTGACGCGCCGTCGCATCGTCGACGCCAGTCGGCTGCGGAAGGAGGTTGAGTGAAGCTGCTGATACTGGATGCCGGCCACTGCCTGAGCCTTGCGCTGGCCCGGGAGGCCAACCGGCGTACCGACACCGAGCTGGTCATCGAGGAGGGGCTCGAGCTGTCCTCCGAGCGGCTGGAGGCGCTGGCCCCGGATGCCCTGGTGATTCCGCCGCTGGCGCGGCCGATCCGTGCCACGCCGGCGGCGGTGACCGCCCATGCCGAGGCGGTGGAGCGCTGCATGGAGGCCTGTCGCGCCGCCGGGGTGCCCCTGGTCTGGTGCGTCTCCGACCAGCTCTACGAGGATGGCTTCGCCGAGCCCATCGACGAGCACGTCATCCCGCGCCCCCGCGACGAGAGCCTGCGCCGCCTGGTGGCCACCGGCGACCGCATCCGTGCCGAGTGCCCGCAGCACCTGATCGTCCGCCTGGGCCCGCTGTTTGCCCTGGAGGGCAGTCACGCCTGGCTGGGCGAGCTGATCGATACCCTGGTGATGGGCGAGGAGCTGCGCGGCGAGTCGGACGTGACCTGCTGCCCCACCTCGGCGGACGCCGTGGCCATGGCGCTCATCGGCATGCTCCAGCAGCAGTACTGCGGCGCCGGCTCCTGGGGCAGCTACCACCTGGCCGGCACCGAGCCGATCAGCGTCTACACCTTCATCTCCGTGGTCCGCACCCAGCTGGCCACGCGGCTTGAGGGGCGCGGGGACCACCGTGAGCTGGGCAGCGTGAAGGCGCTGCACCACCACCACGACCATCCCCTGCGCCGGGTGCTCAACTGTCGCCGCGTGCTCGAGGTGTTCGGCGTGCACCAGAAGCCCTGGCGGCTGGAGGTGGGCCGGATGCTCGATGCCTGGTGCCAGGCCAACGAGGCCTGCCGGCCCGAGAGGGAGGACGAGACACGCCCATGAATGTCCTGCGCAGCCTGCTCTTCTATGCCGGCTACTTCATGGCCATGCTGGTCTGCGGCGTGCTGTTCGTGCCGGTGGCGCCATTGCTGCCGCTGCGCCACCGCTACCGGCTGCTCAATCTCTACAACCACTTCATCATCGCGTGGTTCCGCTGGACCTGCGGCGTGCGCTACGAGGTCCGGGGGCTCGAGCGACTGCCGCCCGGCCCCTGCGTGATCCTGGCCAACCACCAGTGCGAGTGGGAGACCGTCTACCTGCAGCTGCTCAAGCCGCCGGTGTGTACCGTGCTCAAGCAGGAACTGCTGCGGATTCCGCTGTTCGGCTGGGGGCTGCGCCTGCTGCACCCCATCGCCCTGGATCGCTCCCGGCCGGCCCGGGCCATGAAACAGGTGCTCACCCAGGGCAAGTCCCGCCTCGAGGAGGGGCTCTCGGTGCTGATCTTCCCCGAGGGCACCCGGGTCGCACCCGGCCATCGCCGCCGCTACAACAAGAGCGGGGCGGTGATTGCCTGCCGCGCCGGAGTGCCGGTGCTGCCGGTGGCCCACAATGCCGGCGAACGCTGGCCGGGGCGGCACTGGGTCAAGAATCCGGGGCGCCTGTCGCTGGTCGTGGGCGAGCCCATACAGACGGAGGGGCGCTCGCCGGAGGAAGTGCTGGTCGATGTGGAGGCCTGGATCGAGTCCCGGCTGGCCGAGATCTCCGAGGTGCCGCGCCCGGTGACGGCTGTACCGCCGGCCACCGAGAAGCCCCAGGCCTGACGCTGGTTCACCCCGCAACGCAAGAGGCGCCCACCTGGGGCGCCTCTTGCGTTGCGGCTTTCAGTGCGACGGGTCAGTCGCGGAACTTCTCCAGCACCAGGCAGGCGTTGGTGCCGCCGAAGCCGAAGCTGTTGGAGAGCACGCGCTCGACCTTCACGCCGTCGCGACGCTGGGTAACGATATCGAAGCCGTCGGCCTGCTCGTCGAGGGTCTCGACGTTGGCCGAGGCGGCGATGAAGTCGTTCTCCATCATCAGCAGCGAGTAGATCGCCTCCTGCACGCCGGTGGCGCCCAGGGAGTGGCCGGTCAGTGACTTGGTGGAGCTCATGGCCGGGGTGGTGTTGCCGAACACCTCGCGGATCGCCTTGAGCTCGGCCACGTCGCCCACCGGCGTGGAGGTGCCGTGGGTGTTGATGTAGTCGATCTTGCCGTCCACCGTGGCCATGGCCTGGCGCATGCAGCGCACCGCGCCCTCCCCGGAGGGGGCGACCATGTCGTGGCCGTCCGAGGTAGCGCCGTAGCCCACCACCTCCGCGTAGATCTTCGCGCCGCGTGCCCTGGCGTGCTCCAGCTCCTCGAGCACCAGCATGCCGCCGCCGCCGGCGATGACGAAGCCGTCGCGGGCCTGGTCATAGGGGCGGGAGGCCTTCTCGGGGGTGTCGTTGTAGTGGGTGGAGAGCGCCCCCATGGCGTCGAACAGGCAGGAGAGGGTCCAGTGCTCCTCCTCGCCGCCGCCGGCGAAGACCACGTCCTGCTTGCCCATCTGGATCTGCTCCATGGCGTTGCCGATGCAGTGGGCGGAGGTGGCGCAGGCCGAGGAGATCGAGTAGTTGACCCCCTTGATCTTGAACGGCGTGGCCAGGCAGGCGGAGACGGTGCTGCCCATGGTGCGGGTCACCCGGTAGGGCCCGACGCGGCGCAGGCCCTTCTCGCGCATCACGTCGGCGGCTTCCACCTGGTTGGCGCTGGAGGCACCGCCGGAGCCGGCGATCAGGCCGGTGCGCTCGCTGGAGACCATCTCCGGGGCCAGGCCCGAGTCCTCGATGGCCTGGGCCATGGAGACATAGGCGTAGGCGGCGGCATCGCCCATGAAGCGCCGCAGCTTGCGGTCGATCAGCGCATCCAGGTCGATGTCCACCGAGCCGGCTACCTGGCTGCGGAAGCCCCGCTCGGCGTACTCCTCCTTGAAGCGAATGCCGGAGCGCCCTTCCCTGAGCGCCTCGAGAACCTGCTGCCGGTCGTTGCCCAGGCAGGACACGATGCCCAGGCCAGTGACTACCACTCGTCGCATGGGAGCCTCCTGATCAGAAATTCGCGGTGGAGGTGAACAGGCCGACGCGCAGGTCATTGGCCTGGTAGATATCACGGCCGTCGACGGACACGGTGCCGTCGGCGATGCCCAGGATCAGGCGCCGGGTGATGATGCGCTTGATGTTGATCCGGTAGGTGACCTTCTTGGCGTCGGGAAGGATCTGGCCGGTGAACTTGACCTCACCGCAGCCCAGCGCCCGGCCACGGCCCGGGTGACCGAGCCAGCCGAGGTAGAAGCCCACCAGCTGCCACATGGCGTCCAGGCCCAGGCAGCCGGGCATTACCGGGTCGCCGGGGAAGTGGCACTCGAAGAACCACAGGTCGGGGTGGATATCCAGCTCGGCGATCAGCTCGCCCTTGCCGTTGTCACCGCCGTCCTCGTAGATGCGCGTGATGCGATCGAGCATCAGCATGTTGGGAGCCGGCAGCTGGGCGTTGCCGGGGCCGAACAGCTCGCCGCGCGAGCAGGCCAGCAGTTCTTCGCGATCAAAGGAGTGTTGCTTGGTCACTGGGTCATTCCGAGAGTCGAAGTTGTTGTTCGTCCCGGGCGGCAGCGGTCGCTGCCGCCGGACGACTTCGCCTAGTCTACTGTTCGCGAACGGTGAATGCACGCCGGGCGGGGTGTCGCATTGACTCGGGCGGCTTGGCAGCGGGCGCTGATACGGCAGAGATCATCTGACCGTCACCCGGCCGACGGCAGCGGCCGGCAGGCGGCCGAGGCGTCGGCATAGCACCAGGCAGATCAGTGCCCAGGCCAGCGACTGCACCGGCAGCAGCCAGGGGGCGAGATCGACGCCGGCCAGGTGGGCGCCGGCCAGGTAGGAGGAGGGCCCGCTGGTGGCGCCCCCCAGCACCGCCAGCCAGGGGCGCTGCCAGAGCCAGGCCAGGGAGTGGTGGAGCAGGGTGGCGAACAGCGGCCAGAGCAGCCACAGCCAGAGCGGCAGCACCCCGAGGGCCAGCGGTGCGTCGCCGAAGTCGAAGCCGCCGGCCAGTGCCAGGCCGCCGTCGACCAGCAGGCCCAGGCCGGCGAAGCCGGCCAGCCAGCGCCACTCCCCGGGCCTCGCCTGCCAGCGCAGGTGCAGGGCCAGGATGGCGGCGGCGGCCAGCGCCCCGATCAGCGAGCCGCCCAGCACGCAGGCGAACCAGCCTGCCTGGAAGGCGGCCAGGTTGGCCAGCAGGCGACGAGTGTCGGGATCGCGCAGTGCCCGGAACATGGCGGTGCGCCTCACACCACGCCGGAGAGCGGCGCGGGGCGTGCGCCGGGCTTGGCCAGCAGCAGGTGGCAGGTGCCGATGGTGCGCTCCAGGAAGCCTCCCTCGCAGTAGCAGAGGTAGTAGCGCCACATGCGGATGAAACGCTCGTCGTAGCCCAGGCCGCGCACCGTCTCCAGGCTCGCCTCGAAGCGGTGGCGCCACTCGCGCAGGGTCCGCGCGTAGTGCAGGCCGATCTCGTCCAGGGCCACCACGTTGAGCGAGGTACGCCGGGTGAGCCCGCGCAGGATGGCCTGGTGGGAGGGCAGGAAGCCGCCCGGGAAGATGTAGCGCTTGATGAAGTCCATCTCACGCTTGGCGGCCTCGAAGCGCTGGTCGCGGATGGTGATCGCCTGCAGCATCGCCTGGCCGTCATCGGTCAGCAGCCGGTCGAGGGTGGCCAGGTAGGTGTCCAGGTACTGGTGGCCCACCGCCTCGATCATCTCCACCGAGATCAGTCGGTCGTAGCGGCCCTCCAGCTCCCGGTAGTCCTGCTTCAGCAGGGTGATGCGGTCGCCCAGCCCCTCCTCCTCGATGCGCCGCGCGGTGTGGGCGTACTGCTCCTCGGAGATGGTGGTGGTGGTGACCCGGCAGCCGCGGGTCTTCGCCGCGTGTATCGCCAGCCCGCCCCAGCCGGTGCCGATCTCCAGCAGGTGGTGCTCGGCGCGCACGTCGAGTCGGTCCAGCATGATATCCAGCTTGAAGGTGGAGGCCTCCTCCAGGCTCGCCTCGGCGTGGGGGAAGACCGCGCTGGAGTACATCCAGTGCCGCTGGTCCAGGAAGGTCGCGAAGAGGTCGTTGCCGATGTCGTAGTGGGCCGAGATGTTGCGCCGCGAGCCCCTGAGGCTGTTGCGCTGCAGGCGGTAGAGGCCGGCCAGCAGCCAGCGCCCCAGCCGCGCCGGGCCGTTCTCCAGCTCGCCGTTGACCCGTTCGAGGTTGGCGGCCATCAGGCGCACCAGCGCCACCAGGTCGTCGGCGTCCCAGTCGCCGTCCATGTAGGCCTCGGCGGCGCCCACGGTGCCGCCGAGCGCCACGCGCTTCCAGACGCGGCTGTTGCGCACCACCAGGGTGACCGTCAGCGGGCCGCCCTGGCCCAGCCGGTGCCGGCGGTGCCCCTCGATCAGGGTGATCTGGCCGCCCTCCAGCCGTTCGAGCTGGGACAGCAGCCGGGGGCGGACCCAGCGGGTCATCCGGTCGGCATCATCCGACAGGGGGCGGGTGGTGCTAGCAGAGCGCAGGGTGTTCACGACGAACTCTCCTTACGGGATCTCGGGGCGGGGCCGGGGTGGTCGTGGATCGGCACGCGCTTGAGCCACAGGCGCAGCGCCTCGAAGTGGATGCCGGCCAGGGTCTTCAGGCTCATCCACGGTTGGCGGGCCAGGGTGCCCACCAGGGCGCCGCGGGTGGCCGGGCGGGCCGTCAGGGTCAGGGTGGCGTCGAAGTGCCGCTCGCCCGCCTGCCAGGTCTCCATGTGCATCATCAGCCGCTCGCCGGGGGTGTTGAAGCGCCAGCGGTAGGTCATGTCCATGGGGTTGAAGGGCGAGACATGCATGGCCTTGTCGAACTCGGCCACATGGGTATGGCGCTCCGGCGCCACGGCACAGGCATAGCAGGCCCGCTCGCCCCAGGGGGTGTTGGTCACCTCGCCGAGCACGGCGCGCAGCTCGCCTTCGGCATCGAAGGCGTAGTAGAGGGAGACCGGATTGAAGCCCACGCCGAGGGTGCGCAGCTGGGTCAGCACGCAGATGCGTCCCTCCGGGACGAAGCCGAGCCGGCGGGTGAGCTCCTCGCGAACCGCCTGCTTCAGCGGCCGGTCGTGGGGGGCCAGGTAGTCCTCGCGCCGGAAACGCGCCAGGGCGGGGCGCCGGGCGCTGAAGCCGGGCACCCGGTCGAACAGCTCGGGCAGCTCGTCGAGGTCGAGCCAGGCCATCCACACCCCGTAGGTGAAGGCGTGGGAGCGCGGCACGAAGCGGCGGTGGGCCAGGCTGCCGCGATAGATCCGCGAGCGGGGGGCCACGATCATGCCGGGACGTCCTCGTCGGCGACCACGCCGGCGGTGGCCGGCTCGGCCGGGGCGCCCTCCTCGTCGCAGCCCAGCGCCCGGGCGACGCGCAGCGCGCTCCACACCCCGTCCTCATGGAAGCCGTTGCGCCAGTAGGCGCCGCAGTAGTGGGTGCGCCGCTCCGGCCCGGAGATCTCGCCGTGGCGCGCCTTGGCCGCCTCGCCGGCCAGGGTGAACTGGGGGTGGGCATAGGTATAGCGGCCGAGCACCTTCTCCGGGGCGATGGCGTCGCTGTCGTTGAGGGTCACGCAGAAGGTGTGCGGAGACTCGATGCGCTGCAGGATGTTCATGTCGTAGGTCACCGAGACCCTCGAGGCCTCGTCGCGGCCATCGAGGCGGTAGTTCCAGCTCGCCCAGGCGCGACGGCGACGCGGCAGCAGCCGGGTGTCGGTATGCAGCACCACCTCGTTGTCCTGGTAGGGCAGGGCGCCGAGCACCTCGCGCTCCGCCGCCGTGGGGTCCTCGAGCAGCGCCAGCGCCTGGTCGGCGTGGCAGGCCAGCACCACCTGGTCGAAGGCCTCGACGCCGGCATCGCTTCGCACCTCGACCCGGTCGGCATGGCGGCGGATGCCGTGGACCGGGGTGGCCAGCCGGATGCGTCCGGCATAGGGCGCGGTCAGCGCCGGGATGTAGCTGCGCGAGCCGCCGACCAGGGTGTGCCACTGGGGCCGGTCGTTGACCGAGAGCAGGCCGTGGTGACGGAAGAAGCGCACGAAGAACAGCAGCGGGAAGTCGCGCAGGTCGCGGATGCTGGCCGACCAGATCGCCGCCCCCATGGGCAGCAGGTAGTGGCGCTGGAAGTCGGCGCCGAAGCCGTTGGCATCCAGCCAGGCGCCCAGGGTCATGGCCGGGTCGAGCCTGCCGTCCTCCAGCGCCCGGGTGGCCTCGCGGTTGAAGCGCAGGATGTCGCGCAGCAGGCGGTGGAAGCTCGGGCGCAGCAGGTTGCGACGCTGGGCGAACAGGCTCGCCAGGGTATGGCCGTTGTACTCGAAGTCGCGGGCCGTCTCGTGGACCGAGAAGCTCATCTCGGTGGGCTGGGTTGCCACCCCGAGGCGCGCCAGCAGCCGCTGGAAGTGGGGGTAGGTCCAGTCGTTGAAGACGATGAAGCCGGTATCGATGGCGTAGTGGCGACCCTCGAGCTCCACGTCCACGGTGGCGGTGTGGCCGCCGAGGCGCGACTCCGCCTCGAACAGGGTGACCCGGTAGCGGCCGGAGAGATACCAGGCGGCGGCCATGCCGCCGATGCCGCTGCCGATCACGGCGATGCGGGGGGCGGCGCCGCCCCGAGGGGGCGGCGGCGAGAAGGGGGCGGTCATGGCGTGGCCTCCGGGGCGGGCTGTTGCCGGGTCATGCGCAGGCCCAGCCGGAAGCGCAGGGCCGGGGGCAGGATGCCCATCAGCTTCACCAGCAGGGTGAAGCGGCGCGGGAAGTGGATGTCCAGGCGGCGCCTGGCGAGGCCGCGGAGGATCGCCTCGGCGGCGGCGTCGGCGCTGATGCGCAGGGGCATGGCGAAGTCGTTGCGGTCGGTGAGCGGTGTCTCGACGAAGCCCGGGTGGATCAGGCTGACGTCGATGCCCTCGGCGTGCAGGTCCAGACGCAGCGACTCCATGAAGTGGCTGAGCGCCGCCTTGGAGGCGCCGTAGGCCTCGGCGCGCGGCAGCGGCACGTAGGCCGCGGCGCTGGAGGTGGCCGCGATCAGCGGCCGGCCGCCCTCGGCCCGGGCCCGCCGCAGCAGCGGCAGGGCCGCCTCGACGCCGTGCAGGGCGCCGAAGAAGTTGGGAGCGAAGACTCGCTCCACCAGGGCCATGTCGAAGTCGCGGGCGTCCAGGTACTCGCAGGTGCCGGCATTGAGGATCACCAGGTCCAGCCCGCCGAAGGCCTCGGCGAGCCGCTCCCCGGCGCGCTGCACCGCCGCGCGGTCGGCCACGTCCAGCGGCAGCGTCAGGGCGTTGTCGTGGCCCTCTGCCAGTTCGGCCAGCGCCGACTCGCTGCGGGCGGAGAGCGCCACCCGGTGGCCCTGCGCCAGCAGGCGCAGGGCCAGGGCGCGGCCGATGCCCGAGGTGGCGCCGGTCAGCCAGATGCGTTGGGTGTCGCGCGATGCGGTCATGCGGCCTCCTGTGGGGGTGGGGCGCTCCCGGCCCGCCGGGCTGTCGTCGAATCGGTCGGGCGTTATACGTCCAGCTGTCGCTTCACCAGCCGTATCGCCCCGCCCAGCAGCGGCAGGCGCTCGTAGAGCATGGCGCCGGCGTCGAAGTAGTCGCGGTGGCGGGCCACCTTGCCGCTGCCGTCGGCGGCGAACTGCAGGTGGGAACACCCCGGCACCTCGATTTCCCGGCCCCGGTCGAGGCGCGGATGGACAAGCTGCATGGTCCAGGTGACGAAGGCGTCCTGCCCGCTGCGCTGCCCGTGGTGGAAGGTGAAACGACACGATGTCACGTTTTCGTACAGGGTCGAGAAGTAGGCCTCAAGCGCCCTGGCGCCCTCCACCCGGTGCAGCGGGTCGGTGAAGACAACGTCGTCAGTATAGAACTCGTGAAGCTTTCTTGTACAGCTCTTGTCCAGCTTATTGAAGAAGGCGCAGAAGGCCTCCAGCTCCGGGTCCCGGTGCATGGGCGGTTCCTCCGGTCGGTGTGGCGGGGTCAGTCCCGCGCCAGGGCCTTGAAGGCGTCGAGGGCGCGCTGGCGGGCCGCCCGGTGGTCGACGATGGGCGGCGGGTAGTCGATGCCACCCGCCAGATCGTGGGGCGGGGCATGGCGTGCCTTCGCCGGCAGGGCGGCGAGCTCGGGCAGCCATTCGGCGATGAAGCGGCCATCGGGGTCGAAGCGAGTCGACTGGGTGGTCGGGTTGAAGATGCGGAAGTAGGGGGCCGCGTCGGTGCCGGTGGAGGCGGCCCACTGCCAGCCGCCGTTGTTGGCGCAGAACTCGCCGTCCACCAGGTGGCGCAGGAAGAAGGCCTCGCCGCGCTGCCAGTCGATCAGCAGGTGCTTGCTGAGGAACATGGCGGTGATCATGCGCAGGCGGTTGTGCATCCACCCGGTGGCGACCAGCTGGCGCATGGCCGCGTCGACGATGGGGTAGCCGGTACGCCCCTCGCACCAGGCCGCGAAGCCCACCTCGTCGTCGCGCCAGGCCAGCGCCTCGGTGTGGGCCTGGAAGGCACGATGGCGGCAGACCCGGGGGAAGCCGAAGGCCACATGGCGGTAGAACTCCCGCCACACCAGCTCGTTCACCCAGGCGGTGAGGCCTGCATCGCCCTCGGCCAGGCGGCCGTCGTTCTCGGCCAGCACCGCCTGCAGGCACTGGCGGTGGGAGATCATGCCCAGCGCCAGGTAGGGCGAGAGCTCGCTGGTGCCGCGGATCGCCGGGAGATCCCGCTGCGCGGCGTAGTGGCGACCGCGGAAGCGCAGGAAGCGCTCCAGGCGGTCGGCGGCAGGACCCTCGCCGGCGGGCCACTGGCGACCGTCGATGGGCGTCTCCTCCCCCTCGGGGAGCTCGGGCAGCGGGTCGGACACGATCGGCAGCGGCGCCTGGGGCGCGGGCGAGTCGCTCAGCGCCAGGCGCTCGGGGGTGAGCCGGCGGTGCCAGGCCCTGGCGAAGGGGGTGAACACGCCGTAGTAGTCGCCCTTGCCGGTGAGCAGCTCCCCGGGGGCGAAGGCCACGGCGTCATGGTGGCCGGTGGCGGCGAGGCCGGCCGCGTCGAAGGCCTCGACCACGGCGCGGTCGCGGCGCACCTCGTCCAGCGGGTACTCGTGGTTGAAGTGCAGGACCTCGGCACCGGTCTCCCGGGCCAGGGCCAGCAGCGCGTCGGGGGCCTCGGCGAAGTCGTCGATGTCGCGATGCAGCAGCGGGATGTTGAGGCCCTCGAGGCCCTCCTTCAGGGCGGCCAGGCCGCGGGCCCGGAAGTCCAGCTGGTTGGCGCCGTGGCCGTGGCGGCGCCAGTGGGGCAGGGCGCGCAGATGGACGGCCACCACCGGCCCCTGCCGGGCGGCGGCCGCCAGGGCACGATGGTCGGCGAGGCGCAGGTCGTTGCGAAACCAGACGAGGGAGAGGGGCATGGCGGCTCCTGGTCAGGCGCTGGGCACGAGGGTCTGCAGCCGGCCCACGGCCTGGCCCAGGTCGTCGCCCAGCACCTCGACCCGGGTCTCGGCCAGTTCCGCGGCGCGAATCCGCGCCACCGGGCCGCACAGGCCCACCGGAACGGCGAGCTGCTCGGCCAGGCGCGGCAGCTGGCGCCGCACCAGGTCGGCCTTGCCGGCCTGGCCGCCGGCCAGCAGCAGCGCGCCGGCGCGGAAGTGCTCGATGGCCAGGGGCAGTTCGCCGAAAGGCAGCGGGGCGTCGAACAGCTGCACCCGGTAGCCGCGATCGCTGGCGGCGAGCGCCGCCAGCAGCCCCCACAGCGGGCCGGCGTCGTCGGGCAGCGGCACCACTAGCAGGGTGGAGCCGGCCGATTGCGCATTGGCATGGAACAGCCGGGTGCCGATGCGGGTGCGCAGGAAGGCCTCCAGGCTGCGGCGCTGCAGGGTATCGCCGAGGCGGTCCCCCCAGCGCTCCTCCAGCTCGCGGATCACCGGCTCCCAGAGCTCGCCGATGCACACCGGCACCGGATAGAGGGCCAGCGACTGGCTGAACAGGGTCTCCAGGCGGTTCTGGTCCAGCGACTCCACCGCGGCGACCAGCTGGGCGCGCTGGCTCGGCCAGTCGCTGGCATCGGGGGGCGGCGCCTCGCTCGCCTCGGGGCGGTCGAGCAGCTCGCGGACCTGGCTCACCGGCACGCCGCGGTTGAGCCACTGGAGGATCTGCTCCACCCGCTCGATGTCCTCGCGGGCGTAGAGGCGATGCCCCTTGGGCGTGCGCTGGGGCTTGATCAGCCCGTAGCGACGCTCCCAGGCCCGCAGCGTCACCGAATTGACGCCGGTGAGCCGCGACACCTCGCGGATCGGGTAGAGCGGCGTTTCGCCGGTGTGGGGTGCCTGCTCGCTCATGAGACTCGGGACTCCCCGGCCGGTGCGACGGGCCTCGTCGCCGGGGCCGCGTGAAGGCGTTCGAAGGGGGTTCGCCCGCGGGGGGCGCTGGCGCCACGGGCCCGCGGGACCGGGGCGTAAGGGGGGTGGGCGTCGCTCATGGGAGTCTCCCGTCGCAGAAGGTATCAGGAGGCGTCGGCCAGCAGGGCCTCGCCGAGGTGATGGCCCGAGAGCCAGGCATCCTCGACCCGGGGGCCCCGCCAGCCGTCGCCGCACAGCGCCAGGCCGCTGGCGGAGCGGCGGTAGTCGAGGTTGACCGGCTCGCCGCCGGCAAAGACATCCGGCTGGGCGTAGCGCCAGCGGTGGGCCCCCAGCTCGCGGGGCTCGGGCAGCGCGAGGCCGCCGGGCAGGGCGCGCTGGAAGGCGTCGAAGAGCGCCTCCGCCGCCGTCTCGGGGCTGTCCTCCAGGCGCGCTTCGCTCCAGTCGAGGTGGGCCAGCAGGCTCAGGCTCTCGCCCTGGTCGGCGCGGCCGGGCTTGCGATGGTTGCGGGTCACGAAGCGCAGCGGGCCGCCGCCATGGCCGGGGGAGAACCGCACCGCCTGCCAGTCGTCGTCCACCCCGGGCAGCGTCGGCAGCGGTTCATCGAACAGTGCCCAGGCGGTCCAGCAGGGGCGCTGGATCACCGCCTCGCAGGCCGCGGCCAGGGAGGCGTCGTGGGCGGCGACCAGCGCATGGGCCTGGGGCGTCGGGGCGCTGATCACCACATGCGCAAAGGGGCCGTGGCGCTCACCGTGCTGGTCGACCAGCCACCACCGGCCGGCATTGCCTTCCAGGTGCTCGATGCGGGTCTCGGCGATGATCGTCAGCCCCTCGGCCAGGTGGCGGGTCACGGCGCTCATGCGCGGGCTGCCGATGAAGCGTTCCCGGTCGTCCCGGTGGCGCTGCCAGCCCGCGGCCTCGGCGGACCACAGCGACTCCGGCCAGCGGCTGGCGCAGCCGGCCTGGCGCCAGGCCTCGACCTGGCGGCCGAACGCGGGATCGCGCACGCTGAAGAACTGGGCGCCGAGGTCGACCACGGCATCGGGCAGGCGCCGGCTGGACATCCGTCCTCCCGCGCCGCGGGCCTTCTCCAGGAGGGTGACCGGCAGGCCCGCCTCGTGGAGGACCCGCGCGCAGGCCAGTCCGGCGATGCCGGCCCCGATGATGGCGGTGTCGAGGTTGGGTCGGGATGTCATGGCGGACTCACGCTGGGGGTTTTCAGCTAGACTAGCAGAAGTGTACAACAGCTGTATAACTCATGGCAGACAGGAAGGAGGTTGCGATGCGCGTGCTGATCACCGGGGGGAGCGGGTTTGTCGGCCAGCGGCTGTGCCAGAGCCTCGCCGAGGCCGGTCACCGGCTGCTGGTGGTGTCCCGTGATCCCGAGGCGGTGAGGGGGCGGCTGCCCCGCGGGGCCGATATCCGCCGCTCGGTGCTGGACTTCGTCGACACGCCGCCGGACGCCATCGTCAACCTGGCCGGGGAGTCGATCGCCGCCAGGCGCTGGAGCGACGAGCAGAAGGAGCGCCTGATCGACTCACGGGTCAACATCACCCGCGACCTGGTGATGCTCTGCGAGCAGCTCAGGTCCGCCGGCGGGCGGGCACCCCGGGTGATGGTCTCGGCCTCGGCGATGGGCTACTACGGCGACCAGGGCAGTCGCGAGGTGGGCGAGCAGACCCCGCCCCACGACGAGTTTGCCCATCGCCTCTGCAAGCGCTGGGAGGACACCGCGCGGGAGGCGGCCGACTTCGGCACCCGGGTGGCGATCCTGCGCATCGGCCTGGTGCTGGACGCCGGCGGCGGCAGCCTGCAGAAGATGCTGCCGCCCTTCAAGCTGGGCCTGGGCGGGCGCTTCGGCAGCGGCGAGCAGTTCATGCCCTGGATCCACCGCGAGGACCTGGTGCGGGCGATCCTCTTCCTGCTCGACAACGACGAGCTCGAGGGCCCCTTCAACGGCAGCGCCCCCCATCCGGTCACCAATGCCGAGTTCACCCGCACGCTGGCGAAGCAGCTGGGGCGCCCGGCCTTCTTTCCGGTGCCGGCCATCGTGCTGGAGACCGCCTTCGGCGAGATGTCGCGGCTGCTGCTCACCGGCGCCGACATGCGCCCGAAGCGCCTCCAGGAGGCCGGCTTCCGGTTCGAGTACGAGACCCTGGAGGCCGCCCTGGCGGATATTCTGGGCTGAAAGTCAAGCGGCCAAGGGGCGCCGGGGACAGGCCGTAGAGGAGGTCCTATGCCAGGGATGGCATCGGTAGCGCCCAGGGATGGGTTCACAGCGCCTCCTCGCAGGCCTGTCGACGGATCAGCCCCGTCTACCTTGCTTCCTCCCCCACCGTTACGATCACCCGCACCGCGTCCAGGCGCAGGCGGGTGCCCTCGATGGCCTCGTCCAGGGCGGCGCGCTCGGCGCGCAGCGCCTCGAGCTCGTCGTCGCGCACTGCCGGGTTGTGGCGGGCCAGGGCCGCCAGGCGCGCCAGCTCGCCGTCCAGCGCCTCGCGCATGCGCATCTGGGCCGCCTCGACGATGGAGGGCAGCTCGCGCTCGGCCTCGGCCTCGCCGCGGTCGAGCATCTCGCGCAGCGCCTCGAGGCGGCTGCGGATCAGGTCGCGGGCCATGGCCTTCTTGACCTTCTGCAGGTTCTTCGAGAGTCCGGTGAAGGAGATCCTGTCGGTCAGGTTGGCGCCGGACTCGTCGAGCAGCACGCGTACCGCGGTGGGGGGCAGGAAGCGGTTGAGGTGCAGCCGCCGTGGCGCCGGGCAGTGGGTGCGGAACACCAGCTCGGCCATCACCCGTCCGGCGGGCAGCGCCGGGTGCCTGAGCAGCGCCAGGGCGGTGTTGCCCATGGTGCCGTCGAGGATGCGGCCCATCATCTCGCGCAGCAGCGGATGCTCCCAGGAGAGCCGCTGGACGTCGTCCCGGGCCAGGGCCCGGGAGCGGGAGAAGGTCGCCGAGAAGCCCTCCTCGCCCTTGGCCAGCCCGGGCAGGCCGTCGAGCATCTGAGGGCTGGGCTGCAGGTGCTGGATACCGCCGCCCAGCTCGTGGCTGTCGACGCCGAAGATGTCCAGCGCCAGGTCCAGGTAGCGGGGCAGGGCGCGGTCCTCGTCCAGCTCGCGGATCGCCGTGGCCACGGCATCGGCCCGCTCGTGGCGGCAGGCGTTGAGCTCCAGCAGGCGGTTGCGGCCGGCGTCGCGCTCGGCCAGGCGGCTCTCGAACAGCGCCCGGGTCTCCTCGATCACCTCCTCGAGGCTCTCGTCGTCGAGCAGGGCATCGGCCAGGGCATCGCCGAAGGCGTCGAAGATCTCGCTGCCCACCCCGTGGGGGGCGCTGAAGGCGTCCATGCCCTCCCGGTACCAGCGCAGCAGCTTCTCGCCGGGGCTGCCGGTGAACACCGGCACGTGGATCTCGATGGCATGGCGCTGGCCGATGCGATCCAGGCGGCCGATGCGCTGCTCCAGCTGGTCCGGGTGCAGCGGCAGGTCGAACATCACCAGGTGGCGGCAGAACTGGAAGTTGCGCCCCTCGGAGCCGATCTCCGAGCAGACCAGCACCTGGCAGCCCTCCTCCTCGTCGGCGAAGGCGGCCGCGGCGCGGTCGCGCTCCACCAGCGAGAGCCCCTCGTGGAACACCGGGGCTTGCACGCCGCCGAGCACCCGCAGCCCTTCAGCCAGGCCCTGGGCGGTCTCGCGGTCATGGGCGATCACCAGCACCTTGTCGTCGGCGAAGCCGCCCTCGTCGGTATCGGCCAGGCGCTCCATCAGCCAGGTCACGCGCGGGTCGAACTGCCACCAGGGCTCGGTGTTGAGGGGGTCGTCGGCCAGCGCCCGGTACATGGTGTCGAGGTAGACCAGCACCTCGGGGTGGTCCAGGCCGGTCTCGATCAGCAGCTCGTCCAGGTAGTCGTCGTCCCGCCCCAGGCGGCGCAGCACCCGGCGGTAGGAGGAGGGCGGCTCGAGCTCGGTGACGTGCAGGCGGCGCTCCGGGAAGCCGCCCACGTGGCGGCGGCTGTTGCGGAACATCACCCGACCGGTGCCGTGGCGGTCCAGCAGCTGGTCGCGCAGCTGGTCGCGGGCGGCGGCCTGCTGGTCGGCGCCGCTCTCGACGTTGGCCAGGGTGGCCAGCAGCGCCAGGCTGTCGGGCTCGTCGATCACCGCGGCGACCCGGGCGCGGTCGGCATCATCGCCGGGCAGGCGCTCCAGGGCATCGATGGCCTCGGCCACCTCCACGTAGTGGGCCTCCTCCTCGCGGAAGCGCGCCAGGCTGTGGTAGCGGTCCGGGTCGAGCAGCCGCAGCCGGGCGAAGTGGCTCTCCAGCCCCATCTGCTCCGGGGTGGCGGTGAGCAGCAGCAGCCCGGGCACCTCGGCGGCCAGGCGCTCCACGCAGGCGTAGCCGGGGCCCACCAACTCCTCGGACCACTCCAGATGGTGGGCCTCGTCGACGATCAGCAGGTCCCAGCTGCAGGCCTGGGCCTGGGCCTGGCGGTGGGGGTTGGTGAACAGCCAGTCCTGGCTGGCCAGCACCAGCTGGCCGGCCTCGAAGGGGTTGGCATCGCCGTGGGCCAGGCTCTGCTGCTCGTCGAGCAGGGTCACCTCCAGGGCGAAGCGACGCAGCAGCTCCACCAGCCACTGGTGGGTGAGGCTCGCCGGCACCAGGATCAGCGCGCGCTCGGCGCGGCCGGTGAGCAGCAGGCGGTGCAGGATCAGCCCCGCCTCGATGGTCTTGCCCAGCCCCACCTCGTCGGCCAGCAGCACCCGCGGGGCGTGGCGGCGGGCCACCTCGTCGGCGATGTAGAGCTGGTGGGGGATCAGGTCGATGCGCGGGCCGGCCAGGCCCAGGGCCGGGTTCTGCTCGATGCGGTGGAAGTGGTGCAGGGTGCGGAAGCGCAGGTCGAACCAGTCGTTGCGGTCGACCTGGCCGGTGAGCAGGCGGTCCCGGGCCTGGTCGAACTGCATGGTATCGGCCAGCTGGGCCTCGGGCAGTTCGCGCAGCTCGCCCTGGCCGTCCTCGCCGATGTAGACGACCAGGCCGCCGACCTCCTTGGTGTCGTCGACGGTGAGGGTCCAGCCCTCGGCGGCGCGGATGCGGTCGCCGCTGCCGAACACCACCCGGGTGAGCGGGGCCTGGCGGCTGCTGTAGGTACGGGTTTCCTGGCTGGCGCCGAAGAGGACGGTGACGCTGCGGGCGTCGACGCCGAGGATGGTGCCAAGGCCGAGTTCGGCCTCGCCGTCGCTGATCCAGCGCTGGCCGGGAGAAAAGTCGCTCATGGTGCCTCGGAGGATGCTGAAAACGGTGCGCTCGTGGCCGCGGCGCCGGAGGCGGCGGCAACAGGGCGCGGTATCTTACAGCAAAGGTTGGCGCGGCTTAAGCGTGATGATTCGTCTCGGGCCGTTGCTCGAGGCTGTTCCGGCGACAGGCCCCACCCTCTCCGACCTGCCCCCGGCGCCTCTCGCTGCAGGCAACTGCAAAAGAGCTTGTCGCGTCGGGACATGTGGATCGGGCGTGGCTCAGTGGCGGTCGAGCCAGGCCTCCAGCTGGGCCCGGGAGAGCTCGCCCACGTGGCGCTCCACGGCGCGCCCCTCGGCGTCGAACAGCACCGTGGTGGGCAGGCCGGGGGACTCCAGCAGCACCATCAGCTCCTGGCGCGGGTCGAGCAGCGGGTAGCGGAACGCCAGCCCCTGGTCATCCAGGTAGCGCACCACCGGCAGCAGGTCCTCGCCCTGGTTGGCCACCACCACGGTGACGCCGTCGCGGGTGTCGGCCTCGGCCAGCAGCGGCATCTCGCGCAGGCAGGGCGGGCACCAGGTGGCCCAGAGGTTGAGCACGACCCTTTCCCCCTGCAGCTCGCGCAGGTTGACGGCCTCGCCCTCGACGCTCTCCAGGGTCAGGTCGGGGAGCGACTGCAGGGTTATCCCGCCGCCCAGTGGCGCCAGGGTCACCAGCACCAGCCAGAGGCTGGAGGCCCCCACCAGCAGGGCCATGGCGCCGATCAGCCGCAGCAGGTGGTCGCGCAGGGTCCAGCCGGTCCAGACCAGCGCCGCCAGCAGCCCCCAGAGCCCGTGGAAGCCCGGCTGCCACACCTTGAGGATGTCCAGCGGGGCGACGGCGTAGGCCTCCAGGTTGAGGGCCGCGTGGCCCAGGCGGGCACCGACCAGCCAGGCCAGCACCAGGCCGTTGAACCAGCGTGCGTGCCGGCGACGGGGCAGGCCGAGCAGCCAGGCGCTGGCCGCCAGCAGCACGATCGCGGCGCCCAGGGCGTAGAGGCGAGGCAGCGAGACGAGCACGGGACCCAGGGCGATAGCATCCATGGTGAGGCAAGACTCCTTGGCTGGCGCAGCGGGGTCGGCGCCCGGCGCGCGACCGGGTACACTTGGGCTCCCGGGCACGACCGGCCCGAATCCGTGCAACCTGTTCCTGCCAAGCCTACTGCCGGTAGGCATGGCTGTCATCCTGCGGGAGCCCCCATGGCCAAGCCTGCCTTCGACACCCTGCGTGCCCTGGCCATCGCCAGCCAGGCGCTGGGCCTGATCCTGATCATCACCCTGGAGACCGTGCTGGGCGATGCCGCGCGACCCTGGCAGGGCTGGACCCTGGCGGCCATGGTGACGGCCGCGCTGTGGATCGCGCTGGTGCGCCTCTACCGGCGCAACCGGGCGCGCAAGGCGCTGGCGCGGCGGCTCGACGATGATGACGACGCCTGACGCCGCGGGCCCCTCGCCGGCCCGCCGGGGCGGCTGGCTGCTGGCGCTGGCCTGCCTGCTGCTGGCCGGCTGCGCCGCCGCCCCGCTGCCTCGGGAGCACTCCTTCGCGCTGCCCCCCTGGGAGGTCGCCGACACTGCGCTGGGGGAGTGGACCACCCGGCAGGCGGCGGACCACCCGGGCCTGAGCGGCTTCACCCTGCTGGCCGACGGCCGGGACGCCTTCGCGTTGCGGGCGCTGCTGACGCTGCGCGCCGAGCGTCGCCTGGACATCCAGACCTACCTGATGGGCGATGGTCTCACCACCCGGGTGCTGCTGTTGCGGGTGCTCGAGGCCGCGGAGCGCGGCGTCGAGGTCCGCCTGCTGCTCGACGACTTCGGCGCCGTGGGCCAGGGTGACCGGCTGGCGGCCCTGGACAGCCATCCCAACATCCAGGTGCGGGTCTACCACCCGCTGCCCGTGGGGCGGGGCAGTCTGGCGACCCGGGTGCTGGCCTCCCTGCCGGTGCTGGGACGCCAGCACCGGCGGATGCACAACAAGCTGTGGATCGCCGACAACGCCCTGGCCATCGTCGGCGGCCGCAACCTGGGTGACGAGTACTACAGTGCCAGCGAGCCGCGCAATTTCGCCGACCTCGACCTGCTGACGCTGGGGCCGGTGGTGGCGCCGCTGTCGATGAGCTTCGACCTCTACTGGAACCATGGCCTCGCCCAGCCGATCGGCCGCTACCATGGCGCCGAACCTGACGCCTGGCAGGCGCTGAAGGGAGCGCTGGACGCCGGGCTGCGCGAGGAGGCCGATTCCGACTATTTCGCCGCCCTGCGCCAGCGGCAGGAGGAGCGCGACCGCGACCGCCTGGTCGACGAGCTGCGCTGGGGCGAGGCCGAGGCGCTGTGGGATCCGCCCGGCAAGCCGGCCTGGCGGGGGCGCCCGCCGCTGGCGACGACCATGGCCGGCCAGCTCTGGGCGCGTGCCGAGCCCGAGGAGAGCCTCAGTCTGGTCTCGGCCTACCTGGTGCCCACGGCGGCCGGCAGTCGGCTGCTGCAGGCGCTGGCCGAGTCGGGCGTCAGGGTGGTGGTGGTCACCAACTCCCTGGAGGCCACCGACGTGCCTGTCGCCCACGGCGTCTACGCGCCCCACCGCGCCGCCCTGGTGGCGAGCGGGGTGGCGCTGTTCGAGCTGCGCGCCGAGCATGAGGGCGGCGAAGAGGACGCCATCGGGGTGCCCGGCACCTCCGCCTCGACCCTGCACATCAAGGCCCTGGCCGTGGATGGCGAGCGGGTCTTCGTGGGCTCGGCCAACGCCGACCCGCGCTCGGTCTGGTGGAACAGCGAGGTGGGCGTGCTGGCCGTGAGCCGCGGCCTGGTAGACGACTTCGAGGTCCTGGTGGAGGGCGGTGCGAGCCCCGCGCTCAGCTATGCGGTGCTTCTGGATGACCAGGGGCGGCTGGGCTGGCTGACCCAGGTCGATGATCGGCCGGTATGGCTCGAACGCGAGCCGGGCAGCGCCTGGCGGCACTTCAATGCCTGGCTGAGCCGGACCCTGCGCCTGGAGCGCTGGCTCTAGCCCACTCGATCCCGAGAGCAGAAGGAGGCTCCATGACCGATTCGACATCCCCCGCCGGCCGTGACGAGGCGGCGTCGGACGGCGAGGCGCGCCAGGAGCGGGTCCGCCGGGCCAAGGTCACCCTGGGCCTCTTCCTGGGGCCGCTGGCCGCCCTGGGGCTGCTGCTGATGGAGGCGCCGGCGGACATGCCCCCGGCCGCCTGGCAGGTGGTGGCGCTGACCGCTTGGATGGCCACCTGGTGGGTGCTGGAGCCGGTGCCGATCGCCGTCACCGCGCTGCTGCCGGTGGCGGTGCTGCCGCTGCTCGGCGTGGGCACCATCAACGAGGTGGCCGTGCCCTATGCCAACCCGCTGATCTTCCTCTTCCTCGGTGGCTTCCTGCTGGCCGAGGCGATCCAGCGCTGGGGCCTGCACCGGCGCATCGCCATGCTGGTGCTGCGGGTCTCGGGCAGCCGCCCGGACCGGCTGGTGGGGGGCTTCATGATCGCCACCGCGGCGCTGAGCATGTGGGTCAGCAATACCGCCACCGCGGCGCTGATGGTGCCCATCGGCCTCTCTGTGCTGGCCATGCTGGAGCGCCAGGGTGGCTCGGGGGCGAGCCGCCACACGGCGCTGACCCTGCTGCTGGGCATCGCCCTGGCCGCCAACATCGGCGGCATGGGGACCCTCATCGGCACGCCCCCCAACGCGCTGCTGGCGGGCTTCATGGGCGACAGCTACGGCATCGAGATCGGCTTCGCCCAGTGGATGGCGGTAGCGGTGCCGCCCTCGCTGCTGCTGCTGGCGCTGGGCTGGTGGCTGCTGACCCGCTGGGTCTATCCGGTGGCGCGCGACGAGGTGCCGGGGGTGGCCCAGCTGCTCGCCGACCAGGCCCGGGACCTCGGTCGCATGACCCGGCCGGAGCAGCGCGTCGCGGCGATCTTTGCCCTGGTGGCGCTGGCCTGGGTCACCCGGCCGCTGCTGGAGCGGGCCCTGGGCGTGGGGCTCAGCGACGCGGGCATCGCCATGGTCGGGGCGCTGCTGCTCTTCGTGGTGCCGGCCCGCTGGCGCCAGCGACAGTTCCTGATGGACTGGGATAGCGCCAGGCACCTGCCCTGGGGCGTGCTGATCATGGTGGGGGGCGGGCTCAGCCTCGGCACCGCCATCGAGGAGAGCGGCCTGGCCGCGGAGGTGGCCGAGGGGCTCGGTGCCTTCGGCAGCTGGCCCACCTGGGGGCTGGTGGGCATGGTGGCGCTGGTGGTGATGCTGATGAGCCACGTGACCAGCAACACCGCCACCGCCGCGGCGATCCTGCCGCTGACCGCCTCGCTCACCGTCAGCCTGGGCGCCAGCCCGCTGCTGCTCTCGGTACCGGTGGCCATGGCCGCGAGCTGCGCCTTCATGCTGCCGGTGGCCACGCCGCCGAATGCGGTGGTGTTCGGAAGCGGGCGGATCAGCGTGGCCGAGATGATGCGTGCCGGGGCCCTGGTCAGTGTCGCCGCGCTGGGGGTCATCACCCTGGTGGTGTTCGCCCTGGCGATGCCGATCCTGGGTTTCGGCTGGGCGGCTTGATCCAGGACATTGCCGAACGGCGGCGAGCGTCTAGGCTGGAAGCAGAGGGGCCCTCGCGTCCCGCTTCCAAGGCAGACAAGAAGGACAGTCCTCCCATGTTCAAGACCATCCTGGTTCCCGTCGACGGCTCCGCCCATGCCGAGAAGGCGCTGGGTGTCGCCGCGCAGCTGGCCCGCGCCTCCTCCGCGACGCTCCACCTGATGACCGTGGCCGAGTTTCCCCCCGACAACATCGGCCTGTTCACCGGCGGCACCGCCGAGCCCTTCTCCGAGGTGGAGCGCGAGAAGCTCGCCGAGGGCATGAAGCAGGAGGCCCACAAGGTCATCGAGAAGGCGCTCGCCGCGGTCGACCTCGCCGGCATCGAGGTCAAGGAGGTGACGCGGCAGGGGCGCCCGGCCGACCTGATCAACAAGGAGGCCGAGAGCCTCGGCGCCGATGCCATCGTCATGGGCAGCCGCGGGGTCAGCGACATGCGCGGGATGGTGTTCGGCAGCGTCTCCCACAAGATCAGCCATATCGCGAGCTGCACCGTCATCACCGTAACCTGATCAAGCGATGGCCGCAGGGGGCGTCGGCCCCCGGGCGGCCGGTTGTTCGGCGAGCACGAAAAAGGCCCTGCGGGTAACCGCAGGGCCTTGAATTCGTTGGTCGGAGTAGCAGGATTCGAACCTACGACCTCTGCCTCCCGAAGGCAGCGCTCTACCAAGCTGAGCTATACTCCGACGCGTTGAGCTGGCGTCTCAACAGGGCGGCATTATACTCACCGCCGCGGGCTTTGCAAGCCCCGCGTGACGCGCCCCGTCGTCATGCCTGGCGATCCACCGCCAGGCGGGCCAGGTCGGCCATGCTGTCACGGAAGGGGCTGGCCGGCAGGGCCTCGAGCTGCGCGAGGGCCAGGTCGGCCATCTCCTCGGCGCGGGCGCGGGTATAGGCCAGGGCGCCGGTGGCGTGGACGATCTCGAGCACCTCATCGAGGTGGTCGAGGCCGCCCTGGCGGATCGCCTGGCGGATCAGGGCGGCCTGCTCCGGGGTGCCGGTGGCCATGGCCTGGATCAGCGGCAGGGTGGGCTTGCCCTCGGCCAGGTCGTCGCCGACGTTCTTGCCCATGGCGTCTGCATCGCCCTGGTAGTCGAGCAGGTCGTCGATCAGCTGGAAGGCGAGGCCCAGGTAGCGGCCATAGTACTGCAGCGCCGCCTCCTGCTCCGGGGTCGCCTCGGCGAGGATGGCGCCGCTGTGGCTGGCCGCCTCGAAGAGCATCGCCGTCTTGCCCTGGATGGTCTCGAAATAGGCGGCCTCGTCGGTGTCGGGGTTGCCGACGTTGGTGAGCTGCTGCACCTCGCCCTCGGCGATGGTGCAGGTGGCCGCGGAGAGCACGTCCATGATCCGCATGGAGCCCACCTCGACCATCATCTGGAAGGAGCGCGAGTAGAGGAAGTCGCCCACCAGCACCGAAGGGGCATTGCCCCAGGCGTCGTTGGCGGTGGCCTTGCCGCGACGCAGGTGCGACTCGTCGACCACATCGTCATGCAGCAGGGTCGAGGTATGCATGAACTCGATTAGGGTGGCCAGCGTCACGTGGCGGTCCCCCTGGTAGCCCAGCGCGCGGGCCGCCAGCAGCACCAGCAGGGGGCGCAGGCGCTTGCCGCCGCTGGCGATGATGTACTGGCCGATGGTCTCCACCAGCGGGATCCGCGAGCTGAGCTGGGCCATGATGGTGCGGTTGACGGCGGCGAAGTCGTCGGCCACGACGGCATGGATCGGCGAGGGGGCGGCGGCACTGGCGGGGGACGAGGCGTTGGCTGGCATGTGGGTGACATCGACGAGTAGGTGGGGGCCGGGGCGCATCACCCCGCTGGCCTTGGGTTGCCGGTCATGCTATGGGGCCCCCATGAGGGCGTCAAGGCAAGCCGCTCGCCGCTGCCCGCGCCCCGGAAAAGGCCGGCCGGCCCGATGACGTCTCGGCGCGTACGCGGGTTGTCTGGCGGGTCGGGTGTCGCTATAATGCGCGGCCCACTCATCTCGCTCCCTGTCAGATGGCTGCCGGAAGGGGCGCCACTCGAAGCAGGCCGATGAAGAGCCAACCCCGATGAGTCCTGGAGAGAGAAGCATGTACGCAGTTATCAAGAGCGGTGGCAAGCAGTACCGCGTTCAGGAAGGCCAGACCCTCAAGCTCGAGAAGATCGAAGTCCCGACCGGCGAGTCCATCGACTTCGACGAGGTGCTGCTGGTCGGCAGCGACGACGACATCAAGGTCGGCGCTCCGCTGGTGGACGGTGCCAAGGTCTCTGCCGAGGTCGTCTCCCACGGCCGTGGCGACAAGGTCACCATCATCAAGTTCCGCCGCCGCAAGCACCACATGAAGCGTCAGGGCCACCGCCAGTGGTTCACTGAAGTCAAGATCACCGGGATCTCCGCCTAAGCGGTCCATCCCCTGAACGGAGGATATTTTCATGGCACATAAGAAGGCAGCCGGCTCCACGCGTAACGGTCGCGATTCCGAATCCAAGCGCCTTGGCGTCAAGCTCTACGGTGGCCAGGCCGTCACCGCCGGCAACATCATCGTGCGCCAGCGCGGCACCAAGTTCCACGCCGGCACCGGCGTCGGCCTCGGCCGCGACCACACCCTGTTCGCCCTGAACGACGGTGTGATCAAGTTCGAGACCAAGGGTCCGAAGAACCGCAAGTTCGTCAGCGTCGTCTCTGCCTGAGACGCCTGACCCTTGCCGCAGGAAGGCCCCGCCACGGCGGGGCCTTCTTGTATCATGGCGGTATGAGCCGCCGGGAGAGTGACAGATGCAGTTCGTCGACGAAGCCTCGATCATCGTGGAGGCCGGCAAGGGGGGCAACGGCTGCCTCAGCTTCCGCCGCGAGAAGTACGTGCCCAGGGGCGGCCCCGATGGCGGCGATGGCGGCCACGGCGGCAGCGTCTACCTGATCGGTGACGATGCCCTCAACACCCTGATCGACTTCAAGTACCAGCGCTTCTACAAGGCCCAGAACGGCCAGCCCGGCATGGGCCGCCAGATGAGTGGTCGCGCCGGCGAGGACCTGCACGTCAAGGTGCCGGTGGGCACCACGGTGATCGACGAGGACACCCTGGAGGTGATCGCCGACGTCACCGAGATCGGCCAGGTGGTACTGGTGGCCCACGGCGGGCGCCGGGGGCTGGGCAACATCCACTTCAAGTCCTCCACCAACCGGGCGCCGCGGCGCACCACCCCGGGCACCGAGGGCGAGCGGCGCAACCTGCGCCTGGAGATGAAGGTGATGGCCGACGTGGGCCTGCTGGGCATGCCCAATGCCGGCAAGTCGACGCTGATCCGCGCCGTCTCCGCGGCCAAGCCCAAGGTGGCCAACTACCCCTTCACCACCCTGGTGCCCAACCTGGGCGTGGTGAAGCTCGGCATGCACGAGCACTTCGTGATGGCCGACGTGCCGGGCCTGATCGAGGGCGCCTCGGACGGGGCCGGTCTGGGGCTGCGCTTCCTCAAGCACCTGACCCGCACCCGGCTGCTGTTCCACGTGGTCGACGTGGCGCCCTTCGACGAGTCCGACCCGGTGGAGGCGGCCGAGGCGATCGTCCACGAGCTGGGCGAGTTCTCCCCGGCGCTGGCCGAGTTGCCGCGCTGGCTGGTGCTCAACAAGCTCGACCTGCTCCCCCCGGAGGAGCGCGAGGCGAAGGCCGACGAGATCGTGCGCCGCCTCGGCTGGGAGGGGCCGGTGTTCCGCATCTCGGCGATCTCCGCCGACGGCACCCTTGCCCTGGTGCAGGCCGCCCACCGCTGGCTCACCGAGCAGCGCCAGCTCGAGAACGAGGACGAGGAGGCCGCCGAGCGCGCCCGCGAGATGCGCCAGCGCATGGAAGAGGAAGCGGTGGCCCGCACCGAGGCGCGCCTGGGTCGTAAGCGCAAGCGTGACGACGAGGATGACGACGACTTCGATGATGATGACTTCGACGTCGAGGTCGAATACGCGCCCTGAAGGACAAACCGGCTGCGCTCGCGCAGTGTCTATGAGCTAGAGGTTGATGGCCTTGGACAACCAAGTGGAAGGCAACGAGCAGGTGGCAGGCCGCGAGGCGCTGGTCGGCGCCCGCCGGGTGGTGGTGAAGATCGGCAGCGCGCTGCTGACCAACGACGGTCGCGGCCTCGACGAGGCGGCGATCGGCGGCTGGGTCGACCAGATCGCCGCCCTGCACAAGCGCGGCATCGAGGTGGTGCTGGTCTCCTCCGGCGCGGTGGCGGCCGGCATGGTGCGCCTCGGCTGGCAGGCGCGCCCCTCGGCGGTGCACGAGCTCCAGGCCGCCGCCGCGGTGGGGCAGAACGGCCTCACCGAGTGCTACGAGGGGCACTTCGCCCGCCACGGCCTGCTCACCGCCCAGGTGCTGCTGACCCACGACGACCTTTCCAACCGCAAGCGCTACCTCAACGCCCGCTCGGCGCTGCGCACCCTGGTGGACCTGCGGGTGGTGCCGGTGATCAACGAGAACGATACCGTGGTCACCGACGAGATCCGCTTCGGCGACAACGACACCCTGGGCGCCCTGGTGGCCAACCTGCTGGAGGCCGAGGCGCTGGTGATCCTCACCGACCAGGAGGGGCTGTTCGACGCCGACCCGCGCGGCAACCCCGAGGCGCGGCTGATCAGCGAAGGGCGCGCCGACGACCCGGCGCTGGCGGCGGTGGCCGGCGGCGGCGGGGCGCTCGGCCGCGGCGGCATGGCCACCAAGCTGCGGGCGGCCCACCTGGCGGCGCGCTCCGGCGCCTTCACCGCCATCGCCGGCGGCCGCCAGCCCGAGGTGCTGACCCGGCTGATGGCCGGCGAGCGGCTGGGCACGCTGCTGCGCCCGGACCAGGCGCCCATGGCGGCGCGCAAGCGCTGGCTGGCCGGCCAGCTGCAGGTGCGCGGCACCCTGACCCTGGACGCCGGGGCGGTGAAGGTGCTGCGCGGCAGCGGCTCCAGCCTGCTGGCGGTGGGCGTCAAGGCGGTGGCGGGCGAGTTCCGCCGCGGCGACATGGTGCTCTGCGTGGACGAACAGGGACACCGGGTGGCCAAGGGGCTGGTCAACTATGGCGCGGCGGACACCGCCCAGATCCTCGGCAAGCCGAGCCACCAGATCGAGGCGGTCCTGGGCTTCATGGAGGCCCCGGAGCTGATCCACCGCGACAACCTGGTGGTGTTGTGACGCCCGCGCTATAGCAAGCGCGGCGCGGGCTGTGATAGGATACGCCATCCTCTCAGACACGGCCCGTGAACGATCGCTGATGTCAAGCGGTCGGCCAGATGGCCAAGCCGGCGGAAAGGCTCGCGCCTTCCTGCCGGATCAATACGTTATCGAAGCCATCGCCGAGGGCGATGACGACAGAATCTCCAAGGAGACAGTTCAGTGGCAAACAGCAAGCAAGCCCGCAAGCGCGCCCGCCAGGCCGAAGGCCGTCGTGTCCTGAAGGCCAGCCAGCGCAGCATGGTCCGCACCTACATCAAGCGCGTGATCAAGGCCATCAACGGCGGCGACCACGCCGAGGCGATGACCGCGTTCCAGAAGGCGCAGCCGGTCATCGACCGCATTGCCGACAAGGACGTGCTCTCCAAGAAGAAGGCCGCCCGCCTGAAGAGCCGCCTGAACAAGCGCATCAAGGCGCTGGCTGCCTGAGCAGACCGGATGCCAACGGAGTGACGCGCCGGCAAGGTCCGTCGCTCCCGCAAGAAAACCGGCTGCGGCCGGTTTTTTTGTGGCTGCCGTTCCCCTGACGCCCGCCAAGGAGCCCGAACGTGACGGATCGCGAGCAGTCGCCACCCACGCCGGTGGACGAGCACGACAAGGTGGTGGCCCCCAAGGCCGGCGGCCTGATGCGCTCGGGGCTGGTGGTCAGCGTGATGACCATGCTCTCGCGGGTGATGGGGCTGGTGCGCGATGTGGTCATCGCCGCCCTGTTCGGCGCCGGCAGCGGCGCGGACGCCTTCTTCGTCGCCTTCAAGATCCCCAACTTCATGCGCCGGCTGTTCGCCGAGGGGGCCTTCAACCAGGCCTTCGTGCCGGTGCTCTCGGAATACGCCACTCGTGGCAGCAAGCGCGAGGTACGCGAGCTGCTCGACGCGGTGGCGGGCAGCCTCACGGCGGTGCTGGCGCTGCTTACCGCCGTGTTCATGCTGGCCGCCCCCTGGCTGGTGTGGGTCTTCGCCCCCGGCTTCGGCCGCGACCCGGCCAAGCTGGCGCTCACCGCCGACATGCTGCGGCTCACCTTCCCCTACCTGCTGCTGATCTCGCTGACGGCCTTCGCCGGCAGCGTGCTCAACACCTGGAACCGCTTCGCCGTCCCGGCCTTCACCCCGGTGCTGCTCAACCTCTCGCTGATCGGCGCCGCACTGCTGCTCACCCCGCTGATGAGCGAGCCGGCCATGGCGCTGGCCTGGGGGGTGCTGATCGCCGGCGTGGCCCAGCTCGCCTTCCAGGTGCCCTTCCTGGTGCGGCTGGGGCTGATGCCGCGGCCCTGGCCTAGCTTCGTCCACCCCGGGGTGAAGCAGATCATGGTGCTGATGGCGCCCGCGCTGTTCGGCGTCTCGGTGTCGCAGATCAACCTGCTGCTCGACACCATCCTCGCCTCGCTGCTGGCGCCGGGCAGCGTCTCCTGGCTCTACTACTCCGACCGCCTGGTGGAACTGCCGCTGGGGGTGTTCGGCATCGCCATCGGCACGGTGATCCTGCCGGCGCTCTCCAAGCGCCACGCCGAGCAGTCCGGCCAGCACTTCAGCGCGATGCTCGATTGGGCGATCCGCGCCGTGCTGCTGCTGGGCCTGCCGGCGGCCCTGGCGCTGGCGATCCTGGCCGAGCCGCTGCTGATCTCGCTGTTCCACTACGGCGCCATGACCGAGCACGACATCGCCATGGCGGCCATGAGCCTGAGGGCGTATGCCTTCGGCCTGGTGGCCTTCATGCTGATCAAGGTGCTGGCGCCGGGCTTCTTCGCCCGCCAGAACACCAAGACCCCGGTGAAGATCGGCATCATCGCCATGGTCGCCAACATGGTCTTCAACCTGATCCTGATCTGGCCGCTGGCTCACGCCGGCTTGGCCCTGGCCACGGCGCTCTCGGCCTTCCTGAATGCCGGCCTGCTGGGCTGGCTGCTCCACAAGGAGCGAGTGCTGGTGTTCCAGCCCGGCTGGGGCCGCTACGCGGTGCAGCTGCTGGGCGGCTGCGCGGTGATGGGAGTCGGCCTGTGGGTGAGCTCGCCCGACTGGCAGGCGTGGCTGGGCTGGGACGTCTGGACGCGGGTCGCCTGGCTGGCGGCGCTGGTGGTGGCCGGCGCGGGGGGCTACTTCGCCTGGCTCGCCGCCACCGGAGTGCGCCTGCGGCACTTCCGGATGAAGAGCTGAGTACCTCCGTGGCCCCACGTGGCGAGGGGCGCTGGGGACAGGCTAAAGAGGAGGTCCTACGCCAGGGGTGAGGAGCATGGCTCTGAACGGGCTGGCCATGGATGGCCAGCACCGGACCTGCAAGCGGAGCGGGACGCGAGAGCGCCGCAGGGCGTCGGTAGCGTACAGGGAAGTATTTACAGCGCCTCCTCGAAAGCCTGTCGCCAGGTCAGCCCCAATCAACCTGGCTTTGCCGTCGCCCGGCCCGGCTGTCAAGGGGCCAGCTGTCCGGTATAATCGCCCACTTTATGACCATCCTTTCGCCACTCACCTTTCTCCATACACCAAGGCAGCGGGGCTCGAGCAACGCCATGCAAGTGATCCGAGGACTGCACAACCTGCGCGACGAGCACCGCGGCTGCGTGGCCACCATCGGCAACTTCGATGGCGTACACCGCGGCCATCAGGCGATCCTCGAGCAGTGTCGCGAGCAGGCCGCCAAGCTCCAGCTGCCGGTGACCGTGGTGGTCTTCGAGCCGCAGCCCCGGGAGTTCTTTGCCGGCGACCAGGCGCCACCGCGGCTGACCCGGCTGCGCGAGAAGGTGCGCCTGCTGGGCGAGGCGGGCGTCGAGCGGGTGCTCTGCCTGCCCTTCAACGACGCGCTGCGCGGCCTCACCGCCGAGGCCTTCATCGAGAAGGTGCTGATCGACGGCCTGGGCGTGCGCCACCTGGTGGTGGGGGACGACTTCCGCTTCGGCTGCGATCGCCGCGGCGACTTCCACCTGCTCACCGAGGTGGGCGAGACCCGCGGCTTCGGCGTCGAGCATACCCGCACCTTCACCATCGACGACGACCGGGTCTCCAGCACCCGCATCCGTACCCTGCTGGCCAGCGGCAACTTCGCCGCCGCGGCCCGCCTGATGGGGCGCCCCTATCGCCTGGAGGGCCGCGTGGTGGCCGACCAGAAGCTCGGCCGCACCATCGGCGTGCCCACCGCCAACCTGCCCCAGCCGGTGCGCTCCCTGGCCCTGCAGGGGGTCTATGCGGTGGTCAGCGAGCTGCCCGACGGCCGGCGCCTGCCCGGCGTGGCCAACATCGGCTGGCGCCCCACGGTGGGCAGCACCCGGCCGGTGCTCGAGGTGCACCTGTTCGACTTCGACGGCGACCTCTACGGCCGGCGGCTGGCGGTGTTCCCCTGCGCCAAGCTGCGCGGCGAGGTGAAGTTCGAGCACTTCGATGCCCTCAAGCAGCAGATCGGGGCCGACCAGCGCCGCGCCCGCGCCTATTTTTCTCAGCGTCCCACCTTCAATAACGACGATTCTCTTCCTCTGGCATCGGCGCCGCTGGCGCGCGAGGCCGTGACTTCCGATTCCTCGGCGGGTGCGCCCGCCGACCACGACGACGGCTGACCCCCAGGATATGAGCGACTACAAGCACACTCTGAACCTGCCAGAAACCGACTTCCCCATGCGCGGCATGCTGCCCAAGCGCGAGCCCGAGCGGCTGGCCCAGTGGGACCGCCTGGACCTCTACTACCGCCTGCGCGAGGAGCGCCGGGGCAAGCCGCTGTTCGTGCTGCACGACGGCCCTCCCTACGCCAACGGCAGCATCCACATCGGTCACGCCGTCAACAAGATCCTCAAGGACATCATCGTCAAGTCGAAGAACCTGGCCGGCTTCGACGCCCCCTATGTGCCCGGCTGGGACTGCCACGGCCTGCCCATCGAGCACAAGGTCGAGACCACCCACGGCAAGCACCTCGAGGCCGAGCGCGCCCGGGCGCTGTGCCGCGAGTACGCCGGCGAGCAGATCCAGGGCCAGCTGGCCGACTTCGTGCGCCTGGGCGTGATCGGCGACTGGGCCAACCCCTACCGCTCCATGGACTACGCCAACGAGGCGGGCGAGATCCGGGCACTTGCCGACATGGTCGCGGCGGGCTACGTGTTCAAGGGCCTGAAGCCCGTCAACTGGTGCTTCGACTGCGGCTCCGCCCTGGCCGAGGCCGAGGTGGAGTACGCCGACAAGCAGTCCGACGCCATCGACGTGGCCTTCCCGGTGGAGGACGCCGACCGCCTGGCTGCGGCCTTCGGCCTGGAAGCGCTGGCCAAGCCGGCCGCCGTGGTGATCTGGACCACCACCCCCTGGACGGTCCCGGCCAACCAGGCGCTCAACATGCACCCCGAGTTCACCTACGCCCTGGTGGATACCGGCGAGCGGCTGCTGGTGCTGGTGGAGGAGCTGGTCGAGTCCTGCCTGGCGCGCTTCGGCCTCACGGGCGAGGTGATCGCCACCGCCCCCGGTGAGGCCTTCGACGGCATCCGCTTCCGCCACCCGCTCTACGATCGCCTGTCGCCGGTGTATCTCGCCGACTACGTCGAGGCCGAGGTGGGCAGCACCGGTATCGTCCACTCTGCCCCCGCCTACGGCATGGATGACTTCATCACCTGCCGCGAGCACGGCATGGCCTTCGAGGAGATCCTGAGCCCGGTGCAGGGCAACGGCGTCTATGCCGACGACCTGCCCTTCTTCGGCGGCCAGATGATCTGGAAGGCCAACCCGCAGATCGTCGAGAAGCTGCGCGAGGTCGGGGCGCTGATGCACCACGAGCCGATCACCCACAGCTACATGCACTGCTGGCGCCACAAGACCCCGGTGATCTACCGCGCCACCGCCCAGTGGTTCGTGGGCATGGACGTGCAGGGCCGTGACGGCAAGACCCTGCGCGAGCGCGCCCTGGAAGGCATCGAGGCGACCACCTTCACCCCGGCCTGGGGCCAGGCGCGCCTGCACAGCATGATCGCCAACCGCCCGGACTGGTGCATCTCCCGCCAGCGCAACTGGGGCGTGCCGATCCCGTTCTTCCTGCACAAGGCCACCGGCGAGCTGCACCCGCGCACCCTGGAGCTGATGGAGGAGGCCGCCCAGCGCGTCGAGAAGGAGGGCATCGACGCCTGGTTCCGCCTCGACCCCGCCGAGCTGCTGGGCGAGGAGGCCGCCGACTATGACAAGGTCACCGACACCCTGGACGTCTGGTTCGACTCCGGCACCACCCACCGCCACGTGCTGCGCGGCTCCCACCCCCACGGCCACGAGAGCGGCCCGGTGGCCGACCTCTACCTGGAGGGCTCCGACCAGCACCGCGGCTGGTTCCACTCCTCGCTGCTGACCGGCTGCGCCATCGACGGCCACCCGCCTTACCGCGGCCTGCTCACCCACGGCTTCACCGTGGACGCCCAGGGCCGCAAGATGTCCAAGTCCATGGGCAACGTGGTGGCCCCCCAGGAGGTGATGGACAAACTCGGCGCCGACATCCTGCGCCTGTGGGTCGCCTCCACCGACTACGGCCACGAGATGGCGGTCTCCGACGAGATCCTCAAGCGCACCGCCGACGTCTACCGCCGCATCCGCAACACCGCGCGCTTCCTGCTCGCCAACCTCAACGGCTTCGAGCCGAGCCGCGACGCCGTGGCCTTCGACGAGATGCTGGCCCTGGACCAGTGGGTGGTCGACCGCGCGGCCCAGCTGCAGGGGCGCATCGAGACCGCCTACCAGGAGTATCGCTTCCTGGACGTCTACCAGCAGGTGCACGGCTTCTGCGCCCGGGAGCTGGGCGGCTTCTACCTGGACGTGATCAAGGATCGCCAGTACACCACCCAGGCCGACTCCCTGGCCCGGCGCAGCGCCCAGACCGCCCTCTACCACGTGGTGGAGGCGCTCTCCCGCTGGGTGGCGCCGATCCTCAGCTTCACCGCCGAGGAGATCTTCGAGAACATCCCCGGCCAGCGCGGCGACAGCGTGCTGCTCGAGGAGTACTACATCGGCCTCTCCACCCTGGACGATGGCGCCGAGCTGGGCCGCGACTTCTGGGAGCGGGTGCTGGAGGTCAAGCAGGCCGTCAACAAGTGCCTGGAGGACGCCCGCAACGCCAAGACCATCAAGGGCAGCCTGGCCGCCGAGGTCACCCTCTACGTGGACGACGCCCTGCAGGCGACGCTGGCCAAGCTGGGCGACGAGCTGCGCTTCGTGATGCTGACCAGCGAGGTGACCGTCAGGCCGCTCGCCGAGGCTGCAAAGCCCGAAGGAGAGAGCGCCGAGGCCACCGAGCTCGCCGGCCTGAAGGTGGCCGTGGCCGCCAGCGCCCACCGGAAGTGCGAGCGCTGCTGGCACCACCGCGAGGACGTGGGTCACCACGAGGGCCATGATGACCTGTGCGGGCGCTGCGTGAGCAACCTGCCGGACGGCCCCGGCGAGCACCGCCACTATGCGTGAGGTGGGCAGCATGCCTGGAAGCGAGAAGCGAGAGAGACTGGGCGCCGAGCCAGAAACGGAGAGAGCGCCCATGCAGCGCCCGCTGCGCTGGCTGTGGCTGGCGCTGGCGATCATCGTGCTGGACCTGGCCACCAAGTACGCCGCCAGCGCCTGGCTGGAGTACGCCCGGCCGGTGGAGGTGCTGCCGTTCTTCAACCTGACGCTGCTGCACAACACCGGCGCCGCCTTCAGTTTCCTGGCCAACCACCCCGGCTGGCAGCGCTGGTTCTTCGCCGCCATCGCGGTGGGGGCCAGCGTCGGCCTGACCATCTGGCTGAGCCGGCTCAAGCGCGACGAGACCCTGCTGGCGGTGTCGCTGGCGGCCATCATCGGCGGGGCGCTCGGCAACCTCTATGACCGCCTGGTGCACGGCTACGTGGTGGACTTCCTCTCCTTCCACGTCGCCGGCTGGTACTACCCGGCCTTCAACGTGGCGGACATCGGCATCACCCTGGGCGCCGTCGGCATGATCTGGGAATCGGTGTTCGGCGAGAAGCGCCGCGCCCGGCAACGAAGCTGACGACTGAATTGTAGGAGGGCAGCTCCGCTGCGCGACCGGCCCCGTCAGGCGCCCCGGCGGTGTCGCCCGGCCTCAGCGAGGCCAGCGAACTTAATCATCTTTACCGAGCCCTAGATACCATGACTGACCAGAACAGCGAGCAGTACCGCGTCGACGAGGGCATGGAAGTGACCCTGCACTTCACCCTCAAGCTGGAAGACGGCACCGTGGTGGACTCCACCCGCGACAAGGCCCCGGCCACCTTCCAGGTGGGCGACGGCAACCTGCCGCCCGGCTTCGAGCACCCCATGAAGGGCCTCACCGCCGGCGAGAGCGGCAGCTTCGAGATCACCCCGGAGCACGCCTTCGGCCAGCACAATCCCCAGAACATCCAGCGCCTCAAGCGCGACGACTTCGGCGACGAGGCACTGGAGGTGGGCACCGTGATGTCCTTCGCCGACCCCTCCGGCGGCGAGCTGCCCGGGGTGATCAGCGCCATCGACGGCGAGATGGTCGACGTGGACTTCAACCACCCGCTGGCAGGGCGTACCCTGACCTTCGAGGTGGAAGTGCTGGACGTGAAGCCCGCCACGAGGCATTGACCCCATCGCTTTGCAAGCAAAGCTCCTACATTGTCTGGCGGATGGCCGAGGTTCTGTTGTGTAGGAGCGCTGCTTGCAGCGCGATAGCGGTGTCTCACGATTTACCCAATGCAACGATGCTGCGGCATCAAGGCAAGGCAACCATGCAAGCTAACTCTTTGCAGATCAGGCTGGCCAACCCCCGCGGCTTCTGCGCCGGCGTCGACCGCGCCATCGAGATCGTCAACCGGGCGCTGGACACTTTCGGCCCGCCGATCTACGTGCGCCACGAGGTGGTCCACAACCGCTTCGTGGTGGATACCCTGCGCAGCCGCGGCGCCATCTTCGTCGAGGAGCTCCACGAGGTGCCCGACGACGTCATCGTGATCTTCTCCGCCCACGGCGTTTCCCGCGCCGTGCAGGAGGAGGCCGATCGCCGCGGCCTCAAGGTGTTCGACGCCACCTGCCCGCTGGTCACCAAGGTGCACCTGGAGGTGCTGCGCTATGCCAAGCGCGGCCAGGAGTGCATCCTGATCGGCCACGAGGGTCACCCCGAGGTGGAGGGCACCATGGGGCGCTACGACACCTCCCACGGCGGCGCCATCTACCTGGTGGAGGACGAGGCGGACGTCGCCCGGCTGGAGGTGAAGGACCCGAGCCGGCTCGCCTTCGTCACCCAGACGACGCTCTCCATGGACGACACCGCCCGGGTGATCGACGCCCTGCGCGCCAAGTTCCCGGAGATCGAGGGGCCGCGCAAGGACGACATCTGCTACGCCACCCAGAACCGCCAGGACGCCGTGCGCGAGCTGGCCGAAGGCGCAGACCTGGTGCTGGTGGTGGGCAGTCCCAACAGCTCCAACTCCAACCGCCTGCGCGAGCTCTCCGAGCGGGTGGGCACCCCGGCCTACCTGATCGACAACGCCGAGCAGGTCGACCCGACTTGGCTCGAGGGCGTTAGCGCCATCGGCGTCACCGCCGGCGCCAGCGCCCCCGAGGTGCTGGTGCAGGGCGTGATCGATCGGCTCAAGGCGCTGGGCGCCGCCGCCCCGGTGGAACTCGATGGCCGCGCGGAGACCATCACCTTCTCCATGCCGCGGGAGCTGCGCGAGCGGGTCATCGTCAGCGAGTAGCCGTGCCGCAGTGCCGGAACGAGAACGCCGCCGTCATGGCCATGACGGCGGCGTTCTTGTCGAGGCCCTCTGTGCCGAGGCCGCTGCTGCAGGAGCGCTGCTTGCAGCGCGATCCATCGCGCAGCGATGGTAGATCAGCGATGGCGGGTCAGAACCGCCACCCCAGGCTCACCGCCGCACCCAGCTGGTACATGCTCAGCTCGATCTGCTGGCCCGGACCCAGCGGGTTCTCGCCGCGCACCGTCTCCTCCGGCGAGTAGAAGGCCATGCCGGAGACGCTCAGCCCGCTGGTGAGCTCGCGGGTGAAGCCGCCGGTGACATGCCACTGCTGCACCCCGGGTGCGAGGATGTTGAACAGCACCTCGCTGTCGGGGATCGGCTGCTCGCCGTAGCTCACGCCGGCTCGCCAGGCCTGCTGCGGGGTCTGCTGCCACTGCCAGCCCAGCTTGACCACGGTCATGTCGTCCCAGCCGAAGCCGGCGCCATCATCGTCGCCCAGCCGGCCGGGGGAGGCGAAGGGGTTGCCCACGCTCGCGATCTCGCTATAGCGGACATGCTGCACGTCCAGCAGTAGCCAGTGGTCCTCGATCCCCGACCAGGCCAGGCCGGCGTGGAACATCTGCGGGATGTCGAAATCCCCCTGCTCGGCGAAGAGCCCGCGGTAGTCGTCGAACTCCTCCATCTTCAGCACCTTTCGCCAGCTCAGGCCGCCCCGCAGGGTGTCGGTCAGCTGGCCCTGCCAGCCGAGCTGGAGGCCGTAGCCCCAGGCATCGTCGGTGCCGTTGTCGGAGAGCGCGGCCGGGTCCGACGAGAAGCCGGCAAGGCTGGTAAGGCCCGTGGCGGAGAAGCGCTGGTAGGCGATCACCGGCGAGAGGCCGATGGCGTGCCGTTCGGCAAAGCGCCAGGTCCAGGTGGGGGCGATGAAGGCCTGCTCCAGGTTCACGCCCGCCTTGCCGGCGAAGAAGGTGCCCATGTCGCGTCCGCTATACTCGGTGTTCATCCCGCCGTTGGCGAACACCGAGACGCCCAGGGTCTGGGTCTCGCTGACCTGCCGGTTGTAGCCGGCGTGGGGGATCAGGAAGGCGCGGTTCTCGCTCTCGCGGCTGCCGGGCATCAGGTAGAAGGCGCCGGGCTGCGGCTCGCCGCCACCCTGCACGGCATACTCGCGATGGGGAGAGAACAGCTCGGCGCCGATGTCGAAGCGGTCACCCACGAAGGCCATGCCGGCCGGGTTGGTGGCCGCGGCGATGCTGTCCTGGGCCAGGGCGGTGCCGGCACCGGCCATGCCCTGGTTGATGGTGCCGTAGCCGTGGGAGAAGTAGCCGTTGGTGGCCAGCGCCTGGGCAGGCGCCAGCCCCGCCAGCAGGAGAAGCGGCAGTACCTTCCTGGAAGTCATGTCGTCTTATGCCTGTCGATCAGGGGGTGGGGAGGTGGGGCACGTTCTATCGCAGCCTGGTTATAATGAAAAGTGATTAATTGGAATCCATATATTCCATAAGGAAAGGCGCATAGGCTCTGTTTTCCCCACCGGTGGCCGCCAAGTGATTGTATTGGCAGGGCAGGCGAGGCTTCGCCGGGACAGGTGAGGCGTGAGGTGGCCGGTGAGCGGCCATTCACCCGGGGTGAGATTCTTGACTCCGAACCCTAGCAGGAAGCCCGCCTGTGCTACATACTGAAACCAAACGTAACGAAAGCAGGAGAGGCGCGGCGTGACCCATCCGAGCACCCGACGCAGGCCACAGGGCCCCACAGGAAGCACCCGGCGCAGCGCCGGCTTTACGCTCATCGAACTGATGATTGCGGTAGCTGTGATCGGGATATTGGCGTCGATTGCGATTCCTAGTTACCGCGGATATGTTGAACGTGCAAGAGTTTCTGATGGAAAAGCAATTTTGATGGACACAGCCTCTAAATTAGAGGTATGTTATACGGCTAAAGCCGATTATGGTGCATGTTTCATTGATCTTGGTTTGCGAGACTCAGATGGTGTTTCGCAAGAGATACAGTCTGAAAGCGGCTGGTATGTTGTTACTGGTGCCAGTTCACGTGCCTCACAATACAGATTAGAAGCCAATGCATCTCCAGCTAATGTCGCTGACAATTGTGAAACCCTTTGGATAGACCAATCTGGAGATAGAGATGCTTCAGGCTGTTGGTAAATCAAAGGAAAAAAAATCATGTGCAGGGTTTACCCTCATAGAACTTCTTGTAACTGTGGCTGTTTTGTCCGTTATGGCTACAATTGTTTTTCCTAACTTCTCGACTTTGTTAGCTAGAAGTTCCATGTCTTCTAGCTTTAATGGGGTCGTTGCAGGTCTAAATTATGCACGAAGCGAGGCTGTAAGGAATAGGGAAGATGTTACAGTAACGGTGGGGAGTGATGAGGCAGGTTGGCAGGTTGCGGTAGAAACTACTGACCTTGGTGTAATATGGCGGGCATCTGAAGATGGTGGAAACGTTGATGTTCAAGGTGGCTCTCTTACCTTTAACGCACTTGGTAGATCAAGTTGCGACCCGAAGTGTGAATTTGTATTCTCGCATCCCAAGATTTCTCAAGACCTGTTTTTAGAAGTGAATAGGATGGGGAGGATTGGTAAACCTTTGTCATCATCGGAAGATGGGGGTTGATTTCAAATGGTAAGGTCTGAAATTTCAAAAAATATGTTTGCGTATCCCAAGAGTCGTGGGCATGGTTTTACTTTGCTAGAGGCTCTAATTGCACTTCTGGTTTTGGCCGTTGGATTGATTGCTATTGCTGGAATGCAGTTAAAGGCTTTGCAGGCAGCTCAGGTTTCTTATTTTCATACGCTTGCGTCAATTGCGGCACAAGATGCTGTTGAAAGGTTGAGGGTACTGTCAAAAATTTCTGATGAAGATGGCTCTGTGACATGTTATTCGGTTAATGAAATATTAGCGTCGGGTGGTATTTTTGCGACAAGTTGGACTGATGCATGGGGCGGCTCTCTTCCAGGGTTGTCTGTTTCAGATTCTTCCACAGATCCATGTGTGTATACACTTTTGGTTGAGTGGGAGGAGGCTAGGCTCTTAACCGAAGGCGCTGGAGCATTGCTTTATCATGCAAAAGTTCCTGATGTGGGATATATTGATGATGAAGAAGCGTAATTTCTCTTTTAGAGAATCGCAGGAAGCTTTGCTGCCTGTGAGATATATCCGGGAAAAAGGTTTTTCTCTAATAGAGCTTATGGTTGCACTAGTTGTCGGTCTTCTGATTATTCTTGCGGCAACTCAATTGTTTATATCCATAAACAGGCTTGATGATAGGGTTAGAGCTTCAGCGGACAGGCAAGAAAGTCTGCGTTATTTTTATGATTCTTTGGTTTTTGATGTGAGAAATGCCACTAGCTTAAGTTATAATTCTGATTCTCAGGAGTTGATACTACAGTTTGCTGGTTTCACAAGTTCCAGTGAGTGCGCTGGAGGCTCTTCTGGGTACTCTAAAGTTTATCATTACATGGATGCTGGCCCTAGTGGTGGTGGGGATTCAGGCATATATGCTGAGACGTTATGCCTGTTAGTTGGTAGCGAAGAGGATGTATCTGTAGATCCTGAGCTTTTGGTTTCCGGGGAAATTGCAAGCAGCTTGAGTTTTAGTTTTTTGCCTGGTCTTTATGGGCTGAGAGTAGTGCTGAGCTTAACAGATCCTCAAGGCAGGCTTCCTGATGAGGAACTTACATTCTATGTCGCTAATCGTAATGTTGGTGCTAATAAGTGGGAGTGATATATAAGGGTTTCTACGGGGGGTGGATATGAGATCTTGTAAATGCCAAAACGGTGCCGCTTTAATTGTGGCGATCGTGCTTTTGGTTGTCGCAACGCTGCTAGGCCTTTCAAGCTATCGAACTTCAGTTATGGAAGAACGCATGTCTGCAAACCAGCGCTTTTCGATAGCTGCATTCCAGGCAGCTGAAGCCGGGATAAGTGATGTTGTGGGCAGCTTGAGAGCTACTTATGCTCCAGATAATCCTGTTACATGTGAAGGAGGGGTAGTGACAGAAGGCGCTGCGCTTCCAGGGCAGCAAGAAGTTACTTTTTCTGCATCTGGCGCGCTCTCTGGTTCATATGTCTACTGGATGGAGTGCGAAGGTGATCAGTTAGTAGGTTTTAGTCGTGGCCAGATTGATATGGGTGAAGATGTTTCACCTGTTACGCGCATTGTTAAGCTCTACTTGCAGCCGCCTGGCGAAGGGATAAGTACTGATACATATTATGGAATTAAGGCTGATGGTGATATTGTTCTAAGGGGCCAAAATGTTATAAACGGTAATATCCATACAAATTCCAACCTAACTATCAATAATGTTGATGGTGAGGCGGTGGGTGCAATTACAGCGACTGGAACAATAACCACTTCTGATAAGGATTTGGATGTGGTTGATGCCGAGACGGGAGAGTGTGGTTCTGTCATGTGTGCTGTTTCTGGTGCTGATAGTATGTTCATAGAGCCTGCAATTGATAAAATTAATTCCATTATCGAAGGCGAAGAGTATCAGCCGTATATTGTAGATTTGCTTACACATCCAGATTATATGAGTTGCGATATAGATCTTGAAGGTCCTCAGTTTGGGGCGATATATTATTGCAGTGACGGTCGAGATTTAGATGTTAGTGGTAACTTTAATGGTGCAACCTTGCTTTCTATGGGTAAAATTATCCACAGAGGAAGGTCAGATTTGGGCGACTATAACGATGAAGTTGAGGGGCCGGATTCTGTCGATACACAATTGATTGCAGTTGGAAATATTGAAATGAGGGGTAATGATGACTCGTATGTTGCTCTTTGGTCTGACGCCGATGTTGTTCAGAGTGGCACGTCAACCCTTTATGGATCAATCATCGCCGGAGGTACTGTGACTCGCGCTGGGGGTATTAACTTCTCATCCTGGGATAGCTATGAGGGGATTACTTTTAATCGCGTAAAAAGGTTTGGGAATATACTTTATTGGGTTGAGCTGGAAAGTAACTGATTTTTAGATATTGATGCTAAGTTGTTGGATATTTAATTCATAAATGCGCTATTTTCGAACTCTAAGTTAACTGTTGGTTCGTATTTTCTAGGCTCCCCAAAACTTGGGGAGCCTTCTTGTCCAAGTATATATAGGGTTTCCGCTGTCCAGTGTCCCTTATTGAGGGCTCCAATAGTTAGAACCCATTGCACGCTTGTCGATGGGACAGAAACGAGCCAACTTTCCAGAACCAGAAAACCAAGCTAAAGCTCCTAATCCATTGTTTTTCCATGCCCTGGCGGTGATAATCTGGTGATTTATCCAGTGATTCGAGGGCTCGCCGCGGCATGGCCGACTTTCGCACCCATCTCGGCGTGGCCGCCGCCGGCGGCGCCGTGGTTGCCCATGGCGGCTGGCAGGCGGGCCTGTGGGAGGCCTGGCAGGCCCTGCCGATGCTGGCGCTGGTGACCTTCGGCGGCATCCTGCCGGATCTCGACGCCGACCGCTCCAAGGCCATCCGCTTGATATTCAACCTGCTGGCCGTGCCGGCGGTGGTGGCGGGCGCCCTGCTGCTGCAGTCCCGGCTGGCCATCGGGCCGCTGCTGCTGGCCTGCGGAGGGATCTACCTCGCCGTGCGCTACCTCGCCGGGGCGCTGTTCGCCCGCTTCACCGTGCATCGCGGCCTGTGGCACTCGCTGCTGGCGGCGGGGCTGTGTGGCCTGGTCACCGCGGCGCTGAGCCAGCGGCTATTCGCCCAGCCGGATACCCTGGCCTGGGCCCACGGCGTGGCGGTGGCGCTGGGCTTCGTCATTCATCTGACGCTGGACGAGCTCTACAGCGTCGACCTCACCGGCGCGCGCATCAAGCGCTCCTTCGGCACCGCGCTCAAGCCCTTCGACTGGCGCTCGCCCGGCAATTCGCTGGTGATGCTGCTGGCGGCGGTGAACCTGCTGCCGTGGCTGCCGGCCTGGCCGCCGCTGTGGGCGCTGCTCGCTCAGGGCTCGGCGCTCTGGCGGTAGTCCTCGGCCTTGAGGCCGTACTTGCGCAGCTTGTCGTAGAGGGTCTTGCGCGGCAGGCCGAGCTGCTCGCTCACCTCGCTGACGCGGCCGCGGTGGCGGGCCAGGGCCTGGTCGATCAGGCTCTTCTCGAACAGCTCCACCTGCTGGGGCAGGGCCAGCTCGCCGGCCTCGCTCTCCGCCCCCTCCAGCAGCGCATCCAGGCGGTAGCCGAAGGCGGAGCCCAGCAGCACGTAGCGCTCGGCCAGGTTGCGCAGCTCGCGCACGTTGCCGGGCCAGTCGTGGGCCAGCAGCGCCGAGATGCCGGCGGCATCCAGCGGCGGGGCCTCCAGGCCGCTGCGGTTGGCGGCCACCACCGCGAAGTGCTGGAACAGCAGCGGGATGTCCTCACGGCGCTCGCGCAGCGGCGGGATCGGCAACGTGACCACGTTGAGGCGGTAGTAGAGGTCCTCGCGGAACTGTCCCGCTTCGGCGGCGGCCTTGAGGTCGACCTTGGTGGCGGCGATCACCCGGATGTCCAGGGGGATCGGCACGTTGGCACCCAGCCGCTCGACGCTGCGCTCCTGCAGCACACGCAGCAGCTTGACCTGCAGCGACAGCGGCATCGACTCGATCTCGTCGAGGAACACGGTGCCGCCGCTGGCATGCTCGAACTTGCCGATGCGCCGCTCCACGGCGCCGGTGAAGGCGCCCTTCTCGTGGCCGAACAGCTCCGACTCGATGGTGCTCTCGGGCACCGCGCCGCAGTTGATGGCGACGAAGGGGTGGCCGGCCCGCGGGCTGCGCTCGTGGATGGCGCGGGCCACCAGGTCCTTGCCGGCGCCGGTCTCGCCGAACAGCAGCACGTCGGCGTCCACCTGGCTGATGCGCTGGACCATGGAGGCGAGGCGCTGGATGGCCGGGGTGCGGCCCACCAGGCGCGGCCCCGGGGCCGACTGCTGCGCCTCGAGCTCGGCCTTGAGGGCGCGGTTCTCCAGGCTCAGCCGGCGCTTCTCGATGCCGCGGCGCACCACCTCCACCAGCCGCTCGCCGGCGAAGGGCTTCTCCAGGAAGTCCCAGGCGCCTTCGCGCATTGCCTCCACGGCGGTGGAGATATCGCCGTGGCCGGTGATCAGGATCACCGGCAGGTCCGGGTCGCGCAGCCGCACCTCGCGCAGCAGCGCCATGCCGTCCATGCCCGGCATGCGGATGTCGCTGACCACCACCCCGGGGAAGTCCGGCGGCAGCCGTTCCAGGGCCTCCTCGGCGCTGGCGTAGGGCTCCGGGGTGTAGCCGGCGAGCTCGAGGGTCTGGCCGGCAGTGATGCGCAGGTGGGGCTCGTCGTCGATGATGATCACCGGAATGGCCGCCGGGTCATGCATGGGAAGCGTTCTCCTGGGTGCGGTGGTTCGCGGCGCCGGCCGTGCCGTCGTCGCGGGGCAGGATGAGGGTGAACAGGGCGCCGCCGGTGGGGCGGTTGCTGGCGACCAGGCGGCCGCCGAGGTCGTCGACGATACGCGAGGAGATCGACAGGCCGAGCCCCAGGCCACTGCCCGGCGACTTGGTGGTGAAGAAGGGCTCGAAGATGCGGCCCAGGTGCTCCTCGGGAATGCCGGGGCCGTTGTCGGCCACGCCGAGGCGTACCCGGGTGTCGTCCCGTTCGATGGAGAGAGTCAGGCGCGGGGCCTCGACCTCGGCCATCGCCTGCAGGGCGTTGCCGATCAGGTTGACCAGCACCTGCTCCAGGCGCACCAGGTCGGCCCGCACCCACACCTCCTCTTCGGGCCACTGCCGCTCGACGCTCACGTCGGCGTCGCGCAGCCGGGCCTGGAAGAGGCGCAGGGCATAGTCGATACAGGCGGGCACCGAGACGGCGGTGAGGCTCTCGCCGCTCTTGCGCGAGAACTGGCGCAGCTGGGCGCTGATCTCGGCCATGCGCCCAGTGAGCTCGATGATCTGCTCGAGGTTGCTGTCCGCGCTCTCGGGGCGCTGGCGCTCGAGCAGGATGCGGGCGTTCTCGGCGTAGGCGCGGATCGCCGCCAGGGGCTGGTTCAGCTCGTGGTTGATGCCGGCGGCCAGCTGGCCGAGCACGGCGAGCTTGGCCGCCTGGATCAGCTCGTCACGGGTCTGGCGCAGGTTGTCCTCGGCGCGCCGGCGCTCCTCGATCTCGTCGGAGAGGCGGCGGTTGGTCTCCACCAGGTCCCGGGTGCGACGCTGGACGTTGCGTTCCAGCTCGTCGCGGGCGCGGGCCAGGGTCTGGCGCTCGCGCTCGGCGAACTGTTCCCGCTCGCGGCGCAGGCGCAGGCGCTGCCAGCCGACCCCGCCGCCCAGCAGCACGATGCCGTAGAGGCCCCCGGCCAGCAGTGCGGAGACCCACTGGGCCTGGATCACCGGGGAGAGCGGCTTGAGGATGTGCATCTCCCAGCCGAGTTCCTCCAGGGGCCGGGAGAGGCCGAGGTAGCGATTCTCGGCGAGCGGGCCCGAGGAGAAGCCGACCAGGCGGGTCTGGTTGCCCAGGGGCTCGACCACCTCGATGCCGGAGTGGGCCAGCGGTTCGTCGGCGTAGCGCCGGGTCGCCAGCAGGGCCTGGCGCTGGTCCTCGGAGAGCGGGTGCAGCGAGGCCATGCGCAGCTCAGGACGGCTGGCCATGAAGATGATGTCGTCCTCGTCGGTGACCAGCAGCTCGGCATCCTGGTCGGCCCAGCCCGCCTCCACGGCGTCGAGCAGCACCTTGACCACCATCACGCCGTCCGGCGTCGAGTCCGGCTGGGTGTCGTCGAGCCAGACCGGGGCCGAGAAGTAGTAGCCGCGCTCGAGCGACTGCACGCCGAGGCCGTAGAAGCGGCCCTGGCCGCCGGCGATGGCATCGGTGAAATAGCTGCGGAAGGCGTAGTTCTGGCCGATGAAGCTGTGCGGGAGGTGCCAGTTGCTGGCGGCCAGGGTATCGGCGTGGCGGTCGAGCAGGTAGACATCGGAGACGTCGGCGGTGGCGCGGAAGCGGTCCAGCAGCAGGTTGAGCGGCATGGCGTCCTGGCTCTCGGGGGAGGCGAGGAAGCGCTGCACCCCCTCGCGGGAGGCGAGCAGCCGGGGCAGGTAGTCGTGCCGCGAGAGGTGGCCGACCAGCCCCGCCGCCGAGAGCCGCAGCTCGTTCTCGGCATCCTGGCGCAGCTCCTGAAGCGCCTGGACCCGGGCCACCTGGGCGGCCTGCCACATCACGGCGACCAGGCCCAGCGGCACCAGCAGCAGCAGCAGGCGTCGCCAGCCGTTCGGCAGGCGCGCCGGTCGCTCCGCCCTTGTCACGAGGCCGGTGCCCGGCGCGAGGCCGGCGTGGCCTGGGCGCGGCGCAGGGCGCGCTGGGCCCGGGTCTCGGCCCGTGCCACCTCCAGCAGCCCCTCCTCGACATAGACCAGGTGCTCGTGGGCCCGCTCGCGGGCATCCTCGGCGCGGCCCTCGAGGATCGCATCCAGCAGCGCCCGGTGCTGGGCCATCAGCGTCGTCCGCGAATCGGGCTTCTCGAAGAGGTGGGCCAGGTTGTCGACGATGCTGCGCTCCAGCAGGTGGAAGATGCCGCGGATGGTGTGCAGCAGCAGCACGTTGTGGGCGGCCTCGGCGATGGCCAGGTGGAAGGCGGCGTCGGCCTTGGCCTCCAGGGCCGGGTCGCGCCCCTTGAAGCAGGCGTCGAGCTCCTCGAAGCGCTTGATCAGGATGGCCTTGTCGGTGGGCGTCGAGCGCAGGGCGGCGTAGTAGGCGGAGATCCCCTCCATGGCGTCGCGGAACTCCAGCAGGTCCAGGTGGAACTCGCCATGGCGGGCCAGCATCTCGAGCAGCGGGTCGCTGTAGCTGCTGTTGAGCTCCTGGGTGATGAAGGTGCCGCCGCCCTGGCGGCTGACCAGCAGCCCGCGGGCCGCCAGCTTCTGGATCGCCTCGCGCAACGAGGGTCGCGACACCCCGAAGCGCTCGGCCAGCTCCCGCTCCGGGGGCAGGCGCTGGCCGGGCTTGAGGCTGCCCTCGAGGATCATGGCCTCGAGGCGTTCGGTGATGACGTCGGCGAGCCGGGGCTGGCGGACGGGCTGGTAGGCCATGGCGAGGTGCCTCCGAGTGTTGTGGCGCTGGCCGTATGGTACGACAACGAATTGGTATTACCAATAATGGCGGCGCATGGGGTGCCGCACGCGGCGTGGTCTTTGCCTGTGCTTTCAGCGAGTTGCTGTACGGCCTCGATACGCTATACCAAAGTATAGCGCGATGGGGCAGGAAAAAAGCGGCCGCGGGTTTGACACTGTCAGGGGCGCCTCATAAGGTGCGCCCACGCCTTTCTGTCAATTGGTTTTACCAATTTTCCATCGAGGCACAACAATCCGAATGCCGCCGAGGATCCTGCCGATGACGCCAGTCAAGTGCTATCCGCCGAAACCGGAGAAGGTCTACTTCTTCGGTACCTGCCTGATCGACCTTTTCTACCCCGAAGCCGGAATGGATGCCATTCGCCTTCTGGAGAGGGAGGGCGTCGAGGTGCTGTTTCCCGAGGACCAGACCTGCTGCGGACAGCCGGCCTACACCTCGGGCTACCACGACGAGGCGCGGGCGGTGGCGGCGGCACAGCTCGGGCTCTTCCCCGAGCCCTGGCCGATCGTCGTGCCTTCGGGGTCCTGTGGCGGCATGATGCGCAAGCACTACCCCCAGCTGTTCGCCGGCACCGACCTGGAGGCGCAGGCCAACGACGTGGCCGGGCGCATCCATGAGCTGACCGAGTTCCTGGTTCACGTCTGTCACCTGCAGCTCGAGGACCGCGGCGAGCCCGAGAAGGTGGCCATGCACACCTCGTGCAGCGCCCGGCGCGAGATGGGGCTGGCCGAGACCGGCCCGGCCCTGCTGGGCCAGCTGGGGCGGGTGGAGCTCGTCGAGCAGGAGCGCGCCGCGGAGTGCTGCGGCTTCGGCGGTACCTTCTCGGTGCGCCACCCCGAGATATCGGGAGCCATGGTCGACGATAAGACGAAGGCCATCGAGGCGGCCGGCGCGGCGCGCTTCGTCACCTCCGACTGCGGCTGCATGATGAACATCGGCGGCCGCTTCGAGCAGCAGAAGAAGGCGGTCAAGGGCGAGCATATCGCCAGCTACCTGTGGCGGAGGACCTCATGAGCGTACAGACCTTCACTCCCCGGGAGTTCCACCGCCAGGCCCACGATGCCCTGGGGAACCCCCAGATCCGCGCCAACTTCCGCAAGGCGATGGATGGCCTGATGACCAAGCGCCGCGATGTCTTCAGCGACTGGGACCTGGAGACGCTGCGCGAGCTGGGCGCCAACATCCGCCTGCGGGCCCTGGCGAAGCTGCCCGACCTGCTGGAGCAGCTGGAGGCCAACTGCGAGGCCAACGGCATCCGGGTGCACTGGGCCGAGGATGGCGACGAGGCATGCCGGATCATCCGCGGGATCTGCGATAGCCACGGTGCCAAGTCGGTGATCAAGGGCAAGTCGATGGTCTCCGAGGAGATGCACCTCAATGCCCACCTGGAGGAGGCCGGCATCGAGGCGCTGGAGTCGGACCTCGGCGAGTACCTGGTGCAGCTCAACGAGCAGACGCCCTCGCACATCATCATGCCGGCGATCCACCTCAATACCGACGAAATCTCCGAGATCCTCCACGACAAGACCGGCACCGAGCGCTCCCGGGACGTCGACTACATGACCGCGGCGGCCCGCGCCCAGCTGCGCGAGCGCTTCATGGCCGCCGACGTGGGGGTTTCCGGGGTCAACTTCGCGGTGGCCGAGACCGGCACCCTCTGCCTGGTGGAGAACGAGGGCAACGGACGCATGACCACCACGGTACCGCCGGTGCACATCGCCGTGACCGGCATCGAGAAGGTGGTGGAGCACCTGCGCGACGTGCCGCCGCTCTATGCGCTGCTGACCCGCTCGGCCACCGGCCAGCACGTCACCACCTACTTCAACATGATCAGCTCGCCGCGCAAGGAGGGCGAGCATGACGGGCCGAAGGAGGTGCACCTGGTGCTGGTGGACAGCGGTCGCTCCCGCATCTATCAGGACGATGAGCTGCTCGACACCCTGCGCTGCATCCGCTGCGGCGCCTGCATGAACCACTGCCCCGTCTATACCCGGGTGGGGGGGCATACCTACGGCACCACCTACCCGGGGCCGATCGGCAGCATCCTCTCGCCGCACCTGATGGGCCTGGAGGACACCAAGGACCTGCCCACCGCCTCCAGCCTGTGCGGCGCCTGCGGCGAGGTCTGCCCGGTGAAGATCCCGATTCCCGACCTGCTGGTGCGCCTGCGCCGCGAGTCGGTGGGCGAGGGGCGCGGCAACGTGGCGGGGGCCGGCGTCAAGCGCACCCGCAAGGAGGCCGCGGCCTGGAAGGGCTTCGAGTGGATGGCGACCCATCCCGGCGTCTGGCGCAGCGGCACGGCGCTGGCCGGCAAGCTCCAGGCGCTGATGCCCGCGAAGCTGGCGCCCTGGACCGACTACCGCACCGCGCCGAAGCCCGCCCGGGCGTCGCTGCACGCCCTGGTGAAGCAGCACAGGCGCCGGCAGCAGGCCGACGGCAGCGAAGGGGAGAATCGCTCATGAGTGCCCGGAACAACATCCTCCAGCGGCTGCGCGAACGCCTCGATGGCCCGCTGAGCGCCCCCGAGAGCGACTTCGCCGTGGTGACGAATCGCGGCTGGGACCCCGAGGAGCGCCTGGCGCGCTTCGAGCGGCTGATCGGCTCGGTACACGGCGAGGTGGTCCATGCCAGCCGCGAGAGCTGGACCACCGCCCTGGCGGAGGTCCTGGCCGAGAAGGGCGTGCGCCGGCTGGCGCTGGGCAAGGAGCACCCGGTGGCCGCCGAGGCGCGCCGGGCCCTGGCCGATGCCGAGGTGGAGCTGGTCGACGTGGATCGCGAGATCGAGACCTGGCAGCAGGAGCAGTTCGAGACGGTCGACGCCGGCCTGACCTCGACCCTCGGCGCCATCGCCGAGACGGGCAGCCTGTGGCTCTGGCCGACGCCCGACGAGCCCCGGCTGATCAGCCTGGTGCCTTCCCTGCACATCGCCGTGCTGGATGCAGAGACCCTGGAGGACACCTTCTTCGACGTGGTCGAGAAGCACGGCTGGGCGAAGGGAATGCCCACCAATGCGCTGCTGATCTCCGGGCCCAGCAAGACCGCCGATATCGAGCAGACCCTCGCCTATGGCGTGCACGGCCCCCGCGAACTGGTGGTGCTGGTGCGTCACGCGGGAACCACCCAGGAGTCGCCCGATGCCTGAATCCAACGCCGTCGCCTTCCGCGAGCTCAAGGCGGCCCTGGCGGGCACGATTCCCGCCGAGCGGCTGATCGACGATCCGCTGCGCACCCTGGCCTATGGCACCGACGCCAGCTTCTATCGGCTGATTCCCGGGCTGGTGGTGCGTCCGGAAGGCGAGCGGGAGCTGCAGCTGACCCTGGCGGAGTGCCGGGCCCGGGGCCTGCCGGTGACCTTCCGCGCTGCCGGCACCTCGCTCTCCGGGCAGGCGGTGACCGACTCGGTGCTGATCCAGCTCGGCCGCGGCTGGCGGGGCCACGAGATCCTCGACGAGGGCCGGGCGATCCGCCTGCAGCCCGGGGTGATCGGGGCCCGGGCCAACCAGCTGCTGGGGCCCTTCGGCCGCAAGATCGGGCCGGACCCGGCGTCCATCGCGAGCTGCATGATCGGCGGCATCGCCGCCAACAACGCCTCCGGCATGTGCTGCGGCACGGCCCAGAACAGCTACCGCACGGTGCGCGACATCCGCGTGGTGCTGGCCGACGGCGCCCTGCTGGACACCGCGGATGCCGACAGCGTGGCGGCCTTCCGCCGCAGCCACGCCGACCTGCTGGCGGGGCTCGAGCGCCTCTCGGAGACGACCCGGGGCAACGACGCGCTGGCCGAGAAGATCCGCCACAAGTATCGGCTCAAGAACACCACGGGCTATGCCCTCAACAGCCTGGTGGACTTCACCGACGGCATCGAGATCCTCAAGCACCTGATGATCGGCTCCGAGGGGACCCTGGGCTTCATCAGCGCCATCACCTACGACACCGTGGTGGACGAGCCGCACAAGGCCGCCGCCCTGGCCTTCTTCCCCGACATGGCCACCACCTGTCGCGCGACCATTGCCCTCAAGCGCTCTCCGGTCTCGGCGGTGGAGCTGATGGACCGCGCCGCGCTGCGCTCCGTGGAGAACGAGGCGGGCATGCCCGAGGTGCTGCGCACGCTCCCCGATGGGGCGGCGGCGCTGCTGATCGATGTGCGCGGCCACGACGATGCCGATCTGGCCGCGCGCATGGAGGAGGTGCAGGGGACGCTGGAGGGTATCCGTACCCTGGAGCCGGTCACCTTTACCCGCGATGCCGATCGCTACGCCCTCTACTGGAAGATCCGCAAGGGCCTGTTCCCCGCGGTGGGGGCGGTGCGCGACACCGGCACCACGGTGATCATCGAGGACGTGGCGTTTCCCATCGAGCGCCTCGACGAGGGGGTGCTGGCGCTGACCGACATCTTCCACCGCCACGGCTACCAGGAGGCGATCCTGTTCGGCCATGCCCTGGAGGGCAACCTGCACTTCGTCTTTCCCCAGGGCTTCGACAAGCCCGGCGAGGTGGAGCGCTACCAGGCGCTGATGGACGAGGTGGCGCAGCTGGTCGGCGTGGAGTACGGCGGCTCGCTCAAGGCCGAGCACGGCACCGGGCGCAACATGGCCCCCTACGTGGAGCTGGAGTGGGGGCCCGACGCCTACGCCCTGATGTGGGAGATCAAGGCGCTGTTCGATCCCGAGAATCTGCTCAACCCCGAGGTGATCCTCAGCCGCAACCCGACGCTGCACCTGGAGAACCTCAAGCCGTTGCCGGCGACGGATCCGATCGTCGACAAGTGCATCGAGTGCGGGTTCTGCGAGCATGTCTGTCCGTCGAAGGACCTGACGCTGACGCCGCGGCAGCGCATCGTGATCGCCCGGGAGATGTCCCGGCTGGAGGCGCTGGGCGGCCGGCTCACCGACGAGGAGTCGGCGCGGCTGGAGGCGATGCGCCAGGACTATCGCTATGCCGGCGACGAGACCTGCGCGGCGGACGGCCTCTGCGCCACCCAGTGCCCGGTCGGCATCAACACCGGCGACCTGGTTCGCGAGCTGCGTCGGGACCGCCTCGCCGAGCGGGCCGGGCTGGCCCGGCGGGTCGGGCGGCACTTCTCCGGCGCCACCCGCGTGGCACGGGGCGCGCTGAACGTGGCCGGCGCGGCGAACCGCGTGCTCGGCGACGACCTGATGGGCAAGGCCAGCGCCGGGGCGCGGCGCCTGAGCGGCGACCGCCTGCCCCAGTGGACACCGGCACTGCCCCAGGCGGCACCGATCCGCGTACTCAAGCGGGCGGCCGCCGCCGATGCGGGGCGTGACAAGGTGGTCTACCTGCCCTCCTGTGCGACACGGGTCTTCGGCGCCACGCGCCGCGACGCCGAGTCGCGCTCGGTGATGGAGATCACCCTGTCGCTGCTCGAGAAGGCCGGCTTCGAGGTGATCCTGCCGGAGATGATCGGTCACCTGTGCTGCGGGATGGCCTTCCAGTCCAAGGGGCAGTTCGATGAGGCGACCCACAAGGCGCGGGAGCTCAACCGCGAGCTGCTGCTGGCCAGCCAGAACGGACGCTACCCGGTGCTCTGCGACACCAGCCCCTGCACCCTGCAGATGCGGGAGACCCTGGACGAGCGACTCGAGATGCTGGAGCCGGTGGCCTTCGCCCACGACCACCTGCTGCCCCGGCTCGCCGTGACGCCGGTGGACGAGCGTGTCGCGGTGCACGTGACCTGCTCGAGCACCCGCATGGGGCTGGCCGACAAGTTCGTCGGGCTGGCGCGAGCCTGTGCCAGGGAGGTGGTGGTGCCCGCCGAGATCACCTGCTGCGGCTTCGCCGGCGACAAGGGCTTCAGTACGCCCGAGCTCAATGCCTCGGCCCTGGCGGGGCTGGCCGAGCAGGTGGCGGAGTGCAGCGCCGGCTACTCCAACTCGCGGACCTGCGAGATCGGCCTGAGCCAGCACGGGGGCATTCCCTACCGCTCGATTCTCTCGCTGCTCGACCGGGCCAGCCGACCCGCCCCGCCGTGAGACTCTCCACAAGGGCCACCACAGGGGGCCGGCAGCGGCCTCTTGTGGATAGCCGGGTCGGTTCTCTGACCTTCCTGCCACCGCCCTGAACTTTTTGGCACATCGCACCTTGGCGTGGTTCTGCCTGTAGGAGGGGTCGGTCCGGCGTCCCGGCTCTGCATCGCGACTGGAGGCCGAAGGCCTCCCTCAGGGCTCGCATGACGCCAGGCGGTTTTGTCGGGCGCCTGGCGGCGCCAGTCGCGCAGCAAAGCTGCCCTCCTACTACTCAGCTGTCACGCTGATGTGCCAAGAACCAATTTTTTTACCGGAAGGGCTTGCGGGGTCCCGGGGAAGTCCGTAAAGTACGCATCCGCTGCCGGCGACGGGCAACGTTGCCGGCGGTAAAGAGTGGGGGAAGTGGTTGTTCTGCTTGGGGTTTTCGAAAACACCTCGCTTGACAGTCACCGCGGATTCGGTAGAATGCGCCCCACGGGATTCGCCGCCCCCCTCGACGGGGTGGGGCGGTCAGCAGATACGGCAAGTTCGCTTCGCCAACCACTGCTTGACACGCCGAAGCGAATCGGTAGAATACGCCTTCCTCGCAGGGCGCTGGCGAGACGGAAGCCACGGCTCACGTCACGACAGCAAGCGAGACGCTCTTTAACAATCGATCAGGTAATTCATGTGGGCGCTTGTCGATGTGTCGGTGACCAGTCACTGAAACATCAAGGCAAGCGACTCGTCAAAGATCCACGGATCTTTTTGAGAACGTTTGAACCTTGAGCCAAGTTTGGTCCGCTTCCTTCCTTGAAGGGTAAGGACTATATGATCTTAAACTGAAGAGTTTGATCATGGCTCAGATTGAACGCTGGCGGCAGGCCTAACACATGCAAGTCGAGCGGAAACGATGGGAGCTTGCTCCCAGGCGTCGAGCGGCGGACGGGTGAGTAATGCATAGGAATCTGCCCGATAGTGGGGGATAACCTGGGGAAACCCAGGCTAATACCGCATACGTCCTACGGGAGAAAGCAGGGGCTCTTCGGACCTTGCGCTATCGGATGAGCCTATGTCGGATTAGCTGGTTGGTGAGGTAATGGCTCACCAAGGCGACGATCCGTAGCTGGTCTGAGAGGATGATCAGCCACATCGGGACTGAGACACGGCCCGAACTCCTACGGGAGGCAGCAGTGGGGAATATTGGACAATGGGCGAAAGCCTGATCCAGCCATGCCGCGTGTGTGAAGAAGGCCCTCGGGTTGTAAAGCACTTTCAGTGGGGAAGAAAGCCTTGGGGCTAATACCCTCGAGGAAGGACATCACCCACAGAAGAAGCACCGGCTAACTCCGTGCCAGCAGCCGCGGTAATACGGAGGGTGCGAGCGTTAATCGGAATTACTGGGCGTAAAGCGCGCGTAGGTGGCTTGATAAGCCGGTTGTGAAAGCCCCGGGCTCAACCTGGGAACGGCATCCGGAACTGTCAGGCTAGAGTGCAGGAGAGGAAGGTAGAATTCCCGGTGTAGCGGTGAAATGCGTAGAGATCGGGAGGAATACCAGTGGCGAAGGCGGCCTTCTGGACTGACACTGACACTGAGGTGCGAAAGCGTGGGTAGCAAACAGGATTAGATACCCTGGTAGTCCACGCCGTAAACGATGTCGACTAGCCGTTGGGAGCCTCGAGTTCTTAGTGGCGCAGTTAACGCGATAAGTCGACCGCCTGGGGAGTACGGCCGCAAGGTTAAAACTCAAATGAATTGACGGGGGCCCGCACAAGCGGTGGAGCATGTGGTTTAATTCGATGCAACGCGAAGAACCTTACCTACCCTTGACATCGTGCGAACTTGGTAGAGATACCTTGGTGCCTTCGGGAACGCACAGACAGGTGCTGCATGGCTGTCGTCAGCTCGTGTTGTGAAATGTTGGGTTAAGTCCCGTAACGAGCGCAACCCTTGTCCCTATTTGCCAGCGATTCGGTCGGGAACTCTAGGGAGACTGCCGGTGACAAACCGGAGGAAGGTGGGGACGACGTCAAGTCATCATGGCCCTTACGGGTAGGGCTACACACGTGCTACAATGGTCGGTACAAAGGGTTGCAAAGCGGCGACGTGGAGCTAATCCCAGAAAGCTGATCTCAGTCCGGATCGGAGTCTGCAACTCGACTCCGTGAAGTCGGAATCGCTAGTAATCGTGAATCAGAATGTCACGGTGAATACGTTCCCGGGCCTTGTACACACCGCCCGTCACACCATGGGAGTGGACTGCACCAGAAGTGGTTAGCCTAACTTCGGAGGGCGATCACCACGGTGTGGTTCATGACTGGGGTGAAGTCGTAACAAGGTAGCCGTAGGGGAACCTGCGGCTGGATCACCTCCTTAACGACGACGTCGCCGACACGCGGCAAGTGCTCACAATGAATTACCTGATCGACCAGAGCAAAAGACTGTTTGGGTCGCGGACCCAGTGGTTGGAAGCCGGGTCTGTAGCTCAGTTGGTTAGAGCGCACCCCTGATAAGGGTGAGGTCGGCAGTTCAAATCTGCCCAGACCCACCATTTAGCGGGGCCTTAGCTCAGCTGGGAGAGCGCCTGCCTTGCACGCAGGAGGTCAGCGGTTCGATCCCGCTAGGCTCCACCAATTTCCTCTTGAGGAACTTGGCCTTAGCTCAGCTGGGAAAGCGCCTGCCGGCACCAGGAGGTCGCGCCGGGGTCGCGTTCGATTTCGATCCCGCTTGGCTCCACCATCTCTCTTGCATGAGAGTCTGCCCCCGCCCACACAGTCGTTACCTGATCGGATCCGCAGTCATAAGCCCTCCTTGCACCATGCAATGACCGGTTTATGACTGTCGATTGACAGTCTGCTCTTTAACAATGTGAATCATGCTGACAAACGTTCTTTCCGCAAGGAAAGGACACGAGATACGTCTCAAGCGTATCCGGCAATTGTCGAATCGTCATCGCGGACCAGACCCCTTGGGGTTATATGGTCAAGCGATGAAGCGCACACGGTGGATGCCTAGGCAGCCAGAGGCGATGAAAGACGTGGAAGCCTGCGATAAGGCTCGGCGAGGTGGCAAACGACCTGTGACCCGGGCATTTCTGAATGGGGAAACCCACCCTGCACAAGCAGGGTATCCCACACTGAATCCATAGGTGTTGGGAGGCGAACCAGGGGAACTGAAACATCTAAGTACCCTGAGGAAAAGAAATCAACCGAGATTCCCCCAGTAGCGGCGAGCGAACGGGGACCAGCCCTTAAGCATGAGACTGATTAGGCGAACACGCTGGGAAGCGTGGCCATAGCGGGTGATAGCCCCGTAGTCGAAAATCTGATCATGTGAAATCGAGTAGGTCGGGGCACGTGAAACCTTGACTGAAGACGGGGGGACCATCCTCCAAGGCTAAATACTCCTGGCTGACCGATAGTGAACCAGTACCGTGAGGGAAAGGCGAAAAGAACCCCGGAGAGGGGAGTGAAATAGATCCTGAAACCGTGTGCGTACAAGCAGTGGGAGCAGACGTGTTCTGTGACCGCGTACCTTTTGTATAATGGGTCAGCGACTTATTTTCAGTGGCGAGCTTAACCGTATAGGGGAGGCGTAGGGAAACCGAGTCTTAACTGGGCGACCAGTCGCTGGGAATAGACCCGAAACCGGGCGATCTATCCATGAGCAGGTTGAAGGTTGAGTAACATCAACTGGAGGACCGAACCAGGATCTGTTGAAAAAGATTTGGATGACTTGTGGATCGGAGTGAAAGGCTAATCAAGCCCGGAGATAGCTGGTTCTCCTCGAAAGCTATTTAGGTAGCGCCTCACGTATCACCGCCGGGGGTAGAGCACTGTTTCGGCTAGGGGGTCATCCCGACTTACCAACCCGAGGCAAACTCCGAATACCGGTGAGTGCGAGCGTGGGAGACACACGGCGGGTGCTAACGTCCGTCGTGAAAAGGGAAACAACCCAGACCGTCAGCTAAGGTCCCGAAATCCTGGTTAAGTGGGAAACGATGTGGGAAGGCTCAGACAGCTAGGAGGTTGGCTTAGAAGCAGCCATCCTTTAAAGAAAGCGTAATAGCTCACTAGTCGAGTCGGCCTGCGCGGAAGATGTAACGGGGCTCAAACCAGGTACCGAAGCTACGGGCTTGCCTGCATCACTTAAGGCTATTCGATTAACGTCGCGAAGCGACGTTCAAGCGCTCCCCGAACGTTGAGTCGGGTGTGCGGATCAAGATGAGTAGGCTTAAGGATGCAGGCAAGCGGTAGAGGAGCGTCGTGTAAGCCGATGAAGGTGAGTCGAGAGGCTTGCTGGAGGTATCACGAGTGCGAATGCTGACATGAGTAACGACAAGGGGAGTGAAAAACTCCCCCGCCGGAAGACCAAGGGTTTCTGTTCGACGCTAATCGGAGCAGAGTGAGTCGGCCCCTAAGGCGAGGCCGAAAGGCGTAGTCGATGGGAAACGGGTCAATATTCCCGTACCTCACTGTATTGCGATGGGGGGACGAAGAAGGCTAGGTGAGCCAGGCGTTGGTTGTCCTGGTGAAAGTCAGTAGGCTGGGGGATCAGGCAAATCCGGTGCCCCAAGGCCGAGAGACGAGACGAACGGACCACGGTCCGAAAGTCATTGATGCCACGCTTCCAGGAAAAGCCTCTAAGCTTCAGATACAGTGGGACCGTACCCCAAACCGACACAGGTGGTCAGGTAGAGAATACCCAGGCGCTTGAGAGAACTCGGGTGAAGGAACTAGGCAAAATGGTGCCGTAACTTCGGGAGAAGGCACGCCGGCGTAGTGTGAAGGGCCTCGCGCCCGGAGCATGAACCGGTCGAAGATACCAGGTGGCTGCAACTGTTTATTAAAAACACAGCACTCTGCAAACGCGCAAGCGGACGTATAGGGTGTGACGCCTGCCCGGTGCCGGAAGGTTAATTGATGGTGTTAGCGCAAGCGAAGCTCCTGATCGAAGCCCCGGTAAACGGCGGCCGTAACTATAACGGTCCTAAGGTAGCGAAATTCCTTGTCGGGTAAGTTCCGACCTGCACGAATGGCGTAATGATGGCCACGCTGTCTCCACCCGAGACTCAGTGAAATTGAAATCGCAGTGAAGATGCTGTGTACCCGCGGCTAGACGGAAAGACCCCGTGAACCTTTACTACAGCTTCACACTGGACGCTGATGTTGCTTGTGTAGGATAGCTGGGAGGCTTTGAAACCCGGACGCCAGTTCGGGTGGAGCCAACCTTGAAATACCAGCCTGGCATCATTGGCGTTCTAACTCAGGTCCGTGATCCGGATCGAGGACCGTGTGTGGTGGGTAGTTTGACTGGGGCGGTCTCCTCCCAAAGCGTAACGGAGGAGCACGAAGGTACCCTCAGCACGGTTGGAAATCGTGCATTGAGTGCAAGAGCATAAGGGTGCTTGACTGCGAGACAGACACGTCGAGCAGGTACGAAAGTAGGTTCTAGTGATCCGGTGGTTCTGTATGGAAGGGCCATCGCTCAACGGATAAAAGGTACTCCGGGGATAACAGGCTGATACCGCCCAAGAGTTCACATCGACGGCGGTGTTTGGCACCTCGATGTCGGCTCATCACATCCTGGGGCTGAAGTCGGTCCCAAGGGTATGGCTGTTCGCCATTTAAAGTGGTACGCGAGCTGGGTTTAGAACGTCGTGAGACAGTTCGGTCCCTATCTGCCGTGGGCGTTGGAAGTTTGAGAAGAGCTGCTCCTAGTACGAGAGGACCGGAGTGGACGCACCTCTGGTGTTCCGGTTGTCACGCCAGTGGCATTGCCGGGTAGCTATGTGCGGACGGGATAACCGCTGAAGGCATCTAAGCGGGAAGCCCCCTTCAAGATGAGACTTCCCTGAGGCCTTGAGCCTCCTGAAGGGCCCAGCGAGACCAGCTGGTTGATAGGTCGGGTGTGGAAGCGCTGCAAGGCGTTGAGCTAACCGATACTAATGGCCCGTGAGGCTTGACCATATAACACCCAAGCGGTCTGAGATGACGACCGACAGGGCCGGATACGCAGAGACGTGTCGCGTTGCCAGCATGATTCCGTTTTTCGCCTGACGACCATAGCAAGCGTGAACCACCTGATCCCATGCCGAACTCAGCAGTGAAACCGCTTAGCGCCGATGGTAGTGTGGGGTTTCCCCATGTGAGAGTAGGTCATCGTCAGGCACCTTTTCAGAAACCCCGGCCATTGGTCGGGGTTTCGTCGTTGTGGGGGTCTCCCCATGGAGAGTCCCGGGGTGCCGGCCCCCGGAGCCCGGCGCGATCATCGTCAGGCACCTATTATGAAAAGCCCCGTGTTCGAAAGAGCACGGGGCTTTTTGCGTTGCGGGCTGCCGAGCCGATTGAAGGAACGCCAGCCCGCGGGCTGGCGTTCTCGGGCGAGGGGCCGGGGCTCAGGCGCAGAGCAGTTCGAGGGTCTCGACCAGGCTGTCCATCTCGTCGTCGGTGCCGATGGTGATGCGCAGGAAGTTGCGGAGCGCATCGGTGTTGAAGTGGCGTACCAGGATGCCCCGCTCGCGCAGCCCGACGAACAGCTGGGCCGCGTCGAACTCGGGGTGAGAGACCAGCACGAAATTGGCCCGGGAGGGCAGTACCTCGAAGCCGAGCGATTCGAGCTGGCGGCGCGTGCGCTCACGGGTGGTGATCACCTTCTCGCGGCAGGCCTCGAAGTGGTCGGCGTCCTCGAGGGTGGCAATGGCCACGGCACTGGCGAGGCTGTCCACGGGATAGGAGTTGAACGAGTTCTTGACCCGCGTGAGCCCCTCGATCAGCTCGCGGGAGCCCACCGCATAGCCGAGACGCAGCCCGGCGAGGCTGCGGGACTTCGAGAAGGTGCCGGTGACCAGCAGGTTGGGGAAGCGCTCGACGAGCGACACGGCACTCTCGCCGCCGAAGTCCACATAGGCTTCGTCCACCAGGACAACCGAGTCGGTGATTCGCTCGAGCAGCCCGGCGACCGCCTCGCGACCATGGCCGTGGCCGGTCGGGGCGTTGGGGTTGGCGAAGATCACGCCGCCGCAGTCGCTGTCGAAGGCGTCCAGGTCCACCTCCCAGCGGGTATTCAGCGGCCGGACCCGACGCTCGACGCCATACAGCCGGCAGTAGACGGGGTAGAAGCTGTAGGTGATGTCCGGCATCTCCAGGGGCCTTTCCTGACGGAAGAAGGCCTGGAAGGCCAGGGCGAGCACCTCGTCGGAGCCGTTGCCGACGAAGACCTGGTCGGCATCCACGCCGAAGGTCCTGCCCAGCGCCTCGCGCAGCGCCCGCGACTCCGGGTCGGGGTAGAGCCGCAGGTGGTCGGTGGGGAACTCCCGCAGCACGGCACCGACCCCGGGGGCCGGCGGGTAGGGGTTCTCGTTGGTGTTCAGCTTGATCAGGCGCTCACGGGGCTGCTCGCCGGGAATGTAGGGCGTCAGTTCGCGGACGGCGGGACTCCAGAACTTGCTCATCGGCACTCGCTCGGGGGCTGGATGGAAACTCCTGCCATGGTGACGCGACCGACCTGACCGCGCAAGCCAGAGCCGTGCTAGGCTGACGGCTTTTGCCTCCCGAGTGCATGAGACCCCGACATGACTGCACAGATCCTCGCCACCCTGCTGCCGGTCTTCCTGATCGCCGGCTGCGGGACCCTCTATGGTCGCTTCCGGACGCCGGATATCCGCAGCATCAACACCCTGAACATGGAGCTGTTCGTGCCCATGCTGGTGTTCGCGGTGCTCGCCGATGGGCAGGCCCCGCTCGAGGAGTACCTCGGGCTGGCCCTCGGCGGAGCGGTGATCGTGCTCGGCTCCGGGCTGCTGCTCTGGCCGGTGGTGAAGTGGCTCAGGCTGGAGCCGAAGACCTTCCTGCCACCGATGATGTTCAACAACTCCGGCAACATGGGCATTCCGCTGCTGCTGCTGGCCTTCGGCGAGGCGGCGCTGCCCGCGGCCATCGTGCTGTTCATCGTCGAGATGCTGCTGCACTTCTCGGTGGGGCTCTACATGCTCAGCCCCCACACCCCGCTGTGGCGCATCCTGCGCATGCCGATCGTGCTGGCCAGCCTGGCGGGCCTGGGCGTCAACCTGGCCGGCGTGCCGCTGCCGGCCTGGCTGCTCGAGGCGCTGCACATGCTGGGCGGGGTCTGCATCCCGCTGCTGCTCTTTGCGCTGGGCGTGAGGATGCTCGACATCGACTTCGGCGACTGGAAGACCGGGCTGCTGGGGGCGCTGCTCTGCCCGCTGTCGGGGCTGGTCCTGGCGCTGCCCCTGATCTGGCTGCTGGACCTCACGGGCCTGCAGGCCGCCGCGCTCTGGGTGTTTGCCGCACTGCCGCCGGCGGTGCTCAACTACCTGGTCGCCGAGCAGTACCGCCAGGAGCCCCACAAGGTGGCCTCCCTGGTGCTGATCGGCAACCTGGGGTCGCTGGTGGTGATGCCGGTGGTGCTGGCCCTGGTGTTCGCCCATGTCCACTCGGGTGTCTCCTGAGCCGGGGAACGCCCGGCCCGCGGGACTGTCCGCTGGTGACCTGAGAGGTTATGCTGTCTCTCAGGCCGCCGTGGATTACGGTGTCATGCCCACTGTTCAGGAGGACACACATGCAAATCAGGACCTTGCTTGCCGGTTCGGCCTTGCTCGCACTGCTGGCGGGCTGTGCGGCCGGCCCTACCGACCGGGCCGACGAGCCCGCTGTCGACGCCAGCGTGGCGACTTACCAGGGTACCCTGCCGTGCCGCAACTGTGATGGCATCGACATCGATGTCGAACTGCGCGGTGAGGAGCAGGCGGCGCCCGAAGAGCGCACCTTTACCCTGCAGGCGTCCTATCGGGAGCACCCGCAGGATCCGCCGGACGAGAACTATGCCGGCAACTGGGAAGTGCTCAGCGGGACGGCCACCGACCCGGACGCGACCGTCTATGAGTTGACGCCGGACGGTGAAGGCCAGATCTACTACTTCCTCCGTATCGACGCGAACACCCTGGAGCTGATCGACCCCCAGCGTCGTCGTTTCCAGAACAACGAGATGCTGCAGCTGCAGCGCCGCTGAACGGCGCAGCGGCGAGTCGGGGGCGGCCTTGGGCCGCCCCTCGTCGTTTGGGCGCCTGGTAGACTAGTCCCATCGATTTCCCGAGCCGAGAGCACCGCATGGCCAAAGCAAGGAGCGCCTTCGTCTGCACCGAGTGTGGCGCCGAGTACCGCAAGTGGCAGGGGCAGTGCACCAGCTGCCAGCAGTGGAACACGCTGAGCGAGGTGCGCCTCGCCTCGGCCCGGCCCGGCGCGGCGGCCGGAACCCCGGCCGGCCGGGGTGGCTATGCCGGCAGCCTCTCGCGGGAGGTGGTCGACCTCGCCCAGGTGGACCTCTCCGAGGTGCCCAGGCTCTCCTCTACCTTCGAGGAGTTCGACCGGGTGCTGGGCGGCGGCCTGGTGCCCGGGTCGGCGGTGCTGCTGGGCGGTCACCCCGGGGCGGGCAAGTCGACCCTGCTGCTGCAGACCGCCTGCAAGCTGGCCCAGTCCCGCCGGGTACTCTATGTCACCGGCGAGGAGTCGCTCTCCCAGGTGGCGATGCGCGCCCACCGGCTGCAGCTGCCGGTGGCCGGCCTGAAGATGCTGGCCGAGACCAGCGTCGAGACCATCCTCGCCGTGGCGGAACGCGAGCGCCCGGAAATCCTGATCATCGACTCCATCCAGACCATGCACCTAGAGGACATCGCCTCGGCCCCCGGCGGCGTGGCCCAGGTGCGGGAATCGGCCGCGGCGCTGACCCGCTTCGCCAAGCAGAGCAACACCGTGCTGCTGCTGGTCGGTCACGTCACCAAGGATGGCACCCTGGCGGGCCCCAAGGTGCTCGAGCACATGATCGATGCCTCCCTGCTGCTGGAGGGGGGCGCCGATTCGCGCTTCCGCACCCTGCGCGGCCAGAAGAACCGCTTCGGGGCGGTCAACGAGCTGGGCGTCTTCGCGATGCTCGAGCACGGCCTCAAGGAGGTGAAGAACCCCAGCGCCATCTTCCTCTCGCGTACCGAGGAGCAGGCGCCGGGCAGCCTGGTCATGGTGGTGTGGGAGGGCACCCGGCCGATCCTCGTCGAGGTGCAGGCGCTGCTCGACGACTCGCCGCTGGGCAATCCGCGGCGGGTCGCCGTGGGCCTGGACGCCAACCGCCTGGCCATGCTGCTGGCCGTGCTGCATCGCCACGGCGGGCTCTTCACCGGGGACCAGGACGTCTTCCTCAACGTGGTGGGCGGGGTCAAGGTGCTGGAGACCAGCGCCGACCTGGCCGTGCTGCTGGCGGTGGTCTCCAGCCTGCAGAGCCGGCCGCTCCCCCGGGAGCTGGTGGTGTTCGGCGAGGTGGGGCTCTCCGGCGAGATCCGCCCGGTGCCCAGCGGCCAGGAGCGCATCGTCGAGGCGGCCAAGCACGGCTTCACCCGCGCCATCGTGCCCCGGGCCAACGCTCCCAAGACCTCGCCGCCGGGCATGGAGGTGGTCGCCGTGGACAAGCTGGCCGATGCCCTCGAGGCGCTGTGATCCCGGCCGAAGTCGTGCCATGCATGTTGTAGAATGTCGCTAACGAACGCCAAGGAGAACACGATGAGCGCCATCCGCCTGACCCAGTACAGCCACGGTGCCGGCTGCGGCTGCAAGATCGCTCCCGACGTGCTGGACGGCATCCTGGCCAAGGCCGGCCCGGGCGCCTCCCATTCCCGGCTGATCGTCGGCAACCAGGGGCGCGAGGATGCCGCCGTCTACGATCTCGGTGACGGCCGCGGCATGATCGCCACCACCGACTTCTTCATGCCCATCGTCGATGACCCCTTCGACTTCGGCCGGATCGCCGCCACCAACGCCATCAGCGACGTCTACGCCATGGGCGGCACGCCGGTACTGGCGCTGGGCATCCTCGGCTGGCCGCTGGACAAGCTGCCCGCGGAGGTGGCCGGTGACGTGCTGGCGGGCGCCCAGGCGGTATGCCGCGAGCTGGGCCTGGCGCTGGCCGGCGGCCACTCCATCGACGCCCCCGAGCCGATCTTCGGCCTGGCGGTCAACGGCCTGGTCGACCTCGAGCACCTCAAGCTCAACAAGGGGGCGAAGCCGGGTGACCTGCTGTTCCTCACCAAGCCGCTGGGGGTGGGCATGCTCACCACCGCCGAGAAGCAGGGGCGGCTCGAGGCCGGCCACCAGGGCCTGGCCCGGGAGACCATGCTCAAGTCCAACCGCATCGGCGTGGAGCTGGCCAGGGTGAAGGGCGTCAATGCCATGACCGACGTCACCGGCTTCGGCCTGGCCGGCCACCTGGCCGAAATCTGCGCGGCCAGCGGGGTGGCGGCGCGGGTGGATTTCCGCCGGCTGCCGCGGCTCGCCGAGGCGGAGGCCTACCGGCGCCAGGGGGCAGTACCCGGTGGCACCCTGCGCAACCGCCAGGCGCTGGGGGAGAGCCTGCCCGAGATGGACGAGCCCCACTGGCAATGGCTGTGCGATCCCCAGACCTCCGGCGGCCTGCTGCTCTCCGTGCATCCCTCCTGGGAGGATGACGTGGAGCGCATCGGCCGCGCCCACGGCATCGAGCTCAAGCCCTTCGGCGAGGTGGTGAAGGCCAGCGGCCCCGGGCTGATCGAGGTGCGGGGATGAGCGACCTGCCGCTGGTCGAGCCCGACCTGGCCCTGCTGCGCGAGGGGCGCGTGCTGATCGACGTGCGCGCCCCGGTGGAGTTCGCCCAGGGCGCGCTGCCCGGTGCCGTGAACCTGCCGCTGATGGACGACGAGGAGCGCCACCTGGTCGGCATCGAGTACAAGCAGCGCGGCCAGCAGGCCGCCATCGCCCTGGGCCAGCGGCTGGTCAGCGGTGGCATCAAGCGTGCTCGGGTCGAGGCCTGGATGGCACAGCTCGAACGCCATCCCGATGCCATCGTCTACTGCTTCCGCGGTGGGCTGCGCTCGCAGATCGCCCAGCAGTGGATCAGCGAGGCGGGCATCACCCGCCCGCGCATCCGCGGGGGCTGGAAGGCGATGCGCCAGGCGCTCTGCGCGCGGATCGATGCCGCCGCCGAGCAGCCGCTGCTGGTGGTGGGGGGCCTCACCGGCTGTGCCAAGACCGCGCTGATCCAGGCCCTGGATAACGGCCTGGACCTGGAGGGCTGCGCCCGCCACAAGGGCTCGGCCTTCGGGCGTCACCCGCTGCCGGCCCCGAGCCAGATCGACTTCGAGCACGCCGTCGGGCGGCGCCTGCTGGACTTGCCCGGCCCGCTGGTAGTGGAGGACGAGTCGCGCCATATCGGCGCCGCCAATGTGCCCCTGGCGTTCTGGCGGGCGATGGAGCAGGCGCCGCGGCTGCGGGTGGAGATGCCCCTGGACTGGCGGCTGGCGCAGATTCACAAGGACTACATCGATGACCTCTGGGAGGTCTATCGGCAGCAGTGCGGGGAGTGGCTGGGCTGGTCGCTGATGCGCCGGCAGCTTGCCGCCTCCCTGGCCCGGCTCAGGAAGCGGCTCGGTCGCGCCCGGCTAGACCGCCTGCAGCGCCTCCAGGCGCTGGCCTTCCGCGAGCACGAGCGCGGCAACCGCCAGGCCCACGAGGCGTGGCTGGCGCCGCTGCTCACCGAATACTACGACCCCATGTATCGCTACCAGCTGGAGAAGCACCCCGAGCAGCGCTTCCTCCACGTGGGTGACTGGGAGAGCTGCCTGGCGGTGGCCCGGCAGTGGTCCGAGGAGCAGTGGGCAATTCCGGAGTACGTGGACAATGAATCAGTTGCGGAGACTGACGACGCTCGGGGCTGACCCGGCAACAAGCTTTCGAGGAGGCGCTGTGAATACGTCCCTGTACGCTACCTCCGCCTTTCCTGGTCTCCGGACCTCCTCTTCGGCTTGTTCCCGGCGCCCTCGCTGACCACAGGGTCAGTTTGCTGCCTGGCGCAGCCACTGGCTGAGCACCCGGTCGAGCAGCGGCGCCAGGTGCACGAAGCGCTGCGGGTCGGCCAGCATGGCCTCGGGTGACTGGGCGTGAGGGCTGCGGTCGCTGCCCTCGGGCTGGGCGCCATGAGCGAGCAGCGCCGCCACGCTCTCGGGCGTGGCCTCCAGGTGGCAGAGAAGGCCCACCACCCGACCGGCGTCCCAGCTGAAGCCCTGGAGCGGGCTCGCATCGCTGCCGCCCAGCGGCTGCGCGTCCGCGGGCAGGGCGAAGACCTCGCGGTGCCACATGAAGGCATCGAACTGCTCGGGCAGGTCCAGCGGGCTCTCCGGCGCCAGGGTGACGCGGTGCCAGCCGGTCTCGGCGAAGGTCCCGTGGCCGACCACGGCGCCCAGCGACTCGGCAATCAGCCGGGCGCCGAAGCCGATGCCGAGCAGCGGCTTGCGGCTGTCCAGGGCACGCTCGACCAGCTTGCGCTCGCGCGGGAGCCAGGGGCAGGCGTCAGGGTCCGGGGGGGCGACGGGGCCGTCGAGCAGCACCAGGGCATCGCAGTCGCCGAGCCGCGGCGGCGTCTCGCCCGCGTCCAGATGGAAGATCGTGTGGCTGTGCCCCATGCTGGAGAGCCAGTCGGCCAGGCGAGCCGGCCCCTGGTGGGGGCTGTGCTGGAGCAGGTGAAGGTGCATGGGAACCTCGCCATCTTGGGGTTGCAGCCGACAGGGGGCGCAAGGGTACATGAAGCCGGTGCTGCGTGAACAGATACTGACGATCCTGGCGGCCATTCCCCCCGGGAGGGTGACCACCTACGGGCGGATCGCCGCGATGACCGAGGGCGCCACGCCCCGGCTGGTGGCCCGCGCCCTGCGCGAGCTGCCCGAGGGCCACGGGCTGCCCTGGTTCCGGGTGATCACCGCCTCGCGCCGGCTGGCCGACCATCCCGGCGCCATCGAGCAGCGCGAGCGCCTGGCCGCCGAGGGGGTCCTGCTGGATGCCCGCGGCCGCGCGCCAGCGGAGCGGATGTGGCCGTGAACCCTCCCCAGCGGCCTGCTCCCGACGCCCCTCGCGGTTCAACGAGATTTCGACAGTGTGAGTCCAAGGAGAGTCCATGAGCGGTTTCCATCAGCGCCTGCAGGAACTCGAGCCTCGCGCGCAGCAGGCCTTCATGGCGGCGCTGTGCGAGCGGCTGCTGCCCAACTATGCCCTCTATGCCCAGACCGCCGGCCTCGGCAAGCCGCAGGCGCTGCGTGCCATCCTCGACCTGGTGTGGGAGCGCCTCTCGGTCAGGGAGGCGAGGATCGACTTCGCGCTGCAGGCGGAGAAGCTGGCGGAGCTGGCGCCGCCGGAGGGGGACGACAGCTTCGGGGCGCGGCGCGCCACCGAGGCGGTGGCGGCGCTCTCGGCGCTGCTCGACACCCTGCAGGGCGAGGCGCCCGAGGCGGTACTGGAGGTGAGTCGCGCATCCCGGGGGGGCGTCAGGGCCTTCATCGAGCTGACCGAGGGCGAGGAGGACGGCGAGCGCCTGGCCGCCCTGGTGCGCGAGCATCCGCTGATGGCGGACGAGAACGACTTCCAGGATGCGGTGCTGGAGGCCGTCGAGGCGCCCCTGGGCCGCGACGAACTCAAGGCGCTGCGCCGGCTGGGGCGCAACGAGGGCGTCAGCAACCTGGGGCTCTCCGCCGAGTAGCGGTGCTCAGAAACGCCAGCCGGCGGTGACCATCAGGCCGGCGGCGCCGAACACGATCAGATCGGCCTCCAGGCGCTTCCAGCTGGCGCCCACCGTGGGCAGGATGGCCGGGGCGACCTCGTGGCGGTTGAAGGGGATCTTGTCGCGGTATTCGCCGCGGTAGCCGTGCAGGGCGCCGGCGGTGAGCTTGGCGCGCACGCGGGTGTCTCCGGACTCCCAGATCGGCAGCTCCCGACCCACGTAGAGGTAGTGGGAGTCCTGCCCGAAGGAGTTCTTGAAGCGGGCCAGCCCGGTGAACCACAGCTCGGGGTTGTGCAGCTCGACGGCCATCAGCTGCTGGTTGTTGGTGTGATCCGGGTCGGGGCTGAAGTGGTCGGTGTAGAGGCCGGTCTGTACCAGCACATGGCTCAGCTCCATGGCCGGCGGCCAGTCCAGCCGCTCCCGCCAGCCGCCGGCCATCTCCGCCGGGGCGGGCGAGGCGGCCAGCAGGGCCATGAGGCCCGGCAGCAGGGCGGTCAGTCCGGGGCGCCGTGACATCCTGTCGTCTCCGCCGGCGCTCAGAGCCGCATCTCGACGCCGCGCTCGGCCATGTAGCGTTTGGCCTCGGGGATGGTGTACTCGCCGAAGTGGAAGATGCTGGCGGCCAGCACCGCATCGGCGCCGCCCTCGAGCACGCCCTCGACCAGGTGGTCGAGGTTGCCCACGCCGCCGGAGGCGATCACCGGGACGCTGACGGCGTCGGCGATGGCGCGGGTCACGCCCAGGTCGAAGCCGGCCTTGGTGCCGTCGCGATCCATGCTGGTCAGCAGCAGTTCGCCGGCACCGTACTCCACCATCTTCCTCGCCCACTCCACGGCGTCCAGGCCGGTGGGGCGGCGCCCGCCATGGGTGAAGATCTCCCAGCGCGGCGCCTCGCCCTCGGCGGAGACCCGCTTGGCGTCGATGGCCACCACGATGCACTGGCTGCCGAAGCGCTCGGCGGCCTCGCGCACGAACTCGGGATTGGTCACCGCGGCGGTATTGATGGAGACCTTGTCGGCACCGGCGTTGAGCATGGTGCGGATGTCATCGCAGGTGCGGATGCCGCCGCCCACGGTGAGCGGGATGAACACCTCGCCGGCGATGCGCTCGACCATCTCCACCGTGGTGTCGCGGTCCTCGTGGCTGGCGGTGATGTCGAGGAAGGTGATCTCGTCGGCGCCCTGCTGGTTGTAGCGCTGGGCGATCTCCACCGGGTCGCCGGCGTCGCGGATGCCGATGAAGTTGACGCCCTTGACCACGCGGCCGGCGTCCACGTCGAGGCAGGGAATGATGCGTTTGGCGAGTCCCATGGTCAGCTCCCGGCTCGATCGAGCCCTGCAGTCAGTTCATCGCACAGCCGCTGGCCCTCGGCCACGTCCAGGCTGCCCTCGTAGATGGCGCGTCCGGTGATGGCGCCCAGGATCCCCGGCTCGCCGGCGGCCACCAGGGCACGCAGGTCGTCGAGGTTGGTGACACCGCCGGAGGCGATCACCGGCAGGCCGCCGTCCCGGGCCAGGGTCGCGGTGGCCTCGACGTTGACCCCGTTCATCATGCCGTCTCGGGCGATGTCGGTGTAGACGATGCTGGAGACGCCGTCGTCGGCGAAGCGCTTCGCCAGGTCCACGGCCTTCACCTGGGAGACTTCGGCCCAGCCGTCGGTTGCCACGAAGCCGTCGCGGGCATCCAGGCCGACGATCACGTGCCCCGGGAAGGCGCGGCACATCTCGCCGACGAAGGCGGGCTCCTTGACCGCCTTGGTGCCGATGATCACATAGGACACCCCGGCGGCCAGGTAGTGCTCGATGGTCTCGGCACTGCGGATGCCGCCGCCGATCTGGATGGGAAGGTCGGGCCAGCGGCGGGCGATGGCAGTGACGGCCTCGCCGTTGACCGGCTTGCCCTCGAAGGCGCCGTTCAGGTCGACCAGGTGCAGGCGACGGGCGCCGGCCTTGACCCAGCGCTCGGCCATGGCCACCGGGTCGTCGCCGTAGGTGGTGGCCTCGTCCATCCGGCCCTGCTTGAGGCGGACGCACTTGCCGTCCTTGAGATCGATGGCGGGGATTACCAGCATGTCAGTGTCCTGTTGATCCGTGTTCTGGACGGCGGGGGTCGGAACGCCCAGTGGGCCGGGCGCGGTTCGGGGCGCCCGGTTGACCAGGCGCAGTTCGAGACGCCCAGTTGACCAGGCGCAGTTCGAGGCGCCCAGTTGACCAGGCGCGGCTCAGGGCGCCCAGTTGACAAAGTTCTCCAGCAGCCTGAGCCCGGCCCGGGAGCTCTTCTCCGGGTGGAACTGCACGGCGAAGGTGGCGTCGCGGCCGATGGCCACGTGGGCATTGATGCGGCCGTAGTCGGTGGTGCCGAAGACGGTGGCGTCGTCACTGGCCTCGACGTAGTAGCTGTGGACGAAGTAGAAGTGCTCGTCCTGGTCGATGCCGGCCCACAGCGGGTGGTCGCGGTGCTGGTGCACCAGGTTCCAGCCCATGTGCGGGACCTTGAGGCGCCGGCCGTGGTCGTCCTGCATGTCGGGCGGGAAGCGCTTCACCTCGCCGCCGAGGAAGCCCAGGCAGTCGATGCCGCCGTTCTCCTCGCTGTGGTCGAGCAACATCTGCTGGCCCACGCAGATGCCCAGCAGCGGCTTGGACTGGCGAGTCAGCAGCTCCTCGACGATGCCACGTAGCTCGGTCTTCTCGAGCTCGCCCATGCAGTCGCGGATGGCGCCCTGACCGGGCAGCACCACCCGCGTGGCGCCGCGGATGCAGCGGGGGTCGCGGGTCACGATCACGTGTTCGTGGGTGACGTGCTCCAGTGCCTTGGCGACGGAATGCAGGTTGCCCATCCCGTAGTCGATGACGGCAATGGTCATGGGGCGCTCCTCGTGTGATCGTTGCGCGGCCTCACAGGCAGCCCTTGGTGGAGGGCATCTGGCCGGCCATGCGGGGGTCGGGTTCCACGGCCATGCGCAGGGCGCGGCCGAAGGCCTTGAAGATGGTCTCCGCCTGGTGGTGGGCGTTGAAGCCCTTCAGGTTGTCGATATGCAGGGTGACCATGGCGTGGTTGACGAAGCCCTGGAAGAACTCCCAGAAGAGCTGGGTATCCAGGCGGCCGATGGTGGCGCGGGTGAACTCCACGTCCATGAACAGGCCGGGACGGCCGGAAAAGTCGATGACCACGCGGGAGAGCGCCTCATCCAGCGGCACATAGGCGTGGCCGTAGCGGCGGATGCCGCGCTTGTCGCCGATCGCCCTGGCGAAGGCCTGGCCCAGGGTGATGCCCAGGTCCTCGACCGTATGGTGATCGTCGATGTGCAGGTCGCCCACCGCCCGAATCTCGAGGTCGACCAGGCCGTGGCGGGCCACCTGGTCGAGCATGTGGTCGAGGAAGGGCACGCCGGTCTCGCAGGCCAGCGTCCCGCTGCCGTCGAGGTTGACGGTGACGGTGATCTGGGTCTCCTGGGTGTCGCGGCTGACCGTGGCGATACGCTCGGACATGGTGCATCTCCAGCGCCTTGGCGCATGTCGAAGGGAGGCCGATGGCGGACACCGGCCTGAGGCATCTGGGCGGCGACGGATCCCTGCCCGTCGCCCGGAACCTGCCATTATAGAGAATCGCCGACCCCATCCGCTACAATGCACCCCATCGCGCGGCGGCGACCCACGCCGCCCCGGCCCAGGGAGATCCTTCTATGCCGGTGACACTCCACCATGTCGATCGCGCCGCCTGGGAAGCGGATGCCCAGGCGCAGGTCGACCTCGCCCGCATCTACGCCGACGCCCCCCAGGAGCGCCTGCCCGCCGCGGTCGACGCCTTCATCGACGGCCACCTGGCCGCCGGCCACGCCTTCCTCTGTGCCCGCTTCAATGACCGCCTGCTGGGCGCCGTCGCGGTGCGCGATGACGGTGTGGCCTGGTGGCTGTCGCACTTCTGCGTGCGCAAGCCCACCCGGCGCCGCGGCGTGGGCTCGCGGCTGCTGCTGCTGGTCGGCGCGGCCGCCGGGGCCGAGGGGCGCCCGCTGCGTGCGGAAGCCGCCCAGCTGCAGATGGCGGACCAGGTGCTGCTGTCGCGGCTCGGCTTCCGGGTGACCCGTGACGGCGACCACTATGAGCTCGTGCGGATCGGCCAGGGAGACCCCTCATGAAGCGCCTGCTGCGAACCCTGCTGGCCGCCGTCGGTATCCTCGCCCTGGTGGCGGTGGCGGCGGTGGTCTACGTCACTACCTTCTTCGACCCCGAGGACCTCAAGCCCCGGCTGATCGAGGTGGTGCGCGAGCAGAGCGGCCTGGAGCTGGCCCTGGAGGGCCCGCTGACCTGGTCCTTCTACCCGCGGCTGGGCGTCAGCGTCGAGAAGGCCGAGGCCTGGCTGCCGGAGCAGGAGGTCGAGGAGGAGGCCTCCTTCGTCGCCTTCCGCCGAGCCGAGGTCAGCCTCGCCTTCGGCCCGCTGCTGCGTGGCGAGATCGCCATCGACGGGCTGACCCTCGATGGCATGCACCTGAACCTGGAGCGCGACGAGACGGGGCGCGGCAACTGGGAGTCCCTGATGGAGCGTCTCGCCGAGCGCAGCGAGGCCGCCGAGGAGGTCCTGGCCCCGGCGAGCGCCACCGCGGGGCCGGTTCCCGGCGGCGAAGGGGGGCTGGCGGTGGCACTCAACATCGCCAGCGTCCAGGTCCGCGATGGCGAGGTGACCTACCGCGATCTAGGGGCTGGCCAGGAACTGCGCCTCGAGGAGGTCGGCATCACCGGCAGCAACGTCAACCCGCGCCGCCCCTTCCCGCTGCGCGCGAACTTCCGGCTGGTCAGCCATGACGACCTGGCCTGGGAGGCGGAGGAGGGCGCTCCCCGACTCTCGAGCGATATCACCCTGGAGAGCCGTGTCACCCTCGGGCTGGCCGAGCGACGCTATGTCTTCGAGGCCCTGGCGCTGAACACCCGCAGCCGGGTGGCGGGGCTCGAGGGCGAGCAGACCCTGGGGCTGCAGAGCCGCCAGCTGACGGTCGACGTCACCCAGGGACGCCTGAACCTGGAGGAGGGGCGGCTCGAGGGCAGCTTCGCCCACCCCGCCCTCGGGGAATCGGCCCTGCCGCTGACGCTGGTGTTCGCCCTGGAGGCCGATCGGGACGCCCAGACGGCCCAGCTGCGGGACCTGGAGCTGACCGGCGAGCACGGGTTGCGGTTGAGCGGCAACCTCAACCTGGAGGGCCTCCTGGAGGCACCGACCTACGGCGGCCAGCTGAGGCTGGCGCCGATGTCGCTGCGCCCCTGGCTCGAGCGCTTCGATGCGCTGCCGGCCATGGCCGACACCGAGGCGCTTTCCGACGTGGCCCTGACCAGTCCCCTGCAGGGCGACCTGGAGCGCCTCGCCCTGACCGGGCTGACCCTGGTGCTGGACGACAGCACCTTCACCGGCCGCCTGGAGGCGGGCCTCGATGGCCGGCTGCTCGACTTCGACCTGCAGGGCGATCGCCTGGACCTGGACGCCTACCTGCCGCCTGCCGAACCGGACGGTGACACGGCATCGGCCGTCGGCGTGCCGGGCATCGCCCGTGCCCATGCCGTCGAACCGGGCGCCCTGTTACCGGTCGACTGGCTGGCGGCCCTCGACCTCGAGGGTCAGCTCACCCTGGGGCGCCTGACCCTGGCGGGGCTCGACTTTCGCGACGTGGCGCTGGCGCTGTCGGGCCGTGATGGTCGCCAGCAGCTGGTCGACTTCACGTCGAGCTTCTACGAGGGCAGCCTATCGGCCAGCGGGGCGCTCGACCTGACCCGCGATCCCACCCATTGGCAGCTGGCGCCGCGGATCGACCGGGTGCGCACCGACGCCTTGCTCGAGGCGCTGGGCGAGGAGCCGTCACCGCTGCGCGGCCGCCTCAACGCCGAGGGGGAGCTCACCTCCCGCGGCAATACCTGGCCGGCGCTCAAGCGCCAGCTGGACGGGCAGATCACCTCCAGCATCGAGGACGGCGCCATCCTCGACGTCAACGTCTCCCGGGAGCTGTGCACGGCGGTGGCGACCCTGGAGGGGGAGACCTCCACCCGCGACTGGCATCCCGACACCCGCTTCGAGCGTGCCGAGGCCAGCTTCCAGCTTCGCGACGGCACTGCCAGCAGCGATGACCTGCTGATCACCCTCCCCGGTATCGAGATGGGTGGCGAAGGCTGGCTCGACCTGACCAGCGAGCGCTTCGAGCTGCGTGCCGCGGCCCGCTTCGTGGATTCCGCCGATGCGGCCTGCCGGGTCAACCCACGCCTGGAGCGGGTGCCCTTCCCGGTGCGCTGCGAGGGCAGCCTGGGCGGCGACAGCGGCGAGTGGTGTCGCTTCGACCGCTCGGCCTTCCAGCAGACGGTGGCGGACCTGCTGCGCGAGGAGGCGGGCCGCCGCGCCGGCGAGGAGGTCGAGCGTCGCCTGGAGGGGGCGCTGGAGCGCCTCGACGAGCGCGTGGGCGAGGATGCCGGCAGGGAACTCCGCGACGCCTTGCGTGGTCTCTTCAACTGAGCAAAGTCAGTCCCTGCGCCGGCCATCGTGTCGGCGCTTTTTTTCGCCGGTTCCCGGCCCTGCCATGGAGGCCGCATGACAGAGATGCCTGATCCCGTTCTCGCTCCCGAGACCTTCCAGCGGCGCCTGCTGGACTGGTTCGACGTGCACGGCCGTCACGACCTGCCCTGGCAGCACCGGCGCACGCCCTACCGGGTGTGGGTCTCGGAGATCATGCTGCAGCAGACCCAGGTGGCCACGGTGATCCCCTACTTCGAGCGCTTCATGGCGCGCTTCCCGACGGTTCGCGAGCTGGCGGTCGCGCATCAGGACGAGGTGCTGCACCTGTGGACGGGGCTCGGCTATTACGCCCGGGGGCGCAACCTGCACAAGGCGGCTGGCGTGATCCTCGACACGCACGGCGGTGAGTTTCCCATGGACATCGAGGCGCTGGCGGCGCTGCCCGGCATCGGCCGCTCCACTGCGGGGGCCATCATCGCTCAGAGCAGCGGGCGCCGGGCGGTGATCCTCGACGGCAACGTCAAGCGCAGCCTGGCCCGCCTGCATGCGGTGGAGGGCTGGCCCGGCCGCCCGGCGGTGGAGCGTCGCCTGTGGGCGTTGGCCGAGCACTACACGCCCGATGAGCGCCTGGTCGACTACACCCAGGCGATGATGGACCTGGGGGCCACGCTCTGCCGCCGAGGCACTCCGGCGTGCGGGCGCTGTCCCTTCGCGGACGTCTGCGTGGCCCACGCCCGCGGCGAGGAGCGCCGCTTCCCGGAGTCGAAGCCGAGCAAGGCGCTGCCCACCCGGACCACCCGCATGCTGCTGCTGCGCGATGCCCGGGGGAGGGTGCTGCTCGAGCAGCGGCCGGCCAGTGGCCTCTGGGGTGGGCTCTGGAGCCTGCCGCAGTTCGACGACGAGGCGGCGCTTCAGGCCTGGCTCGATACCCAGGCCCCGGGCAGCCGGCTGGAGGCCCCGCGGACGCCCTTCACCCACGTCTTCAGCCATTTCCGCCTGGAGATCACCCCGCAGCCGGCGCAGATCGGCGCCCTGGATTCGGTGGGCGAGGCCCGGCGCTGGTACGATCCACAGGATCCCGACAGCATCGGCCTGGCGGCGCCGGTCAAGGCCCTGCTGGACTCGCTGTCGCCCTTTTCGCTCACCGCACCGGCGGGCCCCTGACCCCCGGTCCTCACGAGGAGAGTCCCATGAGCCAGACCGTCTTCTGTCGCAAGTACCAACAGGAGCTCGAGGCCCTGCCGTTTCCGCCCCTGCCCGGCAAGAAGGGGCAGGAGATCCAGGCCAGCGTGTCGAAGCAGGCCTGGGAGGCGTGGCAGGCACTGCAGACCCGCCTGATCAACGAGAAGCACCTCAACATGCTCGAGCCGTCGGCCCGGGAGTACCTGATGGAGCAGATGGAGCGCTTCCTCGACAACCGCGAGACCGACCAGGCGGAGGGCTACGTGCCGCGGGAGAGCTGAGCCCTGCCCCGGTCCGGCGGCGGCCATCGTTTTGAAACGGAAGGGGTTGACGCGGAAAGTCGGTTGGGGTTTAATACGCACCGTTGGCAGCGGCCAGATAGCTCAGTTGGTAGAGCAGGGGATTGAAAATCCCCGTGTCGGCGGTTCGATTCCGTCTCTGGCCACCACACTGCTGGGGTATCGCCAAGTGGTAAGGCACCGGTTTTTGGTATCGGCATTCCCAGGTTCGAATCCTGGTACCCCAGCCATCGCCAACCTCGATTCCGAAAGACCGTGAACGTGGGTTCACGGTCTTTCTCGCTCAGAGGATGCCCATCCTCCACGCGAGCCCATCGCGTCGCATTGCCGGCATAGCTCAGTTGGTAGAGCAACTGACTTGTAATCAGTAGGTCCCGGGTTCGACTCCTGGTGCCGGCACCATCCCCGCCCTTTATCGATTCGCCGCTCCCTCTCGAGTCGGCCGCAGTGTCGTTCCGGCATGGCGCGCCCCGTTCCTGCTTGTTCTGCTTGTCCCTAGCCTTGCCGCCTCAACATTCTGCCGACTGGTCCTCGGGTACCCTGACGCGTCCCATATTGCTGATGATGACCTCCACCGCCCTTCCGTGCCTGCCGCAGATGGTGAAGGTGCCGTTGTGGCCCCGGCTCCAGCCCGTCGACTGGAAGCGAATCGGGTAGTCACGGTTGAAGCCGATCTCGGGGCCACCGCTGGGCTCGACGACCTTGAGGATCTCCACCCCCGCCAGGTCGCCGGCGGTGGCATGGCCATCCAGTATGGCGATGGGCAGGCTCCAGTCGTGCTTCTCGCACTGATCCGCGTCGGGGGAGGTGACCGGGCAGACCGCAATCACCTGTCGTCGTGTCACCGCGGTGCTCTTGGCCATCGCCAGCGCCGACTTGATGCGCATCACCTCGGCCGCGACCTCGTTGCGTGCCGTGAACTGCTGGAAGCCGGGTATCGCCCAGGTGACCAGGATCGACAGCACGGCGATGGCCGTGATCAGCTCGATCAGCGTCAGCCCATGCTGATGCCGGGGCGGGCAGGGCTTTGCCAGCCCCCGGCGAGCGCCGGTATGGTAACGGCTGGCGTGGCGGTAGCGGCAGGGTGTTGCGGGGCACATGATGCCCTCCCGGAGTGGGCTCCTTGACCGGCGGGTGGTCTCTTCACCCTAGCCAAGCCTCGCCAGTCCCCTGTCAGCGATAACGGACACGTCCTGTGAGCGAATTTCTTGTCGTGGGTGGCGGCGTCATCGGCATGATGACGACGCTGCAGCTGGCCGATGCCGGCCATTCGGTGACCCTGGTTGAGCGCGGTCGCTGCGGCCGCGAGGCCTCGTGGGCCGGTGGTGGCATCGTCTCCCCGCTCTACCCCTGGCGCTACAGCGCGCCGGTCTCGCGGCTCTCCACCTGGTCGGAGGGCTACTACCCCGAACTGGCCCTGCGCCTGCTGGAGGAGACGGGCGTCGATCCCGAGTACCGCCAGCGAGGGCTGCTCTACCTGCGCGTGGACGACGAGGCCCGTGCCATGGCCTGGGCGCGGGAGGTCGGCAAGCCGCTGGAGCGGGTGGGACCCGGCTTCCTCTATGCCAAGGAGCCGGAGGTGGCTCCCGGCCTCGAGGAGGCGCTGTGGATGCCCACCCTGGGCAGCATCCGCAATCCGCGGCTGGTCCGCTCGCTCCATGCCCGACTGGCCGCCATGCCGGGGGTGACGCTGCGCGAGGGTTGCGAGGTGACCGGCTTCCGGAGGGCTGCGGGGCGGGTCGAGGCGGTGGTGACCACGGATGGCGAGGTGACCGGTGATCAGGTGATCGTCTGCGGCGGGGCCTGGGCCGCCGGACTGCTGGTGCCGCTGGGCGTGAGCCTGCCGGTGCGCCCGGTGAAGGGGCAGATGATCCTGTTCCGGGCGCCGCCGGGGCTCGTCCGGCGGGTGGTGCTGATGGACGGACGCTATGTGATTCCCCGGGCGGACGGTCGGGTGCTGGCGGGTTCCACCCTCGAGGAGGCCGGCTTCGACAAGACGATCGACGCCGCGTCGCGCGAGTCGCTGTGGGAGAGTGCGGTGGCCATCGTGCCGGCGCTGGCGGGGTGCGAGGTGGAGCACCACTGGGCGGGGCTGAGGCCCGGCTCGCCGGACGGGGTGCCGTTCATCGGCGCGGTGCCGGGGGTGGCGAACCTGCACGTCAATGCCGGGCACTACCGCAACGGCCTGGTGCTGGCGCCGGCCTCGACGCGCCTGCTGGTGGACCAGCTGCTGGGACGCGAGCCGATCGTCGACCCGGCGCCCTATCGCCTGGGAAGGGAGGGGTAGCGCTCGCGCTACTCCTCGTCGGTGCGCTTCTCTTCCAGGTATCGGTCGCGGTGGGCGCTCGAGCAGAACCACTCGCCCTGTTCGCGCAGGGCGTCGGTCTCGGGCACGTGCACCTGACACCAGGTGCAGCGTACCATCCGTCCGCCCTCCTGGCGGTCGTCACCTTCCAGCAGTTCCTCGCGGTCGAGTTTCCACTCCCGGTACATGCGATAGAGCTTGAGGCCGGCGAAGAACAGCACGGCGAAGATGATCAGGCGGATCAGCAAGAGGTTCATTCCTGTGGGGACTCCCAGGTGGGGGTGGTCGGCTTTGCCAGTCGGCCGCCCTTGCGGGACAATGGAGGCTATCCATCGATTCTCGAGAGATTTCTACGCCCATGCAAGACCTGACGCTGGTGATGGCTCAGCTCGACCCGCTGGTCGGGGACATTCCCGGCAACACCGATCGTGCCATCGAGACGGTGCGCGAGGCGCGCATCGAGCATGGCGCCGACATCGTGGTGCTGCCCGAGCTGTTCCTGACCGGCTACCCGCCGGAAGACCTGCTGCTGCGGCCCTCCATGGAGACCCGCCTGCGGGCCGCCCGCACGCGCATGGCCGAGAAGGTGGTGCGCGACGTGCTGGTGATCGTCGGCTATCCCGGTCGCCGCGAGGGGCAGACCTGGAACCTGGCCGGCGTGCTCTACAACGGCGAGTGGCTGGGCGAGTACGCCAAGCAGGCGCTGCCCAACTACCAGGTGTTCGACGAGCAGCGCTACTTCGCCGCCGGGCGCGAGCCGCTGGTGATCGATCACAAGGGGGCGAAGCTGGGCCTGCTGATCTGCGAGGACCTGTGGGACGGCGGACCGGCCCGCGCCGCCAAGGCCGCCGGCGCCGAGATCCTGATCAGCCTCAATGCCTCGCCCTTCCATCAGGACAAGCCCGCCGAGCGGCTGCGGCTGCTGGAGGAGCGGGCCGCCGAGGTGGCGCTGCCGCTGGTCTACGTGAACACCATCGGCGGCCAGGACGAGCTGGTATTCGACGGCGGATCGGCCTGCGTGAATGCCCAGGGCGAGCTGATGGTCCAGGCGCCCCACTGGGCGGTGGGCCTGATGCCGGTGCAGTTCGTGCGGGAGAAGGGGCGCTGGGTGCCCCGGCCGGGCGAGACCGAGCCAGAGGTCGAGCCGGAGGAGAACCTCTACTGCGCGCTGGTCACCGGCCTGCGCGACTACGTCAACAAGAGCGGCTTCGAGGGCGTGGTGCTGGGTCTCTCCGGCGGCATCGATTCGGCGCTCTCGCTGGCCATCGCGGTGGATGCCCTGGGCCCGCAGCGCGTGCATGCGGTGATGATGCCCTACCACTACACCGCGGACATCTCGAAGCAGGATGCCGCCGAGCAGGCGGAGATGCTGGGGGTGGCCTACGAGGTGATGCCCATCGAACCGATGGTCGAGGCCTTCATGGCCACCCTGGCGAAGACCTTCGAGGGCACCGAACGTGACACCGCCGAGGAGAACCTGCAGTCGCGCTGTCGCGGCGTGCTGCTGATGGCCATCTCCAACAAGAAGGGCCTGATGGTGCTGACCACCGGCAACAAGAGCGAGATGGCGGTGGGCTACGCCACGCTCTACGGCGACATGGTGGGCGGCTACAACGCCATCAAGGACGTCTACAAGACCTGGGTCTACCGCCTGGCGCGCTGGCGCAATACCCAGTCGCCGGCGGTCCCCGAGCGGGTGATCGAGCGGCCCCCTTCGGCGGAGCTGGCGCCCGACCAGCAGGACAGCGACTCGCTGCCCGACTATGACACCCTGGATGCCATCCTGGTGCGCTACATCGAGGGGGACATGAGCGCCGAGGCGATCATCGAGGCTGGCTTCGGCCGCGACGACGTCTACAAGGTGGTCCGGCTGGTGGACCGCTGCGAGTACAAGCGCCGTCAGGCGCCGGTGGGCGTGCGGGTCACCCGCCGCGGGTTCGGCCGCGACCGTCGCTATCCCATCGTCAACGGCTGGCAGCCGGGGGAGTGACCCATAGCGCCTAGCGGAAAGCGCCGAGCGCCCAGCCGCTCAGCAACGGTCGGCAGGTGTTGAGGTAGAAAACGAGAACCCCCGTCGACTCGACCTCGGCGGGGGTTCTTCGTTGACGCCGGTAGCGATGGGGGCAGCATCCTGGAGCGCTCGGCGCTCGGCGCTCGGCGCTCGGCGCTCGGCGCTCGGCGCTCGGCGTCAGGCCGACAGCGACTGGGCGCGCACGTGCCTGGGCTCGAAGGTGCGGCCGCGGAGCTGATCGTGCCGCGGGGCGTTCTCGATCAGCACGTCGAGCACCTCCCGGGCACGGTCGCGCATCTCCAGGCCCAGGTAGCCCTCCACCATCACCGCCAGGGCGTCGCGGGTCGCCTCGGTCTCCGGGTAGTTCTCGATCACCCAGCGGCCGCGTTCCACGGCGGCCAGGTAGGCCCCGCGGCGCAGGTAGTAGTCGGCCACGTGGAGCTCATGGCGGGCCATCAGGTTGCGCAGGTAGACGATGCGCTGCTGGGCGTCGGGGGCGTACTCGCTGTTCGGGTAGAGCCGCACCAGCTCGCTGAAGTCGGTGTAGGCGTCCCGTGAGGCGCCCAGGTCGCGCTTGGAGATGTCGATCAGCTTCAGGCGTTCGAGGCTGAAGCGGCCCGCCTGCCAGGAGGACAGGCCGCGCATGTAGAGCGCGTAGTCGGCCTGGGGATGGCTCGGGTGCAGCCGGATGAAGCGGCTGGCGGCGGCGCGGGCGGCCTCCCAGTCGCTGGTCTCGTAGTAGGCGTAGATCAGCTCCAGCTGCGCCTGCTCGGCGTGGTTGCCGAACGGGAAGCGGGTATCCAGGGCCTCGAGCCGCGTGATGGCGGCGGTGAAGTTGCGCCGCTCCAGGGAGCCTCGCGCCTCCTCGTAGAGCTCGCGCTCGGCAACGCCGGCGAACTCGTCCTCTTCCTCGGTGGAGCCGCTGCTGGCGCAGCCCACCAGCAGGGTGGAGGCCAGCAGCAGGGCCGCGAGACGGGCAGTGGGGGTGAAAACGCGCATCGTGATCCTCGTGGCAAACAACGCGGATTGGCCGTGTTAGAATCGACCTGAAACCCGCTCACTATAAAGCACTGCGTGGCAAAACGCAGTGGTTCGGCGGCATCCCGACCACGACACCTGCATACGGGCTCCCTCTCGCTCATGTCCCAGACCCTGGAAGCACAGCAACGCGTTCCCGACGCCATGGCCGGCCTGCGCCTGGACCAGGCCGCGGCCGAACTGTTCGCGGACCACTCGCGTGAGCGCCTCAAGGCCTGGATCAAGTCGGGGGAGCTGACCGTCGACGGCAATCCCGCCAGGCCGAAGGACAAGGTCTATGGCGGCGAGCAGCTGCAGCTGACCGCCGAGGTGGAGGACGACACCCGCTTCGAGCCCCAGGAGATCCCCCTCGACGTGGTCCACGAGGACGACGAGGTGCTGGTGATCGACAAGCCGGCCGGGCTGGTGGTCCATCCGGCGGCGGGCAACCCCGACGGTACCCTGCTCAATGCGCTGCTGCACCACTGCCCCTCGCTTGCCGGCGTGCCGCGGGCGGGCATCGTGCACCGCCTGGACAAGGACACCACCGGCCTGATGGTGGTGGCCAAGACCCTGGCCGCCCAGACGGCGCTGGTCGAGCAGCTGCAGGCCCGCACGGTGTCGCGGGAGTACGATGCCGTGTGCGTGGGGACGATGACCGCCGGCGGCACCCTGGAAGCGCCCATCGGTCGCCACCCCAAGGACCGCAAGCGCCAGGCGGTGACGGCCTCCGGCAAGCCGGCGGTGACCCACTACCGGGTGGTGGAGCGCTTCCGCGCCCATACCCATGTGCGCTGCCGGCTCGAGACCGGCCGTACCCACCAGATCCGCGTGCACCTGGCCCACCTGCGCTATCCCCTGGTGGGCGACCCGGTCTACGGTGGGCGGCTGAAGCTGCCGCCCGGGGCCGCCGAGCCGCTCAAGGAGATCCTGCGCGAGTTCCCGCGCCAGGCGCTGCATGCCCGCAAGCTGGCCTTCGTGCACCCCGGCAGCGGCGAGCGGGTGACCTTCCGCTCGCCGCTGCCCGATGACATGCTGATGCTGGTCGACTACCTGCGCGAAGACCACGCCACGATGCGCTGACACCCCTGCGCCAAGGAATCCGCCATGAGCGACGCCCCTGACCTGCGCCCGACCCTGATCCTGCCTGACTGGCCGGCGCCCACTACGGTGGGGGCCTTCGTGACCACCCGCGAGACGGGGCCCAGCCAGGGGGACTTCGCCTGCTTCAACCCGGCGGAGCATGTGGGCGACAACGCCGACCACGTGGCGCTGTGCCGGCGGCTGCTGCAGAAGCAGGTGGACGACGAGCGCCCGCTGCTGTGGCTCGACCAGGTGCATGGCGCGCGGGTGCAGCACGCCTATGAGGCCCACCCCCCGGAGGCCGACGCCGCGGTGGCCTTCGACCGCGACTACGCCTGCGTGGTGCTCACCGCCGACTGCCTGCCGGTATTCTTCAGCGACCGTCGCGGCACCCGGGTGGCGGTGGCCCATGCCGGCTGGCGCGGGCTGGCCGGGGGCGTGCTGGAAGCCACGGTGGCCGCGCTTGGCGTGCCGGCGGAGGAGCAGCTCGCCTGGCTGGGCCCGGCGATTTCCAACGCCCAGTTCGAGGTCGGCCCCGAGGTGCAGCAGGCCTTCGTCGGCGTGCACCCCGAGGCGGTCGATGCCTTCGACCCCAGCCCCTATCGCCTGGGCCACTACATGGCGGATCTCTACCGCCTGGCGCGCCTGCGCCTGGAGCGCCTGGGCGTGTCGCACATCAGCGGCGGCCACTTCTGCACCGCCTGCGAGCCGCGCTTCTACTCCCACCGCCGCGACGATGGCCGTACCGGGCGCATGGCCAGCGTGATCTGGCTGCGATAGCGCCAAGCGCCGAGCTACAAGCGCCAATAAAACCCCAGGGCCATCTCAGTGGCGTCAAGCGAGAGGCGCCGGGGACAGGTCGAAGAGGGGGTCCGAGGACCAGGGATGGCCGAGGTAGCGTACACGGACGTATTTACAGCGCCCCCTCGCAGACCTGTCGCCGGAAAAGCCTCGAGTGACTCCTTTTGCCTTGATCCGCGTCAACTTGCCACGCGCTTCCCCTGGCGACCGACTTGAAAGCCGGCCAGCCTGACTCCATTGAATGTGTCAAGACGAATTGACAGGGCCAAGCGGTGCGTCCAAGCGCGCCGCCACCCCGATGGAGGAAGGTTTCATGCGTTTCGACAAGTTCACCGCCAAGCTGCAGAACGCCGTGGCCGACGCCCAGTCCCTGGCCGTGGGCCGCGGCCACAACCAGCTGGAACCCGGGCACCTGCTGCTGGCGCTGCTGGAGGCCACCGACACCGGCGTCAAGGCGCTGGTGCAGAAGGCCGGCGGCGACGCCGCGCGGCTGCGCGAGGGCCTGACGGGCCACCTCGATGACCTGCCGAAGGTCGCCCACTTCGACGGCGAGGTGCAGCCCTCCCGTGACCTGATCAAGCTGTTCAATCTCACCGACCGCGAGGCCCAGAAGCGCGGCGACCAGTACATCGCCAGCGAACTGGTGCTGCTGGCCGCGCTGGAGATGGGCCACGCGGTGACCCGGCTGCTGACCCAGGCGGGGGTGACCCGCAAGTCGCTGGAGGCCGCCGTCGACAGCGTGCGCGGCGGCGAGAGGGTCGCCGACCCCAACGCCGAGGACCAGCGCGAGGCACTGGAGAAGTACACCCTGGACCTCAACGAGCGGGCGGCCAGCGGCAAGATCGACCCGGTGATCGGTCGCGACGACGAGATCCGTCGCACCATCCAGGTGCTGCAGCGGCGCACCAAGAACAACCCGGTGCTGATCGGCGAGCCCGGCGTGGGCAAGACCGCCATCGTCGAGGGGCTGGCCCAGCGCATCGTCGACGGCGAGGTGCCGGAGGGTCTCAAGGACAAGCGCGTGCTGTCGCTGGACATGGGTGCGCTGCTGGCCGGGGCCAAGTTCCGCGGCGAGTTCGAGGAGCGCCTCAAGTCGGTGCTCAAGGAGCTGGCCCAGGAGGAGGGCCGGGTGATCCTGTTCATCGACGAGCTGCACACCATGGTGGGTGCCGGCAAGGCCGAGGGCGCCATGGACGCCGGCAACATGCTGAAGCCCGCCCTGGCCCGCGGCGAGCTGCACTGCGTGGGGGCCACTACCCTCGACGAGTACCGCAAGTACATCGAGAAGGATGCCGCCCTGGAGCGCCGCTTCCAGAAGGTGCTGGTGGACGAGCCCTCCGAGGAGGACACCGTGGCGATCCTGCGCGGCCTCAAGGAGCGCTACGAGGTGCACCACGGCGTCGACATCACCGACGGGGCGATCATCGCCGCGGCCAAGCTCTCGACCCGCTACATCACCGACCGCCAGCTGCCCGACAAGGCCATCGACCTGATCGACGAGGCCTCCTCGCGCATCCGCATGGAGCTCGACTCCAAGCCCGAGGAGATGGATCGCCTCGACCGCCGGCTGATCCAGCTGAAGATGGAACGCGAGCACCTCAAGAAGGAGAGCGACGAGGCCTCGAAGAAGCGCCTGGAGAGCCTGGAGGAGCAGATCGGCGAACTCGAGCGGGAGTACGCCGACCTCGACGAGATCTGGAAGGCCGAGAAGGCCAGCATCCAGGGCGCGGCCCAGTTCAAGGACGAGCTCGACCGGGCCCGCGTCGATCTGGAACAGGCGCGTCGCCAGGGTGACCTGGCGAGGATGTCCGAGATCCAGTACGGGGTGATCCCCGCGCTCGAGAAGAAGATCGCCGAGGCCGGGGAGGGCGAGGCCGATACCTCCAAGCACCAGCTGCTGCGCTCCAACGTCACCGAGGAGGAGATCGCCGAGGTGGTATCGCGCTGGACCGGCATCCCGGTCTCCAAGATGCTCGAGGGCGAGCGCGACAAGCTGCTGCGCATGGAGGAGGCGCTGCACGAGCGGGTGATCGGCCAGGACGAGGCGGTGACCGCGGTAGCCAACGCCGTGCGCCGTTCCCGCGCCGGGCTGGCCGACCCCAACCGTCCCAACGGCTCCTTCCTGTTCCTCGGCCCGACCGGGGTGGGCAAGACCGAGCTCTGCAAGTCACTGGCCCACTTCCTCTTCGACACCGAGGAGGCGATGGTGCGCATCGACATGTCGGAGTTCATGGAGAAGCACTCCGTGGCCCGGCTGATCGGCGCGCCCCCCGGCTATGTGGGCTACGAGGAGGGTGGCTACCTGACCGAGGCGGTGCGCCGCAAGCCCTACTCGGTGCTGCTGCTCGACGAGGTGGAGAAGGCCCACGCCGATGTCTTCAACATCCTGCTGCAGGTGCTGGAGGATGGACGCCTGACCGACGGACAGGGCCGCACCGTGGACTTCCGCAACACGGTGATCGTGATGACCTCCAACATGGGCTCGGACATCATCCAGCGCATGGGCGGCGACGACAGCGACTATGCGCAGATGAAGGAGATGGTGATGGCGGTGGTCGGCGACCACTTCCGTCCGGAGCTGATCAACCGCATCGACGAGGTGGTGGTGTTCCACGCCCTCGGCCAGGCGCAGATCCAGGCGATCGCCGAGATCCAGCTCGACCGCCTGCGCGCGCGGCTCGCCGAGCACGACCTCTCCCTCGAGGTCAGCGAGGCGGCGCTGGGCCTGCTGGCCGAGGCGGGATTCGACCCGGTGTTCGGGGCGCGGCCGCTCAAGCGGGCGATCCAGGCGCGCATCGAGAACCCGCTGGCCCAGGACCTGCTGGCCGGCAAGTTCTCGCCCGGCGATGTCATCCACGTGGAGGCGGAGGGCGACCAGCTGGTGTTCCAGAGCTGAGCCCAACAAAGCGTTACCGTGCCGACCGGGCGTCCGGTCGGCAACTGTCTACACTGAAATCAGGTTGCGTCCTGTAACCCCCTTGCCCGCCCGGCACCCAGCCCGGCGGGCTCTTTTATGCCGTCGCGCCGGGCGCGTCGGCCCACTCACGCCTTTTCCGCGGTTGACACCGTTGTGTCGCTAATGGAATCTTGGCCCTTCCTGATTTGCGGGCGCGGAACTCTGCGGGCGACCCCCCACTCCCGCGCGAAGGGTAGGCCCCATGGCCTCTACCCGCCGAAGGACTTCCAGGCTCGGGCCAACCGCCCGTCCTGACCAACGCCCCGACGCGGCGATCCGCCGCGATGAGAGTGCAGGCCCCAACAGGGCCGAACAAGCCAGGGTTTGGCATCAGGTGCCGGCGAGGCCGGCAGCGACATACCGTCGCACTCGACCCCGTGTCCCGCATTCGAGACACGGATCGCACTCGAGACCTCCAGGGGAGAGACATCAGTGGAATTGCTTTCAGGCGCGGACATGATCGCCCGCTTCCTCCAGGATGAGGGCGTCGAATACATCTACGGCTATCCAGGCGGCGCGGCGCTGCACATCTACGACGCCCTGTTCCGTCAGGACAAGGTCAAGCACATCCTGGTACGCCACGAACAGGCCGCCACCCACGCCGCCGACGGCTACGCCCGAGCCGCCGGCAAGCCCGGCGTGGTGCTGGTCACCTCCGGTCCCGGCGCGACCAACGCCGTCACCGGCATCGCCACCGCCTACATGGACTCGATCCCGATGGTGGTGCTGTGTGGCCAGGTGATGAGCCACCTGATCGGCGACGACGCCTTCCAGGAGACCGACATCATCGGCGTGACACGCCCCATCGTGAAGCACAGCTTCTCGATCAAGCATCCGACCGAGATTCCGGAAGTGCTGAAGAAGGCCTTCTACCTGGCAGCGACCGGCCGCCCGGGCCCGGTGGTGGTGGACATTCCCAAGGACATGACCGCCCCCACCGAGCGCTACGAGTACGTCTACCCGAAGAAGGTCAAGATGCGCTCGTACAACCCGGTCTCCCGCGGGCACAGCGGCCAGATCAAGAAGGCCGTGGAGATGATGCTCAAGGCCAAGCGCCCGGTGTTCTACACCGGCGGTGGCGTGGTGACCGGGCGGGCAAGTGAAGGGTTGACCGACCTGGTCAAGCGGCTGGGCTACCCCATCACCACTACCCTGATGGGCATCGGCTCCTATCCGCAGAGCGATCGCCAGTGTCTCGGCTGGCTGGGCATGCACGGCTCCTTTGAATCCAACATGGCCATGCACCATGCCGACCTGATCATCGCCATCGGCGCGCGCTTCGATGACCGGGTGACCAACAACACCTCCAAGTTCTGCCCCACGGCCAAGATCATCCACGTGGATATCGACCCGAGCTCGGTCTCCAAGACCGTGCGGGCCGACGTGCCCATCGTGGGGCCGGCCGGCAGCGTGATCAGCGAGATGATCAGCCTGGTGCAGGGCAAGGAGATCGCCCACCCCGAGGCCCTGGCCGAGTGGTGGCAGAAGATCGACGGCTGGCGCGAGGAGCGGGTCGGCAGGCTCTACGAGCCCTCGAAGCCCGGCGAGGCCATCAAGCCCCAGGAGGTCATCGAGGCGCTGTGCCGGTTCACCCGCGGCGAGGCCTACGTGACCACCGACGTGGGCCAGCACCAGATGTTCGCGGCCCAGTACTACAAGTTCGACAAGCCCAACCGCTTCATCACCTCGGGCGGTCTCGGCACCATGGGCTTCGGCTTCCCGGCGGCCATGGGCATCAAGCAGAACTTCCCGGACGAGGAGGTGATCTGCGTGACCGGCGAGGGCAGCTTCCAGATGATGATGCAGGAGCTCTCCACCTGTAAGCAGTTCGGTGGCGGCGTGAAGATCGTCAACCTGAACAATGCTTCGCTGGGGATGGTGCGGCAGTGGCAGGACCTGAACTACAAGTCCCGTCACGCCCACTCCTACATGGAGTCGCTGCCCGACTTCCAGAAACTGATCGAGTCCTATGGCTTCACCGCGCTGAAGGTCGAGACCCTCGACCAGCTCGAGCCGGCACTGGAGAGAACCTTTGCCGACAAGCACGAGCTGGTGTTCCTCGACGTGGCGGTCGACCCGCACGAGCACGTCTATCCGATGCAGGTGCCGCTGGGCGCCATGCGTGACATGCTGCTTTCCAAGACGGAGCGGACCTGATGCGCCATATCATCTCGATTCTGATGGAAAACGAACCGGGCGCCCTGTCTCGCGTGGTGGGGCTGTTCTCTCAGCGCAACTTCAACATCGAGACGCTGAACGTGGCGCCCACCGAGGACGAGACCCTGTCGCGACTGACCGTGACCACGGTGGGGGACGACCGGGTGATCGAACAGATCACCAAGCATCTCAACAAGCTGATCGACGTGGTCAAGCTGGTGGACCTCACCGAGGGCAACCACATCGAGCGTGAACTGATGCTGGTGAAGGTCAAGGCGCTGGGGGCGGCCCGCGACGAGGTGAAGCGCACCGTGGATATCTTCCGTGCGCAGATCGTCGACGTGACGCCGAGCCTCTACACCGTGCAGATCACCGGCGACGCCGGCAAGCTGGATGCCTTCCTGCAGGCCATGGCGCCGGTGGGGATCCTCGAGGTGGCGCGTACCGGGGTCTCCGGCATCGCCCGCGGGGACAAGGTGCTGTCGCTCTGAGCGGACCATCCTGCCGAAGAGACAAGGCCGCCCTTCGGGCGGCCTTGCTGTTTCCGGGGGAGGCGTCAGCGCTCCACCACCTCGTCCCATAGCGCGCGGATCAGCGGACTCCTCAGGCGGCGCTCCAGCACGCAGAGGCCGACGTCGTAGTGGGGCAGTTCGGGCTTTACCGGCAGCACCCGCACCCGCTCCACCAGTGGGCTGTTGTCGAGCACGATCTTCGGCACCACGCCCACGCCGAACCCCAGTCCCACCATGCTGACGATCGCCTCGTGGCCCGCCACCTGGGCGTAGATCCGCGGGGTGATGCCCAGCGCCCGGAACCAGGTGTTGGCGAACTCCCGGGAGAGACCCGCCTCGGAAAGCACCATCGGCACCTGGCGCCACTGCTCGGCACTGGGCGTCTCGGGGGTCGCCGGAATCCAGTCGTGGCGTTCGTGGGGGGCGATGAACACCAGCGGCGAGCGGGTCAGAGACTTGAAGGCCAGCGCCTCGGGCGTCTGGCGGGGGCGAGGGGTGATGGCCATGTCCTCGTCGCCGGCCAGTACCCGGGACATCGCCTCGGCCGGGTCGCCGGTGTGGAGCTTGAGCTCGATGCCGGGGTGGTGGGCGCGGAATTCGCTGAGCAGTTCGTAGAGGAAGCTGTAGCTGGCGGTGACCGAGCAGTAGACGCTGATCTCGCCGGTCAGGCGCCGGGCCTCGCTCATCAGCGAGAGGCGCAGCTGCTCCCACTGTTCCAGGGTCTCCCTGGCGTAGCGCTGGAAGGTCACCCCCTGGCGAGTCAGGGCCACGTGGCGGTTGTCGCGCTCGAAGAGTGCCACGCCAAGCGTCTCCTCGAGCTGGCGGATCGAGCGCGACAGCGTCGAGGGGCTGACGTGGCAGGCTTCGCTGGCGCGGCCGAAGTGCAGGGTCTCCGCCAGGGCCAGGAAGTGTTTCAGGGGTCGCAGGTCCATGGGGCCAGTATTGCACAATCCGGCATGTGTCGTTGCAAATATAGCGTTTTACGCAATGGCGGGTCCGGCGTAAGGTGGAGCCATCGGATGCCGCGAATCCCGACCCCGCGCCAGACGGGGCGGGTGGTCATCAACGCTGACACGATACCTTCACCACGCTTTCAGGAGTTCACCATGCACGTGTATTACGACAAGGATTGCGACCTCTCCCTCATTCAGGGCAAGAAAGTCACCATCGTGGGCTACGGCTCACAGGGCCACGCCCACGCCAACAACCTGAAGGAGTCCGGCGTGGACGTCACCGTCGCCCTGCGTGCCGGTTCCTCCTCCGCCGCCAAGGCCGAGGCCGCCGGCCTCAAGGTCGCCAGCGTGCCCGAGGCCTGCAAGACGGCCGACGTGGTGATGATCCTGGCCCCGGACGAGAACCAGAAGGCCATCTACGAGAACGAGGTCGAGCCGAACCTGAAGCAGGGCGCTACCCTGGCCTTCGCCCACGGTTTCAACATCCACTACAACCAGATCGAACCGCGCAAGGACCTGGACGTGATCATGATCGCGCCCAAGGCGCCGGGCCACACCGTGCGCTCCGAGTTCGTCAAGGGCGGCGGTATCCCCGACCTGATCGCCATCCATCAGGATGCCTCCGGCAGTGCCAAGGAGCTCGCGCTTTCCTACGCCGCCGGCGTCGGCGGCGGCCGCAGCGGCATCATCGAGACCACCTTCAAGGACGAGACCGAGACCGACCTCTTCGGCGAGCAGGCCGTGCTGTGCGGTGGCGCCGTCGAGCTGGTCAAGGCGGGCTTCGAGACTCTGACCGAGGCGGGCTACGCCCCGGAGATGGCCTACTTCGAGTGCCTTCACGAGCTCAAGCTGATCGTCGACCTGATGTACGAGGGCGGCATCGCCAACATGAACTACTCCATCTCCAACAACGCGGAGTATGGCGAGTACGTGACCGGCACCGAGGTGATCAATGAGCAGTCCCGTGACGCGATGCGCAACGCCCTCAAGCGCATCCAGACCGGCGAGTACGCCAAGATGTTCATCCAGGAAGGCAACAGCAACTATCCGTCGATGACGGCACGTCGCCGCCTGAACGCCGAGCACGACATCGAGATCGTCGGCGCCAAGCTGCGCGGCATGATGCCGTGGATCGCCGCCAACCAGCTGGTCGACAAGTCCAAGAACTGATCCTCGACCGGTTCTGGATGGACCCGAAGGGGCGCGGACTTCCGCGCCCCTTTGCTCGTTCATGGGGGTGAGCCGCCTGGGGTGCGCCGTTGTGGGGGCGTGGCGGGCGTGTAGAATGACCCTAGCGCCCCAGGGCGACCTCATTCCGACAATGGACGAAACGCATGAGTCAGGACCCCCGCAATACCGAGCATGATATGTCGCAGCAGCCCGGTAACGAGACTCCCGGCGAGGCGGCCGCCGACAGGGCGCCTCCCGCGGAGGAGGATCTGGCGGCGGCCTTCGTGCGCGAGACGGAAGTCATCGAGGAGGCCGTGGAGAACGGGCAGAAGGTGCGCCGCAAGGGCATCTACCTGCTGCCCAACCTGTTCACCACCTCCGCCCTGTTTGCCGGCTTCTTCGCCGTGGTGGCGGGCATCAACGGCGACTTCACCGCAGCGGCGGTGGCGATCTTCATCGCCATGGTGCTCGATGGCCTGGATGGTCGCGTGGCGCGGATGACCAATACCCAGAGCGCCTTCGGCGCCGAGTATGACAGCCTGGCCGACATGCTCTCCTTCGGCGTGGCGCCGGCCCTGGTCGCCTTCACCTGGATCCTGCAGGACATCGGCAAGACCGGCTGGGTGGTGGCCTTTCTCTACGTGGCCTGTGCCGCGCTGCGCCTGGCGCGCTTCAACGTGCAGATCGGCAGCGTCGACAAGAAGTGGTTCATCGGCTTGCCCAGCCCGTCGGCGGCGGCCCTGGTGGCGGCCAGCGTCTGGACCTTCCACACCCTGGATGCCGAGGCCTTCGGCTTCAAGCTGCTGATGCTGTTCATCGTCGGGGCCGCTGGTGTGCTGATGGTCAGCAATATCCGCTACCACAGCTTCAAGGAGATCGACCTCAAGGGGCCGGTGCCCTTCGTTGTGCTGCTGGCCATCGTGCTCGGCTTCGTGGTGATCTCCGTGCAGCCGTCGGTGATGCTGCTGTTGCTGTTCGGCGCCTACGTGGCCTCCGGCCCGGTCATGGCGGTGATGCGCAAGCTCAGGCATGCGCCGCCGACGGCTTGACCCGCCTGCCGCTCTCGCCTCGACGCCCGCCCTGCGCGGGCGTTATCGTCCGGGCGCCACGGCTTGTCCACAGCCCCGGGAGCCAGGGCGCTGTGGATAGCCCGGGGCGGCACGCTGGCGCAACGGTTTCCCCGTTCTGCCACCGTCCTGACATTTTTTTACCGGAAGGGCTTGCGGGGTCCCGGGGAAGTCCGTAAAGTACGCATCCGCTGCCGGCGACGGGCAACGTTGCAGGCGGTAAAAGGTGGGGGAAGTGGTTGTTCTGCTTGGGGTTTTCGAAAACACCTCGCTTGACAGTCACCGCGGATTCGGTAGAATGCGCCCCACGGGATTCGCCGCCCCCTCGACGGGGTGGGGCGGTCAGCAGATACGGCAAGTTCGCTTCGCCAACCACTGCTTGACACGCTGAAGCGAATCGGTAGAATACGCCTTCCTCGCAGGGCGCTGGCGAGGCCCGCCGGATCATGGATCCGCGGCCACGACAGCAAGCGAGACGCTCCGCTCTTTTATCGAGCCCGGAGCCGCTCTTTAACAATCGATCAGGTAATTCATGTGGGCGCTTGTCGATGTGTCGGTGACCAGTCACTGAAACATCAAGGCAAGCGACTCGTCAAAGATCCACGGATCTTTTTGAGAACGTTTGAACCTTGAGCCAAGTTTGGTCCGCTTCCTTCCTTGAAGGGTAAGGACTATATGATCTTAAACTGAAGAGTTTGATCATGGCTCAGATTGAACGCTGGCGGCAGGCCTAACACATGCAAGTCGAGCGGAAACGAAGGGAGCTTGCTCCCAGGCGTCGAGCGGCGGACGGGTGAGTAATGCATAGGAATCTGCCCGATAGTGGGGGATAACCTGGGGAAACCCAGGCTAATACCGCATACGTCCTACGGGAGAAAGCAGGGGCTCTTCGGACCTTGCGCTATCGGATGAGCCTATGTCGGATTAGCTGGTTGGTGAGGTAATGGCTCACCAAGGCGACGATCCGTAGCTGGTCTGAGAGGATGATCAGCCACATCGGGACTGAGACACGGCCCGAACTCCTACGGGAGGCAGCAGTGGGGAATATTGGACAATGGGCGAAAGCCTGATCCAGCCATGCCGCGTGTGTGAAGAAGGCCCTCGGGTTGTAAAGCACTTTCAGTGGGGAAGAAAGCCTTGGGGCTAATACCCTCGAGGAAGGACATCACCCACAGAAGAAGCACCGGCTAACTCCGTGCCAGCAGCCGCGGTAATACGGAGGGTGCGAGCGTTAATCGGAATTACTGGGCGTAAAGCGCGCGTAGGTGGCTTGATAAGCCGGTTGTGAAAGCCCCGGGCTCAACCTGGGAACGGCATCCGGAACTGTCAGGCTAGAGTGCAGGAGAGGAAGGTAGAATTCCCGGTGTAGCGGTGAAATGCGTAGAGATCGGGAGGAATACCAGTGGCGAAGGCGGCCTTCTGGACTGACACTGACACTGAGGTGCGAAAGCGTGGGTAGCAAACAGGATTAGATACCCTGGTAGTCCACGCCGTAAACGATGTCGACTAGCCGTTGGGAGCCTCGAGTTCTTAGTGGCGCAGTTAACGCGATAAGTCGACCGCCTGGGGAGTACGGCCGCAAGGTTAAAACTCAAATGAATTGACGGGGGCCCGCACAAGCGGTGGAGCATGTGGTTTAATTCGATGCAACGCGAAGAACCTTACCTACCCTTGACATCGTGCGAACTTGGTAGAGATACCTTGGTGCCTTCGGGAGCGCACAGACAGGTGCTGCATGGCTGTCGTCAGCTCGTGTTGTGAAATGTTGGGTTAAGTCCCGTAACGAGCGCAACCCTTGTCCCTATTTGCCAGCGATTCGGTCGGGAACTCTAGGGAGACTGCCGGTGACAAACCGGAGGAAGGTGGGGACGACGTCAAGTCATCATGGCCCTTACGGGTAGGGCTACACACGTGCTACAATGGTCGGTACAAAGGGTTGCAAAGCGGCGACGTGGAGCTAATCCCAGAAAGCTGATCTCAGTCCGGATCGGAGTCTGCAACTCGACTCCGTGAAGTCGGAATCGCTAGTAATCGTGAATCAGAATGTCACGGTGAATACGTTCCCGGGCCTTGTACACACCGCCCGTCACACCATGGGAGTGGACTGCACCAGAAGTGGTTAGCCTAACTTCGGAGGGCGATCACCACGGTGTGGTTCATGACTGGGGTGAAGTCGTAACAAGGTAGCCGTAGGGGAACCTGCGGCTGGATCACCTCCTTAACGACGACGTCACCGGCACGCGGCAAGTGCTCACAATGAATTACCTGATCGACCAGAGCAAAAGACTGTTTGGGTATAGGCCCAGCGTGACCAATGGGTCTGTAGCTCAGTTGGTTAGAGCGCACCCCTGATAAGGGTGAGGTCGGCAGTTCAAATCTGCCCAGACCCACCATTCTCGGAACGGCCGGGACGCTCAGTTGGTTAGAGCGCACCCCCGGAAGTTCTGTAAAGAGAAGGGTGAGGTCGCGGGGTTTATTTCAAATCTGCCCAGACCCACCAAATTTTATCCAGTCCTGCGTTATTTTGCGACTCGCATAGCAGGCTATGCGTCGCCACAAAATGCCTGGGTCTGAATAAAATTACCCGTGATGCGGGTATCAGTGGGGCCATAGCTCAGCTGGGAGAGCGCCTGCCTTGCACGCAGGAGGTCAGCGGTTCGATCCCGCTTGGCTCCACCATCTCTATTGCATGAGAGTCTGCCCCCCCCGCCCACACAGTCGTTACCTGATCGGATCCGCAGTCATAAGCCCTCCTTGCACCATGCAATGACCGGTTTATGACTGTCGATTGACAGTCTGCTCTTTAACAATGTGAATCATGCTGACAAACGTTCTTTCCGCAAGGAAAGGACACGAGATACGTCTCAAGCGTATCCGGCAATTGTCGAACCGTCATCGCGGACCAGACCCCTTGGGGTTATATGGTCAAGCGATGAAGCGCACACGGTGGATGCCTAGGCAGCCAGAGGCGATGAAAGACGTGGAAGCCTGCGATAAGGCTCGGCGAGGTGGCAAACGACCTGTGACCCGGGCATTTCTGAATGGGGAAACCCACCCTGCACAAGCAGGGTATCCCACACTGAATCCATAGGTGTTGGGAGGCGAACCAGGGGAACTGAAACATCTAAGTACCCTGAGGAAAAGAAATCAACCGAGATTCCCCCAGTAGCGGCGAGCGAACGGGGACCAGCCCTTAAGCATGAGACTGATTAGGCGAACACGCTGGGAAGCGTGGCCATAGCGGGTGATAGCCCCGTAGTCGAAAATCTGATCATGTGAAATCGAGTAGGTCGGGGCACGTGAAACCTTGACTGAAGACGGGGGGACCATCCTCCAAGGCTAAATACTCCTGGCTGACCGATAGTGAACCAGTACCGTGAGGGAAAGGCGAAAAGAACCCCGGAGAGGGGAGTGAAATAGATCCTGAAACCGTGTGCGTACAAGCAGTGGGAGCAGACGTGTTCTGTGACCGCGTACCTTTTGTATAATGGGTCAGCGACTTATTTTCAGTGGCGAGCTTAACCGTATAGGGGAGGCGTAGGGAAACCGAGTCTTAACTGGGCGACCAGTCGCTGGGAATAGACCCGAAACCGGGCGATCTATCCATGAGCAGGTTGAAGGTTGAGTAACATCAACTGGAGGACCGAACCAGGATCTGTTGAAAAAGATTTGGATGACTTGTGGATCGGAGTGAAAGGCTAATCAAGCCCGGAGATAGCTGGTTCTCCTCGAAAGCTATTTAGGTAGCGCCTCACGTATCACCGCCGGGGGTAGAGCACTGTTTCGGCTAGGGGGTCATCCCGACTTACCAACCCGAGGCAAACTCCGAATACCGGTGAGTGCGAGCGTGGGAGACACACGGCGGGTGCTAACGTCCGTCGTGAAAAGGGAAACAACCCAGACCGTCAGCTAAGGTCCCGAAATCCTGGTTAAGTGGGAAACGATGTGGGAAGGCTCAGACAGCTAGGAGGTTGGCTTAGAAGCAGCCATCCTTTAAAGAAAGCGTAATAGCTCACTAGTCGAGTCGGCCTGCGCGGAAGATGTAACGGGGCTCAAACCAGGTACCGAAGCTACGGGCTTGCCGAATGGCAAGCGGTAGAGGAGCGTCGTGTAAGCCGATGAAGGTGAGTCGAGAGGCTTGCTGGAGGTATCACGAGTGCGAATGCTGACATGAGTAACGACAAGGGGAGTGAAAAACTCCCCCGCCGGAAGACCAAGGGTTTCTGTTCGACGCTAATCGGAGCAGAGTGAGTCGGCCCCTAAGGCGAGGCCGAAAGGCGTAGTCGATGGGAAACGGGTCAATATTCCCGTACCTCACTGTATTGCGATGGGGGGACGAAGAAGGCTAGGTGAGCCAGGCGTTGGTTGTCCTGGTGAAAGTCAGTAGGCTGGGGGATCAGGCAAATCCGGTGCCCCAAGGCCGAGAGACGAGACGAACGGACCACGGTCCGAAAGTCATTGATGCCACGCTTCCAGGAAAAGCCTCTAAGCTTCAGATACAGTGGGACCGTACCCCAAACCGACACAGGTGGTCAGGTAGAGAATACCCAGGCGCTTGAGAGAACTCGGGTGAAGGAACTAGGCAAAATGGTGCCGTAACTTCGGGAGAAGGCACGCCGGCGTAGTGTGAAGGGCCTCGCGCCCGGAGCATGAACCGGTCGAAGATACCAGGTGGCTGCAACTGTTTATTAAAAACACAGCACTCTGCAAACGCGCAAGCGGACGTATAGGGTGTGACGCCTGCCCGGTGCCGGAAGGTTAATTGATGGTGTTAGCGCAAGCGAAGCTCCTGATCGAAGCCCCGGTAAACGGCGGCCGTAACTATAACGGTCCTAAGGTAGCGAAATTCCTTGTCGGGTAAGTTCCGACCTGCACGAATGGCGTAATGATGGCCACGCTGTCTCCACCCGAGACTCAGTGAAATTGAAATCGCAGTGAAGATGCTGTGTACCCGCGGCTAGACGGAAAGACCCCGTGAACCTTTACTACAGCTTCACACTGGACGCTGATGTTGCTTGTGTAGGATAGCTGGGAGGCTTTGAAACCCGGACGCCAGTTCGGGTGGAGCCAACCTTGAAATACCAGCCTGGCATCATTGGCGTTCTAACTCAGGTCCGTGATCCGGATCGAGGACCGTGTGTGGTGGGTAGTTTGACTGGGGCGGTCTCCTCCCAAAGCGTAACGGAGGAGCACGAAGGTACCCTCAGCACGGTTGGAAATCGTGCATTGAGTGCAAGAGCATAAGGGTGCTTGACTGCGAGACAGACACGTCGAGCAGGTACGAAAGTAGGTTCTAGTGATCCGGTGGTTCTGTATGGAAGGGCCATCGCTCAACGGATAAAAGGTACTCCGGGGATAACAGGCTGATACCGCCCAAGAGTTCACATCGACGGCGGTGTTTGGCACCTCGATGTCGGCTCATCACATCCTGGGGCTGAAGTCGGTCCCAAGGGTATGGCTGTTCGCCATTTAAAGTGGTACGCGAGCTGGGTTTAGAACGTCGTGAGACAGTTCGGTCCCTATCTGCCGTGGGCGTTGGAAGTTTGAGAAGAGCTGCTCCTAGTACGAGAGGACCGGAGTGGACGCACCTCTGGTGTTCCGGTTGTCACGCCAGTGGCATTGCCGGGTAGCTATGTGCGGACGGGATAACCGCTGAAGGCATCTAAGCGGGAAGCCCCCTTCAAGATGAGACTTCCCTGAGGCCTTGAGCCTCCTGAAGGGCCCAGCGAGACCAGCTGGTTGATAGGTCGGGTGTGGAAGCGCTGCAAGGCGTTGAGCTAACCGATACTAATGGCCCGTGAGGCTTGACCATATAACACCCAAGCGGTCTGAGATGACGACCGACAGGGGCCGGATACGCAGAGACGTGTCGCGTTGCCAGCATGATTCCGTTTTTCGCCTGACGACCATAGCAAGCGTGAACCACCTGATCCCATGCCGAACTCAGCAGTGAAACCGCTTAGCGCCGATGGTAGTGTGGGGTTTCCCCATGTGAGAGTAGGTCATCGTCAGGCACCTTTTCAGAAACCCCGGCCATTGGTCGGGGTTTCGTCGTTGTGGGGGTCTCCCCATGGAGAGTCCCGGGGTGCCGGCCCCCGGAGCCCGGCGCGATCATCGTCAGGCACCTATTAGAAAAGCCCCGTGTTCGAAAGAGCACGGGGCTTTTTGCGTTGCGGGGTAAGCGACCGGGCATCACCGCCGGCGCATGATCAGGCGGATTGTTGCCAGTGATGGGGCAGGAGCTCGTGGAGCTGGCTGGCCTTCTGAGTCGGCAGCCGTTCCAGCACGTCCTTCAGGTAGGCGTAGGGCTCATGGCCATTCAGCTTGGCACACTGGATCAGGCTCATGATGGTGGCGGCACGCTGGCCACTGCGCAGTGATCCAGCGAACAGCCAGTTGGAACGTCCGAGCGCCCAGGGGCGAATCAGGTTCTCGACTTGGTTGTTGTCGATCGGCAACCCGCCGTCGTCGAGGTAGCGCGTCAGCGCCGCCCAACGCTTCAGGCTGTAGTCCAGCGCCTTGGCGGTGGCTGTACCGTTCGGCACTTTCTCTCTGTGAGCCAACATCCAGCGGTGCAGCGCGTCGGCGATGGGCTTTGCTCGTGTCTCCCGCAGCCGTTGGCGCTCTTCAGCGCTCAGTGACTGGGCCTCGCGCTCTACTTGGTAGAGCTGACCGATCAGCTCGATGGCCTGACCGGCGATCTGGCTCTTGTCAGCCACGTGCAGATCGACGAACTTGCGCCGGGCGTGGGCCATGCAGCCGATTTCGGTGACGCCGTTGGCAAAACTCTGCTTGTAGCCACTGTAGTCGTCGCACACCAGCTTGCCCCGCCAGTCGCCGAGGAAGTCGCGGGCATGCTGGCCGCCGCGCCCTTCGCTGAAGTCGTAGACCACCGCCTTCAATCCGGCGTAGGGCGTGGTGGCATAGGCCCAGAGGTAGGCGCGGTGGGTTCTCTTCTTGCCCGGGGCCAACATCGGTACCGGCGTCTCGTCGGCATGCAGCACGGGTTCACTGAGTAGCAGGTCACGCAAGGCATCGATCAGCGGCTGGAGCCGCACGCCGCAGATGCCGACCCATTCAGCCAGGGTGGAGCGCGGAAGCGCCACGCCGGCGCGGGCGAAGATCTGTGCCTGACGATAGAGCGGCAGGTGATCGGCATATTTGGCGATCAGCACCTGGGCCAGCAGGCCGGCGGTGGGGATGCCCTTGTCGATGATCTGCGCCGGCATCGGCGCCTGGGTCAGCGTCTCGCACTGGTCGCAGACCCACTTGCCACGGATATGCCGCTCGACGTGGAACACGCCCGGCGTGTAGTCGAGCTTCTCGCTGATCTCTTCGCCGATCCGCCGCAGCTGGCAGCCGCAGGCGCAATGTTCGCTCTTCGGGTCATGGTGGATCTCGGTGCGCGGCAGTTCGGGGGGCAAGGGAGCGCGCTTGGGGGCCTTCTTGGTCGCCGGCGGCGTGGAGGCGAGCTTCAGGTCTTCCAGCTCGGTCTCGATGGCAGCGATGTCGGCATCCACCACCTCCTCCAGCAGGCTGATCTGCAGGACGTTGAGCTGCTCGCTGCGCTTGCCGAAGGCGTGGCGCTTGAGCAATGCCAGTTCATAGGTCAGCTTCTGGTTGACCTGCTCGCTGTGCCGGAGCGCCTTATCTTTTTCTTCCACCTGCGACATCAGCGTTGCCGCCAGGTGGCGGAGCTGATCGGGAGAGAGCTGAGACAGATCGGGCGACGTGGTCATCCGACAAGTATGCCAGCCCGACGCTGACAGCGGGATTAGCGCATCCGCGAATAGCCGGGCCGCCACGTCTGTGCCGCGGATCACACGATGGAGATCACTCCGCCGGCGCCGAGACGCTGCCAGGGCAGGCCTTGAACCAGCGCCGTCACCTGCTCGGGGCAGAGCGCGACGCGATCGCCATGCCAGTTACCGGCCCAGTGGAACTTGCCCTGGTTCAAGCGCCGGGCACATAGCCAGACACCCAGGCCGTCGTGCACCAGCACCTTCATACGGTTGCCGCGACGGTTGGCAAAGAGATAGGCACAGTGCGGACGTGCCGCGCCGAACACCTTGACCACTCGGGCCAGCGCGGTATCCGGGCCGGCACGCATGTCCAGCGGCTCGGTGGCCAGCCAGATCTCGTCGATACGGATCATGCGAGAAGCTCTCGGATCAGAGATCGGCAGGCGTCGGCCTCCGAGGCAGGCCACTCGATGACCAGCGGGCCGTTGGGGTGCGGGATCGTGAGGAGAATATGGTCCGCCACCTGATTCTGGCGAGCGACCGGTAATGAGGTGCTGGACATGGGCACCGGCACAAACGCGGGTGCTTCTGGCGCGGCAGTCCGCTGACGGGCGGTGCGGATCCACTTGTGGACCAGGTTGGCATTAAGGCTGTGCTCCAGGGCAACCCCGGCCACGGAGGCGCCGGGCTGCTGGCAGGCCTCGACGATTCTGGCCTTGAACGCGGCGGTGAAACGACGACGCTTCCGAGGGGCTTCCAGCACGCTTAAGTCAGTCATGGTAGGTGTCCACTTATTAATAGGTGGGCACCTAATGTCGCTGGCCAGAGGGTTCCGCGGAAGGCGTGTTCACCGGCCCGTTACGTTGCGGGCGCCGCCATCGGCGTGTAGCGATGTCGTTACATGGTGTTGCAGCCGGTAGTGGAGCCGGTCGGGTGTCTGGACTACGTTGGAGACGGATACTGCCTTGCAGGATCCTCGGATACCGAGTTCTCAGGAGGAGACGATGATGAAGACCGATATGCTCAAGAGGTTGGGCCTGGCGCTGCTGATCGCCATGCTCGCGGGTGGCCTGGTGGCCTGCCAGGACGACCCCGGCCCGGCGGAGGAGGCCGGCCAGGAGATCGATGAGGCCATGGAGGATGCCGGGGAGGGCGTCGAGGAGATGGGGGAGTCCATCCAGGACGCTGCCGAAGGCAACTGATGGCGGGCAAGGCATGACACGCAGAAGGCCGGGCATTCACCCGGCCTTCTGCGTGTCTGGACAGCCGGCGGGACCCTGCCCGCCGAATCGTTCAGCCGTTCTGCTCGATGCCCCGTACGTACCAGGGAGCATCGTCTCGCAGTTCGCGGACCAGGTGCCAGGTCTCGTTGAACTCGTTGTGCTCGCCGTTCTCATCGAGGATGCCGTGGAAGATCACCGTGGCCTCGGCCTGCTGCCCCAGTTCCTGGACCATGCCCAGCTCGGCGAAGAGCCGCACCACCTCGGTGCGGTTGTTGGCCGGATGCCGGGCACGTTCCTCGCGCAGCAGGTTGTAGAGCTCCGGGGTGACGTACTCCTGGATGCCGGCGAAGTCGTTGTTGTCCCAGGCGCGCTGCAGGGTCATGAAATGCTCCTTGGCACCGCCCAGGAAGCGCTCCCGGTCGAACCATTCCGGCTCGCCGGCGAAGGCGCCGCCCACGCCCATGGGCGGGGTATCGGCCTGGAAGGCCTGGGGGTTGGAGCCCGCCATGGTATCACCGCTGCCCGCGCCGGCCATGGCGGGACGACGGCGGGCCAGCAGGCGGAACAGCAGGAAGCCGATGGCGGCGACGATCAGGATGTCCATCAGGCGAAGCTCATCGAAGGCGCCGCCGAAGAACAGTGCCGCCAGCAGGCCGCCGGCGAGCAGGCCGCCCAGCATGCCGGGCATGCGCGAACCGGCCGCCGCCCCCTGCTGCTGGCCCTGCCGGGCAGGGGCGGCCTGGTTGGGTGCTGCTGCGGGGCGATCCGCCGAGCGGGAAAAGCTGCCGACATTGCCGCCGCCGCCCATGCGGCGGGCCTCGGCGAGTTCCAGGGCGGGGCCGAGCGTGAACAGCCCGACGACCAGCATGGCGAGAAGGTGACGCATCAGGGGTGCCTCCAGGGTCTGGGTGACTTCCGGTTGGATGGGGAAGGGGTCGAGTCGGTTCATTCTACCGGCTATGCTGGGGGCTCACGACAATAACCGTAGCGACATGGAGTCTGCCGATGCGCCTGACACGTGAAGAGAGCCTGATGTTGATCGTCGACCTCCAGGCGGGGCTGCTGCCGGTGATCGAGCACGGCGACCAGGCGGTCACCGAGGCGGCCTGGCTGGGGGGGCTGGCCGAGTCGATCGAGGTGCCGGTGTGGGTCACCGAGCAGTATCCGGAGGGTCTGGGCGGCAGCGAGCCGCGGCTGCTTGAGGCGCTGCCGGGGCATCGGCGCTGGCAGAAGCTCACCTTCGACGCCTGCGGCAACCCGGCGTTCGTGGCGGCCCTGGCGGAGAGCGGCCGGCGCCAGGTGGTGCTGTGTGGCACCGAGGCGCATATCTGCGTCATGCAGACGGGGCTCGGGCTGCTGGCGGCGGGCTACGAGGTCTACTGGCTCACCGAGGCCTGTGCCAGCCGCCGGGCCGGCGAGGCACGACTGGCCCGGGAGCGCATGGTCCAGGCCGGCGCCGTGCCGGTGAGCGCCGACATGGTGGCCTACGAGTGGCTGCATCGCTGCGACGACGAGCGCTTCAAGCAGGCCCACCGCCGCTTCCTCAAGGGCCGCTCGGCGCGGCCGCTGGTGTTTGTCTAGGGAGCGTCAGGCGGCGCCTTCCGGGCGGGTGAAGACCAGAGTGTCGCCCTCGCTCATGGCGGCGTTGTAGGTGTAGCCGGCGACGTTGAAGCCCTTGAGGCCTTCCGGGTCGTCCAGGTGCTCGCGGATCATCCAGGCGGCCATCAGCCCCCGCGCCTTCTTGGCATAGAAGCTGATGATCTTGAGCTTGCCGTTCTTCTCGTCCTTGAACACCGGGGTGATCACCCGTGCCTCCAGCGCCTTCGCATCGACCGCCTTGAAGTACTCGTTGGAGGCCAGGTTGACGAGCACGCGACTGCCGCTGGCGGCTACCGCGCGATCGAGCTCGACGGTCAGGGTCTCCCGCCAGAAGGCATAGAGGTCGCGGCCGGCGGGGTTCTCCAGCCGGGTGCCCATCTCCAGGCGGTAGGGCTGGATCAGGTCCAGGGGGCGCAGCAGGCCGTAGAGGCCCGACAGGATCCGCAGGTGCTCCTGGGCGAAGGCGTTGTCCTCGTCGCTGAAGCTTCCGGCCTCGAGCCCGACGTAGACGTCACCCTGGAAGGCCTGGGCGGCGGGTTTGGCATTCTCCGGGGTGAAGGGGGGCTGCCATTCGCCGAAGCGCGCGGCGTTGAGCCCGGCCAGCTTGTCGCTGATGCCCATGAGGTCGCTGAGCTGCTGGGGCGAGTAGTCCCGCAGGATCTCGATCAGCTCCCGGCTGCGGTCGAGATGGTCGGGCTGGGAGTGCATGGCCGTGGTGGCCGGCGTCTCGAAGTCCAGCGTCTTGGCGGGGGAGATCACGCTCAGCATGTGGCGCTCCTGGTCCTGGTGAGAGTGCCACGAGTATACCAAGCGAGCCGCCGGCGGTGGGCTATCGCGGTGATAGCCCACCGGTCCACGAGGGCGTCAGGGGCAGGGGTTGGGCAGTCGGGCGTGGACCGCCTCGATGGCCTCGAGGACGCCCTGGTCGAGCTTGAGGGATTCGCTGGCCAGGTTGTCCTCCAGCTGGTCCATGGTGGTGGCGCCGATGATGTTGCTGGTCAGGAAGCTTCGCGAGTTGACGAAGGCCAGCGCCATCTGGGCCGGATCCAGTCCGGCGTCGCGGGCGATCTGCACGTAGTCGCGAGTTGCCTGCTCGGCCAGCGGTGAGGTGTAGCGCTGGAAGCGCTCGAAGAGGGTCAGCCGGGCCCCCTCCGGACGCGCCCCGTCCAGGTACTTGCCGGAGAGCACGCCGAAGCCCAGCGGTGAGTAGGCCAGCAGGCCGACGGCCTCGCGGTGGGCGATCTCGGCCAGTCCCACCTCGAAGCTGCGGTTCAGCAGGTTGTAGGGGTTCTGCACGGAGGCTACGCGGGGCAGGCCCAGGGTCTCGGCCAGGTGCAGGGCGCGCATCACCCCCCAGGGGGTGTCGTTGGAGAGGCCGATGGCGCGCACCTTGCCGGCATCCACCAGTTCCTTGAGTGCCGACAGCGTCTCCTCCAGCGGGGTGGCGTCCTCCTCCTCGTCATGCACATAGCCGAGTCGACCGAAGAAGTTGGTCTTCCGGTCGGGCCAGTGCAGCTGGTAGAGGTCCACGTAGTCGGTCTGCAGCCGGGCAAGGCTGTCGTCGAGGGCACGGTGCAGGTGGTCGCGGGTGAGGCGCGGGCCGCCGCGGATGTGCTCGAGGCCTGGGCCGGCCGCCTTGGTGGCCAGTATCACGTCGTCCCGGGCGCCGCGGCGCTTGAGCCAGCTGCCGATATAGGCCTCGGTCCGGCCCTGGGTCTCGGCCCGGGGGGGGACGGGGTACATCTCGGCGGTATCGATGAAGTTGATGCCGAAGGCCACGGCGCGGTCGAGCTGTTCGTGGGCCTCGGCCTCGCTGTTCTGCTCGCCGAAGGTCATGGTGCCCAGGCAGAGTCGGCTGACCTCGATGCCGGTGTTCCCAAGCGGTCGCGTCTGCATCCGTCTTTCCCCTTGCAAGGATCTCGTGGTCTGGAAACGGCATGGTAGCGGCAGCTCGACCAAGGCAGCAAATGACAGGGGTTGAGTCACCGCAAGGGCGGGCGTATGCTGGCCGCCCGTTCGCCCCGGGAGCGCTCTCGGGGCCAGTCGATCAGGCAGTCAGGAGACGCCGAGCACAGGGTGGTGCGCGCCGTCATCTTCTCGCTTCTCACAGGATCCGGTTGTTGGCCATGTCGCAGGCATCATCACTGTTCACCCGGCTCGAGTACCGTCTGGCGGAGCAGCTGTTCCATACCCGCTGGCTTCCGCGTTCGCCGCGCACCCAGCGGCTGACCATGCACCTCTTCCAGCGCTGTGCCGATGCCGGCCATCCGGCGGCGCTCTCGCTGTACGGGCACATGCTCTTCCATCGCGGCATGAGCCCCCAGGACAAGGCGCGCGGCGCCCGCTACGTGCTCGAGGCGGCCCATGCAGGCGATGCCCGTGCCCAGTACCAGGCCGGACAGATCCACGAGCACGGCTGTGCCCTCTATCCGCGTCGCGATGACCACGCCGTGACCTGGTATGCCCGGGCCGGCGAGGCCGGTCACCCCCTGGCCGCCGCCCGCCTCGCGCGCGCCTATCGCGAAGGCCAGCTGGGCCTGCCGGTGGACGCCGAGCGCGCCGGCCACTGGCAGCGCCTCGCCGATCGCGCGGCCGGCCTGGGGGATGCGCTGGACAGCGGCGAAGCCGAGACGCGACACTAGGACCTCGATCGGCCGGGCACACCGGCCAACCGTGTCGATCCGCCCCGAGCCTCGAGGACCCGCCCACCGTGACGCTACCGACACTGCTCGATATCGAGGCGTCCGGATTCGGGCGCGGCAGCTACCCCATCGAGGTCGGCCTGGCCCGTCCCGACGGCAGCAGCTGTGCCTTCCTGATCCATCCCCTGGACGAGTGGACCCACTGGGACCCCAAGGCGGAGCTGCTGCACGGCATCTCCCGTGCGCGGCTGCATCGCGAGGGCCATCCCGTGCGTCAGGTGGCTCGCTGGCTCAACGACGAACTGGGGGAGATCGGCATCGCCTACAGCGACAGCTGGGGGTACGACAATACCTGGCTGTCGCTGCTCTTTCACCATGCCGGCATGCTGCCCGCCTTCCGCCTGGAGGCCCTGCGCAAGCTGCTCAGCGAGGGGCAGCTGGCGCTGTGGAAGTCCACCAAGGAGGCGCTGATCGAGGAGCTGGGCATCCATCGGCACCGTGCGGGCGAGGATGCCCGCCTGCTGCAGCTCACCTACCAGCGGACCCGCGAGCTGGCCGGAGACGCCTGACCCTCGCGCCCCCTGTCGGACGCTCCCCCGGCCTCAGCCGAACGCGGCGAGGCGCCCCTCCAGGATATCCAGCAGTTCGGCCGGCTCCGTGGCGTCGAACAGCTCGGCGCGGGTGCGGGCGTTGAGGAAACCGTGCTCGACCGTGCTATCCAGGAAGGCCAGCAGCGGCGCATAGAAGCCGGCCGTATCGAGCACGCCGATGGGCTTGTCGTGCAGGCCCAGGTAGTGCCAGGTCCAGGCCTCGAAGAACTCCTCGAGGGTGCCGATGCCGCCGGGCAGCACGATGAAGGCGTCGGCGTGGGCGGCCATGCTGGCCTTGCGCTCGTGCATGTTGCGCACGCGGATCAGCTCGCTGAGCCCATGGTGGGCCTGCTCGCGCTCCACCAGGTGGTCGGGCATCACGCCGACCACCTCGCCACCCTCGACCATGGCCGCGTCCGCCAGGGCACCCATCAGGCCGATGCGGGCCCCGCCATAGACCAGGGTGTGGCCGCGCCGGGCCAGTTCGCGGCCGAGCCGGCGCGCGGCCTCGAGGAATTGCGGGTCACGGCCGTCCCGTGAGCCCAGATAGACGCAGAATCTCGACATGCTCTTCTCCTTGGCGGGGGCGCTTTCGCCTCCTGGCAGGGCCTATGCTGGCGCCGCGGGGCCGACGCCGCAAGCCCGTCCCATGCCCGGAACGACGAAGGGCGCCGAATGGCGCCCTTCGCGGTCGGGGGTGTCGCGGCTCAGCGCATGCCCTCAGCATCACGCTTCATGGCCTGGCTCAGCAGCTTGAGGCCGACGCCGGTGATCACGAACATGCTGGCGATCAGGACGAGGCTGGCAACGACATGGGTATCGACGTACATCAGGGGCTCCTTGTTGGGGCTTGGGGTCAGGGAAAGGGTGCAGGCTCAGGGGAGGCAGGCCGCCACGTCGTATTCGGCGTCCATCCACTGGCCGATGACGTTGTGGCCACACAGGTGGTGGGCGTACTGGGTATGCAGGCAGCGCACCTGGTCCCAGTTCGCGATGCCGCCGATGCCGCGCTCCCGGAGCACGCCATCATAGCCGAGCCGGATTACCTCAGCCTTTTGTGCCTCGCTCATGACGCGCCAGCGCGCCTCGACGTAGTCGCGATGGCTGGCGTGGTAGGCGGCAAGAAACTCGGGGTCCTCCTGCAGGCGCGCCTCGAGCCGCTTGATCACCCCGGCGGCCTCGATGTGGGAGATCTCCACCTTGAGCCGCTCCGAACTGAGCCAGTAGAGGGTCGGGAAGGGCTTGCCATCGACGATGGGCGCCATGCGCAGCACCAGCGGGGTGCCCTCGCCGTCGGTGGCCGCCACGGCCTCGATGCCGCGCGGCGCGCGGCCAAGCTGCTCGGCGATGATTGCCAGCTGGCGCTCGTCAGGGGTCTGATCGGTGTGGATCACCATCGTCGGGGTCCCGTAGAAACTTGTTGGACTGGCCGACGGCCAGGAAGAAGGCGCGGTTGAGCTGCTCGGGGGTGGGCGCGTAGCGCCACTCCCGCTCGCAGTACTCGCCGGCCCGGGCCATCAGCACGTCATAGAGGCGATTGAACGGCGCATCATAATCGTAGGGGTCGGCGCCGAACAAGCGGATGTGCGGGTAGTCCGCGAAGCGCTCCACGAAGTAGCGGGTCAGGTCCGCCTCCACCGCGCGGTGGCGGGCGACATTGTTGGGGTCCAGCCAGAGGTCGTAGCGGATAGCCATGACCACCTCCTGTCAGTCATCGGTTGCCGGCCGGGCCGGCCATGTCGTTGGGACAGCGGGCGGAGCCGTTCGGCTCGCTCGGTCAGGCCCGGGCGATCGGGGCCAGGCGGGCCCCGGTGAGGTGCAGCAGGTCACCGGGCGCGAGCCGAATCTCCAGGCCGCGGCGCCCACCGCTGACATGGATCGCCGACAGGGCCTCGGCGCTGGCGTCGAGGAAGGCGGGCAGGCGGCGCTTCTGGCCCAGCGGACTGATGCCGCCGACCACGTAGCCGGTAGCGCGCTCGGCCTCCTCGGCCTTGGCCATCCGTGCCTTGCGGGCCCCGGCGGCGCGGGCCAGGGCCTTGAGATCGAGCTGGCCCGAGACCGGCACGATGGCCACCGCCAGGCGGCCGTCGTCGAGCCGGGCGATCAGCGTCTTGAAGACCTCGTCGGGCGAGAGCCCCAGGGCGCTGGCGGCCTCCTCGCCATAGGCCGGACTGCGCGAATCGTGGGCGTACTCGGCCAGGGTGAAGTCGACCCCGGCCTTCTCGAGCGCTCTGACGGCAGGGGTCATGCGTCGGCCGGCTCCTCCTGCAGGTGGGCCTCCAGCGCCTCGCGAAGCTCGCCCTCGATGGGGATGGCACGCTTGGCCTCGTGGTCGAAGTGCACCATCACGGTGTGGCCCAGGTTGGTGAGCTTGCCGGCCTGGCGGGCCTCCTGGCTGACCGTGAAGGAGCTGTTGCCCAGGCGCGAGACGTAGGTGCGGATCTCGATCTCCTCGCCATACTGGAGCTCGGCGCGGTAGTCGACCTCCATGCGGGCCATGATCAGGCGCCACTTGCGCGGGTCCAGGTCGGGGGTGAACAGGCGGAACAGGTCGTTGCGGGCCAGCTCGAACCAGGCAGGCAGCCGGGTGTTGTTGACGTGGCCCAGGGCATCGGTGTCGTAGAAGGCGGGTTCGACTTTGCGAACGAACATCGGCGGATTCCTTGTGGTTGTCGTGTCAGGGATACAGCCTTGCCCCGAGCAAGCGCTTGGTCAAGCCCCGGTTAGGCGGCGACGACGCTGCGTGTCCTGCGCCACGCCTGCAGGCGGGTCCAGGCCAGCAGCCAGACGGTGGCCACCGCGAAGCCGGCCAGGGTGCCCAGGGCCAGCCCCAGACGGTCGTAGGTGAGCGAGACACACAGCGCATACCAGAGCAGGGCGCCGAGCCCGGCGGGATAGTGCTTGATCACCGTGGCCACCGGTCCCGGGCCGTGGGCCAGGTGCAGGATCACCAGCATGGGGTACATGCTGATCGGGAAGGCCGACATCACGCCGGCCCAGGCCGCCGGGAGCACGTGGGCCAGGCCGGTGATGGCGAAGATGATCGCCGCCGCCAGCAGCGCCCGCAGCATCAGGGCCGGCCAGGTGACCGTGCCCCGCGCCGTCACCCGCACGTCGGGCACTCGCCGGTAGAGGCGCAGGAAGGCGGCGATGGCCACCAGGGTGGTCAGGGTGCCGGTGACCCGGGTGAACTCGACCTGGGTCAGCGCCAGGCCGGTGGCCAGGAAGGCCGCCACCCCCCCGGCGGTGCCGGCGAGCACGCCGCGGAAGCCCTCGCGGCTCCCGCACAGCAGGTAGCCGCCGCCCATCGCCAGGGTGGCGGTGAAGCCGGCGAGGGTATGCACGGCGCTCTCGGCGGCGAAGGCGGGGGAGAGCTCGAGGCCGATGAAGAACAGGGCGATGGCGGTGCCCAGGGGGTAACCGGCGAGCAGGCCGGCGATACGCGGGCTGACGCGCACGGCGATGGCGCCGAGGCCCAGCACCATGCCGATCGACACGGCGAGCTTGGCCAGCTGCCAGCTCAGGGGAACTTCCATCTCGTTTTCCTTATCCTGTCAGGGAGGCATCCAGATCCCCGGAGAGTGCATGGCCGGCCACGAGCTGTCACCGCCGCCGCGACCCGATACCTGTGAACTGTGCGGTCGTGCGGCACCGTTGACCCGCCACCACCTGATTCCGCGCTCGTTGCACGGCAAGGCGCGCTACCGGCGGCGCTTCGACCGGGTCGAGCGGCTGACCGCCATCCTCTGGCTCTGTCACCCCTGCCACCGGCATATCCACGCGGTGCTCGGCGAACGGGAGCTGGCCGACCATTATCGCAGCCGCGAGGCACTGATGGGGCACCCCGAGGTTCGCACCTTCGTCGAATGGTTGGCCACCAAGCCTGCCGGCTTCAAGCCCAAGCGGCCGCCGCGGCGGCGCTGAGGTCGGCGGGAGCTAGATCAGCCGCAGCCCCTGGCGGTCCACCCAGGCCGCCTTGAGGGGCGCCGCCAGGGGCGCTCGCAGATGCTCGGGGAGGGCCGCCTCGGCACTGGCGTGGTCGGGAAAGTCGCGGTTGCGCAGCCAGCAGTAGGCCCAGGCGCAGGCCTCGTCCTCGCCCTGCGGCAACGGCCGCGCCGGCATCTGCACCAGCAGGAAGGTGGCGGTGCGGGCCGCCCACAGCGGGATGGCGTCGCCGGCCTCGGGCCCGCTCCAGGCGGCCAGGGTCGCGGCATCGGGAGTGGCCTCCGGCTGGCCGAGCTTTGCCACCCGGGCCGTCTCGGCCAGGATCAGCGCCAGGCGCGCCTCGTCGCCCTGGCCGAGTCGTCGCCACTGGCCGATCAGGGCGGGCAGTCCGCGGCGTACCTTGGCATAGAAGCCGTCTTGGGGCATGGTCTGGTTCATCTGATGGTTGTCCCGTTTCGCTGTGCTGATGAGGGAGGGCGCATGGAGTTCGATTTTGCCACGCCGGTGGAGCGCCGCCACCCGGCCGGGGGGGAGTGGCCCTCCCAGAAGTGGCATCGCCACGGCGAGGAGGTCCTGCCGCTGTGGGTCGCCGACATGGACTTCCTCTCGCCGCCGGCGGTGATCGAGGCCCTGCACGCTCGGGTCGAGCACGGCGTCTTCGGCTACGGCCTGGTGCCCGACTCGCTGCGCCAGACCCTCTGCGCGTGGAGCGCCGAGCATTACGGCTGGGCCATCGAGCCGGCCTGGCAGCACTGGCTGCCGGGCGTGGTGCCGGCCCTGCACCTGGCCAGCCTGGCACTGACCGAGCCGGGGGACGGCGTGCTGACGGTCACGCCCATCTATCCGCCCTTCCTCCGGGTGGCCGAGCGCACCGGCCGGCTGCCCCAGCAGGCGGCGATGCGAGAGCCCGAGGCGCCTGGCGAGCCGTGGCGGCTCGACCTGGAGGCCCTGGAAGCGGCGATCACGCCTCGCACGCGGCTGCTGCTCTGGTGCCAGCCCCATAATCCCACCGGGCGGGTGTGGACCCGCGACGAGCTGGCCGGCCTGGCCGAGCTGGCGGTACGCCACGACCTGCGGGTGGTCTCCGACGAGCTGCACTGCGACCTGCTGCTGGACGCCGGGGAGCGGCATGTGCCGCTGGCGGCGGCCTTTCCCGAGCTGGCCGAGCGCACCCTGACGCTCTGGGCGCCGTCGAAGACCTTCAACCTGGCCGGCCTGACCACCGCCTGCGCGGTGATCCCCGATGCGGGGCTCCGGCGCCGCTTCACCGCGGTGGCCAGGGGATTGCAGCCGGATGGCAACGTGCTGGGGCTGGTGGCGGCCGAGGCGGCCTACGCCCGCGGCGAGCCCTGGCGGCAGGTGCTGCTCGAGGTGCTGCGGGACCACCGCCGCACCCTGATCGAACGGGTGGCGCGCTGGCCAGGGGTCGCCATGAGCCCTCCCGAGTCCACCTACCTCGCCTGGCTCGACCTGCGTCGGGCGGCGAGCCTGGCGGGCGGCGATTCGCCCTGCAAGGCGCTGCTCGAGCGGGCGGGGGTGGCGCTCTCCGACGGTGCCGACTTCGGCCGGCCGGGCTTCGCGCGGCTCAACTTCGGTACCACGGCCACCCAGCTCGACGCGGCGCTGGCGCGGCTGGATCGCGTGCTGGCGGGCTGAACGGCGCAGGGGCCGCCGGCGGGCGGCCCTTTCCGAAGTGCCGGCGGATGCCCCGGGCGATCCGCCGCTGACCGCTCAGTAGAGCAGGGCGAACAGCTTGCGGCGGTAGGCGACGGTCAGCGGATGGTCCGCCCCCAGGGCGTCGAAGACCCGCAGCAGGGTCTTGCGTGCGGCATCGTCATTCCAGGCGCGGTCCTGCTTCATCAGGGCCAGCAGGCCCTCCAGGCCCGCCTCGTAGTCGCCGTCGGCGACCCGGCGCAGGGCGCGCTGGTAGCGGGCCTCGCTGTCGTCCCGGCCCTCCAGGGCGGCGATGGCCTCGGCGGAAGGGGCCTCCTCGCCGAACTCGATGCTGGCGCGCACGCCCCGGGCCGGGGCGGCGTCTCGCTCCTCCGGCGGCAGGTTGTCGAGCAGGGCGCGGGCATCCTCCCCCTGGCCCAGGGCAACCAGGCTGCGGGCCAGCTCCACCTGGTAGGGATAGTGCTGGGGGTGCTGCTGCACCAGCTGTTCGTAGAGGCTGCGCGCGCTGGCGGCGTCGCCAGCCGCCAGCGCCTCGGCGGCTTGCTCCTCGGGGCTGGCCGGGGCGTCCTCCGGGGCCGGGAAGTAGCGCCCGAGCCATTCGCGAATCTGCTTCTCGGGCAGGGCGCCCTGGAAGTGGTCGACCAGCCCGCCCTGGCTCACCAGCTTGACGTCGGGCACCGAGCGGACCCCCAGCTGGGCGGCGATCTCCTGATTCTCGTCGATGTTGAGCTTGGCGAGGATGAAGGCCCCGCGATACTCCCGGGCCAGCTTCTCGAGCACCGGCATCAGGTTCTTGCAGGGTTCGCACCAGGGAGCCCAGCAGTCGAGCAGCACCGGCACCTGCATGGAGAGCTCGAGCACCTGCTGGATATTGCCCTGGTCGACGTCGATGATCACCTCGGCCTCCTGGCCGGCGGGTGCCGTGGCGGTCGAGTCGCCGGCAGGGGGATCGGTGGCGAGCGGCTCGCCGGTACGCGGGTCGACGATGGACATGGTGTGGGGTCCCGGGTCAGAGTGAATTCCCTCACAAGATGCGGGTGGTCAGGCGGCGATTCAAGGGGAGGCGCACCGGCGATGAGACGAATCCTTCGGCTGCTGGCCGGGATGGTCGTGACACTGGCCCTGCTGCTGGCCGGGCCGCTGTGGATGCTGGCCACCGAGGCCGAGGGGGAGGGGCGGCACTGGGCCTCGGCCAGCCGCGAGCCGGCGGGGCTGGCGCCTGCGCCGGAGGCGGCGCCCGGCGCGGTGGTGCAGCTCTACGCCGCGCGCACCTGGGGCTGGCGGGGTGCCTTCGGGGTGCATACCTGGATCGCCACCCGGGAGGCGGGCGCCGAGGCCTGGCGGATGCACCACGTGCTCAGCTGGCGCCGTCCCGCCCTGGTGTCCGAGGCGACCCGGGTGCCGGATCGCGCCTGGTACGGCAACCCGCCGGCCCTGCTGGCCGATTACCGGGGCGAGGCGGCCGAGCGGCTGATTCCCGAGATCGAAGCCGCGGTGGCCGCCTATCCGGCCCCGGCGGCCTATCGGGCCTGGCCCGGCCCCAACAGCAACACCTTCACCGCCTGGGTGGTGCGCGAGGTCGAGGGGCTCGATGCGGTGCTGCCGGTCACCGCGGTGGGCAAGGACTACCTGTTCGAGGGCCTGCTGGCCGCGGCGCCTGGCGGGCGGGGCCTGACGGTATCGGCCGGCGGCGTGCTGGGCCTGACACTGGGCCGGGACGAGGGCCTCGAGGTCAACCTGCTGGGGCTGTCGCTGGGCCTCGACCTGCGCCGCCCGGCACTCAAGCTGCCCGGCGTCGGCCGGCTGGGCATGGCCCCCACCATCAAGGGGGGAGGGGGCAGCAGCGGGGACCGCTGAGTCTGAATCGAGAGGGATCCGGTGACCTTCCCGGGGTTGTGAGAAGAGCCGAGCCCGAAGAGCTACCGGAGGGGGGCGCATCAATCGTAGGCATGAAAAAGGCCAGCCCCTTTCGGTGCTGGCCTTTCTCGATATTTGGTAGCGGGGACCGGATTTGAACCGATGACCTTCGGGTTATGAGCCCGACGAGCTACCAGACTGCTCCACCCCGCATCAACGTGAGGCGTATTCTACAGGGATTACCCCTTTAGTCAAGGGTGCAGGTTCAAACGCTCGTCCCGCCTGCACTCTGTGGTCCATACTGCGCGAAGTTGTCATCTGGTTGGCAACTTCATCGAGAATAATTCCGGTGCCGGCCCGACCCGGCCGGCCCGTTCAGCGTCATGACTATAGGGAGGTAACAATGGCCAACAACGCAACCGTTGCTTGGGTAACCGGTGGAACCGGCGGTATCGGCAGCGCGATCTGTCGCGCCCTGGCCGACGAGGGCTACCAGGTGGTGGCCGGCTACCACAACCCGGAGAAGGCCAAGACCTGGCTGGAGGCCCAGAAGTCGGATGGCTACACCAACATCGATATCGCCGGGGTGGACCTGGTGGACTTCGATGCCTGCGTCAACGGGGTCAAGGAGATCGAGGAGAAGCATGGCCCGGTCGGTGTGCTGGTCAACTGCGCCGGCATCACCCGCGACGGCACCATGAAGAAGATGACCCCGGAGCAGTGGCACGAGGTCATCGACACCAACCTCAACAGCGTCTTCAACACCTGCCGCAGCGTGCTCGACTCCATGCTCGAGCAGCAGTACGGCCGCATCATCAACATCTCCTCGATCAACGGTCGCAAGGGCCAGTTCGGCCAGGTCAACTACTCGGCCGCCAAGGCCGGCATGCACGGCCTGACCATGGCGCTGGCCCAGGAGACGGCCACCAAGGGCATCACCGTGAACACCGTGTCGCCGGGCTACATCGCCACCGACATGATCATGAAGATCCCCGAGAAGGTGCGCGAGTCGATCCGCGAGACCATCCCGGTCAAGCGCTACGGCAAGCCCGAGGAGATCGGTCGCCTGGTGGCCTACCTGGCCCACCAGGAGTCCGGCTTCATCACCGGTGCCAATATCGACATCAACGGCGGGCAGTTCATGGGCTGATCGCCCTCCCTGTCATGACGCCCCCGCGGCCGAGGCGGTCGCAGGGCGTGGCAAGAGAAAGCGCGAGGCAATCCCTCGCGCTTTCGCGTTCTCGGCAGACGGGCGGGGTCAGGGGGGCGGGAGCCGGGTCAGGTGCTCGAGCAGGCGATCGAGTTCGCCCACCTCGTGGGCCCACAGCTCGGGGGAGACGGGGCCGGTGGCCAGCAGTTCGCGCAGCACGCCGCGGACCTCCTCGGCCCGCGAGAGCTCGCGGCCGAGGTTCTCGTTGAGGCGCTCGACCTGGATCGCCAGCCGCAGCGGGTCGTCCCGGTGGCTGACGCGTCCCACCGCCAGCAGCGAGAGGTGCACCCGGACCCTGGCCAGCCGCTCGGCCACCTCCGAGGGGCTGGAAGGCTCGTGACGTGCCGCGTTGCGGCGCGCATGGGCGCCGCGCATGTCCTCGGCGAGTGACAGACCTTCCGGCAGCCCGACGTCGCGGCTGGCCTCGCCGGCCAGGCTGTCGGCGTCGGCCGCCAGGTGCTCGGCCAGCAGCGGCTGGACCGCGCGCCAGCCCTCCACCTCGTCGATCACCGCCAGGCGTTCGAGGCGTTCGCGTCGGGCGCGTACGATGCCCGACCAGCGCCGGCGCATGCCCTCGGTGCGCCGCCCCGTGGGCAGTGGCTCGAGGGCGGCGGCGTCACGGATCGCCGCGTCGAGCACGGCCTGGTCGTCGCTGCTGGCGGGGTGCCAGGCGTCGAGGCGATCGATCAGGGCCTGCATCGCCTCCAGGCGCTCCCGGGCCCGCTGGGCGCGGTCGTCGCGCTCCGCCTCCCGGGAGGCGAAGATCTGGTCGCAGAGGCCGCGGAACTCCCGCCACAGCGCCTGCTCCTCGCCCTTGGGGGCCCGGCCCAGCTCGCGCCAGCGACGCTGCAGGGTCTTGGCCTGCTCGGCGCGACGAGCGGCGGGCAGCGGCTGCTCGAGCAGGCCCCGTGCCTCGTCGATCAGCTCGCGCTTGGCGGTGGCGATGGCATGGGCTCGCTGGTCGATCAGCGCCTGAAGCTCATGGCGGATGCGGCCGAAGCGCCGCCCGATGGCCTCTGCCTGGTCGCGGGGCACGGGAGAGGCGTGGCGCCACTGCTCGCGAGCCTTGTCGCGGATGTGACGCAGGGCGTCCGGGTCGGCCTCCTCGGCGGGCTGGGCCAGCAGGGTCTCGAGCTGCTCGCAGAGCGTCTCGCGGGTGGCCAGGTTGCGCTGGCGCTCCTCGTCGAGCCGCGCCCGCCAGGGAGCGAGACGGTCATGGATGCGGTCCGAGGCGGCACGGAATCGGGCGGACTGCTCGCGGTTGGCCGCGGCGTCGCCCAGCGACTTCCACTCCTTGACCAGCTGGCGGTGGCGCCGATCGAGGGCGCCGTCGCTGGCCCCCGGCTCGTCGGCCAGGGCCTCGATGGCCTGGCAGAGCTGGTCGCGCTTGGGGCCGGCGACGAAGCCGCGCCAGTCGCGCAGCTCGGCCAGCCGGGCGCCCAGCCGCTTGAGGCGCGCCTCGTGGGGCTGCAGCTGCCGGCCAGGGAGCCGCTCGGCGGCCTGCCGCAGCCGCTGGTGCAGTCGGCTGGCTCCCTTGAAGGCGCCGCTCTCCAGCAGGCGCTCGAACTGGTCGAGCTCGTCGACGAAGCGTGCCAGCCGCACCTCGAGGTCGTCCCCGGTCGGCTCCTCACCCTCCCGCGCCAGGTGCGTTCGAGCCCGCTGCAGCAGCGGCGAGGGAGCCAGGCCCTCGGGCCAGCCGACGGCCTCCACCAGGGCCTGGAGGCGCTCGTCGTCGCCATCATGGAGCGCGCGTTCGATCTCGCCGGCGCGCTCCTCCAGCCTGACCCAGGCCTGGCTGAGGCGGTCGAAGCCCCGCCGTGCCTTGTCGTAGCGCTTGCGCAGGGCCTCGTCGGGAAGGTGCTGGTCGGAGAGTGCCTGCCAGCGGTTGTCGAGCAGCTGCTTCTGGGCGCGCAGGCTGGCGATGTCCTGGTCGGTGATGCCGTCGCTGCGGGTCAGGGCGTCCAGGCTCTCCTCCAGGGCTTCCACCAGGGCCTCGCGGGTCTGGTCGGCATCCTCGCGACGCTGGTGGGCCGCCTCCCGGGAGCGCTGGTGGGCCTCGTGGTCGCCGATCACCTTGCGGCAGCGCAGGCAGGCATCCTGGTAGCGGCGCTCCTGGCCGGCATCGGGCAGGTCCTCCAGGCCGTTCCATTCGCGCATCAGATGGCGGAAGCGACCGGCATAGAGCGGCTCCCAGGGGGCATTGGCATGGCGCTCCAGGTCGGCGAGCAGCGCCTCGCGGCGCTCGCGCGCGGCGGCCAGCGAGGCGGCGTCGGCGCGGATGCGGTTGAGCCGCTCCCGGGCCTGGCGCATCACCTGGCGGTCGCGGCGGGCGGACTGGGCCAGCCGGGCCAGCCCGGCCTCGCTCTGCACGCGTGCCGCGGCGGCATGGCGCACCGCGGCGATGCCGTTGTCGCAGGCCTGGCGGATCAGGGCCTCCTCGTCGTCGAGCCTCTCCAGGGCGGCCAGGCGCAGCTGCTGGTTGTCGCCCTGCAGGGCGATCTCGGCCAGCAGGTCAGGGGAGGCCAGCCGCTCGACCAGGGCGATTCGCGCGCCCAGCTCCAGGCTGCCCTGGCGGCCGCTCAGCAGCTCGACGAGCCGACGGGAAAGCTCGGCGGAGGCCGGCGCGGCGTCCAGCAGCGCCATCAGACGGGCGGGGTCGTCGAGCCGTGCCAGGGCGGCGGAACGCACCTCGGCATCGTCGTCCAGGGCCAGGCGCTCCAGGGCCTGGCGATGCTCCTCACGGGCGGGGTCGAGGCGGGGAATCGCCTGGCGGCGCACGGCCGGGTCGGGGTGCTGCCAGCGGGGGGCGAAGAGGCGGCGAAGGAGTCCTGACATGGGTGATCCTGAGAGGGGCGCATCACGCACCGGGAAGCGCAGGCCTGTTGTTGTAGATGTCGATGAAGGTGACCGGGGGCGTTGGAATATCTAAGCACGCGCCGCCGCTGGGGAAAAGTCCGTCTCCCCGGCAGGGTGTGGCCGATGGGAGACACTGACAAGCCCCCGCGGCTGGGCTTATGATCAGTTGCAGGGGGCGTGTCACTCGCTTAGCTTTGAGTCGATACCCCGACCAACACTGACGTGGAGTTCGGCAATGAGCCTCAAAGTGGACAGGGACAGCATGGCCTTCACCTTCAAGGGGGGGATGCTGCCGATGACGGTCATGGAGCTGACCAGCGCCGACCCCGAGCGGATTCGCGACCAGCTCGCCGGCAAGCTCAGCCAGTCCCCGGCCTTCTTCCAGCACACCCCGGTGGTGCTCAGCGTCGAGAAGCTCGATGAGCCCCACCTCGCCCTGGAGCGCATCTGCGCGGTGTGTCGCGCGCACAAGCTGCTGCCGGTGGCCGTGCGCGGCGGGGCCGAGCCGGTCAAGCAGTCGGCCTGGGCCCTGGGGCTCGGCTGGTTTCCGCCCCAGGAGGCCGCCAGGCCGCGTCCCCTGGAGAGCGTGGCCCCCAGCGAGGCCGAGTCGGCGGCGGACGCCGCGGCCGAGATCGAGGCGCCGCCCGGCGTCTCCAGCGGTGGACGCATCTACCGTGGCACGGTGCGCTCGGGGCAGCAGGTGACCTCGCCGGAGGGTGACCTGGTGGTGGTCGGGTCGGTCAACGCCGGGGCCGAAGTGCTGGCCGCCGGCAGCGTGCACGTCTACGGCGCCCTGCGCGGGCGTGCCCTGGCCGGCATCCACGGCGATCCCCTGGCGGGGATCTTCTGCCGTGAACTGCATGCCGAGCTGCTCTCGGTGGCCGGCAACTACAAGCGCCTCGAGGACATCGACCCCTGCCTGCTGGGCACCACCGTCCAGGTGCGCCTCGAGGGCGACCAGCTCGGCATCACGCCGCTGGCCTGACCCCGGGCAGGGTCGCCATCGTCAACACCCCATTACCACCTACCGACTGACAGGAAGCGTAACTTGGCCAAGATCATCGTTGTGACCTCCGGCAAAGGGGGCGTCGGCAAGACAACCAGCGCGGCAGCCATCGCCACCGGCCTGGCGCTGCGAGGCAACAAGACCGTGGTCATCGACTTCGACGTGGGGCTGCGCAACCTCGACCTGATCATGGGGTGCGAGCGCCGCGTGGTCTACGACCTGGTCAACGTCATCCAGGGGGAGGCCGGCCTCAGCCAGGCGCTGATCCGCGACAAGCGGGTCGACAACCTGCATATCCTCCCGGCGTCCCAGACCCGCGACAAGGACGCCCTGAGCCAGGAGGGGGTCGAGAAGGTCCTGGAGACGCTGAGCAAGGACTTCGACTACATCCTCTGCGACTCCCCCGCGGGCATCGAGCGCGGCGCGCAGCTGGCCATGTACTTCGCCGACGAGGCGATCGTGGTCACCAACCCCGAGGTCTCCTCGGTGCGCGACTCCGACCGCATCCTCGGCCTGCTGGCCTCCAAGACCCGGCGCGCCGAGCGCGGCGAGGAGCCGATCAAGGAGCACCTGCTGATCACCCGCTACAACCCGGGGCGGGTCGACAGCGGCGACATGCTCAACCTCGACGACATCCGCGAGATCCTCGCCATCGACCTGATCGGGCTGATCCCGGAGTCCGAGGCGGTGCTGCGTGCCTCCAACCAGGGGGTGCCCGTGACTCACGACGCCGACAGCGATGCCGGCCAGGCCTACACGGACACCGTGGCCCGACTGCTCGGCGAGGACGTGCCCCTGCGTTTCCACGAGTACCAGAAGAAGAGCCTGCTGAGCCGCATGTTCGGAGGAGGTCGCCGGTGAAACTGCTCGAATTCCTGAAGCGAGAGCGCAAGAAGTCCGCGTCGGTCGCCAAGGAGCGGCTGCAGATCATCGTTGCCCACCAGCGCAGCCAGCGCGGGCAGCCTGACTACATGCCGCTGCTGGAAAAGGAGCTGCTGGAGGTGATCCGGCGCTATGTCCAGGTGGACGACGATGCCATCAACATCAGCCTGGACAGCGAGGACAACTGTTCGGTGCTGGAGCTCAACGTCACCCTGCCGCGGGGCTGATCGCCCCCGGCTGAGGGGGTGCGCGGTGCTGTGCTAGGCTGTGGCCTCCATGCCTGATTCGCCGGAGAGACCTTGCCCATGGCGCCGCCCGACGCCCCGCTGACCTTCCTGTGGCACGACTACGAGACCTTCGGTGCCGATCCGCGCCGCGATCGCCCCTCGCAGTTCGCCGCGATCCGCACCGATGCCGACTTCAACGAGGTCGGCGAGCCGGTGGAGTGGTTCTGCAAGCCGGCCGATGACTACCTGCCCCACCCCCAGGCCTGCCTGATCACCGGGATCACGCCCCAGCAGGCCCGCCGCCGCGGGCTGCCCGAGGCGGAGTTCGCCGGGCGCATCCAGGCGCTGATGAGCGAGCCCGGCACCTGTGCGCTGGGCTACAACACGCTGCGCTTCGACGACGAGGTGAGTCGCCATCTCTTCTACCGCAACCTGATCGACCCCTATGCCCGGGAGTGGCAGAACGGCAACTCCCGCTGGGACCTGATCGACGTGGTTCGCGCCTTCCATGCCCTGCGGCCCACCGGCATGGAATGGCCGACCCGCGATGACGGCGCGCCGAGCTTCCGGCTCGAGGACCTCACCGCCGCCAACGGCATCGCCCACAAGGGGGCCCACGATGCCCTGGCCGACGTGCGGGCGACCATTGCCCTGGCGCGCCGGCTCCGGGAGTGCAATGCCAAGCTCTTCGACTATCTGCTGAAACTGCGCGGCAAGCGGGCGGTGGCCCGTCTGCTCGACGTGCCGGGGCGCAAGCCGGTGCTGCACATCTCGCGGCGCTATCCGGCGAGCCGCGGCTGCAGTGCCCTGGTGGTGCCGCTGGCCGAGCATCCCACCAACCCCAACGGGGTGATCGTCTACGACCTGTCGGTGGACCCGGCGCCGCTGTTCGACCTGACGGCGGAGCAGATCCGCCGGCGCGTCTTCGTCAGCAACGACGACCTGGCCGAGGGCACCGAGCGCATCCCGCTCAAGGTGATCCATGTCAACAAGTGCCCGGTGCTCTTCCCCGCCAGCGCCCTCAAGGACGTGGAGGGCCCGAAGCAGGGCGAGTATGGCGAGATCGTCGCGCGCCTGGGCCTGGACGTGGACGCCTGTCGGGCCCACTGGAAACAGCTCAATGCCCGCCCCGAGGTGGCCGGCCGGGTGGCCGAGGTGTTCGCCGAGCCGCCGCCCGAGGGGCCCGGGGATCCGGACCTGATGCTCTACTCCGGAGGCTTCTTCTCGCCGGCCGACCGCCAGCAGATGCAGCGGGTCCGTGACACCGACCCCTGGGACCTGGTCGGGGCGCGCTTCGCCTTCCAGGACCCCCGCCTGGAGGAGATGCTGTTCCGCTATCGGGCGCGTAGCTACCCCGAGACCCTGGAGGGCGAGGAGCTGGCGCAGTGGGAGGCCTACCGCTGGGCGCGGATGAACGACGCGGCGGTGGCCGGCCTGACCCTCAAGGGCTTCGCCCGCGAGATCGAACGCCTCAACCAGGTGGCGCTCAGCGACCGCGACCGCCAGGTCCTCGAGGAACTGGTGATGCACGTGGAGGCGATCATGCCGCCCCAGGCCTTCGACTGATTCCCGCTTCCCGTTCCCATGCGACAGCGCCCGGCCTTGGCCGGGCGCTGTCGCTGTGGGCGGTGTGACGGCTACTCCTCGAACTCGGGGAGCGGGTCCAGGTGGCGGGTCAGGGCCAGGATGTCGTCGGGCTCATCGCCGGGGTCGAAGGCGACCTGGACGGCGGCGGCCTCGCGCAGCTGATGCCAGGCCTGGCGCAGCTCCTCGGCGGAGACCGCCAGGGCGCGCTCGGCGAGCCGTTCACGGCGGTCGAAGTCGGTATCGCCGAAGGACATCGCCTGCCACAGCCGGCCGGCGCGCCCGGAGAGGCTGGTGTCGCGACGGGTCAGCTGGTCATGCACGGCCTGGCGGTAGGGGGCGAGGGCCTCGTCCTCCAGCGTCTCCAGGCGGGTCGCGAAGTCGTCCAGGAAGGCATCGATGCGCTCATCGATCGCCTCGCTGCGGGTATCCGGCGACTGCACCAGCAGCGCCAGGCCCGGCGCATCGAGCATCGGCGAGTAGCCGGCATTGACCACATAGCCCAGCTGCTCCTCGGTGCGCAGGCGCTGATAGAAGGGCGTGTCGATCAGCTGGCCGAGCACCGCCAGCTGCGCCTGGCTGGCCAGCGAGCGGTCGGGGCCCTGCAGATAGCGCAGCAGGACGGACTCCTCGCGGCTGGTGTGCGGTGTCAGGCGCGGTAGGTCGGCGTCGGCGCGCAGCGGAGTGAGCTCGGGAATGGCATCGGCCGCCAGGCGCGGGGCAAGCGCCTCGGCCACCTGGCGGCCCAGGGCCTCGGCCCGCTCGGCGGTCAGGTTGCCCACGGCCATGGCCTCCAGCCGCAGCTCGGCCAGGAGGGCGTCGCGGGCCTCGCGCAGGTCCTCCACGTCGAGCTCGCGGCTCGCCTCCAGCAGGGCGGTGCTGGGCCACTGGGGCCGCACCAGCGCCTCGGCGAGGGTGCGGCCGGCCTGGCGATGCAGCGCCGCCTGGGGAGCGTTGCGCCACTCCCGCTGCAGGCGATAGCGCACCCGCTCGAAGTCGGCCGGTTCCACCTCGCCATGCTGCAGCTGCTCCAGCACCCGCGTCATCACCCGCTCCTGGCGATCGCGCCAGCCTGCGAACGAGAGCGTGATGCCGCGGGCATGGGCATAGGCCTCGAAGTGCTGGCCGGCCAGCCGCGCCGGATAGAGGGCCTCGTTGAGGCTGTCATCCAGCCAGCCGGCGAGCAGCCGCGCCAGGGCGGCATCCCGGGCGGAGTGGGCGGCGCCGGGGTGCTGCAGGCTGAAGCGCCACTCCACCTTGGGGGTGTTGAAGGTGGCGTCCGCCATGTGCCAGAGGTCGAAGGCCGGCTCCTCCACCAGCCGTCGCGGGCGCTCGTCCTGCGCCTCGAGCAGCGTGATGTCCTCGGCGATGTAGGGGTTGGGACCGGGCAGCGCCAGGCCGGTCAGCGCCGTGGCCTCGCCGCCCGCGTCGCGCCTGTCCCCCCCCCCGTCGTGGGCCCAGGGGGCGTGGAACCAGGGTGAGGTCCGCTCGCCCTCCACGTCCGGGGCGCTGTAGAGACGGATCAGGTTGTCCGGAGCGAGGGCGTCGAGGTAGGCCTCGGCACGCTCGCGCTCGAAGCCGTCCATGCGGTAGGCGGCATACTGCACGTCCTCCACCGGGAAGCGCGACAGGTTCATGGCCAGGCGCATGGCGCCCTGCAGCGGCGAGCCATGCTGCTGGAAGCGGAACTCCTGCTCGGCCAGTCGCGCCTTCTCGTCATGGCGCCATGCCTCGAGGCCGCCTTCGCGGATCTGCTCGATGGCGTCGAACAGGGTGGCCTCGATGGCGTCGCGCTGCTCGGCGCCGGCCGGGGTCAGGCTGATGCCGATGCTGAACAGGGCATGGTGGCCGTCGCCGCGGGACACCCCGGCGGAGAGGCCGTCGGCCCAGCCGGCGGCGCGCAGTACCGCGAGCAGGCTGCCGTCGCCCTCGTGGCCCAGCAGGTGGGCGATCAGGTCGGCGGGCTTGTGGCGATACTCGGCGATGGGGTCGGGGATCGGGAACAGGAAGCGCAGCTGGCGGCTGTCACGCACCGACTGCATCGCGACCCGCTGCGGCAGGGTGTCGGTCAGCGCCAGCGGCGCGGTGATCTCGGGGGCCGAGAGCCCGCGGTCGGGAATGGCGGCGAAGCGTTCTGCCACCAGGGACTCGAGCTCGTCCAGCGGCTGCGGGGCGATCAGCGCCAGGTGCATGACATTGGCGTCGTAGTGGCGCTCGTAGAAGTCGATCACCCGCTCGCGAAGGCTCGGTTCGCCGTCGGCCGGGTCGGCCAGGGTCTCGCGGCTGCCCACCGAGAAGCCGGTGGTGGGGTTGTCCGGGTTGAGCAGCTCGTTGAGCACGTCGTTCTCGCGTCGCCCGTCGTCGCGAATGCGGGCCATGTACTCGGAGTGGACGATGTTGCGCTCGCTCTCCAGCCGGTCGGCATTGAACAGCGGCGAGACGAAGAACTGGCTGAACCGGTCCAGGGCGCCCTCCAGGGCCGCCGGGTCGATGTCGAAGAAGTAGTTGGTGTCCTGGGGCGCGGTGAAGGCGTTGTGGCTGCCGCCGTGGCGCGTGATGTAGCCCTGGTAGGCGTCCGCCTCGGGGAACGGCTCGGTGCCCAGGAACAGCATGTGCTCGAGGAAGTGGGCCAGGCCGGCCAGGTCCTCGGGGTCCTGGGCGCTGCCCACCGAGACGTTCATGGAGGCGGCGGCCTTGTCGGCCTCGGGGTCGCTGACCAGCAGGGCGGTGAGGCCGTTCTCCAGGGTCAGCACCCGGTAGTCGCGGGTATCGTGGGGGCTGACGATCGGGGTGATGGCCTCGGCAACGCCCTCTTGGGGGGCGGCCATGGCGCCGTTGACCAGCAGGGTGGCCGCCAGGGCCAGCGGGCCGAGCAGAAGCCCCGGCAAGCGCGCAGGGGCGGGGGGCAGGACGGTGGACATCGTCTCTCCTTGTCGGGAAGGTATCAGGCGCGGCGGCACAGCATGGGGCCGATAGGGTGGGCGCAGGCCGCCTCCTGATTCGCGGGATTGTTCACTCGTCTAGATACCGGAAAAGCGCCCAACAGTTCCTCACGAGCGGTCACCAGCAGCGCGCGGGCCGTGTCGGGGGGCGTCCGGGGGTCGAGCCAGCGACGTGCCGCGTCGGGCTCGATCACCGCCGGCAGGCGGTCGGTCAGCGGCGCCAGCAGCGGGCTGGTGGCCACCGTGACCAGCGCCAGCGAGTCGGTGTGCTCCGCGAGGCTGGTGTGGAAGCGGCACCAGATGGCCGCGAGCAGCAGGGGGCCGCGATCGGAGCGGGTGACCAGGAAGGGCTGCTTGGAGCGTGGCTGCGCCTTCCACGCATAGACGCCGCTGGCAGGGACCAGGCAGCGGCGCGCCAGGAAGGCCTCGCGGAACATCGGGCGTGCCTCCAGCGACTCGGCCCGGGCGCAGTGGGGGGCGTGGTCCAGCACCTCGAGCCAGGGCGGCGTCAGCCCCCAGAACAGCCGGCCCAGATGCGCCACCCCGGCCTCCAGCCGAATGGCCGAGAGCATGCGCCGCGGCGCCAGGTTGGGGCTGGTCACCAGCGGCGCGTCGACCGTCAGGTCGGGCATCAGCTGGGCGAGGTCGAGCGGGGCGATATGCAGTCGGCCGGCCATGGGCACTCCGCGAACGGTGGGGCGACAGGGTAACCAAGTCGCCGGGGGGAGAAAAGCGTCGAGGCCTCGCCTCGAGGCCGCGGCCTTGCGTTCGGCATCCGGCACGATAAGCTATCGAAAACAGTGTTCGATCTGCGCTATGCTAGCCCACCGGCCGACCCGCTCGGCCAACGCACGTCAATGGCTCGCGAGGAAACCGATGGCCCGTCCCAGACAGCATGCGCCCGAGGCGCTACATGCCCAGGTCATGGCGGCATGCGATGCCTGGCTGCAGGAGAACCCGGTGCACACCCTGTCGCTGCGTGCCCTGGCCCGAGAGGTGGGCTGTGCGCCCAGCACCCTGCTCAAGCTCTACGGCAGCTTCACCAACCTGCTGCAGCACGTCAATGTCGAGACCCTGGCGCGGCTGCGCGGGGTGATCGAACCGCTGACCAGCCAGGCCACGCCGGAGGAGCGACTGGGTGCGCTGGCGCGGGCCTACTGGCAGTTCGCCCAGCGCGATGCCTATCGCTGGCAGCTGCTCTTCGACTACCCCCTGGCCCAGGAAGGTGAGCTCGACCAGCGGCAGAGCGACATGATCGAGGCGCTCTTCCTGCGGGTCGAGACCACCCTCAAGGAGTATCAGCCGGCGCTGGGCGACCTCGAGGCACGCCGCCTGGGACGCACCCTCTGGGGCAGCGTCCATGGGCTGGTGCTGCTGGGGCTCAACGAGCGCCTGGGCTACTGGCAGGGCCAGCAGCTGGAGGTGGGCGAGCTGCTCGACCAGCTGCTCGACACCATCCTGGCCGGCCTGAGGGCGAGGCCCGACGCGACGTGACCCCGCTGGCCTGGTTCCTCCCCGCCTGCCTGGGGCTCGCGCTTGCCTGGGGGCTGCTTCGCCACCCCCGTCCCACGGTGCGCTGGCTGGTCTATCTCGCCGTGCGCCTCGTCTACCGGCTGCGCCTGAGCGGGCAGGCGAACATCCCGGCCCACGGCGCCGCGCTGGTGGTCTGCAACCATGTCAGCTTCATGGATGCCCTGGTGGTGGGTGGCGCCAGCCGGCGGCCGCTGCGCTTCCTGATGGACAAGCCGATCTACGACTCGCCCTGGCTCAACTGGCTGTTCCGGCTGGTGGGGGCGATCCCCGTGGAGTCCGAGCGGCGCGATCCCGGGAACATCCGGCGCGCCCTGGAGGAGGTCAGTCGGGCCCTGGCCGCCGGTGAGGTGGTGATGCTGTTTCCCGAGGGGCGGCTGACGCCGGATGGGGAGATCCACCGCTTTCGCCGGGGGCTCGAGCTGATCCTGGCCCGCGACCCGGTGCCGGTGGTGCCCGCCGGCCTGGCCGGGCTGTGGGGCTCCTGGACCTCCCACTGCCATGGCCCGGCCCTGAGTGGCCGTCCGCGCCGCTTCCGTGCCCGTGTGGCGCTGCACTTCGGCGAGGCGCTGATTCCCCGGGAGGCGAGCCGCCAGCGCCTGGAGGTCCGGGTCCGCTCGCTCAAGGCCGAGGCCGACCGCTGGGTCGAGGCCGAGGGCATGCAGGCGCTGGAGCGGCGCTGACCGCCGCGCCTCAGCGGCGCCGCGGCGCCTGCCAGCAGCGTGCGGCGGTGATCAGATTGTCGCGGACCTCGAGGATCTCCATGCGGATGCCGGCCAGCTGCAGGCAGGCAGGGCCGTCGGGGAAGGCTTCCAGGTGCTCGAGGATCAGGCCGTTGAGCGTCTTCGGACCATCGGTGGGCAGTTTCCAGCCCAGCGCCTTGTTGATGTCGCGGATGTTGGCGGTGCCGTCGATGACGTGGCTGCCGTCCTCCTGTCGGTGGATCTCCTGCTCCATGCCCGCCACGTCGGTGGTGAACTCGCCGACGATCTCCTCGAGGATGTCCTCCAGGGTCACCAGTCCCTCCACGTCACCATACTCGTCGACCACGATGCCGATGCGGCGCTTCTGCTTCTGGAAGTTGAGCAGCTGGGTGTGCAGCGGGGTCGATTCCGGAATGAAGTAGGGCTCCCTGGCCTCCTGGACGATGGCCGCCTTGGTCACCTCGTCGCGAGACAGGAAGCGCGCCGCGTTGCGCAGGTGCAGCATGCCGATGATGTTGTTGATGTCGCCCTTGTAGATCGGCACCCGGGTATGCTGGCTGGTGCGGATCTGGGCCAGGATCGCCTCGAGGTCGTCGTCCAGGTCGATGCCCATCACCTCGTGGCGCGGCACCATGATGTCGTTGACCGTGACGTTCTCCAGGTCGAGGATCGACAGCAGCATCGCCTGGTGGCGCTGGGGGATCAGCGTGCCCGCCTCGTGCACCACGGTGCGCAGCTCGTCGCGGGTCAGGTGGTCGGCGCTGCCGTCGATCTGCTTCACGCCCATCAACCGCAGCAGGCCGTTGGAGATGGCGTTGACCATCCAGACCAGCGGGTAGAGCAGCTTGAGCAGCGGCTCGAGGACCATCGAGGCGGGATAGGCGATGCGCTCGGGCTTGACCGCCGCATAGGTCTTGGGGGTGACCTCGGCGAAGATCAGGATGACGATGGTCAGCAGCAGCGGTGCCAAGGCCGGGCCGGTCACCTCGCCGAAGAAGTGAATGGCGAGCACCGTGGCGATGGCGGCGGCCAGGTTGTTGACCAGGTTGTTGCCGATCAGGATCACGCCGATCAGGCGGTCCGGGCGAGCGAGCAGGCGCAGGACCCGCTGAGCGCGAGCTTCACCGCTGCTGGCCTGGTGGCTCAGGCGGTAGCGGTTGATCGACATCATGCCGGTCTCGGAGCTGGAGAAGAAGGCGGAGAGGCAGATGAGCAGGAACAGCAGGCCGAACAGCAATCCCAGCGGGAAGTCGTCGCTCAAGTCGAAGGGTCCTCAATGGCGTGTCAGGCTCGATTTGACGGGACGGGCGCCGGCACTGTCAAGCCGCCTGGCCCGGCCTCAGCCGCGGCCCAGTACCACCTCCAGCACGAACTTGCTGCCGAAGTAGGCCAGCAGCAGCACCGCGCAGCCGCCCAGGGTCCAGCGCACCGCCCGCATGCCCCGCCAGCCCAGCCGATGGTGGCTGTACAGCAGCACCGAGAAGATGATCCAGGCGGCCAGCGACAGGATCGTCTTGTGGGCCAGGTGCTGGGCGAACATGCTGTCGAGGAACAGGAAGCCGCTGAGGATCGACAGCGTGAGCAGGGCCACGCCGGCCCAGATCAGCTCGAAGAGCACCCGCTCCATGGTGGTCAGCGGCGGCAGGGCCTGGACGATGCCGCGAATGTGGTGGTGACGCAGGGCGCGGTTCTGCAGGCCGAGCAGCACGGCCTGGGCCGCGGCGATCGCCAGGGTGGCGAAGGCCAGCAGCGCGCTGAGGGCGTGCAGGGCGATGCCCGGCGTGAGGCCGTTGGTGCGCTCCGGGCTCGGCAGCCCGATGGCCAGCAGCAGGGCCAGGCCGGCTAGCGGGAAGATGCCCACCGCAGCGTTGAGCACCGGCTTGAAGAGGCTGAGGACCAGCAGCAACAGCACCAGCATGGCGCTGATGACGATCACGCTGGTGGAGAGGCCGGGCAGTACCGGCGCCCCGTGGCCGAACAGCCCGATGGCCAGCGGCAGGTGGCAGAGTAGCCCCAGGATGCCCAGCCCGCGCACCAGCATGGGCTGCGGCGACACTCGGCGAGCGAGAACCAGTCCCTGCCAGGAGGCGGCGGCGATGTAGAGGATGAAGGCCAGGGTGGCCAGAGAGAGCGCCTGCATCGGTTGCTTTCCATGCGCCTGTAGGATGGGTGGCGTGCCGCTACTATACCCAATCCCCCGGTTGGCGCACAGGCCGTGGCCTGCGGCAGCTCGCCCGCAGGCTTGTCGCCAGATCAGCCCCGAGCCATGCAAGTTATCTGCGATAGCCGTGGGCTCGCCCCGGGGTGCATGGAGACTCGCGGCCACAGCGCGTATAATCCCCAGCCATATTCGGGCCGTCGCCACTGGAGAGGCCAATGTTCCAGAATCTCAGCGAGCGTCTGTCGCAGACGCTCAAGTCGATCAAGGGTCAGGCCCGCCTGACCGAAGAGAACGTCAAGGACACCCTGCGCGAGGTGCGCCGCGCGCTGCTCGAGGCCGACGTGGCCCTGCCGGTGGTCAAGGACTTCATCGAGCGGGTGCGCGAGCGCGCCGTGGGCCAGGAGGTTTCCAAGAGCCTCTCGCCGGGCCAGCAGTTCGTCAAGATCGTCCAGCAGGAGCTCGAGGCGACCATGGGCGAGGCCAACGAGGGGCTGGCCCTCAAGGGCTCGCCGGCGGTGGTGCTGATGGCCGGCCTGCAGGGCGCGGGCAAGACCACCTCCGTGGCCAAGCTGGCGCGCTACCTCAGGGAGCGCGAGAAGAAGAAGGTGCTGGTGGTCTCCGCCGACGTCTATCGCCCGGCGGCCATCGACCAGCTCGAGACCCTGGCCCGCGAGGTCGGCGTCGACTTCTTCCCGTCGCGCGCCGACCAGCAGCCCGTCGCCATCGCCGAGGCGGCAATCAAGCACGCCAAGATCCAGTTCCATGACGTGGTCATCGTCGATACCGCCGGTCGCCTGGCCATCGACGAGGCGATGATGGCCGAGATCCAGGCGCTGCATAAGGCGGTGGCGCCCCAGGAGACGCTGTTCGTCGTCGACGCCATGACCGGCCAGGACGCGGCGAACACCGCCAAGGCCTTCCATGAGGCGCTGCCGCTGACCGGGGTGATCCTCACCAAGGCCGACGGCGACGCCCGCGGCGGTGCGGCGCTCTCGGTGCGCCACATCACCGGCAAGCCGATCAAGTTCATGGGCGTGGGCGAGAAGGTCGATGCCCTGGAGCCCTTCCACCCGGACCGCATCGCCTCGCGGATCCTCGGCATGGGCGACGTGCTGTCGCTGATCGAGGAGGCCGAGCGCACCGTCGACAAGAAGAAGGCGGAGCAGCTGGCGAAGAAGGTCAAGAAGGGCGAGGGCTTCGACCTCGAGGACTTCCGCGACCAGCTCCAGCAGCTCAAGAAGATGGGCGGCATGGGCGGGCTGCTCGGCAAGCTGCCGGGCATGGGCCAGATGGCCGAGATGGCCCAGGGGCCCGGCCCCGAGAAGGAGCTGGGCAAGCTCGAGGCGCTGATCAACTCCATGACGCCCCAGGAGCGCCGCCGCCCCGAGATCATCAACGGCTCCCGCAAGCGGCGTATCGCCGCCGGGGCTGGCCTGCAGGTGCCCGACCTCAACCGCCTGCTCAAGCAGCACAAGCAGATGCAGAAGATGATGAAGAAGGCGGGCAAGAAGGGCGGCATGCAGAAGATGATGCGCGGCATGTCCGGCATGATGGGCGGCGGCGGCCCGGGAGGTCCCGGCGGCATGGGAGGAATGGGCGGCCCCGGCGGGATGCCCTGGCGGTAGGCCCGAAAAAGGTTCCCAAGCGGGGCTGTTTTCCGTAGAATGCTGCGTCTTCACTGGCAGGACCGCGATTCGTCGTGGCCGACGCCATGACCGAATGCCCGAAACGGGGTCTGTCGACGATCCGTCGGCAGGCGCCGCTTCCCGAGCAGTACAACCCAATCCGCAACGAAGGACAGACAACGATGGTTACCATTCGTCTGGCACGTGGTGGCGCCAAGAAGCGTCCCTTCTACCACCTGACCGTGACCGATTCACGCAACGCCCGCGACGGCCGCTTCATCGAGCGCCTGGGCTTCTTCAACCCGATCGCCCGCGGCCAGGAAGAGCGCCTGCGCGTCGACCTGGACCGTATCGCCCACTGGGAAAGCCAGGGTGCACAGCTCTCCGACCGCGTCGCCGAGCTGGTCAAGGAAGCCCGCAAGCAGGCCTGATGCGCCTGACTTGCCTGCTGACGTGGTGGGGTCGTCGATGAGCGAACACGCGCAAGCGCCGCAAGGCGACGATCATGTGGTGCTGGGGAAACTGACCAGCCCCTACGGCGTCAAGGGCTGGCTCAAGGTGTACTCGTACACCAGCCCCATGGACGGCATCCTCGACTATCAGGAGTGGGTGCTGCGTCATGAGGGCCGGCTGGAGCGGCGGCGGCGGGTCCAGGGTCGTCGTCACGGCAAGGGCCTGGTGGCCCAGATCGAGGGCGTCGACAGCCGCGAGGCAGCCGAGGCCCTGGCCGGTGCCGAGATCCTGCTGCCCAAGGCCGAGCTGCCCGAGCTCTCCGGCGACGACTTCTACTGGCACGAGCTGGAAGGCCTGCGGGTGGTGACCCGTGATGGCGTCGTGCTGGGCAGGATCGATCACCTCTTCGAGACCGGCGCCAATGACGTTATGGTCGTCAAGGGCGGGCTCGAGGCCGATGCCGTCGACGCCCGGGAGCGGCTGCTGCCGTTCCTGCCCGAGGAGGTCATCCTCGAGGTAAACCTCGAGGGCGGCGTGATGACCGTCGACTGGGATCCTGAATTCTGATGGATGCCGCGTCGATGGCACCGCAGTCGGGTTCCGGATCGGTCTCCGGCATGTGGATAGGCGTCGTCTCGCTGTTCCCGGAGATGTTCGAGGCGATCACTCGCCACGGCGTCACCGGCAGGGCGGTGGAGAAGGGGCGTATCGCGCTGGAGTTCTGGAACCCGCGCGACTACGCCACCGACCGGCATCGCACGGTGGACGATCGCCCCTACGGCGGTGGTCCCGGGATGCTGATGAAGGTCGATACCCTGCGTGCGGCCATCCACGAGGCCCGGGAGCGGGCCGAGCAGGCCACCGGGCAGCGCCCCAGGGTGGTCTACCTGTCGCCCCAGGGGCGGCGGCTCGACCAGGCCGGCGCGCAGGAGCTGGCGTCCGGGCCGCCGCTGGTGGTGGTCGCCGGGCGCTATGAAGGCATCGATGAGCGGGTCGTCGAGACCGACATCGATGAGGAGTGGTCGATCGGCGACTACGTGCTGAGCGGCGGCGAGCTGCCGGCCATGGTGCTGATCGACGCCGCGGCAAGGCTGGTGCCCGGGGTGCTGGGCCATCAGGATTCCGCGGTCGAGGACTCCTTCAACGACGGGCTGCTGGACTGCCCGCACTATACCCGCCCGGAGGAGATCGACGGGCGGCGGGTGCCGGAGGTCCTGCTCAGCGGCAACCACGGTGCCATCCGGCGCTGGCGGCTGAAGCAGTCCCTGGGGCGTACCTGGCTGAGGCGCCCCGACCTGCTGGAAGGCAGGATGTTGAACAAGGAGCAGCGCGAGCTGCTCGAGGAGTACCTCGAGGAACACGCCCTGACGGCCAGGTAGGCAGGGCGGAGGTGCGGGGAGCGTCGCGTCGCTGACCCGCGTCACCCATCGTCTCCCGCGCTCTCGAGCTCGCTCGGGCGCCGGGATCACGATCCATCGGCACTCCAAACCGACCGGTGGATCAACATTTTGAGGAGTTATCCGTCATGAGCAGCAAGAACAAGGTGATCCAGGCGCTCGAAGCCGAGCAGATGAGCAAGGAAGTCCCGGCCTTCGCCCCCGGCGACACCGTCGTCGTCCAGGTCAAGGTCAAGGAAGGCAACCGCGAGCGTCTCCAGGCCTTCGAGGGCGTGGTGATCGGCAAGCGCAACCGCGGCCTGAACTCCGCCTTCACCGTGCGCAAGATCTCCCACGGCGTCGGCGTCGAGCGTACCTTCCAGACCTACAGCCCGCTGGTCGACTCCATCAGCGTCAAGCGTCGCGGCGACGTGCGCCAGGCCAAGCTGTACTACCTCCGCGAGCGCAGCGGCAAGTCCGCCCGCATCAAGGAAAAGCTGGCCTGAGGCTGACGCCTCGGCCGGCCACGGACCGGGGCATCTGCCCCGGCCCCGCGCGAAACCCCGTCACCGCACCCGCGGGGCGGGGTTTCGCGCATTGGGGGCGCCATGACGGCGCGCCGAGTCCATGGGAGGCGTGATGCGCGACCACGATGACGCCGGCCAGCTGATCGATGCCTTCCTCGATGCCCTGTGGCTCGAGCAGGGCGTCAGCGACCATACCCTGGTCGCCTACCGGCGTGACCTGATGGCCTGGGCGGCGCGCCTTGCCGAGTGCGGCGAAGCGCTGCTGGCGCCCGCGCCGGCGACGCTGCCGGCCTGGCTCGACGAGCGTCGCGAGGCCGGCTATCGGCTGCGCAGCAATGCGCGACTGCTCTCGAGCCTGCGGCGCTTCTACCGCTGGGCGCTCGAGCAGGGGCGCCTCGCGCATGACCCCCTGGCCGAGGTGAGGCTGCCACGGGTGCGCCCGGCCCTGCCGGACACCCTGGAGGAGGCCGAAGTGGTGCGGCTGATCGAGGCGCCGGACGTCACCACCGACCTGGGGCTGCGCGACCGGGCCATGCTCGAGGTGCTCTACGGGGCGGGGCTGCGGGTCTCGGAGCTGGTCGGGCTGACCACCGATGCGGTGAACCTGCGACAGGGGGTCGTGCGGGTGCGGGGCAAGGGCGACAAGGACCGGCTGGTGCCGCTGGGCGAGGAGGCGGTAGAGTGGCTGTCACGTTACCTGCGTGCGGGACGTGGCGGCCTGATGGCCGACATCACTCGGCCGGCACTCTTCCCGGGGCGGGGCGACCGGCCGATGACCCGCCAGGCCTTCTGGTACCGGATCAAGGCCCATGCGCTGGCCGCCGGCATCGATCGGCCGCTCTCGCCCCATACCCTGCGGCACGCCTTCGCCACCCACCTGTTGAATCATGGGGCCAACCTGCGTGTCGTACAGCTGCTGCTCGGTCACAGTGATCTCTCGACCACGCAGATCTATACCCATGTGGCGCAGGCCCGCCTGGAGGCCCTGCATGCCGATCATCACCCGCGAGGTTGACACATGAATACCCCCTTCCGGACACTCCTCTCCGGCCTGCTGGCCGCTTCCCTGGCCGCCCCGCTGCTGGCCCAGGCCGACCCGGCCGGCGAGCTGGCGGAGCGGCTGGCGGTCAACGGCCAGCCGATGCCGGTGGAGAGCGTGCGCGAGACGCCGCTCGAGGGCTTCTTCGAGGTTCGCCTGACCACCGGCGAGCGCTTCTACAGCGATGCCGAGGGCCAGCACTTCCTGGTCGGTGACCTCTACGAGAACGGCGACCAGGGCCTGGTCAACCTGACCGAGCAGGGTCGCAACGGCGAGCGCGCCGCGCGCCTGGCCCAGGTGCCCGAGGACGAGCGGGTGATCTTCCGTGGCGCCGGCGAGAGCCGCGCCGAACTGGTGGTCTTCACCGATACCACCTGCCCCTACTGCCGCCAGCTCCACGAGGAGGTGCCGCGGCTCAACGAGCTGGGCATCGAGGTACACTACCTGGCCTTCCCGCGGACCGGGATGAACGCCCAGGGGGCGCGCACCATGCAGCAGGTCTGGTGCGCCGACAACCCCGCCGAGGCGATGAGCACCGCCAAGCGACAGGAGCCCCTCTCGGGGCCGGCAGACTGCGACAATCCGGTCGAGGCACAGTATCATCTGGGCATGGAGCTCGGTGTCCAGGGCACGCCGGCCATCGTGCTGCCCGACGGCCGCCTGGTCCCCGGCTACGTGCCGGCCGAGCGCCTGGCCGCCATGCTCGGCATCGAGGGCTGAGCCCCGGCGACCCACACACGACAGACACCGGCCCGAGCCGGTGCATCGGCCTGCCTGCGGGCGGGCCGACACGCTGAGACACAACCAGACACGCGAGCAGGAGCAAGACATTGAAACCGGTGAGAGTAGGAATCTGTGGGCTGGGAACCGTCGGTGGCGGTACCTTCAACGTGCTGACGCGAAATGCCGATGACATTGCCCGTCGTGCCGGCCGCCCGATCGTCATCGAGCAGGTCGCCCATCGCAGTCCCAACCCCGACTGCGACCTCACCGGCATCAAGACCACCCAGGACGTCTTCGAGGTGGCCAACAACCCCGACGTGGACGTGCTGGTGGAGCTGATCGGCGGCTACGACGTGGCCCGGGAGCTGGTGCTCACCGCCATCCAGAACGGCAAGCACGTGGTCACCGCCAACAAGGCGCTTATCGCGGTGCACGGCAACGAGATCTTCGCCGCGGCCCACGAGGCGGGCGTGATCGTGGCCTTCGAGGCCGCCGTGGCCGGCGGCATCCCGGTGATCAAGTCGCTGCGCGAGGGGCTGGGCGCCAACCGCATCGAGTGGGTGGCCGGCATCATCAACGGCACCGGCAACTATATCCTGACCCACATGCGCGACGAGGGGCGTGCCTTCGAGGACGTGCTGGCCGAGGCCCAGGCGCTGGGCTACGCGGAGGCCGATCCCACCTTCGACGTCGAGGGCATCGACGCCGCCCACAAGCTGACCATCCTCGCCTCCATCGCCTACGGCGTGCCGCTGCAGTTCGAGAAGGCCTTCACCGAGGGCATCTCCCGGGTGACCGCCGAGGACGTGGAGCAGGCCGATAACCTGGGTTACGTGATCAAGCACCTGGGCATCTCCAAGCGTACCGACCAGGGCCTGGAGCTGCGCGTGCATCCCACGCTCATCCCCAAGGAGCGGCTGCTGGCCAACGTGCACGGCGTGAAGAACGCCATCGCCGTGATGGGCGACGCCGTCGGCCCGACCCTCTACTACGGCGCCGGCGCCGGCGCCGAACCCACCGCCTCCTCGGTGGTGGCCGATATCCTCGACGTGGCCCGCGACATCGCCACCGACCACCACTACCGGGTGCCCTACCTGGCCTTCAGCGGCATCGACGAGGACGTCAGCCAGCTGCCGATCCTGCCCATGGAGGAGATCATCTCCGCCTACTACCTGCGGCTGCTGGCGGTGGACCGCCCCGGCGTGCTGGCCCGGGTGGCCACCATCCTCGCCGAGCAGGGCATCTCCATCGAGGCGCTGATCCAGAAGGAGGCCACCGAGGGCGAGCTGGTGCCGATCATCCTGATGACGCACCGCACCCGCGAGCAGCACATGAACGAGGCGATCCGCCAGATCGAGGCCATGGCCGACATCGCCGGTCCGGTGACGCGGATCCGCGTCGAATCCCTGGACGAACAGGAATAACCGATGCGCTATATCAGCACCCGCGGGCAGGCGCCCGCGCTCTCCTTCGAGGAGGTCGTGCTCACCGGCATGGCCAGCGACGGCGGCCTCTACGTGCCGGAGACCGTCCCCCAGCTCACCCATGACGACCTGGCCGAGATGGCGGGGCTCTCCTACGCCGAGATCGCCTTCCGGGTGATGCAGCCCTTCGTCAACGGCGAGATCGACGATGACACCTTCCGGCGGCTGGTGACGGAGGCCTATGCCACCTTCAGCCACGATGCCGTGGTGCCGCTCAACCAGCTCGACGCCAACCACTTCCTGCTCGAGCTGTTCCACGGCCCGACCCTGGCCTTCAAGGACGTGGCGCTGCAGCTGCTCGGCCGGCTGCTCGACCACTTCCTGAAGAAGCGCGGCGAGCGCGCGGTGATCATGGGCGCCACCTCCGGCGATACCGGTTCGGCGGCCATCGAGGGCTGCCGCCACTGCGACAACCTGGACATCTTTATCCTCCACCCCTATCAGCGGGTCTCGGAGGTGCAGCGTCGCCAGATGACCTCGGTGCTGGCCGACAACGTCTTCAACGTCGCCATCGAGGGCAACTTCGACGACGCCCAGGCCATGGTCAAGGCGAGTTTCGCCGACCAGTCGTTCCTGAACGGCACCCGGCTGGTGGCGGTGAACTCCATCAACTGGGCACGCATCATGGCCCAGATCGTCTACTACGTGGCCTCCGCCGTGGCCCTGGGCGCCCCGCACCGCAAGGTGAGCTTCTGCGTGCCCTCGGCCAACTTCGGCAACGTCTTCGCCGGCTACATGGCCTACCGCATGGGCCTGCCGGTGGAGCGCTTCGTGATCGCCACCAACGCCAACGATATACTGCACCGCACCCTGGCCGCCAACGACTTCTCCAAGCAGGAGCTCAAGGCGACCCTGGCGCCCTCCATGGACATCGTGGTGTCGTCCAACTTCGAGCGGCTGCTGTTCGAGGCCTATGACCGCGACGGCGCCGCCGTGGCCGAGCTGCTCGCCCGCTTCCAGGCCGAGCCGACCGCCCTGGCGGATGCGCCCCTGGCTCGGCTGCGCGAGCGCTTCGCCAGCCACAGCGTGGATGACGCCACCATCCTCGAGGTGATCCGCGAGGCGCACCACCGCACCCAGGAGATCCTCGATCCGCACACCGCCACCGGCTACCGCGCCGCCGAACGCGAGCGGGGCGACGCGAGCGTGCCGATGATCACGCTCGCCACCGCCCACCCGGCCAAGTTCGCCGAGGCGGTGGTCAAGGCGGGCTTCCCGGGCGTGCCGCTGCCGCCCCACATGGACGACCTGCTGGAGCGCGAGGAGCGCTACACCGTGCTGCCCGCCGAGCTCTCCGCGGTGCAGCAGTTCGTGGTCGAGAACCGCCGCTAAAGCCGTAAGTGAAAAGCAGCGAGGGGCGCCGGGGACAGGTTAGGAGTGTCTCGATGTCGCTGGAGCTGGATGCCCGCTCGGGGCTGATCCGTCGACAGGCCCCGGAGCGCCGGACCGACGAGGGGGCGCTGTGAACCCCTCCCTGGGCGCTACCGATGCCATCCCTGGCATAGGACCCCCTCTTCGGCCTGTCCCCGGCGCCCCTCGCTCGACACGGCATTCCCTTCGCTCGCCGCGGCGTTCCCATCGCCGTGTCCACATGGATGCGAACCAGAGGAGTCAGGCTTGAACGCCGCAAGCGATCCCATCGATCTTAACCAGCGCCTTAGGCCGCGCATCCTGCCGCGGCCCCGGGACGCCGCCCTCTACGCCCGCGCCCAGCGCGAGGGGCTCTCCGAGCTGCAGGCGCGGATCCTCGCCGGGCGCCTGAAGGGCTTCGAGGGCGAGCTCTCGCCGCTGATCTCGCCCAGCCTGCGCCACCTGGCCCACCCCGAGAAGCTGGTGGATGCCCGCCGCGCCGCCGAGCGCATCGCCCAGGCGGTGGTCGACGGCGAGCATATCGGCATCCTCACCGACTACGACGTGGACGGCATCACCTCCCACGTGGTGATCCGGCGCACCCTGGTGGAGCTGTTCGGCGTGCCGGAGGCGAGGCTGCACAGCCTGATCGGCCACCGCATCCATGACGGCTACGGCATCAGCCTGCCGCTGGTGGAGCGCACCCTGGCCCTCGCGCCGCGCCCCCGCCTGGTGATCACCGCCGACTGCGGCAGCAGCGACGAGCCCCGGATCGCCCGCCTGGCGGCGGAGGGGATCGACGTGGTGGTCAGCGACCACCACGCCCTGCCGGTGGAGGGGCCGCCGCCCTCGGCCCATGCGGTCGTCAACCCCACCCGCGACGACTGCGACTACCCCGACCCCACCATCGCCGGCTGCATGGTGGCGTGGCTGGTCATGTCGCTGACCCGTTCGGTGCTGGTCGAGTGGGGCGAGCTGCCCGAGGCCACGCCCAAGCTCTCGCCCTGGCTCTCCTATGTGGCGCTGGGCACGGTAGCGGACTGCGTCTCCCTGGGCGGCAGTCCCGCCAACCGCGCGGTGGTGACCCACGGCCTGGCGCTGATCAACCGCATGGAGGCCGCCTGCTGGCGGGCCATGGCCGAGCGCCTGGGGGCCGACAGCGTGCCCTTCGATGCCGAGACCCTGGGCTTCCAGATGGGGCCGCGGATCAACGCCCGCTCGCGCCTGGATGACCCCTATGCGGCGCTGCACTTTATGCTCGCGGCGGATGACGCCACGGCAGCGCGTCACCTGGAAACGCTGGATCAGGACAACCAGTCGCGCAAGGCGATCGAGGCCGACATGGCCGAGGAGGCGAGGGCGCTGGCGCTGCCGGCGCTGGCCGCCGACGAGCCCGCCGTGGTTGTCTTTCTGGAGAGTGGCCATCCCGGCGTGCAGGGCATCGTGGCCTCGCGGCTGGTGCAGGCCTACGGCCGGCCGGCACTGGTGCTGACCCCGGCCGCGGCCCCCGGCATGCTCACCGGCTCGGGCCGCTCCATCGAGGGGCTGCACCTGCGCGACGCCCTGCAGCGCACCTTCGAGCTGGCGCCGGAGGCGCTGCCGCGCTTCGGTGGCCACCGGGGGGCCGCCGGCGTGGGGGTTCCAGCCGAGCGGCTCGGGGCCTTCAAGGCGGCCTTCCTGACGGCGGTAGGGGAGCAGCTGGGCGAGGCCGAGCTCTTCCCCAGGATCCTCACCGACGGCGAGCTCGCTCCGCACCAGCTGAGCCTGGCGACCCTGGACGAGCTGCAGGCGCTGGGACCCTACGGACGCGAGTTCGATCCGCCGCTGTTCCAGGGGGAGTTCCTGGTGGAGCGCCTGCGCCCGGTGGGCGCCGACGGCACCCACCTGATGCTGGAGCTCTCCTCCGGCGCGGCCAGCCTCAAGGCGATCTGGTTCCGGGCGCTGACGCCCGGGGAGATGCCGACCTTCGGTGTCGGCGACCGGCTGCGCTGCGCCTTCAAGCTCAACCGCAACCGCTGGCGGGGGCACGAGAGCCTCCAGCTGATGGTCGAGCACGCGGAAGCTCTCACCCAAGGATAGCCGGATGGACCCTCAGGAACTGCCCACCGACCCCCATCGTCTCCACGAGGACGTGATGGCGATGCTGGTCGGGACCCTCTTCGTGGCGCTCGGCGTCACCTTCTACACCCAGGCGACGCTGCTCACCGGCAGCACCGCCGGCCTGGCCTTCCTGCTGCAGTACGCCACGGGCTGGGCGTTCGGTGCCTGGTTCTTCCTGATCAACCTGCCGTTCTACTGGCTGGCGATCCGCCGCATGGGCTGGAGCTTCACCCTGCGCACCTTTGCCACCATCGCCCTGGTCTCGCTCTTCTCGGAGCTGACCGGGCGCTGGGTGACCCTCGAGGGCCTCAACCCGCTCTACGCGGCGCTGATGGGGGGCAGCCTGATCGGCATCGGCATGCTGATCCTGTTTCGGCACCGCTCCAGCCTCGGCGGGGTGAACATCCTGGTGCTCTACCTGCAGGACCGCTACGGCTGGCGTGCCGGCTACGTGCAGCTCGGCATCGATGGCTTGATCATGCTGGCGGCGCTGATGACGCTGCCGATGGAGCGCGTCGGCCTCTCGGTGCTTGGCGCCGTGGCCCTCAACCTGATCATCGCGCTCAACCACAAGCCGGGCCGCTACATGGGCGTCAGCTGATCCAGAACCACCAGACGATCAGGGCGATCAGGCCCACGCCTGCCAGGTTGACGAGCCAGCTCATGGGGTGGCCTCCTTCGCTTGGGGACTGCCTGCGGATTCGCCGGCGGGCCGGAACAGCCGCAGCCGGTTGGCGTTGCTCACCACGGTGATCGACGACAGCGACATGGCCGCGCCGGCGATCATCGGCGAGAGCAGCATCCCGGTGACCGGATAGAGCACGCCGGCGGCGATGGGAATGCACAGGGTGTTGTAGCCGAAGGCGCCCACCAGATTCTGCTTGATGTTGGCAAGCGTCGCCCGGCTGATCTCGATGGCCGAGGCGACCCCGTGCAGCGAGCCGCGCATCAGGGTGATCCCCGCGCTCTCGATGGCGACGTCGGTGCCCTGGCCGATGGCGAAGCCCACGTCGGCGCGAGCCAGGGCCGGGGCGTCGTTGATGCCGTCGCCGACCATGCCGACGACCTCGCCGGCCTGCTGCAGACGCTCGATCTCGGCATGCTTGTCCTCGGGCAGCAGGCCCGCGCGGAACTCGTCGATGCCCACCTCCCGGGCGATGGCGGCGGCGGTGTGCTCGTTGTCGCCGGTCAGCATCACCACCTTGAGGCCGTCGGCCTGCAGGCGCCTCACCGCCTCCACGGTGTCATGGCGCAGCGGGTCGCTGATGCCGAACAGCGCGGCCAGCCGGCCGTCCACGGCCAGGTAGACCACGGTGCGCGCCTTCTCCTCCAGTTCGCCGGCCTTCGCCTTGCCGCCGGCCAGGTCGACACCGGCCTCTTCCAGCAGGCGGGCATTGCCCAGCAGCAGCGCCTTGCCGTCGGTCGTCCCGGCCTTCACGCCACCGCCTGTGACGCTGTCGAAGTCGCGTATCTCCGCGGCCTCGATGCCGGCCTCCTCGGCATGTGCCATCAGCGCTGCGGCCAGGGGGTGCTCGGAGCCCCGCTCCAGGGCCGCCACCAGCGCGAGCACCTGCGGCTCTTCTCCTTCCAGAATCTCTGCTTCGGTCACGCTCGGCCTGCCCTCGGTGAGGGTGCCGGTCTTGTCCACTACCAGGGTGGTGAGCCGGCTGGCCACCTGCAGGGCCTCGCCGCTGCGTACCAGCACCCCGTGCTCGGCGGCCTTGCCGACCCCGATCATGGTGGAGATCGGCGTGGCCAGGCCCAGGGCGCAGGGGCAGGCGATGATCAGCACCGTGGTGGCGGTGACCAGCATGTGGATCACCCGCGGCTCGGCGCCAAAGTTGAACCAGATCAGGGCGGTGATCACGGCGATGATCATCACCGTGGGCACGAAGATGCTGGAGACCTTGTCGGCCAGCTCGCCGATGGGCGGACGGGAGTTCTGGGCGCTGGCCACCTGCTCGGTGATGCGGCCCAGGCGGGTGTCGGCGCCGACGCGGGTGGCCCGGTAGACCAGCGAGCCCTTGCCGTTGACGGTGCCGGCGCTGACCTCATCCTCCTCGCCCTTGGCCACCGGCAGCGGTTCGCCGGTGAGCATCGACTCGTCGATATGGCTCCTGCCTTCGGTGACGACGCCATCCACCGGCAGTCGCTCGCCGGGGCGCACGCGGATATGGTCCCCCTCGCGCACCTCGTCGATGTCGAGCTCGCGCTCCTCGCCGTCGCGGATCACCCGAGCGGTGCGGCTCTGCAGGTCGAGCAGGCGCTTGAGGGCATCGCTGGTGCGGCCCCGGGCGCGAAGCTCCAGGGCGTTGCCCAGCAGCACTAGGCCGATGATCATCGCCGAGGCCTCGAAGTAGATGCCGTGGGCCACGGCGGGCAACCAGGGGGCGAAGGCCACCACGCCCATGGAGTAGACCCAGGCCGTGCCCGTGCCCATGGCAATGAGGGTGTCCATGTTCGCCTGGTGGTGCTTGAGATTCTTCCAGGCGTTGATGAAGAAGTGGCGTCCGGGGCCGGCCATCACCGCCAGCGTCAGCAGGCCGATCACCAGCCAGAACAGCCGACCCGTACCCACCGGGTGGGGGTGGTAGAAGAACATGCTGGCCATCAGCGGCACCGCCAGCGCCAGGGACCAGGCGCTGCCCTTCAGGCGGCGACGGTACTCCCGGGCGTCCTTCTCGGCACGGGCCGACTCGGCCTGGCGCAGGTCGACGATGGGCTCGGCGCCATAGCCCACCGACTCCACCGCGCGGATCAGCTCGGCCTCGCCGGCGCTGCCGCGGACCTGGGCGGTATGGGTGCCGAAGTTGACCTCCGCACCGACCACGCCGGGGGTCCGTTCCAGCGCCTGCTGCACGCTCTTCACGCAGCTGGCACAGGTCATGCCGCTGATGGAGAGACGCCGGGTGGTAGCGCGCTCGTCGTCGCCCTCGGTGGCGGCAGTAGCGGCAACCGTCGCTTCGGCCGGCGCCGGCGGGGCGGCGCTCTCTGCTTCGCTGGCCGGCTCCTCGGGATCGCCGGGCGGATAGCCGGCATCCTTCAGGGCCCGATCCAGGGCCTCGTCGTCCAGGTCGGTGGTGACTTCCAGGCGCTTCTCTGCGGGGGTGCCGACGACCTCGGCGTCGGGGTCCTCGGCCTGGATGGCCTCGCGCATGCGTTTCACGCACCCCTGGCAGCTCATGCCGGGGATCGTCCGCTCGCGCATCAGGGAGCGGCCCGAAGGCGGATAGCCGGCCGCCTGCAGGGCCCGATCCACGGCGCGGTCGTCCAGGTCGGTGGTGACTTCCAGGCGCTTCGCGGCCGGGGTGCCGACGACCTCGGCGTCGGGATCCTCGGCCTGGATGGCCTCGCGCATACGCTTCACACACCCCTGGCAGCTCATGCCGGGCACGGTGCGTTCGAGGGAGGGGCGGGCGTTCATGGGCTCTCCTTGGCGGTGCCGCCTTGGGAGCAGGACTGGCGGTCGCTGCCCTTCAGCGGTTCGGGGAAGCTCTCGATCAGGCGACACAGGCTGTGGCCGTCCGGGGTGCCGTCGGGCATCTCGGCCCAGGCCGCCAGGGCCTGCTCCATGCGCTCGGCCAGGGCCTGCAGCTCGGCGATCCGCTGGTGGATCTCGGGCAGCCGGCTGGCCAGTAGGTCGCGGACCATGGGGCAGGGGGAGTCGCCGTGGTCGGCGTGGGCGAGGATGTCGCGGATCTCGGCCACGCCGAAGCCCAGGGTGCGGGCGCGCTGGATGAAGCGCAGCCGCTCCAGGTCGCCCTGGTCGAACAGCTGGTAGCCGTTGTCGGGGTGGCGCTCGGGGTGCAGCAGCCCCTCGCGGACGTAGTGGCGGACGGTCTCGGCGGTGACGCCGGCCAGTCCCGCCAGCTCGCTGACCTTCATGGCACTTGCCTCATATGGGTCGTAGCAGTGGACCTAGTGTAAAACCCTTGTGTTACCCAAAGGTCAAGGAACGCGTGAGGGTACTGCCCAATCGGGTTTTGCAGATGGCGGGGTATTGCGTAACCTACTGAAAGTTCGATCTCTCAAACGAGTGTGCGACCAAAGTATTAGCGTTTCCGATATTAAAACGAACGTTTGGCCTTGAAACTGGGTCGCCGTTGCGAGAAAAGGGGAGGGCACGCCATCGCCCCGCCAAGAGGGCCGGTCGGACCCACTCCCCGTGAACCTGAATCCAAGGGAAGTCACCTCATGAAGAACAAGTTCAACAGGCTTTCACTGGCCGTGGCCATTGCCGCCGCCGCCTTCGCCAGCCAGGCCCACGCCGGCGGCTACCAGATCAACGAGCAGAGCGTCAGCGGCCAGGGCTACGGCCACGCCGGGCGCAGCTCCAACGTCAACGACGCCACCATCGTGTTCGGCAACCCGGCCGGCATGTCGTTCCTGGATCGCGCCCAGGTGACGGCGGGCGGGACCTATCTGGATGTCAGCACGGATATCGACAACGCGAGTGCCACGCGCAACGGCATGCCGGTCGAAGGGTCAAGCGACGGTGACATGGTGCCCGGGACACTGATTCCCTTCGCCTTCTATGCTCACCCGGTCAATGAGCGGCTGGCCTTCGGCTTCGGCGTCTACGCGCCCTTCGGCTCCAAGACCGACTACGAGGATGGCTTCATCGGTCGGAACCTGGGCAACTACACCGAGCTGACGGTGATGAGTGCCCAGCCTACGGTCTCCTACCGCTTCAATGAGCAGTGGTCCGTGGGGGCGGGCCTGATGTACAACCGCGTGGAAGGGGAACTCCATCGCCAGGTGCCTACACCTACGTTTGGTGCCATCGGCATGACGGAGGCTGGCCCCATTATTGGTGTGACCGGGACTCAGGAACTGGATGCGCGCATCGAAGGCGATGATGATGGTTGGGGTTACAACCTTGGCGTGATGTTCCAGCCTGTGCCCGAGACGACGCTGGGCCTGACCTATCGTTCCAAGGTCAGCTATACCCTGACGGGTGACTATCGTTCTCGCGATGCAAGCGGAGACATCTACGTCAACCCGCTGAGCGGTGAGGTTCAGGACAAGTCGGCCAAGCTGGGCCTGGATACTCCGGAAACCGTGAACTTCTCCATCACCCAGCAGATGACCGACCGCCTGAAGCTGATGGCGGGCGCCTCCTGGACGCGCTGGGACCGTTTCGACGAGATCCTCGTGACGGGCCCCGATGGGGAGACCATCACGTTTGAAGAGCAGGACTACTCCAATGCCTGGGCCTTTGGCGTCGGTGGCCAATATCAGCTGAACCCCCAGTGGGTTCTGCGTGCCGGCGTCACCATCGACAAGACCCCGACCAGTGATCAGTTCCGCAGCGCCCGTATTCCCTCTGATGATCGTCGCATCTTCTCCATCGGGGCCGGCTGGACGCCCGTGGACAACCTGACCGTCGATCTTGCCTACTCCTATCTGACGGAGCGGGGTACCCAGGTAGACCAGGCTCGCACGGATGCCAACGAGACCATCACCTCGACCTACACGGCCGACTACAAGAACGAGGCCCACGGCTTCGGCGCCCAGTTGACCTATCGCTTCTGAGCGGCATCCAGCCAGGCGTAACCACGGAACCCGGCCGAGGCCGGGTTCCGTGTGTCAGGGCGGCCGAGCCGAGGCGCGGGGTGGATGCGGCGGGGCGCGGGTTTCGCTACAATAGTCCTCCTTTTCGCGCCGCCGGGGCCTTGACGTCATGTCAGCGCCGCGGCGGCCGTTTTTCCAACGCTGACTCGGATGAGCCCCATGCTGGAAACCAACCCGATTCACCAACTCATCAAGGACCTGTCCGAGCGGACAGACGTCCTGAGGGGGTATCTTTGACTATGCCGAACGCAAGGATCGGCTAGAGGAAGTCACCCGCGAGCTCGAGGACCCGGGCGTCTGGAACGATCCGGACTACGCCCAGAAGCTGGGCAAGGAGCGCGCCTCGCTGGAAACCATCGTCCAGACCATCGAAGAACTCGACCAGGGCCTCGCGGACAGCCGTGACCTGCTGGAGCTGGCCGAGATGGAGGAGGACGAGGATACCGTCGCCGAGGTCCAGAAGGAGCTGGACGGCATGCAGGCGAGTCTCGAGCGACTGGAGTTCCGGCGCATGTTCTCCGGCGAGATGGACGAGAGCAACGCCTACCTGGACATCCAGGCGGGCTCCGGCGGCACCGAGGCCCAGGACTGGGCCAACATGCTGCTGCGCATGTACCTGCGCTGGGCCGAGCATCACGGCTTCAAGGCCGAGATCATCGAGCTCTCCGGCGGCGAGGTGGCCGGTATCAAGTCCGCCACGGTGCATATCCAGGGTGATCATGCCTTCGGCTGGCTGCGCACCGAGACCGGCGTGCACCGTCTGGTGCGCAAGAGCCCCTTCGACTCCGGTGGCCGCCGCCACACTTCGTTCGCCTCGGTGTTCCTGTCACCGGAGATCGACGATAGCTTCGAGGTCGAGATCAACCCGGCGGACCTGCGCGTCGACACCTACCGCTCCAGCGGTGCCGGCGGCCAGCACGTCAACACCACCGACTCGGCGGTGCGGATCACCCACGAGCCCACCGGCATCGTGGTGGCCTGTCAGAGCCAGCGCAGCCAGCACGCCAACCGCGACTTCGCCATGAAGCAGCTCAAGGCGAAGCTGTGGGAACACGAGATGGAGAAGCGCAACGCTGCCAAGCAGGAGGCGGAGGACTCCAAGGCCGACATCGGCTGGGGCAGCCAGATCCGCTCCTATGTGCTGGATGACCAGCGCATCAAGGACCTGCGCACCGGCGTGCAGACCAGCAACTGCGACAAGGTGCTGGATGGTGATCTGGACCAGTTCATTGTCGCCAGCCTCAAGCAGGGCCTATAGCCTGCTGCGCTCGCCGATACGGCGTTGCCCCTCTGCGACAGGTGCTCATTGACGACAGTCAACGCCGCCCTCTCGCCGAGGGGCGCCTTGTCTCGGCATCGCTCGCGCGGCTATAGCTATAGGCGTGTCACGGACCCCGCATCAAAGATTCCCAATTAGGTAGCGAAATGGCCAACGAGAGCTCCTCCCCGGATAGCCCTTCACAAAGCAGCCCGCAGAACGACGAGAACCGCCTGATCGCCGAGCGCCGCGCCAAGCTGGCCGCGCGCCGCGAGCGGGCCGCCGAGCGCGGCGAGAGCGCCTTCCCCAACGACTTCCGTCGCGACAGCCAGGCTGCGGAGCTGATCGCCGAGCTGGGCGACAGGGATAAGGCCGAGCTGGAGGCGCTGGACCGCCAGGCATCGGTGGCCGGGCGCATCATGCGCAAGCGGGGCCCGTTCATCGTCATCCAGGACGTCTCGGGCCAGATCCAGCTCTATGTCGACAAGAAGGGGCTGCCGGCCGAGGTGCTGGAGGACGTCAAGGGCTGGGACATCGGCGACATCGTCGCGGCCCGCGGGCCGATCCACAAGTCCGGCAAGGGCGACCTCTACGTGATGATGGTCGAGGCGAAGCTGCTCACCAAGAGCCTGCGCCCGCTGCCCGACAAGTTCCATGGCCTGACCGACATGGAGGCGCGCTACCGGCAGCGCTACGTGGACCTGATCATGAACCCCGACTCGCGCCGGGTCTTCGAGACCCGGGCCGGGGTGATCAGCGCCATGCGCCGCTTCTTCGAGGAGCGCGGCTTCATGGAGGTGGAGACGCCGATGCTGCAGCCGATCCCCGGCGGCGCCACGGCCCGCCCCTTCATCACCCACCACAACGCGCTGGACATCGACATGTACCTGCGCATCGCGCCGGAGCTCTACCTGAAGCGCCTGGTGGTGGGTGGCTTCGAGCGGGTCTTCGAGATCAACCGCAACTTCCGCAACGAGGGGCTCTCCACTCGGCACAACCCCGAGTTCACCATGATCGAGTTCTATCAGGCCCATGCGAACCACCACGACCTGATGGACCTGACCGAGGAGATGCTGCGCAGCGTGGCCCGCCAGGTGCTGGGGACCACCACGGTGGTCAACACGGTGCGCAACAGCGAGGGCGAGGTGCTCGAGACCTTCGAGTATGACTTCGGCAGCCCGCTGAAGCGGATCACGGTGTTCGATGCCATCCTCGAGTTCAACCCGGACATCCACGCCGAGGCGCTGGCCGACGAGTCCGCCGCGCGCCAGATCGCCGAGCGGCTGGATATCGACGTAAAGGACGGCTGGGGGCTGGGCAAGATCCAGATCGAGATCTTCGAGAAGACCGTCGAGCATCGCCTGAAGCAGCCCACCTTCATCACCGAGTACCCCACCGAGGTGAGCCCGCTGGCGCGGCGCAAGGATTCCGACCCCTTCGTCACCGAGCGCTTCGAGTTCTTCGTCGGCGGCCGCGAGATCGCCAACGGCTTCTCGGAGCTCAACGATGCCGAGGACCAGGCCGAGCGCTTCCGCGCCCAGGCGGCGGAGAAGGACGCCGGCGACCTCGAGGCGATGTACTACGACGCCGACTACGTGCGCGCGCTCGAGTATGGCCTGCCGCCCACCGCCGGCGAGGGCATCGGCATCGACCGGCTGGTGATGCTGTTCACCGACAGCGCCTCGATCCGCGATGTGCTGCTTTTCCCGGCCATGCGTCCCGAGGTGGAATAGTTGGTAAACACCGCCCACGGCGCCCATAATGGTCACCGTTTCGACGTCGAGGAGACCGCCATGAAACTGCTCAACCGCTCCGCCCTGAGCGTGCGCCCGACCCAGCCTTTCGTGGACTGGATCAACGGGCTCGAGCCCACCCTTGGCGATGATGACCTGACGCTCGCCGACGTCGAACGGGAGAGCACCGTCTACCTGATCCCGGAAATGGACACTCCCGAGGCCCTCGAGGCCTTCGTGCGCGAGCGCTATCTCGAGATCCTCGAGACCGAGCTGCGTGCCTGGGAGGAAGACGAGCGGCAGTGGCCCGAGGTCATCGACTGGCCGCTGTTCCAGCGCTTCCTGCGCGTCGAGCACAGCTACCTGGCCATCGACCTCGACGACGAGGCGGCCCTGGAGATCTCCGAGGTGGACGACAGCCTGCTGCTGGAGACCGATCAGGACTGAGCCCTGACCGGCCACTCCCCTCGAGAAACCGGCTTCGGCCGGTTTCTTCGTTACCGACCCCGCCGTGATGGAAACAGGATGAGCCGACTCTTCGATTCACGCCCCGGCGACGACGGCCTGCCCGGGCCGGCGCGTCGCCTGGCCGTGCTGGCGCTGGTGCTCGGCACGCTGATGGCGGTGGTGGACACCACCATGGTCAACATCGCCCTGCCCTCGATCGCGACAGGCCTCGAGGTGTCGGCCTCCCGGGCCGTCTGGGTGACCAACCTCTTCCAGATCAGCTGCGCGGCCTTCCTGCTGGTGTTCGCCGCGCTGAGCGAACTGGTCAGCCGCCGCCGGCTCTACGTGGCGGGGGTAGGCGTCTTCACCCTGGCGTCGCTGGGCAGCGCGCTCTCCACCAGCCTGGAGTCGCTGCTGGTGTTTCGCGCCCTGCAGGGGCTCGGGGCCGCGGCGACGCTCTCCATCGGGCCGTCGCTCTACCGTTCCATCTTCCCTTCGCGGCTGCTGGGCAGCGCGCTGGGCCTCTCTGCCATGGTGGTCGCCGCCGGCTATGCCGCGGGGCCGGCCATCGGCGGCCTGGTGCTCTCGGTGGCGGACTGGCCCTGGCTGTTCGCCCTGCACCTGCCGCTTGGCGTGATCGCGGTGGTCCTGGCGTGGCGGGCGCTGCCGCGGGAGACCGGTCGGCGAGGGGGCTTCGACATGGCCGGCGCACTGCTCTCGGTGGCGATGCTCGGCGGCTTCTTCATGGCCATGGACAGCGTCGGCCACCAGGCACCCGCCTGGCAGGTGGTGGCCTGGCTGGCGCTGAGCATCGCGGCGGCATGGGGCTTCCTGTGGCGCCAGCGCCGTGCCACCCATCCGCTGCTGCCGCTGGACATCTTCGCCGAGCCGCGCTTCAGCCTGGCACTCGCCGCCCAGGGCACGGCCTTCGTGGGCCAGGGGCTGGCCTTCGTGGCGCTCTCCTTCCTGTTCCAGCAGGAGATGGGGTTCTCGCCGCTCGAGACCGCCTGGCTGTTCACCCCCTGGCCGCTGGCGATCATGCTGGTGGGACCCCGGGCCGGGCGCCTGGCCGACCGGGTCAATCCCAGCCTGCTGGCCTCCACCGGGCTCTCGCTGCTGCTGGCGGGGCTGGTCTCGCTGGCCTGGCTCGATGCCGGGGCCGGGGTGGTCGACGTGCTGTGGCGCATGCTGCTGTGCGGCGTCGGCTTCGGGCTCTTCCAGCCGCCCAACAATCGCGAGCTGATGAGCACGGTGCCGCGGGAGCGCAGCGCCAGTGCCTCCGGCGCCATGAGCACCTCGCGTACCGTGGGGCAGTCCCTGGGGGTGGCCCTGGTGGGGGCCTTCCTGGCCGCCGGGGCCCCGGTGCAGGCCACGCTCTGGGTGGGCGGGGCAGCCTGCCTGGTGGCCCTGTCGGCCAGCCTCGCCCGGACTCCCCTGGCCGGTGCCGCCCAGGCCCGCCGGCGTCGCGCCGCCGAGTCGTCGTCGGCGAGCGACTGAGCGAGTACAATGGGGCATCCACTTGCCTACCGGGGAGGTGCCATGCGCATCAAGTCCATCATCGAAGAGAAGCTGCAGGCTCTCGATCCCGTCTTCGTGGCGGTGGAGAACGAGAGCCACCGGCACAGCGTGCCGGCCAATTCCGAGACCCACTTCAAGGTGACCCTCGTCTCCGAGCGCTTCGAGGGGCTGATGCCGGTGAAGCGTCACCAGCAGCTCTACGCGCTGCTGGCCGACGAGCTGGCCGGGCCGGTCCACGCCCTGGCCCTGCATCTGTATACGCCCGCCGAGTGGCAGGCCAGCGGGCAGTCCCGGCCGGACTCCCCCGACTGCCGGGGCGGCAGCCAGTCGTGACCCCCGAGCCGCAGCGTCTGCAGTATCTGGAGGCCATGGGGCTGACGGCCTGGGTGGCGCGCTATGCGCTGCCCAATGCCCGGCCGACCCCGGCCTGCGACTGGGAGCTGCCCGAGGCGCCGCCGCCCGAGGCCCCCGGGGAGCGGCTGCATGCCCTGCTGGACGAGGCGGTGAAGACCCCTTCGGTGCCGCGGGAGGCGCCGGAGCCTGCCCTCCGCGTGCGAGGCCAGCGCCCGGCCGGCCCCGGCAAGGCGCGGGCGCTGCTGGGTGGCGCTCCGCCCGAGGCCACGCCGCCCGCGGACGACTCGGCCTCAGACGAGGCCGCTATCGCCCCCGCCGAGGCGCTGCACTTCACCTTCCAGGTGACCTGTCTCGAGGGGCGCTGGCTGCTGCTGCTGCCAGGGGAGGCGGCCCCCGAACGCACCCACCTGGCGCTGCTCGGCAACCTGCTGCAGGCCGCCGGTGTCCCGGCCCAGGCGCTTCCTCCCTTCGAGCCCTTTCGCTGGCCGCTGCAGGAGGGCCTGCCGGTGGAGGCTCCCCTCGATGAGGCCCGCCAGGGCGTGCAGGCCTTCGTGGCCGGCGCGCGTCGCCGCGGCTGGCAGCCCGAGCGGCTGCTGCTGTTCGGCCATGACGAGGCACTGGACCGGGTCCTGACCGTGGCCGACGGCCGCTGCCCGCTGCTGGAGCTGCCCGCCTGGCAGGGGCCCGCCCTGGCGGAGCTGGCCGTCAGCGCCGAGGCCAAGCGAGCGCTCCTGCCGCAGCTGCTGGCCTGGGGCCAGGCGTGGCAGGCGTCCGCCGAGGAGAGGTCGGGTGAGGGCTAGCACGCAGGCAGCGAAGCCGGTGCTGGCACGCCTGACGGAGGCCGACCTCCCGCCCGTGGTGGCGCTGGAGGCGGCCCACGGCTGGCCCACGGGCGGTTCCGCGTCGCAGCTGAGGTCTGTCCTGGCGGACCCTGCCACGGCGGTGTTCGGCCTGATGGCCGGCGATACCCCGATGGGGGGTGATGGGCTCGTGGCCTATGCAGCGGTGGCTCGGCTGCCCTTCGAGGCGGAGCTCCAGGCGATCCTGGTGGACGGTCCCCGGCGTGGCCAGGGGCTCGCCGGGACGCTGCTCGGCGTGGTGATCGACCAGGCCCGCGAGTGGGGCAGCGAGCGGCTGCTGCTGGAGGTCAGGGCGGGAAACCTGGCGGCCATCGCCCTCTATCGGCGCGGCGGTTTCGGGGAGGATGGCCGCCGGCGGGGGTACTATCCGCCCCGGGAGCCCGGGGCGTCGCGGGAGGACGCGGTGCTGATGTCGCTCCCGCTGGTCCGCACGCCCGCCACCTGAGCGGCGGGCGCCCGGCCGCTGTCAGTTGCCGCCGGTATCGACGTCGTCGAACTTGCCCAGCAGGGCCGAGAGCCGGCGCTCCCACTCCTCGCGCTCCTGCTTCAGTCGGCTGTTTTCCTCGCGCAGCTCCTCGGCTTCCATCTTCAGCAGTTCCAGGGCCTCGACGGCGCTGGCGACCTTCTGTTCGAGCCGGTTGAAGAGTTCGATGCTCATCCTTTTCTCCTGGGGTGTCGTTCCGGGGGTGGTCCTTGCGGCCGAGCCGGCGCCCGTCGCGGGCGGTGCCGAGGCTGCAGCGTAACGCCGAGCCCCTGGCTCAGCAAGCGTCGTCGGGCGGCGACGAGGCGGCGGCGGCGCGGCGGTAGAGCCGGCCGTGACTGTCGCCGGCGCGCACCTCGCGGTGCAGCTGCCATGTCGCCGGTACCCTGGGCTCGAGCCCTGCTTCGGTCTCCACGTAGATCCAGGCGTCGCCGGTGAGCCAGCCCGCCTCCAGGGCGGCGCAGCAGGGCTCGGCGAGCCCCTGGCGGAAGGGCGGGTCGAGGAATGCCAGCGAGCAGGGCCTCGGCCCCTCGGCGAGGAAGGTCAGGGCGTCGCCGGCGATGACCCGGCCCCGCTCGTCGGCCTTGAGCGTCGCCAGGTTCTCCTCCAACTGGCGCGCCACCCGGGGGTCGCGCTCCACGAAGGTGGCCTCCCGGGCGCCCCGCGAGAGCGCTTCCAGCCCCAGGGCCCCGGTTCCCGCAAAGAGGTCCAGGACCCGGGCGCCGGGCGTGGCGGCGGCCAGCCAGTTGAACAGGGTCTCGCGCACCCGGTCGGGAGTGGGGCGCAGGCCGGGGCTGTCGAGCACCGGCAGCAGCCGGCGGCGGTAGTCGCCGCCGATGATTCGCAGGCGGCCGGCGCTCCGGCTGCCGGCGTCCCGGCGACCCGGGCCGTTGGAGCGGGGCGCCGTTGGTTTGCCGCCCCGGCGGCGTTGGGGAGGGGAACGTCGCGTCATGGCCGGGATTGTACCCGCGGGCTTATCCACAGTCATGGTGCGCGGTGGTAGGATGTGGCGATTCGTTCATCCGCGAGGCTGATTCTGTCCATGTTCGGTTTTTTCAAGCGCAAGAAGCAGCAGGAGCAAGAGGCGACCCGGGAAGAGCAGGAGCGCCAGGAGCAGGCCGCCCAGGCGCCCGAGGAGGGCGCGGAAGAGTCAGATGTCCGCGCTGAGCCCGAGCGCGTCGCGCCTGTGGAGCCCCTCGCCGAGGAAGCGCCTGCCGAGGAGGCGCATGAGCCTCGCCCCGAGACCGAGCCGGCCGTCGAGGAGGTCGCACCAGCCGAAGCCTCCAGCGACGGGGCCCCTGTCATTGAACCCGGGGAGGAGGTGGCGCAGCCTGCTGCCGAGCCCGAGCCCGAGCCCGAGCCCGAGCCCGAGCCCGAGCCCGAGCCCGAGCCCGAGCCCGAGCCCGAGCCCGAGCCCGAGCCCGAGCCCGAGCCCGAGCCCGAGCCCGAGCCCGCCCGCGCGGCGCTGCAGGAGAAGCCCTCCTCCGGCGAGAAGACAGGCTGGTTCGCGCGCATCAAGGCCGGCCTCGGCAAGACCCGGGCCAACCTCACCGATGGCCTGGCGGACCTCTTCCTCGGCAAGAAGCAGATCGACGACGACCTGATGGATGACCTGGAGACCCAGCTGCTGATGGCGGACGTGGGCATCGAGGCCACCACCGAGATCATCGATCGCCTCACCGAGCGGGTCTCGCGCAAGGAACTCCAGGACAGCGAGGCGCTCTACCGAGCCCTGCAGGAGGAGCTGGCCGACATGCTCGAGCCGGTCAGCGCGCCGCTGGCCTTGCCGCCCCGGGGGGAGGGGCCCTTCGTCATCCTGGTGGTAGGGGTCAACGGGGTGGGCAAGACCACCACCATCGGCAAGCTGACCCAGCGCTTCCAGCGCGAGGGGCGCAGCGTGATGCTGGCCGCCGGCGACACCTTCCGCGCCGCGGCGGTGGAGCAGCTAAAGGTGTGGGGGGAGCGCAACCAGGTACCGGTGATCGCCCAGCACACCGGCGCCGACAGTGCCTCGGTGATCTTCGACGCCGTGTCGGCCGCCAAGGCGCGCGGCGTCGACGTGCTGATCGCCGACACCGCCGGCCGCCTGCACAACAAGGCCCACCTGATGGAGGAGCTCAAGAAGGTCCATCGGGTGATGGGCAAGGTGGACGCCAGCGCGCCCCACGAGGTGATGCTGGTGCTCGACGCCGGCACCGGCCAGAACGCCCTCTCCCAGGCCAGCACCTTCAACGAGGCGGTGCCGATCACCGGGGTGACCCTCACCAAGCTGGACGGCACCGCCAAGGGCGGCATCATCTTCGCCCTGGCCAAGCAGCTCGGCACGCCCATCCGCTTCATCGGCGTCGGCGAGACACTGGACGACCTGCGGCCCTTCGTGGCCCGGGAGTTCGTCGACGCCCTGTTCGACCGAGACGGGAACGACGCCGCCCGATGATCGCCTTCGAGCACGTGGGCAAGCGCTACGGTGGGCGCTTCGAGGCGCTCGCCAACCTCGACTTCCGCGTGCGCCGCGGCGAGATGGTCTTCCTCACCGGCCACTCCGGGGCCGGCAAGAGTTCCCTGCTGCGCCTGATCATGCGCCTAGAGCGCCCCTCCCGGGGGCGCATCCTGGTCGCCGGCCACGACATCGACCGTCTGCACCACAGCCAGGTGCCCTACTACCGGCGCCAGATCGGCGTGGTCTTCCAGGACCACCAGCTGCTCCTCGACCGCTCCATCTACCACAACGTGGCGCTGCCCCTGGAGATCCAGGGCGTCGAGCCCCGTGAGGCCGCCCGCCGCGTGCGTGCCGCCCTGGACAAGGTGGGGCTGCTGCATCGCGAGAAGGCCCTGCCCATCGAGCTCTCCGGCGGCGAGCAGCAGCGGGTGGGCATCGCCCGGGCGGTGGTCAACAAGCCGGCGCTGCTGCTGGCCGACGAGCCGACCGGCAACCTCGACCCCCAGCTCTCCGCCGACATCATGGCGCTGTTCGAGGACTTCAATCGCATCGGCACCACGGTGATGATTGCCAGCCATGACCTGGCGCTGATCGCCCGCCTGCGCCACCGCACCCTGCGCCTGCGCGAGGGTCGGCTGGTGGCCGACGAGGAGGCGGCATGAGTCGTCAGCCCGCCGCGCCGCCGCCACGGGGCGCCCGTACCCATCGCACCCGCCCCCGCAGCCGTCTGCGGGGCTGGGCGCGCCACCATCGCGCCATGTGCCTGGACAGCGCCCGGCGCCTGCTGCGAGCGCCCATCGGCAGCCTGCTGACCATGCTGGCCATTGCCATCGCCCTGGTGCTGCCGGCGGCGCTCTGGCTGGCCCTGGACGGTGCCCGGTTGCTGGATGCCGAGCTGGAGGAGAGTGCCACCCTGACCGTCTACCTGGCGCTCCACGTCGAGGAGGCCCAGGCGGCGCGAATCGACGAGGCGCTGCTGGCCCACGAGGCCGTAGGCCGCACCCGGCTGATCACCGCCGCCGAGGGCATGGCCGAGTTCCAGCAGGCGCTGGGGCTGGCCGATGCCCTGGGCCGCCTGGAGGAGAACCCGCTGCCGGCCAGCGTGGTGGTGACCCCGCTGGACCCCGACCCGGCGGCGGTGCGCACCCTGGCCGCGGAGCTCGAGGAGATGAGCGGCGTCGACGAGGTGCGGCTTGACCTGGCGTGGATCGAGCGGCTGCGCCACCTGGCCGAGCTGGGCCACCGTGTCGCCCTGGCGCTGGCCGTCCTGTTCGGTGGCGGGGTGCTGCTGGTGGTCGGCAACACCATCCGCCTCTCGGTGGAGAGTCGCCGCCAGGAGATCGAGGTGGTGACCCTGATCGGCGCCACCCATGCCTTCGTGCGTCGTCCCTTCCTCTACAGCGGGGCCTGGTACGGCCTGGGCGGTGGCCTGCTGGCCTGGGGCCTGCTGGCGCTGGGCAGCGAGTGGCTCGCCGCGCCGGTGGCGGCGCTGGCGGCCAGCTACGGGGCCAGCTTCAGCCTGCCGCAGCTGGGGGCGGCCGGCTCGGCAATCCTGCTGCTTTGTAGTACACTACTGGGCTGGTTGGGCGCCTGGATCGCGGTGAGCCGACACCTCGCCGAGGTGCGGCCGCGCTAGTCCCCGGCCGACCGATGTTTCGAGTGCCAACCTGCATGTTCACGGAACATTTTCCGGTCAACGTCATCCAATGCAGCGTTCGCCAACCGCACCAATGGGCTTTCAAGGAGACAATCTGCACATGAGCACCAGTCTTCTGCCGGTGGGCCATCTCTCCCCGGGGCACGACCTCAACGGGTACCTCCAGGCGGTGAACGGCATTCCCATGCTGACCGCCGACGAGGAGCGTGAACTGGCCTTCCGCCTGCACGATGAAGGCGACCTCGAGGCGGCGCGCCGCCTGGTCCTGTCGCACCTGCGCTTCGTCGTGCACATCGCTCGCAGCTATTCCGGCTACGGGCTGCCCCAGGCCGACCTCATCCAGGAAGGCAATGTCGGCCTGATGAAGGCGGTCAAGCGCTTCGACCCCAACCAGGGCGTGCGCCTGGTCTCCTTTGCCGTCCACTGGATCAAGGCCGAGATCCACGAGTTCGTGCTGCGCAACTGGCGCATCGTGAAGATCGCCACCACCAAGGCCCAGCGCAAGCTGTTCTTCAACCTGCGCGGCGCGAAGAAGCGGCTGGCCTGGCTGAACAACGACGAGGTCGACGCCATCGCCCGGGACCTCGACGTCAAGCCCGAAGTGGTGCGCGAGATGGAAGGGCGCCTCTCGGCCCACGACGCCGGCTTCGATGCCGCCCCCGGCGAGGATGAGGAATCCACCTGGCAGGCCCCGGTGCACTTCCTGGACGATGCCGCGGCCGACCCGGCCACCCAGCTCGAGGACAGCGACTGGGAGGACGACGCCACCCGTCGCCTGCAGCTGGCCCTGGAGGCCCTGGACGACCGCTCCCGCGACATCCTGCAGCGCCGCTGGCTGGCCGACCAGAAGTCGACCCTGCACGAGCTGGCCGATGTCTACGGCGTCTCCGCCGAGCGTATCCGCCAGCTCGAGAAGAACGCCATGAAGAAGATCCGCGAGCAGATCGGCGACGCCCTGGTGGCTTGATGCCCTTCGGGCAGCGCCGAGCTACCAGCGCCGGGCGCCCAGCAGGTCAGTAACGGGCGGCAGGTGGCGAGGAAGTAAACGAAAAACCCGCCGGAGGTAAACTTCGGCGGGTTTTTCGTTGGCACCAGCACCAGCGGTGGCATCATCCTGCTCGGCGCTCGGCGCTCGGCGCTCGGCGCTCGGCGCTCGGCGCTCGGCGCTCGGCGCTCGGCGCTGGCTACGCCGGCTGCGGGCTTCCCTGCAGCAGCTGCGCCGAGAGCAGTGCCCACTGATCCTCCCAGTGTTCGGTGGGGCGGCGGTGGAAGTCGCTTCTCACGTACTGGGAGATCCGCCCCTCGGCCTGGGCCAGCATCAGGTTGGCGGCCGCCGAGACCGGCAGGCTGGGCCGCCGGCCCTCGCGCAGCTCCGCCTCGCGCAGGATCTGCTTGAGCTGGGTCTCGAGCCGCTCGAAGAGCTGGTGGATGCGCACCCTGAGGCGAGCGGTCTCGCCGGTGAGGGCGTCACCGCCCAGCAGCCGCGAGAGGCCGGGATTCTTCTCGGCGAAGGCTAGCAGCAGGGTGAGCAGCGCCCCGCAGCGGGGCAGCGCCTCGGGCTCTTCCTCGAGGATGCGGGTGATGCGCTCGAACAGCGTCTCCTCGATGAACTCGATGAGCCCCTCGAACATGCGCGCCTTGCTGGGGAAGTGGCGGTAGAGGGCGGCCTCGGAGACACCGACCTGGCGCGCCAGGGCGGCCACGGTGATGCGCTTGCCGCTGTCCTCCTCGAGCATCAGCGCCAGCGCCTGCAGGATCTGCTCGCGGCGCGTGGGGGGTTGGGTTGCCTGCGTCATATCGGTCTTTTCTTTTCTAATGGTCGACCCATGCTAGTCGTGCCCCCGCCGTGACGCAAAGGTCGCGGCGGGAAGGATCAGGCGTCCTGGCTGGCGTCGGTGATCAGGGTGCCGACGCCGGCGTTGGTGAAGATCTCCAGCAGGGTGGCATGAGGCACCCGGCCGTCGATGATATGGGCGCTCTTCACGCCGCCCTTCACCGCCTCCAGGGCGCAGCGGATCTTCGGCAGCATGCCGCCGTGGATGGTGCCGTCGGCGATCAGGGCATCCACCTGGGCGGTGGTCAGCCCGGTGAGCACCTCGCCCTCGGCGTTCATCAGGCCGGCCACGTTGGTCAGCAGCATCAGCTTCTCGGCGCCCAGTGCCTCGGCCACCTTGCCGGCCACCAGGTCGGCGTTGATGTTGTAGCTGTGGCCCTCGGCGTCCACGCCGATGGGGGCGATGACCGGGATGAAGTCGCGCTCGGCAAGCATCTCGATCAGGTCGGTGGAGATGTGTTCCACCTCGCCCACGTGGCCGATGTCGATGATCTCCGGGGCGGTCATTTCCGGGGTCTGGTGCTCCACCTTGAGCTGGCGGGCGCGGATCTGGCTGCCGTCCTTGCCGGTGAGGCCGATCGCCTTGCCGCCGCACTGGTTGATCAGGTTGACGATGCCCTTGTTGACCAGCCCCCCGAGCACCATCTCCACCACATCCATGGTCTCGGCATCGGTCACCCGCATGCCGTTGACGAAGCGCGACTCGATGTTGAGCTTCTTCAGCAGGTCGCCGATCTGCGGACCGCCGCCGTGGACCACCACCGGGTTGATGCCCACCTCCTTCATCAGCACCATGTTGCGGGCGAAGGAGTCGATCAGGGTGTCCTCGGTCATGGCGTTGCCGCCGTACTTCACCACCACGGTCTTGCCGGAGAAGCGCTGGATGTAGGGCAGCGCCTCGGAGAGCACCTCCACCACCAGGCGCGGGTCACGGGTCTGTTCGGTCATCTCGGGGTCTCTCGTCCTTCTGGATGCGTCGTTGCGGCTGCCGCGTCACGCGGCAGCCCGTGGTGTCAGGCGCGCCTCGCTCAGAGCGTCACCTCAAGCTCGGGGGCCACCGCTTCCAGGGCGGCGGCGAACTGTGCCCGGATGCGTGCCAGGGCCGCGTCGGTCTTGCCCTCGAAGCGCAGCACCAGCACCGGGGTGGTGTTGGAGGCGCGGCACAGGCCCCAGCCGTCCGGGTAGTCGACGCGGATGCCATCGAGCGTGGTCTTGATGCCGTCGCTGCCGAAGTCTCCCTCCCGGGCGAGCCGCTCGACCAGCTCGAACTTGCTCTCGTCGGTGACGGTGACGTTGATCTCGGGGGTGCCGATATCCTGGGGGAAGCGAGCGAAGAAGGCATCGGCGTCCTCCTCCTGGCGGGAGAGGATCTCCAGCAGGCGGGCGGCGGCGTAGAGGCCGTCGTCGAAGCCGTACCAGCGCTCCTTGAAGAAGATGTGGCCGCTCATCTCGCCGGCGAGCTGTGCGCCGGTCTCCTTCATGCGGGCCTTGATCAGCGAGTGGCCGGTACGCCACATCTCGGGCTCGCCGCCGGCCTCCTCGATCACCCGGGTCAGGTTGCCGGTGCACTTGACGTCGAAGATCACCCTGGCGCCCGGGTTGCGGGACAGCATGTCCTCGGCGAAGGCCATCAGCAGGTGGTCGGGGTAGATCAGCTTGCCCGCGGGGGTGATCACCCCCAGGCGGTCGCCGTCACCGTCGAAGGCCAGGCCGATGTCGGCGCCGGTCTCCTGCACGGTGCGGATCAGGTCCTGGAGGTTCTCGGGCTTGCCCGGGTCCGGGTGGTGGTTGGGGAAGGTGCCGTCGATCTCGGCGAACAGCGGGACCGTCTCGGCGCCGAGCTTCTCGATCAGCTGCGGGCCGAGCTCGCCGGCCACGCCGTTGCCGCAGTCCACCACCGCCTTGAGCGGGCGGGCCAGGCGCACGTCGGCCAGTATCCGGGCCAGGTAGGTGTCACGCACGTCCACCTGACGCACGCTGCCCTGGCCCTCGGTCAGGTCCCCCGTGGCGAGGCGGGTGTGCAGGGCGGTGATGGCGTCGCCGGAGAGGGTCTCGCCGCCCAGCACGATCTTGAAGCCGTTGTAGTCCGGCGGATTGTGGCTGCCGGTGACCATCACGCCGGAGGCGGTGCCGTCCAGCACGTGGGTGGCGAAGTAGAGTACCGGTGTCGGCACCATGCCGATGTCGATGACGTCGCGGCCGGCCGCGTTCAGGCCGCGGGTCAGGGCCGCCTGGAGGCGGGGGCCGGAGAGGCGACCGTCGCGGGCGACCACCACGGTGGACTCGCCGCGGGCCGCAGCCTCGCTGCCGATGGCGAGGCCGATCCGCTCGACGTTCGCCTCGGTGAGGGTGTCGTCGACGATGCCGCGGATGTCGTAGGCGCGAAAGATGGAGGCGGGAACGGTCTGGGTCTCGTCTGTCATGGGTGTCCTTGTCCTGTGGGTCGCGTCGGGGCGGAGGTCAGTGGCGGCCCGAGCTGCCGAAACCGCCGGTGCCGCGCTGGTCGCTGCCGCGGCGGCTGGCGTCGAAGTCATCGACCAGTTCGAGCTCGGCCTGCACCACGGGAACAAGCACATATTGTGCCAGTCGCTCGAAGGGCTGGAGGGTGAAGCTGGCCTGGCCGCGGTTCCACACCGAGATCATCAGCTCGCCCTGGTAGTCGGAGTCGATCAGGCCGACCAGGTTGCCGAGCACGATGCCGTGCTTGTGGCCGAGGCCGGAGCGGGGCAGGATCATGCCGGCCAGGCCCGGGTCGGCGATATGGATGGCAAGCCCGGTGCGCACCAGCTCGCACTCGCCGGGCGCCAGCGTCAGGGGGGCCTCGAGCAGGGCGCGCAGGTCCATGCCGGCGGAGCCATCGGTGGCGTAGCGGGGCAGGTAGTCGCGCAGGCGCTCGTCGAGGAGCTTGACGGCCAGGCGGGGCCTGGCGGCGGCGTGTCGTGCGGTGTCGGACATCGGGGGTTCCAGGGTCGTGAGTCGGGTTCAGGGGTGTGGGCGAGCTGGCAGGCAGGCGAGGGCGCGACGGATCACCGCCATGGCGAGCCGTGACTTGGGCTGGGGAGCGAGGGCTTCCTGGTCGAAACCGTCGCTTTCCGGCGACGCATCGTCCTGCCGGGCCCCGCGCCGCCACAGCACCAGCGCGGCGTTGTCGTCGGCGCCGAAGCCCAGCCCGGGGCGCGAGACGTCGTTGGCGACGATCATGTCCAGCCTCTTGCGGGTCAGCTTGTCCCGGGCATAGGCCTCGAGGTCGCGGGTCTCGGCGGCAAAGCCCACCACGAAGGGGCGGCCCGTCCCGGCGTCACGCTCGGCGGCGACGGTGGCGATGATGTCGGGGTTCTTGACCAGTCGCAGGGTCAGCCCCTCCTCGCCCTCGACCTTCTTGATCTTGTGCTCGGCGGCCTGCTCGGCGCGGTAGTCGGCCACCGCGGCACAGCCGATGAACAGGTCGCTGTCGGCGGCCAGTCGCCGGGCGGTCTCGTGCATCTCTAGGGCCGTCTCCACCTCGAGACGCTCCACCCCCGCCGGGCAGGGCAGGCTGACCGGCCCGCTGATCAGCCGTACCGTCGCCCCCAGCGCCGCCGCCGCCTCGGCCAGGGCATAGCCCATCTTGCCGGAGCTGTGGTTGGAGAGGTAGCGCACCGGGTCCAGCGGCTCCCGGGTGGGGCCGGCGGTGATGGTCACGATCAGTCCCGCGGCCGGGGCGTCGCCGGCGTTCGACACCTGGCCCTCGTCCAGCAGCGCCGCGAGGATCGCCTCGGGCTCCAGCATGCGGCCCGGGCCCACGTCGCCACAGGCCTGGTCGCCGCTGGCGGGGCCCAGCAGCCGCCAGCCGTCATCGGCGAGCCGGGCCGCGTTGCGACCCGTCGCCGGGTGGCGCCACATGGCCTGGTTCATGGCCGGGGCCATCACCCTCTCGGCCTCGCTGGCCAGGCACAGGGTGGTGAGCAGGTCGTCGGCCATGCCGGTGGCCAGCCTCGCCATCAGGTCGGCGGTGGCGGGAGCGACCAGGATGGTGTCGGCCCAGCGGGCCAGCTCGATGTGTCCCATGCCGGCCTCGGCCTCCGGGTCGAGCAGCGAGGTGCGCACCGGCTCGCCGGTCAGGGCCTGCAGGGTCAGCGGGGTGATGAAGGCCTGGGCACCCTCGGTCATCACCACGCGCACCTCGGCGCCGGCCTGCCGGAGCAGGCGGGCGAGCTGGGCGCTCTTGTAGGCGGCGATGCCGGCGCTGATGCCGAGCAGGACTCTGCGACCGGCGATGCCGGTTCCGGAAGGCGATGACATGGGCATGTTCCAGGGCGCTGTTGTCAGCCGTCTACCTTACCACTGGCGCCACACCTTGCGTAGACGAGGGAGCGGCTACACTGAGCTCAGAACGGCAGGGCAGGGAGGCGAGGATGTCGATCAGGGACTGGCCGGAGGGCGAGCGCCCCCGGGAGAAGCTGCTGGCGCTGGGGCCCGAGGTCCTCTCGGATGCCGAGCTGCTGGCCATCTTCCTGCGGGTGGGGGTGGAGGGGCGCTCGGCGGTGGACCTGGCGCGGGACCTGCTGGCCACCTTCGGCGGCCTGCGCCAGCTGCTCGAGGCCGACCGCCAGCGCTTCTGCGCGGCGCACGGGATGGGGACCGCCAAGTACGCCCAGCTGCAGGCCACCCTGGAGCTGTCGCGACGCCACCTGGCCAGCCAGCTGGCGCGTGGCGAGGCGCTCACCTCGCCGACCCTGGTGCGGACCTACCTCTCCGCGCAGCTGCGCCACCTGGGGCACGAGGAGTTCGCCGCCCTGTTCCTCGACAGCCAGCACCGGGTGATCCGCTACGAGTCGCTGTTCCGCGGCACCCTGGACAGCGCCTCGGTCTATCCCCGGGAGGTGGCGCGCCGGGCCCTGGAGCTGGGCGCGGGGGCGATCATCTTCGCCCATAACCACCCCTCCGGCGTGGCCGAGCCCAGTGACGCCGACCGGCGCATCACCGACCGGCTGCGCGAGGCGCTCGGGCTCTTCGAGATCCGCGTGCTGGACCACTTCGTGGTCGGGGATGGCGAGGTGGTCTCCTTCGCCGAACGCGGCTGGTTGTAGCGCTTTATCGAGAGCTTCGCTAGCGCTTCTTCGGGCGCTTTGAACTAGCGCTTCTTCGAGCGCTTTGATAAAGTGCGCGCCCGGCTGCGCTCGGTCAGTGTCGAGATCGCAGGTACCCGATTCTGCCGTCGACTCTCCTTCGTGCCGCCACCGACGACGCGGCGTGATGCCACGCCCCCGTCGGATGGCCGCGATATGCTTGCCCGGCGAGGCGCTCTCTGGTATAAAGTGCAGCCTTTGAATTCCCTTGGGTCAAATTTCACGGGATCTCCCGGTTTGCCCGACAGGTTTTGAACACTCAGGGTTCATGCCAGCACATGAACACCTGGCCCAGCGGTTGGAGGCTCCAATGTCAAAAGTATGTCAGGTTACCGGCAAGCGCCCGGTGACTGGTAACAACGTATCACACTCCCAGCGCAAGACCCGCCGTCGGTTCCTGCCGAACCTGCACACCCATCGCTTCTGGGTGGAGTCCGAGGGCCGCTTCGTCAAGCTGCGCGTCTCCTCCAAGGGCATGCGCATCATCGACAAGAAGGGCATCGAGGCGGTGCTCGGCGACATTCGCAAGCGCGGCGACGCCGTCTAAGCGATCCGCCTTCCAGCGATTAACCCTTAATCGACTACCCCGGGAGCAACAGTCATGCGTGACAAGATCAAGCTGGTGTCCAGTGCCGGTACCGGCCACTTCTACACCACCGACAAGAACAAGCGGAACACTCCGGACAAGCTCGAGTTCAAGAAGTACGACCCGGTGGTCCGCAAGCACGTGATGTACAAGGAAGCCAAGATCAAGTAAGCCTTGGTCGTCTTCCGCAGGTGTTCTTGCCTGTCCTCCTGAACCCGGCCCCGTGGTCGGGTTCAGGCGTTTCCGAGGCCCCCGCCGCGAGCGCCGCCCATGCCTGAACTGCCCGAAGTCGAGACCACCCGCCGCGGCATCGCCCCCCATGTCGAGGGGCGCGAGGTCAGCGAGGTGATCGTCCGCCAGCCTCGGCTGCGCGTGCCGGTACCGACGGACCTGGTCGATCGGCTGGTGGGCGCCCGGGTGGGCGAGCTCGCCCGGCGCGCCAAGTACCTGCTGGTGCCGCTCGAGGGCGCGGCGCGGGGCACCCTGCTCTGGCACCTGGGCATGTCCGGCAGCCTGCGCATCGTGCGGATCGGCGAACTGCCCAGGAAGCATGACCACATCGACCTGGTGCTCGACGACGGGGCGATCCTTCGCTACCACGATCCGCGTCGCTTCGGCTTCGTCGACTGGCTCGCCGGAACTCCGGAGCAGGATCCGCGCCTCTCGCGGCTGGGTCCCGAGCCGCTCTCCGCGGCCTTCGACGGGGAGCGGCTGTTCGCCCTCTCCCGCGGGCGTCGCCTAGCGGTGAAGCCCTTCCTGATGGACAACGCCGTGGTGGTCGGGGTGGGCAACATCTACGCTGCCGAGGCGCTCTTCCTGGCCGGCATCGACCCCCGTCGCGCCGCGGGCCGCATCTCCCGCGAGCGCTACGAGCGCCTGGCCGGCGCCGTGAAGGAGGTCCTGGCGGCGGCCATCACCCAGGGCGGTACCACCCTGCGTGACTTCGTCGGCGGCACCGGCGAGCCCGGCTACTTCAAGCAGCGGCTCAACGTCTACGGCCGCGATGGCCAGCCCTGTCGCCGCTGCGGCAGCGAACTTCGCCTGGTGACCCTGGGCCAACGGGCGAGCGTCTTCTGCTCCCGCTGCCAGACCTGACCCGGACCACTCTCCCCTTTCCTCGAGGCAAGCCCATGACCCTGCAATCCCTGCGCCTGAAGAAGCACGCCGACCGCCGCCTCAAGGCGGGCCACCTGTGGCTCTACTCCAACGAGGTGGACACCGCGGCCACGCCGCTCAAGGGCATGGCGCCCGGCGAGCAGGTGGTGGTGGAAGCCGCCAACGGCAAGGCCATGGGGGTCGCCTACGTCAACCCCAACTCGCTGATCTGTGCCCGGATGGTCTCCCGGGACCCGGCCCAGGGGCTCGACCGCTCGCTGCTGGTGCATCGGCTCAACCAGGCGCTGTCACTGCGCCAGCGGCTCTTCGACAAGCCGTTCTACCGCCTGGTGCACGGCGAGGGTGACCTGCTGCCGGGGCTGGTGATCGACCGTTTCGGCGACGTGCTGGTGGTCCAGCTCAACACCGCCGGCATGCAGGCGGTCGTGGCCGAGCTGCTCGATGCCCTGGACAAGGTGCTTTCGCCCCGGGCGGTGGTGCTGCGCAACGACACCAGCGGCCGCCGCCAGGAGGGCCTCGAGCTCTCCGTCGAGGTGGTCAAGGGGGAGCTGCCGGACCCGGTACTGATCGAGGAGAACGGCGTGCGCTTCACCGTCCCGGTCCTCGACGGCCAGAAGACCGGCTGGTTCTACGACCACCGGGTCAACCGCGCCTGGCTCAACGGCCTGGTGGCCGGCAAGCGCGTGCTGGACCTGTTCAGCTACGTGGGCGGCTGGGGCGTGCAGGCGGCCGCCAGCGGGGCCAGCGAGGTGCTCTGCGTGGACGCCTCGGCGTCGGCCCTGGAGCGGGTCGCCGAGAATGCCGCCCTGAACGGCCTGCACGAGCAGGTGGCGGTGGGCGAGGGCGATGCCTTCGAGGCCCTGGCCGCCCTGCGGGCCGATGGCGAGCAGTTCGACGTGGTGATCCTCGACCCCCCGGCCTTCATCAAGAAGCGCAAGGACATCCCCAACGGCGAGCGCGCCTACGGCAAGCTCAACCGCGAGGCGATGCGCCTGCTCGGCCGCGACGGCCTGCTGCTGTCGGCCTCCTGCTCCATGCACCTGGCGCCCGAGCGCCTGGTGGACGTGGTGCGCGGCGCGGTTCGCCATCAGGATCGCCAGGGGCAGATCCTCTTCCAGGGTCATCAGGGGCCGGATCATCCGGTGCACCCGGCGATTCCCGAGACCAGCTACCTCAAGGCCCTGGGCGTGAGGGTGTTCCGGGACTGAGCATGGCCGACGACTCGGTGCGCGTCTTCGCCCATTCCAATGCGCTGCTGGTCAGCCACGTCCACAACCTGCTGGAGGCGGCGGGCATCCCGGCGCGACTGCACAACATGACCCTGGGCGGCGGGGCCGGCGAGCTGCCGCTGGGCGAGTGCGAGCCGGAGGTGTGGGTCAGGCCCCACAATCGGCAGCGTGCCGAGGCGCTGATCCGCGACGCCCTGGACGGGATCAGCGCGGCCCCCGGCTGGACCTGCCCCGGCTGTGGCGAGGCCCTGGAGGGGGCCTTCGAATCCTGCTGGAACTGCGGCACGCACCGACCCTGAGTCGATGGCGGATGCTGCCGACCGTGCCGCGGCGCCGTCGTGAAGGATCGTCCAAAGCGGGTTTTCTGCCCCCGTTGCCTCTCGGCAGAAGAATTTCCTGGTGACGGCGCGCCTTTCCTGGAGTGTTTCCGTTCTTTCGCGTGGACTCTGCGTGGATGGACTGCCTGTGCTGTAATGGGGTGACACCCCCCATCGCGTTCAGGAGACTGCTATGCGGATTGCCGTGCCCCGGGAGATCAAGACCCACGAATACCGTGTCGCCCTGACCCCCACCGGGGCCCGGGAACTGGTGGCGCGGGGCCATTCGGTCACCGTCCAGGCCGGCGCCGGCGAGGGTGCCGGCTTCCCCGATGCCGCCTTCGAGGCGGCGGGAGCCCGCCTCGAGGCCGAGGTCGCGAGGGTCTGGCAGGACGCCGAGCTGATCCTCAAGGTCAAGGAGCCCCAGGCGGAGGAGGTGGCACGGCTGAGCCGGGGCCAGACGCTCTTCACCTACCTGCACCTGGCCGCCGAGGAGACGCTGACCCGCGGGCTGATGGCGAGCGGCGCCACCTGCATCGCCTACGAGACCGTCACCGACCGCCAGGGCGGCCTGCCGCTGCTGGCGCCGATGAGCACCGTGGCCGGCCGCATGGCCATCCAGGCCGGTGCCCATGGGCTGGAGAAGGCCCAGGGCGGCGCCGGGGTGCTGCTCCCCGGGGTGCCCGGCGTGGCGCCGGCCCGGGTGGCGGTGATCGGCGGTGGCGTGGTGGGCGAGAACGCCGCCCGCATGGCGTTGGGCCTGGGCGCCGAGGTGACGGTGCTAGACACCTCCATCCCGCGCCTCGAGACCCTCGACGACCGCTACCAGGGGCGCATGAAGACGGTGTTCTCCACCGCCGACGCCATCGACGAGGCGGTCCGCGAGAGCGACCTGATCGTCGGCGCCGTGCTGATCCCGGGAGCCGCCGCGCCCAAGCTGATCACCCGCGCCATGCTCGCCGAGATGAAGCCCGGCAGCGTGCTGGTGGACGTGGCCATCGACCAGGGCGGCTGCTTCGAGACCAGTCGCCCCACCACCCATGCCGACCCCACCTATCTCGTCGATGGCGTGGTGCACTACTGCGTGGCCAACATGCCGGGGGCGGTGGCGCGCACCTCCACCCAGGCGCTGACCAACGCCACCCTGCCGTTCGTGCTCGCCCTGGCCGACAAGGGCTGGCAGCAGGCGCTGGCCGACGATCCCCACTTCGCCGCGGGCCTCAACGTCCACGACGGCCGGGTGACCTACCGCGCCGTGGCCGAGGCCTTCGGTCTCGACGCCGTCGACCTGGCCGATCTGCTGGGGTAAGGGAGCGAGTCCAGGACTGTCGACGCGCTCAAGGCTTTCCCGGCGACAGGCCATCGAGGGGGCGCTGTGAACCCTTCCCTGGGCGCTACCGATGCCCTGTTTCGCTCTCGCGTCCCGCTCCGCTTGCAGGGCCGGTGCTGGCCATCCGTGGCCAGCCCGTTCGGAGCAGTGCTCCTCACCCCTGGCATAGGACCCCCTCTTCGGCCTGTCCCCGGCGCCTTTCGCTACTGCAGCCGAATTGGCTGTGATCGCTCTGGAGCGGGCCCCGGTCGCCTTGACCGGGGTCCCGCGTTACCATAGCGGGCATTTACGCGAGCAGAGTCCGTCTCCATGACCGCAGCATCCAAGCAGACCCGAGTCCTCACCGGCATCACCACCACCGGCACCCCCCACCTGGGCAACTACGTGGGGGCCATCAAGCCCGCCATCGCCGCGAGCCAGGACCCCAGCGTCCAGTCCTACTACTTCCTCGCCGACCTGCATGCGCTGATCAAGTGCCAGGACCCGCGGCGGGTCCAGGAGTCGCGACTGGAGATCGCTGCCACCTGGCTGGCGCTGGGCCTGGATACCGACAACGCCATCTTCTATCGCCAGTCCGACGTGCCGGAGATCCCCGAGCTCACCTGGATGCTCTCCTGCGTCTGCGCCAAAGGGCTGATGAACCGTGCCCACGCCTACAAGGCAGCCGTGGCCGAGAATGAAGCCGCCGGCAACCAGGACCCGGACAAGGGCATCACCATGGGGCTGTTCGGGTATCCGGTGCTGATGGCGGCCGATATCCTGATGTTCAACGCCCACAAGGTGCCGGTGGGGCGCGACCAGATCCAGCACATCGAGATGGCCCGGGACATCGCGGGGCGCTTCAACCACCTCTACAAGGGCAACTACTTCACCCAGCCCGAGGCGGTGGTCGACGACAACGTGGCGGTGCTCAATGGCCTGGACGGGCGCAAGATGTCCAAGAGCTACAACAACACCATCCCGCTGTTCGTCTCCGAGAAGAAGCTGCTCAAGCTGGTGCGCAAGATCAAGACCAACTCGCTGGAGCCCGGCGAGCCCAAGGACCCGGATACCTGCACCTTGTTCCAGATCTTCTCGGCCTTCTCCGGCCCGGACGCGACCGCTGCGATGCGCGAGGAGTACCGCAATGGCATCGGCTGGGGCGAGGCCAAGAACCGCCTCTTCGAGACCCTCAACGAGCAGCTCCGCGAGCCCCGCGAGCGCTACCAGGCGCTGATGGAGGATCCCGGCCATATCGAGGCGGTGCTGCAGAAGGGGGCGGAGCGAGCCCGCGCCGAGGCCGCGCCCTTCATGGACCGCCTGAGGCAGGCGGCCGGCCTGGGCCGCTTCGTCTGAGGCGCGGCCCCGTGCCGGGTCGTGGTGGCGGGCGCCTTCGGGCGCCCGTCGTCGTTGGCGACGAGGGGCAGGGTTGCTTATTCCCTTCAGCTATTGATTCTTTCTTTTAAATGCTTTTACGTGCTTTTCCGGGGTCGTTACCATGGCGGGTCATCCGGGCTCCCCGCCCCTGACGACTTCGAGAGAGCACGCCATGAGTGAACTCGCCCTGACGCAACGATCCCGACTCTCCCTGCCGGTGCTGGCCGGTACCGGCCTGGTCGCCGCCGCGCTGGTGGTCGGCAGCGCCTTCGGCGCCCGCCTCGGTGCGCTGATGCTGGTCGGCGGCCTGCTGGGCATGGTCCTCTACCATGCCGCCTTCGGCTTCACCGCTGCCTGGCGGGTCTTCATCACCGAGCGTCGCGGCCGCGGCCTGCGCGCCCAGATGGTGATGCTGGCCATCGCGGTGCTGCTGTTCTTCCCGGCGCTCTCGTCCGGCAGCCTGTTCGGCCAGTCCGTCTTCGGCTACGTGGCGCCCATCGGCGTCTCGGTGGTGTTCGGCGCCTTCCTGTTCGGCGTCGGCATGCAGCTGGGCGGCGGCTGCGCCTCCGGCACCCTGTTCACCGCCGGCGGCGGCAACGCCCGGATGCTGATCACCCTGCTGTTCTTCATCGTCGGCTCGGTGATCGGTACCGCCCACTTCAGCTGGTGGCAGAGCCTGCCCGCCTTCCAGCCGGTGTCGCTGGTCAGGGAGTTCGGTGCCGGCGGCGGCATCGCCGTGAGCCTGGTACTGTTCGCCGCCATTGCCGCCTTCACCGTGGTGATGGAGAAGCGCCGCCACGGCCGGCTGGAGCAGGTGCCGGTGATCGATGCCGGCAACCGCCGCTGGCTGACCGGCCCCTGGCCGCTGCTGTTCGGGGCCGTGGCCCTGGCGCTGCTCAACTTTGCCACCCTGGCCCTGGCCGGCCGTCCCTGGGGCATCACCTCCGCCTTCGCCCTGTGGGGGGCCAAGGGCTTCGAGGCGCTGGGGGGAGACGTCAGCCAGTGGGGCTACTGGCAGGCGAGCTGGAACGCCTCCGCCCTGCAGGCCAGCGTATGGAGCGACATCACCACGGTGATGAACGTCGGCATCATGGTTGGCGCCCTGGTGGCGGCCTCCCTGGCCGGCAAGTTCGCCCCCAACTTCCGGATCCCGGCGCGCTCGGTGCTGGCGGCGGTGATCGGCGGCATCATGCTCGGCTACGGCGCTCGCCTGGCCTTCGGCTGCAACATCGGCGCCTACTTCGGCGGCATCGCCTCCGGCAGCCTGCACGGCTGGGTCTGGCTCATCGCCGCCTTCGCCGGCAACATGCTCGGCGTGAAGCTGAGGCCCTTCTTCTTCGAGGGCGAGGCGGGCCGCCTGCCCGCGGCCAAGGGCTGCTGAACGCAGTGGATCCAGCGTGAATCCGCGCCCCGGCCCCGGCCGGGGCGCGGCCGTTTCGGGCATGGTAGAGTGAAGCCCAAGGCGCCCGGAGAGCGTCAACGGCCCGTTCCAGTCACCGCATCGAGAGCAGAGATGACCACCGACACCAAGCGTCCCCTCTATATTCCCTATGCCGGCCCTCCGCTGCTGGAGATGCCGCTGCTCAACAAGGGCAGCGCCTTCACCCGCGAGGAGCGCATCGAGTTCAACCTGATCGGCCTGCTGCCCCAGAACGTGGAAACCATCGAGGAGCAGGCGGAGCGGGCCTACCGACAGTATCGCCAGTGCCAGAACGATCTGGACAAGCATATCTACCTGCGCGCCATCCAGGACGACAACGAGACCCTCTACTTCCGCCTGGTCTCGGAGCACCTCGAGGAGATGCTTCCGATCATCTACACCCCCACGGTGGGCAAGGCGTGCCAGGAGTTCTCCAACATCTACCGCAATCACCGCGGCCTGTTCATCGCCTACCCGGATCGCGACCGCATGGATGACATCCTGCGCAGCGCCACCAAGGACCAGGTCAAGGTGATCGTGGTGACCGATGGCGAGCGCATCCTGGGCCTCGGCGACCAGGGCATCGGCGGCATGGGCATCCCCATCGGCAAGCTGGCCCTCTACACCGCTTGCGGCGGCATCAGCCCGGCCTATACCCTGCCGATCATGCTCGACGTGGGCACCAACAACCCGACGCTGCTCGACGACCCCATGTACATGGGCTGGCGCCATGAGCGTATCTCCCAGGAGGAGTACGACGCCTTCCTGGAGCAGTTCATCCGGGCGGTGAAGCGTCGCTGGCCCAGCGTGCTGCTGCAGTTCGAGGACTTCGCCCAGGCCAATGCGGTGCCGCTGCTGACCCGCTATCGCGACGAGCTGTGCTGCTTCAACGACGACGTCCAGGGGACGGCCTCGGTGGTGGTGGGCACCCTGATGGCCGCCTGCCAGGCCCGCGACGAGGGCATCGGCCAGCAGCGGGTGGTGTTCGTCGGCGCGGGCTCCGCCGGCTGCGGCATCGCCGAGCAGGTGGTGGTCGCCATGCAGGCCGAGGGGCTGGCCGAGAAGGAGGCCCGGGCGCGAGTCTACATGGTCGATCGCGAGGGGCTGGTCACCAGCGACCAGGCCTGGCTGCGCGACTTCCAGTCCCGGCTGGCCCATGACCCGGCCCTGACCGAAGGCTGGCAGGGGCAGGACCTGGTGGAGACCATTCGCCGCATCCAGCCTACGGTGCTGATCGGCGTCTGCGGGCGGCCGGGCATCTTTACCGAGGAGGTGGTGCGCACCATGCACGCCGGCTGCGAGATGCCGGTGATCATGCCGCTCTCCAACCCCACCTCCCAGGCCGAGGCGCTGCCCGCGGACGTGATCCGCTGGACCGATGGCGCGGCCCTGGTGGCCACCGGCAGCCCCTTCCCGCCGGTGGAGCACGCGGGGCGCACCATCCCTATCGCCCAGTGCAACAACTCCTACATCTTCCCCGGCATCGGGCTGGGGGTGGTGGCCTCCGGCGCGAAGCGGGTCACCGACGACATGCTGATGGCGGCCTCCCGCGCGCTGGCCCGTGAGGCACCCATCGTCAAGGAGGGCGAGGGGGCGCTGCTGCCGCCGCTCTCGAAGATCCGCGAGCTCTCCAAGGCCATCGCCTTCGACGTGGCGGCCCAGGCCCAGGGCGAGGGCATGGCGCTGAAGACCGACGGGATCAAGCTGCGCGCCGCCATCGAACGCAACTGCTGGACGCCGGAGTACCGTACCTACCGCCGCCGCTCGTTCTGAGTCGCGACACCGCCACGATAAAGGCCCTGCCGGGACACCCGGCAGGGCCTTTCTGGTTTACGTTGCAGCGGCTCAAGGCGATATCGGCGATCCTAGGCCGCCCCGATCATCTTGCGCAGCACATAGTGGAGGATGCCGCCGTGGCGGTAGTACTCCAGCTCGTTGGCGGTGTCGATGCGGCAGAGGGCGTCGATGTGCTTCTTGCCCTTGTCGCTCCTGACGGTGACTCTCACCTGGCCGCCCGGGGAGAGCTCGCCGAGCCCCTCGATGGAGATCTGCTCGTCGCCGGTCAGGCCCAGGGTCTGGCGGCTCTCCCCCTCGGGGAACTGCAGCGGCACCACGCCCATGCCGATCAGGTTGGAGCGGTGGATGCGCTCGTAGGACTCGGCGATCACCGCGCGCACGCCGAGCAGGCGGGTGCCCTTGGCGGCCCAGTCGCGGCTGGAGCCGGTGCCGTACTCCTTGCCGGCGACAACCACCAGCGGCGTGTCCTCTTCCTGGTAGCGCATGGCGGCGTCGTAGATCGCCATCTGCTCGCCGGAGGGCACGTGGCGGGTCTCGCCGCCCACCACGCCGTCGAGCATCTCGTTACGGATACGCACGTTGGCGAAGGTGCCACGCATCATGATCTCGTGGTTGCCGCGCCGTGACCCGTAGGAGTTGAAGTCCACCGGCTTGACGCCGCGCTCCTGCAGGTAGCGCCCGGCGGGGCTGTCGGGCTTGATGCTGCCGGCCGGCGAGATATGGTCGGTGGTCACCGAGTCGCCGAGCATCGCCAGGATCCGGGCCTCCTTCACGTCCTCGATGGCGTCGGGCGTCCGCCCCATGCCCTCGAAGAAGGGCGGGTGCTGGATGTAGGTGGAGGCCTCGGACCATTCGTAGACCTTGCTCTGCGGCACGTCGATGGCCTTCCAGACGTCGTCGCCATCGAATACCTCGGCGTACTCCTTCGAGAACATCTGGGTATCGACCTTGGCCACCGCCTCGGCGATCTCCGCCTGGCTGGGCCAGATGTCCTTGAGGTAGACCGGCTCGCCGTCCTTGCCGGTGCCGATGGGGTCCTTCGTCAGATCGCAGCGCACGTTGCCGGCCAGGGCGTAGGCCACCACCAGCGGCGGCGAGGCCAGCCAGTTGGTCTTGACCAGCGGGTGGACGCGGCCCTCGAAGTTGCGGTTGCCGGAGAGCACCGAGGCCACGGTGAGGTCGGCAGCCTCGATCGCCTTCTCGATGGGGCCGGGCAGCGGGCCGGAGTTGCCGATGCAGGTGGTGCAGCCGTAGCCGACCAGCTGGAACCCGAGGGCGTCGAGGTCCTCGCTGAAGCCGCCGGCGTTGAGGTAGTCGGTCACCACCTTGGAGCCCGGTGCCAGGGAGGTCTTCACCCAGGGTTGGGTCGAGAGCCCCCTCTCCAGGGCCTTGCGGGCCACCAGGCCGGCCGCCATCATCACGCTGGGGTTGGAGGTGTTGGTGCAGGAGGTGATGGCGGCGATCACGACCGCCCCCGGGTCGAGCTGGAACTGCTTGCCGTCCAGGTCCACGGCCTGGCTGTCGGCGTGCTCGTAGTCAGGAAGGTCATAGCTGCGTTCGACGCCCACCGCGGTCTGGCCGCCCTCGGACATCAGCTTGCCCTTCTCCACGGTGCGCTCGGTGGAGGAGAGCGGCTTGCCGTCCTCTTCCATGACCTTCTCGAAGGCGGCCCGCATGTCGCCCAGAGCGACGCGGTCTTGGGGCCGCTTGGGGCCCGCCAGGCTGGCCTCGACCTCGCCCATGTCGAGGTGCAGGGTATCGCTGAACACCGGCTCGGCGCCGGCCTCGCGCCACAGGCCCTGGGCCTTGCTGTAGGCCTCCACGAGGGCGACCTGGGCGTCGTCTCGGCCGGTCAGGCGCAGGTAGTTGAGGGTCTCCTCGTCCACCGGGAAGAAGCCGCAGGTGGCGCCATACTCCGGGGCCATGTTGGCGATGGTGGCCCGGTCGGCCAGCGGCAGGTCCTCGAGGCCGTCGCCGTAGAACTCGACGAACTTGCCCACCACGCCCTTCTTGCGCAGCATCTCGGTCACCGTCAGCACCAGGTCGGTGGCGGTGATGCCCTCGCGCAGCTTGCCGGTGAGCTTGAAGCCGATCACCTCGGGGATCAGCATCGAGACCGGCTGGCCGAGCATGGCGGCCTCTGCCTCGATGCCGCCCACGCCCCAGCCGAGCACGCCCAGGCCGTTGATCATGGTGGTGTGGGAGTCGGTGCCCACCAGGGTGTCGGGGTAGGCGACGGTCCTGCCGTCCTCCTCCTTCGTCCACACCGTCTTGCCCAGGTACTCCAGGTTGACCTGGTGGCAGATGCCGGTGCCCGGCGGCACCACGCGGAAGTTGTCAAAGGCCTTCTGGCCCCAGCGCAGGAACTCGTAGCGCTCTCGGTTGCGCTCCATCTCGATGGCGACGTTGTCCTTGAAGGCCGAGGCATTGCCGAACTTGTCGACCATCACCGAGTGGTCGATGACCAGGTCCACCGGCGAGAGCGGGTTGATGCGGGCGGGGTCCTCGCCGAGGCGCTCCACCGCCGCCCGCATGGAGGCCAGGTCGACGACACCGGGCACCCCGGTGAAGTCCTGCATCAGCACCCGGGCCGGGCGGTAGCCGATCTCGCGGTCGGAGCGCGCCTCCCGCTGCCAGTCCACCAGCGCCTGCATGTCCTCCCGGGAGACGCTGTCGTCATCGGCGAAGCGCAGCTGGTTCTCGAGCAGGATCTTGAGCGTCTTGGGCAGCCGCTCGATGCTGCCCAGCGCCTCGGCGGCCTTGGGCAGACTGAAGTAATGGTAGGTGCGACCGCCGGCTTCCAGGGTCTGCAGGGTATCGGGGGTAGTCTCGGTGCTCATCGTGTCCTCCTCGTCGCGGAGAGTGAACGAACCTTCCTTGTCTCCATGGGACATGGTCATCATAGGCGGGCTTTTCAAGCGCTGCTCCCCGGCATGCTTGAAATGGCGGCCCCGGGGCGCCATCTTCTTCCGCAGCGGCACGCTATTCCCTGCCATACCCTGGCACACCCCCATGACAGGCCGGCGACGGCCATGGAGTCCCCATGCATGAAGAGTCGTTGAGCCCGCGACGGGTGCGCTGCCCCTACTGCGATGCCCCCTTCGACCTGCTGCTGGACCCCTCCCAGGGCAGCCAGCTCACCTGGGAGGATTGCCACGTCTGCTGTGCCCCGATCCAGGTACGCATCGATGCGGACCCCGCCGACCCGGAGTCGCTGACGGTGACCCTGGGGCGCGACGACGAGGTGCTGTAGACGGTCTCGCTGGCGCGTGACGACGCGTCACGCCCGACGGGCCGCGGGGGCCGCGTGCGGCTGCTACAATGGCGCCACTTACCCATCCGACTGCCATGAGGTTTCTTCCATGAGCGACGCGCGTCACGAACGCCTGATCATCCTCGGTTCCGGCCCGGCCGGTTACACCGCCGCCGTCTATGCGGCCCGTGCCAACCTGAAGCCGCTGCTGATCACCGGGATGCAGGCGGGCGGTCAGCTGACCACCACCACCGACGTGGACAACTGGCCGGGGGACGATGCCGGCGTGCAGGGGCCGGAGCTGATGGAGCGCATGAAGCGCCACGCCGAGCGCTTCGATACCGAGGTGCTCTTCGACCATATCCACGAGGTGGAGCTGCGCGAGCGGCCCTTCACCCTCAAGGGCGACAACGGCACCTACACCTGTGATGCGCTGATCATCGCCACCGGCGCCAGCGCCCGCTATCTGGGGCTGGAATCGGAGCAGAAGTTCATGGGCCAGGGGGTCTCGGCCTGCGCCACCTGCGACGGCTTCTTCTACCGCAACCAGGAGGTGGTGGTAGTGGGCGGCGGCAATACCGCCGTGGAGGAGGCGCTCTACCTCTCCAACATCGCCTCGAAGGTGACCCTGGTGCACCGCCGGGACAGCCTGCGCGCCGAGAAGATCCTCCAGGACAAGCTGTTCGAGAAGGCCGAGAACGGCAACGTGGTGCTGGAGTGGAACCACACCCTGGATGAGGTGCTGGGCGACAACACCGGGGTGACCGGGGTGCGGCTCAGGTCCACCGAGACCGGGGAGAGCAAGGAGCTGGCCGCGCCGGGCGTGTTCATCGCCATCGGCCACAGCCCCAACACCGGCATCTTCGAGGGGCAGCTGGAGATGAGCGGGGGCTACATCCGGGTGAAGTCCGGCCTCGACGGCAATGCCACCGCCACCAGCGTGCCGGGCGTGTTCGCCGCCGGCGACGTCATGGACCATGTCTACCGCCAGGCCATCACCTCCGCCGGCAGCGGCTGCATGGCGGCCCTGGACGCCGAGCGCTACCTGGACGAGCTGTAAAAGCGCCAAGCGCCGAGCCGCGGAGTAGCTGCCTTGATGGCATGAGGTCGCGACTTTTCCGGCGACAGGCCTGTACGGGGGCGCTGTGAACCCTTCCCTGGGCGCTACCGACGCCATCCCTGGCGTAGGACCCCCTCCAGGCCTGTCCCCGGCGCCGCTTGCCCCTTGCCCCTTGAAGCCTGAGTCAATAGTGCGGCGGCACCTCGTCCGCGGGCCCTGGCGCCGTCGCCTCTCCCTCCTGCAGCGCGCGCTGCTGCTCGCGAATCTTCTCCTGCATCAGGTCGTTGATCCGCTCCAGCCGGGCGAGTCGCCGCTCCTGGGTGGCGACGGCCTCGTCCAGGGTGTCCAGCCAGTGCTCCTGGTAGGCGAGTCGGCTCTCCAGGGCCTCCAACCGCGTCGCCAGGTCGGCGGACGCCTGTTCCGCGCTCATGCTAGAATCTGCACGCTGTGTGTCGCCGTTCATCGTGGCACCTTCATGATGTTCCATTCCTTCCTTTCACCCCAACAAGAGAGTCACTCGAGTCCATGAATCGAAAGGTCGTGTTTCGCTGTAGTCTGGTCAGCCTGCTGCTCGCCGCACCGGCTCCGTTGCTGATTGCCCTGTTCATCCACCTGGCGGGTGGCGCCCTGTCGGAGGCGCTTTTCGAGAGCCTCGAGATCGGCGGCATCGCCGTGGTCTACGTGGCCGCGGCGCTGGCGGTCTTCCTGCTGTTGCTGGTCGCCACCCTGGCGGTCAACGTGCTCACCCCGCAGCTGGTCAACCTGGCCGAGGTGGAGAACGACGATCGCGAGATCGGCGAGGTGAAGTGGTTCAACGTCAACAAGGGCTATGGCTTCATCACCCGTGACAGCGGCGAGGATGTCTTCGTGCACTTCCGCGCCATCCGCGGCCGGGGGCATCGCACCCTGGCCGAGGGGCAGAAGGTGCGCTATCACGTCATCGAGAATGAGCGCGGGCTTCAGGCCGACGACGTCACCGTAATCACTTGAATCGAAGCGCCGGGCCATCGCTCGGCAGCTTCTCGCTCATCAACATGCGTAGCGCCCCGCCATCGTGCGGGGCGCTGTCGTTGTGGGGCCTGCAGTCGCGGAATGACCGCTCAGTGCCCCGAGTCGGGCCAGTGAATCTCGGCCTCGCTGCCGTCGGGGAGGACGCGCAGGAAGCGGTCCGGGTCGTCGCCGGGCTGCCAGCCGCCCAGCGAGCAGCGCACCTCGCAGCCAAGCTTCGTGGCGGCGGCGCGGGCGCAGGCCTGGTCGCTCTCCCAGGGCGTCGCGGGGCTGTCGAACCACAGGCTGGCAAAGCCGTCGGCGGCCTTCTCGACCAGCAGCACCGGGATCTCCTGCTCCTCCAGGCGGCCGCGGGTGCGCCACTTGCCCTTGCCGGCGGGCGCCAGGGGCTCGGCGCCGATGGCGGCGGTGAGCCACTCGCTCAGCGCCTCCAGGGGGGCCTTGGCCAGGTAGATCTCGATATCGGGGTAGGTCGTTGGGCTCTCGGGTGTCATGGGGGCCTCAGGGTCGGGCGCTGCCGTTGGCGAACAGGTGGGTGAGGATCGCCTCGTAGACCCGGCTCAGCACGTCCAGGTCGTCGGCACGGATGCGCTCGTTGACCTGATGGATGGTGGCGTTGAGGGGCCCCAGTTCCACGACCTGGCTGCCCAGGGTGGCGATGAAGCGACCGTCTGACGTCCCCCCCGAGGTCGACAGCTCCGGCCGGTGCCCGGTGACCTGCTCCACGCCGGTGACGGCGGCCTCCACCAGCTCGCCCTCGGCGGTGAGGAAGGGCTCGCCGTTGAGGGTCCAGTCCAGGTGGTACTCGAGGCCATGGGCGTCGAGGATCGCCTCGGTGCGCTGCCTCAGCTGCTCGTGGGTCACCTCGGTGGAGAAGCGGAAGTTGAACACCACCTCCACCTCGCCGGGGATCACGTTGGTGGCGCCGGTGCCGGCGCGGATATTGGAGACCTGGAAGCTGGTGGCCGGGAAGAAGGCGTTGCCGGCGTCCCAGTGCTCCCGGGTCAGGGCATCCAGGGCGGGCATCGCCTGGTGGATGGGGTTGCGCGCCAGGTGGGGGTAGGCCACGTGGCCCTGCACCCCCCTGATGTGCAGCACGCCGCCGAGCGAGCCGCGCCGCCCGTTCTTGATCACGTCGCCCAGCCGGGCCGTGGAGGAGGGCTCGCCGACGATGCAGTAGTCGAGGCGCTCGTGGCGCTCGCGCAGGTGCTCGACCACCGCGCGGGTGCCGTCCACCGCGGGGCCCTCCTCGTCGGAGGTGATCAGGAAGCCGATCTGGCCGTGGTGGTCCGGGTGGGCCGCCACGAAGCGCTCCACGGCGGTGATCATCGCCGCCAGGCTGCCCTTCATGTCGGCGGCGCCGCGACCCCGGAGCATGCCCTCATCGTCGATGCAGGGCTCGAAGGGCGGGAAGTCCCAGCGGGTGTGGGGGCCGCTGGGCACCACGTCGGTGTGGCCGGCGAAGGCCAGCAGCGGGCCGTGGTGGCCGCGGGTGGCCCAGAAGTTCTCCACGTCGCCGAAGGGCAGGCGTTCGACCTGGAAGCCGAGCGCCGCGAGGCGCTCGATCATCAGGGCCTGGCAGCCCAGGTCGTCCGGCGTCACCGAGGGACGCCGGAGCAGCTCGAAGGCGAGCTGCAGGGTGGGGGAGAGGCCGGCCGGATCAGTTGTGGGCATGCAGTGCCTCGTTGAGCGCGATGGCGCTCTTGTTGGTCAGGCACTCGATGCGGCCGTTCTGGGAGTTGCGACGCAGCAGCAGGTCATCCTGGCCGGCCAGCTCCCGGGCGGCCACGGTGCGGACCTCCTGGCCCTGGTCGTCGAGCAGGGTGACCTTGGCGCCGGCGGTGAGGTAGAGGCCGGCCTCCACGGTGCAGCGGTCGCCCAGCGGGATGCCGATACCGGCGTTGGCGCCGATCAGGCAGCCCTCGCCCACCTTGATGACGATGTTGCCGCCGCCGGAGAGGGTGCCCATGGTGGAGCAGCCACCGCCCAGGTCCGAGCCCTTGCCGACCATCACGCCGGCGGAGATGCGGCCCTCGATCATGCCGGGGCCCTCGGTGCCGGCGTTGAAGTTGACGAAGCCCTCATGCATCACGGTGGTGCCTTCGCCCAGGTAGGCGCCCAGGCGCACCCGGGCGGTGTCGGCGATGCGCACGCCGCCGGGCACCACGTAGTCGGTCATCTTGGGGAACTTGTCGACGCAGTCCACCGAGAGGGGACGGCCGGCCAGGCGGGCCTTCAGGCGGCGAGCCGGCAGCTCCTCGATGTCGATGGCGCCCTCGCTGGTCCAGGCCACGTTGCGCAGCAGGCCGAACATGCCGGTGAGGTCCAGGCCGTGGGGCCTGACCAGCCGGTGGGAGAGCAGGTGCAGCTTGAGGTAGACCTCCGGGGCCGACTGCGGGGCGCTGTCATCGGCCAGGAACATGGCCACCAGCGGGCGCTGGCTGGCCGCCAGCGACTCGGCCAGCTCGGCCTGCTGCGGGTGGCCGGCCTCGCGCAGGGCGGCCGCCAGGTCGCCGCACTGCTCGGGCAGGAAGCTGACGGCGGCATTGCCCGCCGGGGCATCCAGCACCCTGGCCGCCGCCTCGGTCAGGCTGGCGTCGGGGGAGAGCAGGGGCGCCGGGTAGTAGATCTCCAGCCAGTCGCCCTGGGTGTTCTGGGTGCCGATTCCGAGTGCAAAGCTCAGCATGGGGGTGTCCTCGTCGTGTGGGGTCGTGGGCCACGCCGTGGCGTCAGCCCTGAAGGTCGTCGTAGTCGCCGTCGCGGTAGCCCACGCGGATCTCGTCATCGATCTCGAGCAGCGGGCGCTTGAGCAGGGTGGGGTGGGCGAGCAGCAGTTCCCGGGCCCTGTTGGCATCCACCTCCTGCTTCTCCTCCTCGGGGAGGTTGCGCCAGGTGGTGCTGCGCTTGTTGAGTGCCTCCACCAGCGGGACGCGGTGGAGGATATGCTCGAGCAGCGGGGCCGAGAGGCCATCCTCGCGCAGGTCGTGGACCTGGTAGGGGATGCCCTTGCCGTCCAGCGCCTTGCGCGCCTTTCGGCAGGTGTCGCAGTTCTTGATCACGTACAGGGTCAGCATCACTGGCTCCTCTCGATGAAACGTCGGATGCGCCGTGCCGCTTCCACCGTGGCCTCGACCTCGGCGACCAGCGCCAGGCGCAGCCGCCCGGCGCCGGGGTTCACGCCGCCGGCGCCCACCCGGCCCATGTAGCTGCCCGGCAGCACGCTGACGTGCTCCTCGGCGTAGAGCGCCCGGGTGAAGGCCTCGTCGTCGCCGCCGGGCACCGCCGGCCAAAGGTAGAAGCTCGCCTCCGGCACGGGGAAGTCCATTACCGGGGCGAGGATCTCGGTGACCGCGGCGAACTTCTCGCGGTAGGCGTCGCGGTTGGCGCGCACGTGGGCCTCGTCGCTCCAGGCAGCGATCGAGGCGTGCTGCACCGGCAGGGCCATGGCGCAGCCGTGGTAGGTGCGATAGCGCCTGAAGGGGGCGATCAGCTCGGCGTCGCCGGCCACGAAGCCGGAGCGTAGCCCCGGCAGGTTGGAGCGCTTGGAGAGCGAATGGAACACCAGGCAGCGACGGTAGTCGTGGCGGCCGAGCGCCGCGCAAGCCTGAAGCAGCCCCGGTGGTGGGGTGGCCTCGTCCAGGTAGAGCTCCGAGTAGCACTCGTCCGAGGCGATGAGGAAGTCATGCTCGTCGGCCAGCGCGATCAGCTTCTCGAACTCGGCCAGGGGTGTCACCGCGCCGGTAGGGTTGCCCGGCGAGCAGAGGAAGACGATCTGCACCTCGCGCCAGGTCTCGGCGGGCACGGCGTCGAAGTCGGGGCGAAAGCCGTTCCCGGCGCTGCAGTCCAGGTAGAGGGGCTCGCCGCCGGCCAGCAGGGTGGCGCCCTCGTAGATCTGGTAGAAGGGGTTGGGTACCGCCACCCGCGCGGGGCGCGTGCGGTCCAGCGCCGCCTGGACGAAGGCGAAGATCGCCTCCCGGGTGCCGTTCACCGGCAGCACCTGGCGGTCGGGGTCGAGCCCCTCGAGGCCGAAGCGCCGGGTCGCCCAGCCGGCGATGGCGGCGCGCAGCTCGGGAAGCCCGGCGGTGGCCGGGTAGCGGGCGAACTCGGCCTGGTGGTCGACCAGGGTGGCCAGCGCGGCCGGGTAGGGGGCGTGCTGGGGCTCGCCGATGGTCAGCGGCACGTGGGCCAGCCCCTCGGGGGGCGTCACGCCGGCCTTGAGGGCGGCGAGCTTCTCGAAGGGGTAGGGCTTGAGGGCGTCGAGATCGGGGTTCATGGGTGTCCAGGCGCGCCTCGCCGGCCGTGGCCTCGGGCGTCGTTATGTGAGTCGTTGTCGAGCGACGTGGTCGGAAGGGGCTCGATTATAGGGAAGGCCGGGGAAGGCCTCAAACGCGAGCCCATGCAGGAGGGGCGCCGGGGACAGGTCGAAGAGGAGGTCCTACGCCAGGGATGGCGTCGGTAGCGTACAGGGAAGTATTCACAGCGCCTCCTCGCAGACCTGTCGACGGATCAGCCCCGAGTGCCTCACGTGGCTTATGACCTCAGCCGGAGACATCCAGCACCTCCACCAGCCGCTCGCGCAGGCGCGCCTGGCGATCGGGGTCGGTGAGGGGCCGGCCGGCCTTGTCGGTGATGAAGAAGACGTCCTCCACCTTCTCGCCGAGGGTGGCGATCTTGGCCGCGGAGAGGGCGATGTCCTGCTCCATGAAGATGCGCCCCACCCGGGCGAGCAGGCCGGGGCGGTCGGGGGCGATCAGCTCGAGCAGGGTGCGCTCGTTGGCCGGGTCCTGCTCGATGATGACCTCGGTGGGGACCTTGAAGTGGCGCAGCTGGCGCGGGGTGTGGCGGGTAACGATCTGGGGGTAGTCGTCCGGGTCGTCGAGCTCCTCCACCAGGTGGGCGTGGATCTCCTCGAGGCGGGCCGGGTCGCGGATCGCCTGGCCCTGGTCGTCCAGCACGATGAAGGTGTTGAGCGTCCAGTCGTTGCTGGAGGTGGCGATGCGGGCGTCGTGGATGGAGAGCCCGAGCTGGTCGAGGGCCGCGGCGGTGGCGGCGAAGAGGTCATCCACCGAGCGGGTGTGGATGAAGACCTTGGTGCCGCCCTCGGCCATGTCCTCGGCCGGTGCGCTGATCAGGATCAGCGGCAGCTGCGAATCGCCATGGGCGAGGATGCCTTGGGTCTGCCAGGCGATCTCGCTGGGCGCATACTGCAGGAAGTACTCCTCGCCGAGGGACTCCCACAGGCGTTCCACCCGCGCCATGTCGGCGCCGACCGCCGCCAGCAGCGACAGCGCCTCGCCGCGGGTCTCCTGCACCCAGTCGTCGCGCTCCAGGGGGTTCTCCAGGCCGCGGCGCAGGGCGCGCTTGGTCTCGCCGTGCAGCTGGCGCAGCAGCGAGGCGCGCCAGCCGTTCCACAGCGTCGGGTTGGTGGCGTTGATGTCGGCCACGGTCAGCACGTAGAGGTAGTCGAGGCGTGTCTCGTCGCCGACCAGGCGGGCGAAGTCGGCGATCACGTCGGGATCGGTGATGTCGCGCTTCTGGGCGATCATCGACATGGTCAGGTGGTGCTCCACCAGCCAGCTCACCAGGCGGGTATCGCGGGGCGAGAGGCCGTGGCGCTCGGCGAAGCCCTCCACGTCGCGGGCGCCGATCGTGGAGTGGTCGCCGCCGCGGCCCTTGCCGATGTCGTGGTAGAGCCCGGCGATCCACAACAGTTCCAGCTTGGGCAGCTGGTGGATCAGGTTGGCGGCCACCGGGAACTCGTCGCGGGCCTCGGGCTTGCGGAAGCCGTGGATGAACTTCAGCAGCCGCAGGGTATGGGCGTCCACCGTGTAGATATGGAAGAGGTCGTGCTGCATCAGGCCCACCGCGCGGCCGAACTCCGGCAGGTACTTGCCGAGCACCCCGTAGCGGTTCATGCGCCTGAGCTGGCGCGCCACGTTGCCGCCGGAGCGCAGCAGCGCCATGAACAGGCTCTGGTGGCGGACGTCGTCGCGATAGAGGTCGTCGATCAGGTGGCGATGGTCGCGGATCAGGCGGATGGTGTCGGCGCGTACCCCCTCGATCTCGGGGTGCTCGGCCATCAGCAGGAAGAGCTCGAGCAGCGCCGCAGGGCGGTCGCGGAACACGCTGCGCGAGCGAGCCTGGATGTAGCCGCCCTTGATCTCGAAGCGGTCGTTGATCGGCACCGTCTCCAGCGCCTCGCCGGCGTGGAGGATCGCCTCGTCGAAGTGCTGCAGCAGCATGTCGTTGAGGCCGGCCAGGGCCGTCACGTGGCGGTAGTAGCGCTTCATGAACTGCTCGACGGCCAGGCGCTCGGGAGTGTCGCGGAAGCCGAACAGCTCGGCGATGGTGCGCTGGTGGTCGAACAGCAGGCGATCCTCGGCCCGGCCGGTCAGCATGTGCAGGGCGTAGCGGACTTGCCACAGGAAGGCCTGACCCTGGCTGAGGATGCGCAGCTCGGGATCGTTCATGAAGCCGGTGGCGACTAGGTCCTCGTAGCGCTCGCTGCCGAAGTGGCGCTTGGCCACCCAGCCGATCATCTGGATGTCGCGCAGTCCCCCGGGGGAGCTCTTGATGTTGGGCTCCAGGTGGTACTCGGAGTTGTTGTGGCGGTGGTGGCGGCTGATCTGCTCCTGCCACTTGGCCTCGAAGAAGCGGTCGGCGGGCCACAGGCGGTCGGTGGCCAGGCGCGCCTGCATCGCCTCGCGCAGCCGTTCGGGGCCGGCGATGGTGCGGCTCTCCAGCAGGTTGGTGATCACCGTGACGTCCGCGGCGGCCTCGCGCTCGCAGTCGGCGAGCGACCTGACGCTGTGGCCGATCTCCAGGCCGATGTCCCACAGGAAGGTGATAAAGGCGGTCAGGGCTTCCCGGTAGGGTTCATCATCATCCCCCTCGAGCAGCAGCAGCAGGTCCACGTCCGAGTGGGGGTGAAGCTCGCCGCGACCGTAGCCGCCCACCGCCAGCAGCGCCACGCCGTTGTCGGGCCACTCGTGCTGCTCCCAGGCCACCGTCAGCAGCCGGTCGAGGCACCAGGCGCGGCCGTGGACCAGGTCGCGGATGTCGGCGCCGGCTCGGAAGCGCTCGTCGAGCCGGGACTGGATCTCGCGCAGGGCCGCCTTGAAGGGGGCGATGGGCGAGCGGCTGCCGGTCAGTTCGCCGCGGAAGCGGTCGACATCGAACAGCGACGCGTCCGGGGCGAAACGGTAGTGGTGGAGCAGCATGGCGCTCAGCGCTCGAGGAAGGAGAGGTCTTCGTCGCCCCTCGCGGTCAGTACCTCGACGCCGGTCTCGGTGACCAGCAGGGTGTGCTCCCACTGGGCCGACAGGCTCTTGTCGCGCGTCACCGCGGTCCAGCCGTCGCGCAGCACCTTGGTCTTGTAGCCGCCGACGTTGATCATCGGCTCGATGGTGAAGCACATGCCGGCGGCGAGCTCGATGTCCGCCTCGGGGGCATAGCCGTCGTAGTGGAGGATCTGCGGCTCCTCGTGGAAGGTGGCGCCGATGCCGTGGCCGCAGAAGTCGCGCACCACCGAGTAGCCGTTCTCCTCGGCGTGGGACTGGATGGCCCGGGCCAGCTCGGAGAGGCGGGCCCCGGGGCGGACCAGGGCGATGCTGCGGTAGAGACACTCCTGGGTGACCCGGCACAGGCGTTCGCCCTGGATGCTCTCGCCGATCACGAACATCACGCTCGAGTCGCCGTGGTAGCCGTCGGCGGTCTTCACGGTGATGTCGATGTTCATGATGTCGCCGTGCCTGAGCTTCTTGGCGTCATCGGGAATGCCGTGGCAGACCACGTGGTTGATGGAGGTGCAGATCGACTTGGGGAAGCCGTGGTAGTCGAGGGGGGCCGGGGTGGACCCCAGCTCGTCGACGATGTAGTCGTGGCAGAGCCGGTCGAGCCTGCCGGTGCTGACGCCGGCCGTAACATGGGGGGTGATCATCTCCAGCACGCTGGCGGCCTGACGGCCCGCCTCACGCATCTTCTCGATCTCGTCGGGCGTCTTGATGGGTACGTTCATGGAATCTCGGATTCTGGGGTGGGGTCGCCCAGGCGTCGACAGGCGTGGACAGGAGCGGGCGACTTCATCTCGGGGTCGATCCATGGTATAAAGCTGCGCGCCTTCCTGCAATCGCTGAACCCTCCGTGTCAGCCACGCCGGCCAGCCGAGCTGTCCCGCCGTGTCGGAGAGGGGCGACTGCAATGGCGCAACGCAAAGCAACGCCTTGAAAACACACATGCACCGGCACATGGTCCCGGGTGCTGTCGTGGTCATCTTTCGATGACCCGGCGGTCGGATCCATGGGGTGCGTGGAGGCCTAACCCGATTTTCCAGGAGTCATCCATGGCACACGTCAACATGCGTGACCTGCTGAAGGCAGGCGCTCACTTCGGTCACCAGACCAAGTACTGGAACCCGAAGATGAGCAAGTTCATCTTCGGCGCCCGCAACAAGATCCACATCATCAACCTCGAGCACACCCTGCCGGCCCTCAACGAGGCGATCGACGTGGTCGAGAAGATGGCGGCGGCCAACAACAAGATCATGTTCGTCGGCACCAAGCGCAGCGCGAGCAAGATCATCAAGGAAGAGGCCACCCGCGTCGGTCAGCCGTTCGTCAACCACCGCTGGCTGGGCGGCATGCTGACCAACTACAAGACCATCCGCGTCTCCATCAAGCGCCTCGGTGAGCTCGAGGCCATGCACCAGGACGGCACCTTCGAGAAGCTGACCAAGAAGGAAGTGCTGATGGCGACCCGCGAGCAGGCCAAGCTCGAGCGGTCCGTGGGTGGCATCAAGGAGATGGGTGGTCTGCCCGACGCGCTGTTCGTGATCGACGTCGACCACGAGCGCATCGCCATCAACGAGGCGAACAAGCTGGGCATCCCGGTCATCGGCGTGGTGGATACCAACTCCGACCCGGACGGCGTCGACTACGTGATCCCCGGCAACGATGACTCCATCCGCGCCATCCAGATCTACGTCAAGGCCATCGCCGACGCCTGTGCCCGTGCGAAGGAAGGTCGTCCCGACGAGTTCGTCGAGGTCACCGAAGAGACCCAGAGCGACGCCGCCGCCGAGTGATCGCGGCCCGTCCGGCCGGCGCCACGCTGGCCGCTGTTGCAGCGGTCGGCGCCACGGCAGCCGGTCGGACCAAAGGGGGCCGCGGCCCCCTTTCTTCTCCGAATTCGCCGGACTCTCCCAGCGAGGGTCCGGATCCCACTTCACGAGTCATTCAGAGGTGAACCCCATGGCAGCTATCAGCGCCTCCCAGGTCAAGGAACTTCGCGAGCGTACCGGGCTCGGCATGATGGAGTGCAAGAAGGCCCTCACCGAGGCCGGCGGTGACATCGACGTCGCCATCGAGAACCTGCGCAAGAGCTCCGGCCTCAAGGCCGCCAAGAAGGCCGGCCGCACCGCCGCCGAAGGCACCGTCGTCACTCGCGTGGCCGAGGACGGCAGCTACGGCGTGATGGTCGAGATCAACTCCGAGACCGACTTCGTCGCCCGCGACGACAACTTCAAGGCCTTCGCCGACAAGATCGCCGACGCCTTCTTCGCCGCCAAGAGCGAGGACGTGGCGGCCGTCATGGCCGGTGACCTCGAGGTGGCCCGCGAGCAGCTGGTCCAGAAGATTGGCGAGAACATCGGCGTGCGTCGCAGCGTCGTCGTCGAGGCCGCCGAGGGTGGCCTGGTGGGCGAGTACGTCCACGGCGGCCGCATCGGTGTGCTGACCGTGCTCAAGGGCGGCAACGCCGAGGTGGCCAAGGACGTCGCCATGCACGTCGCGGCCATCAACCCGGCCGTGGCCCGCCCCGAGGACATGCCCCAGGAGCAGCTGGACAAGGAGAAGGACATCATCCTCGCCCAGCCCGACATGGCCGGCAAGCCCGAGAACATCGCCGAGAAGATGGTCCAGGGCCGCCTGAAGAAGTACCTGGCCGAGAACAGCCTGACCGAGCAGCCCTTCGTCAAGAACCCGGACCAGTCCGTGGCCGAGTTCGTCAAGGCCGCCGGCGGCGAGGTCCTCGGCTTCACCCGCTTCGAGGTGGGCGAGGGCATCGAGAAGGAAGAGGTCGACTTCGCCAAGGAAGTGATGGAACAGGCCAAGCGTAGCTGAGGTCAGACGTTCCCGAAAAACGATGGCGTGCGCACCCGCGCACGCCTTCGCGTATCCGGCCGGTGCCTCCGGCCACCGCTGTGCCCACTGCTGACGCCCCAGGAGAGATGCCATGCCCACATCCGACCATGCCGATCTGCCGCTCGAGCGCCCCGCCAGGGCCGACAAGCCCCGCACGGAGAAGTCGAAGTACAAGCGGATCCTGCTCAAGCTCTCCGGCGAGGCGCTGACCGGCGATGCCGAGTTCGGCATCGACCCGAAGGTGCTGGATCGCCTGGCGCTGGAGATCGGCCAGCTGGTCGGCATCGGCGTCCAGGTCGGCATCGTGGTCGGCGGGGGCAACCTGTTCCGCGGGGCCGCCCTGCACGAGGCCGGCATGGATCGGGTCACCGGCGACCACATGGGCATGCTGGCCACGGTGATGAACGCCCTGGCCATGCGCGATGCCCTGGAGCGCTCCAACATTCGCTCGCGGGTGATGTCGGCGATTCCCATGAGTGGCGTGGTGGAGCACTATGACCGCCGGACGGCCATCCGCTACCTCACCTCCGGTGACGTGGTATTGTTCTCGGCCGGCACCGGCAACCCCTTCTTCACCACCGACTCGGCGGCCTGCCTGCGCGGCATCGAGATCGATGCCGACGTGGTGGTCAAGGCCACCAAGGTGGACGGGGTCTACGACAAGGACCCGGTCAAGCACAGCGACGCGGTCAAGTACGACCAGCTCAGCTATGACGATGCCCTGGACCAGAAGCTGGGCGTCATGGATTTGACCGCCATCTGCCTGGTGCGGGACCATGACATGCCGGTCCGCGTCTTCAACATGAACAAGCCGGGCGCCCTGCTCAACCTGGTGGTGGGCGGCGAGGAAGGCACGCTGATAGACAGAGGTTGATAACGTGATCAATGACATCAAGAAGGATGCGGAAGCCCGCATGAAGAAGAGCCTCGAGGCCCTTCATGGCAACTTCAACAAGATCCGTACCGGGCGCGCCCACTCCAGCATCCTGGACTCGGTGACCGTGGACTACTACGGCAGCCAGGTCCCGCTGAACCAGGTGGCGAACATCAACACCGAGGATGCGCGCACGCTCTCCGTGGTGCCCTGGGAGCAGAACATGGTGCCCAAGATCGAGAAGGCCATCATGACCTCGGACCTTGGCCTGAACCCCTCGACCGCCGGCAACAACATCCGCGTGCCGATGCCGATGCTCACCGAGGAGACGCGCAAGGGCTACATCAAGCAGGCCCGCGCCGAGGCCGAGCACGCCCGGGTGGCGGTGCGCAACGTGCGCCGCGACGCCAACGGCGACATCAAGGCACTGCTCAAGGAGAAGGAGATCACCGAGGACGAGCAGCACCAGGGCGAGGACGCGATCCAGAAGCTGACCGACAAGTACATTGCCGAGATCGACAAGGCGCTGGAATCCAAGGAACACGACCTGATGCAGGTCTGAGGATGGCGCGCCCCGCCGCATCGGCGGGGCATGCCCCGGCACACTCCCCCATGCGAGACACCATGACGTCACCGCAATCTCCTGACCCCGGCGCCACGGACGGCACCGCCGCCACCCCGGGGGGCGCGCTGCCACGCCACGTGGCGATCATCATGGATGGCAACAACCGCTGGGCGCGTGCCCGGGGGTTGTCGGGCGTGCGCGGCCACCATGCCGGCGTCGAGGCGGTGCGGGCCACCATCCGCCGTGCCGCCGAGCGCGGCATCGAGACCCTGACCCTGTTCGCCTTCTCCAGCGAGAACTGGAAGCGCCCCCGTGCCGAGGTGAGCGCGCTGATGGAGCTCTTCCTGCTGGCGCTCAAGCGGGAGGTGAACAAGCTCCACGCCAATGGCATCCGCCTCTCGGTGATCGGCGATACCTCGGCCTTCTCGGACTCGATCCAGAAGCATATCGCCCGGGCCGAGGAGAAGACCCGTCGCAACACCCGCCTGCACCTGGTGATCGCCGCCAACTACGGCGGGCAATGGGACATCGCCCGGGCCGCCCGGCGGCTGGCCGAGCGGGTCGCCGCGGGGGAGCTGGCGCCCTCGGCGATCGACGAGCAGGCCCTGGCGGGACAGCTCTGCCTGGCCGGCGTGGCCCCGGTTGACCTGTGCATCCGCACCAGCGGCGAGCAGCGCATCTCCAACTTCATCCTCTGGGAGCTGGCCTATGCCGAGCTCCACTTCACGCCACGGCTGTGGCCCGACTTCGATGCCGAGGCGTTCGACCAGGCGCTGGCCGACTTCCAGCGCCGGCAGCGCCGCTTCGGCATGACCGACGAACAGATCGAGGCGCAAGGTGCTTAGACAGCGGATTATCACCGCGGCCTGGCTGGCCCCGCTGATGCTGGCCGGCCTGTTCGGCCTGTCGGGGGGTGCCTTCGCGCTCTTCACTGCGGCCATCGTGCTGCTGGCCGGCTGGGAATGGACCAACCTGGCCGGCATCCGCCGGCGCGACCACCGCCTGCTGCTGGTGGGTGTGCTGGCCCTGACCATGCTCATGCTGTGGCTCAGCGGGGCGGCCCTGGCCGCCTGGCCGCTGTGGCTGGGGGCCATCGGCTGGCTGGCCAACCTCTACTGGGTGGTCCACTACCCGGCGCGGGGGCGCCAGTGGCAGTCGCCCTCCCGCCGCCTGGCCATGGGCCTTTGGGTGCTGCTGCCCGCCTGGGTGGGCCTCGTCGTGCTGCGCGACACCGGTGCCGTCTGGCTGCTCTTCGTGCTGCTGCTGGTGTGGTGTGCCGACATCGGTGCCTATTTCGCCGGCCGCGCCTTCGGCCGGCGCAAGCTGGCGCCGAGGGTGAGCCCCGGCAAGAGCTGGGAGGGCGTGGCCGGGGGGCTGGTCGCCACCGCCCTGCTGGCCGTGCTGTTCGCCACCTGGCAGGGGCTGGGGACGTCAGGCGGCCTGTTGCTGGTGCTGGCGACCCTGGTGGTGACCCTGGTTTCGGTGCTGGGCGACCTGCTCGAGAGCATGCTCAAGCGCTACCGCGGCATCAAGGATTCCAGCGCGCTGCTGCCCGGCCATGGCGGCGTGCTGGACCGCATCGACAGCCTGACCGCGGCGCTGCCGCTCTTCGCCCTGATCGCCCTCGGGGTGCTCTAGCATGGTCGCTTCCCGCGAGGCCCCGGCGCCCGCCTGCCAGGCCGTCACGGTGCTGGGGGCCACCGGTTCCATCGGCACCAGCACCCTGGACGTCATCGCCCGCCATCCCGAGCGCTACCGGGTCCACGCGCTGACCGCCCACCGTTCCCGCGAGGCGCTCCTCGCGCTGTGCCGCCGCCATCGGCCCGCGGTGGCGGTGCTCGACCGTGAGGCCGACGCGGCCTGGCTGCGCGAGCGGCTGGCCGAGGCCGGGCTGGCCACCGAGGTGGGGGCCGGGCCCGAGGCGCTGGTCGAGGTGGCCGAGGCCCCCGAGGTCGATGCGGTGATGGCGGCGATCGTCGGTGCCGCCGGGCTGCTGCCCACGCTCGCCGCGGTGCGGGCCGGCAAGCGGGTGATGCTGGCCAACAAGGAGGCCCTGGTGATGTCCGGGGCGCTGTTCATGGAAGCGGTGAAGCGCAGTGGCACGATCCTGCTGCCCATCGATTCCGAACACAATGCCATCTACCAGTGTCTACCCGTGGAGCATCGCGGCGGGCTTGGCCGCCACGGCGTGACCCGGCTGCTGCTGACCGCCTCCGGCGGCCCCTTCCGGGGCTGGAGCGCGGATCGGCTCGCCCGGGTGACGCCGGAGCAGGCCTGCGCCCACCCCAACTGGTCCATGGGCCGCAAGATCTCGGTGGACAGCGCCACCCTGATGAACAAGGGGCTGGAGCTGATCGAGGCGTGCTGGCTGTTCGATGCCCACCCCGACCAGGTGCAGGTGGTGGTTCACCCCCAGAGCGTGATTCACTCCATGGCGGCCTACAGCGACGGGTCGGTGATCGCCCAGCTGGGCAATCCCGACATGCGCACGCCCATCGCCTATGGCCTGGCCTGGCCCGAGCGCATCGCCGCGGGGGTCGAGCCCCTCGACCTCTTCCGGATCGCGCGGCTCGACTTCGAGGCGCCCGATGAGGTGGCCTTCCCCTGCCTGCGCCTGGCCAGGGAGGCCATGGCGGCGGGCGGCACGGCACCGGCGGTGCTGAACGCCGCCAACGAGGTGGCCGTGGAGGCCTTCCTTGCCGGCCAGCTCGGCTTCACCGGCATCGGCGACCTGGTGGAGCGAGTGCGTGACAGCCGGCCGGTGGAGGCCGCCGATGACCTCGAGACCATCCTGGAGGCCGATGCCCGGGCCCGCCACGCCGCCCGTGAGTGGCTGGCGCGGCGCTGAGGCGCCGACCCTTTCGTGCGAGACACCCAGAGGAGACAGACTTGGGCCTGATCCAGAACATCCTGGCCGTGATCGTGGTGCTCGGCCTGCTGATCACCTTCCATGAGTACGGCCACTTCTGGGTGGCGCGGCGCTGCGGCGTCAGGGTGCTGCGCTTCTCGGTGGGCTTCGGCAAGCCGATCTGGTCGCGCGTCGATCGCCATGGCACCGAATTCGCGGTGGCGGCCATTCCCCTCGGCGGCTACGTGAAGATGCTCGACGAGCGCGAGGCCCCGGTACCCGAGGACCAGCTCGACCAGGCCTTCAACCGCAAGAGCGTCTGGCAGCGCATCGCCATCGTCTCCGCCGGCCCCCTGGCCAACTTCCTGCTCGCCATCGTCGCCTACTGGGCGCTGTTCGTGGCCGGCACCACCACGGTGGCACCGGTGATCGGCAGCGTGGCGCCGGACTCGCCCGCCGAGCGTGGCGGGCTGCGCGCCGGTCAGGAGATTGTCGCCGTGCGGGGCGAGGCGGTGCGCGGCTGGGACGAGATCAACCTCAAGCTGGTGGCGGCCATCGGCATGAGCGGCGAGCTTTCCATCGATGCCCGTGCCGATGCCACCGCCGAGCCCCGCGCGTATCGCCTGCCGGTGGAGAACTGGCTGGTACGCCAGGACCCGCCCCAGCCGCTGCCGAGCCTGGGCGTGACCCCCTGGCGCCCGCCCTTCCCGGCGGTGCTGGGCCAGCTGGTGCCCGGCGAGGCGGCCGACGCCGCCGGCCTGCAGCCCGGCGACGAGGTCGTCGCGGTCGATGGCACGCCGGTGGACGACTGGATGCACTTCGTCGACATCGTGCGCGCCAGCCCCGGCGAGTCACTGGCCCTGGAGGTGCTGCGAGACGGGGAGCGACGGGACCTGGCGATCACCCCCGGACGCAACGAGCTGGAGGAGGGCGTGGCCGTCGGCTACATCGGTGCCGGGGTGGCCCCGGTGGAGTGGCCCGAGGAGTACCGCCGCGAGATCCGCTACGGCCCGGTGGCCGCGGTGGGTCAGGCCATGTCGCGCACCGGCGAGATGACCCTGCTGACCCTGGATGCCATCCGCAAGATGCTGGTGGGGTTGATCTCGCCCTCCAACCTCTCGGGGCCGATCACCATCGCCCAGATATCGGGCGACTCGGCCCGGGCGGGCCTGGAGAGCTTTGTCAGCTTCTTGGCCTACCTCTCGATCAGCCTCGGCGTGCTCAACCTGCTGCCGATCCCGGTGCTGGATGGCGGGCACCTGCTCTACTATTTCATGGAGGTGGTGCGCGGCCGGCCGGTCTCCGAGCAGGCCCAGGCGATCGGGCTGCGCATCGGCCTGGCGCTGGTGGGCACGCTGATGCTGATGGCGATCTATTTCGACCTGATGCGGCTGTGGTAGGCGCCCCTTCGCCTTGTCAGCGAGCCGCACAAGTGTATAAGGTGCCTGTCTGGACAGGTTTGGCAGATCAACGCGAGCGAATCGACTGCATGAGAATCAAGACCATCGGACTGGCGGCGCTGCTGCTCGTCGGGGCCGGGACGGCCCAGGCACAACCCTTCGAGGTGACAGACATTCGTGTGGAAGGCCTGCAGCGGGTCTCCGCGGCGTCCGTCTTCAATGCCTTTCCTGTCAGCGCCCGTGACCGGGTCGACGACCGCGAGCTGGCCGAGGCGACCCGCAGCCTCTTCGCCACCGGCCTGTTCGAGGACATCCAGCTGGCCCGCGACGGCGACGTGCTGATCATCCAGGTGGTGGAGCGTCCCACCATCAGTCGCCTCAACATCACCGGCAATCGCCAGATCGGTGACGACGAGCTGCGCCAGGGGCTTCAGCAGGCCGGCCTCGCCGAGGGGCAGGTGCTGCAACTCTCCACCCTGGACGAGATCCAGCGCGAGCTGGAGGGCGTCTACCAGGGCCAGGGCCGCTACAGCGCCACCATCGACACCAGCGTCGAGGAGGTCGGTGAGGGTCGGGTGCAGGTCAACATCGAGATCAACGAGGGGGCGGTGGCCCGCATCCGCCAGATCAATATCGTCGGCAACCGTGCCTTCGACGATGACACCCTGCGCGACGTCTTCGAGCTCAACGATCGCCCGGGGCGCATCTTCGGCTGGTTCTCCCGCGACGAGTACTCCCGCGAGGCCCTGGCCGGCGACCTGGAGCGCCTGCGCTCCTTCTACCTGGATCGCGGCTACGTCAACTTCAATGTCGAATCCACCCAGGTCTCGATCAGTCCCGACAAGTCGCAGATCTTCATCACCGTCAACGTCGACGAGGGGCGCCAGTACCGCATCGGCGACGTGCGCTTCGCCGGCGACCTGCAGATCGGCGAGCGGGAGGCCCGCGAGCTGCTGGCGGTGGAGCAGGGCGAGGTGTTCTCGCGCAGCGACGTCACCGCCTCCTCCGAGGCGCTGCGCTCGCGCCTGGGCGCCGAGGGCTTCGCCTTCGCCAGCGTCGACGGGATTCCCGAGATCGGCGCCGACGGTGAGACCGTGGACCTGATCTTCCAGGTCGACGCCGGCCGTCGGGCCTACGTACGGCGCATCGACTTCATCGGCAACACCACCACCCAGGACGAGGTGCTGCGCCGCGAGATGATCCAGCTCGAGGGGGCCCCGGCCTCCACCGAGTCGATCAGCCAGTCGCGCCAGCGCCTCGAGCGGCTCGGCTTCTTCCGCCAGGTCGATGTCGAGACCCAGCCGGTGGCCGGCGAGCCGGACAAGCTCGACGTCACCTATACCGTGGAGGAGCAGCCTTCCGGCTCGATCTCGGCCAGCGTCGGCTTCTCCCAGAGCGCCGGGGTGATCTACGGTGTGGGCCTCTCCCAGAACAACTTCCTGGGCACCGGCAACCGGGTGAACATCGGCGCCCAGCGCAGCGATACCTTCACCAGCGTCAACTTCGGCTTCACCGACCCCTACTGGACCCTGGACGGCGTCTCCCGCGGCTACAACCTCTACTACCGCGAAACCGACTACGAGGACTCCGACATCTCCACCTACTCCACCGACGCCTACGGCGCGGGGATCAACTTCGGCTACCCGATCAACGAGATCACCCGTCTCAACTTCGGCACCGCGGTGGAGGACCTGACGGTCAAGACCTACAACGATACCGCCCAGGAGATCATCCAGTACGTCGACGAGCAGGGGGCCGATGCCCAGGCCCTGAAGCTGACCGCCAGCTGGACCCGCAACAACCTCAACCGCGGCATCATGCCCACCGCCGGCAACTACCAGCGCCTGTCGCTGGAGACCGCGGTCCCGGGCAGCGACGCCGAGTACTACAAGCTGCGCGGCCAGGCCCGCCAGCTCTTCCCGCTCAACGACAATCACGACTGGGCGCTGAAGTTCAGCGGTGAGCTGGGCTACGCCGACGTGGTCGGCAACGATCCCTACCCGTTCTACGAGAACTTCTACGCCGGCGGCCTCGGGTCGGTGCGCGGCTTCACTGCCAACACCCTGGGGCAGCGCACCACTCCCCCGGCCGAGGGAGGGCGTGACCGCACCCTGGGCGGCAACGTGCTGGTGCAGGGCAGCGCCGAGCTGCTCTTCCCGCTGCCGTTCATCGAGGATCGCCGCTCCCTGCAGACCTCGCTGTTCCTGGATGCGGGCAACACCTTCCTCACCGACTGCTATGACGTGCCCGAGGGCGCCACCTCCAACTGCAGCTCTGGCGTCGACCTGGGCGACCTGCGCTACAGCGTGGGCATAGGCCTCTCCTGGCTGACCCCGGTGGGGCCGCTGACCTTCAGCATCGCCGAGCCGCTCAACGACGAGAGCGGTGACGACACCCAGTTCTTCCAGTTCTCCCTCGGCCAGACCTTCTGATCCCGCCACGACGACAAGACGGCCGCCGCCCGCGGCGGCCCGCCAAGGAGCCCACCATGCGTAGATTGACCGCCCTCCTGAGCCTGGTTCTGCTGGCCGTCCTGGCGCTGCCCGCCCAGGCCGATGACGTGGCCATGCTCGACTGGCGCCGTGCGCTGCTGGAGACCGATGCCGCCCAGCGCTCCATGAGCGAGCTGGAAGGCCAGGTCGGCAGCCAGCAGCAACAGGCCCAGGCCCTGGAGCAGGAGCTTTCCCAGCTCCAGCAGCGTGCCGACAGCCTCTCGGACAGCGAGCGCCAGGAGGCCAACCGAAAGGTCACCGAGCTTAACCGCCTGGCCGGCGAGATCATGCAGGCCCAGCAGCGCTCCGAGCAGCAGTTCCTGCAGCGCGCCGAGCCGCACCTGGATCGGGCCGTGGAGCAGCTGATCACCCGCCACAGCGTGAAGGTGCTGGTGGAGCCCCAGGGCGTGCTGCACTCCGAACAGCAGCTTCAGGACCTCACCAGCGAGCTGACCCAGATCCTCAACACCATGCTGTGAGGACCCGGGACTCATGACGCGATCCGACTCTCCGACCTACCTCCTGGGGGAACTCGCCGAGCGCATCGGCGCCCGGCTCATCGGCGATGCCGACCGCCGGGTGCGGGGCCTGGCCACCCTCAGGGACGCGGGCCCGGACCAGGTGGCCTTCCTGGCCAACCGCGCCTACCTCAAGGACCTGCCGGCTACCCGTGCCGCCGCCGTGCTGCTGCACCCCCAGCACGGCGAGGCCTGTCCGGTGGCTCGCCTGGAGCTCGACAACCCCTACCTGGGCTACGCGGCGCTGTCGCGGCTCTTCGACCCCCTGGCGAGCCGCGCGCCCGGCGGCGTGCACCCCTCGGCGGTGGTCGATCCCTCCGCCACCCTGGGGGCGCGGGTGGAAGTGGGAGCCAACGCCGTGATCGAGGCCGGCGTCAGCCTGGGCGACGACGTGGTGATCGGCCCGGGCTCGGTGGTCGGCTCGGATACGGCCATCGGTGCCGGCACGCGTCTTCACGCCAACGTCACCGTCTGCCACGGGGTGATCATCGGCCAGCGGGTCATCCTGCACAGCGGCTGCGTGATCGGCGGCGACGGTTTCGGCTTCGCCCACGACGGCGCGCGCTGGCACAAGATCGCCCAGCTCGGCGGGGTGGTGCTGGGCGATGACGTCGAGGTGGGCAGCTGCTCCAGCATCGACCGCGGGGCCCTCGGTGATACCCTGATCGGCAGCGACGTCAAGATCGACAGCCAGGTGCAGATCGCCCATAACGTGCAGATCGGCGACCACAGCGCGCTCGCCGGCTGCGTGGGCATCGCCGGCTCCACGAAGGTGGGCAGGCACTGCATGCTGGGCGGCGGGGTCGGCCTCTCCGGCCACCTGACGATCTGCGACGGGGTCCAGGTCACCGGCATGAGCCTGGTCACCAACTCGATCCACGAGCCGGGTGTCTACTCCTCCGGCACGGGGGCGATGAAGAACACCCAGTGGCGCAAGAATGCGGTACGCTTCAAGCAGCTCGACGACATCGCGAAACGGCTGTCACGACTCGAGAAGGGAAGCGACGGTTGAGGGCGCCGCGGGGGGCGCTATAATCCCCCGCCTGCCCGACGGTCGATGCCGCCGGCTCGTGCCCGCCCGGAAGGCGGGCATCTCGTCATTTCAGAGGTTGCTACGATGGTAATGGACATCAACGAGATTCGTGATTATCTGCCCCACCGGTACCCCTTCCTGCTGGTGGATCGGGTAACGGAGATTACCCTCGGCGAATCCATCGTCGCCTACAAGAATGTCAGCATCAACGAGCCGTTCTTCAATGGCCACTTCCCCCACCACCCGATCATGCCCGGCGTGCTGGTGATCGAGGCGCTGGCCCAGGCCTGCGGCATTCTCGGCTTCAAGACCGTCAACAAGCTGCCCGCCGACGGCTACGTCTACTACCTGGTCGGCAGCGACAACGTGCGCTTCAAGCGCCCGGTCATGCCGGGTGACCGGCTCCAGCTGCGCGCCGACGTGATCCGCGAGAAGCGCGGCATCTGGAAGTTTGCCTGCCAGGCCACCGTCGATGGCGAACTGGCCTGCGAGGCCGAGATCATCTGTGCCGAGAGGAAGGTCGCTTGATACATCCCACCGCGCTCATCGACCCCGCGGCGCGCCTCGCCGATGATGTCGAGGTGGGCCCCTTCTCGGTGATCGGCCCCGACGTCGAGATCGGGCCCGGCAGCCGGATCGGCCCCCATGTGGTGATCAAGGGGCCCACGGTGCTCGGGGCCCGCACCCGCATCTTCCAGTTCGCCTCGGTGGGCGAGGACTGCCAGGACAAGAAGTACGCCGGCGAGCCGACCCGCCTGGTCATGGGCGACGACAACGTCGTCCGCGAGGGGGTGACGCTGCATCGCGGTACCGTCCAGGACCGGGGCGAGACCACCATCGGTTCGCGCAACCTGTTCATGGCCTATGTCCACGTGGGCCACGACTGCGTGATCGGCAACGACTGCATCCTGGCCAACCAGGTGACCCTGGCCGGCCACGTCAAGCTGGGCGACTTCGCCATCCTCGGCGGACTCGCCGCGGTGCACCAGTTCTGCCACTTCGGCACCCACGCCATGGCCGGCGGTGGCTCCATCATCACCAAGGACACTCCCGCCTTCGTGATGATCAACGGCAACCCGGCCCAGGTCCACGGCCTCAACCTGGTGGGGCTCAAGCGCCGCGGCTTCTCCCGCGAGGCGCTCAAGGCGCTGGGCGAGGCCTACAAACTGGTCTACCGCCAGGGGCTCACCGTGGAGCAGGCGCTGGACGAGATTCGCATGCGCTTCGCGCTTGCCGAGACCGAGACCTTCGCCGCCTCCATCGAGGCCTCGACCCGCGGCATCATCCGCTAGCCATGGCCGCGGCCGAGCAACAGGCGCTGAAGCGGGTCTACCTGGTGGCCGGGGAGCTCTCCGGCGACATCCTCGGTGCCGGCCTGATGCGCGCCCTCAGGGCGCGCCATCCGGGGGTCGAGTTTCGCGGCATCGGCGGCCCGCGCATGATCGGCGAGGGCATCGACAGCCGTTTTCCCCTGGAGACCCTCTCGGTGATGGGCCTGGTGGAGGTGCTCAGGCACCTGCCCGGCCTGCTCCGGGTGCGGCGTACCCTGAAGGCCGATGCCCTGGCCTGGCGGCCCGACATCATGGTCGGCATCGACGCCCCGGACTTCAACCTGGGCCTGGAGCGGCAGCTGCGCGAGGCCGGCCTCACCACCGCCCACTACGTCAGCCCCTCCGTGTGGGCCTGGCGCCAGGGGCGGGTGAAGGGCATCGCGAAGTCCGTCGACGCCATGCTCACCTTCCTGCCCTTCGAGGCGGCCTTCTACGCCCGCCACCGCGTGCCGGTGGCCTTCGTCGGCCACCCGCTGGCCGACGAGCTGCCGCTGGTGACCGACCGGCTAGCCACCCGCGAGGCGCTGGGCCTGCCCACCGAGGGCGAGGTGCTGGCGCTGCTGCCCGGCTCCCGGGCCAACGAGATCCGCTTCCTGGGCGAGACCTTTCTCGCCGCTGCCGAAACGCTGTGTGCCGCCCGCCCGGGCCTGCGCATCGTGGTGCCGGCGGCCACCGCCCAGCGGCGCGCCGAACTCGAGAGGCTGCTGGAGGCCCATCCTGGGCTGGTGGAGCGGTTGACCCTGGTCGATGGCCAGGCCCGGGAGGCCATGGTGGCCAGCGACGCCGTGCTCCTCGCCTCGGGCACGGCGGCCCTGGAGGCGATGCTCTGCCATCGCCCGATGCTGGTGGCCTATCGCATGGCACCGACCACCCACTGGCTGGCCAGGCGCCTGGTGAAGACCGAGTGGATCTCGCTGCCCAACCTGATCGCCCGGGAGTCCCTGGTGCCGGAGCTGATCCAGGACGCGGCGACGCCCGAGGCCATCGCCGCCCGGCTCGGCGCGATGCTCGATGATGCCCCGGGCCGCGCCGCCCTGGAGGTGCGCTTCGCCGAGATGCACGAGGGCCTGCAGCGCGACGCCAGCCGCCGCGCGGCGGAGGCCATCGAGGCGCTGGTGGCCGGCCGGCCGCTGCCCGCGAGCGTCGCCCCCGAGCGGGCCGAGGAGACCGTGTCGTGACGCCGGGAAGGGGCAGCGAGCCGCCGCCGCTGGTGGTGAACTACCACGGCCAGCGCCTGGCCGGGGTCGACGAGGTGGGCCGCGGCCCCCTGGTGGGTGCGGTGGTGGCCGCGGCGGTGATCCTCGACCCGGCCCGGCCCATCGACGGCCTCACCGACTCCAAGGCGCTCAGCGCCAGGCGACGCGAGGCGCTCGACCTGGAGGTCCGCGAACGGGCGCTGGCCTTCGCCGTGGCCGAGGCCACGGCCGCCGAGGTGGATGAGCTCAACATCTACCACGCCACCCACCTGGCCATGCGCCGCGCCATCGATGCCCTGGTGCCCTCGGCCGAGTACCTGCTGGTGGACGGCAATCGCCTGCCCGGGCATCATGTCCCCGGCCAGGCGGTGGTCAAGGGCGACGCTCGCCACCCGGCCATCGCCGCCGCCTCGATCCTCGCCAAGGTGGCCCGGGATGCCCAGATGGCCGCGCTCGACGCCCGCCATCCCGACTACGGCTTCGCCCGCCACAAGGGCTACCCGACCCGCGAGCACCTGGCCGCCCTGGAGCGCCTGGGGCCGCTGCCGGAGCACCGCCGCTCCTTCGGCCCGGTCAAGCGCCAGCTGGCGCTGTTCTGATATTTTTCAAGCCCCGAGCCCTTTATGACCACGCCCTTCGTTCATCTCCGCGTCCACACCGAATACTCCCTGGTCGACGGCCTCGTGCGGCTCAAGCCGCTGGTCAAGGCCGCGGTGACACAGGGCACGCCGGCGCTGGCCGTCACCGACGAGGCCAACCTCTTCGGCCTGGTCAAGTTCTACAAGGCCGCCCAGGGCGCCGGCCTCAAGCCGATCATCGGTGCCGACCTGTGGCTCGCCAACCCCCACGACGAGGAGCACCCGTACCGGCTGACCCTGCTGGCCATGGACGCCGAGGGCTACCGCAACCTCACCGAGCTGATCTCCCGCGGCTGGGCCGAGGGGCAGCGGCAGGGCAGGGCGCTGCTCGACCGCGAGTGGGTGCTGGCGCAGAGCGGTGGGCTGATCGCCCTCTCCGGGGGGCGCGACGGCGAGATCGGCCGCCACCTGCTCACCGACCACCACGACGAGGCGCGCACACTGCTCGACGACTGGAATGCCGCCTTCCCGGGCCGCTTCTACCTGGAGCTGATCCGCACCGGCCGGCCCCTGGAGGAGGAGTGCGTCCACCTCTCCGTGGACCTGGCCGTGGAGACCGGCACCCCGGTGGTGGCCACCAACGACGTGCGGTTCCTCGCCAAGGAGGACTTCTGGGCCCACGAGACCCGCGTCGCCATCGGTGAGGGGCGGGCGCTGGACGACTCCCGTCGCGAGCGCAAGTACACCGAGGAGCAGTACTTCAAGAGTCCCGAGGAGATGGCCGAGCTGTTCTCGGACCTGCCCGAGGCGCTGGAGAACAGCGTGATGATCGCCGCGCGCTGCAGCGTCGACGTACGGCTCGGCGAGATCTTCCTGCCGGAGTTCGAGATCCCCGAGGGCATGACCCAGGACGAGTTCTTCCGCAAGGTCTCCCACGACGGCCTCACCGAGCGCCTCGACTTCCTCTTCCCGGCGGAGCGCTACCCCCGCGACGGGGCCGAGTTCGCCGAGATCGACAAGCGCTACCGGGAGCGGCTCGATTTCGAGCTCGATATCATCATCCAGATGGGCTTCCCCGGTTACTTCCTGATCGTGATGGACTTCATCCAGTGGGCCAAGGACAACGACGTCCCGGTGGGCCCGGGCCGCGGCTCCGGCGCCGGCTCGCTGGTGGCCTACGCCCAGAAGATCACCGACCTCGACCCCATCGGCTACGACCTGCTGTTCGAGCGCTTCCTCAACCCCGAGCGGGTCTCGATGCCCGACTTCGACGTCGACTTCTGCATGGAGAAGCGCGACCGGGTCATCGAGTACGTGGCCGACCGCTACGGCCGCAACGCCGTGTCGCAGATCGTCACCTTCGGCACCATGGCCGCCAAGGCGGTGGTGCGCGACGTGGCCCGCGCCCAGGGGCGCCCCTATTCCCTCGGCGACAAGCTCTCGAAGCTGATCCCCTTCGAGGTCGGCATGACCCTGGGCAAGGCCATCGAAGCGGAGCCGGCCCTCAAGGAGTTCGTCGAGGCCGACGAGGAGGCCGCCGAGATCTGGGAGATGGCGCTCAAGCTCGAGGGCATCACCCGTGGCACCGGCAAGCATGCCGGGGGCGTGGTGATCGCGCCCACCAAGCTCACCGACTTCTCGCCGCTGCTCTGCGACGAGGATGGCTCGGGGCTCGTCGTGCAGTTCGACAAGAACGACATCGAGGAGGCCGGGCTGGTCAAGTTCGACTTCCTGGGCCTGCGCACCCTGACCATCATCGACTGGGCGCTGGAGATGGTCGACAAGGTGCGCGCCGTGCAGGGCCAGGGGCCGCTGAATATCGACAGCATCCCGCTGGATGACGTCCCCACCTTCGAGATGCTCAAGCGCGCCGAGACCACGGCGGTGTTCCAGCTCGAATCCCGCGGCATGAAGGAGCTGATCAAGCGCCTGCTCCCCGACTCCCTGGACGACATGATCGCCCTGGTGGCGCTGTTCCGCCCCGGCCCGCTGCAGTCGGGCATGGTGGATGATTTCATCAACCGCAAGCACGGGCGGGCCGAGATCTCCTACCCGCACCCGGACTACCAGCACGAGCTGCTCAAGCCGGTGCTCGAGCCCACCTACGGCATCATCCTCTACCAGGAGCAGGTGATGCAGATCGCCCAGGTGATGGCGGGCTACACCCTGGGCCAGGCCGACATGCTGCGCCGTGCCATGGGCAAGAAGAAGCCCGAGGAGATGGCCAAGCAGCGCGCCGGCTTCATGGAGGGCTGCGCGGCCAACGGCATCGACAAGGACCTGGCGGGCAACATCTTCGACCTGGTGGAGAAGTTCGCCGGCTACGGCTTCAACAAGTCGCACTCGGCGGCCTATGCCCTGGTCTCGTACCAGACCGCCTGGCTGAAGGCCCACTACCCCGGCCCCTTCATGGCGGCGGTGATGTCCACCGAGATGGACAATCTCGACAAGGTGGTGCCGCTGATCGAGGAGTGCCGCCACCTCGGCCTGACCGTGACCCCGCCGGACGTCAACGTCGGCGAGTACAAGTTCAGCGTGGATACCGAGGGGCGCGTGGTCTACGGCCTCGGCGCCATCCGCGGCGTTGGCGAGGGCCCCATCGGCGCCATCGTCGAGGCGAGGGCGGCGGACGGACCCTTCGCGGACCTCTTCGACTTCTGCCGCCGGGTCGACCCCAGGCGCATGAACAAGCGCACCCTGGAGGCGCTGATCCGCTCGGGGGCCCTGGACACCCTCGGCCCCAACCGCGCGGTGCTGGCCGCGGCCCTGGACGATGCCCTGAAGGCTGCCGCCCAGACCCAGACCAACCAGAACCTGGGCATGATCGACATGTTCGGCGAGGCCTTCGTCGACGAGGCGGAGAGCGATGCCTACGCCGGCTATCTCGGGGCGCGGGAGTGGACCGACAAGGAGCGCCTCGCCGGCGAGAAGGAGACCCTCGGCCTCTATCTGACCGGCCATCCTATCGACGAGTACGAGGGCGAGCTTGCGCGCTTCGTCTCGACGCGCATCGCCGACCTCAAGCCCTCCCGGGAGCCCCAGCGCGTGGCGGGCCTGGTGGTCGGCCTGCGCACCATGAAGTCCAAGCGCGGCGACACCATGGCCTTCATCACCCTGGACGACCGCACCGGGCGCATCGAGGCATCGCTGTTCGGCGAGCTCTTCGATCAGCTGCGCGGCCAGATCGAGGCCGACCAGGTGCTGATCGTCGAGGGGGAGGTCTCCTCCGACGACTACTCCGGCGGCCTGCGCCTGCGCGGCAAGGAGGTCACCCCCATGGTGGCGGCGCGCACCCGCTTCGGCCAGGCGGTGGAGCTCTCCCTGGATGGCGCGGCCATCAACGGCCGGCTGGTCGACTCCCTGCGGGCGAGCCTCGACCCGTACCGCGATCCCGAGGGGCTGCCGGTGCGGCTGCGCTATCGCAACGCCGAGGCCACCGGCTGGCTGGAGCTCGGTGCGGCCTGGAAGGTCTCGCCCAGCGACGAGCTGCTGATCGGCCTGCGCGAGGTGCAGGGCCAGGACGGGGTGCGGCTGAAATACCGCTGAGCATGGGGCGGGGCTTGTGGTTCCTCATCGTCCTCCACAGCACGAGACGGGTCTTGCCCGGCGACAGGCCTGATCGGGGGCGCTGTGAACCCCTCCCTGGGCGCTACTGACGCCATCCCTGGCGTAGGACCCCCTCCAGGCCTGTCCCCGGCGCCCCTCAGCAAAGGCGCTCCAGCCTTGCGCCGCCTTGCGCCGCACGTTGAGGGTGCGATAATGCCAGCCACTTCCCATTTTTCGCGCCGCCCGCCACGGGCCGGGCGGTGAAACACCACAAGGCCTCCCGCCAATGAATCCCAACTATCTCGACTTCGAACAGCCCATTGCCGAGCTCCAGGCCAAGATCGAGGAGCTGCGCCTGGTCGGCAACGACAGCCAGGTCAACCTCAGCGACGAGATCGGCCGCCTCGAGGAGAAGAGCCGCAAGCTCACCGAGTCCATCTTCAAGGACCTCACCCCCTGGCAGGTTTCCCAGCTCTCCCGCCATCCCCAGCGGCCCTACACCCTCGACTACCTGGAGCACGTCTTCACCGACTTCGACGAGCTTCACGGCGATCGCCACTTCGCCGATGACGCCGCCATCGTCGGCGGCGTGGCGCGCCTGGACGACCGTCCGGTGATGGTGATCGGCCACCAGAAGGGGCGCGAGGTGAAGGAGAAGGTGCGCCGCAACTTCGGCATGCCGCGCCCGGAGGGCTACCGCAAGGCCTGCCGCCTGATGGAGATGGCCGAGCGCTTCAGGATGCCGGTATTGACCTTCATCGACACCCCCGGGGCCTATCCGGGCATCGACGCCGAGGAGCGCGGCCAGTCCGAGGCGATTGCCTACAACCTGGCGGTGATGTCGCGCCTGCGCACGCCTATCGTCGCCACCGTGGTGGGCGAGGGGGGCTCCGGCGGGGCCCTGGCGATCGGCGTCTGCGACGAGCTGGCCATGCTGCAGTACTCCACCTACTCGGTGATCTCCCCCGAGGGCTGCGCCTCCATCCTGTGGAAGAGCGCCGAGAAGGCCTCCGATGCGGCCCAGGCGATGGGCATCACCGCCGAGCGCCTCAAGGAGCTGGGCCTGGTCGATACCCTGATCCCGGAACCCCTGGGCGGCGCCCACCGCCAGCCGGTCACCACCGCCGAGCGAGTCAGGGAGGCGCTGCTGGCCAGCCTCGAACGCCTCGAGGCGATGGACATGGAGAGCCTGCTGGCGCGTCGCTATGAGCGCCTGATGAGCTACGGGGCGCCTGTTTGAGGGCCTTTCTGCGCTCGGTCATACGGCGTTAAAAATCGGCTGGTGCGCCAGCCCGGTCAAGATGCTCATTTACTAAAGTAAACTCGAGCGCGAGCCCGGTCCGTCTTCGCCGATTTTTGCCTTGACTACGCGTCCCGGTCTGACCATCACTCGAAGCGGCCCCGCTGGTCGGGAGAGGGCTCGATGTCTCTTCAATCCTCAATCGAACGCGCCCTGGCGGAGACCCCGCCAGGGCGCGTCGTCTGGCTGGCCCTTTCCGGCGGCCTGGACTCCACGCTGCTGCTGGCGCTGGCCGCCGAGGCGTGCCGCCGCCATCCCCGCCCGCTCCACGCTCTCCACGTCCATCACGGCCTGCAGGCCGCCGCCGACGGTTTCGAGCGTCACTGTCGCCGGCTCTGCTCGCGGCTCGGGGTGCCGCTGTTCGTCGAGCGGGTTGCGGTGGACCCGGGCGCGGGGCAGGGCCTGGAGGGGGCGGCGCGGGAAGCGCGCTACGCCGCCTTCGCCCGGCGTGTCCTGCCCGGCGAGACGCTGTGGCTGGCCCAGCATCGCGACGACCAGGCCGAGACCTTCCTGCTGGCGGCCCTGCGCGGCAGCGGCGTGACGGGCCTGGCCGGCATGCCGCCGGTGCGGACCTGGCGCGACAGGGCGCTGGCGCGACCGCTGCTGGCGCACTCCCGGGCCGCGCTCGAGGCCGAGGCCGGCCGTCGCGGCCTCGCCTGGGTGGAGGATCCCTCCAACCGCGACCAGGCCCTGGACCGCAACTTCCTGCGCCGTGCGGTGCTGCCGCTGCTGGCGAGCCGCTGGCCCCACGCCGGCGAGGCGCTGTCGCGCAGTGCCGCCCTGGCCGGTGAGGCCGAGGGGCTGCTCGGCGACCTCGCCGAGCTCGACCTCGCCCGCCTCGGCGGTGACCCCGCCCGGCTGCCGGCGGCGGGGCTGTCGGCGCTGACGCCCGCCCGCCAGCGGCTGCTGGTGCGCCACGCCTGTGGCCGGCTGGGTCTGCCGACCCCGCCGGCGAGGCGCCTGGAGACGCTGCTGGCGCAGCTCGGCGCCCGGCAGGACGCCCGGACGCGGGTGGCCTGGCCCGGCGCCGAGGCGCGGGTGTGGCGGGGCCACCTCTACCTGCTGGCGCCTCCGGTGGAGTTGCCGACGAGGTGGCGGGCGGCGTGGGATGGCCGCATGCCGCTGGCCACCCCGCTGGGCGAGTGCCGGCTGCGGCTGGTGGCGGAAGGGGAGCCGGCGGTCGGTTCGTTGACGGTGGTGCCTCGCCGGGGCGGCGAACGGCTGATGCTGGCCGGGCGCGGCAGCCGCGATCTCAAGCGGCTGCTGCAGGAGACCGACGTGCCGCCCTGGGTGCGCGACCGGCTGCTGGTGGTGTGGCAGGGCGAGCGGGTCGTGGCGCTGCTCGACCCGCAGGGGCCGCGCTGGCTGGCCTGCGCCGAGGGCTGGCGGGCCCTTTCGCCGTCGCGCTGAGGGTCAGTCGGCGACCAGCTCCAGGGGCAGGCCGGCGGCCTTCTGGTAGGCCACCTCCTGCTCCAGGTCGGTGACCAGCAGGGTCGCCTCGTCACCGGACTCGAGCCGCAGGCGCAGCGTCTCGCCCCGGGCCTCGAGCCGCGGCGGGGCGAGCGGCTGCTCGGGGCGGGTATGGTTCAGCAGCACCGCCAGGCGCAGCAGCCGGGCCAGGCGGGCATGGGAGCCCTGCTCCGAGTCGGGCAGGGCCTGCCACTCCTTGAGCGGGAACTTGCGCCGGTGGGCGCGCACCAGGAAGGCCAGCAGGCGCTGTTCCGGGCGCGAGAAGCCGGCCAGGTCGGAATGCTCCAGCAGGTAGGCGCCGTGGCGATGGAACTGGCTGTGGGAGATCGCCAGGCCGATCTCGTGGAGCCGGGCCCCCCAGGCCAGGAAGCGTGCCTGGTCGTCGTCCAGCCGCCACGCCTCGCGGACCTGCTCGAAGAGGGCGATGGCCGTCTCGGCCACGTTGGCGGCCTGTCGGCCATCCACCCCGTAGCAGCGCTCCAGGCTCTCCACGCTCTTCAGGCGAGAGTCCTCCGGACTGTTGCGCCCCACCATGTCATAGAGCACCCCCTCGCGCAGGGCCCCGTCGGCGTAGCGCATGCGCTCGAGCTCGAAGGCCTCGAAGACGGCGCAGAGTACCGCGATGCCGGCGGGAAAGACCCTGGCGCGGTCGGGCTTGAGCCCCTCCAGGGCGACCCGGTCGAGCCGCTTGCACTTGATCAGCCGCTCGCGCAGGGCGGCCAGGCCCTCCCGGGTGATGACTCCCTCCGGCGCCCCGCCCGCGGCATGGATCACCGCGGCGGCCGCCTTGATGGTGCCGCTGGAGCCGACCGGATCCTCCCAGCCCAGCTCGCGGTACTGGCGGCGGATGTTGGCCAGCTCCGAGAGGGCGGCCAGCTCCGCGCGGCGGAAGCGCTTCTCGCTGATCTCGCCCTCGGGGAAGAAGCGTCCCGTGAAGGTGACGCAGCCCATGCGCAGGCTCTCCAGGGCCAGCGGTTCGAAGCGTTCGCCGATGATGAACTCCGTCGAGCCGCCGCCGATGTCGACGATCAGCCGCCGACCGTCCTCGGCCAGGGCGTGGGCGGCGCCCAGGTAGATCAGGCGCGCCTCCTCGCGGCCGGCGATGATCTCGATACGGCAGCCCAGCAGCGCCTCGGCGCGGTCGATCAGCGCCTGGCTGTTGGCGGCGTCGCGCAGGGCATTGGTCCCCACCACCCGCAGGTGGCCGGGGTCGATATCGGAGAGGTAGGGGGCGAAGCGCTCCAGGCAGGCCAGGGCCCGTGCCATGGTGGCCTCCTCCAGCACGCCGTCCTCGTCCAGGCCCGCGGCCAGCTGGACCTTCTCCCCCTGGCGGGCCACCACCTGCAGCCGGTTCTCCTGGTAGTTGGCGACCAGCAGGTGGAAGCTGTTGGAGCCCAGGTCGATGGCGGCCAGGCGCCGGGGGGCGGGCGCGTCGGCAGGGGGGGTGTCAGCGGCGGCGTGGCCGGGGGCCGGGTCCAGTGGCGAGGTCATGGCGAGTCCTTGGAGTATGCTGGGTGAAAGGTTGCGGTCCGCCCGGGTCCGTGTCAATTGCCGCGGCCATGGCAGGGCTTGCGTTTGGCAGCGGCCTTGACTAGTATCGGGGCGTTCGCCTGTTCCGAATGCTTCCCGACCGTTCCACGGCGATCCCGTCTCGGTCATTTCCAAGTCGTCAGACAGCCCACTGCTCTCAGCGTCGATGCCGGCCGATTGCCGACTCCGCTGATCAGGCGAAAGTGAAACCCGCACCCTCGACTCCCGACTCGGCCCGGCTGCCCCCTGTGGTGGTTCCCCCATGGCCATGGGATGCACATGACGAGTGGCGGCCTCCCCGGGCTCTGAACGCACCCCACGCGGCGTTATCGTCTCGCCTCCCGCCACACGCGGCGTACCGACGCCCGGCTTCCACGAGCAATCTCTGAACACACCGATGAATCTTACCGACCTCAAGCAAAAGCCCGTGCCGGACCTCCTGGAGATCGCCCGCGAGATGGGCATCGACAACCTGGCGCGCTCCCGCAAGCAGGACATCATCTTCGCCATCCTCAAGAAGCACGCCAAGAGCGGCGAGGACATCTACGGCGATGGCGTGCTGGAGATCCTGCAGGACGGGTTCGGCTTCCTGCGCAGCGCCGACAGCTCCTACCTGGCCGGCCCCGACGACATCTACGTCTCTCCCTCGCAGATCCGCCGCTTCAACCTGCGCAAGGGCGACTCCATTTCCGGCAAGATTCGACCGCCCAAGGAGGGCGAGCGCTACTTCGCGTTGCTCAAGGTCAGTCAGATCAACTTCGACAAGCCGGAGAACGCCAAGCACAAGATCCTCTTCGAGAACCTCACGCCGCTGTTCCCCCAGGAGCGGCTGCGCATGGAGATCGGCAACGGCTCCACCGAGGACCTCACCGCGCGGATCATCGACCTGGTCGCGCCCATCGGCAAGGGCCAGCGCGGCCTGCTGGTCTCGCCCCCCAAGGCGGGCAAGACGCTGATGCTGCAGAATATCGCTACCTCGATCACCCGCAACAATCCCGAGTGCCACCTGATCGTGCTGCTGATCGACGAGCGCCCGGAGGAGGTGACCGAGATGTCGCGCACGGTGCGCGGCGAGGTGGTGGCCTCGACCTTCGACGAGCCGCCGGCGCGCCATGTGCAGGTCGCCGAGATGGTGATCGAGAAGGCCAAGCGCCTGGTGGAGCACAAGAAGGACGTGGTGATCCTGCTCGACTCCATCACCCGCCTGGCGCGCGCCTACAACACCGTGGTGCCGAGCTCCGGCAAGGTGCTGACCGGCGGTGTCGACGCCCATGCCCTGGAGAAGCCCAAGCGCTTCTTCGGCGCGGCGCGCAACATCGAGGAGGGCGGCAGCCTGACCATCATCGCCACGGCGCTGGTGGACACCGGCTCCAAGATGGACGAGGTGATCTTCGAGGAGTTCAAGGGCACCGGCAACATGGAGGCGCACCTGGACCGCAAGCTTGCCGAGCGTCGCGTCTACCCGGCCATCAACATCCGTCGCAGCGGCACCCGCCGCGAGGACCTGATCGCCTCCGAGGACGAGATGCAGCGCATGTGGATCCTGCGCAAGCTGCTCAACCCCATGGAGGACACCGCGGCCACCGAGTTCCTGATCGATCGCCTCAAGGATACCAAGACCAACATCGAGTTCTTCGAGGCCATGAAGCGTCGTTGAGGCGAGCCCGCCGCGACTAGGGCGCAGGAAAGCTGTGCAATAGTTGTACGGGGAATCGAGGGGCAGCATGTTATGCTGCCCCTTTCGTCGTACTGCAACCGGGAAATCCGAATGAAGTACAAGGACCTGCGGGAGTTCATCGCCGTCCTGGAGGCCCAGGGCGAGCTCAAGCGCATCACCGCCGAGGTGGATCCCTACCTCGAGATCACCGAGATCTGCGACCGCACCCTGCGTGCCGGCGGGCCCGCGCTGCTGTTCGAGAACGTCAAGGGCCACGACATGCCGCTGCTCGGCAACCTCTTCGGCACGCCGAAGCGGGTCGCCATGGGCATGGGCCAGGATTCCGTCGCCGCCCTGCGCGAGGTGGGCGAGCTGCTCGCCTTCCTCAAGGAGCCCGAGCCCCCGAAGGGCTTCCGTGATGCCTGGGACAAGCTGCCGATCTTCAAGCAGGTGATGAGCATGGGGCCGAAGACGGTGCGCTCGGCGCCGGTCCAGGCGCTCGTCTATGAGGGCGACGAGGTCGACCTCGACCGCCTGCCGATCCAGCACTGCTGGCCCGGCGACGCCGCGCCGCTGGTCACCTGGCCGCTGGTGATCACCCGCGGCCCCCACAAGAAGCGCCAGAACCTGGGCATCTACCGCCAGCAGAAGCTCTCCAGGAATTGCCTGATCATGCGCTGGCTCTCCCACCGCGGCGGGGCGCTGGACTTCCTGGAGTTCCAGAAGGCCCATCCCGGCGAGCCCTTCCCGGTGGCGGTGGCGCTGGGCGCCGATCCCGCCACCATCCTCGGCGCGGTGACCCCGGTGCCGGACTCGCTCTCCGAGTACGCCTTCGCCGGGCTGCTGCGCGGCTCGCGCACGGAGCTGGTCAAGTGCGGCCATGCCGATCTGGAAGTGCCTGCGTCAGCAGAAATCATCCTGGAAGGCTTCATCTACCCGGACGACATGGCGCCGGAGGGGCCCTACGGCGACCACACCGGCTACTACAACGAGATCGACCACTTCCCGGTGTTCACGGTGACGCGCATGACCATGCGCGAGAACGCCATCTACCACTCCACCTATACCGGTCGCCCGCCCGACGAGCCGGCGATCCTCGGCCTCGCCCTCAACGAGGTGTTCGTGCCGATCCTGCGCAAGCAGTTTCCCGAGATCGTCGACTTCTACCTGCCCCCGGAGGGCTGCTCCTACCGCATGGCGGTGGTGACCATGAAGAAGCAGTACCCGGGCCACGCCAAGCGAGTGATGATGGGCGTGTGGAGCTTCCTGCGCCAGTTCATGTACACCAAGTTCGTGGTGGTGCTCGACGACGACGTCAGCGCCCGCGACTGGGAGGACGTGATCTGGGCCATCACCACGCGCATGGACCCGGCCCGGGACACCGTGATGGTGGAGAACACGCCCATCGACTACCTGGACTTCGCCTCCCCGGTGGCGGGGCTCGGCTCCAAGATGGGCCTGGATGCCACCAGCAAGTGGCCCGGCGAGACCGACCGGGAGTGGGGCACGCCCATCGTCATGGACGAGGCCGTGAAGGCCCGCGTCAGCGAACGCTGGCACGAGCTGGGCATCGAACTCCCCGACAACACACCCTGACAACGCATGAGGCACTCATGACCCCAAGGACCCTGACCTGCCTGGTCACCGAGGTCGAGGATCTCACCCCGGACGTCTTCCGTGTCCAGCTGGAGGGCCGGCCCGAGGCCGTGGCCCACGCCCCCGGGCAGTACCTGGAACTCAGGCTCGACGACGAGACCTGGGTGCCCTTCTCCATCGCCAACGCCCACGGCGGTGACGGCATGATCGAGCTGCACATCCAGCACTGGCCCGAGCGGGAGAACTCCGCCCGCCTGCGCGAGCTGGTCCAGGTGGCCGAACGGCTGACCCTGCGCCTGCCCGGCGGCGACTGCGTGCTGGACCCGGACAGCCGCCGTCCGCTGCTGCTGATCGCCGCCGGCACCGGCTTCGCCCAGATGAAGGCGATCGTCGAGGCGGCGCTGCACGAGGATCCCGAGCGGCAGGTCGACCTGTGGTGGGCGGCCCGGGAGCGTCGCGACCTCTACCTGGAGTGGCTGCCCCGGGAGTGGGCGGAGGGGCATGCCCATTTCCGCTTCCATGCGGTGAGCGAGGTTGCCCCCGAGGCCCCGGTCGACGGCGAGCGGGTCCGCGGCCACCGTGGGCGCATCGACCAGGCCCTGGCCGCGGCGCTCGACGATGTCTCGGGCCATGACGTATACCTTTCCGGCTCGCCGGGCATGGTCTACGCCTGCGTGGACGTGCTGGCGTCGCTGGGGCTCTCCCCCTCGCGGGTCTTCTCCGATGTCTTCGCCTATGCCCCCCGGGACCCCATCGTGCCCACCGCCGGCAGCCTGGTCCGGGAGGCCCGCTCATGAGCGCCTCGCCGATCCTGATCACCGGCGGCGCCCAGCGGCTGGGTCGCCACTGTGCCGAGCGCCTGCGGGACGACGGCCACCCGGTGATCATCAGCTACCGCCGTGAGCGCCCCGAGCTCGAGGCGCTGCGCGAGCGCGGCATCGTCACCCTGCCGGCCGACTTCTCCAGCGAGGCGGGGATCCTCGACTTCCTCGCGCGCCTCAAGGCCGAGACGTCGTCGCTGCGGGCCATCGTCCACAACGCCAGCGACTGGGCCCCGGACTCCAGCGGGGCAGAGGCGGGGGCCAACTTCGAACGGCTGTTCCGGGTGCACATGCTGGCGCCCTACCTGATCAACCTGCATGCCCGCGAGCTGCTCGAGGCGTGCAGCGAACCCCAGCGTGACATCGTGCACATGACCGACTACGTGGTGCAGAAGGGCTCGCGCAAGCATGCCGCCTATGCCGCCAGCAAGGCGGGGCTGGCCAACCTGACCCTGTCGTTCGCCGCCATGTACGCCCCGACGATCCAGGTCAACGCCATCGCCCCCGCGCTGATCATGCTCAACGAGGGCGATGACGAGGCCTATGCCGAGAAGGCCTGCGCCAAGTCGGCCATGGAGATGATTCCCGGCCCGGGAGTGATCTACCAGAGCCTGCGCTACCTGCTCGACAACCGCTACGTCACCGGGGTGACCCTGCCCGTGGACGGTGGCCGGCACCTGCGCTAGGGGCTCGTCGCCCACGACAACCCTCCTGTGATCGGCATCAGGCTGCCGGTGGACGGCGGCAGGCTGATGCGCTGAGCGCCGCCATGTGCGACATCCTGGCCCGGCGGGCCCGGTCGCTGGCGCGGCGCATCTCGGCTAGAATGGCCGGGCAACCGGCAAGACACCCTGACAGCAAAACCCTCGGAGAAGGAGCAACCCATGGCGGGACACGACGAGAACTTCAAGGATGACAGCGGCCTGCTGGCCGTGGTCCTGGGCCTGGCGGTGCTGGTGGGCATGAGCGCCCTGCCGGCCACCATCGGCTGGGTGCAGGTCTTCAGCGGCTGATCGGCGCGGCCTTCGGCGCACTTGCCAGCTCCTGCCCGATACGGCACGATGTTCGCAAGACTCAGGAGATGACCATGACCGCATTCGCCATCGACTCCCTTCACCATCGCGCTGCCGCGCGTGGGGTCGTGGTGTCCGCCTGCGGTCGCCGGGGCTGGTATGGCTACTTTATGACCGGTGTGCCGGCGGCCATGTCCTGAGCAGCAGACGAGACATCGCCGAGAGGCACGCCCCACCCGGGTCGCCTCCCCACAGAACCCCCGGAAGGCGTCCCGCCCCGGGGGTTCTGCGTTTCCGGCCAGTCGATTCACCCGCACCTCAAGATGACAGACAGGAGAGGCACCATGACCGCAGCCATCGCCCATCGCCCGCTGACCGGCTTCACCGGCTATTACGGCTATTGGCGATTTAGCGAGCTGCGGTCGTGCCAGTGCGCCACCTCCGACCGTAGCGCCATCGGTGGCACCCGATCGACACGATGTATCCCCGCTATCCGGAGTTGACGCCATGAATGCTTCCCTCGCCACCGCCCTGGCCCGCACCGAGCCGGACGCCGCTCCCCGGCCCACCGCCCACCTGCCCCTGCCCACCCCCGGAGAGCTGCGCCGTGCCCTGCCCCTGGAGGAGGGCACGGCCCGCCAGGTCGAGGGTCAGCGCCAGGCGATCCGTGACATCCTCGCCGGTCGCGACGACCGGCTGCTGGTGGTCGTTGGCCCCTGCTCGATCCACGACCCCGAGGCGGCCCTGGAGTATGCCCGTCGCCTCGCCGAGCTGGCGCCGCGCGTCTCGGACCGGATGCTGCCGGTGATGCGGGTCTACGTGGAGAAGCCGCGCACCACCGTGGGCTGGAAGGGGCTCGCCTATGACCCCGGCCTGGATGGTTCGGGCGACATGGCCCGCGGCCTCGAGGTGTCGCGGCGGCTGATGCGCGACGTGGCCGCGCTGGGCCTGCCGGTGGCCACCGAGCTGCTGCAGCCGATGCTGGCGCCCTACCTGGAGGACCTGCTGGCCTGGGTCGCCATCGGCGCGCGCACCACCGAATCCCAGCTGCATCGCGAACTGGCCAGCGGCCTCGACGCGGTGGTGGGCTTCAAGAACGCCACCGGCGGTGATATCGGCGTGGCGCTGGACGCCATGCGGGCCGCGGCCCATCCCCACCAGCACTTCGGCCTCGACGCCACGGGCCGTCCGGTGGTGCAGCACACCCCCGGCAACGCCCATACTCACCTGGTGCTGCGCGGCGGCCACGGCGAGCCCAACTACCAGGCCGTTCACGTGCAGGCGGCACGCCGCGCCCTCGAGGAGGCCGGGCTCACGCCGCGGCTGATGGTCGACTGCAGCCACGCCAATGCCCGCAAGGATCACCGTCGCCAGAGCGAGGTGCTGCTGGACGTGCTGGCCCAGCGCCTGGCCGGGGAGGGGGCGCTCGCCGGCCTGATGATCGAGAGCCAGCTGCACGAGGGCAGGCAGCCCCTGGAGCCTGGTCGGCTGCGCCACGGGGTCTCGGTGACCGACGCCTGCATCGGCTGGGAGACCACCGAGCACCTGCTGCTGAGCGCCGCCGAGCGGCTGAGGTAGCGCAGTAACTACCGGCGTGAGGAGCGCCGGGGGCAGGTCTGGAGGGGGTCCTACGCCAGGGATGGCGTCGGTAGCGCCCAGGGAGGGGTTCACAGCGCCCCCGAACAGGCCTGCCGCCGGAGGCTCCGTGGTACTGGCCACCTGGTTAGCCCTGTACCCAAGGGGAGGGAGTCGGGATAATCACCTCGATTTCCGACTCGCCACCCAGGAGGCCCCATGCCGTTCCAGTTCGAAGACCACGACCCCGAGACCTACCGCCGCAAGGGCCGCTTCATCAGCCTGGCCATGGCCGGCCAGCTGATCGTCTTCGGGCTGGTCTTCTCGCAGCTGCTGCAGGCCCTCTTCGACGGCGGCTTCTGGCTCAACGTGGTGGGGGTGCTGCTCGGGCTGGTGGCCACCAGCCTGGTGTTCGCCGTGCTCCGCGAACGCCCCTGGATGACCGAGATGCGCTACGTCTGGCAGCTCAAGCACCATCTCTCACGGGTCAGCGGCTACCTGCCGGCCCTGCGCCGGGGCATGGAGGAGGACAACGACACCGCCCTGGCGGTGATGGCCTTCTACCACCAGGGCATGGCCCAGCTGGCCGAGCTCAACGGCCGTACCCTGGACGACGATGCCGAACTCCTCGCCGAGCGCCAGAAGGTGCGCCTGGCCCGCCAGGCGCGCGGCCTGCCCGAGCGCGTCGAGGGCTTCGACCCCCATGACCTGGCCGCCTTCAAGCGCGGCTGATCAGGCCCGGGCGGCGTAGGCGTAAAGCAGCGTCTCCTGGGCGCTGATCGGCGCGGCGTCCCCGGGGGTTTGCTTGACGTAGGTGCCGTCCGCCTGGAGGCGCCAGCTCTGGCAGTTGTCCACCAGGTAGGTCTCCAGGTCCTTGCGCACCCGGGCGGCCAGCTTGCGATCGCGTAGCGGGAAGCAGGTCTCGACCCGGTGGAACATGTTGCGGGACATGAAGTCGGCGCTGGAGCCCCACACCTCGGGCTTGCCGTTGTTATGGAAGTAGAAGACCCGGGTGTGCTCCAGGAAGCGGCCGATGATCGAGCGCACGCGGATGGTCTCCGAGACGCCCGGCACGCCGGGCCGCAGGCAGCACATGCCGCGGATGATCAGGTCGCACTCCACGCCGGCGCGGGAGGCGCGATAGAGGGCCTGGATCAGCTTGGGCTCGGTCACCGAGTTGCACTTGATGATCAGGTGGGCACGATGCCCACGACGAGCGTGCTCCGCCTCGCGGTCGATCATCGCCACCATCCGCTCGTGGAGCGTGAAGGGGGCGTGCAGCAGGGTCTCGATGTGCCGGGCGCGGCCCATCCCCGACAGCTGCTGGAACACCTGGTGGACGTCCTCGCAGAGCACCTCGTCGGCGGTCAGCAGGCTGTAGTCGGTGTAGAGCTTGGCCGTCCGGGAGTGGTAGTTGCCGGTGCCCAGGTGGGCGTAGTGGCTCAGCCGCCCCCTCTCGCGGCGCACGATGTGCACCATCTTGGCGTGGGTCTTGTAGGCCATCACCCCGTAGATGACGATGGCCCCGGCTTCCTGAAGGCGCGAGGCCAGCGCCAGGTTGTCGGCCTCGTCGAAGCGCGCACGCAGCTCGATGACCACCGTCACCTCCTTGCCGCCGCGCGCCGCCTCCACCAGTGAGTTGACGATCGGCGAGTCCGCGCCGGTGCGGTAGAGGGTCTGCTTGATGGCCAGCACCGAGGGGTCGCGGGCCGCCTCGGCGAGCAGCTCCTCCACCGGGGCGAAGGACTGGAAGGGGTGGTGCAGCAGGATGTCGCCGGCGGCGATGGCATCGAACAGGCTGCCGCCCTTCTTGAGGTTCTTCGGCAGCCCCGGGGTGAACGGACGATAGACGAGATCCGGGCGTTCCACCTCGGCGATCAGCGACATCATTCGGGTCAGGTTGACCGGCCCGTTGACCCGGTAGAGGTCCTCCTGCCCCAGGGCGAACTCCCTGAGCAGGAAGCCGGCCAGCTCGTCGGGGCAGGTGTCGACCACCTCCAGGCGCACGCCGCTGCCGTAGCGGCGTGCCAGCAGTTCACCGCGCAGCGCCGAGGCCAGGTCGGAGACCTCCTCCGGGTCGACGGTCATGTCGGCGTTGCGGGTCAGCCGGAACTGGTAGCAGCCGCGCACCGTCATCCCCGGGAAGAGCTCCTCGGCGTGGGCGTGGATCATCGAGGAGAGGAACACCGCCTCCTTGAAGCCCGCCTCGCACAGCTCGGGCGGCAGGCTGATCACCCGGGGCAGCGAGCGCGGCGCCGGCAGGATGGCCAGCCCCCCCTCGCGGCCGAAGGCGTCCTTGCCCTCGAGCTGGACAATGAAGTTGAGGCTCTTGTTGACCAGCCGGGGAAAGGGGTGCGAGGGGTCCAGGCCGATGGGGCTGATCACCGGCATGATCTCGTCATCGAAGTACTCGCGCACCCAGTCGCGCTGGGCGTCGGTCCACTCGCTGCGCCGCCGGAAGCGCAGCCCCTTCTCCTTCAGGGCCGGCAGCAGTATCTCGTTGAGGATGCGGTACTGGCGCTCGATCTGCTCGTGGGCGATCTGCGAGATCTCGCCGAGCACCGAGCTCGGCGAGCGGCCGTCGAAGCCGGTGGCATCGTCCCCCAGGGCCACCCGGTGCTTGAGGCCGGCCACCCGGATCTCGAAGAACTCGTCCAGGTTGGAGGAGAAGATCAGCAGGAACATCAGCCGGTTGAGCAGCGGATGGGCCTCATCCAGGGCCTGTTCCAGCACCCGGATGTTGAACTGCAGGTGCGAGAGCTCGCGGTTGAAGTAGAGCGACGGGTCGCTCAGGTCGGCCTCGGCCTCGGGCAGGGCCTTGGGCTTGATGCCCGTGCGCGTCTGGTTGAGGCGCGGTGCGGGGAGCTCGGCCGGCGCCTCCTCCCCCCGGGCGGCCGGCCCGCTGTCGGCCGGGGCGGGGGAGGTGGGGGCCGAAGGGGGGCGGGGACTGCGGTCTTCCATGGTCACTCTCTCGATGGCAGGAGGCTCGACGGGATGCAGGAAGGGCGCGCAGTCCCGTTCGTCACTTCGCGAGCAGCCGGGCTGCCCGCTTGGCAAAGTAGGTCAGCACGCCATCGGCACCGGCGCGCTTGAAGCAGAGCAGCGACTCGAGGATCACGCTGTCGGCCTCCAGCCAGCCGTTCTCGAAGGCCGCCATGTGCATGGCGTACTCGCCGCTGACCTGGTAGGCGTAGGTGGGCACCCGGAGCTCGTCCTTCACCCGGCGCACCACGTCGAGGTAGGGCATGCCCGGCTTGATCATCACCATGTCGGCGCCCTCGGCCAGGTCCAGTGCCACCTCGTGCAGCGCCTCGTCGCCGTTGGCCGGGTCCATCTGGTAGGTGCGCTTGTCCGCCTTGCCCAGATTGGCGGCAGAGCCCACGGCATCGCGGAACGGGCCGTAGTAGCGCGAGGCATACTTGGCGCTATAGGCCATGATGCGGGTGTTGATCAGATGCTCCTGCTCCAGCACCCGACGGATCTCGCCGATGCGGCCATCCATCATGTCCGAGGGGGCCACCACGTCGGCGCCGGCCTCGGCGTGGGAGAGCGCCTGCTTGAGCAGGGTCTCCACGGTGCGGTCGTTGAGCACGTAGCCCTGCTCGTCGATGATCCCATCCTGGCCGTGGCTGGTGTAGGGGTCCAGCGCCACGTCGGTGATGATGCCGAGCTCGGGCAAGGCCTCCTTGAGGGCCCGCACGCTGCGCTGGACGAGTCCCGAGGCGCTGTAGGCCTCCTCGGCCAGCTCGCTCTTCAGCGAGGCGTCGACCACCGGGAACAGGGCCAGGGCGGGGATGCCCAGCGCGACGGCCTCGCGGGCCTCCTCGATCAGCAGGTCCAGCGACAGCCGTTCGACGCCGGGCATCGAGGGCACGGCCTCGCGCTGTCCCTCGCCCTCCAGCACGAACACCGGCCAGATGAGGTCGGCCGGGGTCAGGGTGTTCTCCTGCATCAGGCGGCGCGAGAAGTCGTCGCGACGCATGCGACGCAGGCGGGTCGCGGGAAACTGGCGTGTGGTCATGAAGCTCAAGGGTTATCTCCAGCGGTGGACGCCGCCACGGGGGCAGTGTGGCGGCCGATGATGACAGACGCATGACAGCGGTACTCGGCTGACTCCGAGTATATCAGCGCCTCCGTGCGCCGAAAGTCTCGCCTTGTCGCACCCGGGCGATGGCTCTAGAGTGATGGGTTCGATCAGTGGTCCTGCCCGGCGGCAGGCGGATACCTTCAAGGAGACAGGCATGAGCAAACAGGTGGCGGTCATCCTCTCGGGCTGTGGCGTCTATGATGGCTCCGAGATCTACGAGACCACCCTGACCCTGCTGCGGCTGGACCAGCTCGGCATCGGCTATCGCTGCTTCGCCCCGGACATCGACCAGCTCCATGTCATCGACCATCGCAGCGGCGAGGTGGCCGAGGGCGAGGCCCGCAACGTGCTCACCGAGTCCGCCCGCCTGGCCCGCGGGGAGATCTCGACCCTGACCGAGCTCGAGGCCGACGACTTCGATGCGGTGATCCTGCCCGGCGGCTTCGGTGCCGCCAAGAACCTCTCGAATTTCGCCGAGGCCGGCGCCGACATGCGGGTGCATGAACCCCTGGCCGAGGTGCTCAAGGCGTTCCGCGAGCAGCGCAAGCCCATCGGCCTGATGTGCATCGCGCCGGTGATGGTGCCGCGCCTGCTCGGCGACGGCATCGCGGTGACCGTGGGCCACGACCCGGGGGTCTCCGGCGCCATCAGCGCCATGGGGGGGCTGCATCGCAGCTGTGGCGTGGAGGAGATCGTGGTGGACTTCGAGAATCGCGTGGTGACCACCCCCGCCTACATGCTGGCGACCCGCATCAGCGAGGCCGCCACCGGCATCTTCAAGCTTGTCGACCGCATCGACGAGCTGATGGATCTGTAAGCGCCGAGCAGCAACCGCCAAGCGCCTAGCCTGTCGGCAGGTGGCTCGGTAGCCAATGAGAAACCCCGCTGGGAATGCGTCCTGGCGGGGTTTCTTGGTTGATGTCCGCTTCGGTCTTCACCTCATCCTGCGGCGCTCGGCGCTATTCGCCGTCCTCTGCCTCGCGCCGTTGCTGCTTGCGTCGTGCCAGGCGACCGAACAGCAGGCCCACCTCGTAGAGCAGGTACATGGGCACCGCCAGCAGGCTCTGGGAGATCACGTCCGGCGGGGTGAGCAGCATGCCCACCACGAAGCAGCCGAGGATGATGTAGGGCCGCTTCTTCGACAGGCTCTCCACGGTGGTGGCGCCCGAAGCGATCAGCAGGAAGGTGGCGATGGGGATCTCGAAGGCCACGCCGAAGGCGAAGAACAGCTTGAGGACGAAGTTCAGGTAGGCGTTGATGTCGGTCATCACCGCCACGTTCTCGGGCCCGGTCTGGGTGAAGAACTGGAACAGCAGCGGGAAGACCACGTAGTAGGCGAAGGCGGCCCCGGCGTAGAAGAGCATCACGCTGGAGGCCAGTATCGGCAGCGCCAGCGCCTTCTCGTTGTCGTAGAGGCCCGGGGCGACGAAGGCCCAGGCCTGGTGCAGCACGTAGGGCACGGCGATGAAGACCGCCACCACCAGGGTCAGCTTGAAGGGGGCCAGGAACGGCGAGGCCACCTCGGTGGCGATCATCTGGGAGCCTTCCGGCAGCAGCGCCATCAGCGGCTGGGCCACGAAGGTATAGATGTCGTTGGCGAAGGCATAGAGGCCGAGGAAGATCACCAGGATCGCCACCACGGCTCTCAGCAGTCGCGAGCGCAGTTCGATCAGGTGTTCTATCAGCGGGGCCTGGGGCTGTTCCGGGGCGTCACCGGTCTTGCTCATCGTGAGGAAGCGTCCTTGTCGGCAACGGAGGGCTCGGGGCCTTCATCGGCCCCCTGATCCAGTCGGGCCCGGGCGAGGGCGTCATCCAGGCGCTGCTCGGGCGGTGCGCTCTCACGGGGGGCGGCATCCTGGCGCGTGGCATCGCCGTCACCCGCACGGGAGGTGCCGCGGGCGCTGTCGCCCGGCGAGTCGTCCTCGGCGATGCTCTCCACCCCGCGCTTGACCTGGCGGACGCTCTCGTCGAGCTTCTGCTGCTGCTCGTTGAGCTTCTGGCGCAGCTCCTCGGCCTCCAGCTGGGCGCTGATCTCGCGCTGCATGCCGGAGACGCTGCGCTTGATCTTGCCGATCCACAGCCCGAGGGTGCGCGCCGCCTTGGGCAGCCGCTCGGGGCCAAGCACCAGCAGGCCGACCACACCGATGAACAGCAGTTCTAGGAAGCCGATGTCGAACATGGCGGCTTACTTGCGCTCTTCCTGTTCCTCGGGTTTCCGCTCGGCCTGGACGTCGTAGGTGTTGGTCTCGTCCTCTTGGCTGACGCGGGCCTGGGGCTCCTCCGTCTTCTCCTCGCCCTTCTCCTCCTCGTTCATGGCCTTCTTGAAGCCCTTCACGGCGCCGCCCAGGTCGGTGCCGACGTTGCGCAGCTTCTTGGTGCCGAAGACCAGGATGATGATGCCGAGTACGATCAGCAGCTGCCAGATACTGATACCACCTAACATGTGTGCTTCCTCTGATTGGGGTTCCGGCGCATCCGGAACGGCCAGTGATCTTGTATGTGGTGATCTATTGCGGCCTCGCGGCCTTCTCGTCGTGTCCCGAGACGCCGAAGCGGCGCGCCAGCTCGTCGAGCACGTCGCGATGGTCGAGGTCGAGATGTGACAGCATCACCAGGCTATGAAACCACAGGTCTGCCGTTTCGGCGATCAACGCTTGCCGCTCGGCCTCTCCCCCGTGCTCGGCGTCCTTGGCCGCCAGCAGGGTCTCGGTGGCTTCCTCGCCCACCTTCTCGAGTATCTTGTTCAGGCCCTTGTGATGCAAGGCGGCCACGTAGGAATCCTGCGGTGCCGCCTGGCGGCGTTGATCCAGGACAGCTTGCAGACGGTCGAGAATATCGCTCATGGCTGAAGGTTCCGTTGCAGTGGGGCGAGGGGCTCGGCATCAGTGCCAGGCCAGCAGCAGCAGGCCGAGGGCGGCGGCGACCAGCACCGGCCATGGCTGTCCGCCGGCCCACCCGGCTAGCGGCTGCCAGGCGGCGGCCAGGGCCACCAGCAGCAGCCCCAGGCGCAGCCGACGGCTGCGGCGGCCCTGGCGTGTCAGCTGCTGGTGAATGCCGGCGACGGCCGCGCTCTGGCGACGCTGCTGGCGCTGGTCCTGCTCGGCCTGGGCGAGGGCCCGGTGGGCCAGCGCCGGCAGCTCGGGGAGCTGCCGCGAGAGCTCCGGGGCCTGGCGCTTCAGGGATTCCCAGAAGCCCAGGGCGCCGGCCCGTTCCTTCATCCAGCGCTCCAGGAAGGGCTTGGCGGTCTTCCACAGGTCGAGGTCCGGATAGAGCTGGCGGCCCAGCCCCTCGATGTTGAGCAGGGTCTTCTGCAGCAGCACCAGCTGGGGCTGCACCTCCATATCGAAGCGCCGCGCCGTCTGGAACAGGCCCAGCAGCACCTGGCCGAAGGAGATGTCCTTGAGGGGCTTCTCGAGGATCGGCTCGCACACCGTGCGGATCGCCGCGGCAAACTCGTTGGCCCGGGTATGCTCGCCGACCCAGCCCGACTCGATGTGCAGGGCCGCCACCTCGTAGTAGTCCTGGTGGAAGAAGGCCAGCAGGTTGCGGGCCAGGTAGTCCTGGTCCTCGCGGGTCAGGCTGCCGACGATGCCGCAGTCGATGGCGATGTACTGGGGGTCGTGGGGGTGCTCCCGGGCAACGAAGATGTTGCCCGGGTGCATGTCGGCATGGAAGAAGTTGTCCCGGAACACCTGGGTGAAGAAGATCTCCACGCCGCGTTCGGCGAGCTTCTTCAGGTCGGTGCCCTGGGCCTGCAGGGCCGCCACGTCGGCCACCGGCACGCCGTAGATGCGCTCCTGGACCATGACCCGCTGGCGGGTCAGCTCCCAGTGGATCGCCGGCACGTAGAGCAGCGGCGAGTCCTTGAAGTTGCGCTTGAGCTGGGAGGTGTTGGCGGCCTCCTTGTGCAGGTCGAGCTCGTCGAACAGCGTCGCCTCGTAGTCGCGCACCACCTCCACCGGGCGCAGCCGTCGCGCCTCGGGCACCAGCGTCAGGATGCGGGCGAAGCGGTACATCAGCGCCATGTCCTGGCGCATCACCCGCTCGATGCCGGGTCGGATGATCTTGACCACCACCTCCTCGCCGGTATGCAGCCGGGCGCCGTGCACCTGGGCGATGGAGGCCGAGGCGAGCGGGTCGGCGTCGAAGCGGGCGAAGGCCAGCGCCACCGGCATGCCGAGCTCCGACTCGACCACGGCGCGGGCCTCGGGGCCGGGGAAGGGTGGCACCTGGTCCTGGAGCCGCTTGAGCTCGTCGGCGATGTCCTCGGGCAGCAGGTCGCGGCGGGTGGAGAGCACCTGGCCGAACTTGACGAAGATCGGGCCCAGGGCCTCCAGCGCCAGGCGCAGCCGCGCCCCGCGGGAACGCTCGCCGATGGGGACCAGGCGCAGCGGCGAGAGCCGGAACAGCGTCCGCAGCGCCCAGGGCAGCCGCTCCAGCGGCAGCAGGGTGTCGAGCCGGAAGCGGGTGATCACCCAGACGATACGCAGCAGCCGCAGCAGCATCATCATGGTGCCACCCTCGCGTCCCGCTGCGCCGCCAGGTGGCGGTGCAGCCGGGCCAGGCGCGCCTCGAGACGGTCGGCGGACACCTCCAGCTCGGTGAGGTGGTCACGCAGTACCTCGAGCTGGTGGCGTCCCGGGAGCAGGCGGGCCTCCTCGAAGAGATATTCGGAGAGGTCGGCACAGAACTCGTCGCGGGTGCGCAGCCCGAAGCGGCCCAGGCGACGCAGTCCCTCGGCCAGGCTGTGGGCGGGGAGGTCGCCCAGCCAGCGGGCCAGCTCGCCTTCCCAGTCCAGGTCGAGGTCGAGCAGCAGGTCGCGGGTCTGCTCCAGCAGGTGGATCCGGCCGCGCACCGCCAGGCGGCCCTGGAACATCAGCCGCTCCAGGTCGGCGCCGCCGAGCAGGGCGCCGGCGGTCTCGGCGTCCAGTTCCACCACGGCATCGAAGGCCTCCTCCGCCAGGTTATCGGGACGCAGCAGGTCGAGGCCGCCGGGGTGGAAGTGGACGGCCAGGGCCAGCTCGGGCCGCTCGAGGCGCAGCAGGAGTCGGTGGCCGGCGAGCCGTGCCAGCCGTGCCGGCGCCGCGGGGTCCCGGGCGAGCAGGGTGTTCAGGGTGCGCTCGAGGCCAGCCAGCAACAACATTACAACTTGATGCCGCGGTGCAGGGCGACGATGCCCCCGGTGAGGTTGGTGTACTCCACGCGCTCCAGGCCGGCGGCTTCCATCATCCCCTTGAGGGTCTCCTGGTCGGGGTGCATGCGGATCGACTCCGCCAGGTAGCGGTAGCTGTCGGCATCGTTGGCCACCACCTGGCCGATCCTCGGCAGCAGGCGGAAGGAGTACTCGTCGTAGGCCTTCGAGAGCAGCGGGTTGCGGGGCTTGGAGAACTCCAGCACCAGCAGGCGGCCGCCGGGCTTGAGCACCCGCGCCATGGAGCGCAGGGCGGCATCCTTGTCGGTGACGTTGCGCAGCCCGAAGGCGATGGTGATGCAGTCGAAGGTGTTGTCGGGGAAGGGCAGGGACTCGGCGTTGGCCTGCACATACTCGACGTTGCCGCCGACGCCGCTGTCGAGGAGCTTGTCGCGGCCGACGCGCAGCATCGACTCGTTGATGTCGGCCAGCACCACCCGCCCGCGGGGGCCCACCAGGCGGGAGAACTTGAGGGTCAGGTCGCCGGTGCCGCCGGCGATGTCGAGCACGCTGTGCCCGGGGCGCACCCCGGCGCGCTCGATGGTCAGGCGCTTCCACAGGCGATGGATGCCCATCGACATCAGGTCGTTCATGACGTCGTAGCGGGCCGCCACGGAGTGGAAGACGTCGGCCACTCGGGAGGCCTTCTCCTCGACGGGGACTTCCTGGTAGCCGAAGTGGGTCGTCTGCTGGTCCCTGGAGCTGGGGTTGGCGCTCATGCGATGGGGCTCCCGAATCGCTGCATGGGCGAGGCCGCTGCCTCGGATGGGCGCCATTGTAGCCTCCCGCGGCGGTGGTTGTCTTGACGCGAGGCCGGCTACAGCTGCTTGACCTCGATGCCCAGCGGCTCGCGGCTGGCGCCGGCTTCCTCCAGGCGCTTCAGGTAGTCCGCCCAGTTGGCCTCGCGATGCTCGATCAGCCACCACAGGTAGTCCCAGCTGAACAGGCCGCTGTCGTGGCCGTCGTCAAAATGCAGCTTCAGCGCATAGCGCCCGGACGGGGTGATGTCCTTGAGGCCGACGAACTTCTTGCCCACCTGGAGGGTGGCGGTATCGGGACCGTGGCCGCGCACCTCGGCCGAAGGGGAGAAGACCCGCAGGTACTCGATGGGCAGCCGATGCTGCTGGCCATCGGCATAGCCGAGCTCGAGCTCGCGGGCCTTGCGGTGGTAGTGCACTTGGGTGGGTATCGGGGCGCTCATAGGATATACCGCGACAGGTCCTCGTCCATGGCCAGCTCGCCGAGCTGGGAGTCCACGTAGGCGGCGTCGATGGTCAGCGGGCTGCCGATGTCGCTGCCGCGGAAGGAGGCCTCCTCCAGCAGGCGCTCCATCACGGTATGCAGGCGGCGTGCACCGATGTTCTCGGTGCCCTCGTTGACCTGCCAGGCGATCTGGGCGATGCGCGCGATGCCGTCGTCGGTGAAGGCGATCTCGAGCCCCTCGGTGGCCAGCAGCGCCTGGTACTGCTTGGTCAGCGCCGCGGAGGGCTCGGTGAGGATGCGCTTGAAGTCCTCCGGCGTCAGGGCGTTGAGCTCCACGCGGATCGGCAGGCGGCCCTGCAGCTCGGGAATCAGGTCCGAGGGGCGCGACAGGTGGAAGGCGCCGGAGGCGATGAACAGGATGTGGTCGGTCTTGACCATGCCGTACTTGGTGGAGACCGTGGAGCCCTCGATCAGCGGCAGCAGGTCGCGCTGCACCCCTTCCCGGGAGACCTCGCCGCCACTGCTCTGGCCGCTGCCCTTGGCCACCTTGTCGATCTCGTCGAGGAAGACGATGCCGTGCTGCTCCACCGCCTCGATGGCGCGGCTCTTGATCTCCTCCTCGTTGACCAGCTTGCCGGCCTCCTCGTCACGCAGCAGGGCGAAGGCATCCTTCACCGCCACCCGGCGGGTCTCGGTCTTCTGCTTGCCCATGCCGGAGAAGAGGCTGGAGAGCTGCTGGGTCATCTCCTCCATGCCCGGCGGGGTCATGATATCGACGTTGGGACCCTGCTGGGTCAGCTCGATGTCGATCTCCTTGTCGTCGAGCTGACCCTCGCGCAGCTTCTTGCGGAAGATCTGGCGAGTCGAGCTGTCCTGGCGGGGCTCATCCTCCTGGCCGCGGGGCGGCGGCAGCAGGGCGTCGAGGATGCGGTCCTCGGCGGCGTCCTCGGCGCGATGGCCGACCTCCTCCTTGGCCTGCTCGCGCACCAGCTTGATGGCGGCCTCGGTCAGGTCGCGGATGATCGAGTCGACGTCGCGGCCCACATAGCCCACCTCGGTGAACTTGGTGGCCTCCACCTTGATGAAAGGGGCGCGGGCCAGCTTGGCCAGGCGCCGGGCGATCTCGGTCTTGCCCACCCCGGTGGGGCCGATCATCAGGATGTTCTTGGGGGTTACCTCGTGGCGCAGGTCGGTGTCGAGCTGCATGCGACGCCAGCGGTTGCGCAGGGCGATGGCCACGGCGCGCTTGGCGTCCTGCTGGCCGATGATGAACTGGTCCAGGGCGTGGACGATCTCGCGGGGGGTCATCTGGGTCATGGGGGCGGCCTTCAGAGCGTTTCGAGGGTGACGTGGTGGTTGGTGAACACGCAGATGTCTCCGGCGATCTCCAGCGACTTCTCGGTGATCTCCTTCGCCGAGAGGTCGGTGTTCTCCAGCAGGGCGCGGGCGGCGGCCAGGGCGTAGTTGCCGCCGGAGCCGATGGCGATGATGCCGCGCTCGGGTTCCACCACGTCGCCGTTGCCGGTGATGATCAGCGAGGCGTCCTTGTTGGCCACGGCCAGCAGCGCTTCCAGGCGGCGCAGGGCGCGGTCGGTGCGCCAGTCCTTGGCCAGCTCCACGGCGGCCTTGACCAGGTTGCCCTGGTACTTCTCGAGCTGTGCCTCGAAGCGCTCGAAGAGGGTGAAGGCGTCGGCGGTGCCGCCGGCGAAGCCGGCCAGCACCTCGCCGCGATAGAGGCGGCGCACCTTGCTGGCGTTGCCCTTCATCACGGTGTTGCCCAGGGATACCTGGCCATCGCCGGCCAGGGCTACCTGATCACCGCGGCGCACGGAAACGATCGTGGTCATGGAGGGGACTCCTTGGGGGAGCGGGTGGCTCCCGATGACTGTCGGCGCCTCGGGGGTGGCCCGGGCGCCGTGAGTGGGCTTTCAGGGGAGGTGCGGGCGGGGCGTCGGGAATTCAAGCGTGCCCGCCCGGGGGCGCTCAGTTGTTGAGCCGGATCAGCAGCGGCTCGATGCCCTGGGTCACCATCAGGTCCTGGGCACGGCTGAGCTCGCGGTCGTCCTCGTAGGGGCCAACCTGGACGCGGTGCCAGGTCTCGCCGCCGCCCGCCTTGACCTCGCTGATCTGGGCCAGCAGGCCGAAGTCCCGCAGGCGGCCGCGCAGCTGCTGGGCATCACCGGGCTCACGGAAGGAGGCGGCCTGCAGCATGTAGCGATGGCCGGCAGCGCTGGCGGGGGCGGGCTCGGCGGCCGCCGGCTCGTTGCGCTCCACGGCAAGGTTGGCGGCGATGACCTGGGCGATGGGGTCCTCGCCGCCCTCGGCCACCTCCGGCTCCTCGGGGGGCGCCGGGGGGCGCGCCGTGGAGGCGGGCATCTCGCCCCGCGGGGCGATGACCTCGGACTCCGGCAGCAGGGTGTAGAACTCGAAGGTCGGCATCCTCGGCTCGCTGGGAGCCGCCGGCGCCGCGGGCTCGGACGGTGGGGCCGAGCGGGGTAGCACGGTGGCCAGCGGCGAGTCCTCCACCTGCCAGGGGGCGACGCCGTGCTGGTGCTGGGAGAGCAGGAAGCCGGCCACCAGGCCGGCCAGGCCCCATAGCCAGCCCGGCAGGCGCCACTCCCGGCGCGGGGCGCTGCGGGCCGTTCGACGGCTGGTAGTGGCGCCGCGTCGCTTCGGCGGCTGCTTGCGGGTGGCCATGGCTTACATCTCCTCCGGCGCGCCGACTCCCATCAGGTCGAGGCCGTTGCGCAGCACCTGTCGAGTGGCCAGGCCCAGGGCCAGGCGGGCGTTGCGCCGGGCGTCGTCCTCGACCATCACCTTTACCGCGTTGTAGCAGGTATGGAACTCGGCGGCGAGGTCGAGCAGGTACTGGGCGATCTGCTGGGGTTCCCGGGAGGCGGCGGCGTGCTCGACCGCCTCGGGGAAGCGGGCCAGGCGATTCATCACCGCCTTCTCCTGATCCTCCTCGAGCAGGCCCAGGCTCTGCATGGCCAGGCCGTGGTCGAAGGGCATCCCGTCGGCCTCGGCGCGGCGCAGCATGCTGCAGACACGGGCGTGGGCATACTGCACGTAGTAGACCGGATTGTCGTTGGACTGGGAACGGGCCAGGTCGATGTCGAAGGTGAGCTGGGAGTCCGCCCGCCGGGCGGCCAGGAAGAAGCGCGTGGCGTCGCGGCCCACCTCGTCGATCAGGTCGCGCACGGTCACGTAGCTCCCGGCGCGCTTGGAGAGCTTCACCTCGACTCCGGAGCGGGTGACCATCACCATCTGGTGCAGCACATAGTCGGGCCATCCGGCCGGGATGCCGGCCTCCAGGGCCTGCAGCCCCGCACGCACCCGGGTCACCGTGGAGTGGTGGTCGGCCCCCTGCTCGTTGATCACCGTCTCGAAGCCGCGCTGCCACTTGTCCAGGTGGTAGGCCACGTCGGGCAGGAAGTAGGTGTACTGGCCGTCGGACTTGCGCATCACCCGGTCCTTGTCGTCACCGAAGTCGGTGGTGCGCAGCCACAGGGCGCCATCCTGCTCGTAGGTGTGGCCCTTATCGATCAGCCGCTCGACGGTGGCCTCGACCTTGCCGTCCTGGTAGAGCGAGGACTCCAGGAAGTAGACGTCGAAGTGGACGCCGAAGGCCTTGAGGTCCAGGTCCTGCTCGCGGCGCAGGTAGGCCACGGCGAACTCCTGGATGGCCTCCAGGTCGTCCGGGTCGGCCTTGGCCGTGACGTGGCGGTCATCGGCATGCACCGTCTCGCCGGCCAGGTAGGCATTGGCCACGTCGATGATGTAGCCGCCGCGATAGCCATCGGCCGGCCAGCCGTCGTCGTCCGGGTCGAGGCCCTGGACCCGGGCCTGCACCGACAGCGCCAGGTTGCTGATCTGAGCGCCGGCGTCGTTGTAGTAGAACTCGCGGGTCACATCGAAGCCGGTGGCCTCGAGCAGGCGGCAGATGCAGTCGCCGATCGCCGCGCCACGGCCGTGGCCCACATGCAGCGGGCCGGTGGGGTTGGCGGAGACGAACTCTACCTGCACCTTGCGGCCCTGGCCGGTGAGGCTGCGGCCGAAGGCGTCGCCCGAATCGAGCACCTGGCGAATCACCTGGGCGGCGGCGTCGGTGGCGGCGAAGAAGTTGACGAAGCCGGGCCCGGCGATCTCCACCTTCTGCACCGCATCGCTCGCCGGCAGGGCGACCACCAGCGCCTCGGCCAGGTCGCGGGGCTTGCGCCCGGCGGGCTTGGCCAGCATCAGCGCCAGGTTGGTGGCGTAGTCGCCGTGGGACTTGTCGCGGGTCGGGTCGACCTTGATGGTCGGGGCCAGGTCGGCGGGCACGATGCCCTGCTGCTTGAGGCTGTCGAGGGCGTCCTCGAGCAGCGCAACGATGGTCTCTTTCATGGAGCGTCGGATGTCCTGTGGCGCCGGACGGGGCGAGCGGCCGATGAACCGGCGGTGACGAGCGCTCGCCCGCGGCGCGGGCATGAAACGGAGCCTGGAATGGGCACGGCCGGCCATTATCGGCAATTGTGGCGCGGCTTTAAAGGGCGGGCTTCAGCTGAGCGTCTGGGGATCGATATCCAGCGACCAGCGGGTACGGCGCGCCTCGGGGGTCGCCTCCAGCCAGCCGGTCAGCCAGGCGCCGGCCTCGTGGAGGTGGCTGCGGCGCTCGCTGGCCAGCATCAGCTGCAGGTGGTAGCGATTCTGGCGGCGCTCCATGGGGGCCGGCACCGGACCCAGGCAGTCCACCGGCAGCTCGCGTTCGGCCAGCCAGTCGCGCAGGGCGCCGGCGGCGCGCCCGGCCAGTGCCGCCACCGCCTCCTCCCGGGGGCTCTCCAGGCGCAGCAGGGCCAGGAAGCGGAAGGGCGGCAGGCCGGCGGCGCGGCGCTCGTCCAGCAGCCGCTCGGCCAGGGCGGCATAGCCCTGCTCGGCCAGCCGTCGCAGGTGCGGGTCGTCGCCGTGCAGGGTCTGCACCAGCACCCGGCCGGGGTGGGCGGCTCGCCCGGCTCGCCCGGCCACCTGGACCAGCAGCTGGGCGCTCTGCTCCAGGGCGCGGAAGTCGCTGGCATAGAGGCCCGCGTCGGCGTTGACCACCACCACCAGGGTGACATGGGGCAGGTGGTGTCCCTTGGCCAGCATCTGGGTGCCGACCAGCAGGCAGGGCTCGCCGCGGTGGACCTCGCCGAGCACGCGTTCGAAGGCATCGCGGCGACGGGTGCTGTCGCGGTCGATGCGGTGCACCGGGACCTCGGGGAAGAGCGCCGCCAGGGTCTCCTCGGTGCGTTCGGTGCCGCTGCCCAGCGGGCGCAGGTCGATGCTGCCGCACTCGGGGCAGGCGTCCGGCAGGACGCGACGCCGATCGCAGTGGTGGCAGGCCAGCAGCGGCGGCTGGCGATGGAGGGTCATGCGGGCGTCGCAGTGGTCGCACTCGGCCAGCCAGCCGCAGGCGTGGCAGGCCAGAGTCGGGGCGAAGCCGCGGCGATTGATGAAGACCAGGACCTGGTGGCCGGCGGCCAGGGTCTCGCGGATGGCCTCGATCACCGGGGGAATCAGGCCGCCCTGGCGGGGGCGGCCGCGCAGGTCGACGAGCTCGAGCCTTGCCGGGGGGTGGCGGCTGGCGCGCCGGGTCAGGTGGAGGTGACGCCAGTCGCCGCTGCGGGCCCGGGCCAGGCTCTCCAGCGACGGCGTGGCGCTGCCCAGCAGCACCGGGATGCCGTGGCGATGGGCGCGGGCCACGGCCAGGTCCCGAGCGTGATAGCGCAGGCCGTCCTGCTGCTTGTAGGAGCCGTCGTGCTCCTCGTCGACGATGATCGCGCCGGGACTCGCCAGGGGCGTGAAGATCGCCGAGCGGGTGCCGATCACGATGGGCGCACGGCCGCTGGCGGCGGCTTCCCAGGCATCCAGGCGTTCGTGGTCGGTGAGCCCCGAGTGCAGTGCCACCACCGGCACCCGGAAGCGCTGGCGGAAGCGGGCCAGGGTCTGGGGGGTGAGGCCGATCTCCGGCACCAGCACCAGGGCCTGCCGGCCCCGGCCCACCGCCGCCTCGATCAGCTGCAGGTAGACCTCGGTCTTGCCGCTGCCGGTGACGCCCTCCAGCAGGCAGGGGTGGTAGGCATCGAGGTGCTCGTGGAGGGCGGCCAGGGCCACGGCCTGCTCGCGGTTGAGGGGCAGGGCCGGTTCGGCCAGCAGGTGGTCGGGGTCGCCCTGCCAGCGGGCGGTGCGGGGTTCCTCGAGGCGCTCGACGAGTCCCTTGTCGGCCAGGGCGCGGAGCTGCTCGCGGGTAAAGGACTGGGCGAGCACGGCCTGGCTCCCCAGGCCCTGGGGGTGCTGGCACAGCATGGCCAGCAGCTCGGCCTGGCGTGGGGCCCGAGCCACCGCCGGCGGCGCTTCTCCCCGGCCGGCCGGCGTGACCCGCCAGCGCTCCCGGGTGCGGGCCTCCAGCGGGCGGCCCTGGCGCAGCAGCACGGGCATGGCCTGCTGCAGGGTGTCGCCCAGGGAGTGCTGGTAGTAGCGGGCGGTGAAGCGGCACAGCCACAGCCAGTCCTCGGGCAGCGGCAGGCTGTCGAGGCAGGCCGATACCGGCTTGAGCTCGGCGAGCGGCAGTTCGCTGGTCTCCCGGCAGGCCATCACCACGCCGACGACCTGGCGCCGGCCGAAGGGCACGCGCACCCGCAGGCCGGGCCGCCAGCCGTCGGGCGGCCCCTCCCGGCAGGGGCGATAGTCGAACAGTCGGCGCAGGGGTGAGGGGATCGCGATGCCCAGCACTCGGGGGGCGGGTGGCGGGGATGTGGGCAATTGGCCTCCGGCGTCGGAACTGCTAGAATGCTGCGCCTCCCCGCCATGTCGAGCGTGGCCGGGGGGCAGACCGGTTTGCATGTTACGGTTCACAGTCAACCGATAGACAACCCGTATGCGGTGCCTGGCAGACGATCAGGTGGCGGCATACAGCATCATGAGGCTCAAGATGAAACAAGGTATCCATCCGGAATACAAGACGGTCAACGCGACCTGCTCCTGTGGCGCCAGCTTCGAGGTTGGTTCCACCTCGGGCCATGACTTCTCCCTGGACGTCTGCTCCCAGTGTCACCCCTTCTACACCGGCAAGCAGAAGCAGGCGACTACCGGTGGCCGAGTCGAGCGCTTCAACAAGCGCTTCGGTGCCGCCATGAAGCGGGGCTGATCACCGCCCGCTCCGCGTCGCCCGCGACCGTCGAAGAGACCCGCCCACCGTGGCGGGTCTCTTTTTGTCCGGGCTTTCGGCCCGGGTTCATCACGGTGCCACCGGGTGGTGCCGCCGGGTCGATAAGCAATGCATTATGGCTGGCGCTGCATGCATAAGTTGCAGCAAATGTCGACGAACGGCGTCAAACGAGCGTACAACAGGCGGGAAGTGGTGCGCAGTTGAGATATGGAAGTTTTTTCTATATTCTGGAGGGACTCCCTTCACTCTGACCCGGAACTTCAGCATGACTGATGCACGACAGGCGGCGCTGGACTATCACGCGAAACCCATCCCCGGAAAGCTGTCGGTGGAGCTGACCAAGCCCACCGCCACGGCGAAGGATCTCGCCCTGGCCTACAGCCCGGGCGTCGCGGAGCCGTGTCGTGAGATCGCGCGGGACCCCGAGAACGCCTACCGCTACACCGGCAAGGGCAACCTGGTCGCCGTGATCTCCGACGGCTCGGCGATCCTGGGGCTGGGCAACCTGGGTGCCCTGGCCAGCAAGCCGGTCATGGAGGGCAAGGGCGTGCTCTTCAAGCGTTTCGCCGGCATCAACTCGGTGGACATCGAGGTGAACGCCGAGAGCCCCCAGGCCTTCATCGACACCGTGGCGCGCATCGCCGACACCTGGGGCGGCATCAACCTCGAGGACATCAAGGCCCCGGAGTGCTTCGAGATCGAGCAGGCGCTCATCGAGCAGTGCAGCATCCCGGTGTTCCATGACGACCAGCACGGTACCGCCATCGTCACCGCGGCGGGCATGCTCAACGCCCTGGAGATTGCCGGCAAGGCGCTGGACGAGGCCCGCATCGTCTGCATGGGCGCCGGTGCGGCGGCCATTGCCTGCATGAAGCTGCTGGTCGCCTGCGGCGCCCGCGCCGAGAACATCGTGATGCTCGACCGCAAGGGGGTGATCCATACCGGTCGCGAGGATCTCAACCAGTACAAGGCGATGTTCGCCGCGGACACCGACAAGCGCACCCTCGATGATGCCATCGACGGTGCCGACGTGTTCGTCGGGCTCTCCGGCCCGGGCCTGATGACGGCCGACCACATTCGCAAGATGGCCCCCAATCCGGTGGTCTTCGCCTGCACCAACCCGGACCCCGAGATCCATCCGGACCTGGCCCGCGAGACCCGTCCCGACGTGATCATGGCCACCGGGCGCTCCGACTACCCGAACCAGGTCAACAACGTGCTGGGCTTTCCCTTCATCTTCCGCGGTGCCCTGGACGTCCGTGCCACCCGCATCAACGAGGAGATGAAGGTCGCCGCGGTGCATGCCCTCAAGGACCTGGCCCGCGAGCCGGTGCCCCAGGAGGTGCTGGATGCCTACGAGATGGAGTCGATGGCCTTCGGTCGCGACTACATCATCCCGACCCCGGTGGACGTGCGCCTGCTCGAGCGCATCACCTCGGCGGTGGCCCAGGCAGCGGTGGACTCCGGCGTGGCGCGCCGCCCCTACCCGTCCCACTATCCGCTGAAGAGCGTGGATGACGTCTACGGCGTGTAACGACGGCGTGTCATGATGGCGCCTGTGTCGCGCCATCGGCGCCTGCCGCCATGTTGGTCACGACGACGCCGGCCCTCGGGCCGGCGTCGTCGTGTCTCGAGGGGGCTACCAGCGGTAGAGCAGCGAGGCGCTGGTGGTGTGGTCGGTGCGCGCCTCGGCGGTATCGGGCGGCTGGGAGTTACGCTTGATCTCGTGGGAGAGGCGCAGGGCGAGGCGTGAGTTGAGGCGTGCGGTGAGCGATGACAGCGAGCGAGACGTGGTGTTGTCGTCGGTGGCTTCTACCGACAGCTCCTGGGCCAGGGTGGTGGTGTCGGTAGCCTCCAGTTCCCAGGCCAGGGCGCCATAGGCGACCGCCAGCGACAGGTTCTCCTCCTGGTCGATGCGGTCATGACGATAGCCCGGGCCGGCCTCCAGCGAGAGCCGCTGGGCCTCGCTGTCGATCAGGTCGCGGCCATAGCCGGCGATGGTGGTGAACTGCTGGTCGTAGCCGCCGAAGCGGTCCTTCTCCCAGCGGGCGAAGCCGAACAGGTAGTGGGGCCCCTCCAGGTCGTAGCGCTCTCTCCCGGCCAGCAGGTACTGCTCGGCGCTGGTCTCGCCGTCGCGGGCCACGTGGCGGACCTCGCCGCGCAGGGTGTGGGTCCAGTCCCCGGTCAGCCAGGTGAGGCGTCCCTTGGCGATCAGGGTCTGGCTGTCGGTGTTGCCGCTGAGCTGGGTGAAGCCCAGTTCGGTATCGCCGCTGAAGGTGCTGGCATCCTCGGCGGGTGGCGGCGGGGCGTAGAACGGGCTCGCCTGGGCACCGCCGGCCAGCAGGGCCAGTCCGTACAGCAGGGGGCGGAGTGACGGGGCGGGGTGGGGCATGTCGTGCTTCCTGGAGTTGCCGGTTGACGGTGGCCGCCGGAGCAGCCGTCGCGGTTGGCAGACGAGACGGGCGGCGTCCCTGCCGCCCGGGGTGCCGCGGCGCTAGAAGATCGCCTCGTAGGAGCCGGTGCCCTGGGAGCCGCTGCGCTGCTCCACCTCGGTGTCGACGCGACGCGGCTGGACGCTGGGCAGGTGGTCCGGGTGGAAGATCTCGCTGATGCCACCGCCCTGGCCGTCGGAGAGCCGGCGGCCGGTGTCCGGATCGACCCGGGCGGTCACCAGGTTGGCAGGAGCGTCGGGGCGCGCCTCGGGCCGCCCGTCGAGGGCGTCGCGCATGAAGCCGATCCAGATCGGCAGGGCGGCGTTGGCGCCGTACTCCGCCGTGGTCTCGTTGTTGTCCTTGCCCACCCAGACGGTGGCGACCAGGTCGCTGTTGTAGCCGGCGAACCAGGCGTCGCGCTGCCCGTTGGTGGTGCCGGTCTTGCCGACGATGTCCTCTCGGCCCAGCTCCAGGGCGGCACGGCCGGTGCCGCTCTCGATCACGTCACGCAGCATGTCGCGCAGGATGTAGACGGCGGTCGGATCGGCGACCCGCGGCGCCACGGGGTGCCGACGTCCGTCGATCTCCACCTCGGTCTGGCCGTCGCGGCACTCGCGACAGGCCACGGCCGGCAGGGCCTCCTCCAGCACGTTGGCATCGTCGCCGCGGGTGATCCGTTCGATGAACCAGGGGGCGACCTGGAAGCCGCCGTTGGCCAGCACCGCGTAGGCGTTGGTCATCTCCAGCGGCGTCAGGTCGGCGCTGCCCAGGGCCAGCGACAGGCCGCGGGGAAGGCGGCTCTCGGCGAAGCCGAAGCCTTCCAGGAAGTCGATGGTGGCATCCAGGCCCACCTGCTGCAGCACCCGGATGGTCACCAGGTTACGCGAGCGGGCCAGGGCCACGCGCAGGCGGGTCGGGCCGAGGAAGTCGCCACTGGAGTTGACCGGGCGCCAGATCTCGCTGCTGCCATCCTGCAGCACCACGGGAGCGTCGTTGACCACGCTGGCGGCATTCATCAGGCCGCTGTCCAGCGCGGCGAGGTAGACGAAGGGCTTGAAGATCGAGCCGGACTGGCGCTGGGCCTGCACGGCGCGATTGAACTTGCTGGCCTGGAAGCTGAAGCCTCCCTGCAGGGCCAGGATGGCGCCGGTATCGGGATGCATCACCACCAGCGAGCCCTCGGCGTCAGGGCGCTGGGCCAGCCGCAGGCTGCCGTCCTCGCGCTCCAGCACGCGGACCAGGTCGCCGGAGGCAGCGATCTCGGCCGCGGAGCCGGGTTCGGGGCCGCGGGCCCGCGGGCTGCGGTAGGCGCGGGCCCAGCTGAGGCCGTCCCAGGCGAGGGTGTGCAGCTCGCCGCCCCGGGTCATGACGCGCATCTCGCGGCCCTCGCTCGCCACCACGATGGCCGGCTGGAGCGGGCCGAAGCCGGGCGTGCGCTCCAGCACCTGGAGCCAGTTGCTGACGTCGCCGTCGAGGCCCTCGACCTCGGTCTGGCTGCGCTCGGCGGCGCGACGGGCGGTCTCGAGCACCTCGGGGGACTCGTCCAGCTCCTCCTCCAGGCCGCGACGCTCGGTGCGCTCCTGAGCCTCCACCAGGCTCGGCGGGATGTCGCGCTGCTCGGCCCCGCGCCAGCCGTGGCGGGTGTCGTAGGCGATCAGGCCATCGGCCAGGGCGCGCCGGGCGAAGGGCTGCAGCTCGCTGTCCAGGGTGGTGTGGATGCGATAGCCGCCGGTATAGGCCTCGTCGCCGAACCGCTCCACGGCGAACTGGCGGGCCATCTCGGCCACGTAGTCGGCATCCACCTCGGTCTGGGCGATGTAGCGGCGGGCGGTGATCGGTGCCTGCACGGCCTCCTCGTAGGCGGCCTGGTCGATATGGCCCAGCTCCCGCATGCGGTAGAGGATCCAGTTGCGGCGGATCAGCGAGCGCTCCGGGTTGGCCAGCGGGTTGAAGGACGAAGGGGCCTTGGGCAGGCCGGCGATCATCGCCTTCTCGGCCAGGGTCAGCTCGGCCAGCGGGCGGTTGTAGTAGATCTCGGCAGCGGCCGCGATGCCGTAGGCCCGGTTGCCGAGGAAGATCTTGTTGACGTAGAGCTCGAGGATCTCCTCCTTGCTGAGCAGCTGCTCCATCTGCAGGGCGAGCAGGATCTCGCGGATCTTGCGGGTGAAGGTGCGGTCCAGGGTCAGCAGATAGTTGCGCGCCACCTGCATGGTGATGGTGGAGCCGCCCGACTGGATGTCGCCGCCGCTGGCGACCAGCTCGAGGCCGGCGCGGGCCAGGCCACGGGGGTCGACGCCGCGATGCTCGAAGTAGCCGGCGTCCTCGGCGGCCAGCAGGGCCTGGATGAACTCCTCGGGAATCTCGTCATAGTCCACCGGCATGCGGCGTTCCTCGCCGAACTCGCCGATCAACTTGCCGTCGCGGGTGAAGACGCGCAGCGGGGAGTGCAGCTCGAAATCCTGCAGCTGGCGGACATCGGGCAGGCCGGGGGCGAAGTAGAGGGCGGCACCCACCACCCCCAGCGCCGTGGCCGCCGTCAACGAGACCAGCAGCCAGGCGATGGAAAAGAGGAGTGTTCTGAGAAACGTCATGAAATCGCGGTATCCATGCAGGGAACTGGAGCGGAACGGGGGCGATGGAGGTCACGTCCGGTTGCGCCGCCATTATAGGAAGCCCGGCGGGTGGTCACCAGCGTTGACCGTGCAGGTATGAGGATTGCCGTGTGAGATCCAGCAATATCATGTAACCTCTGCTTACAGGGTGGGGATCAACCCCGAGGCTCAGGCTCCTCGGTCGAGGAGGATGGGCGATATAACAAGCGGCAAGCCGCATGGATCAGGCAGGGGCATGACCGAGATGCGACTCAGGGCATCCAGCAAGGGACTGATCGGTGTCGATATCACCTCGGCCACCGTCAAGCTCGTGGAACTCCGGCGCGCTGGCGCCAGCTACCAGGTCGAGAGCTACGCCGTACGGCCGCTGCGCGAGGGCGCCGTGGTCGAGCGGCGCATCCATGACATGGGCGAGGTGGTCGACGCGATCTCCCGCGCCGTCCAGCAGGCCAAGCCACATTCCAAACGCGTGGTGGTGGCGGTGCCGGCCAGCGCAGCCATCACCAAGACGCTCACGCTGCCCGCCTCGCTCACCGATGACGAGATCGAGGCGCGCATTCAACTCGATTCCGACAAGCACATCCCGTTTCCGTTCAACGAGGTCGCCTTCGACTTCCAGCGGCTGGGCCTCAACGCGCGCTATGCCGACCAGCAGGACGTGCTGCTGGTGGCCTGCCGGCAGCAGGACGTCAGCCAGCTGACCGACGCGGTCCTGCAGGCCGGGCTGTCTCCCGAGGCCGTCGACGTGGAGACCTTCGCCATGGAGCGGGCCTTCACCGAGGTGCGCCATCAGCTGCCGCCGCTCAGCGACGAGCAGGACTGCGTGGCTCTGGTGGATATCGGGGCCACCATGAACACCTTCCACGTGTTGAGGGAAGGGCGCGTGGTCTACAGCCGCGACACCGTCTTCGGCGGACGCCAGCTCACCGATGAGATCCGCAACCGCTACGGGCTGAGCCTCGACGAGGCGGGCCTGGCCAAGAAGCGCGGCGGGCTGCCCGAGGACTATCAGCGCAGCGTGCTCGACCCCTTCCTCGATACCCTGGTGCAGCAGGTGGGACGCTCGCTGCAGCTCTACTATACGGCCGGTCGCAAGCAGGAGGTGCGGCACATGGTGCTGGCCGGCGGCTCCAGCGTCATCCCCGGCCTGGCCGAGCGCCTGGCCCGGGAGAGTGGCATGGAGGTATCGATCGCCAACCCCCTGCAGCGCATGAAGGTCAATACCCGCATCGACGTACAGACGCTGTCCGGTGACGCACCGGCCATGCTCACGGCCTGCGGCCTGGCAATGAGGTCCCGCTCATGACGATCGAGATCAACCTGCTGCCCTGGCGAGAGGAGCTGCGGGCCCGTCGCAGCAAGCGCTTCTACCTGGCCCTGGCCCTGGCCGCCGTGGTCGGCCTGGGCGGCGGCTACGGGATGACCTGGTACTACGAGCAGGAGCGCGAGGCGCAGCAGCAGCGCAACGCCCATATCCAGGCCCAGAGCCGCCAGCTCGATGCGGCGATCCGCGAGATCAGCGAGCTCGAGGCGATCCGCGAGCAGATGCTCGAGCAGGTCCGGATCTTCACCGAGCTGCAGATGGGGCGAACCCAGACCGTCCACGTGTTCAGCGACCTCACCACCAGCCTGGTCGACGGGGTGCACTACACCCAGCTCAGCCGTCAGGGCGACAGCCTGCGCCTGGCCGGACTGGCGGAAGACAACCGCCAGGTCTCCGACCAGCTGCGGGCGCTGGCCGCGGCAGGGTCATTCACGGTGCCGGTGCTCTCCGAGGTGGAGGCCGAGGGCGGCGGCGAGCGTCGCCGGTTCAGCCTGAGCATGAGCCAACGGCTGCCGGAGAGCGTCGAGGAGAACGCGTCGGGAAGCGAGTCGGCGGGGGAGGGAACATGAGTCTCAAGGGAGAGATGCGCCGCCTGCGCGAGCTGGACTGGCGCGAGCTGGATATCAAGGAGGCGGGCGGCTGGCCCTGGTCGCTGCAGCTGTTCAGCTGCCTGCTGGTGCTGGGGCTGACCTTCGCCGGGATGCACTGGTACCTGGCCGCCCCGGCCAAGGAGGAGCTGGACCGGGTGCGGGGCGAGGAGGCCGGGCTGGTCCGTGACTACCGCAGCAAGGCCGCCCAGGCCGCCAACCTGGAGGTGATGCGCGAGCAGATGAGCGTGCTGGAGGGTCGCATGGGCGAACTGCGCGAGATGCTGCCCACCGGTGCCGAGGTGCCGTCGCTGATCGACAACATCAGCGAGACCGCCATCGACAACCAGCTCTCCATCGACTTCATTCGGCTGCGCAGCCCGGCGACCCGCGAGCACTATGTCGAGCAGCCCTTCGACATCCAGGTGCAGGGGGACTACCACCGCATCGCCGCCTTCCTGGCCGGGGTGGCCGGGCTGCCACGCATCGTCACCCTGCATGACATGACCCTGTCGCCCGAGGGCGGCAGCGGCCAGCGGCTGCGGCTCTCGATGCTGGCGCGGACCTACAGCTACCGGCAGGGTGAGGAGGGCGCGCCATGACGCCGACACGCAGGACTCTCGGCATTGCCGGCGCTGCGCTGCTGCTGGGGCTGACCGGGTGTGCCGATCCGCAGCTGGGGGCGCTGGACCGTGAGCTGGCCTCGATCCGCAGCAACCCGGGGCCGACGCCCAGCGTCGAGCTCCCCGATATTCCGGAGTACGAGCCGGTGCCCTACGACGAGGCCGACCGGCGCAGCCCCTTCATCGCCCGGCTGCCCGAGGCCGAGCAGCCGCCGCAGGGCTCGGAGGAGCTGGCGCCGGATCTTACCCGTCCGCGTGAGCCGCTCGAGGCCTTCGGGCTCGGTCAGCTCGACCTGGTGGGGACTCTCACCCACGGCGGACAGCCCTCGGCGCTGGTGCGCTCGCCTGATGGTCAGGTGCACCGACTGCGGGTCGGCAATCACATGGGAACGGATTTCGGGCGCATCGTCAGCATCACCTCGTCGTCGGTGCAGCTGGTCGAGGTGGTGCCCACCGGGCGAGGCGGCTGGATCGAACGCACGACGCAGCTGACGCTGAACGACTAGAAAGCGAATCGCCGTGCCGCCGGCAGGGGCGGCGTGGCGTCAAGCGGGGGGGAAGGGAACAATGACACCGATCATGAAGCGTGGAATCGCGACACTCTTGCTGCTGGCCGTCTCGTCGGCGGCCCTGGCGGCGTCGAGCCTCGACGACCTGAGCTTCCGCCAGGGCAGCGGCGGCGAGCTGGAGGTGGACCTGGGCTTCGATGGCCCGGTGCCGGAGGTGAGGGGCTATCGCATGGATGACCCGGCGCGGTTGACCATCGACCTGATGGATACCGCCAACCGCCTCGACCAGCGCCGCTATGCCCTGGGCATCGGCGGCGTCCAGCAGGTGACTGCCCTGGAGGCCGGCTCGCGCACCCGCCTGGTCTTCGACCTCGAGGGGCCGCTGCCCTACAACACCCGTGAGCAGGGCAACCGCCTGCGCCTCGCCATCGGCGGCGGCGCCGCCGATACCGGGGTGGCCCAGGCTGACCCGGCGGCGACCTCCCCGGCGCCGCAGCCGACCCCGACCCGGACGGCCAGCAGCGGTCCCAGCGTCGATAACATCGACTTCCGTCGGGGCGAGGCGGGCGCCGGGCGCCTGGTGGTCACCTTCGACCGTGCCGGCGTGGATGCCCGGGTGCGCGAGAGCGGCCGCAACCGCATCACCGCCGACCTGCGCGGCGTGGAGCTGCCCGCCTCCCTGGACCAGGTCTACGACGTCAGCGACTTCGGCACCCCGCTGCGGCGCGTCACTCCCCGGGTCGGCCGGGATGGCGTGACCCTGGACATCGAGGGGGCGGGCGACTATGCCATGGTCTCCACCCAGAGCGGCCGCCAGCTGACCATCGAGGCCCAGCCGGTGACCCAGCAGGAGCGCGAGCAGCGGGTCCGCGAACAGTTCCCCTACACCGGGGAGCGCATCACCCTCAACTTCCAGGACATCGAGGTGCGCTCGGTGCTGGCGATCATCGCCGACTTCACCGGGCTCAACCTGGTCGCCAGCGACAGCGTGCAGGGGCGGGTGACCCTCAACCTCGAGGACGTGCCCTGGGACCAGGCGCTGGACCTGGTGCTCAAGAGCCATGGCCTGGCCAGCCGCCAGGAGGGCAACGTGATCGTGGTGGCGCCCGCCAGCGAGCTGGCCAACATCGAGCGCCAGGAGCTCGAGGCCCGCGAGCAGATGGAGACCCTGGCCCCGCTGGTCACGGAGTACATCCAGGTGCGCTATGCCCGAGCCTCGGACCTGGCGGCCCTGCTGCGTGGCGGCCAGGGGTTCGGCCTGCTCTCCGATCGCGGTCGGGTGGCCATCGACCAGCGCACCAATACCCTGCTGATCCAGGACACTGCCGACCAGATCGACGAGATCATGCGGACCCTGGATCGGCTCGACGTGGCGGTGCGCCAGGTGCAGATCGAGGCGCGTATCGTCATCGCCAGCGACAGCGCCTCCCGCGAGCTGGGGGTCAACTGGGGGATCTCCTCGCCGGATCGTCGCGCCGGCGGGCGCCTCGATCTCGGCGGCGCCTCGGACGGGACCCCCATCTCCGGGCTGGGTGGCCTGGCGGTGGACTTCGGTTCCACGGATCGCGGCGTGGGCGGCATGACCAGCTTCGCCTTCGGCTACCTCTCCGGCGACGTGCTGCTCGACCTGGAGCTGCGTGCCATGGAGAGCGAGGGCAAGAGCTATACCATCTCGCAGCCGCGGGTGATCACCGCCAACCAGCGCACCGCCGTGATCAAGCAGGGCCAGGAGCGCGCCTATCGCGAGGCGGCGGCCAGCGGTGCCTCGGCCGTCGACTTCAAGGAGGCGGTGCTCTCCCTGGAGGTGACCCCGCAGATCACCCCGGACAACCGCATCATCATGGACGTGGCCATCACCAACGACACCTTCGGCGAGTTCAACCCGGGCGAGGAGCCGCCGATCAACAAGAACGAGATCGAGACCCAGGTGCTGGTGGACAACGGCGAGACAGTGGTGCTGGGCGGTATCCTGCAGACCGAGGAGCTGCAGAACCTGGTCAAGACCCCCTTCCTGGGCGACCTGCCGGTGCTCGGCAACCTCTTCCGCTATACCCAACAGAGCAACGAGAAGGTAGAGTTGCTGGTATTCATCACTCCCCGAATACTGGACGACGGCGTGGTCCTTCGCTGATGCAGGCACTACCCAACCTGATACTGATCGGCCCCATGGGGGCCGGCAAGAGCACCATCGGCCGCCTCCTGGCGGCCGAGCTTTCTCGTGACTTCTACGACAGCGACCACGAGATCCAGGCGCGCTGCGGCGCCGACATTCCCTGGATCTTCGACGTCGAGGGCGAGGCGGGCTTCCGCGATCGCGAGACCCAGATGATCGACGAGCTGACCCGCCGCGAGGGCGTGGTGATCGCCACCGGCGGCGGCGCCGTGCTGCGCGAGGAGAACCGTCGGGCCCTGCGCGAGCGCGGCACGGTGATCTACCTCTTTACCACCGTCGAGCAGCAGCTCAGGCGCACCGCCAAGGACCGCAATCGTCCGCTGCTCCAGCGGCCCGACAAGGAGGCGGTGCTGCGCGAGATGTTCGCCCTTCGTGACCCGCTCTATCGCGCCACCGCCGACATCATCGTGCGCACCGACCGACGGGGCCCGCGGGCCGTGGTCAACGAGATCGTGCGGCGCGTGACGCGCCTGGTCGACCCCCTCCAATGCAAGGCGTGACAGGCATGAATGATTCCCCGAGCGCCCCGCGCACCCTCGAGGTGGCGCTGGGCAGTCGCAGCTATCCTATCCATATCGGCCCCGGCCTGCTGGGAGATCCCGGCCGGCTGACGCCCTACCTGGCCGGTCAGCAGGTGATGATCGTCACCAACGAGACGGTGGCGCCGCTCTACCTCGAGCGCTGCCGGGCCGGCCTGCCGGATGGCCTCGTGGTGCGCGAGCTGGTGCTGCCGGACGGCGAGGCCACCAAGAGCCTGGCCAGCGTCGAGCGGATCTGGGATGCCCTGCTCGAGGCCGGCTTCAACCGCCGCTGTACCCTGATCGCCCTGGGGGGCGGGGTGATCGGCGACATGGTCGGCTTCGCCGCGGCCTGCTACCAGCGCGGCGTGGCCTTCATCCAGGTGCCCACCACCCTGCTCGCCCAGGTGGACTCCTCGGTGGGCGGCAAGACCGGGGTCAACCACCCGCTGGGCAAGAACATGATCGGGGCCTTCTGGCAGCCCCGTGCGGTGCTGGTGGATACCGATACGCTGGCCAGCCTGCCGCCGCGGGAGCTCTCGGCGGGGCTCGCCGAGGTGATCAAGTACGGGCTGATCCGCGATGCCGAGTTTCTGGCCTGGCTGGAAGGATCGATGCCCGCCCTGCGCGCCCTGGAGACCCCGTCGCTGACCCGCGCCATCGAACGCAGCTGCGCGCTCAAGGCCGAGATCGTCGCCGAGGACGAGACCGAGCAGGGGGTCCGAGCGCTGCTCAACCTGGGACACACCTTCGGGCATGCCATCGAGGCCCACCAGGGCTACGGGATCTGGCTGCACGGCGAGGCGGTGGGCGCCGGGATGCTGATGGCCGCCGAACTCTCCGCCCGGCTGGGCTGGCTGAGTGCCGAGCAGGTGGCGCGCACCCAGGCGATCATCGAGGCCGCGGCGCTGCCCCTGACTGCCCCCGCCGACATGTCGGCGGAGGACTTCCTGGTTCGTATGCGCCTGGACAAGAAGAACATCGACAGCCGTCTGCGCCTGATCCTGCTGCGCGAGCTGGGAGAGGCCTGCGTCCATGACGCCACCCCTCCCGAGATGCTCGGTGACCTGCTGGCCAGTTTCCCGCGCGCCTGACCCTGCCCGCTGTGCCCCCCCCCCGGCTTCCGACGCCCGCACCCTGGTGCGGGCGTCTTCGTTGGTGGGGATGTGGCGCCGGGGGTATGGCGCAAGGCCCTCTTGCCCGGGCAATTTGCATGTCCCATGCCGTATCGGCATGGAGTGCTGGCGTGTTTATAGACCAAAGTCTAATGCTTGATGGAATGCGTTGAACCACCGTCAATGCGGTGTGCAAGTCGTTGAGTTGCGGGCTTTTTTTGCCGCGGTGGGTTTTGCAAGTCACGGATTTGACGAGGGTTTTTTGTTTCGAGGGGCAGGGGTGGCGTTGCGTGATTCCGGGGGGCTGGCTATGCTGGGCGGCCTTTTGTCGCGCAGCCGAGCCGCCCCGTCGGGTGAATCATAAAAATTAGAAAACCGGTTAAAATAACACGAATCGGCTGCAGAAAAAATACCCCACATTTCGAGGCACGCCCATGAACAGAGGTCTCCACCAGCCCGGCGAGTTCCGTGACAACTGCGGCTTCGGCCTGATTGCCCACATGGAGGGGCGGGCCAGCCACGAGCTGCTCAAGACCGCGATCGAGTCACTCACCTGCATGACCCACCGCGGCGGCATCGCCGCCGATGGCAAGACCGGCGACGGCTGCGGCCTGCTGTTGAAGATGCCCGAGGCCTTTATGCGCCAGGTCGCGCAGGAAACCCTCGGTGTCGAGCTGGGCGAGCGCTTCGCGGTGGGGGCGGTGTTCCTCCCCGACGACGACGCCCGGGCCGAGAAGGCCTGCGACACCCTCGAGGGCGAGCTGCGCGCCCGCGGCCTGGTGATCCGCGGCTGGCGCGACGTGCCGGTGGACCCGAGTGTCTGCGGGCCCATGGCGCTGGCGTGCCTGCCACGGATCCGTCACCTCTTCGTCGAGCCGGGCAAGAACGGCAGCGTCGAGACCTTCGAGGTCGACCTGTTCATGGCCCGTCGCCTGGCCGAGCAGGCCCTGCGCGACGAGGAGGACTTCTACGTCTGCTCGCTCTCCGAGAAGGTGATCTCCTACAAGGGGCTGGTGATGCCGGTGGACCTGCCGGCCTTCTACCGCGACCTGGGTGACGAGCGCCTGGAGACCGCCATCTGCGTCTTCCACCAGCGCTTCTCCACCAACACCGCGCCGCGCTGGCCGCTGGCCCAGCCGTTCCGTCTGCTGGCCCACAACGGCGAGATCAATACCATCGAGGCCAACCGCGGCTGGGCCAACTCGCGCAAGGAGAACTTCGTCTGCGAGCGCCTGCCCGAGATCGCCGAGCTCGACGAGATCGTCAACACCGTGGGCTCCGACTCCTCGAGCATGGACAACATGCTCGAGGTGCTGCTCACCGGGGGCATGGAGCTGCATCGCGCCGTGCGCATGATGGTGCCGCCGGCCTGGCAGAACGTGGAGCTGATGGATGGCGACCTGCGCGCCTTCTACGAATACAACTCCATGCACATGGAGCCCTGGGATGGCCCCGCCGGCGTGGTGATGACCGACGGCCGCCAGGCGCTCTGCATGCTCGACCGCAACGGCCTGCGCCCGGCGCGCTGGGTGATCACCAAGAACGGCTTCATCACCCTGGCCTCGGAGATCGGCACCTACGGCTACCAGCCCGAGGACGTGGTGGCCAAGGGGCGCGTCGGCCCGGGCCAGGTGCTGGCCGTCGACACCGAAACCGGCGAGGTGCTGCACACCGGGGACATCGACGAGCGGCTCAAGTCCGCCTACCCCTACAAGCGCTGGCTGAAGCAGGAGGCCCACTACCTGGAGTCGGCGCTTACGGAGCTGGCCAGCTTCCACAACATGGATGCCGACGACCTGGCGGTGGCCCAGAAGATGTTCCAGGTGAGCTTCGAGGAGCGCGACCAGCTGCTGCGCCCGCTGGCCGAGAGCGGCCAGGAGGCCGTGGGCTCCATGGGTGACGATACCCCCATGGCGGTGCTCTCCGGCAAGCAGCGCCTGCTGACCGACTATTTCCGCCAGAAGTTCGCCCAGGTCACCAACCCGGCCATCGATCCGCTGCGCGAGGCGATCGTGATGTCGCTGGAGACCTGCATCGGCGCCGAGCGCAATGTCTTCAAGGCGACCCCGGAGCACGCCCACCGCATCATTCTCACCACGCCGGTGCTTTCTCCGCGAAAGTTCACCGCCCTGGTGGAGCAGGAGGATCCGGCCTTCGCTTCCCATCGCCTGCGCATGGCCTACGACCCGGAGAGCCTCGGGCTCCAGGCGGCGATCCGCGAGCTCTGCCACCAGGCAGAGCAGGCCGTGGCGTCCGGCAAGGTGGTGCTGGTGCTGTCGGATGCCGACCTCGAGCGGGGCGAGCTGCCGATCCACGCCGCCCTGGCCGTGGGCGCCGTGCACCACCATCTGGGCAGGCTGGCGCTGCGCCCCCGGGCCAATATCGTGGTGGAGACCGGCTACGCTCGCGACGCCCACCAGATGGCGGTGCTGTTCGGCGTGGGGGCCACCGCGGTCTTCCCGTGGCTCGCCTACCAGGTGATGGCCGACATGCACCACACCGGCGAGCTGGTCGGCAACCCGGCCGACGCCCGCGAGAACTACCGCAAGGGCCTGCAGAAGGGGCTCTTCAAGATCCTCTCCAAGATGGGGATCTCGACCCTGGCCTCCTACCGTGGCTCCCAGCTGTTCGAGGCGGTGGGCCTGGCCGACGAGGTGATGGAACTCTGCTTCACCGGCATGGCCTCGCGCATCCAGGGCACCGGCTTCAGCGAGCTGCAGCTGCAGCAGGAGTGGCTGGCCCGCGACGCCTGGACGCCTCGCAAGGGCATCAGCCAGGGCGGGCTGGTCAAGTACGTGCACGGTCACGAGTACCACGCCTATAACCCCGATGTGGTCATGGCGCTGCAGGAGGCCGTGCAGGAGGGCGACTACGCCAAGTGGAAGAAGTTTGCGGCGCTGGTCAACGAGCGCCCGCCGGCCACCATCCGCGACCTGCTCAGGCTCAAGCCCGCCGCCGAGCCGCTGCCGATGGAGGAGGTCGAGGCGGTCGAGGACCTGATCCCGCGCTTCGACAGCGCCGGCATGTCGCTGGGGGCGCTGTCGCCGGAGGCCCACGAGGCGCTGGCCCAGGCCATGAACGAGGCCGGTGGGCGCTCCAACTCGGGCGAGGGCGGCGAGGATCCCGCCCGCTACGGGACCATCCGCTCATCCAAGATCAAGCAGATCGCCTCGGGGCGCTTCGGCGTGACCCCGGCCTACCTGGTCAACGCCGAGGTGCTGCAGATCAAGGTCGCCCAGGGCGCCAAGCCCGGCGAGGGCGGCCAGCTGCCCGGCGGCAAGGTCAACGAGCTGATCGCCCGGCTGCGCTATTCGGTGCCCGGCGTGACCCTGATCTCGCCGCCGCCGCACCACGACATCTACTCCATCGAGGACCTGGCCCAGCTGATCTTCGACCTCAAGCAGGTCAACCCGGACGCCCAGGTCTCGGTGAAGCTGGTCTCGGAGCCCGGCATCGGCACCATCGCCACCGGCGTGGCCAAGGCCTATGCCGACCTGATCACCGTCTCCGGCTATGACGGCGGCACCGCGGCGAGCCCCATCACCTCCATCAAGCATGCCGGCAGCCCCTGGGAACTGGGCCTGCCCGAGGTGCACCAGGCGCTGCGCATCAACGGCCTGCGCGACAAGATCCGCCTGCAGACCGACGGCGGCCTGAAGACCGGTCTCGACGTGGTCAAGGCGGCAATCCTCGGCGCCGAGAGTTTCGGCTTCGGTACCGCGCCGATGGTCGCCCTGGGCTGCAAGTACCTGCGCATCTGTCACCTCAACAACTGTGCCACCGGGGTCGCTACCCAGGACGACTACCTGCGCGGCGAGCACTTCCGCGGCACCGTGGACATGGTCAAGCACTACTTCCGCTTCATCGCCGAGGAGGTGCGCGAGCTGATGGGCATGCTGGGCGTGCGCCAGCTCACCGACCTGATCGGCCGCACCGACCTGCTCGAGGTACTCGAGGGCGTCACCGCCTCCCAGCGCAAGCTCGACCTCACCCCGCTGCTGGCCAACGACTTCGTGCCGGCGGACGCGCCGCAGTTCTGCCAGGTGAGTCGCAACGTGCCCCACGACCCGGGCGCCAAGAACCAGGAGGTGCTGGCGGCGCTGGCGGATGCCATCGAGGCGAAGTCCGGCGGGGAGTTCGCCTTTACCATCACCAACTGCGACCGCAGCGTGGGCGCGCTGACCTCCGGCGCCATCGCCAAGCGCTACGGCGAGGCGGGGCTCGAGGACGCCCCGGTGACGGCGCGGTTTACCGGCGTGGCGGGCCAGAGCTTCGGCGTGTGGAACGCCCGCGGCCTGCACCTCTACCTGGAGGGCGACGCCAACGACTATGTCGGCAAGGGCATGAACGGCGGCAAGGTGGTGATCACGCCGCCCAGGGCCAGCCGCTTCGCCAGCCACGAGACCGCTATCGTCGGCAACACCTGCCTGTATGGCGCCACCGGCGGCAAGCTCTTTGCCGCGGGCACCGCCGGCGAGCGCTTCGGGGTGCGCAACTCCGGTGCCCACGCGGTGATCGAGGGCGCCGGCGACCACTGCTGCGAGTACATGACCGGCGGCATGGTCTGCGTGCTCGGCGAGACCGGGGTGAACTTCGGGGCGGGCATGACCGGCGGCTTCGCCTACGTGCTCGACGAGGACCGCTCCTTCGTCGACAAGTACAACCACGAGCTGGTGGAGATCCACCGGGTGAACACCGAATCCATGGAGGCCTACCGGCGCCACCTGCGCGAGGTCATCGAGGAGTTCGTCGCCGAGACCGACTCCCCGCGTGGCCACGCGATTCTCGAGGACTTCAGCGACTTCATTCGCCACTTCTGGCTGGTGAAGCCCAAGGCGGCAAGCCTGAACAGCCTGTTGGCCCAATCCCGGCGTCAACCGGAATAAGAGGCGGCGTCAGCCGGAATAGAGACAGAGGCGGCGTCAGCCGGAATGAGTGAGCCCCGGCGGCAGCCGGACTGACGCCCTCGACAACAGGTGAGCATCGCCCCGGCGGGTTCCCGGTCCGCACCGGGGCCGCCAACAGGATTCCAGGAGAGACACCATGGCCAACCGTCTGAGCAACGACTTCCAGTTCATCGACGTGGGTCGCCAGGACCCGCAGAAGAAGGATGCCCGCACCCGCGCGCGGCAGTTCGCCGAGATCTACGAGCCCTACAAGCCCCAGGAGGCGGCCAGCCAGGCGCACCGCTGCCTGCACTGCGGCAACCCCTACTGCGAGTGGAAGTGCCCGGTCCACAACTACATTCCCAACTGGCTGCAGCTGGTCAGCGAGGGCAACATCCTCGAGGCCGCCGAACTCTCCCACCGCACCAACTCGCTGCCCGAGGTGTGCGGGCGGGTCTGTCCCCAGGACCGCCTCTGCGAGGGCGACTGTACCCTGAACGACGGCTTCGGGGCCGTCACCATCGGCTCGGTGGAGAAGTACATCACCGATACCGCCTTCGCCATGGGCTGGCGCCCGGACATGTCCCGGGTCACCTGGACCGACAGGAAGGTTGCCGTCATCGGGGCCGGCCCGGCGGGCCTGGGCTGCGCGGACATCCTGGTGCGCAACGGCGTGAAGCCGGTGGTGTTCGATCGCAATCCGGAGATCGGCGGCCTGCTGACTTTCGGCATCCCCGAGTTCAAGCTCGAGAAGACCGTCATGGAGCGCCGTCGCGCGGTCTTCGAGGAGATGGGCGTGGAGTTCCGCCTCAACGTGGAGATCGGTCGCGACATCGACTTCGAGCGCCTGCTCGAGGAGTACGATGCGGTCTTCATGGGCATGGGCACCTACAAGTACATGGAGGGCGGCTTCCCCGGCGAGAACCTCCCCGGGGTGCACAAGGCCCTCGACTACCTGATCGCCAACGTCAACCACTGCCTGGGCTTCGAGAAGGATCCCGGCGACTACATCTCCTTCAAGGGGCAGCGCGTGGTGGTGCTGGGCGGCGGTGACACCGCCATGGACTGCAACCGCACCGCGATCCGCCAGGGGGCTACCAGCGTGACCTGCGCCTACCGCCGCGACGAGGAGAACATGCCGGGCTCGCGCCGCGAGGTGGCCAACGCCCGCGAGGAGGGCGTGGAGTTCCTGTTCAACCGCCAGCCGGTGGCCGTGGTGGGCGAGGGCAAGGTCGAGGGGGTGAAGGTGGTGCGCACTCGCCTGGGTGAGCCCGACGAGAACGGCCGCCGCCGCCCCGAGGTGGTGCCGGGCTCCGAGGAGGTGATTCCGGCCGATGCCGTGGTGGTGGCCTTCGGCTTCCAGCCGAGCCCGGCCCCCTGGTTTGCCGATGCCGGTATCGAGCTCGACGAGCGCGACCGCGTCAAGGCGCCGGAGCAGGGCGACTTCCCCTTCCAGACCACCCACGAGAAGATCTTCGCCGGTGGCGACATGGTGCGCGGCTCCGACCTGGTGGTCACCGCCATCTACGAGGGTCGCCAGGCCGCCGAGGGAATCCTGGATTACCTGGGGGTGTGAATCGCTGGCAGGGTGAAACTGCCGCACTGGGTGGTTTCATCCCGCGGCTTACCCGGCGACAGGCCTGCGAGGGGGCGCTGTGAACCCCTCCCTGGGCGCTACCTCGGCCGTCCCTGGTCCTCGGACCCCCTCTTCGACCTGTCCCCGGCGCCGCTCGTCTCGTCGGTAGCGCCTGCCGGGTACCTGCAGTGGAGAGTTCATGCTCCTTGGCGCTTGGCGCTTGGCGCTTGGCGCTTGGCGCTGAAATTGAGCCATTGGTCGTATTCTGCTAGTCTGTCGTCCCATCCTGGCGCGGCTTCCTGCCGAGCCTCATGATCACGTTTCGACAGGTTCTCCATGACACGATATATCTTCGTGACCGGCGGCGTTGTGTCCTCCCTCGGCAAGGGCATCGCGTCGGCCTCGCTGGCGGCGATTCTCGAGGCGCGCGGCCTCAAGGTCACCATGCTCAAGCTCGACCCGTACATCAACGTGGACCCGGGCACCATGAGCCCCTTCCAGCATGGCGAGGTGTTCGTCACCGAAGATGGCGCCGAGACCGACCTCGACCTGGGCCACTACGAGCGTTTCATCCGCACCAAGATGACCCAGGGCAACAACTTCACCACCGGCCGGGTCTACGAGCACGTGCTGCGCAAGGAGCGCCGCGGCGACTACCTGGGCGGCACCGTGCAGGTGATCCCGCACATCACCGACGAGATCAAGCGCCGGGTCTATGCCGGTGGCGAGGGCTTCGACGTGGCCCTGGTGGAGATCGGCGGCACCGTGGGCGACATCGAGTCGCTGCCCTTCCTGGAGTCGATCCGCCAGATCAGGAGCGAGCTCGGGGCCAACCGGGCGATCTTCATGCACCTGACGCTGGTGCCCTATATCAAGACCGCCGGCGAGACCAAGACCAAGCCGACCCAGCACAGCGTCAAGGAGCTGCGCTCCATCGGCATCCAGCCGGACATCCTGATCTGCCGTAGCGAGGTCGAGCTCGAGGAGACCGAGCGTCGCAAGATCGCCCTGTTCACCAACGTGGAAGAGCGCGCGGTCATCCCGCTGCAGGATGCCGACACCATCTATCGTATCCCGCTGATGCTCCACGAGCACGGCCTGGACGAGATCGTCTGCGACAAGCTGCGCCTGGAGGCCGATGAGGCCGACCTCTCGGAGTGGGTCAAGGTGCTCGATGCCAAGCTCAACCCGCTCAAGTCGATCAACATCGCCATGGTCGGCAAGTACATGGAACTGCTCGACGCCTACAAGTCCCTCAACGAGGCGCTGATCCACGCCGGCATCCAGACCCGGGTCAAGGTCAACGTCGATTACATCGACTCCGAGGACATCGAGCGCCACGGCACCGAGCGGCTGGCCGGCAAGGATGCCATCCTGGTCCCCGGCGGTTTCGGCGAGCGCGGCGTGGAGGGCAAGATCGCCACCGCGCGCTTCGCCCGCGAGAACGGCATCCCCTACCTGGGCATCTGCCTCGGCATGCAGGTCGCGGTGATCGAGTTCGCCCGCCACGTGGCCGGATGGGAGGACGCCAACTCCACCGAGTTCACCCACGACACCCAGCACCCGGTGGTGGGCCTGATCACCGAGTGGATCACCCCCGAGGGCAAGATCGAGCTGCGCGATGCGGCCTCGGACCTGGGCGGCACCATGCGCCTGGGCGGCCAGGTCTGCCAGCTGAAGACCGGCAGCAAGGCCCGCGAGGCCTACGGCAGCGACGAGATCGTCGAGCGCCACCGCCACCGCTACGAGGTCAACGACCAGTTCGTCGAGCAGCTCGAGCAGGCCGGCCTGGTGGTCTCCGGCAAGAGCGTCGACAACTCCCTGGTGGAGATGGTCGAGCTGCCCGACCACCCCTGGTACGTGGCCTGCCAGTTCCACCCGGAGTTCACCTCCACGCCCCGTGATGGCCACCCGCTGTTCACCGGCTTCGTCAACGCGGCGCTGGAGCACAAGGCGGCGCGCACCCGCGCGCAGTCCTCCCACCAGGAGTGAGGCCCATGTCAGCCACGACCCCGACCGTGCCCGAGCGCCATATCGAGGTGGCCGACCTCACCATCGGCAACTCGCTGCCCCTGGTGCTGTTCGGCGGCATGAACGTGCTGGAGTCCCGCGAGATGGCCCTCGAGGTCGCCGAGGCCTACGTCGAGGTGACCGGCCGCCTCGGCATGCCCTATGTCTTCAAGGCGAGCTTCGACAAGGCCAATCGCAGCTCCATCCACTCGTTCCGCGGCCCGGGGCTGGAGAAGGGGCTCGAGATCCTGGCCGAGGTGAAGTCGCGCCTCAACGTGCCGATCATCACCGACGTCCACGAGCCCTGGCAGGCCGCCCCGGTGGCCGAGGTGGCCGATGTGATCCAGCTGCCGGCCTTCCTGGCGCGCCAGACCGACCTGGTGGTGGCCATGGCCCGGACCGGCGCGGTGATCAACATCAAGAAGCCGCAGTTCCTGGCCCCCCACGAGATGCGCCACATCATCCGCAAGTGTGAGGAGGCCGGCAACGACCGCCTGATCCTCTGCGAGCGGGGCGCAAGCTTCGGCTACAACAACCTGGTGGTGGACATGCTCGGCTTCGGCGAGATGAAGCAGACCGGCTATCCGCTGTTCTTCGACGTCACCCACTCGCTGCAGCGCCCGGGCGGTCGCTCCGACAGCGCCGACGGGCGGCGCGCCCAGGTGGCCGAGCTGGCCCGTGCCGGCGTGGCCGTGGGGCTGGCGGGCCTCTTCCTGGAGGCCCACCCGGACCCGGATGCCGCCCTGTGCGATGGCCCCTGCGCGCTGCCGCTTGACCGGCTCGAGCCCTTCCTGGCGCAGCTCCAGGCCATCGACCAGCTGGTCAAGGGCTTCGCGCCGCTCGAGATCCAATAACGACTCTTCACGCTGACACGACAAAAGGAAACTCGCATGACCAAGATCGTCGACATTCGCGCCCTCGAGGTGCTCGACTCCCGCGGCAACCCGACCGTGCAGGCCGAGGTGCGTCTGGAGAGTGGTGCGGTGGGTGTGGCCTGCGCGCCCAGCGGAGCCTCCACCGGCTCCCGCGAGGCCCTGGAGCTGCGCGATGGCGACAAGAGCCGCTATCTCGGCAAGGGCGTGCTGAAGGCCGTCGGGGCCGTCAACGGCGCCATTCGCGAGCGCCTGGTCGGCATGGATGCCCGCGACCAGCGGGGCCTCGACGACGCCATGCTGGCGCTCGACGGCACCGACAACAAGGCCAAGCTCGGCGCCAATGCCATCCTGGCGGTGTCCCTGGCCGCCGCCAAGGCCGCGGCCAATGCCAAGGGCATGCCGCTCTACGCCCATATCGCCGAGCTCTATGGCCAGCCGGGCCAGTACCGCATGCCGGTGCCGATGATGAACATCCTCAACGGTGGCGAGCATGCCGACAACAACGTCGACATCCAGGAGTTCATGGTCCAGCCGGTGGGCGCGCCGAACTTCCGCGAGGGCCTGCGCATGGGGGCGGAGATCTTCCACGCCCTGAAGAAGGTGCTCTCCGCCCGCGGCCTTTCCACCTCGGTGGGCGACGAGGGGGGCTTCGCGCCCAACCTCGAGTCCAACGCCGAGGCGCTGGCGGTGATCAAGCAGGCCGTGTCGGATGCCGGCTACCAGCTGGGCAGCGACGTGACCCTGGCCCTGGACTGCGCCTCCTCGGAGTTCTTCAAGGATGGCCAGTACGACCTCGCCGGCGAGGGCAAGCAGTATGACGCCGCCGGCTTCGCCGACTACCTGGCCGGCCTGTGCGACGACTATCCCATTGTCTCCATCGAGGACGGCATGGACGAGTCCGACTGGGACGGCTGGAAGGCGCTGACCGACAAGCTTGGCGACCGCGTGCAGCTGGTCGGCGACGACCTCTTCGTCACCAATACCCGGATCCTCAAGCGCGGCATCGACGAGCAGATCGGCAACTCGATCCTGATCAAGTTCAACCAGATCGGTTCGCTCTCCGAGACCCTGGATGCCATCCGCATGGCCCAGGATGCCGGCTTCACCGCGGTGATCTCCCACCGCAGCGGCGAGACCGAGGACACGACCATTGCCGACCTCGCGGTGGGCACCTGTGCCGGCCAGATCAAGACCGGCTCGCTCTGCCGCTCCGACCGGGTCGCGAAGTACAACCGCCTGCTGGTGATCGAGCAGGAGCTGGGTGACCGCGTAGCCTATCCGGGGCTCTCGGCCATCAAGGGTCAGTAAGCGAACACTGTTGTCTTTCGCGGGAACCCTTGTAGGAAATTGCTGACATCTGGCCGACGATATTGGCTCGTGTCAGCCGAGAAGACCGATGCTTATGGCGTCGGTCTTTTTTTATATTATTGTTTTTAATGTTTTTTATTTCATTTCTTCCCGACGACCTGAAGGGGCGGCTGCCGGCGACTCGCCGCGTGCCGCGCTTGTGTTGCAATGCAGCTCTGCCACAATGGACTCGGGACAAGGAGGTGCAGCGATGGACCTCCGGCAGGATGCAACGGGATGCTTGAAGTGATGCGTCCGGTGCGGCAGGAGGCCGCTTCCGGGCAGGGAAGACATCACGGGAGTCGGGCGGAAGGATCCGCTCAAGGAATGGCTGGGAGCGGGCGGCCTGCGGGCCGCCTTTTTTGACCCGGTGTTCTCCTTCTTCGCACGGGCAAACGACAGCGCCGAATGTCGAGAGACATTCGGCGCTGTCGTTTGCCCGTGGGTGAAGTCGCTTCAGCGCTCGAGCTGTTCCAGCTTGCCCGGCTTGCCATCCCACTCCTCGGCGTCGGGCAGCGGATCCTTCTTCTCGCTGATATTGGGCCACACCTCGGCGAGCTCCGCGTTGATCTCGATGAAGGGCTCCTGGCCCTCGGGCAGCTCGTCCTCCGAGAAGATCGCCTCGGCGGGGCACTCTGGCTCGCAGAGGGCGCAGTCGATGCACTCGTCGGGGTGGATGACCAGGAAGTTGGGGCCCTCGTAGAAGCAGTCCACCGGGCAGACCTCGACACAGTCGGTGTACTTGCACTTGATGCAGTTCTCGGTGACGACGAACGTCATGCCACTCTCCCTTCCTCGGGCCGGCGTCGCTCGGCCACTGTGGATAGTTGATGAAACGGTTATAAAAGCCGAGTTTCTTATGCTAAGGCGGCGGTGAATCTGACCATTCTAGTCGTGGCCCCATGGCCTCGCAAGAGAAGGGGCGGCGCGCCTCGCTATAAGGAGTCCCGCCAGCGGTAGAGCAGCGCCAGGGCCTCGCGCGGCGTCAGGTCGTCCAGGGCCAGGCCGCCGAGCTCCTCCACCAGCGGGTGGGGGGCGCTGGCGAAGAGGTCGCTCTGCTGCGGCGCCGGGGCGGCGCCAGATGCCGGTCGGCTGCCCTGGTCGATCTCCTGCTGCTCCAGCTGGGCGAGCTTCTCCCGGGCCCGGGCGATCACCCCCTGGGGCACGCCGGCCAGCTGCGCTACCTGCAGGCCATAGCTCTGGCTGGCCGGGCCTTCTTCCACCCGGTGCATGAAGACGATGCCGTCGCGGTGCTCGGCGGCCGTCAGGTGCACGTTGGCCACCCCCTCGGCCTGCTCGGCCAGGGCGGTCATCTCGAAGTAGTGGGTGGCGAACAGCGTGAAGGCACGGCTACGGGTCAGGTGCTCGGCGCTGGCCCAGGCCAGCGAGAGGCCGTCGAAGGTGCTGGTGCCGCGGCCGATCTCGTCCATCAGCACCAGGCTGTGGTCGGTGGCGTTGTGCAGGATGTTGGCGGTCTCGGTCATCTCCACCATGAAGGTGGAGCGCCCGCCGGCCAGGTCGTCCGAGGAGCCGATGCGGGTGAAGATGCGGTCCACCGGCCCGATCTCGGCCTCGTCCGCCGGCACGAAGCAGCCGGTGTGGGCGAGCAGGGTGATCAGTGCCGCCTGGCGCATGTAGGTGGACTTGCCGCCCATGTTGGGGCCGGTGATCACCAGCATGCGGCGCTCATCGCCCATGACCAGGTCGTTGGGCACGAAGGGAGCATCGGAGACCCGCTCCACCACCGGATGGCGGCCGCCGCGGATGGCGATGCCCGGCGCCTCGGCCAGCCGCGGACGCACGAAGTCCAGGGCCTGGGCGCGCTCGGCGAAGGCGCACAGCACGTCCAGCGCCGCCAGCCCGCGGCCGGTGGCCTGCAGCGCCGGAAGCTCGGCATTCAGGGTGTCGAGCAGCCCGTCGTAGAGCAGCTTCTCCCGGGCGAGGGCTCGCGACCTGGCGGACAGTGCCTTGTCCTCGAACTCCTTGAGTTCGGGAATGATGAAGCGTTCGGCGTTCTTCAGGGTCTGGCGGCGAACGTAGTCCACCGGGGCGTCCCGTGCCTGGGCGCGGGGGATCTCGATGTAGTAGCCGTGGACCCGGTTGTAGCCCACCTTCAGGCCGGGCAGGCCGGTGCGCTCGCGCTCACGGGCCTCCAGCTTCACCAGGTAGTCGCCGGCGTGCTCGGCGAGTCCGCGGTGCTCGTCGAGCTCGGCGTCGAAGCCCTCGGCGATCACGCCGCCGTCGCGGATCACCACCGGCGGGTTCTCCACCAGGGCGCGGGTCAGGGTATCCGCGAGTGCCGGATAGGGGCGGACATGGCGGCGCAGCTCGTCCAGCGTCGTCCCTTCGGGGTAGGGGGCGATCGCGGCCTCGAGCTCGGGCAGGGCATTGAAGGCATCGCGCAGCCGGGCCAGGTCCCGCGGACGGGCGCTGTAGAGGGCCACCCGGGCCAGGATGCGCTCAACGTCGCCGATTGCCTTGAGCGCGTCGCGCAGTGCCACGAAGCCCTCGTCCTCCAGCAGCAGGGCCACGGCGGCCTGGCGGGCCCCGACCTGCGCGCGGTCGCGCAGCGGCCGGTTGAGCCAGCGCTTGAGCAGCCGCGATCCCATGGCCGTCGCGGTGGTGTCGAGGACGCTGGCCAGGGTGTTGTCCCCCGTGCCGCCGAGGTTGACGTCGATCTCCAGGTTGCGGCGGCTGGCGGCGTCGATCACCACGGCGTCGTCGCGGCTCTCCACGCCGATGGCGGTGACATGGGGTAGCCGCGAGCGCTGGGTATCCCGGGCGTACTCGACCAGCACCCCGGCGGCGGTGATGGCGACGGTGAGGTGGGCGCAGCCGAAGCCGCGCAGGTCCTGGACCTCGAACTGGTCGCAGAGCAGGCGCGTGGCGGTTTCCAGATCGAACAGCCAGTCGCTCTGGCGGCGCAGTCCGCGCCGGCCCTCCAGGGCGGCCGGCAGGGCCAGGCTCTCGGGGACCAGCAGCTCGGCGGGGTCGAGGCGCTGGAGCTCGGCGAGCATCTCGCTCTCGCCCTCGACCTCGAGCACGCTGAAGCGACCGCTGGAGAGCTCCAGCCAGGCCAGTCCCCAGCGCTCCGCGGTCGGGTGGATCGCCACCAGCAGGTTGTCGCGCCGGGCATCGAGCAGCGCCTCGTCGTAGAGGGTGCCCGGGGTGACGATGCGCACCACGCGCCGCTCCACCGGCCCCTTGCTGGTGGCCGGGTCGCCGATCTGCTCGCAGATCGCCACCGACTCGCCGGCGGCCACCAGGCGCGCCAGGTACCCCTCGGCGCTGTGATAGGGCACGCCGGCCATGGGGATCGGCTTGCCGGCGGACTGGCCGCGCTGGGTCAGGGTGATGTCGAGCAGCGCCGCGGCGCGCCTGGCATCGTCGAAGAACAGCTCGTAGAAGTCGCCCATGCGATAGAAGAGCAGCACCTCGGGGTGCTCGCGCTTGATCGTCAGGTACTGGGCCATCATCGGCGTGTGTTGGGGACTGGCGGCCTGTGACATCGGGGATCCTGTTGGGGCTCTGCACTCGCTGGCAAAAGCCAGTATTCTAGCGTCCAGGCAGCGGCTCCGTCAGGAGCGATTGCAGATGACTCAGGAGGTTTTCCCCATGCCCCATTCCCCCGCCAGCCTTGCCAACCTCGACCTGGCCACCCTGGCCGAGCGCCTGGGACGCCGCTGCCGCGAGCAGGGCGTGACGATCACCTGCGCCGAATCCTGCACCGGCGGCGGGGTAGCCAGCGCCATCACCGCGGTGGCCGGCAGCTCCGACTACTTCGAGACCGGCTATGTCACCTACTCCGACGCCGCCAAGCGCCGCCTGCTGGGCGTGCCCGAGGCGCTGCTCGAGGCCCATGGCGCGGTGAGTCGCGAGGTCGTCGAGGCCATGGTGGCCGGCGCCTGCCGCGACAGCGGCGCCGGGCTCGGCGTGGCAATCAGCGGCGTGGCCGGCCCGGGCGGCGGCAGTGCCGAGAAGCCGGTCGGCACCGTGTGGCTCGCCTGGGGCGACTCCGAGGGCCAGCAGGCGGAGCGCCACCGCTATCCGGGGGACCGCCGCGCCGTGCGCGAGCAGGCGGTGCGCGAGGCCCTGGTGGGGCTGCTGCGCCGGCTCGAGGCGCACTGACCCGGGTGCCCCGGCGACTTTCCTCTCTTCTCCCTAGGCGAGCGCGTTTTTTTTCGCCATACTACTGTGCAGTCATACAGTACATAGACACCCCAACGACCTGATCAGGAGGCCCGTGATGGCTCAGGACGACAACCGCTCCAAGGCGCTGAGCGCCGCGCTTTCCCAGATCGAGCGCCAGTTCGGCAAGGGCACCGTGATGCGCCTCGGCGATGCGCCGCGGGTGGTCATGCCCTCGGTCTCCACCGGCTCGCTGGGGCTCGACATCGCGCTGGGCATCGGCGGCCTGCCCTTCGGCCGGGTGGTCGAGATCTTCGGCCCGGAGTCCTCGGGCAAGACGACGCTGACCCTGTCGGTGATCGCCCAGGCCCAGAAGCAGGGCAAGACCTGCGCCTTCATCGACGCCGAGCATGCCCTGGATCCCAGCTACGCCGAGAAGCTCGGCGTCAACCTCGACGACCTGCTGGTCTCCCAGCCGGACACCGGCGAGCAGGCCCTGGAGATCTGCGACATGCTGGTGCGCTCCGGCGGCGTCGACGTGATCATCATCGACTCGGTGGCGGCGCTGACGCCCCGGGCCGAGATCGAGGGCGAGATGGGCGATTCCCACGTCGGCCTGCAGGCGCGCCTGATGTCCCAGGCGCTGCGCAAGATCACCGGCCACATCAAGAACGCCAACTGCCTGGTGGTGTTCATCAACCAGATCCGCATGAAGATCGGCGTGATGTTCGGCAGCCCGGAGACCACCACCGGCGGCAACGCCTTGAAGTTCTACTCCAGCGTGCGCCTGGACATCCGCCGCACCGGCTCGGTCAAGCAGGGCGACGAGGTCACCGGCAACGAGACCCGCGTCAAGGTGGTCAAGAACAAGGTGGCCCCGCCGTTCCGCCAGGCCGAGTTCCAGATCCTCTACGGCAAGGGCATCTACCACGCCGGCGAGGTGATCGACCTGGGCGTGCAGTGCAACCTGGTCGACAAGGCGGGCGCCTGGTACAGCTACCAGGGCAACAAGATCGGACAGGGCAAGGCCAACGCCGCCCAGTTCCTCGAGGACAACCCGGCCATCATGGAAGAGATCGAGAGCCAGATCCGCGCCCAGCTGCTCGCCGCCCCGGCCCCGAAGGAGGAGGCCGAGGAAGCGGTCCCCGCCGGGAGCGACCGCGAGGACGATCTGCTGTAAGCCATGTTCGACAGGGTCGCCAACCACGATGCCACGCCGCGGGATGACGCCATTCGCCTGCTGGCCCGGCGCGAGTACTCCCGCGCCGAGCTGGCCGCCCGGCTCGCGGCAAGGGGGCACGAGGCGGCGGCCATCGCCGAGTGCCTGGATGCCCTGGCCGAACAGGGCCTGCAGTCCGACGTCCGCTTCGCCGAGAGCTTCCTGCGCTCGCGCATCCTGCGCGGCCAGGGCCCGCTGAAGATCCGTGCCGAGCTCGAGCGGCGCGGCATCGACCGCGAGCTCATCCGCGCCGCCCTCGACGAGGCCGCCGCGGAGCCTGAGGCGGCGGGCGAGGCCGACTGGCACGCCCTGGCCTGCGAGACCCTCGCCCGGCGCTTCTCCGGCCCCGGCGACTCCCCCCGCGAGCGCGCCCGCCGCGAGCGCTTCCTGGCCGGCCGCGGCTTCGACTTCGACCAGGTGCGCCACGCCCTGGATCACGCCTGGGAAAGCCCTGCCGACCAGGATTGATGAGGGGCGCCCCTTCAGTCCCTTGACAGCTGCGCTATAATGGGTCCCTTTGCGGACGCCCCGGGTGGCCTCGTTGCGACGGCCACCCCGCCCATCGCCACGGATACCCCATGAAAAGCGCAGACATCAGACAGGCCTTTCTGAGTTACTTCGAGGAGCACGGCCACACCGTCGTGCCCTCCAGCTCCCTGGTACCGGGCAACGACCCGACCCTGCTGTTCACCAACGCCGGCATGGTGCCGTTCAAGGACGTCTTCCTGGGCCGTGACCCGCGCCCCTACGTGCGGGCGGCCTCGTCCCAGCGCTGCGTGCGCGCCGGCGGCAAGCACAACGACCTGGACAACGTCGGCTACACCGCCCGCCACCACACCTTCTTCGAGATGCTGGGCAACTTCAGCTTCGGCGACTACTTCAAGCGCGACGCCATCCACTTCGCCTGGACTTTCCTCACCGAGACCCTGGGCCTGCCCAGGGAGAAGCTGTGGGTCACGGTCCACGTCAGCGACGACGAGGCCGAGGCGATCTGGAAGGAGGAGATGGGCATCGACCCGGCGCGCTTCTCGAAGCTCGACGAGGACAACTTCTGGCAGATGGGCGACACCGGCCCCTGCGGCCCGAGCTCCGAGATCTTCTATGACCACGGCCCCGAGGTGTGGGGCGGTCCTCCGGGCAGCCCCGAGGAGGACGGCGACCGCTACATCGAGATCTGGAACCTGGTGTTCATGCAGTTCGATCGCGATGCCGCCGGCACCCTGCATCCGCTGCCCAAGCCCTCCATCGATACCGGCATGGGCCTGGAGCGCATCGCCGCGGTGATGCAGGGCGTGCACTCGAACTACGAGATCGACCTGTTCCAGAACCTGCTCGAGGCCGCGGCGCGCCATACCGGCCACGCCGATACCCGCAACCCGTCGCTGCGGGTCATCGCCGACCATATCCGCTCCTGCGCCTTCCTGGTCGCCGATGGCGTGCTGCCCTCCAACGAGGGGCGCGGTTACGTGCTGCGCCGGATCATCCGCCGCGCCATCCGCCACGGCCACAAGCTGGGCGCCCAGGGCAACTTCTTCCACAGGCTGGTGGGGGCCCTGGACGCCGAGATGGGCGATGCCTATCCCGAGCTGCGCGAGGCGCGCCAGCAGATCGAGCGGGTGCTGCTCAAGGAGGAGGAGCAGTTCGCCCGCACCCTGGAGCACGGCATGGGCCTGCTCGAGGAGGCCCTGGCCGGCCTGGATGGCGAGGTGCTGCCCGGCGAGACGGTGTTCAAGCTCTACGACACATACGGCTTCCCCTATGACCTGACCGCCGACGTCTGCCGCGAACGCGGCGTGACCCTCGACGAGATCGGCTTCGAGCGCGCCCTGGAGGCCCAGCGCGAGCGTGCCCGGGCGGCCAGCCAGTTCGGCGCCGACTACGGCGCGGCGCTGGAGCTCGAGGGCGAGACCACCTTCACCGGCTACGACCGACTCGAGGATCGCGCCAGCGTGACGGCCCTTGTCGACCGCGACGGCCACGCCCTGGAGGGGCTGGCGCCCGAGCAGCGCGGGATCGTGGTGCTCGACCGCACCCCCTTCTACGGGGAGTCCGGCGGTCAGGTGGGCGACACCGGCTACCTGCACCTGTCGGGCGGCGGCCGCTTCCTGGTCACCGACACCCAGAAGCAGTCTGGCCACCACCTGCACCACGGCGTGCTGCTCGAGGGCACGCTTGCCGTGGGCGACGAGGTGCGCCCCGAGGTCAATGCCGAGCTGCGCGGTGCCACCATCCGCAATCACTCCGCCACCCACCTGATGCACAAGGCGCTGCGCATGGTGCTGGGCGACCACGTGGCCCAGAAGGGCTCGCTGGTGACCCCGGAGCGCCTGCGTTTCGACTTCAGCCACTTCGAGCCCATGACCCCGGGGCAGCTCGCCGAGGTGGAGCGCCTGGTCAACGAGCAGATCCTGGCCAATGCGGCCACGAAGATCGAGCAGATGAGCCTGGACCGGGCCAAGGCCAAGGGGGCGGCGGCGCTCTTCGAGGCCAAGTACGCCGACAGCGTGCGGGTGCTGACCATCGGCGCCGACGACTTCTCCATCGAGCTGTGCGGCGGCACCCACGTGGCTCGCAGCGGCGACATCGGCTGCTTCCATATCGTCAGCGAGCAGGGCATCGCCTCCGGCGTGCGTCGCGTCGAGGCGATCACCGGCGAGGGGGCGCTGGCCTGGTTCCGCGAGCAGGAGGCCCGGCTCACCCGCATCGGCGAGCGCCTCAAGGCCAAGCCCGAGCAGGTCGAGGAGCGCGTCGAGTCGCTGGTGGAGCGCAACCGCGGCCTGGAGAAGGAGCTCGAGCGGCTCAAGGCCAAGCTGGCCAGCGCCGCCGGCAGCGACATGCTGAGCCAGGCCCGCGAGGTCGCCGGGGTCAAGGTGCTGGCCACCCGCCTGGAGGGCGTCTCCGGCAAGGAGCTGCGCAACGTCCTGGACCAGCTCAAGAACAAGCTGGGCTCCGGCATCGTGGTGCTCGGCGTGGCGGACGCCGAGGCCGGCAAGGTCAGCCTGATCGCCGGCGTCACCGACGATCTCACCGGCCGGGTCAAGGCCGGCGAGCTCGTCAACCACGTGGCCTCCCAGGTCGGCGGCAAGGGCGGCGGCCGTGCCGACATGGCCCAGGCCGGGGGGAGCGACGTGGCGGCCCTGCCGGGGGCCCTGGAGAGCGTTCCCGGCTGGGTCGAGGAGCGCCTCGCGTAAGAGATGTTGCAGGGCCGGTCGCCGCAGGGCGCCGGCCCTGTTCGTAGAGAGTCACCTTTCACTCATCCGGGCGTACGCGCCCGACTCACGAGGGAAAAATCGCAGATGGCACTATACGTACAGAAATTCGGCGGCACTTCGGTGGGCTCCGTGGAGCGCATCAAGGCCGTGGCCGAGAAGGTCAAGGGCTTCCGCGACAACGGCCACCAGGTCGTGGTCGTGGTCTCCGCCATGAGCGGCGAGACCAACCGCCTGATCGGCATGGCCAACGAGATCAACGACGAGCCGACGCCGCGGGAGATGGACATGCTGGTCTCCACCGGCGAGCAGGTCACCATCTCGCTGCTGGCCATGGCCCTGCACAAGCTCGGCGTGGCGGCCACCTCCTATACCGGTTCCCAGGTGGGCATCCTCACCGACAGCGCCCACACCAAGGCGCGTATCCAGCGCATCGAGACCGACGAGATGCGCGAGGACCTGGACGAGGGCAAGGTGGTGGTGGTGGCCGGGTTCCAGGGGGTGGATGAAGAGGGCAACATCACCACCCTCGGCCGTGGCGGCTCCGATACCACCGGCGTGGCCCTGGCAGCGGCCCTGGGCGCCGACGAGTGCCAGATCTATACCGATGTGGATGGCGTCTACACCACCGACCCCCGCGTCTGTTCCAAGGCCCAGCGCCTCGACACCATCACCGTCGAGGAGATGCTGGAGCTGGCGAGCCTGGGCTCCAAGGTCCTGCAGATTCGCGCCGTCGAATTTGCGGGCAAGTACAATGTCGCGCTGCGCGTGCTGTCCAGCTTCGAGGATGGCCCCGGCACCCTGATCGTTGCAGACTCCGACCAAGACGAGGACTCCATGGAAGAACCGCTGATCTCCGGTATCGCCTTCACCGCCAACGAAGCCAAGCTGACCCTGCTCAACACCCCGGACGTGCCGGGTGTGGCCTCGCGCATCCTCGGGCCGATCGCCGATGCCAACATCGAGGTCGACATGATCGTGCAGAACGTGGCGCCGGCGGGTGACTATACCGACTTCACCTTCACCGTCGCCAAGGGCGACTACAAGCAGACCATGCGCATCCTGCAGGACCAGGTGATCCCCGACCTGGGCGGCGGCGAACTGCGTGGCGACGACAACATCGCCAAGGTCTCCCTGGTGGGGGTGGGCATGCGTTCCCATGCCGGCGTGGCCTCCAAGATGTTCCGCGTGCTGGCCGAGGAGAACATCAACATCCGCATGGTCTCCACCTCCGAGATCAAGATCTCCGTGGTGATCGACGAGAAGCAGATGGAGCTTGCCGTGCGCGCCCTGCACAAGGCCTTCGGCCTCGACAAGAGCGACATCGAGAGCGAATAAGGCCTGCCCCGGGGCGCCGGCACCATCTACGCTGACAGGGAAGCCCGTGATGCGCCGTGCGCGGCGCTTCCCTTCAGCACGGCGCCGGTGTGTCATGGCTCCTATGCATTGGTCACGGAGGACGTCATGCCACATAATGAGGCGGCGCGGTTCCATCGGCGTGTATCCCGTTGCCAGAAAGCCTTAGAACAAGCCTGAGAAGGAGATCAGCCATGCTCATCCTGACCCGCCGAGTCGGCGAGACCCTGATGATCGGAGATGACATCACCGTTACGGTCCTGGGTGTGAAGGGAAACCAGGTCCGTATCGGCGTCAACGCCCCCAAGGACGTCGCCGTGCATCGCGAGGAGATCTATCAGCGCATCCAGCGCGAGAAGGCCGAGGAGGGCAGCGGCGGCCAGGAAGGGTGAATGTCCTGCCGGCGCAACGGCCTGCTGAAAAAAGACGCCGGGGTCGCTGGACAAAGGCCTTCAGAAACGGTAAGATATGCGCCGTGTCGATGAGGGAGAGGTGGCCGAGTGGCTGAAGGCGCTCCCCTGCTAAGGGAGTATGGGGTTTATAGCCTCATCGAGGGTTCGAATCCCTCCCTCTCCGCCATGACGCTTGCGACTGCAAGCTCAGGGTCGACATAGGTGTGAAGATCAAGCGCCCGTAGCTCAGCTGGATAGAGTACCTGACTACGAATCAGGTGGTCGGAGGTTCGAATCCTCCCGGGCGCGCCATCTTCCTCCAGGTTCCACGTGATGGCGATTCACGCTAACCCTCGCTCTACGCGCCCGTAGCTCAGCTGGATAGAGTACCTGACTACGAATCAGGTGGTCGGAGGTTCGAATCCTCCCGGGCGCGCCAGATTTCGACCCGTCCTCCTCGCGAGGGCGGGTCTTCTGCTTTCGGGCTCGAGCTGGGCCCACCCCTTTCTGCTAGCTGGATCGACGGCGTGCGAGCGCACGGGTCGATTCCGCGATCGTTTGAGGCGCCGTCACTTCCGTGACGTGCGCCTCTTTTTTTGGTTAACCGCCGCCTGGTCCCTCGGCTCAGGCGGGCTGCGCGGCGTCGGCGCGGCACGCGTCATCCGTCGCCAGGCCGAGGAGCAGGTCGTCCAGCCGGGTGAGGCGTTTCAGCGAGGCGAAGCGGCGCGCCGCCTCGGCATCGCGGGCGCGCATCTGGTTGAGCCACTGCTTGACCAGCGAGGCGACCACGCGCTCGGGAAGTGTGCTACGCTGCAATGCAGCAAAGCGGGCAAGGATCTCGGCCCGTGCCCGCCAGGGCGTCGCGGGCAGGGTCTCGCCGGTGGCCTGCCAGTGGCGGATGCGGTGGGCGAGCCAGGGGTCGGCCAGGGCCCCGCGCCCCAGCATCACGTCGTCGCACCCCGAGAGGGTGCGGGCACGCCAGTAGTCCTCCAGGCTCCAGATGTCGCCATTGGCGACGACCGGGATCGAGAGGTGCCGGCGAATGCGGCCGATCCACTCCCAGTGGGCGGGCGGGCGGTAGCCCTCGTCGCGGGTGCGCCCATGCACGACCAGCTGACGGGCGCCGGCCTCCTGGGCCGCCAGGGAGCAGGCCAGCGCCAGGCGACGATCCGCGAAGCCCAGGCGAACCTTGGCCGTCACCGGGATCGCCTGGCCCACGGCGTCATGCACGGCCGCCACGGCGTCATGCACGCGGCGCGGGTCGCGCAGCAGCGAGGCGCCGCCGTCGTGGCGGTTGACCAGCTTGGCGGGGCAGCCGAAGTTGAGGTCGAGGCTCACGGCGCCCAGGCGCAGCGCCTGGCGGGCGTTGGCGGCCAGCGCCTCGGGGTCGGAGCCGAGCAGCTGCAGGTGCACCGGCACGCCGCTTGGGGTGGCGACCTCGGGCAGTGTCAGCTCGGGGCAGTGCTTGTGGAAGACGCGGGGCGGCAGCCGGGCATCGACGACGCGCACGAATTCGGTGACCGCCCAGTCGAAGCCCGGCAGGCGGGTCAGCAGCGCCCGGGTATGGACGTCGATGACCCCCTCCATCGGGGCGAGGCCGATGCGACCCGGTGCTCCTTGTAGTAAATTAACAACTCTGACTTCCACCATGTCCCCATTGCAATCTGTCGTGAATGTGGCAGGTTATACCATCCGAAAAAATGCGCAATCCACCCTGTTGCTGAACGATAGGCGCAAGGTGGCGACAAGAATCAGGAGACCGCTGGATGCAGGATATCGAGCTTCTACACGAGGGCCTGGCCCTGATGGGTCTCGGCATGGGGTTTGTTTTTGTTTTTCTTACCGTGCTGGTGATCACCACGACCCTCATGTCGCTGACCCTCCGGCGCTTCGCGCCCGAGCCGGCCAAGCCCGCCAGCGGCAGCGCCCGTCCCCCGGCCCCGCGCCAGGAGGACGAGGAGCTGATGGTGGTGATCGGCGCCGCCCTGCATCGCTACCGTCAGCGCCATCGCCGCTGACGGTCTCCCCCCTTTCGCCTTTCCTACTCCCTAAAATGACAAGGTCACTCCCATGACTGACAACGCTCGCCCGCTCGGCATCACCGACGTCGTCCTGCGTGATGCCCACCAGTCGCTCTTCGCCACGCGCCTGCGCCTGGAGGACATGCTGCCCATCGCCGAGAAGCTCGACCGCGTCGGCTTCTGGTCGCTCGAGTCCTGGGGGGGGGCCACCTTCGACGCCTGCATCCGCTACCTGGGCGAGGATCCCTGGGAGCGCATCCGCGAGCTCAAGGCGGCCATGCCCAACACCCCCCAGCAGATGCTGCTGCGCGGCCAGAACCTGCTCGGCTATCGCCACTACGCCGATGACGTGGTGGACCGCTTCGTCGAGCGCGCCAGGACCAACGGCGTCGATGTGTTCCGCGTCTTCGATGCCATGAACGACCCGCGCAACCTGGAGCGCGCCATCCAGGCGGTGCGCAACGTCGAGGGCCACGCCCAGGGCACGCTCTCCTATACCGTGAGCCCGGTGCACACCCTGGACGGCTGGGTCGAGCTCGGCAAGACCATCGCCGGCATGGGCGCCGATTCCCTGTGCATCAAGGACATGGCCGGTCTGCTCAAGCCCTACGATGCCTATGAGCTGGTCACCAAGCTCAAGGCCGCGGTGGACATCCCGATCCACATGCAGTGCCACGCCACCACCGGTCTCTCCACCTCCACCATCGTCAAGGCCGCCGAGGCCGGCATCGACAACGTCGACACCGCCATCTCCTCGATGTCCATGACCTATGGCCACAGCCCCACCGAGTCGGTGGTGGCGATCCTCCAGGGCACCGAGCGCGACACCGGCCTGGACCTCGAACTGCTCGAGGAGATCGCCGCCTACTTCCGCGAGGTGCGCAAGAAGTACGCCGCCTTCGAGGGCTCGCTGAAGGGCATCGACTCGCGCATCCTGATCGCCCAGGTGCCGGGCGGCATGCTCACCAACATGGAAGGCCAGCTCAAGGAGCAGGGCGCCGGCGACAAGCTCGACGACGTGCTCCAGGAGATCCCGCGGGTCCGCGAGGACCTGGGCTTCATCCCGCTGGTCACCCCCACCTCGCAGATCGTCGGCACCCAGGCGGTGATGAACGTGATGATGGGCGAGCGCTACAAGTCGATCTCCAAGGAGGTCCAGGCGCTGCTCAAGGGCGAGTATGGCGCCGCGCCGGCCGAATTCAACCGGGAGCTGCAGGCCCGCGTGCTGGAGGGCAAGGAACCCATCACCTGCCGTCCCGCCGACCTGCTCGAGGCGGAGATGGAGCGGCTGACCGCCGAGCTCAAGGAGAAGGCCAAGGCCGACGGCATCCGCCTGGCCGAGGGCGAGCGTGAGATCGACGATGTGCTCACCTATGCGCTGTTCCCGCAGATCGGCCTGAAGTTCCTGAAGAACCGCGACAACCCCGACGCCTTCGAGCCGGTGCCCCAGGCCCCGGAGGCCGGCGCCAGCCTGCCGGTCGCTTCGCCGCAGGCCGAGACCAAGGCGCCTGCCGTCAGCGGCGGCGCGCCGGCCGGTCCCGAGACCTACACGGTCAAGGTCAACGGCAAGCAGTACGTGGTCGAGGTGGCCGAGGGCGGCGAGATCGGCCAGGTGGCCGAGAAGGACGCGGCCGCGACGCCCGCCGAGAGCGCCCCGGCGGCACCGACCGGCGAGGCCATCACCGCGCCGCTGGCGGGCAATATCTTCAAGGTCAACGTGCGCGAGGGCGACAGCGTCGCTGAGGGCGACGTGGTGATCATTCTCGAGGCCATGAAGATGGAGACCGAGGTGCGGGCGGCGAGCGCCGGCACCGTGTCGGCCATCAAGGTCAGCGAGGGCGACAGCGTCGCCGTCGGTGACGTCCTGATCGAGCTCTGAGGGGCCTCACCATGGATAAGCTGGTAACCCTCTGGTACGGCTCGGGGGCCTACAACCTGACCCCCGGCCAGGCCGTGATGATCCTGGTCGGGCTGGGGCTGCTCTACCTGGCCATCGCCAAGAAGTTCGAGCCGCTGCTGCTGGTGCCGATCGGCTTCGCCGGCATCCTCGCCAACATCCCCGAGGCGGGTCTTGCCATCTCGGCGCTGGACCAGGCCATCGAGGTGGCGCGCCCCGCGGTGCTGCAGCAGATCGCCGCCGCCCTCGGGGCCACCCTCGACCCGCTGGCCGGTGAGGAGGCCTGGCGCAGCACCCTGAAGCTGATCGTCGATGACGGCGCCTCGCCGGACCAGCTGCGGGCCGCCAAGGACGTGGCCATGAACGTCGGCTACGGCGACGGCCTCCTCTACGTCTTCTACAAGGTCGCCGTGGAGTCCGGCATCGCCCCGCTGATCATCTTCATGGGCGTGGGCGCGATGACCGACTTCGGCCCGCTGCTGGCCAACCCGCGGACCCTGTTCCTGGGCGCGGCCGCGCAGTTCGGCATCTTCGCCACCCTGTTCGGCGCGGTGGGCATGTCGGCCATGGGCTGGATGGACTTCTCGCTCAACCAGGCCGCCGCCATCGGCATCATCGGCGGCGCCGACGGCCCCACCTCGATCTACGTGTCGAGCGTGCTGGCGCCGGAGCTGCTGGGTGCCATCGCGGTGGCCGCCTACGCCTACATGGCGCTGGTGCCGATGATCCAGCCGCCGATCATGAAGCTGCTGACCAGCAGGAAGGAGCGCGAGATCACCATGACGCAGCTGCGTCCGGTGTCGAAGCTCGAGAAGATCGTCTTCCCGCTGGCCCTGCTGGTGCTGGTGGCGCTGTTCCTGCCGGATGCCTCGCCGCTGCTGGGGATGTTCTGCTTCGGCAACCTGATGCGCGAGTGTGGCGTGGTGGAACGTCTGACCGACACTGCCCAGAACGCCCTGATCAACATCGTCACCATCGTGCTGGGCCTGGCCGTAGGCTCCAAGCTGATGGCCGAGAGCTTCCTGGCGGTGGAGACTCTGGGCATCATGGGGCTGGGCATGGTGGCCTTCGCCATCGGCACCGCGGCCGGGGTGCTGATGGCCAAGCTGATGAACCTGGTCAGCAAGATGCCGATCAACCCCCTGATCGGCGCCGCCGGCGTCTCCGCGGTGCCCATGGCAGCTCGGGTCGCCAACAAGGTGGGGCTGGAATCCAACCCGCACAACTTCCTGCTGATGCACGCCATGGGGCCCAACGTGGCCGGGGTGATCGGCTCGGCGGTGGCCGCGGGGGTGATGATCAAGTACCTGGGGTGAGGCCCACCGGTACCCCCATGCCAACGGCGCCCCGCGGGGCGCCGTTGGCGTATCCGGGGCGGCGGCTGCCTCACCAGGGCAGCACGGCCCCGTCGGTGCGGGGTTCGGTGCCGCCACAGAGCACCCCGGTCTCCCGGTCGCGCAGGATCACCTGGCCGCGGCCGAAGCTCAGGCTGTCGGCCACCTTGACGATGTGGTGGCCGCGGCGCGCCAGGGCCTGGGCCAGGTGGTCGGGGAAGTGCGGCTCGACCTCGACGGTCCTGCCCCGGGTCCACTTCCAGCGGGGCATGTCGAGGGCCGCCTGGGGGTTGAGGTGGTCGTCGAGCATCCCGGTGATCACCTGGACATGCCCCTGGGGCTGCATGAAGCCGCCCATCACCCCGAACGGCCCCACGGCCTCGCGGTCGCGGGTGATGAAGCCGGGGATGATGGTGTGGTAGGTGCGCTTGCCGGGCGCCAGGACATTGGGGTGCTCGGGGTCCAGCGAGAAGGACCAGCCGCGGTTCTGAAGGCTGATGCCGGTGCCCGGGACCACGATCCCGGAGCCGAAGCCTTTGAAGTTGCTCTGGATGAACGACACCATGTTGCCGTCGGCATCGGCGGTGGCCAGGTAGACGGTGCCGCCCATGATCGGGTTGCCATGCACCGGGTCCAGCGCGGTGTCGCCAATCAGGCTGGCGCGGGCCTTGAGGTAGTCGTCGGCAAGCATCTGCTCGACGCTCGGCCCCATGGCGTCCGCCTCGGTGATGTAGCGTAGGCCATCCACGTAGCCCAGCTTGGTGGCCTCGATGCGGCGATGCAGGGTCTCCACCGGGTCGCGTCCCTCCTCGCCCATGCGCTCGAGCATGCCGAGCGCCTGCAGCGCGATCATGCCGCTGCCGTTGGGGGGAATCTCCCAGATGTCGTGGCCGCGGTAGCGGGTGCTGATCGGCTCCACCCACTCGGGGCTGAAGTCGGCCAGGTCCTCGCGGCGCAGCAGGCCGCCATGCTCGCGGAAGAAGGCATCGATCCGGTCCGCCAGTTCCCCCTCATAGAAGTCTCGGGCGTGGCTCCCGGCAATGGCGCGCAGCGTGCGGGCGTGGTCCGGCGACGACCAGAGCTCGCCGGGACGCGGGGCATGGCCCTTCGGCGCGAAGGTGGCGAACCAGGGCAGGAAGGCCGGATCGTCGTAGCGGGAATAGCTCTCGTGGGCGTCCTCCCACATCTGGTTGACGATCGGCGAGACCGGGAAGCCCTCCTCGGCCAGGGCGATGGCCGGGGCCAGCAGGTCGGCAAACGGCAGCTTGCCGAAGCGCTCGGAGAGGGCGGCCCAGGCGGCCGGTGCGCCCGGCACGGTCACCGGCAGCAGCCCGTGCTCGGGCACGCGCTCATGGCCCAGGGCCCGGATCGCCTCGGGGGTCGCGGCCCGGGGCGCCGGGCCGCTGGCGTTCAGGCCGTGGAGCGCACCGTCGATCCACACGATGGCGAAGGCATCGCTGCCGATGCCGTTGGAGGTGGGCTCGACCACGGTCAGGGCCGCCGCCGTGGCGATGGCGGCATCCACGGCGTTGCCGCCCTGCTGCAGGATCTGCATGCCGGCCTGGGCGCCCAGGGGCTGCGAGGTGGCGACCATGCCGCGACGGCCGAAGCTGGCGGTGCGTCGCGAAGGGCTCGGGTAGTAGCGTGCATCATGCCGCATGGAGAACTCCTCTGGTGGCTCAGGCGTCGTTGCGTCGCGCCGCGAGCTGGTTGCGTTGGATCTTGCGATTCTGGTAGAGCGAGAAGATGACCGAGGCCACGGCCAGGGCCAGGAACAGCGCCGAGAGGGGGCGGGTCAGGAAGGTCAGCCAGCTGCTGTCAAGCTCCAGGGCGCGGAACAGCTGGCGCTCCAGGTTGTTGCCCAGCACCACGCCGAGGATCAGCGGGGTCAGCGGGACCTCGGCCTTCCACAGCAGGTAGCCGAGGATGCCGAAGCCGAACAGCACCCAGATGTCGAACAGGTTGTTGTTCAGGGCATAGGAGCCGATGGCGCAGAGCATCAGCACCACCGGCACCAGGATCTGCTGGGGGATCAGCGAGATCTTGGCGAACCAGCGGACCAGCAGCAGCTGGCAGAGCACCATCACCACGGCCCCGATCAGCAGGCTGGCGTAGATCGCCCCCACCAGTACCGGGTTCTGCTCGAACATCAGCGGCCCTGGCGTGATGCCGTGAAGGATCAGCACCCCCATCATGATGGCCATGGGCAGGTCGCCGGGAATGCCCAGCGCCAGGGTCGGCACGAAGGCACCGCCGGCCACGGCGCTGTTGGAGGACTCGGAGGCGACGATGCCGTCCGGAGTGCCGGTACCGAAGCGTTCCGGATGGCGCGAGAACTTCTTGGCCTGGTCGTAGCTGATGAAGTTGGCCACCGTGCCGCCGGTGCCCGGCAGGGCGCCGACCAGGCTGCCGATCAGCGAGGAGCGCAGGGTGTTGAGCTTCTGGCCAGCCATGTCGCGAAGGATGCGGCCGTAGGGGATGGAGACGTTGGTATCCACCCCCCGGGCATCGCTCGGTTCGTCACGCAGCTTCTCGAGGTTGCCCATCAGCTGGGAGAAGGCAAAGATGCCGATCATCACCGGCAGGATCTCGAAACCCGAGCTGAAGGCGGGCAGGCCGAAGTCGAAGCGCAGGTTGCTGTTGCGGTCGTAGCCCACGGTGGTGATCAGCAGGCCCAGCACCGCCGCCAGCAGCCCCTTCAGCAGGGCGCCGTTGGACAGCCCCGCGACCAGCGTCAGGGCGAAGATGATCAGCGCGGTGATCTCCCAGGGGCGGAAGTTCATGCTGAAGCCGGCGATCAGCGGGCCGAAGAAGACCAGCACGGCCACGCTGATCAGGGTGCCGAGGAAGGAGGCCGCCACTCCGATGCCCAGGGCCCGCCCGGGTTCGCCCTTCTGGGCCATGGGGTAGCCATCGTAGACGGTGGTGATCGAGGAGGGCGTGCCCGGGATGCCGAGCATCACCCCCGAGACGATTCCTCCCGAGTAGCCGCCGACGAAGACCCCGACCATCAGCGAGACGCCGCTGACCGGGTCCATGGCGAAGGTGAAGGGGAAGACCACCAGGATCGCCATGGTGACGGTGAAGCCCGGGATGCTTCCGCCGATGATGCCGAACAGCACGCCGACCAGGATCAGCAGCAGCACCGAGGGGCTGCCGACCTGGGCGAGAGCTTGTAGAAAGAAGTCAGCCATGGGGCTCTCCGTGGTCGGTCAGGGCAGCCAGACGTTGAGGCCGAAGCGGAAGATCACGTAGACCAGCGGCGCCAGGGTGAGGCTCACCGCGAGGTTGATGGCCCACTTGCGGCGCGTGTCGATGCCCAGCAGCAGGGCCAGCGATGCCACCAGGAAACCGATGGTGGCGGCCAGGTAGCCGACCCAAGGCAGCAGCAGGGCATAGGCCCCGAACAGTGCGAAGAGGCACAGCACGATGCGATGGTGGGCCAGCCAGGCGGTGAAGGTGCGCCGCGGTGCCGTGCGCGGCGGCACGCCCGCCATCAGCGAGCGCACCAGGATCAGCAGCGCGAGCAGGCCGATGATGACCAGCAGGATGCGTGGAAACAGGGCCGAGCCGTAGGGCTGCCAGCTGGTGGGTGGCCGGATGTGGCGGGTCTCCGCCAGCATGACGGCGGTGAGCACCAGCATGGCCAGCGCCAGGGCGCGGTCCTTGGTTAGCGTCAACATGGGGGAGCTCTCCGGCGCCCCGCTGGCCGGACTGCCGGGCCAGCGGGTGCGCCATGGTCTCAGTTCTGGAAGTCGATGTTCTCGGCGGCGGCGGACAGGGCGGCCTCGTTGTCGTCGAGGAAGGCCTGGTAGTCGTCACCGGCCAGGAAGCGCACCACCGAACCGAACTCGTTCTCGATGCGGCTGCGCACCTGCTCGTTCTCCAGCGCCTGGCCATAGGCCTCGGCGACGGTGTCGAGCACCTCCAGGGGGGTGCCCTTGGGGGCGAAGATGCCGCGGCTGGTGGAGTGATCCATCTCGATGCCCATCTCGCGCAGGGTCGGCACGTCGGGCAGGCCGTCGAGCCGCTCCGGGTGGGCGACCCCCAGGGGGCGGAAGGTGCCGTCCTCGAAGAAGGCGCCGCCGGAGGGGAGGTTGAACATGGCGAAGTCGATCTCCTCGGCCAGCAGCGCGGAGACCTGCTCGCCGGTGTCCGGATAGCCGACCAGGCGCACGTCGGCCATGTCGATGCCGGCCTCGTCGAAGAACTGCACCCAGAAGAAGTGGTCGGTGGAGCTCGGGATCATGCTGAAGCGCACCTGGCCGGGGTTCTCGCGAACGTAGTCGGCGATCTCGTCGGCGCTCTGCACCGGATGGTTGGCGTGGGCGGCGGGGATGTTGATGGTCTGGGTCAGCAGGGCGATCGGTTCGAAGGCGTCATAGGAGTAGTCCACGGTGCCGGCGAGCTTGGAGAGCGCGATGGTGTCGTGGCTGCCCAGCAGGGTGTAGCCGTCAGGCCGTGCGTCCTTGACGTTGCGCGAGCCCAGCGTGGCGCCGGCCCCCGCCATGTTGACCGGCACGATCGACTCGCCCAGGTGCTGCTCGGCCTCCTGGGAGATCAGGCGGAAGATGATGTCGGTGGCCCCGCCCGGACCATAGGGAATGATCAGGCGGATGTCCTGCTCGGGATAGTCGGCCGCGGCGGTGGCCGAGAAGGCGACGCCGCCGGCGAGGCCGATGGCGGCCAGGGTACGGATCAGTGTGTTGCGCGTCATGGTGGTACACCTCGGGTCTTGTGGCTGTTGTTGTCATGCCGGCCTCTGTCGGGAGGCGGCAAGGGTGTGAGCGCGTGTTCCCGTGTCGGGTCTTGTTATGGCGTTGTCGATGACAGGCGTCGGGCGGTGCTCACCCGAGAAAGAGTCCTCCGTAGATCAGGGCGGCCAGCACCACGAAGGCCGGGTGGGTGCGAAAGTGCAGCAGGGCGATCGCCGCGGCGGCCCCGATCAGCAGGGTATGCAGCATCCCGGCGCCCTGGAGTCCCTCGTCGAGGAAGCTCCAGGTCAGCCAGGCCATCATCATGGCGATCACCGGGCGGACCCACTGGCTCATGCGTTTCACCCGCGGCGAGTCGCGGTAGCGGTAGAGCAGCCCCAGGGCGCCGAGCATCAGCAGCAGGGAGGGCACCACGGTGGCCAGCACCGCCACCAGGGCCCCGACGACACCGGCGACCTCGTAGCCGATCTGGCCGGCCATCTTGGTGGCGATGGGGCTGGGCAGGGCGTTGCCGAGCGCCAGGGTCTCGGCGAACTGCTGGGCGCTCATCCAGCCGTAGCGACCCACCACCTCGGCCTCGATCAGCGGGATGATCGCCGGCCCGCCGCCATAGCCGATGATGTTGGGAATGAAGAAGGCGAGGAACAGCTCCCAGTAGGTCATCGGCTGGCCTCCTCGGCGGTACCGGCCGGCCGCAGCAGGGCCGCCGCCAGCAGCGCCCCGACCACCCAGCCGGGGTGGAGGCCCACCAGGTAGATCAGCCCCCCCGCCGTGGCCGCCATGGCCAGGCTGATACCCCAGCCCAGTGCCAGCCGCGACTTGTTCCAGAAGTCCAGGGTCAGCTGCGCCATCATCACCATGACCACCGGGACGACCGCCTGGCCCATGCCGCGGATCCAGTCCACGTCACGGTAGCGGCTGAACAGGCCAAGCAGCAGGATCATGGCGACGATCATCGGCAGGATCACCGCCAGCACGGCGATCAGGCAGCCCGGCAGGCCGGCCACCCGATAGCCGATATAGCCGGGCATCTTGGTGGCGATCGGCCCGGGCAGGGTGTTGCCGATGGCGAGGATGTCGGCGAACTCCTCATCGGAGAGCCAGGTATGGCGCTTGACCACCTCCTGCTGGACCAGCGGTATCATCGCCGGCCCGCCGCCGAAGCCGAGCAGCCCGATGCGGGTGAAGGCCCAGAAGAGGGCGCCCAGGGGCGCCTTGTCGGGGGCGCTCAAGGGGTCACCTCCAGGGAGTCGATGGCAGGGCAGTCGATGGTTTTTATTCTCATTGGTCGTCTTTGCGATAGAAAATCGATTATATTGTCTTCACCGACTATAGGGCGGCGCGGAAAGGAGCGTCAAGTGTTGGCGGGAGCGGACGTCGAGGAGGGGAAATGGCCATACCCAAACGGAAGGGACGCATGACCACATCCAGCCGCATCTACGACACCCTGCGGCAGGACCTGGTGAATGGGCGGTTCGAGGCGGGGGAGAAGGTGGCGATCAGCTCGCTCAAGGCGCGCTACGATGTCGGGCTGAGCCCGCTGCGCGAGGCCCTCAATCGCCTCGCGGCCTACGGGTTGCTGATCCAGGAGAACCAGCGCGGCTTTCGCGTGCCCAGGCTGGAGCGTGACGAACTGGACGATATCGCCGGGATGCGCCGCGAGCTGGAGGGCATGGCGCTGGAGCGGGCGATCGCCCGGGGCGATGCCGAATGGGAGTCGGAGCTGCTCGCGGCGGCCCATCGCCTCAAGCGCGCCGACCAGGCCCCGGAGAGTGGCGATGAGTGGGAGCGGCTGCATGGGCGCTTCCATCGCACCCTGGTCGCTCCCTGCGGCTCGGCCTGGCTGCTGCGCTTCATCGAGCAGCTGCACGACCAGTTCGACCGCTACCGGCGTCTGGCGCCGGAGGCGCCGGAGGTGCGCCGGGTGCTGGATGCCCAGCATGGCGAGCTGGTGGCGCTGGCCCTGGAGCGCGATGCGCGGGGCGCGCGCGCCCTGATGGATGACCATATCCAGCGCTCCTACGAGGTGGCGCTGGGCAGCTTTTCCCGGGGCCGCCTGACACGCTGAGCTGCAGACGACGCCCCGGCCCTCCGGATCAGGGCTCGACGAGGGCGAGCCGACCGCGCAGGCGCGACTCGAGGGCGGCGAGGTCAACGGGCTGGTCGCTGGGCCAGCCGACGGTGAGCACGACGCCGTCGGCGCCGTAGTCGGCGGCCTCGACGGGGATCTCCCGGCCGCCGAGCCAGCCGCGGGCCTCGGCCTCGCCGGCGAAGTCGACCTTCAGCTGCAGGGGCGTGCGCTCGACGACCTCGCGGCGTGGCAGGGTCTCAAGGGCCTGGGCGGCGGCCTGGGCGTAGGCGCGGGCCAGTCCGCCGGTGCCCAGCTTGGTGCCGCCGAAGTAGCGGGTGACCACGCAGGCGACCTGGCCGAGGCCCGAGCCCTCCAGGACCTGATACATGGGCCGTCCCGCGGTGCCGCCGGGTTCGCCATCGTCGGAGAAGCCGATGGCGGCCTGCTCCCCCGGCGGGCCGGCGATGAAGGCGCTGCAGTGGTGGCTGGCACCGGGGTGGAGGCGGCGCGCCTCGGCCAGCAGCGACTCGAAGGCCGCCACCTCCGGGGCGTGGCAGAGCCAGGCCAGGAAGCGGCTGCGCTCGACCTCGAGCTCGGTCTCCTGGCGCTCGCCGGGGGCCAGGTCGGGCACCGGGTAGCGCATCAGGCGGCCATCTCCCCCTGGCGAACCACGCCCATCACCAGGCCCAGTACCTGGATGTCGCTGTTCTTCAGGTAGATCGGTGCCATGCTCTCGTTGGCGGGCTGCAGGCGAACCCCGGACTTCTCGATGTAGAGCTTCTTCAGGGTGACCTCCTGATCGTTGATCATCACCACCGCCGTCTCGCCGTTCTCGGCGCTCTCCTGACGCTCGATGATGATCACATCCCCGTCGAAGATGTTGCAATCGATCATGGAGTCGCCGCGCACCTTGAGGGCATAGGTGTTGCGTCGCACCATACGAGTGGGCACGTGGATGCTGCCGCTGTCCAGGCAGGCCTCGATGGGCAGGCCCGCCGAGACGCTGCCGAGCAGCGGGATCTCGGTCATCGCCTCGTCGGCCAGCGCGTCGGCCGGCAGGGGGTCCCAGGCGACGGCTAGGGGCAGGTTGGGGCGGCGAAAGAGGAAGTGGGAGGTGGCCTCGGGCATGGCGTGGATCTCCTGTCGGCGGTCAGGCAGCTAACCCCTGTTGAAACGTACAGTGTTGTCGAAGCATAGCAGGGGCTGCCGATCTGGCAAGGAAGCCGATCGGCAGGCCGCTTGATGCAGGTCAACCGCGACCCGCTGACGCAGTCGGTCGACTGGTAGCAAAACGCCTTTCCGTGTAGAGTCTCGAGCCAAATTACCCCCATGCCGGAGTGAGCCTTGACCCTGCGCCTGCAAGCCCGAAAGCTGGCCTGTGAACGGGATGATCGGTGGCTGTTCGAGGATCTCGATCTGGACATCCGCGCCGGCGAGATCGTCCGGGTCGAGGGTCCCAACGGTAGCGGCAAGACCACCCTGCTGAAGATCCTCTCCGGACAGCTGGCCGACTATCAGGGCGAGCTGTTCTGGAACGACCGGCCGATGCGCCAGGCTCGCCAGGCCTTCCTCTCGAGCCTGCTCTACCTGGGCCATGCGCCCGGCGTGAAGGGCGCCCTGACGCCGCTGGAGAACCTCGCCTGGTACCAGGCGCTGGCCGGCGACCCGGGCCACGAGGCCGCGCGCCTGGCGGCCCTGGAGTCGTTGGGTCTGGCGGGCTTCGAGGACGTGCCGGCGGCCCAGCTGTCGGCCGGGCAGCAGCGTCGGGTGGCCCTGGCGCGCCTGGAGCTGACGCCTCGCCCGCTGTGGGTGCTCGATGAACCCTTCACCGCCATCGACCGCGATGGCGTGGCGGCGCTGGAGGAGCGGCTGATCGTCCATGCCCGCTCGGGCGGCTGCGTGCTGGTCACCACCCACCATGAACTCAAGGCCTCGGGAGAGCTGCGGCGCATCCGCCTCGGGCGGGGAGGGCAAGATGCCGAGCGGTGAGACACCCATGATCGATACCGATGACAGGCCGGTCGCCGACGGGGAACCCCGGGGCGGCCTGACGGTCGCAGTGTGGGCAACGCTCAAGCGCGACCTGACCCTGCTGCTGCGCCGCCGCAGCGAGGTGCTCAACCCGCTGGTGTTCTTCGCCCTGGTGATCACCCTGTTTCCGATCGGCATCTCGCCGGACCCGCAGCTGCTCGCCACCATCGCGCCGGGCCTGCTGTGGGTGGCGGCACTGCTGGCGGCGCTGCTCTCCCTGGACAGCCTGTTTCGCGGTGACTACGACGACGGCTCCCTGGAGCAGCTGCTGCTGACGCCGCAGCCGCTGGCGATGCTGGGGCTGGCCAAGGTGACGGTACACTGGCTGCTGACCGGCCTGCCGCTGGCGATGATGGCGCCGGTGCTGGGGATCATGCTGTCGCTGCCCGCCGGCAGCTACCTGATCCTGGCGCTGTCCCTGGCCCTGGGAACCGCCAGCCTGAGCCTGATCGGCGCCATCGGTGCGGCCCTCACCGTGGGGCTTTCGAGGGGCGGGGTGCTGCTGTCGCTGCTGGTCCTGCCGCTCTATATTCCGGTGCTGATCTTCGGCGCCGGTGCCGTACAGGCGGCCATCCTGGGCGACGGGGCCGCGGCCCATCTGGCCATCCTGGGGGCCCTGCTGGCGCTGGCGCTGATGCTGGCCCCCTGGGCGATCGCGGCGTCACTGCGCATCAGCATCAACGGTTGAGAGGTGGAAGAAGCATGTGGGCCTTCATTAACAAGTTGCGTTCCCCCAAGTGGTTCTACGCCATCAGCGAACGGCTGATGCCGTGGTTCTGGGTTGCCGCGGCCGGGCTGATCCTGGTCGGTACCGTCTGGGGCCTGGCCTTCGCGCCGGCCGACTACCAGCAGGGCAACAGCTTCCGCATCATCTACGTCCACGTGCCGTCGGCCTTCCTGGCCCAGTCGATCTTCGTCAGCATGGCGGTGTGTGGCCTGGTCTATATGGTCTGGAAGATCAAGGTGGCCGACATGGCCGCCGCCATGATGGCGCCGCTGGGCGCGGCCATGACCTTCATCTCGCTGTTCTCCGGGGCGGTGTGGGGCGTGCCCACCTGGGGCACCTGGTGGATGTGGGACGCGCGCCTCACCTCGATGCTGATCCTGTTCTTCCTCTACCTGGGGGTGATCGCCCTGCGCGGAGCCTTCGCGAGCCGCGACAGCGCCTCCCGGGCCGCCTCGGTGCTGGCCATGGTGGGCGTGATCAACATCCCGATCATCAAGTACTCGGTGGACTGGTGGTACACCCTGCACCAGCCGGCCACCTTCACCGTCACCGGACGCGTCGGCATGCCCATGGAGATGTGGGTACCGCTGCTGATCATGGTGCTGGGCTTCTACAGCTTCTTCATTGCGGTGACCCTGATGCGCACCCGTAGCGAGATCCTGCGCCGCGAATCCAACAAGCGCTGGGTGCGTGACCTGGCCGGAGAGGAGCGCTGATGGCCTTCGAATCCTTCAACGAATTCATCGCCATGGGGGGGCATGCCCCCTATGTCTGGGCGGCCTGGGCGGCGACCGCCGCGCTGCTCGTCGCCATCGTCCTGCACGCCCGCGCCGAGCGCCGTCAGCTGCTGCGCAACCTGCAGCGTCGCGCCCGTCGCGAGCAGCGCCTGGGCGCCGGCCGGGGCGAGGCGTCGAGAGTTTCACATCAATCGGGTGGTAATCGTCATGACACTTAGCCTGACACCGAAACGCAAGCAGAGGCTCTTCGTGATCCTGGGGCTCGTCGCCCTGGCCGCGATTGCCGTGGGGCTGACCCTCTACGCGCTGCGTGCCAACATCAACCTCTTCTTCAGTCCGGTGCAGATCGCCGCCGGCGAGGCACCGTTCGAGCGCCAGATCCGTGCCGGCGGCATGGTCAAGGAGGGCACCGTCGCCCGCAACCCGGACAGCCTCGACGTGGAGTTCACCGTCACCGACTACGTCGATGACCTGCGCGTGCACTACAGCGGGATCCTGCCCGACCTGTTCCGCGAGGGGCAGGGCGTGGTGGTGGTCGGCCAGCTGCAGCACGACGGCTACCTCAAGGCCGACCAGGTGCTGGCACGCCACGACGAGAACTACATGCCCCCCGAGGTGGCCCAGGCCCTGGAGGAGGCCGGTTACAAGCCGGAGGACTTCCAGCAGAAGGCCGCCGAGGTGGCCAAGCGCCTGGAAGCCGGGGAAGAGAACGGCGACGGCGCCACCAGCGGCTCGTACTGATTCGGAGTGCCCATGCTGACCCAGATGATTCCCGAGATCGGCCACTACGCCCTGGTCATCGCCCTGCTGATGGCGGCGGTCCAGGCGGTGATGCCGCTGGCCGGTGCGGCGACCCGCCGGCCGCTGTGGATGGCCTATGCCCGGCCCATGGCGGCCGGGCAGTTCCTGTTCGTGGCCATCGCCTACGCCTGCCTGACCGCGAGCTACATGCTGGATGACTTCAGCGTGGTCAACGTGGCCAACAACTCCAATTCCATGCTGCCCTGGTACTACAAGTTCAGCGCCGTGTGGGGCAACCATGAGGGCTCGGTGCTGCTTTGGAGCCTGATGCTGGCCGGCTGGAGCTACTTCGCGGCCCGCTACTCCCGCGAGCTGCCCCGCGACGTGGTGGCCCGGGTGCTGGGCGTTCTCGGCCTGGTGTGTGTCGGCTTCCTGATGTTCATCCTGGTCACCTCCAACCCCTTCGAGCGGCTGCTGCCCAACATGCCGGCCGATGGCGCCGACCTCAACCCGCTGCTGCAGGACATCGGCCTGATCCTCCACCCGCCGATGCTCTACATGGGCTACGTGGGCTTCTCGGTGGTCTTCGCCTTCGCCATCGCCGCGCTGCTGGGCGGCCGCCTGGACGCCGCCTGGGCGCGCTGGGCGCGCCCCTGGACCAACATGGCCTGGGCCTTCCTGACCGTGGGCATCGCCCTGGGCAGCTGGTGGGCCTACTACGAGCTGGGCTGGGGGGGCTGGTGGTTCTGGGATCCGGTGGAGAACGCCTCCCTGCTGCCCTGGCTCACCGGCACCGCGCTGATGCACTCCCTGGCCGTCACCGAGAAGCGCGGCGCCTTCAAGAGCTGGACCCTGCTGCTGGCGATCTCCACCTTCTCGCTGTCGCTGCTGGGCACCTTCCTGGTGCGTTCCGGGGTGCTCACCTCGGTGCACGCCTTCGCCAACGACCCGTCACGCGGCTTCTTCATCCTGATGCTGCTGGGCATCACCGTGGGCCTGTCGCTGCTGATCTTCGCCCTGCGGGCGCCGCGGGTCAGCAATCGCGTGGGCTTCAACTGGCTCTCCCGGGATGCGCTGCTGCTGATCAACAACCTGATGCTGGTGATCATGACGGTCACCGTGCTGATGGGCACCGTCTACCCGCTGCTGCTGGATGCCCTTGACCTCGGCAAGATCAGCGTGGGCCCCCCCTACTTCAACGCGCTCTTCGTGCCGCTGACGCTGATCATGTGCGTGTTCATGGGCCTGGGGCCGGTGGCGCGCTGGAAGCAGACCGATCCGCGCCTGCTGGTCCGCCGGCTGTGGCTGGCCGCCGCGGTGGCCCTGGTGCTGGGCATGGCGCTGCCGCTGGTGTTCGCCGAGCGCTGGAGCGCGCCGGTGGCCATCGGCCTGATCGCCGCGCTGTGGATCGTGCTGCCGATGGTCCGCGACCTCTTCGACAAGACCCGCCACGCCAGCTCCCTGGGGGCGGGCCTGAGGAAGCTGTCGCTGGCCTATTGGGGCATGCAGCTCGGCCACCTGGGCGTGGCGGTGACCATCGTCGGCGTGGCCGTGGTCTCCAACTACAACATCGAGCGCAACGTGCGCATGGGGCCGGGGGACAGCGTCCAGGTCGCCGGCTACACCTTCACCATGACCGAACTCACCGATCGCCGCGGCCCCAACTTCCTGGCCGACCGCGCGGTCATCGCCGTTCAGCGCGGCGACAGCGGTCGCAGCTTCGTGATGAACCCGGAGAAGCGGCTCTACCTGGCCACCGGCATGCCGATGACCCAGGTGGCGCTGCGCCCCGGCTTCCTCCGTGACCTCTACGTGGCCATGGGCGAGGACCTGGGCGACGGCACCTGGGCCATGCGCGTGCAGTACAAGCCCTTCGTGCGCTGGCTGTGGCTCGGCGGCCTGCTGATGGCCGTCGGCGGCGTGCTGGCGGTGGCCGACAAGCGCTATCGTCGGCTGGCCACCGCCCGTGACCCGGAGGAGGCCGCGCTACAGGCCGCCGCCGGCAAGGACCCGGGCAAGGAGGCGACGGCATGAAACGTCGCCTGCTGATGCTGCTGCCGCTGGCCGGCTTCCTGGCGCTATCGTTGTTCCTCTACCAGGGGCTGTCGCTGAACCCCTTCCACCGGGAGTCGGCGCTGATGGCCCGTGACTTCCCCGAGTTCGACCTCGCCACCCTGGAGGACCCCGAGCGTCGGGTGGACCGCTCGCTGCTGACCACCGGCGAGCTCACCCTGGTCAATGTCTGGGGCGAGTGGTGCCCCGAGTGCAAGCGCGAGATGCCGCAGCTGCTCGACCTCTCCCAGCGCCACGACATCCGCATGGTCGGCATCAGCTGGAAGGACACCCGGGAGAAGGGGCTGGGCTTCCTCGAGGAGTTCGGCGACCCCTTCGAGATCAACATCTTCGACCCGGACAACGAGCTGGGCTTCGAGCTGGGCGTGTTCGGCGCGCCCGAGTCCTTCCTGGTGGATGCCGACGGGGTGATCCGCTATCACCATGTGGGCTATATCGCGCCGGGTGACGTCCGCGACAAGATCCTGCCGGAGGTGGAAAGATGGCGCTGATGCGATCCCTGATCACGACGCTTGCCCTGCTGCTGGTGGCCGGCCTCGCCCAGGCCGCGGCCATCGAGCTGCGGGAGTTCGATGACCCGGTACTGGAGCAGCGCTATCGCAGCCTGACCGCCTCGCTGCGCTGCCCCACCTGCGAGAACCAGGCCATCAACGACTCCGATGCGCCGGTCTCCGGCGACATGCGCGACCGCGTCTACCTGCTGCTGCAGGATGGCCGTTCGGACATCGAGATCCGCGACCACATGGTGCAGCGCTTCGGCGACTACGTGCTCTACAACCCCCGCCTGGAGGGCCGCACCTTCCTGCTGTGGGGGCTGCCCGCGGCGCTGGTGGTGCTAGGCGGCCTGCTGGTGATGCTCATCGTGCGCGCCCGTCGCAATGCGTCGGTCACCGCTCTCTCCGCCGAGGAGCGTGCCCGGCTGGATGCCCTGATCAATCGCGAGAGAATCGAATGACCCTGTTATGGATTGCCTTCGCCGTCCTGCTGCTGCCGGCCCTGTGGCTGCTGGCGGCCCCGCTGCGTCGCGCCCGGGCCCTGCATGACGCCCAGCGCGACCACGAGCAGAACGACCGCACCGCCGAGCAGAACGTGGCCATCTTCCAGCGCCGCCTGGCGTCGCTGGAGGCCGCCCGCGAGCGCGGCGACATCGACCAGGCACGCTTCGAGGAGGACCGCCTCGAGCTCGAACGCAGCCTGCTCGAGGATACCGAGAGCCTGAAGCGCGCGCCGCTCAAGGGCTCCGCCTCGGGGCGCCTGGCCGTGCCGGTGGTGATGGTGGCCGTGGTGGTGGCCAGCGTGGTCTGGTACCAGCAGCAGGGCGCCGAGGGAGACCTCACCCTGCTGGCGGTGCAGCAGGAGGTGCAGAACCATCCGGACGGCTCGGTCGAGATGCTGGTCGAGCGGCTCGAGGAGCAGGCCGCCCGCCAGCCGGGCAACCCCAACGTCTGGATGGCGCTCTTCCCGCTCTACCGCGACATGGGCCAGGGCCGCGAGGCGATCCACGCCCTGGAGCGGTTGATCGAGATCGAGGGGCGGATCCCGTCGCTGCTCGGCCAGCTGGCCCAGATCGAGTTCTTCGTGGCCGACCGCCAGCTCACCCCCCGGGTCCAGTCGCTGGTCGACGAGACCCTCGAGCGCGACTCCAGTCAGCCGACCGTGCTGGGCGTGCTGGGCATCGCGGCCTTCGACCGCGGCGACTACGAGGCCGCCATCGGCCATTGGCGTCGCGCCATCGCCGGCATGTCGGACCCCTCCTCCGGCGAGGCCCTGCGCCAGGGCATCCAGGTCGCCCAGGAGCGCCTGGGCGTGCCCCCCGAGGAGCAGGAGCTGGCAGTGGCCGAGGGCCCCGGGATCCATGTGCGGATCCGCCTCGACGATGACCTGGCCGGCCGCCTGGACGACGACGCGGCGGTCTTCGTGGTGGCCCGCGACATGGAGGGCGAGCTGCCGCCGCTCGCCGTCGCCCGTCTGACCCTGGCCGACCTGCCGGCCGCGCTGGTGCTCGACGACAGCCGGTCGATGTCGCCCGAGGCGAGCCTCTCCCAGGTCAGCGAGGCCCGGCTGATGGTCCGCGTCTCGGCCAGCGGCCAGGCCAGCCCCCAAGCCGGCGACCTGTTCGGCGACCTGGCCGAGGTGCCGGTGGGCGACGTCGACGGCGAGCCGGTCGAGGTGGTGGTCGACCGTGTCTTCGAATAACCGGCTCGGGTAGCCGACGATGCGCCTCAAGTCGATACGCCTGGTCGGCTTCAAGTCTTTCGTCGACCCGGTCACGGTGCCCTTCGACGGCAACATGACCGCCATCGTCGGGCCCAACGGCTGCGGCAAGTCCAACATCATCGACGCGGTGCGCTGGGTGATGGGCGAGTCGTCGGCCAAGACCCTGCGCGGCGAGTCGATGACCGACGTCATCTTCAACGGCTCCACCGGCCGCAAGCCGGTGGGGCAGGCCTCCATCGAGCTGCTGTTCGACAACCGCGACGGCACCATGGGCGGCGTCTATGCCCAGTATGCCGAGATCGCCGTCAAGCGGGTGGTGACCCGCGACGCCCAGTCCAGCTACTTCTTCAACGGCCAGAAGTGTCGCCGCCGCGACATCGCCGACCTCTTCCTGGGCACCGGCCTCGGCCCGCGCTCCTACGCGATCATCGGCCAGGGCATGATCTCGCGGCTGATCGAGGCGCGCCCCGAGGAGCTGCGCGCGACCCTCGAGGAGGCCGCCGGCATCTCCAAGTACAAGGAGCGCCGCCGCGAGACCGAGAACCGCATGCGCCGCACCCAGGAGAACCTGGAGCGCCTGGACGATATCCGCGAGGAGCTCGACAAGCAGCTCGAGCGGCTCAAGCGCCAGGCCGAGGCCGCCCGCCGCTACCAGACGCTCAAGAACGAGGAGCACCGGGTCAAGGGTGAGTTGGCGCTGCTGCGCGGGCGTGACCTGCGCGCCCGCCAGGGCGAGGAGGAGGCCCGCGTCCGCGAACTCGAGACCAGGGTGGAGCGCGAGGTGCTCGGGCTGCGCCAGTGCGAGACCCGCCTCGAGGAGGCCCGCGCCGACCACGACCGACTCGCCACCGAGCTGGATGGCCAGCAGTCACAGTTCTTCGAGACCACCACCGCCATCGCCCGCCTCGAGCAGGACATCGAGCACGCCCGCGCCCGCGATGCCCAGCTCGCCCGGGACCTGGAGGCGGCCCGGCGCGAGCTGGCCGAGCTCGTCCGCCTCGGCGAGGACGACGGCGAGCGGCGGCTACGCCTGGACGAGCGCCTGGAGACCCTGGCCCCCGAGCGCGAGGCGCTGGCCGAACAGTTCGAGGAGCTCGAGGCCGCCCTCGAGGAGGCCGAGCCCGAGGCCGAGGAGGCCGACGCCGCCTGGGAAGCCTTCAACGAGCAGTGGCGCGAGGCGAGCCGCGAGGCCGAGCGCAGCCAGGATCGCCTGCGCGAGCTGGAATCCCGGCTGGAACGGATCGAGGGCGACGAGCGCCGCCGCCGCCAGCAGCACGAGGAGCTGCCCGACATCGCCCTGCTGGCCGAGCAGCGCGACGAACTCGCCGAGCGGCTCGCCGAGCTGGAGCTCGAGCGGGAGGCCCTGGAGGCGCGTCGCGAAGCGCTGCAGCAGCATCGCGACGGGGCCCGGGAGCAGGCCCGCGAGGCCGAGGCGGCCCGCGAGGCAGATCGCCAGCGTCGCAGCGAGCTGCAGGGCGAGCTCGCCTCCCTGGAGGCGCTGATCCAGGCCGGGCTGGCCGACCATGACGAGGCGCTGGACAGCCACCTGTCGGCCCACGGACTGGCCGAGGCCCCCCGCCTGGGCGAGAGCCTGTCGGTGGAGGCCGGCTGGGAAGAGGCCGTCTCCTGGGTGCTGGCGCCCTGGCTGCGTGCCCGCCTGGTCCCCCTGGACACGGGGCGGACGGCCCTTGATGGGGCGCCCGCCGAGCTCGGCCTGCTCGACGCCGACTCGCCGCCGGCCCCCGCGGAGAGCCTGGCGGCCCGGGTGCAGGGCGCCGGTGCCGCCGGGCGCTGGCTGACCGGGATCCGCTGCGTCGACGCCCGGGAGGATGCCTGGGCGCAGCGCGGCGACCTGGCCCCGGGGGAGAGCCTGATCACGCCCGACGGCCTCTGGCTCGGGCCGGGCTGGGCCCGGCACCGTGGCCAGGGCGAGGGGCCCGATGCGCTGCTGGTGAGCCGGCGCCGACAGGCCGAGGCCCGCGAGGCGCTTGACGAGGTCGAGGCGCGCCTGGCCGAGCAGGAGCAGCGGCTGGCGGAGGCCGCCGAACGGGCCGAGCGGGCCGAGGGCGATCTGGAGGCGTGTCGCCTGGAGGAGCGCGAACTGGACCAGCGCCGCCAGCAGCTGGCGGTGCAGGACAGCGGCCTGGCCAGTCGACTGGAACACCTGGAGGGACGTGCCGCGGAGCTGGCGGAGGAGCTCGCCGGCCTCGGCGAGGCCCGCGAGGAGGCGCTGCTGGCCATCGAGGAGAGCCGCGACCGCTGGCAGCAGGCCATGGCGCGGCTCGAGGAGGGCGCCGAGCGGCGCGAGCGCCTCGACCGCGAGCGTGGCGAGGCCCGCGAACGGCTGGTCTCGCTGCGCGGTCGCCAGCGTCCCCTGGCCGACCAGCTGCAGCGCCTGGCGCTGGAGCAGGAACGGCTCGACGCCGAGCGCGCCGGCCTGGCCGAGCAGCAGGGACGGGCCGGCGAGGCGCGGGAGCGCCTCGAGCAGCGGGCGGAAGAGCTCGAGGAGGAGCGCGAGTTGCTCCGCGAACCCGAGGAGGAGCGCCGCGAGCGTCTCGACGAGCTGCTCGATCGCCGCGAGCGCGAGGAGCGGGCGCTGAATGCCGTGCGCGCCCGGGCCGCCGAACTGGTCGAGCGGCTGCGCGAGGACGAGCAGGCCCGCCAGGGCCATGAGCGCAACCTCGAGGGCATCCGCGAACGGCTGCAGGAGGCGCGCATGCAGGTCCAGGCGCTGGGCCTCAAGGCCGAGACCCAGGACGAGCAGCTCCGCGAACTGGGGCACGATGCCAAGGCGCTGGCCGAGCAGCTGGACCCCGACGCCACCGAGTCGGCCTGGCAGGCGCGCCTGGAGGAGCTGGGCGAGCGCATTCGTCGGCTCGGCGCGATCAACCTGGCGGCCATCGAGGAGTACGACCAGCAGGCCGAACGGCGCGACTACCTCGAGGCCCAGCATGCCGAGCTCAGCGAGGCGCTGGAGACCCTCGACCGGGCCATCCGCCGGATCGACCAGGAAACCCGCACCCGCTTTCGCGACACCTTCGAGCGAGTCAACGCCGGGCTGCAGTCGCTTTTCCCTCGGGTCTTCGGCGGTGGAACCGCATGGTTGACCCTGACCGGCGAGGATTTGCTGGAAACCGGGGTGGCCATCATGGCGCGCCCCCCCGGCAAGAAGAACAGCACCATTCACTTGCTCTCCGGTGGCGAAAAGGCGCTGACCGCCCTGTCGATGGTCTTCGCCATCTTCCAGCTCAATCCGGCGCCCTTCTGCATGCTGGACGAGGTGGATGCCCCCCTCGATGACGCCAACGTGGGGCGCTACGCCAAGCTGGTGAAGGAGATGTCCGAGAGCGTCCAGTTCATCTATATCACCCACAACAAGATCGCCATGGAAGCGGGCGAGCGTCTGATGGGGGTGACCATGCAGGAGCCGGGTGTTTCCCGTCTGGTGGCCGTGGGCGTCGAGGAGGCGGCCGCCCTGGCCGAGGCCTGAGAGGCTTGAACGTTGGCCCCAAAAGGGGTAACAAGGAGATCAGTAATGCTGCATTGCATGGATGCACGGGGATTATCGAAGGGCGATTGCACGGGGCATCGTCGACTCACGGTGAAAAATCGCCGGGGGTTGACAAATAAAAAAAGTGGCCCCTTTTTTGGCAATCGCGCTATGCTGTTGACGGACAACCATCAGGCATGGCGCCTTAGCAAAAGGCTGACGACCCATGGAACTTAGAGAGTGGCTGATCATCCTGGGGTTGGCGCTGGTGACCCTCATCGTGGTGGACGGAGTGCGTCGCCTCCAGCGCCAGAGGAAGGTCCCGCGCCTGGACGAGGTGGCGGATGATGCCGGAGGCACCGACCTCGACCCCGACGAGGCGGCCCGCGCCGCCGAACTCAACTGGGAACTGCCCAACGGAGGGGCGCGAGTCGTCAGGCCCGCGGACTACAGCCGTGTGCAACCCAAGCCCAAGCTGGAGCGCCAGGAGCATCCCGGCGCTTCCCGCGTGCTGGCCAGCTTCAGGGAGGCCCGTGAACCCGTCGCGGCCTCCGCCGACCGTGTCGGCAAGCCGCAGGCCCGGGAAGTCGCCGGGCAAGAGGAACACGCCAGGCAGCCGGACATGCGGGTAGAACGGAAAGAGAAGAACGAGCGGAAAGAGCAGATAGAAGCGCTGCGTCAGGAAGAAATGCGGCAGGAACAGATGCGGCAGGCACCCGAAGCGACGCCCGCCGAGGCGTCGATCGAGCCGCACCGCGACGAGGCGCCCGAGACCGCATCGCGCCCTGTCGCCTCCGACGCCCCGGCCACGCCGGAGGCGCCGTCGCTGGCGTCCCCCGAGCGTCGGGAGCCGAGCCTCTCCGCGCTGGACGAGTCGCCGTCGGAGCTCGACGCCTCGCTGTCCGAACCGCTGGCGGCCGACCCCGAGGATCATGACGAGTCCCATGAGGCCGAGCGCTACCGGCTGGTGGACCTCGACGGCATGAGCGACTCCTTCAAGAGCGGCTCCAAGCGCGTCGGGGCCTCCGTGCAGCGCTTCGGCGCCTCCCTGCAGAAGACCCTGGCCGAGCGCCGCGAGCAGAAGCGTCTCGAGAAGCAGCGCCGTGACGCGGCCCGGGCCGAGAAGGCCGCCCGCGAAGCCGAACAGCGCCGCCTGGCCCAGGCCCGGGCCGAGGAGGAGAAGGCCGCCCGCGATGCCGAGCGTCGCCGGCTCGAGGCCGAGGCCATTGCCGATGCCGATGACGACGACCCGCTCTTCGCCGCGCCGCGGGCCCGCCGCCATGACGACGACGCCCACCCGGACGTCGTGGCGGAGTCGGACGCCTTGCCCGAGGCGGAAGGGCCCGCGCTCAGCGACAAGGTGCGCGTGCACCCGGTGCTGGAGAAGGCCCTGCGCCACGATGTCAGCGCCGAGCATGCCCGCCACGCCCTGAGCCACGCCGACGAGATCATCGTCATCAGCGTGATGTCCCGGGACGAGGAGGGTTTCTCCGGCACGACGCTGCTCGACCTGATGCTCGCCTGCGGGCTGCGCTACAGCCGCGACATGGGCATCTTCCACCGCTTCGAGACCGAGGACCCGGAGAGCCAGCTGCAGTTCTCCATGGTCAACGTGGTGAAACCGGGCACCTTCCCGATCCACTCCATGGACGACTTCCGCACCCCGGGGATCACCCTGCTGATGCCCCTGCCGGGGGCCGAGGACGCCTCGGCCGCCTTCGAGGCGATGGTCGAGACCGCCATGGTCATCGTCCGCCACCTCGGCGGCGAGCTGAAGGACGAGAACCACAGCGTGATGACCGCGCAGACCGTGGAGTTCGCCCGCCAGCGGGTGCAGGAGTTCGTGCGGCGCAACCGGCTCAACCGCTACCAGGTGAATTAGCGCCGAGTCAGACGCTTGAAGAGGAACAACCCCATGAATTCATGGGGTTGTTCCTTTATGGGGTGCATGAAACGCGGGTATGCGAGAATAGCCCGGCCTTTGTGACACCGGATCAGGGACACCATGAGTCAGCCCGACCAGCAGATCCTCGACGAGGTCGCGCGGCTGCGCGCCGAACTCGACGACGCCAACTACCGCTACTACGTCCTCGACGACCCGACCCTCACCGACGCCGACTACGACCGCCGGCTGCGTCGACTGCAGGCGCTCGAGGACGCCCACCCCGAGCTGGTCACCCCGGACTCGCCCACCCAGCGGGTCGGTGCGGCCCCCGACGCCGGCTTCCCCGAGATCCAGCACGCCGTGCCCATGCTGTCGCTGGACAACGCCTTCAGCGAGGAGGAGCTCGCGGCCTTCGTCAAGCGCATCAGCGACCGCCTGGAGGTAGACGGCGAGTCGCTGGCCTTCTGCTGCGAGCCCAAGCTCGACGGCGCCGCGGTGTCGCTGGTCTACGAGGCGGGCGTGCTGGTGAGCGGGGCCACCCGCGGCGACGGACGCACCGGCGAGGGGATCACCTCGAACCTCAGGACCCTGAAGTCGATCCCGCTGAGGCTGCGCGGCGAGGCCTGGCCCGAGCTGCTGGAGGTGCGCGGCGAGGTGATCATGAGCCATGCCGGCTTCGAGGCGATGAACGAGCGCGCGCGTCAGGAAGACACCAAGGTCTTCGCCAACCCGCGCAATGCCGCGGCCGGCAGCCTGCGACAGCTCGACCCCCGGGTCACCGCCACCCGCCCGCTGGAGTTCAGCGCCTACCAGGTAGCGCGTATCGAGCCCGACCCGGGCGACCCTACCCACAGTGCCCTGATGGCGCACCTGGGCCAGTTCGGCTTCCGCACCAGCGGCGAGCTCCGGGTGGTGACCGGCAGCCGCGGGCTGATCGACTACTGTCGCACCCTGGGAGAGAAGCGCGACGGCCTCGGCTATGACATCGACGGGGTGGTGATCAAGGTGGACGACCTGCGCCTGCAGCGCGAGTTGGGCTTCGTCGCCCGGGCGCCGCGCTGGGCCATCGCCTTCAAGTTCCCCGCCCAGGAGGAGACCACCCGTCTCAACGAGGTGGAGTTCCAGGTGGGGCGCACCGGCGCCATCACCCCGGTGGCACGCCTGGAGCCGGTCTCGGTGGCCGGCGTCACCGTCTCCAATGCCACCCTGCACAACGCCGACGAGATCGCTCGCCTCGGGGTCATGACCGGCGACACCGTGGCCATCCGCCGCGCCGGCGACGTGATTCCCCAGGTCGTGCGCGTGGTCGAGGCGCTGCGTCCGGCGGATGCCCGCGAGATCGTCTTCCCCGAGCAGTGCCCGGTCTGCGGCTCCCAGGTCGAGCGCCTCGAGGACGAGGTCGTGGCACGCTGCTCCGGCGGCCTCTACTGCCCGGCCCAGCGCAAGGAGGCGCTCAAGCACTTCGCCTCGCGACGGGCGCTGGATATCGAGGGCCTGGGCGAGAAGCTGATCGAGACGCTGGTCGAGCGGGACTGGGTCACCACCCCCGCCGACCTCTTCCGGCTGGAGGCCGAGCGGCTCGCCACGCTGCCGCGCATGGGGCAGAAATCCTCCGAGAACCTGGTGGCGGCGCTGGAGAAGGCGAAGGCGACCACCCTGGCGCGCTTCATCTACGCCCTGGGCATCCGCGAGGTGGGGGAGGCCACGGCGGCCAACCTGGCCCGCCACTTCGGCACCCTGGAGGCGCTGATGGCAGCGGAGGTCGAGGCGCTGGAGGCGGTGGAGGACGTGGGGCCCATCGTGGCCGCCCATGTGCACACCTTCTTCCGCCAGCCCCATAACCGCGAGACCATCGAGGATCTGATCGCCTGCGGCCTGCGCTGGGAAGAGGAGAGCGTCACCGCGCGTCCGCAGCCCCTGGCCGGCCAGACCTGGGTGCTCACCGGCACCCTGGAGAGCATGACCCGCGACCAGGGCAAGGCGCGCCTCCAGGCGCTGGGGGCCAAGGTGGCCGGCAGCGTCTCGAAGAAGACCGCCGGGCTGGTGGCCGGCGAGGCCGCCGGCAGCAAGCTCGAGAAGGCGATGCAGCTGGGCGTGCCGGTGCTGGACGAGGCGGCCTTCCTCGAGCGGCTGGCCGCCTGGGAGTCGGGCGAGGGCGCCGACGGGGAGGACGACGCATGAGCGGCCGCTTCGTGGAGATTCCCTACCGCCTGCTGCCGGGCGAGACCCTGGATGCCCTGCTGGAGGCCTTCGTTACCCGCCAGGGGTACGACACCACCGACACCGGCGAGGGCATGCGCGGCTGGGTGGCCGAGCTCAGGCGCCAGCTCGAGCGGGACGAGCTGGTCATCGCCCACGACCTGCAGACCGAGAGCACCGAGGTGATGACCCTGGCCCAGTGGCGGGCCTTCGGCAGGGACCTGGCCGATGATGAGGAAGAAGGGTAAGACTTGGCTAACGCTCGAGGCTGATTCGGCAACAGCTCTCGAGGGGGCGCTGTGAACCCGTCCCTGGGCGCTACCGACGCCTTCCCTGGCGTAGGACCCCCTCTACGAGCCGTTCCCGACGCCTCTCGCTGATGCTGAGTCATGCTTCCCTTGTATCAGGTCGCGGATCAGCCGCCGGCCGGGGTGCAGGTGATCCACCAGCGGCTGCTCCAGAGGCAGCGGCTCGTCGCAGATCATCGAGGCCAGCAGCTCCGCGCAGAGCGGCGCGCTGGCCAACCCCCGGGAGCCGTGGGCGGCACTGATCCAGAGCCCCTCGTGGTGGCGTCCCGTGACGTCGGGCACCCGGGTGGCGTCCCGGGCCAGCGCCGCATAGTCCTCCCGCCACGCCTCGGCGTCGGGCAACGGCCCGGCGTAGGGCGACTTGTCGGGGCTCGCCGCCCGCACGCCCACCCGCCCGGTGAGGCGTGCGGGGGAGAGGTCCGCCCCCGCGGCACGGAGCGCCTCGACGAAGGCGGGCAGGCCCCGGGCCAGCTCGGCCAGGTTGGCGGCGTGGTCCGCCTCGCGCGCCGCCGGGTCAGTCTCTCCCGGAGCAAAGGTGGCGCCGAAGTTGAGGACACCGTCCGCCGCCGGGGGCACATAGCCGCCGGCGCACACCACACGACCCAGGGTGGGGGCGCCTTCGGGGAGCGCAAGCTGACTGACCTGGCCGCGCACTGGCTGCAGGGGCAGGGCGGCGCTCTGGGCGAAGCCGGCGGCCTCGCTGGCTCCGGCGACCACCACCTGGTCGGCCCGAAGCACCTCGCCGTCGGCCAGGCTCAGGCGCCAGCCGTCGGCGTCCCTCTCCAGCGCCGTCACCTCGCCCTGCCGGAAGGCGACGCCCTGGGTGGCAGCCAGGCGCGTGCAGAGCGAGAGCGGCCGGACCCAGGCGGCACAGGGGTAGTCCAGGGCCGGCCCCGGCACCTCGATGCCGGCCACCGCGCTGGCCGCCTCGGCGTCGAGGCCGCGCACCACGCTCTCGGGCAGCGGGTGATTGGCCAGGAAGCGCGCCTGGCGCGCCTGCTCCTTCTCGCTCAGGGCCAGCTGCAGCACGCCGCTGGGACGCCACAGCCGCTGTTCGGGGTCGAGCCTTTCGAGCCAGCGTCGGCTGTGCAGCAGCCCGGCCAGGTAGGTGCGGCTCTGCAGGTTGGTGTCCACGGCCAGCTTCACGTAGAGCGCCCCCTGCAGATGGGTCTCGCCGAGGCTGGCGCGGTCGAAGCGGTCGATCAGGGTGACCGCGATGCCGCGCCGGGCCAGGGCGGCGGCGGCGCTGGCCCCGGCAATGCCGGCGCCGATCACCGCCACACGGCGGGGTGGCCGGGCGGCGGGCGGCGTGAACCAGGGGGTGCGGGTTCGCCGCTCATCCCGCGGTGGCGCGGCGATCTCGCCGGCGAGCATCTCACGCTTGCGGCCGAAGCCCGGCACCTTGCGCCAGGCAAAGCCCGCCGCGGCCAGGCCGCGCTTGACGACCCCGGCGCAGGTGAAGGTGGCGAAGGTGGCGCCGGGGCGCGAGCGGGCGGCCATGGCGGCAAACAGCTCGGGGCGCCACATCTCGGGGTTCTTGGCCGGGGCGAAGCCGTCCAGGAACCAGGCGTCGACCCGGCCGTCCAGCAGGGCGAGCCGATCGGCGGCATCGCCGAAGTGCAGGTCCAGGATCACCCGCTCATCCAGCCACAGGCGGTGCACCCCGGCCACCGGCTCGGGCCACTGGGCGACCAGCGTCGCGGCGCGGGGGGCGAGGTCGGGCCAGGCGGCGAGCGCCCTGGCCAGGTCCTCGCGGGTGAGCGGAAAGCGTTCGGTGGAGACCAGGTGCAGCCTCGCGCCCGCCGGGGCATGGGTCTCGAAGCAGGCCCAGGCACAGAGCATGTTGAGGCCGGTGCCGAAGCCGGTCTCGCCGACCACGAAGGGGCGTGCCTCTCGCCAGGCCCGGAAGCGTTCGGGCAGGCGGTTGCCGCCGAGGAAGACGTGCTCGGTCTCGGCGCGGCCGTCGTGGCGCGAGAAGTAGACATCGTCAAAGGCGGTGGAGCGGGGGGCCGCTTCGCCGCTGTCGTCGCGCTGCCAGTCCAGGCGGGCGGTCTCCAGGGCGGCGAGCGGGGGCAGGCCATCGGGGGCAGCGGTCACGGGGGCTCCGTCGGTGGGCATGGCTGGTCAGGATCTGATCAATGGCGCCGCGGCGGCCTGTCATCCCGGCTGGGGAAAGCCATCCGCGGCGTTTCAACAGTGTTATCCACAGACTCTGTGCAAAACCCGCCTGTGGACAGGGCGCCGCGACAGGCGCGGGTCAGGGCAGGACCTTCTTGAACGGCTTCACCGTGACCCTGGCGTAGACCCCGGCGATCATGTAGGGGTCGGCGTCGGCCCAGGCCTGGGCCTCCTTGAGGCTCTCGAACTCGGCGACCACCAGGCTGCCGGTGAAGCCCGCCTCGCCCGGGTCCTCGCTGTCGATGGCCGGGTGGGGGCCGACCAGCACCAGGCGGCCCTCGTCGCGCAGGGCCTCGAGGCGGGCCAGATGGTCCGGGCGCGCGGCCAGGCGCCGTTCCAGGCTGTTGTTCACATCTTCGCTGATGATGGCGTAGAGCATTGCTGTCGCTTCCTCGGATAGAGCGGCTCGCGCCGCGAGAAACCGCTGGGTGCGGCATTGACCGTCGCCGGTCGGGCGCGCACCATGGAAAGCCATTCTGACAAAGTCGCCTGCCGGCGTCATGCCAATGTATCCACTCCCCGCCCGCTTCGAGGGTGACCCCGCCCCGTCCTCCATCGACCTGCACATGCACTCCACCGCCTCCGACGGGGCCCTGCCGCCCGCCGAGCTGGTGTCGCTGTGCCGGGCGCGGGGGCTCACGCACCTGGCGCTGACCGACCATGACACCCTGGCCGGGGTGGCCGAGGCGTCGGCCGCCGCGACGCGGGAAGGGCTCGTGCTGATTCCCGGCACCGAGCTCTCCACCCGCTGGGCCGGCATCAACATCCACGTGGTCGGCCTGCTGCCCCGGGGCGCCCGCGGGCCCCTGATCGAGGGGCTGGCGAGCCAGACCGAGGCCCGGACCCGGCGCGCCGAGCGCATCGCCGAGCGCATGGAGAAGGTCGGCCTCGCGGATGCCCTGCAGAGGGCCCGCGAGCAGGCGGGCAGCGACCGTCCCCTGGGACGTCCCGATTTCGCCCGGGCGCTGGTCGCCGCGGGCCTGGTGCCCGACATCGCCACGGCCTTCAGGAAGCACCTGGGCGACGGCAAGGCCGGCGACGTCAAGGCGCTGTGGCCGGAGCTCGCCGAGGCGGTGGGCTGGATCGTCGCGGCGGGGGGCGTGGCGGTGCTGGCCCACCCGCTGCGCCACGGCCTGACCCGGCGCAAGCGAGGCCTGCTGCTGGACGCCTTCCGCGCGGCCGGCGGCCAGGCCGCCGAGCTGGTCAGCGGCTTCCAGAACGCCGACGTCACCCGGGACCTCTCCCGCCAGCTGCAGGAGCGCGAGCTCTACGCCTCGCTGGGCAGCGACTTCCACTTTCCCGGAGGCCACCTGGCACCGGGCAGCATGAGCCCCGTGCCGCGCACGGCCACCCCGCCGGTGTGGACCCATCCCCGGCTCGTCGACCTCGTCGGCCTGCCGCGGGGGACACAGGACGCCGGCGCGCTATAGTCACCCCATCCCATCATGGCCACTGCACAGGGAGCGCCCCCATGAGCCAGTTCTTCCAGATCCACCCCGAGAATCCCCAGAAGCGCCTCATCGACCAGGCGATCCAGATCATCCGCGACGGTGGGGTGATCGCCTATCCGACCGACTCCGGCTATGCCCTGGGCTGTCACCTCGGTGACAAGAAGGCCATCGAGAAGATCAAGTGGCTGCGCTCCCTGGATGACAAGCACAACTTCACCCTGGTCTGCTCGGACCTCTCCGAGATCGGCACCTACGCCAAGGTGGACAACGCCGTCTTTCGCCTGCTCAAGGCGCACACGCCCGGCGCCTACACCTTCATCCTCAATGCCACCACCGAGGTGCCGCGGCTGCTGCTGCATCCCAAGCGCCGCTCCATCGGCGTGCGGGTGCCGGACCATCGCATCACCCTGGCACTGCTCGAGGCGCTGGGCGAGCCGCTGATGAGCGTCACCCTGATCCCGGTGGGCGAGGAGCTGCCGATGACCGACGCCGAGGAGATCCGCGAGCGCTTCGGCGCCCACCTGGACCTGATCATCGACGGCGGCGCCTGCCATCTGGAGGCGACCAGCGTGGTGGACCTGCGCGACCTGCCGCCGACGATCCTCCGCGAGGGGCGCGGCGACGTGGAACCGTTCCGCGACTGACCGCCCCGCGCCGCCGGTTCATGCCGGCGGCGTCGCTTTGCCGTCCTTACCCTTCTTTCCCCTCCTTCCCCTTGCGGGCCTGCCACCAGGCCGCCTGCTCCTCCTCGGAGAGGTGCGGGTCGGGGGTGTCCTCGTCGAGCCAGGTGCCGCACTTCAGGCAGTAGAGCGCGCCGCGCTCGTGGCGGTCGTGGCCGCACCCCGGGCAGGCCTCGTCGGAGTAGCGCTCCTCGCGGATCGAGCGGATCACCTGGGCGGAGAAGACCCCGGTGGGCACCGCGATGATCGAGTAGCCGATCAGCATCAGCACCACCGTGATCGCCTGGCCGATGGGGGTGGCCGGCACGATATCGCCGTAGCCCACCGTGGTCAGGCTGACGATGGCCCAGTAGATGGACTGGGGGATGCTGGTGAAGCCGGCCTCGGGAGCCTCGATCAGGTAGACCACGGCGGCGAAGATGGTCACCACCATGAAGATGCTGAAGAAGAACAGGAAGATCTGGCGCAGGCTGCGGCGCATCGCCTCCAGCAGCAATCGCCCCTCGCCGACGAACTGCATCAGCCTCAGCACGCGGAAGATCCTCAGCACCCTCAGCAGCCGCACGATCACCAGCGCGTGGGCGCCGGGGAGGATCAGCATCAGCCAGGTGGGCAGGATGGCGATCACGTCCACCACCCCGTAGAAGCTGCGCAGGTACTGCATCGGGCGCTCGAGGCAGTAGAGGCGCACCGCCAGCTCCAGGGTGAAGGCGAGGGTAAAGCCCCACTCCAGCCACAGGAAGAGGGTGCCGTACTTGGCATGGAAGGCCTCCACGCTGTCCAGCATCACTACCAGCACGCTGGCCAGGATCACCGCGATCAGCGCGATATCGAAGCCCTTGGCCGCCGGCGTGTCCGACTCGAAGATGATATGGAAGGCCCGGGTGCGCAGGCCCTCGCCACCGGGTTTGAACTCGAGCGTCATGGCAGGTTTCCTTGGACGGGTCGGGAGGAGGGGTCAGGCAAGGTCGCGGTCGGCGGGCAGCCGGCGGGCCAGGCGCAGGGCGGCGAGCCCGAAGGCCGGCGTCGGCCAGTCGGGCGCGTCCAGGCCCCGGGACAGTTCGCGGGCCTCGTGAGCCTGGCCGACAAGTGGCGCCAGCGCCTCCCGGGCGGCGTCCCGCCAGGCCGGCTCGCCGGTGTCCGCCAGGGCATCCAGGGCCACCACGGCGCGATGCAGCCGGTCGGCGGCGCTGTTGCCCCGGGGCAGCGTCCAGCCCCCGGCCAGCAGCGCGCCGCCCCGGGCGGCCTTGCTGGTGTCCGAGGGGCGCAGGGGCACCGATTCGGCCAGCGCCTCGGCCAGCGACCAGAGGGCGTCGGGCGCGCCGGCCTTGAGCTCCAGCTCCAGCTCGCGAATGGCCACCCGGTGCTCGCCGGCGAGGATCTCGCCCTCGTCCAGGGCCAGCTCGATGCGGCTGCCCGCATGGGCGATCTCGCGGGTCTCGCGGCGGAAGTCGGTGGTGAAGCGGGGCGCGAGCCGGGCGAGCACCTCGTCGCCCAGCGCGGCCGGGGGCAGCGCCGCCAGGCCCTCGAGGTCCAGCCCCGGGCCGGGCACCTCCCACTCCCATTCGCCGCGGGTGGAGAGTCCGCCACCGCCCTGGCCGCGGGTCTTCACCGTCTGCAGCACGCGACCGTCGACCCGGCGCAGGCGCAGCGCCATCCGCGCGCGTTCCAGCGCCCCGTCCGGGGTGTCGAAGTAGGTGTTGCCGAGGTGGGACACCCGCACCGGCAGCGCCGCCAGCAGCGGGTGGCGGCGCAGTGCAGAGGGGCCGTCCGGGCCCAGCGCCAGCTTGAGCTCTATCTCCTGACTCATCGGATTGCCACCTCGATCGGGTTACGTCTGGATGATTTTTTCATGACGGAGCGGGGTGGGGTCACTATACTGTCGCCGCCATTTCCCAAGGGCACATGACGCCAATGGTTACTCCCAACCCGTTTTCCGCGATGTTCGGTCGCTCGCCATTCCAGCCGCTGCTGACCCATATCGTCAAGGCCAACGAATGTGCCGACCAGCTGCTGCCCTTCTTCGAGGCCGCGCTGGCCGAGGACTGGGACGAGGCCGGCCGGATCCGCGAGTCGATCACTCGCCTCGAGCATGAGGCCGACGAGCTCAAGACGGAGCTGCGCCTCAACCTGCCCAACACCATCTTCCTGCCGGTCTCGCGCACCGACATCCTCGACCTGGTCAGCGTGCAGGACAAGATGGCCAACAAGGTCCGCGACATCACCGGCATCATGCTCGGCCGCAGGATGCGGGTCCCCGAGCCCCTGGCCGAGCCGATGCGCGACTACATCCGCACCGCGGTGGCCTGCGTGGCCCAGTCGCGGGAGGCCATGGAAGAGCTCGAGACCCTGCTAGAGTCCGGCTTCGGCCGCAACGTCTCCGACGTGATGCATCGCCTGATCCGCGAACTGCACGTGCTCGAGCACCAGGCCGACAGCCAGCAGATCGACATCCGCCGCCGGCTCTTCGAGCTGGAGAGCGAGCTGCCGCCGGTGGACGTGATCTTCCTCTACAAGATCATCGACTGGGTCGGTGAACTCTCCGATCGCGCCGAGCGGGTGGGCAGTCGCCTGCAGATCCTCACGGCCCGCTGACGCCTCTCGCATGACCCGCCCGGTGATCCCGGACGATCCCGCGCACGCCACTCCCGACAAGCCACATAGGACGAATTCCCTATGTCGATCATCGCGCAGCACGGCGAAATCTTCATCATCCTGGCCTGCCTGTTCGGCTTCTTCATGGCCTGGGGTGTCGGTGCCAACGACGTGGCCAACGCCATGGGCACCTCGGTGGGCTCGAAGGCCATCACCATCAAGCAGGCGATCCTGATCGCCGTGGTCTTCGAATTCCTCGGCGCCTGGCTGGCCGGCGGCGAGGTCACCTCGACCATCCGTGGCGGCATCGTCGACCCGGCCCTGCTCGAGGCCGATCCCCAATTCCTGGTCTACGGCATGCTCTCGGCGCTGCTGGCGGCGGCCATCTGGCTGCTGATCGCCTCGGCCAAGGGCTGGCCGGTCTCCACCACCCACTCCATCGTCGGCGCCATCGTCGGCTTCGGCGCCGTGGGCCTGGGCATGGAGGCGGTGGCCTGGGGCAAAGTGGGGACCATCGCCTCGAGCTGGCTGATCTCGCCGCTGCTGGCCGGCACCATCGCCTTCGTGCTCTTCAAGTCGGTACAGCACCTGATCTTCGAGTCCCACGAGCCCTTCGCCGCGGCCAAGCGCTACGTGCCGGGCTACGTCTTCCTGGTGGGCTTCATCGTCGCCATGGTCACCCTGACCAAGGGCCTGAAGCACGTGGGGCTTGACCTCAGCTTCGGCCAGAGCTTCCTGCTCTCCACCCTGCTCGGCGTGGCGATCATGGGGGTGGGCATCGCCATGCAGCGGCGCATCAAGTACGAGCGCCGTGCCGACGACCACTTCGGCTTCAGCAACGTGGAGCGGGTGTTCGGCGTGCTGATGATCTTCACCGCCTGTGCCATGGCCTTCGCCCACGGCTCCAACGACGTGGCCAACGCCGTCGGCCCGCTGGCGGCGGTGATCAGCGTGGTGCGCAGCGACGGCGTCATCGACAGCGCCGCTCTGGTGCCCTGGTGGGTGCTGGTGCTGGGCGGCGGCGGCATCGTCGTCGGCCTGGTCACCTATGGCCACAAGGTGATCGCCACGGTGGGCACCGGCATCACCGAGCTGACCCCGAGCCGCGGCTTCGCCGCTACCCTGGCCGCGGCCACCACCGTGGTGCTCGCCTCGGGCACCGGCCTGCCGATTTCCACCACCCACACCCTGGTGGGAGCGGTACTGGGGGTGGGGCTGGCCCGAGGCATGGCGGCGCTCAACCTGGGCGTGATCGGCACCATTGTGATGTCCTGGCTGATCACCCTGCCGGCCGGCGCCGGCCTCTCCATCCTGTTCTTCTTCACCTTCAAGGGGGTCTTCGGCTGAAGGAAACTGATTTGCTACTGCGCTCGACATCCTGGTCGCCGGCGGTGCTCGCCGTCCTCATGTAGCGAGCTACACTCCGGCGTCTGCGCGCCGGCGGCGGCCAGCCTGCCATCGCTCGTGACGCAAATCCGAATTCCTTCACTACCTGGTCCAGTTTTTTGCGGGGCCTCGTCGCTGGTGCCGCGGCTTTCCCCGCTCTGCTATCCTCGACTCTCGTTTCCCTGCACTCATCGCCCCGGAGAGAGGTCCTTGGACACACGCTTTCCCTTCGTCGACTGGTTCCGCAACTCGTCGCCCTACATCAATGCCCACCGTGGGCGCACCTTCGTCATCCTCATCGAGGGCGAGGCCATGGCGCGAGGGCGAGGGGAGCAGCTGATCCAGGACCTGGCGCTGCTGCATACCCTCGGCGTGCGCCTGGTGGTGGTGTTCGGTATCCGCCCCCAGGTGCAGCAGGCGCTGGACGAGGCCGCCATCGTGCCGGGCCTGCACCAGGGGCGCTGGATCGCCGACGAGCCGGTGATGGCCTGCATCGAGCGGGTCGCCGCCGAGCAGCGCCTGTGGCTGGAGGCGCGGCTGTCGCTGGGGCTGCCCAACACCCCGATGCACGGGGTAGAGCTCACCGCGGTCTCCGGCAACCTGGTGATGGCCAAGCCGCTGGGGGTCCGCGAGGGAGTCGACTTCGACCGCAGCGGCGAGGTGCGCCGGGTGCGGGCCTCGGCCATCGAGGGGCTGCTGGAGAAGGGCTCGCTGGTGGTCCTGCCACCGCTGGGCTTCTCCAGCACCGGCGAGGTGTTCGATCTCAACGCCTCCGACGTGGCCCAGCACGCCGCCATGGCGCTCGGCGCCGACAAGCTGATCCTGCTCGGCGAGGCCAGCGGCCTGTTCGACGCCAGCGGCCAGCTGCAGCGGCAGCTGACGCCGGCCGAGGCGGAGCCGCTGCTGCACCAGGCCGACCCTGGCAGCGAGCTGTCGCGCCACCTGGAGGCGGCCTGCCAGGCCGCCCGCCACGGGGTGGCGCGCACCCACCTGCTCTCCTGGCACGACCACGATGCCCTGCTCGGCGAGCTGTTCACCCGTGACGGGGTGGGCACCATGATCACCCAGCACCGCTACGAGCAGCTGCGGCCGGCAGAGCTGGCCGACATCGGCGGCCTGCTGGAGCTGCTCGAGCCCCTGGAGCGCCGCGGCATGCTGGTGCCGCGCTCCCGGGAGCGCCTCGAGCACGAGATCGACGACTACCTGGTGATCGATCGCGACGGCATGATCATCGGCTGCGCCGCCCTGCATGGCTTCGGCGATGCCGAGATGGGCGAGCTGGCCTGCGTGGCGGTGCATGACGACTACCGGGGCGGCAGCCGCGGTGAGCTGCTGCTGGCCGAGATCGAGCGTCGGGCGCGGCGCATCGGGCTCTCGGCGCTCTTCGCGCTGACCACCCACACCACCCACTGGTTCTTCGAGCACGGTTTTCGCCTGGCCGACATCGACTCGCTCCCCCCGCTCCGGCGCGACACCTACAACCACGCCCGCAAGTCGAAGATCCTGGTCAAGTCGCTGGGCTGAGCCTGGCCGGCCGAGGGCGCCTCACGCCAACACCTCAGGAGGGAGTGCCATCGCCATGCCCGAATCGCCATCCTCGATCGGCCGGCAGCAGGCCGCCGGTGATCCCCGCACCCTCGGCCGGGCCCTGGGTCGGGCGGGGCGTCGCGCGGTCCATGAGCACCTGCTCCCCAGCGCCGACTGGGCGGCGGTGATGGACCCGGCGCACCGTGGCCACCTGGCGCGCATGGCCGACACCACCCGCCGCCACTTTCCGGCCATCTGGGCCGAACTGGAGGGGCTCGCCGAGGGCCTGGAACTGGCGTTCGAGAGCGTCTTCGCCTGGAACTGCCGGGGCGACCTCCTGGCCAGCGTGCCGGATGGCTGCACCACCCTGGTGGTGCCGGGGAAGAGGCCGCTGATCGCCCACAACGAGGACGGCCTGCCGTGCCTGCGCGGGCACTGCTTCCTGTTCGAGGCCACACCAGGGCAGGGGGGCGGGTTCACGGCCTTCTGCTACCCGGGCTCGCTGCCCGGCCATACCCTGGCCATCACCCGGGGTGGCCTGGTACAGGCGGTCAACAACCTGCGTCTGAGGGGCGTCGCTCCGGACGTGCCGCGCATGGTGCTGGGCCGGGCGGTGCTCGACCAGCCCGGCCTGGACGAGGCGCTGGCGCTGCTTCGCCGCCACCCCGGCAGCGGCGGCTTCCACTTCACCCTGGCGGCCCCGGGCGGGGGCCAGATCGTCAGCGTCGAGTTCGGCGGGGGCGAGGTGTCGGTCCGGCCGGTGGAGGCCCCGCGGGTCCACGCCAACCATGCCCTGCATCATCGCCGGGGGCTCGCCAGCCAGGTCATCACGGCCTCCTCCGCGGACCGCCAGCGCCGCGGCGAGGCGCTGATCGAAGCGGGCATCCTGGCGCCACTGGCGATCCTGCATGACCGACAGCCCGCGGGCCTGCCGATCCTGCGCCTGGACCCCGACGACCCGGATCACGAGAACACTCTGGCAACGGCGGTCTTCGAACCGGGCCCCGACGGGGTGGCATGGCGGCTGTATGACCAGCCGGACGCCGCCCCGGCCCATGCCGGCTTCCACCCCCACCACGCTGTCGGCTGAGGCGCTGGCACGCCTTCCTGTCGCTCATGAGCGTCGCCCGCTGTCGCGATGTCTCCATTTGCCAACGTTTCAACCCCCTGTCAGTAAAGGGGTTTTCGAAAGGCAGGTAAAACCTGTCGCCAGTTGGCAACGAAAATGGCCGTTCCATCCCCTCTCGAGCCCGTCATTTCGACCCCTGGCCCCCCATGCCACTTTCTATGCTTTTATAACCCATTGAAAAACAAGGCTTGGTGGGTTTTCTGGCACATTGATCGCAGTAGTCAGGGTGAGCAACGGAAGCGGTTCACTACGGCTCGAACCGCTTTCGATCGCCAAGGGAGTTCGGGCAGTCACTGCCCTGTGCGCCCGGCTCCCGAAGCGATCAGCGTCTGCTCCTAGCGATGTGTGACTTAAGGTTGCGATGAGACGGGTACCGACACGGTCAAGGACGTGTACCTCAAAGGGCAAGGATGCTCTGGCATGGATGCCTCTCCCCCACGGCTTAGGCCTCACGGGGGATCGAACAGCGCAGCATCGCCTCCGGCCCGTCCGGGGCGGTGGTGCCAGGAACGAAGCAGGGCGGTGTGCCGCACCATGGTTGGCCGCCCGCATGTGAGACCAGCCCCTGGTGGCAGATGGCTTCACATGGCTTCGGGGCCTCTGGCCCATGGCAAGACAGGCGTGCGCACCGACCAGGCGGTCGAACGGCTCTCTTTCCAACCCTTCAGTTCCCTGCGTATTGGGCCGGCTCTGCCGGCCCTTTTTTTCGCCGCACCCGGCCGGGGAGCGGAGAGGAGGAGCGCCGATTGGCAGAACTCTGGTATCCTGAGGGCGACAAGATGGCGGCTTCCCCCGCTGGCCTGCCGCGAACCTTCCTGCAAAGAACGCTGGTCATGACCACCCGTGTGTCGCGTCGCTGGCGCCCTCGCTCGTTGCTGCAGCTCGTGCTGCTCGCCTTCCTGGTGGTGATGCTGCCGCTGGGTGTGCTGATGTTCCAGGCGGGCCAGGCGCTCTCCGAGCTGTCGCGCCTGGCGGATGTTAGCGCCCGCCAGGCCGTGGAGGAGACCCGGCGTGCCCGTACCCTCGGCGCCCTGGCCCTGGAGATGGAGCGCAGCGCCCGCCAGTACGCCGTGGTCGAGCAGGAGAGCCTGCTGGAGATCTACGACGAGCGGCTGCTGGAGTATCGTCAGCTGCTCGCCCAGCAGCGCGAGCTGCTGCCCGACGACCCCGACGTGATGGCCCTCGAGGAGCAGCTGGTCGACCTGGCCCGCCTGCCGGGCCTGGAGCTGGAGGAGTTCGAGGCGCGTCTCGACCTCTTCCCGCCCTTCGCGCAGCGCACCGAGGCGATGCGCCGCGCCACCAACCGCCATATCGACAACCGCATCGAGACGATCCGCGAGCGTGCCGAGTCGGTGCAGGCCCGGCTGTGGCTGCAGACCGGTGCCCTGGTCTCGGCGAGCCTGGTGCTGATGCTGCTCTTCTCCTGGCTGATCATCCGGCCGGTGCGTCAGCTGGAGCGGCGGATACTGGGCATCGGCAGCGGCACCCGCAGCGAGAAGGTCAAGCCGGTCCAGGGCCCCGCCGAGCTGATCCAGCTCGACCAGCGGCTCGACTGGCTCGCCTCGCGCCTCGACGAGCTCGAGGCCGAGAAGCAGCAGTTCCTGCGCCACATGTCCCACGAGCTGAAGACGCCCCTGGCCAGCGTGCGCGAGGGCTCCGCGCTGCTGGCCGACGGAGTGGCCGGCGAGCTCTCGCCGCGCCAGCTGGAGATCCTCGAGCTGATCGATGCCAGCGGGGGGGAGCTGCAGCGGCTGATCGAGCAGCTGCTCGACTACAACCTGCTGCAGCACAGCCAGGTGGAGTGCGAGACCATCGACCTGGCCACCGTGGTCAAGGAGGTGCTGGCCAAGCACCGCCTGGCGCTGGAGAGCAAGGGGATGCGGATCGACACCTTCGACGGCCCCCTGGCGTGGACGGTCGACCGCACCGCCACCGTCCGCATCCTCGACAACCTGATTTCCAACGCCATCGCCTACGGGGCGGATGGCGGCGAACTCGAGATCCGCGCCCGGCGCTACCGCGATCGCCTGGAGATCGAGGTGGCCAACAGCGGCGAGCCGATCGCCGAGCAGGACCGCCCGCGGCTGTTCGAGGCCTTCTACCAGGGCCGGGCCCGCCGCAAGGGCCCCCTCAAGGGCTCCGGCATCGGCCTCTCGGTGGCCGCCGACTGCGCCCGCCTGCAGGGTGGCCAGCTGGCGCTGGTCGACGACCCGCGCCTGGCCGTCTGCTTCCGCCTCACGCTGCCGCGTCACGCCCCGGCATCGGACGCGGCCACCGACGACACCTCGACGCTCGCCGGAGAAGCGAGCCTTCACGCAAGGAATTGACGACATGCACCTTCGTCCTCTGCTGGTCTGCCTGGCGGCCACCTGGCTCGCCGGATGCGAACTGTTGTCCGAGGCCCCGTTCGGCCAGCCGGCCAGGTCGTCCTCCACCACCTCCGCGGCGGCCGCGGCCACGGGCTGCCATGCCGGGATGCCCGGCTTCGCCAACGAGGAGTGCCTGCTGAACGACTGGGTGGCCTTCGGCCTCGCCTCCCAGCGCGGCAACCGCGCCTGGCGCGATGCCATGCTGTCGCGCCTGGAAGGCCCCGGTGCCGAACGGCGCCTGGCCCGCGCCGTGGCCCTGGCCTGGGGCAGCGAGGGCGAGTGGGATCGGGCCTCCGAGCTCTACAAGGCCGATCTGCATGCCGCGCCGGTCGAGCTGCAGCCGCTGCTGCGCTACTGGCTCAACGAGCTGGAGGGGCGCCGCGCCATGGCCGGGCGTCTGGCGACCTCCAACCAGGCCCTCGCCGACATGGAGGAGCAGTACGCCGCCATGGAGGAGGAGAACGCTGCCCTGGCCGAGAAGCTCGAGGCGCTCACCGCCATCGAACAGAGCATCAACCTGCGACAGCAGAACGAATGATGGGAGACGACTCGTGAAGCACCCGACCCCCCTGCAAGCGCGAACCCAGGGCGCCCGCCTGCCCGGCGCGAGGGCGGCCGGCCATCGTGCGGCCGGCCCCCACATCCTGCTGGTGGACGACGACGTCAGCCTGCTCAAGCTGCTCGGCATGCGCCTGGAGAGCCGCGGCTACCGCGTGACCACCGCCGAGAGCGGCCGCGAGGCCCTCAAGGTGCTGGACACCGACCGCCCCGAGCTGGTCCTCACCGACCTGCGCATGGACGAGATGGACGGCCTGGCACTGTTCCAGGAGGTCCAGCGCCAGGCCCCCGGCCTGCCGGTGATCCTGCTGACCGCCCACGGCTCGATCCCGGACGCCGTCAGCGCCACCCGCCAGGGGGTGTTCAGCTTCCTCACCAAGCCGGTGGACCGGGACGAGCTGTTCGCCGCCATCGAGGAGGCCCTGGCCCAGGCCCCCGGCCAGGTCGCCGAGGGCGACGAGTCGTGGCGCGCGGCGATCATCACCCGCAGCCCCGAGATGGAGCGCATCCTCGAGCAGGCCCGCATGGTGGCGGCCTCCGACGTCAGCGTGCTGGTCACCGGCCCCTCCGGCTCGGGCAAGGAGCTGCTGGCCAACGCCATCCACAAGGCCAGCCCCCGGGCCGGCAAGCCCTTCGTGGCGATCAACTGCGGGGCCCTGCCGGAGCAGCTGCTGGAGAGCGAGCTGTTCGGCCACGCCAAGGGCGCCTTCACCGGAGCGGTGAGCGAGCACCAGGGGCTGTTCCAGGCCGCCGACGGCGGCACCCTGTTCCTCGACGAGATCGGCGACATGCCGCTGCCGCTGCAGGTCAAGCTGCTGCGCGCGCTGCAGGAGCGGCAGATCCGCCCGCTGGGGTCGACCACCTCGGTGCCCATCGACGTGCGCATCATCTCGGCCACCCACCGCGACCTCGACCGGGCCATGCGTGAGGGGGAGTTCCGCGAGGACCTCTACTACCGCCTCAACGTGGTCAACCTGCGCCTGCCCGCCCTCAAGGAGCGCGCCGAGGACGTGCCGCTGCTGGCCAAGCACCAGGTGGGCCAGGCCGCCGCCCGCCACAAGCCCTTCGTCAAGGGCTTCTCGCCGGAGGCCCTCAACCTGCTGGCGGCCAGCGCCTGGCCCGGCAACGTGCGCCAGCTGGTGAACGTGGTGGAGCAGTGCGTGGCCCTGACCAGCTCGGCGATGATTCCCGAGGCGCTGGTGGCCCAGGCCCTGGCCGCCGAGGACAACGCCCTGCCCACCTTCAACGATGCCCGCGCCGCCTTCGAGCGCAGCTACCTGATCAAGGTGCTCAAGATCACCGAGGGCAACGTCACCCAGGCGGCGCGCATCGCCGGACGCAACCGCACCGACTTCTACAAGCTGCTGGCCCGCCATGACCTGGAGCCGAGCACCTTCAAGCCGGCCGCCCGCCACGCCGAGGAGTAGTCCTCGGCGCCTTGCCGCCATCGGACACCCGAACGAAAGCGCCCCCTGCCGGAGCAGGGGGCGCGGGAGCCACGGGACACGCCCGTGGCACTTGCGGGTCGGCGCTGCGGCCTTACTTCGGCAGCTTGGCCTTGCGCAGGTACGGGAAGACCTTCTCGATGTCCCCGAACTTGGCCTTGGCGTCGTCGTCGGAGAGCGACAGCGGCACGATCACGTCCTGGCCCACGGTCCAGTCGGCGGGGGTGGCCACGCCGACGCCGTTGGCGGTCTGCAGGGCGTCCAGGGCGCGCAGCACCTCGGCGAAGTTGCGGCCCACGTTCATCGGATAGACCATCGCGAGCTTGAGCTTCTTGTCCGGCCCGATGATGAACACGGCGCGCACGGTGGCGCTGTCATCCGGAGTGCGGCCGTCCGGCAGATAGGCGTCGGCGGGCAGCATGTCGAACAGCTTGGCGACCTTCAGGTCCTCGTCGGCGATGATCGGGAAGCCGACGTCGCAGCCGGCGTAGCTGGCGATGTCGTTGATCCACTGCTTGTGCTCTTCCACGCCATCCACCGAGATGCCGATCACCTTGGTGCCGCGCTTTTGCCACTCATCGTTGAGGCGGGCGACGGCTCCGAACTCGGTGGTGCAGACCGGGGTGAAGTCCTTGGGGTGAGAGAAGAGGATGGCCCAGCTGTCGCCGATCCACTCGTGGAAGCGAATGGGGCCCTGGCTGGTGTCGGCCTCGAAGTCCGGTACGACGTCATTGATACGCAGTGACATGGTCTATCTCCCTGGTCGGGTGGGCGATGCCTCCCCGGACGACCGGCGGCCGGGCTCGGGGAGGACTCTGGTTCCTTGACGTATCAGGCATGGAGCCCGGTGCGTCAAGGTGTCGTTGGGAACAAGCTTAGTTATCATCAGCTGGAATATCTATATTCCAAAAGCTATCAAGTCGATGAGCTATCCGAGCGAGGCAGGTTGTCGCACACCCCTTGTCGCTTGACCTCGAGCTCGATCCGCCCCTCGCCCAGCCGGGCGGTCACCGTCTGGCCGGGCGAGGTCTCCCCGGCACGGCGGATGACCTGGCCCTGGTCATCCTCGAGGATCGCGTAGCCCCGCCCCAGCACCGCCAGCGGGCTGACCGCCTGGAGCTCCCGGGCCACCGCCGCCAGGCGCTGCCGATGCAGGGCCAGCGCCCGCGGCATGGCGGCGTGCAGGCGATCCCGGGCGCCGGCCAGCCGCTGTGCGGCCTGCTCCCGCTGGCGTCCCGGCGGGTGGGCGGCCAGACGCTGGCGCAGGTGATGCGCCCGACGCCGCTCGGTGGCGAGCCGGCCCTGCATGGCACGGGCTAGGCGCCCCTCCAGCTGGGCCAGGGTGGTGCGTTGGCGCGCCAGCACCTCGTCCGGGTGGCGCAGGCGGGCGCGCAGGTGGTCCAGGCGCTGTCCCTCGCGATCGAGCCGCCCCTGGGTGGCGCGCCGCACGCGCCCGGCCAGCACCGCCAGGCGCCGGTCGAGGTCGTGCCGGTCGGGCACCAGCTGCTCCGCCGCGGCGGACGGGGTGGGCGCGCGGGCATCGGCGGCGAAGTCCGCCAGGGTAACGTCCACCTCGTGGCCCACCGCCGATATCACCGGCAGCCGCGAGTGGAAGATGGCGCGGGCCAGGTGCTCGTCGTTGAAGGCCCACAGGTCCTCCAGGCTGCCGCCGCCGCGGGTGATCAGGATGGCGTCCCGGGCCGGGTCCAGCGCCTGCTGGCGGTTGAGCAGGCCCAGGGCGGCGATCATCGCCGGCGCGGCCTCGCGGCCCTGCACCGGCACCGGGATCAGCGTCACGCTGGCCAGCGGCCAGCGGGCGGCCAGCACCGCCAGCACGTCGCGGATCGCCGCCCCGGTGGGCGAGGTCAGCACCAGCAGGTGGCGCGGCGGGCAGGGCAGGGGGCGCGCATTGGCGAACACGCCCTCCTCGGCGAGCCTCGCCTTGAGCCGCTCGAAGGCGGCCAGCAGCTCGCCGACGCCGGCCGCCTGCACCGCCTCGACGATCAGCTGGTAGTCGCCGCGGGGCTCGAAGATCGACAGCCGACCCCGCACCTTGACGAGGTCACCGTCGCGCATCGGGGTGCCGACGAAGCGCGCCCGGGCGCGGAACAGCGCACAGCGCAGCTGCGCCTTGGCGTCCTTGAGGGTGAAGTAGACGTGTCCCGAGCCTGGCCGCGAGACGCCGGAGAGCTCGCCCTCCACCCACAGCTCGCCAAAGTCGCGCTCCAGGGTCTGGCGCGCGCGGCGGTTCACGTCGCTGACGGAGAGGGCCCGGGGGGGAGTCGGGGAGGGGATGTCGGGGTCGAACAGGGACATGCGGGACTCGCGGGACGGTTTGCCCAAGCCTACCACGTCCGTCGCCGGGCGCCGCAACGACGTGCCGCCGGGCGCGGGGACCGGCGGCGGGTCGGTCTTCTCGGGAGGGAGGTGGGGGTCAGTCGTTGGCACCCACCGCGTCGCGGGCCGCTTCCCAGGCGCGCTGGGCGTTCTCGCGGGTGGTCTCCCAGGCGCGCTCGGCCCCTTCCTGGGTGGTCTGCCAGGCGCTCTCGGCGCCCTCCTGGGTCTGCAGCCACGCCTCGCGGGAGCGCTCGCGGGCCCGTTCCCACCAGTCATCGCTGTAGACGGGGTAGCCCTCGATCTGCTCGGCGCTGGCGTCCAGCATCACACGGTGCTCGGTATCGCCATCGTCGTCGCGGTGGGTGGTCAGGGTGAACTGGCCGGGCTCGACGATGAACTCGCGGCCGGCGAGTCCCAGCACGCTGCCGCTCTCGACCACCAGGGCGGTGACCTGCATCGCCTCGTCGAAGAGGATGTCCTCGACCTCGCCGACCCGCTCGTCGGGATCGTAGGTGAGGTAGACGTCGGCGTCGAGGATGTCCTCGGCGGAGTAGAGGCCCTGGGGCTCGTAGGCCGGCTGGGCCTGGGCGCCGAGGGCGAGGCCGCCGGACAGCACGGCAACGGCGAGGGTCAGTGTCTGATTGCGCATGTCGTCACTCCTTTCCTTGGGTGGGCTGACTGACACCTTACAACCTAGCCGAGGGGCGACGGCCTGACAGTTATTCCGTGTGTGCCAATGTAGTCGCCGGTTACCCGCTCGAGACACGTCTACCCCGTGACGGCACCCGCCCTTGGCCGTTATAATGGTCGATTAACTTCACCTCCCTCCTTCCCACCAGCTCACTGGGTGTTGCCGATTATGCTACGTATGGCCCAAGAAGCTCTTACGTTCGATGACGTATTACTCGTGCCCGGCTACTCGGAGGTCCTGCCCAAGGACGTCAGTCTCCGGACCCGCCTGACCCGCAACCTCTTCCTGAACATCCCGCTCGTCTCCGCGGCCATGGATACCGTGACCGAGGCCCGCCTGGCCATCGCCATGGCCCAGGAGGGCGGTATCGGCATCATCCACAAGAACATGACCATCGCCCACCAGGCGGCCGAGGTGCGCAAGGTCAAGAAGCACGAGAGCGTGATCGTCAAGGACCCGGTCACCGTGGGGCCCAAGGCCAAGCTGGCCGACCTGCTGGCCATGGCCGAGGAGCACGGCTTCTCCGGCTTCCCGGTGGTGGAAGGCGAGACCCTGGTGGGCCTGGTCACCGAGCGCGACATGCGCTTCCAGCCCAACCATGGCGACAGCGTCTCCGACATCATGACCCCCCGCGAGCGCCTGGTCACCGTGTCCGAGGGCACCGGCCTGGATGTCATCAAGGCCAAGATGCAGGAGCACCGCGTCGAGAAGATGCTGGTGGTTGACGACCGCTTCCACCTGCGCGGCCTGGTCACCTTCAAGGACATCGAGAAGGCCCGCACCTTCCCCCATGCCGCCAAGGACGGCGACGGCCGCCTGCTGGTCGGCGCCGCCGTGGGCACCGGTCCCGAGACCCCGGACCGCGTGGCCGCCCTGGCCGAGGCCGGCGTGGACGTGGTGGTCGTCGACACCGCCCACGGCCACTCCAAGGGCGTGATCGACCGGGTGCGCTGGGTGAAGGAGCACTTCCCGCAGATCCAGGTGATCGGCGGCAACATCGCCACCGCCGCGGCGGCGCGTGACCTCGCCGAGGCCGGCGCCGATGCGGTCAAGGTGGGCATCGGCCCCGGCTCCATCTGCACCACCCGGGTCGTCGCCGGCGTCGGCGTGCCGCAGATCACCGCGGTCTCCAATGTCGCCGCGGCACTCGAGCCCTTCGATATCCCGCTGATCGCCGATGGCGGTATTCGCTTCTCCGGCGACCTGTCCAAGGCGATCGCCGCCGGCGCCAGCGCGGTGATGGTCGGCGGCCTGCTGGCCGGCACCGAGGAGGCCCCGGGCGAGATCGAGCTCTACCAGGGTCGCACCTACAAGGCCTACCGCGGCATGGGCTCCATGGGCGCCATGTCCCAGAGCCAGGGCTCCGCGGACCGCTACTTCCAGGACAAGAATGCCGGTGCCGAGAAGCTGGTGCCGGAGGGCATCGAGGGCCGCGTGCCCTACAAGGGCATGATGGGCGCCATCGTCCACCAGCTGATGGGCGGCCTGCGCGCCTCCATGGGCTACACCGGCTGCACCGACATCCAGGAGATGCGCACCAAGCCGGAATTCGTGCAGATCACCGGGGCTGGCTTCGCCGAGTCCCATGTGCACGACGTGCAGATCACCAAGGAAGCCCCGAACTACCGGGCCGGGTGATCCCGCACACCGATCTGACGCGGCGGGGGCAACCCCGCCGCTCGCTTTTGGATCCGGCTTGCCGCCATACCGAGACGCTTTCATGACCGATATTCACGCCCACAAGATCCTGATCCTCGACTTCGGCTCCCAGTACACCCAGCTGATCGCCCGCCGGGTGCGCGAGATCGGCGTCTACTCCGAGATCCGCGCCTACGACATCACCGAGGCCGAGATCCGCGAGTACAACCCCAACGGCATCATCCTCGCCGGCGGCCCGGAGTCGGTCACCGAGCTGGGCTCGCCCCGCGCCCCCCAGTGCGTGTTCGAGATGGGCCTGCCGGTGCTGGGCATCTGCTACGGCATGCAGACCATGGCCGAGCAGCTCGGCGGCGCCGTGGAGGGCTCCCACGTCCGCGAGTTCGGCTACGCGCAGATCCGCGTCGACGAGCCGACCGCGCTGTTCCGCGACATCTCCGACCATATCGATCACGCCACCGGCAAGAGCCTGCTGGACGTCTGGATGAGCCACGGTGACAAGGTGGCCCGGGTGCCCGACGCCTTCACTATCATCGCCTCCACGCCAAGCTGCCCCATCGCCGCCATGGCCTGGGAGGAGAAGCGCTTCTACGGGGTGCAGTTCCACCCCGAGGTGACCCACACCCTCCAGGGCCAGCGCATCCTCGAGCACTTCGTGCTGGAGATCTGTGGCGCCGAGCGCCTCTGGACCCCGGCCCAGATCATCGAGGACCAGATCGAGCGCGTCCGCGCCCAGGTGGGCGACCGCCACGTGCTGCTTGGCCTCTCCGGCGGCGTCGACTCCTCGGTGGTGGCGGCCCTGCTGCACAAGGCCATCGGCGACCAGCTCACCTGCGTGTTCGTCGACAACGGCCTGCTGCGCAAGGCCGAGGGCGACCAGGTGATGGAGACCTTCGCTCGCCACATGGGCGTGAAGGTGATCCGCGTCGACGCCGAGGAGCAGTTCCTCTCGCGGCTCGAGGGCGAGGCCGACCCCGAGGCCAAGCGCAAGATCATCGGCAACACCTTCATCGATGTCTTCGACGCCGAGGCGGCGAAGATCGAGGGCGTGGACTTCCTGGCCCAGGGCACCATCTACCCGGACGTGATCGAGTCCGCCGCCGCGAAGACCGGCAAGGCCCACGTGATCAAGTCCCACCACAACGTGGGCGGCCTGCCGGAGACCATGAAGCTCAAGCTGGTGGAGCCGCTGCGCGAGCTGTTCAAGGACGAGGTGCGCAAGCTCGGCCTGGAGCTCGGCCTGCCCTACGACATGGTCTACCGCCACCCCTTCCCGGGGCCGGGCCTGGGCGTGCGCATCCTCGGCGAGGTGAAGAAGGCGTACGCCGACATCCTGCGCGAGGCCGACGCCATCTTCATCGAGGAGCTGCACCGCGCGGACTGGTACCACAAGACCAGCCAGGCCTTCGCCGTCTTCCTTCCGGTGAAGTCCGTCGGGGTGGTCGGCGACGCCCGCCGCTACGAGTGGGTCATCGCGCTGCGCGCCGTGGAGACCATCGACTTCATGACCGCCCGCTGGGCGCACCTGCCCTACGAGCTGCTGGAAACGGTCTCCAACCGCATCATCAACGAGATCAGCGGGGTTTCCCGCGTGACCTACGATGTGAGCAGCAAGCCGCCCGCGACCATCGAGTGGGAGTGAAATTAGACTATTATAAAAGGCCTGCTTGATAAGCAGGCCTTTTTATTTGGTGAGACTTTGTGTGGGTTGTTGAGGTGGGGTTACTATGTTGTTGGCATGGGTGGTTAATCCTGAGCATGAGAGAGAGCATTTCGAGAAAATTCTAAGTGGTCTTTTTTTTCCGTTCGAAAAGCATGGTTGCTGGTATCTATCGAGTGATAGGCCGTTTTCCCACAGTTTGGTGGAAGAGAAAGCTTGGTTCTCTCAGCGCATTGATGCGGTGAACGGATTTATAAGAATTTCTTCTGTGCCCATGAGTCCTATAGAGGTCGCGGGATGGTATTTTGTCACCGATGAAGGCGAAATTAGGCCTATTCTTGAGGCTCCTTCAAATCTTGTTGTTAAGTATGTGGAAGACCAGGTTACGAAGAGACATGCAGATTTCCTAAATAAGTTGATGAACAACCAGGTTGCGCTTGATGCGTATGCGCATATGAGCCGGCATGGAGACTGGTATGGATTGTATAAAGCTTATGAAACGCTTAATAACAATATCGAAGAAGTCGATTTGATCAATGTGGTTTCAAAGAAAAAGTGGGGGAAGGTTAGGCGTACAGCAAACTCATACAGGCATTCTAAATATGGGAATGGCCATGTGGGCACGCCAATGGCATATAATGAGGCGCAGAATATTATAAAAAAAGTGCTGGAATATTTGGTGGAAAAACAAGAGTAAGCTGGGGCAGTTTATTAGCTTAATACCAGCTGAATTTATCCTTCAGTTCTGGCTGCATCAGCAGGAATCACCTTGCTCGCCTTCGGTATCACCTATTCCCTCCTCCTGATCCTGTTCGGCCTGTGCGCCGGGGCGCGCTGGCGCCACGGCGGGGCGATGGCGGTGCTGCTGCTGGCGGGGCTGGTGGGGTACGCGACCTGGCTGTTCGTGTTGCTGGCGCTGGGCTATGTGTCGCTGACCGCCTGGATGCAGGGGCAGCGGCTGCCGCTCTGGGCCCAGGCGGCGAGAATCGCCGTCTGGCTGGTGGCCAGTGCGGGCCTGGTGCTGCACGCCTGGCCGGGGTATGACGGGCTGGCGCTGGCCGAGGCGCTGGTGTGGAAGGAGGGCAGCCTGCCCACCGGCTTCTACTTCAACCACGACAAGGTGCTGGTGGCCTGGGCGCTGCTCGGTTGGGTGCCGCTGTTCGGGCGCAGCCTGACGCCGCGCGGCCAGTTGCCGCCTTGGGCGCTGCCGCTGGCTGTGGCGGGCGGGGTGGGGCTGCTGATGGCGCTGGCCGCGGCGCTGGGGCTGATCGACTGGCGGCCGGGCCTGCCCGCCGGCTTCTGGATCTTCGCCGTCGCCAACCTGCTCAACACCTGCGTGGCCGAGGAGCTGCTGTTCCGCGGCATGCTGCAGCGCTGGCTGATGGCCCGTTGGGGCGCCGCTCTGGCCCTGGTGGCGGCCAGCGCCCTGTTCGGCATCGCCCACCTGGCGGGCGGTGGCGCCTTCGTGCTGGTGGCCTTCGGCGCCGGGCTGCTCTATGGCCTAGTCTATCTCTGGACCGGGCGGCTGGTCTGGGCGGTGCTGGTGCACTGGGGGCTCAACCTCACCCACCTGTTGCTGTTCACCTATCCCATGAGTGCCTGAGGGCCCATGAGTGCCAGAGGACTCCCGCGCCGGGTGCCACCGATTCCATCGAGCACGGCCCGGTCACCGGCCATGGTGAGGTGGCGACCAAGGAAAAACCGCCACTTTCGGGTTTCCCCGGGTGGCGGTTATGCGTTGATGGTCTTTCTGGTGTTAGTTGCCGCTGAGGCAGGATCCCCGGCTCAGCCCCGCAGCTTGCGTGCGTTGGAGCGGGTCTTGGTGCTGTAGGGCTTCAGCGCCGCCGCCGTGATCTGCGCGGGATCTGCGCCTCTGGATGCCGCCACCGAGGCACGCTCGCTGGCCGTGGCGAATATCGTCGCCTTCTCCATCATCATGCCCATGGCCTCGGGGCCGGTCATGGCGCCGCTGGCCATCATCATGGTACGACGGGCGATCACCTCGCCGGCAGACAGTATCATCATGTTGTAGGAAGTGGCGATCTTCATCCACGCGAACATCATGTCCATCGGGTTATTCTTCATATCGTCTGGTACTCCTCGTTCTTTCCGGCTTCGACCCGGGGCCTGTTCATGAACACGTCGCCTGTGAAGAGCGGGTGTCGACGCCTGAACCTCGCCGTGAAGTCATCGAGATGCAGGGGTAGTAGCAAGATACGCTTGATCATGATCTGTGTCGGTGCGCTGACCCACCCTCGCCTGGTGTTTCGGCCGACATCAGACCCGGCCGGGGAGGGCCAGCGATGGAACAGCGCATGAGTCTGATCACCCTGGGCGTCGGCGACCTGGCCCGGGCGCGGCGCTTCTATGAGGGACTGGGCTGGCGGGTAGGCCTGGCGGTGGAGGGGGAGGTGCTCTTCTTCCAGCTCAACGGCCTGGTCCTGTCGCTCTATGCCCGCGCCGCCCTGGCGGAGGATGCCGGGGTGGCGGAGGCGGGAAGCGGCTTCGCCGGCATCACCCTGGCCCATAACGTGCGCTCGGCGCCCGAGGTGGACGCCGTGCTGGGCGAGGCGGAGCGCGCCGGCGGGCGGATCGTCAGGCCTGCCCGCCGTGCGGAGTGGGGCGGCTATTCCGGCTACTTCGCCGACCCCGACGGCCACCTCTGGGAGGTGGCACACAACCCCGGATTCCCCCTCGATGCCGAGGGCAATACCTCACTGGGCTGAGCGTGGTGGCGCTCGCCGATGAAGCGCTGGCACCATGCCCTGAAAGCCTTCGATGGAACCCTGCCATGATTCGACTCCACCACTGCGTCAGCGCGCGCTCCTTCCGTCCCCTGTGGCTGCTGGAGGAACTGGGGCTGCCCTATGAGCTGGTGATGCATCCCTTCCCGCCCCGGGTACACGACGAGGCGTTTCTCGAGATCAATCCGCTCGGCACGGTGCCGGCGCTCTTCGACGGCGAGGTGGCGATGACCGAGTCCGCGGCCATCTGCCAGTACCTCGCCTCCCGCCACGCCGAATCGGGCCTGGAGGTGGCGCCGGGCGATCCGGCCTATGGCGACTACCTCAACTTCCTGCACTTCGGCGAGGCGACCCTGACCTTTCCCCAGACCCTGGTGCTGCGCTATGGCCACTTCGAGCCGCCGGAGCGGCGCCAGCCCCAGGTGGTGGAGGACTATGCCCGCTGGTGCCTCTCCCGGCTGCGCACCCTGGCGCCGCGGCTGGAGCGCGAAAGCTTCCTCTGCGCCGGGCGCTTCACCGCCGCCGATGTCTCGGTGGGTTATGCGCTGCTGCTGGCCAGCCATATCGGCCTGGGCGAGCGCTTCAAGCCCGCCGTGGCCGCCTACTGGGCGCGCCTGCAGCAGCGGGAGGCCTTCCGGCGCGCCCTGGCCGTGGAGCGCGAGGCGGCGCTGGCCCAGGGCGTCTCACCCGAGTCGGCCATGGCGGTGGGAAGGGCCTCGGCCTGAGGGAGCAGGGCGGCGTCGACGTGCGCCCGCTCCGGTCATGGACCTCCCGGTCAGAAGCGGTCGAGGCGGAAGGGGGTCATGTCCACCGCGGGCGCTTCGCCATCCATCATCTGGGCAAGCAGCTCACCGGTGGCCGGCCCCAGGGTAAAGCCCTGATGGCCGTGGCCGAAGGCGAGCCATAGCCCCGCCTTGTCGGGGGCCGGGCCGATCACCGGCTTCATGTCGGGCAGGCAGGGACGGGCGCCCTTCCAGGGTTGGCTGTCGCGACGCTTGCCCAGCGGAAACAGCTTGCGAGCCACCTTCTCGGCGGCGGCCAGCTGCCTGTACTGGGGCGGCGAGTCCAGGTCGGCCAGCTCGGCGCCGGTGGTCAGGCGAATCCCGGCGCGCATCGGTTCGAGCAGGAATCCCTTCTCGGCGTCCATCACCCAGTGGTTGAGCCTGGCCCCTTCCTCGGCGGAGTAGTGCATGTGGTAGCCGCGCTTCACGAACAGCGGCACTTTAATGCCCAACCTGGCCAGCGGTTCACCGGTCCAGGGCCCCAGGGCCACCACCACCTGCTCTGCCTCCAGGGCGCCCTCGCTGGTATTGACCCGCCAGCCGCCATCCACCTGTAGCACCTCCTCGACGCTGGCCTGCATCACCTGGCCGCCCTGTTCGGCAAAGCTGCGGGCGTAGGCCTGCACCAGGCCGCCCGGGTCCGAGACCATCCAGGGCTGCGTCCAGTGGATCGCCCCGATCAGCCCCTTGCCCAGGTGCGGCTCCTTGGCGTAGAGCGCCTCGGCGTCCAGCACCTCATACTCGACCCCGAAGCGCTCGTGGTTTTCCTGGGCCTCTTTCTGGCGCTCCTCGAACTCCTTGCGGGTGCGGTAGAGCTCGAGCCAGCCGCCCTTGCGCACCAGCGACTCGGCGCCGGCGGCTTCGATCATCGGCGCGTGGGCTTCCTGGCAGCGCATGATCAGCGACGCCCATTCACGCACGATGCGCTCGTAGCGCTTTCCGCTCGAGTTCAACCAGTAGTCCAGCAGCGGGCCCGCCGCGCTCATCATGCCGGTGGGGCGGTAGCGGATATCCACCTGGCGGTTGGGCAGGACCCGTAGCATGGTGCCGATGTCACGGGGGAAGGCGTAGGGGCGCACCGCCTCGCGCTGGATGATGCCGGCATTGCCGAAAGAGGTCTCGAGCCCCGGCTCGCGGCGGTCCACCAGGGTGACGTCATGGCCGCGACGCACCAGATGCCAGGCCACTGAAACGCCGACCATGCCGGCACCAAGAACGATGATATTGCGGGCCATGAGGGTCTCCCTGCCGATGTGTCAAGAACGCCCCGCCGTGGGTGGGGCTTGTCATTCGGGGGATTCTAGCAGCGCTTCCCATAAGATCGGCATGGGGCTGATAATTAAGATAATACGTTTGTAATTTATCAGTATGTCGGAATTTTGATCCAAAAATAGCAGGGAAAATAGAATCCTTTTCGCCTTGGGGCTCCCTAGCCCGGTGCGCATGATCTCACCTAGGCTCCCCTGAGGCTGGCGCGCTCAGCGCCAGCCCATCAGCCAGGTCTCGTCATCCTTGAGAGCCTGCCAGGGGAGGGTGGTCGCGCGTCGGGTGTAGACGGCCTCGAGGACCACCGCCACCACGGCCTCCTGCTCGTCGCGCTCCAGCGCCGTCACCAGGAAGTGCTTCTCCTTGTTCCGGGGCCGTGCCGCGGTCCACTTGCTGTGGTGCAGCTTCTCGGGATTGATGGCATTCACGGTGTCGCTCCTCGGTTGTCGCCGCGGGACCCGGCTCAGAGCCGCACCAGCATCTTGCCGGTGTTAGCCCCCTCGAACAGCGCCAGGAAGGCATCCGGGGTGCGCTCCAGGCCCTGCTCGACGGTCTCCGCGTAGTCGATCTCGCCGTTGGCGACCTTCGGCCCGACCTCCTCCAGAAAGCGCGGGTAGTCGGCCCAGTGGTCGAAGATGATGAAGCCCTGCATGCGCAGGCGCTTGATCAGCAGCATGGCCAGGTTGCTCGGCCCCGGGGCCGGCCCCTCGGCGTTGTAGCGGGCAATCATCCCGCACACGGCGATGCGCCCGCCGGTGCGCAGGGTGTTGAGGGCCGCCTCCAGGCAGGTGCCGCCGACGTTCTCGTAGTAGACATCGAAGCCGGCCGGGCAGGCCGCCTGGAGCGCCTCGGTCAGCTGGGCGGCATCGCGGTCGCGGTAGCTCACCGCCCGGATGCCGTGGGACTCGAGCCACGCGAGCTTCTCGGGGGCCCCGGCGATGCCCACCACGGTGCCGCCCTTGGCCTTGGCCAGCTGCACGGCCAGCGAGCCCACCGCGCCGCTGGCGGCGCTGACCAGCACGTTGTCGCCCTCCTTCATCCCGGCGATCCGGTTCAGGCCCGTCCAGGCGGTCATGCCCGGCATGCCCAGCACGCCGAGGTAGGCCTGCTCGGGCACCTCGATGCCCGGCAGCGGCTCCACCTGGTCGCCCGGCAGCTGGGCGATGTCGCGCCAGCCGCCCATGTGCCGGACCCGGTCGCCCACGGCCAGGCGCGCATCCCGCGACTCGATCACCTCGCCCACCGCGGCGCCCTCCAGCGGCTCACCGAGCACGAAGGGATCGATGTAGGTCTTCACCCCGCTCATGCGCCCGCGCATGTAGGGATCCACCGAGAGCCAGGTGTTGCGGATGCGCACCTCGCCGTCGGCCAGGGCGGGCAGCTCGGCCTCGCGCAGCTCGAACAGCTCGCGGCCGGGGGTGCCCTGTGGGATGTCGTTGATGGTGAAGTAGCGTGACTGCATGGTGTCGTTCCTTCACGTGATGGGGAGCCCGCCAGTGTAGGAGCCTGTCGCCCCGGACGCGAATCGCGTGGTGACGCAAGGGCGCCCCGCGGGGGAGGTTCCTCCGAGGAGCGACTTCATGCCGGGCCGCTGGCAAGACCCCTGTTCGGTGTCTTGCCGGGATTGTCGTGGCGCTTTCATGCCCGAAGGCAGTTGAACTGGCGGGGTCAGCCGAGATAGGCGAGGTAGGCATCAAAGGCAGCGCGCTGCCACTCGGCCTGGCGGTACCAGAAGGCAAGGACCTCGGTGTCGAGGGTGAGTGCGTTGGAATGTGTCATGATAGGTGTCCTCCTGAGTGGGACACCTACCACCATAGGCCCTTTCTTGTTGCATTGCAGCATAAGATGGTTTATGCGGCGCCGCTCATGTGGGACCGGAGCGTGCCGAGGGCAGCGCCACGCCGGAAGAGGGCAACCCTCACGCGATGCCGGCCGCGGTGCGCGGGGCGGAGAGCCACGCCTGCAGGATGCCGCTGCCGAGAATCAGCAGGCAGCCGGAGAGCGCCAGCGGCCCGAGCGACTCGCCGAACAGGGTCCAGCCGAAGATCACCACCGCCACCGGCTCGCAGTAGGCCAGGGTGCCATAGAGCGCCGTGGGCAGGCGGCTGATGGCCATCACCGCGCACAGCAGCGCCACGAAGCCGGGCAGGAAGCCGGCCGCCAGCAGCCAGGGCCACTGCCAGGCGGCGGCCGCCAGCCCCTGGGGCTGCCAGAGGGCGAACGGCAGGATCACCAGAGCGCCGACCGCGAGCTGCCAGAAGGCGCAGCTCCGGTCGTCCAGGTGCAGGGGCAGCCGTCGGTTGCAGAGGATGAAGCCCGCGTAGGCGAGCATGGCCAGCAGTCCGAAGCCCATGCCGATGGCGTCGCGGCCGCCGTCCACGTCGAGCCGGAACTCCTGCATCATCGCGAAGCCCAGCAGGGCAGTTGCGATCAGCCCCGTCTGGCGTGCGCTCAGGCGCTCGGCGAACAGGAAATGGGCGAGCACCGAGGCGAACACCGGGGCGAGATAGACCATCAGGATGGCGTTGGCCATGCGCGTGTAGTTCATCGCCTGCACGTAGCACAGGATGAAGGCCGCCAGCAGCGCACCGCTCAGCACCACGCCGCGGCCCGGCAGGGTGCGCAGCCCGGCCGCGCGGCCGGTGAACAGCAGGTAGGCGAGCAGGAACACGGCGCCCAGCCCCAGGCGGTAGAAGGTGATGCTCTCTGCCGGTAGCCCGGTGATGCGCGATATGACCCCGATGGTGGCCATGCCCACTGCGGCGACGACCGCGAGCAGCAGGCTGCCGAGGGCAGGGGAGGGGGCTGGGCTGCCCATGCGGGCGCTCATGGTGTGGGGCTCATGATAGGTGGGTCATGGTGGCGTGGAGAGACGCGGCAGGATACCCGGCTCCCGGGCGTCGGCCAACCCATGGCTCCCCTCTATCGGACCGATGTTGTACAAGTTACCTGGAGATGTGAAAGCCTATCGGGAAGTCACTCTTCAATCAGGAGGTCATATGAGCCAGGACACCGACTACACCCCGCCGAAGGTCTGGACGTGGGAGCGTGCAAGCGGCGGCAAGTTCGCCAGCATCAACCGGCCGGTGGCCGGCCCGACCCATGACCGGGAGCTGCCGGTAGGCCGCCATCCGCTGCAGCTCTACTCCATGGGCACGCCCAACGGGGTGAAGGTCACGGTGATGCTGGAGGAGCTGCTGGCGCTGGGGCACACCGGTGCCGAGTACGATGCCTGGCTGATCCGCATCACCGAGGGGGACCAGTTCGGCAGCGGCTTCGTCGAGGTGAACCCCAACTCCAAGATTCCGGCGCTGATGGACCACACCACCCAGCCGCCCACCCGGGTCTTCGAGTCAGGGGCGATCCTGCTCTACCTGGCCGAGCGCTTCGGCGAGTTCTTGCCGAGCGATCATGCGGCTCGCACCGAGACCCTCAACTGGCTGTTCTGGCAGATGGGCAGCGCGCCCTACCTGGGCGGCGGCTTCGGCCACTTCTACGCCTACGCGCCGTTCCCCATCGAGTACGCCATCGACCGCTTCACCATGGAGACCAAGCGCCAGCTGGACGTGCTCGACCGCCGCCTGGCCGAGGCGCGCTTCCTGGGCGGCGACGCCTATACCCTCGCCGATATCGCCAACTGGGCCTGGTACGGCCAGCTGGCGCTGGGGCGTCTCTACGATGCCGGCGAGTTCCTGCAGGTTCAGGAGTACCGGCACGTGCAGCGCTGGGCCCGGGAGATCGACGCGCGCCCGGCGGTGCAGCGCGGCCGCATGGTCAACCGCACCTTCGGCGAGCCCGGGATGCAGCTCCACGAGCGCCACGACGCGGGCGACTTCGCCACCCGGACCCAGGACAAGCTCGCCCCCGTGGAGTAGCGGCGCGCCTCAGCGCAGCGCCACTTCGCCCAGCGCCGCCGTCAGGCGCTCGATCAGCTCGCCCCGGTGGAGTGGCGGCGCGCCTCAACGCAGCGCCACCGTGCTCAACGCCGCCGTCAGGCGCTCGATCAGCTCGCCGCTGTGGCGCCAGAAGTGCCAGTAGAGGGGCACCTCCAGCACCTGGCCCGGGGCGATGCTGGCCAGTTCGCCGCGTTCGACCCACGGCTCGGCCTGCATCAGCGGCACCATGCCGTAGCCCATGCCGGCGCGGGCCAGCGCCACGAACCCCTCCGAGGAGGGGCAGAGGTGGAAGGGGAAGGCGCCGCGATAGCCGCACTGGGCCAGGAAGCGGTGCTGCAGCTGGTCGTGGGGGCCGTAGACGATGGCCGGGGCGTGGCGGAATGCCTCGGGCGTCGGGCCCGCCGGGAAGTGGCGCCGGCGATAGGCCGGCGTGGCCAGCGGACGGTAGGTCATGGTGCCCAGCGCCACGCAGCGGGCCCCGGCGATGGGTTGGGGGCTGGCGCACAGGCAGGCGGCCACGTCGCCGTCGCGCAGCCGGCGCAGGCCCACGTCCTGGTCCTCCACCACCAGGTCGATCAGCAGTCCCTCCTCCCGGCAGAGCGGCCCTACCGCCTCGGCCCACCAGGTGGCCAGGCTGTCGGCATTCACGGCGATCCGCAGCCGCGGCGAGGCGCTGTCCAGGGTGGGCAGCGCCCGGCGCAGGTCGCGCTCCAGCAGCTGCACCTGCTGGATATGGTTGAGCAGCCGCTGGCCGGCGGGGGTGGGGGACAGCGCCGGCGCCCGCACCAGCACCGGCTGGCCCAGGCGCACCTCCAGCGCCTTGATGCGCTGGGACACCGCCGACTGCGACAGCCCCAGGGCATCACCGGCGCGCTCGAAGCCGCCGCACTCCACCACCGCCGCCAGCGCCTCGAGCAGCTTGTAGTCCAGCATCCGTCTCGCTCCCGCGAAGGTGTGCCTCGATCATAAGCAGAACTGATGTGGCATTAACAGGATGATTTTTGCGTATGACGGTCGCCGGGTAGGCTGGCCGCCACTGGAGACCGATGGCGGAGGAGGCAAGATGCTGGAGAGCTACCTGACGGGCCTGGTGGTCTGCGGCGGGATCATCGTGGCGATCGGCGCGCAGAACGCCTATGTGCTGGGGCTGGCGACGCGGCGCCAGTACCACTGGTGGTCGGCGGGGCTGTGCATGGGGGCCGACCTGGCGCTGCTGGCGCTGGGGATGTTCGGGGTCAGCGCGCTGCTGCTGGCCATGCCGGCCACCCTGGAGGCGATGCGCTGGGCGGGGGTCGCCTTCCTGGGCTGGCTGGCGTTCCATGCCCTGCGGCGGGCGCTGACCGGCCGCCAGGGGCTGGGCCTGGCCGGTGGCGAGGTGCGCGGCCTGCGCCAGGTGGTGCTGGCTACCCTGGCGGTGACCCTGCTCAACCCGCAGGTCTATCTGGACACGCTGCTGCTGATCCCCGCAGTCGGCGCGCAGCAGGACAGCGCGGCGACCTTCCTGGCCGGCGCGGGCACGGCGTCGGTGCTGTGGTTCAGCCTGCTGGCGTGGGGCGGGGCGGCGCTGTCGCCGTGGCTGTCGCGGCCGGTGGCGTGGCGGCTGATCGACGGGGCCATCGGCATGATGATGGCCGCCATCGCGCTGAAGCTGGCCACGGGGCAGGGGATCCCCGTGGCCTGAGGGTCAGTTGACCATGGTGACCATCACCGGGGCGACGCCGCGGTTGAGCATGCCCAGCTCGCGGGCCGCGCGCTTGGAGAGGTCGATGATGCGGCCCTTGACGAAGGGGCCGCGGTCATTGATCACTACCGTGACCTCGCGACCGGTATCGGGGCGGGTCACTACCACCTCGGTGCCGAAGGGCAGCTCGGGATGGGCGGCGGTCAGCGCGTTCTGGTCGAAGGGCTCACCGCTGGCGGTGGCACGGCCCTGGAACTTGTCATGGTAGAAGGAAGCGTAACCCTCCTGAGTCTCGGCGCTGGTGTCGTGGGCCTTTACGCTGGCCGCAGTGCCGAGGGTCAGGAGGCCTGCCAGGCAGCAGGCCGCGAACGTTCTCGATCGGGTTCCCATCGGGAAATCCTCATGGTTCTCGCTGTTGCGTCGTGCGCATGCATCGATGCGATGAGGGGCCGGGGCCCAGGTTGACTGGGCAAATTTTAACCGCCGCCGCGGTGCAGCACAACCCTTTTGAGATCGGCTTTTGGAGATCGGCGAAGATGGGCACACATTGGCGACATTATGGCCGCCATGTGGCGGAGGTAGGCCAGGGGTCAGTCGTTGCCCGCCCCGGCATGCAGGCCGCTGGCGATCAACTCGTCGGCGATGGCGCGGGAGGCCAGAGCGAACTCCACCCGCGCGGCTTCCAGGGCCGCGAGATCCCGCGAGGTAGCATCCCGTTCCAGCCGGTCCAGCCGCGTCTTGGCCTCGGCCAGCCGGCGACCCAGCTGCGGGTTGAAGCCGAAGCAGGCGGGGGGCATGTCGGCCGGGGGGAGCAGCTGGTCGACCAGCTCTTCGGCCAGTTCCACCGCCACTGTCGAGATGTTCATGGCGCTCACCTCTCTGGGTCGCCGGGCGTCGGGGAGTCGCCCATTCAATTCTTTGAATAGAGCCGAGCGGCATGAGTGTCAAAGGATATTTCGAGACCGGGCCTCAACGAAAACACCCCATCCGGCCAGGGCGGGATGGGGTGCGGTGACTGCGGGGCTTGCCCTCAATGGCGCTGTTCTGCTTCCTCTTCCTCGAACAGCTCCGCCTTGGCGTCGCGCATGACGTTCTCGCAGGCGGCCTGGTGGGCAAGCTGGGTGAGCAGGCTCTGGGTCACGGCGAAGCCCTTGCCCAGGCAGGTATCGATCTCTTCTCTGCTCACCGCGGGGGTTACGTTGCAGTCAATCTTGATCGTTCTTCCGCCGCCATCGAGCCTGTCGGCGAATCCTCGCAGCTGCCAGGCGATCCGCTCCTTCAGGCTGGCTGATTCTTCCGCGCCTTCGTTTACGCTAAACGTGCACCGCCACTCAGGTTTGTAGACCTTCATGTGAACCTCCCGTGCTGGCTTGGAATGAATGATCGATCGTGTATTCTGCTCCGTGACTGATGGTGTTGCGCCATCAGCATACCGACTTTCCGCCGCCGCTGCAGGATCTATCGGCGTCGGCGGCATTCCATCCCCTTTCGTCAGGAGAGTGCCGAGATGGCAAGCGTCTATACCCGCATCATGCAGGGCGAGCTTCCGGGCCACTTCGTCCACGAGGATGACCGCTGCGTGGCGATCATGACCATCCAGCCGATGAAGCCCGGCCACGTACTGGTGATCCCCCGGGAGGAGATCGACCACTGGGATGACCTGCCGTCCGACCTGGCCGATCACCTGATGGCGGTCTCCCGGCGGGTGACCAAGGCGATAAAGCGCGCCTTTCCCTGCAAGCGGGTGGGGCTGCTGATCGTCGGCCTCGAGGTGCCCCATGTGCATATCCACCTGACGCCGCTGGATGCCATGGAGGATATCCGGGTGGTGGGGCTGGACATGGCGCCCGCCGAGGAGCTGGCCGCCGCCGCCGATAAGATCCGTGCGGCCCTGGACTGACAGCGGCGCCCCAGGGGGGCCGAATCGTGAGCGTGGGCCGAATCCACAGCGGCAGACAGGAGGCGGGATGAGCGGAGGCATCGGGAACCATCGGGGGAGTCGGGCGGGGCGCCTGCTGCTGGCGGCAGGGCTCGGCCTGCTGGTCAGCGGCTGTGCGATGCTGGCGCCGTCGCCCCCCCAGGACCAGAGCAACATCTGCGAGATCTTCCGCGAGCAGCCGAGGTGGTACGACCATGCCCGGGCATCGGAGCAGGCGTGGGGCACGCCCATCGCCACCCAGCTGGCCTTCATCCAGCAGGAGTCGTCGTTTCGCAGCCACGTCCGCCCGCCCCGCAAGCGCTATCTGGGCTTCATACCCGGCCCGCGCCCCTCCTCGGCCCGGGGCTATGCCCAGGCCCAGGACCCGGTCTGGGGCGAGTATCGCGACGAGGCCGGCGGCACGCTGGCCCGGCGCACCCACATGAAGCACGCCACCGACTTCATCGGCTGGTACAACGCGCGCACGCGGCGGCAGACCGGGATCTCCCTGCACAACCCCGAGCACCTCTACCTGGCCTACCATGAGGGGGCGGGGGGCTATCAGCGCGGCAGCTACCGCGGCAAGCCCGCCGTCCAGCGGGCGGCCAGCCAGGTCGCCGCCCGGGCCAGCCGCTACCAGTCGCAGCTGGCCTCCTGCGAGGCCGAGTTCCGCTGCCGGCGCTTCTACCAGGTCGGGCCCTTCTGCCGGGGGTGACGCCCAGGGTGTTGTCTGGCGATGACGCGCCGACGGCCGCGGCCTCAGGGTGCCGGGGCAGAGGTCTCGTTGGCCGCCAGCGCCACGCCGATCACGTCACGGTAGTTGCGGATGCGCTGAACGAAGTGCACCGGCTCGTAGCCGCGCGCATAGCCGTAGCGGGTCCCGGGGTAGTAGCGCTTGTCGGCCTTGAGCGGCAGCACCTCCTGCATGTCGTCCCAGGAGTCGGGGTTCTTGCCGAGCTCCCGGGCCAGCTCGCGGGCATCCAGCACGTGGCCGCGGCCGATGTTGTAGCTGGCCAGGGCCAGGTAGGTGCGGTCGGGCTCGGGGATCTCCTCGGGCAGCCGCTGGTGGCGGTCGGCGAGGTAGCGAGCCCCGGCGTCGATCGCCTGGGTCGGGTCCAGGCGGTTCGTCACGCCCAGCGACTCGGCGGTGTTGCGGGTCAGCATCATGATGCCACGCACCCCGGTGGGTGAAACCGCCTGGGGATCCCAGTGCGACTCCTGGTAGGCCAGGGCGGCCAGCAGGTCGGCGGGAATGCCGGTGGCGCGCTCTGCCATGGCGAAGTCCGCCAGGAAGTCCGGCAGCCGCTCGTCGATGCGCCGGTTGAGTGCCCGCAGGTCGACGAAATCGAACTCGTCGATGTAGCCGTAGTAGCGGCTCTCCACCTCCTCGATCGCCGTTGCCGCCTCGGCGGTTCCTCGCCAGTCGTGGGCCTGCTCGGCCAGTGCCGGCTGGTCGGCGGCCAGGTACCAGCCCAGCCGGTCGCCGCTGGTCAGGTTCAGCGCGACCTCCAAGGCCGGGTAGTGGCGTCGTACCACCCGCACGATATTCGAGTCGGCCAGGGTGCAGCCGAGTTGCTGCTCGGCCACGGCGGCCAGCAGCATCTCGGTGGTGCGCGGGTCCTCCTCGAAGGTGATGCCGCTGTGTTCGTTGACCAGCGAGGCGAGCTTGTCGGCGTAGCTGGAGGCCGCCGTGACCCGAATCTCCACCTCCGCCATCTGTTCCACGCTGCGCGGCAGCGGACGAGACTCCCGATGGCAGACCAGCTGCTCGACGATCGGGGTGTGTGACGGCCCTGGCAGGAACCGCGAATCGCGGGAGGGCAGGTGGGTCAGGCCGGCGGCGGCCAGGTGTACCTCCCCCGCCTCCAGCGAGGCGAGAACATCGGCAACGGCATCATGCACCGTCCACTCGACCTGCCAGCCCCGCGACTCGGCGAAGCGGACGACCAGGTCGTGCTCGGGCCCGGCGGGGGCCTCGTCGCGATCCAGGTACCAGGTGGTGGCCGCGTTGCGGGTGGCGACCCTGAGCGTGCCGCTCTCCTCGGGAGCGGCGAGGCGTGGCGCTTCCTGGCCGCAGCCGGCGAGCAGCAGGCCGGCCAGGCCGAGGGGGAGCAGCAGGGCGGCAAGTGGCCTCATGGCGTGTCGCATGGGCAAGGGCAACCTCCAGCGGGGTTCACGCTCACCCTACCAGCCGGGGGGTGGCGCGCTTCAACGCTGCCCCGTCGGCGGTGCCCGCCGTGATCCGCTACGCTGAGACTCATCTGCCGCCTGCCGGGCGGCACCCCGCCGCGGACCGGAGAGCGCCATGCATGACCTCGAGAACGACCACGACCGTTACGCCTATCCCCACCGGGTGCTGCACTGGCTGGTCGCCCTGGTCCTGCTGCTGTCGCTGGCCACGGGCCTGACCCTCGGCTATCTGGGCTTCGAGGGGGCCATGGAGCGGCTCGGCCGCACCCTCACCGACCTGCTCTACACCTTCCACAAGACTTTCGGGGTGCTGATCCTCGGGCTGATGCTCGCCCGGGTGGTGACGCGGATCGTCTTCGTGGTGCCGGTCCATGAGCCGCCCCTGCCTCTCTTCCAGCGGGTGGTCAGCAGCGCGGTGCACCACCTGCTCTACCTGGCCCTGCTGGCCATGCCGGTGCTGGGCTGGCTGGCCACCGCCAGCGGCGGCTTTCCGGTCCAGTTCCTGCACTGGAACCTGCCCGGCCTGATCGGCCGCAACGATGCCCTCTCCGAGCAGCTGTTCCTGTGGCACGGCCGGCTGGGCCTGGCGATCCTGGCGCTGGTGGCGCTGCATGTCGCCGGGGCGCTCTTCCACTGGCTGATCCGCCGGGACGGGGTGATGAAGCGCATGAGCCTGTTCTGAGGCGGCGCCTGCTTCATCGGATGGCGCCCCGGCCGGTGATTCGCGGCATCACGGGATCTCCCTCCACCCCTCGTGGGCGCAGCTGCCGCAGCGGTAGAACGCTTCAAAGCCGCCATCGGCGCTTTCGCGGATCGAGCCTTTCTGGAAGTGGAAGCTGCGCAGCGAGCAGACCGGACAGCGCTCCACCTCGTCGCGCGGCGCCCGGGGGGCCGGCCGCTGCCGGTCCGGCTCGCCGCCCGCGGGCGCCGCAGCCTCTGCCATGAGCCGGTCGAGCTCGGCGGAGAGCTCGGCGGCCAGGGCGCGGGCCTCCCCCTCCTTGTCGCGGCCGGCCATGTCGGCCAGCTCGATGATCCGTGACTTGAGGAATGTCAGCCGTGACACGGTGTCGGCCATCGCGGGCCCTCCTGAGGGTCGTTCGTGGTTGGCCCCTTGAGCATAGCCCCAAGGGGCTCAGGGGATGGCATCGGACTGGATCGCCAGCCAGATCACCAGCTGATCGCGCAGCTCGTCGGCGGCCGGCTGGGCCTGGGCCAGGATCTCGTGGATGCGGTTGAAGTGCAGCAGGCGCACGCCCTGGGCCTCGGGCCGGAGGTAGACATGGGGCGGCGCATGGCGCACGGTCTTCGCGGTCAGCGACTGCTGCATGATCTTGAAGGTGTTGAAGAGCATGTCGGTGACGCCGGGGGGCTCATCGTCATCCGGCTGGCGGCTGCCGGTGACGTCCACGGCGATCACCAGGTCCACCTCGCCCTGGAGCAGGTCGAAGGGCAGGGGGTTGGAGGTACCGCCGTCGATCAGCAGCTGCTCCCCCCGGGTCACCGGGGAGAACAGCCCCGGCACCGCCATGCTGGCCTCGATGGCCGGAAAGAGCCGCCCCTCGTCGATCACCACGCTTTCGCCGGTCCAGTAGTCGGTGGCCACCACCGCCAGCGGAATCCGCAGCTCCGCGAAGCGGCGCACCTCGGTATGGCCGGCCAGGAAGCGCAGGAAGCCGCCGGAATCCAGCAGCCCGCCATCGCTCAGGCCGATCTGCAGCAGGTCGGCCAGGTCCAGGTCCGAGCCGGCCAGCCCCGACAGGGCATCCAGCGGGGAGCCGGCGACATCGTCGAAGATGTCCTGGATCTCGTCGGCGGAGAGTCCCGCCGCATAGAGCCCGCCGATCACCGCGCCGATGCTGGTGCCGGTGATGCGGTCCGGCACGATACCCAACTCGTCGAAGACCCGCAGCATGGCGATATGGGCCAGGCCGTTGGCCCCGCCGGAGCCCAGCGCCAGGCCGATGGTGGGGCGCGGCGGCCGCTCGTCGGCGGGCAGCGGTATCGGCAGCAGCAGGGCCAGGCACAGCACCCCGCCAGCCAGGGCGCGCAGGCGGGTGGCGGACAGGCGGCGAGGCGCCGGGACGGAAGCACGCATCATGCTCTCCTGATGGAACGGTGGCTGTCCGCCACTATCGCACAGCAACCGGGCGCCGCCCACGGGCGGCCATGGCGCGGGCCTTGCCAGTGCGGCGGCTCGGGGCCATGGTTGTGGAAGAGCCCCGCCACCTCGAGTCTGCCATGGCCGTTCCCGCTCCGCCTTCGCCGCCTCCCGCCCCGGATCCCGACGCCCGGCCCCCCGCGCCGTCGAACGGCCAGCCGCCGCCCGCCGGCACGCCCCGCCAGCAGTGGCTGCTGTTCGTGTGGATGGCCTTCGTGATCCTGGTGATGTTCCACTACCTGGAGGGCACCCAGCGTCAGGCGCGGGTCGAGCTGACCTATTCCGATTTCCTCGAGGCGGTGGACGCCGGCCACGTCGACGAGGTGACGCTGCGCGGCCAGTCCCTGGAGGGGCGCTTCAGCGACTCGGGCCGGCTGGACCTCGACCTCGGCGAGGCCGAGGCCTTCTCCACGACGCGGCCGGACGTGGAGAGCGAGCGCCTGCTGGAGCGCCTGGAGAGCCACGGGGTGCGGATCGCGGCGAGGCCCAGGGATCCCGCGCTCTGGCAGCGCCTGCTGGTCGGGGTGGTGCCCTGGCTGCTGATGCTGGCGCTGCTGTTCTGGTTCTGGAACCGCATGCAGGAGCGCCTGACCGGCGGCGGCGGCACCTTCGGCATGGGCCGGTCACGGGCCCGGCTGGTGGAGCCTCAGCAGAGCAAGGCGCGGCTGGCCGACGTGGCCGGCTCCGAGAACGCCAAGCGCGATATCCTCGAGGTGATCGAGTTCCTCAAGGAGCCCGCGCGCTTCCAGGCGCTGGGCGCCCGCATTCCCCGCGGCATCCTGATGATGGGCCCGCCGGGCACCGGCAAGACGCTGATGGCCAGGGCGGTGGCCGGCGAGGCGGGGGTGCCCTTCTTCAGCATCAGCGGCTCGGAGTTCATCGAGATGTTCGTGGGGGTGGGGGCCTCGCGGGTGCGCGACCTCTTCCGCCAGGCCAAGGAGAAGGCGCCCTCGGTGGTGTTCATCGACGAGATCGACTCCATCGGGCGCACCCGGGGTACCGGGGTGGGCGGCGGCCACGACGAGCGCGAGCAGACCCTCAACCAGATACTGGCCGAGCTGGACGGCTTCGAGGGCCACGAGTCGGTGGTGGTGCTGGCCGCCACCAACCGTCCCGACGTGCTCGACCCGGCGCTGCTGCGTCCGGGGCGCTTCGACCGCAAGGTGACCCTGGAGAATCCCCACCGCGACGCCCGCGAGGCGATCCTCAAGGTGCATACCCGGCGCATGCCGCTGGCCGCCGACGTGGACCTGGCGCGACTGGCCGAGATCACCATCGGCTTCTCGGGGGCGGATCTCGCCAACCTGGCCAACGAGGCGGCGCTGCTGGCCGGGCGGCGGGATCGGACCGACCTCGACTGGGCCTGCTTCGTCGACGCCCGCGACCGGGTGATGCTGGGCGAGGAGCGCGACTTGGGGCTCTCCGAGCAGCAGCGCCGCGTGGTCGCCTACCACGAGGCGGGGCATGCGCTGCTGGCCCACCTGCTGCCCCACGCCGACCGGCTGGAGAAGGTCACCATCCTGCCCCGGGGGCGCACCCTGGGCGTCACCGCCCAGGTGCCGGACGAGGAGCGGGTCAACTACAGCGAATCCTGGCTCCACGACCGACTGACGGTGATGTTCGGCGGCCGGCTGGCCGAGTCGATCGTCTTCGGCGAGGTGAGCAGCGGCGCGGAGAACGACCTGGAGCAGGCGACCTACCTGGCGCGGCGCATGGTGGCGCGCTGGGGCATGAGCGAGCGCATCGGTCCGGTGGCGCTCTCCCAGGGTCAGGAACATGCCTTCCTGGGGCGCGAGATGACCCAGCTGCGCGAGCACAGCGAGGCCACTGCCGGCCTGGTGGACGAGGAGATTCGCCGGCTGCTGGGCGAGATGGAGGCCCGGGGGCGCCGGCTGCTGGAGCAGCACCGCGTGGCGTTGGACGCGCTGGCCGCGGCGCTGGAGACGCGCGAGACCCTGGAGGGCGATCAGATCCGCGAGGTGCTCGAGGCTGCCGATGCCGCCCGGCTGCCGGTGCGAGCCTGAGGGAAAGGCCCGCGAGACCGCCCGGGCACCTGGCCCGGGCAGGGCTCAGTCGCCCGGCCCACACTCCATGCAGCGCTCGGTGATCGCCGGGCCCTGCTGCAGGTTGGCATTGAGGTCGCGCAGGCCGCCGCGCAGCCCCTCCTCGAGCACCGGGTGGTACCAGGGCATGGCGAGCATCTCGCTGACGCTGAGCTTCTGCTCCAGGGCCCAGGCCAGCAGGTGGGCCATGTGCTCCACCCGCGGGCCGAACAGCTCGGCGCCCAGGAACTGGCCGGAGCCGTGCTCGCCGTAGAGGCGCATCAGCCCGCGGTTCTGGCGCATCACCACCGCGCGCCCCTGGTCCTCGAAGGAGGCCTCGCCCACGGCCAGGCAGTCGCAGCCGCCCAGGCGCTTCTCCAGGTCGGCATGGCCCGCGCCCACGGTGGCCATCTGCGGCTCGGTGAAGACGATGGCCAGCGGCACGTTGCGCCGCCCGGCGCGCACCTCGGGGAAGCGCCCGGCGTTGTCGCCGGCGATGCGCCCCTCGCTGTTGGCCTCGTGAAGCAGCGGCAGCGCCTGGTTGGCGTCGCCGGCGATGAAGACATGGCCGGGGTCGTCGCCTTCGGCCAGGCACTGCAGGGTGAAGCGGTTGAAGCGCGGCACGCCCTTGTCATCCAGCGCGAGGCCCGCGTTCTCCAGGCCCAGCCGGTCGACGTTGGGGCGCCGGCCGGTGGCGGCCAGCAGATAGTCGAAGCGCTCGGTGAGCGTCTTGCCGCTGTCGCGCTCGACGAAGGTGATCACCACGGCATCGCCGTCGCGCTCGATGCTCTCCACCTTGGCGTCGGGGTCGACGTAGAACTCCTCGTTGAAGGTGCGATCGGCGTAGTCCCTCACGACCTCGTCATGGAAGGGGCCCAGGGCGCCGCCCACGCCGAACATCCGCAGCCGCACGCCCAGCCGGTGGAGCGCCTGGCCGAGCTCCAGGCCGATCACTCCGGGGCCGAACACCGCCACGGATTCCGGCAGGTCCTCCCACTCGAAGACGGCGTCGTTGGTGACCAGGCGGTCGCCGGCGGCATCGAACATCGAAGGCCAGGTGGGGCGCGAGCCGGTGGCGATGACCACGGCGCGGGCGGTCACTCGCGTGTGCTCCCCAACGACCAGGGTATGCGGGTCCTCGAAGCAGGCGTGGCCGGTGAGACGGTCCTCCTCGGGGATGCGCTTCATCGACGTGAAGACCCGGCCCACGAAGCCGTCGCGCTCCTCCCTGACCCGCGCCATCACCGCGCGGCCATCCACCTCGACGCCGCTCACACGGATGCCGAAGCCGCCGGCATCGCGGGCCTGGTGGGCCGCCTCGGCGCCGGCGATCAGCAGCTTCGACGGCATGCAGCCCACCCGGGCGCAGGTGGTGCCGTACTCGCCCCCCTCGATCAGTACCACGCTGTCGCTGTGCTTGCGGGCAGCGTGCCAGGCGCTCAGGCCGGCGCTGCCGGCGCCTATGATGGCGATATCGACCTCACGGTGCTGCATCGGGCTCTCCTCGGTGTCATCCAGGGTCTCGGTTCATCCACTATGGCACAGGGTGGGGGCGTATCGCCGAGACCCGACGGCGACGTCTTGACGCAGGACAAGTCACAGGGGGTCAGGCCGCCAGGCGCAGGCCGAAGCCGATCAGCAGCGAGCCGAAGGTCCAGCGCTGAAGCCGCGCCTTCAGGGGGCTGCCGGCGAACCAGCGCTGCAGGGCGGCGCCCAGGGTCGCGTAGCCGGCATCGAACAGCAGGCCGATGGCCACCAGCAGTGTCCCGAGCAGGGCGAACTGCAGCAGCACGGGCCCGCGGTCGGGATGCACGAACTGGGGCAGCAGCACCGAGCAGAACAGCAGCGACTTGGGGTTGAGCAGGTTGGTGAGAAGCCCGCGGCGCCAGGCCAGGCGGTGGCTCGCCTTGCTTAGCACCGTTCCGTCCGGGGCCTCCGGGAGCGGTTCGGTGGGGGCGCGCAGCAGCTGCAGGCCGATCCAGGCCAGATAGGCGGCACCCGCGTAGCGCACCGCATCGAAGGTCCAGGGGGCGGTGATGAACAGCGTGGCCAGTCCCAGGGCCGCCAGGGCCACGTGCAGGCCACGGGCCACGGCCAGGCCCGCGGCGGTGGCCAGCGCCCGGGAGCGCCCCTGCAGGCTGCCGGTATGCAGCACCAGCAGCATGTCGGGGCCGGGCAGCAGGTAGACCGCCGCCAGGGCGACGATGAACAGCCAGAGCTCCATGGGGCGCCTCCTGCCGTGGGCGAAGGTGTGTTAGGGGTAATGACGCCAGTCTAGCGCCAGGGGGCAGGGCAGGTCCTTGCAAGATTGGCCGATTTATCGGCTATAGTTGGCACTTACTGCCATCCAATGAGCCATGGGTAACAGAAAATGCCAAATCGACGGCTGGATGCCATTGACCGCCGAATCCTGGCCGCGCTGCAGCGAGACGCCCGGCTGACCAACGTCCAGCTGGCCGAAGAGGTGAGCCTCTCGCCGTCGCCCTGCCTGCGACGGGTGCGCCAGCTTGAGGCGGCGGGGTTGATCCGCGGCTATCACGCCGAGCTGGATCGCGGTGGGGTGGGCTTCGGCCTCACGGTGTTCGTCGGCATCAAGGTGGAGCGCCACCACGAGGCCCAGGCCAACGCCTTTCGCGAGGCGGTGGTCGCCCTGCCGGAGGTGGTCTCCGCCCATCTGGTATCGGGGGAGTCGGACTTCCTGCTGCAGGTGGTGGTGCCGGACCTGGCGGCCTACGAGCGCTTCCTCACCGGCACCCTGCTGCGGCTGCCCGGGGTCACCGACATCCGCAGCAACTTTGCCATCCAGACCGTCAAGGCCCACGGGCCCCTGCCCGTGGAGAGGCTGGCGGAGGCGGGCGGCGAGGTGCCGGCCCCGCGGCAGCCGTGACCCCCAGCCGCTCGCGCCCCCGGCGGCGCGCCACCCGGCAGTCGGTATCTGCAGCGTGCCGGGCAGCTTTCTGCTATCCTGCAGGCCTTCCGTCTTCCCGCTTCCCCGGCCCATGCCGTCCGGCCTTTGCTGCTCTTCATTGTCGGCCCCGGCCGTTATCGACCCCGGTTCGCTCGCTGTCGCCGGCGCCCCCTATTTGTCTGCAGGATGTTCCCTTGTCTGATTCCTCCCCCGATGCCGCCTTCGCCGCGCTGCCGCTGGCACCGGAGCTGCTCGACAACCTCGCCTCCCTGGGCTTTGCCGCCATGACGCCGATCCAGGCCGAGAGCCTGCCGCCGATCCTGGCCGGTCGTGACGTGATCGCCCGGGCGAAGACCGGCTCCGGCAAGACCGCGGCCTTCGGCCTGGGGCTGCTTTCGCGGCTGGACCTGGCGAGCTTTCGGGTGCAGGGGCTGGTGCTCTGCCCGACCCGGGAGCTCGCCGACCAGGTGGCCGGCGAGCTGCGCCGGCTGGCGCGCACCCTGCCCAACGTCAAGGTGCTGACCCTGTGCGGGGGCGCCCCCTTCGGTCCCCAGCTCGCCTCCCTGGCCCACGGCGCGCACCTGGTGGTGGGTACCCCGGGTCGGATCGAGGAGCACCTGCGCAAGGGCTCGCTCGCCCTGGACGGGCTTTCGACCCTGGTGCTGGACGAGGCGGACCGCATGCTCGACATGGGTTTCCAGGCGAGCCTCGAGGCGATCGTCGCCGAGACCCCGGCTTCCCGCCAGACGCTGCTGTTCAGTGCCACCTTCTCCGACGCCGTGCGGCCCGTGGCCGCGGCGCTGATGCGCGAGCCAGTCACCGTGGAGGTGGCCGAGACCCATGACGCCGGCAGCATCCACGAGCGGGTCTACCGGGTGGGGGATGGCGACGAAGCGCGCCTGGAAGGACTGTGCCGTCTGCTGCTGCACTTCCGCCCGGCCTCAAGCGTGGTGTTCTGCAACACCAAGCGTGAGACCGACGAGGTGGCCCAGGCGCTGGAGGCGGCGGGTTTCAGCGCCCTGGCGCTGCACGGCGACCTGGAGCAGGCCGACCGCGACCGGCTGCTGGTGCTCTTCGCCAACCGCAGCGCCTCGCTCCTGGTGGCCACCGACGTGGCGGCCCGCGGGCTCGACATCGCCGAGCTGGACGCGGTGTTCAACTATCACATCGCCCGCGACCTGGAGGTACATGTGCACCGGGTCGGGCGTACCGGCCGGGCCGGCAGTGCCGGCATCGCCTGCACCCTGGTCGGCGAGGGCGAGGCCTACCGGCTGGAGCGCCTGACCGACTTCCTCGGCGAGCCCCTCGAGGAGGCCACGCTGCCGCCTCGCTCGGTGCTCGCCCGGGAGCCGCTGGTGCCGCCCATGGCCACCCTGCAGATCGGCGCCGGCAAGAAGCAGAAGGTGCGCCCCGGCGATATCCTCGGCGCCCTGACCGGCGAGGCGGGGCTGGCCGGCGACCAGGTGGGCAGGATCAAGGTGCTGGCCAACAGCGCCTACGTGGCCGTGCGGCGCGAGGTGGTCGACGAGGCCCTGGAGCGCCTGATCAACGGCAGAATCAAGGGGCGCAGCGTGCGCGCCCGGCGGGTCGGCCGGTGAGGCGCATCGGCCAATTTCGGGAGAAGAGATGAAGATACCCAAGCGACTGCAGCCGCTGGTGGACGACGGCCTGATCGAGGCGGTCGAGGGCCAGCTGATGAGCGGCAAGGAGGCCCAGGTCTACTTGGTGCGCTCCCACGGCGAGCGTCGCTGCGCCAAGGTCTTCAAGGAGGCCAAGCAGCGCAGCTTCAAGCAGGCCGTGCAGTACCAGGAGGGCCGCCGCGAGCGCAACAGCCGCCGCTCCCGGGCCATGGCCAAGAAGACCCGCTATGGCCAGAAGGAGCAGGAGCAGGCCTGGCTCAATGCCGAGGTCGACGCCCTCTACCGGTTGGCCGCCGCGGACGTGCGGGTGCCCAAGCCCTACGGCTTCATCGATGGCGTGCTGCTGATGGAGATGATCGCCGACGCCGAGGGGCTGACCGCCCCGCGCCTGGACGATGTCACCCTGAGCGCCGAGCAGGCCCGCGAGTCCTACGCCAAGATCATCCGTGACGTGGTGAAGATGCTGTGTGCCGGCCTGGTGCACGGGGACCTCTCCGAGTTCAACGTGCTGCTGGCCGCCGACGGCCCGGTGATCATCGACCTGCCCCAGGCGGTGGACGCCGCCGGCAACAACAGCGCCCAGTGGATGTTCGAGCGCGACGTGGACAACATGCGCCGCTACTTCGGCCGCTTCGCCCCGGAGCTGCTGGCCACCGACTACGGCAAGGAGATCTGGGCGCTCTATGAGGCGGGCGAGCTGCATCCGGAGAGCGAGCTGACCGGCTGCTTCGTCCACGACACCACCCCCGTGGATGTCGACGACCTGATGACGGTGATCGACGACGTGCGCGACGAGGAGGCCTATCGCCGGGCGGCCCTCAACCGCGGTGACGAGCCCGGGGTGGAGGAGGCCGCCGAGGAGTGGCGGGAGTCCCAGCGCGAGCGTTGAGCCCCGTGCTGCGGTGATCGGCGGGCAGCGCCAGGGCGGATCTGCCATCATGGCGTCATCGGCCGGCCAACGGGGAGAGCATCGATGCGACTGCAACACGTCACCTGGCAGGAGGTGGAAGCCTACCTGGCACACTCGACGGGCATCATCCTGCCCATCGGCTCCACCGAGCAGCACGGGCCCAACGGCCCGGTCGGCACCGATGCCCTCTGCCCCGAGGCGATCGCCTGGGCGCTGGGCGAGCGCCACGGGGTGCTGGTGGGCCCGACCCAGGCGATCGGCATGGCGCAGCACCACCTGGCCTTTCCCGGCAGCCTGACCCTGCGGCCGAGCACCCTGGTCGCGGTGCTGCGCGACACCATCGAGTCGCTCGCCCACCACGGCTTCACCCACATCTTCTTCCTCAACGGCCACGGGGGGAATATCGCCACCGTGAACGCGGCCTTCGCCGAGGTGCTCGCCGAGCGCAGCCTGGGCCGCGAGGCGGTCGGCGAGCTGCACCTGCGGCTCTTCAACTGGTTCGCCGGCCGCCGCGGCCGCGAACTGGCCGAGTCGCTCTACGGCGAGGCCGAGGGTTCCCACGCCACCGCCTCCGAGGTATCGCTGGCCTGGCACGCCGCCCCCCAGACGGTGAGGGAGGTCAGCATGTCGCCACGCCGTGCGCCCGCCGGCAGCGCCCAGTGCGATGCCCATACCTTCCGCCGGCGCTTCCCCGACGGGCGCATGGGCTCCGACCCCTCCCTGGCCAGCGCCGAGCACGGCGCACGCTTCCTCGAGGCGGGCGTCGAGGACGCCTGGGAGGCCTACCAGGCGTTCGTCGCCGGCCGCTGAACCCCTGCACGCATCGCCCACCGGAACCCGCCCCTCGGCGGGTTTCTGCTATCGTGGCCTGCCATTTTCACGACGGCGATCCCCGCCCAAGGAGACCACCATGCCCATCGTCACCATCCAGCAGTTTCCCCGCGACCTGGAGCAGAAGCGCGAGCTGGCGCGACGCATCACCGAGGCCTTCGAGGAGGTCTACGGGGCCCGCCCGGAGTCCGTGCAGGTGTTCTTCCAGGAGGTGGACGGTGATCACTGGGCCCGCGGCGGCGTGATGGGCTGCGACATCGCCGGGGACTGAGCAGGACCCGCCTGCCAACCCGGCTGCCCTGGGCTAGGCTTTGAGGCGGGAGCGGGCTGCCATCGGCCCGAATGAGCCTACCGGGTGGTGGATGCCGCCCTGCACGCCATCGCGAAATGGCAAAGGAGAGAACCATGAGCAAGCGGACCTATTCCCTGGCCCTGGCGCTGGGGCTTGCCGGCAGCGCGCTGCTGGCGGCCCCGGCCATGGCGGAGCTGGAGCGCGTCTCGGCCGCCGAAGGCGCCGAGGTCTACCTCATCTCGCCGGAGGATGGCGCCACCCTGTCGAGCCCGGTGACCGTGCGGATGGGCCTCAAGGGCATGGGCGTGGCGCCGGCAGGGGCCGACCTGCCGGATACCGGCCACCACCACCTGCTGGTGAACATGCCGCTGGAGGAGGTGGACCTTGACGCGCCGCTGCCCTTCACCGACCACACCCGCCACTTCGGCGGCGGCCAGACCGAGGGCAACCTGGAGCTGGAGCCGGGGGAGTACACCCTGCAGCTGCTGTTCATGGACTACCGCCACGTCAGCTTCGACCCGCCGCTGGTTTCCGACGTCATCACCGTGACCGTGGAGTAGCAGGGGGCCGTCAGGCGCCGCGCAGGCGGCTGACGGCCATCACCCCCAGGGCGCCGACCAGGGCAAGACCGATCACCGCCAGCGACCCGCTCAGGCTCTCCATCATTCCCGGCGCCACCAGCATGGCCACCCCCAGTGCCAGCATCACCATCCCGCCGATCAGCTTGAGCGTACGGCCGTGGGTCTCCTGCATCCGGCCGATGCGCAGGGTCACGATGGCCACCGCCAGCACCAGGATCTCGTCGAGCAGGTAGACCAGCAGGTAGGCGGCCAGCAGGCCGGCAAAGGCGGCTCCCTCGACCCCGGCCTCGGCCAGCAGCGAGCTCCAGACCACCGGAAAGCCGGCGGTGCAGGGCAGCTCCACCAGGGCCACGCCCCCGGCCAGCACCACGGTGACCAGCAGGGTCACGGGGAGCGGGCGTTCGCGGCGCACCGCCCGGCTGCCGCGATAGATGCGGGGCTTGAAGCGCTCGGGAATGCTGAAGGAGACGCCACGGTGCAGGGCGAAGTAGTCCTTGACGTTGACGGCGCCGAAGGCGAGGGCGAACAGCGCCACCGCCAGCTGGATGCCGGCCAGGTGCCGGGCCACCGAGAGGGCGGCGAACAGGCCGGTGATGAAGAGTCCGTAGAGGGCGGCGGTGACCAGCAGGAAGGTGCCGCCCACCGCGGCGGTGCGCGCCCGGGAGCCGCTGCCGAGGATCATCGCCAGCAGCACGGTCAGCACCCACAGCGAGCAGGGGTTGAAGCCGTCCACGAAGGCGATCATCAGGGTGGCGAAGAGCATCGACTCCCCGGCCAGGTCGACGCGCCCCAGCGGCCCCAGATCGAGCCGCCAGCGGGAGGCGTCTGCCGCTGGCTCTGCGGAGAGTCGTGCCTCGAGGGTCTCGGCAATGGCCGGCGAGAAACCCACCCACACTTCGTCGTTCAGGATAAAGGTGGGCACGGCGTTGGGGGACTCGCCGCGCTCGGCCATCATGGCGAGGAAGCGGGCGCGTCCGGCCGGATCCTGCACCACCTCGACGCGGCGCACCTCGAGGGTGGGCTGCGCCTCCTCCAGCCGGTCCAGCCAGGCGGCGGCCTCGCGGCAGAAGGGGCAGTGGTCGCGCCAGAAGTACCAGAGCACCTCGCTCTCGCTGGCGGAGGGTGTCGGGGTCGGCGCGGCCGGCTCGGCCTGGGCCCGAGGGGCGGCGGCCAGCAACAGGATGAGCGCCAGCACCCCGGCCAGCAGCGCGACGAGCCGGCCGGGAGCGGCGCGCTCCAGGGTGAATGCCATGACGGTCAGGGCCTCCTGACGACCGTCGCTGCCGGATGGCGATCCCGCCACAGGCAGGCGAACATCCACAGGAACACCGGCACGTTCATCAGCAGGCCGTAGAGCAGCGGCACCAGGCCGATGGCCGGCTGCTGCAGCAGCACGAAGGCCACCATCATCGCCACCCCGGCGTTCTGCACGCCCACCTCCACGGTGATGGCGCGCACGCTGTCGTGGGGCAGGTGCAGCCGGCGGGCGACCCGGTGGCCCAGCAGCATGCTCGAGAGGCAGAGCAGCAGCACGGCGAGGGTCTCGAGGCTGACCAGGGACGGCAGCCGTTCGGCGTGGCTGGCGAAGAGCGCCACCACCACCGAGATCATCGCCACCCCGGTGAACCCCTTCACCCCGGGCAGCACCACCGCCAGCCAGGGCCCCGGCAGGGCCTGGCGCAGCAGCATGCCCGCCAGCACCGGCAGCAGGGTGACCAGCAGCAGCTGGCCGACGGTCTGCCAGTAGGGCAGCGAGAGACCACCGCTGGCGAGGCCCAGCAGCGTCAGGTTCCAGCCCATCACCAGCGGCAGGGTGAAGGGCGCCAGCACGGCGGCGATGGCGGTCAGGGTGACCGACAGGGCCAGGTCGCCCTGGACCAGATAGCTGAACATGTTGGAGGTGGCCCCGCCCGGCACCAGGGCCACCAGCAGCAGGCCGGCCGCTGCCAGGGGCGGCAGGGGGAGCAGCAGCACCAGCGCCCAGGCCAGCAGCGGCAGGGCCAGCATCTGCAGGCCGGTGCCGAGCAGCACCCGGTGAGGGTGGCGCCAGGTGCGGATGAAGTCGGCCCCGGTCAGGCTGAGGCCCATGGCCATCATCACGCTGGCCAGCACCCAGGGCAGTGCCACCTGGGACAACCAGGCTGCGGACATCCTTATCTCCTTGCAGGCAGGTGAGATACGCCACAGAGTATGCCCCATGTCATGCGCCGCGGCGACGGGCGGCGGCGCGCTCAGGGAGGGGGTCGATGACCGCGGCGGCGAGCCACAAGGTGAGGGTCTGGGGGCAGACGCTGCGCCCGCGCACGCTGCCCGCCGCGGTGGGGCCGGTGCTGCTGGGCCAGGCGCTGGTGGTGCCCGGCCACTTCGCCTGGCCGACCGCCGCGCTCTGCCTGGCCTGCGCGCTGGCGCTGCAGCTGGCGGTCAACCTGGCCAATGACCTCTTCGATGGCCTCTCCGGCGTGGATCAGGCCGACCGCCTGGGGCCCACCCGCGCCCTGCAGGCGGGCTGGCTCAGCGCCGGCGAGCTGCGCGCGGGCCTCGCCGTGACCCTGGGCGTTGCCGTCGCCACGGGGCTCTGGCTTGTGCTCTTCGGCCACTGGCTGCTGTGGGGGCTGGGCGGCCTGGCGCTGCTCGGCGTGCTCGGCTACAGCGGTGGCAGGCGCCCCTACGCCAACCGGGGGCTGGGGGAGGTCGCGGTGTGGGGCTTCTTCGGGCCGGTGGCGGTGCTGGGCAGTCTGCTGGCCCAGCAGAGCCCGATCACCCGGGAGGCGGTGGCGGCGAGCCTGCTGGTGGGCATGCCGGTGGCTGCCATCCTGGTGGTCAACAACCTGCGCGACCGCCATACCGACGCCCGCGCCGGCAAGATCACCCTGGCGGTGCGCATGGGGCCGGGCGCCACCCGGCGACTGTTCGCCCTCCTGACAGCAGGGCCGCTGGCGGCCACGCTGCCGCTGGGGCTGGCCGCCTGGGCCTGGAGCGCCTGGGGTGTCACGGGCCTGGCGGCGCTGGGGCTCGCGCGCGAGATGCGCCGCCGCGACGGCGCGGCGCTCAATGGGCTGCTGGGCCTGACGGCGCTCTACTCCCTGATGATGGCCCTGTGGCTGGGATTGCGCCTGGCGGCAGGGAACGGCTGAGCTTCGCTCGGTCACGAACGGGCGCGGAAGGAGGCAAACGATGCTGCTGCGCTGGTTGGTGGGGATCGCCCTGGTCTACCTGCTGGTGGTGGCGCTGGCCTGGGCCTTCCAGGAGCGGCTGCTCTACCTGCCGCACATGGGCCGCGAGCCCATCGGCACCCCGGCCGATCGCGGCCTGGCCTGGTCGCCGGTGACCCTCGAGACCGAGGACGGCCTGGCCCTGGACGCCTGGTGGCTGCCCCACGAGCGGCCCCGAGCCAGCCTGCTCTTCCTGCATGGCAACGCCGGCAACCTCTCCCACCGCCTCGACTCTCTGGCGCAGTTCCATCGCCTGGGGCTCTCGGTACTGATCCTCGACTATCGCGGCTACGGGCGCAGCGAGGGGCGACCCTCCGAGGAGGGCCTGGCGCTGGATGCCCGGGCCGGGTGGCGCTGGCTGCGCGAGGCGGCCGGCCTGGCGCCGGAGGAGATCGTGCTGTTCGGCCGCTCCCTGGGGGCCGCCGTGGCCGCCGAGCTGACCATGACGTTGGAAGCAGAGGGGCTCGAGGAGGACGGGCCGGCGGCGGTGATCCTGGAGTCGCCCTTCCGCTCGGTGCCCAAGCTCGGGCAGCGCCTCTACCCCTTCCTGCCGGCGCGCTGGCTGGCGCGCGTCTCCCATGACACCGAGGCTCATGTCCAGGGCGTCGAGGCGCCGCTGCTGGTGATCCACAGCCGCGACGACGAGATCATCCCCTTCAGCGAGGGGGAGGCGGTCTACCGGGCGGCGCGTGACCCGAAGCGGCTGCTCGAGATCCGCGGCGGCCACAACACCGGCTTCCTGGAGAGCGAGCCGGACTACTCCGCGGGGATCGACGCCTTCCTGACGGAGCTGGCGCACCTGCCGCGGCGCTGATGGCTGCCGCCCTGAGCGGGCGGCAGGCGGGGCAGGGGACTACTCGGGCAGTTCGGCGCTGTGGAAGACGTTCTGTACGTCGTCCAGGTCGTTGAGGGTATCGAGCAGCTTCTCGAACATCGCCACGTCGTCGCCCTCGATGGGCGTCACGGTCTGGGGCACGAACTGGATCTCGTCGACCTCGAAGTCGAGCTCGCCGAAGGCGTCGAGCAGTGCCTGCTTGGCCTTGGCATACTCGGTGTGCGGGGCGAAGACGGTGATCCGGCCCTCCTCGTTCTCGATGTCGGTGACGTCGACATCGGCCTCCATCAGCGCCTCCAGGGTGGCCTCCTCGTCATCGCCGGCGAAGGCCAGGATGGCGCAGTGGTCGAACATGTGGCTGACGCTGCCGGGGGTGCCGAGCTTGCTCTTGGCCTTGTTGAAGCAGGCGCGCACGTCGCCGAAGGTGCGGTTTGGGTTGTCGGTCAGGCAGTCGACGATGACCATGCAGTTGCCGGGGCCGAACCCCTCGTAGCGGGCCGGGGAGAAGTCCTCGCCGCCCACGCCGCTGGCCTTGTCCAGGGCCTTCTCGATGACGTGCGAGGGCACCTGGTCCTTCTTGGCGCGCTCGATCAGGCCGCGCAGGCTGAGGTTGCCGGCGGGGTCGGTGCCGCCCTGCTTGGCGACCACGTAGATCTCCCGGCCGTACTTGCTGTACACCTTGGTCTTGGCGGCGGCCGTCTTGGCCATGGATTCCTTGCGGTTCTGGAAGGCCCTACCCATATCGTTGTCCTGTGGCGTTCAACATGTGGCGGAATTCTACGAAACCGGGCCGGAGGCGAACAGGGATATTTTCGCTTCCTCGCGGTGGCGTGCGCCGGGTCGGGTCTACACTGCCGGTAGCCCCGACCCGTCGGGGTCGACCCTCGCTCGAACGCCATCACGGCGCTGCCCGGAGAGTGCTCATGGACCACCACGCCTACCGCCATGCCCTGGCCGACCACCTCGCCGGTGCCGAGCTGCCCTTCGCCCACGAGGAGTTCGCGTCCCGCCTCGCCCGGGTGCGCGCCGCGATGGTCGACGCGGGCCTCGAGGCGCTGCTGCTGACCGACCCCGCCGACATCTTCTACCTGACCGGCTACCACACCTTCGAGGTCTCGGTGCACACGGCACTGGTGGTCTCGGCCGACCGGCGGGTGTTGCAGGTGCCCTCCATCGAGACCGGCCCGGCCGTGGTCACCGCCGAGGTGGACGAGATCCTCGGCTACCGCTGGGAAGGGGTCGAGGAGGTGATCGAGCCACTGGCCGAGACCCTGGCCCCGTTCCGGGCCATCGGCCTGGATGCCTTCGGCGCCGGCCTGCGCTTCGGCGTGATCCGCGAGCTGCAGGCGCGGCTCGGTGCCGGGCGCTTTCGTGACGACGGCGGCGACGTCGTCGATCGCATCCGGATCGTCAAGACGCCGGCGGAGCTCGACTGCCTGCGCGAGAGCGCACGGATCACCTCGGCCGGCCTCGCCGCCGCCGAGTCGGTGATCGCCCCCGGGGTCACCGACAACGAGGTCGCCGCCGAGGGTGCCCGTGCGATGCTGGCGGCCGGCAGCGAGTTCATGAGCCTGCAGCCCATCGTCACCAGCGGGCGGCGCATCAGCATCATTCACGTCAACCACAAGCGCACCGTCATCGAGGCGGGGGACCCGGTGTTCCTGGAGTTCGGCTCGGCTTTCCAGCGCTACACTGCCCCGATGATGCGCACCGCCGTGGCGGGGCGGGCCAGTCGCGAGATGCAGGCGGTCCGCGACCTGTGTCGCGGCCTCTTCGAGGCGCTCACCGCCCAGATGCGCCCCGGCCGTACCTTCGACGATGCCGCCCGCGCCGCCGAGGCGGTGCTGGCCCCCCAGGCCGACCGGCTGTTCTTCTCGGGAGTGTTCGGCTATGCGGTGGGGGCCCAGTTCCCGCCCAGCTGGGTCGAGGGCACCGGCTATATCGCCCGCGGCCAGCCGCGGGCGTTCGCCGCCGACATGGTCTTCCACCTGCCGCTCTGCCTGCGCCTGCCGGGTGAGTGGGGGATCGGCCTCAGCGATACCGTGCGGGTCACCCCGGAGGGCGGCGAGCCGCTCACCGACAACGACTGGCAGCTCAATGAACGGCCGGCCTGAGCGCTCGGCCGCCACGATAAAGCCCTGACCGAGGAGGTACCCATGAAGGTGATGGCCCCGAAGATGCTCGTCCCCGGCCCCGTGCCGGCCGTCGGCGCCCTGGCGCTCACTCTGGCGTCGCTGTCGCTCGCCGTCCAGGCCGCACCGCCCGACCAGCGTCGCGAGCAGGTGCCCGGCTGGTTTCGCATGATGGTCGACCGGCATGAGGTCACGGCACTCTATGACGGCTACATCGACCTGGATACCGGGCTGCTGACGGGCATGGACCAGGAGGCGCTGCGCACCCACCTGGATGCGCTGTTCATCGATACCGAGTCGGGCGTGCAGACGGCGGTCAACGCCTTCCTGGTCCATACCGGTGACCATCTGGTGCTGGTGGATGCGGGCTCCGCGGCCTGCTTCGGCCCGACCCTGGGGCAGGTGGAAGCCAACCTGCGTGCCTCGGGCTATGCCCCGGAGGAGGTCGATACCCTGCTGATGACCCACCTGCATCCGGATCACGTCTGCGGGCTGGTGGATGGCGAGGGCAGGCCGGTCTATCCCAACGCCGAGCTGCGCACCAGCCGGGGCGATGCCGACTTCTGGCTGAGCGAGTCCCGGGCCGAGGCCGTCCCCGAGGAGGAGCGTGCCTTCTTCGACATGGCGCGCAACGCCGTGGCACCTTACCGCGAGGCGGGGCGCTTCTCGACCTTCGAGCCCGGTGACGAGCTGCTGCCGGGCATCCAGGCCAGGGACACCCACGGCCATACGCCGGGCCATGCCAGCTTCCTGTTCGAGGGCGAGGACGACGAGATCCTGGTATGGGGCGACGTGGTGCACAGCTACGGCGTGCAGTTCGATGACCCGAGCGTGGCGATCGAGTTCGACACCGACCCCGAGCAGGCCATCGCGACCCGCCAGGCGGTGCTCGAGGGCGCTGCCGAGGACGCGCACTGGGTGGCCGGCGCCCACCTGCCGTTTCCCGGCATCGGCCATGTGATCCGCGAGGGCGAGGGCTATCGCTGGCTGCCGGTGGAGTTCGGCCCGATCCGTGAGGACCGCTGAAGGCGGTGATCCCGGCCGACCTGGCGCCCGCTGCGGCTGCCCGCGGCGGGCATCCTCCGTGACCACCGACGACTCAGGCGGCGAGACGTCGCTCCAGATCGTCGATCAGGCCGTGAGCCAGCGTATCATGGGCCGATCACCCCCAGCCGAGATCGCCATGTTTCGCCCGCTGCTGCGCTACTTCGAGACCCTGGTGAACCCCTACCCCGAGGAGGCGCACGGCACGCCGCCCCGGGGGCTGTTCCCCTTCATCCTGCATTTCTCGCGGCCGGTGCTGCCGCTGCTGCTGGTGATGTCGCTGCTCACCGCCCTGGTCTCGGCGGCGGAGGTGCTGTTCTTCTCCTGGATGGGGGAGCTGGTGGACTGGCTGGCCGGGGCCGAGCGCGAGGGCTTCTTCGCCGAGTACGGCTGGCGGCTGGCCGGCATGGCGGCGCTGGTGGTGGTCGTGCTGCCGCTGCTGACCCTGCTGCAGGCGCTGGTGACCCACCAGAGCATCTTCGGCAACTACCCGATGATCGGCCGCTGGCTGGCCCATCGCCACATGCTGGGCCAGAGCCTGGCCTTCTACCAGGACGAGTTTGCCGGGCGGGTCTCCCAGAAGGTGATGCAGACGGCCCTGGCGGTGCGCGAGACGGTGATGAAGCTGATGGACCTGATGGTCTACGTGGTCGTCTACCTTGCCGGCGCCATGCTGCTGATGGGGCAGGCCGAGCCCTGGCTGATGCTGCCGCTGGTGGTGTGGCTGCTGGGCTATGGGGCGATCATGGGGGTCTTCGTGCCGCGCCTGCGGGCGGTCTCCATGGCGCAGGCCGATGCCCGGGCGGTGATGACCGGGCGCATCGTCGACAGCTACAGCAACATCCAGACCATCAAGCTGTTCGCCGACACCCGCCGCGAGCAGGCCTATGCCCGCGATGCCATGGAGCCGTTCATGGCCACGGTGCATCGGCAGATGCGCCTGGCCACCGGCCTCACCGTGACCCTGACCCTGCTCAACTCCCTGCTGCTGGCCGGGGTGGCGGCCATGGCCATCGGCGCCTGGTACCTGGAGGCGGTGTCGCTGGGCATCATCGCCGTGGCCATCGCCCTGGTGATGCGCATCCGCTTCATGTCCAACTGGATCCTCTGGGAGGTGGCAAGCCTGTTCGAGAACATCGGCACCGTGCAGGACGGCCTCAACACCATCGCCCGGGAGCCCGCGGTGAGGGACGCCCCCGACGCCGGCCCTCTCTCGGTGCCCCGCGGCGAGATCCGCTTCGAGGCGCTGCGCTTCGGCTACGCGCGCCAGGACGGCGAGGGCCGAAGAGTGTTTGACGGCCTCACGCTCACCATCGCCCCCGGCGAGAAGGTGGGGCTGATCGGCCGCTCCGGGGCCGGTAAGTCGACGCTCGCCAACCTGCTGCTGCGCTTCTTTGATCTGGAGGGCGGGCGCATCCTGATCGATGGCCAGGACATCGCCGGCGTCACTCAGGAGTCGCTGCGGCGCCATATCGGCATGGTCACCCAGGACACCTCGCTGCTGCACCGCTCGTTGCGCGACAACATCCGCTACGGCAGCCCCGAGGCCAGCGAGGCGGCGATCCTTGAGGCGGTGCGCCGCGCCCATGCCGACACCTTCATCGACGAGCTGGTGGACCTGCAGGGGCGCCGCGGCCTGGATGCCCACGTGGGCGAGCGGGGCGTCAAGCTCTCCGGCGGCCAGCGCCAGCGCATCGCCATCGCCCGGGTGCTGCTCAAGAACGCCCCCATCCTGGTGCTGGACGAGGCCACCTCGGCGCTGGACTCCGAGGTGGAGGCGGCGATCCAGGAGCAGCTCTACGCGCTGATGGCGGGCAAGACGGTGATCGCCATCGCCCATCGCCTCTCCACCATCGCCATGCTCGACCGGCTGGTGGTGATCGACGAGGGACGCATCGTGGAAACCGGCACCCACCGCGAGCTGCTGGCCCGCGAAGGGCTCTATGCCGCCCTCTGGCGCCGCCAGTCCGGCGGCTTCATCGGCGTGGATATCGACATCGGTTCCGGCCACGAGCGGCACGATCCGGCGTAGCGCACCCTTTCCCCAGGCAGGCACCCGGGCCTTCGCCGCGAGGCGGGCGTGGCTCGGGCATAAATGTATACAAAAGACGTCTACCTATAACTTCTCATATTGACTACCTTCTTGTGGTTACCCTGTATACATAACAACAGCCACGAGCCCTTCGATGAGCACACCACGACACAGCCAGTCCGTCTTCGACTTCCATGGCCGGCCGCCCCTGGCCAAGGCCCTGCCCCTCTCCCTGCAGCACATCCTGGCCATGATCATGGGCACGGTGACCGTGCCGATCATCGTGGTCGGCGCGGTGGGCGGCACCCTCGCCGAGCAGATGCTGCTGATCCAGGTCTCGCTGATCGCCGCGGGCGTCTCCACCCTCATCCAGCTCTACGGCCTGGGCCGCTTCGGCTCTCGCCTGCCGACCATCTTCGGGGTGGGCTTCGCCTATGTGCCCACCCTGGTGGCGGTGGGCGGACAGTACGGGATCGGCGGCATCCTCGGCGCCCAGGTCGTCGGCGGCCTGGCGATGATCCTGGTCGGCCTGTTCATCACCCGCATCCGTCACCTGTTTCCGCCCGTGGTGGCCGGCATCGTGGTGCTGGTGATCGGCCTGTCGCTCTACGACATCGCCATCCACTACATGTCCGGCGGGGTGGGGGCGAGCGACTACGGTGACCCGCGCCACTGGCTGGTGGCCCTGGTCACCCTGGGCACGGTGCTGCTGGTCTCGCAGTTTGCCCGGGGCTTCCTCAAGCTGGCGGCGATCATCTGCGGCATCCTGGTGGGCTACGGGCTGGCGCTGACGCTCGGCATGGTCGACTTCGACCCGGTGCGCGAGGCCCGCTGGCTGTCCACCCCGCGGCTGATGCCCTTCGAGCTGGAGTTCCACCCCGCGGCGATCCTCTCGGTGGTGATCATCTGCGTGGTCAACTCGGTGCAGACCATCGGCGACCTCTCCGCCACTTCGGTGGGCGGCATGAACCGCGAGCCGACCACCCGTGAACTGTTCGGCGGGCTGCTGGGCAACGGGGCCACCACTGCGCTGGGCTCCTTCTTCGGCGCCATGCCGACCTCCTCCTACAGCCAGAACGTCGGCATCGTGGCGATGACCCGGGTGATCAGCCGCCACGTGCTGGCGCTGGCCGCGCTGTTCATGCTGGTGGCCGGGCTGGTGCCCAAGTTCGGTGCCATCATGACCACCATTCCCTACCCGGTGCTTGGCGGGGCGACCATCACAGTGTTCGGCATGATCACCATGACCGGCATCCAGCTGATCACCAAGGACGAGATGTCGGCACGCAACATGACCATCGCCAGCCTGGCGCTGGCCCTGAGCATGGGGGTCTACGCCGTGCCCGAGGCCATCGCTGGGTTCCCCGAGATGCTCCAGCTGGTGGTGGGCGGCTCGCCCATCGTGGTCGCCGCCCTGGTGGCCTTCACCCTCAACCTGGTGCTGCCGCGCCGCTCCCTGGCCGACGAGGCCGCCGAGCGGGCGGCGATGGCCGAGAGGATGAACGCCGAGGGCGGTGAGCCCGCCTCGCGGTTAGCGACACAGCGTACTTGACTCGTTCGTGGGCGTTGACCCGGGACAAGGAAAGTGGCGATGGCGTGGTCGGTTATCCGCGAGGCGCTATAACTAGAGTGTGGTCGGGGGAGGCGCCTCCCCGAACCCATGTCGGTGCCCGGTGGTGCCGATGATCCTGCCTACCCGCTCAGGAGGGTGTCATGACACAGACAGTAACGGCTGCCTACGGCAGCGCCGACAAGGCGATCAATGCCTATGATGAGTTGATGTCCGAGGGGTATCCCCGGGAGAAGCTCTACCTCGACCGAGACACCCATGAGGTCAAGGTGATCGTGCCCGATACGTCAAAGCCCGAAGTCGAGGAGATCCTCGCCCGCCACGAGCCTGACGAGATTCTGGCGCGCCCCTACAAGGACTGATGGAGGCGGAGCGGTGAGGGGGAGGTTGGACAGGCGTGCCGGCCTCAGTCCAGCCAGGCCAGCATCAGCCCCGCGGCCAGCGACGCCAGCATCGGCCCCCCGACCCGCCAGCCCGTCCGCGGGGTGCCGAAGCCGGCCGCCAGGCCGGCCTTCACCAGGTTGTTCACCGCCGCGGCGATGACGATGCCCAGCACCGCGGTAGGGGCATCGATGCGCTCGAGGGACATTCGCGTCAGCGACAGGGTGATGGCGTCGACGTCGGCCAGCCCCGAGGCGGCGGCAAGCAGGTAGATGCCGGCCTGGCCCAGCCACTCCCGCAGCCACTCCCCCAGCAGCATGATCAGCGCCAGCAGGGCGCCGAACAGCAGCGCCGTGCGCAGCTCCAGCGGGTTCTGGATCGGCGTCGGCTGCTCGACCCGCGCCGCCAGGCGGTGGCGGCGCCAGATCAGCAGCGCCGGCAGGTAGAGCAGGGCCCCCATGACCAGGGTCGGCAGCAGCAGTCGCGGCAGCAGCGCGGGATGGATCACCGCGGCATAGATCAGGATGCGCGGGAACATGGTGCCGCAGGCCAGCAGGATGCCGGCGGAGAGCAGGGCGTCCAGCTCCGGGGTGCGGCGCGACTGGCGGGCGAAGTGCAGGGTCAGGGCGGTGGAGGAGCTGAGCCCGGCGAACAGACCGGTGAAGAGGATGCCCTTCTCGGGGCCGCCCACGCGGATGGCGAAGTAGCCGACGAAGGAGATGGCGGCGATCAGCACCACCATCCACCAGATCTCGTAGGGGTTGAGCACCGCGCCGGGGCCCATGCCCTGGTTGGGCAGCAGCGGCAGCATCACCACGGTGATCATCAGCAGCTTGAGTCCGGCGTCGAGCTCGTGGGCCTGCAGCTTATTGAGCAGGCCGTGGATCTCGCGCTTGTTGTCGAGGATCACCGCGGTGATCACCGCGCAGGCGGTGGCCAGGGCCAGGTCGATGGCCACCGCAATGGCGCCGAAGCAGAAGGTCAGCAGCAGCCCGATCAGGCCGGTGATGCTGTAGTCGCGATGCTCGGTCACCCGGGCCCGCCAGGCCACCAGGCCGATGGCCGCCACGGCCAGGAACAGCAGCGGGAAGGCCCAGGCGACCAACGCCTCGGTCAGCAGGGCGGCGATGCCGCCGAGCAGGCCCACCAGGGCGTGGGTGCGGATCCCGGCGATGCGCTCGCCGGACTTCTGCTCCCGCGCCACCCAGCCCCGCTCGATGCCGATCAGCGCCCCCAGCAGCAGGGCCACCGCCAGCTCGATGGCGGTCTGGTTGGCGGCGATGAACTGGTTGGCGACGTCGTCCATGGCGGTCCCGGCGGCGGTGGCGGCTCCTCCCTCAGGGTGGACGGTGCGCGTGGCAATTGCCATGCCGCGGTCGTTGCCCCGCCGCGGATTGTCCTGCATCAACCCGGCGACAGATCCCCGGCGGTTCGGTGATCCGGCCGTGGACGGGCAGCGACGCGCCAACTACATATGAAGAGGCACAGGGAATAACGTCATTCCCCTCGCTCTCCCATGAGGTAGCCGCCATGAAACGCCAGTCACTCTTCCAGCGCTGCGCCACCCTGCTGCCGGTGGCCGTGCTGAGCCTCTCCGTGGGCCTGGCCCAGGCCCAGGACGCCGATCTCGAGGAGTCCCTCTACGGCCGGCAGATGACCACCCAGCAGGAGCGCGACCAGATCCGCCAGCGCCTGCAGAGCACCCGCTCCTTCGAGGAGCGCCAGCAGATCCACAACGAGTACCAGCAGATGATCCGTCAGCGCGCCATGGAACGCGGGTTCGAGCCCGACGGCATCTATGGTCGCCAGATGATGAACCCGCAGGAGCGCCGGGACTTCGCCGAGCGCATGCAGGGTGCCCGTTCACCCGAGGAACGCCAGCGGCTGCAGGCCGAGCATCGCCAGCAGATGCGCCAGCGCATCATGGAGGAGCGGCGCCAGCGCATGCACGAGCCGGGCACCGGGGGTGGCCGAGGCGCCGGGCGAGGGCGCAACTGACGCCGTCCAGCCGGCAGCATGACCCCCGACCGGGCCGCCTCAGGGCGGCCCGCGTCGTTGCCGGGCGGCGACGAGGAGTCGCGGCCAGCGCGCCACGCCGCGCTGGCCGAATTGGGGTGAGCCTGTGCAGAGATGCGCATGGTGGCCCGCGGCGTTCTCTGCTTCAATGGGTGCCATGACGCGGTGGCTTTTGACTCGGTGCTCAAGCTGCTGAACGATCTACCGATATTCCCTCTGGATTGATTTAACGCAAGGAACGCCGGTGACATGAGTGGCGATGCCCTCACTCCTCAAGGTCAGCGCGGGGCAGGTCATGCCCGCCTGCGTCGCCGCGCCATGCTGCTCTATCTGGTGGCCCTGCTGGCCCTCCTGCTGCTGTTCGCCGGCATCCTCTGGGACCAGCACCACCGCGACCTGGAGGCCGGCCGCGAGCGCGCCGTCGCCCGGGCCGATATCGTTGCCGAGTGGGTGGCGACCACCTTCGCCGTCAGCGAGCACGCCCTGGTGGGCCTGGCGCAGCTGCTCGATGATCCCCTGGCCGGGCCGGCTCTGGAGTCCGAGCGGCTCAAGGCCCTGCTGTCTGCCCAGCGCGATCGCCTCGCCTTCATCGACGAGCTGAGCCTGGTCGATGCCTCGGGTCGCATCGTGGCCTCCTCCGCCCCCTGGTGGCCGCCCGGCTTCGACCTCAGCGGACGCAACTTCTTCACTGCCTTCCTCGACGATCTGGCGCGGGACGCCCTCGTCACCCCCCTCTACTGGTCGCCCTTCGGGCAGACCCACCATCTGGTCCATGCCCGTCGGCTGCGGGACGCGGAGGGGCGCTTCATCGGTCTCGCCGCCCTGCGCCTCGACCCTGCGATCTTCGGCCAGGCGCTGGAGGGCCTGAACATGACCCGCGGGGAGAGTATCGCCCTCCTCGACACCGACATGCAGCTGGTCACCCGGCGGCCGAGCTTCGACGGTGGTGGGGCCATGGAGGTGCTGGGCTGGCCGGTGGTCGAGCCGCTGACCCGGGCCTTCCTCGACGGCGGCGAGCGCCAGACTACGCTGCGCACCGACTCGCCACTGGACGGCCGGGAGCGCCTCTATGCCATGCAGCGGGTGGCGGACCTGCCCCTGGCGGTGGTGGTCGGGGAGGAGGTCGAGGTGATCCTGGCCGGCTGGCAGCAGCGCCTCTGGCTACTCGCCGGCCTCTTCCTGCTGGTGGCGGCCCTGGGCGGCTGGCTGCTGCGCCACTACCTGGGGCGGCTGGTGCTGGAGCGGGAACTGCAGGGCCGGCTGAGGGAGCGCGAGGAGGCCCGCCGCGAGGTGCAGTCCCGGGAGGCGCGCCTGGAGGCCCTGGTGGGCTCGATGCAGGACCTGATCTTCGTCTTCGATGGCGAGGGACGCTTCGTCTACGTGCACGCCGGCGATCCCGGCCTGCTGCTGGCCCCCCCCGCGGCACTGCAGGGGCGTCACTACCGGGAGGTGCTGCCCGACCCGATGGCCCGGCAGCTGGAGGCGGCGTTCCAGCGGGTGGCCCTGACCGGACGCCCGACCGCCTACGACTACAGCCTCGAGGTCGCCGGCGAGCCCCGCGACTTCCATACCGTGCTCAGCCCGCTGGTCGACCACGGCCAGGGGCGGGACGGTGCCCTGGCCGTGGTGCGCGACGTGACCGAGTCCCGCGCCACCGAGGCGCAGCTGCGCATCGCCGCCACCGCCTTCGAGACCCACCTGGGCATGCTGATCACCGACGCCGAGGGCACCATCCTGCGGGTCAACGACACCTTCACCCGCATCACCGGCTACGCCGAGGCGGAGGTGGTGGGCCACAACCCGCGCCTGCTCAGCTCCGGGCGCCACGACGCGGCCTTCTACGCGACGCTATGGGCCCGAGTGGCGAGGGAGGGCAGCTGGCAGGGCGAGATCTGGAATCGCCGCAAGAGCGGTGAGGTGTACCCGGAGTGGCTGACCATCAGCGCCGTGCGCAATCACGCCGGCGAGCTGACCCACTACGTGGCCACCTTCAGCGACCTCACCGAGCGCAAGGCCGCCGAGCACGAGATCCACCAGCTGGCCTTCTTTGATCCGCTGACCGGGCTGCCCAACCGCCGCCTGCTGATGGATCGCCTCGAGGGAGCGCTCAAGGACAGCTACCGCAACGGCCAGCTCGGCGCCCTGATGTTCCTCGACCTGGACCACTTCAAGCGAGTCAACGACACCCTGGGCCACCACGCCGGGGACCAGCTGCTGCAGCACCTCGCCGAGCGGTTCGACGAGGTGCTGCGCGAGACCGATACCCTGGCGCGGCTGGGCGGCGACGAGTTTGCCCTGCTGCTGCACGACCTGGGGCAGGGGGAGGACGAGGTCGCCCGGGTGGCCGAGCGCGTCGCCAACAAGCTGCTGGGGGTGCTGCAGTCGCCGGTGCGCCTGGGCGACGAGACCCTGGTGGTGACCGCGAGCATCGGCATCACCCTGTTCCGTGACCACGAGACCACCCTCGACGAGATCCTCCAGCAGGCCGACATGGCGCTGTTCCAGGCCAAGTCGGCGGGACGCAATGCGCTGAGCTTCTTCGATCCCGAGATGCAGGTGCGGCTGCAGGCCCGTGCGCGGCTCGAGGCCGACCTGCGCCTGGCCCTGCCCCGCGACGAGCTCCGGCTCCACTACCAGCCCCAGGTGGACGGCAGCGGTAAGGTGTGCGGCGTCGAGGCGCTGCTGCGCTGGCAGCATGCGGAGCGCGGCATGGTCTCGCCCGCGGTGTTCATTCCTCTGGCCGAGGAGAACCGGCTGATCGTGCCGATCGGCCACTGGGTGCTAGAGACGGCCTGTCGCCAGCTGGCGGCCTGGGCCGGTGACCCGCGGACGGCGCGGCTGACGGTGTCGGTGAACGTCAGCCCGCGCCAGTTCCGCGACCCGGGCTTCGTCGACCGGGTGCTGGCGGCCCTGGAGGCCAGCGGGGCGCCTCCAGGGCGGCTCAAGCTCGAGGTCACCGAGAGCCTGTTCCTCGAGGAGCGTGACGACGCCCGCGACAAGATGCTCAGGCTCCGGGAGCGGGGCATCACCTTCGCCCTGGATGACTTCGGGACCGGCTACTCGTCGCTCTCCTACCTCAAGCGGTTGCCCCTGGACCAGCTCAAGATCGACCAGTCCTTCGTGCGCGACCTGCTCGAGGAGGAGGCCAGCATGGCCATCGTCGCCAGTATCATCGCGCTCTCCCATAGCCTGAAGCTGGAGGTGGTTGCTGAGGGGGTGGAGACCGAGGCCCAGCGGGCCTGGCTGGTGGCGCACGGCTGCCGGGCCTTCCAGGGCTACCTGTTCGGGCGGCCGGTGCCGCTGGAGGCGCTGGCCCTCGACGCCTGAGGCGCTGGCTCAGGCGTCGCGGTCGCGCAGGTGGGCCTCGGCCTCCGCGGCGCTCTGGTAGATGTGTGGCGCCACGGCCCGCGCCTCCAGGGCGTGGCCGAGCTTGCGACGCATGAAGCCGCTGGTGGTGTAGCGGGTGACCCGGGTATAGAAGCGCTCCTCCAGGCCGCGCACCATGGCCGTGTAGGCCTCCAGCACCGCGTCGTCGATGCGGCAGTGGTCGTAGTTGACCACCGCATAGACCCGCCGGCCCAGCGGCGCCAGCCGCGCCTCCACCTCCTGCTCGATCGCCGCGACGTCGTCCGGGGTGGTGATCCGCAGGTTCTCGAAGTCGATGAACAGCACCTCGCCCGCGGCGTCCAGCTGGAAGCGCTGGGCCAGGGGCCGCTCGAGCAGCGTCTCGCGCAGCCCCATCGGCGCCTCGGCGAAGATGCGCGGGTCCATCTCGCGCGGCGGCTCGGGCATCAGCGGCGTGAAGCCCATCTGGGCCAGGATGTCGCGCTCCAGGTCCACGCCCGGGGCGATCTCGATCAGGGCGATGCCCGCCGGCGTGAGCTCGAAGACGGCGCGCTCGGTCACGTAGCGCACCGGCTTGCCGTCGGCGGCGGCCAGCTCGCCGCTGAAGGTGCGGTGTTCCACCTCGGCGATGAACTTGGGCTGGCCGCCCTCGGGCAGGCGCAGCCGGCCATCGACGATCTCGAGGGCCTCCCGGCTGGCGGTGAAGGTGCCCATGAACACCACCTTGCGGGCGTTCTGGCTGATGTTGATGAAGCCGCCGGCCCCGGCCAGGCGCGGGCCGAATTTCGAGACGTTGACGTTGCCTGCCCCGTCGACCTGGGCCATGCCCAGGAAGGCGATGTCCAGGCCGCCGCCATCGTAGAAGTCGAACTGGGCGGGCTGGTCGATGATCGCCTGGGTATTGAGCGCCGCGCCGAAATCGAGCCCGCCGGCGGGCAGGCCGCCGATCACCCCGGGCTCGGCGGTGAGGGTGACCAGTTCCAGCACCCGCTCTTCGCTGGCCACCGCGCCGACCCCTTCCGGCATGCCGATCCCCAGGTTCACCACGCTGTTGGGCGCCAGCTCGAAGGCGGCCCGCCGGGCGATGACCTTGCGCGCCGAGAGGGGCAGGGCCTCGGGGGTGGCCATGGGCGCCTTGATCTCGCCGGAGTAGGCCGGGTTGTAGGGGGTGCGGAAGGTCTGCCAGTGGTGCTCCGGCTCGTCGCACACCACCACGCAGTCCACCAGCACCCCGGGGATGCGGACGTCCTTGGGGTGCAGGGTGCCGCGCTCGGCGAGGCGCTCGACCTGCACGATCACCAGGCCGCCGGAGTTGTGCACCGCGGTGGCGATGGCCAGCGCCTCGAGCACCAGCGCCTCGCGCTCCATGGTGACGTTGCCCAGGGTATCGGCGGTGGTGCCGCGCAGCAGCGCCACCTGCAGCGGCAGGGCCGGGTAGAAGAGGTACTCCTCGCCGTCGATGGGTAGCAGCCGTACCCGCTCGTCGGGGGTCACGTCGTTGATCCGCCCGCCGCCCAGGCGCGGGTCGACGAAGGTGCCGAGCCCCACCCGGGTGAGGGTGCCGGGCTTGCCCGCGGCGATGTCGCGGAACAGGTGGGAGATCACCCCCTGGGGCAGGTTCCAGGCCTGGATGCGCCCCTCGATGGCCAGCCGCTGCAGCGCCGGCACCAGCCCCCAGTGGCCGCCGATCACCCGGGCCACCAGCCCCTCGTGACCCAGGTGGTTGAGCCCGCGGGACTTGCCGTCGCCCTGGCCGGCGGCGTACATCAGGGTCAGGTCGCGGGGCGCGCCGCTCTCCAGGAAGCGTGCCTCCAGGGCCACCGCCAGGTGCTCGGCGAAGCCGATGCCGACGAAGCCGCCGGTGGCCACGGCGTCGCCGTCGCGGATCAGCTCGACCGCCTCGTGGGCCGAGACCACCTTGCCCTTCTCGGTGAAGGGGCGGTCGGTGAGCAGCGGGTGGGTGCGGCGTTCCATGGCGGAGTCCCCTCGGCGTGCGTTGTCGTTGTTGTGGTGGTGTGTGGCGTTCACGTTAGCACGCCGCTGCGTTGAGCCGCTGGGGCGGCACGGCATTTGCCAAGCGTTTTCGGCTGCTGGATACTGTATGAAATTACAGTATTTGTCGGAGGTGCCCATGTCGCTCTCTCATCGGACGCCGGTGCGCGTCCTCGGCCGAGCCGCCCGCGAGGGGGGCGGCCGGGTCCAGCCGCTGATGGGCTGCCGGGTGCGGGCCGGCTTCCCCAGTCCCGCCGATGACCACCTGGAGGCGGAGGTCGACCTCCACGCCTACGTCGTGAAGCGTCCGGCCGCCACCTACTTCGTGCGCGCCGAGGGCGATTCCATGGTCGGCGACGGCATCCACGACGGCGACCTGCTGGTGGTGGATCGCAGCCTCGAGCCGTTGCCCGGCCGGGTGATCGTCATCGCCCTGGAGGGGGAGCCCACCGTCAAGCGCCTGGAGCGGCGCGGCGGGCATGTCTGCCTGGTGGCCAGCAACCCGCGCTTCGCCCCGATCCCCCTGGCGGGGCGCGAGTGCGAGGTGTGGGGCGTGGTCACTCACGTGGTGCACGACCTGCTGGGGCGGTCGCCATGATCGCCCTGGTGGACGGCAACAACTTCTATGTGAGCTGCGAGCGGGCCTTCGACCCGCGCCTGGCGGGGCGGCCGGTAGGGGTGCTCTCCAACAACGACGGCTGCGTGGTGGCGCGCTCCCAGGAGCTCAAGGCGCTGGGCGTGGCCATGGGGGCGCCGCTACACCTGCTGCCGCCGGCGGTGCGCCGCCAGGCGGTGCTGCTCTCCAGCAACTATGCGCTCTACGGCGGCATGTCGCGGCGGGTCAACCAGGTGCTGGCGGAGTTTTCGCCGGACGTGGAGCTCTACTCCATCGACGAGAGCTTCGTCGGCTTCGAGGGCTTCCCGTCGGCGGGGCTCGAGGCCCGATGCCACCGGCTGCGCGATACCGTGCGGCGCTGGACCGGCATCCCGGTGGGGGTGGGACTGGCGCCGACCCGGGTGCTGGCCAAGGTGGCCAACCACCTGGCCAAGCGCGAGCCGGCCTTCGAGGGAGTCTGCCGGCTGGAGGCGGATGGCGCCGTGACCCGCCGAGTGCTCGAGACCTGGCCGGTGACCGAGCTGTGGGGCGTGGCCCGGCGCAGCGGCGAGCGGCTGGCGCTGATGGGCATCGAGACGGCCTGGCAGCTGCGCGAGGCCGACCCCCGCTGGGTGCGCAGCCGCTTCTCGGTGGTCATGGAGCGGCTCGTCTGGGAGCTGCGCGGCCAGCCGTCGATCGCCCTGGACGACATGGGCGCGCCGCGCCAGCGCATCCTGGTCTCGCGCTCCTTCGGGCGGCTGGCGTCCGACGTGGTCGACCTGCGGGAGGCGGTCCGCCAGCACGCGGCCCGGGCGGGGGAGAAGCTGCGCCGGCAGGGCAGCCTGGCGCGGGCGGTGCAGGTCTTCGTGCGCACCAATCCCTTCCTGGCCGGCGAGCCCCAGTACCGCAACGCCGTGGTGGTGCCGCTGGCGGCACCCACGGACGACAGCCGCGTGCTGCTCGCGGCCGCGCGGCGCGGGCTCGAGGCGCTGTTCCTCGAGGGCTATCGCTACCAGAAGTGCGGGGTGATGCTGCTCGACCTGGTGGAGGCGGGGCGTCGCCAGCTGTCGCTGCTGGAGACCCCGCGGGACGAGGCGGTGCGCGGTCGCAGCCAGCGGCTGATGGCCACCCTGGACCGGCTCAACCGCGAGATGGGCCGCGACACGGTGCGCTTCGGCCTGCCCCGCGAGGGCAACGCCTGGACGCTGCGCTGCGAGCGGCGCACGCCCCGCTACACCACGCGCTGGGACGAGTTGATGCGGGTCAAGACCGGTTGAAGAAGGTGCTGTCGGAAGGGGCAGGGACTCGCGGCGGGGAGCGGATTCGCTACACTGAAGGCCGGCGGGTGCTCCGGGCACCCGGCGCCTCATCGACAACCGTCTCGCCCGACCCTCGGGCGAGCCGCCAAGGAGAGTCACCCATGCGTCTGCAGGGAAAGAACGTCATCGTCACCGGCGGGGCCAGCGGCATCGGCCTGGCCAGCGTGGAGCGCTGCCTCGAGGAGGGAGCCAGCGTAGTCATCGCCGACCTCGGGGAGAGCGGTGGAGCGCAGCGTGCCGCGGCGCTGGACGGCGAGCATGCCGGGCGCTGCCTGTTCATGGCGTGCGACGTCACCGACACCGCCCAGGTCGACCGCCTGTTCGCCGAGACGGTGGAAGCGCTCGGCGGGGTGGATGCGGTCTTCAACAACGCCGGCATCGGCGGCGTCACGCCCTCCGACGAGGTCACCGACGACGAGTTCCTGCGCATCATCGACATCAACCTCAACGGGGTCTTCCGGGTGGCCCGGGCCGCGCTGCGAGTGATGTATCGCCAGGGCAGCGGCAGCATCGTCAACTGCGCCTCCATCCTCGGCGTGTTCGGCCAGTCCCAGACCGCCGCCTACACCGCCGCCAAGGGCGGGGTGGTCAACATGACCCGCACCCTGGCCATCGAGGCGGCGCCGAAGGGCGTGCGGGTCAACGCCATCGGCCCCGGCTACATCGACACGCCGCTGCTCGAGGCGCTGGACGACGAACTGCTGCAGGGGCTGATCAGCCTGCATCCGATCGGCCGCCTGGGACGGCCCGAGGAGATCGCCAACGCCTTCCTGTTCCTGGCCAGCGACGAGGCCAGCTTCGTCACCGGGGCCCACCTGATGGTCGATGGCGGCTTCACCGCCGGCAAGTCCTGAGGGGCTTGGCGAGCGCCCGAGAGCGTCAGCCGGCCGAGGGGCAGCCGAGCAGGCGCTCGATCTCCACCAGCAGGGCGTCGCGCCGGTCATAGAGCTCCGGCAGCCTGTCGATGACCTGTTTCCCCTCGCCGGCGTCATGCAGCGCAAACAGGTCCGCCGCCAGCCGGTGTGCCTGCCGGTGCAGGCGATCGAGCCGCTCGATCTCCGACCCCATGGCGTCATGCAGCGGGACGAGCCACTGGCAGAATCCACATCGTGAGGCATCGAGCGGAGGGCGTTCGGGGGCCTCCGAGGTCAGCCCCGACGCGATCTGCCGGACCCAGCTGCGGTGTTCGGCGCCGGCATAGAGCAGCGGCCTGGACGCGTGATCCACGGTGGGCAGCTCGGCCCAGTGTGACGGGGGCCGCCAGTCGTGGAGCCAGCCGGGAATGGCCTCCGCGGGCATGGGGCGAGCGATGCCGTATCCCTGGGCCAGTTCGCAGCCGACGCGCAGCAGCATGTCGCCATGACGAACGGTTTCCACGCCCTCGGCGATCACCTGGCGGTCGAACGCGGTCGCCAGGCTGAATACGCCATCGAGAATCTTGAGGTCCTCCGGGTCGTCGAGGATATCGCGGACGAAGCTCTGGTCGATCTTGACGATGCTCGCCGGCAGGCGCTTCAGGTAGGTCAGCGACGAATAGCCGGTGCCGAAGTCGTCCAGGGAGACCTGGACGCCGATCTGGCGGCACCCTTCCAGCAGGTTCGAGACCTGGGCCAGGTCACCCAGGGTGCTGGTCTCCAGGACCTCCAGTTCCAGCGCGCCGGGGGGCAGGTCGGGATGGTCGCCCAGCAGCCGCTTGAGGCGGGCCACCAGGTCTCGCTGGCGGAGCTGCCGGGCACTGACGTTGACGCTCACCGGCAGGTCGAGCCCCGCCAGGCGCCAGGCGGCCGCCTGGGCCAGGGCGGTGCGGATCACCCACTCGCCGAGCGCCTCCGACAGCGGGTGCTCCTCGATCACCGGCAGGAACTGGGCCGGCGGCAGCAGCCCCCGGGTGGGGTGTTGCCAGCGCACCAGCGCCTCGACGCCGATGGTCTCGCCCGTGCGCATGTTGACCTTGGGCTGGTAGTGGAGCCGGAACTCGCCCTCCTGCAGGCCCTGCTGGATACGCTCCAGGGTCTCGTGATGGCTGCGCATCGAGCGGTCGCGTTCGGCATCGAACAGGTGATAGCGACCCTTGCCGGCGAGCTTGGCCTGGTACATGGCCTGGTCGGCCTGGCGCAGCAGCTGGTCCGCCTCGACGGGGTCGGCCTGGGGGTAGAAGCTGACGCCGAGGCTGGCGGTGACCCGCAGCGCATGGGACTCATGCCAGACGGGCTGAGAGGCGACGTGGAGCAGGCGCTCGAAGAGACCGGTGGCGACCGACTCGTCGGCCAGGTCCTGCAGGACCGCCACGAATTCGTCACCGCCGAGCCTCGAGAGGGTATCGCCCTCGCGCATGACCCCCTTCATGCGCTGGGCGACGCTGATCAGCAGCTGGTCGCCGGCGGCGTGGCCGTAACGGTCATTGATGTGCTTGAAGCCGTCCAGGTCGAGGTAGACCACGGCCAGGTGACGCCCCTGGCGGTGCTCTTGGGCCATGGCATGGGTCAGGCGGTCGGCCAGCAGCACGCGGTTGGGGAGGCCGGTCAGGGGATCGTAGTGGGCCAGGTGCTCGAGCTGCCGCTCATGCTCCTTGAGCGTGGTGATATCGGTGGAGATGCCCAGCAGGCCGATGATGTTGCCGTTCGTGCCGTCCTCGCGGATCGGCGTCTTGACCTCCAGGTAGACGCGCCGGCGGCCGGTCCCGTCGTGGACGCTGATCTCCTCGGTGGTTGGCTCGCCGTTCAGCACGCGAACGTCGATCTTGCGCAGGCGACGTGCGATATCGCTGGAGAAGAAGCGGGCGTCCTCGCTGCCGGGCAGGCTCTCGGCCGTACAGCCGAACAGTTCCAGGGTGGCACGATTGGCGAAGGTGTAGCGGGAGTCGCGGTCCTTCATGTAGATGAAGGAGCCCACGTGGTCGAGCGCCTCGCGGAAGCGTTCAGCCTCCATGTGCGCACGGCGCAGGGCGATCTCGGACTGCTTGCGTTCGGTGATGTCGTTGATCACGCCGTACCAGGTGGTGGAACCATCCGGCTCGCGGTGAGGCAGGGCGTCGCCGAATAGCCAGTGTTCGGCGCCTTCCTGGAGGATGACCCGGTACTCGTGGCGCCAGGGCGTGAGGGTCCTGGCGGAGTATTGAATCGAGGTCGCCACGGCGTCCAGGTCGTCCGGATGGATGGCCGAGAAGACCGGGCTGGCGTCCTCCGTCAGCGCCTCCGGGGCAACGCCATAGACCTGCTGCATGCCGTCGCTGGCGTAGGGGAAGCAGGAGCGCCCATCGGCGAAGAGGCGGTATTCGTAGACCACGCCGGGAACGCGGTCGGCGATGGTCTGCAGGCGAGCCAGCAGCGACTCGAGCTCGGTTTCGCGCTCGTGAACGGTCTGCGTCAGCGCCTCGGTCATGCGCAGGGCGCGGGATCGCGTGGCCGACAGGGAGAGCACCAGAGCGCCGAGCAGGGCGGTCATGATCAGGCCCCCGGCGAGCGTCATCCAGGCGGCTCGGGCCGTGATGGCCTCGCCAGGAGCCAGATGGTCGAAGACCAGCCGCCAGGGCGTGCCGTTGAACTCGATCAGGCGCTGCTGCTGGAAGGGCGTCGCGCCGGAAGGGCGGGAACTCGACTTGTTGCTGAACAGCAGGTGCTCCGCCGTCTCCCTGTCGCCGTCATAGATGCGCAGGCCCACGGCCAGGCCGTCGCGCTGCTCCCAGTCGCCGAGGATACCCTCCATGAGGTCGTGCATGCGGTAGGGGCTGTAGGCCCAGCCGATCAGCGCTTCGCGGCGCTGGGCCATGCCATCGATCGGAGTGCCCTGCCGGTAGACCGGCACATACATCAGGGTCCCGGGCTGGATGTCGGTGTCGGTCTCCTGAACCAGCATGACCCTGCCGCTCAGCGCCGCCATGCCGGTGTCGCGGGCCTGCTCCATGGCGGCGCGGCGAACCGGCTCGGCGAACATGTCGTAGCCGAAGGCGCGCAGGTTGCGGCCCTCGAAGGGCTCCAGGTAGACGATCGCGGTATAGGTGTCGCGAGGGCCGGGCGGGTGGACGCGGTAGTCCGGAAAGCCCTCGGCGCGCACCTCGGCTTCATGGCGGGACAGCGCCTCGGGAGAGAGTCGTACCGTGAAGCCGACCCCCTGCACGCCGGCGACCGCGTCGGAGACGCGCAGCTTGTCGAAGTAGGTGCGCCATTCCTGGCGGTCCACCTCTTCCGAGGCATCGAAGAGCCCCGCCGCTCCCCGCAGCACCAGCGCGTAGGCAGACAGGCGCTCCTCGATCCTCAGCGTGACCTGGTCGGCGGCGAAGCGGAACTGTTCCTGCGCCGAGGCTTCGGCGTTGCGGTAGGCCTGGTGAGTGGCAAGCAGCGACAGCCCGATGCCCGCCGCCACGATCAGCCAGACGATGCCCGGTTGGCGAGCGATTCGCTTCACTGCCATGTATGCCCTGGGTCCTGTGTGATGGAGCGCATTCACACGGCAGAGTACCGGCAAAGCGATGAGGCGTCATGGGGACCATTACACGCTTGGGAGCTCGCGCATGGCGGCGGGGCGCCGCGGCTGCCATCCTGACAGGGCAGCCATCGAGGAGCCTCGCCATGCCACAATCCCCCCCGTTCTCCTGGCGGCGCCTGCTGGTGCCCCTGGGCCTGGCCCTGCTGCTGGCCGCGGCGCCTGCGCCGGCAGCTGCACGCGAACTGGCCGTGGCGCCCGACGCCATGGTGGAGGTCGAGGTGGCCACCGTGGGCATGGCCGGCATGGGCAGCGTGCCAGTGGTGCTGCTGCGCGAGCCGGGCGCCCGGGAGGTGATCCCGATCTTCATCGGCCCGGTGGAGGCCAGGGCGATCCTGCGTGCCCTGGCCGGTGATCGTCCGCGCCGTCCGCTGACCCACGAACTGCTCGGCGACGTGCTCGACGGCATCGCGGTGCGCCTGGAGCGGATCTATATCGATGCGCTGGTCGATGGCACTTTCCTCGGCATGCTGGAGCTGCGCCGGCAGGGCGACGATGCCCCGCTGCGCATCGACAGCCGGCCGAGCGATGCCATCGCCCTGGCGGTCACCGCCGGGGCCAGCATCCATGTGGCTCCCGAGGTGCTGGAGGCCGCCCGCCAGATCGACTACGAGGGCATCGAGGACCAGGTGGTGGTGGCCCTGGGGATCGCGGTGACGCCCCTGGATGAGGACCTGCGCGAGGCCCTGGGGCTGCCCGATGCACCGGGGCTGCTGGTCAGCGACGTGAGCGGGGCGGCCCGCGAGGCCGGCATGGTGCCGGGGGCGATGCTGCTCGAGGTGAACGGCGAGACGCCGCGCACCCCGCTGCGCTTCCTGGAGCTGGTGCGCGACACCCCCGAGGGCGAGGATGCCCGGGTCCGCTTCTGGCAGCAGGGCGAGGCCGTCGAGATCGAGCTCTCCACCGAGGTGCCTGAGCCTGCCCCACGGCGGCGCGCCCCGCGGCTGGAGGCCTGAGCGGGACTTGGCAGCCGCTGGCGGACGGGCAAGAATGGGCCGGTCACCAAGGAGAGCCCATGCTGGAATCACTGATTGTCGCCGCCCTGCTCGGCGAGCCCGCCCTGGCGGGAGACGCGCCCACCGACCCCGACCTGGCCAGGCTGGAAGCCCACCACCGCGAGCTGCTCTCCTGCGACCGGCTGACGGGCCACTGGCTGCAGGAGGACGAGTACATGGCGATGCATACGGCCATCGGCGACTCCCGCCAGCGCCTCGCGGCCCTGCGCCCCATGCCCTTCAGCGAGGCGGAGTTCCCGGCCGGGGAGGTCGACCTGACCATCGGCGAGACGCACTACACCGCGGCGGACCAGGTGCGCATGACCGACCGGCCGAGCGAGGCGGACGTACGCGAGGCCTACCTGACCATCCGCCCGCACTGCATGCGGCTGATCGGCTACTTCTGAGGGGCTCCGGCGCCGGGAGCCCCAGACGCAAGACGGCCACCGCGACGAGTCGCCAGGTGGCCGTTTTCATTGAGTTTTGTGGTGCCGCAAGGCGGATTCGAACCGCCGACCTACGCATTACGAATGCGTTGCTCTGCCAGCTGAGCTATTGCGGCCCTGCGCCGATGGTAGCGCTGCCGTGGCCGTTGGGGCTAGCCCCCGGCGGGATGGCGAAGCCGGGTGAGTCCCTCCTGGGCCGTGGAGGCCACCAGGCGTCCCTGGCGGTCGTAGAGGCTGCCCCGGGCGAAGCCGCGGGCGCCGCCGGCCCAGGGGCTGTCCATGTCGTAGAGCAGCCAGTCGTCGACGCGGACCTCATGGTGGAACCAGATGGCGTGGTCGAGGCTGGCGATCTGCAGCGACGGGTCGCGATAGTCGAGGCCGTGGGGCACCAGGGCGGTGGTCAGCAGGTTGAAGTCGGAGCTGTAGGCCAGCAGGTTGCGGTGCGGGGCGGGGTCGTCGGGAAGCTCGCCCCGCAGGCGGAACCAGACCCGCTTGCGGGCCGGCTGGCCGGCTTCCCACGCCTCGCTGTCGAGCAGGAACTCGATGGGATGGTTGTCGAAGCGTGCCAGCCGCGCACCGGATTCGATCAGGCGTTCCGGGGAGACGACGTCCGGCATCTCGGTCTGGTGGTCGATGCTCGCCTCCTCGCCGTGGAAGGAGGCGCTGCAGAAGAAGATCGGCCGCCCCCTCTGGATGGCGGTGACGCGCCGGGTGGTGAAGCTGCCGCCGTCGCGGACGGCATCCACCTGATAGACTACCGGGCGGTGAGGGTCGCCGGGACGCAGGAAGTAGCCGTGCAGCGAGTGGGCCCGCCGCACGGGGTCGACGGTCTGGCTGGCGGCGGAGAGGGCCTGCCCCAGCACCTGGCCACCGAACAGCTGGGGCAGGCCGAGGTCCTGGCTCACGCCGCGGAACAGGTTCTCCTCCAGGGTCTCGAGGCCGAGCAGGCCCACCAGGTCGTTCAGGGCGTCAGTCATTATCGGGGTCTCCTGGGGCCGGCGCATCGGGTGCCCGGCGATCTCATACGAACGTTTCATGCCAGTCTACAGGGAGTCCGTGGCGTTGCGCAGTGACGAATTCTACATGCACCGGGCACTTGACCAGGCCCGGGAGGGGCTGGCCGCCGGCGAGGTGCCGGTGGGCGCCGTGGTGGTCGATGCCGACGGCGAGATCGTCGGTCGCGGCTTCAATGCCCCGGTATCGGGGCATGACCCCAGCGCCCATGCCGAGGTCCGTGCGCTGCGCGATGCCGGCGCGCGGCTGGGCAACTACCGGCTCGATGGCTGCACCCTCTACGTGACCCTGGAGCCCTGCCTGATGTGCACCGGGGCGATCATCCACGCGCGCCTGGCGCGGGTCGTCTATGGCGCCGCCGAGCCGCGCAGCGGCATGGTCGAGTCGAAGGCCAATCTCTTCGCCCAGCCCTGGTACAACCACCGGGTCGAAGTCGAGGGCGGAGTGCTGGCCTCCCGCGCCACCCAGCTGCTCCAGGCGTTCTTCGCCGAGCGGCGCGGCGACTGAATCAGCGCGCCGCCACGACCCGGTTGCGGCCGGCGGCCTTGGCCCGGTAGAGCGCCTCGTCGGCGGCGTTCAGCAGGTCGTCGACCCGCAGGGGGCCGGGGGCGCCGGTGGCGACCCCGATGCTGACGGTGAGGGGGCGGCCATCGGCGTGGGCCAGGCCGCTGGCCGCGACGGCCGCGCGCAGGGCCTCGGCGATCTGCATGGCCTCCCGTTCATCGCGACCCGGCAGGGAGACCACGAACTCCTCGCCGCCCAGCCGGGCGAAGAGCCCGCCCGCGGCCTCGATCACCTCCCGACCGAGCCGGCCGATCTCCACCAGGCAGCGGTCACCCTCCAGGTGTCCCAGGCGATCGTTGATCCGCTTGAAGTGGTCGATGTCGCACAGCAGCACGCTGATGGGCCGGTGCGGGTCGTGATCGCCCAGCGCCGCCATGAAGGTGCGGCGATTGGGCAGTCCCGTCAGCTCGTCATGGCCGGCCAGCCACTCGACCTCCTGCTGCAGCCGGTGGCGCTCGGTGATCTCCCGGCGCAGTTCGTGGTTGGTGCGTCGCACCGCCTGGTGCTGGCTGGCCATCTGCTGCTGGGAGAAGAGCACCAGGTAGAGCAGCTGGGCCAGCAGCAGGCCGACCGCCAGGCTGACCACCGGCTGGCGCGGCAGGTCGCCCAGCAGGCGGGGGAGGGTGGGCGTGGCCAGCAGCCTGACGGGGATGCCGGAGAGGTCCAGCTCGGCTTCCTGCTGCCAGGGCCCCAGCCGCGCCGCGGCGGGCCGGTGGGCGAGGCGCTCGCCGCCACGGGTCAGGCTGAGCTGCGCCTCCCCGGGATCGCTGCTGGCGAAGAGGGTCTCGGCCAGGGCGGGCAGGCTCACCACCATGGCCGCGGCGCCGGTGGGGCGGGACTCGGCGGCCAGGAAGATCGGCAGGTAGTGGATGATGCCCGGGCCGCCCTGCAGCAGCTCGATGATGTCGGTGCGCCCCTCCATGCCCTCGCGCAGGGCCCGGGTGACCGCTTCGCGGCCGGCGGGCTGCGCATCGAAGAGCCGGGAGCCGATCACCTGCAGGTTGAGGGCCGTCGGCGGATGCACCAGCTGGATGCGGCTGGTGGGGTCGATGTAGGCGATGTTCAGGAAGTAGCGGTAGTCACGCTGATAGGGAGCGGCCTGGGTGGCCCACGCCGTGGCGCCGGGCGCCACGGGCGTCAGGCGCCAGACATTGGCGAAGCGGCGCATGGCCGCGAGGTGGTCATCGATCTCCCGGGACAGGTCCTGGGCGAGCTGCACATGCTGCTGGCCGACCCGGTCGACGAGCTCGCGTTCGACCAGCGTCTTCTGATGGTGCCAGAACAGCAGGCTCAGCAGGGCCAGCGCCAGACCCGGCCACCAGGCACGGCTCAGGCGGGCGGTCTGCTGCTTCCAGGCCTCGCCGGCATCGATGACCTGGCCCAGCAGCAGGCCCAGCAGGATGGCCAGGTCGAGCCAGGTGCCGGCGAGGGGCAGCAGTCCCGGCGGGTGCAGGGTCTCCGCCAGCTGGGCCAGCAGCAGCAGCCCGGCGATGCCCAGCAGCATCGGCGCGCCGAGGCTCGCTCGGGTGCGGACCGCCAGGCTGAGCAGCAGGGCGGTCAGGCAGAGGGTCGGCAGCAGCGGGGGGCGCCAGTCCACCAGCAGGCTGCCGGCCCTCAGCTGGTCGGCCAGGCGGTCCCAGTGGGCGTGGGGCAGCCAGTGCTCCGGCAGCAGGTAGCTGGCCAGGGCGACGCCCAGCAGGGCCAGCGCGGGCCACAGCAGGACGCGAGAGGCGACAGGGCCGAGACGGTACCAGGCCAGCTGGCCCAGGGCGCCGAGACACAGCGGCAGTGCGGTCGAGACCGAACCATGCAGGCCGGTGGCCGCCAGGCCCAGGGCGATCACGGCCCCCAGCAGTGCCGCCAGACTGAGTCCGGTGGCCCGGGAGCTCACCGGGCGATCACGGGCCTGGCGCGGGGGACAGTAGGGCATCATCGCTCTCTTCCATGTCGGGCATTCGCGCATTGAGCAGGTAGAACTGCTGCTGGCTGCGATCCACGTAGCTGAGGATCTCGTGGTAGCGACGGATGTTGCGCACGTAGATCACCGGCTCGCCGCCCCGGGCATAGCCGTAACGGGTCTGGCTGTGCCACTCCCGCTCCTGCAGCAGGGGCAGCGATTCCCGGACATCGGCCCAGCGGTCCGGGTCGCCGCCGCGCTGCTCGGTGATGCGTCGGGCATCGTAGAGGTGGCCCAGCCCCACGTTGTAGGCGGCCATGGCCATGAACAGACGGTCCTCTCCGGTTATCGACTCCGGCAGGCGATCCTTGAGCTCGCGGAGGTAGCGTGCGCCGCCCTCGATGCTCTGTACCGGGTCGAGGCGGTCGTCGACGCCGAGGTCGCCGGCGGTGGCATTGGTCAGCATCATCAGGCCTCGCACCCCGGTGGGAGAGGTGGCCTCGGGGTCCCAGTGCGACTCCTGGTAGCCCAGGGCGGCCAGCAGCTTCCAGTCGAAGCCGGTCTCGCGGGCCGCCTCGCGGAACAGCTCGGCGTAGTCGGGAAGCCGGTGGTGGACGTGCTGGATGAAGGTCCGCGCACCGACGTACTCGAGGTAGTCGTCGTGGCCGAAGTAGCGCGCCACCAGCCGCTCCAGCTCGCCCTCCTGGCGAAGCGTCTCCAGGAAACGGTTGGCGGCCTCCACCAGTCCCAGGCCGCGGCCGGCCGGGAAGGCCCAGGCCATCGAGAGCGGGTCGCCAAGCAGGAAGCCGCGCTCCACGCGGGGAAAGAACAGCCGGTTGAGGCGGAACTGATGGTCGTAGATCACCGCGGCATCGAGGCGCTCGTCCTCGATCCAGCGCAGCAGCTCGGCCACCTCCAGCTCGCCCGACTCCTGCCAGGTGAGCCCGGGGTGGTCGGCTCGCAGCTCGCGCAGCACCCGGTCGGTGCCGGCGCCGGCGAGGGTGCCGATGGTGAGGCCGGCGAGGTCCTCCATCGACGTCACCGGTGGCAGCCCGCGGCGATAGACCAGCAGCGGCTGCAGGTCGAGGATCGGCCGGCTGAAGATCACGCCGGGCGTGCCCGGTTCCAGCGGCAGGGCGGCGGCCCCCAGGTCGCCCTCGCGGCGCACCGCCGCCAGCACGCTTTCGATGTTGTGGTCGGCCTCCAGGGTCAGGCTGACCCCGAGGTGGGCGGCGAAGCGCCGCGTCAGCTCGTACTCGAAGCCGGTGGGACCCTGGCGCCCCTCGTAGTAGGTGGTGGGGGTGTTGCGGGTATGCACGCTGAGGAAGTCACGGGCCAGCACCTCCGCCAGGTGGCGGCCATCGGGCACGCCGAAGCGCCCGGGCACCAGGCCGAGCAACAGGGTGGCGGCCAGGGCGGCGACGCCGCGCCAGCGGCGGCGCGAGGGGGAAGAGGGGGCGGCGGACATTCGGCAGCGGCACGGCAACAGGACCCCTCACCATAACCAGCGAAGGCGCGGCTGTCATCCGTGCGATTTCTCGCCACCCGCGCTTTCCAGTATCATGTGCGCTCGTTGCCGCAGGCCGCGGCCCCGATCTTTCCTGCTTCAGAGGCTCCAAGACATGCTCGAACTGCGTGGCGCGCCCGCCCTTTCCGCTTTCCGTCATGCCAAGCTGCTGGCCGCCCTGCGCGACACCGTTGCCGACGTCGAGTCGCTGCAGGCGGAGTATGTGCACTTCATCGACCATGACGGCGAGCTGGCCGGTGACGACCTGGCGGTGCTGGAGCGGCTGCTGGACTATGGTTCTCAAATTCAGGGTTCTCAAGTTCGGGGCTCCCACGGCCAGGGTGCCGAACGTGACGAGGCGTCACGCGCCGAGGGCCAGCTGTTCCTGGTGGTGCCGCGCATCGGCACCCAGTCGCCCTGGTCCTCCAAGGCCACCGACATCGCCCGCAACTGCGGCCTGATGCAGGTCAGGCGCATCGAGCGCGGGATCGCCTACCGGGTCAGGCTCAAGGGCATGCTCTCCGAGAAGGCCTTCGAGGCCATCCGCACGGCCCTGCACGACCGCATGACCGAGACGGTGCTGGCCGACGCCTCTGACGCGGCGACACTCTTCGCCCACCACGAGCCGGCGCCGCTGGGCAGCGTCGATATCCTCGAGGGCGGCCGGGAGGCGCTGGTCGCCGCCAATGCCGCGCTGGGCCTGGCGCTGGCCGATGACGAGATCGACTACCTGGTCGACGCCTTCCGCGACCTGGGGCGCAACCCGGCGGACGTCGAGCTGATGATGTTCGCCCAGGCCAACTCCGAGCACTGTCGCCACAAGATCTTCAACGCCGACTGGGTGATCGACGGCGAGGCCCAGAGCCACTCGCTGTTCAAGATGATCAAGAACACCTATCAGGCCTCGCCGGATAACATCCTCTCCGCCTACAGCGACAACGCCGCGGTGATCGAGGGCTCCGAGGCGGGTCGCTTCTTCCCGACGCCGCTGACCGGCCAGGCCGGCGAGCGGGCCGTCTATGGCACCTCCCGGGAGCCGATCCAGATCCTGATGAAGGTGGAGACCCACAACCACCCGACTGCCATCGCGCCGCACCCGGGCGCGGCCACCGGCGCCGGCGGCGAGATCCGCGACGAGGGCGCCACCGGCATCGGCGGCAAGCCCAAGGCGGGCCTGACCGGCTTCACCGTCTCCAACCTGCGCATCCCCGAGTTCGTGCAGCCCTGGGAGGCCTTCGACTACGGCAAGCCGGAGCGCATCGTCTCGGCGCTGGACATCATGCTGGAGGGCCCCATCGGCGGCGCCGCCTTCAACAACGAGTTCGGCCGCCCCAACCTCGCCGGCTACTTCCGCAGCTACGAGCAGGATGCGCTGGGCGCGGGCGGCATCGAGCGCCGCGGCTTCCACAAGCCGATCATGCTCGCCGGCGGCTACGGCAACATCCGCGATGGCCACGTCCAGAAGGGCGAGATCCCGGTGGGCGGCAAGCTGATCGTGATGGGCGGGCCGGCGATGCTGATCGGCCTGGGCGGCGGCGCGGCCTCCTCCATGGCCTCGGGCGCCTCCAGCGCCGACCTGGACTTCGCCTCGGTGCAGCGCGGCAACCCCGAGATCGAGCGCCGCGCCCAGGAGGTGATCGACCGTTGCTGGGCGCTGGGCGAGGGCAACCCGATCCGCTTCATCCATGACGTGGGCGCCGGCGGTCTCTCCAACGCCCTGCCGGAGCTGGTCAAGGACGGCGGCCGCGGCGGCCTGTTCGACCTGCGGGCGGTGCCCAACGCCGAACCCGGCATGAGCCCGCTGGAGATCTGGTGCAACGAGGCCCAGGAGCGCTACGTGCTGGCGGTGGCGCCCGATGACCTCGAGACCTTCGATGCCCTCTGCCGTCGCGAGCGCTGCCCCTACGCGGTGGTCGGCGAGGCCAGCGAGGCCCACCACCTCGAGGTGCGCGACGGCCACTTCGACAGCAGGCCCGTCGACCTGCCGATGAGCGTGCTGTTCGGCAAGCCGCCGAAGATGACCCGCGAGTTCCAGCGCGAGACGACCCCGCTGTCGGGGGTGATGCTCGACAACCTCGACCTGCGCGAGGCCATGGACCGGGTGCTGCGCCTGCCCACCGTGGCCTCCAAGAGCTTCCTGATCACCATCGGCGACCGCTCCATCACCGGCCAGGTGGCCCGCGACCAGATGGTCGGCCCCTGGCAGGTGCCGGTGGCCGACGTGGCGGTGACCACGGCCAGCTTCGACACCCATGCCGGCGAGGCCATGGCCATGGGTGAGCGCCCCCCGGTGGCGCTGATCGACCCCGCCGCCAGCGCCCGCCTGGCGGTGGCCGAGGCGATCACCAACCTGGCCGCGGCCCCCATCGAGACGCTCGGCGACATCAAGCTCTCCGCCAACTGGATGAGCGCCGCCGACCACCCCGGCGAGAACCAGGCGCTGTACGACGCCGTCCACGCCGTGGGCATGGAGCTCTGCCCGGCGCTGGGCATCGCCATCCCGGTGGGCAAGGACTCCATGTCCATGCGCACCGCCTGGCAGGAGGAGGCCGGCTCGGGTGAAGGGAAGGGCGAGGTCGAGGAGAAGAGCGTCACCTCGCCGCTCTCCCTGGTGGTCACCGGCTTCGCCCCGGTCACCGATGCCATGAAGACCCTGACCCCCCAGATCAACCTGGAGCAGGACGAGTCCGACCTGATCCTGATCGACCTGGGGGGCGGTCGGAACCGCCTGGGCGGCTCGGCCCTGGCCCAGGTCTACGGCCAGGTGGGTGACGCCTGCCCCGACCTGGACGACCCGGAGGATCTCAAGGCGTTCTTCGCGGTGATCCAGGGCCTCAACGCCGAGGGCAAGCTGCTCGCCTACCACGACCGCAGCGACGGCGGCCTGCTGGTGACCCTGCTGGAGATGGCCTTCGCCGCCCGCGCGGGGCTGGAGATCAAGCTCGACTGGCTGATCGACGAGCCGGCCGAGGCGGTGAACGCGCTGTTCGCCGAGGAGCTCGGGGCGGTGATTCAGGTGAACCGTGAGCACACCGAGGCGGTGCTGGCCCAGTTCGCCGCCGCCGGCCTCGAGACCTGCGGCGTCATCGCCCGCCCGCGCTACGACGACCAGGTGCGGGTGACCCTCTTCGAGGAGCCGCTGCTGGAGACCACCCGGCTGCTCACCCAGCGCACCTGGGCCGAGACCAGCTACCGGATGCAGGCGCTGCGCGACAACCCCGAGTGTGCCAAGAGCGAGTTCGACGGCCTGCTCGACGACCGCGACCCGGGCCTCTCCGCGACCCCGAGCTTCGAGGTGGACGAGGATATCGCCGCCCCCTTCGTGAACTCCGCGCGGCCCGCGGTGGCGGTGCTGCGCGAGCAGGGGGTCAACGGCCAGGTGGAGATGGCCTGGGCCTTCGATCGTGCCGGCTTCGAGGCGGTAGACGTGCATATGAGCGATATCCTGGAAGGCCGGGTATCGCTGGATGAGTTCAAGGGGCTGGTGGCCTGCGGCGGCTTCTCCTACGGCGACGTGCTGGGCGCCGGCGGGGGCTGGGCCAAGTCGGTGCTGTTCAACGAGCGGGCCCGGGAGCAGTTCGCGACCTTCTTCGCCCGTGGCGACAGCTTCTCGCTGGGCGTCTGCAACGGCTGCCAGATGCTGGCCCAGCTCAAGGACCTGATCCCCGGCGCCGAGGCCTGGCCGCGCTTCGTGCGCAACGAGTCGGAGCAGTTCGAGGCCCGGGTCGCCATGGTCCAGGTGGAGAAGAGCCCGTCGATCCTGCTGGCCGGCATGGAGGGGTCGCGCCTGCCCATCGCCGTGGCCCATGGCGAGGGGCGCAGCGAGTTCCGTGACAGCGCCCACCTGCGCAGTCTCCAGGGCAGCGGCCAGGTGGCCCTGCGCTACGTGGACAACTACGGCCAGGTGACCACCCGCTACCCGGCCAACCCCAACGGTTCGCCCTCCGGCATCACCGGCCTGACCACCTCCGACGGGCGGGTCACCATCATGATGCCCCACCCCGAACGGGTGGTGCGGGCGGTGACCAACTCCTGGCGTCCGGCGGAGTGGACGGAGGACGGTGCCTGGATGCGGCTGTTCCGCAACGCGCGGGTCTGGCTGGGGTGAGGGAGCGCCCTGCGGCAGGCGACACGGGAGGCGGCCTTCGGGCCGCCTCCCGTCGTTTCGAGGGTGGGGTGTCGCCGGTCAGGCGCGGTGACGCTGTCGTTCCCCGGTGCCGCTCTCGAGGCAGTGCTCGCGCAGGATGGCCAGCTCCGCCTGCTTCTGGCGGGCGATGGCGGTGAATTCGCGGCCCAGGGAGGAGGCCGCGCCGAGCTCGCCGAGCCGGGCATAGAGCCGGTGGGAGACGGCGGCATCGATCATGGCCTGGGACAGGGCGCCGCGCGCCATTTCCAGGCTGCTGATCAGGCCCGGCGGTGACGCCGCCGGCACGGCGAGGGGCCCGGCCGCCGCGTTGCCGGGGGCGTCCAGGCCCAGGCGGCGCGCGGCCCGGGCCAGGCCCGACAGGCGCATCTCGCACTCGATGCCCAGGGCGGCCATCAGCCGGCTGGCGGCGCTGCTGAAGGCCAGGAAACGGAAGGCGAGCCCGCGGTAGCGTTCGAGCTCGGCGTGTTCATGGTTGCCGGCGAGGGCCAGGAGCTCCTCGGGCAGCAGGCCGGGGGTGCCGCGGGTTGGACTTGTCGTCATGGCGGTCTCCTCTGCTGGGGGCGTGGGAAGAGGCATGCTCCAGCAGGTTAGCGCCGCCGGACATGACCGGGATCAAGTTTCTGCCGGTCTCGCCCACGAAGTGCCGATCTCATACGCGGGCTGTCGGCAATGTCGTCGGTTTGCTGACCGTCCGGTCGAGGCCGTTCGGCGGCGGCGGGCGGGCCGGCGTCTCCCGGAAGGGCGTCGCCGGGATCGAAACGATCGTTTGAAAATGGTCGGCACGCCGGTCACACTGCCGATAACCGGATTCAAGGAGAAGCCAATGGCAGCGACCGAGCGGTTCCATGAGCGGGTCACCCTGGAGATCGACCACCCGGTGGCCGAGGTTCGCCTGGCCCGCCCCCGGGCCCACAACGGCCTGGACTGGGCGATGATCGACGGGCTGCTGGCGGCCCAGCGTCGCCTGGCCGAGCTCGATGGCCTGCGCGCCGTGGTGCTGGCCGGAGAGGGCGACAGCTTCTGCGCGGGCCTGGACATGGGCGCCATCATGGACCAGCCGGCGCGGCTGCCGTCGCTGCTCGAGCCCGACGAGGCCGGCATCAATCCGGTGCAGCGCCTGGCGCTGGGGTGGCGCGAGGCCGGGGTGCCGGTGATCGCGGCCCTCCACGGGCATGTCTACGGCGGTGGGCTGCAGATCGCGCTGGGCGCCGACATCCGCGTGGTCCATCCCGAGGCGCGCCTGGCGCTGCTCGAGATCGTCTGGGGCATCATTCCCGACATGGGGATCAGCGTCACCGCCGGCGACATTCGCGGCGACGTGCTGCGCGAGCTGGCCTGGACGGGGCGCAAGGTCGCCGGCGAGGAGGCCGTGACGCTCGGGCTGGCGACCCGGCTGGCCGACGACCCGCAGCGCACGGCGCGCGACATCGCTACCGCCGTGGCGGCCCGCTCGCCCCGGGCGGTGGCCGCGGCCGGCGAGCTCTTCACCCTGGCGCCGGGCATGACGCCGCGGGAGCGGCTGGCGCTGGAGGCCCGCCTGCAGCGCGGCCTCCTGGGGGGCGAGGAGCAGCGAGAGGCGGTGGCGGCACGGCTGGCCGGCCGGCCGCCGCGCTTCCCCTGAGGCCCTGACGGCGGCGCCATGTCCCGCTAAGATGGCCGCTCGTCACGCCATTCCGGACCCTGCATGCCCGCTCCCGCTGCTCCCCCGCCGCCCGTCGCGCCGCCCTCCCTGCGTCCCTACCAGCAGGAGGCGGTGCGTCGGGTGGTGAGCCACTTTCGCGGCTCGGACGATCCCGCCGTGGTGGTGCTGCCCACCGGGAGCGGCAAGTCCCTGGTGATCGCCGAGCTGGCGCGCCTGGCTCGGGGGCGGGTGCTGGTGCTGGCCCACGTGCGCGAGCTGGTGGAACAGAACCACGCCAAGTACCAGGCCTATGGCCTGGCGGCCGACATCTTCAGTGCCGGCCTGGGGCGCAAGGAGAGCGGCCGCCAGGTGGTGTTCGGCTCGGTGCAGTCGGTGGTGCGCGGCCTCGATCGCTTCGACGATGGCAACTTCACCCTGCTGGTGATCGACGAGTGCCACCGGGTGTCCCCGGCCGAGGACTCCAGCTATCGCCAGGTGATCGACCACCTGCGCGCGGCCAATCCGCGCCTCAAGATCCTCGGCCTCACCGCCACGCCCTACCGGCTGGGCCAGGGGTTCATCTACCACCGTCACCACCACGGCATGGTGCGCGGCGAGGCGGACAGCTTCTTCCGCGACTGCGTCTTCGAGCAGCCGCTGCGGCTGATGGTGAAGCAGGGCTACCTGGCCGAGCCGCGGCGCATCGATGCCGCGGTGGAGAGATATGACTTCTCGGCGCTCACGCCGGGGACGAGCGGCCTGTTCCGCGAGGAGGAGCTCAACCGGGTGGTGGCGGGCCACCGCGCCACGCCGGGGATCATCGCCGAGGTGGTCGAGCGCGCCCGGGAATGCCAGGGGGTGATGCTCTTCGCGGCCAGCGTGGCCCACGCCGAGGAGATCCTCGGCTACCTGCCGGCGGGCGAGGCGGCGCTGGTCACCGGCGAGACCCCCTCCGCCAAGCGCGAGCGGCTCATCGCCGCCTTCAAGGCCCGCGAGCTCAGGTACCTGGTCAACGTGGCGGTGCTGACCACCGGCTTCGATGCCCCCCATGTGGACCTGATCGCCATCCTGCGCCCCACCGAGTCGGTCAGCCTCTACCAGCAGATCGTCGGCCGCGGGCTGCGCCTCTCGCCCGGCAAGCGTGACTGCCTGATCCTCGACTACGCCGGTAACCCCTGGGATCTCTATGCGCCGGAGGTAGGCTCCCCGAGGCCCGCCTCCGACAGCGAGCCGGTGCAGGTCGCGTGCCCCGCCTGCGGCCACGCCAACCTCTTCTGGGGAAAGCGCGACGGGGAGCTGGTGATCGAGCACTTCGGCCGCCGCTGCCAGGGGCTGGTTCTTTCTCGTCGCGCCCGACCCCGCGCGAAAAGCGTCAATTCAACCTCCGACTATCGCGATCCGACCCGCCCGCAAGCCGCTGGGCCAGAACCACCAACGACGGCGATGGAGCAATGTTCGTTTCGCTTTCGCTTCAAGGTGTGCGGCGACTGCGGCGCCGAGAACGATATCGCCGCCCGGCGCTGCCACGGCTGCGAGACCCTGCTGGTGGACGCCGATGACAAGCTCAAGGCGGCGCTGCGCCTGCGCGACGCCCGGGTGCTGCGGGTGTCCGGCATGCAGCTCGAGGCCACCGTCAACGGCCGCGGCCTGCCGCGCCTCAAGGTGACCTATCATGACGAGGATGGCGTGACACTGGCCGAGTGGTTTGCCCTGGAGACCCCGGCCCAGCGCGCCGCCTTCGCCGCGGCCTTCCTGCGCGACCATCTGCGGGCGCCGGGGGTGCCCTTTCGGCCCGCCACGCCGGAAGAGGTTATTGCCGAGCGCCGCCGCCTGCGCCACCCGGACTTCGTGGTGGGCAGGAAGGTGGGCCGCCACTGGCAGGTGCGCGAGAAGCTCTTCGACTATGTCGGGCGCTATCGCAAGGCCAGCGAGGCTGAGTAGCAGGCATGCACGGTCCGAGCGAGAGGCGCCGGGGACAGGCCGAAAGGGAGGTCCTACGCCATGGATGGCGTCGGTAGCGTACAGGGAGGTATTCACAGCGCCTCCCTGAAGGCCTGTCGCCGGGATAGCCTCGAGCGCTGGCGGCATGTCGGCAGAAGCGGCGTCAGAACTGTCTCCGGCGCCCTGCTCTTGCTAGACTGCCCCGTTGATCCTGCGTCCCCGGAGAGGCACGCTGCGTGAGCGCCACCCCCGACACCGCCAGTCCCGAGCAAACCGCCGCCGCGGCCAGGCAGGCCGAGGTGCTCGGGCGGCTGTTCGACGAGCCGATCACCGAGCTGCCGGAGGATCTCTACATCCCGCCGGAGGCGCTGCGGGTGTTCCTCGAGGCCTTCGAGGGCCCGCTGGACCTGCTGCTCTACCTGATCCGCCGCCAGAACCTCGACATCCTGGCCATCGACGTGGCCGCCATCACCCGGCAGTACATCGAGTACGTGGAGCTGATGAAGGCCATGGAGATCGAGCTGGCCGGCGAGTACCTGCTGATGGCGGCGATGCTGGCCGAGATCAAGTCGCGGACCCTGCTGCCGCGTCCGCCCAAGGAGGGCGGGGACGACGAGGAGGAAGACCCGCGGGCCGAGCTGATTCGCCGGTTGCAGGAGTACGAGCGGTTGAAGCATGCCGCCGAGTCGCTGGCCGAGCTGCCGCGCCTGGGGCGCGACTGGTTCCCGGCGCGTGCCGCGCTGCCGCCGCTGGAGTCGCGGGTGATCCATCCCGATGTGGAGCTCGACGAGCTGCTGGGCGCCCTGGCGGGGATCCTGCGGCGCGCCGAACTCAACCGGAGCCACCAGATCAGCCGCGAGGTGCTCTCGACGCGGGAGCGCATGCTGGCGATCATGGAGCGGCTCGGCCACGAGCACTTCACCCCCTTCGAGTCCCTGTTCACCCTGGAGGAGGGGCGCGCCGGGGTGATCGTGACCTTCATGGCGATCCTCGAGCTGGCCAAGGAGGCGATGATCGAGATCGTGCAGAATGTGCCCCTGTCGCCGATCCATGTGCGCGCCCGCGCCCCGATGGGCGAGGAGGCGGGGGCCTTCGAGGCCGGCGAGCTGGATGACCTGGGCGAGGGCGGCGAGAGCGCCTTCGAGGACGACGACGGCGGGGGGAGCCGCTACCCATGACCGCGATGGAATATCCCGAGGCCCTGGACGAGATCCTCGAGGCGGCGCTGCTGGCCGCCGGCGAGCCGCTGGCCCTGGAGCGGCTCGAGGGGCTCTTCGACGACCACGAGCGCCCGCCGCGGCGTGCCCTGCGCGAGGCGCTGGAGCGCCTGGGCCTGCGCCACGAGCGGGGCGCCATGGAGCTGATCGAGACCGCCTCGGGCTACCAGCTGCGCATCCGCCCGCGCCTCTCGGCCTGGGTCTCGCGGCTGTGGGACGAGCGCCCCCAGCGCTACTCCCGGGCGCTGCTGGAGACCCTGGCGCTGATCGCCTATCGCCAGCCGGTGACCCGCGGCGACATCGAGGAGGTGCGTGGGGTCACGGTGAGCGGCTCGATCATGCGCACCCTGCTCGAGCGCGGCTGGATCCGCGTGGTGGGCCATCGCGACGTGCCGGGACGCCCGGCGGTCTATGCCACCACGCGCGGCTTCCTCGACGACTTCGGCCTGAAGACCCTCGACGAACTGCCGCCGATGCACGAGCTCAAGTCCTTCGACGAACCGGCCTTCGAGGAGGAAGCGCCACCGCCACCCCAGGAGGCGCTGCTGGCCCAGGCCGATGTCCCTCCGGACGACGAGGAAGCGGCCTCTTCGGCGGAGGACGACGGTAAACGACACGACCCCGAGGCGCGCGAGGCGGACGGTATCGCCTTCGAGCGCTTCGAACCGACGGCCGGGACGGCCGACGATGACCACGCCGGGACGGCGTCAGAGCGGACCGGCCTGAGCTTCGCCGATCTCGAGGCTCGCCTGTCCGAACGTGCCCGTAGCCGCGTCGACGATGACGCTGCGCCGGGGGCGGAATCCACACCCAGTGAGAACGATGACCGATGAGCACGACCAGCGAAAAACTTCAGAAGGTCCTGGCCCGCGCCGGGCTGGGCTCCCGCCGCGAGATGGAGACCGCCATCGCCGATGGCAGGGTCAGGGTCAACGGCGAGGTGGCGACCCTCGGCGACCGCATCGAGATGCGTGACCGGGTGACCTTCGACGGTCGCCCGGTGACCCTGCGTGGCGCCGAGGAGGTACCCCGGCGGGTGATCATGTACAACAAGCCCGAGGGCGAGCTTTGCACCCGCAAGGACCCCGAGGGGCGCCGCACCGTCTTCGACCGGCTGCCGCGGCTCAAGGGCGAGCGCTGGATCGCCATCGGCCGCCTGGACATCAACACAAGCGGCCTGCTGCTGTTCACCACGGACGGGGAGCTCGCCAACCGGCTGATGCACCCCTCCACCCAGGTGGAGCGCGAGTATGCGGTGCGCGTCATGGGCGAGGTGACCAAGGAGCAGGTGGTGGCCATGGTCGAGGGCGTGATGCTCGAGGACGGCCCGGCGCGCTTCACCGACGTCCAGGAGTTCGGCGGCGAGGGGATCAACACCTGGTTCCACGTGGTGATCATGGAGGGCCGCAACCGTGAGGTGCGCCGCCTGTGGGAGTCCCAGGGGCTCACCGTCAGCCGCCTCAAGCGGGTTCGCTATGGCAACATCTTCCTCGACAAGCGTGCCAAGGCCGGCGAGTGGGTGGAGCTCTCCCAGGACGAGATCGATGACCTGGCGGAGACCGCCGGCCTGCCCGCGCGCAAGGTGCCGGAGCTGACCCCCGACGAGAAGAACCGCTGGAGCCGCGACAAGCACAAGCGCAAGCCGGTGCAGGCCATGCGCAAGCCCCGGGCGCGCCGCTAGGGCTCGCCATCCTGCCGTGGCGGGTGGCGCGGCGAGTGCGACAAAAGGCAAAAAAGTCCTTGCCAGTGCGGGGGTGAATCAGTAATATCTGCCCCCGTTCGGACGGGTCGTTAGCTCAGTTGGTAGAGCAGTTGGCTTTTAACCAATTGGTCGTAGGTTCGAATCCTACACGACCCACCATCCGAACCTGTATGCTTGTTCGCAAGCACCGGGTCGTTAGCTCAGTTGGTAGAGCAGTTGGCTTTTAACCAATTGGTCGTAGGTTCGAATCCTACACGACCCACCAGTCATATCGAAAAGCGCCGCCGCTTCCCTGGAAGCGGCGGCGCTTTTTCTTGATGCATCTTCTTGTTGCATGGGCGGCCCGCGTTCACCCTCGGGCCGGGGGGCATGATCGGGGACCACCGCCGAGCCTGGGCAAGAGGGCTCATCGCGCCTCGAGTCGGACTCGGTCGAGGGTATAGTCGCCCCCCCGGTTGGCCAGCACGAAGCCCTGGAAGCGATCGCCAAGCCCCGTGTCCTGCACGCGCAGCAGGCGCTGGTCATCCACGTGGACCTGCATCTCTCCGTTCCCGTCACGGGTCCAGACGATGCGGTGGAATCGGCCGTCCTCGAGGTCCAGGCGCTCCTGGTGGCGGGCAATCACCTCGACGCCTGCGGAGGTGATCCTGACCAGGCTGAGCCCCGGACGTGCGCCGGGCGCGTAGACCAGTCGATAGCCGGCGCCATCGGGCCGATCGCCCTGGAAGAGCCCCAGCTCCAGGCTGCCCGTCCGCTGGCGAGAGGCCAGCTGCAGCTCCATCCTGAAGGCATTGTCGACCGGGGCATTGACGAAGATGCGCGCCGGCTCCGGGGGGATGGGGGCCTCGTCGCGCCTGATGCTGCCCGACTGCTCGAGGATCAGCTCCAGCATGGCCAGGCCGATCTCCTCCGGCCGCTCGGCGCTGAGCGTGCGTGATTCGCGGCCGCCCGCCTGCGGTGCCGCCACGATGCTGCGCAATCCGTTGTCATCGATCTCGAAGTCGCCGCTGAGCACCGTCCAAGACGGATCATGACGGTAGTCCCCGTCGCTGAAGTCATCCTGCAGGACGACGCGAGGCGAGGCCGTTGGCCGTGACGGTGAGCTCGCCGTCACCGCTTCCCTCTCCGTCTGACGCAGGCGCTGCAGCAGGTCGGCGGTGGCATGGCCGTCCTGGGAGATGCCGCTGTCGGCCTGGTACTCGCGTATCGCGTTTCGGGTCCGGCGTCCCATGGCGCCATCCACCGGGCCGGCATCATAGCCGAGCCGATTCAGCTCGCGCTGTATCTCGGCTACGCCCTGCCGATTCGACAGGGTCTCGATGTCGGGCCGCGTGGTCGGTGTCGAACGTGAAGGCGCCTGTTCCAATTGCCAGGCTCGTGCCGCCTGTTGCGCCTCGGCGATCTGCCCGGCCGTCATGCGTCGGGTCAGGGACTCGCGGGCCTCGGCGGCATGGCGGTGGCCGCGAGCCGCGGCCAGGTTGTACCACTGGTGGGCCTGAACGAAGTCCTGAGGCGTTCCGCTGCCGGTCTCGTGCAGGCGGCCCAGCATGTATTGCGCATCGGCATCGCCGCCTCTCGCCGCTGCGCTGAATTCCTGCAGTGCCTGGCGGTACTCCTGCCGTTCGTAGTAGCGCATGGCCTCGGCGTAATCGGCACTGGCCGGTCCGGCATGAACGAACAGGAGCAGCAGGAGCACGACACCTTTGATGATCACGGGACACCTCCTGTGGACGTGGGCGGCCCCGTCGGCCGACCGTCTCCGGGCCTCACCGTGCGGCCCTGCCCCTAGATTCGCTTCCCGCGTGTCTCGCTTGTCTCAACGCAGGCCGAGCACGGACAGCACCACCAGCACGATGACGATTGCCCCTACGATATAGACGATGTTGTTCATGAAGTGTACCTCTGTGGCGCATCGTCCTTTTCAGGATCCTGCGGGATGGTTCGTGACATGATGGCGTCGCAGTCCGTGCGACGCGTAGTGCAACTCCCTGTACGGGCGATTCCTTGCCCCACTCATTCGAGGATACGTCCTGGCGGATCTCCCATCTGTGCGCTGGCGTACATGGGGCCGGACGCCCGGAGCCAGGCGGCATGAGTGGCCCGCGGGGTCGTGGGGGAGAGAACCCGGCAGGCCGGGCAGCGACTAGAAATCGAACGCCATCTGCGATGGCGGGAGGAGACGAGGGAGGCCAGGCTCGATTCGCCTGCGATGGGGGTGCTGGGTGTTCATCTCGGCGGTGAAGCACCGATGCCCATTTCGGCCATTCCGCTTGGTGTGGTACATGGCCGTGTCGGCATAGTGCATCAGGGTATCGGCATCATCGGCATCATCGGGATAGAGGCTGATGCCGATGCTCAGCGTGATGAGGAGCTCGTGACCCTGGATGCGGTACGGCCTGCCCAGCACGGCAAGCAGCTTTTCCGCGACCTGGGTGGCATCCTCGGGCCGCCGGATCTCGGCGAGCAGGACCACGAACTCGTCGCCACCCTGACGGCAGACGGTGTCGATGTCGCGCATGCAGTCCTGAAGGCGACCCGCCACCGCCTGGAGCAGGCAGTCACCCAGGGCATGGCCGAGGGAGTCGTTGATGGGCTTGAAGGCATCGAGGTCAAGATAGAGCAGCGCAACCAGGTGTCCGTGCCGACGGGCCAGGCCGATGGCTCGGTAGAGTCGCTCCGTCAGCAGGGCGCGATTGGCCAGGCCGGTGAGTGCATCGTGCTGGGCCAGGTAGGCCATCCGCTCGAGCATGACCTGTGACCGGGTGGCGTCATGGAACACGATCACGGCGCCGGTGACGCGGCCCTCCCGATCGTGGATGGGCGCCGCGGAGTCCTCGATCTCGAGCTTGCTGCCGTCCTGGCGGATCAGCACGCAATCCAGGGCGAAACCTGCGGCTCTGTTCTCTTCGATGGCGCGCCGTCCGGGGGGGATGGTCGTCTGGTGTGTCTTGCCATCGACGAGATGGAGCACCCGGGAAAGCGGCTTGCCGATCGCTTCCGGGTGCGACCAGCCTGTCAGGGTTTCCGCCACTCGGTTCATGTAGATGACCGTGCCCTTAAGGTCGATGGTCAGCACGGCATCGCCAATGGCGTCGAGAGCCACCCGAGCCCATGCCCTCTCGGCATCCAGTGCGGCGGGGGCTTCCCGTCGCGAGGCGAGGAACCGGGGCTGTGCCCGCGGCCCCGGTTCCTCGGCGTGCATGGCGGTCGAGGCGTGCGTCGCCCTGGCGTTGCCCTGCATCATCGGCTCGTCCATCATGCGCTTGCCCCGGCCGCTTGGATGCCCCTGGGGCCGCCCGCCGGAAGGTGAGGACGGGAGAAGGGAGACGCGATCATCGAAATCCTTGTCACTGCCATGTGTCGATTTCCTGTTCCGCCTGCGGATGAGCCCCGGCGGGTCGGCATGGCCTGACCGAAGCCTCGGGCTTGGACGTTAACTGGGGAGACTAGTGGCGTGACGGAAGCGCTTCCGTGCGCTAGCGTACACTGCATGGACGCGTTCCCCTGGCAATGCACGCGGCATCGGCGCACTGCCGGCCGCTGCCGATAACCCCCCATGGACGAGCCCACTTTCCTCCCCTCGCGCTCGGGGATGGCTTGCCCGGTACCGGAGTGCTCGTCATGGCCCCGCAACATGATCCTCGTGAGAATCACCTGCTGTCGGCCCTTCCGAAGGATGTGTATGAGCGCCTGGCACCTCACCTCGAGTGGACCCGGCTGATGCTGGGGGATTCGCTGGTCGAATCGGGACAGGTCATGCGCCATGTCTACTTCCCGACGGATTGCATCGTCTCGCTGCTGTGCGTCATGGAAGATGGCGATTCGACGGAGATCGCCGTTGTCGGCGCCGAGGGCATCGTCGGCATCTCGCTGTTCATGGGCGGCGAAACCACGCCTAGCCGTGCCATCGTGCAGAGTGCCGGGGGCGCCTATCGCCTCAAGGGGCAGGTGCTGATGGAGGAGTTCGATCGCGCGTCGACGCTTCAGCACCTGCTGTTGCGCTACACCCAGGCCCTGATCACCCAGATGGCCCAGACGGCGGTATGCAATCGGCATCACTCCCTGGATCAGCAGCTGTGTCGCTGGCTGCTGTTGAGTCTGGATCGCCTGCCGACCAATGAGCTGGTCATGACCCAGGAGCTGATCGCCAACATGCTTGGCGTACGTCGAGAGGGCGTCACCGAGTCGGCCGGAAAGCTGCAGAGGGCCGGCCTGATTTCCTATCATCGTGGGCATATCAGCATTCTGGACAGGGCCGGGCTGGAAGCACGGGTCTGTGAATGCTATTCAGTGGTCAAGCGGGAGTACGAGCGGCTGCTGAACCCCAAGCGCTGCAGGGAGTGATGTCCCTTCAGCGAAGCGGAAAACGGCGTGGCCTGGGTGCTGCCCCACGGGTCCGGTGCCCCGGGGTATCCCCCGGGGCTGGCGAGAAAATCCCGGGGAGGTAACAAGAGAGCGGGGGCACCAGGTGCCCCCGCTCTCTTCGGGTAGGATCAATCTTCGGGTTGGATCAATCGCGCTCATACGTGGGCGATTCACGCAGCGTGTCTTCGTCAATGTCGGTGTAGAACACTGACTCTTCGTCTTCCACGGTGTGCTCCACGTGTTCCCAGCTCAGGCCCACGTCCTGCCCGCCGAGCCCCAGGAAGGCTCCTGTCTTGACCACGACGCCGACCATGCGGCCATCATTACCGATGACCAGGTCCTGGATCTCGCCAATTTCCTCATCGGAACGGCGGTGCTTGAGGGTCTTGCCGATGATGTCGTCCGCGTAGAATGCGCCAGCGGGCTTGCCGCTCATCTGCTGCCCACCGGCACGCTGCTGCTCTGCATGCTGCTGGCCGGCTTGCTGCTCGGCGTCTTCCTTCATGGCATCATGCTTGTCGGCCATTGTGATCGTGCTGAAGGACAATGCCGGGACAATGGCGGCAGAAAGGAGGAGTGCTGTTAGTTTCTTCATGGGGGTATCTCCACGGGTGTATGGGGATTCTCCCGACCCAGGCGGGCGAGAGAGCCGTTCCCTTTTCGCGGGAATGCCATCTCATGATGGCCATGAAAGGGCGGCCTGTCGGTGCGCTGCCACACACGGCATCATCAATTCCTTCTGGAGATGGCCTCGATCTCCTCGGAGGATGAAGGCGTGCCGGAGCGCCGGATATCACGGGTTACCGACGACGCGTCAGGGCCGAGTAGAGCACGCCGGCTACAAAGGCGATGCCTATCGATACAAGCGGTTTCTCGCGGACGAAGCCGGTGATACGCTCAAGCGTATCGTCGGCCCGCTGCCGCCCATGGGCGGCTGCACCCCGCACGTGCTCATCGGCATGGGAGGCCTGCTGCCGAGCGTACTCCTCGGCCTTGCCCGCGGTCTGAGCGGCCCTGTCCACTGCTTCGTGTGCCTTGCCTGCCACCCGATCGGTGGTTTCGTGTTCGCCTGTTTTCATCATGGTCACATCCTCGTTATTCGCTATCCAGACGGGCAGATCATGCGCCGTCAGCCATGACGATCATCGCCGCCCATGGTCTCGATGAGGTTCCGGGGAGCGACGTCGTCGGTCCAGATCGTGGTGGGGAGCCGGCTTTTCACATGCCTGCCGAGCGTGAGGAGGAACGCCGTCAAGGGGACGGCGAGGATCATGCCCACGACGCCGCCAAGCGCAGTCCCCCAGAACAGGATCGAGATCACGACCAGGGCCGGATGCAGCCCCGAGCGGTCGGCCATGATCTTGGGAGTGAGCAGCACGCTCTCAACCAGTTGCGTGACAGCGATGACCGCCAGCACCAGCATGACAAGCTGGGTGCCGCCATCGGGTTGAAAATAGGCGATGGGCAGCACGGTGATCACGCCGACGATGAAGCCAAGGTAGGGCACGATGTTCAGCAGCCCCAGGGCGATGCCGATGAAAATGGCCGCCTCCAGCCCGATGATGGTAAAGCCGATCGCCATCATGACGCCCATGATCAGTGCGATGGTCAGTTGACCGCGGAAGAAAGCGGTCACGTAGTCGATAAAGATCTGGCCCAGATACAGCACCTCGTTCTGCCTCTTCTGCGTGAACAGAAACAGCATGCCCTTGGCTTGTGCCTTCAGGCGATCGCCGGAGAGCAGCGCGAAGAAGAGGTACAGGGGAACGAAGCCGAGTCCCAGCAGGAAGCCGAGGTAGGCCATGGTGCGGTCGGCGGCTTCCTCTGCATCCGGGAGCATCGACTGGATCTCCATTTCGGTGATGGCATCTTCCAGGACCGGCAAGGCTTTCGGGAAGCGGGCCGACAGGCTTTCGTGACCGCGCTGGGCTATCTCAGGCACGGACTGGAAGAATTGACTGCCCTGATAGATGGCCGTAGGCAGGACCAGCACCATTAGCGTAAGAAACAGGCCGAGGAGGATCACGAACAGGGAAGCCACGGCGCCAAGCCGGTTCATTCGCAAATGACGCTCGAAAAGCTCCACGACAGGGAACAGCACCAGGGCCATGACCCCGGCGATGGCCAGGGGAAAGATCAGGGCATGCAGGGCGCCGATGATCCGCCCTAGAGCCCAGATGATGACGCCAATCATGCTTGCCAGGATGACGGAACTCAGGGCGAGAAGGGTGTACCGGAGTAGTCGCTTCTCGCCGGGGGTAAAGTCGAGCTGCGGTATCTTCTCGGAACTCATGGGCTGTCTTTACCGTCGATGCAGGATCCCGTCATCGCCGCCGCGGCCATCCGTGGATGGCGGGCATGCAAGGCCCGAGCTTCCGACCCCTTCTGGATCAGGAGGTCAGCGCGCGATGAAAGGAAAGGTCATTCAAGCCTAGGCGAGGGCGAACGATCTTTCGGTGCGCTACCCCACAGAGCTGTCGTCTTAGGCCCCGGCTGGACTGGCCGCCCGAACGTTGGGGCGGCATGAGTTGGGCAGCGCACAGACCAGACCTTGCGCCTGGGCTAGTCTGGCATCATCACCTTTCGCCCACAGGGATGAAGGGTGAGGGTAAGTGCCCGGTTGGATTGATCACAGGAGGTCGCCCATGAGCAGTCATCAGGTCAAGGATGGTGTGAAAAAAGAGAAGGAAAAGGGGGGTGCCGACAGCAAGCGAAAGGAGCAGAAGGGTCAACATGAGAAGCGTGGTGGCAAGGTCGGTGCCGTGCTGAAAGATATCAATGAAAATCCCAGGAGAGAGAAGAAATGAACGAGTCAACGATGCAGTCCAGGGCCGGCCATGTCACCACCGATGACAACCTGTCCGGCGCCACCCTTCTGAGCGCCACTACAATTACCGGGGATGACATCTTTAATATGAAGGATGAAAATCTCGGCAAGATCCAGGACATCATGCTCGATATGGAGGAGGGGGCAATACGCTATGTCGTCTTGGCCACGGGTGGTTTTCTGGGCATGGGGGACCGTCTGTTCGCCATTCCATGGAAGGCCTTGCAGCATGACCCGACGAACCGGCGCTTCCTGCTCGATGTGGAAGTCGACCGCCTGAAGAATGCGCCAGGATTCGACAAGGACCAATGGCCGAACATGGCGGATCCCACCTGGAACTCGACCGTCGAGACATTCTATACTCGGTGATTGATTGGCTCAGTAAGCTGAGTCGGGAAGGTCCGGATGGCATCGACCATCCGGATCAACCGTGCCGGAAATCCTCTCTTCTGGCCTGGTCTTCATGATTTCAGATCCTTGCGCAGGGCTTGTTCCAGTTCCTTGGTTGCCGTGATGTCGACAAGAGTGATCACCACCCCGTCGATCACATTATCCAGTCGGCGGTAGGGCATGATTCGCACCGTAAACCAGCGACCGTCTGTCGCGAGAATCTGCTTCTCGGAAAATTCCAGGGTGCTCAGGGTGGTGAGCGCATCATCGTGAAGCTCGGGATACAGGAGGCTGGTGGTGAGATCGCTGAGGGGGCGCCCGACATCGCTTTCACGGATGTTGATGATCTTCGATGCCCTTTCGGTGTAGCGGCGAACGTTCAGGTTCTGGTCGAGAAAGACGATAGCTATCTCGATGCTGTTGAGCAGGTTCCTCATGTCGCTCTGCGCCAGGGAGAGGTCGTCGAGCTTGGTCTGCATTTCCGCATTGATGGTCTGCAGTTCCTCGTTCATGGACTGCATTTCCTCTTTCGACGTGGTCAGCTCCTCGTTGGTCGACTGCAACTCTTCGTTGGTCGATTGAAGCTCCTCATTGGCCGACTGCAGCTCCTCCCGGGATGCACGGTTTTCCTCCCGCAGCGCCTGGATCTCATCCTGATAGTGCCGAAGCTCCCTGTCACGAGACGGTGGCCTGGCTGTCGACTTCGCGTTCTTGCGAGATGGCGCGACATGAGGCGGGGCGACGTCGCGGAACACGATCATCGTCATCCCGCGCAGGGCGGTGGGCTCCCGCAGCGCCTGTACGGTGATGTCGACGCGCTGCAGGGTCCCGCCGGGCAGCGGTATCTCCAGGCCCTGCAGCTGAACGGCTTCGTTCTGGCTGGCGGCCTGGCGCAGGGCGCTGGCAATGGGCGTGCGTAGCCCTTCCCGTACCATGGCGTGAAAATTCCAGTTGGCCTTGCCGGCGGCGGGTTCCAGGTACTTTCCGGTGCGCCCGCTGATGTAGACGATATCCCCCTCACCGTTGACCACCACCGCGGCGGGAGCGTAGACCTGCAGCAACACCTGGTCGGCTGCCGCCTGCAGATTGTCACCGGTGCGAGCGGACGAGGGGCTGGGTGGCACGGGAAGCTCCTTGGCTATCCAGGTCAGGGGGGGGAAGGACTTGACCGGCAACCGCATGTCGCGGCTCTCCGCATTGTCCTGGCGCAGGTAGATTCGCAGCTTGGACTGAAGGGGGGCAAACAGCTGGCTGTGGCGCCCTACCGTCTCCGAGCTCCCCAGTACCAGTACACCTCCGGCGCGCAGGCTGTAGTGAAACAGGGGGATGAGCTTGCGCTGCAGGGTCTGGTCGAAGTAGATCAGCAAGTTACGACACGAGATCAGATCGAGGCGCGTGAAGGGGGGATCCAGCACCACGTCCTGCTGGGCGAACAGCACCAGGTCGCGGATATCCCGGTTGATCTGATAGCCATCGCCCTGAGCGCTGAAAAAGCGTGCCAGGCGTTCTGCCGAGACACTGCTGCTGATGCCGGCCGGGTAATGGCCGCGTCGAGCCGTGGCAATGGCATCCGGACTCAGGTCGGAGGCGAAGATCTGCAGGCTGAAGTCATGAGGGCGAGGCAGCTTTTCCAGCGCCTCGACGAAGATCATGGCCAGGGAGTAGGCCTCTTCACCGGTCGAGCAACCCACCACCCAGACACGCAGGTGATGATCGCGCCGCTGTCGGGCGAGCAGCGCCGGCAGCGTGGTAGCGGCCAGATACTCCCAGACCGGGGCATCCCGAAAGAAGCTGGTCACCCCGATGAGCACTTCCTTGAACAGCAGGTCGATTTCCTGGGGGTTGTGTTCGAGGAAATCCGCATAGTGCGTCAGGGTGTCGATTTCGTGGATCGCCATGCGACGCTCCATGCGGCGGTTCAGGGTGCTCCGCTTGTAGAGCGAGAAGTCGTGGCGGGTTCGCTGCTGTAGCAGCCGGAGTATCCGCGTCAGGGGCGATGATTCCGCCCCGGGCGCTGCTCCTGGCTCTCCCGATGGCCCGGGGGACGCGCCCGTGGCGGGTACCTGGGCAATGCAGGCCAGGATGCGGGCGGGCAGGTCGCCAGGAGGGGCGATGATATCGGCACAGTGGGCGGCGATGGCGCTCTTGGGCATGGCATCGAACTGGGCGGTGTCGGGCTGTTGCACGGCCGTGAGGCCGCCTACCGCCTTGATCGCCTGCAAGCCCAGGGTGCCGTCGGCCCCCATGCCGGAGAGTACGACCCCGATAGCCGCTTCCCCCTGCGCACGGGCCAGGGAAGAGAACAGCACGTTGATCGGCAGACGCATCCCCCGGGGCTCCATGGGCCTTGCCAGGTTCAGCACGCCGTCGACAACGCTGAGCTCGGTGTTTGGCGGAATCACATACACGCAGTCAGGCTCGATGGGCATGCCCTGTGCCGCTTGCCGGACCGACATCGGGGTGATGCGCTGGAGCAGTTCCGCGAGCAAGGCCCGATGGGTGGGGTCGAGATGCTGCACCACCACATAGGCCATGTGGCTATGGGGCGGAATCCGGGCAAGGAACTCTTCCAGCGGCGCCAGTCCCCCGGCAGAGGCGCCGATGCCGAGGATGCGCACCCCCTCCGGAGGGGGCGTGGATGTCTGGTCAGGCGTCGAGGTTGTCATGGCATGGAGCGGTTAGGGAGTGGGGGCCGCACCGTCGCGATCGCAGCAGGCCAGCAGGATATGCTCGCGCCCTGGTGGGGTGGATGCCAGTAATCGTACGTGTCGGGAACCCTTTGCGCATCCCCCCGTCTCGGCCACGCAGCCGTCGCGGATGCCGCCCTGTGCGACACGCTGTAGCAGGTCGCGCAGGCCCGGACGGCTCTCCGGGCGCAGGAAGACGTCGATGGGATGCCCGGCAAGATCGTCACCTGCCACGCCAAGGAGCTCCGCGGCGGCAAGATTGCCCTGAATCACCTTGCCCTCCATGTCGACGAGAAAATAGGCAAGCGGGGCAGAATCGTAGAGCTCCCGGTAAAGCCTCAGATCCTCGATGAGTGCCTGCTCGTTCCCGGCGAGCGCCTCGTTCTGCAAGTCCAGTTCCACCTGGTGAACCTGGAGTTCATGAAGAAGCTTGAGGGCGTCTTCTGCGTTGTCGGGATTGCTGGACAGCCGGTGAAGAAGGCTCAGGGCGTCAACGCCCAGCGACCAGTGACTCGCTGTCGATGTCGTGCCCGCTTGCAACTCTGCTTCGGCCTTGTCCCTCAGCTGTGTGAAGATGCTGGATTTGTCAGTAGCTTTGGGCATGAGGGACTCCAATATGATCCTCGGATACAGTTGTATGGTAGCTTATCCCGACAGGGGTTAGTATGAAATTTTCGGCTATTGTCGGGGTGTGCGTATGTTTCCATTCAAGAGTCTGAGAGGTTGCTGTTTAGGACCTGATCGTGCCTATTGTAAGTGGTGTTGTGTCGCTACTCTAATGGGGGGTTCTAGTCACTGTTTCAGAGCGTGGGGATAAAGAGGGTGGTGGGCGACCGCGAGATGCGAACTATGTCGCGTCCATTGAAATTACGGCAATTCAGGTTTCGATGTTTTATGGAGTGATTATAAAATTTATAGTGATCGGTTGGTTTGGGAAGGCCCAGTTTTATAGGAATATGTTTTGGCGCCCAGATTATTGAGTCTGTCCGCAACGGGCCCCGACAACCATCGCAAAGGATGTCGTCTATCTAGCGGTCTCGATCAGCGCGGTGTACGTCGATACAGATACGCATACCATCAGCCTGGCGTTGCGTAGATTGGCTTTGAACGCGAAATGAACATGTCCCCCAGTACCGGAATTGAGCCGATCAGGGTATCTAGCGCGACGTTCGGCACCATGCGCCGGAGCAGCCTGGAGGGCACTCCTTCGCGCGCCGCCAGTGCGACGATATAGAACGACACCCCCGGCCGTCGCGAAATCGCCGACCACTGGGACCAGCCCGATGAACTCGTCGACCCGATGCGGAAACTGCCGGGCAGAGGGACCGAACTTTCCATCGGCCGCGCGAGCCGATGCATGCGCGTGCGAGGGGCGTCGGTCCGGCGTGTTAGCTGGTGACATAGGCGGAGCGCTGGCGCAACGCCGTGTTCATCGCCTGGCGATGATCCATACGGCGTGAACGATGCCGGGAATATAGCCGAGCAACGTGAGCAGAATGTTTATCCAAAAATGCTTGCCGATGCCTTCCTGTAGGAAGACGCCCAGCGGCGGCAGGAAGATCGCGATGATGATGCGTAACAGGTCCAATGGCTGGTGCTCCTGGGTGTGATGGGATGCCGATTGGGCATCGAGCGTGGCCGCTCGCAAACGGGTCAAGAGACACTCAATGTTGACCCATCAGGCGCGAAGTCTAAGTACGACACCCGCATTCGTCAGATGCTAATGCAATGCCTGGCGCCAGTGCGCAGCACCAGTCAGTGCTTTGATTTCAGCATGTCGCCGCGCGGGTTCTCTTCCCGCGCCGCCCCAATTGCGAATGTAGCCTTCTTTACTTTCACGGGGGCAGTTCTAATGGCAGCCCGAGTGCGTCGAACCCTGGTTCTCGTGGTAACTTCTTGAGGTGAGGAGGTTGAGGCTATTCATCTCTCCGCCCAGAGGAAGAAGTTTTGCATATGACCGATCACTTTTTTTGGAGAGATGCGCTTGATGTCCTTGAGTTTTCCGGTTCTATACGTAGCGAGAAGTCGTGGTGTTCAAGTGTTCTCGGGAACCGTTGGCGTCATGCTCAACCGAGGGAAGATGATCAGTGTCATACGATGGGGGGATCGCTGTCGCGAGCCAGATAACGGTGAGCCGCGACCACATCGATGAATGCCGGTGCGATCTCGGCCGTATCGACGGCGTCAGCCATGAGGATCCCCTCGTCTTCATCCAGGACGGATCCGAGGCCGGCCGATTCCAGAAGCTCCCTTCCGGCACCCAGCGCGAGAATCGGCTTGCAGTGCCTGAACTGGTCGATAATGAACGCCATGGTATGCCCGTTGCCTGCGAGGGCCCGAATCGCCTCGCTGCCATCAGGCACCACCAAGGCATCGAACAGGAAACCGGGCGAATTCTCCATCGACCTGTTTGCCTCTATCTTCTCGCCTGAATCGCCGACGAACATGCCGACGCGCGGCCCCACGAAATGAACCACGGCGCCCGCGTCGGTCAGCGCTTCATGAAGGCTGACAAGCGACGCATGATGGACGCCCTCCTCGACCAGCACGGCAATCTGTCGGGTTCTGATACCGCATTCGCCCGGTAGCGCCATCAGCGACAAGGCCCGAGAGACGGTGACTTCAGGTGCTTCTGGCTCGGCGATAGCCTTAGGCATTGGCTCGGGCACCGTCATGCCCAAGCCGACTGCGACCTCTGCGGCCAGTTCCCGTGACACGTTTACCAGCGAGGACAACATCCGTTCGCGTATGGCGGTGACGCCGACCTTGCTCAGCTCGAAGCGGAAGGCGGCAGCAATATGGGCTCTCTCGACAGCCGTCTGACTCTCGAGGAACAGCGTTGCTTGCGCATAATGTTCGGCAAATTTCTCAGGCTTCCCGCGGACCTTGTCGTCGGTGATGGCCGCGGGGAAGGAGACGAATCCGGTGGTGCCGGCCTGGAAGGGGCAGCCACCCGCCAATGAGTTCGGCTCGTAGGCAACGCGGCCACGATGCAGCGCCTGACGATGCATGCCATCGCGCTGGTTGTTCTGCACCTGGGCAAGCGAGGAATTGATCGGGATCTCGTGGAAGTTGGGGCCGCCGAGTCGCGTGATCTGCGTATCCGCGTAGGAGTGTATTCGGCCGGCCAGCAGCGGATCATTGGAGAAATCGATGCCCGGGATGATATGTGCCGTACAGAACGCGACCTGTTCGGTTTCCGCGAAGAAATTGTCGGGGTTGCGATTAAGAATCATGCGCCCTACGGGAGTGACTGGCACAAGTTCTTCCGGTATTAACTTGGTCGAGTCGAGCACATCAAAGCTGAAGCCATCAGCCTGACTCTCGGTGAATATCTGCAGCCCAAGTTCCCATTCGGGAAAATCACCCGATTCGATGGCCTCCCACAGATCACGCCGATGGAAATCAGGATCGGCACCCGAGATCTTGACGGCTTCATCCCAGAAAAGTGAGTGGGTGCCCTGGATCGGCTTCCAGTGGAACTTGCAGAAAACCGATTCTCCCTTCTGGTTAATCAGACGGAATGTGTGCACGCCAAAGCCCTGCATCATTCGAAAGCTGCGCGGTATGGCACGATCTGACATTACCCACATCAGCATGTGAGTGGATTCCGGCATTAGTGAAACAAAGTCCCAGAAGGTGTCGTGAGCCGATGCCGCCTGAGGCATGCCGTGATGGGGTTCCGGCTTCACGGCATGGACCAGATCGGGAAACTTCATCGCATCCTGAATGAAGAACACCGGCATGTTGTTTCCGACCAGGTCCCAGTTGCCTTCGTCGGTATAGAATTTCACCGCGAAGCCACGCACGTCACGCGCAGTATCCTTAGAACCTCGTTCGCCGGCCACGGTGGAGAAGCGCACGAAGACGGGTGTCACCTTGCCCTTTTCGGCGAACGGGGCCGCTTTCGTGTATTCGGTCAAGGCGTCGTAGGCTTTGAAGTAACCGTGGGCCCCCGAGCCGCGTGCATGGACGATACGCTCAGGGATGCGTTCATGATCGAAATGCGTGATCTTCTCCCGTAACACGAAATCTTCGAGTAACGATGGCCCGCGCAATCCGGCTTTCAAGGTGTTCTGATTGTCGCCAATACCAACCCCTTGATTGGTCGTCAACGGTCGATCACTTGGGTCGACCCTGACCCGGCCGAGCGACGCAACCGTCGCGTTCGTGCCGAGCCGTGCGGCGGTACCGGTTTTCGCGGATTCGGTATCCTCGGTCCTGGTGCTCGCTGTCAAGGCGCTGGAGTCCGGCGCTATGGTCTCTCCGGTGGGTGGCGCCACGGCATTATCGTGACCGTGCTCGAGCTCGATGTTGCTGTTGTAGGGCATCGCGGCGACCAGCCCGTCGCTTGCGCGGGCCTGCTCGGCGACGATGTCGTTGGTTCTGAGTATCCCCCCGGCGATCTGCGTTGATTCCTCGGATTGATCGCCTTTGCCGTTTCCGCGCGACGACCGGGCTGGTTTTTTGTTCGTGGCCATGATGGTTCTCGGGAAAAGTGGGAAATGTGAACAGTCTCGATAGCGCTGGTACCGCTGGCTATGATCCTTATTACTGCCGCTGGCGATGGGCGTCTGTGCGATAACGCACACGTGCGCCGCGCTGGACGCGCTGAACTTGCCTCGGTCATCTTTCTCCACTTCTTCACTCGGTGCGGTAGCGCACCGACTCGGCGAGTGCCGTGGGGTGAAGCTCGCCGATGGACAACACAGCAAGGCGTCGTCGGGAGTCGCCGGTGGACTTGAAAAGCGGTTATCCGTTCTGGGCGGTCAAGAATGGCCTGATGTATGCCTTCCCGCAGCTCGATGCCGACCTGAACTGCGACGTGGCAGTGGTCGGCGCTGGCATCACCGGTGCGCTGATCGCCGATGAGCTGGCTGGCCATGGCCATGACGTCGTTGTACTCGATCGGCGCGACGTATGCTGGGGCAGCACATCGGCCAGCACCGCCTTGCTCCAGTATGAAATTGATACCCACGCGACAGATCTCGCCAGACGCTACGACCAGGCCTCAGCGCTCCTGGCGTATCAATCCAGTTTGCGCGCGATCACCGAGATCGAGGCAGTGGCCCATGCCGTCGGTGATGTCGATTTCGCCAGGTGTGACAGCCTCTACTACGCCAGCAATCGTGCTGATCATCCGCGCTTGGCTGACGAACTGGCCTGGCGGAAACAGCACGGCTTCCCGGTTCGCTGGTTGAGCCGGGCCGCGCTCCAAAACGAGTACGGGCTGACTGCGCCGGCCGCCATCCTCAGCTCGGTGGCCGCTCGGGTTGACCCCTACCGGCTCGCCTCACGACTCCTGGACAGGATGCAGCGAGCCGGCACGCGCGTGTTCGATCGCACGCAGGTGGTATCCATCGCGGCGAGCGCGCGTTCGGTAAAGTTGACCACCGACGGAGGCCGGTCGATCAGGGCCGGGCACGTCGTGATGGCCAGCGGCTATGAAGCACAATGCTGGTTGCGCCAGCGTGTCGCGAAGAACCTCAGCAGCTACGCCTACATCAGCGACCCCGTCGATCCCGCCACGCTGGGCTGGATGGCCAGCACACTACTGTGGGAGTCCGCACGGCCCTATCTGTACCTGCGCTCCACCGGCGATGGACGGCTGCTGGTCGGTGGCGAAGACGACGACCGCGACATTCCGGCGCGCCGAGATCGGTCGGTCGAGCGCAAGGCGGCCACCCTGCAGCGCAAGGTCGCCCGGCTGTTGCCTCGCATAGAAGCGCAGCCGGCGTTTGCCTGGGCAGGCACGTTCGCTGAAACCAGAGATGGTCTGCCGCTGTTCGGTCGCCATCCTCAGTACGGGCCACGGGTTCTGTTCGCGCTTGCCTATGGCGGGAACGGCATCACCTACAGCATGCTCGGCGCCGGATTGCTGCGCGCGCAGATTGAACGCCGTTCTCATCCATTGACAGCACTGTTCTCCTTTGCACGGTTGGCACGTCATTGACCGGGAGGCCAAACACCATGTTCTGGGTTATCAGTGGCACTGTGCTGGCCACGAGCTTGATGCTGGTGGCGCTGCAGAACTTCAAGACCCCCGAGGAAGTCGTGGATCGCAAGGTTGAGCATCGTTATGTGGTTTCCGATCCGCAGTTTCGGCGCGAGATGTCTGTCCTGCTGGGCCCGTCGATAGTGACCGGAAATAAAGTGACCGCTCTGCAAAATGGTGACGAGATCTTCCCTTCGATGCTGCAGGCGATTCGTTCTGCCCAGACGTCGATAACCTTCGAGACGTTCATCTACTGGTCCGGTGACATTGGGGATGAGTTCTCGCAAGCGCTGGCTGATCGGGCTCGCGCGGGCGTGCCTGTCAGCGTCATCATTGACTGGGTCGGCAGCACCAGGATGGATCAGTCGCTGCTCGACGCCATGCGGGACGCCGGTGTGCAGCTGCATCGCTATCGGCCGCTGCACTGGTACAACCTTGGTCGGATGAACAACCGCACCCATCGCAAACTGCTCGTGGTCGATGGCCGTATCGGGTTTACCGGAGGGGTAGGCATTGCGGATCAGTGGGCGGGCGATGGTGGCGCTCCCGAGCACTGGCGGGACACCCATTTCCGGATTGAAGGGCCAGTGGTGGCGCAGTTGCAAGCGGCCTTTAATGACAACTGGATCAAGGCCACGGGCGAAGTGCTGAACGGTCCGACCTACTTTCCTGCTCTGCAGGAGGAAGGGGAGGAGGACGCACACGTCTTTGTTGCTTCGCCATCCGGCGGGAGCGAGAGCATGCATCTGATGTATCTGCTTGCTATCGCGGCGGCGGGAGCGACGATCGACCTGGCGGCGTCCTACTTTGTACCCGACAGGCTGCTGGTCGAGGCCTTGATCGCTGCTCTAGGTCGCGGCGTTCGCGTGCGCATCATGCTGCCTGGCCCCTATATGGATGCGCTAACGGTCAAGGTTGCCTCCAAGGCCGATTGGGGCACGCTGCTGCATGCTGGTGCCGAGATCCATGTCTATCAGCCGACCATGCTGCACACCAAGCTACTTGTCATCGATGGCGAATTTGTATCGGTGGGTTCAACCAATGTCGACATGCGTTCGATTCGACTCAATGATGAGGCGAGTCTGAATATCTACAGCAGCGACTTCGCCACTCAGATGACGGTTGTGTTCGAGGAAGACTTGCTGGCGGCTGAGCCGTATTCTCTTGAGCAATGGAAGGACCGTCCGCTGCGCGAAAGGCTTTCCGAAATGATTGTGCTGCCAATCAGATCACAGCTCTGAGTTAGGTTTGGTACCGCACAGACCATGCATGGAGTATCAGCTATGGTGGTAGCGGGACTCCCTCTTCAATCTGCATCACTACAAGGGGGGGGGGAGGAAAAGGCATGCTCAACAGTTGCTTGGAGGTCGGGACATGAACAAGAACCAAGTGGAAGGTCGTGCCAAGGAGGCGAAAGGCAAGGTCAAGGAGACGGTCGGCAAGATGACCGGCAACAAGGAGATGGAGTACAAGGGCAAGGCCGAGAAGCAGGGCGGCAAGGTAGAAGCCAGCTACGGCGATCTCAAGCGCGACATCAAGAAGTCAGTGGAGTGATCGGTTCGACGGCATCCTCGATGCACCGGGGTGAGCCCGCCCGGTAACACGCAGAGCGGGATTCCCGTTGCCGCTTTCGGCTGGCGCGACCTCGACGAGGTCGCGCCAGCCGGTCTGCTACAAGAGAGGGTCGAAATCGACCGCGTTGATATCCTGGCTCATCAGGTCATCGTCGCCCTCGGCAGCGTGCCTGTCAGGTTCTTCGGGGGATGTCCTGGCGGGCGTCTCGTGCGGTACTTCGGGCAGGCGTTCTGGCGAGAAGGGGTAGCCGTGCTGCTGTTCCCCGGGCTCGCGGTCGGGCATTTGTGTGAACGTCGTGAACGTGGCGTTGGTGGGGGCGGTGTGCTGGATGGGGGTTGGCATGGTGACCTCGCGTCACTGTCCGGCCTTCACGGTGTCGTGAAGCATCAGTAAGCCATGATGACGCCGTGGCAGGCTGTCGTCGGTGCGCTGGCACACCATCGGCACCGAGGCCGACTGGAACCCGTCGTGGCCTTGACCCCGCCGGGCCCCATGGCATACCCGGAGGCTTTTTGGCCGAGACTGGTCAACAGACGACCATTCTGGTCTAGAATAGAGGTTCGGGTCGACCACGGCGAGAGACGCATGGGTTGACCCCAGGCGTATCGTCCGCGCGGAGCGCGCGAGCCACGATGCACCCGATCATGCAGGGGGAGCCCCTGCCAGTCACAGTGGTAGACACGATGACGATCATGACTTCCCGTGCCGATGTGCGTGAGCACCTGACGCGCACCTACTGCCCCACCCGGATTCCCGCCGAGGACGAGGCACGCATCGAGGAGATCAAGCGGCTCCTCGAGGCCAACAACGCCGTTCTGGTGGCCCACTACTATACCGACGACGCCATCCAGCAGCTTGCCGAGGAGACCGGCGGCTGCGTGGCCGACTCCCTGGAGATGGCCCGCTTCGGCGCTCGCCACGAGGCCGACACCCTGGTGGTGGCCGGGGTGCGCTTCATGGGCGAGACCGCCAAGATCCTTTCGCCGGAGAAGCGTGTGCTGATGCCGACCCTGGAGGCGACCTGCTCGCTGGATCTGGGCTGCCCGGCGGACGAGTTCGCTGCCTTCTGCGACCAGCACCCCGACCGCACCGTGGTGGTCTACGCCAATACCTCGGCGGCGGTAAAGGCGCGCGCCGACTGGGTGGTGACCTCGTCGATCGCCGTGGAGGTGATCGAGCACCTCCAGGCGCGGGGCGAGAAGATCCTGTGGGCCCCGGACAAGCACCTGGGCGGCTACATCCAGAAGAAGACCGGCGCCGACATGCTGCTGTGGGACGGGGCCTGCATCGTCCACGAGGAGTTCAAGGCCAAGGGCGTCGAGGACCTCAAGGCGCTCTATCCCGAGGCCGCCGTGCTGGTGCATCCGGAGTCGCCGGCCGCGGTAGTGGAACTGGCCGACGTGGCGGGCTCCACCTCCCAGCTGATCAAGGCGGCCAAGGAGTTGCCCAACGACAAGCTGATCGTCGCCACCGACCGCGGCATCTTCTTCAAGATGCAGCAGGCGGTGCCGGAGAAGACTCTCTTCGAGGCTCCTACTGCGGGCAACGGTGCCACCTGCCGGAGCTGTGCCCACTGCCCGTGGATGGCGATGAACGCCCTGGACAACCTGGCCGACGCCCTGCGCCACGGCAGCGGCGAGATCTTCGTCGACGCCGCGCTGCGCACCGCCGCGCTCAAGCCGCTGGAGCGGATGCTGAATTTCCAGAAATAGCGCCGAGCGCCCAGCTTCAGGCGCCCAGCCGCTCAATGACGGGCGGAAGGTGTCGAGGATGAAAACGGGAAACCCCGTCGGTTCAAGCCGGCGGGGTTTCTGGTTGACACCAGCAGTGATGGCAACATCATCCGGCTCGGCGCTCGGCGCTAGAACTTCTCCAGCGTCTCCCGATAGCCGATGAACGCCTCGCGGCGCTGCTCGATGCGCGCCGAGGCCGCGCCGTCCCCCTCCCGCTGCGCCACCTGCTTCGCCACGTCGAGCTGGCGGATCGCCTCGCTGATGCGGCCGGTCAGCTGCATCTGTTCGGCCCGGGCCAGGTGGCCCCAGGCCTCGCGGCCGCTGCGGCCGGCGGCCTCGGCCAGCAGGGTGAACACCTGGGGATCCTCGGGGCGCTGGTCGGCGAGCTCGCGCAGCACCCGCCAGGCCTCGTCGGGGTCGCGCTGCAGTAGCGCCTCGCCCAGCACCCGGCGGGCCGGCACGTGCCCCGGCATCAGCCTCAGCTGGCGCCGGCTGCGCGCGATGGCGTCGTCGTAGCGCCCGGCCTCGAAGGCCACCATGGCGGCCGAGGCGGGCAGCAGGGCGAGGTCGGGCAGCTCCCGCGCCAGGCCGTCCAGCCGGCGCAGCGCGGTATCGGTATCACCGCGCCCGGCCACGATCAGGGCCTCCAGGTAGCGGCGGGCCGGCTCCGGGGCGCCATCCTGCTGCAGCCGAGTGGCGGCCTGCTGCGGGTCGCGGGCGTGGATGGCGAGCAGGGCGCGGGCGCGTATCAGGTGGTACTGGATATCCTCGTCGCGGGGGCGACTCACCGCGAGTTGGCCGGCGCGGTCCTGGGTGTCGCTGATGCGCGATTCGGTCACCGGGTGGGTGAGCAGGAACTCCGGCGGGTTGCCGCCCTGCAGGCTGGCCATGCGCTGCATCGCGCGGAACATGCGGACCATGGCCTCCGGGTCGTAGCCGGCCTGGGCCATGGCCTGCAGGCCGATGCGGTCGGCCTCCTGCTCGAAGCGTCGCGAGTAGGCCAGCTGATCCTGGATGAAGGCCGCCTGGGAGCCCATGGCCACGCCGATGCCGGCATCGCCCCCGCCGGCGGCGGCGATCAGCATGCCGGCCAGCATGGCGGCCATGGCCGGCACCTGGGTCTGCTCGGCGCGGGCCTTCCCGCGGGCGAAGTGGCGCTGGGAGAGGTGGCCCAGCTCGTGGGCCAGCACCGAGACCAGGGCCGCCTCCTCCTCGGCGAAGGCGAACAGCCCTGCGTTGACGCCGACCACCCCGCCGGGCACGGCGAAGGCGTTGAGCTGCCGGCTATCGACCAGGGCGACCAGGGTGGTGGAGCCGCCCAGGCCGCTGTGGGGAAGCAGCCGCGCGACCAGCGACTCCACGTACGCCTGGGCGAGGGGGTCCTGCCACTGGGGGGCTCGCGCCCGGAACTGGCGCAGCCAGGCGCGCCCCAGCTCGAACTCCTCGCCGCTGGCGGCCTGGCTGTCGGCGCTGGAGAGGCTCGGCAGCCCGGCATCGCTGCTCCACCGGGAGTCGGTCCACTGGGCGGTGGCGGGGAGCGCCAGGGCCAGGCACAGCGCGCCGGCGGCAAGGCGGGGGACGAGTCGACGCGGCATGGCATCCTCTTTCGTGGGGCAAGGCGGGGGGCGGGCTTCTCCATCCGACATTGATTCGGCCTGCAAAGTGCCTTTAAATCTCAAGGGGTTTCGCGCTCGCCTCGCCGAGGCGGCGACGCCCATCCTCTGCATTCTCCCGGGAGACAACATGGCTGTGCAACCTGATGACGTGCTCGACGCGCGCGGTCTTCCCTGCCCCCTGCCGCTGCTCAAGGCCAAGCAGGCCCTGGCCCGCCTCGCGCCCGGCCAGCTGCTGGAAGTGATGGCCACCGACGCCGGCTCCTGGCACGACTTCGAGACCTTCGTCGCCCAGAGCGTCCATGAGATGCCGGCCAGGGAGGAGCGTGGCGACGTCTACCACTACTGGATCCGCAAGGGCGGGGAGCGCGCTTCATGACCCTGCGGGCCGTCTTCAAGGGCTGGGTCGACCACTACTTCTCCGACGAGGAGGCGGTGATCCTGCTGGTGGTGCTGGTGCTCGGCTTCACCGCGGTGATCTTCCTCGGGCGCATGCTGGCTCCCTTCCTCACCGCCCTGGTGATCGCCTTCCTGCTGCAGGGGGCGGTGAGCTGGCTGGAGCGCCGCCATGTGCCCCACCTGCTGGCGGTGACCCTGGTGTTCCTGGGCTTCATCGGCATGCTGCTGGCGCTGGCTTTCATCCTGATGCCGCTGATCTGGAACCAGCTGGTGGGGCTGGTGCAGGAGACGCCGCGCATGTTCGCCAGCGGCCAGCAGCTCCTCGACGACCTGCAGGAGCGCTACCCCCAGCTGATCACCCCGGACCAGATCCAGAACTGGATCGCCGTGGCCGGGCGCGAGATGACCCAGTTCGGCCAGCGGGCCCTGACCCTGTCGCTGGCCTCGCTGGGCAACGTGCTGGCGCTGATCATCTACCTGGTGCTGGTGCCGATCCTGGTGTTCTTCCTGCTCAAGGATCGCGAGACCCTGGTGGGCTTCACCCTCTCGCTGCTCCCCCAGAAGCGCGCCCTGATGACCCGCATCTGGAACGAGATGGACGACCAGATCGCCAACTACGTGCGCGGCAAGTTCATCGAGATCATCATCGTCGGCACCGTCGCCTTCCTGACCTTCGCCTTCTTCGGGCTGCCCTACTCGGCACTGCTGGCGGTGCTGGTGGGCTTCTCGGTGCTGGTGCCCTACATCGGGGCCGCGGTGGCCACCCTGCCGGTGGCGGCGGTGGCCGGCTTCCACTTCGGCATGACCGACGAGTTCCTCTATGTGGTGATCGCCTACGGCATCATCCAGGCGCTGGACGGCAACGTGCTGGTGCCAATCCTGTTCTCCGAGGCGGTCAACCTGCATCCGGTGTCGATCATCGTGGCGGTGCTGTTCTTCGGCGGGATCTGGGGCTTCTGGGGGATCTTCTTCGCCATCCCCCTGGCGACCCTGCTCAAGGCGCTGGTCTACGCCTGGCCCCGGGGCATCAAGCGCCACCGCCAGGAAGAGGCGGTGGCGCCGCTGGCCGAGGAGTGACGGGGGCCGCACACTGGGCCCCCGCCGGGCCCTCTCGGGGCTCGATTCAGCCGGCGTGCAGCGCCTGGGCGGCCTCCAGCACCTCCTGGGCATGCCCCGGCACCTTGACGCCGCGCCACTCCCTGGCGAGCCGGCCCTCGGCGTCGATCAGGAAGGTGCTGCGCTCGATCCCCAGGTGCTCCTTGCCGTAGAGCTTCTTGAGCTTGATGACGTCGAAGATTCCGCACACCGTCTCGTCCTTGTCCGAGACCAGTTCGAAGTTGAAGTCCTGCTTGGCCTTGAAGTTCTCCTGGGCGCGAATGCCGTCACGGGAGACACCGAGGATCACCGTGTTGGCGGCGTCGAAGGCCGCCTTGCGATCCCGGAAGTCGCCGCCCTCGGTGGTGCAGCCGGGGGTGCTGGCCTTGGGGTAGAAGTAGACCACCACCTGCCGGCCCTTGAGCTCGGAGAGGGTGACCGTGGTGTCGCCGGTGGCGGTGGCGGTGAAGTGGGGAACGGGCTGGCCGATGCTGACGCTCATGGGGTGGCTCCTTGGCGGTGTGGGTCGAGCCCCGATTACACGCAACCGCCGCGGGCCTGTCAAAGTGGCGCGCCTTGCTGTACAGGCTCTGGCCGCCTGAGTACCATCTACCCCTTGGCATGGGCGCCATCGTCCGTTGGCGTGTCCCCGTCCCCGGAGGGCGGCAGTCGCAGTCGTCGTATCGCGGAGTTGCATCGAGAGGAATGAGAGGATGATCACTGGCAGTATCGTCGCCCTGGCGACGCCGATGAAGGTCAATGGCGACATCGATTGGGAGGCGCTGCGCCGCCTGGTGAACTTCCACCTCGACAATGGCACCGACGGCATCGTGGCCGCCGGCACCACCGGCGAGCCCACCACCATGTCGTTTGCCGAGCACTTCGACGTGATCCGCGCCGTGGTCGAGGAGGTCGACGGTCGCATCCCGGTGATCGCCGGGACCGGGGCCAACGCCACCTCCGAGGCCGTCGAGCTGGCGCGCTATGCCAGCGAGGTGGGGGCCGACTACTGCCTGTCGGTCTGCCCCTACTACAACAAGCCGACCCAGGAAGGCCTCTATCGCCACTTCAAGGCGGTGGCCGAGGGCAGCAAGCTGCCGGTGATCCTCTACAACGTGCCGGGGCGCACCGCCAGCGATCTCTACAACGAGACCGTGATGCGCCTGGTCGAGGTCGACAACATCGTCGGCCTCAAGGATGCCACCGGCAACCTGGAGCGCGCCGAGGACCTGATCGCCCGCCTCAAGGGCAGCGACTTCATGCTCTATTCCGGCGATGACGGCACCGCCTGCGACTTCATGCTGATGGGCGGCCACGGCGACATCTCGGTGACCGCCAACGTAGCGCCCCGGGCGATGCATGACCTCTGTGTCGCCGCGGTGTCCGGCGATGCCGATCGCGCCCACCAGATCAACACCCGACTGATGCCCCTGCACACCAACCTGGGCATCGAGTCCAACCCGATTCCCGTGAAGTGGGCGCTCCACCGCATGGGCCTGATCGAGCCGGGCATCCGCCTGCCGCTCACCTGGCTCTCGGAGAAGTACCACTCCACCATCAGCGAGGCCCTGCAGCTGGCCGGACTGATCGACGACTGATCGGCGCCGCGCCGGAACCTGGAGAACTGGATGCAAGGTGGACGCATGAACTCTGCGCTGAAATGGCTCCCGCTGGTGGCGGCCATCGCCCTGGCGGGCTGTGCGCGCCCCGACGGCTACTACCACGATCGCAACGTCGACTACGCCGAGGCCCGTGGCAGCTCGCCGCTGGTCCTGCCCGAGACCCGTGACTCGCAGCGCTACCGCGATGCCATGCCGGTACCCGAGGCCGCCGGCGAGTTTCGTGCCCCGGACGGCCGCTTCCGGGCCCCCAGCCCGCAGCCGCTGGGCGCCGGCCGGGCCGTCGAGCGCGATTTCGTCGAACGCCGCGATATCGGCCGCGACAGCTGGCTGGTGATCGGCGCCGACCCGGGCAGCGTCTGGCCGCAGCTGGAGGACTTCGCCCGCACCCGCGGCCTCGGTGTGGTAGCCAGCGACTCCTCTCGCGGCGTGATCGAGACCCAGCAGGCGCGACTCAGCGTACGCCAGGGGCTGCGTGCCGGCGACAGCGAGGTCCGCTGCGACCAGGGCGGTGCCCCGGTGGCGGCCTGCCTGGAGGCTCTCGAGCAGTACTTCGGCGCACGCAGCGCCACGGCCAGCTCCTCCTCGCTGGCCGCCCAGCGGCTGGCCGGCGAGGAGCGCCTGCACCTCACGCAGCAGGGCGAGGAGTGGGTGGTGCAGGTGCCGCTGGACATCGACCGCACCTGGGCCGAGCTGAGCCATCAGCTGGAACTGGACTTCACCGTGGAGGATCGCCGCGAGCTGCTCGAGCGCGACCCCGAGGCCCATGACTTCCTGATCAGCTACATGACGGTCACCGAGCGCAACCGCAACCCGCTGCAGATCGTCTTCAGCCCGGACGTTCGCCAGATGCACCAGCAGATCCGCCTGGTGCTGGAGTCGGCGGGACCCGACCAGACCGTGTTGCGGGCGGAGAACGCCAGCGAGCGCGGCTTCAGCCCCGAGGACCAGCGCGAGCTGCTCGAGCGGGTGGCGGGCCTGCTGCGCTGATGGTCGAGCGGGTGGCCGAGGCCGCTCTCCCCGCCGGCGTCCTGCGCTTCGGCTCCCTGGGCAGCGGCAGCAAGGGCAACGCGACCCTGGTCAGCGATGGCGAGACCCACCTGCTGGTGGACTGCGGCTTCGGCCTGCGTGAGGCCGAGCGGCGGCTGGCCGATCTCGGCCTGCATCCCCGCCAGCTGGATGCCGTGCTGGTGACCCACGAGCACGGCGACCATATCCGCGGGGTCGGCCCCCTGTCGCGACGCCACGGCGTGCCGGTCTACCTGACCCCGGGAACCTGGGCCTCGGGCCGGCTGGGCGAGCTGCCCCAGCGTCACTGGATCACCCCCCAGGCGCGTTTCGCCATCAAGGGGCTGACCGTGGATCCGGTCACCGTGCCCCATGATGCCCGCGAGCCGGTGCAGTTCCGCTTCCATGGCGGGGGAGGGCGCTCCCTGGGGGTGCTGACCGATCTGGGCCACCCCACCGACCACGTGGCCGGGGCCTTCGCCGGCTGCGATGCCCTGGTGCTGGAGTGCAACCACGACGTGCGAATGCTCGCCGAGGGGCCCTATCCGCCGCGGCTGAAGCGCCGGGTGGGCGGGGACTGGGGCCACCTGGCCAACGCCCAGGCGGCGGCCCTGCTGGCGCGGCTGGGCCTGGACCGCCTGCAGCAGGTGGTCTGCTCGCACCTCTCCGAACACAACAATCGTCCCGAGCTGGCCCGGGAGGCCCTGGTGCCCCTGCTCGACGGCGATGAATCGCGGCTGAAGGTCGCCCGTCAGGACGAGTGCCTGGCGTGGCAGGTCATCGGCTGACCCGACATACTGTCACCACTTCCCCATTGTCACCCGCTTGCAGCCTCTGGAGGCTTCCATGGAAAAGCGTCACGAACTCTATGCCGGCAAGGCCAAGTCGGTCTTCGCCACCGATGACCCGGACCGCGTGGTCCTGCAGTTCCGCGATGACACCAGTGCCTTCGACGGTGAGCGCATGGAGTCGCTGACGCGCAAGGGCATGGTCAACAACTGCTTCAATGCCTTCATCATGGAGACCCTGGCCGCGGCGGGTATTCCCACCCACTTCGAGGCACGCCTCTCCGATACCGAGAGCCTGGTCAAGCGGCTCGAGATGATCCCGGTGGAGTGCGTCGTGCGCAATATCGCCGCCGGTGGCCTGGTCAAGCGGCTGGGCGTGGAGGAGGGCAAGACGCTCACGCCGCCGACCTTCGAGCTGTTCCTCAAGAACGATGCGCTGCACGACCCGATGATCAACGAGTCGCTGGCCGAGACCTTCGGCTGGGCCACGCCCGAGCAGCTGGCCGAGATGAAGGCGCTGACCTTCCGGGTCAACGAGGTGCTCAAGCAGCTGTTCGCCGACGGCGGCCTGCTGCTGGTCGACTACAAGCTGGAGTTCGGCCTGTTCCAGGGCCAGCTGGTGCTGGGCGACGAGTTCTCGCCGGACGGCTGCCGCCTGTGGGATGCGCAGACTCGCGAGAAGCTCGACAAGGACCGCTTCCGCCAGGGGCTGGGCGGCGTGATCGAGGCCTACGAGGAAGTGGGCCGGCGCATCGGCGTCAGCTTCGCCTGACCGCGTCGAAGCGCTGATCCGCGAAGGGCCCTGCGGGGCCCTTCGTCGTGTCCGGGGGCATTCACGCCGGCACGATCTCGACCACCTGCAGCCGCGTCTCCGTCCCTTCGGCCTGTGCCCGGAAGCGCACGTCCACGTCGCGCAGGCGCACGCCGTAGAGCCGTTCCTCGGCGCCGCGGCGATAGGCGGGACGCGGGTCCTGGGCCAGCACCTGGCCGATCAGCTCGCGCAGGGAGTCGCCATCCTCCCGCGCCGCCAGCGCCGCCTCGGCGATGGCCGAGAAGCCGACCGGCCGCCGGGGCGGCGCCTCGGAGGCGAAGCCGGCCCGCGCCTCGGGCCGCGATTCCGCCCAGGGCAGGTAGGGCTTGATGTCCAGCACCGGGGTGCCGCTGACCAGGTCGGCGCCACGCAACCGCAGGCGAACGCCGCGGCGGGTGTCGACCTCGAGGAGCTCGACCAGCGACAGCCCCAGGCGGTTGGGGCGGTGGGTGCTGCGGCTGGCGAACACCCCGACCCTGGCGTTGCCGCCGAGGCGCGGTGGGCGCACCAGCGGCGTCCAGCGTGAAGGGCTCTCGTGAAAGACGAAGGTGAGCCACAGGTGGCTGAAGGCCTCGATGCCGCGCACCGCCAGCGGGTCGTCGAAGGGCGGGGCAAGCACCAGGCTGGCCCGGGCCGCCGGGGCCAGCCCTGGCTGGCGGGGGATGCCGAACTTGTCGGGGTAGTCGCTCTCGATGACGCCGATCGGCGTCATGGCGAAGGAGGCAGGCGCAAGGGTGTCGGTCATGGCGCGATTATGCCTGGCGCTCGCTCGGCGGGCGAGGGGATTGGCCGCGGGCGCCGGCTTGTGTAGGCTCCGAGCAACAGCCATGCATCGGACAGGAGCGCCATGAGCCAGACCGCCAACGCCCCGCAGGGACCCGCTTCCGGGCCGCGCATCCTCTACCGCCAGGCGCGGGCGCGGGATGCCGCCGACCAGGCCGAGGTCTTCCACCACGCCGTGATGCAGGGGGCCATGGCTCGCTACAGCGTGGCCGAGCGGGAGGCCTGGGCCGGTGCCCTGCCGCGGGACGCCAGCGCCTGGGCCGCGCGCCAGGCGCTCTACACCACCCTGGTGGCGACCTGCGACGGGCGCTGCGTGGGCTTCCTCGAGCTGGACATCCCCCGCGGGCGCGTCGAGACCCTCTACGTCTGGCCGTCGCTGGCGCGGCGCGGCATCGGCGCGACCCTGCTGATCCACGCCGAGCGGCTGCTGCGCGAGCACGGCATCGCCCGCGTCACCATCGAGGCGAGCCTGGTGCTGGCCGAGGCACTCGCCCGGCGGGGCTGGAGGGAGGTCGGCGAGGAGTGGGTGGAGCGCGGCGGCGAACGGCTGTGCCGCAAGCGCTTCGAGAAGGCCCTCGCCCTGCTGGAGACCTGAGCGCTCAGTCGCCCTGTTCGACCAGCCGCATCGACAGGTCGATGGCCTTCAGGTCCTTGGTCAGGGCGCCGCTGGAGATGCAGTCGACGCCGGTCTCGGCAATGGCGCGCAGGGTGGTCTCGTCGACGTTGCCGGAGGCCTCCAGGGTGGCGCGGCCGGCGGTGCGCCGGACCGCCTCGCGCATGTCATCCAGGCTGAAGTTGTCGAGCATGATCACGTCGGCGCCCGCCGCCAGCGCCTGGTCGAGCTCGTCGAAGGTCTCCACTTCCACCTCCACCGGGGCCCGGGGCGAGATGTCCCGGGCCTCCCGGACCGCCGCCGCGATGCCGCCGCAGGCGGCGATATGGTTCTCCTTGATCAGGAAGGCGTCCCATAGCCCGAGGCGATGGTTGTGGCCGCCGCCACAGGTCACCGCGTACTTCTGCGCCAGGCGCAGCCCGGGCAGGGTCTTGCGGGTGTCGAGCAGCCGCACGCCGGTGTCCGCGATCAGGTCGACATAGTGGCGGGTGCGGGTGGCGGTGGCCGAGAGGGTCTGCAGCAGGTTCAGCGCCGCACGCTCCCCGGTGAGCAGGCTGCGGGCCGGGCCCTCGATCTCGAGGAAGGCCTGGCCGGCCTCGAGGCGGTCGCCGTCCGCGGCGTGCCAGCGCAGGGCGACGCTGGCATCCAGTCGACGGAACAGCTCGTCGACCCAGGCCACGCCGCACAGCACGCAGGCCTCGCGGGTGATCACCCGGGCCGTGGCGCGGTGCGCGGCGGGAATCAGCCGGGCGGTGATGTCGCCGGGCCCGACGTCCTCGGCCAGCAGGCGGGCGGCGCTGTCGCGGATCTCTTCGGCTAGGGCGTCCTGGTAATGCATGGCGGGGCGTCACTCTCGAGGTTGGGGCCTGGCGCGGCGGGCGCCGGAGTAGGCAATGAGCGTCAAGGGCGTTCATTATAGGGAATCCAGGCAGGCGACGTCAGGGGATCAGGATGCCGATCGAACAGGGATGGCTCGCGGGGGCGAGGCGGGTGCCGTCACCCAATTGCGACGCGCGGCCGAGCGGGGAGATCTCGCTGCTGCTGCTGCACTCCATCAGCCTGCCGCCGGGCGAGTTCGGCGGCGAGCATGTCGAGCGGCTGTTCACCAACCGGCTCGACCCCTGGGCTCACCCCTTCTTTGCCACCATCGACGGCCTGCGCGTGTCGGCCCACCTGCTGATCCGCCGCGATGGCGAGTGCGTTCAGTTCGTGCCCTTCCACCGCCGGGCCTGGCATGCCGGCCGGTCTCGCTGGCGCGATGGCGACAGGGAGCGCGTCGCCCTCAATGACTTCGCCATCGGTATCGAACTGGAGGGGGACGAGGTATCGCCCTATGCCGGGGCGCAATACCGGACCCTGGCGGCCGTGACCCGGCAGCTGCTGGCGGCCTATCCGGCGCTTGCCGAGCAACGCATCACCGGCCATGCCCATGTGGCCCCGCTGCGAAAGTCCGACCCCGGGCCGGCCTTCGACTGGGCCTATTTCCGCCAGACTTTGCGAAAGCTACGCACTCCGTGAGCGGTAACGCCAGCCGAGAGGGGGTCGGGAATGGCACGCTCGATTCATACGGTAGTTCGGCTACAAGCCCTTGTCCTTGGTCGCATTCGGCCCCGGGAAACGCTGCTAATCCCTTGTGTTGCGGTGCAATGCGACTAAATTGAAAAACATTTCCATTCTATCTTGAATTGGCAGGGAAGGGCGTTTACGGTATCTTCGTCGCCATCAAGGCAGCTAGATCGCTTCGTCTAGTAAAACTACTACATTACCCCGACATGCGGCGTGCATGGCTCTCCCCGCGAGAGACCCACCAGCCCCCTGCGTTGCGGGGCGCACGACACCCCCCATCGTCATTCGGAGAGACGTCTATGAGTCTGGAGGCAAGAGAGGATCTCGATCCGGTCGAAACCACGGAGTGGCTGGAATCCCTGGAATCGGTCGTGGATCGCGAGGGCGAGGAACGCGCCCGGTACCTGCTGACCCGCCTGGCAGATCGCCTGCGCCGCGACGGGACACAGGCGCCCTTCTCGGTGACCACCCCGCATCGCAACACCATTCCGGTGCATCGCGAGGCGCCGATGCCGGGGGATCTCTTCATGGAGCGTCGGATCCGCTCCCTGATCCGCTACAACGCCATTGCCCAGGTGATCCGCAACAACCGCGCCAACCCGGGCCTCGGCGGTCACATCGCCAGCTTCATGTCGGCGGCAACCCTCTACGATGTGGGCTTCAACCACTTCTTCCGTGCACCCAACGGCGACTTCGAGGGTGACCTGGTCTACATCCAGGGCCACGTGGCCCCGGGCGTCTACGCCCGCGCCTACCTGGAGGGCCGCCTGACCGAGGAGCAGATGGACAAGTACCGCCAGGAGGTGGATGGCGACGGTCTCTCGTCCTATCCGCACCCCTGGCTGATGCCGGACTTCTGGCAGTTCCCCACCGTCTCCATGGGTCTCGGCCCCATCCAGGCCATCTACCAGGCCCACGTGATGAAGTACCTTCACTCCCGTGAGATGAAGGACATGCAGGATCGCCGGGTCTGGTGCTTCATGGGCGACGGCGAGTGCGACGAGCCGGAGTCCCTGGGGGCCATCCACCTGGCGAGCCGCGAGAAGCTCGACAACCTGATCTTCGTCATCAACTGCAACCTGCAGCGCCTCGACGGTCCGGTGCGTGGCAACGGCCGCATCATGGACGAGCTCGAGGGGGTCTTCCGCGGCGCCGGCTGGAACGTGCTCAAGGTGGTCTGGGGCCGCCTGTGGGATCCGCTCTTCGAGAAGGACAAGAAGGGCGTGCTGCAGAAGATCATGGACGAGTCTGTCGACGGCGAGTACCAGAACTACAAGGCCAACGACGGCGCCTATACCCGCAAGCACTTCTTCGGGAAGTACCCGGAGACCGCCGAGATGGTCAAGGACATGTCCGACGAGGACATCTGGAAGCTCAATCGCGGCGGGCACGACCCGTTCAAGGTCTATGCGGCCTACCACCAGGCGGTGAACAACGCCAACGGCCGTCCCACCGTGGTGCTGGCGCATACCGTCAAGGGCTACGGCATGGGCAGCGGCGACGGCGAGGCGGCCAACGAGGCCCACCAGGTCAAGAGCATGGAGTACGAGGCGCTGCGCAAGTTCCGCGACCGTTTCGGCATTCCGCTGACCGACGAGCAGCTCAAGGAGGTGCCCTACTACAAGCCGGAAGACGACTCCCCCGAGCTCAAGTACATGCACCTGCAGCGCGAGCGGCTGGGCGGCTACCTGCCCCAGCGCCGCAGCGACTTCGAGGCCCTGCCGATCCCATCCCTGGAGGACAAGACCTTTGCCTCCCAGACCGGTGGCTCCAAGGGCCGCGAGGTCTCCACCACCATGGCCTTCGTGCGCATCCTCAACGGCCTGGTGAAGGACAAGCAGATCGGCAAGCAGGTGGTGCCCATCGTGCCCGACGAGGCACGCACCTTCGGCATGGAGGGGATGTTCCGCCAGCTCGGCATCTACACCTCCGAAGGCCAGAAGTACGAGCCCGTCGACAAGGGCCAGATCATGTTCTACCGCGAGGACAAGCAGGGCCAGATCCTCGAGGAGGGCATCTCCGAGGCCGGCGCCATGTCCGCATGGATGGCCGCGGCCACCTCGTACAGCAACCACAATCTGCCGCTGCTGCCGTTCTACATCTACTACTCGATGTTCGGCTTCCAGCGCATCGGTGACCTGGCCTGGGCGGCCGGTGACCTGCAGGCGCGGGGCTTCCTGGTGGGCGGTACCGCCGGGCGCACCACCCTCAACGGCGAGGGCCTGCAGCACCAGGATGGCCACAGCCACCTGCAGGCCTCCACCATCCCCAACTGCCGCAGCTACGACCCCACCTATGCCCACGAGGTCGCGGTGATCGTCCAGGACGGCCTGAAGCGGATGTTCGCCGACAAGGAGAACTGCTTCTACTACCTGACGGTGATGAACGAGAACTACGAGCATCCGGAGCTGGAGACCATCCCGGCCGAGGACATCGTCAAGGGCATGTACCTGCTGCGCGAGACCGAGGGCAAGAAGGGCCGGGTCCAGCTGCTGGGCTGCGGCACCATCCTGCGCGAGGTCGAGGCCGCCGCCGAGATGCTGGCCGAGGAGTGGGGCATCGGCGCGGATATCTGGAGCGTCACCAGCTTCAACGAGCTGCGTCGCGAAGCACTGGCCCTGGATCGCGCCGCCTTCCTGGATCCCGAGGCCGAACCGGCCAAACCGCACGTCACCCGTTGCCTCGAGGGGCGCGAGGGCCCGGCCATCGCCTCCACCGACTACATGCGCCTGTTCGCGGATCAGGTCAGGGCCTGGGTGCCGACCGACTACCACGTGCTGGGTACCGACGGCTTCGGCCGCTCCGACACCCGCGAGAAGCTGCGCCACTTCTTCGAGGTCGACCGCCACTTCGTCACCGTGGCGGCGCTCAAGGCACTGGCCGAGCGTGGCGAGCTGGATCGCAAGGTGGTCGGCGAGGCGCTGAAGAAGTACGGCATCGACCCGGCCAAGCCCAACCCGCTGACCGACTGATCCGGTGATCGGCGGGCCCCGGGCCCGCCGGTTCCAGGCACGATTTGGAAGGAGCGCGACCTTGAGTAGCGAAATCATCAAAGTTCCCGACATCGGCGGTAGCGAGGATGTCGAAATCATCGAGATCGCGGTATCCGAAGGCGATGTGATCGAGGCCGAGGATACCCTGATCACGCTGGAGTCCGACAAGGCCAGCATGGACGTGCCGTCGCCGAAGGGCGGCAAGGTCGTCAAGGTGCTGGTGAAGGAGGGCGATACCGTCTCCGAGGGCGACGATATCGTCGAGCTGGCGGTCGAGGGCGGCGGCGATGCCGAGCCGGCGGCCGATCAGGCCGAGGAGAAGGCCGAGCCGGCTCCCCAGAAAGCGCCCGAGCCCGCCGAGAAGCCCGCGGCCAAGGCCGGCGGCGGTGGCAAGCGCACCGTGGAGATCAAGGTACCCGACCTGGGTGGCTCCGACGACGTGGAGATCATCGAGGTGGCAGTGGCCGAGGGCGACGAGGTGGCCGCCGAGGACACGCTGATCACCCTGGAGTCCGACAAGGCCTCCATGGACGTGCCGAGCCCCCACGCCGGCAAGCTGGTGTCCCTGACCGTGAAGGAGGGTGATACCGTCTCCGAGGGTGATGTCATCGGCACCATGGAGGTCGATGATGGCGGTGCCGGCGAGGATGCCGACGAGGCCCCGGCCGCCACCGAACCCGAGCCCCGGGCTGCCGAGCCGGAGCCCGAGGAGGAGGCGGCCTCCGGCGAGCCGGAGCGCCGCGAGATCCGCGTGCCGGACCTCTCCGGCTCCAGTGACGTGCCGATCATCGAGATCGCCGTGGCCGCCGGCGACGAGGTGAACGAGGAAGACCCGCTGATCACCCTGGAGTCCGACAAGGCCTCCATGGACGTGCCGAGCCCCTTCAAGGGCAAGCTGCTCGAGCTCACCGTCAAGGAGGGTGATACCGTCTCCGAGGGTGACCTGATCGGCTATATCGAAGTGGCCGGCGCGGCCAGGCCGAAGGCAGCGGACAAGCCGTCCGAGTCGAAGGCGCAGGCAACGAAGTCGGAGGCATCCAAGACCGACACGCCGGCCCCGACCCCGGCGGGCACGCCCAGCCCGGAGGCCGAGATGGCGGCCCACAAGCCACGCGACGGCAAGCTGGTCCACGCTGGTCCGGCGGTGCGCATGCTGGCCCGCGAGCTGGGCGTCGACCTGGGGCTGGTGCGGCCCAGCGGGCCGAAGGAGCGGGTCCTCAAGGAGGACGTCCACGCCTACGTCAAGCAGGTGATGGCCAGCCAGGGCAAGGCCCAGGCGTCGGCCGGCGCGCCGGCGGCGGGCGGCTCCGGCATTCCGCCGATCCCGGACCAGGACTTCAGCCAGTTCGGCGAGGTGGAAGAGAAGCCCATGGGGCGCCTGATGAAGATGGGCGCCACCAACCTGCACCGCAGCTGGGTCAACCTGCCCCACGTCACCCAGTTCGACGAGGCGGACATCACCGAGCTCGAGGCCTTCCGCAAGTCCATGAAGGCCGAGGCGGAGGCCCAGGGCGCCAAGCTGACGCCGCTGCCCTTCCTGATCAAGGCCTGTGCCTATGCCCTGCGCCAGTACCCGCAGTTCAACGTCAGCCTGAAGGCCGATGGCGAGACCGTGGTGTGGAAGAAGTACGTCCACATCGGGCTCGCGGTGGACACCCCGGACGGCCTGATGGTGCCGGTGATCCGCGACGCCGACAGGAAGTCGCTGATCGACATCGCCAAGGAGTCCGTGGAGCTGGCCAAGAAGGCCCAGTCGAAGAAGCTCAAGCGCGAGGAAATGACCGGCGGTTGCTTCACCATCTCGAGCCTGGGCTCCATCGGCGGCACCGCCTTCACGCCCATCGTCAACGCCCCGGAGGTGGCCATCCTTGGCGTCTCCAAGGCCTCGATGAAGCCGGTGTGGGACGGCAAGGCGTTCGAGCCGCGGCTGATGATGCCGCTGTCGCTCTCCTACGACCACCGGGCGGTCAACGGGGCCGATGCGGCGCGCTTCACCGCGCTGCTGGCCCAGCTGCTCACCGACATCCGTCGCCTGCTGCTGTAACCGCGGGTGAGGGAGCGACGACGGCGCCTTCCGGCGCCGTCGTCGTTTGACGGCCACGCACTGCCAGACCAAAGTGTTATTCGGCCCGGAGCATGTTGATATCCCGGCCTTTTTCGGGCGTTTCGGGGCCCTGGCGGGGCGGGCGGCGCTTGTGCGGTGGCAGTCCCGCGGTTATCGTTCCCCTCCAACCATTTCTCCACTTGTGACAATCACTTATTTTTCGAGGACACGAACATGCGTTTGATCCTGTTGGGCGCCCCGGGTGCCGGCAAGGGCACCCAGGCCCAGTTCATCTGCGAACGCTTCAACATCCCGCAGATCTCCACCGGCGACATGCTGCGTGCCGCCGTCAAGGAGGGGAGTGAACTGGGGGTCAAGGTCAAGGAGATCATGACCAGCGGTGGCCTGGTGTCCGACGACATCATCATCGCCCTGGTCAAGGAGCGCATCGCCCAGCCGGACTGCGAGAACGGCTTCCTGTTCGATGGCTTCCCGCGCACCATCCCCCAGGCCGATGCCATGAAGGAGGCGGGCGTCAAGCTCGACCACGTGCTGGAGATCGCCGTGGAGGACGAGGAGATCGTCAAGCGCCTGGCCGGCCGCCGCGTGCACCCGGGTTCCGGTCGCGTCTACCACGTCGAGTACAATCCGCCGAAGGAAGAGGGCAAGGACGACGTGACCGGCGAGGCGCTGATCCAGCGCGATGACGACCGCGAGTCCACCGTGCGCAACCGCCTGGCCGTCTACCACGAGCAGACCGCGCCGCTGGTCGACTACTACCAGGCCTGGGCGGAGCAGGACCCGGACGCGGCGCCGGCCTACCACCGCGTGGAAGGCGTCGGCAGCGTCGACGAGATCACCGCGCAGGTGCTCAAGGCCCTGGAGGGCTGATACCAGGCACCATGCCGGTTGGTTGCGGGGCGCCGGGGAAAGGTCTGGAGGGGGTCCTACGCCAGGGGTGAGGAGCACTGCTCCGAACGGGCTGGCCATGGATGGCCAGCACCGGACCTGCAAGCGGAGCGGGACGCGAGAGCGAAGCAGGGCGTCGGTAACGCCCAGGGAGGGGTTCACAGCGCCCCCGAACAGGCCTTTCGCCGGAACAGCCCCGCACCCAGACGTTCGGAAAGGTGTTATCGCCATTAGATGGCCCGCTTTTGCGGGCCATCGTCGTTTTTGGCCCCGGCGCGTATAATGCTGCCACTTTTCTCCCCTGCGATGGTGCTGCCATGTCGATCCTGCTGGCCCTGGATGCCTCCTCGAGCGCCTGTTCGGCCGCCCTGCTGCGCCGCCGCCCGGGCGCCGATGACGAACTGCTCTCCCGCTTCGAGATGACCCCCCGCGAGCATACCCGGCGGCTGCTGCCCATGGTCGACGAGGTGCTGGCCGAGGCCGGCGTGCGCCCGGCGGAGATCGACGCCGTGGCCTATGGCCATGGCCCCGGCTCCTTCACCGGCCTGCGAATCGCCGCCGGGGCCGCCCAGGGGCTGGCCTATGGCCTCGACCGGCCGCTGCTCGGCGTCTCCACCCTGGCGGCCCTGGCGCTGGGTGCCCATCGGCGCCACCACTTCCGCTGGCTGGTCACCGCCCTGGATGCGCGCATGGGCGAGGTCTACGTGGCCGCCTGGCAGTGCCGCGACGGCCTGCCTGAGCCGCTCCTCGAGGAGGCCGTGATGCCGCCCGAGCGGCTGCGCCTGCCGGCCGGCCACGACGACCATGACTGGGTCGGCGTGGGGTCCGGCTGGGGGCTCTGGGAGCAGATGCCCGTCGAGGTGCAGGCGGGCCTCGGCCAGCGCCTGCCCGAGGTGGAGGCGGATGCCGCCGACATGGCGCTGCTGGCCATGCATGACCTGGAAGCCGGCCGGGGGCGGCCGGCCCATCTGGTCCAGCCGGTCTACCTGCGCAACGAGGTGGCCTGGAAGAAGGCGCGATGAGCGAGCGATCGCCGGTGGCGGTCCACGGCCCGGCCCTGGCCGCCCTGGCCGAGCGCCTGGGGTTGCCCTTCGAGGCCGAGGCCGAGCTGATCCTCGAACGGTGCGAGGGTCGCCTGGTGCTGGCCGGCGACGAGAAGCGCTACGGACACCCCCTGGCGGTGGAGTTCGCCTCCGGCCGCGCCGCCCACCGCCGGCGCTTCGGTGGCGGCCGTGGCCAGCTGGTCGCCCGCGCCTGCGGGCTCGGCCAGGGGGTGACGCCCTCGGTGGTGGATGCCACGGCAGGCCTGGGCCGGGATGCCTTCGTGCTGGCCGGCCTGGGCGCCGAGGTGCTGCTGGTGGAGCGGGTGGCGGCGATCTTCGCGCTGCTCGAGGACGGCCTGGCCCGTGCCCTGAGGGACGCCGAGACGGCCGAGATCGCCCGTCGCATGCGGCTGCAGCATGGCGATGCCTGTCGCGAGCTCGACACGCTGGTGGCTGCATCGGGGGTGGTGCCCCAGGTGGTCCACCTGGACCCGATGTTTCCCCACCGCGACAAGTCGGCGCTGGTCAAGAAGGAGATGCGCCTGTTCCGCACCCTGGCCGGCGACGACGCCGACGCCCCGCGGCTGCTCGAGGCCGCGCTGGACGTGGCGACCCACCGCGTGGTGGTCAAGCGGCCGAGGAAGGCGCCGCCCATCGAGGGGCCGACGCCGCGACACGCCATCGAGGGCAAGACCAGCCGCTACGACCTCTATGTGCATCGCGCGCTGAAGGCGAGCTGATCAGCCCCGCCGGGTGACCAGCTGCAGGCGGTGGCGCAGGGCCGGGTCGAACAGCCGGTGCGACTGCAGGGCCGCCTCGTGCAGCCGGTCGTCGAAGGCCAGGCGCCCCGCCTCCTGCCAGAGCCACCCCTCCCGCTCCAGGCTCTCCACCAGGCTGATGAACAGCCGGGTATCGAAGAACTCCGGGGCGTCCAGCCCCGATAGCAGGGCCAGTCGCTCGGCCAGCTGCCGGCTCTGGCTTGCCAGCTCATCGGCGGTGAGGCGGCCCGGCCCGGCATCCAGCAGCACGCTGAGCAGCAGGTAGCCCCGCTCCAGCGAGGGCTGCATCAGCTGGCCGAGCAGGTCGAGGCACTCGCCGGCCTCCAGCGGCTCGTCCCTCCGACGCCAGCACTCCCCCTCGCGCTCCAGCAGGCCCAGGTCGCCCAGCACCGCGAGCATCTCGGCCAGGCCCGCCTGCAGCGAGGCCGGCGGCGCCACCATCAGCTCCCGGGTCAGGATCGGCCAGGCCAGCGCCAGCAGAGTCTCCAGCGCCTCCGGGTGGTGGCTGGCCTGGTGGCGGAAGGCGAAGGCGGTGAGGCCCGCCAGGGCGAACAGGTGCAGCACGTTGTTGCGGTACCAGCCGAGCAGGGCGGCCCGGGCGGCATCGGCGACGATGATGTCGCCGAGCGGGTGGGCACGGCGCTCGACCATGCCGAGACCCACCGCCTGGTCGATCCAGCCGGCCGGCTCGCCCTCGGGCAGGCTGGCATGGGCCCCGCCGGGGAGCCGCCGCTGCAGCTCGGCGAGCAGGGCCAGCTGGCGCTCCAGCAGGCTGGCCTCGATGGCGTGGTGGGGCGTGGCCAGCAGGACCAGCGCCACCAGGTTGACCGGGTTGAGGGCCGCCGCCGCGTTGATGCGCCGACTCAGGGTCTCGCCGAGCCGAGGCACCAGGTCGCCGAGCCACTCGGGGCGCTCCTCGCGGCCGTGTCGCCAGCGGGGGCCCACGCTCTCGTCCAGGTAGTCGGCCAGCACCAGGGGCTCGCCGACGTTGACCGCGACCCGGCCGAAGGGCTGGCGCAGCTGGCCGAGCACCCGCAGCAGCGCCAGCGGGCTCTCCTTGCGCTTCCTGCCGCCGCGCAGCTCGCGCTGGTAGCTGGCGTTCTCGATGATCCGCTCGTAGCCGATGTAGACCGGCACGAAGGCCAGCGGCCGCCGGGTGCCGCCGGCGGCGCTGCGCAGGAAGGAGCGCAGGGTCATGGCCAGCATCCCGGGGCGTGCCGGCAGCATGCGCCCGCTGCGCGAACGGCCTCCCTCGATGAAGTACTCCAGCGGGTGGCCCCGCGAGATCAGGCGGTGCAGGTACTCGTTGAACACCGTGGCGTAGAGGCGGTTGTCGCGGAAGCTGCGGCGCAGGAAGAAGGCGCCGCCGCGACGCAGCAGCGGACCGATCAGCGGCATGTCCAGGTTGCGCCCGGCGGCGATGTGCGGCGGCATGAGGCCGTCGCGATAGAGCACGTAGGAGAGCAGCAGGTAATCGATGTGGCTGCGATGGCAGGGTACGTAGACGAGGGTGTGGTCGCCGGCCAGGGCCTTGACCCGCTCAAGCCCGCGCACCTCGACGCCGTCGTAGAGACGATTCCACAGCCGGCGCAGCAGGCCGTCCATGAAGCGCAGCACCGGGTAGGTCATGTTCGAGGCGATCTCCCGCCCGTAGCGCAGCGCGCGGCGCTCCAGCCGCGCGGGGGAGGGCCGGCCGTCGGCGGCGAGTTCGCCGATCACCCGGCGCACCTCGGGGCTGGCGGCCACCCCCTCGATCAGGGTGCGGCGGTGGGAGAGGTCGGGGCCGAGCACGCGGGTGCGCAGACGGCGGAAATGGACCCGCAGCAGGCGGGCCGCCTTGCGGTTGGTCTGGGCGCTGTCGGGCGCCCCGTCGGCCTCCGCCAGGAGGTCGCCGAGGCGCAGCGGGGCGCCGAAGTGGATCTCCACGCTCTTGCCGTTGACCAGCACGGACAGCGCCCGGCGCAGCCGGCCGGTGAGCCGCCAGCTGTCGGCGGAGAGCATCTTCCAGAAGCCGAAGCGCTTGCCCGGTGCCCGGCCCCAGAAGATGCTCACGGGGACCAGCTGGACCTCGCCATCGAGGCCCCGGCCGCGCTGTTCGATCAGCGCCCGGAAGGGGGCCTGGGGCCGGGTGGCCCGTCGCCAGGGACGCCGGCGGGGGACGGGCAGGGCGAGGCAGGCAGGCAGCGTCAGCGAGCCGACGGTGCGGCGCCCCCCGGCGGGCGGCAGGCCGTGGGCGCGGGTCAGGGACGCCAGCAGCAGGGTGTCGCTGAGCGCAGGCCGCGGCAGCACGTAGAGCACCGGCAGCTCGGGATCCAGATCGAGGGCGTCGGGGGGCGGCTCGACCAGGCGGGTCTCTACCCAGGCGGCGAGCAGGCGCTCCATCGGCGCGCGCAGCGGGGCCATCAGGACCCGGGAGACCAGCGTCAGCGAGTGCGGGAAGGCCATCCGTTTGCCCCGGCGTAGGAAAGGTCAGGAAAAGCCCAGTATAGTCATCGGGACGCGGCCGGTCAGGCAATGGACTGACCGGTTCCAGGCGAGGCGCGAGACAGGGATGCGGCCATGCACGGCATGTGGAGAGACGGCAATCACTTCCAGCTTCTGCCCGAGGCGGCCTGCTTCCTGCCGGCGATGTTCGAGGCCCTCGAGCAGGCGCGGGAGTCGGTGCTGATCGAGCTCTACCTGATGGAGTCGGGCCGACTCTCGGCCGCCCTGGTCGCCTCGCTGGTGAGGGCGGCGGAGCGTGGCGTGACGGTGATGCTGATGCTCGACGGCTACGGCGCCATGGGCCTCTCGGGCGCCGAGCGGGCCCGCCTCGAGGCGGGCGGCGTGGCGCTGCGCTTCTTCAACCCCCTGGGCTTCCACTCCCTGGCGCGCAACCTGACCCGTGACCACCGCAAGCTGGTGGTGGTGGACGGCAAGCTGGCCTTCACCGGTGGCTTCGGGGCGGTGGACGAGTTTCTGGACGCCTGGTACGAGGTGGCGGTGCGCATCGAGGGGCCGGTGGTGGCCGACTGGGTGCGCCTGTTCTGCCGCCTCTGGGACTCCCCCCTGACCCGCGGCAGCGGCCGGCCGTCGCTGGTGCACGACCTGGGGACGCGGCTGGAGACCCGGGAGGGCTATCGCGGGATGCGCGGGCGGGTGGTGTGGGGCCAGGGCTACCGCTACCAGGCGATCCGCCACTCCCTGCATCAGCGGGTCTCCGCGGCGCGGGGTCGCATCTGGATCTGCACCCCCTACTTCGTGCCCACCTTCGGCCTGCGCCTGCGGCTGGCCAGGGCCGCCCGCCGCGGCGTGGACGTGCGGCTGCTGCTGCCCGGCGAGCAGCACGACCACCCGGGGGTGCGCTATGCCGGCCAGCGCTTCTATGGTCGCCTGCTACGCGCCGGGGTGCGCATCCACGAGTTTCAGCCCATCTTCATCCACGCCAAGTTCTCGCTGGTCGACGACTGGGCCAGCATCGGCTCCTGCAACTTCGACCACTGGAGCCTGCACTGGAACCTGGAGGCCAACCAGGAGGTCGACGACCCCCGGTTCGCCGCGGAGGTCGCCGAGCTGTTCGAGCGCAACTTCGCCGCGAGCGACGAGATCCAGCGCGAGGCCTGGGCCCGACGCCCGCGCTGGCAGCGCCTCAAGGAGTGGCTCTACGGCAGCCTGGACGGGATACTGACACGGTTACGGTAAACGCCCAGCGCTCGGTGCCAGGCGCTTACCGCCGCCCCTTGCCTCGCCCGGCGGGCTTCTTCCGGCGCGGGGTCGGCTTGGGGCTCTCTGGCGGGACGCGATAGTGCAGGTAGAGGTCCAGCACCAGTTCGGGCAGCTGGCGAACCAGCGCCTCGAGTCGCGTAGTGTCGGCGGTGAACTCGGCCATGTCGGGCTCCTCGTCGAACAGGCCCGAGAGCGCCATGAAGGGCAGCAGCAGGGTGGCGGCGGCCTCCTCGTCCTCCTCGAACCAGGCCGCCTCGTCGAGGAAGACCCCCTCCATGAAGCCGGCGCACCAGTCGCCGATCGGGGTCTCCTCCGCCGGCAGGCCGTCCAGGGTCAGCTCGAAGGGCAGCTCCGGCAGCAGGCCCTGTTCCAGGGCGACGATCGCGTTGCGGCGCAGCCGCTCGAGCAGGCCGAGGATGGCCTCGCGCTCGGCGTCGTCGGCGAAGGCGGGTTCGCCCTGGAAGAGCTCGGCGACCCAGGCGGCGGGCGCCACGTCGCTGGGCGCCACGGCCAGTGCCACCATGAAGGCGTGGGTGCCGATCAGGTCCAGGGCATCCTCCCCCACTTTCTCGGACGCCAGGAAGTCGTCGAGGCGGTCGAGCTCGTCGTCATCGAGCAGGGGTTCGGGGGGCGGGATATCGGACATCGGATTCTCTCGGGGTGAAGGAACTCAACGGGGACGGGCGCGCCGGCGAAGGTCCGGCCCGCGTCGGGCCTGGCGGGGGTTGTCGCCCGAGGCACCAGGCGCCATTCTAGCATCCCATGGACCGTCCCGCGCTGCCCCACCCCGACCCCGCCTGGCTGGCCGCCCTCGATCACGAGGCGCTGCTGGCGGCCCTCCATGCGCGGGTCGAGGCGGCCTGGCGACTGTGTCGCGAGGTCCACCCGCACCTGCCGCGGCCGCAGGTGTGGTGCGACCTGCGCGGCAAGTGCGCAGGGCAGGCGCACTTCGGGCGCGGTGGGCTACGCTTCAACCCGGTGCTCTATGCCGAGAACCGTCTCGCGTTCCTGGTCGAGGTGGTGCCCCACGAGATGGCCCACTGGCTGGTTCACCACCTCGAGGATGGCCACCTGGCCCGCGCCCATGGCCGGGAGTGGCAGACGGTGATGCGGCGGCTGTTCGGCCTGGTGCCGAGCACCACCCATCGGTTCGACACGGCCAGGGCGAGCCCGGCCCCGCACCGCTACGCCTGCGCCTGCCGCGAGCACGCCTTCACCGAGCGCCGCCATGGGCTGGCCCGGCGGGGGCGCGGCTACCGCTGTCGGCACTGCGCTCAGACCTTGGTCTATCTTGGCCGATCGGCGTTTGAAAATGGTGTTTAAGTCTTTGTTATAAAAAAGGAATTTGATCATACCAATGTCTAAAGGGAAGTCGCCCCGGGCGGGAGTATGCTGGGGCCACCTTCCAATGGTGTCGGTCGGCGCACACACAACGCCAATGGCATGCCGGCCGGCTTCACTCATCTGACGGGGCCACCCCAAGGACAGAGGCAACTCCATGAGCGATCAGCAGAACGTCTACCCGGTGAGCGACGACATCGCCGCCAAGGCCTGGGCCGACAAGGAAAAGTACCAGGCCATGTACCAGCAGTCCGTGGACGACCCTGACGCCTTCTGGGGCGAGCAGGCCAAGCGCATCGACTGGTTCAAGGCGCCGACCCGGATCAAGCACACCTCCTATGATCCCCACAACGTGGATATCCGCTGGTTCGAGGACGGCACCCTCAATGCCAGCGTCAACTGCCTCGACCGCCACCTGGAGACCCGCGGCGACCAGACCGCGATCATCTGGGAGGGCGATGACCCCAACGATTCCAAGCACATCACCTACCGCGAGCTGCATGCCCAGACCTGCCAGCTGGCCAATGCCCTGAAGGAGCTGGGGATCGGCAAGGGTGACGTGGTGACCCTCTACATGCCGATGATCCCCGAGGCCGCCGTGGCCATGCTGGCCTGTGCCCGCATCGGCGCCGTCCACTCGGTGGTGTTCGGCGGCTTCTCCCCCGACGCCGTGGCCCAGCGGGTGGTCGGTGCCCAGTCCAAGCTGGTGATCACCGCCGACGAGTCCGTGCGCGGCGGCAAGCACGTGCCGCTGAAGGACAACGTCGACGCGGCCCTGACCCGCGACGGCACCGAGGTGTGCCAGAACGTGCTGGTGGTCAAGCGCACCGGCGGCGAGATCGAGTGGAAGGAAGGGCGTGACGTCTGGTACGGCGACCTGGTCGAGAAGCAGTCCACCGACTGTGCGGCCGAGGAGATGAACGCCGAGGATCCGCTGTTCATCCTCTACACCTCCGGCTCCACCGGGGCGCCCAAGGGCCTCAAGCACACCACCGGTGGCTATATGGTCTATGCCAGCCTGACCCACCAGTACGTCTTCGACTACCAGGACGGCGAGGTCTACTGGTGCACCGCCGACGTGGGCTGGGTCACCGGCCACAGCTACATCGTCTATGGCCCGCTGGCCAACGGCGCCACCACCCTGATGTTCGAGGGCGTGCCGAGCTATCCGAGCCATGGCCGCATGGGCGAGGTCGTCGACAAGCACAAGGTCAACATCCTCTATACCGCGCCCACCGCCATCCGTGCGCTGATGGCCCACGGCGAGAACGTCATGGACTCCAGCCAGCGCGACAGCCTGCGCATCCTGGGGTCGGTGGGCGAGCCCATCAACCCCGAGGCCTGGGAGTGGTTCTACCGGGTGATCGGCAACTCCAAGTGCCCCATCGTGGACACCTGGTGGCAGACCGAGACCGGTGGCATCATGATCGCGCCGCTGCCCGGTGCCACGCCGCTCAAGCCGGGCTCCGCCACCCTGCCGTTCTTCGGCGTGCAGCCGGCGCTCTACGACAGCGAGGGCAAGGAGCTCAAGGGTGCCGTGGATGGCAACCTGGTGCTCACCGACTCCTGGCCGGGCCAGGCGCGGTCGATCTGGGGCGACCACGAGCGCTTCGTCCAGACCTACTTCTCCACCTACCAGGGTGTCTACTTCACCGGTGACGGCTGCCGCCGCGACGAGGACGGCTACTACTGGATCACCGGCCGCGTCGACGACGTGCTCAACGTCTCCGGCCACCGCATGGGCACCGCCGAGATCGAGTCCTCGCTGGTGGCCCACGAATCCGTGGCCGAGGCCGCCGTGGTGGGCTTCCCCCACGACATCAAGGGCCAGGGCATCTACATCTACGTGACCCTGACCGAAGGCGTGGAGCCCACCGACGAGCTCAAGAAGGAGCTCACCCAGTGGGTGCGCAAGGACATCGGCCCGATCGCCTCGCCGGACGTCATCCAGTGGGCCCCGGGCCTGCCCAAGACCCGTTCCGGCAAGATCATGCGCCGTATCCTGCGCAAGATCGCCGCCAACGAGTGCGATGGCCTGGGCGATACCAGCACCCTGGCGGATCCCTCGGTGGTCGACGAGCTGATCGAGCATCGCGCCAACCGCTGAGTGTCCCGATCGTCCCGCGGCAGGCGGCCCCGTCTGCCGCCACGACACCCTCCCAAGCCGGCCCCTCGGGCCGGCTTCTTGCTGGGTGCGGGACACGTTGTCGACAATGTTCGCGGGATGCTTGGGAATCGCCTCCGGCATGGGGTAACATGCGTGACAATAACTGAAAGCCCAGCGTGGCGGCCGTCGGCCCGCTGCTCGAGGAACCGGAGGAGAATCCATGGCCTTTGCCCAGAAATTCATCGTCGCCGATGACCATCCGCTGTTCCGTGCAGCCCTGACCCAGGCGCTACGACAGCTGGCGCCCCAGGCCGAGATCGTCGAGTCCGACACCATGGAGGCCACCGCGGAGGTGGTGACCCGCCACCCGGATGCCGACCTGATCCTGCTCGACCTGCACATGCCGGGCGCCCACGGCTTCTCCGGCCTGATCCAGCTGCGCGGCCAGACCCCCGACATTCCGGTGGCCGTGGTCTCTGGGAGCGACGAGCCCCATGTGGTGCGTCGCGCCATCGACTACGGTGCCTCGGGCTTCATCCCCAAGTCCTCCTCGCTGCAGCTGATCGCCGAGGCGGTGGGGGAGATCCTCGACGGCGAGGTGTGGCTCCCCGCGGAGCTCGCCGGCGTGATGGGCGAGGCCGACGAGGAGGAGACCAAGTTCGCCGAGGCGATCGCCTCCTTGACCCCGCAGCAGTTCCGCGTGCTCAACATGCTCACCGAGGGGCTGCTCAACAAGCAGATCGCCTACGAGCTGAGCGTCTCCGAGGCGACCATCAAGGCTCACGTCACCGCCATCCTGCGCAAGCTGGGCGTGCACTCGCGCACCCAGGCGGTGATCGCCGCCCAGAAGCTCGAGGTGGAGCCGCCGAAGGTGGAGTCCTGACGCCACGCACCGTGCGACAAGCGCCAAGGCGCAAGCTACAAGGAAGCGCGAAACCCACCGTCTGGTGGGTTTCTTGCGTTAAGGATTCACGCTTTTGTGGCTTGTGGCTGTCACTACTGCGCCGCGCGGCTAGCCTGCAGGGTGCGGGTCAGCAGGGCGCGCAGGGCGGCGGGGCGCACCGGCTTGAGCAGCAGCTGGTAGCCGGCGCGCTTGACCTCCTCGGCCACCTCCTCGGTGCGGTCGGCGGTGATGACGATGCCGGGTACCGCGCCCTGGAGCCGCTCGGACAGGGCCTCCAGGGCCATCAGGCCGGTGACCTCGTTGTCCAGATGGTAGTCGGCCAGGATCGCGTCGGGGTCGCCATCCAGGTGGCGAAGCACCGACTTGGCGCCGCCGATGGTGGTGGCGGTGAAGACCTCGCAGCCCCAGCCCGACAGCATCGCCTTCATGCCCTCGAGGATCAGCGTCTCGTTGTCGATGCACAGCACGCGGATGCCGGCGAGCTTGTTGCCGGTGCGCCGCGGCGAGGCGGCCTCCTCGGCCTGCTGCGCCTCGCTGCGCGCCTCGACCATCGGCACGCTGACCGAGAACATGGTGCCGAAGCCCTCACGGGAGCGGACCTGAATGGGGTGGTCGAGCACGCGACTCATGCGGTCGGCGATGGACAGGCCCAGCCCCAGCCCCTTCTCGCTCTCCTTGTGGCGCGATGCCTGGTCGAGACGGCGGAACTCCTGGAAGATCTCCGCCTGCTTCGACTCGGGGATGCCGGGGCCCGAGTCCCACACCTGGATGGCCAGCCGGTCTCCCTGGCGGCGGCAGCCCAGCAGCACGCGGCCCTCCTGGGTGTAGCGGATAGCGTTCGACAGGAAGTTCTGGATGATCCGCCGCAGCATCTGGGCGTCGCTGTCGACCCAGGCGCGGGTGGGGACGACCTCCAGGTCGAGCCCGCGATCCTCGGCCATCACCTCGAACTCGGCCCGCAGCGGCGTGATGATATCCGCCAGGGCGAAGTGGCTGCGACGCGGGGTCAGGGCGCCGGCGTCCAGCTTCGAGATGTCGAGCAGGGTGCCCAGCAGCTCCTCGGCGGCCTGCAGCGAGTTGTCGATATGGCCGATGGTGCGCTTCATGTCGGCGGCCTCCATCTCCTGGGAGAGCGCCGAGGTGAACAGCCGGGCGGCGTTGAGCGGCTGCAGCAGGTCGTGGCTGGCGGCGGCCAGGAAACGGGTCTTGGAGGCATTGGCGTCCTCGGCCAGCTGCTTGGCCTGGCGTAGCGCCTGCTCGGCCTCGGCGCGCACCCGGTTCTCCTGGCGCAGGGCGGCGTTGGCCTCGGAGAGCGCCTGGGTGCGCTCGCGGACGCGCTCCTCCAGGGTCTCATTGGTCTCCTTGAGGGCGATCTCTGCCAGACGCCGCTCGGTGATGTCCTGGTAGAGGGCGAAGAAGCCAAGGATCGCCCCGCTGTCGCCGAAGTGGGGGGTGTAGGTCACCAGCATGTAGCGCCGCCCCTCGGGCAGCTTCAGCGAGACCTCGAAGCTGACCCGCTCGCCGGCCAGCGCCCGCTCGATCCACGGCTGGCGCTCCTCGGCCATCTGCGGCGAGACGACGTCCTCCACCCGCTTGCCGATCACCGCGTTGCGGTCGATGCCGAAGGCCTGCTCGTAGGCGCGGTTGGTGAAGAGGTAGCGGCACTCCTTGTCGAAGTAGGCGATCAGCGCCGGCACGTTGTCGGTGTAGATGCGGATGTTGTTCTCGGAGCGGATCAGCGCCTCCTCGATCCGCTTCTGCTGGGTGATGTCCTGGTAGGTGTAGACGAAGCCCCCGCCCGGCATGGGGTTGCCCTGCACCTCCAGCACGCTGCCGTCCTGGCGGTAGCGCACGTAGCGGTGGGGCTGGCCCTCGCGGATGTTGTCGAGCAGCAGGCGCACGTGCTCCTCGGGGTCGCCGGGGCCGTACTCGCCGTTGTGGGCGTTATAGCGGAAGATGCGGTCGACCGGCGCGCCGACCCGGATCAGGTGGTCGGGAAAGCGGAACAGCTCCAGGTAGCGCTGGTTCCATACCACCAGGCGCAGGTTCTGGTCGACCACGCTGATGCCCTGGTTGATGTTCTCGATGGTGGCCTGCAGCAGGGCGCGGTTGAACTCCAGCACCTGGGAGGCCTCGTCGACGATGGAGATCACGTCGGAGATGCCGATGCCGCGGCCCTGCAGCGCCGAGTTGACCACGATGCGCGCCGAGGAGGCGCCCAGCACCGAGGCGAGGAAGCGCTCGGTGAACTGGATCACGTCGATGGAGGCGCGGGTGCCGTCCTCCAGCGGCGTGCCGCTGCGCCTGGCGTAGTCGTCGAAGGCGCGGCTCACCTGGCTCGCCCCCAGGAAGCGCTCGCACAGCACCTTGAGGTCGCCCACCGTGGTGGCGCCGGTCCAGGGGCGGTTCACCGAGGTCTGGCGGGTCTCGACGCTGTCGACGAACAGCGAGGCCTGGATGCGCTCTACCACCCGCTGGGAGGTGACCTGGGAGACGAAGATGTAGCAGAACAGGTTCACCCCCAGCGAGAGCATCACGCCGTGGGTGAAGCTGTCGCCGACGTTGAGGCCGAACAGCGAGGTGGGCGCCAGCCAGGCCAGTCCCAGCGGGCCACCGTCGAGCCAGTGACCGGGCAGCACGCCGGCGGAGATCATCGCCGGCATCAGCAGGCTGTAGGCCCAGATGGCGAAGCCGGCGTTCATGCCGACGATCACCCCCAGGCGATTGCCACGCTTCCAGTAGAGCCCGCCGATCAGCGCAGGCGCGAACTGGGCGGCGGCGGCGAAGGAGAGCATGCCGATGGAGGCCAGCGAGGTGAACTCGCCGATCAGCTGGTAGAAGCCGTAGGCCATGGCCAGCACCGCGGCGATGGTGATCCGCCGCGCGCGCAGCACCAGGCGGCCGTAGTCGCGGGCCTTGGTGTCGAACCAGCGCAGGCGGAACAGCGCCGGGATGACGATCTCATTGGAGATCATGATCGACACCGCCACCGCGGCGACGATCACCATGCCGGTGGCCGCCGAGAAGCCACCGATGAAGGTGAGCAGGGTCAGCCATTCGTTGCCCGCCGCCATGGGCAGCGCCAGCACGTAGGTGTCCGGCTCGATGCCGCTGTCGGCGAACAGGGTCAGGCCGGCGGCGGCCAGCGGCAGCACGAAGAAGGCGAAGGCCGCCAGGTAGAGCGGGAACAGCCAGCGCGCCTTGGCGGCGTCGTCGCGGTGGGTGTTCTCCACCACCGCCACGTGGAACTGGCGCGGCAGGCAGAGGATCGCCAGCATCGCCAGCAGGGTCTGGGCCCAGAAGCTCTGGCCGAAGTCCTGCTGGGCCAGCTGGCGCTGCAGCTCCAGCTGGACCTCCGCCTGGGCGAAGAGCTCGCCCAGGCCATCGAACATGCCCCAGGTGACATAGGCCCCGAGCACCAGGAAGGCGACCAGCTTGACCAGCGACTCGAAGGCCACGGCGTGGATCAGTCCCTCGTGGTGCTCCGTGGCGTCGGTGTGGCGGGTGCCGAAGAGGATCGCGAAGGCCGCCATCACCACCGCCACGTAGAAGGCGGTGTCGGCGAACAGCGGGGTATGGGTGGGGTCCCCGGCGGCGGTCAGCACGCTGAAGGAGGTGGCCACCGCCTTCAGCTGCAGGGCGATGTAGGGGAGGGTGCCGATCAGTGCCACCAGGCTGGCGAAGGCGGCCAGGGACTGGGCCTTGCCGTAGCGGGAGGCGATGAAGTCGGCGATGGAGGTGACGTTCTGGTGCTTGGCCACCCGGATCATCTTGGCCAGCACCGGCCAGAACAGCAGGAAGGTGAGGATCGGGCCGACATAGATGCTGGCGAAGGACCAGCCGCCGGTGGCGGCCTGGCCCACCGCGCCGTAGAAGGTCCAGGAGGTGCAGTAGATGGCCAGCGCCAGGCTGTAGATGATCGGGCGTCGTCGGCTGGCCCCGTGCTGGCGGGCGTGGCGGTCACCGCGCCAGGCGATGGCGAACAGCACGGCGATGTAGATCAGCGATATGGCAACCAGCAGCCAGCCTGCGAACATGCGCTCTCTCCCCTCGGTGTGCGCCTATTCTAGGGCAATGCGCCGATGCTGGGCAGCGGCACTCACGCCTGACCGCAGACCGCCAGGTAGAGCGGGGCGTCCTCGGCCAGACGGCGCATGTCTTCGGTTCGGGGGCGGCGCGCCTCGCCCTCCAGCGGCAGGGTCTCGCGGGTGGTGCAGTTCATCAGCCAGGTCTGGTGGGTGACCCGGTCCTGGACCTGCTTCTCGAAGTGGTAGAGCAGGAACTCGACGCGCCGTTCGCCGTCCTGCTCCTGGACCGCCATGCTCTGCTCGTCGACCACGCTGAAGGCGGTGGCCATGGGGAAGAGGTAGGTCCAGGGGCGCCAGAACATGGCGTCGTGCTCGACCTGCACCACCTGGGCGGTGTCGGGCAGCAGCTGGCGCTTGTGCTCGTACCAGGAGTACTCGACGTTGATCTGGTAGCCGAGCATGCCCAGGCCGCCGAATACCGGGACGATCCAGCGGGGCAGCCGCTTGCCGCTCAACAAGCGCAGCAGCATGCCGATGCCGGCGGCGCCGAGGCCGGCGAAGATCGCCGCGATCAAGTGCCAAATCATAGGTCTGTTCCTGAAAGCAATCGGGCTTCCCTGGGGAAGCCCGATCGGTAAGGGTTGACTGGCCCGGCGCGCGCCGGGCCAGGGGCCATTATGGCTCAGTGGTCGACGGCAGTGCCAGCACCCTTGGGATAGCGGACGCTCTCCACCAGGTCCTGGATCTCCTGCGGGGGCTCCTCGGTCATGCTGGAGACGGCGAAGGCCACGGCGAAGTTGAAGATCGCGCCCACCGCACCGAACGACAGCGGGGAGATGCCCAGGATCCAGTTGTCCGGGGTGTTGGGCAGCATGTTGGTGCCCGGTACGAAGAACCAGCCCAGGTAGGTGAAGATGTAGAGCAGGGTGGCGATGAGACCGGTCAGCATACCGGCGACCGCACCCACGTTGTTCACCCGCTTGGAGAAGATCCCCATCATCAGCGCCGGGAACAGCGAGGCGCCGGCGATACCGAAGGCCAGAGCCACCGTCTGGGCGGCGAAGCCCGGCGGGTTGAGGCCCAGGTAGGTGGCCAGCAGGATGGCGCCGGCCATGGAGATCCGCGCCGCCAGCATCTCGCCCTTCTCAGTGATGTTGGGGTTGATCATGGTCTTGATCAGGTCGTGGCTGATGGCCGAGGAGATGGCCAGCAGCAGGCCTGCCGCGGTGGAGAGGGCCGCCGCGATGCCGCCGGCGGCGATCAGGCCGATGACCCAGCCCGGCAGGTTGGCGATCTCGGGGTTGGCCAGTACCAGGATGTCGTTGTTGACCGACAGCTCGCTGCCTTCCCAGCCGCGTGACTCGGCGGTCTCGGCGAAGTTCGGGTCGGCATCGTTGTAGAACTGGATGCGCCCGTCGTTGTTGAGATCGTTGAAGGTGATCAGGCCGGTCTCCTCCCAGGTGCGCACCCAGTCAGGCCGCTCCTCGTAGAGGATCGGGTTGGCCGTGGCCGCCTCGTAGTCCTCGACCTGGCCGGACATCTCCGGATAGACGGTGGTCATCAGGTTGAGGCGTGCCATGGAGCCCACGGCCGGTGCGGTCAGGTAGAGCAGGGCGATGAACACCAGGGCCCAGCCGGCGGACCAGCGTGCGTCGGCCACCTTCGGCACGGTGAAGAAGCGGATGATGACGTGGGGCAGGCCCGCGGTACCGACCATCAGCGACAGGGTGAACAGCACCATGTTGAGCTTGTTGTCCACGTCGGCGGTGTAGTCCCGGAAGCCCAGGGCACTGACCACTTCGTCGAGCTTGGCCAGCAGCGGCAGGCCGGACTCGGAGTGGGTGCTGAACATGCCGAACATCGGGATCGGGTTGCCGGTCAGCTGCATGGCGATGAACACCGCCGGGATGGTGTAGGCGATGATCAGCACGATGTACTGGGCCACCTGGGTGTAGGTGATGCCCTTCATGCCGCCGAATACCGCATAGAGGAACACGATGAAGGCCGCGATCCAGATGCCCCAGGTGTTGGAGACCTCGAGGAAGCGCGAGAAGGCCACGCCGGCGCCGGTCATCTGGCCGATGACGTAGGTCACGGAGGCCACGATCAGGCAGATGACGGCCACCAGGCGCGCCGCCTTGCTGTAGAAGCGGTCACCGATGAAGTCGGGCACCGTGAACTTGCCGAACTTGCGCAGGTAGGGCGCCAGCAGCATGGCCAGGATGACGTAGCCGCCGGTCCAGCCCATCAGGAAGGTGGAGTTGGCATAGCCCCCGGAGGCGAGCAGGCCCGCCATGGAGATGAAGGAGGCCGCAGACATCCAGTCGGCGGCGGTGGCCATGCCGTTGGTCACGGGATGGACGCCGCCACCGGCCACATAGAAGTCCTTGGTCGAGCCCGCTCGGGCCCAGATCGCGATGCCGATGTAGAGCGCAAAGGAGGCGCCCACGAACAGCAGGTTGATGGCAAATTGACTCATGCTGGCTTACTCCCCCAGACCGAATTTCTGATCCAGCTTGTTCATCTTCCAGGCGTAGAAGAAGATCAGGCCGATGAAGGTCAGGATGGAGCCCTGCTGGGCGAACCAGAAGCCCAGGTCGGTGCCCCCGACCGGAATGCCGGACAGCAGCGGCCGGAACAGGATGGCGCATCCGTACGAGACGAAGGCCCAGACGATCAGACAGCCCGTTATCAGGCGGACGTTCGCCTTCCAGTAGTCGGCGGAGTCGATTTTCTCTTCTGCCATTGTCGTGTTCTCCACTTGTTCTTGAGATAGGGAACTTGCGCGGTCGGTTGAGGTGGCCCAGCAGGGCAATCGCACGTCGACAGTGACGGCAGCCGCCGGTACCTGTCGGGCGATGCTCCCCGGCGAGGGAGAGTCATCGTGGCCGGAGGCCGAGTGTCATGTCGCTGCCGGCCGGCCATCGGATAGCATTGTTGTCGTGCGATTGCCCTGCATGATGCACGGTGAATAGTGGGCAATGACTGCCGAAAATAAATCCCAGACTTTCGTATCATGAGAGAAAAGCGATTTAGCCGATTTCATTAAAATCCTTTATAATCAATGAAAAGGGTGATTGTTTCTGCCGGATTACAGGCGCCCATGTAGGCCGGCTAGGACGATGGTATAGGCCGCTGCCCATAGGACGTTCGTCTAGGTCATGGCCGGGTTGGACCATGGTCTAACGGGGAGGAGGGGGAGACGATCGTCTAGCTTTTGGGGAGAAAGGCGTTGTTGCTATCCTGCCAGTAGACGACCGAAGATCGGTCGTGATGTCGGATCAATGACGTTTCGCCTCAATACATCAACAATAACGCTGCGGCAGCCGCTGTGCCGCTCCCGAAGCACCTTGCCTTCCCCTGTCGCTTCCCGCCCGCTCCCGACCGGAGGCGTCCGGCATCGGCAGCCGAGGTAGTGCGAAGCTGGGAGGCAACGCCGGCCGCCCACGGAGGGCAGTCACATGGTCGAGGTCGATCTCTCCCAACCGCCGTTCACCTTCCTCGATGACGAGGGCAGGGAGCGGGTGCGCAGCGGCATCGACCTGGCCTACTTCGATCGCGACGAGATCATCCTGGAGACCGGCCAGCCAGGCGAGTATGTGTTCCTCATCCACAAGGGTGAAGTCGCCGAGCTGGATACCACCCTGCCGGCCGCTCGCCAGCGCATCGGCCACTACACCCGGGGCGACCTGTTCGGCGCCATCAGCATCCTCAACGGCAAGAGCCGCTACCGCTTCCGCGCCGAGCAGGAGAGCCTCTGCTACCTGCTGCCCAAGGCGCTGTTCCTGGCGCTGTGCGACGACTATCCGCCGTTCGCCGAGTTCTTCCGCCAGACCCTGACCCACAAGGCGCGCCTGCTGACCGAACAGCGTGCCGAGGGAGGGGTGACCATGGCAGGCTTCATGCTGGCCCGGGTCGACGAGTGCATGCGCGAGCCGCTGCTGGTGCCCGCGGCCATGACCATCGGCGAGGCCGTGGCCACCATCAACGAGCGCCATGCCGACAGCCTGCTGGTGGAGGGCGAGTCCGGTCCCGGCATGGTGACCAAGACCGACCTGCTCAATGCCCTGGTGCTCGAGGAGCGCGGGCGAGACAGCCCCCTGGCGGGGATCGGCAGCGCCGAGCTGATCACCGTCTCCCCCGGCCAGTACCTCTTCGAGGCGCTGGTCATCATGACCCGCCACAAGGTCGAGCGGGTGGTGGTGATCGAGCAGCGCCGCCCCGTCGGGGTGGTGGAGCTGACCGACGTGCTCAGCTACTTCTCCAGCCGCAGCTACGTGGTCAGCCTGCAGGTCGAGCAGGCCAACAGCCTCGAGGCGCTGGCGGCGGCCAGCCGCCGCACCCCTGAGCTGGTCAAGGCGCTGATGGCCCAGGGCGTCAAGCTGCGCTTCGCCATGGGGCTGCTGGCCGCCCTCAACGGCCGGATCATGAACAAGGCCTGGGGCTTTTTGATCGACGAGCGCTACCACCGCGACAGCTGCCTGATGGTGATGGGCAGCGAGGGGCGCGGCGAGCAGATCCTCAAGACCGACCAGGACAACGGCCTGATCCTGGCCGACGGCCTCGACTGGCCCGACTGTGGCGAGCAGATGCAGCGGCTGACCGAGACCCTCATCGAGCTCGGCTACCCGCCCTGTCCCGGCAACATCATGGTCTCCAACCCCGAGTGGGTGGGCACCGAGAGCCAGTGGCGCGCGCGCATCGCCAGCTGGGCCGGCAAGCGGGATGGCGACAGCCTGATGAAGCTGGCCATCATGCTCGACTCCCATGCGGTGGCCGGCAACCCGGCCCTGCTCGACCGGGTACGCGAGGAGCTCTTCGAACGCTGCTCCCGCGACGAGCTGCTGCTCTCCTACTTCGCCCGCACCGCCCTGCGCTTCTCGACCCCGCTGACCCTGTTCGGCTCCCTGAAGAAGCCGCAGCACGGCATCGACATCAAGAAGGGCGGCATCTTCCCGATCGTCCACGGGGTGCGGACCATGGCGCTGGAACGGCGTATCCGGCCGACCTCGACCCTGGAACGCCTGGATGCCCTGGCGGCGGATGGCAGGCTCGAGGCCAGCTTCGCCGAGGACCTGGGCGAGGCGCTGTCGCTGTTCACCGAGCTGCGCCTCAAGCAGCAGCTGGCGGGGCTGGACGGCGAGGCGGCGAGCCGCAAGCCCGATCGGGTGGTGGTCCAGGAGCTCTCGTCCCTGGAGCGCGACCTGCTGCGCGAGGCGCTGCATATCGTCAAGGACTTCAAGCAGCGCCTCTCCCACCGTTTCCATCTGGAGTATTCGTGACGCCGAGGCGACGTCCGAAGGAACGACAACGACAACGACTCAAGGAGACCCCGTCATGATCAAGGCCCTGCGGCGCGCCGCCGACCGTCGACGACACGCCAACGGTGACTACGCCTGGCTGTTCCACCCCTACACCGGTGACGAGATGGTGGTGATCGACACCGAGACCACCGGGCTGGATACCCGCACCGCGGAGCTGGTCTCGATCGCAGCGGTGAAGGTGCGCGGCGACCGGGTACTGACCAGCGACTCCCTGGACCTGCGCCTGGCGCGTCCCGCCAGCCTCTCCGGCGACTCGATCCGCATCCATGGCCTGCGCGGCATCGACCTGGACGGCGGCGAGGAGATGGAGGCCGCCCTGGCCCGCCTGCTCGACTTCGTCGGCAACCGGCCCATCGTGGGGTGGTGCCTGGACTTCGACCTGGCCATCCTCAACCGCGAGCTTCGGCCGCGCTTCGGCTTCGACCTGCCCAATGCCACCATCGATGTGGCCCAGAGCTACGCCCGCCGGCTGCGTCGCCGCCATCCCGAGGTCGATGCGCTGCCGCGCTTCGAGCGGGTGGCCGAACTGCTGGGGGTGCCGGTCATGGGACGCCATACGGCGCTGGGCGATGCGGTGACCACGGCGCTGATGTACCTGAGGCTGGATCGCGCGACGCAGCCGGCCGGCCTGTTCTCCTGACGTCGGGAGGGCGTCGCCTCGTGCCGGCGGCGGTGGTAGGATGGGCGCCCGTCAATTTCCGTCCGCTCTGGCAGCGCCTACGACCATGCAAGACGCCGTGATCTTCGATCCCCCCACCTCGGCTTCCCCTTCCCGGGACGCCGCGCCGGCCGAACCGGCCTCATCGACCCTCGAGGCCCTGGATGCCCGCGCCAAGCGCGAGTTCAACAAGCTCCAGAAGCGCCTGCGGCGTCAGGTCGGCAACGCGATCATCGACTACGGGATGATCCACGAGGGCGACCGCGTGATGGTCTGCCTGTCGGGGGGCAAGGACAGCTACACCCTGCTGTCGATCCTGCGCAGCCTGCAGCGCAATGCGCCCATCGACTTCTCGCTGGTGGCGGTCAACCTCGACCAGAAGCAGCCCGGCTTCCCCGAGCACGTGCTGCCCGAGTACCTCGCGTCGATCGGCGTGGAGTACCACATCCTCGAGCGCGACACCTACTCGGTGGTCAAGGAGAAGACGCCCGAGGGCAAGACCACCTGCGCGCTCTGCTCGCGGCTGCGTCGCGGCTCCCTCTACGGCTTCGCCGAGGAGATCGGCGCCACCAAGGTCGCCCTGGGGCACCATCGCGAGGACATTCTCGAGACGCTGTTCCTCAACCTCTTCTTCGGCGGCAGCCTCAAGGCGATGCCCCCCAAGCTGCTCTCCGACGATGGCAGGAATATCCTGATCCGGCCGCTGGCCTACTGCCGCGAGGCGGACATCGCCGAGTATGCGCGGCTGATGGAGTTCCCGATCATCCCCTGCAACCTGTGCGGCTCGCAGCCCAACCTGCAGCGCCAGGTGGTCAAGGAGATGCTTGCCGAGTGGGAGAAGAAGCACCCCGGTCGCCTGGAGAGCATGTTCAAGGCGGTGACCAACGTGGCGCCGTCGCAGCTGGCCGACCGTGAGCTGTTCGACTTCGCCGGGCTGGAGGAGAAGCAGCAGCAGTTGCTGGCCAACCGCATCGATATTCTGAACGAGCGATAAGCGCCGAGCGCGCCCGGCGCTACTTCGCCCCTTCCTCTTCGGCGACCTGGGTCAGGGCCTCGAGGTCGAGGATATGCACCTCGCGGCCGGAGACGGCAACCAGGCCCTGGCTCTGGAAACGGCCCAGGATACGGCTGACCGTCTCGACCGCGAGCCCCAGGTAGTTGCCGATATCGGCCCGGGACATGGAGAGGCGGAAGCTGTAGGGGGAGTAGCCGCGGCGCCGGAAGCGGTCGGAGAGGCCGGCGAAGAAGCTGGCCAGCCGCTGGTCGGCGGTCTTGCGCGAGAGCAGCCGCATCATGCGGCGGTCGTCGCGCAGCTCCTTGCTCATGCTGCGGTAGAGCTGGGTGCGCAGCTCCGGCAGCGACTCGGAGAGGCTGTCGAGACGGTCGAAGGGGATCTCGCAGACCGTGGTGGTCTCCAGGGCCACCACGGTACCGGGGTAGCGTGCCTCGTCGATGCCGTCGAGCCCCACCAGCTCGCTGGGCAGGTAGAAGTTGGTGAGCTGGTCCTCGCCGCTGCCCTCGGTGGTCACCTGCTTGAGGCTGCCCGAGCGGACCGCGAAGACGCTGGTGAAGGGGCTGTCCTGGCGGAACAGGGTCTCGCCCTTCTTCAGCGGCGCACGCCGGCGGATGATGGCGTCGAACTGGTCCATGTCCTGCACCTCGAGCGCCAGCGGCAGGCACAGCGAACTCAGGCTGCAGGTCTGGCAACGGGTCTCGTGCAGCAGGGAACGCCGCCGGCCGGTCAGGGTATCCGGCATGGCCGACTCCTCCTTGATCGTGATCATGCCGGTCATTATGGAGGAAACTGCGGTCAGGGCAAACCACCCCTAAGGAGGTAGCTGCCCCGCCCGGCCGGCAGCGGGTCCCGCCCGCTGCCGGTTCAGGCGCCCGGCGGAGGGTAGGCGTCGAAGGCCATGGCCAGCCGATGGATCAGCAGCTCGCCGGCAGCGGTGGCGACCAGCCGGCTGCCGTGGCGTTCGAGCAGCCCGTCCCGGCGCAGGGGCTCGAGGCGTTGCAGGGCATCGGCCAGGCTCGCTTCGGCGTCGACGCCGTGAGCGGTGGAGAGGGTCTCGAGGTCCAGCGCCATCCCGCACAGCAGCCGCTCGATGGCGTCGCCCCTCAGGTGATCGTCGGCGGTCAGGCGGATGCCCCGCGAGGTGGGCAGTCGGCCCGCGTCCAGGGCGGCCTCGTAGGCGGCCAGGCTCTCCGGGTTGCGGGCCAGCACCTCCTCCAGCTGGCTGACGGCGGCCACGCCCAGGCCGATGTGGTCCGCCGGGCCGTGAGGGGTGTAGCCCAGCGGGTCACGCCTCAGGGTGCCATTGGCCCGGGCGATGGCCAGGCTGTCCCCGGGACGGGCGTACTGGCCCATGCCGATGGCCACATAGCCGTCGGCCTCCAGCCGCTGCCGTGCGTCGAGGAGGATCATCAGCTGCGTCTGCCGTGACGGCAGGTCCTCGGCGCGGATCTGCTGCTGGGCGCGGTAGCGTTCCGGGAGGTGCGAATAGCGATAGAGCGAGAGCCGCGGCGGCGCCATCGCGATCATCTGGTCGAGGGTCTCGGCGAAGCTCTCGCGGGTCTGCAGGGGCAGGCCGACGATCAGGTCCAGGTTCAGCGAGCGGAACCCCAGCCGTTCGGCCTCGTCGACCAGCGACTCGGTGAGCACCCGGGGCTGGATCCGGTTGATCGCCTTCTGCACCCGCAGGTCGAGCTCCTGGACGCCCAGGCTCAGCCGGTTGAAGCCCAGCGCCTGCAGGTGGCGCAGGGTGAAGACATCGGCCTCCCGCGGGTCGACCTCGATGCTGTAGTCGCGCTCGCGTGAGCCCGAGAGTCCGAAACGGGCATCCAGGCGGTCGAACAGGTCCCCCATCTGGTTCAGGGAGAGGAAGGTGGGCGCGCCGCCGCCCCAGTGCAGCCGCTGGACCTCCCGCGAGGTCGCCAGGTGGCGGGTCAGCAGTACCATCTCGCGGTCGAGCCGGGAGAGATAGGGCTCGGCCTGGCGGTTGTCCCGGGAGGCGATGCTGTGGCAGGCGCAGAAGCGGCAGGCCTGGCGGCAGAAGGGCAGCTGCACGTCCAGCGACAGCGGGCGTCCGCCGTGGTTGCTGCGCTCCAGGGCCGCGGCGAAGGCGTCCGCCGTGAGCCCGTCGCCGAAGCAGGCCACCCGCGGGTAGGTGACATAGCGGGGGCCGTCGAGGTCATGGCGGCACAGGCGCGACAGGGCGCGGTCGGTGCGTGATGGCCCGACGCGAGTCGCGGTCTTCGCATGGGCGGGCATGGCGGCACTCCCGGCGGTGGATGTGCCTTGTATGCTAGCGGGGAGGCGGCAGGGTCGGCGTTGAGCTGCGTCAATCCCGGGTGGAATAGCCGGGAATTCAGCCGTGCGCCGCGCCGGGCAGCAGTTGCCAGAGCTGCCACAGGGCGAAGGCGATGATCGAGAGCGCGGCCAGGGTGCGCGTGGCGCGGTGTCTGATCAGGCCCCCCAGCTGGCGGGCCGCCAGCCCGGTGGCCAGCAGGGCCGGCAGGGTACCGACGCCGAAGGCGCCCATCAGCGCGGCCCCCCTCAGCGGGTCGGCCATGGCCAGGCTCCAGGCCAGCATCGAGTAGACCAGCCCGCACGGCAGCCAGCCCCACACCGCCCCCAGCGCCACGGCCTGGGGGATCCTGACCACCGGCATCAGCCGCCGACCCACCGGCTCCAGGTGGCGCCACAGGCGCCGGCCCACGGCTTCCACTCGCAGCAGCCCCTTCCACCAGTCGGCGATATAGAGTGCCATCAGGATCAGCATGACCGCGGCGAACAGCTGCAGCACCACCCGCGTGGCCGGGGTGAGGGTGAGCAGGGTGCCGAGGCCCGCCACCAGGGCCCCGGCGACCATGTAGCTGGCGATGCGGCCCAGGTTGTAGCCGAGCAGCAGCCCGGAGAGGCGCGCCGGGGAGCGCATGCTGGGGGGCACGGCGAAGGTCAGGGCGCTCATGATCCCGCCGCACATGCCGATGCAGTGGGCGCCGCCGAGCAGGCCGAAGACGAAGGCCGCGGCGAGCGGCGGCAGGCCGAGTCCGGTGGGATCCATCAGCGGGAGTCGCCCGGCCCCGGGTCGTCCCTGTCGGCATCGTGGCGAACCTCGCGGCGGCGCCGGCGCTCATCGGGGGGCAGGTCGTTCTCGTCCTCGTCGAAGAGGATGCGGTGGGCGGGCCCCTCCAGGTCCTCGAACTGGTCGTTCTTCACCGCCCAGAAGAAGGCCCAGACGGCCAGGCCGAGCAGGATCAGCGACAGCGGAATCAGCAGGTAGAGGATGCTCATGCGTTCACCCGTTGTGGGGCCGGTGCGACGGCCTGCCGGGGCTCGGCGGCCCGGCTGCGGAAGCGGTTGAGGCGCAGGGCATTGCCCACCACCACCAGGGAGCTCGCCGACATGCCGATGGCCGCGAGCCATGGCGGGACGAAGCCCATGGCGGCCAGCGGCATGGCCGAGAAGTTATAGCACACCGACCAGACCATGTTCTGGCGCATCACCCGGCGGGTGGCCCGCGAGATCTCGATGGCCTCGACGATACGGATCAGCCGCGGGCTGAGCAAGATGGCATCGGCGCTGGTCCTGGCCAGGTCGGTGGCGCCGTTCATGGCGATGGCCACGTCGGCGCCGGCCAGTACCGGGATGTCGTTGATGCCGTCACCCACCATGGCGACCTTTTCGCCGGCCGCCTGGCACTCGCGGATGCGCTCGAGCTTGCATTCCGGGCTGGCTGCGCCGCGCCAGGTGGTGATGCCGAGGCGCCCGGCGAGCTCGCCTGCCGCCTGGGGGATGTCGCCGGAGAGCAGCTCCACCTCGAGGCCCAGGGCCGTCAGGGCGCGGACCGTCTCGGCGGCGTCCTCGCGGACATGGTCCTGCAGCGCGAACCAGGCGCGCGGCTCGCCCTCCTCGGTGAGCAGCAGCCACTGGCCGTCACCGGGTGCCTCGAGGGGGTGGTCCGGCGCGGCGAACCCAGGCTTACCCAGCCGCCAGCGTCGTCCTTCGATGTTGCCCTCCAGCCCCTGGCCGGTGCGGCTGGCGACCGCGTCGGCGGCCACCGTGGCCAGGCGGTAGGGGTGGAAGGCGCGGGCGATGGGGTGCTCGGAGCGCGCCTCCAGGGCGGCGGCGAGTACCCGCGCCCGGTCGGCCGCCAGCGCGCCGAGGGGGCGGGTCTCCACCAGCGCCATCTGTCCGGTGGTCAGGGTGCCGGTCTTGTCGAGGATCACCCGGTCGAGCTGGGAGAGTGCCTCGATGGCGTTGGCCCGGGTCACCAGCACGCCGCGGCGGCGCAGCTGGCCGTGTCCGGCCGTCAGGGCCGTCGGCGTGGCTAGGGCCAGGGCGCAGGGGCAGGTCACCACCAGCACCGAGAGGGTGACCCAGAGCACCCGCGACGGGTCGATGAACCACCACACCGTGGCCACGCCCAGGGTGACGAACAGCAGCCGCAGCACGAACAGGTGCGACATGCGCGCGGCCATCTGGGCCAGGCGCGGGCGGCTGGCGAAGGCGCGGTCGGTGAGGTCGACGATGCCGGCCACCCGGGCATCCCGGCCGGCGTGGGTCACGCGCACCACCAGCGGGCTCTCCACGTTCTGGCTGCCGCCGGTGACCCCGTCGCCGACCCGGCGCGTCACCGGCAGGTACTCGCCGGTGAGCATGGACTCGTCGAGGCTCGACTCGCCCTCCTCGATCACCCCGTCGGCGGGCACCCCATGGCCGGGCTTGACCAGCACCCGGTCGCCGGCAGCGAGCTCGCTGGCCGGCAGGATGCGCTCCTCGCCGTCGTCGGTGAGGCGGATCGCCGAGAGCGGCAGGGCGCCGGAGAGCGCGTTGCCGCTGTGGCCGCTGCGCCGCCGGGCGCGGGCCTCGACGTAGCGGCCGAAGAGCAGGAAGAAGGTGAACATCGCCACCGAGTCGAAGTAGACCTCGCCGGTGTCGGTGAGCACCGCGTAGCTGCTGGCCAGGTAGGCCCCGCCGATGGCGATGGAGACCGGCACGTCCATGCCCAGCACCCGGGTGCGCAGGTCGCGCAGGGCGTTGCGGAAGAAGGGCATGGCCGAGAAGAACACCACCGGGGTCGCCAGGGCAAAGGAGAGCCAGTGGAAGAGGGCATGGAAGTCCTCGCTGATCTCGCCGGGGCCGGCCACGTAGATGGGGATGGAGAACATCATCACTTGGGCCATGCCCACGGCGGCGATGATCAGGCGGCGCACGTTCATGCGCTCCTCGTGCTGCAGGCGCGCCTGGGCCTCATCGGGTTCGTAGGGCTGGGCCTGATAGCCGATGGCGGCCATCTCGGCCAGGATCCGCGACAGCTTGATCGCCTCGGGATCCCAGCTGACCCGCACCCGGTGGTGGGTAAGGTTCACGGCGCTGGAGTCGACCCCCGGCAGGGCGTTGAGGCGGTGCTCGATCAGCCAGGCGCAGGCCGCACAGGTGATGCCGTCCACCGCCAGGGTGGCATGCACCCGGTCGCTGTCGGCCTCGGGGTGGACGAACTGGCGCTGCAGGCCGGCGTCGTCGAACACCGCCCAGGTCTCGGCGCGGGCCGACTGGCGGTCGTCCGGGCGCTCGGGAAGCTCGGTGCGAAAGCGGTAGTAGCTGGCCAGGCCGCCGTCGACGATGGCGTGGGCCACCGCCTCGCAGCCGGGGCAGCAGAGCGGGTGGCGGGCGTCGTCCAGGGTGATCGACCAGGGAGCCCCGTCGGGCACCCGGCTCCCGCAGTGGTAACAGCCGTCCTCGACCGCTGTCGGGGTGTCCGCGCTCATCGACTCGGCGGGCCCGCGAACGGAGAGGCGATCACGAGTCGCTGGAGGCCGCGGCGCGGCCCGGCGTCAGCGGGATCTCGCCCTCGTCGGGGAAGCGGGCCTCGCCGACCAGGCGCCACTCGGGGGCGTCTCCCCGCGGCTGCAGCTGCAGGTACCAGCGGTAACGCAGGTTGTCCGGCGCCTGGCCCAGGTAGCGGCCATTGCGCACGTGCTCCAGCGTCAGCTCGATGTCGCGGTCGTCCTGGGTGGGGAAGATCAGCTCCAGGTCGAGGGCCTCGGGGAAGTCCTCGGCGCCCTCCAGGTCGAGTACCACGTCACTGGTCAGCGGGTCGAGGCGCAGCCGGGCAGTCAGGCCCAGGTTGGCGGCGCGCTCCTGCTTGGCCAGCACCATGTTGATGGCGCGGCCGTGCTCGTAGTAGTCCTCCTGGACCATGCCGTCGGCGCTGCGGATCGCCAGGAACGCGAAGGTGGAGCTGACGCTGATCGACAGCATCAGCAGGCCCATCAGGAACCAGGGCCAGAACTGCTTGTACCAGGGGGTCACGGGGTGGGACATGTCATCTCCGGATTTCGCCGATGAAGCGGGTCTCTCGCTCCAGCGAGATGTCGGGGTGGTCATCGGCCTCTAGGTGCAGGGTGATGGGATGGCTGGGGCGCTCGATCTCCGACGGGTCGACGGTGATCGACACCACGGCACGGCGGCTATCCCCGGCGGGGACCGAGATACGGTCGGTGTCCAGGGTCAGGCCCGGCAGTCCCGAGGCCGCCAGGCGGTAGACATGGTCCTGGCGATCCAGGTTGCGCACCGTCACCACATAGACGTTGCTCAGACGGCCGTCGCGGGTCAGCTGGTAGAGCTCGGTACGCTCCCGCTCCACCTCGAAGCCCAGCGGCGTGCGATCCGCCACTGCCCAGGCGAAGACCCCGATCATCACCACCAGCGCCGCCAGGTAGCCCATCAGGCGCGGGCGCAGGATGTGGGTGGGCTTGCCCTCCAGGGCGTTCTCGGTGGTGTAGCGGATCAGGCCGCGGGGGTAGCCCATCTTGTCCATTACGCTGTCGCAGGCGTCGATGCAGGCCGCGCAGGTGATGCACTCGTACTGCAGGCCGTCACGGATGTCGATGCCGGTGGGGCAGACCTGTACGCAGAGGTCGCAGTCGATGCAGTCGCCGTGGCCGGCCTCGCGGGCCTCGGCATGGCTGAAGCTCTTCTTGCGGGCGCCGCGCGGCTCGCCGCGGGCGGCGTCGTAGGAGACGATCAGGGTGTCGCGGTCGAACATCACCGACTGGAACCGCGCATAGGGGCACATGTAGATGCACACCTGTTCGCGCAGCCATCCGGCATTGAGGTAGGTGAAGACCAGGAAGAAGCCGACCCAGAAGTAGGACCAGCCATGGGCCTCCAGGGTGGGCAGGTCGATGACCAGCTGGCGAATCGGCGTGAAGTAGCCGACGAAGGTCACGCCGGTGGCCAGGGCGATGGCGAGCCAGATGGCGTGCTTGGTCCCCTTGCGCCACAGCTTGTCGGCCGTCATGGGCTGCCTGTCGAGCTTGATGCGCCGGTTGCGGCTTCCTTCCAGGCGGTGCTCGAACCAGATGAACAGGAAGGTCCAGACGCTCTGGGGGCAGGTGTAGCCGCACCACACCCGGCCGGCGAACACGGTGATGAAGAACAGGCCGAAGGCGCAGATGATCAGCAGCCAGGAGAGCAGCATGAACTCCTGGGGATAGAAGGTGGCGGCGAAGATGTGGAACTCGCGCCCCGGCAGGTCGAACCAGATGGCCGGGCGGTCCCCCCATGGCACCCAGGGCATCACGAAGAAGGCCAGCATCAGCAGCCAGTTAGCGCTGCGCCGCACCTTCTGGAACAGCCCCTTGATCTCGCGCACGTAGATATGCTCTCGCCGAGCGTACATCTCCTGCTGCACCGTCGAGCCGGGGGAGTGGTGCTCGACCGGTGATGGCGTGACATCGCGGGTGGGGATCTTGTCGCTCATGGCTGGCTCACGGCAGGGGGACGGAGGTCCGAACGGGCTCGGGCCGGGACAGGGCTATTGTATCGACGCACCGCACAAACGAGAAAGGGTGCGACCTGGCGCCGCACCCTTTCGTTCGCGTCACGCTGCGGGGTCAGTCCCTGAAGCGCAGGCTGTAGACGTAGGCGGCGACCAGGTGGACGCGCTCCTCGCCGATGTAGGCCGCCTGGGCCGGCATGTGGCCGTTGCGGCCGTTGCGCAGGGTCTGGCGAACCGAGTCCGCGACGCTCTGGCCCGGTGCCTGGTAGAGCCAGATGTCGTTGGTCAGGTTGGGCGCGCCCAGGGCCTGGTTGCCGGTGCCGTCGGGCATGTGGCAAGCGGCACAGACCGAGGCGAAGGTCGCCGCACCGCGTTCGGCGCGCTCGGCGTCGTGCTCGAGGTCGGACAGCGCGAGGACGTGCTGGGTGACGTTCTCGATATTTTCCTCGCCCAGCTGCTGCCAGGAAGGCATCAGGCCGTTGCGGCCACGGTTCAGGGAGGTCAGGATCTGCTCCGGCTCCCCGCCGTAGAGCCAGTCGTCATCGGTCAGGTTGGGGAAGCCGTAGCCGCCCTGAGCATTGGAGCCGTGGCACACCGCACAGTTGTTCAGGTAGATGCGCTCGGCCACCTGCATCGCCTCGCCGTCCTGGGCCAGTTCGGGGATCGGCACCTCCTGATACTGGGCGAAGATCGGCGTGAAGCGCTCCTCGGCCCGCGCCACTTCCTCCTCCCACTGGCCCTCCTGGGTCCAGCCCAGCACGCCGGCGAAGTTGCCGAGGCCGGGGTAGAGGACCAGGTAGCCCAGCGAGAAGATCACCGTGCCCACGTAGAGCTGGAACCACCAGCGCGGCAGCGGGTTGTCGTACTCCTCGATACCGTCGGCGGCGTGGCCGGTGGTCTCGACGTTGCCCTCGGCATCGGGGGTCTTGTCGGTCTTGCGGTTGGCGTAGAGCAGCCAGAAGGCAATCCCGATGGAGCCCAGCGTGATGACGATGATCCAGGCGCTCCAGAACCCGGAAAGGGAGTCACCCCAGAGATTGTTCATGTGTTCCTGTCTCCCTTGTTCTTGCGGGAAGCGGCCTCGTCCTGCGAGGCGCTCTTGTCACGGTTCGCGTGTTCATCATCGTCGGCGAAGGGTAGGTGGGCCGCCTCGTCGAAGTCCGGCTTGCGCCGCCGGGAGTAGGCCCACACGGTGATGCCGATGAAGGCCAGGATCAGCAGCCCGGTGATGATGCCGCGAAAGGTCCCGGTATCCATGATCAGCGCGTGCCCTCGAGCACGGTGCCCAGCTGCTGGAGGTAGGCGATCAGTGCGGTGATCTCCTGCTGGCCACGCACCTCGCGGGTGGCGTTGGCGATGTCCTCGTCGCTGTAGGGCACGCCCAGGGTCCGCAGGACCTCCATCTTCCGCGGCGTGTCGCTACCGTCCAGGGTGCGCTCGAAGAGCCACGGGTAGGCGGGCATGATCGACTCGGGCACCACGTCACGCGGGTTGTACATGTGGGCACGGTGCCAGTCGTCGCTGTAGCGGCCGCCGACACGGGCCAGGTCCGGCCCGGTACGCTTGGAGCCCCACAGGAAGTTGTGGTCGTAGACCGACTCGCCGGCCACGCTGTAGTGGCCGTAGCGCTCGGTCTCGGCGCGGAACGGGCGAACCATCTGGGAGTGGCAGCCGACGCAGCCCTCGCGGCGGTAGATGTCGCGGCCCTCGAGCTCCAGCGCGGAGAGGGGGCGCAGCCCGTCCACCGGCTCCGTGGTCTGCTTCTGGAAGAACAGCGGCACGACCTCGGCCAGGCCGCCGAAACTGATGACCACCAGGATCAGCACGGCGAGCAGGCCAACGTTCTTTTCGACAATCTCGTGTTTCATTGGTGTCGGTATCCCCGGTTGGCTCAGGCAGTCTGCGGAAGCGGCTGACGGGCGCCTTCGCCGCGCTTGACGGTCATGGTGACGTTGTAGGCCATGATCAGCATGCCCACGACCCAGCACAGGCCGCCGATCAGGCGCACGATGTAGCCGGGGCCGCTGGCCTCGACGGACTCGATGAAGGTGTACATCAGGGTGCCGTCGGGGTTGATGGCGCGCCACATCAGGCCCTGCAGGATGCCGTTGACCCACATGGAGGCGATGTAGAGCACGGTGCCGATGGTCGCCAGCCAGAAGTGCACGGCGATCAGGCCCACGGAGTGCATCTCGGTGCGGCCGAACAGGCGCGGGATCAGGTGGTACATGGAGCCGATGGTGATCATCGCCACCCAGCCGAGCGCGCCGGCGTGGACGTGACCGATGGTCCAGTCGGTGTAGTGGGAGAGGGCGTTGACGGTCTTCACCGCCATCATCGGGCCCTCGAAGGTGGACATGCCGTAGAAGGAGAGGGCCACCACCAGGAAGCGCAGGGTCGGGTCGGTGCGCAGCTTATGCCAGGCCCCGGAGAGGGTCATCATGCCGTTGATCATGCCGCCCCAGGAGGGGGCCAGCAGGATGATCGACATGATCATGCCCAGCGACTGCGCCCAGTTGGGCAGGGCAGTGTAGTGCAGGTGGTGGGGGCCGGCCCACATGTAGACCATGATCAGCGCCCAGAAGTGGACGATGGAGAGCCGGTAGGAGTAGACCGGGCGCTCGGCCTGCTTGGGCACGAAGTAGTACATCATCCCCAGGAAGCCGGCGGTCAGGAAGAAGCCCACCGCGTTGTGGCCGTACCACCACTGCACCATGGCGTCGATGGCGCCGGAGTAGATGGAGGTGGAGTACATGGCGGTGACCGGGATGGCGGCATTGTTGACGATGTGCAGCACGGCCACGGTCAGGATGAAGGCGGCGAAGAACCAGTTGGCCACGTAGATGTGGGACGTCTTGCGCTGCTTGACCGTCATCAGGAAGACGATGGCATAGCTGATCCACACCACGGCGATCAGGATGTTGATCGGCCACTCCAGCTCGGCGTACTCCTTGGTGGTGGTGTAGCCCAGCGGCAGCGTGATCACGGCCGAGAGGATCACCGCCTGCCAGCCCCAGAAGGTGAACGCCGCCAGCTTGTCCGAGAACAGGCGTGTCTGGCAGGTGCGCTGCACCACGTAGTAGGAGGTGGCAAACAGCGCCGAGCCGCCGAAGGCGAAGATCACGGCGTTGGTATGGAGCGGACGCAGACGGCCGAAGCTCGTCCAGGGCAGGTCCAGGTTGAGTTGCGGCCAAACCAGCTGTGCGGCAAGAATGACACCGAGGGTCATGCCCACGATGCCCCACACCACTGTCATGATCGCGAACTGCCGAACTACCTTGTAGTTGTAGGTCGGGTGTTCAAGTGCTGTGCTCATGTCAGGTTCCCATCGAACGCGGTAGCGGGGTGAAGCTGCGTCAGTTTGTCACGGACTCGGCTCCACCAGGATGATGCAGGTCAAGACGTGCGGATTCTATCGCAGCGAGGCCCAATCCTGAACACGCCAATCGGCTTATTCAGAGAACTCGGGAGACGACCCCTTGTCATATTACGCCCGCATGGATTACGCGTGCATTAGCGCCGACGAATGCCGGGAGCGCCTGGTACGGGGCCAGCGGGGCCGCTGGCTGCTGCCCGAGGGGCCGCTGGAGGTGGTGGGCGAGCCCCGGGCCGGGCGGCTGCTCATCGCCCACGGGGCGGGGGCTGGCCAGGATTCCCCCTTCATGCGCCGGCTGCGCGAGGCCCTGGCCGGGCAGGGGGTGCAGACCCTGGCCATCGAGTTTGCCTACCTGCAGCAGATGCGCCGCGAGGCGCGCCGTCGTCCGCCGCCGCGCATCGATCGCCTGGTCGAGGAACTGGCCCGCTGGTGCGACCTTCTGTCACACCCTGACCTGCCCCGCCCCTGGCTGGGCGGCAAGTCCATGGGCGGTCGTGCCGCCAGCCTGCTGGCGGCACGCGACCAGGCGAGGGGGCTGGTGCTGTGCGGCTACCCCTTTCACCCCACCGGCAAGCCGGAGTCGCTGCGCCTCTCCCACTGGCCCCTGCTCGCCTGTCCCATCCTGGTGGTGCAGGGGAGTCGCGACCCCTTCGGCAGCCGCGAGGAACTGGCCGGCTATGACCTGGGCAGTGCCGAGGTTCGCCTGCTGGAGGATGGCGACCACGACTGGAAGCCCCGTCGCGCCTCGGGCAGGACCCAGGTGGAGCTCATCGAGGAGGGCGCCGCCGCCATCGCCGATTTCATGGTGCGCCACGCCTGACCGGGGAGGGGGCGTCGCTGCGGGAGCCAAGTGGATGAATCTGCTGGGAATGAGGCGTCGGGGGTGAGCGAGAAAAAGCGTTGACATTGGGCGGCGCCCCTGTAGAATGCAGCGCCACGTGACCGGGGGTGGTTAGCTCAGCTGGGAGAGCACCAGCCTTACAAGCTGGGGGTCACAGGTTCGAACCCTGTACCACCCACCACTGCTCCAGGGCAGTGCCCGAGCACGTAGGAAGCACGCAGCGGACCGGTAGTTCAGTCGGTTAGAATGCCGGCCTGTCACGCCGGAGGTCGCGGGTTCGAGTCCCGTCCGGTCCGCCATCGTGTTGCCGCCCAGATGTCATCTTGTGGACCGGTAGTTCAGTCGGTTAGAATGCCGGCCTGTCACGCCGGAGGTCGCGGGTTCGAGTCCCGTCCGGTCCGCCACGATGGCCTGGCAGCAAAGTGCAGCAAGCGTAGTGTGCAGTCTGACGTGGGTGATTAGCTCAGTTGGTTAGAGCACCAGCCTCACATGCTGGGGGTCACTGGTTCGAATCCGGTATCACCCACCACGCGGACCGGTAGTTCAGTCGGTTAGAATGCCGGCCTGTCACGCCGGAGGTCGCGGGTTCGAGTCCCGTCCGGTCCGCCATCTGCGCCACGAATTCCGACCCCGATGCCCATGGCATCGGGGTCTTCGTGTTTCCGGCCCCCGTCCCCGATCACTCCTCGCCCGCCCCGGGCCGCGCCAGGGATCGTCCCGCCGTTCCGGCGGTCGACACCGCAGGCGGGTTTTGCACCCTCGCCTCAACTATCATACAGTTGTTTGAATTCCTTCCTGACGCCACCGCGAGGACCGCGCCGTGACCGATTACCCGCATCTGTTCCGTCCGCTCGAGCTCGGCCACCTGACCCTGCCCAACCGGGTGCTGATGGGCTCCATGCACACCAACCTGGAGGAGGCCCCCGGCGGCTTCGAGCGCCTGGCGGCCTTCTATGCCGAGCGGGCCCGGGAGGGGGTCGGCCTGATCGTCACCGGCGGCATCGCCCCCAACCCCGAGGGGGCAGTGTTCCAGGGGGCGGCCACCCTGGAGCGTGGGGAACAGCTGCCGGATCACCGCCGGCTGGTGGAGGCCGTCCACGGCGAGGGGGGGCGGATCTGCCTGCAGATCCTGCATGCCGGTCGCTACGCCTACACCCCGGATCTGGTCGCTCCCTCGGCCATCCAGGCGCCGATCAACCCCTTCCCGCCCCGGGCGCTGGGCAGCGACGAGGTGGAGCAGCAGATCGCCGACTACGTCCGCTGTGCGACCCTGGCCCGGGAGGCCGGCTACGACGGCATCGAGGTGATGGGCTCCGAGGGCTACCTGATCAACCAGTTCGTCTGTCGGCGCACCAACCATCGCGACGACGCCTGGGGCGGGGCCTTCGAGAACCGCATCCGCTTCCCGGTGGAGGTGGTCCGGCGCATCCGCGAGGCGGTGGGCGACGACTTCCTGATCATCTTCCGCCTGTCGATGATCGACCTGGTGGAGGAGGGGAGCACCCACGAGGAGGTGGTGGCCCTGGGGCTTGCCATCGAGGCGGCGGGCGCCGACCTGATCAACACCGGCATCGGCTGGCACGAGGCGCGGGTACCGACCATCGTCACCAGCGTGCCGCGGGCGGCCTTCACCGAGGTGACCCGGCGCATTAAGGCGGCGCTCTCGGTGCCGCTGATCACCACCAACCGCATCAACATGCCCGAGGTGGCCGAGCGGGTGCTTGCCGAGGGGCACGCGGACATGGTCTCCATGGCCCGCCCCTTCCTGGCCGACCCGGCCTGGGTCACCAAGGCCGCGGCGGGCCGGAGCGAGGAGATCAACACCTGTATCGCCTGCAACCAGGCCTGCCTGGACCACACCTTCCAGGGCAAGCCCACCTCCTGCCTGGTCAATCCGCGGGCCGGCCACGAGACCGAGCTTGTCATCGAGCCCGCCGCGGAGCCTCGTTCCATTGCTGTGGTGGGCGGTGGCCCGGCGGGCCTGGCCGCGGCGGTGACCGCCGCCCAGCGCGGCCATGCGGTGACCCTCTTCGAGCGGGCCGGCGAACTGGGCGGGCAGTTCAACTATGCCCGGCGGATCCCCGGCAAGGAGGAGTTCGACGAGACCCTGCGCTACTTCCGGGTGATGCTGGACAAGCATCGCGTGCGGGTGCGGCTCAACTGTGAGGCGGACCCCCATGCCCTGCGCGACTTCGATGTGGTGGTGCTGGCCAGCGGCGTCAGGCCGCGCCGGCTCGAGCTGCCGGGCGGCGATCATCCCAAGGTGATGGGCTATCCCACGGCGATCCTCCACCCCGAGCGGGTCGGTCGCCGCGTGGCGGTCATCGGCGCCGGCGGCATCGGCTTCGACGTGGCGGAGCTGCTGACCCATGTGGGCCACCCCTCGCTGGACCGCGAGGCCTGGTGCGAGGAGTGGGGCGTCGACCTGGCGGTCTCCACGCCGGGCGGACTCGCGCCGCCACGGCGCCCCGAGGTGCCGCGCCAGGTCTTCCTGCTGCAGCGCAAGGCCTCGAAGCCCGGCAAGGGGCTGGGCAAGACCACCGGCTGGGTGCATCGTGCCTCGCTAAAGCACCGCGGCGTCGAAGCCCTGGCCGGCTGTGAGTACCTGGGCGTCGATGACCGGGGCCTGCACCTGCGGGTGGACGGCGAGCCGCGGCTGCTCGAGGTCGACAGCGTGGTGGTCTGCGCCGGCCAGGAGCCGGTTCGCGAGCTGCTCGCGCCGCTGCAGGCGTCGGGCGTCGAGGTGCATCTCATCGGCGGGGCGGACGAGGCCGCCGAACTCGATGCCAAGCGCGCCATCGACCAGGGGACCCGGCTGGCGGCGCGCCTCTGAGGCGCGCAGCGACCGGCGACCGTGGCGCAGCCCCGCCATGCATGGCGGGGCTGCGTCCTTTCAGCGTTTAAATCTGCACAATTCTGCCAGAACCTCCCCGCTGGCCCGGTGTTCATAGGGATAACACCCCCAGCGTTGATTCGTTGTCCGCTAATACGGTGACCGGCTGACTACGCTGAGGGTGACCCACTCCTCGCGCGCTGCCCCGACGAGATGGCGCCGAGTCCGCGGGCTTACAGGAGGCATCGATGAGCATCTTCGATCATGTGCAGAATCGCTTCGAGCGTGTCCGGCAGGAAGAGATGAGCCTGCAGGAGTATCTGGAACTCTGTCACCGGGAGCCCATGGCCTATGCCACGGCGGCCGAACGGATGCTGGAGGCCATCGGCGAGCCCGAGGTGATCGACACGGCCAAGGACCCGAGGCTCTCCCGCATCTTCTCCAACAAGGTGATCCGCCGCTATCCGGCGTTTTCCGAGTTCTATGGCATGGAGGAGGCGATCGAGCAGATCGTTGCCTACTTCCGGCATGCCGCCCAGGGCCTCGAGGAGCGCAAGCAGATCCTCTACCTGCTGGGTCCGGTCGGTGGTGGCAAGTCCTCCATGGCGGAGCGTCTCAAGCTGCTGATGGAGAAGGTGCCCTTCTATGCCATCAAGGGCTCCCCGGTGCACGAGTCGCCGCTGGGGCTCTTCTCCCCGGAGGAGGACGGCGAGCTGCTCGAGAAGGAGTACGGCATCCCGCGGCGCTACCTGCGCAGCGTGATGTCGCCCTGGGCATCGAAGCGTCTGAAGGAGTACGGCGGCGACATCTCCCAGTTCCGGGTGGTGCGCCTCTACCCGTCGCGCCTCAACCAGATCGCCATCTCCAAGACCGAGCCCGGCGACGAGAACAACCAGGACATCTCCTCCCTGGTGGGCAAGGTGGACATCCGCCAGCTCGAGCTCTACTCCCAGGATGACCCCGACGCCTACAGCTTCTCCGGTGGCCTGTGCCGCGCCAACCAGGGGCTGATGGAGTTCGTCGAGATGTTCAAGGCACCGATCAAGGTGCTGCACCCGCTGCTCACCGCCACCCAGGAGGGCAACTACAACCCCACCGAGGGCATGGGGGCGATCCCCTTCGACGGCGTGGTGCTGGCCCACTCCAACGAGAGCGAGTGGCAGGCGTTCCGCAACAACCGCAACAACGAGGCCTTCCTCGACCGGGTCTACATCGTCAAGGTGCCATACTGCCTGCGGGTCTCCGAGGAGGTGAAGATCTACCAGAAGCTGCTCGAGCACTCCTCCCTGAACCAGGCGCCCTGCGCGCCGGACACCCTGCGCATGCTTGCCCAGTTCTCGGTGCTCTCGCGGCTCAAGGAGCCGGAGAACTCCAGCGTCTACTCCAAGATGCGCGTCTATGACGGCGAGAACCTCAAGGATACCGATCCCAAGGCCAAGTCGATCCAGGAGTACCGCGACGCGGCGGGAGTGGACGAGGGGATGGAGGGGCTCTCCACCCGCTTCGCCTTCAAGATCCTCTCCAAGGTGTTCAACTTCGACAGCCACGAGGTGGCCGCCAATCCGGTGCACCTGCTCTATGTTCTCGAGCAGCGCCTCGAGCAGGAGCAGCTGCCGCGCGAGACCTTCGAGCGCTACCTTCGCTACATCAAGGAGTTCCTGGCGCCGCGCTACGTGGACTTCATCGGCAAGGAGATCCAGACCGCCTACCTCGAGTCCTACTCCGAGTACGGCCAGAACATCTTCGACCGCTACGTCACCTACGCCGACTTCTGGATCCAGGACCAGGAGTACCGCGACCCGGAGACCGGCGAGCTGTTCAATCGCCAGGCCCTCAACGAGGAACTGGAGAAGATCGAGAAGCCGGCTGGCATCTCCAATCCCAAGGACTTCCGCCACGAGGTGGTCAACTTCGTGCTGCGGGCCCGGGCCCAGAACAACGGCATGAACCCGAGCTGGCAGTCCTACGAGAAGCTGCGCGGGGTGATCGAGCAGAAGATGTTCGCCAACACCGAGGAGCTGCTGCCGGTGATCTCCTTCAACGCCAAGGCCTCCACGGCGGACCACAAGAAGCACGAGGACTTCGTGGCCCGCATGGTCGATCGTGGCTACACCGAGAAGCAGGTCCGACTGCTCTCCGAGTGGTACCTGAGGGTGCGCAAGTCGCAGTAGGCACGAGCGCCTGGCGCCCTGCGCCAGGCGATAGCCGAGCGGCGGGCAAGAGGAGGTCGCCATGACCTATTTCATCGATCGACGGGCCAACGCCAAGCACAAGAGCGCGGTCAATCGCCAGCGCTTTCTGGATCGCTATCGCACCCACATCAAGCGCTCCGTGGAGGAGGCGGTGAACCGCCGCTCGATCACCGACATGGAGCGCGGCGAGAAGGTGTCGATCCCGAGCCGCGACATCTCCGAGCCGGTGTTCCAGCACGGCCCGGGCGGCAAGCGCAGCATCGTCGCGCCCGGCAACAAGGAGTTCACCGAGGGGGACCGGCTGCGACGTCCCGGCGGCGGTGGCGGAGGCGGCGGCGCCGGGGAGGGCGGCGCCTCGGATCAGGGCGAGGGCATGGACGAGTTCGCCTTCACGCTCTCCCGCGAGGAGTTCCTCGACTTCGTCTTCGACGGCCTGGAGCTGCCACACCTGGAGCGCAAGAACCTGGTGGATCTCGACGAGGTCAGGCCGGTGCGGGCCGGGGTCTCGCGGGATGGCGTGCCTGCCAGGATCAACATCGTGCGCTCCATGCGCGAGGCCCAGGCGCGCCGCATCGCCATGCGGGCGCCGATCCGCCGCGCCCTTCGCGAGGCCCAGGAGGCCCTCGAGGTCGAGGAGCGCAAGGACCCGGTGCTGCGTAACCCGGCGCGCATCAATGAGCTCAGGGAGGAGATCGAGCGCCTCGAGAAGCGCCTCGAGTCGGTGCCCTTCATCGACACCTACGACCTGCGCTACAACAACCTGGTCAACCAGCCCCAGCCCTCCAGCAAGGCGGTGATGTTCTGCATCATGGACGTCTCCGGCTCCATGACCCAGGCCCACAAGGACATCGCCAAGCGCTTCTTCCTGCTGCTCTACCTGTTCCTCGAGCGCAACTACGAGAAGGTCGAGCTGGTCTTCGTGCGCCACCATACCGCGGCCAAGGAGGTCGACGAGGAGGAGTTCTTCTACTCCCGGGAGACCGGCGGCACCATCGTCTCCAGTGCCCTGACCCTGGTCGACGAGATCATCGCCGACCGCTATCCGCCGGGGCAGTGGAACCTCTATGTGGCCCAGGCCTCGGACGGTGACAACTGGGACGACGACTCGGTCGCCTGTCGCGACCTGTTGCTCAAGTCGCTGATGCCCCGACTGCAGTATTTCACCTACGTGGAGATCACCCCTCACGCTCACCAGGCGCTGTGGGAGGAGTACGAGACGGTCGCGGCCGAGTTCCCGGGGCGCTTCGCCATGCGCCAGATCGTCGAGGCGGGCGACATCTACCCGGTGTTCCGCGAACTGTTCAAGCGCCGCGCCGCCGGCGGCTGAGATGTCGGCCAGGCGGCCCAGGAGGCACCATGACACGACGCAAGCCCATCGCCACGGGGTCCGACTGGAACTTCGAGATCCTCGACCGGTTCGAGCGGGAGATTGCCCGGCTGGCGGACGAGTACCGGCTGGATACCTACCCCAACCAGATCGAGGTCATCACCACCGAGCAGATGATGGATGCCTATGCCAGCGTGGGCATGCCGGTGGGCTACCACCACTGGTCCTTCGGCAAGCAGTTCCTGGCCGTGGAGCAGGCCTATCGTCGCGGCCAGATGGGGCTGGCCTACGAACTGGTCATCAACTCCGACCCCTGCATCGCCTACCTGATGGAGGAGAACACCCTGATGATGCAGGTGCTGGTCATGGCCCACGCCTGCTACGGCCACAACTCCTTCTTCAAGGGCAACTACCTGTTCCGGACCTGGACCGATGCCTCCTCGATCATCGACTACCTGGTGTTTGCGCGGAAATACATCGCCGAGTGCGAGGAGCGCCACGGGGTCACTGCCGTGGAGCAGCTGCTGGACGCCTGCCATGCCCTGCAGAACTACGGGGTCGACCGCTACAAGCGCCCCTCGCCGATCTCCGCGGCCGAGGAGGCGCGGCGCCAGAAGGAGCGGGAGGCCTACCTGCAGGCCCAGGTCAACACCCTGTGGCGGACCATTCCCGGCAGCGCCCCCGCGGATGTGCTGGCCGGTGGCCATGACGAGGAGGACCCGCTGGGCCTTCACGCGGGGGGGCGCTATCCGGCCGAGCCCCAGGAGAACCTGCTCTACTTCATCGAGAAGAACGCCCCGCTGCTGGCGCCCTGGCAGCGCGAGGTGGTGCGCATCGTGCGCAAGCTGGCCCAGTACTTCTACCCCCAGCGCCAGACCCAGGTGATGAACGAGGGCTGGGCCACCTTCTGGCACTACACCCTGATGAATCGCCTCTATGAGGAGGGCCTGGTGGACGAGGGGCTGATCCTGGAGTTCCTGCAGTCCCACACCGCGGTGGTCAACCAGCCCGACTTCGACAGCCCCTGGTACAACGGCATCAACCCCTATGCCCTGGGCTTCGCCATCTTCAGCGACCTCAAGCGCATCTGCGAGGCGCCCACGGAGGAGGATCGCCAGTGGTTCCCGGACACCGCCGGCAGCGACTGGCGGGAGACCCTGGAGTTCGCCATGAAGAACTTCAAGGACGAGTCCTTCATCCAGCAGTTCCTGTCACCCAAGGTGATCCGCGACCTCAAGCTGTTCATGGTGGTGGACGACGACCAGGAGGAGATGCTGGAGGTTTCGGCGATCCATGACGAGCGCGGCTACCGGCGCATCCGCGAGGCGCTGGCGATCCAGTACGCCCTCTCGGTGCGCGAGCCCAATATTCAGGTCTACTCGGCGGACATCCGCGGCGATCGCTCGCTGACCCTGCGCCATGTGCAGGACAGTCGCCGCCCGCTGGCGCGCAGCGTCTACCCGGTGATCCGCCACCTGCACCAGCTGTGGGGCTTCCCGGTCAGGCTGGAGTCGCTGGAGGGCGACGAGGTGGTGCGTCGCTACCACTGGCCGCTGCCCGATGAGGCGCGCCAGGAGCAGGCCTGACGTTCGCCGGCACGCCGGCCCGAAACGCACGAGACCCGCGCCGTGGCGCGGGTCTCGCGGGTTGACGAATCGCCACCGTCGGGCAGGACGGGGCGATGCGTCGGGTATCAGCCCTGGGCGGTCCAGGACTGGCACCAGCCGCCCGGCTCGACGCTGTTCTGCGGGAAGAGCTGGCAACCTTCGCTGTCGGCCTGCCAGAACATGCAGTTGTCGCAGCGTTCGCCCTCCTCGTAGGCCGGGTGATCGGCGGCGTCGGCAGCGTCCTCGACGTAGTTCAGGGCCTGGGCCTGGTCGGCGCTCGGGTCTAGGCGCGGCAGGTCCTGGGCGAAGGCGGTCTTGGAGAGGATGCCGGCACCCAGCGGCAGGGCGGCGAGGCCCAGCAGGCTGGTGCGCATGAAGTCACGACGGCTCTGATTGGCCATGGGATCTCCTTTTCGTCACGGTTTCAGGAACGATTCCTGTTCTTCTTTCGCTTCTGGCGGGTGGTCAGCCACCTCTTGCTCCGACAGGGGCTGTCCCCGGGAGTTCGCTGCTCTATGGTAGTAGAGTGACCCAAGCGATGCGATCCAGCCATTGGCCGTGCGGCAATCTGTCGCGCGGCATGTCGGAGCCCGGGAATGCCGATGATCTTCACCCGTTTTGCCTCGCCGATCGGCGAACTGTTGCTGCTGGCCGATGGGGAGGGCCTGCGTGAACTTCGTCTCGTCGCGGACGGCCTCGCCGACCCGGAATCGGCGCGCCGGGACGACGATGCCCTTGCCGAGGCCCGTGATCAGCTGCTGGCCTACCTGGCCGGCCGGCGGCGCAGCTTCAGCCTGCCGCTGGCCCCCGGGGGCAGCGACTTCCAGCGTCAGGTCTGGGCCGCCCTGCTGCGGATTCCCTGGGGCGAGACGCGGACCTACGGCGAGCTGGCACGCCGGATCGGGCGCGAGGGAGCCGCTCGTGCCATCGGCACGGCCAACGGGGCCAACCCGCTGCCGCTGCTGATTCCCTGCCACCGGGTGGTGGCGGCCGATGGCCTGGGGGGCTACAGCGGCGGGCTGGCGCTCAAGCGGCGACTGCTCGAGCTGGAGGGCAGCCTGCCCGGCTGAGCCATGATTCTGCCGAGCGCCTGGCGCTGCTATACTCGCGCCACTGCCGGTGGCCGGCCGCCGGCCGCCGGCCGCCATCGAGTAACGTGAAACTCTGGAGCAGGGGAGAGCCCGATGCAGAATGCCGTGATCCTGATCAATGCCGAGAAGGGCCAGGTCAAGGCGGTGGCCGAGCGCCTGGCCGACGTGGAGGGGATCAGCGAGGTCTACTCCACCTGCGGGCGCTATGACCTGGTGGCGATCGCCCGTACCCGCGACTTCGAGAGCCTGGCGGAGCTGGTCACCGAGCGGCTCAACGCCGTGGAGGGGATCCGCGACACCGAGACCCTCAATGCCATGCAGGTGCACTCCCGTCACGACCTCGAGACCATGTTCTCGCTGGGCTGGTAGCTCGCCCCCCTCCCGCCGGCCGGCGCCTCCCTTGCGGGAGGCGCCGCGTCGTTGATGGACGCTTCTCCACAGGACAGGATCGCGCAAGGATGGCGAGACGCCGACGACCTTCCCTCATGTCCCGCTGGCGCCGCCAGGCGCGAGGCCTCGGTGTCTCGCTGCTGTTTGTGGTGGTGGCCTCGGGGCTCTGGTACGGCCAGGAGCGCCAGGTGCGCGACCAGCTGGTGTGGATGGGCGTGCCCGAGTGGCAGGCCCTCACCCCCCTGCACTTCCATCGGGTGTTGCGCAACGACGGCTTTCTGGTCGGCTGGTCCGACGTGCGGGTCAATCCGCTGTGGGTCAGTTACCGGCTGGAGGCGGTGGAGGATCCGCGCGCAGGACCGCGACCGAACTTCCAGCGTGACTGGCGGACCCTGTGGCCGATCGGCACCGACCACTATGCCGGCAGCGGCTACGACCGTGGCCACCTGGCGCCGAACTACGCCATCGCCGCGGTGCACGGGCACCAGGCCCAGCAAGACACCTTCTTCATGAGCAACATGACGCCCCAGCGGCCCGACCTCAATCGTCGCCTGTGGCAGCGGCTGGAGGCGGCGGTGATGGACCACTTCGTGCCACGCTTCGGCGAGCTTCAGGTGATCACCGGGCCGGTGTTCCCGGCGCCTTTCCGCGACAACGTCCTCAACCGGGTCGGGTTCGTGGAGGTGCCCGAGGCCTTCTACAAGATCCTCGTGGTGCCGTCGGAGCCGCCCATGGCGCTAGCCTTCCTCATGCCCCAGGAGGTGCGCGGCGACGAGCCGCTGGACGACTACCTGGTGAGCATCGACGAGGTGGAGGCGCGCACCGGGCTCGACTTCTTCCCGAACCTGCCGGCGGCCAGCGCGGAGGTGCTGGAGGGGCAGGTGGTGACCCGCGGCTGGGCGCTGGAGGAGGTGGCCCGGCTGCCGTCACGCTTCTGAGAAGCGGGCGAGAGGCAAGTCGCGGGCACAAAAAAGCCGCGATCATCGTCGCGGCTTTCGAATGTTTGGGCTGGCTGTGTCTGCTCTGCATGACGCGGAAATGGTGCCCAGGAGAGGACTTGAACCTCCACATCCGTAAGGATACTAGCACCTGAAGCTAGCGCGTCTACCAATTCCGCCACCTGGGCGCATCATGCTGTCATCGTGTTCGCCGGCATCATCTTGCGGATGATGGTGCCCAGGAGAGGACTTGAACCTCCACGTCCGTAAGGACACTAGCACCTGAAGCTAGCGCGTCTACCAATTCCGCCACCTGGGCGAACACGAGCGATTCGAGCTGACAAAGAGCCTGGGAGTTGCCTCCCTGACATGCCGCCATGGCGGTACGTCGATGGTGCCCAGAAGAGGACTTGAACCTCCACGTCCGTAAGGACACTAGCACCTGAAGCTAGCGCGTCTACCAATTCCGCCATCTGGGCAAGCGAGGCGTATGGTACCCGTTTTCGGCGCCAATGCAAGAGGGAAGGGATGGGCGCGCGGATTTTTTTGCCCGCTTCCGGCGCCGCCGGCGCATGCCGAGGTTGGGTGGTGGCGCCCGCGGCGCTATACTGCGGCCATGACAATAGACCTTATCAGCAAGATCCCATGCCCGCGGCGCTCGTGCGCCCTCTCCCTCCTGCCGTCCCCGACCCTGCCAAGGATGCTCAACGCATGACCCACTGGACGCTCAGCGACGACCCGCACGCCAGCCGCGAGGCCCACAAGTACGACAATCCCGCCCCTAGCCGCGAGTACCTGCTCGCCCGGCTCGAGGAGGTCGGCAAGCCGATCACCCACGAGAACATGAGCCGCCTGCTGGGCCTCGACGACGAGGAACTCCAGGAGGCGGTGCGTCGCCGCCTGGCCGCCATGGAGCGCGATGGCCAGGTGCTGCGCAACCGCGCCGGGGCCTATGCGCTGATCGACAAGCTCGACCTGATCCGCGGCAAGGTGCTCGGCCATCGCGACGGCTTCGGCTTCCTGATCCGCGAGGACGGCAAGAAGCCTGACCTGGTGCTGCCGCCGCGGCAGATGCGCCGGGTGTTCCACGGCGACTACGTGCTGGCGCGCGTCAGCGGTCGCGACCGCCGCGGCCGCGACGAGGCCACCATCGCCGAGGTGCTCTCCCACAATACCCAGACCATCGTCGGCGTCTACCGCGAGAACACCCCCGAGTTCGGGGTGCTGATTCCCGAGAACCCGCGCATTACCCAGGAGGTGATCATCCCGCACAGCGCCTGCGGCGGGGCGAAGGACGGCCAGGTGATCTCGGCGAAGATCGTCCAGCAGCCGGAGACCCGGGTGCAGCCGGTGGGCGAGGTGGTCGAGGTGCTGGGCGAGCGCATGGATCCCGGGATGGAGATCGACATCGCCATCCGCAGCTACGAGATCCCCGCCGAGTTCCCGCCCGAGGTCCACGACCAGATCGCCGGCATGTCCGCCGAGGTGGTCGAGGACGACAAGCACCGCCGCATCGACCTGCGCGACGTGCCGCTGGTGACCATCGACGACGAGAGCGCCAAGGACTTCGACGACGCCGTCTGCGCCTGGAAGACCAAGTCCGGCAGCTGGAAGCTGCTGGTGGCCATCGCCGACGTCTCCCACTATGTGCGGCCGGGCAGTGCCCTGGACCAGGAGGCGATCCGCCGCGGCAACTCGGTCTACTTCCCCGGGCAGGTGGTGCCGATGCTGCCGGAGCTGCTCTCCAACGGCCTCTGCTCGCTGAACCCGGCCGTCGACCGGCTGGCGCTGGTCTGCGAGATGAACATCTCCCAGAGCGGCACCATCAGCCGCTACCGCTTCTACGAGGCGGTGTTCCAGTCCCATGCGCGCCTCACCTACAACAAGGTGGCGGCGATCCTCGACGAGGAGGACCCGGCCGGTGATGCCCTGCGCGAGGAGCATCGCGAGCTGGTGCCGTCGCTGAAGAACCTGCACGCCCTCTACCGCGTGCTGCGCGAGGCCCGCGAGGCCCGCGGTGCCATCGACTTCGAGACCACCGAGACGGCCATCGTCTTCAACGACGAGCGCAAGATCGAGAAGATCGTCCCGCGCAGCCGCAACGATGCCCACAAGATCATCGAGGAGTGCATGCTGGCGGCCAACGTGGCCACCGCCCGGTTCCTCGACAAGCATGACCTGCCGGCGCTCTACCGCATCCACGAGCGGCCGTCGCCGGAGCGCCTCGACAAGCTGCGGCTGTTCCTCGCCGAGCTGGGCCTCTCAGTAGGCGGTGGCGACGAGCCGACCCCCCAGCACTACCGCGATCTGGCCGAGGCGATCCGCGGGCGGCCGGATGCCGACGTGATCCAGACGGTGATGCTGCGCTCCATGAGCCAGGCGGTCTATTCGCCCCAGAACGAGGGGCACTTCGGGCTGGCCTACCCGGCCTATGCCCACTTCACCTCGCCGATCCGTCGCTATCCCGACCTGCTGGTGCACCGCGCCATCCGCTCGGTGATCCGCGGCCCGCGCCAGACCAATACCGTGCTGCGCGCCGACGACGCCAAGGTGGAGCCGCCCAGCAAGTGGTGCCCCTATACCTTCGAGCAGATGCTCGAGCTCGGTGAGCACTGCTCGATGACCGAGCGCCGCGCCGATGACGCCACCCGCGACGTGGAGGACTGGCTCAAGTGCGAGTTCATGTCCGACAAGCTCGGCGAGGTGTTCGAGGGAACCATCGCCTCGGTCACCCAGTTCGGCATCTTCGTGCGCCTCGACGAGGTCTACGTGGAGGGGCTGGTGCACGTCACCTCGCTGCCCTCCGACTACTACCACTACGAGCCGGAGAAGCACCGCCTCAAGGGCGAGCGCTCGGGCATGAGCTACCGCCTGGGCGATGGCGTCACCGTGCAGGTGGCGCGCGTCGACCTCAACGATCGCAAGATCGACTTCGCCCTGGCCGACGACAAGCCGCGGCCCAAGCGCACCCCGCGCCGTCGCCGTGCCGTGGACGACGCCCCCGACAAGGGGCGTGCCCGGGCCGGGGGCAAGCCGCCCAAGGCCGAGGCCGCCCCGGCGGCCAAGGCGGAGGAGGGCGACGGCAGGAAGCGCGGCGGCCGGCGGCGTCGCTCGCGCCGCTGAGCGATCCCTGACCCGACCCCGAGGGGCGCCGGCGGCCTGCCGCCGGCGCCTCGCTCGTTCTCACGCGTGGATGAAAGACATGAAACAGAAGCGACCCCGCCGCGCCGCCGGCGCCACGCCGGCCATCCCCGGCGGCCTCGAGGCCGTGTTCGGCGTCCATGCGGTGCGCGCCCTGCTCGAGCGTGGCGAGACGCCGCGGGAGCTCTGGGTGCAGGAGGGCGCTGCCGGCAGCCGCCTCGCCGAGCTGGTGGAGGTGGCCAGGCGGGGCGGCGCCCGGGTGCAGGTCCGGCCCCGCGACGACCTCGACCGCCTGGCCCAGGGCGCGTCCCACCAGGGCATCGTGGCCTTCGCCAGCCCGCTGGCCTTCGAGAGCGAGGCCGCGCTGTGGTTTCGCCTGGAGGCCTGGCCCCTGGAGGCCCCGCCGCTGCTGCTGGTGCTCGACGGGATCACCGACGTGCACAACTTCGGCGCCTGCCTGCGCAGCGCCGACGCCGCCGGCGTCCATGGGGTGATCGTGCCCAAGGACAAGGCCGCGCCGCTCAATGCCACGGTGCGCAAGGTGGCCTGCGGGGCCGCCGAGAGCGTGCCGGTCTACCAGGTCACCAACCTGGCCCGTGCCCTGGCGAAGCTCAAGGCGCTCGGCGTGTGGATCACCGGCACCGCCGGCGAGGCCGAGACGCTGCTCTTCGATGCCGATTTCACCGGGCCCACGGCGCTGGTGATGGGCGCCGAGGGCAAGGGCATGCGCCGCCTGACCCGCGAGGCCTGCGACGGCCTGGTCAAGCTGCCCATGGCCGGCTGCGTGTCGAGCCTCAACGTCTCGGTGGCGACCGGCATCTGCCTCTTCGAGGCGGTCCGGCAGCGCCGCGGCTGAAGCCCTTGGCGCTTGCCAAGTCGTCTGCCACTCTTTAGAATGCCTGCGCCCGTTCGCCTGCCGAGCGGGCGCCGGCTATTTCGGCCAATGTCATTTCGACAATCACTCCTTGCTTCCCCCGAGCGACTGCGGTCCTCGTCGAGGAAGCTGCCAAACCGCAAGGAGATCCCATGCGTCACTACGAAATCGTGTTCATGGTCCATCCGGACCAGAGCGAGCAGGTTCCGGCCATGGTCGAGCGCTACACCAGCCTCGTCACCGAGAACGGCGGCACCGTGCATCGCCTGGAGGACTGGGGCCGTCGTCACCTGGCCTACCCGATCAACAAGATCCACAAGGCTCACTACGTGCTGATGAACGTCGAGTGCGAAGGCGAGACCCTCGACGAGATCGAGAACATCTTCCGCTTCAACGACGCGATCATCCGCAGCCTGGTGGTGCGCTGCAAGGAAGCGATCACCGAGGCGTCGCCGATGATGAAGCCGGCGGAAGAGAAGCGCGCCCGTCGCGACGAGAAGCCCCGCGCCGAAACCGCCTGATCTCACCCATCGCACGTCTGAAGGAGTCTTCACATGGCACGCTTTTTCCGTCGCCGCAAGTTCTGCCGTTTCACCGCTGAAGGCGTGAAGCAGATCGACTACAAGGATCTGGACACGCTCAAGGCCTATATCACCGAGACCGGCAAGATCGTACCCAGCCGTATCACCGGGACCAAGGCCCGTTACCAGCGTCAGCTGGCCACCGCTGTCAAGCGTGCCCGCTACCTGGCGCTGCTGCCCTACACCGACAGCCACCAGTAAGAACCGGGCGTGATGCTGCCGATTGCCCGCTGGATGATGCGAGGCACGCCCCACGCCGCAGGCGGGGCGGCCATTGCCACGCTCGTCCCCTGGCTGTTCTGGCTGGGCGCGGCCATTGCCGCCCTGGTCACGCTGCGTCGCGGCCTGTCACCGGCCCTGCCGGTGATCGTCGCCGCGGCGCTGCCGGCGGGCTGGTGGTGGACCCAGGGCGACGTCATCCCGCTGTCCAGCGTGCTGCTGGTCACCCTGATGGCGGTCGTGCTGCGTTCGCGCATGCGCTGGAGCGAGGCGCTGATCATCGGTGCCCTGGTCGGCGCCGGCATGATCCAGTTCGGGGTCTTCCTGCCGCCCGGCGGCGCGGGGCCCATGCTGAAGCAGCTGCGCCAGGCCCCCGAGGTCGACCGCCTGCTCGGCGAGCTGACCAGCCAGGGGCTCGATACCGAGCAGCTGGCGGGGCTGCTGATCGGCGGGATCACCGGCCTCGTGGTGCTGATCGCCGCGGTGGCATGCCTGGCACTGGCGCGCAGCTGGCAGGCGGGGCTCTACAACCCCGGCGGCTTCCGCGAGGAGTTCCACGCGCTGCGCCTGGCGCCCCGGGAGCTCGCCGTGCTGGCGGTGCTCGGGGTGGTCGGCATGGTGCTGGGGCTGCCCGCCCTCGGCATGCTGCTGTGGATCCCGCTGCTCGTCGCCGGCATCGCGCTGGTTCATGGTTTCATCGGTGTTAAAGGGATGAACGGGCTGTGGCTGGTCGCCTTCTATGTGTTGCTGATCACCACCTGGCCCATGATTCTGATCGTGCTGCTGCTGGCCTTCATCGACGTCTTCGCGGACTTCCGCGGGCGCGTGGCCAGCCGCGACTGACAAGAGGTTTACGAGATGGAAGTCATTCTGCTCGACAACATTGGCAAGCTGGGCGGCCTCGGTGACCAGGTCACCGTCAAGCCGGGCTACGGCCGCAACTACCTGGTGCCCTACGGCCTGGCCGTGCCGGCCACCAAGGACAACATCGAGGCCTTCGAGGCCCAGCGCTCCGAGCTCGAGGCCCAGGCCGCCGAGCGCAAGGCCGAGGCCGAGGCCCGCGCCGCGCAGCTCAACGAGATCGAGCTCTCGCTGGTCGCCAAGGCCGGTGACGAGGGCAAGCTGTTCGGCTCCATCGGCCCGCGCGACCTGGCCGAGGCCATCGCCTCCGCCGGCATCGACGTCGCCAAGAGCGAAGTGCGGATGCCGGAAGGCCCGATCCGCGCCACCGGCGAGTACGACATCCAGCTGCACCTGCACGCTGACGTCGACGCCGTCGTGCGCGTGGTGGTGGTGGCCGAGTAAGGCCAGCTTGCCCGCCAGACGCCCCGGGCCTCCCGGGGCGGTCGGATCAGGGGCGCGAGGGAATCTCCCTCGCGCCCCTTTTTGGTATCTGCCTGCCGGACGGACCCGTCCCTTCCCGCGCCTCGGCGGGATAGGGAGAGCCGCCGGCCTGGGGTAGAATGTTCCCCCAGTTTCACCCAGGGGCCCCGCACCGCCATGAACGAGATGCTCGAGCACGACCAGGAAACCGCCGCCCTCAAGGTGCCGCCCCACTCGCTGGAGGCGGAGCAGTCGGTGCTGGGCGGGCTGATGCTCGACAACCAGGCCTGGGACAACGTCGCCGACCGCCTGGTGTCGGATGACTTCTATCGCTACGAGCACCGCCTGATCTTCAACGTCATGGCGGGGCTCGCCGAGGGCGGGCGCCCGCTGGACGTGGTGACCCTCTCAGAGGCGCTGGAGGGACGTGACCAGCTCGATACCGTGGGCGGCCTGGCCTACCTGGCCGAGCTGGCCCGCAACACGCCGTCCGCCAGCAACATCCGCGCCTACGCCGACATCGTTCGCGAGCGGGCCACCCTGCGCAAGCTGATCCGTGCCGCCAGCCAGATCGCCGACGGCGCCTTCAGCCCCCAGGGGCGGCCCGCCGACGAACTGGTCGACGAGGCCGAGCGGCTGGTGTTCCAGATCAGCGAGGAGCGCCCCAAGTCGGGCGGCCCCATCGGCATGAGCGAGCTGCTCGCCAAGGCGGTGGATCGCATCGACGAGCTGTTCAACATGCAGGGGGAGATGACCGGCCTCTCCACCGGCTTCCGCGACCTGGACGAGATGACCTCCGGGCTGCAGCCCTCGGACCTGGTGATCATCGCGGGCCGGCCCTCCATGGGCAAGTGCATCATGGCCGGCTCTCGGCTGGTGGATCCGGGAAGCGGGGCGCTGGTGACCATCGATGAGCTGGTGGCCCGTCAACAGGCCGACCTGTTCTCCCTGGGCGATGACTTTCGCCTGGAGCCGGCGTGCGCCAGCGCCTTCGTGGATGACGGGCACAAGCCGGTCTTCCGGGTGCGCACGGCGCTGGGGCGCGAGATCTGCACGACCCTGACGCACCCCTTCCTGACCGAGGCCGGCTGGCAGCCCCTGGAGCACCTCGAGGTGGGGGAGCGCGTAGCCGTCCCGCGGCGCCTGCCGGTCTTCGGTCGAGAGCGCCTGCCGGAGCACCAGGTGAAGGTGCTGGCCTACATGCTCGCGGATGGCGGCGCGACCCAGACCAATGCGCTGTTCACCAATGCCGACCCACGCCTGCGTGAGGAGTTCGCCGAGGCGGTGGCGGCCTTCCCCGGCCTGACGTGTCGACTGGTGGAGAGCGCCGGGCGCACGCCGGCGCTGCGTGTGAGCCGTGAGCCCCAGACCCTGTCCACGGCGCGCCAAGCCTTCGGCAAGGCGCTTCGAGAGGCGCTGGCTCGGGCCGGGATGACCGGAGAGGCGCTGGCGGGAGCGCTCGACGTCAGCAAGGCGGCGGTCAGTGCCTGGTGCCATGGGCGGACCATGCCTGTCGAAGCCACCTTCGGGAAGCTCTGCCACGTACTGGAGGTTTCACCGGCCGATCTCGAAGTGACCGATTACGCTCAGGCGGCCAAAAATGCTACCAACCCGATGCGGCGTTTCCTGGAGGCCCACGGGGTATGGGGCGTGAAGGCTACCGGGAAGCGGATTCCCGCCGGGGTCTTCAGCCTCGAGAAACCGCTGCTGGCACTCTTCCTCAACCGGCTCTTCGCCTGTGACGGCAGCGCCTTCGTGCAGGCCAACGGCCAGGCCAGGATCAGCTACGCCTCCTCCAGCCGGGAACTGATCCGCGAGGTGCAGCACCTGCTGCTGCGCTTCGGCATCCTTGCCAAGGTGCGTGAGAAGTCACATGCCCAGGCCAGCCCTGACTGCCTGCCCTGGGAGCTGGAGATTCTTGACCGCGCCAGCATCGAGACCTTTGTCGCCGAGATCGGGATCTTCGGCAAGGAGTCACGGCTTGCCGAGGTCCAGGCATGTCTGGCTGGCAAGCGGCATCACAGCAATCGCGACAGCCTTCCGCGTTCGGTCAATCGCTATGTGCAGGCGGTCAAGGGAGAACGCTCCTGGCGTCACCTGTTCGAAGCAGCCGGTCGCCGGCTGCCAGAGGGTGGCAACCTGCATCTCAGCGGCAGCAGCGAGCGCTGCCTGTCGCGGACGCGCGCGGCGGAGCTTGCCGAGGTGCTGCAGGATGAGTATCTGGCGAACCTGGCCGACTCGGATCTCTACTGGGACGAGATCGTCGAGATCACCCCCCTGGGGCGTCAGCAGGTCTATGACCTGACCGTGGAGGGGACCCACAACTTCGTCGCCGAGGATGTCTGCGTCCACAACACCACCTTCGCCATGAACCTGGTGGAGCATGCGGTGATCGCAAGCGACAGGCCGGTGATGGTGTTCTCCATGGAGATGCCCGCCGAATCGCTGATGCTGCGCATGCTCTCGTCGCTGGGGCGCATCGACCAGACCCGGGTCCGGACCGGCCAGCTTGAGGACGAGGACTGGCCGCGGCTCACCTCGGCGGTCAACCTGCTCAAGGACAAGCAGCTGTTCATCGACGATACCGCGGCGCTTTCGCCCAACGAGATGCGCTCGCGCATCCGGCGGGTGGTGCGCGAGCACGGCAACATCGGGCTGGTGATGATCGACTACCTGCAGCTGATGCAGATCCCCGGCTTCTCCGAGAACCGCACCGGCGAGATCTCCGAGATCTCGCGCTCGCTGAAGGGCATGGCCAAGGAGTTCGGCTGCCCGGTGGTGGCGCTCTCCCAGCTCAACCGCTCGCTGGAGCAGCGACCCAACAAGCGACCGGTGATGTCGGACCTGCGCGAATCCGGCGCCATCGAGCAGGATGCCGACGTGATCGCCTTCGTCTACCGCGACGAGGTCTACAACCCGGACAACCCGGACAACCAGGGGCTGGCCGAGCTGATCATCGGCAAGCAGCGTAACGGCCCCATCGGCACGGTGCACATGGCTTTCATCGGCAGGTACACCCGCTTCGAGGACCTGGCCCCGGACAGCTACGGCGATACCTTCGGCGAGTAGGCCGGGAGTCGGTCTCGACTTGAGCGCGGCGCGCAGGGCCGTATAATCCCGACCCCTCGACTCAGCAGCTAGACCCACAGGAAGGAGGCACCATGGCAGGCGGATTCCGGCGCGGCAATCGGCAGCGCACCCCGAAACTGGAGGCGCGCGGCGAACTCCAGTCGATGGAGCGGGAGGGACCCTTCAAGGAGTGGTTGGGCATGCCCGACCTCTACCGCTACCAGCTGGTGGTGGACGGCGAGGCCTACAGCTACCAGACCGAGGACGCCGAACTGCCGGTGCAGGTCGGCGACCGGGTGGTGTTCCGCTACAAGGAGACCAAGGCCGGCAAGTGGGTCGACCGCAACTCCCTGGGCAAGGCGATCGACCCCTCGACCTACCAGTGACCTCCGGAACCCTCCCCGGCGCTCGCGGTCACACCAGCGACACGGTATGTTAATTCGGATGTCATCGGGCACGGCCAGGCTGTGCCCGGTCTGCATCCGATCCATGACCATTGGAGGGAACCATGGAACTCAAGGAACTCAAGGCCTTTGCGGCCCGCCACGACAACTACGAGATTCGCGTGATCAGCCATGCGGGTAGCCGCTTCTACCAGGTGGAACTGGAGGACATCGAGGGCCAGCGTCACATGCTGAGCCGGCAGGGCAAGCCGGTGCTGTTCCGCTCGCTGGACGACGTCTACCTGGAGCTCAAGCGCGCCGGCATCCATCGCGCCTATCTGGTGCAGCAGGTGCCCCACGACGAGGTGATCGGCCGCGACGCCCACTACCAGGACCCGCTGACCTCGCGCATGCCGCTGGTCTTCTGACTCGGCCCCTGCAGGGCGGCGCCATCCCCGCCGCTCACGACTTCCGCCGCCTCTCCAGCCAGCGCCCCAGGCGCACCCGGCGGCGGGCGAACCATCGATACCCCGCATCCATCAGGCCTGCCAGCCCCGGCAGCGTGCTCAGCCACACCAGCCGACGGTAGCCGAGCACGGCATAGAGCGCGCGGCTGGCGTCCATGCCGATGAACCAGCGCCCCTCGGCGTCGCTCAGGTGCAGCCGGCCCATCATCCCCTCGAAGGTCTTTCCGAGCGCTTCGGCATCGAAGCCGGGTGCCTGGATGTCCACCAGCGCCACCCGCTCTCGTCGCGGGTGGCGCGTCAGCCAGGCCACCTCCCGCTGGCAGAGCGGGCAGTGGCCATCGTGGTAGAGGGTCACCGGAGCGTGGGCGTCCAGGGTGTCGCGTCGGCTCATGTTCTCTCCTTGCGGGGCTGAGGGGCAGGCGAATAGCCGGCCCGATGGATGCCGCGCTGCCCCTGGCCGTCATCGTGCCAGGCCGGGGCGCTCTCCAGCCCGGCCAGGAAGGCCTCGGCCTGCTCCCGCATCGCCCGCCGCTTCTCGTCGCCCATCCGCGAGAGCGAGCCGTAGATCAGCTTCATGCGCGGATTGCCCGACAGGGCGTCGGAATGGCGCTCGAGGAAGTGCCAGTAGAGGCTGTTGAGCGGACAGGCATCCTCGCCGGTCACTCGCTTCGGGTCGAAGCGGCAGTGGCGGCAGTGGTCCGACATGCGGTCGATGTACTTGCCCGAGGCGCAGTAGGGCTTGGAGCCCATCAGGCCGCCGTCGGCATGCAGCACCATCCCCAAGGTATTGGGCAGCTCCACCCACTCGCAGGCGTCCACGTAGACCGCCAGGTACCAGTCGCAGAGCGCCTCAGGCGCCACGCCACAGAGCAGGGCGAAGTTGCCGGTGACCATCAGCCGCTGGATATGGTGGGCGTAGGCATGGTCGCGGGTCATCTCGATGGCGCGTCCCAGGCAGCGCAGCTCGGTGTCGCCCGTCCAGTAGCAGGCCGGCAACCCGCGGGTGGCCTTCAGGGCATTGCCGCGCTTGTAGTCGGGCATGCGGGTCCAGTAGAGCCCGCGCACATACTCCCGCCAGCCCAGCACCTGGCGGATGAACCCCTCCGCCGAATTGAGGGGCGCGCGGCCCTCGAGGTACTCGCGTTCGACGGCCTCGCACACCTCCCGCGGCGAGAGCAGCCCGAGGTTCAGCGCCGCCGAGAGCCGGGAGTGGAACAGGAAGGGGGCGTCGTCGCTGATGGCGTCCTGGTAGCGGCCGAAGTCGGGCAGGCCGTGGCGCAGGAAGTGGTGCAGGTCGACCCGCGCCTGTCGGCGGGTCACCGGCCAGTCGAAGGCGTCGAGGCGGCCGAAGTGGTCGCCGAAGTGCTCCTCGACCAGGGCCAGCACCGCCTCGGTGGTGCCGTCCCGGCCATGGTGGGGCGGCTCGGGGAAGTTCGGCGACGCGGGCAGCGGCTCGCGGTTGTCGTGATCGTAGTTCCACTGGCCGCCGGCGGGAGAGTCGCCCTCCATCAGTAGGCCGCTGCGCCGGCGCTGCTCGCGATAGAAGTGCTCCAGGCGCAGCGACTTGCGGCCGGAGGCCCAGGCGGCGAAGTCGTCCGGGGTGGTATAGAAGCGGTCGTCCTCGATCAGCCGCCAGGGGAGGGGGGCCGTCTCGCGTTCGCGCATCGCCTGCCAGAGGCGCCACTCGCCGGGGCGCACCACGCGGATCTCGTCGCAGCCGTACAGGGTCCCCAGCCGCTCGGCCTCCGGGATCAGCGCCTGGGTATTGTCGGGGTCGTCCAGGGCGCTGTAGTGGACGCGCAGGCCCTGTTCCCGCAGCTCCTCGGCGAAGTGGCGCATGGCCGACAGCATCATGGCGATCTTCTGGGGGTGGTGGGGCACGTAGCGACCCTCGGAGGCCACCTCGCAGAGGGCAACCACGCTGCCGTCGGGCAGGGCGGCGAGGCTGGCCAGGTCGTGGCTGAGCTGGTCGCCGAGGATCAGCACCAGGGGGCGGGACATGGGTTGATCTCAGGCTGTACAAATTCTCCTGATAGTACAACTTCATCCCCGCCGCGGCGAGGGCCTGATACACTAGTCTCCGTCTCATCACCCCCGGCACGTATCGACCAAGGAGCCCTCCCATGACCACCGCGACCACGGACTCGGCCAACTCCGACATGGACCGCCCCGGCAGCGGACGCCTGGCCCATGCCCCGTCCGACCACCCCCCGGTGGCCAGGGCGAAGGTGGGCGTGCTGCTGGCCAACCTGGGCACGCCGGATGCCACCGACTACTGGTCGATGCGTCGCTACCTGAGCGAGTTCCTCTCCGACAAGCGGGTGGTCGACTACGCCAGCTGGAAGTGGCAGCCGCTGCTGCAGCTGATCATCCTGTCGCGTCGCCCCTTCAAGTCCGGCGAGGCCTACCGGAGCATCTGGAATACCGAGAAGGACGAGAGCCCGCTGCTGACCACCACCCGCGAGCAGACCCGCAAGGTGGCCGAGGGGCTCGCGGCGATGTTCGGCGATCAGGTGATGGTCGACTTCTGCATGCGCTACGGCAACCCCTCCACCGACAGCGTGCTCCGGCGCATGCAGGCGGCGGGCTGCGAGCGGATCCTGTTCTTCCCGCTCTACCCCCAGTACGCCTCGCCGACCACCGCGACTGCCAACGACCAGGCCTTCCGCACCCTGATGACCCTCAAGTGGCAGCCCGCCTTCCGCACGGTGCCGGCCTACTTCGAGCACCCCCGCTACATCGAGGCCCTGGCCAGTTCGGTCCGCGAGGGCTATGCCGCCGCCGAGACGCCGCCGGAGGTCCTGGTGGCCTCCTACCACGGCGTGCCCAAGCGCTACCTGATGGAGGGCGACCCCTACCACTGCCAGTGCCAGAAGACCACGCGGCTGCTGCGCGAGGCGCTGGGCTGGGAGGGGGAGGCCATCCAGACGGCCTTCCAGTCCCAGTTCGGCCCCGAGGAGTGGGTGGGGCCCCAGACCGTGGAGCACGTGGCCGAGCTGGCCCGCCAGGGCAGGAAGCATATCGCGGTGGTCTCGCCGGCCTTCTCCTCCGACTGTGTCGAGACCCTGGAGGAGATCGAGGAGGAGATCCGCGACGCCTTCCTCGCGGCCGGCGGCGAGACCTTCACCTACATTCCCTGCCTCAACGACCGCGACGACCACATCGCCGCGCTGCTGGCGATCATCGAGAACGAGCTGGGCGGCTGGGTCACGCCGCGCCCCTGACGGATGAGGGCCCCGCAATGCGGGGCCCTCGCGTCGTGGCGGCCGTCACTGCCGTCGCCTGCGCTGCCGCGAACGCCAGGGGTGGCGCGCCTTGGCGGGGCGTGCTACCCGGCTCTGGCCCACGTCCTCGTCGCGGAACTCCGGCACCGAGCCGCGGGTGCTGGTGAGGAAGCGCAGGTGCATGTGCAGGCCGGTCTTGGCCAGCATGTGGCCTGTCACCGGGGCGGTGATGAACAGGAACAGGGTGATCAGCAGCTCCTGGACGTGGAGCTCCCGCTGGGTGATCGTGAAGTAGAGCATCGAGGCGATCAGCACGCAGCCGATGCCCAGGGTGGTGCCCTTGGTGGGCCCGTGAAGGCGCATGAAGAAGTCCTTGAACTGCAGCATGCCCAGCGAGCCGGTGAAGGCGAAGATGCCGCCGGCCACCAGCAGGAAGGCGATCACGCCCTCGGCGATCACGTAGAACGTCATGTCGGGCTCCTCACTCGATGATGTCGCCGCGCAGCAGGTAGCGGCAGATGGCCATGGTGCTGACGAAGCCAAGCATGGCGATCAGGATCGCCGCCTCGAAGTAGGTCTTGGTGTTGAGCCACAGGCCCAGCAGCACGATCAGCGCGATGGAGTTGACGTACATGGTGTCCAAGGCCAGCAGCCGGTCGGGGATGTCCGGCCCGATCGCCAGGCGATAGACGTTCATGGCCAGCGCCAGCACGATCAGCGCCAGGCTGATCATCAGGGCGGTATCTAGCATTCGAAGATCTCCTTGAGCGGGCGTTCGTAGCGCTCGCGAATCTCCTGCACCAGGGCCTGCTCCTCGCGCATGTCCAGCACGTGGATCAGCAGCGAGGAGTGGTCCAGGCGGATGTTGGTGGAGACGGTGCCCGGCGTCATGGTGATGGTGTTGGCCAGCAGGGTGATGGTCAGCGGCTCCTTGACCTCGAGGGGATACTCCACGAAACCGGGGTGGGGCTCGCGCCGGGGGGTCAGGATCAGCAGGCTGACCTGTAGGTTGGCCTTGACGATGTCGTAGAGCACCACCAGCACGAACCAGGCCAGCTTGATCGGGTGCCTGACCGGGGGCAGCGGGTCCCAGAAGCGGCGGGTGAGCAGCGGGATGCCCACGGCGAGCAGGGCCCCGAGCAGCAGCTGGCCGGGCGCGACGCTGCGTGCCATCAGCAGCCAGACCACCAGCAGCACCAGCGACAGGGTGGGAGTCGGCAGGAATCGGCCCAGCGGCTTCATGGAATGGGCTCCTCGCGGTTTGGCGTCAGGGAGGTCGCCGGCATGGCCTCCTCGCCGAACAGCCGGGTGATCTTGGTGGCGGGGTCGGCCAGCTGTTCGGCCGTCGCCAGGGTGTAGCTGCTCAGGGGGCCGGAGAACCCCACCAGCAGCGGGGCGGTGGCCAGCAGCCAGAGTACCCCGGCCAGCTGGGCCCGGCTGACCCGGCCGGCCGCGACCTCGCCCTTGTAGCTGGCCCAGAAGAACACCGACCCGGCCCGGGAGAGGGCGATCAGAGCGCACAGCCCCGCCAGCAGCAGCAGCGGCCAGAACCACAGCCGCGCGACGCCCTCCGCCGCCTGCATCATCAGCAGCTTGCCCAGGGCGCCTGCCAGCGGTGGCAAGCCCGCCACCGCCACTGCCGAGACCAGGAAGAGCCCGCCCAGCAGCTGGCGCTGGTGGAGGCGGCGGGCGCGCACCAGGCGGGTGCCGGCCTTGCCGCGCTGCTGGCCGATCAGCTCGGCGATCAGGTAGAGGGCGCCGCACACCAGGGTGGTATGGGGCAGGTAGTAGAGCAGCGCGGTCACCGCCTCGGTGGAGCCCAGCGACTTGCCGGCCAGCAGGGTACCCACCGAGACCAGCACCAGGTAGGCGATCAGCGGTCGGAGGTCGCGGGCGGCCAGCACGCCGATGCCGGCCAGGGCGATGGTGGCGAGGCCCGACCACCAGAGCCAGGTGGTGATCGCCTCTGCCGCGGGGGTGTCGACGAAGATCAGCGACTGCACGCGCAGGATGGCGTAGAGCCCTACCTTGGTCATGATGGCGAACAGGGCCGCCACCGGGGCCGGCGCGGCCGAGTAGGTGCGCGGCAGCCAGAAGTAGAGGGGCAGCAGCGCGGCCTTGAGGCTGAAGACCACCACCAGCAGCAGCGCGCCGGCGGTGACCAGGGCGGTCTGATCGCCGGTCATGGCGGCGAGGCGCCGGGCCATGTCGGCCATGTTGAGGGTCCCGGTGGCGCCGTAGAGCACGCCCAGTGCCACCAGGAAGAGCGCCGAACCGGCCAGGTTGAGGATCACGTAGTGCAGGCCGGCGCCCACCCGCTCCTTGCCGCCACCGTGCATCAGCAGCGCATAGGAGGCCAGCAGCAGGATCTCGAAGAACACGAAGAGGTTGAACAGGTCGCCGGTGAGGAAGGCGCCGTTGAGCCCCACCAGCTGGAGCTGGAAGAGCCCGTGGAAGTGGCTGCCCCGGGCGTCGTCGCCGGCGCAGGCGAACATCACGCAGCCCAGCGCCAGCACGGCGGTGAGCAGCAGCATCAGGGCGGAGAGCCGGTCGAGCATCAGCACGATGCCGAAGGGGGCCTGCCAGTTGCCCAGGGCATAGAAGATCAGTTCGCCCCCGGCCGCCTGGGCGAACAGCCAGCCCCCGACCAGCAGCTGGGCGACGCAGAGCCCGACGCTGAGGCGTCGCTGGGCGGGGTCGCCGGCCCGGGTGGGCAGCAGCAGGACGAGCGCACCGATCAGGGGGATGAGGATCGGGAGGATCACCAGGTGCTGGCTCATCGGGAGTCTCCCGCCTCGCCCTGCTGGCCGTCCACGTGGTCGCTGCCCAGCTCGCTGCGGGCGCGGATGGCCAGGATCACCACGAAGGCGGTCATGGCGAAGCCGATCACGATGGCGGTCAGCACCAGCGCCTGGGGCAGCGGGTCGGCCGGGGTGATCGAATCGCCGATCACCGCCGCGGCGTGGGTGTTGAGGCCGCCGGTGGAGAACAGGAAGAGGTTCACCGCATAGGAGAGCAGCGCCAGGCCGACGATCACCGGGAAGGTGCGGCCGCGCAGCAGCAGGTAGATGCCGCTGGCGGTCAGCACGCCGACGACCAGTGAGAACAGGGCTTCCATCAGCGTTCCTCCAGGCGGGGACGGTGCAGGGTGGTGACACGGCCCAGGTTGATCAGGATCATCAGGGTGGCGCCGACCACGGCCAGGTAGACGCCGAGGTCGAAGAGCATCGCCGAGGCCAGCTCGAACTCGCCGATCAGCGGCAGGTGGAAGTGGCCGAAGGCGGAGGTCAGGAAGGGGTAGCCGAATAGCCAGCTGGCCAGGCCGGTGGCCACGGCGATGGCCAGGCCGGACACGGCCACCACCGGGTAGGAGAGCGGCAGCCGTTCGCGGGTCCAGTCGTGGCCGCGGGCCATGTACTGCAGGATCAGCGCCACGGCGGTGATCAGGCCGGCGATGAAGCCGCCGCCGGGCTGGTTGTGGCCGCGCAGGAAGATGTAGACCGACACCAGCAGCGCGAGCGGCAGCAGGATCTGCGCCACCACGGCGAGGATCATCGGATAGCGGTGGCGCGACCAGCGGATCCCCTCGAGGTTGCCTGCCGGCATGAACAGCTTCATGCGGTTGAGCAGCTTGAAGGTGGCAAGGCCCGCCAGGGTCAGCACGGTGATCTCGCCCAGGGTATCGAAGCCGCGGAAGTCCACCAGGATGACATTGACCACGTTGGTGCCGCCGCCCCCCGGGACGCTCTCGCGCAGGAAGTAGTCGGCGATCGAGATCGTCTCGCGGGTCAGCAGCGCATAGTTGAGCATCGCCACCACGCCCCCCAGGGCGGTCGCCAGCACCAGGTCGCGGAGGATGCGCCGGCGCGACACCAGCAGCGGCGGGCGCTGGGGCAGGAAGAACAGCGCCAGGATCAGCAGGATCATGGTGACCACCTCCACCGACAGCTGGGTCAGCGCCAGGTCGGGAGCGGAGAAGCGCACGAAGGTGAGCGAGACGGTGAGCCCCACCACCGAGAGCATCAGCAGCGAGACCAGCCGCCAGCGATGGCTCAGTGCACTGCCGATGGCGCCGAAGGTCATCAGGGCGGCGCCCAGCACCAGCATGCCGTCCAGCGGCTGCAGGCCGCGCTCGCCGGTGAGTGTCTCGAGGTTGGCCAGCCCGACGCCCACCATGCCCAGGGCGGTGAGCACCAGCAGGGCCTGGTAGCGCTGCAGCGAGCCGTTCTCCAGGCGCATGGTCAGCCACAGGGCCGCCTTGATCACCCGCAGCAGCGCCGCCTCGAAGACCCGGCTGGCATCCCGGGCGGGGAAGAGGGCGGCGATGTCGGCCAGGCGCCGCTGCTGGCGCAGCACCAGCGCCCCGGCGATCACCGCGACCAGGCTCATCGCCAGCGGCAGATTGAGGCCGTGCCACAGGGAGAGGGCGAGCAGCGGCGTGGTGTCGCCCTGCACGGCGAGGCTGGCGGCATTGACCAGCGGGGCGGCCAGGGTCATGGGGAAGAGGCCCACCGCCAGGCTCATGGCCGCCAGGAAGAGGCCGGGCGCCAGCATGCCGCGGGCCGGGTCATGGGCCTTGAGGGGCGGCTGGGCCTTCTGCTCCCGCGTCAGCTTGGGCGCGGCGAAGAACAGGCTCCAGATCAGCCGCAGCGAGTAGGCCACCGAGAGGGTGGCGGCCAGCATCACCAGCAGCGGGATCAGCGCGCTCAGCGCCCCCAGCACGTTGTTGACCAGGCTCTGCTCGAAGAGCATCTCCTTGGAGAGGAAGCCGTTGAAGGGCGGGAAGCCGGCCATGGCCGAGCCCGCCAGGATCACCATGGTGCCGGTGAGCGGCATCATCGACCACAGGGCCCCCAGGCGGTCGATGTCGCGGGTGCCGGTCTCGTGGTCGATGATGCCCACGCTCATGAACAGCGCCGCCTTGAAGGTGGCGTGGTTGAGGATATGGAACACCGCGGCGACGATGGCCAGTGGGCTGCCCAGCCCCAGCAGCAGGGTGATCAGCCCCAGGTGGCTCACCGTGGAGAAGGCCAGGATCCCCTTGAGGTCGCGCTCCAGCAGGGCGAACCAGGCGGCATAGAGCATGGTCGCCAGTCCCACCAGGGAGAGCGATATCGCCCACAGCTGGCTGTCGCCGAGCGCCGGGGTGAGCCGCGCCATCAGGAAGACGCCGGCCTTGACCATGGTGGCCGAGTGGAGGAAGGCCGATACCGGGGTGGGGGCGGCCATGGCATGGGGCAGCCAGAAGTGGAAGGGAAACTGGGCCGACTTGGTGAAGGCGCCGAACAGCACCAGGGCGAGGATCAGCGGATAGTGGGAGGAGGCGCGGATGGCGTCACCCGCCGCCAGCACCTCCCCCATGGCGAAGCTGCCCACCGCCTCGCCGATCAGCAGCAGGCCGGCGAGCAGCGCCAGGCCCCCGGCACCTGTCACCACCAGCGCCATGCGGGCGCCGCGTCGGGCATCGCTGCGATGGCCCCAGAAGCCGATCAGCAGAAAGGAGGTGATGCTGGTCAGCTCCCAGAACAGCCACAGCAGCAGCAGGTTGTCGGCCATGGCGATACCGATCATGGCGGTCATGAACAGCATCATGTAGGCGAGGAACCGGCCGTCGTCCTCGTCGGCGGCCAGATAGTGGCCCGCGTAGTAGAGGATCAGGCTGCCGATGCCGAGGATCAGCAGCGCGAACAGCAGGGTCAGGCCGTCGATGCGCAGTGCCAGGTCAAGGCCCAGCAGCGGCATCCAGGGCAGGGTGAAGGTGATCACCTCGCCGTCGAGCACGGCCGGTGCCTGGGCCAGCACCAGGCCGAGGGCGAGCAGGGGAGCGACGAGGGTGGCGAGGGTGCAGGCGCGGCGGCCGTGGCGGGTGGTGAATACCGGCACCAGGGCGCCGAGGAGGGTGAGGAGGGGTATCCACAGCAGTGCCATTGGTCAGCTCGTCCACGCAATGGCGGGGAAGCGCAATTGGCCAGGCCGGGCACCGGGGGAGCAGGGTGCGCTGTGGCCCAGGCAGCCACGTCACCGCCTGGCTCGTCGTTCCTCGACGGAGGGAGCCTCGTCGAGGCGCTGGAGTGCGACAAGGGGTCGCCCCGGAAACGGCAGGATAATCATTCACTAATGATAAGATGCCGCCTTTCGTTTAAGGTGTGGTAACGCCCTTTCTTGCCACTCGCCGGCGTGAGTCTATAGGCTTTCACTATCGATAAAAAGGCCGTCGGGTGTTGCGCTGCGTCATCCATTAGGCGAATGCTGACCCAGGTCAGTTCCCGCCGAGACGTCCTCAGTCCCCTCGTGGACGATCCAGACCAGGAGAGCTTCGTGTGATGCAACTCGCCGTGCTGTCGGGGTTCGCGCTGGCCGCCTCCGCGCCCCTCTTCCATCGCTGGTTCGGCGATCGGGCCAGTTTCGTGCTGGCCGCCTACCCGGCGCTGCTGGCGCTGTGGTTCTTCGGCCAGCTTCCCGCCGTGATGGGCGGCGAGGTGATCACCCTGGTGCTCGACTGGGTGCCGTCGCTGGGCATGAGCCTGACCTTCGTGGTCGACGGCCTGTCGCTGCTCTTTGCCCTGCTGGTCACGGTGATCGGTACCTTTGTGCTGATCTATGCTGGCGGCTACCTCAAGGGCCACCCGGACCTGGTGCGCTTCCACGTGGCGATCCTCGCCTTCATGGTGTCGATGCTGGGCCTGGTGCTGGCCGATGGCCTGATCACCCTGTTCGTCTTCTGGGAGCTGACCAGCATCACCTCCTACCTGCTGATCGGCTTCAACCATGCCGACCTGGAGGCGCGCAAGTCGGCCCGGCAGGGGCTCTTCGTCACCGTGGCGGGGGGGCTGGCGCTGATGGCCGGCCTGGTGATGCTGGGCATCGCCGGTGGCAGCTGGTCGCTCGCCGAGCTCAACGCCATGGACGACGTCCTGCGCGAGCACGACCTCTACACGCCGCTGCTGATCTGCCTGCTGCTCGGGGCCTTCACCAAGTCGGCTCAGTTCCCCTTCCACTTCTGGCTGCCCAATGCCATGGCCGCGCCCACTCCGGTTTCGGCCTACCTGCATTCGGCGACCATGGTCAAGGCGGGCATCTATCTGCTGGCCCGCCTGCAGCCGAGCCTGGGCGGGACCGAGATGTGGACGGTGACGCTGTCGGTGGTGGGGGCGCTGACCATGTTCACCGGCGCCTTCCTGGCGATCCGCCACACCAACATCAAGAAGCTGCTGGCCTACTCCACGGTGATGGCGCTGGGCACCCTGACCATGCTGCTGGGCATCGGCACCGAGGGGGCGCTGATCGCCTTCGTTACCTTCCTGCTGGCGCACTCGCTCTACAAGGGCGCCCTGTTCATGGTGGCCGGCATCCTCGACCACGAGACCGGCACCAAGGACGTCACCGCCATGGGGGGGCTGCGGGTGCTGATGCCGGTGACCGCCGGGGTGGCGATGATCGCCGCGCTGTCGCTGGCCGGGGTGCCACCGCTGTTCGGCTTCATCGGCAAGGAGCTGATGTTCGAGTCGGTGCTCCAGGCCAGTCACTACCGCTGGCTGGTCGTGCTGCTGGCCTTCGCCGCCGCGATCCTGACCATCGCCGTGGCGGCCATCGTGGCCCTGCGCCCCTTCTTCGGGCAGCGTCGCCAGACCCCGCGGGTGGCCCACGAGGCGCCGGCCTCCATGCTGCTGGGCCCCGGCGTGCTGGCGCTGCTCTCGCTGCTGCTGGGCCTGGTGCCGGTGCTGGCGGGCAGCGGGCTGCTCGCGGCGGCGGCCAGCGCCGTGGCCGGTGCGCCGGTGGCGGTCAAGCTGTCGCTGTGGCACGGCATCAACCTGCCGCTTCTGATGTCGCTGGTGAGCCTGGCGCTGGGCTACCTGCTGTTCAGGCGCTGGGACCGGGTGCGCGCGCGCCTCGCACGCCTCGATCCGCTCATCGCCCGGGGGCCGGAGGCGGGCTACGACGCCTTCATGGATGGCGTGGTGGTGGTCTCCGAGTGGCAGACCCGGGTGCTGCAGAACGGCTACATGCGCAACTACATCCTGGTGATGGTCGTGACCCTGATCGCCCTGGTAGGCAACTCGCTGCTGCTGCGCCACGCCCCCCAGTTCGCCTTCCAGCTGGACGTGCAGTTCCACGAGGCGATCGTGGTGGGGATGATGGTGATGGGGGCGCTGTTCGCGACGATCGCCCGCTCGCGGCTGGGAGCGGTGGTGTCGGTGGGCATCATGGGCTTCTCCATCGCCCTGACCTTCATCCTGTTCAGCGCCCCCGACCTCGGCATCACCCAGCTGCTGGTGGAGACGTTGACGGTGATCCTGCTGGTGCTGGTGCTGTTCCGGCTGCCCAGGTTCTCCAGCCTCTCGACCCCGCTGGAGCGCGTGCGTGACGTGGCCGTGGCCGGCAGCATGGGCGGGCTGATCACCCTGCTGATCCTCACCTCCTGGAGCATCGACCAGTTTGCCCCGATCTCCGGCTACATGATCGACAACAGTGCGCCGCTGGCCCACGGCCGCAACATCGTCAACGTGATCCTGGTCGACTACCGCTCGCTGGATACCCTGGGCGAGATCTTCGTACTGGCCCTGGCCGCCATCGGGGTCTTCGCCATGCTCAAGCTGCGCGCCCCGGAGAAGCCGAAGAAGCCCGCACCGGCCAAGGAGACCACCGATGGTTAAATCCGGCACCATCATCCTCAATACCGCGGCGCGGCTGCTGATGCCGCTGCAGCTGCTGTTCTCGATCTTCCTGCTGCTGCGTGGCCACGACGAGCCCGGCGGCGGCTTCATCGCCGGCCTGGTGGCGGCGGGGGCCTTCACCCTCTACCTCTTCGCCTTCGGAGTCAGCGCCACCAAGGAGGTGCTGCGCATGGTCGACCCGCGGGACCTGATCGGCATGGGGCTGCTGCTCGGCATGATCTCGGTGGTGCCCGCCTGGTTCGTCGGTGAGCCCTTCCTGACCGCGCAGTGGTGGACCATTCCGGGCATCGACTTCAAGGCCTCGACGCCGCTGATCTTCGACATCGGGGTCTACCTGGCCGTGCTGGGCTCGGTGGTGACCATGGTGATGACGCTGATGGAGGTGGACAAGGATGAGCCCTGAGACCGCCCCGCTCCCCCTGACAGGAGACGCCCTATGGAACCCTTGATGGCCGTGGCCATCGGCCTGCTCTACGGCGCGGCGATCTTCCTCATGCTGCGCCGCTCGATCGTCAAGCTGGTGATCGGCCTGATGCTGCTGTCGAACGCCGCGAACCTGCTGATCTTCACCTCCGCGGGCATGACCCGCGGCGCTCCGCCGCTGATCCCCGAGGGCATGCAGGCCCCGCCCGGCGTGGTGGCCGACCCCTTGCCCCAGGCGGTGGTGCTGACCGCCATCGTGATCGCCTTCGGCGTGCTGGCCTTCGCCGTGGTGCTGATCCGCCGGGCCTACGAGATCGTCAAGGCCGATGACCTGGACAAGATGAAGGATACCGACACGTGAGGCCCGAAGTCGCACTTCCCGTCCTCCTCCCGCTGCTGTCGGGTGCCATCTCGCTGCTCTTCTGGCGCTCCCGACCGATGCAGCGCTTCACCGCCGTGGCCGGCAACCTGGCGCTGCTGGTGATCGCCCTGTGGCTGTTCGCCTCGGTCCGGCAGGAGGGCTACGTGACCATCCAGATGGGGGGCTGGGAGGCCCCCTACGGCATCACCCTGGTGGCCGACATGCTCAGCGCGGTAATGGTCGTGCTGACCGCGCTCATCGGGCTGGTGCTGTCGGTCTACTCGCTGGCGTCCACCGGGCCGGACCACGAGAAGTTCGGCTTCTACCCGCTGATGCACCTGCTGCTGGCGGGGGTCGCCGGGGCCTTTCTCACCGGCGACATCTTCAACCTCTACGTGTGGTTCGAGGTGATGCTGGTGGCCAGCTTCGCGCTGCTGATCCTCGGCGGCGAGAAGGCGCAGATGGAGGGGGCCATCAAGTACGTCACCCTCAACCTGCTGGCCTCGGTGATCTTCCTCACCGCCGTCGGCCTGCTCTACGGCATGGTGGGCACCCTCAACATGGCCGATATCGCCCTGCGCCTGCACGAGGCGGAGCACCGCGGCATGGTCGAGGTGCTGGCGGTGATGTTCATGGTGGCCTTCGGCATCAAGGCGGCGGCCTTCCCGCTGTTCTTCTGGCTGCCGGCCTCCTACCACACCCCGCCGGTGGCGGTATCGGCGCTGTTCGCCGGCCTGCTGACCAAGGTCGGGGTCTATGCGCTGTTCCGGGTCTTCACCCTGATGTTCGACGAGACCCTGGACTACACCCAGGACCTGTTGATCTGGGGGGCGGCGCTGACCATGGTCACCGGGGTCCTGGGGGCGGCGGCCCAGTACGAGTTCCGGCGCATCCTGTCGTTCCATATCGTCAGCCAGATCGGCTACATGCTCCTGGGCCTTGCGCTCTACACTCCCCTGGCCATCGCCGGCGGCATCTTCGCGGTGATGCACAACATCGTGGTCAAGACCAACCTGTTCCTGATCAGCGGCATCACCCGGCGCCTGCAGGGCACCTACCAGCTGAAGAAGATGGGCGGGCTCTACCGGGAGCGCCCCTGGCTCGCCGTGGCCTTCTTCCTCTCGGCCTTCTCGCTGGCCGGCATCCCGCCGCTCTCGGGCTTCTTCGCCAAGTTCGTGATCGTGCGCGCCGGCATCGAGGCCGAGGCCTACGTGGTCACCGGCATCGCCCTGGCGGTGGGCCTGATGACGCTCTACTCCATGGTCAAGATCTGGAACGAGGTGTTCTGGAAGTCGCTGCCGGAGGACAACCTGGTGCCGGAGCGCGAGGTGCTGGTGGGTGACGACAGCCGCATGGTCAAGCCGAGCCTGTGGCTGATGACCCTGCCGGTCGGGGTGCTGGCGGCGATGTCGCTGCTGATCGGCGTCTTCGCCCAGCCGTTGATGGTGATCATGACCGTCATCGGCGACCAGCTGATGAACCCCCAGGGCTACATCGATGCCGTGCTGGGGCAGGGGGCCGATGTGACCGAGGCCCTGCTGGAGATGCCGCTCGAGGAGGTGAGCCCATGACCGGAGCCATCTGGAACCTGCTGCTGGCGCTGGCCTGGGTCGTGCTGAGCGGTGACTTCACCGGGCTGAACCTGACGGTGGGGCTGGTGTTCGGCTACATCACCCTGGTGCTGATCGAGCCCCAGGTGGAGGCGCTCCAGGGCTACCCGGCGCGCATCCCGCGAATCCTCGGCTTCCTCGGCTTCTTCATCAAGGAGCTGCTGATGGCCAACCTCAAGGTGGGCTTCGACATCCTGACCCCGCCCTGGCACATGAAGCCCGGGGTGATCGCCATGCCGCTGGACGCCCGTACCGAACTGGAGATCACCATGGTGGCCAACCTGATCTCGCTCACCCCCGGCACCCTCAGCCTGGACGTCTCGGACGACCGCAAGGTGCTCTATATCCACGCCATGTTCCTCGATGACGAGGAGGAGCTGCGCCGCAACCTCAAGGAAATGGAATACCGTGCCCTGGAACTGTTTCGCTGAGCCTGCCCGCGAGGTACCGACATGGAGATCGTGATCCTGATCAGCCAGGTGCTCATGGCCCTCGCCCTGATCCTGGCCTTCGTACGGGTGGTGCGCGGCCCGAGCCTGCCCGACCGGGTGGTGGCGCTGGAGCTGTTCGCCAGCATCGTGGTCGGCCTGGTGGGGCTCACCGCCATCCAGTCCGATGTGTCGAGCTTCCTGGATGCCGCCATCGTCATCGCCCTGATGGGCTTTCTGGCCGCCATCGGCTTCGCCCGCTTCCTGGAACGTGGAGGTCCCCGCGATGATTGAGTTTATCAAGGGCGTCTTCATCCTCTCGGGCGCGCTGTTCATGCTGCTGGCTGCCCTGGGTATCCTGCGCCTCCCCGACCTTCTGACCCGCATGCACGCCACGACCAAGGCCGCGGCCCTCGGGGTGATCCTGATCATGCTGGCGGTGGCGCTGCACTTCGGCGAGGTCGATGTGGTGGCGCGCGCGCTGGCCATCATCGTCTTCATCCTGATGACCGCCCCGGTGGCGGCGCACGTGATCGGCCGGGCGGGCTACTTCGTCGGCTCCAAGCTGTGGAGCGGCACCGTCAAGGACGAACTGCGACCCAACTATGACCCGCTGACCCACGAGCTCAAGAGCGGGATGGAGACCGAGGCCAACGCCCGGCGCGAACCGAAGGAGAGCGACCCCTCCTGAGTCGGCGCCAGCGCCCCATGAAAGAGGCCACCTTCGGGTGGCCTCTTTGCGTCATGGGGTGGCGCGGGGCTTTATCTTGTACATCTGTTGTACGATAATCCATGTATTGTCCATGATTGAGCGAGGTGACCGCCATGCACCGCAAGCCTCACCTGCCCAGCAAGCCCTGCCGCCACTGCCGCAGGCCGTTCGCCTGGCGACGCAAGTGGGCGCGCTGCTGGGAGGAGGTCCGCTACTGCAGCGAGCGCTGCCGGCGCGAGGCACGCCGCCATGCCGGGACGGTGGCATGACCCTGGCGATCGCCTGGCTGCGCCAGGACCTGCGGCTTGCCGACAATCCGCTGCTGCAGTTCGAGACCCCGCCTCGCCAGCTGCTGTGTGTCTATGTGCTCGATCCCGTCTGGCTCGAACCGCTGCCCGGTCTCGAGGTGCCGCGCATCGGGCCGGCGCGTCTGGCCTTCCTCTGGCAGAGCCTGATCGCCCTGCGCGGGGAGCTGCTGCGCCGCGGCAGCGACCTGCTGGTGCGGGTGGGAGACCCGGTGGAGGTGGTTGCCGACCTCGCCGAGAGGCACGGCGCCTGCCAGGTGCGGGTGCGTCGCGACGCGGGCAGCGACGAGACCGGGGCGGTGGTGGCCCTGGCCGGCCGGCTCGGCGAGCGCGTCGAGCTGCTGCAGCTGGAGGGGGGGCTGCTGTTCGACGAGGCGGCGCTGCCCATGGCCGTCGAGGCGCTCCCCCCGAGCTTCTCGGCCTTCCGCCGCCGGGTGGAGGGCCGGGTGCCGATCCCGGCGGCGTCCGCCGCCCCGGTGACCCTGCCCCACTGGCCCGACGAGGCGCCCCGGGGGCTGCCCCCCCTGCGCGACATCTGCGACGAGGCGGCGCGCTGGCGCCCCGACGAGCGCGGCGCCTTCCGCTTTGCCGGGGGCGAGGCCGAGGGGCTGGCCCGGCTCGATCACTACCTGTGGGACACCGGCGCCGTGGGCCGCTACAAGGAGACCCGCAACGGCCTGCGGGGAGCCGACTTCTCCACCCGGCTCTCGCCCTGGCTCGCCCAGGGCTGTCTGTCGGCCCGCCAGGTGCACGATGCCGTGCGCGCCTGGCAGGCCGAGCATGGCGCCGGGGAGTCCAGCGACTGGGTCATCTTCGAGCTGCTGTGGCGAGACTACTTCCACTGGGCGGCGCGTCAGGAGGGCAGGGGGCTGTTCGGCGCCCGTTCGCTCCCGGCGCCGGGAACGGCCTTTCGCGCCTGGGCAGCCGCCAGGACCGGCGTGCCCTTCATCGATGCCGCCATGCGTGAGCTGTCGGCCACCGGCTGGCTATCGAACCGGGCCCGGCAGAACGTCGCCAGCTTCCTGGTCAAGGATCTCGGGGTCGACTGGCGCCTCGGTGCGGCCTGGTTCGAGCACTGCCTGGTGGACTTCGACGTGGCCAGCAACTGGGGCAACTGGCGCTACGTGGCCGGTGTCGGCCGCGATACCCGGGAGCGCTGGTTCCATGTGCTCCGCCAGGCCGAGCAGTACGATGCCCGGGGCGACTACGTGGCCCACTGGCAGCCGGCGCTGGCCGAGCTGCCCGAGGGGCAGGCCCGCCACCAGCCCTGGCGGGTGGAGCCCGAGCGATTCCCCCTGCCGCTGGTAGTGCCGGCGCGCTGGCAGGATCGCCTGCTGCCGCTCCATGAAACCGCAGAACCCGACGAATGAGGGAGCCCGACATGACCGCCTTCGAGACGTCTTCCCCGCTGCCGGGCGATGGCCGGCTGCCCCTGGCTCTGGGCCTCGCCGGCCTGCTGCCGTTCCTGGCCGGTGCGGCAGCGGCCTGGCTGGCGCCGGTGGCCTGGCAGGCCATGGCCATTCCGGCCTTCCTCTATTACAGCGCGGTGATCCTCTCCTTCCTGGGCGGCGTGCAATGGGGCGTGGCGATGTCCCTGGAGCCGGCCGGCAGCGACGGCTTCCGCGCCAGGCTGCTGCTCAGCATGGTGCCCAGCCTGATCGCCTGGCCGGCGCTGCTGCTGCATCCGCTGACCGGGGCCTGGGTGCTGGTCGCCGGCTTCCTGCTGGTGCGACTCCACGAATGCGGGCGGGGGAGCCGCGAACTGCTGCCGGGCTGGTTCCAGTCGCTGCGGACCCTGCTGACCGTGGTGGTGGTGGCCTGCCACGGCCTGGTGATCTGGCGCCTCGGCGGGGCGTGAGATCGGGCTGGTGATCCGGCGGCTTGGCGGGGCGTGACATCGGGCTGGTGACACCAGCAAAACTGCGCCCCTGAGGGCGGTGGCCTGTCACGGTCTGGTGATCCGGCGGCTTGGCGGGGCGTGACATCGGGCTGGTGACACCAGCAAAACTGCGCCATGATCGGCCTGTCCCTTGCCAAGGAGTGCAGCAGTCACCATGAAACGGATCCTCACTACCTCCCTGATGCTGGCCCTGCTCGCCGGCTGCCAGAGCGGCCCGACCCGCGAGGCCAGTGCCGCCGATCGCGATGCGGCCTCGACCGACCCGGTGCAGGAGGCAGCCGCCGCTCCCCGCGGCGAGGCCGAGCCGCCCGCCGACTTTGCCACCTGGCTGGACGGCTTCCGCCGCCAGGCGCGCGCCGAGGGCATCACCGAGGCGACCCTGGCACGTGCCCTGGACGGCGTGCGCTACCGGCCCCGGGTGATCGAGCTCGACCGTTCGCAGCCCGAGTTCGTGAGGCCGATCTGGCAGTACCTCGACAGCGCCGTCTCCGCTCAGCGGGTGACCACCGGTCGCGAGCGGCTGGCCGAGCATCGTGACACGGCGCGGCGCATGGAGCAGCGCTATGGCGTGCCGGCCGAGGTGGTCGTGGCGATCTGGGGCATCGAGAGCAACTACGGCGGCAACTTCGGCGACTTCTCGACCCTGGAGGCGCTCGCCACCCTCGCCTATGACGGGCGGCGCCGCGACTTCGCCCGGGGCGAGCTGCTGGCGGCCCTGCGGATCATCGACGCCGGGGATATCGCCCCGGACAGCATGATCGGCTCCTGGGCCGGGGCCATGGGGCACACCCAGTTCATCCCCTCGAGCTTCGAGGCCTACGCCGTGGATGGCGACGGCGACGGCCGCCGGGACATCTGGAACAGCATCCCCGACGTCATGGCCTCCACCGCCAACTACCTGGCCCGGGCCGGCTGGCAGGCGGGCCAGCCCTGGGGCGTCGAGGTGCAGCTGCCGGCGGGGTTCGATCACGCCCAGACGGAGCTGTCGACCCGCCGCGCCAGCGATGCGTGGCACGCGCAGGGGGTGCGCCCCGTCGGGGAAGAGACGCTGCCCGACTTCGACCAGGCCTCGGTGATCGCCCCCGCCGGGGCCCGTGGCCCCGCCTTCCTGGTGGGGCCCAACTACCGGGCGATCCTGCGCTACAACAATGCCACCAGCTATGCCCTGGCGGTGGGCACCCTGGCCAACGAGATCGCCGGCCGCGAGGGCATCGTGCAGGGGTGGCCGCGGGACGAGCAGCCGCTGATGCGCAGCCAGGTGCGCGAGATGCAGCAGGCGCTCAATGCCCGCGGCTTCGACGTGGGGACGCCCGACGGGATCCTGGGGCCCAACACCCGACGTGGCCTGCGGGCCTACCAGGAGTCGATCGGCGTCACGCCGGACGGCTTCGCTACCGTTCGGCTGCTGGAGCGCCTCGAGCGCTGAGGCTGGCCGGCGCGCCGGGCTTGCCGCCCGGTGCGCCAGGCGGGGAACCCCCGGCCCCCCCAGGCGGTCAATCTGCACGTTTCTCGCGTTTTTCCCCTGACCCTCAAAGGAGGTCACCCATGGACTTCGCTGCCTCGACGCGCCGGATGGCGCGCCCCCTCGCCCTGGCTGCCGGGCTGCTGGCCGGCATGGCCCAGGCCGGTGCCGACGACAAGGTGTTCGGCTGGGTGGAGCGGGCCACCATCGAGCCCTGGGGCGTGGCGGTGAAGGCCAAGCTCGACAGCGGGGCGCTGACCTCGTCGCTGGATGCCCGGGAGATCGAGACCTTCGAGCGCGACGGCGAGGAGTGGGTGAGCTTCCGGCTCAAGCTGGAGGACATCGCCAGCGGTGAGGCCTTCTCCCAGACCCTGGAACTGCCGCTCTATCGTGACCTGCGGGTGCGGGGAGCCGGTGGCCGCGACGAGCGGCCGGTAGTGCTGATGAAGGTCTGCATGGGCGATACCGTCTACGAGGAGCAGTTCAGCCTGCGGGACCGCGAGGAGATGAACTACCCGCTGCTGCTGGGGCGACGCACCATCAGCCACCTGGGCCTGCTCGACGTGCGTGAGACCTTCCTGCAGCGCCCCGAGTGCGACGAGGACGCCCCGCTGGTCGAGCATGACCCGGACGAGGAGTAGCCCCGGGCGCGCCTGGCGGCGACGCGTCAGAACAGCCGTGACAGCAGGGCGGTGACCGCGGTCTCCACCCGCAGGATGCGTGGCCCCAGGTGGATGCCCTCGCAGCCCGCCTCGAGCAGTCGTTCCACCTCCCAGGGAATGAACCCCCCCTCCGGCCCCACCAGCAGCAGCGTGGGGTCCTCGATGCCGCGCGGGCAGGCCCGGGGCATGCCGGGGTGGGCCAGCAGGCCGCGCCGGCCCTTCAGCAGGTCGGGAAGCCGGTCCTCGACGAAGGGCCGGAAGCCCTTCGCCAGCTCGACCTCGGGCAGCCGCGTGTCCCGGGCCTGCTCCAGCCCCAGCACCAGGTGGGTGCGGATCTTCTGGGGGGCCAGCTCCGGGGACATCCAGTAGCTCTTCTCCACGCGCCGGGTGTGCAGCAGGGTGATCCGCTTCACGCCCAGCGCGGTGACATGCTCGAGGCTCCTGGCCAGCATGCGCGGGCGGGGCAGGGCCAGCACCAGGTGGACCGGCAATGCCGGCGGCGGGGGCTGTCCCATCTCCTCCAGGGCGAATCGGGCCTCGTGCTCGTCCAGGGAGAGCAGCTCTCCCCGGCCGATGCCGCCGCCTTCCACGCCGAGGGTGAGACGGTCGCCGGGCCGGGCGCGGTGCACCTCGCGCAGGTGGGCCAGGCGGCGCGGGTCGCGCACCCGGGCGAGCCGGTCGTGGGTGATCTCCTCCGGAGCGAGCAGAATCAGGTTCATGGGGCCTCGTTGATTGCGCTTTCCTTGCATGGATGGTGTCGCGGTGCACAATACTCTTCATGACAGGGGTTTTCCCTGCCGCCGTGCCGGCACCGGTCGCGATACCCGTCCCGGTGCGGACGCCATGACAAGGAGCAGCGCCGTGCGCGTGATTCGCAAGTATGCCAACCGCAGGCTCTATGATACCGAACAGAGCCGCTATGTGACCCTGGAAGACCTGCGTCGCCTGATCCTCGACGAGGTGCCGTTCCGGGTCGAGGATGCCAAGAGCGGCGAGGATCTCACTCGCACCATCCTGCTCTCGATCATCATCGAGCAGGAGCAGGCCGATGGCGAGGCCGAGGTCTTCTCCAACGACCTGCTGGCCCAGTTCATCCGCGTCTACGACATGGCTCAGCCGCTGCCGCTGGCGCGCTACCTGGAACAGGGCACCCAGCTGATGCTGGAGCAGCAGAAGCGCGTGCAGGACCAGTGGCAGCAGGCCATGCGCCACACCCCCATGGAGCTGATGCGCGAGCTGGCCGAGGAGAACATGAAGTTCTGGCAGAAGACCATCGGCCAGGCCGGCAACAAGGACGACGACGAGAAGCCGTGATGCGCCCGGCTGGGAGGAGGGCGGGCCTCGCCGCTTTCTGACATAATGCCGCGACATTTCGCGCGGCCCGTCGGCGATCGCCGTCGGGTATCGGGGCAGGGACGCCGTCGGTCATCGCCCCGCGTCGCTCGTTTTCGGTCTGCAGAACAAGGTGTAACGGATGAAGGTGTTGATCATCGGCGGCGGTGGCCGCGAACATGCCCTGGCCTGGAAGGTCGCCCAGTCCCCGCGGGTGGCGCAGGTCTTCGTGGCGCCCGGCAATGCCGGCACCGCCCGGGAGCCGGGCCTGGCCAACGTCGCCATCGCGGTGGACGATCTCGACGGCCTGGTGGCCTTCGCCCGGGACGAGGGCGTCGACCTGACCATCGTCGGCCCCGAGGCGCCGCTGGTGCTCGGCGTGGTCGACCGCTTCCACGAGGCGGGGCTGGTGATCTTCGGCCCCACCGCCGGCGCTGCCCAGCTGGAGGGCTCCAAGTCCTTCACTAAGGATTTCCTGGCCCGCCACGCCATCCCCACCGCCGACTACCGGACCTTCACCGAAGTGGCCCCGGCCCTCGCCTACCTCGCCGAGCAGGGCGCGCCCATCGTGATCAAGGCCGACGGCCTGGCGGCCGGCAAGGGGGTCATCGTGGCCATGACCCTCGCCGAGGCCGAGGCCTCGGTGCGCGACATGCTCGAGGCCAATGCCTTCGGCGACGCCGGGGCCCGGGTGGTGATCGAGGAGTTCCTCGCGGGCGAGGAGGCGAGCTTCATCGTCATGGTGGACGGCGAGACCGTGCTGCCCATGGCCACCAGCCAGGACCACAAGCGGGTGGGAGATGGCGACACCGGCCCCAATACCGGCGGCATGGGCGCCTACTCGCCGGCGCCGGTGGTCACCGACGAGGTCCATGCCCGGGTCATGGAGCGGGTCATCCTGCCCACGGTCCGCGGGATGGCCGAGGAGGGCCACCCCTACACTGGCTTCCTCTATGCCGGCCTGATGATCGACGCCGCAGGTAACCCCAAGGTGATCGAGTACAACTGCCGCTTCGGTGACCCCGAGACCCAGCCGATCATGATGCGCCTCACCTCGGACCTCGCCGAGCTCTGCCTGGCCGGGGCCACCGGGGCGCTTGCCTGCAAGGCGTGCGAGTGGGACCCCCGCGCCGCGGTGGGGGTGGTGCTGGCCGCCGGGGGCTACCCGGGCAGCTACCGCAAGGGCGATGCCATCGAGGGCGTCGAGGCCGCCGAGGCCACCGGCTGCAAGGTCTTCCATGCCGGTACCGCCGAGCAGGACGGCCGGGTGGTCACCGCCGGGGGGCGGGTGCTGTGCGTCACCGCCCTGGGCGAGGGCGTGAGCGCCGCCCGCGACCAGGCCTATCGTGGCGTGGCCGAGATCCGCTGGCCGGACGTCCTCTACCGGCACGATATCGCCCACCGGGCCATCGCGCGCGAGCGCGGCGAGCGCTGAACCCCGGCCTCGATCCACAACAAGAGCAACACGCAGGAGGCAAGCATGGAGCGCGTCAGGCTGGAGTTTCCCGAAGCCGCCATCGTCCACCGCCACCCGCTGACGGTGCGCGTCACCGACATGAACTACGGGCGCCACCTGGGGCATGACACCCTGGTATCGCTGCTCCACGAGGCGCGCATCCAGGCCTTCGCGGCGCTGGGGCTCACCGAGTGGGACATGGGCGGCTACCCCAGCGTGGTGGCGGACCTGGCCATCCAGTACCAGTCCGAGGCGCGCTGGCCCGATGCGCTGGTGGTGGAGACCGCGATTCCCGCGCCCGGGAGCAAGGCGGTTACCGTCTACCATCGCGTGCGGCATGCCGAGGGCGGCCGGCCGGTGGCCACGGCGCGGCTCAACGTGATGCTCGTCGACCCTGCCGCCGGGCGCCCGGTGTCGGTCCCCGAGGCGGTAACCGCGGCCATCGCCCGGGCGGGGGGCGCCTGATGTCCCGGGAGTATCCGATCATCGCCGTGACCGGCTCCTCCGGGGCCGGGACCACCACGGTGAAGCGCACCTTCGAGCGGATGTTCGCCCGCGAGGACGTTCATGCCGCCTTCGTCGACGGCGACGCCTTCCATCGCTATACCCGCGAGGAGCTCGGGCGAATCTTCCGCGAGGAGCCGGAGCGCAAGGACGAGCTCTCCCACTTCGCCGTGGAGGCCAACCTGCTCGAGGAGCTCGAGGCGCTGTTCCTCGAGTATGGCGAGCAGGGCAGCGGCACCTATCGCCACTACATCCACGCCGAAGACAAGCAGATGATCGAGGCCGGCTACCGGGTCGGCACCTTCACCGAGTGGCAGCCGCTGCCCTACGGCACGGATCTGCTCTTCTACGAGGGGCTCCATGGCGGCCTGGTCACCGCCGAGCACGACATCGCCCGCCACGTGGACCTGCTGGTGGGCGTGGCCCCGACGATGAACCTGGAGTGGATCCAGAAGATCGACCGCGACATCAAGCTGCGTGGCCACTCCCAGGAGGCGGTGATCGACACCATCCTGGGGCGCATGGATGACTACGTGCGCTATATCCAGCCGCAGTTCTCGCGTACCCATATCAACTTCCAGCGGGTGCCCACGGTGGACACCTCCAACCCCTTCGAGGTGCAGGATATCCCCACCGACGCCGAGTCCTTCGTGGTGATCCGTTTCCGCGACCCGGCCACGGTGGACTTCCCCTACCTGCTGGCGATGATCCAGGATGCCTTCATGAGCCGCCCCCATACCCTGGTGGTGCCGGGCTCGCGGCTCTCGCTGGCCATGGAGCTGATCCTCGCTCCGCTGGTACGCCACCTGCTGGGCCAGCGACGCTTCCGCTGAGCACTCACCCATCGCCACGAAGGAGCCATGCCATGGACTGCCTGTTCTGCAAGATCGTCAACCGGGAGATTCCCGGCGACATCGTCTTCGAGGATGACGAGGTGCTGGCCTTCAACGATATCAATCCCCAGGCGCCCACCCATGTCCTGATCATCCCCAAGCGCCATATCGCTACCCTCAACGACCTCGAGGAGGGTGACCTGGCGCTGGTCGGCCGCCTGCAGTACGTCGCCGCCCGGCTGGCCAGGGAGCGTGGCTTCGCCGAGGAGGGGTATCGGGTGGTGATGAACTGCAATGACCTGGGCGGCCAGACGGTCTATCATATCCACATGCACCTGATGGGCGGTCGACGCTTCACTTGGCCGGCTGGCTAGCCGGCGCACTGCGGGTCACCGCGCGAGCCCAGGCGTTCGACGCATCGGGTGCTGTTCCCTCCGACGCCACCGCAAGGTGGCGTCGGACGTTGTGGGCGCTGCTTCTGGTGACCTGCCCCCTCGGCTACAATGGGCCTTTACTTCCGGAGCTGGACGCGACGAGGCCGCCATGAATCGCCATCTCTCCCGTACCGACAACCTGATCCACCAGTTCGACACCGTGCTGCGTACCCTCGTGCCCCATGCGGCTCAGGCCTCGCGCCCGTCGCCGGCCACGGCCGATGTCCAGGATGCGCCGATGAGCGAGGAGGAGCGCCGTCATGCGGCCGGGCTGATGCGCATCAACCACACCGGCGAGGTGTGTGCCCAGGCCCTCTACCAGGGGCAGGGGCTCACCGCCAAGCTGCCGGAGGTGCGCGGCCAGATGGAGGAGGCGGCGCAGGAGGAGATCGACCACCTGGCCTGGTGCGACGAGCGGCTCGAGGAGCTCCATGACCGCACCAGCGTCCTCAACCCGCTGTTCTACGCGGCCTCCTTCGGCATCGGCGCCGTGGCCGGGGCGGTGGGGGATCGGGTGAGCCTGGGCTTCGTGGCCGCCACCGAGGAGCAGGTGGGGCGCCACCTGGAGGATCACCTGGTCAGGCTGCCGCCGGGCGACCAGCGTTCCCGGGCGGTGCTGCGCCAGATGGCCATCGACGAGGCCCACCATGCCCAGCTGGCGCTGGAAGCCGGCGGCGCCCGCTTCCCGGTGCCGGTCAAGTTCGGCATGAAGCTGATGTCGAAGGTGATGACCACCAGCGTCTATCGTCTGTAGCGCCTACTCTTCCACGATCGTGAAGGAGTGGGTTATGTCGACGCCGCCCTTCACCAGCATGATCGAGGCGCTGCAGTACTTCTCGGCGGAGAGCTCCACCGCCCGCTGCACCTGCTTCTCCTTCAGCCCCTTGCCGGTCACGGTGAAGTGCACGTGGATCTTCGTGAACACGCTGGGCACGCTGTCGGCGCGCTCCGCCTCGAGGCTCGCCACGCAGTCGCTGACCGGCGCGCGGGACTTCTCGAGGATCTCCAGCACGTCGAAGGAGGTGCAGGCGCCCAGGCCCATCAGCAGCATCTCCATGGGGCGCGGGCCGGTGTTGCGGCCGCCGTGGTCGGGCGGGCCGTCGATCACCACGCTGTGACCGCTACCGCTCTCGGCAACGAACTGGCGACCGTCGGTCCATTTCACGCTGGCTTTCATGGCAAGGGTTCCTTTTCGGTTGTTGGCTCAAGGTGGCCAGCATACAGGGGGATCGCAGCAGCCCATAGCGAGAGGCGCCGGGGACAGGTCGCAGAGGGGGTCCGAGGACCAGGGAGGGCCGAGGTAGCGTACACGGACGTATTCACAGCGCCCCCTCGGAGGCCTGTCGCCGGAATAGTCACGAGCGATCCTGCCACCTGTGAGCAGCCTTCAGTTCAGACCCGCAGGCGTCGGTCGAGCTCGGCGAGCCGCGCCGGGGTGCCTACGTCGACCCAGTGGCCGCGGTGGTGCTGGCCGGCCACGCGGTCATCCTGCATGGCGCGCCGCAGCAGCGGTGCCAGGGCGAAGGCGCCCTCCGGTTCGTCGGCCACCAGCGCCGGGTCGAGCAGGCTGATGCCGGCGAAGGTGAGGCGCGGCTCACCCTCGGCGTGGACGCGGCCTGCGGCATCCAGGTGGAAGTCGCCCCGCGCATGGTGGGCCGGATTGTCGACCAGCACCAGGCGGGCGAGGTCGTCGCCCAGCGGGGGCAGGGCGGCCGGGTCCAGGTCGCACCAGATGTCGCCGTTGACCAGCAGGAAGGGCGACTCGCCCAGCAGGCTCAGCGCCTGGCGGATGCCGCCGCCGGTCTCCAGCGGCGTCTCCTCGCGGCTCCAGGCGATGCGCACGCCGTATTCGCGGCCATCGCCCAGCGCCGCGATGATCTGCTCGGCCCGGTAGCTGACGTTGATCACCACCTCGTGGATGCCCGCCGCCCGCAGGCGTGCCAGGTGGTGGACGATCAGCGGCCGTCCCGCCACCGGCAGCAGCGGCTTGGGGTAGTGGTCGGTCAGCGGTCGCATCCGGGTACCGAGCCCGGCCGCCAGGATCATCGCCTTCATGGCCTGTCTCCCAGCCGTTCCCTCAGGGCCGGGCGGAAGGCCTCGGCGAGCCAGGCCTTGAAGGCGTGGTGGCCGTCGAGTCCGGCCAGGCTGTCCTCCAGGTGGGCGAGGAAATGCGGGAGCCGCACCAGGTAGCCGGCCTTGTCGTCGCGCAGGGTCAGCCGGCAGAAGATCCCCAGCACCTTGAGCGAGCGCTGGGCGGCCATGGCCTGGGCCTGCGCCAGGAAGGCCGCGGGCTCGACCTCGGCCGGCAGGCGCCCCTCCTCGACGGCGCGGCGGCGGAAGGCCTCGACCCAGGCGGCGAAGCGGCTGGCATCGAAACGGCAGTAGCGCCCGCGCAGCAACGAGACCAGGTCATAGGTGATCGGGCCCGCCACCGCGTCCTGGAAGTCGATCAGCGCCAGCTCGCTGCCCTGGACCATCAGGTTCATGGCGTCGAAGTCGCGGTGCACCGTGACCACCGGCTGCGCCAGCGCCGAGGCGATCAGCGCCTCGCGCAGGGTTGCCCAGCCGGGCGGCGCGGGCATCCCGAGCCAGGCCTCGAGGCACCACTCGGGGAAGAGGTCGAGCTCCCGCGCGAGCAGGGCGGCATCGTAGCCTGGCAGCCCGGCCGGCGTGGTGCGGTGCTGCAGCGCGTGGATCAGCGCCATGGCACGCTCGTGCCAGGCCAGGGTCTCGGCCTCGCCCACCAGGCACGCCTGCAGCGGGGTATCCCCCAGGTCGTCGAGGGCCAGGAAGCCGGTCTCCAGGTCGACGGCATGCAGGGCCGGCACCGGCAGGCCGGCGGCGGCCCAGTCCCGGGCGATGGCCACGAACGGACGGCTGTCCTCCCGCGCCGGCGGCGCGTCCATCAGCATGCGGGTGCTGCCGTCCGGCAGGTGGAGCCGATAGTAGCGGCGGAAGCTGGCGTCGCCGGCGGCCAGGCGCAGGTCGACCGCCTCCGGGGGCAGGCCATGGCGCTCGGCGGCCCACTGGCGGAGCGAGTCGAATCGCGACGGGGCGGCATCGGACATGATGGGGCGGGCTCCCTGGTCGTGGTGGATGTCGTCGTGGCGCGTCGGTTGACGGCCGCCGGGGCGCGCCGCATGCTGAGCGCAGCGCCGACCCCTCGCCAACCCGCCGGCAGGACAGGTCGGGTGCGGCCTGTATAATACCGATTCACCCCGCCAAGGACATCGAGGAACATGGGCAAGCGACTCTCATGGACGGCCCTTGCCGGCCTGGCGACCTGCGGCCTGGCCAGCGCTCCGCTGGCGGCGGCGCCCCCCGACCCGCTGCCGGGCGAACGGCTGGACTTCCGCCCCTGGGGCGCGGAGCGTCCCGCCGATGCCCTGTGTCGCGGCGTCTATGTGATGCCCGACTACCGGCTGCCGGCGCCCGAGGGCGGCCGCGTCGGCAGCGAGTCGGAATCCGCCAGCTACGGCGAGGACGGCGAGACCATCCTCGGCGGCGAGGTGATCCTGAGGCGTGACAAGGCCCAGCTGGAGGCGCCCCGTGTCAGGGTGCCGGGCAGCCGGGAGCGCGCCTTCGCCGATGGCCCCCTGGCGTTGCGCGACCAGAACCTGCTGGTGCGCGGCGAGGCCGCCGAGCTCTCCCTGGTCAGCGATGCGGCGCGCATCGACAGCGCCCACTACGTGATCCATGACCGCCACCTGCGCGGCGACGCCCAGCAGCTGCAGCGCCTCGAGGATGGCCGCTACCGGCTCACCTCGGCGAGCTTCACCACCTGCGATCCGGGTGACGACCTCTGGCGACTGGTGGGCGGCGACGTGGTGCTCGACCGGGAGAGCGGCTTCGGTACCGCGCGCCACGCGCGGCTCGAGGTCGGGCGGGTGCCGGTCTTCTACTGGCCCTGGGTGCGCTTTCCCATCGACGACCGGCGCCAGACCGGTTTCCTGTGGCCGGCGGTGGGCCTCTCCGCCGACGCCCTGGACTACGCCCAGCCCTTCTACTGGAACATCGCGCCTAACCAGGACGCCACCATCACCCCCCGCTGGATCACCGACCGCGGCCTGCTGCTGGGCGGCGAGTATCGCTACCTGCTGCCCAGTGACGCCGGCCAGATCGAGGGGGCCTTCCTGGGCAGCGACGACGGCGGTTCCAGCGACAACCCCAACGACGCCGCGCGGCGCTTCGAGGGCGAGGACCGCTGGTATGTCGACTACCGCCATGCCGGCACCCTCAACCCGCGCAGCCGCTACCGGCTGCGCTACGGGGCGGCCAGCGACGGTCGCTACTTCGACGACTTCGGCAGCGATTTCGCCGAGCAGAACACCTCGGCCATGTCGCGGCTGGCGCAAATCGACTATCGCGGCGACACCTGGCGCCTCGACGCCCGGGCCCAGGGCTTCCAGAAGCTCGACGACCCCCTGGCCGACCGCGACAAGCCCTTCTACCGGCTGCCGAGCCTCACCGCCGACGCCCGCTGGGCCCGGGACACCGGCTTCTACCAGCAGTGGCGCTCGAACTACACCTACTTCTGGCGCGACGTGGACGAGAACCGCGTCCCGCTGCGCGAGTCCGCCACCGGCTCCCGGCTGCACCTGTCGCCGGCCACCGGCTGGCGCTTCGACGAGAGCTGGGGGCACCTGGAGCCGCGCCTGGAGTGGCTGGCCACCGCCTACGAGCTCGACTACGGCAACCGCGACACCGACCGCGACACCTCCCTGACCCGCGAAGTGCCCGTGGCCTCGGTGGACGGCGGCCTGGTCTTCGAGCGCGAGCTCGACCTCGGCGGGCGCGGCTATCGCCAGACCCTGGAGCCCCGGGTCAACTATGCCTACGTGCCGGCCCGGGACCAGTCCGAGTTCCCCGACTTCGACACCAGCGAGCGCGCCTTCTCCTGGAACCAGCTCTGGTCGCCGCACCGCTTCTCGGGCAGCGATCGGGTCGGCGACCTCAACCGCCTCTCCCTGGGCGTGGAGTCGCGCCTGCTGGAAGACGCCCGCGGCCGGCAGCGCCTGTCGCTGGGGGTCGGCCAGTCGATCTACTTCGACGACCGCACCATCGACATCAACGGCGATCCCGACACCCTGCCGGACCGCGAGCGCCGCTACGCGGACTGGTACCGCGCCACCCGTGACCGCTCGCCGCTGGTGACCCGCGCCGACTGGCAGGTCACCGACCGCTGGCGGGCCCGCTGGCAGTGGCTCTACGACGACAATCTGGAGCAGACCGAGCGCACCGGCGTCGACCTGCACTACCGCTCGCCGACGGGGCACGCGTTGAACCTCGGCTACCGTTGGGAACTCCAAGGCTTCGATCCCTCGGTGGAGCCGGGCGACGACGACTTCCGCGACTTCAACCGCGAGGAGTACGACCTGTCGTTCGCCTGGAAGGCCAGCCACCGCGTCGACCTGATCGGCCGCTTCCTCTACGACAACACCAACGACCGCGCCCTGGAGCAGCTGGCGGGTGTGCAGTGGAACGACTGCTGCTATGGTCTGCAGCTGGTGTGGCGCGAGTGGATCGACGACAACGACACGGCCCGCCTGGCGGACGACTTCACCGATCGCGGGATCTTCCTGCGCTTCGTGTTCAAGGGGCTCGGCGGCGTGGGCCGCGAGGCCGACAGCTATTTCGAGGAGGCCATCCCGGGCTATCGCTCCACCGCCTTCTGATCCGGGTCGCCACCAGCTAGAGAGGAACGATGAGAGGAAACAACCCAATGCGCAGTCGACGTACCGCCAGGCTGGGAGCCGGCCTGCTGATGGCCCTGTGCCTGGGCGGCCTGCCGCTGGCCGGGCAGGCCCAGAGCTTCCAGTCCATGGAGCGCCAGTCGCTGGATCGCATCGTCGCGGTGGTCAACCAGGGCGCCATCATGCAGAGCGAACTGGACGAGCGCATCGCCCAGGCCCGCAGCCAGCTCACCGCCCAGCAGATCGACCTGCCGCCGGAGCGGATCCTGCGCGAGCAGGTGCTGGAGCGCATGATCGTCGAGGAGATCCAGCTGCAGATGGCCCGCGAGGCCGGGCTCTCCATCGATGACACCGAGCTCAACCGCCAGGTGCGCGCCATCGCCGAGAACAACGGCATGACCCTGGAGCAGTTTGCCGACGCCCTGGAGGCCGACGGCCTGACGCTGTCCGCCGTGCGCGAGGAGATTCGCCGCGAGATGGTGCTGCGCGACCTGCAGCAGCGCCGGGTGGGCAGCCGCGTCAACCTCTCCGAGCGCGAGGTGGAGCGGTTCATGGAGCAGGAGAACGTCGGCCGCCAGCAGGCACAGCAGGCGCTCTTCCAGCGCAAGGCCAACGAGGAGCTGGAGGCCTGGCTGCAGGAGATCCGCTCCCAGGCCTTCGTCGACAACCGCCTCGACGGCCGCTGATGGGCGACCCCGGCCCCCTCCTGGCGCTGACCACCGGCGAGCCCGCCGGCATCGGCCCCGAGCTTGCCGTGAGGCTGGCCGCCGAGGGCAGCCCGGCGGGGCGCCTGGTGGCGGTGGGCGATCCCGGGCTGCTGGCCGAGCGTGCCGCCGCCCTGGGCATCCGCCTGGCCCTGGTTCCGCTTTCGCCCGACGACCCCGTGCCGGCGGCCAGGCCCGGTGAGCTGCCGGTGTGGCCGGTGGCGCTGCGCACCCCCGCCCGCCCCGGCAGGCTCGAGGTCGCCAATGCCGACTACGTGCTCGAGACCCTTGACGTGGCGATTCGCGCCTGCCGCGACGGGTACGCCGCCGGCCTGGTCACCGCACCGCTTCACAAGGGGGTGATCCTGGACGCCGGCCACGCCGGCTTCAGCGGCCACACCGAGTATCTGCGCGACGCCTGCGGGGTGGAGGAGGTGGTGATGCTGCTGGCCACCGACCACGCCCTGCATGCCGATCGCCCCGGCTGGCGGGGCGGCCCGGCGCTGCGGGTGGCCCTGGCCACCACCCACCTGCCGCTGCGCGAGGTCGCCGATGCCATCACCGCCCCGCGGCTGACGCGCCTGCTGCGCATCCTCGCGGCGGACCTGGTGCGCTGGTACGGCATCGAGGCGCCGCGCATCGCGGTGTGCGGGCTCAACCCCCACGCCGGGGAGGGCGGGCACCTGGGCCGCGAGGAGATCGACGTGATCCTCCCCGTGCTGGAGGCCCTGCGCGACGAGGGCCTGCGCCTTGACGGCCCGCTTCCCGCGGATACCCTGTTCACCCCGCGCCACCTCGAGGGGGCCGACGCGGTGCTGGCCATGTATCATGACCAGGGCCTGCCGGTGCTCAAGTATGCCGGCTTCGGCCGCGCCGCCAACATCACCCTGGGGCTGCCGTTCCCGCGCACCTCGGTGGACCACGGCACCGCTCTGGACCTGGCCGGCAGCGGCCGCGCCGATCCCGGCAGCCTGCGGGTAGCCGTGGCCCTGGCCGCGGAGATGGCTGGCCGCGGCCTCATCAAATAGCGACAGAAGGACAGCCCTGAATGGCATCTCGCCCCCCGGTCCACCGGGCCCGCAAGCGCTTCGGCCAGAACTTCCTGCGTGACCCGGGCGTCATCTCGCGCATCGTGCGCGCCATCGCCCCGCGCCCCGGTGAGCGCCTGGTGGAGATCGGCCCCGGCCAGGGCGCCCTCACCGAGCCGCTGCTCGAGGCGGCCGACGGCCACCTGGAGGTGATCGAGCTCGACCGCGACCTGATTCCCGGGCTCAGGGTCCAGTTCTTCAACCATCCCGGCTTCGTGATCCACGAGGGCGACGCCCTCAAGTTCGACTTCCGCGCCCTGCGCGGCGAGGGCCAGCCGCTGCGAGTGGTGGGCAACCTGCCCTACAACATCTCCACGCCGCTGATCGCCCACCTGCTCCAGGCCGGCGACGCCATCGCCGACATGCACTTCATGCTGCAGAAGGAGGTGGTGGAGCGGCTGGCCGCGGCGCCGGGCGGGGCCGACTGGGGGCGGCTCTCGGTGATGGCCCAGTACCGCTGCCGGGTCGAGTCGCTGTTCGTGGTGCCGCCGGAGGCCTTCGTGCCGAGGCCCAAGGTGGATTCCGCCATCGTGCGTCTGACGCCCCATGCCGAACTGCCCCACCCGGCCGCCGACGAGGCGCTGCTCTTCATCCTGGTGCGCGAGGCCTTCGGCCAGCGCCGCAAGACGCTGCGCAACAACCTCAAGGGCCGCATCGATGCCGAGTCGCTGGAGGCGCTGGGCATCGACCCGTCACGCCGCCCCCAGACCCTCACCGTGGAGGAGTTCGTGCGTATCGCCAACCACCTGGCTGCGGCCGGCGGTGAGGAGGGCCACCGATGACGATGCTGCCCGAGGCCTGCACCGGCGAGGTCAGGGTCGAGGTCCTGCCCGAGTTCCGCGAGGAGGAGTCCTCGCCGGATGAGGCGCGCTACGTCTTCAGCTACACGGTGACCGTGCACAACGCCTCGCGGCACAGCATCCAGCTGATGGCCCGCCACTGGAAGATCACCCAGGGCAGTGGCAAGGTGCAGGAGGTGCGCGGCAAGGGCGTGGTGGGACAGCAGCCGGTGATCGGCCCGGGGCAGAGCTTCCGCTACACCAGCCGGGCGATCCTCGACGGGCCGGTGGGCGTGATGGAGGGCGACTATACCTGCGTCGATACCGCCAGCCAGCGCCCCTTCGAGGTGCCCATCGCCCCCTTCCGCCTGGCCGGCCCCAACCAGGTGCACTGAGTCCGCTGCGTGAGACACTGTACAGGGAGCCTTGATGACCACCTATGCCATCGGCGACCTCCAGGGCTGCCATGCCGAGTTCGTTGCCCTCCTGGAGGCCCTCGACTTCGACCCCCGGCGAGACCGGCTGTGGCTGGCCGGCGATCTGGTCAACCGCGGCCCGGCCTCGCTTGCCTGCCTGCGCGAGGTGATGGCGCTGGGCGATGCCGCCACCACGGTGCTCGGCAACCATGACCTGCACCTGCTGGCGGTGGCCCGAGGCGGCGCCCGCCTCAACCGCAAGGATACCCTGGACGCCATACTGACCGCGCCGGACCGCGAGGCACTGCTGGACTGGCTGCAGTCCCGCCCGCTGCTGGTCCATGAGAGCCGAGGCCAGGAGGTGGTCATGACCCACGCGGGCCTGCTGCCGCAGTGGACGCTGGCCCAGGCCGCGGGGCTTGCCGCCGAGCTCGAGGCGGTACTGGGCAGCGAGCGCTCGGGGACCTTCCTCGAACGCATGTACGGCAACGCGCCGTCATGCTGGCGAGACGACCTGGACGGCATCGACCGGCTGCGCGCGATCGTCAACGTCCTGACCCGGATGCGCTTCATCGATGCCGACGGCTGCCTGGACTTTGCCGCCAAGGAGGGGCTCGACAGCGCGCCACCGGGCTTCGCCCCCTGGTTCCAGTATCCGCGTGCCGATGACCCCTGGCTGCTCTTCGGCCACTGGGCGGCCCTGCAGGGCGAGACCCCGAGGCGTAGGGTCCGCGCCGAGGCGCTGGACACCGGCTGCGTGTGGGGGAGTCGCCTGACGGCCCTGGACCTGCAGAGCGGTGAGCGTGCAAGCGTGCCCAGCCGCCGGCGCTGAGCGATGCCCGACCATCCCCCGATGACGAGATTCCCATGACGACCTTCCGCCACCTCGATATCCCGACCCTGCAGGCCTGGCTCGACGACGGTCGCGCCCTGGCCCTGGTCGATATCCGCGACCCCATGAGCTTCGCCCAGGGCCATATTCCCGCCAGCCGGCGACTGGACAACGACAGCGTCGGCGCCTTCCTCGACGAGATGCCGGCCGAGCGGCCGGTGGTGGTGGTCTGCTACCACGGCCACTCCAGCCAGCAGGCCGCCGCCTGGCTCGCGGGGCAGGGCCTCGCCGAGGTCTACAGCCTCGATGGCGGCTTTACCGAGTGGCAGCTGCGTCACCCCGACCGGGTGGAGCGCTGAGCGATGGGCTCGCCACCGGATCCGGTCGTGGAGGGGCTCGAGGTCTACTGCGTGGGCGGGGCGGTACGCGATGCGCGGCTCGGCTGGCCGGTCTACGACCATGACTGGGTGGTGGTGGGGGCCACGCCCGAGGAGATGCGCCGACGCGGCTTCCGGCCGGTGGGGCGCGACTTCCCGGTCTTCCTGCACCCCGACAGCCATGAGGAGTACGCCCTGGCGCGTACCGAGCGCAAGGCCGGCCACGGCTATACCGGCTTCGAGGTGCACGCCAGCCCCGAGGTGACCCTGGAGGAGGACCTGGCGCGCCGGGACCTGACCCTCAACGCGATGGCCGAGACCCCCGAGGGGGAGCTGATCGATCCCTATGGCGGCCTGGCCGACCTGGCGTCCCGGCGGCTTCGTCACGTCTCGCCGGCCTTCGTCGAGGATCCGCTGCGGGTGCTGCGGACCGCTCGCTTCCTGGCCCGCTATGCCGGGCTCGGCTTCACCATCGCCGAGGAGACCCGGGCCCTGATGGCCGAACTCGCCGCCAGCGGCGAGCTCACCCACCTGGTGGCCGAACGGGTCTGGACCGAGACCGAGAAGGCGCTCTCGGAGCCCTGGCCCGAGGTCTACTTCCAGGCGCTGGACGAGTGCGGGGCCCTGGCGGTGCTGATGCCGGAACTGGTTGCCGATCGCGAGGCCCTCGACGAGGCGCTGGCCCGGCTGCACCGGCTGCCGGAGGAGATCGATGCCTCGGCCACGGTGCGCTGGCGCTGGGCGCGGCTGGTCGAGCACTTGGACGAGTCGGCGCGAAGCGCCCTGGCCGAGCGGCTGCGGCTGCCCAAGGCCCACGCCGCCCTGGCTCGCCAGGCGGCCCTGACCCGGGCCCTGCGCGAGGAGGCCGAGGCGCAGGCGCCGGACGGAGCGCGGGTGCTGGCCTGGCTGGACGCCATCGATGCCTGGCGCCGCGGCGAGCGCGTCGCCCCGCTGGTCAGCCTGGTCAGCCTGGATGCGCCGGCGCTGGCCGAGGACCTGGCGCTGGCCTGGCGGCTGGCGGCCCAGGTGCTGCCCAAGGCGCTGGTGGAGGAGGGGTTCCAGGGACGGGCGCTGGGCGACGAGCTCGCCCGGCGCCGCCGGGCGGCCATCGATGCTGCCCTTCAGGGAGACTAGCCGGCGCGGGAGACCTGACGGCCGGCCCAGTGGAAGTCCACCGCCCAGAGCTGCTGGTCGACGTCATCGAACGCCGCCCAGTGGTCGCGATAGGTCCTGCCGCTCAGGGGGTGGCGCGCCTCGGGCAGCAGCTCCGCCAGGGGCTGGAGCACGAAGGCGTGGTGGAGGATCTCGTCCCGCGGCAGCTCGACGCCGTCCTGGTCACCGGTCAACTCGCCCACGGTGAGCAGGTCGATGTCCAGGGTGCGGGGGCTGAACTTGGGGCTTCCCTGGCGGCGGCCGTTGGCGTATTCGAGCCGCTTGCACCAGGCCTGCAGTTCCCCCACCGGCCAGTCGCTGTCGAACGCCACCACCAGGTTGTAGAAGTTGCGCCCGTCCTCGAAGCCCACCGGCTCGCTCTCGAACACCCGCGAGATCGCCAACTCGCCGAAGGCGGCCGCCAGGGCGTCGAGGCAGGCCCGCACGTGATGCTCGCGTTCGATATTGCTGCCGATGCTGACCGTCACCCGCGCCATCAGGTCGCCCCCGGTCGCGTGCCGCGCTCGATACGCACCCCCACCGCCGCTGCCGCGGACACGGCGCCGGGCTTGCGCACGGTCAGCCGCAGCCAGGCGATGCTGAACGCCTGGCGCAGGGTGTCGGCGAGGCGTTCGGCAAAGGTCTCCACCAGGGCGAAGTCATGGCGGGCGGCGAAGTCGGCAATGTGCTCGCTGATGGCGGCGTAGTCCAGTGTCAGGGCGATGTCGTCGTCGGCCGCCGCGGGGCGAATGTCGGTCGCGAGTTCCAGGTCGAGCACCAGGCGCTGGGTGATGGTGCGCTCCCAGTCGTAGACGCCAATCACGGTGTCGACGCCGAGGGCCTCGATCAGCACTAGATCCATGGGGATGGTTCCGGGCATGAGAGTGGGCATGGTCTTCCGGGCGGTGCGCCGCGCCGGGCCAGTTGGCGCCGATTGTACGCGAGGCGTGCGGCGGGGGACACCGTGTCGGATCGCGCCATGGCTGGGCAGCCCCCCGTGGCGGCTGGCAGAATGACCTCTTCCCGATCACCGGAGGGCCGGCCGTGGAGGCGCCACTCGACCTGATCCTGCCGCTGATGGCGCTGGGCTATCTCAGTGGCAGCTGGCTGGGTGCGCTGACGGTCTGCCGCCTGGCCGGGGTGGGGGATCCCCGCCTGGCCGGCTCCTGCAACCCCGGCTTCTCCAACGTGCTGCGGCTTCACGGCCGGCGCCTGGCGCTGGCCACCCTGCTGGTCGATGCCGCCAAGGGCATGCCGGTGCTCGGCCTGGCCATGCTGCTGGGGCTGCCGCCCTGGGCCCAGGGGCTGGTCGGCCTGGCCGTGCTGCTGGGCCACAGCTACCCGGTCTGGCACCGTTTCCGGGGCGGCAAGGCGGTGGCCAGCGCCTTCGGCGTGATGCTGGTGCTGACCCCCGGTGTGGCGCTGGTGTGCGCTACCCTCTGGGTGCTGCTCGCCTGGCGCATGCGCACCGCCGCTATCGCCTCCCTGGCCAGCGCCGCCGCCGCTCCCCTGGCCAGCCTATGGCTGGCGCCGGACTATGTCATCGTGGTGATCGGCTTCACCCTGCTGGTGCTGGTGCGTCACGTGCTCAACATCCAGCGCCTCGGCCGCGGCGACGAGCCGGGGCTCTAGGGTGTCTGCAGCGTATCCATCGGCCAGCGCGGCACCGCCTTCATCACGCCGATCTCGTCACGCTCGCCGGCCAGCAGGCGTTGCGCGCCCACATAGGCGATCATGGCGCCATTGTCGGTGCAGAAGCGTCCGCGGGGGTAGTAGGCCCGGGCGTCGCGCTTCTCGCACTCCCGCTCCAGTCGCTCGCGCAGCCGCGTGTTGGCGCTGACCCCGCCGGCCACCACCAGGCGCTTGAGCCCGGTCTGGTCCAGGGCGCGGCGGCACTTGATCACCAGGGTGTCCACCACCGCTTCCTCGAAGGCGCGGGCCACGTCGGCCCGGGCCGTCTCGTCCAGTGCGCCCTCCGCCTCCAGGGCCCGGATGGCGGTGAGGGTGTGGGTCTTGAGGCCCGAGAAGCTGAAGTCCAGCCCCGGGCGGTCGGTCATCGGACGCGGGAAGCGGAAGCGCTGCGGGTCGCCGCCCTCGGCCAGCTTCGCCACCTGGGGGCCGCCGGGGTAGTCCAGGCCGAGCATCTTGGCCGCCTTGTCGAAGGCTTCCCCGGCGGCATCGTCCACGGACTCGCCGAGCAGGGTGTACCGGCCGAGTCCGCGAACCTCGACCAGCTGGGTATGGCCGCCCGACACCAGCAGGGCCACGAAGGGAAAGGCCGGCGGGTTCTCCTCCAGCATGGGGGCCAGCAGGTGGCCCTCCATGTGGTGCACCCCGAGCACCGGGATCCCCAGGGCGCGGGCCATGCCGTGGGCCGTGGCCGCGCCCACCATCAGGGCCCCCACCAGGCCGGGGCCGGCGGTGTAGGCGATGGCGTCGAGGTCGGTGCGGGCCAGGCCCGCCTCGTCGAGTACCTGCTGGATCAGCGGCAGCAGCCGGCGGGTATGGTCGCGGGAGGCCAGTTCCGGTACCACGCCGCCGTATTCGGCATGCATGGCAATCTGGCTGTAGAGCGCATCGGCCACGAGGCCGCGCTCGCTGTCGAAGAGGGCGACGCCGGTCTCGTCGCAGGAGGTCTCGATGCCCAGTACGCGCATGGTGTCGGCTCGTCAGCGTGCGGAAGTCAGCCGGCATTCTACGTGGTTCGGAGGTGGAAAGCATTTGCAAAGGCCCCGGGGCGCGACTAGACTACTGTGCGCTGCAAGACTGGGTCGTGCACCCAGGTGGCGATTATCCGCATGACACCGACTCGCCCTGCTCGCCAGACGAGATACGGGCCGTCGGTCGTTGTCGCGGCAGCTGCCACCCGCAGGGGTGTGCGTACTAACCGAACTCTAGTTACCTAAGGTAGGTGAGTGCTTAATGCCTTCTGTCAAAGTACGTGATAACGAGCCGTTTGACGTCGCGCTGCGTCGCTTCAAGCGTTCCTGTGAAAAAGCCGGTGTTCTCTCCGAAGTGCGTCGTCGCGAGCACTACGAGAAGCCGACCGCAGAGCGCAAGCGCAAGGCGGCCGCTGCCGTCAAGCGCCACGCCAAGAAGCTTCAGCGCGAGCGCAAGCGTTTCGAACGGCTCTATTGATCCGTACTGGAGACGGCCGGGGCCTCGGGCCCGGGCGGTCTCAAGAGGGACGCCAAGCGGCCGCCATCCGGTGGCCGCTTGTTTTTTCCGGGCCGGCGGTGCCCCGCGCCGTCGGCCCAGACGTCGCATCGCTTCCGTGAGGTGATCCCGCGACATGGCCGGACCGATACCCCAGCGCTTCATCGATGACCTGCTTGCCCGCGTCGACGTGGTCGAGGTGGTGGGCGAGCGGGTCAAGCTGAAGAAGGCCGGACGCAACTATTCCGGCCTCTGCCCGTTCCACCAGGAGAAGACGCCGTCGTTCACCGTCAGCGCCGACAAGCAGTTCTATCACTGCTTCGGCTGTGGCGCCCACGGCAATGCCCTGCGCTTCCTGATGGAGTACGACAAGCTGCGCTTCCCCGAGGCCGTCGAGCAGCTGGCCGGTCGGCTGGGCCTGGAGGTGCCCCGGGAGGGCGCCGACGACCCGCGGGCCCAGGCCCGCGAGCGCAAGCGCAAGGAGGGCGTCAACCTGCTCGAGCTGTCGGCCGCCTTCTTCCGCGAGCGGTTGAAGATGCCGGAAGGCGAGGGGGCCCGGGAGTACCTGGCGCGTCGCGGCCTCTCCCCCGAGGTGCAGCAGGTGTTCGGCATTGGCTACGCCCCGGGCGAGTGGGAGGCGCTCAAGCGCCACCTCGGCGAGCGCGGCATCGGCGAGGCGGTTCAGGTGGAGTATGGGCTGCTGGTGCACCGCGAGGAGAGCGGGCGCACCTACGATCGCTTCCGCGACCGGGTGATGTTTCCGATCCGCGACATCAAGGGGCGTACCATCGCCTTCGGTGGCCGGGTGCTGGGCGATGCCAAGCCCAAGTACCTCAACTCGCCGGAGACCCCGGTGTTTCACAAGGGGCGCGAGCTCTACGGCCTCTACGAGGCGCGCCAGGCGGACCACCGCCTCGAGCGACTGGTGATTGTCGAGGGCTACATGGACGTGGTGGCGCTGGCGCAGTTCGGCATCCGCAACGCCGTGGCCACCCTGGGCACTTCCACCAGCGAGGAGCACCTGACCCGGCTGTTCCGCCTGGTCAGCGAGGTGGTGTTCTGCTTCGACGGCGACCGTGCCGGCCGTCAGGCGGCCACCAGGGCCCTGGAGACGGTGCTGCCGCTGATGATCGACGGGCGCCAGGCGCGCTTCCTGTTCCTGCCCGAGGGCGAGGACCCGGACACCCTGGTGCGCCGCGAGGGGCCCGAGGCCTTCGAGGACCGGATCACCTGCGCCAGCCCGCTGTCGGAGTTCCTCTTCGACCAGGCGGCGGCAGGGCGCGACCTGGCCAGGGTCGAGGATCGCGAGCGCTACGCCAGCCAGGTGCTGGCCGCGCTCGGAAAGCTGCCGGAAGGCGTACTGAAATCGCTGATGCTCAGTGAACTCTCGCGTCGCACCGGCGTCGACCAGTCAAGCTTCGCCGCGCTGATGGCGCGGTCGGCACCGTCGCCCGCCGAGCCGGCGCTCGTGGCGAACGGTGTCGACGGTATGCCGGACCGGGAGATGCCCCCGCCTCGCGGGGAGCGGTCCGGCTCGCCGGCTGGGCAGGGGCCTGGCTCGCTGAGCCCGGTGGCGCGGGCCCTGCAGCTGCTGGTCCACGAGCCGTCGCTGGTGGAACGGCTGCCGGAGGAGGAGGCGTGGTGCCCGGAGGAGGATCCCGACGGGCGGCTCTGCCGCGAGGTGGTCCGCCTGCTGCGGGCCGGACGCTATCGCAGCGCCCAGGTGCTGCTGGCGCACTTCCACGGCAGTCCGGAGGGGGAGCGGCTGGCGGCGCTGGCGCGGCAAGAGCCGCTGGTTTCCAAGCCGTTCAGGGCTGAAGAGTTGGATAACTGGGTCCGGTATTTTCAACGCCACAAGCTCAAGCCGACTCGCCAGCAGGAAATCGATGCTCTGCTGGAAAGGCAGCAGCAGGGGGAACGTCTCACGGATGAGGAGAGGCAGCGGTTGATGCAACTGCTGGCCCAGGCCTAGTAGCGGAGCGGCTGTCGCGGGAGGAGAAGCAGCGGCTGATGGCCCTGCTCACCGAACTGCACGGCTGACCGGAAGGTCAAAAATGCACCATCCGCGTTGGCACCGAGGTTGATTTTTCTCCTACCATCACCATATAGGAGGAATCGCCCGGCACCGGCGTAACCTGACAACCTAACACACCTGAGTGACCGCGCAAATAGATCGAACTGGCAGAAAGGTGCTTTCTGCCGCTATACTGTTCGGCTTCACGAGTTTTCTCCACCCAGCGCTTCAGGTGCTTCATTCTTCTTCGTCGAGATAGGGTTTCTATGGCTGGAAATGCGCAGCAGCAGTCACGTCTGAAGGAGTTGATCGCGCGCGGCAAGGAACAGGGCTACCTGACCTATGCCGAGGTCAACGACCATCTACCCGAGGATATCGCCGACCCCGATCAGGTGGAAGACATCATCGGCATGATCAACGACATGGGTATCAGTGTCGTCGAGGAGGCCCCCGATGAAGACACCCTGATGATGTCGGATCACTCCACGGACGAGTCTGCCGCCGAGGAAGCCGTGGCGGCCCTGGCGGCGGTGGAGAGCGACGTGGGTCGCACCACCGACCCGGTGCGCATGTACATGCGTGAGATGGGCACGGTGGAACTGCTGACCCGCGAGGGCGAGATCGAGATCGCCAAGCGGATCGAGGAGGGCACCCGGGAGGTGATGTCCGCGCTCGCCTACCTGCCCGGTGCGGTCGAGTCGATCCTCGATGCCTACGACACCACCCAGGATGAGGAGGCGCCCGGTCGCCTCTCCGACCTCTTCTCCGGCTTCATCGACCCCGACGAGGGCATTCCGGGCGTGGCCGAGGCCGAGGTGCCCGAGCCCGAGGTCAGCGATGACCTCGACGAGGACGGCGACGGCTCCGACGACGAGGAAGAGGACGACTCCACCAGCAACGAGGGTGGTCCGGATCCGGAAGAGGCCCGTGCGCGCTTCGAGCAGATCCGCGAGCAGAATGCCACGGCCCAGGCCGCTATCGCTGCCCACGGTCGCCACTCCCGGGAGGCCCAGGACGAGCTGGCGCGCCTGGCCGAGCTGTTCTCGCCGATCAAGCTCGTGCCCAAGCACTTCGAGCGCCTGGTCAACCAGGTGCGCATCAGCGTCGAGCAGGTGCGGGCCCAGGAAAAGGCGGTGATGCAGCTGTGCGTCAAGAAGGCGCGCATCCCGCGCAAGACCTTCATCAAGGCCTTCCCGGGCAGCGAGTCCGACCCCGAGTGGCTGGCCCGCTTCGCCGCCGAGCATCCCAAGTATGCCGACCGCCTCGAGCCGCTGCGCGCCGACATCGCCCGTGCCCAGCGCAAGATTGCCTTCGAGGAGGAGATGGTTCGCCTGCCGGTCACCGAGATCAAGGAGGTCAACCGCCGCCTCTCCATCGGCGAGGCCAAGGCGCGCCGGGCCAAGAAGGAGATGGTCGAGGCCAACCTGCGCCTGGTGATCTCCATCGCCAAGAAGTACACCAACCGCGGGCTGCAGTTCCTGGATCTGATCCAGGAGGGCAACATCGGCCTGATGAAGGCGGTGGACAAGTTCGAATACCGTCGCGGCTACAAGTTCTCCACCTACGCCACCTGGTGGATCCGCCAGGCGATCACCCGCTCCATCGCCGACCAGGCCCGCACCATCCGCATCCCGGTGCACATGATCGAGACCATCAACAAGCTCAACCGGGTCTCCCGGCAGATGCTCCAGGAGATGGGCCGCGAGCCCACCCCCGAAGAGCTCGGCGAGCGGCTCGAGATGCCGGAAGACAAGGTGCGCAAGGTGCTCAAGATCGCCAAGGAGCCGATCTCCATGGAGACGCCCATCGGTGACGATGACGACTCGCACCTGGGCGACTTCATCGAGGACGGCACCATGATCCTGCCCCTCGACTCGGCCACCGGCGAGGGCCTGATCGAGGCAACCCGCAACGTGCTCGGCGGGCTGACCGCCCGCGAGGCCAAGGTGCTGCGCATGCGCTTTGGCATCGACATGAACACCGACCACACCCTCGAGGAGGTCGGCAAGCAGTTCGACGTCACCCGCGAGCGGATCCGCCAGATCGAGGCGAAGGCGCTGCGCAAGCTGCGCCACCCCAGCCGCTCCGAGCCGCTGCGCTCCTTCCTCGACGAGTAGTGACGGGAAGCCGGGGCAGGGCCATTGGCCCTGGCCTTGATGGAAAGAAGCCCCGCAGGCAGTGCCTGCGGGGCTTCTTGCTGTCCGGGGGAGCGGTGCTGGATCAGCCGGCGCTGCGCGCCCGGGCCCAGCGGCGGGCCAGCAGGGTCAGCTCGATCACCGCGATCAGGATCAGCGCATAGCCCAGCAGCTCCACCACCTCCTCGGCGGCATCCTTGAAGGTGCGCAGGTAGTGTTCCTGAAGGATCGCCTCCCAGAAGGCGCTGCGGCCGTAGAGGCGCGAGAAGACGTAGGTGGTCAGGAAGCCGGCGGCGAACAGGCCGAAGGAGAGGCTGTTGGCGTAGCTGGCGAACTCCTCCACAAATCGCTGGCGCTCACGGATCACCCGGAAGAGTATCGGCAGGATGATCAGTGCCACCAGCAGCTGCCAGGCTCCGTCGAAGACGTAGGTGTCCAGATGGGCATCCTGCTCGCGGATGAAGGAGCTGAAGGTGAAGGCAAACATCAGCAGGGTCACCGTGGGCAGCACCTTCAGCACCTGGCGGGTATACAGCAGCAGCAGCGAGGCCGTGAGCAGTAACAGGCTCTGGGTCAGCTCGGTGAAGCCGGACTCCGAGAAGCGTACCTCGGGGAAGTGCAGCGCCTCGACGTAGACGCCCTGGGCCAGGGCGGCGATGAACAGGATATAGAGTGTGGCGCGGATGCAGGTGGCGCGAAAGCTGATCGGCCAGGGGTGGCCGTGTGGGGGGAGTGCGGACATGGGGGCGGCGATTCCAATGGAGACATTCAGTAGCGTATGTCATTGTACCGTCATGCCCACGCCTTGCCCATCCGCCGACCCCCGGTGGCGTGCTGGATCGGTCCTGCCTGTCCCGCTGTGTTTCGGTCAAAAGCCTTGCACATCAATTCGATGGGGCGCCGGGGTGGGAAGCCCCGCCTCGGCAGGTCGATTTTGTTTGCAAACTACTGAAAACTCGGGGTCTACACCATTGGTCGAGTTCGACCCTCACGCCTATTGCCGACTGCCGCCGAGTCCTCTAGCTTACGTTAACGTAAAGTGCTGAGAGTCGCCCTGCACCGCAGCGCCGCCCCTGCCGCTACCGATGCCGGAATGGCCAGAACAACGACAACGGCACACAACAACGACAACAGCATCAACGGCGGATCGCCCGATGGTGATCCCGAGAGGACGTCACATGACCCAGGAGTTCATCCTCGAGACTCGGGGGTTGACCAAGGAATTCCGCGGCTTCACCGCCGTGGACGATGTCAACCTGCAGGTCCAGGAGGGGCATATCCACGCCCTGATCGGCCCCAACGGGGCAGGCAAGACCACGGTCTTCAACCTGCTCACCAAGTTCCTGCCGCCCACCCGCGGTGAGATCCTCTACCGCGGCAAGCCGATCACCGGCATGAAGGCCAACGAGATCGCCCGCCTGGGCCTGGTGCGCTCCTTCCAGATCTCCGCGGTGTTCGGCCACATGACCGCCATGGAGAACGTGCGCGTGGCCCTGCAGCGGCCCATGGGCACCTCCTTCCACTTCTGGAAGTCCGAACGCACCCTCGACCACCTCAACGACCGCGCCATCGAGCTGCTCGAGGAGGTGGGCCTGCGCGAGTATGCCGACGTGCTCACCGTGGAGATGCCCTACGGGCGCAAGCGGGCGCTGGAGGTGGCCACTACCCTGGCCATGGACCCCACCATGATGCTGCTCGACGAGCCGACCCAGGGCATGGGCGCCGAGGACGTCGACCGCATCGTCGAGCTGATCCGCCGGGTCGCCCGCGGGCGCACCGTGCTGATGGTGGAGCACAACCTCAGCGTGGTGAGCCGGCTGTGCGACCGCATCACCGTGCTGGCGCGCGGTGCGGTGTTGGCCGAGGGCGACTACGCCACGGTCTCCGCCGACCCGCGGGTCAAGGAGGCCTACATGGGCAGCGAAGCGGCGGAAGAGGAGGCCAGCGCATGAACCAGCCAGCCGAGAGCCTGATGGAGTACCAGGACCGCGACGGCGCCGAGATGCTGCGCGTGCGCGACCTGCACGCCTTCTACGGCGAGTCGCACATCCTCCACGGCGTCGACTTCGACGTGAAGCGCGGGGAGCTGGTGACGCTGCTGGGGCGCAACGGCGCCGGGCGCAGCACCACCCTCAAGGCGATCATGAACATGGTCGGCCGGCGTACCGGCTCGATCATGATCAACGGCACCGAGACCCTCGACATGAAGGCGCACCGCATCCCGCGGCTGGGGATCGGCTACTGCCCCGAGGAGCGCGGGATCTTCGCCAGCCTCGACGTCGAGGAGAACCTGCTGCTGCCACCCACGGTGCGCTCCGGCGGGATGTCGATCGACGAGATCTACGAGATGTTTCCCAACCTCTACGAGCGGCGCCGCAGTCAGGGCACGCGGCTTTCCGGGGGCGAGCAGCAGATGCTGGCCATGGCGCGGATCCTGCGCACCGGGGCGCGGCTGCTGCTGCTCGACGAGATCACCGAGGGGCTGGCGCCGGTCATCGTCCAGACGCTTGGCCAGGTGCTGGTCAAGCTCAAGGAACGGGGGATGACCATCGTGCTGGTGGAGCAGAACTTCCGCTTCGCCGCGCCGCTGGCCGACCGCCACTTCGTGATGGACCACGGCCTCATCGTCGAGGAGATCTCGGCGGCCGAGCTGCCGAGCAAGCGCGAGCACCTGCACACCCTGCTCGGCGTCTGAGCCGGCTCGGTCACGCAGATTCACTACCGGCAACAACAACAAGAGCCCCGCTTCGGGGCGAGGAGACCCACATGACCTTCATCAAGAAGACTCTCACCAGCAGCATCGCCCTGGCCGCGGCCACCCTGATGGCCACCGGCGCCCAGGCCGAGATGAGCGACGGCGAGATCCGTATCGGCTACCTGGCCGACATGTCCGGCACCTACCGTGACCTGGCCGGCCCCGGCGGCCTCGAGGCGCTGCGCATGGCCGTGGAGGACGTCGGCGGCAGCGTCAACGGCGCACCGATCGAGATCTTCAGCGCCGACGACCGCAACAGCGCCGACGTGGGTGCCAACACCGTGCGCGAGTGGTTCGATACCCGCAACGTCGACCTGGTGGCTGGCCTGGTGGCCTCGTCGGTGAGCATCGCCGCCACCCGGGTCATCGAGGAGAACAACGGCCTCGGCATCGTCTCTGGCTCCGCCGCCTCCAGCATCACCAACGAGCACTGCACCCCGAACCATATCCACTGGGTCTATGACACCTACCCGCTGGCCAACGGCACCGCCAAGGCGATCGTCGACCAGGGCGGCGACACCTGGTTCATGCTCACCGCCGACTACGCCTTCGGCCACGCCCTGGAAGGCGACGTGACCCGGGTGGTCGAGGACAACGGCGGCGAGATCGTCGGTGGTGTGCGTCACCCGTTCCCGACCGACGACTTCTCCTCCTACATCCTCCAGGCCCAGGGCTCGGGCGCCAAGATCATCGGCCTGGCCAATGCCGGCGCCGATACCGTCAACGCCATCAACACCGCCAGCCAGTTCGGCGTGGTCCAGTCGGGGCAGCAGCTCGCCGGCCTGCTGGTGTTCCTGAATGACGTCTATGCCATGGGCCTGGAGACCACCCAGGGCCTGCTGCTGACCACCGGTTGGTACTGGAACATGGACGAGGAGGCCCGCGAGTGGGCCGAGCGCTACTACGAGCGCGTCGGGCGCATGCCGACCATGGTCCAGGCCGGCATCTACTCCAGCACCAAGCACTACCTGGATACCGTGGCCGAGCTGGGCACCGACGACCCGGTGGCGGTGCGTGCGGCCCTGGGCGAGAAGCCAATCAACGACTTCTTCTCCCGCAACGGTCGTGTCCGCGAGGACGGCCGCATGGTCCACGACATGTTCCTGGCCGAGGTGAAGTCGCCCGACGCCTCCGAGCATGAGTGGGACCTCTACGAGATCCTCGCCACCATTCCCGCCGAAGAGGCCTATCGTCCGCTCTCCGAGAGCCAGTGCAAGCTGGTCCAGAACTGAAGCGTGCACGACCCGGCGGCGGCTGCGGCCGCCGCCCCTCTGACGGGAGATTCCTGACATGACGATGATATTCGGGGTGCCCCTGGCAGTGTTCATGGGGCAGCTGCTGCTGGGCCTGATCAACGGCGCCTTCTATGCCCTGCTGAGCTTGGGCCTGGCGGTGATCTTCGGCCTGCTGAAGATCGTCAACTTCGCCCACGGCGCCATGTACATGCTGGGGGCCTTCGCTACCCTGCTGGGCATGCGCTACCTGGGCATCAATTACTGGGCGGCGCTGCTGCTGGCGCCACTCTTCGTCGGCCTGTTCGGCATGCTGATCGAGCGCGTGCTGCTGCGTCGCATCGCCCACCTGGATCACCTCTACGGCCTGCTGCTGACCTTCGGCCTGGCGCTGATCTTCGAGGGAACCCTGGTCAACTTCTTCGGTGTCTCCGGGGCTCGCTACCCGACCCCCGAGGCGCTGCAGGGCGGCTTCCAGACGGGCTTCATGTTCCTGCCCACCTACCGCGCCTGGGTGCTGGTGGCGGCCATCGTGGTGTGCCTCTTCACCTGGTACATGATCGAGCGCACCCGGCTCGGCGCCTACCTGCGTGCCGGCACCGAGAACCCGGCGCTGATGCAGGCCTTCGGCGTCAACGTGCCGCTGCTGATCACCCTGACCTACGGCTTCGGCGTGGCGCTGGCCGCCTTCGCCGGGGTGCTGGCCGCGCCGCTCTATCCGGTGTCGCCCACCATGGGCTCCAACCTGCTGATCGTGGTCTTCGCCGTGGTGGTGATCGGCGGCATGGGCTCGATCCTCGGCGCCGTGCTCACCGGGCTCGGCATGGGCCTGATCGAGGGCCTGACCAAGGTGTACTACCCCGAGGCGGCCAACACCGTGATCTTCCTGGTGATGATCCTGGTGCTGCTGACCCGACCCGCCGGCCTGTTCGGCAAGGAGGCATGACCATGTCCGCGACCCAGACCCTGACGCCGTCCATGAAGCGCCAGCGCCGTGCCGACATGCGCCGCAACGTCTTCTACCTGGTGCTGATCGTCATCGGCCTGGTGGCCCCCTTCGTGGCCTACCCGGTGTTCCTGATGAAGGTGCTGTGCTTTGCGCTGTTCGCCTGCGCCTTCAACCTGCTGCTCGGCTACGCGGGGCTGCTCTCCTTCGGCCACGCCGCCTTCCTGGCCACCGGCGGCTACATCACCGGCTACCTGCTGTCGAGCCACCCGGCGCTCACCCCGGAGCTGGGCATCCTCGCCGGGACCCTGACCGCCGTGGCGCTGGGCGCGGTGTTCGGCGCCCTGTCGATCCGCCGCCAGGGCATCTACTTCGCCATGGTGACCCTGGCGCTGGCCCAGCTGGTGTTCTTCGTCTACGTCCAGTCGCCCTTCACCGGCGGCGAGGACGGCCTGCACGGGGTGCCGCGGGGCGACCTGTTCGGCGTGATCAGCCTGCGCAGCAACCTGGCGATGTACTACTTCGTGTTCGCCATCTTCCTGTTCGGCTTCGCCATCGTGCAGCGTGCCGTGCACTCGCCCTACGGCCAGGTGCTCAAGGCGATCCGCGAGAACGAGCCGCGGGCGGTATCGCTGGGCTACAACGTCGACGCCTACAAGTGGGTGGCCTTCGTGCTCTCCGCGGGCCTCGCGGGCCTGGCCGGCTCCACCAAGACGGTGGTGTTCCAGCTGGCCTCGCTGACCGACGCCCACTGGCACATGTCCGGCGAGGTGATCCTGATGACCCTGCTGGGCGGAGTGGGCACCCTGTTCGGTCCGGTGGTGGGCGCGGGCATCGTGGTCAGCCTGCAGCACCTGCTGGCCCAGTCGCCGCTGGGCAACTGGGTGGGGCCGATCCTCGGGGTGATCTTCGTGATCTGCGTGCTGAGCTTCCGCAGCGGCATCGTCGGCGAGATCCTCAAGTCCTACCGCAAGAACTTCAAGTAGGCGGACGGCTCGCCTGCGATCCCGGCAGGCAAGCCGACGAAGGCGCCCCATGGGGCGCCTTCGTCGTGTCTGGGTGGGCCTGCGTCCGGTCGGAACGAGAGGGTTACAGGATGCCCTTGGCCTTGGCGGTATGGATGGCGATGGCATCCATCAGGGGCGGCGATAGGCAGTCATAGGGTTCCAGCTTCAGCTCCTTCAGCTTGCCACGCACCTTGTCCATGTTGTCCGGGTTGGCGCCGGACTCGATGATCGATGACACGAAGGCCGCGAACTCCGGCGCTGCCCAGCCTGCGTCATCGGAGAGCTCGGTGTGGATGAAGTCCAGTCCGTGGAAGGGGTGGTCGGTATTCTCGATGCGGCCGAACATGTGAACGCCGCACTCCTTGCAGGCGTGCCGCTGGATGGCGGCCGAGGGGTCGACGATCTCCAGTTTCTCCTCGTGGGCCGTGACGCTGAGGCTGTCGCGGGGAACCACGGCCACCATGGAGAAGAGGGCACCCTCCGGCTTCCAGCACTTGGTGCAGCCGCACACATGATTGTGAGCGCACTGGGAGGTGACCGTGACCTCGACCCGGTCGTTCGCACAGTGGCAATGCAGGGTGCCGCCGCGGAAGCTCTTGCTGCCGGCCTTCAGGCCGCTGTCCACCGCGGGATGAATCCGGATGCTGGCGTTCGGTGTTGCCTGGGTGCTCGCCGCGACGGAGGGAGCCGCCGAGGTTTCCCGGGGCTGGCTGCCCGCGGCGGGAGGCGACCCCTGGCCCCCGAACCAGCGCTTCAGGGTATCCATCAGGCTCATGGGCTTGCGCTCCTCGTTCAGACTCAGTCGTGTCAGCATGATCGTTCACCTCGCGTGGCCATTGTTGTTATCGCATGGGCTCCAGGGAACTGGGGCGTGCACTGCTGTCAGTCTAGGTGGCGTCGGGAGGGGGGATTATGCCCGGGCGACACTAGTGCGTTCCCGTCAGGCAATGGCGGGGAGGGGGGCGCGTGGTACCACCAGTGGCGGGGAAGGGCGGCGCCGGCCAGGGCGCGGGCCTGCAGGGCCAGGTCGTCGACGCCGAGACCTGCCAGCACCCCCAGCTCCGCTTCCCAGGGGGCCAGCCAGCCCTCCGGTTCGTCGGGGCCGCGGTGTCGCCGCAGGACCTGCCAGATGCGCTCGATGGCTTCCCGGTGGGTCTCGGGCGCGCCGTGTCGCGCCAGCATGCCACGCTTGAGGCGCGCCAGTTCGGCCACGTCCTGCCGGGCCAGTGCCTCGCTGCGCCGGACGAGGAAGTCCTCGATCGCGCGCTGCAGCTCGGTGACGCTGGCCCAGGGGGACTGCACCACATAGCCGAGCCTGGGCCAGCCCGCGGCCTCGCGATAGCGTACCGCCGCCACATAGCCGAAGCCATGGCGCTGGCGCATCTCGTGATGGAAGGCGGCGTCGTGGCAGGCGGCCAGCAGCTTGAGCACCCAGCGGCTGCGCGGACTGGCGTCGGTGCCCCTCACCTCCAGCATCACCGCACGCTCCTCGCCCCGCGGGGACAGCCAGGACTCGCCATCCGCCTCCACCCTGGCGGCCGCCGCCGGGGGAGGGCCGGCCGGCGCCGGAAGGAAGTCGGTGAAACGCTCCGCGTCCCGCACGATTTCCCGGGGGCAGAGCTCGCCGCTGGCCCAGCCGAGCAGGCGCGGGGCGGGCTCGCCGGCGGCGGGCCCGGTCTCCAGCTGTTGCAGCAGGGTCCTGGCGAGCAGGCCCTGCGTCGGCGCGCCTGCGTGATGATCGCCGGGTCCCATCGACCAGGCGGCGAGCGCCTGCGCGACCAGGGAGACGATCCGTCGGGGATTGCCCCGGGCCATGAGCCAGTCGCCATCGGCATCCGCGGCCAGGTCCAGGCTGAGCCCCTGGGCGGCGGCGGCCTGGCGCAGCGCGAGGGTGCGTCGATGCCAGCGCCTGAGCCGCGCCTCGTGGCCGCTCGGGTCGGCGGCCCAGCCCAGGCACCAGATGGCGTCGCCTGTGGGGAGCGGCCAGTCCGGCCCGCCCCACCAGAGCGTGAGGCGGGTGTCGCGGCGAAGGCATCCCGGGCTGGCCCTCCCGGCCGGCGGCGGTTCGGGCGCTGGCTCGGGGGAGAGAGGTAGGGTCGGGGGAAGGTGCTTCGGCGAGCTGGACCCGGGAGACGAGACGGGCAGGGCGAGAGGGCGCCAGCGGGTCCCCGTCTCGTCCAGGGTCGACCAGCAGGTGCTGGCGTCCGCGGCGCATCGCCACAGGACGCGGCATCGGTCACCGGCAAGCCAGGGGGCCAGTGGCGTGGCGTCGGCTGGCGAGGCGGGATCGGCGGCGAGCCGACACGCCCGGCGACGCGGCCAGGCATCCAGGTCGATGGGCGCCGGGGCAGGTGGCGGTAGCCGCTCCTCGAGGGCGTGCCCCGGCGCCTGCCGGCACACCGCCAGCAGGGCCGCCAGGTCGGGCACCGGTGCCTCCAGCGCCAGGCGCATGGCCAGGGCGGGGCCGGTGCCCTCGGGGGCCAGGTCGACGGCGAGATCCTGCAGCTCGGCGGTGGCCTGCAGCCGGGCCGCCAGCTGGCCATCGGCCAGTCGCGCCGCCAGGGCGCCTAGCTGGTGCTGCCCGGCTCGGGCGACGGCGTCGGGAAGCGGCCAGATCAGCTCCAGCAGCGTGCTGCCATCGGGAGGCGGTGGCGTCGGTGGGCACCAGGCCAGCGCGCCGGGGGCTTGCCAGCGCCAGGCGCGGGGGGACGGAGCGCCGCCCCCCGAGGGCAGCCGGGCGCCGTGGCGCGCCAGCAGGGCGAGCTGTTCCTCCAGGGGCAGCGGGCCCAGCATCGCCAGAGCCATCCGTTGGCTGCGATAGTGGCGACGATGGAAGGCGGTAAGCCTGGCCGCGAGCGCCCGGGGCGTGCCGCCGAGGGTGCCGCGGTGGCCGGCATGACAGTGTCGGGCAGGGTGGTCGGAGCGGAAGAACCGGCCAAGGGCGGCGAGGCGATGCAGGGCCGGGTCGGCCAGCCGCGCCCGGAACTCCGCGTCGAGGACGGCGACCTCCCGGGCGAGGCGCTCGGCGTCGAGGCGCGGTTGGCCGAGCAGGTCGACGAGTCGGCGCAGCCCCTCGTCGGCGGCCTCAGGCGGCAGGTGGAGATGGACGTCGGTGACGCTCTCGTCGGTGTGGGCGTTGTAGCGGCCACCCTGCTCGCCGATCCAGGCAGCGAACTCGCCCTCGGCGGGGGCGCGGGTGGAGCCGAGGAAGAGCCCGTGCTCGAGCAGGTGGGCGAGCCCTCGGCAGTCGGCAGGCTCATCGAGATAGCCTGCGCCCACCGCGCCCACCAGGCGAAGCTGCCGGGCATCGGGAACCTCCGCCGCCACGACCCTCAGGCCGTTGGACAGGCGGCGAAGTCCGCAGCGACTGCCGGGGGGCAGCCCGGCTGCCAGCAGGGTTGCCTCCGGGGCATCGGCCGACACCGCCTCGCTCATGAGCGGCAGAAGATCCGCGACTCGTGGACGTTGCGCGGCGTCAGCTCCTCGACCGCACCGACGTCGCCCTCCGCCTCGCGGCGGGCCGCCTCGATCAGGTGGTGCTGAGGAGAGAGCGAGCAGACCGGGTCGGTGGCGGCGGGATCGCCGGTCAGCAGGTAGGCCTGGCAGCGGCAGCCGCCGACGTCGCGATGGCGCTCGTCGCAGCTGCGACAGGGTTCCTGCATCCAGGCATCGCCGCGATAGCGATTGAAGGCCTCGCTGTCGTACCAGATCTCGCGCAGCGGCCTGTCGCGGACGCTGGGAAAGGTCATCGGCAGCAACCTGGCGCTGTGGCAGGGCAGGACGGCCCCATCCGGGGCCACGGTCATGAAGATCGACCCCCAGCCCCCCATGCAGGCCTTGGGTCGATCGTTGTAGTAGTCGGGCACCACGAACAGCAGGTCCATGGCACGGCCCTTCTCGGCGAGCCGCTCCCGCCAGCGGACGGTGGTCGCCTCCGCGGCCTCGAGCTGCTCGCGGCTCGGCAACAGCCCCGCCCGATTGAGGTGTGCCCAGCCGTAGAGCTGGCAGTTGGCCAGTTCCACGGCATCGGCCCCGAGCTCGTCGCACAGGGCGATGATGGCATCGAGCTGGCCGATGTTGTGGCGGTGCAGCACCACGTTGAGCACCATGGGGTAGCCGGCGGCTTTCACCGCCCGGGCCATGGCCAGCTTCCTGGCATGCGCCTTGGGGGAACCGGCCACCGCCGCGGCCATGTCGGGGTCGGAGGCCTGCAGGCTGATCTGGATATGGTCGAGCCCGGCATCGCGCAGGGCGGCGATGCGTGCCTCGTCGAGGCCCTGGGCCGAGGTGATCAGGTTGGTATAGAAGCCGAGCCGGCGGGCCTCGGCCACCAGCGGCTCCAGGTCCTGGCGCACCAGGGGCTCGCCCCCGGAGAAGCCCAGCTGCACGGCGCCCATCTGCCGGGCCTGGGCCAGGACGTTGCGCCACTCCTCGGTGGTCAGCTCCTCCTTGACGCCCGCGAAATCGAGGGGGTTGGAGCAGTAGGCGCACTGCAGGGGGCAGCGATAGGTGAGCTCGGCGAGCAGCCACAGCGGCGCCCCGCTGTGGGCGTTGATGGTGGCGGTATCGGAGCGGTCAGTCATGCTGGATCCAGCCCTGTTGTGCGGCCTCGACGAGGAAGTCGTGGACGTCCTGGCCGATGGCCCCTGCCGGTGCCTGGGGGTAGCGCGCCTCGAGGAGGCCGATCACGGCATCCACGTCGCGCTGGCCGTCGAGCTCGCCGAGGATGGCGCCGGCGGTGTCGTTGAGCTGCACCATGCCCTCGGGATAGAGCAGCACATGGCGCTGCTGGGCCTCTTCCCACTGCAGGCGCCAGCCCGGTCGCAGGCGACAGACGCTGGTCCCGCGGATCACGGTCGTCATCACGACACCCCCCGATGGTAGACCCTCTGGTCGGTGACGGTGTGGTAGGGCGGTCGGCCGAGCTGGTAGGCCAGGGTCATGGCATCGAGCATCGACCACAGCACGTCGAGCTTGAACTGCAGGATCTCCTGGGCACGCTCCTGGGCTACCCGGGTGGTGCAGACGGCCAGGGCCACCTCGAGCCCGTGCTCCACGTCCCGCCGCGCTTCGGTAAGCCGCTTGCGAAAGTAGCCGTAACCGGCGGCGTCGATCCAGGGATAGTGGGTCGGCCAGGTGGCCAGGCGGCTGCGGTGGGCCTCCGGTGCAAAGAGCTCGGTGAGCGAGGAGATCGCTGCCTCGCGCCAGTCCGCGCGGCGCACGAAGTTGACGTAGGCATCCACCGCGAAGCGCACCCCCGGCAGGACATGCTCCTGGGACCAGAGCTCGTCGCGGGAGAGTCCCACTGCCTCGCCCAGGGTCAGCCAGGCCTCGATGCCACCGCCGTCGGCGTCGTGGCCATCATGGTCGAGCAGGCGCTGGATCCAGCGGCGGCGGAAGGTGGTATCCGGGCAGTTGGCCAGCAGGGCGGCATCCTTCTGGGGGATGTTGATCTGGTAGTAGAAGCGGTTGGCCACCCAGCCGCGGATCTGCTCCGGGGTGGCCCGTCCCTCGGCCATGTCGACCTGATAGGGGTGGTGGATGTGGTAGTAGGCGCCCTTGGCCATCAGGGCCTCGCGGAAGGCTGGCGGGCTCATGGCCTCTTCCTGAGCTGACGTCGACGTCGACGCGATGCGAGTCATGCGGGACTCCTTCTGCCGGACCTGACCACGTCAGGCCCCTTGCTGCGTGAGACGGCGGGAATGACCCGAGGGTTCACACCTTCAGGCGCATGCCGTCATGGGCCACCTCGATGCCTGCCGCCGTCAGGGTGGCATGCTCCCTGGAGTGCTCATCGAGGATCGGGTTGGTGTTGTTGATATGGATCAGCACCCGGCGGGTCGCCTCGGGCAGGGCACCGAGCTCCTCCAGCAGCCCATCCTCGCCGGCCAGTGCTAGATGGCCCATCTCGCGACCGGTGGCCTGGCCGACGCCGGCACGGATCAGCTCGTCGTCGTGCCACAGGGTGCCGTCCACCAGCACGCAGTCGGCCCGGGCCAGGAAGCCGCGAACCCGGTCATCCAGCTGGCCCAGCCCGGGGGCATAGAAGAGCCGGGAGCCCTGCTGCCTGTCCTCGATCAGCAGGCCGATATTGTCGCCGGGCGTGGGGGCTCCCCGGCGCGGCGAGTAGGGCGGGGCATTGCTGGTCAGGGACACGGCGGTGAAGCTCAGCCCCGGGCAGGCCGGCACCTCGAAGGTGGCCTCCAGGTGCGACTCGTCGATCCCGATGGGCTGCCAGGCCAGGCCGCCCTGCCAGTGCTCGAGCATCGGGAACAGCGGGAAGCCGCTGCTCAGGTCCTGATGGACGTTGGGCGTGCACCAGACGTCGAGCGGGCACCCCTCGCGCAACGACAGCAGCCCGGTGACGTGGTCGATCTGGCCATCGACCAGCAGGACGGCGGCGACGCCGCTGTCCCGAGGCACCTTCCGGGGGTGAAGTTCAGGGTTCGCCGCCAGCTGGGCGCGGATGTCGGGAGAGGCATTGCAGAGCAGCCAGCGCTCACCGTCGCTGCTGATGGCAATCGAGGACTGAGTGCGCGGCCTTGCGGCGAGCTCCCCGCGGCGCACGCCGAGACAGAGGCGACAGTTGCAGTTCCACTGCGGAAAGCCGCCCCCCGCCGCGGCGCCAAGCACCAATACCTGCATGTCACTCTCCCCGGTCCGGGTCGGCCTGCCGGCGCAGGCGCAAAGAAAAGGCCGACGCACCCTGGGGCGACGTCAGCCGTGTCGGTACCACCTTCCGATGAAGGTCAGCGATTGGAAATGTACAGCGTCACCTCGAAGCCGAGGCGTAGATCCTGATAGGCAGGCTTGGTCCACATGGGGGGTCCTCCTCGCGTGGCAGATAGGGTCTTGTTGTGCTCCACCCATCATTGAAGCATGCCCGGCGAGATCTGCCTTGCGACCAAGGTCGAAGGCTGCTGCGAGGAGAGCTGACACCGTATCCCCGAGCCGTCGATGCTCCGTCACCAGGCGCTCCAGCAGGGATGAGGTGGCTTTATTGCTGAGAGGCAAAAGTCTTTTGCACCGAATGGGGGCGTAATTCCTCCGGGCAGGGCAGGCGGCGACGAAAGATGTGCTAGACCTTCACTTGTCAACGCCTGAATCAGGACAACCAAAACAACGGGTGTGCCCAACCCTGGCCACCCTTCAGCGCGATTTCGGAGACACGCCATGCTTCGTCCAATCCTCTGCACGGCAGTGGCCGCGGGAATGCTCTCGGCAGCCGTTGCCCATGCCAACCAGAACCTGCTTGAACTGCAGGACAACCCTGAATACTGGCCGACCCAGCTAGGCAACTACCAGGGCAATCGCTACAGCCAGCTTGACCAGATCAACCGCGACAACGTGAATGAGCTGCGCTCGGTCTGGCAGTTCTCCACCGGCGTCCTGCGCGGCCACGAGGGCGGTCCCCTCTATGTCGGTGACGGCCGCCTCTATATCCATACTCCGTTCCCCAACAAGGTGTTCGCCCTGGACCTGGAGGACGAGGGACGCGTGATCTGGAGCTACGAACCCGATCAGGACTCCCGGGTCATCCCGGTGATGTGCTGCGACACGGTCAATCGTGGCCTGGCCTATGCCGACGGTCGGCTCTTCCTCGGCCAGTCCGACAACACCCTGATCGCGCTGGATGCCGAGACCGGTGAGCTGCTCTGGGATGTCAGCAACGGTGACCACACCGTCGGCGAGACCAATACCATGTCGCCGCTGGTGGTCCATGACAAGGTCATCGTCGGCATCAGCGGCGGCGAGTACGGGATCCGCGGCCACCTCACGGCCTATGATGTCGAGACCGGGGAGATGGCCTGGCGCGGCTACTCCACCGGCCCGGATGACGAGGTGCTGATCGATCCCGATACCACCCTGATGCTCGGCGAGCCCATCGGCGAGGCCGACCTGGGCCTGAGTACCTGGCCCGAGGGCGAGTGGGAGCGCGGTGGCGGTGCCCCCTGGGGCTGGGTCACCTATGACCCTGACCTCGACCTGATCTACTACGGCACCGGCAACCCGGGCACCTGGAACCCGGACCAGCGTACCAAGGATGGTGAGCCGGCGGACAACAAGTGGGCGATCACCGTGTTCGCCCGTGATCCCAACGACGGCTCGACCAAGTGGGTCTACCAGAAGGTGCCCTTCGACGAGTGGGACTATGACGGGGTCAACGAGAACCAGTTGATCGACGTCGAGTTCAACGGCGAGCAGCGCAAGGGGCTGGCGATCATCGATCGCACCGGCTTCGGCTTCCTGCTTGACCGCGAGACCGGCGAGCTGCTGGTGGCCGAGAAGTTTGCCCCCGAGACCAACTGGGCCGACAGCTATGACCTGGAGACCGGCCGTCCCAACGTCAACGAGGCGTACAGCACCTACCGCCAGGGGGTGAACGTCAACACCACCGACATCTGCCCCACCGCCATGGGCGCCAAGAACATGCAGCCCAGCGCCTACTCGCCGAAGACCGGGCTGCTCTATGCGGGGATCAACCGGATCTGCATGAACTACGAGCCCTATGAGACCGACTACGTGGCGGGCCAGCCCTATGTGGGGGCGACGCTCACCATGATGCCGGCGCCGACGCAGAACGGCGAGATGGAAGGCCGCATGGGCAGCTTCATCGCCTGGGATCCGGTGGCCGGTGAGGTCGTCTGGGAGATCGACGAGCGCTTTGCGGTGTGGAGCGGGGCCCTGGCCACGGCCGGCGACCTGGCCTTCTACGGCACCCTCGAGGGGCACGTGAAGGCGGTGGATATCGAGACCGGCGAGGAGCTGTGGCGCTTCAAGACCCCCTCCGGGATCATCGGCAACGTCAACACCTTCGTGCACGAGGGCAAGCAGTACGTCGGAGTGCTCTCCGGGGTCGGCGGCTGGGCCGGGATCGGCCTGGCGGCGGGGCTCGAGGATCCCGAGGAGGGCCTGGGGGCCGTCGGCGTCTTCTCCGCCCTGAGCGACTACACCAAGCTTGGCGGGGTGCTGACGGTCTTTGCCCTGCCGGACTGAGGCCGGCTTGATGCTCCCCCGGCGGGGCATGGACGAAGTGCCATGCCCCGTCGACCTATCCGATTCCGGGGCGAGGCCCCGGAGCCCCGAGAAGGACCGATTGCATGATGGTATTCCAGCGCACTCCCTGGCCTGCCCTGGCTGTCGCACTGCTGGGCCTGCTCCTTGCCCCCGCATCGGTGGCGAAGGAGCTGGGGGAAGCTCCCTATCGGCCAGGCGACTACGTGGTCGAGGACGGCAAGGTCGACCCCAACACCTACGAAGGTTATATCGTCTACACCCGGGCCTGCATGGCCTGTCATGGTCCGGATGGGCTCGGCTCATCCTTCGCGCCCAGCCTGATCCGCGCCGCAGAGCGCCGCGGCTGGGCCGATTTTGCCGGCACCGTGGCGGCGGGGCGTGAGGTGCAGCCGGGCCAGGTGATGCCCTCCTTCGCCGACGACCCCTACGTGATGCGCAATATCCCCTACATCTTCAGTTACATGCTGGCTCGCGGCGAGGGGGGGCTGGGTCGAGGCCGTCCCCAGATCATCGAGTCGATGCAGGATGAGGCGGAAAGCGGTGATGGCGACCAAGATGACTAGGGGCGAGGGCTAGCGCCTGGCCTGGTTTTCCTACCCGGACCCGGAGGACGCATGGGTGGAACAATTCTGCGACGCTGGCCGCTGCTGGTCGCGCTGCTTCTCGGCGGTGCCTCTGTGTCGGTGGTAGCCGACCTGCCGGAGCGCCAGGAGCGCGAGGCGCTGCGAGTCTGTGCCGATGGCAACAACCTACCCTTCAGCAACGAGGCGGGCGAGGGCTTCGAGAATCGTATCGCCGAGCTGATGGCCGAGGACCTGGGCGTACCCCTGGTCTATGTCTGGTCCCCTCAGGTGATGGGATTCGTGCGCAACACCCTGGAGCTGAGGGTCTGCGACGTCATGATCGGTGCAGTGGCCGGCTATGAGTTCGTGCAGAACTCCAACGAGGTCTATCGCTCCGTCTACTCCCTGGTGGTGCCCGAGGATTCCGACCTCCGGGTCGAAAGCCTGACGGACCCGTTGCTGCAGGGGCGACGTATCGGCGTGGTGACCGAGACGCCCCCCCTGGTACCCCTGCGACGTACCGGCGCCACCCTCCAGGGCTATCCCCTGATGGTCGATACCCGCGTCCGTGCCCCGGTACGCGACGCCATCGAGGATGTCGTGTCCGGCCGCACCGAGGGAGCCGTGCTGTGGGGGCCGCTGGCGGGGTACTACGCCGCCCGTCAGGAACCACCGCTCCGGGTCATTCCCCTGGTCGATGACGACTCGGGTGCGCATCTGGACTACCGCATCACCATGGGAATCCGCCGTGGCGAGCCCCACTGGAAGGACTGGATCAACGACTTCATCAACCGCCGCCAGGACGAGATCCACGCCATCCTCGCGGAGTATGGAGTGCCCCTGCTCGACCGCCGCGGTCGACTGCTGTCGCCCGGTGCGGGAGGTGAGTCATGAGCCCCGCGCGGTTTCCGGCGCGTGCCATGTCCCCGCTGCTGGCCCTGGCGCTCGCCACCGGACTGCTGCTCTCCGGTACGCCAGTCGAGGCCCAGCGTGCGGCGGCCGGCCCTCCCGACTGGCCGTGCGTCCAGCGCCTGATTCCGGAGCTTGCCTGGGGCACCATCTGGACCGGTCCCTCCCTGGACGAGCTGGAGCAGCGCTGGTGGGAGGACGAGGAGGTCGCTCGCGTGGCGCGCTTTGCCACGGCTCGCGATACCCCCGAGGAGCAGGCGCTGACGCGGGTGCGTGACTTCGTGGCCTCGGTGGATGATGACGAGGCAGAAGTGCGGCTGACGCTGCTGTTCGCCGGGCTGTTCGAGCTCACCGACCGCCAGCGCGGCCGGGCCATCGCGGCTACCCGCCAGGCGGCCCGGGCCCAGATGGCGAGGCTCGACACCATCTCCGGCATGGTCGATGACCTGGAGGCGCTGCGCGCCGACGACGCGGCAGATCCGGCGGACATCGAGCGACTCTCGGAAGGGCTGTTCTGGGAGCAGCGCACCTTCCAGAAGCGCCAGCAGGCGCTGCCGGCCATGTGCGAGCAGCCCTACCTGCTGGAGGAACGACTCGGCCGGATGGTGCGAGTGATCATGGAGCGGATGCCCTAGCAGCGGTGCGCGGGCACGCGATAACAACGACAAGACCACGACAGCGGCGGCATTGAGCTGCCTGAGGAGCCTGCATGATAACCTTGCCACTCCCCCCCCGCTGGCTGGCGGTGGGAGGGATCGTCATCGGCCTGGGCTGGTCGGTGGCGCTGCCTGCCGACACCCCGGACACCCTGACCCTGGGCTACCTGGGCATGGAACGGCCGGACGACCGGGAGCCGCTCTCGGTGCTCGACCCGGTTCTCGACGACGAGGGCCGCCAGGGGGCCCGGCTCGGCATCAACGACAACAACGCCACGGCACAGTTTCTCGGTCAGGAGTTCGTGCTGCACGAGGCCGAGGTGGCGCTGGGAGACGATGTCGGTGAGGCGCTGGAGCAGCTCATTGACGAGGGAGTCGACTGGATCATCAGCGGGCTGCCCTTTGATGCGCTGCTGGAGGTGATGGGGCATCCGGCCCTGGGCGACCGGGTGGTGTTCAACGCCTGGGCCCCGGATGACGCCCTGCGCGGGGAGGCCTGCCACCCCAACCTCTATCACACCACGCCGAGCCGGCGGATGCTGGCCGATGCGCTGGCCCAGTTCCTCGGCTACAAGCAGTGGGAGCGCTGGACGCTGGTCTACGGCAACACCGACGAGGATCGCCGGCTCGCCGAGACGCTGCGCGCCGCGGCCGAGCGCTACGGCCATCGCATCGTCGGCGACAGGATGTGGCCCCACGACCCCATGGCGCGTCGCGCCGAGGGGGGGTTCCATGCCATCCAGCGGGAGATCCCGGTGTTCGTGCAGGACCTTCCTGAACACGACGTTCTGGTGATCGCCGACGAGACCGACTACTTCGGTGAGTACTTTCCCTACCAGACCTGGGAGCCACGCCCGGTGGTGGGGACCCAGGGACTGATCGCCACCGCCTGGCATCGCGCCCACGAGTCCTGGGGCGCCGTGCAGCTGCAGCGGCGCTTCGAAAAGCTGGCCGACCGCTGGATGACGCCGCGTGACTTCGGCGCCTGGCTCGCTGTGCGATCGCTGGGGGAGGCGGCGGCGCGTACCGGCTCCGCCGAGCGCGAGGTCGTGCTCGAGTACATGCTCGGCGAGGAGTTCGAGCTTGCCGGCTACCTCGGGCTACCGGTCAGCTACCGCACCTGGAACCACCAGCTGCGTCAGCCGATCCTGATCACCGGCCCGCGCATGGTGGCGTCGGTCTCGCCCCAGGAGGGCTACCTGCATCCTCGTACACCACTCGATGCACTCGGCGCCGATGAGGGGGAATCACAATGTCGCTTCTGACTCCGCGGGGCTGGTTCTCCGCTTACCGACATGGCCTGCTCGGGCTGACCCTGGGTGGCTTGCTGGCACTGCCGCTGGCAGCCCAGGCGGAACGCATCTTCGTCTCCAACGAGAAGGACAACACCATCTCGGTCATCGACGGCGAGACCCTCGAGGTGGTGGAGACCATCCCTGTCGGCCGCCGTCCGCGCTCCATGGCCTTCAGCAGCGACGGCAGCGAGCTGTTCGTGGCGGTGGGGGACGACGAGTCCATCGACATGATCGACCTGGAGAGCCTGCGCGTGGTGCGCAGCCAGGCCTCCGGCGACGATCCCGAGGTGATCCGCGTGGATCCCAACCGCCCCTATATCTACGTCTCCAACGAGGACGACAACATCGTCTCGGTGCTCGACTACGAGGCCCGCACTCTGGTCACCGAGATCCCCGTGGGCGTGGAACCCGAGGGGCTCGGCATCAGCCCCGACGGACGCTGGCTGGTTTCCACCACCGAGACCTCCAACATGGCGCACATCATCGATACCGAGAGCATGGAGGCGGTCCACCATCGCCTGGTGGGGGCCCGGCCGCGGCATGCCGAGTTCACCCACGACGGTCGCGAGGCCTGGGTCTCGGCTGAGATCGCCGGCACGGTGTCGATCCTCGACATGGAGGAGACCTTCGACGTCAAGCACACCCTGCGCTTCGACGTCCCGGGCGTGCCCCGGGAGACCGTCCAGGCGGTGGGGGTCGTCCTGACCTCCGACGGGCGCTACGCCTTCGTGGCGCTGGGACCCTCCAACCGGGTGGCGGTGGTGGACCAGCAGACCTACGAGGTTCTCGACTACATCTTGGTGGGGCAGCGGGTCTGGCACCTGGCCCTCAACGGCGATGAGAGCCGTCTCTACACCACCAACGGGGTAAGCGGCGACGTCACGGTGATCGAGGTCGATGGCCTGAGGGCGATCCGCTCGATCCCGGTGGGGCGCTTCCCCTGGGGGGTGATCGTCGAACCGTGAGTGATTCGCCCACCAGGGAGGGGGACGCACCTGCCCTCGAGGTCCAGGACCTGAGCTTCACCTATGGTGGCCGGCCGGTGCTGGAGGCGATCTCCCTGGCCATCGCGGCCGGGGAGTTCGTCGTGCTGCTGGGCCCCAACGGCGCCGGCAAGACCACGCTCTTCTCGCTGGTGACGCGGCTGCACGACCGGCGCCGGGGCGAGATCCGCATCGGTGGCTTCGATGTGAGACGCCAGGCGGTGAAGGCCCATGCCCGGATCGGCGTGGTCTTCCAGCAGCCGACCCTGGACCTGGATCTCAGCGTGGCCCAGAACCTCGCCTACCATGCGGCCCTGCACGGCATGGGGCCCGGCGAGGCGCGCCGCCGGGCCGACGCCCAGCTGGCCCGGGTGGGCCTCGCCGATCGCCGGCGGACCCGGGTACGACAGCTCTCCGGCGGACAGCGCCGGCGCGTGGAGATCGCCCGGGGCCTGCTGCATGCGCCACGGCTGCTGCTCCTCGATGAGCCCACCGTGGGGCTCGACGTGGCCTCGCGGCGCGAGCTGGTCGAGCATGCCCATCGCCTCTGCGCAGAGGAGGGCGTGGCGGTACTCTGGGCCACCCACCTGATCGACGAGGTGCGCCCGGGGGATCGGGTGCTGGTGCTGCACCGCGGGCGGCTGCTGGCCGACGGCACGCCCGAGGCACTTACCGCCCGGCTTGGCGTGGCCACCCTGGGTGAGGCCTTCGACTGCCTGGTCGGGGACGAGGAGGCGCCATGCGACTGATGCCCTGGCTGCACTGCCTGCGCGGGGTGGTGGGGCGCGAGCTGCTGCGCTTCCTGCACCAGCGCAGCCGCTTCTTCGCCGCCCTGGTGCGGCCGCTGGTATGGCTGTTCGTGTTCGCCGTCGGCTTTCGGATGGCGCTGGGCGTGGCCATGACCGAGCCCTACCAGACCTACATCCTCTACGAGGTCTACATCGTGCCGGGGCTGGTGGGCATGATCCAGCTGTTCAACGGCATGCAGAGCTCGCTCTCCATGGTCTACGACCGGGAGATGGGCAGCATGCGGGTGCTGCTGGTCAGCCCCTTTCCGCGCTGGTACCTGCTGGTCTGCAAGCTGCTGGCCAGCACCCTGGTCTCGGTGGTGCAGGTCTATGTCTTCCTGGCCATCGCCTGGTGGTATGGCATCCAGGCGCCGCCGATGGGCTACCTGTGGATCCTGCCGACGCTGCTGGTCACCGGCTTCATGGTCGGTGCCCTGGGACTGCTGCTCTCCACCTTCGTGCGCCAGCTGGAGAACTTCGCCGGGGTCATGAATTTCGTGATCTTTCCGATGTTCTTCCTCTCCTCGGCGCTCTACCCGCTGTGGCGCGTCCGCGAGGGCAGCTACCTGGTCTACCAGATCGCCGCCCTCAACCCCTTCACCCACGCGGTGGAGATGCTCCGCTTCGCCCTCTACGAACGCTTCAACGGCGAGGCGATCCTGATCAGCGTGGCGGTGACCCTGGTGCTGCTGGCGCTGGCAGTCCTCGGTTACAACCCCTCCCGCGGCCTGATGGCACGCAAGGGCGGTGGTGACTGAACCAGAGGCGGGAACTCAGGGCTCGGCGTCGGCCGCAAGGGCCTCGAGGTAGCGGATGATCTGCCGGCGGGGCCGCTCGGCGAGCCCCCACAGCACCATGCGGTTGCCGGGGAGGAACTCCGCCGGGGCGGCGAGGAAGGCATCGAGGGTCTCGGCATTCCACTCGAAGTCGGCGGCCTCCAGCACCGGCGAGTAGCCGAAGCCCTCGAGGCCGCCGGCGGGGCGCCCGATCAGCCCATGCAGGCTGGGGCCGGCGATGTGCCGCCCCGGGGCCAGGCTGTGGCAGCCGACGCACTGGCTGCGAAACAGCCGTTCGCCCTGGCGGCGGTCGGCGTCATCGGCCGCCGCAGGAGTCGCGGCCAGCGCCGCCGAGAGGGCGATGCCCGTCAGGCGTCGACGCTGGCAGGGGGACAGGGGGAGGCGTGCCACGGGGCGTCAGAAACAGCGCAGGTTGGCATCGGCCTGTGCCTGATGCAGGGCCTGCACCTGGTCCTGCATGCCGCGCTCGGTACGGAACAGCACGCCCAGCTCGCCTCGCTGGTCCTGCATGCTCATCACCGTGGCGACCTGTTCATACGCTTCGTAGCTGAGGTGCTCGGCAATGACGTCGATGCTGCATGAGCACTTCTGCATGGTCAGATAGCTGTTGCCGTTGGCGGCCATGCAGCCCAGCACGTAGTCGACCCGGCTCTCCGTCGGGTAGTCGTTGGCCAGGGCCAGGGAACTGACGAGCAACGAGAGGGCCAGCAGGGGAAGGGCGGCGGAGCGGGCACCGCCCGACGGGAAGAGGATGCGCTTCATCGGGACCTCGGGAGTGGAAGCTCCAGTGCGATACCCTTTCAAGCTATGGCACCTTGCCGGATTTTTCCACCGTGTCGGTCGCCGGGGAGTCAGGCCTGGCGCTTCGGCGCACCGGCAGCAGCTCCTCGATGTGCTCGACCAGGTAGTCGATGAACTGGTAGACCTTGGGCGAGCGGTGGCGATGGCGAGGATAGACGGCCCATACCGCGGTGTCGTCATGGCGGTAGGCGTCGAGCACCGAGATCAGCTCGCCGCTGGCGAGGTAGGGGTCCACGTAGTAGTCGGGGAGCTGGGCCAGCCCCAGCCCCTTGAGGGCGGCGTCGAGCAGGGCGGGGCCGGAGTTGCCCTCCCAGGGGCCCTCGACGCGCACCTCGCGCCGCACGCCGTGCATGTCGAAGCGCCAGTGGTCCCGGGAGCCGACCAGGCAGCGGTGCCTGGAGAGCTCCGAGAGGGTGTGCGGCACCGGCACCCGGGCGAAGTAGTCCGGAGAGCCGACGACATACTCGTGGCGCTCGCAGAGCCGCCGGGCGATCAGCGTCGAGTCCTTCAGCGTGCCCATGCGAATGGCGATGTCGTAGCCCTCGTTGATGATATCCACCTGGCGGTTGGTGAAATGGAAGCGCACCTCGAGCTGCGGATTGAGCCTCATGAAGTCATTGATCAGCGGCGCCACGAAGCGCTCGCCGAAGGTGGTGGCAGAGGTCAGCTTCAGGACGCCGCGAGGCTGCGCCTGCAGGTCGTTGATGGCGGCCTCGGCATCTCGCAACCCATCGAACAGGTGGTGGCAGTGCTCGTAGTAGAGGGCTCCGGCATCGGTCAGCCGGATCTGGCGGGTGGTGCGATAGAGCAGGGTGGTCCCCAGCTGGGCCTCCAGCTGGCTGACCAGGCGGCTGACATGGGAGTTGGACACCTTCAGCTGCCGAGCGGCGGCGGCAAAGGTCCCCAGGCGCACCACTTCGACGAATGCCTCCACCCTGTCCCAGCGTTGCATGGCCACCTCGTGAGGAAGGATTGTTGTTGATGGACAATAATGTCATGTCTTTAATGCAGTTTATCCCATGCCAGGGCATTGCCTACACTGGTTCCACCTTCTGTCCATCGTCAATGAGGATATCGCCATGAAATCACGTGCCGCCGTCGCCCTGGAGCCGGGCAAGCCCCTGGAGCTCGTCGAGATCGACGTCGAGGGTCCCAAGGCCGGCGAGGTGCTGGTCCGGATCGCCGCCACCAGCGTCTGTCACACCGACGCCTACACCCTCTCCGGCGCCGACCCGGAGGGCAACTTCCCGGCGGTACTGGGCCACGAGGGGGCCGGCATCGTCCAGGAGGTGGGCGAGGGGGTCACCAGCGTGCGCCCCGGCGACCATGTCATCCCGCTCTATACCGCCGAGTGCGGCCAGTGCAAGTTCTGCCTCTCCGGCAAGACCAACCTGTGCGGCAGCGTGCGTGCCACCCAGGGCAAGGGCCTGATGCCCGACGGCACCAGCCGCTTCTCGCTGGACGGCAAGATGCTGCACCACTACATGGGTACCTCCACCTTCAGCGAATACACCGTGCTTCCCGAGGTCTCCCTGGCAGTGGTCTCCAAGGAGGCGCCGCTGGACAAGATCTGCCTGCTGGGCTGCGGCGTGACCACCGGTATCGGTGCGGTGATGAACACCGCCAAGGTCGAGCCGGGCTCCACCGTCGCGGTGTTCGGCCTGGGCGCCATCGGCCTGGCCGTGATCCAGGGGGCGGTGATGGCCAAGGCCGGCCGCATCATTGCCATCGACGTCAACCCCGACAAGTTCGCCCTGGCCGAGCAGTTCGGCGCCACCGACTTCGTCAATCCCAAGGAGTACAGCGACCCGATCCAGCAGGTCATCGTCGACCTGACCGACGGCGGGGTCGACTACTCCTTCGAGTGCATCGGCAACGTCAACGTCATGCGCTCGGCGCTGGAGTGCTGCCACAAGGGCTGGGGCGAGTCGATCATCATCGGCGTGGCCGGGGCCGGTGAGGAGATCTGTACTCGCCCGTTCCAGCTGGTCACCGGCCGGGTCTGGAAGGGCTCCGCCTTCGGCGGCGTCAAGGGGCGCTCCCAGCTGCCCGGCTACGTCGAGCAGTACATGAACGGCGAGCTCAACATCGATGACTTCATCACCCACGACATGCCGTTCGAGAAGATCAACGAGGCCTTCGACCTGCTGCATGCCGGCAAGAGCATCCGTACCGTCCTCCATTATTGAGTCGCGAGTGACACGCGCCTTTCCCTTCGCCGTCAGACGGAGGCCGGGTCGTCCCGGCCTCCAGGAGAATGATCCATGACCATGACCGAGAACCTGGAGCTGGTATCGGCCAACAAGAGCTTCGGCGGCTGGCACAAGCGCTACCGTCACCGTTCCCGGGCGCTGGACTGCGAGATGGTCTTCGCCATCTACCTGCCGCCCCAGGCCGAGACCGAGCGGGTGCCGCTGCTCTGGTGGCTCTCCGGGCTGACCTGCACCGACGAGAACTTCATGCAGAAGGCCGGTGCCCACCGCCTGGCCGCCGAGCTGGGGATCGCCATCGTCTGCCCCGATACCAGCCCGCGGGGCACCGACCTGCCCGGCGAGCATGACAGCTATGACTTCGGCTCCGGTGCCGGCTTCTACGTCAACGCCACCCAGGCGCCCTGGAAGACGCACTATCGCATGTACGACTACGTCACCGAGGAGCTGCCCTCGGTGGTACGCCAGCACTTCCCGGTGAACGGCCGCGAGTCGATCAGCGGTCATTCCATGGGCGGCCATGGTGCCCTGGTGATGGCCCTGCGCCGGCCCGGCCACTACCGTTCGGTGTCGGCTTTCGCGCCCATCGTCAATCCCACGGAGTGCCCCTGGGGCCAGAAGGCCTTCACCGGCTACCTGGGCGAGGATCGGGGGAAGTGGACCCAGTACGACGCCTGCGAGCTGGTGGCCCGCGGCGCCTCCAGCCAGCCGCTGTTCATCGACCAGGGCGAGGCCGACGACTTCCTCGAGGAGCAGCTCAGGCCCGAACGGCTCGAGGCGGTGTGTGCCGAGCACGACCATCCGCTGACCCTGCGTCGCCAGCCCGGCTATGATCACAGCTACTTCTTCATCGCCACCTTCATCGAGGACCACCTGCGCTATCACGCCGAACGGCTGCACAAGCAACGCTAGCGCGTTGAGGATGCACCGCTCGCTTGCCTCCCTTGCCGCCGAACGAGCCCGTATACTGGCCGCCTGGCGTCGGGTTCGCGGGGGCGAGTGACAGTGGGTCGAGCGATAGTGGGGCGAGGGATGATCAGGGCCTGGGGACGCCGGCTGTGGCGCTGGGCGTGGCGGGCGCTGCTGGGCTTCGTGGTGCTCTCGGTGCTGCTGGTGCTGCTGTTCCGCCAGGCGCCGGTGTTCGGCTCCATGGTGATGGTGGAGCGCAAGGTGCAGTCCTGGATCGCCCGGGAGCCCATCGAGCTCCGGCATCGCTGGCAACCCTGGGAGGCGCTGTCCGACCATGCCAAGCTGGCGGTGATCGCCGCCGAGGACCAGCGCTTCCCCGAGCATCGCGGCTTCGACCTGGTGGAGATGCGCCGTGCCTGGGAGTCCAACCGTGCCGGGGGGAGACTGCGCGGGGCCAGCACCCTCAGCCAGCAGACCGCCAAGAACCTCTTCCTGTGGACCGGCCGCAGCTGGCTGCGCAAGGGACTGGAAGCCTGGTTCACCCTGCTGATCGAGAGCCTGTGGTCCAAGCAGCGCATCCTCGAGGTCTACCTGAACATCGCCGAGTGGGACAGCGGCGTGTTCGGCCTGGAAGCCGCGGCCCAGCACTACTTCGGCGTCTCGGCGGGCCAGCTCAGCGCCGCCCAGTCCAGCCGTCTGGCGGCCATCCTGCCCAATCCGCGGGGCTGGGATGCGGCCCGGCCCAGCGCCCACGTGGAGCGGCGCAGCGCCTGGATCCGCCAGCAGATGAACAACCTCGGTGGGCCGGCCTATCTCGAGCGGCTTTGAAGCCCCACCTGTTCCTCCAGATTCTCCATCACATGGTGTCGCATTGCGGCGGCTGCCGGCGACAGGCTGACGCCGGCCCGGCAGATCAGCCCGATTCGGCGCTCCAGCCGGGGCTCCGCCAGCGGCACGAAGCGCAGCCGAGCACGCTCCTCCTGGAAGGCCAGGCGCGGCAGGGTCGTGATGCCGATTCCCGCCTCGAGCATGGCGGTCAGCGAGATCATGTTGGAGATATACAGGGCACTGTGCTCGAGGAGTTCGGAGGCGGGTGAGCCCTCGAGCAGCCGCGAGGTACCGTTGCGGATCAGGGCGTGTCCGGCCAGTTCGCGCCAGTGCAGGCGGTCGCGCCCGGCCAGGGGATGGTCGTCCCGGCATACCACGCCGATCTCGTCGTGCAGCAGCGGGATGAAGTCGAGCCCTTCCTCGGCCTGCCAGAGGCTGGTGATGCCCAGTTCCACTTCTCCGCTCAGCACCCTCTGGCTCACCAGCTCGGAGTGGCCATCCTGCAGGTTGATCTCGATGCCCGGGTAGTCGATCACGAAGCTCGCCAGGATACCGGGCATCAGGCGGCTGGCCACCGAAGGCACCGTGGCGATGTCGACACGCCCGGCCTGGTGGCTGGCCATGGCCAGGGCATCGCGGCTTACCCGATCGTGGTGGGCCACCAGCTCGCGAAAGCGCGGCAGACACCACTGCCCGAAGGGCGTCAGCGCTGCCTTGCCGTTGCCCTTCTCGAAGAGGGGCTGTCCGAGGCGCTCCTCGAGGTCACGCACCGCCATGGAGATCGCCGGCTGGCTGCGATGCAGGTGCCTGGCCGCGGCATGGAAGCCGCCCTGGTCGGCGATGGCCAGCACGCAGCGCAGCGGCTGGAGCTTAAGTTCGGGCAGCATGGTAAGTTGTCCTGATCATTTCATCGGATTTATTGATTATCCTTATCTTGGTGGCTCTCCTAGGATGGCGTCAACGCTATCCAGGAGGTATCCCATGTCCCAGTCCCATCCGCTTTTCATTGCCGGCCAGTGGCGCGAGGGCGAGAGCGCCATCGCCAACCACAACCCCTCGGACACCAATGACCTGATCGGCCACTACGCCCAGGCCAGCGTCGCCCAGGTCGGCGAGGCCATTGCCGCGGCCCGGCAGGGCCAGCGCGAGTGGGCCAGAAGCGGGCTGGAGCAGCGCTATGCCCTGCTGATGGCCATCGGCGATGAGCTGGTCGCCCGCAAGGACGAGCTGGGCCACCTGCTCTCCCGCGAGGAGGGCAAGCCGCTGGCCGAGGGGGTGGGCGAGGTCTACCGCTCGGCACAGTTCTTCCACTACTACGCCGCCGAGGTACTGCGCCAGCTCGACGAGCGGGTGGACTCCGTGCGACCCGGCGTCGAGATCGAGACCCGCCGCGAGCCGGTCGGCGTGGTGGGCGTGATCAGCCCCTGGAACTTCCCCATGGCCACGGCGGTATGGAAGATCGCCCCGGCGCTGGCCTTCGGCAACGCGGTGGTCTTCAAGCCGGCCAACCTGGTGCCGGCCAGCGCCTGGGCGCTGACCGAGATCATCAGCCGCCAGGCGCTGCCGCCCGGCACCTTCAACCTGCTGATGGGTCCCGGCGGCAGCGTCGGCGATGCCCTGATCTCGAGCCCCGACATCCATGCCCTGAGCTTCACCGGCTCGCTGGAGGTGGGACGGCGCGTGGCGGCCGCCACCGCCGGCAACCTGGTGAAGTGCCAGCTGGAGATGGGCTCCAAGAACGCGCTGATCGTGGCCGATGATGCCGACCTCGACCTCGCCGTGGAGGCGGCTTTCGCCGGCGCCTACTCCGGCACCGGGCAGAAGTGCACGGCCTCCTCGCGGCTGATCGTCACCGCGGCGGTCCATGACGCCTTCGTCGAGAAGCTCATCGCCCGGCTGGACAGGGCGACGGTCGGCCATGCCCTGTCGGAGGGGGTGCAGATCGGCCCGGTGGCGGATGCCCGCCAGCTCGAGTCCAACCTGGCCTGGATCGCGCGAGCCCGCGAGGAGGGCGCCATGCTGGCCTACGGGGGCGAGCGCCTCGAACGCGAGACCCAGGGCTACTTCATGGCGCCGACCCTGTTCACCGACACCACCAACGACATGGCGATCAACCGCGAGGAGGTCTTCGGGCCCATCGCCTGCGTGATCAAGGTCGCGGATGCCGAGGAGGCCATCACGACACTCAACGACACCCACTTCGGCCTGACCGCCGGCATCATCACCGACTCCCTGAAACTGGCCAACGCCTTCAAGGCCCGCGCCGAGACCGGCTGCGTGATGGTCAACCTGGCCACCGCCGGCACCGATTACCACGTGCCGTTCGGGGGGCGGAAGGACTCGAGCTTCGGTCCCCGCGAGCAGGGTCGCTATGCCCGCGAGTTCTACACCGTGGTCAAGACCTGCTACGTCAAGGCTTGAGGAGCGCTCCATGTCCAAGCAAATGCTGACCGTCGACGGCCTGCAGTACTCGAACTGGTCCAGGGAGATCTTCCAGCAGATGCGCGAGGGCGGCCTCGATGCTGTGCATGCCACGCTGGTCTATCACGAGAACACCCGCGAGACCCTCTCCCGGCTCGGCGAATGGAACCGCCGCTTCGAGCAGTATCACGACCTGATCATGCCGGTTCTGGAGCCGGGTGACATCGAGCGTGCCCGCGCCGACGGCAAGGTGGGTGTCTTCCTCGGCGCCCAGAACTGCTCGCCGATCGAGGACGACATCGACATGGTGGCGGTGATGCGTCGGCTGGGCCTGCTGATCATGCAGCTGACCTACAATAACCAGAGCCTGCTGGCCTGTGGCTGCTACGAGAGCGAGGACAGCGGCATCACCCGCTTCGGCCGGCAGGTGATTCGCGAGATGAACCGGGTCGGCATGGTCATCGACATGTCCCACAGTGCCGAGCGCTCCACGCTGGAGGCCATCGAGCTATCAGAACGCCCGGTGATCATCTCCCACGCCAATCCCGAGTTCTTCCACCCGGCCAAGCGCAACAAGTCCAACCGCGTGCTCGCAGCGATCGCCGAGTGCGATGGCCTGCTGGGCTTCTCCGCCTACCCCTTCCACCTCAAGGATGGCCCGGACTGCACCCTCGAGGCCTACTGCGAGATGATCGCGCGGACCGTTGACCTGATGGGCATCGACCATGTGGGCCTGGGCACCGACCTCTGCCAGGCGCAGCCCGTTTCGGTGCTGGAATGGATGCGCAACGGACGCTGGTCCAAGGAGATGGACTACGGCGAAGGCAGCGCCAGCAACGCCGGCTGGCCGCGCCCGCTGCCCTGGCTGCGCGACAGCCGGGATTTCCCCAACCTGGTCGACGGGCTGCGTCAGCGAGGCTTCGACGACACCGAGATCGAACGCATCATGGGCCGTAACTGGCTGGCACTGCTGGAACGTGCCGCGTCGCCTGTAGCCGGCTGAGACTCCACCTGACGGTTCCTCCAATAACAAGGAAAACATCATGAGTACGCCTGATAACCATACCTCGGAAAGGCCGAATACCGGCCTCATCAACCGCTTCGGCGACCCCGTTGTCCTGGGGCTCAGTGTCGGTTTCGTCGTGCTGTTCGTCGTGCTGTCGATCATCGATGTAGAGGGTGTCGCCTCTGCCATCGGTGACGGCTTCGCCTGGACCGCCGCCATCCTCGGCTCCTACTTCCAGTTGCTGCTGCTGCTGACCTTCTTCATTGCCATGGGCCTGGCCGTGTCGCCGGCGGCCAGTGCCAAGGTCGGCGGTCTCGACACGCCGGAGCTGAGCACCTTCAAGTGGCTGTCGATCATCATGTGTACCCTGCTGGCCGGGGGCGGCGTCTTCTTCGCTGCCGGTGAGCCGGTCTACCATTTCGTGGTCACGCCGCCGGCCTTCGACAGCGAGCCGGGAACCGTGCAGGCCGTCGCCGGCGCGCTGGCGCAGTCGTTCATGCACTGGGGCTTCCTGGCCTGGGCCGTGCTGGGCTCGCTGACCGCCGTGGTTCTTGCCTACTCCCACTACGACAAGGGGCTGCCGCTGCAGCCGAGGACCCTGCTCTATCCGGTCTTCGGGCAGCGCGTGATGAGCGGCTGGCTCGGTGGGGTGGTCGATGCCTGCTGCGTGATCGCCGTGGTGGCGGGTACCGTGGGGCCGATCGGCTTCCTTGCCACCCAGGTGAGCTTCGGGCTGCATGAGCTGGTTGGCGTCGCCGAGGGCTATGGCACCCAGCTGGTGATCCTGATCGTGCTGGGCGCCCTCTATGTCACCTCCGCGGCGACCGGCATCCACCGCGGCATCCAGCTGCTCAGCCGGTTCAATGTCTTCCTGGCGCTGGCCATCGCCGTCATCATCTTCCTGTTCGGTCCTACCCTGTTCCTCACCAACGCCTACCTCCAGGGCTTCGGCGAGTACGTGAGCTCCTTCCTGGCCATGGCCACCATGACCTCGGAAACCGCCCCGGCCTGGTGGATGCAGTGGTGGACGGTGTTCTTCTTCGCCTGGTTCATCGGCTATGGCCCGCTGATGGCCATCTTCGTGGCGCGCATCTCGCGAGGCCGCACCATCCGCCAGATGATTCTCGCCGTGGCGGTGATGGCACCCATTGCCACGACGGTGTGGTTTACCCTGCTCGGCGGCTCGGGGATCCATTTCCAGCTGACCGGCGCGATCGAACTTACCGAGGCCCTGAACAACTTCCAGTTCGACGTGGCGACCCTGACCGTGGCCCAGGCGTTGCCGGGTGGCATGCTCATGGCACTGGCCATCCTGTTGCTGACCACCATCTTCGTCGCCACTACCGGCGACTCCATGAGCTATGCCATCGCCGTGGTCTGCACCGGCCATGACCGTCCCCATGTCGGGGTGCGTGTCTTCTGGGGCGTGTCCATGTCGCTGATGGCGGCCATCCTGCTCTACATGGGCTCGGGACAGATCGGCGTGCTGCAGCAGTTCATCGTGATCACCGCGATTCCGGTCTCGCTGGTGCTGCTTCCATCGCTGTGGGCCGGCCCCCAGGCCGCCTATGCCATGGCGCGTCAGCAGGGCCTCACCACCCGGCCCAAGGTGATCGTCAATGACTAGTGCGGATCTCGTCTCGGCGGCACCGCTCGGCCTGCGTTCCGCCGATGAGGTGATGCGGCTCGAGCGGCTCGGCAGCCTGCATGCCACCCGGCTGAGCTTCGTGCGCAGCCTGGTGCGCCAGATGGCCCGGCAGCGCTGGCAGGTCTGCCGGGTGCGCTTCGACCTGGATGCCGAGGGCCATGGCACGGCCATCTACCGGATGCAGACGCCCCATGGCCGCTACCACGGCGTGATGTTCGCCCAGCCACTGGACGACGCACGCCGCTCCGACCGAGTCATCGCCGAGGCCTGGGACGTGACATTTGGCCTGGTGGAGGGCGACGTCGATGACAGCCTGCTGGCGCAGATGGCCGCCAACGTGCCGCTGCAGGAAGCGGGACGTCAGCATCCCAGGGTGCTGGTGCTGTCGCGGGCCAACAAGAGCCTGCGCAACTTCGCCCACTTCGCCGAGGCCCTGGCCCGCGGCGAGCAGCCCGATCCTGCCTGGCTGACTCGGGTCGGCTACCTCTACCGGACCACGGCGGTCTACGGCAACGGCAAGTTCGGCATCGCCGACTTCGCCCGACTGCTGGACAACCCCGACTTCCGGCGGCCCTTCTCGGCGCAGATGGCTGGCGTCTACCTGCTGCGGCACTTCTCCATCGAGCAGGTCGAGCACCTCGCGGCCTGCCGCTCACCGGACACCGCCTGTCGCCTGGCCACCGAACTGCGGCGCTACCTGGGGATCGGCAACTCCACCGGGCTCGGCATGGCGCCCTTCCTGATCAACCATCCGCAGCTGATTGCCCAGTGGGTCACCCAGCGCGAGACGGCCCTGACCCTGGCCCTGCGTCAGGCGCCGGAGGAGGCCGATCGCCAGCGACTGATCGCGCTGACCCGCCGTGCCATGCAGCATCTCGACGAGACCGCCACCGAGGACGCCGAGCAGACCGAGCGCAATGCGGCCACGGTGGCCGCGCTGCCCGACGTGCTGACCTGGCTTGCCAGCGTGCCGCTGGAGGCCGATATCTGGCAGCAGCTGGTGGAGTGGAGCGCCCGCACCCTGCCGCTGGAGGCCCAGGAGCTGATCAACACCCTGCTGATCGAGCTCTATCCGGATCAGGTCGACGCCCTGGAGGACCGGATGGGAGTGGCGGAGAACCTCGACCTGGAGCCCGACATGCCGCTGATACGCCTGCGTCAGCTGATCGAGACCCACTATGGCTGGGCGCTGGTCCATGACTACGCGAGCCGCGAGGGCGCCTACTGGTTCTGGTATCGCTCCGCCGAGAAGGAGGAGCCGAGGCTGGGGGTGCGCCATGCCGAGCCCGGCGCCGAGAAGGAGATGCCCATCGCCATCGGCCCGCGCGTGGCGCGTACCCACCAGGCACTATGTGACTTCCTCGAGCGTCATCCGCGGGCCACGGTGGTCGACTTCCTGCTCGAGCATCCCCGCCACAAGGAGGTGGTGCGCCGCATCCAGACCCTGGTCAGGGAGCCCTACGGCGATATCCACGCCAACCTCTGGCATCGCGACATGAAGCCGATGCACCTGCTGCGCACCAAGCTCTCCTTCTTCGGGGCCAGTCGCTTCGACCCCAAGTCGGACCGCTGGGTGCGGATCACCCTCTTCCAGGGCGCACCGCTGGTCGAGGAGCTCAATGCCGAGCCGCAGGACCTCGCCGACTTTGACGACTGGAGCTTCCCCCTCGAGCCCGCGCGGGCGGGGGAAGTCGGTTCCATCCACGGGCGTACGGGAGTGGCAGCACAATGATCGTCTCCTACAACGAACTCCAGGGCCTGTGCCGCAAGGCGTTCAGCGGGGTCGGCTTCGAAGACGGGGATGCCGCCGATGCCGCCGACATGGTCGCCTGGATGCAGTGTCACGGCCTGCACGGCGTCGAGCAGCTCAACCGGGGCCTGGACTACCTCCTCGAGGAGGATCCCGAGGCACGGCCGCGGCTGATCTACCAGGATGGTGACCTGGCGGTGCTCGACGGTCAGGGCCACAGCGTGCTGCGAAGCATCAGCCTGGCCACCGAGCTTGGCTTTGCCAAGGCGCGGGCCCGCGGCCTCTCGGTGGTCAAGATACGCCGCTGTCACAATCGCCAGCTGATCATGGGCTACCTATCGCGGCTGGCCGGGCGTGGCATGAACATCACCGCCTTCTGGCGCAATGCCCAGATGCCCCTCACCGAGCAGGTGGTGGGCTTTCGCGCGGGCCATGCCACGCCGGAGGTGCGCGTCTACTCGGTGCGCGACGTGCCCGAGGAGAACGAGCCCAACGACGGCATCACCCTGGTGATGGCCAACCACGTGGAGCTGCTGCCCTCCCTGGGCGCCGACCACGACCTCGACTTGCTGGCCCACCATCCCGAGTCGGAGCTGCTGGCCTGTCGACAGCTGGCCCTCGAGGAAGGCATCGAGGTGGACGACGCCATCTGGGAACGCCTCAAGACCCTGGCGCACCGCATCCTGGTGGAGTCCAGCGACGCCTCCCGGGGCGGCGCCGGTGCCGGCGACCACGACAACGACTGACCCCTATATCCTCACGAGACGCTTCCATGATCCAACCCGTCGCCACCGACCTCTATGCCGCCAAGGCCCCGCTGGAATGGGCCGTCATCGGCAATGGCATCCTCTTCACCGCCCAGATCCCCATCGGCGCCGATGGGGCCGTCGTCGACGGCGGGATCGAGGCCCAGGCCCGCCAGACCCTGGAGAACCTCCGTCACACCCTGGCCTGTGCCGGCGGCAGCATGGCCAGCCTGACCCAGGTGCTGATCTACGTGACCCGTCGCGAGGACCTGGCCACGGTCAATCGCCTCTATGCCGAGTACGTCAGCGCGCCTTTTCCCAACCGCGCGGCGATCATCGTCTCGGGATTCGCCCGGGAGGAGATGCTCGTCGAGATGGTGGCCTATGCTGTCATGCAGGAGACAGCCGACGGCGAGACGTGCTGAGAGCGACATCCTCGTCTCCATTCGCTCACCGGCCTTGTGCCCGGCCATTGTCCTGATCTCGGGCGGGTGACACCATGCCGATGATGGCCGTCGTCCCCGCCTAAGGGCTGCAAGCCGTCGATATCGCGCCACCTCACAAGCATCACAACGAGCCCGCCATGACAGAATCGACCGTCAACCCCAAGCGTCCCTTCCGCGGCAAGCCGCGCGGACGCGACCTGCCGCCGGTGGCGCTGGCGGCCCTGCGCATGCTGCTGGGCGACGAGCGCACCGACCCGAGCCTGCGACTGCGGGACCGGCTGATCGAGCACCTCCATGTCCTCCAGGATGCTCACGGCCACCTCTCCCTGGCGGAACTGCGGGCGCTGGCCGCCTACATGGCGCTGCCCATGGCAACGGTCTACGAGACGGCCACCTTCTATGCCCACTTCGACGTGGTCCACGACGACCAGGCGCCGCCGCCGGAGGTCACGGTGCGGGTCTGCGATTCGCTCTCCTGCCAGCTGGCCGGCGCCGAGGCCCTGCGCAAACGGCTCGCGGCCGGCTTCGCCCCCGAGACGGTGCGGGTGGTGCGCGCCCCCTGCATGGGGCGCTGCGACACCGCCCCGGTGGCGGAGGTAGGCCATCACCACGTGCTCTACGCCACCCCGGAGGGGGTCGAGGCGGTGGTGGACACCGGCCACTTCCATCCCGAGGCGATCCTCTGGCAGCGCCTGGCCGACTACCGCGGCGCCGGTGGCTACCGCCTGCTGGCCGCGTGTCGCGACGGTGAGGTGAGTGTCGAGGCGCTGATCGATGAGCTCGAGCGTTCGGGGCTGCGGGGCCTCGGCGGGGCGGGGTTTCCCACCTACCGCAAGTGGCAGGCGGTGCGCGCCGAGCCCGGCCCGCGCTATGCGGTGATCAACGCCGACGAGGGCGAGCCCGGCACCTTCAAGGACCGCCATTATCTGGAGCGCGAGCCGCACCGCTTCCTGGAGGGGGCCCTGATCAGCGCCTGGGCGGTGGAGGCCTGCGCTCTCTATATCTACCTGCGCGACGAGTATCCCGGCCTGCATCGGGTGCTGCGCGAGGCCATCGATGAGTTGGTCGCCGCGGGCCTGGTCGCGCCGGACTTCGTGATCCTGCGTCGCGGTGCCGGCGCCTACATCTGCGGTGAGGAGTCGGCGCTGATCGAGTCCCTGGAGGGCAAGCCCGGCAAGCCCCGCCACCGGCCGCCCTTCGTTGCCCAGCGGGGGCTCTTCGACCGGCCGACCCTGGTCAACAACGTGGAGACCGTCTACTGGATCCCGGTGATCCACGAGAAGGGCGCCGACTGGTTCGCCGACCAGGGCCGCCATGGCCGCCGCGGGCTACGCAGCTTCTCGCTCTCCGGCCGGGTCAAGCGCCCCGGGGTGCACCTGGCCCCGGCCGGGATCACCCTGAACGAGTTGCTGCAAGAGTATGGTGGCGGCATGCAGGAGGGCCACCGCCTCGCCGGCTACCTGCCGGGGGGCGCCTCCGGAGGGATCCTGCCGGCCAGCAAGGCCGATATTCCGCTGGACTTCGATACCCTTCAGGCCGAGGGCTGCTTCATCGGCTCCGCCGCCGTGATAGTTCTTTCGGACCAGGATGACCTGCGTGCGGTGGCCACCAACCTGCTGGCCTTCTTCGCCGACGAATCCTGCGGCCAGTGCACGCCGTGCCGGGTCGGCACCGAGAAGATGCTGACCCTGCTGGAGCGCGACGCCTGGGATGTTGAGCAGCTCGAGCGGCTCTCCCGGGTGATGATGGATGCCTCCATCTGTGGCCTGGGCCAGGCGGCGCCCAATCCGGTGCTGGGCCTGCTGCGGGACTTCCGCGATGAACTCGCCGGCCAGAACGTGATCGTGAAGGGGTAGGGAGGCAGAGATGAGCGACCCGAGCGTGAACGAGAGCTTTACCCTGACCCTGGACGGTGTCGACGTGAGCGCCCGGCCGGGGGAGACCCTCTGGCAGGTCGCCCGGCGCGCCGGCGAGACCATCCCGCACCTCTGCTTCAAGGACGCCCCCGGCTACCGGGCCGACGGCAACTGCCGGGCCTGCATGGTCGAGATCGAGGGCGAGCGGGTGCTGGCGGCGAGCTGCATCCGCGAGGCGGCTCCCGGCATGGTGGTGAGGAGTGCCAGCTCCGAGCGTGCCCGGGAGGCGCGCGAGGGCGTCATGGCGCTGCTGCTCGCCGACCAGCCGGCACGAGAGGCGGGCCCCGACCGCTCCAGCCACTTCTGGGCCATGGCCGACGCCCTGGCCATCGACGCCACCGCGGTGCACGGGCGCCTGCCCGCCCGCGCAGAACGGGCGGCGCCCACGGTTCACCATGTCGCCGAACGCTCGGCCGAGCTCCCTCATGCCGGCGGGCAGGATGCCAGCCACCCGGCGATGAGCGTCAACCTCGACGCCTGCATCGAGTGCGGCCTCTGCGTGCGCGCCTGCCGCGAGGTGCAGGGCAACGACGTCATCGGCCTGGCCCATCGCGGGGCGGCGGCGAAGATTGTCTTCGACTTCGACGACCCCATGGGGGAGAGCACCTGCGTGGCCTGTGGCGAGTGCGTCCAGGCCTGTCCCACCGGGGCGCTGATGCCCGCCACCCTGGTGGACGAGGCGGGCCGCGGCGACTCGGCGGTGGCCGACCGCACCGTCGACTCCGTCTGCCCTTACTGCGGGGTGGGCTGCCAGCTGACCTACCATATCAGGGACGAGAAGATCCTCTTCGTCGAGGGCCGCGACGGGCCGTCGAACCAGAACCGGCTCTGCGTCAAGGGGCGCTTCGGCTTCGACTACCCCAACCATCCCGCACGCCTCACCCGCCCGCTGCTCCGCCGCGAGGGCCTGGCCAAGGGGCTCGATCCCGACTTCGATCCGGCCAGGCCGCTGACCCACTTCCGCGAGGCGAGCTGGGAGGAGGCGCTGGACGCCGCCGCGGGCGGGCTCGCCGATCTCAAGGCGGCCCACGGTCCCGGGGCGCTGGCCGGCTTCGGCAGCGCCAAGTGCTCCAACGAGGAGGCCTGGCTGTTCCAGAAGCTGGTGCGCACAGGCTTCGGCTCCAACCACGTGGACCACTGCACGCGGCTCTGCCACGCCAGCTCCGTGGCGGCGCTGATGGAGTGCCTCGGCTCCGGCGCGGTGACGGCGTCATTCATGCAGGCCCTCGAGGCCGACGTGGTGATCCTCACCGGCTGCAACCCGGCGGTGAACCACCCGGTGGCGGCCACCTACTTCAAGCAGGCAGCGCGCAACGGCACCCGGCTGATCATCCTCGACCCCCGCGGCCAGGCGCTGGACGCCTATGCCTGGCGCAGCGTGCGCTTCACCCCCGGCGGCGACGTGGCGCTCTACAATGCCATGCTCAACGTGATCGTCAGCGAAGGGCTGCATGACGAGGCCTACATCGCGGCCCATACCGAGGGCTTCGAGGCGCTCAGGGCGAGCGTGGTGGACATGACCCCCGAAGCGATGAGCGGACTGTGCGGCGTGGCCCCCGAGGCCATCCGCGAGATCGCCCGCGCCTACGCCACCGCCGAGCGGGCGATGATCTTCTGGGGCATGGGCATCTCCCAGCACGTCCACGGCACCGACAACGCCCGCTGCCTGATCTCGCTGGCGCTGGCCTGCGGCCAGACCGGCCGCCCCGGCACCGGCCTGCACCCGCTGCGCGGCCAGAACAACGTCCAGGGCGCCTCGGATGCCGGCCTGATCCCCATGGTGCTGCCCGACTATCAGCCGGTGGGCGACGCCCAGCTGCGTGCCGCCTTCGAGGAGCTGTGGAACAGCGAGCTCGACCCCGAGCCGGGGCTCACCGTGGTGGAGATCATGGACGCCATCCTGGCCGGCCGGATCCGCGGCATGTATATCCTCGGCGAGAACCCGGCCATGTCCGACCCGGACCTCCACCACGCCCGCCAGGCCCTGGCCGCCCTGGAGCACCTGGTGGTGCAGGATCTCTTCGTCACCGAGACCGCCCAGTTCGCCGACGTCATCCTGCCGGCCACCGCCTGGCCCGAGAAGGACGGCACGGTGACCAACACCAACCGCCAGGTGCAGCTGGGCCGCGCCGCCGTGGCGCCGCCGGGAGAGGCGAAGCCCGACTGGTGGATCATTCAGGAGATCGCCCGGCGCTTCGGCCTGGCCTGGGACTATGCCCACCCCCGGGAGGTGTTTGCCGAGATGAAACAGGGCATGCACTCCCTGGACCATATCGCCTGGGAGCGCCTGGAGCGCGAGGGTTCGGTGACCTACCCGTGCCCGGCCGACGATGCGCCGGGTCAGGATGTGGTGTTCTCCGACGCCTTCCCCCGGGCAGGCGGCCGGGCGACGTTCTCGCCCACCCGGCCGCTGCCGCCGGACGAACCGATCGACGCCGACTACCCCACGGTGCTGACCACCGGGCGCCAGCTGGAGCACTGGCACACCGGCGCCATGACGCGGCGTGCCAGCGTCCTCGACGCGCTCGAGCCCGAGGCGTCGGCGAGCCTGTCGCCGGGCGAGCTGCACCGGCTCGGCGTGGCACCTGGCACGCCGATCACCATCACCACCCGGCGCGGCGCGATCACCCTGGCGGCGCGAGTCGACCCGGGCATGCCCGAGGGCATGGTCTTCGTGCCCTTCGCCTACGTGGAAGCGGCGGCCAACCTGCTGACCAACCCGGCCCTGGACCCCTTCGGCAAGATCCCGGAGTTCAAGTACGCGGCCTGCCGCCTGTCGCCGGCTTCCCCCTGACCACCAGCACCACGCCGGCGATGGCGATGGCCATGCCGGCCAGTGCGGGCAGGGGCAGCCGCTCGTCGAACAGCCACCACGCCTGCAGCGCCGTCACCGGCGGCACCAGGTAGAAGAGGCTGGCCACCCGGGACGCCTCGCCGCGCCGGATCAGCGCCATCAGCAGCAGGATGGCGCTGATCGACAGCACCAGCACCAGCCAGCCCAGGGTCAGCAGGAAGGTAGGCGTCCACTCCACGCTGCGCTCCTCGAAGAGCAGGGCGCCGAGTCCCAGCAGGACGCCGGCGGCCAGGTACTGCACCACGGTGCCGGAGAGCAGCGGCATGCCGGTGCAGTAGCGCTTCTGATAGAGGGTGCCACAGGAGATGCCCGCCAGCGCGACGCTCACCGCGGCCAGGGCGCCCAGGCCGAAGCCCTGGAACAGCGCCTCGCCAGGGTCCAGCTTGCCGCCCAGCACCAGGGCGATGCCCACCAGCCCCAGCGCGAGCCCCAGCCACTGTGCCAGCGAGAGCCGTTCCCCGAGCAGTGGGCCGGCCAGGGCGGCGGTGAGCAACGGCTGCAGGCCGACCAGCAGCGAGGCGAGCCCCGCCGGCATGCCCAGGTAGATGCCATAGAAGACCCCGCCGAGGTAGGCGCCATGCACCAGCAGGCCGGACACGGCGATATGCCCCCACAGCCGCGCGCCCCGCGGCCACTCGCCCGAGAGCCAGTGGGCCAGCGGCACCAGCAGCGCCAGGGTCAGGGCGAAGCGGATGAACAGGAAGGTGAAGGGTTCGGCATAGGGCAGGCCGAACTTGGCACCGATGAAGCCGGTGCTCCACAGCGCCACGAACAGCAGCGGCATGGCGGCGAGCCACAGGGTGGCCATCCGGGAGGAGGGGGCGGCAGGCATGGCAGACGTCCAGGTCAGGGGTTCCAGAGAGCCCATGACGATACTGCGCCGGCGGGGTTTCGCAAAGCCCTCCCGGGCGGACGCCTTTCTTCGTACCTCAATGCAACGCGTTCGCATTTGCTGGGCGACTGGCGGAGCCTGCCATGACGGGCCTCATGGCGGAGCTATGGTTTACCCTGTCGCCAAAAGGAGACGGATGTAACGAGCGCAACACTTCCTGTTGCCAACTTTTACATGAAAAATCTGAACGCGGGGCGACCCCGGCCGTCACAGTGGGCACATACACGCAACACCTCTGGAGGTATTCATGAAACGGATGACTGCACTGTTCTCGGCTGCCCTGCTCAGCGCCGGCCTGATGTCTGCCACTGCACACGCCCAGCAGGACCCGGCCGCAGCCACCGAACAGCCGCAGGCACAGGCGCCGGCTCAGGACTTCTCCGATCAGCAGCTGCAGCAGTTCGCCGATGCCTCCCAGGAGATCGCCGTGATCTCCCAGGAGTACACCGAGCGCCTGCATGCCGCCGAAGATGAAGCCTCCCAGCAGGAAGTGCGCATGGAAGCCAATGACAAGATGGTCGAGGTGGTCGAGGACAGCGGTCTCGACGTGGATACCTTCAACGCTATCGGTCAGGCGATCCAGCAGGATCCCGAGCTGATGCAGCGAGTCCAGGAGATGGCCCAGTCGTAAGACGGTCACCCTCCCACGCCGACTCCCATCGGCAGCGCGAACGGCCACCCCTCGGGGTGGCCGTTTTCGTATGGGCGCCGGCTTTACAGCGCCCCGGCGAGCTTCCAGACTTGGCTCAGCGAGCCACCTGACGCCGGGAGCGTGACACATGGAAGTCGAACTGCTGGAGATCCGCCAGCACATGGGGCGCTTCCCGCCCTTCGATGGCATCTCCGATGACCTGCTCGATGCGGTGGCCGGCGAGGTGGAGGTGGCCTACTACAAGGCCGGCACCGATATCCTGCTCCTCGACCGGGAGATCCACGAGCTGGGCTATATCCGCAGCGGGGCGGTGGAGGTCTATCGCCGCAACGGCGACCTCTACAACCGCCTGGGCGAGGGCGACATCTTTGGCCACTTCAGCCTGCTGCGTAACCACCGGGTGCGCTTTCCCGCCCGTGCCCTCGAGGACACCCTTATCTACTTCATCCCCGAGGCGCTGTTCCAGCGGCTCTGCGAGGAGGACGAGCACTTTGCCGACTTCGTCGAGCTGGAGCGTCCCCGCCTCGAGTCTGCCGTGGAGCAGCACAAGAAGCAGAACGACATGATGATCACCCGGGTGCGCAAGCTGCTCACCCGCTACCCGGTGATGGTGGAGGCGACCACCAGCGTCCAGGAGGCCGCACGCCTGGTCGGCGACTTCGGTGCCTCGGCGGTGCTGGTGCTGGACGAGCCCGGCGACAACCCTCGCTACACCTTCCGCGACAGCGAGGAGCGCGCCTGGCAGGTGCGTGGCATCCTCACCGACAGCGATTTCCGCCGCCTGGTGGCGGAGGGGCGCGGCCCCGGGACGCCGGTGGGGGAGATCGTGGGCGACCGGCTGGTGGCGATCCAGTCCGACGAGTCGGTGCACGAGGCGATGCTCACCATGCTGCGCAACAACATCCACCACCTGCCGGTGATGCACCGCCGCCATCCGGTGGGCATCGTCCACCTCTCCGACATCATCCGCTACGAGACCCACTCGAGCCTCTACCTGGTCAGCAACATCTTCAACCAGTCCACGGCCGAGGGCCTGGCCAAGCTGGCGCCGGACGTGCGCGCCGCCTTCGTGCGCATGGTGGAGGATGGCGCCGACTCGCGCATGATCGGCAGTGCCCTCTCCACCATCGGCCGCAGCTTCACCCGGCGCCTGCTGGAGCTCGCCGAGGAGGTGCTGGGGCCGCCGCCGGTGGCCTATTGCTTCATGGCCATGGGCTCCATGGCGCGCAACGAGCAGTCCATCGTCACCGACCAGGACAATGCCCTGGTACTGGCCGACGACTTCGATCCCGACCGCCACGACGACTACTTCCTGGAGATGGCCAGGATCGTCAGCGACGGCCTGCATGCCTGTGGCTACACCTATTGCACGGGCGACATCATGGCCACCAACTCGCGCTGGCGGCAGCCGCTCTCGGTGTGGAAAGGCTACTTCCGGGACTGGATCGCAAACCCCACGCCGGAGCGGCTGCTGCACAGCTCAATCTTCTTCGACCTGGATGTCGTGCACGGCGAGAACCGCTTCGTCGAGCAGCTCCAGGACCTGGTAGCCGAGCAGGCCCCGCAGAGTCCGCGCTTCCTGGCGGCCATGGGGCGCAACGCGCTCAACCGCACGCCGCCGCTGGGGTTCTTCCGCACCTTCGTGATGGAGAAGGACGGCAAGCACAACAACTCGATCAACCTCAAGCGCCGCGGCACCGCGCCGCTCACCGACCTGATCCGGGTGCATGCCCTGGCCTGCGGCTCCCGGGCCCAGAACAGCTTCGAGCGGCTCGACGACATCGACCGCACCCAGCTGCTGGCCCCGGGGGTGAGCGACAAGCTTCGCTATGCCCTGGAGTTCCTCGCCATGGCGCGGATTCGCCATCAGGTGATCGACCTGCAGCACGAGCGCACGCCGGACAACAATATCGAGCCCGAGAACGTCTCCGACGCCGAGCGGCACACCCTCAAGGACGCCTTCCAGGTGCTCAGCAACGCGCAGAAGTTCCTCAAGTTCCGCTACCCCATGCCGGCCGCGGGCCGGCCCCGGTCGGGCTAGCCCATGCTTGTCCTTCCCCCCCGCCGTCGCCATGTCCCCAGCTGGCCCGAGTACCTGGCCGACCGGGCCAAACGGGTCCAGCATCCGCTGCTCGAGAGCTACTTCGCCGCCGGCTGCCCGGCCCCCGACACGCCTATCGGCGAGGTGCCGCTGGTGGCCATGGACATGGAGACTACCGGCCTGGACCCGCGCCGCCACGCCATCGTCAGCATCGGCCTGGTGCCCTTCAGCCTGGCGCGCATCCGCCTGGCCGACCGCCACTACTGGGTGGTGCGGCCGCCGCGCCCGCTGAATCGCCAGTCGGTGACCCTGCACCGCATCACCCATGCCGAGGTGGAGCATGCCCCGGACCTGGAGGCGATCCTGCCCGAGCTGTTCGAGGCGCTGGCCGGCCGCCTGGTGGTGGTGCACTACCGCCAGATCGAGCGCCCCTTCCTGGACTCGGCGGTGCAGGCGCGCCTGGGGGAGGGGCTGCGCTTTCCGGTGATCGACACCATGTCGCTGGAGGCGCGCCGCCACCGCCAGTCGGTATGGGCGCGGCTGCGCCGCTGGATGGGCCGCCCCCCGGTGTCGATCCGCCTGCACAACAGCCGCGAGCGCTACGGGCTGCCGCCCTACCAGGGCCACCATGCCCTGGTCGATGCCCTGGCCACCGCCGAGCTGCTCCAGGCCCAGATCGCCGCCCACTACTCGCCCGACACCCCGGTCGGGGAGCTGTGGAGCTGAGGCCTTCGGACCCTAACAAGAAGGGCGGCCCGCAGGCCGCCCTTGTGGAACGTCGAGGAACCGGGATCAGCGAGGTTCGCTCATCAGCCCCTTGATGATGGCGTAGCAGCCCACCAGCAGCACCAGGGTGAAGGGCAGGCCGGTGGTCAGCGCCGCCGTCTGCAGGGCGGCAAGGCCGCCGCCCAGCAGCAGGGCGATGGCCAGGGCCCCCTCGATCAGCGCCCAGAACACGCGCTGGGGCTTGGGGGCGTCGACCTTGCCGCCGGCGGTGATGGAGTCGATCACCAGCGAGCCGGAATCCGACGAGGTGATGAAGAACACCACCACCAGCACGATGCCGACGAAGGAGGTGATGGCGGTCAGCGGCAGGTACTCCAGCATGGTGAAGAGCTGCAGCTCCAGGGCGGCGTCCTGCACCTCGGTGATGCCGTCATTGATCACCTGATCGATGGCGGTGGTGCCGAAGGCGGTCATCCACACCACCGAGGCCAGGGTGGGGATCAACAGCACCGAGATCAGGAACTCGCGCACGGTGCGGCCGCGGCTGACCCGGGCGATGAACATGCCGACGAAGGGGGACCAGGCGATCCACCAGGCCCAGTAGAAGGCCGTCCAGCCCTGGCTGAAGTTGGCGTCCTCGCGCCCGAAGGGCATGGAGAGCGCCGGCAGGTGGGTCACGTAGCCGATCAGGTTCTCGACCACCCCGGTGGCGATCATCAGCGTCGGGCCGACCAGGATCACGAACAGCAGCAGCAGGGCGGCGAGGCTCATGTTGATCTGCGACAGGCGCTGCACACCCTTGTCGACGCCGAGCATGATCGAGCCCAGGGCCACGAGGGTGATACCCAGAATCAGCAGCACCAGCGTGGCATCGCCCGAGGGAATGCCGAACAGGTAGTTGAGGCCGCCGGCCGCCTGGGTGGCGCCGATACCCAGCGAGGTGGTCAGGCCGAACAGGGTGGCGAACACCGCCAGGATGTCGATCACATGCCCCGGCCAGCCCCACACGCGCTCGCCCAGGATCGGGTAGAAGATCGAGCGCATGGTCAGCGGCAGGCCCTTGTTGAAGGCGAAGATCGCCAGCGACAGGCCGACGATGGCATAGGCGCCCCAGGGGTGCAGGCCCCAGTGGAAGATGGTGGCGGCCATGCTCAACGAGATGGCGCCGGCCTGGTCACCCTCGGCACCGCCCAGCGGGGCCCAGTCGGTGCGCAGGCCATCCTCGCCCAGGGAGATCCCCCCTAGGGCGGTGCCGTAGTGGCCCAGCGGCTCCGACACCCCGTAGAACATCAGGCCGATGCCCATGCCGGCGGCGAACAGCATGGCGAACCAGCCGGCGTAGCCGAAGTCCGGCGTGGCGTCGGCGCCGCCGATACGTACGCGGCCCAGGGGGGTGAAGATCAGCACCAGCGCCAGCAGCACGAAGACGTTGGCGCCCAGCAGGAACACCCACCCCAGGTTGGTGGTGAGGAAGCTGAACATGCTGTTGAAGATCGGTTCCATCTGATCCTGCAGGGCCAGCGTCAGGATCACGAACAGCAGGATCACGATCGAGGAGAACATGAAGACCTTGCCGTGCAGGTCCACGTCGATCCCCAGGGGTGAAGCGGTGATGTTGTCCTGGCCGATCACGTAGTCCGTGTCGATCAGGTTGGCGGCCCCCTCCGGGGCGGGAATGCCTTCGGAAGCCTGTGGCTTCTCGTTGGCGTTCTCGTCATTGGCCATGGTGGCTCTCTCCCTTGCGTAGCGTCGTAATGTGGATCCGGGGGGGCGGTCTACCCCTTGGACGGGCGCACCAGGAACACCGAGACGTCGGTGTGGGTGGCCACCTTGCCGCCGTGGGACGGCATGATCACGTCGATATGCTTCGGTGGATGGGTCGGCATGACCACCAGGTCGGCACCCACGTCCCTGATCGCCCGGATCAGGTCATCGTCCAGGTCGGCGATGGGATCAGGGCTGACGATGGTGTGGGTGCTGACCGGCTGGCCATGGACCTTGGCCCGCTCCTGGGCGAAGGCCTCGAGCTTCTGACTGAACTCCTGGGGGGTGCGGGCCACGCTGCCCGGGGTATTGGCGGTCACCCCGACGTAGCACACCTCGGCGTTGTAGTGCTGCGCCAGGTCCGCCACCGTCTGCAGGGTGGGCTCGATCAACTGGATGTGTGCCAGGTCGATCGGCACCATGATCTTGCTGTACATGACGTCGTTTCCCTCTTGGCTGCGATGATGCGGCGCAAAGGTCGCGTAGTGAAGCGTAGTCCCTCTCGGGAAAGAGGATTCAACGACCCTTCACGATACTTGTACCATAATTGTACGAGGCTTGAGCGCGAGTGGCGAATTCCCTCTCTGGTCCTGGCGTTGCGGCACGATCCCGGGGCGGCGGCGAGACCATGCAAAGGGGGAGGCACCCGAGAGTGCCTCCCCCTGCTCACCGGCCCGCGCGGGCCGTTATGGACCTCAGCTCTCGCCGAGCCAGGACGCCACGACGTCCGGGTTCTCCTCGACCCACTGCTTGGCGTTCTCGTAGGGGTCGGCGCCGTCTTCCTGGTTCATCAGCATCACCTCGCCCATCTGCTCCGGGGTCCACTCGAAGGCGTCGAGGATAGCGTAGGCCTCCGGCATGTCGTCGGCCAGGCCCTGACGCACGATGGTGTGAATCTGCTCAGCACCGCCGTAGACGCCCTCCGGATCCTCGAGGTACTTGAGATCCCAGCGGGCGAACATCCAGTGGGGCGTCCAGCTGGTGACGACGATGGGCTCCTCGTTGTCGATGGCGCTGGCCAGCGCCGCGACCATGGTGGCATCGCTGCCGCTGCGCAGGCGCAGGTCGAGGCCGTAGGTGTCGACGACCTCCTCGGTCAGGCTCATCAGGCCGGCACCGGGGTCGATGCCGATGATCTCGCCGTTGAAGGCATCGGCATGGTCATTGAGGTCGGTGATGGAGTCGGCCTCGACGTAGTCGGGAACCACCAGGCCGAGCTTGGTGCCGTCCAGGTTGACGCCCAGGTCCTCGACGTCGTCGCTGACGCGGTCGAGGTAGTCGGCGTGGGTGGTGGGCAGCCAGGCGGCGACGATGGCGTCGGCATCGCCGCTGCCCATGGCCTGCCACATGGCGGCGGCGGAGAGCGAGGTCATGTCGACCTCGTAGCCGGCCTGTTCGAGCACGGCGCGGACCACGTTGGTGGAGGCGACCTCGGAGGACCACTCCACGTAGGCCAGGTGAACGGTGCCCTTGTCCTGCGCCTGGGCGGCGCCGGCGGTGAGGGCGGCGCCGGTGGCCAGTGCCAGGCCGGCGAGACGGATGCGACGGTTCAGCGGGTGCTTCTTCATCGAGTTCCCCTTCTCTTGATGTTCAACTTATTACCCTGAGGGTAGCGACCGGTGGTTTCAAGGCCGGCGCTCAACGCTCAGGACTTGCGCTGCTTGCGGAGTGACTGGGTCAGGCGGTCGAGCAGCATGGCCAGGATCACCACGGCGATGCCAGCCTCGAAGCCGTCGCCCGGGCGCAGCCGCTGGATGGCGCGCCACACCTCGCTGCCCAGGCCATCGGCGCCGATCATGGCGGCGATCACCACCATGGAGAGGGCCAGCATGATGGTCTGGTTGATGCCGGCCATCACCGTGGGCAGCGACATCGGCAGCTGCACCTTGAGCAGCTTCTGGCGGCGCGTGGCGCCGTAGGCGTCGGCGGCCTCGATCAGTTCGACCGGCACCTGGCGGATGCCCAGGGTGGTGAAGCGGATCGCCGGTGGCATGGAGAAGATCACCGTGGCGAAGATCGCCGAGACCGAGCCGATGCCGAAGAACGGGATCGCCGGTATCAGGTAGACGAAGGCCGGCATGGTCTGCATGAAGTCGAGCACCGGCATGATGCCGCGGTAGAGCCGCTCGGAGAGCGCCGCGGCGATGCCCACCGGGATGGCGATGGTCACCGCCACCAGGGTGGCGATCACCACCAGCGTCAGGGTCTCGATCATCGGGTTCCACAGCCCGAGGTTCCAGATCACCGCCAGGCCGGCCACGGCCCCGATGGCCAGGCGCAGGTTGGCCACCTTCCAGCAGACCGCGGCCAGGATCGCCATCAGGCCCCACTCGGGCAGCCACATCAGGGCGTCGTTGAGCCCGTCGATACCGGTCTGGGTGACCCGGGAGATGCCGCGGGTCACCACGGAGTACTCGCTGGTCAGCCAGTCGAGGCCACCCTCGATCCACTGGCCCAGCGGAATGCGCGGAAATTCGATCGCCATTACTGTTCTCCTGCCGCTGCGGTGTCGTTGTCGGCGTCTGCCGTCGTGGCCACGTCGGCGGCCTGGGCCAGCTCATCGAGGACGGCGCCCTTGACCACCACGCCCAGCAGCCGCTGGTCGTCGTCCACCACTGCGATGGGAAAGCCCTTCTCGCTGAACATCGCGAAGAGATTGTGCAGCGGCTCGTCCGGCGTCACGCGGCGGAAGTCCTGGGTCATGGCCTCGCGGATGGTGTCCTGCCCCTGCTGGGCGGCCTGCTGGGCGGCGTCCACCTCGAGCAGCCCGTGGAGGCGGCGGTCGCGGCCGGTGACGTAGATGGAGTCCAGGTTGTGCTCGTGCATGCGGCGCAGCACGGTGCGCGGACCATCGCCCTCCCGGGCGGTGGCCCGCACCGGACGCATGGCGTGCTCGGCGGTGAGGATGCGGGACTTGTCGACCCCCTCGATGAAGCGACGGACATAGTCATCGGCGGGGCGAGTGAGGATCTCCTCGGGGGTGCCGATCTGCACGATCTCGCCATCCTTGAGCAGGATGATGCGGTCGCCGATGGTCAGCGCCTCGTCCAGATCGTGGGTGATGAAGACGGTGGTCTTCTGCATGCGGTTCTGCAGCTCGAGCAGCTCCTGCTGCATGTCGCCGCGGATCAGCGGATCCAGGGCCGAGAAGGCCTCGTCCATCAGCAGCACGCTGGCATCGTTGGCCAGCGCCCGGGCCAGGCCGACGCGCTGCTGCATGCCGCCGGAGAGCTGGTTGGGGTAGGCGTCCTCCCAGCCCTCCAGGCCGACCTGCTTCAGGGCATGGCGGGCGGTCTCGCCGCGCTCCTCGGTGGGAACGCCACGGATCTCCAGGCCGAACTCGGCGTTCTGCTGCACGGTGCGATGGGGGAAGAGGGCGAAGTTCTGGAACACCATGGAGAAGTGGCGGCGGCGGCACTCGAGCAGCGCCTTGGTGTCGAGCGTCGGGATGTCCTCGCCGTCGATGACGATCTCCCCCTCGGTCGGTTCGATCAGCCGGTTGAGGCAGCGGATCAGGGTCGACTTCCCCGAACCCGACAGGCCCATGATCACCAGCAGTTCCCCCTCGTAGACGTCGAAGTCGATGTGGGAGAGGCCCAGTGTCTGACCGGTCTTCTCGAAGATCTCCGGGCGCTTGAGGCCCTGGTTGCGCAGTTCGAGCGCCTTCTTCGGGTGGCTGCCGAAGACCTTGCTCAGGTTGCGAACCCGAATCTTGACGTTTCGGTTCTCGTTCATTGGCGATGCCTTTCTGTCAGCCCCTGGCGCGACGCAGGAGGCGCCGTGTGCGATGCGCTGCCGCACCAAGCCTGGCAGGCGGCAGCGCTGACGGGTGCGAAAGGTTACCTACCCTACGGATTCTTGAATGATCATTCAACTTAACGGACGGGTCGCTGCCGGTGGCACCGGGTGTGTCAGGGCGTTCCCATGTGCCATTTTTCACCACCCCCGGCCGGGCTCGCAGGGGGATGGACGGCGTCCGGGATTTGGTTGCAAGCTATTGATATATATTTATTTATATCTATCGTGGCATGGCTGGCACGGTGCCTGCTTGCACTAGGTGACACCACATGGAGGGAGGGAAATCCCGAATGAGCCAAGACCCGTTGAATCATCGTCAAGGCAAGCGGCGTCGGCTGAGCGCCCTGGCGGCGATCACCGCGATGACGCTGGGTAGCCTGGCGCTGGCCGGGTGCGGCAACGACGACGAGCCGCCTCCCATGGAGCAGCAGGCCCCGATGGAGGAACCGGCCCAGGAGCCGCCGATGGGAGATGACCCCGCCATGGACCAGGCCCCCGCGATGGAGTCGGCCCCGATGGATGAGGGTGGTATGGAAGGCGGCGGCATGGGAGACGACCCGATGGAAGACCCCATGGCCGACCAGGAACCGATGATGGAGGACGAGGAAGCCGGCAGCCTGTGACCGGCTCGCCCAACCGATGAGCCGACTCGTTCTTGTCCACGACCGCCATCGGAGGCGGTCAATCACTCGCCACAACCGCGATATCCCGCGAAATGGAGGTGCAGGATGAAGACCCAGGAATCCCTCAAGGCACTCGGCATTCTCGGCGTGGCCTTTGGCCTCGTGACCGGCCCGCTGGCCGTTGCCGACATGCATGACCCGCAGGCCCAGGACCCGGCCGCCACCACCCAGCCGGGCGACCCCGCGGCCCCGGCCGATCCGGCCGCGCCGGCAGACCCGGCCGCCAGCGATCCCATGGCCGACCCCGCGGCCCCGGCCAACCCGGCGGAGCCCGGCGCCCCGGCAGACCCCGGCGCCCCGGCCGATGAGCCCGGCTTCGGCGGCGGCACCGAGCCGATGCCTAGCGGCGAGACCCAGACCGACCCGTCCCAGGACCCGATGCTCGACGAGGAGCCCGAGGGCCAGGACAGCAGCTGGTAAGCTTCCGGTGAGCGTTGGTGCTTCTTGATGTTCCCCTGGCGTCGCATGGCGCGGCCGGCGATCCCACCGCTATCCCCCTCAGCCTTCGCCGGCCGTTTGACGCCCCTTCCGCCCTTGCCCTCGGCAAGGGCGTTTTTCTGAGCGGCTGCCCATCGCGCCGTTCTCTCGCGCCACTCTCCCAAGCCCCAAGCCCCAAGCCCCAAGCCTTCACGGTTCGCCGGGCTCGCCCTCCTCGAGGCGGCGGTAGAGGGTGCGCCGGGCGATGCCCAGGATGTCGGCGGTGCGCCGCTTGTTGCCCCCGGTGGCCTCTAGCACCTTGCGGATATAGCGCTTCTCCACGTCCTCGAGGCTCGGCCAGGCCTGGGCCGGGGCACTGGCCACCAGCTGGCCGGCCAGCGCCTCGCCGGTGTCGCGTCGCCGCTCCGCCGCATGCCCGCGGATGCGCTCCGGCAGGTCGGCATGGCGGATCTCGCCGGCCTCGGCCAGCGTCACCGCGCGCATGATGGCATTCTCCAGTTCGCGGACGTTACCCGGGTAGGAGTAGGCCAGCAGCGCCTGGAGGGCGGCGGGCTCGATGCGCTCCAGGCGCTTCTCCTGGGCGCCGGCATGCTTGTCGATCAGGGCGGTGACCAGCCGCTCGAGGTCGCCTTCGCGCTCGCGCAGCGGCGGGATGCGCAGCGAGAAGGTCTCCAGCCGGTAGAACAGGTCGCTGCGGAAGTTGCCGGCCTCGATCTCCTGCTCCAGGTCGCGGTGGGTGGCGGCGATGATCCGCACGTCCACCGGCTCCTCGCGCTCCGCCCCCACCGGGCGCACCGTCTTCTCCTGCAGGGCACGCAAGAGCTTGGCCTGGAGCCCCGGTGACATCTCGCCGATCTCGTCGAGGAACAGGCTGCCGCCGCGGGCGGACTGGAAGAGCCCGTCGCGGGAGTCGCTGGCCCCGGTGAAGGCGCCCTTCATATGGCCGAAGAACTCGCTCTCCATCAGCTCGGCCGGGATGCTGGCGCAGTTGATCGCCACGAAGGGACCCTCGGCCCGCGGGCTCTCGGCGTGGATGGCCCGGGCCAGCAGCTCCTTGCCCGTGCCGCTCTCGCCGAGCACCAGGATCGGGGCATCGCTCCTGGCCAGGCGGGCCGCATCGTGGAACAGCGACTGCATCGCCTCGCTCTCGCCGATGATCCCGTGGAAGTGGCCGGGTGGCGACGCCGGCTGGAAGCGCGCGGCCAGGCGGCGGTGTTCCCGCAAGCGGTAGACCGCCTCGTGGACGTTCTCCAGGTCCAGCGGCTTGGTCAGGAAGTCGTCGGCGCCGATCTTCAGTGCCTCCACGGCCTGGTCGATGGTGCCGAAGGCGGTGATGACGATGAAGCCCACCGTGCTGCCCTCGGCGCGCAGCTGCTCCAACAGTTGCATGCCGCTCATGCCGGGCAGGCGGACGTCGCTGATCACCATCGCCACCTCGCTGTGGCTCAGGGTGGCGATGGCCTCCTCGGCGCTGCCGACGCCCAGGGTGTCATGGCCGGCCTCCTGGAGCTCCTCCTCGAGCAGCTCGAGGATGGCCGGGTCGTCCTCGACGATCAGGATGGGGCAGGGGAGAGCGGGGTCCTTCCGGGTCACGTGGTGCGTCCTCTCGGGTCGGTGTCGTGGGATGCCGTCTCGTCCTGGAGGCGGTCATCGAGGGGCAGGACGATCTCGAAGCCGGCGCCGCCGAGCGCACTGTCGAAGACGCCGATGGTCCCGCCGTGGTCATTGATGATGCGGTGAACCATGGAGAGGCCGAGGCCGCTGCCCTGGCCCACCGGCTTGGTGGTGAAGAAGGGGTCGAACACCCGGGCCTTGTCGGCCTCGGCGATGCCGGGACCGTCATCCTCGAACCACAGGTGCAGCCGACTCTCCTCCTGGCGAGCTTGCAGGCGGATCCGGCGAACCGTCTCGGCCTGGGTGGCGTTGACCAGCAGGTTGGTCAGCACCTGGGTCAGCTGCTGCCCGTTGGCCAGCAGCCGGGGCGGCGGGTCGGGCAGGTCCAGCTCCAGGCGCATGCCCCGCCGCTCAAGCGCCTCCTCGACCAGCGCGACGGCCGAGGCCGCCAGCTCATCCAGGGCCAGCCACTCCTTCTCGACGTTGTGTCGCCGGCCCAGCTCCATCAGCTGGCGCACGATCTCGACGATGCGCTCCACCTCGCTGCGGATGCGGCCGAGGCGGGCCCGTTCGTCGTCGCCGATCACCTCGCGGCGCGCCAGGCGCTGGGCCTGGCCGTTGATCACGGTCAGCGGCGCGCCGATCTCGTGGGCCACCCCGGCCGCCAGTACGCCCAGCTCGGCCAGCTTGTGGGACTTGCGCAGCCGCTTCTCCAGGGCGATCTCGTTGAGTCGGCGGATCTCGATGTCGGCGTCCTTCTCGGCCATGGCATCGAGCATGCCGTTGAGGGCCGAGGCCAGGCGACGGTACTCCTGGGGCCCGCCGACCGCGGCGCGCTGGCGGCGGTCGCCGCCCTCGACCCGCGCCATCACCTCCAGCAGGCGGTTGAGCGGCCGCTCGATATGCCGCCGGAACCCCCACCAGATGCTGAACACGATGCCCCCCGCGCCGATCACGAAGACCCCGCCGGCGACCAGGCTGATGAAGCCGGTGTAGTTCTCGATGCCGGTATTGAGCCGGTTGACCTGCAGCACCCCGCGCACCTCGCCCTCCGGCGTGGTCAGCGGCATCAGCGCCGAGTAGTAGGTCCAGCCGTCGTGCTGGCGGTAGTCGCCGGTCAGCTCGCCCTCCTCGACTACGGCGCGAATGTCCTCGGGCTCGAACAGCGCCTCGCCGAGCCCCAGGCCGTAGATCTCCTCGCCATCGGGAGCGAAGACGTAGGCGCCGTAGATGCGGTGGAAGGAGAAGGCGGAGTGCAGCGTCTCCTGCATCGGCTCGGGGGTGGCCCCGGCCATGGCATGCCCCAGCGAGGTGCCGATGGCATGGGTGATGATCTGCACCTCGGTCTGCAGCTTGGAGCGTACGTTCTCCTCCAGCGACTTGATCGCCACCAGGCTGAAGACCACCAGGATCAGGAATAGCGGCACCAGCACGGTCAGGATGATCGAGTTGCGCAGCCGCATCAGTCGATGGGTACCAGCCGGTAGAGGCTGCCCCGGGGCGCATCGTCGAGCAGGTAGACGGCGCCGTCGCGGCCCTGGCGGACGTCGCGGATGCGGCCGATCTCGCCGTCGAGGATCACCTCGTTGCCGACCACCCGGTCACCGTCGAGGGTCAGGCGCCGGAGCAGTTCGCTGCGCAGGCCGCCGGCCAGCAGGTCGCCCTGCCAGGCGGGGAACTGCTCGCTCTGTACCTCCGCCAGCCCCGAGGGGGCGAAGCGGCCGTCGAAGACGTGGACGGCATCGCGCATGCCGGGCAGCGACTCCTCGCCGATGGGCCGGCGGGTCGAGTAGTCCACGCCCAGGCTCACCTCCGGCCAGCCGTAGTTCTCGCCGGCCTCGATGAGGTTGAGCTCGTCACCGCCCAGGGGGCCGTGCTCGGTGGCCCAGGCGCGGCCGTCGGCGGCCACGGTCATGCCCTGGATGTTGCGGTTGCCGCGGCTGTAGAGCTCGTCCAGGGCGCCGTCATCGTCGACGAAGGGGTTGTCGTCGGGCACCCCGCCAGTCTCGGTGAGGCGCAGCACGCTGCCGGCGTGGTCGCCGCGGTCCTGGGCGCGGGGCGGCTGGCGGCCGCGGTCGCCGATGCTCATCAGCAGGGTGCCGTCGGGGAGCCAGGCGAGCCGCGAGCCGTAGTGGCGCCCGGGGGCGGAGAAGCGGTCCTGGACGAAGAGCGTTTCTAGGTCCACCAGGGCATCACCGTCGAGCCGCGCCCGGGAGAGGGTTGTGGCGGTGCCGCCGCTGCCGGCCTGGCTCCAGGTGACGTAGAGCCAGTCGTGCTCGCCGTCCCCCTGGCCATAGCCGGGATGCAGCACCACGTCGAGCAGGCCGCCCTGGCCGTTGGCGCTGACGTCGGGCACGCCGTCCAGGTGGGTGACCTCGCCGGCCGCGTCGATCAGCGCCAGGCGCCCGGGGCGCTCGCTGACCAGGAAGCGGCCGTCGGGCAGCGGGGCCACCGCCCAGGGGTGCTCCAGGCCGGAGGCGATGCGCTCCAGGCGCAGGTCGTGGTGCTCGGTATCGATCCGCTCGACGATTATTTCGGGCAGGGTCTCGGCGGCCAGCGCCTGGCCGCCGACCACCAGGCCGCCCAGCAGCAGCGCGGCGGGCAGTCTCATGAGGTTGGCAGGCATTCCGTTCTCCCCCCTTGTCGGTATCGGGTTCCCGCGATGGGCCTTGCAACAGCTAGGGACTCCGAGGGGGGCGGGGCGTTCCCTGTCGCCCGATGGCTACATCAGCAGGGCCAGCAGGATCGGCAGGTAGAGCAGCGAGAGCAGCGTGGAGCAGAACACCAGGCTGGCGGTGTACTCCGGCTCGCGTCCGGCCTTCTGGGCGAACAGGTAGTTGAACACCGCCACCGGCATGCTCATCTGCAGCACCAGGATGCTCAGCGCCAGCGGCGGCAGGGCCAGCAGGGTGCCGATGCCCCAGGCGACCCCGGCGGCCAGGGGGATGCGCAGCAGGCTGAAGCCGATGCCGGACTTCAGGCTTCTCACCTGGATGCTGGCCAGCGAGACCCCCAGGGTGATCAGCATCAGTGGCACAGTGAAGCCGGAGATCAGGTCGACGCTGTTGTCGAGCCACAGCGGCAGGTCGGTGTCGGTGAGCAGCAGCGCCAGCGAGATAAGGATGGCGTAGACCGTGGGCGTCTTCACCAGGGTCTTCAGCGGGTTGCCCCGGCTGGCCATGATCGAGCCCACGGTGAACTGGAACAGCGCTACGGTGACCATCACCGTGATGCCGAACACGAAGCCGGTGCTGCCGAAGGCGTAGAGCACCACCGGCAGGCCCATGTTGCCGGTATTGGGGTACATGGTGGGGGCCAGCAGCACCCGCCAGTCGCGGCGCAGCACCCGGGCCAGCACGAAGGCCATGCCGGCCATCACGGTGATCACCAGGGCGGTGGCCAGCATGGTTCGGCCGAAGCTGCCGGCGTCGATGTCGGCGCCGGAGAGCGAGGCGAGCACCAGCGCCGGCGTGCCGATGTTGAAGACCAGCCGGGTGACGAACTCCACCGGGTAGGGATGGCCCAGGCGGATCCAGGTATAGCCCAGGCCGGCGCCGGCCAGCACCGGCGCCATCACGGCGAAGAGTTCGGCGATCATCGGGTCTTCCTTGTGGGACGCGGCGCGCCATTGTCCTGAATTGACGGACAGGCTGGCAAGCGCCAGGGGCTCAGGCAGCCCGGGCCGGCACCCGCCACGCTTCGGGGACCGCCCGGCGCAGGCAGTCGAGCAGGGCGGTGACCCGCCGCGGCTGGTGGCCGAAGGCGTAGAGCAGGGAGACCGGGAGCGGCGCGGGCTGCCATTCGGGCAGGCAGCGGACCAGCTGGCCGGGATGGGCCGCCTCGCGTCGTTCGGCGAGCCAGTGGGGCAGGACGCCGAGCCCCTGGCCGCGGGCGATGGCGTCCAGGTGCAGCACCGGCAGGTCGACGCGCAGCCGCGATCGAGGGGGCTGGAAGTCGAAGCCGCCCGCCTCGGGATGGCTAAGCCTCAGCCCCTCCCGGCTGTTGCCCAGCAGGTCGATCCAGGCGTGGTGGGCCAGCTCCCGGGGGTGTCGGGGCGTGCCATGGCATGCCAGGTAGTCGGGGTGGGCATAGAGGCCACGGGTGAGGACGCCCAGTGGCTCCTGGCGCAGCCCGATGTCAGGCACCGCGCCCAGCCAGACATGCACGCCATGTCTGTCCGGCGACTCGGGCCAGGTCTCCCGTGTGCGCAGGGTCAGCTCCACGTCCGGGTGTCGCGTCATGAAATCGGTGACCACCGGCGCCAGCCAGCAGCGCGCCAGGGCGCAGTGCCCCTCGAGGGAGAGCTCGCCGCTGACGTCCTCGCGCAGCGCGTCCAGGGCCGCCCGGCTGCGCTCCGCCAGGGCCAGCAGGTCCCGGCAGTAGTCATGGAACACCAGGCCGGCATCGGTGGGAATCAGCCGGTTGGCCTGGCGACGCAGCAGCGGCTGCCCCAGCCGGCCCTCCAGCTGGCTGATGCGCCGGCTCAGGGTCGACTTGGCCAGCCCCAGCTCGCGGGCGCTGCGGGTCAGGCTGCCCGATGCCATGACGGCAGCGAAGGCGTTGAGTTCGTCGAAGTCGTGCATGGCAGCGACCGGTGGCAGGTGTCCTTGGCTCGGCAGTATGCCAGCTAATAATACGGATGAAAATCATTGGCATTTGATGCTGCGCCTCATGACTTCCTCCGGCAGGCAAACGCCCCGGCGGTGCGGTGCCGGGGCGAAGGCGCGGGAACGAACGGGGCCGTCGGGCGACGGCGCCAGTCTCAGAACGCGTAGCGGGCGGAGAGCCACAGCCGGCGGCCCTCCTCGCTGTTGGCGTAGACGTTGCCGTAGCTGGCGCCCCCATCATAGGCGCGGTAGTCGACGAAATCCTTGTCGAACAGGTTCTGGAGCGTGGCGCTGACCGTGAAGGCGTCGGAAACCCGATAGCTGCCGCCCAGATGGAACAGCGCATAGGAGGAGAAGTCGCCCAGGTCGGCGTAGGACGCCGCGCCGCGTACCCGCTCGCGGTCGCGATAGCGCTCGCTGCGGTACTCGCCGGCGAGCCAGGTGCTGAGGCGGTCCGTGGCCTGCCAGCGCAGGGTGCCGTTGACGGCGTGCTCCGGGGTGTCGGTCAGCGGCTCGCCTCGCTGGGCGCCGCTTTTCTGCTCGCTGTCGGTCCAGGTGTAGTTGGCGCTCAGGTTGACGCGCTCCGAGAGCTGGATGCGGGTGGCGAGCTCGATGCCCCGGGTCTCGGCCTCGTCGATGTTGATGTCCTGGGCGTAGACGCCATCGGGAATCCGCGGGTCGCCGCTCACCACGATGTCCGGGCCGGCGGCGATCTTGTCGTCGAAGCGGTTGTGGAACAGCGTCGCGCTGGCCATGAAGCCCCCGCCGTTGTCGTACTGGGCGCCGAGCTCGCTGCTGGTGCTGGTTTCCGGTTTCAGGTCGGGGTTGCCGATGGTCAGGATGGTGCCCTGGCCGGTCACCCCGTTGATGCCGTCATGCAGGTCGTTGAGCGTCGGTGTCCGGTAGCCGCGGCTGACGCCGCCCTTCAGGGTCCAGTCGTCGCTGGCGCTCCACACCAGGTAGCCGCGCGGGCTGAACTGGCTGCCGAAGGCGTCGTGGTGGTCGTAGCGGCCGCCCAGGGTCAGCGCCCAGTCCTCGGCCAGCCACCACTCGTCCTCGGCGAACAGGGCCCAGGTGGTCTGCGAGAACGCCTCGGTGGCGAGGCCGTCGGTGAGCGCCGAGTCCATCCACTGGCCGCCGATCGTCGCCATATGGTCGCCCAGGGGAAGGATGAACTTGCTGTCGAGCACGGTATTGGTGGTTTCCAGCTCGCGATCATCGCCGCCCACGATGCCGGGGAAGCCGGCATAGGGCTGCCCCAGGGTGCCGGGGATGGTGCGTCCCACCGTTTCGGTGGTGTTGCGCATCAGGCTCGATTCCAGGGTGCCCGCGGCGAAGCGCCCGGTATGGCCGATGGCGACCTGGTCACGCTCGAAGCGCAGCTCGTCGGCATAGCCGTTGGCCGCGCCGGGGTCGGGCGCGCAGCGGCGGTCGCGGCCGTCCAGGGTACCCAGCTGGCAGTCGTCGTTGTCGAAGCGCTGCCGGCTGGTCTCGCCATCCAGCCACAGCTCGTGATCCCGGTGCGGGGTCAGGGTCAGCCTGGCGCCCAGGCTGTAGATGTCTCCCTCGACGGGGCTCGGCCCGCGCTGGCTGACCGGCACCTCGGTGCCATCCGTCTCGGTATAGGTGAGGCGGGAGGCGTCGCGTTCAAATAAGCGGCCGCGCACCTGCAGCCCCAGGGTCTCCTCGATCAGGGGGCCGGTGGCATAGACGCTGGTCTCGCGGCTGTCGCCGAATGCGTCGTGCTCGTTGAAGGTGCCTTCGGCCTGCACCGACCCGCTCCACTCGTCGCCGACCTTGCGGGTGATGATATTGATCACCCCGCCCATGGCATCGGAGCCGTAGAGGGTCGACATGGGCCCGCGGATCACTTCGATACGCTCGATGGCCGAGACCGGCGGGAAGAAGCTGGTGGCGGTCTCGCCGAAGCCGTTGGGCGTCACGCTGCCGGCGGTGTTCTGGCGGCGTCCGTCGATCAGGATCAGGGTATAGTCGCTGGGCATCCCGCGGATGCTGATGTTGCGCCCGCCGGTCTTGCCCGCCTGGCCGCCCACGTCGACGCCCTCCACGTCGCGCAGGGCATCGGCAATGCTGCTGACCCGCTTCTGCTCCAGCGCCTCGCGGGTGACCACCGAGATGCTGGCCGGCGCCTCGGCCATGGCCTGCTCGAAGCCGGCCGCGGTGACCACGATATTGTCCAGGCGCGAGCTCTCCTCGGCCTGGGCCGTGGGGGGATAGGCGGGGAGGGCGGCAACGGTGGCCAGGGCGATGGCGCTGGCCACGGCGTTCGGCCGAAGGGGATGAGCGGGGCGGGGCTGGCGAGCAGGCGACATGTTATCCTCTTGAATGAGTGTGATTCTCAGTTGCGGCGAGGATTCTAGGCGGGCAAGTTCCCCGCCGAACAGCCCCGGGCACGCAACAACGCGTTGCCGAACCTGCAACACCGCGGCTCCTCCCGGCCGCCGGGGGGGACATTGGCCGGGGGCGGGCGCCCTCGGCTATGCTTCGCGAGCTAAGCACAAGGAACCCCCATGACGACCCCTGCCTCCCCCACGGCCGCCTCGCCCAACAGCTTCCAGGCGCTGGTGCGCCTGCTGCGCTATGCCCGCGGCTACCGGCGGCGCATCATCGCCGCTACCAGCTGCTCGATCATCAACAAGCTCTTCGATATCGCCCCGGAGATCCTGATCGGCGTTGCCATCGACGTGGTGGTGAACCAGGAGCGCAGCTTCGTGGCGCGGCTGGGCTTCGAGTCGGCGCAGGAACAGATCCTGATGCTGGCCGTGCTCACCTTCTTCATCTGGGCCGGTGAATCGATCTTCGAGTACCTCTACAAGATCCTGTGGCGCAACCTGGCCCAGCGGCTCCAGGCCGACATGCGGCTGGACACCTACGAGCACGCCCAGCGCCTCGACATGGCCTACTTCGAGTCGAAGAGCTCGGGGCAGCTGGTCGCCACCATGAACGACGACGTCAACCAGCTGGAGCGCTTCCTCGACGGCGGTGCCAACTCGCTGATCCAGGTGGGCGTCACCGTGGTGGCGGTGGGCGCGGTGTTCTTCGTGATCTCGCCGCTGATCGCGCTGCTCGCCTTCACCCCCATCCCGCTGATCATCTGGGGCGCCTTCTTCTTCCAGCGCAAGGCGGGGCCGCTCTATGCCGACGTGCGCGAGAAGGTGGGGGATCTCGCCAGCCGGCTTTCCAACAACCTGGCCGGCATCGCCACCATCAAGAGCTTCACCAGCGAAGCCCGGGAGGCGGCGCGGTTGCGCGAGGTGAGCGAGGCCTACGTGGAGGCCAACCGCCGGGCGATCCGGGTCAGCTCGGCCTTCATCCCGGTGATCCGTATGGCGATCCTCGCGGGCTTCCTGGCCACCTTCACCGTGGGCGGTATGCTCGCCCTACGCGGCGACCTCAACGTGGGCGCCTACGGGGTGCTGGTGTTCCTCACCCAGCGCCTGCTCTGGCCGCTCACCGGGCTGGCCGAGGTGATCGACCTCTTCGAGCGCGCCATGGCCAGCACCCGGCGCATCCTCGACCTGCTGGCGGTGCCGATCACCGTGCGCGATAACGCCACCACGCCGCTGGCCGAGCCCGTGCACGGCGCGGTGAGCTTCGAGGGGGTGAGCTTTCGCTATGCGGCAAGCGAGGTGGGCGTCGAAGACGTCAGCCTGCACGTGCCCGCCGGCCACACCCTGGCGCTGGTGGGCGCCACCGGCTCCGGCAAGTCGACCCTGATCAAGCTGCTGCTGCGCTTCTACGACCCCAGCGCCGGTCGGGTGCGGATCGACGGCCATCCCATCGACGCAGTGAGCCTCGCCTCCCTGCGCGGCGCCATCGGCCTGGTCAGCCAGGACGTCTACCTGTTCGAGGGCTCGATTCGCGACAATATCGCCTATGGCAAGCCCGAGGCCGCGGAGGTCGAGATCATCGAGGCGGCAAAGACCGCCGAGGCGTGGGCCTTCATCCAGGCGCTGCCCCAGAGCCTCGACACCCCGGTGGGGGAGCGGGGCATTCGCCTCTCCGGCGGCCAGCGCCAGCGGCTCTCGCTGGCCCGGGCGCTGCTCAAGGACCCGCCCATCCTGGTGTTGGACGAGGCCACCAGCGCCGTGGACAACGAGACCGAGGCCGCCATCCAGCGCTCCCTGCGGCGCATCGGTCACGGCCGCACCGTGATCATGATCGCCCACCGCCTCTCCACCATCGTCCACGCCGACGAGATCGTGGTGATCGAGGGCGGCAAGGTGGTGGAGCGCGGCACTCACGCGCAGCTGCTCGAGGCCGATGGCCGCTACGCCGCCCAGTGGCGAGTGCAGACCGGAGCGCTGATGGAAGGCGAGCCGCTCGGCTGAGGTGCTGCCTGGGCGATTCTCTTCATCGTGGCGGCGTTGCTCGTGGCCCCGTTCTGGTCAAGACTCGCTCCACCACCTCGAGACAGGAGCGAGAGTCATGTCAGCGATCGCGGGGTCTGGAATATCTGGGCGTCAGCGGCCTGCGCGGCGAGGGCGCCGGGCGCTGGTCGCCGCCCTCGCGACGGCGGGCATGGCACTGCCGGCGGCGGCCGAACCGCTGCTCACAGCGGCGGAGTCCAATCCGGTGGCGCTGGGCTGGATGCAGGGCTTCCCGCCGCCGCCCGAGAAGATCATCGGCCAGCCCGACAGCGACTACTTCGGCTTTCCCAAGCTGCGCTGGACGGTGTGTCATTTTCGGGAGCTGCTGCCGACACGGCGGGTGAGCCGTGGCCTCGAGGCGCCGCGATCATTGCCCTATGCCCTGGACCCGAATATCGACGCGGTCACCTTCACCCCGCTGGGGGGCGGCGAGCCGATGACCTGGGAGGCAGCCTTTGACGCCAACTACACCGACGGCCTTCTGGTGCTGCATGACGGGCGGGTGGTCCATGAGCGCTATGCGGGCTGCCTGGACGAGGCCGGCGTGCATGGCGCCATGTCGGTGACCAAGTCGGTGACCGGACTCCTGGCCGAGATCCTGGTGGCCGAAGGGGCGCTGGACGAGACGGCCCGGGTGGCGGAGATCCTGCCGGAGCTTGAGGCGAGCGCCTTCGGCAACGCGACCGTGCAGCAGGTCATGGAGATGACCACCGGTCTCGACTTCAGCGAGGACTACGCCGACCCCGAGGCGGAAATCTGGAACTACAACGCGGCGGCAAGCCCGCTGCCCAAGCCCGACGACTACGAAGGACCGCGCAGCTACTACGAGTTCCTGGCCACGGTGCAGCCCGAGGGCACCCACGGCGAGGCCTTCGGCTACCGCACCGTGAATTCTGACGCCCTGGGGTGGATCATCGCCCGCACCGCGGGCCGCTCGGTGGCGGACCTGGTCAGCGAGCGCTTCTGGCAGCCCATGGGGGCGGAGCAGGATGCCTACTTCACCGTGGATGCCATCGGCACGCCGTTTGCCGGCGGCGGGCTGAGTGCCGGCCTGCGCGACCTGGCGCGCCTCGGTCAGCTGGTGCTGGATGGTGGCGAGCTCGACGGCGAGCGCCTGTTTCCCGAGGCGGCGGTTGAGCGCATCCGCCAGGGCGGCGACCGCGACGCCTTCGCCCAGGCCAGCTACGCGAACCTGCCCGGCGGCAGCTACCGCGGCATGTGGTGGGTGCTGCACAACGAGCATGGCGCCTTCGCCGCCCGGGGGGTGCACGGCCAGACGATCTACGTCGACCCCACCGCCCGCATGGTGATCGTGCGTTTCGCCTCCCATCCGGTGGCGGGCAACGCGGCCAACGACGCGACCTCGCTGCCCGCCTATCAGGCGCTGGCCGAGTACCTGATGGGGCGTGAGCCAGGGGCGGAGTAGCGAATCAGCGTTTCACCAGCACCGCATCCAGGCTCACCGGCACCTCGTCGCCGATCTGCTCGTATCCGAGCAGCAGCATCACCGAGCGCAGGGTGGGGTCGGCCATCAGCTCGCGGCCATCCAGCGCCACCCGCTCGGCGTTGGTGACCCGCACCCGCTCAGGCGATTCGCGGGTGAAGCGCACCGCCAGGGGTTCCGTTCGGGTGCTGTTGCCGGTCCGCACCGAGAGCGTGAGCACCTCCACCAGCGACTCGCCCACCGACAGCCGGTCCAGGCGCGCCGGCGGGAAGCGGGTGGTGAGGGTCGCCATGGGCCGCTCGGTGAACCCCGAGAGCCAGGGCGGCAGCGGTCCCATCCGCTCGATCACGTCGCTCTGGGCCAGGCGCAGCGGTAGCACCAGGGTGCCGTCCGCCTCGGCGGTGCCGCTGAGCCGGCGCACCTCATGCTGGCGGGGAATGGGGCCCTCGGGGGCGATCTGCACCACGGTAGCGGCGACCCGCGACTGGGCGGGGTCCAGTTCCCAGGCAGCGGCCGCCGCCGGCAGGGCGGCCAGGGGCCCAGACAGCAGGGCGACCACGGCAGCGCCCAGGGCCGAGGACCGGAAAAGAGGGTGAGCAAGCGAGTAGGCAAGCGAACGAAGAGGCACCGGCGAATCTCCAGAAGGGGAGGGCACAGGGAAGACCACGGCGGAGGGAGAAGGTGCCATGGAGGGCGCGAGCGGCGAGCGGGCTATGGCCACCTTCATCGCCATTCGCTATCATACGCCGGCGCGCTCGCGCACCTTCCTCTGAAAGGGCCTATAGCTCAGTTGGTTAGAGCAGGGGACTCATAATCCCTTGGTCGCTGGTTCGAGTCCAGCTGGGCCCACCACATAAAGACTTCAGGACGTTTCAGAAAACGCCAGAAGCCGCACAAGAAGAGGGTTTAAGGCCCTTTTCCCATTCCAAGGCGTTCCATAACATTCCTTGACATGCCACCTCCTAAGGGGGCACATATGGGGGCATGACCCACCCGCTGATCAGTAGGTGCCCCCAATGACCAACGCCCGCCAGACCAACAAGCTTACTGCTACTGCCGTTCGCAATGCCAAGCCCCGCGATAAGACCTACCGCCTGACCGATGGTGGTGGCCTGTACCTCGAGGTGACTCCCGCTGGTGGCCACTACTGGCGCTTGAAGTACCGCTTTCACGGCAAGGAGAAGCGTCTTGCCATCGGTGTACATCCCACCACGTCCTTGGCTGATGCCCGAGTGGCCCGGGAGGAGGCGAAGCGCCAGCTGGCCCAGGGCATTGACCCCAGTACCGCCAAGCGGATCGCCAAGCTGGAAGGCAAGGCCGCCTCGACGAACACCTTCCGTGCCGTGGCTCTGGAGTGGCTAGAGCAGGTTCACCAGCATGAGGTGGTGCCATCCCACTACAACAAGAACAAGCGTCGCCTGGAGCGAGACGTCTTTCCCTACCTTGGCACCCGCCCCGTGGCGCAGATCACTCCCCCTGAGCTGCTGGAGTGCTTACGCAAGGTCGAGAAGCGGGGGCACCTGGAGACCGCCATTCGCATCAAGACCGTCGTCGGGCAGGTTTGCCGCTACGCAATTACCACCGGGCGCGCTGAGCGGGACCCTGCGGCCGACCTTCGTGGCGCCCTGCGACAGGCCGATGTGAAGCACTATGCGGCGATCACCGATCCTGATGACTTGCCACCCCTGCTTCGAGCCATCGACGGTTACCGCGGCCAGCCTGTGACCGTTGCCGCTTTGAAGCTGGCGTCCCTGGTTTTCGTTCGTCCCGGCGATCTGCGCCACGCTGCCTGGGAGACGATGGACTTGGAGGCGGCCACCTGGACTTTCCAGCCTGGCAAGGGATCGCCGCCTCTGATCGTGCCGCTACCCCGCCAGGCGGTGGATATTCTGCGCGACCTCTATGGCCTGACAGGGCGTGGTCACTACGTCTTCCCGGGGCTGCGCAGCAGCAAACGGCCTATGAGCGAGAACACGCTGAAAGGCGCTCTGGACAGTATGGGCTTCAAGGGCAAGATGACCGCCCACGGCTTCCGGGCGATGGCCAGGACCATCCTGGCGGAGCGACTGAACTATCCAGAGCACTACATTGAGCAGCAACTGGCCCACGTGGTCCGCGACCCCAACGGCCGGGCCTACAACCGGACCAAGTACCTGGAGCAGCGCCGGGAGATGTTACAGAGCTGGGCCGACTACCTGGATGCACTGCGCGAAGGTGCTGACAACGTAGTGCTAATTCGCGCCTGAGACGCGTTTCAGAGGCCACCTCCGTTGGCCGGCTAGGGCCAGTTGGCAGCATGGCCACTCCACCATGCCCGGAAGCTATCCCTTCTTTAGTGTGCAGGAGCAGCGCTATGGAAAATGATGAAATAACGGTACGAGATATCCTGGCGAAAGAGGGACTGGGCTCATTCGCTTTCGAACTTGAGTCGCTGCACTCAGATTTGGAATCCGCCAGCGTGCCCAGACTGCTCGCCACGGTGATTGGGGAAACTCAGCGCCTACAAGACTGGCCCCACCAGCCTCCTGAGCTGGCTCATACGGCAAGAGAGTGCCAGCGCCTGGCCATTGAAGTGACCGAGGGCCTCTCCGCCAGCGAAGAAATCAAATATCGTCGCCTGCTAATAGCCGGGTACCTCTACGGGAGACTGACCCTCCCTAGCCGAGAGGTTTTCAAAAGATGCCATGAATTTGAGATGAGAAAAATGCGTGGCGAATCCGGCCTCAGGAGTAGGGATGAGCTCACCAAAAACTTCCGGGCATGGATCCAGCGAGAAGCGAGCAGAGAATGGGAAAATGACACGGAGGAAAAGCTTCGAATTTCAGATGTTTGCAATATAATTCACCCAAAAGTTTTACGCGCAAAGGAAAAGCTTATAAATCGTAATGTAAGATCAGCAAAAAAACTCCCGTCATCGAAGGAGAAAATCAGAGAGTACATAAAGGAGGATGCGCCTAAATATGCATCAAGGCCTGGGGCCCCGAGAACCCCTAGCTCAAAATGACTTCCCTCTGCAAAAGAAACCCCCCTTTCACGTACGTAGAGCCAATATTACCTTGCTGATTATGCAGCTAGCCTTGGCCATATCTCATAGACCAAGAGGTTCCGAGACATGGCCAGAGCTACCACTACACCTCCTCCCGTACTTATCCGGCGCCCTGAGGTGTTGCGACGTTGTGGCATCTCCAATACCACCTTGCACAGGCTCATCCACGCTGGCGAATTTCCGAGGCCAATCCAGCTTGGCTGGCGTTGTGTCGCTTGGATTGAGGCCGAGGTCGATGCCTGGATCGAAGCCCGGATCGTGGCCAGTCGCGGCCAAGGGGGTATGGCATGACTCCCTCCAACCTCGACACCATCCGTATCCGACGGGACGAGCACGGGCGGTACAACCTCAACGACTTGCACAATGCGGCCATGGCCTCCGGTAAAGCGACCAAGAGCCAGCGCCCTGGTGCGTTCCTCCAATCCGGAAATGTGCAGGCCTTCTTAAGCGCCCTGAGCGATGCAACGAAAATTGCATCGGTCGTGACCATCCGAGGCGGCAAAGGGCAGGGCACCTATGGTGTCGAACTTGTGTGCACCCGCTATGCCGCGTGGATCGATCCGATGTTCGAGGTGGAGGTGTACATGGCATTCCAAACCGCCCGTCAAGCTCAGCTTGAGAGCGCCCGGCACGAAGCTTGGTTCGTGGCAGCCCGTCAGCGTGCCCGCCTTGAGGCGCCTTTCCTGGCCGACGCCCTGAAAGAGGCCAGGAAGGCCGAGGGGAAAGAAACCAAGCCCTACGTGTTCTCCAATGAGCACGATCTGATTAACCGGATTGTCCTCGGCTGCAGTGCCAAGAAGTGCCGGGAGCAGCACGGCCTGCTGCCGGGCGCCAGCATCCGCGACCACATCAAGCCGGACGAGGTGGAGGCCATAGCCTACCTGCAGCACATCGATGCCGGCCTGGTGGCGGCTGGCCTGAGCTTCAAGGAGCGTCAGGGGCGGCTTGCCGAGATCTACCAGCGCCGCAAGGCAACGCGCGTTGTTGGGGAGGCGGCATGATCTTGTCACGCAGCACTTTCGACATCTTGTCAGCCATCTACCATACCGCGTCCGCTCCGGACGCCGGCCCTGAGTTAGCCCGGATGCTCGCGCCTGGCGAGGGGGTTGGAAAGGCTGACCGCCGGTGCCTGAAGCCCCTGCACGAGGAGTTCGCCAAGAAGGGGGGCCGCCATGTATGAAGCTGCCCTCGTCCTGGCCACTTGCTGGCGCTGGCTGACCCGGCACCACCCCCGTCGAAAAGGTCAGAGAGAGATGGGGAGACAATGACCATGAGCATCATGAGAACGCCCGGGATGAAGACCCAGGCCAGTTCACGAGTTACTCCTCAGATCGATGCTGCCACTCATGCAGGCCGCGTCCTGGCATCCCTTCGAGAAGAGCCGTGGAGCGCCGCTGAGGTGTACATAGCACATACCCCTGCTGCGGTGCGGGAGCTGCGTCAGGACGGCTTCTTGATCGCCTCAGAGCGGAATTCTTGGCCAGGGCGCCCAGGTAAATGGATTCATCGTCATCGCCTAGTCGATGAAGACGTCAGGGAGGGCATCTGATGCCCAAAGGACGACGCGCAGAGGCCCACGTTCGGCTCTACAGGCATGAGCTAGAGTCCCCTGCATACCGGTCCTTGGGCCCAGCATCCAGAGCCCTATTGGTAGAGTTCCGTGCGTTATTCGACGGTGGCTCCAACCGCATCCACATGAGCATTCGCGAGGCAATGAGCCGGCTTGGCGTCGGTCGGAAGCTTGCGGAGCAAGCACTCGCGGAGCTGCTAGACCGCGGGTTCATCTGCATCATCGAGAAGGGCGGGTTCAACCGGAAGACGCGGCACGCGACCGTCTACGCGCTTACCAACGAGCCGCTCGATAACCGTGACGGAGCTACTGCGACAAAGGATTTCATGAGGTGGAGGGCATGAGGTCGGATTTCGATTTTTCGGTGTGCCTGAGGGTCACTGTCGGTGTACCTGAGGAGCTCCGAGACCCAGGGATCATACTTGAAAATGCGCTTCACTGTGTACCTGAGGAGCACCGTGAAGCCCAGAATTTCGATTTCTCGGTGTACCTGAGGAGCACACAGATAAGTTACCAAGGGGGGACGGGGTTATGTGTTTGATCATGAAGGGGCAAAAAGGGTGGAAATCATCACGCGCTCCATCGAAAGTGGATGAGTTGTCACCGGATGCACAGCAAGCACTACGTGACATCGTGGCCTCAATCCTCAGACGTGCTGGTGTCGGGCGAGGCATATCCATGCCGGAGGCCATAGACGGGACAATCGCACTGATAGAGCTTGGATTTGTCGTTCTGGAGCATGACGTAGCCCGAAAAACCTACACGCTGGTGCCGACGTGAAGGGTTGTCCGTGTGGTGGGCACACGGTACGGGTGTCAGAGCGCAGAACCGGCATGGAGTTGAAGTACGAGCGGTGCGGTGCCTGCGGTCGCTGTGGTGGCTGGTACTTATCCTGGCAAAAAAAGCCCGTTGCCGATGGCGAGGAAGCCAGGAGGCAGTACCGAGACCCAGGCTTTCCACATGCTTCGACAGGCTTGCCGGGTGCTGCAGTCTCCACCATCACCGAAATCTGGCGGCTCTCAACGAACCCTGAGAGCCGAGACCTCTGAAGTCGAGGAGGTGCTGCTACTCCTCAGAGCTCGTCCGACGAGGAGGCCCTGCTGGGCTGTCTGGCATTACTTGAGGTGATCGGGGAGGGCCTGCACGGTCAGATGGCGACTTACGTGCAAATTCGATTATCCAACCTGTGCGCCCTGCTCTAAGACAGGCTCGGCGCCACTTAAGCCTGATGGAGGACATAAACATGATGGAGCCTGCAAAGAGAGCATCCAACCCCACGAAAAAAAACGAGAATGGCCTCACCGATTTCCAGAAGCGCGTCGCCGATGAGTACTTGATCGATGGGAAGGCTGGACCCGCTTATCGGCGTGCTGGCGGCAAGGCCAAGGATCCATATCGCTCAGGTTGCGAGATTGTCGGAAATCCCAAGGTCGACGCCTATATCCGTGCGCGCCAGGCCGAGATCGCCCAAAAACTGTCTGTCGACGCCGAGACCGTGGTCAAACGCTGGATGGATATCGCCACCGCCGACGTTAACGAGCTTGTGCAGCACCGGCGCTGTGCGTGCCGTTACTGCTACGGCACGGATCACCGTTTTCAATGGATCGACGAGGAGGAGTGGCTTAATGCCTGTGCCCAGGCCGAAAACGCCAGTCCACCGCGCCAACTGCCCGGCAACGATGGAGGGTACGGTTTTCTACGCAGCGCCGACCCGCATCCCGAGTGCCTGAAATGTGACGGCGAAGGCGAGGCCAGCGTCTTCATCGCCGACACTCGACGCCTGAGTCCTCAGGGGCTCACCCTGTATGCCGGGCTCAGGCAGTCCCGGGACGGCGTTGACATCAAGCTACAGGACCAGCTCAAGGCACTGGAGAACGTCGCCAGGTACCTGGGCATGTTCGACAGCAAGGTGAACCTTAGCGTGCAGGAAGAAAATCCCCTCGCGGCTTTGGTTCGTGCAATTTGCGATCCTGAGCGCCGAGAGGGGCAGACCCTGAGGCCGGTGGAGTGAAGAATCACGGGCATCCCCTTGGAGCCTCAGCCGCGAAGGGAAGCCTGCTTGGCCGTATCGTCGCTGGGGCGTAGGTACGGGCAATGCTCGACAGTCCTGCCCTCAGGCGCCTTCATCGTGACTGCCATAGGGCCCCAACTATACCCCCTCCACCTCGATGCCGTGCCGGGCGAGCCAGCCTTTCCGTTGCTCATAGTCCGGCATGGCGCGTTCCAGGCGGCGCCAGAAGGTGGGGGTGTGATGGGGCTCGTGCAGGTGGACGAGCTCGTGGACGACCACGTACTCGGCGATGTGACGGGGCAGCAGGATGGTCTTCCAGTGGAAGTAGACGCGGTTGCCCTTGCCGCAGGAGCCCCAGCGGTAGCCCATATCCTGCACCGTCACCCCGGCAGGTTCCACGCCCATCCGCCGGGCGTGCTCCTTCACTTTGGTGGAGAGCCAGTCGCTGGCGCGAGCGCTGTACCAGCGGACGAAGTGCTCGCTGGCATCGGGGAGCGCGTCCTCGCGTAGCTGGAAACGCCCGGCGACGAGCTTGAGCGGGGCATCCTGGGCGTCATTGGGCACGAGCTTGAGGCGGTAGCTGCGTCCCAGGTAGAGGAAGCCCTCGCCGTTGATGTACTCCTTGCGCGGCAGCCGGCGGCGGCGCTCGGCCTTCTCCGCCAGCTTCCGATAGATCCACAGCCGCTTCTCGAGCACGAAGTCGCGCAGGTGCTGCTCATCGGTGCCGCTGGGCGCGGAGATCACCAGCTCGCCGTCACGGTCCACGGTGATCTCAAGCGTCTTGCGGCGCGAGCTCTCGCGCACCTCGAAGTTGAGGTCGTCCACGGCGAGCTGCGTCATGCGCTCACCAGCTTGTGGTGGTTGCTGCGCGCCAGATCGAAGAGCCGTTCTGACACAGCCACAGCCTGATCCATGGGCACCAGGCCGCCCATCATCAGCTGCTCGAACAGATCCTGCTTGAGACGCTCCTGGTCGGGAATATGCGAGGGCTTCCAGAAGTCGGGGATGGCGATTTCCTGCTGGATCGTGGCCACCACCTCCTCGGTGGCGTCGAGCAGCTTCTGGGCGGTGGCGGCGTCCATCTGCTCCACCTCCAGGCCGGCGCTGGCCACCAGCTCGCGCCAGAAGGGCTCGGCGTGGGCGGGCATCTCGGGGATCGCTTCGCCATCGACGCTGGCGCCGTCGCGCAGCTGCTGGATCAGCGTCTTGAGCGCCTCCACCTGCTCGGCCCACTGGCCGTCGAGCTGGTCGAGAAGCTCCTCCAGGCGCTCGCTGAGGCGGCCGTACTTCACCGGGTCCTCATCCAGATGCTTGCGCACGTGGGAGCGCACCGCATGTTCCATCTCCGAGGCCTTGGCGCGGTCGCCGACCTGGCGGCCGAGGTGCGTGTCGAACTCGGCGTCGGTGAGCTGCACCGGTGGGATCCGCGGGTCGATACCGAGCGAGAGCACGTAGTCGTCGATCAGCTTACGCACCTTGTTGCCGATGTCGCGGCCGAGCTCCGGGGTGTCCTTGTAGCGATTACGGGCAAGGGCGTGGATATAGGCGAGCCGCTTGGCGTCGTTGACGAACTCGAGCCCCTCGGGGCGCGGCAGAACATCGTCCAGGCCGCGGTTGAACTCCTTGAGCTTGACCATGAACTCGGCGCGCACTCGTTCGTCGGCTAGCGCCTGCACCGCCTCCTCGGCGTCATCCAGGTCGTCCACGCCCTGAGCACGCAGCACGTCGATCACCCTGAGGTGGCGGTCACGCAGCAGCGGGATCTCGTCCTTGAGGCTCTGGAGAGCGCCCTCGATGTCCTCCTCGCTGTAGGCGGCCAGCGCCTCCTTGAGGTGGTTGGCCACGCCGAAGTAGTCCACCACGATGCCGTGGGTCTTGCCGTGGCCGGTACGGTTGACCCGCGCAATGGCCTGCAGCAGCTCCGCCTGGCGCAGCGAGCGGTCCAGGTACATCACCCCCTCGATGGGGGCGTCGAAGCCGGTGAGCAGCATGCTCTTAACGATCAGGAAGGCCAGTGGGTCGTTCTTGGCGGGGTCCTTGGGGGGTACCCCATCCAGCGGCGGAAGCGGCTTCTTGAAGCGCTGTATGTGGCTCTCGACGGCGGCGCGGTCGCTCCACTTCGCCCAGGTGGGGTCGTCGTTATTGCCGCTGCTGAATACCACCGCAAACTCCAGCTCGCGCAGCACGTGGCGATAGCGCCAGGCCTGGATTGCCGCCTTGACCTGGGGCGGGCGCAGCAGCAGCTCGCTATCCTCCAGCGCCATGTCCTCGGGGGAGAGCGCCATGGCCTCCTCCAGCAGCTCGGCCTTGGCCTGCTCGAGGGCCTCGAAGTAGCGCAGCGCTGCACGGCGGCTGTAGGCCACCAGCTGTGCCTTGTAGCCGTTGGGCAGGATATGGGTGACGTAGTGGCGCAGGATGTCCTGGGCCTTCTCCTGGATCAGCTGTGGCGCCTCGAAGATCTGCCCCTTGGTGGCGTACCTCTTCTTGATCGCCTCCAGCTCCTCCTTGCTGTGATCGCGGAACAGGTCCTCGAACAGGCCGTCGAGGCTGGCGCCGTCCTTGATCGCCCCCTTGGCGGTGCGTCCCTCGTAGAGTATCGGCACCGTGGCGCCATCCTGCTCGGCCTCCTTTATGGTGTAGCGGTCGATGTACTCGCCGAAGATGTCGTGGGTGCGCTTCTTGTCGCCCATGATGATGGGCGTGCCGGTGAAGCCGATGCGCGCGGCGTTGGGCAGCGCGCGCATCATGTTGGCGTGCAGGTCTCCGGCCTGGGTGCGGTGGGCCTCATCCACCAGGATCAGGATGTCCTCGCTGGTATTGAGTACCTCGAAGGGCTCGCTCAGGGTCGGCTTCTTGGGGGGCTCGGCGGCATCACGGCGGCCCGTGTCGAGCCCAGCTCCTGCGCCAGCAGCATCCGGCTCCTGCTCTGCCTCGCTCTCGCTCTCGCCCTCGGCATCCGGGTCGCGGTACTTCTGGATGGTGCCGAACACCAGGCCGGGCCCATCGCGGCCCAGCAGCTTCTTGAGCTGGGCGGTATTGCCGGCCTTCTCGACGCTCTCGCCGGTGAGCTCGGAGGTGGCGGAGAGCTGGGCCTGCAGGTCCTTGCGGTCGGTGATCACCACCACCTTGAAGCGGCGCAGCGTCAGGTCGGTGCGCAGCTTGCGCACCAGGAAGACCATGGAGAGGCTCTTGCCGCTGCCCTGGGTGTGCCAGACGATGCCGCCGCGGCGGTCGCTCTCGCCGTCCTGGCGGCGCGTCTTGCCGCTCTTCAGCCTCTCGACGGCCCGGGTAACGCCGCGGAACTGCTGGTAGCGGCACACCAGCTTGATGGTCTGGCCGCCGATGTTCATGAACAGGGTGTAGTGACGCACGATGTCGAGCAGGTTGGCCCGTGTGAGCATGCCGGCGACCAGGCGCTGCTGGGCAGAGAGATCGGACACGCCGAGGTCGATGGCCACCTCCGCCTCGCGCATCGGCGCCACCGTCTTCCAGCTCAGGTAGTGGGCGAAGCGGGCGCCGATGGTGCCGACCCTGGCCTCATCGAAGTTGCTGGCCACCAGGAACTGGCTGGTGGCGAACAGCGCCGGCGCCCCCTCGTGCTCGCCAACCTCGTTCTCCAGGAAGCGCTGGTCGTGGTAGCGACGCAGCTGGTCTACCGCCTGGCTGAGCCCCTCCGGTACGGTGCGGCTCTTGCACTCCACCACCACCAGCGGGATGCCGTTGACGAACAGCACCAGGTCCGGGATGACGTGACCCTTGGCTGAATCATGGCCGGGCGGGCACTTCACCTTGAACTGGTTGACCACGGTGAAGACATTGTTGGCGGGCTCGTCCCAGTCGATGTAGCGCAAGATCTGTCCGCGGCCGCCGTCCCAGCCCTCGAGGCCCTCCACCGGCAGGCCGTTCAGCAGCAGCTCGGTGGCCTGCTGATTGGCCTCCAGCACCTTACTGGCCGGCAGCCGGGTTATGGCCGCCACCGCCTGGTCCAGGCGCGATTCATCGAGCCAGGGCTTGCCGTCGCGCAGGTTGATCTTGCGCAGTCGCTCCCGGAGCAGCGGCTCCATCACCACGTGGGCGAAGCTCTCGCGGTGGGTAACGGCGGGATCGTCCACCGAGCCGACCAGGTACTCCCAGCCCTGGCCGACCAGCTGGTCGATGAAGGGCTTCTCGACGTCCGTGTACTCGGGACCTCCCATGCCGTGCTCCAAAGCGCGATGAGTGCCCTCGATGGTAGCGAATCCTATGCCAGTCGGGAAATGAGCCTCGATTGATGGGAAGGGTTTCGATGTCGCGGTCCTGTCAGAGCACGGAGCTGAAGAGGCTCGCTCGGCTGTGCCGATGAGAAAGGGAACTGCCCGGGTTCTCGCAGAAATATCCCGTGGACGGGAGGGTTTTCCTGTCATGTTTCGTTGTATGGTATTTTCAGGTGTGCCGTATGGTGAGGTGATGTGGCTTGATCGTCTTTAGTTATGCAATTCGTTGTAATTGCAAATAAAAAATGCAGAAACATCAAGCGGGCAGGGATTGCACCTAGGGGCGAAGTGCCAGGGGCGGTCTGACCGCAGTGGGCGAAGTACACACTGTGGCTAATGATCAACCAAGTGAAAAGAAGTTGGTGGGCAGGTAAGCACGTAGATTGAGAAGGCGCGGAAGACGCTTAGGCAGACAGGGACAGATACTGAACAATCAGGAAGGCTGTGGATAGGTGGTGTCAGAGCGGAAGGTATTTTAGGAAAATATTTAATAAGATCTTATGTATTGGGGTGTTTGATGCTTGTTTATCAGTTCTCTACTATTTCAGAGTGGCTGGCGCAAAACATTTATAACAAGGTTGTTTTTCTTAATGACCCTGCGAAATTTAATGATCCAACGGAAAGCAATTTTTCTCTAAAAAATATGGATGAGTGTGATGGTGGGAATGAGTTCAAGGAAGAGTTTCTTAAATCTATAAAAGGTGATCTGTTAGAAAGTTATAATATTAACGAAATTGAAATGAGTAAACTATCTGGCATGACGTCAGGTTTTTTTCATAATAAGTCATTTAAAGAAAGCTTTTTTGTGGACAAGTTCGCAGATGAGTTGCTTGATGGTTTGAATGGTGAAGATATAAATAATTTTTGCCATAGAGCAGTAAAGGAAGCTCAGGCGGCTTTTCGGATATCTTCTTTTTCCAAAAACAATTCTAATCCACTAATGTGGGGTCATTATGCTGATGGAATGCGAGGCGTGTGTATTGAATATGATATAGATGACAAAGACTTAAACAAAGTTGAGTATAAGGAGTGTTATAGTGTGGATGTGCTGAGGGTTTTAGCCAGGGGTACTGAAGATGAAGTTAGGAAAACCTTTCTAAGGAAAAATCCAAGCTGGGAGTATGAGGATGAGTATAGAGTAATAAAAGTTGGGGAGAGCTTTTACCCTTTAGAAGAGGGGCAGATAAAAAAAGTTTACTTTGGTTATAGGTGCAGCGAGGAAAAAGCTGATTTTATAAAAAGCTTGGCTATTTTAAGTCATGGGAGTGATGTTCAGTTTTATATAACTAGAAATCTAGTTAGTAGTCAGTATACGATAAACAGCCCGGTGGATCCAGGTAAATTGAAAGAGGAGATTGCTCGCATTAAGAAAAAAGTTAACGAGCATGAGACATATGTGGGTGATGAGGTTCTAAAGTTAGTTTGTGAAAACGAGTTCGGAAAAGACTAATGTATGGTAGTGGTTTATCTTCTGGTTAATAGTGACTATCAACTTCTCCATCACAAATAAAAGCTTATTGGTAGACCGGAGAGAGTCTTGGTTTATGCTCGCGAAACTGTTTTCGAGAGTCACTCTTAAATCTCAGAGAGTTAGTGCTGTCATGAGGTCCTGGGGTTGGGATGTTGTTGTAAGAGCCCCGGACTATGCCGGGGTGGTGGTCTGGGCCTGGTCGAGCAGCGGGGTGACGCGGACGCGTCCGGTAAGAAGGTCGTCCATTAGGCTATGCTTCTGAAGCTGTATCTTCGCGAGCTGAGTAGTCTCTTGCTGGATCTGTTTCTGTAGCGCCCTCCAAGCCCCCACAATTCTCAACTGCTCTGTCATTGTGGGGAGCGGAAATTGAATTTTTTTGAGGTCGCCAACATTGAAGTGCTGTTGAGCAAGTCCGCCTTGAGATTTCAAGACATGCCCTTTCCCAAAATCGGAGTTAATCCATAGCGACCAGAATTTCGGGTCAAGACCTTCGCCAACTCTGCTAATTATTATGTCAACGCAGTTTGCTTCCTCTATGGATCCATCAACCACGCATGACGTGCCGGGATACCCTGTTCTTACCGTCAGAACATCCCCGGATTTGACGGCACTCTTAGACATTGCCTTATGGTCCTGTTGGGACATGTACATCAGGTTGTCTAAAGAGAGACGGTTTTCTCGCACATTAGCTGAGCGAAGAATAGGCACACCTGAAGCTCGGTAGTACTGGGTCGGCTTGATGACAATTCCTACGACGATTTCCTTACATGCCTCGGCGCCGTTTGATGGGAGCCACTCCCTCGGAATCAACCCCAGCGGCGACTCCTTGTAGAGCTCCGGCGCCTGCTCAGGGCTTGGGCGGAGCTGGCTATTCTCGTCGATACCGCGGGTCAGCAGGTCGTGGAGCAAGCCCTCCTTGACCTTCTCCAGCTTGGCGATCAACGCCTCGGTCTTCTGGATCTGGGTGTCGAGGGTGTCGAGGACTCCCTCAAGAACCTTGGCTTCTTGGTTCGGTATGTCTGCGACCAGGAGTGTCCTTAAGTCGGCGCCTCCTATGGCGGCAAAAGTCGTGCCTTGAGAAACTTTATCTAATTTCTTCGCATTGAAACTGAGCAGCTCGCGCCCGAGTGATTCACCATAATGATGAAATTTCACTGCCGCCAAACCGCGGCCTATGCAGTAGAGCTGGTCAGCAATATTAGTCTCGCCGACCGGCGCCCTGACAGAAATCAGGCTACTGCCCTGTTCGGCGATCTTCGCGGGCTGGGTGCAACTATACTTCGCCGCTGGGTGCTTAACCCCAAATTCAGCATTACCTTGAAGGAACGGCACCCCTTGCTCACTTCCTTCATAAACGTAAGTTGAGTCAGGTGACTGCCCCATCCGAATCTCAGCCAATTGGCCTAATGGAACGAGAGAGAACTCAGACATACCCCAGCCCCTCCAGATACTGCTGCAGCTCCTGGGCGGCGGCATCCCGCTCGACCTCGATATCGGCCAGCGTCACCCGGTACTTGTCCCACCAGGTCTCGTAGGCGGCGATCACCTGCTGGCGCTGCTGGCGGATATAGCGCTCCAGGATGCCCTTCAGGTCGTTGTGCAGGATGGTGCCGACCAACTCGGCGGCGGCGGGCTCGTTCAGGGCATCCACGGCGGCGTTCAGGTGGGTCTCGAAGCTGGCCACCTTGGCCTTGTGGGCCTTGCGTACCTGGATGCGCTGGCTCTTCCAGGCCTTGATCTGCTCCGGCGTCGGGGCGTCGTCGTCCTCGCCGTCGCTGGATTCCGCTTCGTCGCCTTCATCGCCCTCCGGCTTGGCCTCGGCGGCCTTGATCTGGGCATCCAGCTCTGCCTTGCGGGAGGCGATCGCCTCCAGCTCGGCCACGTACTCCTCCAGCAGGAAGTGGACTAGGCGGTGGTCCAGCGGGTTGGCCTTGCTCTGCTCGTCCTCCAGCAGGCTGTTGATGCTGGTGCGCCAGGCGTCCACCACGCCCAGGCAGCCGCGGGCCTGCAGGGTGCGGAACTCGTTCTTGTTGTCGAACCAGAAGCCCGCGATGATGCCGCGCACCGCGAAGCGGTCGAGCATGGCGGTGGGCTCCAGGGCCGCGGTGAAGCTGCCCAGCAGCTCGTCGCGCAGTTGGGTGAGGCGGCCGCCGTTACCGGAGAGAGTGGTGATGCTGGCGCCGTGCTCGGCCCACCAGGCCTCGAAGGCGGCCATCACGCTGGCCTCTTTCTGCTGCAGGCCGGCGTCGGCCTCGATGGCGGGCTTGAGGTCGCGCTTCTCGCTCAGGGGCTCGGCGAAGTCCACATAGTCGGGGTCGTTCGCCCTAGGTGTGAAGAGCGCCATGGGGTCGAGGCCCTGGGCATCGAACAGCGGGCGCCTGGCCTCGATCTCGGCCACCGGCACGCCGCCCTTGAGGTGGGCGCGTACGTCCTGGGGCTCGGGCGGTGGGGTGTTGTCGGCGTAGCGGCGGATGTTGAGGTTGTAGTCGTTGTCGCGCAGCTCCGCGAGGGGCACCACCCGGGCGAAGCCGGACACGTCCTCGAAGGCATCAAAGGTGCTGGCGATCTTCTCGATGTGCTCCGGCAGCAGGTGGTTCTGGGCGCGGCCCTCGTAGAACTCCCGGTCGGCATTGATGAACAGCACCTTGCCCTGGCGCTCCTCGGGCTTGGCGCCCTTGGCGCGTAGCACCAGGATGCTGGCCGGGATACCGGTGCCGTAGAAGAGGTTGGGGGCCAGGCCGATCACCGCCTCCACCAGATCGTCCTCGAGCATGCCGGCGCGGATGCGCTTCTCATCGCCGCCGCGGAACAGCACGCCGTGGGGCATGACGGTGGCCAGGCGGCCGTCGGATTTGAGGCAGGCGACCATGTGCTGCAGGAACATCAGGTCGGCCTTCTTGGCGCCCTCCGGCACGCTGCCGTAGTGGAAGCGCTCCGGGAAGTGCTGGCTTGGCGTGTAGCCGATGGAGAAGGGCGGATTGGTAAGGATGCGGTCGAAACGCACCAGCTCGCCGCCCTCGACGTGCTGCGGGTCGGTGAGGGTGTCGTCGTTGCGCAGGTCGGCACTGCTCACCCCGTGCAGCAGCATGTTCATCTTGGCGATGGCCCACACCGAGCCGGAGGCCTCCTGGCCGAAGAGGTTGAGCCGGCGCGGGTCGCCGCCTTGCTCCTCGAGGTACTCCTTGGAGAGGATCAGCATACCGCCCGAGCCCATACAGGGGTCGTAGACGCTGTGGCCCTCCTGCGGGTCCATGAGGCGCACCATCATGCGGACCACCGGACGCGGAGTGTAGAACTCGCCGCCCTTCTTGCCGGCGGAGTCAGCGAAGTCGCGGATCAGGTACTCGTAGGCGGCGCCGAGCAGGTCGGGGAACTCGAAGTCCTCGTTGCGCAGGCGGTACTCGCTGAAGTGAACGATCAGATCACGGAGCTTCTTGTCCGGCAGGGTGGTGGAACCCACCTTGCGGGTGAAGTCGATATGCTCCAGCACCCCGGCGAGGCTGGGGTTGTGCTCCTCCAGGCCGGCCAACGCCTTGTTCAGCGCATTGCCGACGCCCTGGTGGGCCTCCTTCAGCAGGTAGGGCCAGCGCGCCTGCTCCGGCACGTAGAAGGTGGCCTTGTACCAGCTCGGCATCTCGATCACCTGGGCGATGTCGATCTCGCTCTTGCCGGCCTGCCTCAGCTGCTCGCGGACCTCCTCCTGGCGTTGCTCGAAGACATCCGAGCAGCGCTTCAGGAAGAGCATGCCGAAGATGTACTCCTTGAACTCCGAGGCGTCCATGCGCCCACGCAGGATGTCGGCCGCCTTGAAGAGGTGCCGTTCCAGCTGGTTGAGGGTGAGGATCATGTACAGCGGTTCCCTGTGTTCGATGAGTCGGCTGCCTCATGCAGCCGTGGTACTTGTCGTCTATCTCATCAAACTTGGGGACAGAAGGCCACGCGCGATTGGTGGGGTGGCGGGGCGTGCGGGGTAAGGTTAGGAGCGGTGAGGACGAAGAGGGTGGTGCTGATGGACAGTCGTCGCCCAGCTGGACGCCTCAAGAACCACGCGCAGGGACCCTGCCCATTGTAGATATTGCTCTTAGACTTTAGGCGAGCGGCCGCCCTGCCAATATAGGAGCCTTCAGAGAGCGGTAGGAGTGTACGGAAGGGGGCATATTTGGGGGCATGAAGCTTGTCTACATTTACTAAAATCTTTTTAAATCATATTGTTGTAATTGTTTTTCGAGGGAAGCTGGGCCCACCAAGAATCAATTGTTTACGCTTTTCTTTCTCCCGTCTCCCGCTGTTTTTCGTTGTACCTGTCCATCTCGTGACCATCGGAGACTGCTGCTGGTCAACTGCTGTGGTGAGAGTGAATAAGGTCTGCTCAGTGCAGACACGCTTCCAGCGAGGAGCTCTCTTCCTCGTCGCCCAGTTCACTGAGCCCAACGTAGGATGTGCAGGCTGGTGTTTTACAGCCCCTATCGCATTGACCAAGAGGCTGCGGTTACCCTACGAGTAGGATGATGGGTTCTGTGTAGAAGGAAGCTTCGAAACAATGTTGGTCTACAACGCCACCAAGCGTAAGCGACCGGGCATCACCGCTTGTCAGTGATCAGCCGGTGTGCTGCCAGTTGTGGGGCAGGAGTTCGTGGAGTTGGCTGGCCTTCTGGGTCGGCAGCCGTTCCAGCACGTCCTTCAGGTAGGCGTAGGGCTCATGGCCATTCAGCTTGGCGCACTGTATCAGGCTCATGATGGTGGCGGCGCGCTGGCCACTGCGCAGTGACCCGGCGAACAGCCAGTTACTGCGACCCAACGCCCAGGGGCGAATCAGGTTCTCCACCCGATTATTGTCGATCGGTAACCCGCCGTCGTCGAGGTAGCGCGTCAGCGCCGCCCAACGCTTCAGGCTGTAATCCAGCGCTTTCGCTGTCGCCGAGCCGTTCGGCACTTTCTCTCTGTGAGCCAACATCCAGCGGTGCAGCGCGTCGGCGATGGGCCTTGCTCGTGTCTCCCGCAGCCGTTGGCGCTCTTCAGCGCTCAGTGACTGGGCCTCGCGCTCTACCTGGTAGAGCTGACCGATCAGCTCGATGGCCTGACCGGCGATCTGGCTCTTGTCGGCCACGTGCAGATCGACGAACTTGCGCCGGGCGTGGGCCATGCAGCCGATTTCGGTGACGCCGTTGGCGAAGCTCTGCTTGTAGCCGCTGTAATCGTCGCACACCAGCTTGCCCCGCCAGTCGCCGAGGAAGTCGCGGGCATGCTGGCCGCCGCGTCCCTCGCTGAAGTTGTAGACCACTGCCTTCAACCCGGCATAGGGCGTAGTGGCATAGGCCCAGAGGTAGGCGCGGTGCGTCTTCTTCTTACCCGGGGCCAGCATCGGCACCGGGGTCTCGTCGGCATGCAGCACGGGTTCACTGAGTAGCAGGTCACGCAAGGCATCGATCAGCGGCTGGAGCCGCACGCCGCAGATGCCGACCCATTCAGCCAGGGTGGAGCGCGGAAGCGCCACGCCGGCGCGGGCGAAGATCTGTGCCTGACGATAGAGCGGCAAGTGATCAGCATATTTGGCGATCAGCACCTGGGCCAGCAGGCCGGCGGTGGGGATGCCCTTGTCGATGATCTGGGCCGGCATCGGCGCCTGGGTCAGCGTCTCGCACTGGTCGCAGACCCACTTGCCACGGATATGCCGCTCGACGTGAAACACACCCGGCGTGTAGTCGAGCTTCTCACTGATCTCCTCGCCGATCCGCCGCAGCTCGCAACCACAGGCGCAGTGCTCGCTCTCCGGGTCATGGTGGATCTCGGTGCGCGGCAGTTCGGGGGGCAAGGGAGCGCGCTTGGGGGCCTTCTTCGCCGCCGGTGCGGGAGACGTCAGCGCCAGGTCTTCCAGCTCGGTCTCGATGGCAGCGATGTCGGCATCCACCACCTCCTCCAGCAGGCTGATCTGCAGGACGTTGAGCTGCTCGCTGCGCTTGCCGAAGGCGTGGCGCTTGAGCAATGCCAGTTCATAGGTCAGCTTCTGGTTGACCTGCTCGCTGTGCCGGAGCGCCTTATCTTTTTCTTCCACCTGCGACATCAGCGTGGCCGCCAGGTGGCGGAGCTGATCGGGAGAGAGCTGAGACAGATCGGGCGACGTGGTCATCCGACAAGTATGCCAGCCCGACGCTGACAGCGGGATTAGCGCATCAGCGAATAGCGAGGCGGGAGATTCTATGCCGCTCCAAGCCCGAGGCATCAGACCATAGAGATTACCCCGCCGGCGCCGAGACGCTGCCAGGGCAGGCCTTGAACCAGCGCCGTCACCTGCTCGGGGCAGAGCGCGACGCGATCGCCATGCCAGTTACCGGCCCAGTGGAACTTGCCCTGGTTCAAGCGCCGGGCACATAGCCAGACACCCAGGCCGTCGTGCACCAGCACCTTCATACGGTTGCCGCGCCGGTTGGCGAAGAGATAGGCACAGTGCGGGCGCGCCGCGCCGAACACCTTGACCACTCGGGCCAGCGCGGTATCCGGGCCGGCACGCATGTCCAGCGGCTCGGTGGCCAGCCAGATCTCGTCGATGCGGATCATGCGAGCAGCTCTCGGATCAGAGATCGGCAGGCGTCGGCCTCCGAGGCAGGCCACTCGATGACCAGCGGGCCGTTGGGGTGCGGGATCGTGAGGAGAATACGGTCCGCCACCTGATTCTGGCGAGCGACCGGTAATGAGGTGCTGGACATGGGCACCGGCACAAACGCCGGTGCTTCTGGCGCGGCAGTCCGCTGACGGGCGGTGCGGATCCACTTGTGGACCAGGTTGGCATTAAGGCTGTGCTCCATGGCAACCCCGGCCACGGAGGCGCCGGGCTGCTGGCAGGCCTCGACGATTCTGGCCTTGAACGCGGCGGTGAAACGACGACGCTTCCGAGGGGCTTCCAGCACGCTTAAGTCAGTCATGGTAGGTGTCCACTTATTAATAGGTGGGCACCTAATGTCGCTGGCCAGAGGGTTCCGCGGAAGGCGTGTTCACCGGCCCGTTACCACCAAGCAGCAGTTCATCGATGATGTGCGAGCCAACGTCATTACTGACGCCATCGAGAACGAGGTGGCACGCAGGCTGAACCGGAACTCGCCTCGCAGTGAGGTGACGTCTTGGGAGAACTCCCTGCGCTTCATGATGAGTGCTCTGCTCGATGAGGGTATTCCCGCTTCGGCGGGAGTGGCCATCGAGTACAACATTCCGCTGACCAATCGCCGCGTGGACTTCATCCTGACCGGCAAGAACCACCAGCGGGACGATGCGGCGGTCATCGTGGAACTGAAGCAGTGGCAGTCCGTCGAGGTGACGAAGAAGGACGCCATCGTGCGTACCCAGCTGGGCGGCGGTGTACGCGAGACCAACCATCCGTCATATCAGGCATGGTCCTATGGCGCGCTGATCGAGGACTACAACGAGACGGTACGCTCTGAGTCAATCCGCCTGGTGCCCTGCGCATACCTGCACAACATGAAGCAAGGGGACGCCATCAATGACCCCTTCTACGAGCATCATACGCGCCGTGCTCCAGTCTTCATTTCGCAGGATGCCTTGAAGCTCTCGGAGTTTCTGAGCCAGCACATCAAGTACGGCGACAGCAACGACATCATGTATCGCATCGAGCATGGTGTAATCAAGCCGAGCAAGAACCTGGCGGATGCCCTGGCATCGATGATGCAGGGTAACGCCGAGTTCCTGATGATCGACGACCAGAAGCTGGTCTATGAAACCGCGATCGATCTTGCGCATCGCGCAGGCAGCGGCAATAAGCAGTGCCTCATCGTCAAGGGCGGGCCAGGTACCGGCAAGTCGGTGGTGGCCATCAACCTGCTGGTGGAGCTGACGAAGCGCGAGATGATGACGCAGTACGTGTCGCGAAACTCGGCCCCTCGGGAGGTCTTCAAGAAGAAGCTGACCGGAACGCGCAAGAAGACCCACATCGACAACCTGTTCAAGGGCTCGGGCAGCTACGTCAACGCCGAGCCGGATACCTTCCATGCGCTGATCGTCGACGAGGCGCATCGCCTCAATGAAAAGTCCGGCATGTATCAGAACCTGGGCGAGAGCCAGATCAAGGAGGTGATCGCTGCGTCACGCTTCTCGATCTTCTTCATCGATGAAGCGCAGCGCGTGACGCTGAAGGACGTGGGCACGGTCGAGGAGATCCGGCGGCGGGCAGCCGAGTGCGGTGTCGATGTCCACGAGCTCGAGCTGGCCTCGCAGTTTCGCTGCAACGGCTCAGACGGCTATCTAGCCTGGCTCGATCACGCCCTTCAGATTCGCACCACGGCCAACACCGACCTGGAGGACATCGACTACGACTTCCAGGTGTTCGATGACCCGAGTGCCATGCGCCGGGCGATTCTCGATAAGAACCGCAAGGCCAACAAGGCACGCATGGTGGCGGGCTACTGCTGGCCCTGGGCTAGCAAGAAGGACAAGCAGGCCATGGACATCGTGTTTCCCGAACATGACTTCGCGGCCCAGTGGAACCTCGATGACGACGGCATGCTGTGGGCGATCGCCGATGGATCAGCAGAGCAGGTCGGCTGCATCCACACCTGCCAAGGGCTCGAGTTCGACTACGTCGGCGTCATCATCGGTGACGACTTCGTGATTCGTGACGGTCGCGTGGTGACAGATGCGGGGAAGAGGGCTGGGCAGGATCGCTCGGTGCATGGCTACAAGAAGATGCTCAAGGAGCAGCCCGAGCATGCCCGTGCCCTGGCCGGCCAGATCATCAAGAACACCTATCGCACGCTGATGACGCGGGGCCAGAAGGGCTGTTACGTCTATGCCACGGACCCCGAGACCCGCGAGTACTTCGCGGCCTATGCTCGCTCTCGAGAAGCGACCGAGAGACTGGACGTGCCTGAGGATGCCGAGACGCTGGATGGCTTGCACCTTCCCGTCGTGACGCGTGATGAGGCCGTACCGTTCGAGCGCCATGTGCCCTTGTACGACCTGAGCATCGCCGCCGGTGAGTTCAGCGAGATGCAGGTCGCCGACGCCGAGCACTGGGTCGAGCTACCGGATCATGTACGTATAAGCCCCGACCTGTTCGTCAGCCGGGTGGTGGGGGAGTCGATGAACCGGCGCATCCCCAATGGCGCCTGGTGTCTGTTCCGTGCCAACCCCGGCGGCACGCGGCAGGGCAAGGTCGTCGTGGTGCAGCATCGCGCCATCGAGGACCCCGACCACGGCGGCAGCTTCACGATCAAGCTGTATCAGAGCGAGAAAGTCGAGGAGTATGGCGAGTTCGTGAACCAGCGCATCGTGCTGAAGCCCCAGACCAACGCCTTCGGTTACAAGGACATCGTACTCGAGGACGAGCTCGAGGATCTGAAGGTCATCGGTGAATTCCTCTCCGTGCTGTGAGCGAGTGGGCGGCTGGATGGTCGCCTATGCCGATGCTGGCTGGATAGCGAGAGGCAGAGCAGGCATGCTCACCGCTATCCGATACCGCAGAACCAGGTGAGCCCTAGATGTCAGACCCGTTCAAGCAGCTCCGCGACGCCATGGACCAGTTCGCCACCGAGCGTGACTGGGACCAGTTCCATTCGCCCAAGAACCTGGCCATGGCGCTGACGGTGGAGGCAGCTGAGCTGCAGGAGTGCTTCCAGTGGCTGACCGAGGCGCAGTCCAGGGAGTTGGATGAGCAGCAACTGGCCGCCGTACGCGACGAAATTGCCGATGTTCAACTCTATCTGATCCGGCTGGCCGGCAAGCTGGACGTGGATATCGAAGCGGCGTGTCGGACGAAGATGGAGAAGAATGCGGAGAAATATCCCACCGACCAAGTGAAGGGAAGTGCGAAAAAATACACACACTACCAGGATTGATGTGATGTGTGGCCGCTTTGTCCCCTGCAGCGGCCTTCTCAGCCTGGCTTCGTCCCTCAAGCTTCCTCCCGCTAAATTTGGACTCAAGCAAGGACGGAGACTCAGCTTTCGGTTTAAATTCTGTGCTAAAAGCGGCCTTAAATGTCGATTTTGTGCTTGAAGATAAACCAACGTGGTTTATTATTCACTCTGAAGACGGAATTTAAGGCCGCTTTTTGATGTGAAAGTAAACCAGCTGCTGCACAAGATCCCGTATGGCGCCGTCGTTACGACCGCCTGGCTGGCATCACACGGCGTCACCTCAGATCAGGCGCGTAAGCTGGCCGGCAGTGGCTGGCTGCAACGCGTGGGGCACGGCGCCTACTGTCGTGCGGGCGAGCCTATTTCCTGGGAGAGCGCTGTCTTCGCCCTGCAGGCGAGCGACGATACGGGGTTGCCACTGCTTTGGCCGGGTGGCCAGACGGCCCTGGCACTGCATGGCTTCGTCCACTATCTGCCCATGGGGAAGCGCACGACGCACCTGTATGGCAAGGAGGCCGCTCGGCTGCCTCGATGGTTGAGTGACGCCGAGTGGGCAGGGCGGATGGTGCTCCACTCTGAAAAGGGCCTTCCAGCGCAGCTTCCCGGTAGCTTCACGGACTACGCGCCGGATGGCAGGGCCTTCAGCTTGCAGGTATCGACCCCCGAGCGAGCGGTGCTGGAGTGGATCGCCGTGACGCCGAATGAGCTGCTGTTCGGCAGTGAGCTGGTGGACACCTTCGGCGGCCTCAATACGCTGCGTCCGCGTCGGCTGCAGGCATTGTTGGAGGGATGCCGTTCGGTGAGAACGAAGCGTGCCTTCCTGGTGCTGGCTCGCTACACCGGGCATGCCTGGTACGGTCGACTGGAACCAGGCCGACTCGACCTCGGCAATGGCAAGCGGCAGCTCTGCCAAGGCGGCAAGCTGGACAGGGAATATCACGTCACGGTGCCAGAGGCGTTCCTGCATGCCGATTGAAGCTCGCTACCACGAACAGGTCAGTCTGCTGGTCTCGCTGCTGCCGTTTCTCAATGACGAGCCGTGCTTTGCCCTCAAGGGGGGCACGGCCATCAACCTCTTCGTGCAGCCATTACCCCGCCTTTCGGTCGACATCGACCTGGCCTACCTGCCGTTGGAGCCCCGTGACGAGGCACTGCAACGCTGTCGCGAGGCGCTGCAGCGACTGGCAGAGACCTTCAGTGCTCGGCTGTCAGGCGTGCGCGCCGAGCTTCAGGATAATCGCCGAGATGAGCTGAGGATCCTGGTGCGCCGGGGGCGTAATCAGGTGAGGGTAGAGGTGTCGCCGGTGCTGCGTGGCACTCTGCACCCGCCTCAGGAGCGTGATGTCGTTGAAGCCGTGGAGGACGAGTACGGCTTTGCTGCGGTGCAGGTGGTGTCAATGCCGGACCTGTATGGCGGCAAGATCTGCGCCGCGCTGGATCGCCAGCACCCCCGGGACCTTTTCGATGTGAAGCTGCTTCTGAATCAGGGCGGCCTGGATCGGAGCGTATTCGAAGGCTTCCTGGTCTATCTGCTGGGACATCCCAGGCCCTTGAACGAAGTGATCAACCCACGGCTGAAACCGTTGGACGACGTCTATCGACAGGAGTTTGTCGGGATGGCCAGGGTTGGCCTTCCATTGCAGGAGCTGAAGGAAGTCCGCGTTGAGCTGCTATCGCGGCTGGGCCAACTGATGACGGATAAGGATATTCGCTTTCTTCTGTCCTTCAAGAAGGGGGTGCCTGACTGGGCGCTATTTCCGCTGTCTGGCGTCGATCGGCTGCCTGCCGTGCGCTGGAAGCTCGCTAACATCCAGAAGATGGGGGCTGACAAGCATCGTCAGTCTCTGGCGCTCTTGCAGCAGGCTCTGGGTAGTCTTCGGAGATAATGCCCAATATCTCTGCGACGTACCGTCTTAAGTAGACTTCTCCTTATAGCTGTAGGGTCCCGGATGATCAAGTCGCCTGTACAGTGACGGTATTCGACTTACACCGGCTCCCCTTGGCCGTCACTGGCCACGAAGCGTAACATTGCTCGTAGTGTGCTCAACCGGCTAGGGCGGCTGTTTCCAGAGGATTGGGCGCCCAGCCAGCCCCGTCATTACAAGAATCGAGCGTGCTTCCCCTGACTAAGCGCAGTTGGCCTGCGATGCCGCGGTGCGGCGCTACCGCGTCCGCAGGTCCACACCCAGCCAAGTCAGAGGAGATATGCAGGCCATGCCCCGGCGCAGTCGCCCCGATATCCGCACCGCCATGCTTAACCTGATCCAGGAGATCCGGACGCAGGTGCCCTTCGATACGCCCGAGGCGAGCCTCTGTCGGGGGCCCTGCAAGGGGTGCTCGAAGAAGCTGCTGGAGTTCCTCGATACCGAACTCGAGGAGTGGGAGGGCCGGCTCGAGGAGGGCGAGGTGCCTCGCTTCGGAGACCTGACCCGCCTGGAGAGGCTCGCCCGCAAGGTCCTGGCGGCGCTGCGCAGGAATGGCCTGATTGCCTCCGCCTGAGCCTTGATCGAGCCGAGTGGCTCCGGCTCAGTCAGAGTGGGGAGTGCCGAAACAAATGTGATGCTGGCTCGGCGGAAGTCCGATTGGTGGGTTACGCCTGTTGAGACAGGCGCTGATGCCTTTAGGAGCAGCGCGCCGGTATCCAGGGGCGGGGCGGGGTAGTGGGTGCGGCCAGGGCCTGCCATGATGCTGACTTCATCCTCCTAGGAGAAGCGCCTCATGAACCATACCGCCCTGATCATCGTGGACCTGCAGAACGACTACTTCCCGGCCGGAAAGTGGCCGCTGGTGGGTATCGAACAGGCCGCCGAGAACGCGGCCAGCGTGCTCGCCCACTTCCGCGAGCAGTCGCTGCCCATCGTGCACATCCGCCACGAGTTCCCCTCCGACGAGGCGCCGTTCTTCGTGCCCGGCAGCGAGGGAGCGCGTATTCACGCCTCCATGGCGCCGCAGGAATCCGCCGGCGAGGCGGTGATCCTCAAGAACAGCGTCAACGCCTTCCTGAATACCACGCTGCACGAGCACCTTCAGGAGCAGGGCATCGAGCAGCTGGTGGTCGTCGGGGCCATGAGCCACATGTGCATCGATGCCGCCACCCGGACCGCCGCCGACCTGGGCTATGGGGTCACGGTGCTGCAGGATGCCTGCGCCACCCACGACCAGGTGTTCAACGGCGAGACGGTGCCGGCCGCCCAGGTGCACGCGGCCTTCATGGCCGGGCTCGGCTTCGCCTATGCCGAGGTCACCGATACCGCCGCCTGGCTGAAGCAGCAGGGCTGATTGCCATGGGGGGAAATGCCGCTCAGGCCAGGTCGAAGAGGAGAATCTCTGCGTTTTTCACCCCTACCGCCTCGATGCTCTCCCCCGGCTGGAAGGCGGCGGCGTCACCGGCCGAGAGCTGCTGCCCGTTGACCTCTGTCTCGCCACGTGCCACCTGCAGCCAGGCATGGCGCACAGCGGGGATCGGTGCCCGCTCGCCGGCAGCGAACCGCCCGATGTAGAGGTTGACGTCCTGGTTGACGCTCACCGAGCCGTCGCGCCCCTGCTGGGAGACCACCAGCCGCCATTCCCCCTGGCGCTGCTCGGCGGGAAAGGCCTTCTGCTCGTAGCCGGGGGCGATGCCTCGCCGCTCGGGTTCGATCCAGATCTGCAGGAAGTGCAGCTCCCGGTCGGGGGCGTTGTTGAACTCGCTGTGAATCACACCGGTGCCGGCCGACATGCGCTGCACATCGCCCGGGCGCATGATCGCGCCGTTGCCCATGCTGTCCTTGTGGGCCATCTCGCCTTCCAGCACGTAGGAGAGGATCTCCATGTCACGGTGGGGATGGGCGCCGAAGCCCTGGCCGCCCTGCACGCGATCCTCGTTGATCACGCGCAGCTTGCGAAAGCCCATGTGGTTCGGGTCGAAGTAGTCGGCAAACGAGAAGGTGTGGCGAGACTTCAGCCAGCCGTGGTCGGCGTAGCCGCGCTCGTTGGCATGACGAATGATCATCGGAATCTTCCTCCAGAGGGTTGCCCATCATCCGGCGAACGGTCAGCCGGCGGTAGATTGCTCGTTCATGGGTAGCTTGCAGGGGATCGCCTCGGCAAGAAAGTCGATCAGCGCCCTGACCGCGGGGACCAGCCCCCGGCGAGAGGCGAAGACCGCCTGGATCGTCCCGTAGGGCGTGCGCCACTCCGGCAGTATTCGAATCAGCTCACCCGAGTCCAGGTCCGGCTGGCAGACGTTGTTGGGCAGCAGCGCTACGCCAAGCCCCTCGCGGGCGGCCGCCAGCAGCATGTCGAAATTGCTGCACACCAGTCTCGGACGCAGTGTGATGATCCGAGTTTCATCATCGGGACCGTGCAGCTCCCATTGGGCCATATCGGACTCCTCGGCCATAGACAGAGTCGGCACCTCGGCCAGCTGGTCGATGGTGGCGGGGAGTTCATGCTCGGCCTGCATGGCAGGGCTCGCTGCCAGTACCAGCTGGCTCTGGCCTAGCGGACGCATAACGAGGGAGGCATCGGCCATGTCCGGGCGAGTCCGCACCCGGATGGCGATGTCCAAGCGGTCCTCGAGCAAATCAGCCCGGCGTTCGAAGACCTGCATATGGACCCGCACCTTGGGGTAGCGCTTCATGAAGTCGGGCAGAATTTCCCTGATCAGGTTGTGAATCAGGCCCTGGGGGCAGCTGAGGCGAACGGTACCGTTCGGTTCGGCCTGCGCCTGGGCCGCCACCGTCTCTGCTCCCTCTACGCCTGCCAGCATGGTTTCACAATGCTCGTAGAACGCCTGGCCCACTTCCGTGGGGCGGACTATCCGAGTCGAGCGCTCCAGCAGCCTCAGCTGGAGCCGCTCCTCCAGCCTTGTCACTCGCTTGCTGAGCGTGCCCTTGGGGACGCCGATGTGCCGGGAGGCGGCAGAGAAGCCTCGGTGAGTCACCACCGCATGAAAATAGAAATAGTCGTTCAGGTCATGCATGGCACGCGGGTTTCCAGATACGAGGAAAGGACCCTAGTCGTTTCCCTGGGGAAACGCAAAGTTAAAAATTAGCCTGCTATTAAATAGCTGGGGCGACCTTATAATGCAACACATGCCTTCACACGGATGGCTCGCTCCACATTGACCAACCCAGGACTGATTCATGAAAAACCAGAAAGCCGCACTTTTCATCGCCCTTTCCCTCATTTCAGGTATTGCCCTTGCCGAAAGGGGCTCCGCTGAATTCAATCAGCCGATCCCCCCCGCTTCGGCCAGCACAGGGCAGAACAGCTTCGAGGGCCTGGACAGGAACGGGGATGGCGTCATTTCCCGGGAAGAGGCGGAGGCAGGCACCTTGCCGGCCAACTTCCTCTATCTGGATCGCAACCATGACGGCCTGATCTCCCTCAAGGAGTTCAATTACCGGCCGCGTTGATTCCTTCATTCTGAGATCGGGGATCGCGCTCAGCCCCATGCCGCCTGAGCGACAGTCACACGGGGAGAAGGGCGCCGGCTCGTCTCCCCGTGTTCGTGAGCGGAGGCCAGAACGGCCTGGCATCACGGGCGGCAGGCTCATCGCCTGATTCCCCTGACTGGCCCTTGGGGGATAGAGGCGCCCTTCGGTTTCCGCCCTCGCCTGGCCCCGGGCCAGCTATCGCCCGGGCAGGAGGTCCACCACCACCGGGTCATGGTCCGAGGAGCGGAAGGGGTCGGGGCGGAAGAGACGCGCGGCACTCTCCGGGCCATCGTAGCCGAGGAAGCGGGGCTCGTCGGCATTGATGGGCCAGGGCCGGACGGCCGCCACATCTGCGGCCAGCGCGGGGCTCGCCAGGGCGTGGTCCAGGTAGCCCGACTCGCCGCGGAACACATAGCTGTAGCGGCGTTCGGGGGGCAGCTCCCGGGCCAGCAGGTCGACCAGGCCGGCATCAAGCAGCGTGCGGATCGGATCCTCGGCGCCGTAGGCATTGAGGTCGCCGATCAGCAGCAGCCGTTCGTTCCCCTCGGCGGCGAGGCGCCCGAGGAAGGCGCTCATGGCCCGGGCCTGGGCCACCCGGCGCTCGTTCCAGCAGCCTTGGCCCTGATCGATATCGCCGCGGTCGATGTCGCCCCGGGCGGGGCAGCCGGTCTTGGACTTGAAGTGGGCGGTCACCACGCCGAAGGCGGGGCCGCCTTCCACGCTGCGAAAGAAGGCCGCCAGGGGCGGGCGGTGGTGGACGCGGTCGCCGTCGGCATGAAGCTCGCTCACGGCCTCCACCCGGTCCGGCCGGTAGAGCAGGGCGACCTTGATGGCATCGTCGCCGCGGCTGGCGCGGCCGCCCACGGCGCGATAGCGCATCCCGGTCCGCAGGCTCAGCTGCTCGACCAGGTCGGCCAGCGCCCGTGGGGCGTTCTCCACCTCCACCAGCGCGAGGATGTCGGCATTCAGGCCCGCTACCGCGGCGGCGAGCTTGGCCCGCTGGCGCTCCAGCGCGTCGGCATCCGCGGCACCGCGCTGGCCCAGGGTGGTGAAGTAGTTCTCCACGTTGAAGGTTGCCACCCGCAGCCGCTCCCCCGGCGCGTCAAGCGGCGCAGGGCGTGGGTTCGTCTCCTGAAAGCGAGGCGTCTCGGTCGGGTGCAGGCGGTGGGCGTCGAAGGCGTTGGCAAGCACCCCGGTCAGCCCCGCGACCCGGCTGCCGACGCGACGCGTGCCGTCGTCGTTCAGGTAGGGAATCGGGCTCGGAAAGGTGCGGTAGCTGCCGTCGTCGAGCATGAGGACGGCGCGCTCCGGGTCGTTGCCGGATGTGTTGGTGGGCCGGAAGAGGCGTTCGGTGGAAAGCGCGAGGGCGCCGTAGCGGGCGAGCTCGTCATTGCCGGTGACGGTGAGCGGCTGGGGGAAGGTCACCAGCCGACCCTCCAGGCGCGACAGTGACTCCTCATCCAGAGGCCACGCCAGCGCCTCGGGTGCCGGCAGCCGGTCGCGGGCACAGATCTCGACGCGATCGACCCGCTGCAGCTGGATCTGGCCGCGGTGCTCGCCGGTCCGGGCGTGGAGCTGGACGTGGCGGCCCGGGACGATGCGCGCGATGTCGCGCTCGGTGGCTGCGGGCATGTAGACGAACAGCCCCACGGGGCCCTGCTCGGTTTCCTGCTGCAGATAGAAGCCATCGAGACGCTCGCGGCCCAGAAAGGCGCCGGTCACCACGCCGTCGGCCACCACCGCCTGGCCTTCGGACAGGGCCGGGGCGCCGCCAACGCCCTTGATAGTGGCCAGGTCGACGCTGGAGGGGGCGGGGCAATCGGCCGCCGCCGGCATGGCTGTCAGCAGCAGGGCCAGCAGGCCGGCGGCGAGGGTGGTCAGGGCGCGGGAAGCTGCCATGGGATGGCGTCAGTGGGCGTCGCTCGCGGGGTGGCGCTCAGGCGAGGTCGTTGCCCAGCGCCTTGAGCTTGTCGGGGCTCAGGGCCAGGTCATCGTTGCGGTTGACGCCCACACCCTGCGCGATGATGCCCCGGGCGATCTCCTGGGCCTCTTCCAGCGAGTGCATCTGGTAGGTGCCGCACTGGTACTCGTTGAGCTCCGGGATGTCCTCCATGCGCTCGACGTTAAGCACATCATGCATGGCGGCCAGCCAGGCGTCGGCGACGCGCTGTTCGCTCGGGCTGCCCAGCAGGCTCATGTAGAAGCCGGTGCGGCAGCCCATGGGGGAGATGTCGATGATCTCGACGCCGTCGCCGTTCAGGTGCTGGCGCATGAAGCCGGCAAACAGGTGCTCCAGGGTGTGAATGCCCTTTTCGCCCATCATGTCCTCGTTGGGCTTGTTGAAGCGCAGGTCGAAGACGGTGATGGTGTCGCCCGAGGGGGAGCGCATGGTCTTGGCGACGCGCACCGCCGGGGCAGTCATGATGGTGTGGTCCACGGTAAAGCTGTCGAGTAGGGGCATGTCGACTCCTGCCGGTGATGAGTTGAGGGATGCGTCGGCGTTGGTGGCTCGCGCTGCGGGCATGGTATCTCGCCACGGCACCTGTCCGCCAACCGGAAGCGAGGGGCATCTCGCCCTGGCAAACAGCAGGGTGGGAGTCGGGCCTCCTGGATCACCTCATGGCGCGTCTCAACCCCGCTCCAGCGGCCCGCCATTGATCGCCGAGAGGGCCTCGTTGGCCTCGAGGATCTGCGCCTCGATGCCGGTCACGCCCATGCCTTCCAGGCGGGCGGTATGCATCTGCCGGTAGGCCTCGGCGTCTTCGCGGGTGGCAAACAGGTAGACGCCGCCGGCGCGCTTGCCTGCCTCGTCTTCCGTCCAGATCTTCCACAGCAGGCCGGGTTCATCGTTGATGGATCGGGCCAGCGGGGTCATGGCCTCCACCATGGCTTCGCCGAAGGGGCCTTCGAAGGGGAAATGTACCTGCAGAATCACGGCCATGGGGGCCTCCTGGTTGTGGAGCGTCACTGCATGAAGTCGGGGCGTGGGCCTGCCGCTGTGCAGGCCCACGCCCCCCGGTGGGGGATTACAACCGGCTGGCCACGGCGTCGAGGAAGCCCTGCATGTCGACGATGGTCTCCGTGGCAGGGTCGGTGGTCTTGCCCTTGAGGTCGCCGGTGATGATGCCGGCATCCACGGTATCGATCAGCGCCGCCTTGAGGCGGTGGGCGTAGTCGACCAGGTCGGCGTTCTCCTCGCGCTCGCCCAGGGTCTCCAGGGCGTTGGCCACGGCGAAGAGCAGGGCGGAGGAGTTGAAATGGGCCTCCTTGCCGTCGGTCTCGAGGTACTTCAGGTAGAGGTCGTGGGCGGTGCCGTGGGGCGCCTCGAACAGCATGGTGCCGTCCTTGCTCTCGATGATTGAGCTGGCGGTGGCCAGGCTGCCGCCCAGCGCGGCGGAGATGTCCGAGAAGATGTCGCCGTCCAGGTTCTGCGCCGGATAGAGGGCGTTGCGGGGCGGGTCGGTGATCATCTTGATCAGCTGGCTGGAGGGCCGCATGATCATGAACGACGGCGGCGGCGTGCCGGCCTCGGCGAGTTCGCGGCGCACGTCGGTGATCGCCGTGCTGAACACCTCGTCGTACTCCATGTACTCGCGCTTGAGGCCGAAGTAGACCTCCTTGCCCTTGCGCGAGGCGTCGCGGAAGACCTGCAGCACCCAGTCCTTGATCGCCGCCTGGTCGTTGGACATCAGCAGGATGGCGTCGCCCTTCCGGACCCGCCGCGCGTGCTTCTCCTCGCCGTCGACGATCACCTTGAGGATGCCGTCTTCCGCGGCGGGGGCGTTGAAGCTGCCGTACTGATCGCCGCCGCCGGCACTCATGCGCGAGATGGAGACCTGGGCCTTGCGGTCGGGAATGCCGTAGCGCTTGAGCTCCTCCACCAGCTTGTAGAGCTTGCGGCCGGTGGTGTTGTCCGGCACGCCCCACAGCGCGCGCTTCGGCGGGTTGGCGACGATGCGTGCGGCCTGGGCGTCGATCAGCTCGTAGTGGTAGGAGAGCCCCAGCGCTTCGACCTGCTCGCGGTAGTCGCGATCAAAGATCTCCTCGATGGCGGCTCGCATCACGCCGTCGTAGCCGGCGATCACGGTGTCCTTGAGGCCCAGGTAGATATCGCGCTTCTCGCCGATGGCGCGCTGGAAGAAGCGGTGGGCCCAGGCCCTGACGTCGTCCACGTCGTTGGTGGCCAGCAGCCAGGGGTCGCCCTTGTTGACCTCGCGGCGGTGCAGCTCCACCGGATCGCCGCTGGCTCCTACGAACATCAGCTTGACCACGCCGGTGGCACGGGAGAGCTCGTTGAAGCTGTCCTTGATGCCGCCGGTCTCCATGGTGTCGACCTCGATGTCCCGGTCGATCCACGCCGGGCGGGAGACCTTGAGGTTGCGAAACTCGATGTCCTCGCGGGTGATGTTGCCGCCGATGCCCTTGCGGATGGCCCCGTTGGGCGACTTGGTGGCCAGCGGATGCAGGCGGGTGCCGTCGATCTCGGGGTGCTTGGCGAGCAGCTCGCCGAGCTGGGTGCGGTTGACCGTCATGCCGGCGTTCTTGATTCCCACGCCGTGCGTCTTCAGCGCCTCGACGGCGTCGACGATCACCTGACCATTGGTGACCAGGCGATTCTCGGCCGAGAGGTCGATCTCCACCAGCGGCATCTCCAGCCGGGAGGTCACGAAGGTGTCGAGGATTCTCTCGAAGGCCACCTGGGCCATCTCGTCGCCGTGCAGGATGACGAGGGGGGCGTCGACTCTGATCTTGCTGCTCATCACTGTTCCCTTGTTGAAATGAGGTAAACCGTTGAGATGATGGAAACCGCTGCGATGTGAGAATGCGCACAGGGTACGCCTGCCGCCGGGCTCGCGCCAGGCGGCCAAGGGCGTAGGCCGTGCTACCCGTGCCCCTCCGGATCGGCCGCCCAGCGCTCGTCGGGATGTACCTCGTTGGCCGGCAGGACCGGGTCGTAGCCCTCGGCGCGCAGCGCCTCGATCACCTCGCGGGTGTGGTCGCTGCCCAGGGTCTCCAGGGTGGCCTCGACCTCGGTGGCGCGCAGCGAGAGGTCGGTGAAGGTGCGCTGGTGGGCGATCTGGATGACGTTGGCGCGCTGCTCGGCGAGCAGGCGGGTCAGCTCGGCCAGCGAGCCGGGCACGTCGGGGATCGCCACGCGCACCCGCACGATGCGCCCGGTGCGCACCAGGCCACGCTGGATCACCGAGGAGAGTGCCAGCATGTCGATGTTGCCGCCGCACAGGATCAGCCCCACCTTGCGGCCGCGATAGCGCTCCGGTTCGGCCAGCACGGCGGCCAGCCCCGCGGCGCCGGCGCCCTCGGCCACGCTCTTCTCGATCTCCAGCAGCAGCAGGATGGCACGCTCGATCTCGGCCTCGTCGACCAGGCGGATATCGCTGACCAGCTCGCGGACGATGGGCAGGGTCAGCCGGCCCGGCTGCTTGACGGCGATGCCCTCGGCCAGGGTGGCCAGGCCGCAGTGGATCGGCTCTCCGGCCAGCGCCTGCTTCATGGCCGGGAAGCGCGCGCTCTGCACGCCGATCACCTCGATGGGGGGGGTGAGCGCCTTGGCGGCCACCGCGTTGCCGCCGATCAGCCCGCCGCCGCCGATGGGGATCACCAGGCACTCCAGGTCGGGCACCTCGTCGAGCATCTCCAGGGCGATGGTCCCCTGCCCGGCGATGATCCGTTCGTCGTCGTAGGGATGCACGAACACCAGGTCGCGCTCCTCGGCCAGGCGCCGGGCATAGTCGCCGGCCTCGGCGACCCCGTTGCCCTCCAGGTGCACCTCGGCGCCGAAGTGGCGGGTATTGCGCACCTTGAGGTTGGGCGTGTGCCGCGGCATGACGATGGTGGCGTGAATGCCCAGCCGGGAGGCGTGGTAGGCCACCGCCTGGGCATGGTTGCCGGCGGACATGGCGATCACGCCGCGGGCCCGCTCCTCGGCGCTGAGCGAGAGAAGGTGGTTGAGGGCGCCGCGCTCCTTGAAGGCGGCGGTGAACTGGTGGTTCTCGAACTTGATGTAGAGCTCGCAGCCGGTGAGCTGGGAGAGGGTGTGTGAGCGCAGGCAGGGGGTGCGCTCCACGCTGCCCCGGATGCGGGCGGCGGCCTGGCGCACGTCGTCGAGGGTGACGGTCATGGTGGGCGGCTCCGAGTTGGCTGAGCCCCCCATGATGCGTCGCCGCGATACGCTTGTCGAAGCGTCGCCGACCCCGCGAGGGAAACGGTTACCGAACCCCGGCGGCTGGGATAGAGTCCATCCAGGCATCCCTTCCATGGTGATACTCACGAGGAGCATGCGATGAATGCCAGCAGGATACTGGAACAGCTGATGCAGCAGGCCGGTGGCCAGTCGGGCCGTCAGGGCGGCAGCGGGAGCCAGGGCGGTTCGGGCCTGGATATCAAGGGCATGCTGGACGGGCTCTCGCGCCAGCTAGGCGGTGGCGGCGAGGGCGCCGCCGCCGGGCAGGGCGGTGGTTCGGGGCTGGACGTCAAGAGCCTGCTGGGCGGTGGCGCCCTGGGGCTGTTGGTCGGCTCCAAGCGTGGCCGCAAGCTGGGCGGCAAGGCGCTCAAGTACGGCGCCATCGCCGGGGTGGGCGCGCTGGCCTGGAAGGCCTGGCAGAACTCGCGCGGGCCGGGCGGCGAGTCGCCCGCCGAGGGCGAACCGGTAGAGCGTCTGGGCGGTGAGGCCCGCGAGCGGCGCAGCCTGGAGCTGCTGCAGGCGATGATCATGGCGGCCCGTGCCGATGGCCATATCGACGACCAGGAACGGGCGCTGATCACCCAGCAGATCGATGCCCTGGGCGCGGACCAGGAGCTGCACGCCTGGGTGGAGCGCCAGCTGGCGGCTCCGCTGGACGCCGAGGCCCTGGCTCGCCGGGTCGATTCGCCCCAGGCGGCCCGCGAGATGTACCTGATCAGCGTGGCAGTGGTCGACGAGCAGAATGCCATGGAGCGCGCCTGGCTCGACCAGCTGGGCCAGGCCCTGGCGCTGCCCGGCGAGGTCACCGCGGCGCTGGAGCACCAGGCGCGCGAGGCCGGCTGATGGAAGCGGCACTGATGACGCTGGCCACCGGCTTCGGCCTGGGGCTCTCGCCCTGGGCCTCGGGCACGGTGGGCTCACTGCTCGGCCTGCCGCTGGCCTGGTGGCTGCTGGGGCGCACCCGCCGCGTGCAGGCGGGCGTCACCCTGGCGCTGCTGCTGGCGGCGGTGCCGGTCTGCCACCTGGCCGAGGCGCAGTTGGGCGCCAAGGACGACGGGCGCATCGTGCTCGACGAGATCGTCGCCTTCCCGGTGGCAGTGCTGGGCCAGGCGGGGGCGCGCCAGCCCTGGGCGATGGCCTCTGCCTTCGTGGTCTATCGGGTCTTCGACAGCACCAAGCCGCCGCCGGTGACCCTGGCCGAGGCGGTGCCCGGCGGTGCCGGCATCGTGCTCGATGACGTCGCAGCCGCGGCCATGACCTGGCTGGTGATGGCGGGCGGCCTCGCGCTGTGGCGGCGGCGTCAGGCGTCGCCCTGAGCGCCTGGCAGGCGAGCAGCCAGGCCGGAGACGTGGGGATCCTCCACGCCTAGCGCCTGCAGTGCGTCGGCCAGGTGGAGCAGGTAGTCGCGGTTGGGGCCGCTGGGGCCGTGGGCCCGGGCGATCTGCTCGGCGATGGCGTCGAGCGGGGCGTCGCCGAGAAAGGCGGCGTTGTCCTCGGTGGCCAGGTAGACCAGCCCCTCGGCGCGGCCGCCGGCCGGGTCGTCGAAGCACAGGGTGATGACCTCGCGCAGGTAGCCGTTCTTCTCGCGCACATCCAGCGGTGCCAGCACCTCCGGGGTGATGCGATAGGCCATGCCGTGGCAGCGGGCGCCCGGCTCGCGAGTGAGCGTGGCGACCCGTCCCGGGGCCTCGGGGGTGCCGCGATGGTCGTGGGAGCCCTGCCAGAAGCGCCTCACCCAGCCGTGGATATGGGCCGGGCGGCGCTCGAGGTAGGGGAAGTCGGCCTTCCAGATCAGCGAGCCATAGCCGAACAGCCAGATCTCGTCGTGGCCGTCGAAGTGGGTCATCTGGCGGTTGAGATGGGTGGTATCGAGTGTCATCCCCCCATGATGCGTTGCCTCGGCGGGAAAGTCGAAGGGGGCGTGGGCGACGTGGTCCCCCGGGTGCGGTAGTCTGGCGGCCTGTTCACTTTCTGCTGATGGAGCCCGTCCCATGACCGTGATGATTCTCGGCCTGCTGATCTTCCTGGGGGTGCATTCGGTGCGCATCGTCGCCGACGACTGGCGCAGCGCGCAGATCCGCCGCCTGGGCGAGCTGCCGTGGAAGGCCGCCTACTCGGTGGTATCCGTTGTCGGCCTGGCGCTGGCGATCTGGGGCTATGGCCAGATGCGCCTCGACCCCACCTGGGTATGGTTCCCGCCGGTGGGGCTGCGCCATGCCGTGTCGCTGCTGATGATTCCCGCCTTCATCCTGCTGGTGGCGGCCTATGTGCCGGGCAATCACCTCAAGGTGAAGCTGGGCCACCCGATGATCATCGCCGTGAAGCTGTGGGCCTTCGCCCATCTGCTGGCCAACGGTCGGCTCGGCGATATCGTCTTCTTCGGCGCCTTCCTGCTGTGGGCGGTGTTCGACTTCCGCGCCGCCCGGCGTCGTCCGGCGCCTGCGGCTGCGTCACCGAGCCTGGCCCGTACCGCCATCACCGTCGTCGTCGGCCTGGTTGCCTACACCCTGTTCGCTTTCCACCTGCATGTCTGGGTCACCGGCGTGCCGGTGATGTGAGGCGACGAGCGGGCGGCCCTCAGCGCGGTGCCACGGGGACGGCCAGGGCCGCCTCCTGGCTGTCGCCGAAGGGGCCTGCCGTGTAGGGCATCGCCGGCGGGCCGTCGTGGCAGGGGAAGCCCAGCGCCCGGGCCTGTTGCCGAAGCAGGGCCAGGAAGCGGTCGCCGTCGACGCGATCGTTGGCCGTGGGCCAGCGGCAGCCCAGCAGGAAGTGGGCCAGGGCGAAGGCCAGGCTCTCGCGCACCTCGAGGTCCTGGCTGGAGCGGAAGGCCGCCAGGCGAATCCGCGCGTGGGGGTAGAGCATCAGCAGGTCCCGGGCATGCTCGGGGGTCAGCGCCAGCCCGCTGATGTCGCCGAGGAAGCGGGCGGCCTCGGCGTAGTACTCTGCGGAAGGCTCCAGCTCCCTGAGCTCCAGGTAGAAGCGGGCCGCCTCCTGGCGCAGGCGCAGCCGGAAGGCGGCGTCGTTGCCGCCGGCGATGTGCGCGACATCCGCCAGGTGAAGGGTGTTGCGGGGCGTGTCGATGAACAGCATGGCCAACTCCGTGGGTTGCTGCCTGGTGTTGCTACTGGTCATGGCGGCGGCATCCTGCCGATGTCGCCAGATCCAGCGTCACGCCAATCAACATGGGTCAGGCTCTTGACCGTGGTCAAGGCCGATTCGCGACCCATGCGCGATCGGGTGCAACCATTTCGCCCGTGCCGAGGGCGTGATCAGCCCGTCGGCGCCAGCAGCCCCACCACGCTGACCAGGATGAGCACCGCCCCGAGCACCCGAAAATAGAGGTTGGTGCGGCTGGCCAGCATGTAGCGATGGGCGCGCTCGCCGACCAGATGGCCGACCAGCGCGCAGGGCAGCAGCCACAGCTGGTGGACCAGCTGCAGGTCGACGCCGGCCACCACGAACGAGACCATCTTGATCAGCACCAGGATGAACCACAGCACGAACAGCGTATCGCGCAGCTGGTGGGCCGCCACGTGGGTGGCAAACACCGCGATGATCAGCGGCGCGCCGATCAGCGAGGTGCCGCTGACGTAGCCGCCCAGGGCCAGCAGCAGGGCATCCAGGTAGCGGTTGTTGCTGCGGAAGGGCTTGTCGAGCACATAGCCCACGGCGTAGACCAGCACGATCACGAAGATGATGCTGGTCATCACGTTGCCGGGCAGGGTCAGCAGGCCCACCACGCCGATCAGCTTGGGGATGATCATCACCTTCATGGCGCGCCGCAGGTAGGCCCAGTCGATGTTGCCCTCGGCCGGTGCCTGGCCGCCGTTCTCGGCGACCAGCTGGCGGTGGCCGCGCCAGGCGATCCAGCTGGAGAAGATCATCAGGTGGATGGCGATGATCGGCAGGAAGACCAGCGGTTCGTCGTGCACCAGCAGCAGGAAGGGCAGCGACAGCACCGCGCCGCCGAAGCCCAGGCTGGTGCGGACGAAGCCGCTCCACACGAAGATCAGTCCGATCAGGGTCAGCTGGAGGGCGGAAAGCTCGGCCATCGGCGTGTTGTCTCCTAGCGGTTAGCGATCATGGCGGCGGCGCGCCCCAGACCCCGTCGAGCACTTCCATCGCCTCGGCGATCACCGCCTCCTCGCCGCGGTCGCGCCGCCAGATGAAGCTGAGCGCGCAGGGCAGCCGTACCCCCTCGGCCACCACCAGCCCGCGCTCCTGGCGCTCGGCCATGGCCAGGGCGTCGCGGGCCAGGCTGAGGCCCACCCCGGCGCGCACCAGGTCGAGCATGCAGGCCTCCTGGTCCACCTGGGCGACCCCGTTGGGGGCGAGGCCCAGCGGGTCGAGAGCGCCGTGCAGCAGCCGGTGGTGGACGGAATCCGCCGGCGTGACGATCCACGGCAGGGCGGCCAGGCTCGCCCAGTCGGTGCGGGCCAGGCGGCTCGCCCAGCCGGCCGGGGCGATGACGTGGTAGTGGAAGTGGGTCAGCTCGCGGTGGGCCACCTCGGGGGTCTCCCTGCCGGGGCCCTCGCCGGGCGGGGCCAGGAAGAAGCCCACGTCCAGCTCGCCGCGGCGCACCCGCTCCAGCACGCTGCCGCTCATGCCGTGGGACAGCTCGGTCTCCAGCTGCGGGGCACGCTCCACCAGGCGGTGCAGGAAGGCGCCCAGGCGGATGAACTCCGGGTCGACGATGGTACCGATCTTGAGCCGGCCGCGCAGGGTGCTGTGCAGGGCGCGGGCGCTCTGGTCGAAAGCGGCCACCGCGGCCAGGGCCTTCTCGGCGGCGGGCAGCAGCGCCTGGCCATCCTCGGTGAGCGCGAGCCCCTTGGGCCGTCGCCGGAACAGCGTGAGGCCCAGGCTCGCCTGGAACTGCTTGAGCTTGAGGCTCACCGCCGGCTGGGTCAGGTGCAGCCGCTCGGCGGCCCGGGAGACGCTGCCTTCCCGGGCCACGCTGACGAAGGCGCGCAGGGCCTGGAGATCCTGCATGAAAGCCTCCTCGGCATCCGGTGTGATATGAGCTGAACTTATACACTGGTTTTGAATTACTCAATTGATCCTGGCGGTGATCGCGCTAGTCTGGGCAGTCACAGACGTGCGCCTGCCCTGACGAAGTCGACGAATGGCGCGCTCCCGGAGCATACAGAGTGATAACAGACGAGGCCACCATGAGCACAGCGACCATCCAGCATTATATCAACGGGCAAATGTCCGCCGGCGAGTCCGGCCAGAGCCAGGAGGTCTACAACCCGGCCACCGGCCAGGTGACCGGTCGGGTGGCGCTGGCCTCCCACCGTGACGTGGACGCCGCCGTGGCCGCCGCCGCCGCGGCCTTCCCGGCCTGGGCCGACACCCCGCCGATCCGCCGCGCCCGGGTGATGTTCAAGTTCCTGGAGCTGCTCAACGCCCACAAGGATGAGCTCGCGGAGGCGATCACCCGGGAGCATGGCAAGGTGTTCACCGACGCCCAGGGCGAGGTGGCCCGCGGCATCGATATCGTCGAGTTTGCCTGCGGCATCCCCCAGCTGCTCAAGGGCGACTACACCGAGCAGGTCAGCACCGGCATCGACAACTGGACGATGCGCCAGCCGCTGGGCGTGGTCGCCGGCATCACCCCGTTCAACTTCCCGGCCATGGTGCCCATGTGGATGTTCCCCGTGGCCATCGCCGCCGGCAACAGCTTCATCCTCAAGCCCAGCCCGCTCGACCCCAGCGCCTCGCTGCTGATCGCCGACCTGCTCAAGCGGGCCGGGCTGCCGGACGGCGTGTTCAACGTGGTGCAGGGCGACAAGGAGAGCGTCGAGGCGCTGATCGACCACCCCGAGGTGCGCGCGCTGTCGTTCGTCGGCTCCACCCCCATCGCCAACCTGATCTACGAGCGCGGCGCCCGCCATGGCAAGCGCGTCCAGGCCCTGGGCGGCGCCAAGAACCACATGGTGGTGATGCCCGATGCCGACCTCGACAAGGCCGTGGATGCGCTGATCGGCGCCGCCTACGGCTCTGCCGGCGAGCGCTGCATGGCGATCAGCGTGGCGGTGCTGGTGGGCGACGTGGCCGACGAGGTGGTGCCGCGCCTGGCCGAGCGGGCCCGCGCGCTCAAGGTCAAGAACGGCATGGAGCTTGACGCCGAGATGGGCCCCATCGTCACCCGCCAGGCGCACCAGCGCATCACCGGTTACATCGACAAGGGCGTGAGTGAGGGTGCCGAACTGGTGGTCGACGGCCGCGACTTCGATGCCGGCACCACCGGCGAGGGCTGCGCCGAGGGCTTCTGGATGGGCGGCACCCTGTTCGACCACGTCACCCCGGAGATGACCATCTACAAGGAGGAGATCTTCGGCCCGGTGCTGGTCTGCGTGCGGGTCCCGGACATCGCCACCGCCATCCAGCTGATCAATGACCACGAGTTCGGCAACGGCGTGAGCTGCTTCACCGAAAGCGGCAGCGTGGCCCGTGAGTTCGGCCGCCGCATCCAGGTGGGCATGGTGGGCATCAACGTGCCGATCCCGGTGCCCATGGCCTGGCACGGCTTCGGCGGCTGGAAGCGCTCGCTGTTCGGCGACACCCACGCCTACGGCGAGGAGGGCGTGCGCTTCTACACCAAGCAGAAGTCGATCATGCAGCGCTGGTCCGACTCCATCAAAGGCGGCTCCGAGTTCGCCATGCCGACCCATAAGTAAAGCTGCCGATCATTGAATGAACGAGAGGCGCCGGGGATGACGTGAAGAGGAGGTCCTATGCCAGGGATGGCATCGGTAGCGCCCAGGGATGGGTTCACAGCGCCTCCTCGCAACGTCGTCTCCGGAACAGCCTCGAGTGAAGGCATCACCGAGAGCGTGCCATGGCTGACCAGGAATTCGACTATATCGTGGTGGGGGCCGGCACCGCCGGCTGCCTGCTGGCCAACCGCCTGAGCGCCGACCCGGCCAACCGGGTGCTGCTGATCGAGGCGGGCGGTCGCGACAACTACCACTGGATCCATATCCCGGTGGGCTACCTCTACTGCATCGACAACCCGCGCACCGACTGGCGCTTCCGCACCGAGCCCGACCCCGGCCTCAACGGCCGCTCGCTGATCTACCCGCGGGGCAAGACCCTGGGCGGCTGCTCGAGCATCAACGGCATGCTCTACATCCGTGGCCAGGCCCGCGACTACGACGGCTGGGCCGAGCTCACCGGCGATGACGCTTGGCGCTGGGAGAACTGCCTGCCGGACTTCATGAGGCACGAGGACCACCATCGCCTGGATGCCCCCGGCCAGGCCGATGCCGCCCATCGTGACTTCCACGGCCACGGCGGCGAGTGGCGGGTCGAGAAGCAGCGCCTCAGCTGGCAGGTGCTGGACGACTTCGCGACGGCGGCGGTGGAGGCCGGCATCCCGCGCACCCAGGACTTCAACCGCGGCGACAACGAGGGGGTCGATTACTTCGAGGTCAACCAGCGCAAGGGCTGGCGCTGGAACACCTCCAAGGCCTTCCTGCGCGGGGTCGAGACCCGCGGCAACCTGACCCTCTGGCACTCCAGCCAGGTGCTGGGGCTCGAGCTTCAGCAAGGCGAGGGCGGCGAGCCCCGCTGCACCGGCGTGCGCGTCGAGCGCGGCGGCGAGGAGGCGATCGCCCGGGCCGGGCGCGAGGTGATCCTCGCCGCCGGCGCCATCGGCTCGCCGCAGCTGCTGCAGCTTTCCGGCATCGGCCCGGCGGACCTGCTGGCGGAACATGGCATCCCCCTGGCGGTGGACCTCCCCGGGGTGGGCGAGAACCTGCAGGACCACCTGCAGATCCGCTCGGTCTATCGCGTCAGCGGGGCGAAGACCCTCAACACCATGGCCAGCTCCCTGGTGGGCAAGGCGAAGATCGGCCTGGAGTATGCGCTTAAGCGTTCCGGCCCGATGAGCATGGCGCCTTCCCAGCTGTGCGCCTTCACCCGCAGCAGCGACGACCACGTGCATCCCAACATCGAGTACCACGTCCAGCCGCTGAGCCTCGAGGCCTTCGGGCAGCCGTTGCACGACTTCCCGGCGATCACCGCTAGCGTCTGCAACCTCAACCCGACCAGCCGCGGCACGGTGCGCATCAGGAGCCGCGACCCGCGCCAGGCCCCGGCCATCGCGCCCAACTACCTGAGCACCCCGGAGGATCGCAAGGTGGCGGCGGACTCGCTGCGCGTCACCCGGCGCATCGCCGCGCAGCCCGCCTTCGCCAGGTACCGGCCGGAAGAGGTGAAGCCCGGGGTCGAGTACCAGAGCGACGACGAACTGGCCCGCCTGGCGGGGGACATCGGCACCACCATCTTCCACCCGGTGGGCACGGCGAAGATGGGCCGCGACGACGACCCCATGGGGGTGGTGGATTCCCGCCTGCGCGTGCGCGGGGTCAGGGGGCTGCGGGTGGTGGATGCCAGCGTCATGCCCACCATCACCAGCGGCAACACCAACTCGCCGACCCTGATGATCGCCGAGAAGGCCGCGGGGTGGATCCTGGCCGGGGAGTAACTTTCCTGTCACCCATGGCAAATAGTGTTTGACGTGCGTCCTCCAAGGGCGCAAGCTGTGCGCAGTTGGTTAGCAAGTCGAACATCGCAGGTGGTCATCGAAACGCTCATGGCATCGATTTCCCGGTGAAAAGTTTCTTGTTTTACCCACTGCAACTCGGGTATTTCCCGGCAAATCAAAACGCTATTAGAGGAATTCGATAATGGCTACCGGTACTGTCAAGTGGTTCAACGACACCAAGGGCTTTGGCTTCATTTCTCCGGACGACAACGGTGACGACCTGTTCGCTCACTTCTCCGAGATCAAGGCCGAAGGCTTCAAGTCTCTGCAGGACGGTCAGAAGGTCTCCTTCGACGTCACTCAGGGCAAGAAAGGCCTCCAGGCTTCCAACATCCAGGTCATCGGCTAAGCGCCACTTGATCGTGATGTGACTCTCCCGAGAGTCTGAAAGGGCCCGCTTCGGCGGGCCCTTTTGCGTATGTGCTCACCATGGCTACCCCCCGCGCTTTGCGCTAGGGTGACGCTTTTCCCGCGGAGACCATCTTCCATGAGCCAACCCGGCGAACTGATCATCGAGCCCAGGGGCGGCAAGCCCGCCGACGCCTGCGTCTTCATCCTCCATGGCCTCGGCGCCGACGGCCACGACTTCGAGCCGCTGGTGCCGGCGCTCTCGCTGCCGGCCGACGCCAGTGTGCGCTTCATCCTGCCCCATGCGCCGCGCCTGCCGGTGACCATCAACGGCGGCATGGTGATGCCGGCCTGGTATGACATCCTCGAGATGAGCCTGGACCGCCGCGTCGACGAGCCGCAGCTGATGGCCTCGGCCCAGCGCATCCAGGCCCTGGTCCGCGAGCAGATCGATCACGGCATCGACAGCCGTCGCATCGTGCTGGCGGGCTTCTCCCAGGGCGGGGCGGTGGCCTACCAGGCGGCGCTCTCCTGTGAGGCACCGCTGGGCGGCTTGCTGGCGCTCTCCACCTACTTCGCCACGGCCGACGCCATCTCGCTCCATGAGGCCAACCGCCAGCTGCCCATCGAGGTGCACCACGGCAGCTTCGACCCGGTGGTGCCCGAGGCGCTGGGCCGTGCCGGCTTCGAGCGGGTCAAGTCGCTGGGCTATCCGGCCCACTATCGCCAGTACCCCATGGCCCATGCGGTCTGCCCCCAGCAGGTGGCGGATATCGGTCACTGGCTGAGCCAGCGCCTGGCGCGCTGAGGTCCTTCCCCGGCGGTGTCGGCCGGGGGATGGTCGCCCATGGTCGCCTCGACAGCGCCGGGGCGGCTCGGCACACTCTGCGACGATATTCCGGTACGCCTCCAGGACAGACACCATGAGCACTTCCCCCTTCGCCAACCTCCCCGACGCCCAGGGCTATTTCGGCCGCTTCGGCGGCCAGCTGATCCCGCCCGAGCTCAAGGCGGTGATGGACGAGATCGACGCCGCCTACGAGGAGATCCGCGTCCGCGACGACTTCCAGCAGGAACTGGCTGACCTCTTCGCCGACTACGTGGGCCGCCCCAGCCCGATCTTCCATGCCCGGCGGCTCTCGGAGAAGCTGGGCGGCGCCCAGATTCACCTCAAGCGCGAGGACCTGAACCACACCGGCGCCCACAAGATCAACCACTGCCTGGGCGAGGCGCTGCTGGCCAAGTTCATGGGCAAAACCAAGGTGATCGCCGAGACCGGCGCCGGCCAGCACGGCGTGGCGCTGGCCACCGCCTGCGCGCTGGTGGGCATTCCCTGCGAGATCCACATGGGCCAGGTGGACATCGAGAAGGAGCACCCCAACGTCACCAAGATGAAGATCCTCGGCTGCACGCTGGTGCCGGTGACCCGCGGCACGGCGACCCTCAAGGACGCCGTGGACAGCGCCTTCGAGGAGTACCTGAAGGATCCTCAGAATTTCATCTACGCCATCGGCTCGGTGGTGGGGCCGCACCCCTTCCCGAAGATGGTGCGCGATTTCCAGTCGATCATCGGCCGGGAGGCCCGCGAGCAGTTCCTGGCGCGTCATGGCCGCCTGCCCGACCACGTCACCGCCTGCGTGGGCGGCGGCTCCAACGCCATTGGCATGTTCACCGCCTTCCTGGACGATGACGCCGTCCACCTGGTGGGCGTGGAGCCGGCCGGCGAGGGGCTCGACACCCCGCGCCACTCCGCCACCCTGACCCTGGGCAAGCCCGGCGAGATCCACGGCATGGCCTGCTACGTGCTGGAGGACGAGGCCGGCAACCCCATGCCGGTGCACTCCATCGCCTCCGGCCTCGACTACCCGGGCGTGGGGCCCCAGCACAGCTACCTCAAGGAGCTGGGCCGGGTGGACTACCAGAGCGCCAGCGACGACGAGTGCCTGGAGGCCTTCCTGACCCTCTCCCGCGTCGAGGGCATCATCCCGGCCCTGGAGAGCGCCCACGCCGTGGCCTGGGCGATGCGCGTGGCGCCCACCCTGCCGGCCGACCAGCATATCCTGGTCAACCTGTCTGGCCGCGGCGACAAGGATGCCGACTACGTCGCCGACCGCCTGGGCCTCTGAGTCCCGGCGCCCTGCCGCGTGTGCCCCGGGAGAATCTGGGGTAGGGTAGTCGCTGGGCCCGGAGCGGCCCGTCCAGACCGGTAGGGCAACCCCAGGATGCGGGGCATGAAGAGACTCAGGGAAGCTTGGCAGCAGTGGCGCGTCGGGGCCCAGGGATCGCGATCCTCGGCGGGCCTCGGCCAGCTGCTGCGTGACCACTACCCGGGGGCGGTCATGCGGCTCGACCACGAGGGGGTGGTGCGCGAGGTCAATCCGGGTTTCGAGCGTCACGCCGGGCATGCGCCGGAACAGCTGCTGGGGCAGCGCGCGGTGCTGATCGACATCGACCCCCTGCACGGCGAGTTCGCCCGGGCGCTCGCCCACTGCCTGGCGACGCGCCAACCCTGGCAGGGGGTGCTGCTATGCCGTCGTGCCGATGGCTCCCTGATGCATCAGTCCACCGTGATCCAGCCGCTGGAGGAGAGGCCCGGGGCGCCCCTCCAACTGCTGGTGATGCAGCGGGACGTGACCGGCATGCGCGAGCGTGGCCTGCAGGACAGGATGCTGCTGTCACGGCTGGAGGGCACGCTGTCGCGGGTGCCCGGCGTGCTGTTCCGGCTGCGTCAGGACGCCGAGGGCCGGCTGGAGTTCCTCTACCTGAGCGAGGGCGTCAAGGCGCTGCCCGGGCTCACCCCCGATCTGGTGATGGACAGCGCCGAGCGACTGCTGGGGCGGGTGCTGCCCGAGGATCGCCAGCGTCTGGTGACCAGCCTGACCCAGTCGGCGGTGAGCCTGGAGCCCTGGCACCACGAGTTCCGCCTGGGCTTCACCGATGGTATCCGCTGGCTGGAGGGACGGGCGATGCCCCAGCGTCGCCGCGAGGGCGACACCCTCTGGGACGGTCTGCTGATCGACATCACCGAGCGCAAGCGGGTGGAGCAGCGCGTCCAGCGTCTGGTAGGCACCGACATGCTCACCGGGGCGCTCAATCGCCGGGCCTTCTTCGAGCAGGGGGAGGCGGTCCAGGCACGCGCTAGGCGCCAGGGCCAGCGCGTGCCGGTGGCGATGCTCGACCTGGACCACTTCAAGCGCCTCAACGACACCTACGGCCATGCGGCCGGCGACCGCGCCCTGCAGGCCTTCGCCATGACCTGCCGCGACTGCCTGCGACCCTACGACCTCTTCGCGCGGATCGGCGGCGAGGAGTTCGCGGTGATGCTGGTCGACAGCGAGCCCCATGAAGCCCAGGCGATACTGGAGCGGCTGCGGCTGGCCGTGGCCGCCATCGAACTGGACGTGGAGGGACAGACCATCGGCTTCACCGTGAGCCTGGGGCTGGCCATCCTCGAGCCCGAGGCGAGCCTGGACGCGGTGCTGGCGCTGGCCGACCAGGCCCTCTATCGTGCCAAGCATGAGGGGCGCAACCGGATCTGCGGCCCCGTCGAGGGGGCGTCCCTGGCATCCGGCACCGGCCCCGCTTGAGCGGGTGAGCGGGCCCTTGCCACCTTGAAGTCGCCGGGATGGCCCCCATGTCTGTTCGCAGTGACCCTTTCACCCGTCACATGGAGGAAGTGAGCATGTCCGGACTCTCCGTCGATTTCCGCCTGCCGGTGGCCTGCCCCGGCTGCGGCAGCCACCTGATGCGGGTCTCCCAGGTGAAGAACCCCGACGACAAGGTGCACTGCGCCTCCTGTGGCAGCTATGTCTGCCTCTACCACGAAGCCTGCAGCGTGCTGGAGAAGGGCCCGGGCAGCGAGAGCGAGGCGCTGATCGAGAAGGCCGTCAACCGCGCCAATCGCTGAGCCGACGGTGTCGCTGTCGGGTGAACTGCTCCCGGCCGGCCTGCTGGTGCCCCTGGCGGCGGCCTGCCTGCTCGATCGCCGGCTGCGTCGCGCCTGCCTCTCCTTCATCGCCTTCGCGCTGGTGATGGCGCTGGCCTGGTGGCGCCTCGAGGCGCCCTGGCTGGCGCTGGCCGAGGCCGTGCTGGGCGCACTGCTGACCGGCCTGGCCCTGCTCCACGGGCTGGGGCGTGCCGGTTCCCCATCCCCCCTCCCGCCCCATGACCATCGCCGCCGTCCCCCCCACCAGGCCGCGGCGCGCTGGCTGGCCGTTCTGGTCTGGCTGGCCCTGGCGGGGGCGGCGGTGTGGCGGGTGTCCGGGAGCGGCGAGCTCATCGCCCCGGGCGACGACGCGCGGCAACCGCTGCTGGCGTCGGGGCTGGCCATCATGGGGCTGGGGCTGTGGGCCTTCGCCCACCACCTCCACCTGCTGCGTCGCCTGCTGGCCTTCAACGTGCTGGGCTCGGGGGTCTTCCTGCTGCTGGCCGGCCTGGCCGGGCCGGTGGTCGAGGTCCAGGGGCTGATCCTGGTCGGTCTGGTAGTGGCCCTGGTGGGGTCGGTGCTCGGGTCGGCGCTGCTGCGTCGGCTGCATGAGCGGGACGGCCGGGTGACCCTGGGCGACGAACCCGAGGCGACGCCATGAGCGCGCCGCTGGCGTCCCCGCTGGCCACCGAGCCGGCGCTGCTGTGGCTGGTGCTGCTCGCCCCGCTGCTGCTGGGTCTACTGGCGTGGCGCTTCCCTCCGCGCCGCATGCTGCCGGTGCTGCTGGCCGGCATGCCATTGCCGCTGGCGACCCTCTGGCTGCTGCCGCGCGTCGCGGGCGGTGGCGTGCTCGAGGGCAGCTGGGCCCCCGGTGGGCTGCTGCTCCACTGGCGCCTGGATGGCCTGGCGGGCCTGCTGCTGCTGCTGACCCAGCTGCTGCTGCTGGCCAGTGCGGCCTACGCGGTGGGGCACCGGCGGGCCACCGAACTGGCCGAGCGGGCCTTCGCCGGGTTCTGGCCGCTGCTGGGGGGCCTTGCCGCCGCGCTCGGCGTGATCTGGGTGGCCGCCGACCTGCTGACCCTCTACGCGGCGCTGGAGCTGATGGGGCTCACCGCCGTGGGCATGATGCTGCTGCCCGGCAAGCCGGAGGCCCTGGCGGCGGGCCTGCGCTACCTGCTCTATGCCCTGGTGGGGTCGCTGGCCTGGCTGCTGGGCGTGGCGCTGCTGCTGGGGGCCACGGGCCGGCTGGACCTGGCGGGGCTGGCGGCAGACGCCGAGGCGGGCCCGGTGACCGGCATCGCCATGGCGCTGCTGGCCGCGGGGCTGCTGCTCAAGGCGGCGATCTTCCCGCTCCACGGCTGGCTGGCGCCGGTGCATGCCAGCGCCTGGACCCCGGTGAGTGCCCTGCACGGGGCCCTGGTGGTCAAGGCCTCCTTCTTCATCCTGATGCAGCTGTGGCAGCGGCTGGTGCCAGAGGCGCAGGCCGCGGCCTGGCTGCTCGGCGCCCTGGGCAGCCTGGCGGTGCTGTGGGGCGGGCTGCAGGCCTGGCGGGCCAGCCGGCTCAAGCAGGTGGTGGCCTGGTCCACGGTGGGGCAGCTGGGCTACCTGATGCTGGCCTTCCCGCTGCTGGCCGGCACCTCGGCGGCGGTGGCGTCCCTGGCCTGGCAGGCCACCTGGCTGCAGCTGGCCGGGCATGCCCTGGCCAAGGCTGCCATGTTCATGGCGGCCGGCAACCTGGTGCTCGCCGTCGGCCAGAGCCGCCTGGCCGACCTGGCGGGCACCAGCCGGCAGCTTCCGCTTTCGCTGATGACCTTCGGCCTCGCCGCGGTAACCCTGATGGGCCTGCCGCCCAGTGCCGGCTTCACCGCCAAGTGGCTGCTGCTGCAGGCAGCCATCCTCGCCGGGCAGTGGCCCTGGGTCATCGTGCTGGTGGCCGGCACCCTGCTGACGGCCGCCTACGTGTTCCGGGTCTTTCGCTGCGCCTTCGTCGAGGAGGCACCCCGTCACGACTTCCGGCCGCTGCCCGCGGGGATGGACCTGATCGCCCTGCTGTTGGCGCTGGCGGCCCTGGCGCTGGGTCTCGGCGCCGAGTGGCCGCTGGCCCTGCTGCGCGAAGGGGGGCTGCCATGAGCGGTGCGCTGATCCTGCTTACGACCCTGGGCAGCTCGCTGCTCGCCGCGGTGATGATCTTCCTGCTGCCGGAACGCGCCTTCCGGGCGCGCACCGGGCTCAACCTCGGCGCGGCCCTGATCAAGCTGGGCCTGGTGGCCTGGATGGTCTGGGGGCTCAGTCGCGGCCGCGAGTACGCCGTGGAGTTCCCGGTCCTCGAGGGGCTGGCCTTCGTGCTGCGCGCCGATCCCCTGGGCATCATGTTCGCGGGCCTCTCCTCACTGCTCTGGCTGTTCACCACCGTCTACGCCATCGGATACCTGGAGGACTCCCCCAACCGCAAGCGCTTCTTCGGCTTCTTCAGCCTCTGCGTGGCCAGCACCCTGGGCATCAGCCTGGCCGGCAACCTCTTCACCTTCCTGGTCTTCTACGAGCTGCTGACCCTCTCGACCTACCCCCTGGTGGCGCATCGGGGCACGGCGAAGGCGCTGGCGGCGGGCAAGGTCTACCTGCGCTTCACCCTGACCGCCGGGCTGGTGCTGATGATCGGCATGGTGGCGCTGCATGCCCTGGCCGGGGATATCCGCTTCGGCCAGCGGGAGATCCTCGCCGAGTTCGGTCCCGAGCGCCGCCCGCTGCTGGTGGGCCTCTTCTGGGTGCTGATCGCCGGCTTCGGCGTCAAGGCGGCCCTGGTGCCGCTGCACGGCTGGCTGCCCCGGGCGATGGTGGCGCCGGCGCCGGTCAGCGCCCTGCTGCACGCGGTGGCGGTGGTCAAGGCCGGCGCCTTCGGCATCGTGCGGCTGGTCTATGACGTCTACGGCATCGAGCTGAGCGACGCGCTCGGGCTGCTGAACGGCCTGGTGGTCGTGGCCTCGGTGACCATCCTCTTCGGCTCGCTGCGCGCCCTGGCCCAGCAGGAGCTCAAGCCGCGGCTGGCCTACTCCACGGTGAGCCAGGTGAGCTACATCGTGCTGGGCATCGGCCTGTTCGGCCCGCTGGGCACCATCGCCGCGCTGTCGCACCTGCTGCACCAGGGGCTGATGAAGATCACCCTGTTCTTCTGCGCCGGCAACTACGCCGAGGAGCTCGGCATCCACCGCATCGACGAGCTCGATGGCGCCGGGCGGCGCATGCCGCTCACCAGCCTGGCCTTCACGGTGGGGGCGCTGGGCATGATCGGCCTGCCGCCGGTGGTGGGTTTCCTGAGCAAGTGGTACCTGGGCACCGGGGCGATCCAGGCTGGCCTGCCCTGGGTGATCGCTGTGCTGGTGGCCAGCAGCCTGCTCAACGCCGCCTACTTCCTGCCGATCCTCGCCCGGCTGTGGTTTCGCCCCGGGCCCGATCACGGGGTGGGGGCGTGGCCCGAGGAGCGCCGCCTGGGCCGGCTGGAGACCCACGCCTGGCTGCTGGTGCCGGCGGTGGTCACGGCGCTGTTCAGCCTGATGGCGGGCGTGCTGGCGGGCATGCCCTTCAGCCCGCTGGAGTGGGCGACCGGGGTGGCCAACGCGGAGTACCTGCCATGAGCGATGCCCAGTTTGGCCTGGCGCTGTCGTCCGCGCTGCTCTGGCCGCTGCTGCTGGCGCTGCGGCTGCCGCTGAAGGCGGCCCTGGCCCCGCACGGCCGGCCGCCGACGCCGCTGGACGGGCTCTGGTGCACCGCGCCCCTGCCGGCCCTGGCGCTGGCCCTGGGCCTCGGCGAGGGGACCCTGACGCTCGACTGGTGGCTGCTCGGCGGCGTCTGGGCACTGGATGGCACCCGGGGGCCGCTGCTGGCCTTCACGGCGCTGCTCTGGCTGGTGGCGGGCACCTACTCCCTGGGCTACCTGGCCGGTGAGCAGGCCCGGGCGGTGGCCGGCGACGGGGCGGCCGAGGCCCGGCTGACGCGCTTCGCGCTGCTATGGCCGGTGACGCTCTCCGGCAACCTGCTGCTGCTGGTCGCCGAGGACATCGCCAGCTTCTACCTGGGGTTCGCGGTGATGACCTTTGCCGCCTACGGCTTGGTGGTGCACTCGGGGACCCGCGATGCCCGCACCGGCGGACTGGCCTACCTGGTAATGGCGGTGCTGGGCGAGGGCCTGATCCTGGCCGGGCTGCTGTGGGGGGCGGGCAGTGCCGGTACCACCACCCTGGGCGGTCTGCGCGAGGGCATGCTCCAGGCGCCGGGCGGCGCCTGGATGGGGCTGCTGCTGTGGCTCGGCTTCGGGGTCAAGGCGGGGGTGGTGGGTCTGCACCTCTGGCTGCCGCTGGCCCACCCGGTGGCGCCAACGCCGGCCAGTGCGGTGCTCAGCGGGGCGATGATCAAGGCGGGGCTGGTCGGCTGGCTCGCCACCCTGCCGCTGGGCGAGCCCGGCGCCGGGCAGGCCTTCGCCTGGCTGGGGCGGGCGATGCTGGTGGCCGGCCTGGTGGCCGCCCTCGGGGCGGCCCTCTACGGGGTCTGTCAGCGCCACCCCAAGGCGGTGCTGGCCTACTCCAGCGTCAGCCAGATGGGCATGATCACCGCCCTGGTGGCCATGGGCCTGGTCGCCCCCGCGCTGTGGCCGGCGCTGTCGGCGGCGGTGGTGCTGTTCGCCGCCCACCACGGCCTGACCAAGGGGGCGCTGTTCCTCGGCGTGGGCATCGGTGAGCACCCGCCGCGCCTGCCCGCCTGGCTGCTCTGGACGCTGCTGGTGCTGCCGGCGCTGTCGCTCGGCGGTGCCCTGGCCTCGGGGCTGGCCACCAAGTGGGCCTTCAAGTCGGTGCTCTACGACGGCGGCCATGCGGCGGTGGTGACCTGGCTCTCCCTAGCGGCGGTGGGCACCGCCGCGCTGATGGCCCGCACCCTCTGGTGCCAGTGGCAGGGCGAGCGGCAGGCCCGCGAGGATGGCCTTGAGCCGCTGGTGGCCCCGATGCCGATGGCCTGGCTGGCGACCCTGCTGGCCGCGCTGACCCTGCCCTGGTGGCTGGGCGAGGGGCTCGCCACCCCCGGCTGGCCGCCGCCTGCCGAGCTACCCGGGCTGCTGTGGCCGCTGGCCGTGGGGCTGGTGCTCTCGGTCGTCGTCTGGGGCGTGGTGCGTCATCGGCCACTGCGGGTCACCTGGCGACTGCCGCCCGGCGATCTCTGGTGGCCGCTGGTGAGGGCCTTTCACGCGTTGCGTCGCCGGGGGCAGGCGCGCCTGGCACGGCTCGGTCGCGCCCAGGGGGCCTGGGTGGCCTGGTGGGTGGCGCGCGAGCACGATGCCGTTCGGGCCCTGGACGGCATGACCCGCGGGGAGGCGTGGCTGCGCCGCCATGCGGCGGTGCTGATGATGGTCGTCGCCGTGGGGCTTGCCCTGGCGCTGCTGTTCAGTGCCGCCTGAGGCCTGTGAAGGCCCCAGGCGGGACGGGGCGGGGGTGCGTCAGAGCAGTTCCTCGCCGGCCAGGGCCAGGCGCGAGCGCTCCACGCTCTTGAGGGTCACGTGGCCGGCATGGGGCCAGTCGCGGAAGCGCTGCACCAGCGCCGCCATGCCGCAGGTGTTGGCCGTCAGGTAGGGGGTATCGATCTGGCCGACGTTGCCCAGACAGACGATCTTGGTGTTGCGCCCGGCCCGGGTGACCAGCGACTTGAGCTGCTTGGGGGTGAAGTTCTGCGCCTCGTCGATGATCAGGAAGGTGTCGTTGAGGGTACGGCCGCGCATGAAGCCCGGGGCGCGGATCTGCACCCGTGACCCGAGCAGCTGGCGGGTGGCGCCGTTGTCCCAGCTCGACTCGCCGTTCTCGTCGCGCAGCAGGTTGTCCATGTTGTCGTGGAAGGCCCCCATCCAGGGCGACATCTTCTCTTCCTCGGTGCCGGGCAGGAAGCCGATGTCCTCGCTCATGGAGATCGGCGCCCGGGTGAAGACGATACGCTCGAACCGCTTGGTGTCCAGGGTCTGCTGGAAGGCGGCGGCCAGGGTCATGAAGGTCTTGCCGGTGCCGGCGCTGCCGGCGATGGTCACCAGGTCGATGTCGTCGTCCATCAGCAGGTTGAGGGTGAAGTTCTGCCGGCAGTCGTGGGCGTGCACGCCCCAGACGCTGGCGCCGTGGCGGTAGTTGGTGAGCAGCGCCAGTCGCGCCCGCTGGCCGCTCACCTCGCGCACGATGGCCTCGAAGCCGCCCTCGTCGTCGCTGTCCGCCACCAGCATGCCCGGGTGCCATTCGGCGGGAATCTTGCCGCTCAGCTGGTAGGTGACCCGTTGGGCATCGCGCTCGACGCTGACGTCCAGCGCCAGGTCGTTCCACAGCTCGCTGCCGGCATCCGGATAGACCCGTACCCCCTCGAGCATGGCGTCGCTGTCGTCGAAGGCGCGGTCGTTGAGATAGTCCTCCACCGGCACGCCCAGGGCGGCGGCCTTGACTCTCAGGTTGATGTCCTTGGTGATCAGGATCACCGAGGCGTCCGGCCGTTCGTCACGCAGCCGGCAAGTCTCGGCGAGGATGCGATTGTCGGGGCTCTCCTCGAGCGGGTCGAGGGGCTGCAGGTCGGTGTAGCAGAGCAGTCTCAGGCGCCCCTCGGGGCCGTTGAGCCGCGGGATGGGAATGCCCTCGCGGATCTGCTCGAGGTCAACGTTGGCGGTGAGGTCGGACAGGGTGCGACTGACCTGGCGGGCGGTGCGGGCGATCTCGCGGACGCCGTTCTTGTGCTTGTCGAGCTCCTCGAGCACGGTCATGGGGATGACCACCTCGTGCTCGTCGAACTGGTAGAGGGAAGCGGGGTCGTGGATCAGGACATTGGTGTCCAGCACGTACAGACGGGTGGCCTTCTTGTCGATGCGTACCATCGGCGCAGCACTCCTGCTCGTCATCAAGGTGTCGTCTTGTCGTCGACACTGCCGGCGCACGATGTCGAAAGGATGACAGGGGCGAAGGCGGTGCCGTCATGCTCGGCGCGTCTGCTCACCTCCTGTGGCGTGGCTCACGATATTTGACACTCGTTTTTCCGATTCTCTCCGGAAGGCAGGGTGCCGCCTCGCCCTCAGCATGGTGGCGGATGCGCATATTGCACAGCAGCATCTGCCAACGGTCTGTCAGCGCATCTCCTCCGTGTCGCGATAGACGCTCTCCACGTCCAGGGTGGAGCGGCTGCCCAGGTCCGCGAAGTTCTCGGCAAGCCACCCCTCGGCGGTGCGCCGACCCTCGTCACGGAGATGGCAGAGGAAGGTCCACTCGGCGTTCATCTTGCTCGAGACGGAGAGCTTGCCCAAGGTCTCGTCGCCGGCGATGCGGTGGAAGAGGGTGCCGCCGTAGCAGCCGATGTCCACGCCGTGATCACCGAGCAGCCGCTGCAGCATGGCGACCATCCGCACCTCCTTGATCAGCGAGGCGTTGAAGGTGATCTCGTTGAGCCGGTTCATGATCCCGGCGGCGCTGGTGGGCACCTCCGCGCGGTAGATGGGGTTGATCTGGACGATGACGATGTCGCGGGAGCCGCAGTGCTCCATCAGCGGCAGCAGTGAGGGGTTGCCCATGTAGCCGCCGTCCCAGTAGGCCTCGCCGTCGATCTCCACCGCCTGGAACACCGTCGGCAGGCAGGCCGAGGCCATCACCGCGTCCACGCTCATCTCCTCGCGGGTGAAGATCCGTTGCTTGCCGCTGCGCACGTTGGTGGCGGTGACGAACAGCTTTAGGTCGGGGCAGCGGCGGACCCGCTCGAAGTCGACCCGCTCGGCGAGCAGCTCCCGCAGCGGGTTGAGGTTGAAGGGGTTGAACTGGTAGGGCGAGACCAGCCGGCTCATCAGGTCCATGGCGATGTAGCCCGGCGAGTGGTCGAGGCTCCAGTTGCCGGTGACCATGTCCAGCGGGGTGCGCCGGATGGGGCTGGCCATGCCGGCGCGGCTCACCGCCTGCCAGAAGTCGTGCAGGGCCTGACGGGCGGTGTCGCGGTCGCCGCGGGTCAGGGCATCGGCCATCACCACGCCGTTCATGGCCCCGGCGCTGGTGCCGCTGATGCCCTCGATCTCGATACGCTCGTCCTCCAGCAGGCGGTCCATCACCCCCCAGGTGAAGGCACCGTGGGCGCCGCCCCCCTGCAGGGCCAGGTCGATTCGTTTCATTCTGTTCATGGGGCCCCCTGGCTGACCGGATGGGTGCTGCACTGCGTCACTGCCAGCATAACGGTCAGGGCCCTCGGGGGCCATGCGACAACGGAAAACCCGACGGCGGCCACGAGGCGCCGGGGCAGGACCCGTGGCGGGATCGGTCTGCGGGCGCGCTGAGGCGACGCGGCTTGCCGCACCAGCCGTGTCCGGGTGTCCCAGTTTCGCGGCACATCCTCGAACCTCTCCGATGCCCCGCGGCATGGGGCTTTCGTCATCTTGCCCCCGATTTCCGCTACCGGTCTGTTTCATCCCCTGGACAGTTTTCATCCGGCTCCTCGCGTGAGTGCCCCCGGTTGTTGCCGGACATTTCAATGAAGTTGCCTTGTGTTACAGGGTGTTATGTGGCGGTTCTCGCCAGGTGGCACGGAAGCTGCTCTCGATACGGGTGACTGCGGGCGGGAAGCGTCATTCAAGGGTCCGGGAAGGAAGCATCAGGACGGTGGCGCCAGTTCGCAGGCTGCAGCAGACAAACACACGGAGACATGATCATGAAAAAGTATCTTGTGGTTGCGGGTACCCCGCTGCTGGCCCTGGCTTTCGCGATTTCCACGGCCCATGCGAACCCGAGTGCCGGCGTGGCCGACAGCGTCGATCAGGAGGTGACGTCCTCGGCGACGGCAGTCGGGGGAAGCAGCGCCGGTGGCAACGGTGGGGCAGGTAGCGGTTTCGGTGCCGGAGGCTGGGGCAATGGCGGTAGTGCCAACGGGGGAGTCAACAACGATGACTCCAACGATGATGCCTCTACCGGAGCCAATGCCGGCACCGGTGGCTACGGCACCGGTGGCTATGGTGCCGGGACCGGTACAGGTGGCGACGGCGGCAGTGTCGGTCGGGGCGGCGATGCCTGGGCCATGAGCGAGTCCTACAACACCTCCACCAGCGTCATCTCCCTCCAGGAGATGAGCGCCGTGGTCAATGGCGCTGGCATCACCATCAACGGTGGCGGCGGTGCCGCCGGTGCCAGCGGTGCGCAAGGTGGAAGTGCGATTGCCGCCAATGTGGGTATCGGTGTCGGCGGTAATGGCGGCAGCGGGAACGGTGGCGCAGGCGGTGGTGCCGGCGCTTCAACCGGAACCGATGCCTCGGGCGGCGATGCCGGTGGTATCGGGCTTGGTGCCGGCATGGGGACTGGGGCCGGTCAAGGCGGTAGCTCGACTGCCGGTGCGGGTTCCTCCTCTGGGGCTGGCGCTTCCAACTTCGCCGGCATCGGGGCCATCGATGATGACTTCTCCGATGATGGCTCTACCGGCAGCTTCGATTCCGCGCAGGATGCCGCGGCTGACTCTGCCGCTACCGCCAGCGCAAGCTCCGGTGACGGAGGGGCTGGCACCGGCACCGGTACTGGCGACGGTACGGGCACCGGCACGGCCACGGCAGGTGCCGGGGGGTCCGGTGGTGATGCCAGCGCGGTGGCCGGCAACGGCGGCAACGGCAATGGCGGCGGCGGCGGCGGCGGTAGTGCCACCACCGGTGATGCCTACGCCTATGCCGGCGACGGCGGCAATGGCGGCGACGGCGGCAATGGCGGCAATGCCAGCCTGATGACCGGTGCGGCCAACGTCAACGTGGCCTCCGGCGTGTTCGGTGGCATCAACAACATGAACGTGTCCACTGGCCTCTACAACGCCCAGGTGGCCGGTACCAACGTGGCCGCACACAGCAACGTGAGCATCGGCAACTGATCCGTCGAGGCAATCGTCAAGCATGGAACGGGAAGCCGGTGGCGTAGCGCCACCGGCTTCCATTGGACCTCGAAGCAGCCTGACGGACGGGGAGACAGGTCATGAAGCGTCATGATGACAGGACAGCGGGGCAGGAGAGGCGTGGTTTCATCGGGCTGGCCGGGGCCATGGTGCTGTTCCCGCTGGCATTGGGTGGTACGGCGAGCGCCGATAGCGTGGGAGGTGCCCAAGGCCTCGGCTTCGCCGCGGTGGAACGGGTGACGATGGACGAGATGGCCGCCACCAGGGCGCGCGAAGGGGGAGGTAATCATTTTCAGTCGGCCCAGAGCATCCAGAACATGCAGGCCGTGGTCACCGATACCCATATCTCGGTGGTGAATGGCGACATGGTGTCGGGCAACATCCGCTTCGATGCCAACGCCATGGGCAACTACAGCGGCACGGGAATCTTCAGCGCCGTGACCGGCAACGGCAATGCCATCAACAATGCGGTGGGAATCAGCGTCTTCATCTCGGCCGACTAGGCACGAGACGAGAGTCACTCGGCGATATCCTGACGGGATATCGACAGGCTTTAGCTTATGGAGGGCAACCATGCCTTTCGGCACTGTTCTGCATACAACGGGTCGGGGCCTGTTGCGCGGGTTCTTGACCGTGCTGCTGTTGGCAGGCGGCGGATTCGTCGCATCGGGGAGCCTGGCTTCGGGCCAGGTGACGATCTCCAGCCACTTCGGCACCTTCCAGGTCGCCGCCAGCAGCCTGCAGGAGATCGGGTGGAAGCGCGTGGTGCCCCAGCAGTACGATTTCAGCTGTGGCTCGGCCTCGGTGGCGACCCTGCTGACCTATCACTATGAGCGCCCCACCTCGGAGGCCGAGGTCTTCGAGTGGATGATTCGTGCCGGGGACCCGGAGCAGATCCAGCGGCACGGTTTCTCGATGCTGGACATGAAGCGCTACCTGGACCATCGGGGGCTCGATTCCGACGGCTTCAGGATCTCCCTGGACGATTTCATCCGCATCGGCGTGCCTGCCATCACCATGGTCAACACGGGCGGCTACCGGCATTTCGTCGTGGTCAAGGGAATCGACAGCCAGCATGTCCTGGTCGGGGATCCCGCAGCGGGCACCCTGGTGGTGCCTCGGGATCACTTCGAGACGCTGTGGAACGGCTCCGTGCTGGGCGCACGCGCCGACCTCGAAGTGGCGCATCGCCACTTCAATCACGAGCGTGACTGGGCCGTTCGCCCCAGTTCACCCGTGGACCAGGGGGTCAGCCGCACGGGCATCGGTGCCAGTCTGCTGACGTTGCCCGCCGTCAACGAACTGGGGCGCTGAGCCATGGCAAATACCTTGGAGAGCGGGATGAGAGTTGCATGCCTGGAAAGTCAGGCGCGTGGTGGAGCCGGCGTCGCCCTCTTACGGCGATGGCCGGCCGCTGTCCTGGCGGGCTGTCTTGCCATGGCCTCCGTCGAGGTCCCGGGCAGTGAGCGGTTCTGGACGGAAACGCGCGGTGAGCACGATATCTACTACCGCGGCGAGGCGATCGAGGAGGGGGATCTGGCGTCGTTGAGGGGCGGGTTCCGTATCGGCGGCATGGAACTCGCCTTCGGCGCCGAACTCACGACCCTCATCGATGAGCAGGTCCAACTGGTCTCCCTGGTGAACATCACGCCCAGTGGCGTGGACCTGGTGTCACGAACCCTCAGCGACCCGACCGGGCAGGCCTCCCTGGTGGGGCCGGGAACGGGAGTTCGCATCACCGACCTGACTCCCAATGGCGTGGACCTGACGGGGCTTGCCGGCTTCTCCGGGATGACCCTGGAAGATACCCGGGGCTTCACGGCGGCGCTTCACCAGATCACCAACAGTGCCATCCTGAGCGGTGTGGTCACCAACGCCTCCGGCACGGCGATCGACCAGCGAATCGATATCCAGGTGCGGGCCAGCAACGTGGGTCAGCTGCAGATGGCGCGGCAGCGCCAGGCGATCGTCGACGCCTTTCCCGGACTGCTGCGCTGATCGGCCTTTGCCAATGGGGCGAAAGGGGAGACGGTTTGGGGAACGGACGAAAGAGGCCGCGGCATGGCCATGGCCCATGCCGCGGCCTTTCAATGTCACCCGACAGTCTCGGCTGGGAGGCGCAGTCAACGGCGGGTCAGAACAGGTCCATGCCGAAGGGAATGCGCAGGGTCAGAACGGTGTCCGGGGCGTCATCGGTGACGCCGAACTCCAGGTTCAAGTTGATCGCCGTGTCCTGGTTGAGCTGGTAGGACCAGCCGAGCAGCAGCGCGCCCACGTTGAGGGTGCTGGAGCTCTGGGTAGTCGAGCGGCCGGTCGTGGGGTCGAAGTACTCGGTACGGGTCTTGCCGATGAAGTCGTTCTTGTAGCCGAGGGTGAAGGAGGTTCGCGGGTTGATGGCGTAGGCCATGCCGAAGCTGACCCGGACCGCATCGCCCGGATCGACCTTGCCCACGAAGATCTCGTCGCCGACGGCGCGGTCGACGGTGTCGCTCAGGTTGTAGGTGTAGCCGAGGTTAGCGAAGTAGACCGCCGGTGCCGAGGGGAAGAGCATGGTCAGGCTGGGCTCGATGGCATGGAAGCCGGTGCCGGTGGGCAGTTCCCGAGGCGTGCCGGCGCTGTTGCGCTCGATGTCGAAGGGGCCGTCGCCGGTGGTGGACTTGTAGCGCAGGTTGCCGATGTAGATGGGGCGACCCTCGCGGGCCCGGTTCAGCTGGTAGTGGGCGGCCACTTCGATATCGCCCAGGCCGTGGTTGGAGAGAGCGCGGTCGATGTCGAAGGCGGGCTCGATCTCCGCCACGCTTACCCTCGAGGACTCGTCGCGATAGACGTAGGGCACCTTCATTTCCAGCTCGAGCCGGTCGGTGACCCCGAGCCGACCGGTCATGGCAGCCATGTAGCTGTCCCGGTCGATGTCCTGGGCGGTGAAGACCCCGATCAGCAGGGTGCTGAGGACCTCGACACCCTCGAAGGTCATGCGGTTGATGCTCTCGTGGGTGTACTGGAACTCCGGCTCGAGCATCAGGCGTCCTCGAGGGGTCAGGACGCCCCCATACTCCGCCATCGACTGAACATTGAACTCCGGCTCGCTGGGCGGCGGCTCCTGTCCGACGGGCTGAATGGATTCCTGGGCGAGCAGGGCGGGGGCGCTGGCCAATGACACGAAGCCCGTCACGCCGATGAGCAAACGCTGATATGGAGTCATGGTGGCATTTCCTGTGGCTGGTTACGCCTGGCCCGAGAGCGAGCGGTGAACTCGGTGCTTCTCGATCAGGCGGTAGAGGGTCGCCCGGGATACCCCGAGGTCGCGTGCCGCATGCAGTACCTGATGCTTGTTGCGTGCCAGGGCGGCAATTACGGCATCGCGCTCCGCGCCGTCCCGGATCTCGTCCAGCGACGAGTGACATCTGACGATATCCTTTCGCCTCTCAAGGCCGAGGTTGTCGGGGGTGATGAGGCGCTGTTCGCACATCACCACGGCCCGTCTCACCCGGTTGATGAGCTCCCTGATATTTCCCGGCCAGTGGTACTGGCGCATGGTGACCAGGCTGTCGTGGCTGAAGCCGCGCACCCGGCAGGCTGCCTCGGCGCGAAACTGCTCCAGGAAATGCCCGGCCAGCTCCTCGATGTCCTCGGGCCTCTCCCGTAGCGGCGGGGTTCTGGCCTGCAGGACATTGAGTCGGTGGTAGAGGTCCTCCCGGAATCGTCCCGCTTCCACGGCGTCTTCCAGATCGACATGGGTCGCGGCGAGCACCCGGACATCGACTTCTGTCTCCCGCAGGCTGCCCAGGCGGAAGAAGCGATGGTCCTCCAGGAAGCGAAGCAGGTTGACCTGGAGTTCCAGGGGCAGGTCGCCGATCTCGTCGAGGAACAGGGTGCCGCCCGCCGCCGACTCGATGATGCCGACCTTGCTTCGGTCCGCGCCGGTGAAGGCCCCCTTCTCATGGCCGAAGAGTTCGGACTGGATCAGGCCGGCGGGCAGCGCACCGCAGTTCACGGCATGGAAGGGGCCCTTTCGCCGGCTGGAGCGCTCATGGATCAGCCTCGCTGTCAGCTCCTTGCCCGTTCCGGACTCCCCGGTAATCAGTACCGGGGCGTCCACCGCGGCGATCTTCTCGATGTCCCTGAGCAGCGTCTGAATGGCCTCGGACCTGCCTATCATGGCGGCGCGCTGAGGGGATGCGGCGGTCGGGTGGGGGGGGCCGAACGTCGTGGCCATCAGTCCCGCCATGGTGAGCGCGCTTTCCAGGACGTGATGGGCTCGTTCGGGATTCAGCGGGAGGGGCAGGAAGGCGTGACAGTGCCTGGCGATCAGCCCGAACAGGTGCCTGTCCTTGAGGCCACCCGGATCCAGGAGGGCGACCCAGAGAGTCGTCGGACCCCGAGTGAGAAGCCTGTCCAGCTGGGGGGAGGGGCTGGCATGATGTGCCCCCAACAGTATGACACCCAGCAGTGGTGGCTTGTCCTGAATCATCTGCTCGGCCTCGTCGAGGCAGCTGGTTCGCTGGAACTGCCACGAGAACCGCTGTAATGACAGGGCTGCAGTGCCCGCGAGACGCGGGTCACCGATCAGCAGTGCCTGGCGTGAAATTTCCATCATCCCTGTTTCCACTCCCAAGGAATGCAACCGCGCTATCCCGTGCTGCCGCGCGGTATCCTTTCGTGTATTGGCCAGGCCTGTCGTGCGCCGAACGGTTTGAATCGTAAGGCGATATTGTCGTCATGATGCGACAGTAGCCTGGCGGCTTTAAGCGGGAAGCAGGGGAAGTTTTGTCGCTTTAGTGAGATTTGTAAAGTATGAGTTTTTTATGGTTACGTTTGGTAATTGTCGCGGCATGTCGCTGAAAGGTCGCGCGGTAATGGGGCGCCGAGGCGCCAGGAGGGAAGAGGCGTTGAAGACGATATGGGGTGGGGAATGGTTCGGAAAAAGGTGCTATTCATGCTTCATTGGTTGGCATGAATAGCACCTCATACTTATGAGTGAAAGGCTTCATTCTCAGGTCTGACGCCTGCGCCCCGGGCTTCGATGCCCTTGAGGCGGATCAAACCGATGCCTGGCGCCCCGGAATGCTCTGAATGGTGGCGATTCAGCGCATGGCCAACTGGCGGTCGTCGCGGTCGCAGGCCAGGTAAGCGGAGCCCTCGAGCCACTCCTGGTCGGGGTAGTAGACGAACAGGTACTGCTCCTCCTTGATGCTGTCGATCAGCGAGTAGGTGACCTCCTGGCGCACCGCCGGGCAGCCGTGGCTGCGCCCGAGTCTGCCGGTCTGCTCGATGAACGAATCGCTGACGTAGTCGGCGCCGTGGATGACGATGGCGCGCTGGTAGGCGAGGTCGTTGACGCCGGCCTCCAGCCCCTCGAGGCGCAGCGAGTAGCCGTTGCGGCCGTAGTAGGTATTCATGGTGCGGAACAGCCCCAGGCTCGACTGGTAGCTCTCCGGGACATTGGAGAAGGTGGTGGCCATGGCGTCCCCGGAGCCGCGGCCGTGGGAGACCAGCTCCTCGAACATCAGCTCGTCGCGGCCCAGGTCGAAGACCCAGAGCCGCGGCTCGGTGGAGGGCAGCGAGTAGTCGATCACCGCCAGGCGCTCGGCCTCCGGGTCGGCGCAGGCCAGGGCATGGGCGGCCAGCGACAGCACTCGGGGGTCGGCCGCCGGCGCCAGGCGGGTCAGCCGCTGGTCCAGGGGCTGGTGGTCGAGTACCTCGGGGTGCAGCGCCTGGGCGAGGAAGGTCTCGGCGTGGGCCGGGGCGGTGGCCAGCAGCGCGGCGGCGGCCAGCAGGGGAATTGGCAGCAGTGATCGGGTCATGGCGAAGGGTACCTTGAACATCATCGGCCGGGCGGGGTGCCGCGCCCTCGAGCCCTGGCCGTCAGAATGACTGACGGGGCCGACTTCCCTGCGGCCCCGCACCTGGCGCTATTATGGGGGGAGACAGCGCTAAAGCCAATTTAGCTGTCAACGATGAAAGGAGTCGAACATGCAGGGAATTGTCGCCATCCTCGCCGTCATTGCGCTCATGCTGTCGGGTGTCGTGGCCGGAGACGACAGGCACATGGCGGTGCAGGATCCGCTGGAGGTCGAGATCGCCCGCCTGGTGGCCGATGAGCCTGCCGCCCTGCGCGACTTCTATGCCGCACGGATGCATCGCCCCGCCTGGTCCGAGCGCCGTCGACTGGCGGCCTTCGCCGAGTCCTTGCAGACCCTGGAGAGCGACGGCCTGGATCCGAGCGACTACCGGGCCGATCGGCTGGTCGCCGAGCACCGGCGGCTGGAGGAGCAGGACGCCGCCGTCGAGGCGCGGGCCCGCTTCGACCTGCAGGCCACCCGGGTGCTGCTCACCGCCATGCGCCACCTGCAGCGGGGCCGGCTGGACCCCCGAGAGGTGGATCCGGACTGGGAGGTGCCCATCGAGGCACTTCCCCTCGACCCGGCGATGATCTCCCGGGCGGTGGATGGGCAGCGCTTCGAGCAGGCCTTCGCCGAGGCGCGACCCGGCTACGCCCCCTATGAGCGGCTGCGCAGCGGCCTGGCCCGCTACCGCAATATTCAGCGCCTGGGCGGCTGGCCGCCGCTTCCCGATCAGCCGCGGGTGCTGCGGCCGGGGGACGAGGACGAGGCGGTGGCACTGCTTCGCGAGCGGCTGGCGATGGAGGGGGAGCTCGAGGTGATGGTGGCGGATGCCGGCACCCTTCAGTGGGCGGCGCTCGAGGCCCCGCCCGCGAACCGTTACGACGCTCCCCTGGAGGCGGCGGTGCGCCGCTTCCAGCGTCGCCACCTGCTGGAGGTGGATGGCATCGTCGGCCCCCAGACCCGGGCGGCTCTCAACGTGCCGGTGGAGGCGCGCATCGACCAGATCCGCGTCAATCTGGAGCGCGCCCGCTGGCTGCTGCACGGCCTGCCCGAGGCCTTCGTGCTGGTGGACATCGCCGGCTACCAGATCAGCTACTTCCGCCCCAACGGCGAGATCTGGCGCTCGCGCATCGTGGTCGGGCGACCCTACCGGCGAACGCCGTCGCTGCGCTCGGAGATCACCCACCTGACCGTCAATCCGACCTGGACGGTGCCGCCCACCATCCTGCGCGAGGACGTGCTGCCCCGGGTGCGTCGCGATATCGGCTACCTGTGGCGCGAGCGGCTCCAGGTGCTCAGCCCCTCCGGCCGCCCCCTCGATCCCTGGGAGGTGGACTGGCAGAACCCCGGCAACATCATGCTGCGCCAGGCGGCGGGGCCCCAGAATGCCCTGGGCCAGGTGGTGATCCGCTTCCCCAACGACCACCTGGTCTACCTGCACGACACCCCGGCCCAGGGGCTCTTCGCCCGGGAGCAGCGCGCCTTCAGTTCCGGCTGCATCCGCGTGCAGGGGGTGCTGGAGTTCGCCCAGTTGCTGTTCGACGACACCGGCAGCAACCAGGACATGCGCTCGCTGGTGGACAGCGGCCAGACCCGCAACGTGTCGCTGGCCAGCCGCATGCCGGTGATCCTGCACTACTGGACGGTGCATGCCGACGAGGATGGCGAACTCGCCTTCCGCCCGGACATCTACGAGCGCGACGGGGTCCTGCTGCGCGCCCTCGACCGGCCGCTGGCGCTCTGACCCGCTCGCGAACCGGCGCTACTCGTAGCCCTTGGCCTGCAGCCGGAACAGCCGTGCATAGCGGCCGTTGGCGGCCATCAGGCTCTCGTGGTCGCCCTGCTCGAGGATCTCGCCGCCGTCGATGACCAGGATCAGGTCGGCGGCGCGCACCGTGGAGAAGCGGTGGGAGATCAGGATGGTCATCTTGTCCCGGCTGTGCTGGCGGAAGTCGGCGAACACCGCCGCCTCGGCGGCGGCATCCATGGCCGCGGTGGGCTCGTCCAGCACCAGGATATCGGCGCTCTCGCGCATGTAGGCCCGGGAAAGGGCGATCTTCTGCCACTGGCCGCCGGAGAGCTCCTGGCCGCCCTTGAACCAGCGGCCCAGCTGGGTGTGGTAGCCGCCGGGCATCGCGGCGATGAAGTCGTCGGCCAGCCCGCGCCGGGCCGCCTCCTCCCAGCGGGCCTCGTCCTCGAAGGCCGCCACGTCGCCGGCGCCCAGATTCTCGCCCACCTTGAGCTGGTAGCGCACGAAGTCCTGGAAGATCACCCCGATCCGCCGGCGCAGGGTGCGGATGTCCCAGTCGCGCAGGTCGCTGCCGTCGAGCAGGATGCGCCCCTCGGTGGGTTCGTAGAGCCGGGTCAGCAGCTTGATCAGGGTGGTCTTTCCGGAGCCGTTGGCCCCCACCAGCGCCAGGCTCTCGCCCGGCCTGAGGTGCACCGAGATGCCGGAGAGCGCCGGGCGCTCGGCCCCCGGATAGGTGAAGCCCACGCCTTCGAAGCGGATGCCGTCGCCGGGGCGCGCCCCTTCGGTGAGGGTGCCCCGGTCGGCGGGCACCGGCTGCTCCAGGTACTCGTAGAGGTTCGACAGGTAGAGGTTGTCCTCGTACATGCCGCTGACCGAGGTGAGGCTGGCCGAGAGCGCCGCCTGCCCCTGCTTGAAGACCATCAGGTACATGGTCATCTCGCCCAGGGTGAGCGCGCCGGTCACGGTCTCCACTACCACCCAGGCGTAGGCGCCGTAGAAGGCCAGGGTACCCAGCAGCCCCAGCACGAAGCCCCAGCTCTCGCGACGCAGGGTCAGGCGACGGTCCTCGCCGTAGAGGGTGTCGAAGATCCGCCGGTAGCGGTCGAGCAGCAGCGGCTCCAGGCCGAACAGCTTGACCTCCTTGATGCTGTCCTCGCGGGCCAGCACCGTCTCCAGATACATCTGCATGCGGGTCTGGGGCGAGCGCCAGCGGAACAGCCGGAAGGCATCGCCGGAGAACTTGGCCTCGGAGAGGAACACCGGTAGGGCGCCGACCACCAGCACCAGCAGCGCCCAGGGCGAGAACTGCACCAGCAGCACCCCGAAGCTGGCCAGCGAGATGCCGTTCTGGGCGAGGCCGAAGGTCTTGTTGACCAGCCCCAGGGGACGGATCGACGCCTCGCGACGGGCCCGGGTCAGCTTGTCGTAGAACTCCGAATCCTCGAACTGGGCCAGGCTCAGGGTGCCCGCCTTCTCGAGGATCATCACGTTGACCTTCTGGCCGAGCAGGGCGCGCAGCAGCGACTGCTGGGCTGAGAGGCCGCGCTGGGCCAGGGCGATGGTGGCGATCACCGCGGCCTCGGCCAGGACGTAGCGCAGCACCGGCCACCAGTCGACCTCGCCGGTCTCGGTATGGTGGGCCATGGCCGCGACCACCGAATCGACGATCAGCTGGCCGATCCAGGCCGCCAGCGCCGGCAGCACACCGGCCACCAGGGTGCAGGCCGCCAGTCCCAGGGTCAGCGGTCGGGAGGTCTGCCACACCAGTGCCAGTGCGCGACGGCTGTAGCGGAACACGCTGAAGAAGGCCGCCAGGCGATTCTCGGGCGGGGGCGCGGGGCGGGGGCGGCGCATGTGGGGGGAAGACACCGGGAGACTCCGTAGCGAGGATGGGGTGGGGCCACAACTGCTGCGCCCCGCTCGGGGCGGGGCGCAGCGGGTCGTCTGGCGGGCGGGGCGCTAGTCGTCGACCTCGTCGCGACGAGTCTGTGCCACCACCGTGCCGGTCTGGCCACTCTGCAGGGTCGCCAGCAGCGGTTCGGCCTGACGCTGGAAGGCCATCAGCTGCTCGCCGGAGAGGCTCTTGTTCTCGGGGAGCTTCACCTTCATGGGGTCGACCTGGCTGTTGTTGACCAGCACCTCGTAGTGCAGGTGGGGGCCGGTGCTGCGTCCGGTGTTGCCGGAGAGGGCGATGCGCTCGCCCATGGTGACCCGGTCACCGCGGCTGACCAGCGGGCGGGACAGGTGCAGGTAGCGGGTCCGGTAGCCGTTGTCGTGACGCACCACGATATAGCGTCCGGCGGCCGGGTGGTTGCCGACCTTCTCGACCCGCCCGTCGGCCGGTGCCTTGATCGGCGTGCCGATGGGCATGGCGAAGTCGGTGCCCTTGTGGGGGCTGATGCGGCCGGTGACCGGATGCTTGCGGCGCGGATTGAAGTTCGAGCTCAGCCGGTAGCTGCCCTCGAAGGGATAGCGGCTGAACGCCGGGTCCAGGCTCTCGCCGTCGGGGGTGTAGAAATTGTTGTCGGCGCCGTTGCGCACCAAGGTCAGGTCGAGGCGCTCGCCCTCGTACTGCACCGCCAGCACCCGCGGGTCGAAGCTGTCGCCATCGATGATGTCCGACTCGACCAGGACCTGAAAACGATCGCCGCGGCGTGTGTCGCGGCGAAAGTCGAGTTTCTTGGCCAGTACCCGGGTCAGTTCGGTGACCTCGGCGCTCGAGAGGCCGGTGGCCTGGGCCGAGCGGGCGAAGCTGCCGCTGACCGTGCCGGCGAAGAGACGCTGGGTGGCTTCCCCAGCGCGCTCGATGGTGGCGACGTCGAAGCCGTCCGCCTCGTCGCGCTCCACCAGGAAGCCGCTGCGGGCATTGCGCATCAGGCGCAGGGCCAGCAGCCGGCCGTCCTCGTCGAGCTGGTAGTCGAAGCTGTTGCCGGTACGCCAGCGGGTCAGGGCATTCTGGTCGGGGAGCTGGTCGAGCAGGCGCAGCACCTCGCTGTAGCCGAGCCCCAGGTGGTTCTGGGCCATCACCGCGAAGGTATCGCCCTGCTGGACGGTATAGGTCTGCCACTCCGGCACGTAGGGCTCGGCGGCGGCGATCTCTTGCTCCAGCAGGATGGGGCCCTCATCGAACAGCGCCAGCTCCTCGTCGGGCACCTCCTCGTAGGAGGTGGCGTCGGCAACCAGGCCGCCGTCATGGTCGAGCATGCCGCTGCCGATGGTGCCGATGACCACGGCCATGTGCACGGCGCCATCGTCGAGCCGTGACGGCTGTGGCTGGCCGGGCGCCTCGGCGGGGCGGGCCAGGGCCAGCGGCACCTCGGGGTCGGCACCAGCGCTGGCCGACTCGATGAGTTCCAGGTCGACGATCTCCGTGGCCGTCAGGCTGGCCAGGGGCACATGGGAGCGGGTGGCATCGAGGGCCTGGGTGGCGATCTCGATGGCATCGGCGACGGGGCTTCTGTCGAAGGTCAGGGAGGGGAGGCCGGGCCTGGCATCGGCCTCGAGGGGAACGAGCACGGTGTCGAGCGTCTGATGGGTGCGCTGGACATCCTGATAGGTGGTGACGATTTTCTGTGCGCCCAGCACGGTGACCATGGTGGCGACCGGCAACAATAACAGCTTGTGCGTGCGGGGCAGCGAATGGAGGATTCGCAGCATGGGTAAAGGCCAGTGAATAGATGAAAAAGTCGAAAATAGGCACCAGAACCATAACCCATGATGTATGGCCTGCCTAGGCTGTACGTACGTACAGGGATGTGCCGAGCCGTGCATCCAGGGAGGAAAAGGGGGCGGCGTCGGAGTAAGAGAACGTTGTTTTTCAACCCCTATGGTGGGGCGGGCCGGGGGAGAAATCAACCCCGACCCGCCGCGGGCGGCGGGCGAATCGGGGGTCAGGCCCCGGTCAGGGTGCCGTCACGGTAGTCGCGCAGGGCCTGTTCGAGCTCCGCGTGGGTGTTCATCACGAAGGGACCGTAATGGGCCACGGGCTCACGGTGCGGGGTGCCCGTCAGCAGCAGGGCCTGGCCGCCCGCGGTGCTTGCCAGAGCCAGGTGGTCGCCGCTGCCGAGCCGCGCCAGGTGGCCCGCCGGCACCGCGGCATCGCCCACGCTGAACTCTCCCTCGACCACGTAGACCAGCAGGGTGGGGGCATCGGCCCGCAGGCGGAGGGCGCCACCCGCTTCCAGGCGCACATGGGCCACGCCGCTCTCGCCGGCCAGGGCATCCAGCGGCCCCTCGACGCTTTCGCCGTCGTCGCGTGACCAGTGCCCGCCCAGGGCGATCAGCTCGGCACCGCCACCGCTCAGCCGCGGCATCTCGCTGGCGTGCACGTCGCGGTAGCGGGCGGGGCTCAGCTTCTCCTTCGCCGGCAGGTTCAGCCACAGCTGGAAGGCGTGCAGCCCCCGGTGGTCGGTAAGCGGCATCTCCGAGTGGATGATGCCGCGGCCGGTATGCATCCACTGGGCGTCGCCGGCGTTGATGGTGCTCGCGTGGCCCAGGTGGTCCTCGTGGGTCAGGCCACCGTGGATCACGTAGGTGAGGGTCTGGATGCCGCGGTGGGGGTGAGGCGGGAAGCCGCCGATGTAGTCATCGGGGCGATCCGATCCCAGCTCATCGAGCATCAGGAAGGGGTCCAGGCCGCCGCCGAAGTCGTGGATGCGGCGGATCTTGACCCCGTCGCCATCCTGGCTGGGCTGGCTGGGCTGAAGGTGGTCGACCTGGCGAAGGGCTGGGGATGTCATGTGAGTGCCTCGAACGGTGATGAGGATATGACTGGCATTCTAGGCCGGTTTTTTCGAAGATTAAGCGCATAGTTTTGCTTGATTCATTCGAGGAGTTCGAAATGTCACGCGTCACCCTGGCCCAATGGCAGATGCTGGCGGCGGTGGTCGACCACGGCGGCTTCGCCCGTGCCGCCGAGGCGATCCACAAGAGCCCCTCCACCCTCAACCATGCGGTGCACAAGCTGGAGGAGCTGCTCGGCGTCCAGGTGCTGGAGCCCGTTGGCCGCCAGGTGCGGCTGACCGAGGCCGGCGAGCTGCTGCTGCGCCGGGCCCGGCAGCTGATCGAGAGCGCCGCCGCCCTGGAGGACGTGGCCGGGCGACTGGCGGAGGGGCTGGAGGCCGAGGTGGTACTGGCCGTGGACCAGGTCTTCCCCTCCGATGCCCTGGCCCGCGCCCTGGAGACCTTCTCCGAGTCGTTTCCCCACGTGCGGGTCCAGCTCCACGAGACGGTGCTCAACGGTGGCATCGAGATGCTCTATGACGGCAGCGCCGACCTGGTGATCTCCGGCCTCTCGGCCCAGGGCTTCCTGGGCGAGCCGCTGGTCACCGTGCGTTTCCTGGCGGTGGCCCATCCCGACCACGCCCTTCACGGGCTCGATCGCCAGCTTGACCTGCGCGACCTGGTGCAGCATCGCCAGCTGGTGGTGCGCGACTCGGCGCAGCGGCAGTCTCTCGATTCGGGCTGGCTCAAGGCCGAGCAGCGCTGGACGGTCAGCCACCTGGAGACCTCCATCGACATGGTGCAGCGTGGCCTGGGCTTCGCCTGGCTGCCGGAGACGCGTATCCAGGCGGCCCTCGCGGAGGGGCGCCTGAAGCCGCTGCCGCTCTCCGCCGGTGGGGTGCGGGAGATTCCCGTGCAGCTGATCCACCGCGACCGCGACCGGGCCGGGCCGGCGACACGCGCCATGGCCGCGGCCCTGACCCGGGAGGCAGGTCGTTGCCTGGTCGGGGAGAGTTCGTCTTTATCGAATGGTTGAGCCCAGAATATGCGCTGAAGCGTCGATGAAATCGCTCTATGCTGTGAGAGATTTCAAACCAGCGGCGTTCGGCGCCAGACGAGGAGGAGGTGACGCATGGGCCTGTTGATCGACGGCAAGTGGCACGACCAGTGGTATGACACCGACAAGCACGGCGGCGAGTTCGTGCGCGAGTCCGCCAAGCTGCGCGACTGGGTGACCCGCGACGGCAGCGAGGGGCCCGACGGCCAACCGGGGCTGAGTGCCGAGGCGGGGCGCTACCACCTCTATGTCTCGCTGGCCTGCCCCTGGGCCCACCGCGTCATGATCCTGCGCAAGCTCAAGGGGCTGGAGGACCTGGTCGGCCTCTCCCACGTCAGCCCGCTGATGCTCGACCAGGGCTGGACCTATGAGGAGTCCGAGGGCTCGAGCGGTGACCCGGTCAACGGCGTGGCCTACCACCGTGAGCTCTACACCCTGACCGACCCGCACTACACCGGGCGCGTGACGGTGCCGGCGCTGTGGGACAAGCAGGGCGGGCGCATCGTCAACAACGAGTCGGCCGAGCTGCTGCGCATGTTCAATGGCGCCTTCGACGACCTGACCGGCAACCGCCTGGACTTCTATCCCGAGGACCTGCGCGAGGCCATCGATGCGGTCAATGCCGACGTCTACGACCACATCAACAACGGGGTCTACAAGTCGGGCTTCGCCACCGAGCAGGCGGTCTACGAGAAGCACGTGGTGGCGCTGTTCGAGGCGCTAGACCGCATGGAGGCGCGCCTGGGCGAGCATCGCTACCTGGCCGGCGAATGGCTGACCGAGGCCGACATCCGCCTGTTCACCACCCTGATCCGCTTCGATGCCGTCTACCACGGCCACTTCAAGTGCAACCTGCGCCGCATCGAGGACTACCCGAACCTCGCGAACTATGTGCGCGAGCTCTACCAGTGGCCGGGTATCGCGGAGACGGTGGATTTCGACCACATCAAGCGCCACTACTACTACAGCCACGACACCATCAACCCCACTCGAATCGTGCCCCACGGCCCGCTGCTGGAACTCGAGCGCCCCCATGACCGCGAGCGCCTGCCGGGCCAGGGCATCCGCGAGAAGGGGTAACGGTGCTTCGCCAGCCAGCGATGCCCCATCGCTTTGCAAGCAAAGCTCCTACGTCGCCCGAGATCGTTGGAGCGCTGCTTGCAGCGCGATCCGCCGCGAAGCGGTGGCCTCAACCCCGTGAATGCTTCGCCAGCCAGCGGTCCAGGGCATTGGCGAACTCGCGGCGGTCACCGTCGGAGTAGCCCTTGGGCCCGCCGGTGTGCTCGCCGCTGGCGCGCATGGTTTCCATGCTGCTCTTGTATCAGCCGCATCTGGCCCGAGTGCAGATGCGTTATGGGTCAGGTGTTTCTGGCCAGCCATCTATCCAGCGCATTGGCAAATTCCCTGCGGTCACCGTCGGAGTAGCCCTTGGGCCCGCCGGTATGCTCGCCGCTGGCGCGCAGGGTTTCCATGAAGTCCCGCATCTGCACTCGTGCGCGGATGTTGTTCTCGTTGAGAGCCTCGCCGCGGGTGGTCATCACCTTCGCGCCGCGCTCGATGGCGGCCATGGCCAGCGGCAGGTCGGAGGTGATCAAGAGGTCTCCCGCCTGGAGGCGGTCGACGATCTCGTCATCGGCGGCATCGAAGCCCTGGCTCACCGCCAGCGCCTTGACCCACTTCGAGCGCGGCAAGGGTACCGTATGGTTGGCCACGAACCAGGTGGGGGTGGCGGTGCGTTCGGCGGCGCGCACGATGATCTCTCGCGCCACCTTGGGACAGGCGTCGGCATCGACCCACAGGCTGGGCATGGCATCTCCTCGAAGTTGCGAGCGGCCACCGAAAAGGCTGGCCAGGGCAGGGTGGCGATGGTAGCATGCGCGCTCCTCGCATGTGTTGACCCCACCATCATGTACGACGCCATCGCTGCCGGTCATCGACCGAACCCAGCATGGGCGCCGCAACGCCAGGCCCAGCGCCAACGCTGGCAGCCACAAGCGTTCGAATTGTGTAGATGGAGCGCCACCGAGATCCCGCCACCCGGGCGAGATCGGCGCAAACGGTCGCCACAGGGCCCCAGGTTGCCATCCCCGATGGCACGGGCCCGATGCCAGGTGCGACCGGCGTCCCCGACTCCGATGTCCCGTGCTGCCACCCTCGAGGGCGCAGCGCGCCTGACCGTATTGCTCGCGTCAGGGACGCCAATGAAATTCTGCCGGTGACCCCGGCCTACCAAGGTGTGATTAATGACCTCGACTTCTGTCGCCTCGCCGAGCTTCGGTGATCTGGCCCTGCTGCCTGCCGTCCTTTCTGCCGTCCAGACCCTGGGCTACGAGACCCCGTCGCCGATCCAGGTGCAGACCATTCCTGCCCTGCTGGAAGGTCGCGACATGCTGGGCCAGGCCCAGACCGGTACCGGCAAGACCGCGGCCTTCGCCCTGCCGATCCTGTCGCGCCTCGAGCTGACCCGTCGCGAGCCCCAGGTGCTGGTGCTGGCGCCGACCCGCGAGCTGGCCCAGCAGGTGGCCGTCTCCTTCAGCAAGTACGGCCAGAACCTCCAGGGCCTGGAAGTGGCGACCCTGTGCGGTGGCCAGGAGTACCGCGAGCAGCTGGGGGCCCTGAAGCGCGGCGCCCAGGTGGTGGTGGGCACCCCGGGGCGGGTCATCGACCACCTGGATCGCGGCAGCCTGAAGCTCGACGGCCTGACCTCGCTGGTGCTCGACGAGGCCGACGAGATGCTGCGCATGGGCTTCATCGACGACGTCAAGCGCGTGGTCGCCGATACCCCCAAGGATGCCCAGCGGGTGTTCTTCTCCGCGACCCTGCCGACCGAGATCGAGCGCATCGTCAACCGCTACCTGGTGGACCCGGTGAAGGTGGCCATCGAGTCGCGCACCACCACCGGCGAGAACATCGAGCAGCGCCTGGTGCGCGTCGATGGCGGCGCCAAGCTGGAGGCGCTGTCGCGCATCCTCGAGGTCGAGCCGGTCGATGCCGCCATCGTCTTCGTGCGTACCCGGGCCGCCTGCACCACCCTGATGGAGCAGCTCTCCGCCCGCGGCGTGAACGTGGCCAGCCTCTCCGGTGACCTGGACCAGAGCCTGCGCGAGCGCACCATCCAGCGCCTCAAGCGCGGCAAGGTCGACGTGCTGATCGCCACCGACGTGGCCGCCCGCGGCCTCGACGTGCCGCGCATCACCCACGTCTTCAACTACGACCTGCCCCAGGACTCCGAGGCCTACACCCACCGCATCGGCCGCACCGGCCGGGCCGGGCGTACCGGCATCTCGATCACCTTCGTGGGCTTCCGCGAGGGCCGCAAGGCGGGCTGGATCGAGCAGGCCACCGGCCAGAAGATGACCGAGATGGAAGTGCCCGACGAGGCGGCCATTCGCGCCCATCGCGACGAGGTCTTCCACCAGAAGGTGATCGCCGCGCTGACCGCCGGTGCCGAGGAGCAGCGCGCCCTGGTCGGCCGCCTGGTCGAGGAGGGTTACGACCCCATCGAGCTGGCCTGCGCCTTCGCCCGCCTGGCCCGTGCCGACGAGGCCCCCATCGGCCGCATGCAGGCGCCGCGCAAGGAGGCCCGTAACGATCGTGCCCCCCGCGACGGCAAGCCGCCGCGCCGTGAGAGCCGTGGTCCCAGCGAGGGCATGACCCGCTACCGCGTCGCCGTGGGCCACAAGGACGGCGTCAAGCCCGGCCAGCTGGTCGGGGCGCTGGCCAACGAGGGTGGCATCGAGGGCGCGCGCATCGGCCGCATCGATATCCGCACCTCCTTCTCCGTGGTGGAGCTGCCGAGCTCGCTGCCCGCCAGCATCCTGGCCAAGATGGCCCGTGCCCGCGTCGCCGGCCGTGCCCTGGAGATCAGCGAGGACAGCGGCGCCCCCGAGCGTGCCCCGCGCCGTCGTCGCGAGGACGGTGACGCGCCGATCCGTCGTCCGTCACGCGCCTGACGACCCGCCGCTGACGGCCCGGCGGCTCGCGCCGCCGGCCTGACCGCACAGCGCCCCGCACCGGAAACGGTGCGGGGCGCTGTTGTTTGGGGCTGCGGTCCCTTGGAAGCAGGTCATCGAGCGGGCCCTGAGTTGGGCCCGGCCACATGGCGGGGCGCGCCGCTCAGGCGGTGCCGGCCTCCCTGGTCACCGCCTCGGCGAAGCGCGCCAGCAGCGAGCTCGCCTCCGGCGTGGCGGTGATGCCCGCGAGCAGCGCGTCCGGGTCCTGGCCCTGATCACGGAGCGCCGCCACCTGGCGGGCCAGGTAGGCGCGCATCACCGCCGGGGTGAACTCCGGGTGGAACTGCACGCTCCACTGGCGAGGGCCGTAGCGCAGCGCCTGGTGGGCATCGTGGTCGTTGCGGGCCAGCACCACGGCGTCTCCGGGCGCCTCGAGCACCGACTGGGCGTGGGTCAGCTGGGCGGGGAAGCGCTCGGGCAGCTGACCGAGCAGCGCATCCGCTCGGCCGGCCTCGGTGAGCGTCACCGCGTGGGTGCCGGACTCGCGCCCCGCCGGGTGGTAGTCACTGACCCCGCCGAAGGCCGCGGCCATCAGCTGGTGGCCGTAGCAGACGCCGAGCATCGGCAGGTTGCGCCGGCGGGCCTCCACCAGCCAGGGCTTGAGCGCCTCGCTCCAGGGCTCGGCGTCGCTCACCATGGAATGTGAGCCGGTGATGGTGAGGCCGTCGATCTCCGCGAGGTTGGGCAGCGGCTCGTGGCGCGCGTCGAACACCGCGGCCTTGAAGCCGGCGCGGGACAGCGCCTGCTGGAACAGCGCCTCGAAGTCGCCGTGGGCCTCCACCACCTCGGGGAAGGCGTCACCGGTCTTGACGATCAGCAGTCGGGGCATGGGGTCTCTCCGGAAGGGGCCGTTCGGGCCTTCAGCGCGCCAGCTGCCGGCCGAGCGCGACCATGAAGCGGACGCCGGCCTCCAGCTGCTCGTGCTCGATATATTCATCGGGCTGGTGGGCCTGGGCGATGCTGCCCGGCCCGCAGATCACCGTGGGCAGCCCCTGGCGCTGGAACTGCCCCGCCTCGGTGGCGTAGGCCACCGCCCCGGCGGGGCGCTCGCCGAGCAGGGCGTGGCACAGCGCCAGCACCTCGGCGTTGTTGTCGTCGGCCAGCGCCGGCACCGTCTCGTTGAGCGCCTCGGTGACGATGGACGCCTCCGGGGCGCGCTGGCGCATCTCGGCCTCGAGGTCGGCGGCCCGGGCGCTGACCCGCCCCAGCAGGTCCGAGAAGCGATCCGACGGCAGGTGGCGGATCTCCCACTCGAAGGTGCACTCCCGGGCCATGATGTTGATCGCCGTGCCGCCGGCGATCTTCCCGACGTGAAGGCTCGAGTGGACCACGTTGAAGGCCTCGTCCACGCGCCCCTCCGCCTTGAGCTCGGCCATCACCTCCTCGATGGTGGTGACCAGCCGGGCCGCCACGTGGATCGCCGAGACCCCCTGGTTGACCTGGCTGGAGTGGCTGGCGCGGCCGGTGACGGTGGTGCGCAGGTTGGTGGCGCCCTTGTGGGCCACCACCGGGTGCATCAGGGTCGGTTCGCCGACGATCACCGCGGCGGGCAGCGGATGATCGGCCATGAGCCGCTCGATCATGCGCGGCGCGCCGATGCAGCCGACTTCCTCGTCGTAGGAGAGTGCCAGCCAGATGGGCTTTTCCAGGTCGAGCGCGACCCAGCGCGGCACCTCGGCCAGGGCGCAGGCGATGAAGCCCTTCATGTCGCAGGTGCCGCGGCCGTAGAGGCGGCCGTCGCCCTTGTCGACCAGGGTGAAGGGCTCGGTGGACCACGGCTGGCCGTCCACCGGCACCACGTCGGTATGGCCGGAGAGCACCACACCGCCGGGCACCTCCGGGCCGATGCGCGCCAGCAGGTTGGCCTTCTTGCCATCGTCGCTCTCCACCCGCCAGTGCGGCACGCCGTGCTCGTCGAGGAAGCCCTCCACGAAGGTGATCAGGTCGAGGTTGGAGTCCCGGGAGACGGTGGGAAAGCCCACCAGGCGGTCGAGCATCTCGGCGGCGGTCATGGCGCGCTCCTTGGTATCGATGGAGGGAAGCCTATCACGGCGGCAGGGCCGGCCGAAGCCGGGGGCGTCATGCCCCGCGCTGGTGCAGGCGGCGGCCCAGGCGCTCCATGATGGAGACCTCGCCACGCAGCCAGGGGCCCAGCAGGCGCATCGAGAGCGGGATGAACAGGAATACCATCACCGGCGTCAGCGCCAGGGTGCTGACCAGCACCCTGGGTACCAGCGGCAGCCCCGCCAGCAGGCCGCCGAACAGCGCCTGAAAGAGCAGCGATACCGGGAAGAAGGCCAGCCAGATGGCGATGGCCTGCTTCCAGCGGGGCGGGGTCTGACCGGTGGCATCCTGGAACCAGCCGTCCAGGCCGGTGGCGCGGTGCTCCTGGGGCGCCTCGAAGAGCCCCTCGCCGCGGGCCAGCCAGGCCCGGCGAGAGGCGGAGTGCTCCCAGACGGCCAGGGTCCGGGCGTCCCGGAAGCGGAAGATGAGCTGGTACTCGTCGTCGCCCGGCGGCGGAGCCAGCACGCCGGAGCCCAGGTAGCCGGTGAAGTCGCTGGCCAGGTCGCGGCCCTCCTCCAGCCAGGCGGTGAAGTCGCGATAGCGGCCGCGGGCCACGCGGCGCGCCACCATCAGCGTCACGGGGTCAGGGGACATCGTGTATCTCCTTGTGCGTCGCGCCCGGGTAGGGCGCCTGGTTCAGTCGGGCCGGGTAGGCCCTCGTGAATCATGTGCAAAGAGTATACCAGCTATGCGACCTAAAATAGTTGAATGTACCTTAAAATTAATATTATGCAGTGAAGAAATCTGTAATCGTCGTAAAATCTCTCCTGCTGCTCTGCCAGGCCATGGCTCGGCAGCAAACGGTCCCAGGCAAGGGCCGTGATGAAGCGGCCGTGATGAAGGGGCGGCAATAAAGTGGCCACGATAGTGCCAGGCTATCCGGCCGATGCTTCTGCTGACCGGCGAAGATAGTTAACATGCTTATCAATTGATCCGCAGCAGGAGACGACTCGATGTCGGACACAACCTTCCTCAACCCCGGGCTCTTCACCCCGTTCAAGCTTGGCGGCCTCAGCCTGCCCAACCGGGTGATCATGGCGCCGCTGACCCGCTCGCGCACGCCGGACAGCGTGCCTGGCACGCTGCAGCAGGTTTACTACGGCCAGCGCGCCAGCGCCGGGCTGATCATCAGCGAGGCCACCAATATCTCTCCCACCGCCCGCGGCTACGTTTACACGCCGGGCATCTGGACCGACGCGCAGGAAGCCGGCTGGAAGGGGGTCGTCGAGGCGGTGCACGCCAAGGGCGGGCGCATCGCCCTGCAGCTGTGGCACGTGGGGCGCGTCTCCCACGAGATGGTGCAGCCCGACGGCCAGCCGCCCGTGGCGCCCAGCGCCCTCAAGGGCGAGGGCGCCATGTGCTTCGTGGAGTTCGAGGACGGCAGCGCGGGTGAGCACCCCACCAGCACGCCGCGGGCGCTTGCGACCGAGGAGATCCCCGCTATCGTCGAGGACTACCGCCAGGCCGCCATCCGCGCCAAGCGGGCGGGCTTCGACATGGTCGAGGTGCACGCGGCCAACGCCTACCTGCTCAATCAGTTCCTCGCCACCGGCACCAACCAGCGCACGGACCGCTACGGCGGCTCCATCGAGAACCGCGCCCGCTTCCCGCTGGAGGCGGTCGATGCCGTGGTCGAGGTGTTCGGTGCCGAGCGGGTCGGCATCCGCCTGACGCCTTTCCTCGAGCTCTTCGGCCTCACCGATGACGAGCCCGAGGCAATGGCCTTCTACCTGGCCGGCGAGCTCGACCGGCGCGGCCTGGCCTATCTCCACTTCAACGAGCCCGGCTTCGCGGGTGCCGACATCACCTACCCGGAAGGTTTGCGGGAAGAGATGCGCCGCTGCTTCAGCGGTGGCCTGATCTACTGCGGCGGCTACGACGCCGAGCGGGCCCAGGCCCGCCTGGACGAGAACAGCGCCGACGCCATCGCCTTCGGCCGCCCCTTCATCGCCAACCCTGACCTGCCCGAGCGCTACCGCCTCAAGGCCGCGCTCAACGAGCCCGACCCGAGCACCTTCTACGGCGGCGACGAGAAGGGCTACACCGACTACCCCTTCCTCGACAACGGCCACGACCGGCTCGGTTGAGCCGGCGTCAAGCCTCTGGAAGCAGCAAGCCCGGCCCGTGTGCCGGGCTTGTGGCGTGATGGGGAGGGCATCGTCGTGTTCACGGTATCGACGTATCGTCGGGACATGTTCAAGAAACGCGATTTTTTCGACACGTCCGCCGGATATGTCGATGGCATCGACATATCATGGCGCGATGAGTGCTCTCCGAGCGCCGGAAGTGAAAATAGCGTGGCCGCTTATTTTAATTTCGGCCCGAAATTAAAATAAGGTCATCGCACCTTGGCATGAAGCAGCCTTGTAGGAGGCCGGCTCTGCCGGGCGAATGGCGCCGCCAGGCGCCTCAGCGGTATAGCCAGTCGTAAAGGCCTCCCTCCAGACTGGCGCAAGGTGCCGCCTTCGCCATATTGAAGCGCTGCTTGCAACGCGATTGGCGCCTCCCGACGCCGCGGCGTAGCATTGCTCCCACGATTCTCATCGCAAGGAACCGCGGACCCCCATGTTCGAGCAGACCTTCAAGAACATCGACGATGTGCTGTGGAAAGAGGCCGGCTGCGCCACCGAGCTGGACTACACCGAGCAGACCTCCTGGCTGCTGTTCCTCAAGTACCTGGACGACCTGGAGCAGAGCCGCGCCATCAACGCCACCCTGGCCGGCAAGTCCTTCGACTTCATCATCGACACGCCCTACCAGTGGTCCACCTGGGCCGCCCCCCGCGACCGCGACGGCAACCTGGATCGCGATCGCGCCCTGACCGGCGACGACCTGCTGGACTTCGTCAATCGCGAGCTCTTCCCCTACCTGCAGGGCTTCCGCGAGCGCGCCAGCGGGCCGGACACCATCGAGTACAAGATCGGCGAGATCTTCGGCGAGGTGCGCAACAAGTTCCAGAGCGGCTACAGCCTGCGCGACGCCCTGGAGCTGGTAGACAGCCTGCAGTTCCGCTCCCAGGCCGAGAAGCATGAACTCTCGCACCTCTACGAAGCCAAGATCAAGAACATGGGCAACGCCGGGCGCAACGGCGGCGAGTACTACACGCCGCGCCCGCTGATCCGCGCCATGGTCCGGGTGATCGATCCCAGGATCGGCGAGCGCCTCTATGACGGCGCGGCGGGGTCGGCGGGCTTCCTCTGCGAGGCCCATGACTACCTGCGCTATGGCTTCGGCAGTGACGAGCCGCGCCGGCTCACCACCGAGCAGCTCGACACCCTGCAGAACCACACCTTCTTCGGCAAGGAGAAGAAGAGCCTGCCCTATGTCATCGGCATCATGAACATGATCCTGCATGGCATCGAGGCGCCCAACCTGGTGCACACCAACACCCTCACCGAGAACCTCGCCGACCTGCAGGAGAAGGACCGCTTCGACGTGATCCTCGCCAATCCGCCCTTCGGCGGCAAGGAGCGTAAGGAGGTCCAGCAGAATTTCCCGATCAAGACCGGCGAGACCGCCTTCCTCTTCCTGCAGCACTTCATCAAGCGCCTGAAGGCCGGCGGCCGCGCCGCGGTGGTGATCAAGAACACCTTCCTCTCGAACGCCGACAACGCCTCGAAGGCGCTGCGCCAGGAGCTGCTGGAGAGCTGCAACCTGCACACCGTGCTCGACTGCCCCGGCGGCACCTTCCTCGGTGCCGGCGTGAAGACGGTGGTGCTGTTCTTCGAGAAGGGCGCCCCGACCCGCGATATCTGGTACTACCAGCTCGACCCCGGACGTAGCCTGGGCAAGACTAACCCGTTGAATGACGACGACCTGGCCGAGTTCGTCAGGTTGCAGGCCACCTTCGCCGACTCCGACAACTCCTGGAAGGTCAGCGTCGAGGACCTGGACCGCGATACCTTCGACCTCTCGGTAAAGAACCCCAACAAGGCCGAGGCCGCGCCGCTGCGCGACCCCGAAGTGATCATCAACGAGATCGAGACGCTGGACCGCGAGGCCGAGGAGATCCTGGAAGGGATTCGGGGGATGTTATGAATGGTGATTGGTTGACGGTGCCCTTAGAGGAAGCCTGTGACATTGAGTATGGAACGCGCGTAGTAAAGAAGCGTGATGCGGGCACCTTATATCCAGTTTACGGTGGGGGTGGTGCCACTTTCTTTGTGGACCAATACAATCGGGAAGACTGCACTATCGTGTCGCGTTTTGGTATGTCGGAGGAGTGCGTTCGGCATATTGGTGGGCGTTTTTTCTTGAACGATAGTGGGTTAAGTGTCGCTCCGAAAAATCAACAGAAACTGACTAAACGGTTCGTAGATCATCTCTTGCTGGCTAATAGTTACAAGATATACAGACTAGGCCGTGGGGCCGCCCAGAAGAACCTTGATGTCAATCTATTTCGCAAGATACTGGTCTCATTTCCGCAAAGTATTGAGGAGCAAATACGCATCGTCGCCATCCTCGATGAGGCCTTCCAGGGAATTGATACGGCCGTTGCAAATACCGAACAGAACCTCGCCAATACGCGTGAAATATTCGAGAACTATAGAGACGGTATCTTTAGCGCCCAGGTGGAGGGGTGGCATTCGGTAGAGCTGGGTGAGCTCTGCAGCATCAAGCATGGTTTTGCCTTCAAGAGCGAATTCTTCACTACTGAGGGCGACTACATCGTACTGACTCCGGGCTTCTTTTGGGAGCATGGTGGTTTCCGTGACCAGGGAAAGAAGACCAAATATTACGAAGGAGAAATTCCAGATGGCTACCTTCTGGAAAAAGGCGAGTTTCTTTTCGCCATGACCGAGCAGGCGGCAGGTCTGCTGGGGAGTTCCTTGGTGGTCCCGGAGTCGAACCGCTATCTGCATAACCAACGGCTGGGCCTGGTCCAGGTAAAAAATGGTATTGAATGGCGCAACGATTTCTTCTTCCATCAGTTCAATACCCCGAAATTTCGCGCAGCGGTTCAGGCGACGGCCTCGGGTGCCAAGGTGCGGCATACCTCGCCGAAGAAGCTGTGTGCAATTCCAGTTGTCTATCCGCCCTCCCGTGAGGAGCAGATCAGCGTTGCTGACAAGCTCAATGGTCTTTGGGAGGAAACGCAACGCCTTGAAGCGATCTACCAGCAAAAACTCACTGCCCTTGCCGAGCTCAAGCAGTCCCTGCTGCAGAAGGCCTTCTCCGGCGAGCTGACGGCCAGCAAGGCCGAGGCGGCGGTGGAGGAGGCGACGGTATGAGCGATCCGCGCGATATTGACCTGATCGAGGATCTCCGCGTCCGCCCGGCAGAGCTGTCCTGGCTGGAGTTCAAGAAGGACAATGTCGACCCGGATGTCATCGGCAAGCGTTGCTCGGCATTGGCCAATGCGGCGCGTATCGATGGGCAGGACTGCGGCTATATGCTGTGGGGCATTGATGATGCGACCCATGAAGTGGTCGGCACCCGTTTCGATCCCGATGGCCAGCGAGTCGGCGGACAGGAGCTCCAGCTCTGGCTCGCCCAGCAGTTGCAGCCCAGCATTGCTTTCACTTTTCGCGTGATCGATCATCCGGATGGTCGAGTGGTCATGCTGGAAGTCCCGGCCGCTACCAATGCCCCTGTCGCTTTCAAGAATATTGCTTATATCCGGATAGGTAGCACCACCCCGAAGCTGGCCGAGTATCCCGAGCGCTACGCAAAGCTTATCGATTCACTGCGTCCTTATACCTGGGAGCACGGCATTGCACGCCAGTACGTCACCGGCGACGACGTCCTGGAGCTGCTCGATTACGCGCAGTATTTCCGATATACCCGACAGCCGCTGCCTGACAACCGTGCAGGGATCTTCGAGCGGCTGGTGGCGGATCGCCTGATCGAGCGAGACGTGGGGCAGCGATGGAACATCACAAATCTGGGAGCGCTGTTATTCGCGGCACGCTTGGAAGACTTCGAGGCATCGTTGTCGCGCAAGTCCGTCCGGTTGGTCGTCTACGATGGCCGTAACCGTGCAGCTACAGTGACCCATCGCCTGGATGGTAAGAAAGGATATGCCTGTGGCTTCGAGGGGCTGGTCGACTACATCAATGACCTGGTTCCGCACAACGAGCACATCGGCCGAGCCCTGCGTGAGTCCCGGCCATTGTTTCCGGAGCTTGCCGTTCGCGAGCTGGTTGCGAACGCCTTGATTCATCAGGATATGACGGTAACGGGGGCGGGGCCGCAGATCGAGATATTCGAAGACCGCATGGAAATCACCAACCCTGGCCGTCCGCTCATCCAGGCAGAGCGGATGATCGATCTTCCGCCTCGATCCCGGAACGAGGCGCTGGCCTCGCTGATGCGCCGTATGGGGTTCTGTGAGGAACAGGGCAGCGGACTGGACAAGGTGGTCGCCCAAGTCGAGTTGTACCAGTTGCCACCGCCGTTGTTCCGGGAAGGTGACAACTCCATGCAGGTGGTCCTCTACGGCCCGCGGACCTTTGCCAACATGACGCCAGACGAGCGGATTCGGGCCTGCTACCAGCACGCAGTGCTGAGGTTCCTGAGCGGTGGGGAGCGAATGAAGAACGCGACCCTGTGCGAACGCTTTGGTATCGACCCCAGAAACGCCTCCCAGGCATCGGCGGTGATCAAGAAGGCACAGCATGCTGGGTTGATCAAGATTGCGGACCCGGAGCACCCCCGAGCTGGCTATGTGCCCATCTGGGCCTGATTTCTTGATCGGGTTTTGATTTCTGGGGTAGGTGCAGGCATCGGTGCCTGTTTATTTTAAATAAAAACAATTGGTTATGATTTTTTGTGGGCTTAAAGTTTCTTCATCGTGTTTTCATCGGCAGGTTGCGTTTCGAGCAGACGGGTGGGCAGAGAGCCTGTTTCACACTTCCGCTGGTCTGCATGACCGGCTTGCTGATTGACCAGCGCGTCCACGACCTCGCCACCGGCTCAGCGAGGATCTGAAGAGGCGATGGCATGATCTGGTCTGCCAGCTGTTGCAAAAAATGCAACGGTTTGACTGAGCAGGTCAAGGAGCGGACACCTGAGTACCCATGAACGGCCGAGTAATCCTCGGCCGTTCATCGGCAGCCTCGCTACTGGCCGGGCAACTTGTAAGGATCTCTGAGGAGTTGCCCTGTAGGTTGGACAAGCCAAGGCCGAATCGAGATAGTGAGCCGAAGGGAACTCAAGGACGCAGGGAACGCACCACAGGGAAGCCGCTCATGAACGAAGCCGAGACCCGCGCCGAGCTGATCGACCCCGCCCTCAAAGAAGCCGGCTGGGGCAGGGTGGACGGCAGCCGGGTGCGCCGCGAGGTCATCACCCTGGGGAGGCTGCAGGGCGCCGGGAAACGTACGCGCGGTGACATCGCCGACTACGTGCTCTTCTACAAGGGCCAGAAGCTGGCAGTGATCGAGGCCAAGAAGCGCGACCTTCCCGTCACTGAAGGCCTGGCCCAGGCCAAGCGCTATGCAGAACGGCTGCAGGCCCGCTTCGCCTATGCCACCAACGGGATGGGGCTCTACCGGGCCGACATGCACACCGGCGAGGAAGGACCGGTTGACGGCTATCCCTCGCCGCAGGCGCTGTGGGCCGAGACCTTTCCCGAGCCCAACTCGTGGCGCGAGCGTTTCGGCGAGGTGCCGTTTCACGACAATGGCGGCCAGTGGCAGGCGCGCTACTACCAGCACAACGCCATCAATCAGGCGCTGGAGGCGATCGCCGCCGGCCGCCAGCGTGTGCTGCTGACACTCGCTACAGGTACCGGCAAGACCGCCATCGCGTTTCAGCTCGCCTGGAAGCTATTCCACAGCCGCTGGAATCTGGCGGCCTGGCAGTGCGATGAGAGCACACGGCGCCGGCCGCGAATTCTCTTCCTGGCCGATCGCAACATCCTCGCCGACCAGGCCTACAATAGCTTCTCCGCCTTCCCCGAGGATGCCCTGGTGCGCATTGCTCCTGATGCGATCCGCAAGCAGGGGCGGGTGCCCAAAAACGGCAACCTCTTCTTCACCATCTTCCAGACCTTCATGAGCGGCCGCGACGCGGAGGGCAACCCGGCCCCCAGCTTCGGTGACTACCCGCCGGATTTCTTCGACCTGATCATCATTGACGAATGCCACCGCGGCGGCGCCAACGACGAGAGCAGCTGGCGCGCCATTCTCGAGTACTTCTCACCGGCGGTGCAGCTCGGCCTTACCGCCACGCCCAAGCGCACCACCAATACCGACACCTACGCCTATTTCGGCGAGCCGGCCTATGTCTACTCGTTGAAGGAGGGCATCAACGACGGCTTCCTGACGCCGTTCAAGGTGCGCCAGATCGCCACCACTCTGGACGACTACGTCTACACCCCGGACGACGAGGTGGTGCAGGGCGAGGTGGAGCAGGGCAGGCGCTATACCGAGCCCGACTTCAACCGCCTCATCCGGATCAAGGAGCGCGAGCAGTACCGGGTGCAGGTGTTCATGGAGATGATCGACCCGCGCGAGAAGACGCTGGTGTTCTGCGCCAACCAGGAGCACGCCCTGGCGGTGCGCGACCTGATCAACCAGGCCAAGACGCACCCCGACCCCAACTACTGCGTGCGGGTGACGGCGGATGACGGGGCCGAGGGCGAGCGCTTCCTGCGTCGCTTCCAGGACAATGAGAAGACCATTCCCACCATCCTGACCACCTCTCAGAAGCTCTCCACCGGCGTGGACGCGCGCAACATCCGCAACATCGTGCTGATGCGCCCGGTGAACTCTATGATCGAGTTCAAGCAGATCATCGGCCGCGGTACGCGCCTGTTCGACGGCAAGGACCACTTCACCATCCTCGACTTCGTGCGCGCCTACGAGCACTTCAATGACCCGGAGTGGGATGGCGAGCCCATGGCACCCGAACCCTGTGGTCGCTGCTGCGAGAGTCCCTGCGTCTGCACGGTGACGCCGCCGGCGCCCTGTGAAAAGTGCGGCAACCGTCCCTGCACCTGCGAGAAGGAACCGCCGGAGCCCTGCCCTGTGTGTGGGGAGTCGCCCTGCCAGTGCGACGGCGGGGGCGGCAGGCCGGTGGTGGAGATCGAGCTGGCGCCGGGCAAGTACCGCCAGCTGCAGCACATGAGTGCCACCAGCTTCTGGAGCCCGGATGGCACGCCGATCAGCGCCGCCGACTTCATCCGCCGGCTCTACGGTGACCTGCCGGCACTCTTCCAGGACGAGGAGACCCTGCGTGAGCTGTGGAGCCGCCCGGATACCCGCCAGGGGCTGCTGGATCGCCTGGCCGAGAAGGGCTATGGCAGCGAGCAGCTGCGCCATATCGCACGCCTGGTGGATGCCGAGAAAAGCGACCTCTTCGACGTGCTGGCCTACATCGCCTTCGCGCTGCCGCCGATCAGCCGCGAGGAGCGGGTCGCTACCCACCGTAGCCAGCTGTTCGCGGAGTACGACTACCGCCAGCGCGAGTTCCTGACCTTTATCCTGGATCACTACGTCGAAAGCGGGGTCGCCGTTCTCGCCCAGGAGCGGCTGCCGAACCTGATCCAGCTGAAGTACCAGACCCCCACCGACGCCATCGCCGAGTTGGGCAGCGTCGAGAATATCCGTGATGTCTTCATCGGATTCCAGGCGAGGCTTTACGAACCCAGTGAGGCGTGAATCAAGACAAGAAGAACGAGACAGGCATCCAGGGAGATTGAGCCATGCAGGGCATTCAGGTCGATTCATGCAAGATCGAGTTTCTGTTCGGGCATTTCTCCGACTTCGTGGAGAGAAAATCGGGTCAGAAGCTCACTGGCTTTCAGGGTAACGAGTACCTCGAGAGGGAGGAGGGCTATAAGAAGGACCTTCATCTAGAAGGGAGAGGGAAGCTGGATGCTGAGTCATGGAAGGCGTCGGAGATCGGCAGTGGCCGAATCGTTCGCTCGACCATTTCGGCCATAGAGCTTCCCAGCAACAACACGGTGCCATGGCAGGCACGCTACGGTGAAGAAGTGCGCCCTCACCATGGTCTCTACCTTGCCATGGATGACAAGGCGCTTCGGGAAGAGGTCGAGCGTGCTCTCTACAACCTCTACAGGCAGGAAAGTGATGGCGCATGCTTTGACGAGCTGGTGAGGCTTCTCGGCAGGAAGTACTCGCTTCTCGCCTACCTCATGTTCCTCAAGGATTCGAGCCGTTACCTTCCCATCGCAACTCGAAGTTTCGACCAGGCGTTTGAACTGCTGGGTGTGGACCACAAGACCAGCTTCAAGTGCTCATGGGAGAATTACGTAGCCTTTCTCGATGTGATCAACCAGGTGCGGTTGCTGCTGGAAGGGCGGTTGGGAAACCCGGTAAGGCTGCTGGATGCACACTCCTTCGTCTGGATGTTGGTAGCGCAGATGAGCCAGGAAAACCTTGAAGGAAGCATGGAAGACCTCAACCGCCGCGAGAAGACAGAAAGGGAGTCAATCGTCAGGTCTCGCATAGGCCAGGGTGCCTTCCGGAAGAGCCTGCTGGATTATTGGGGTAATGCCTGCGCCGTCACAAGCTGCGGCAACGCAAGCCTGCTGGTGGCCTCTCATATCAAGCCATGGGCAAGGTGCGACAACGACGAACGCCTGGACCCCAGCAACGGCCTGCTGTTGTCACCCACGCTGGATGCCTGTTTCGATGCCGGTTACATCACCTTCGCCGATGACCGATCCATCATCATCTCCGAATCGCTCAGCCCCGAAGATGCAGCCAGCCTGGGTGTCGATGCCGGCTTGAAGCTGACGAGAGTCACGCCGCAGCATTGTCGATACCTTCAGCATCATCGCGAGCATGTCTTCAAGGGCGCAGGCAAAGTGGGTGGGCGGAACTGATGCCCCTCCAGAACCGGGTCGCCCCCTGGGGGCAGATCCTGTCATCACCGGCCCGCGGCACCCTGATGGGAAATCGCGGCATCCTTCATGATGCCGAGAAGAACGTGGTCAAGACGCACTCCGTCCAGCGCTGGATCATCTGTGTGCTTGAGTTCAAGGGACAGCGCAGGGAACTGATGAGCCCCGGGAAATACACGGAGCTATTCTTTCTCGACGAGGCAACGGCGCTGGCGGCGGGGCATCGTCCCTGCCAGGAGTGTCAGCGAGAGCGGGCCCTCGAGTTCAAGCACTGTTGGGCGCGGGCCAACCGCCCGGATGACCCGGATGCTGTGCTCATGCCCGAGATGGATAGGCAGTTGCACCGAGAGCGGATTGCCCGCTGGCAGAAGATCACCTGGCAAAGCCCGATCGACGCACTGCCGGATGGCGCCTTCTTCGAGCATGATGGCCAGGCGTATCTCGTCTGGGAAGGCCGGCACTGGCGCTGGAGCTTCGTGGGCTACCAGCAGGCAGCGCCTTGCAGCTCAGAGGAAGAGGTCGAGGTGTTGACCCCGCCATCCACCGTCAAGGCGTTGCTGACTGGCTTCAGGCCGGAAGTTCAGCTTCCTCTGACCTATTCTGCGACCTGAGTGACAGGGGCGCTTACATAGATAGGAGAGCTCCATGCTTAACCGCTCCGCCCTGCTGCTGCGCTACAAGGCCCCGGCCGTGCAGTGGATCAACGATGCCGACCCCGCGCCGGCTGGCAGCAGCGTTACCCTGGAAGAGGTCAACCGCGACCTCACCGTCTATTTGATCAGCGACGAGGTGGCGGAGTCGCCGGAGGAGGTCAGGCGGTGGATCAAGGCCAACTGGCGCACTCTGTTCGAGTCTGAGCTGGAGGGCTGGTACACCGATCCGACGCTATGGCCGAAGCGCACCCTGAAGCGCTTCGACGAGTGGTTCGATGTCGAGTGCCACAGCGTGATGATCGATACGTTGGGAACGCCCATCGAGGACGATGAGCCACAGGACTGATCAGGAGCCACCATGAAGCCCTTCTCCATCCTGCTGATCCGCCTGCTGGGTCTCTATCTCTTCCTGAAGACGCTGTTCGCGGTGGTGCCTGCGCTGGCGCTGCTGGGGCCCAATGCTGCCGAGCCCGGGGTCGGGAAGTTGCTGCTGATCTATGTGGCGACGGTGGGCGTGCCCATGGTGGGTGGAGTGCTGCTCTGGTGCTTCGCCGGCCGCCTGGCGGATAAGCTGCATGGTGCTGGGGATGCGGATGCCGAGGCCGGCACTCGCATCAAGGACGACGACCTGGTGCGGGCCGGCACCTTCCTGATCGGCGTGTACCTGGTGGTGCGTCACGTCGGCATGCTGGTGGCGGCCTACACGGGGGCCGGCGCCGTTGCCTACGACGCCCTGTTCATGGTGGTGGCGGGTCTCGGCATGATGCTGGGCGGCGGGTACCTGGTGGCACTCTATCGCCGGGCCAGGACGTGGGGGCTGGACGGCGAGGGGCGTTCCTAGGGTTGCTGCGGGGCCGGCTCGGCTTCGACCCGGTTCCGGCCGAGTTCCTTGGCCCGGTAGAGGGCTTCGTCCACCCGTTGAACCAGTGACCGGGAACTCTCCCGGCCGGCAAGTTCCACCACGCCGAAGCTGGCGGTAATGGTGCCGAGCCTGTCGAAACGGTGACTGGCGATCTCATGCCGCAGTTTCTCGGCCACCTCCCTGGCCGCGTCCAGGCCGGCCTGTGGCAATAGCACCATGAATTCCTCCCCGCCCCATCGCCCGTGCATGTCGCTGCCGCGCAGGTTGTCATTGACCAGGCTGGCAACGGTCTTCAACACGTCGTCACCGGCATTGTGGCCGAAGCGGTCATTGATGCGCTTGAAATGATCAAGGTCGTACATGATCAGCGAGAGCGGCGAGGCATACCGGGCGGCACGCGCCATCTCCTTCTCCAGCAGCCGCCCGAACTCCTGGCGGTTGGTGATGCCGGTGAGGCCGTCGGTAATGGCCATGGCTTTCACTCGCTCTTCCGCCAGCTTGCGCTGAGTGATATCCAGGAGGATGCCGGTCCAGAGGATGCCGCCGTCGGCTTCTACCTGTGGCGTCGAACGGCACTCGATCCAGCGAATCGATCCGTCGGCGTGCAGGGCTCGGAACTCCACGTGGACATTGGCCATGGTGGCGGCGCTGTGCCGGGTCTGGGCCTCGACGCGCTCGGCATCCTCGGGAAGGATCCGTGACATCACCGGCTCCTCTCCAGGCCCCGAAATCTCTTCGAGCGGCAGGCCACCCAGCGTGACGATCCCCTCGCTGAAGAAGGGAAAGCTGCGTTCCCCATCCGGTGCCATGCGGTACTGGTAGAGCGCGCCCGGCACCTGGGAGGCGATGCCCCGCAGCAGCGCTTCGCTCTGCCGAAGCTTCTCCTCGGTGGCCTTGCGTGCCGTGATATCTCTCACGATGCAGAAGATCAGCTTGTCACCGTCGTAGGTGGCGCCGTTGTTGCCGAGCTCGACATCGATGATGGTGCCATCCTTGCGGCGCTGCTGCGTTTCGAAGTGCGCCCCGTCGCTGTCGACGGCCCGGAGCATCTCCTTGAGCTCCTCCTTGCCGAAACGGGCATCCAGATCCCACACGTGCAGGGAGCCCATCTCCTCGGGCGAATAGCCCAGCATCTCGGCATAGCTGCGGTTGGCCCGGTAGACGCTGCCATCGATTCGGAGAATCACCATGCCGTCCCAGGTCGCCTCGAACAGGGCAGCCCATAGTGTTGCTTCGCTATTCCTTGGTGATCTCATCATCGCCAGCGTGGCCTCGGGTCGAGGTATCGACGTCACTATAGTATCTCACGGGTGGCCTCCATCACCCGCCCGTCCACGGTGCGCTGGATCTTCTCCTCGATCTCGGTGAGCAGCGCCTCCACCTTGGGTCCCTCGTTGGCCACCGCCACGAAGGTCCACTCGCTCGCCTCCAGGCGGTCCAGTTCGCCGCTCTCGCACACCGCCACGGCCGGGTTGCGCCCGTAGCGTTCGTGAAGGCCGCCCATGCGCTGGCGCTTCTCCTTGAGGGAGCGGCAGCCGGGCAGCGAGAGGCGCAGGGTGAGAATGCCGATATGCATGAAGGCTCCTGTGAGGCGATGGTGAGGGCCTGGCCCGTCTCTGCTATACCACGGGTCAGCTATACCACGGGAGGGCCCTCCCCGGGAGAGGGCGCTCGGAGTGACCTAAGCTTGGCCTGATGATCGCCCGTTCGGAGCCTGCCATGCGCCACCTCTTCCTGATGCGTCACGCCAAGGCCCGCCAGGCCACCGGCGACATGAGCGACCACCAGCGGCCGCTGCGCCGCCGCGGGCAGCGGCAGGCAACGGCCATGGCCGCCCCGCTGAAGCGGTGGGGCGCCCTGGCGGGGGAGATTCACCTCAGCAGTTCGCGGCGCACCCGCGAGACCCTGGCGGCGATCGATGCCGCCCTGCCCAGCCTCGGCCTGCGCGGCCGGGCCCATCGCCACGATGCCCTCTACGCCTTCGATGGCCAGGCGCTGCTCGCCTGGCTGCGGACCCTGCCGGACGAGGCCGACAGGGTGCTGGTGATCGGCCACAACCCGGCCCTGGTGGAGCTGGCGCGCTGGCTGTGTCGCGAAGCGCCGGACACGCTGCCCACCGGTGGCCTGCTGCATCTCGTCCTGCCGGACACTCCCTGGTCGGCGCTGGAGCCGCATGACGCCGGACTGGCCGCCAGCCTGGTACCGGAGGCGGCCAGCCATGCGCTCTTCCAGCGCCGGGCCCCGGCACCGCCGAAGCTGCCCAAGGCCGACCTGGCGGCCCGCCTGCAGGGGCAGCTCAGCCACCTCCATCGCCTGGTCAGGGCCCTGGAGCCCGGGGTGATCGCCGGCGTCGATCCGGAGTTCCTGCACCAGTACCGCGTCAACCTGCGCCGCAGCCGGGCGATCGGCGAAGCCGTGCTGGCTACCGCCAGTCAATCCGGGAGTGGGAAGGTGCCGGGGCTTAAGAAGCGCCTGAAGCGGCTCAAGCAGCGCGCCCAGGCTACCAGCGACCTGCGTGATCTCGATGTCTTCCTGGAGAGCCTGGCGAAGGCGCCGCCGCCGCTGGGGGAGGGCGCCTTGCACGCGCTCCACGACTGGCTGAGGGCTCTGGCCAGGGCGCAGCATCAGCGCCTCTGCCAGCAGCTTCGCCAGCCCGACTACGCCGAGGAGATGCAGGCCTGGCAGGCCTTCCTCGACTCCGCCGGCTTCCGGGAGGCGCTTGCCCGGCTCTCCGCGACGCGGATCGAGGCGGTGCTGGCCGAGCGCATCGCCGGCCACGACCGCGACCTGGCCGGGCTCGCTCCCGAGGCACCCGACGAGGCCTTCCACAACCTGCGCAAGACGGTGAAGCGCATCCGCTACCTGGCCGAACTGGAACCGAAGCGCAATCGCGATTTCCTCAAGGGGCTGAAGCAGCGCCAGACCCTGCTGGGGGACTTTCAGGACCTCTGCACCCGGGAGGCCTGGCTCGAGGCCTTCGCCGCCGACTCCCGCGACGCCGGCCGGGAGGCGTGTGACGCCTGGCGCCGTGAGCTTGACGCGCAGAAGCTCAGCCTGCGGGAGCAGATCATGGCGCTGGCGCCGCTGTCAGACTGAGCGCCGAAACCCGGCACTCCGGCTGCCTCGCGTCGACGGCTCGTGTCTCCAGAGGCTTCAACTTCGGATGTAGGCAGAACTGGGCGCACCCTGTAGGCATTTGCCCACTGGTGCTCAGGGCGCTTTGGTGCCAGGCTGTTCAGTTACAGAATGTTGCCGGCACATGCGCGACACGAACGACCGGCCAGAACACGCAGGGAATGACCGATGATCCTCAAGGAAAAGGATGCCTATAGCGGCACTGATGAGCGCGGCTACTATGGCCACAAGCAGGAGCAGGACGTGGCCTTCCACCTGCGCCGGGAGTTCGGCGACAGCGAGCAGGTTCGCATCATCCACGACCTGATGATCGAACACGGCGGCGAGCGTGCCCAGATCGACCACCTGGTGATCCACCCCTACGGCTTCATCCTCATCGAGTCCAAGAGCATCGTTGGTGAGGTGCAGGTCAATGCCGAGGGGGAGTGGTCCCGCAGCTACAGGGGCAACTGGACCGGCATGCCCTCGCCGATTCGTCAGGCAGAGTTGCAGAAGGACCTACTTCACGCGCTCCTGAGCAACAATCTGGCGCGTTTGCTGGGCAAGTTGCTGGGTATTCAGACCAAGCTAGGCGGCCGTGACTGGCAAACGCTTTGTGCCGTCTCCAGCACCGCGATCCTGCACCGTGAAAAGATGCCGAAGAGCGTGGCCGACAAGGTGGTAAAGACCGAGTTTGTCGCCGGTAAAGTCAAGGAGATCATCGGCAATGGCGTCAGCGCCTTCATCAAGGCAAAGCCGCGCTTTACCCTGCAGGAGCTCGAGAACCTAGGCGCCTTCCTCCTGGCACATACCGCAGCGCTGCAGGCGGAAACGGAGAAGCCGGAGCTGGCCACACCACCTGATGACCCGGCTCCCAGTGCCGCCCCCGTCGCCGAACCCGCGCCGCAGAGCTACGTGGTGACCTCGGAGCCAGCTCCCGCAGAGCCGCCGGTAGATACCGCAGCGCCCACCGAAATGCTGCTGACCTGCAAGCAGTGCGGCGAGGCCGACAACCTCAATGGCATGTATGGCCAGTATGGCTACTACGTGAAGTGCGGCAGCTGCAGCACCAACACCTCCATGAAGCAGCCTTGCCCGGCCTGTGGCTGGAAGAGCGTCAAGGTCTCGAAGGACGGCCCTAGCTATACAGCCGCTTGCCGGAAATGTGACCACCAGTATCTGGTCTATCGGCAGGCAGAGGGGAGGGCGTAATGGCAGATAACGACCCAAAGCGGACATTCGGGGAAATGAGTGAATTTAAGGTGTATAATTAAAAAGGAATAGGTTTTGGTTGTGTTGAATGACAATCTCAATAATTTTAAGTTACCTGAACCAAAATCTGGACAGGAAAACGCTTCATCTCAAAAAGTTCTGAATGGAAAGCTAATAACGCCTAAACAGCATTTGTTGCTTTTTTCCTCAGATGAATGGGAGGATTTCATCGAAGAATGGGGAGTGTTTCAAAAAACTAAGTACCACCTTGTTACTCGTTTAGGTGGCGCAAATGATTTTGGGATTGATGTCGCTTGTTTTTATACAGGGCAAGGATTTCTGGGAGAGTGGGATAACTTCCAGTGTAAATACTATAAAGGTGAACCCTTGGCGCCTAGAACTGCAATATTAGAAATAGGGAAAATTCTATGGCATATCCATAAAAATAATATTACAGCGCCGAGTGCATATTATTTCTTTTCTCCGAAAGATTGCGGGCCATCTCTAAAAAAGCTGTTGCTAGACTCGGAAAAATTAAAAAATAAGCTTTACGATGAGTGGGATAATTGGTGTGCGACCACGATCACAACAACTCAAACTGTTTCTCTTGAAGGCCAGTTCAAGAAATTTGTTGATAGTTTTGATTTTAGTATTTTTAAGTACAAACCGGTTAACCAGGTTATTGAAGAGTATAGAGAAACACCGTATTTTCTGATTCGCTTTGGTGGGGGGCTAAAAGATAGGCCTAATCCAATATCTCCTCCAGAGAGCCATGAAGATATTGAGGTGCGGTATATCGAACAATTGCATGAAGCATATGCAGAGAATAAAAAAGTTTCTAAAGGAAAATTCTGCTTTGACCATTACCCGGATTTGGAAAAGCACTTTATAAGGCAAAGAGAGGCTTTCTATTTTGCGGAATCATTAAGAGCTTTTGCTAGGGACTCAGTTCCTTCTGGAACTTTTGAGGAGCTGCAAAACGATATGTACGATGGGGTTGTCGATACAGCCGAGTCAGATCATCGGGACGGATTAGAAAAACTAAAAAGTGTTATGAAAGAGTCGAAGTCAGTTCCTCTTGATGCAAACGGCCTTTTCCAAGCTGTTCGAGTCAAAGATAGATATGGGATATGTCACCAATTAGCTAATGAAGATAGATTGGTATGGGTAAAAAGACGATGAGTAAAGGTTTGCATGCTGATTATATCTTTAATTGCGCACTAGAAACAGGTATGAGGTCAGCTTGTGTATTGGCAGCTGATCAGTCCATGAAATATGACCTGCAGCAATTGCTGGCGTTTGACCACTTGGTTGTTCACACGGGTGATATACATAATGCCCCGCCTAGCCTTCATCCTAATGTGCTCCAAAGAAACGGAGAACTTCTTGTCAGAAGGCCTTTAGTTGAGCATGGTTTGTTACTGATGGAGCACAAAAAACTGGTTGAAAAAATAATATCTATTGATGGATTTTATTATAGGGCTACTGATCTCGCCAGTGTGTTTATTGAAAGTTTAACAAATAATTATATTGAAGAGCTATGTAAGCGAGCGGACTGGGCTGTAAGGATGTATAAAGATAGCGGGGATGAATTCTTTTCGGAAGTATTTAATGCTGCATTTGATAGATGGAGAAATGAGTTTCAAATAGCAGAAATATCGATTGGAAGTGATGAGGGGTTGAAGTAGGCATGGAAATTAGGTTTATAGTTTTTACTGGGCCTAAAAAAGAACCTGCTGAGCTTAATTTTGGTTCAGGGTTGAATTTAATATATGGCCCATCTAATACAGGAAAGTCGTCTGTGTTAGATGCGATTGATTTTATGTTGGGTCGGGAAGATAGGCCTATAAAAGAAATACCTGAACATGAAGGGTATAATCAGTTATATCTCGGCGTAGAGTTTCCAGATTCTGAGAAATACACCTTTGTGAGAAGTATAGATGGCGGTGACTTTGAATGCTTTGAAGGTCTACATAAGAGAAGGCCGAAGGGTCAAGAGTCTACAGTTCTAAGACCAAAAACAGAAACGAAAAAGATAAAAAGCATATCGACATTTATCCTCGAGAAACTGGACCTCTATGGAAAGAAGCTAAAGAAGAATGCTGATAATGGCTTGGTAAGTCTAACACTTAGGAATTCGCTGTCTCTTTCGATTGTTACCGAAACCGATATACAGAAAGAAGCGTCTCCCTATATCAGTACGCAATATACAAAAAAAACGGAGCATAAATCTCGTTTAAAATTCATGCTTACGGGGGCGGATGATAGTGCTCTTCTTCCAGCAGAAGTTGAGAAAAAAAGATTGTCTCGTACTGCAAAAATAGACATTCTTGAAGAGCTGATAGCTGAGCAAGAAGAAATTATAGATTCTGTTATATCAGAAGAAAAAACTATTGAGGATTTAAAGGAGCAAGAAGAGAAGCTTGCAGAAACTATTAAAAATGAGCGCTCGGTTCTTGATGCAAATGAAGAGCAATATAATCTCTTTATATCGGATAGGGGGCGTATTCGTGGCGAGCTAGAGAAAAATAATGAGAGGCTTTCTGAAATATCGGAGATGCTTGTCCGATTTGAGCTTCTTGAGTCACAGTATTCTTCAGATATGTCAAGGTTGGATAATATTGCAGAGACAGGTGTTTTGCTTGCTGCGTTACCTTCTGATATATGCCCCTTGTGTGGCGGAGATACTGCAGAATTAAAATCTCATGAAGGGTGTGAAGGCAATATTGGTGAGATAGTGTCTGCTGCTTCATCGGAGAAAAAAAAGCTAGAAAAACTGTCTTTAGATCTTGTGGATACGATGAAAAAGTTGCGAGTGGAGAGTGGTGTCATCGAAGAAAGAATTCCTGATATATCTGAAGAATTATCTTCTGTGGTTAGGAAAATATCTGACCTTAATCCAGAGTTGTCTTCGCAGCGAGCCAGATATTCAGAACTTTTTTCAATAAAAGCAAATGTGGATAGATCTATTGAGCAGTATGAGCAGCTAAACGCACTTAAAAGGAAAAAAGAAGAGCTAGAGAAAGAGGCTCCAGAGAAGGTGGGCTCAGGGAAAGATGACACTGAGAGAACATTGCCTACCAGTGCGTTATTTAAACTGTCTAAAGAAGTGAAAGCACTTTTGAAGGGGTGGAGTGTTCCAAATTCTGATGATGTTCACTTTGACAAGGAAACAGGGGACTTTGTTATAAGTGGCAAGAACAGAGTAAGCAACGGAAAGGGGCATCGAGCGATCACACATGCTGCCGCCACTCTAGGCTTAATGAAATATACAGAAGATAATGGTCTTCCTCATTTAGGTTTTGCAATCATAGATTCCCCACTGCTTGCTTATGAAGAGCCTGAAAATGAGGCGGATGATCTTAATGGTACTGATGTAAATGTTAGATTTTTTGACAGTTTATGTCAGTGGAAAACTAGGCAGATAATAGTTTTTGAAAATAAAAAATCTATTCCATCAAAGTACAGTTCTGGGGAACAAGTTGTGGAGTTTACGAAAAGCAATGCTGGTCGTTATGGATTTTTCCCTAGAATTTCCCCGTAAAATTAATCAGTTACCGAATGTTCGCTTTTGGCCGGATAGCGACGGCCTAGATGCTAAGCCGTCGCTGGCTCTCGTTAGACCTCTGTCTGCTCAGCCATTGCCAATGCGTCATCCACCTCAATCCCTAGGTATCTGACGGTGCTTTCGAGTTTTGTATGGCCTAAGAGCAGTTGAACGGCTCTTAGATTTTTTGTTCGTCGGTAAATTAACGATGCCTTGGTGCGTCGCAACGTGTGAGTACCATAGGCCGAAGGCTCCAGACCAATAGCGGTCACCCAGGATTTAACGATGCGCGCGTACTGCCGAGTAGACAAGTGGCACGAGCTGCGCAGGCGACTTGGAAACAAGTAGTCATCGTTATGGAGATGTGCGAGCTGTATCCACTCTTCTAAAGCAGTGCGAGTCTGCTCGGTTATCTCAAACTGTACTGGCCTCTTCGTTTTCTGCTGCGTGACGATGGCTCTTGAAGACACTTGGTTGCCATGAGATATATCTCGGGCGCGTAACTTGACTAAGTCACAGGCTCTCAGTTTGCTATCGATCGCTAGCTCAAATAGCGCTAGTTCTCGTGTCTTATCTGCAAGTTGCAGTCTGACACGAATGGCCCAAATGTCTTTGAGGCGAAGCGGGGTTTTCTGACCAACCAGCTTGCCTTTGTTCCAGGGCTTGCGGCTAGCTATTGTTGATGTGTTCATGGTATGGACCTCCTCGGGTGGAATGTATAGGATGGTCCAGAACATGCTCGACGTGTGCTGGAATCCGCAGTCAGGCGCGATTCGACCCGAAGCCGACAACCTGGTGAAGGTTGCATGGTCGTTCAACGGCGTTGTTCAGCATGCGCGATAATCAGTGTTATGATTTAAAGGGGTGTTGATATCAAGGCGATAATAAAGAGCAACCTTCCTGAAATTCTGGGAGCATCATTTGCCGTTGTTTTGATGGCTTTTGCTTATGTACTCGTGTCCTTTTCAGCATCAGTGGTCAAATCACCGAATTTTTCAGCTTTAGCCGATAAAGTGGCAAATGGGGAAGTGAGTTTTCTGCCGGTCACAGTGATATCAGCAATATTGCTTTTTATCTTGAGAGAAATACTGGAGGCTATAAAAAAGAAAAGGGAGTCAAAAAGAAAACTATTCGCTTATAAGTCTCTTCTCGCTGAAGAGCTTGAGCTCAACCTGTGGGCCCAGCGTCAATTGCTAGGGATAATAAATGAGATTGAGGAGCAAGAGAAAGATCATCCGGACGCCAAATATACTCTTGTTATAAAAGAGACAGGTAAAGAATACATCCAAGGGCGCGATGGTGATCAATTTATTTTTGGTTGTCCTATACCTCCTGTCCAAGATAAATATTATGAAGTTTTTATATCAAATATCGCTGAATTGGATGAAAAGTTATTTGACCTTGCACAATCTTCTTACGAAGAGGTCAGAAACATGGCCCATGTGAGAAATGGTCTTATTGAAGGGCTTTTAGCCGATCAGAATGATGAGCCCTATCCACATGACATCAGAAAGAGCGGCTTTTTTCACTATGCAAAAAATGAGCTGCCTGATACTTTCGACGCAATGAATGCATTGTATGTAGAATGTACCGGAAAGCAGCTCAAGAATTTCAGGCTTAGATGAGCCTAACCAAGAGCTTCAGCCGACCTGTTTTCCGCTGTCGCTCCAAGCAGGTGGCTGAGCCGAAGTGTTATATAAGTACCATCTAAAGGTCTGGTTTTGGCCGACTGATGAATGTTAGTCTATGCTGATGGATAGCCTTCGGCCCTAAACGGCCAAGTCGGCGAATGCTGAATGCCCGCCTGATCAAGCCGAGAAAGCCGCAGACGAATGGCATGGTGGAAAGCTTCAATGGCCGCATCAGCGACGTCCTTGCGACTCGGCACTATACCTCAGGCGAGGACCTGAAGCAGACGCTCAAACGCTACACTGGGCTGTACAATCACCATATCCCGCAGAAGGCGCTGCACCATCAATCACCAATTGCGATGATGAAGGAATGGCAGGCCAAACGTTCTGAATTATTTACCAAGCGGGTTGTTAATCACACAGGACCAGACATATATGAAACTTGAAACGATTCGCCTATGCAATTTTCAGTCTTTTGGAGCGCAGCCAGAAGAGCTCGGACTAGATGATATATCTTTTCTTATTGGCCCCAACGGCTCAGGCAAGACAGCTGCGCTACAAGCGCTGTGTCGTATGTTTGCTTTCGACCCATCCTTGCGCCGCATTCTGCGATCTGACTTTCACGTCCCCTTTGATGAGGCTGAAGTGCCTGAAGAGCGCCAGCTCTGGATAGAAGCCGACTTCTTATTCCACGAACTGACAGAAGATGAAGATAACAGCACCGTTGCCCCTCACTTTGGCCACATGCGGCTTGATGAAGCGGATGGCATCCCGCGGGTGCGTTTTCGCCTCAGTGCCAGCATGGGGCCGGATGGCGACATCGAAGAAAACTTGGTCTATGTCTTGGACATTAAAGATGATGGTTCGCCCTTTAACACAGCGCAAGTGCCCCGACCTGAGCGCAATCATATCCATGTCCACTACTTGCCAGCCCGCCGTAATCCAGCCGACCACATTGCTTACAGCACAAATGCGTTGCTTGGGCGCATGCTGCGCGCGGTAAACTGGGATGCAGAGCGTGATGTCATAAATGGTCTCACTGAGCAAATCAGCGACAGCCTGGCGGCCAATCCATCGGTAGATGCGTTCAGCAAAAGCTTGAAAGCTTCTTGGGAAACCTTACACAAAGGTAGTTTTTTTACCGCTCCTAAAATCACCTTCGTGGCCTCTGAGATTGAAGCATTACTGAGGCATATGTCGGTGTCTTTTTCGCCAGGACACGATGAGAACTTGGTGGACTTCTCACGACTGAGCGATGGTCAGAAATCGATGCTATACTTGTCGCTCGTGCTATCATCACAGGCTATAAATCGCTCCGTGCTTGCAGGAAAAAATAAATCTTTTGACGCTGACAAGTTGCGGCCCCCTGTCTTTACACTGATTGCAGTGGAAGAGCCGGAGAACAGTCTTTCGCCCCATTATCTCGGGCGCATTGTCAAAGCCCTGGACTTGATGACCGGAGAGGGCGACGCGCAAGCGCTGATTGCCACTCACGCACCATCGATGCTGCGGCGCGTTGATCCCGAGAAGATCCGGTACTTGCGTCTGACCGATTGGCGAACATCGCGAGTAACCCACATCCAGTTGCCCGACACCGCGGACGAAGCACATAAATTTGTGCGAGAGGCGGTGCAAGCTTTTCCGGAAGTCTATTTTTCTCGCCTCGTAGTTCTAGGTGAGGGAGACAGCGAAGAAATCGTCCTTCCCCGACTACTTCAGTCCAAGGGTACTCCTGTTGATGAGTCTGCAGTCACAATAGCGCCTTTGGGAGGGCGTCACGTTAACCACTTTTGGCGTCTACTTTCGGCCCTTCAAATTCCCTATCTGACCCTGCTTGATCTAGATATTGCGCGCTACCGCGCTGGATGGGGTCGAATAAAGTACGTGAATGACCAACTGAGGAAAATTGACCCTCTGAATTCTCTTCCTACTGATTGGAATATTCCAAAATGGAATGATGGCGAGGCACCAATACGTACTCATTATTGTTTTGGTGACGACAAAACGAATGTTTTCGACACACTCGAAGAAAAAGGAATCTTTTTTTCCTCACCGTTAGATCTCGATTTTTCGATGCTGCTGGCCTATCCGAATGCCTACGGCGTAGTGAGAGAAAAGCCTGTTAATTCAACGATCAAGGCTGTGCTTGGCAGAAGTCACCACGATGCAAGTCAATACAGCGAGGCTGAACAAGAGCTTTTTGGTACTTATCATCATAGTTTCAAGCTTGGCAGCAAACCGGCAGCCCATATCGAATCTCTCGCCAACCTCCGTGATGTGGACCTCCTCGCTAATATGCCCGGATCACTAGGGCGCTTGGCCGATGCAGTGATTGCCAAACTCGAGGAGTTACCAGAGTGATATCCGTCGATGACTGGCATCCCGCAGATGGACTGACGCTAGAGCCTAACGCCCTACGTGCAGCCAAGGAGCAGATTCATAGCCTTGCTCTTACGGCTGGCCCAGGTGCAGGAAAAACTGAAATGCTTGCGCAGCGGGCTGATTTTCTACTACGTACAGGAACCTGCCGCTACCCCAAGAGAATTCTCGCTATCTCGTTCAAGGTTGACGCTAGCAGCAATTTGAAGGAGCGGGTTAAGCGCCGCTGCGGCTCTGAGCTGGCCTCAAGATTTGACAGCTACACATTTCACGCTTTTGCCAAGCGTATTATCGACCGCTTCCGGCCAGTACTAACGGGTGATTCTGCACTGGATGCCGGTTACAAAATTGCTGACAGAAAAACAGGGCCCTCGCGCAGCCTCATTGAATTTTCCGATTTGGTTCCGTTTGCCATCCAGATCCTTCAAAAATCAGTAATGGCACGTAATGCTATCCGCCAGACCTACAGCGATGTCTTCCTTGATGAGTTTCAAGACTGCACCAATCTTCAGTACAAGCTTCTGAAACTCGCGTTCCAAGGCACCAAAATTCGCCTTACGGCCGTGGGCGATACTAAGCAAAAAATCATGGGCTGGGCAGGGGCTCTGGACGGCATTTTCCAGACTTTTTCAGCCGATTTTTCAGCGACACCGCTCAATATGTATCGCAACTTTCGTTCAAAGCCGAGATTGCTGCGCTTGCAGAACGAAATCATCCGGGTGCTCGACCCAACGTCCGTCATGCCCGATGAACAGCTTATCGGTGACGAGGGCGAGGTATTCGCTTGGCACTTTGAGGATAGCCGCAAGGAAGCTGAGTATCTAGCAGGTTTGATTGATAGCTGGATAAAGACCGAACAGCTACCGCCCGCGGAAATTGCGGTTCTAATTTCCAAGCAGCTCGATCTTTATGCGGACCACCTCATGACGGCACTGGAGGCGCGAGCAATCCCTTTCCGAAATGAACAGCAAATGCAGGACATCACGGTCGAGCCCGCCGCTCGATTGATCGTAGACTACCTGTCTTGCCTCTACGGCCAACGCGAGCCACAAGCCTGGATTCGGCTCATGAATCAGCTGGCTCCCTTTGCGGATGAAGATATTCAGGCTAATACTCGAAAGGATCTAGATCGACTTATCAAGCAACAACGGAAAGAGGCAGCTCTTTCTGCCCTGGCGGAGGAGCCTTTTTCTGGCTGGTGGGAGTTTGTTAAAGCTTTCTTGCAACAAGTCAGTCTCAAAACCCTCGTAGCTCTATCGCCTGACTATGAGTCCCATGATCGGCTCAAAGAGGTCATCCGAAGCACTAAGGCACGCATACATGAGCTTCTCAAGCTGGAATCCGATTTACCGAAAGCTCTTGGTCGGTTTTCAGATGACCAGGCGGTACGCATCTTAAGCATTCACAAGAGCAAAGGTCTTGAGTTCGATTCGGTCATCATCATGGCCGTTGAAAACGAAATTTTCTTTGGTAACCAAGATGAAAACCGTTGCGCGTATTTTGTTGGCGTATCGCGGGCCAAAAGGCGCCTTGTGATAACACATGCAGACCAGCGGGAGCGCCCGGCTGGGCACACCAGACGCTGGGATGAGCAACGCACTGCTCAAGCTGAGTACTTAGGCTATGTCATACCGTTCGTGAGGTGATAATTACCCCGCTGTCAGCACCGAGTTCTCGTCCTCGTCGGGCAGGCAGCGCCACTTTTTTAGTGCATAAATCTGCAGGTGGACCTCGCCCAGCTCCTCCTTAGTTTCCCGCAGATTGGACTCATACTGCTCGCGGATATCCTTGGGGCGGGCCCTGAACCCGTTCTCCATGCTGCTCTGGGCCTCATCGATCCAGCCTTCGACCTCAGAGACAGTGAGGTCATGCCGGAGAGCCACTTCAGCGTTATACATCAGGAAAATCTCCATGACCGCTTTTGGCCGAAAGCGGACGTTGCATTGCCCGGCTTTGTCACCTTTCGCCGCACTTCCTGGCGATAAAGAACCCATAGCCGAAATACTCGCCATACCGCTCGTACAGTTCGATCTCCTGCTGCTGCTCCTCGACGATGGCCCGGGCGGCGGGGCTGTTGCGATGGGCCTTGAGGAAGGCCGGGAAGCGCTCCTGCAGCGGGCGGTAGTAGTTCTCCCGCCAGCAGTGTGGCGGTAACACGAAGTAGCCCAGCGGGGCGTAGCCGTGGTGTTCCAGCACCGCCAGCTTGGCCGAGGCGGTGTCGACTTCGGGGTACTGATCGCGCCAGTAGGCGTCGAGCTCGGCGGGGCGCTGCTCGGTGAGCCAGGTCAGCTCGGAGACCGCCAGGATGCCGCCGGGCTTGAGGAAGCGGCGCCATTCTCGCACGCCGCGCGCAAAGCCGAGGTTGTAGATCGCCCCTTCCGACCAGATGGCATCCAGCGATTCCGCCGCGAAGTTGAGCGCTTCCATGGAGGCGTGGCGGGGAGTGATGCGCTCGGCCACGCCGGCCTCCAAGGCGCGGGCCTTCAGGGTGTCGAGAAACGGCTCGAGGAAATCCACCGCCACGATCCGGGCATCGAGCGCCTCGGCGAGCACCAGGGTGGAGGCGCCGGTGCCACAGCCCAGATCGGCGATATCGAGGTCTCGCCGCTCGCAGAGCCCGGCGAGCTGGAGCGCGAGCCGGGTTTCAGCCTGGCCGCCGGGCCCCTGGCGTTCGGTGTCGCGGTGCAGGTCGGCCAATAGCTCGAGTTTATTCATGGCGAATCGCTCCTGAGCTGACGGTGGGCCCGGGCGCTACAGCGTCTCTTCCAGCAGCATGGCGAGCCGACGGTGGTGCAGATCGTCGGCGGCGGCGTCATAGGAGGGGGCGTCCCTGGCGGTGAAGCCGTGGGCGGCGCCCCGGTAGAGCTCGGTGATGAAGTGCACGCCGGTGGCGGCCAGCGCCTCGTCCATGCGGGCGATCTGTTCGGGGGGCAGCAGCTCGTCCTGGTCGGCGTGGCCGAGATAGACACGCCCCTGGATGGTGCCGACCACGTGGACGGGGCTCGCCGGGTCGTCGGCCTCTGCCAGTCGGGCCGAGTGGAATCCGGCCGCGGCGGCGACACGATCGGGGTATTCGGCCGCCATGCGCAGGGCGAAGGCGCCGGTCATGCAGTAGCCCACCACGCCAATCCTGCCGTCCGCGAACTCGGGCTCGCGGTCGAGGCAGCCGAGGAGGGCGGCGAAGTCGCGGGACTGGGCCTCGGGCGTGAGGTGGGCGGCATAGCCAAACAGCGTCGGGCGCACGTCCGGGTCGCGGAAGCACTTGCCCTTCGGCACTACGCCGCCGCGGGCATCGCGGTAGTAGACGTTGGGCATCAGCACCGCATAGCCGTGGTCGGCGAGCCGCTGGGCCTTCTCGTGATAGCAGGGGCGCAGGCCGCCGATATCGGTGAACAGCACCACGCCGGGCAGCGGGCCCTGGGCGCCCGCTGGCGTGAAGAGGTGGGCGTCGATGGTGCCGTCGGCGGCGGGAATGTCGAGGGCGCGAGGCATGGGCGGGCTCCGGGTGGCGGTGGGAGTCGGTCATCGGGGACGCAGGTCACCATGAATGCATCTTACAATAGTCATTCCCACTCCCCACGATTGGCCAGAGGCCGAGGAGCCAGACAATGCAGCGCGCTTCCCCCCACTCCCCTGACTCACCTGCCCAGCCGGTCCTGTTCATCCCCCACGGCGCGGGCCCCTGCTTCTTCATGGAGTGGAATCCGCCCGGTATCTGGGACGGGATGGCCGACTTCCTGAAGGGCATCGCGGATACCCTGCCCAGCCGTCCCCGGGCGATCCTGATGGTGTCAGGCCACTGGCTTGCCGATGACTTTCGCATCACCGCCGGTGAGCGCCCCGAGCTGATCTACGACTACCACGGCTTTCCCGACCACACCTATCGGCTCGACTATCCCGCCCCCGGCTCTCCCCTGCTGGCCGAGCGGGTCGAGACGCTGCTCTCCGCCGCCGGGCTGGCGAGCCAGCGGGACCCGGCGCGGGGCTTCGACCACGGCATGTTCATCCCGCTGAAGCTGATGTTTCCCGAAGCGGCGATTCCCGTGGTGCAGCTGTCGCTGCGCCAGGACCTCGACCCTGCGGCCCACCTGGCCGCCGGCGAGGCGCTGGAGGCGCTGCGCCACGAGGGTGTGTTGATCGTCGGCAGCGGCATGAGCTTCCACAACATGCGTGGCTATGGCGATCCGGCCTTCACCGCCCCTTCGGAAGCCTTCGATGCCTGGCTGACCGAGGCGGTGGAAGCGTCGCCGGCGCAGCGCCAGGCCGCGCTGCGGGACTGGGCCCGGGCGCCCAAGGCGCACCAATGCCATCCCCCCGGCCAGGAGGAGCACCTGATTCCGCTGATGGTGGCCGCCGGTGCGGCGGGGCAGGACCGCGGGCGCAAGGTCTATTCGGAGCAGGTACTCGAGACCCAGCTGTCGGCCTTCCGCTTCGGCTGACGGCGGCACGCCGCGGACATCGCCCGAGGCATCCCCGTCAGAAGTGGTCCCAGTAGGGCGGGTCGCCGAAGTACCCCTCCAGGAAGTCCACGAAGTGGCGCACCTTGCTGGCCAGCAGCTGGCGGTGGGCATACACCGCATAGAGCCCGAGCGGTTCGGGCTCATGCTCGGGCAGCACGATGGCGAGGCGCCCCTGGCGGATGGCGTCGCCGGAGAGGAAGGTCGGCTGCAGGGCGATGCCGGCCCCGCCCACCGCGGCCTCCACCAGCACGTCGCCGTTGTTGCTGGTCAGCTCGCTGCCCTCTCTCCCTCCTCCTCCGCCGCTGCGCGGCAGCCACTGCAGCAGCGGCTCCTGGCTCTCCTCCATGTAGCGGTAGCGCAGGAAGCGGTGCCCGGCGAGCTCCCGCGGGTGCCCGGGCGTGCCATGGGCCTCCAGGTAGCCGGGCGAGGCGCACAGCACCAGGCGCACGGGCGCGATGCGCCGGGCGATCAGCGAGGAGCTCTTCAGCCGCCCGATGCGCAAGGCGATATCGAACCCCTCCTCGACGATATCCACCTTGCGGTCGTTGAGCTGCAGGTCGATATCCACGGCGGTGTGAGCCCGCTGGAAGTCGTTGATCAGTGGCGCCAGGTGGCGGATGGCAAACGACACCGGGGCGCTGATGCGCAGCCGTCCGCGGGCCTGGCCCTGCTGCTCTCCGAGCTCGCTCTCCATGTCGTCGATCTCGGCCAGCACCTGCTCGGCGCGCTGCCGATAGGCGGCCCCCGCCTCGGTCAGGTGCAGCCGGCGGGTGGTGCGGTTGAGCAGGCGCACGCCCAGGTGCTCTTCCAGTTGCGAGACGTACTTGCTGACCAGCTGCGGGGAGAGCGCCAGGCGCTCGGCGGCCCGGGTGAAGCTCCCCTCGGCCACCACGGTGACGAAGGTGCGCATGGCGTCCAGGCGGTCCATGGTCGGCTCCGGCGGAAAGGTAAGCGGTAATTATCAACGCTTCATTGATAGTCATGCAATGTCTTCGCGCTTATTCCGCCTTCATGGCGAGAGTAGAGTGGCCTCACCGCTCGAGGCCATAGGCGGCCTCAGCTTTCCCCCGACACCCCGATGAGGAAGACCCCATGAAGACCCAGCTCGCAAAGACCCTGTTCGACACCGCCGGCGGCTACGGCGCCCTGGCCCTGCGCGTTCCCGTTGGCCTGATCTTGGCCGCCCACGGCGCCCAGAAGCTCTTCGGCTGGTTCGGTGGCTACGGCCTTTCCGGCACCGCCCAGTGGCTGGAGAGCATCGGCCTGGCGCCCGGCCTGCTGATGGCGCTGCTGGCCGGCGGTGCCGAGTTCTTCGGCGGCCTGGCCCTGATGCTCGGCCTGCTGACCCGCCCCGCGGCGCTGGTCTCCGCCTTCACCATGCTGGTGGCGATCTTCAGCGTGCATATCAGCCACGGCCTGTTCATCGCCAACAACGGCTATGAGTTCGCCCTGGCCCTGCTTGCCGCCACCGTGGCGCTCACCCTGCAAGGCGCTGGACGCCTCTCCCTGGATAGCCTGGTCGCGAAGCGCCTCTGAGCCGTCGACGCGACTGACCCGACCCGGCACCCTCCCACGGCGGAGGGTGCCCCACGAACAGGAGGAACCCCCATGCTGGTCAACGGCATCTGGCAGGAGAACTGGCAGCCGGTTCAGGCGAAGGACGACGAGGGACGCTTCATCCGCCAGACCTCGACCTTCCGCCACTGGATCACCCCGGACGGCGCCCCCGGCCCCACAGGCAGGGGCGGCTTCAAGGCCGAGCCCGGGCGCTATCACCTCTATGTCGCCTATATCTGCCCCTGGGCCTCCCGGGTCCTGATGGCGCGCCGACTCAAGGGGCTCGAGGCGCTGATCGGCGTCACCGTGGTCAACCCGCGCCTCACCGACCAGGGCTGGCAGTTCGGCGGCTTCCCCGGCGCCGACGAGGACCCCCTTCACGGCGCCCGCTACCTGCACGAGCTCTATACCCGCGCCGACCCCGAGGTCTGCGGTCGCGCCACGGTGCCGGTGCTGTGGGACACCCACACCGACACCCTGGTCAACAACGAGTCGGCCGATATCCTGCGCATGCTCAACGGTGCTTTCTCGCACCTGGTCGACCGGGGGCCGGACCTCTACCCCGACCACCTGGCCGCGGAGATCGACGCGCTAAATCACGTCATCTACACCGAGCTGAACAACGGCGTCTACCAGGCCGGCTTCGCTTCCAGCCAGGCGGCCTATGAGGAGGCCTACGGCAAGGTCTTCGCCCGGCTCGATGCGCTGGAGGCGCGCCTCGGCGACGGTCGGCGTTATCTCTTCGGCGATGAGCTTACCGAGAGCGACATCCGGCTGTTCGTGACACTGATGCGCTTCGATGTGGCCTACCACGGGCTCTTCAAGTGCAACCGCAACACCCTTGCCGCCATGCCGGCCCTGCACGCCTACCTGCACCGCCTGCTGGCGCTGGAGGGCATCGCCGAGACGGTCAACCTCGAGCACATCAAGGCGGGCTACTACTCGATCAGGGCACTGAACCCTGCCGGGATCGTGCCCGTAGGCCCCGGGGCGATCTGAGGCCGGGAAATCCCAGCGGACGCCAGGCCTGCGGCGGGCTATGGTGAGGCCATGAGCCCGTTGCCCGCTGAGGAGTGCGCCATGAGTGACATGATCAAGGACGCCACGGCGTCGTCGTCGCGGGACTGCCCGGTGGTGGAGGGCCGGCGCCAGGTGCAGCATGTGCCGGCACGCAAGGCCGAGGTGGGTGGCATCCCCATCCACCGGGTGCTGCCCTCGCGGCAGCGCCGCCTGGTGGGGGCCTGGTGCTTCCTCGACCACGCGGGGCCTGCGGTGTTCAAGGGCGACAGCCGCGGCATGCAGGTGGGGCCGCACCCGCACATCGGCCTGCAGACCTTCACCTGGATGATCGCCGGCGAGGTGCTGCATCGCGACAGCCTGGGCAGCGAGCAGGTGATCCGCCCGGGGCAGGTCAACCTGATGACTGCCGGCCGCGGCATCAGCCACACCGAGCAGTCGCTGCCGCAGGACCCGCAGCTGCATGCGGCCCAGCTGTGGATCGCCCTGCCGCACGCCCATCGCCACACCGAGCCGCGCTTCGACCACTACCCGGAGCTGCCGGTCTGGCAGGAAGAGGGCGTCACCCTGACGCTGCTGGTCGGCGAGTTTGCCGGCCACGAGGCGCCCACGCTCACTTTCTCGCCCCTGATGGGGCTGGATCTCGCCGCCGCGAAGGAGGCCGAGCTGACCCTGCCGCTTCGGCCTGAGTTCGAGTACGCCCTGCTGCCCCTGGAGGGCGAGCCGACCCTGGAAGGGGAGGCCCTGGCCGTGGATGAGCTGGCCTATCTGGGTCGCGGGCGTGACAGCGTGGCGCTGGCGCTGCCGGCGGGGGCCAGGGTGCTGCTGATCGGCGGCGAGCCGCTGGGCGAGGAGGTGCTGATCTGGTGGAACTTCGTCGGCCACAGTAAGGCGGAGATCGCCGAGGCCCAGCGCGAGTGGGAGGCCGGCGGCAAGCGATTCTGCCGCGTGGCCGGCTTCTCCGATGACGTGCGGCTGATGCCGCCGCCGCTGCCCTGGCGGGTATAGGGGCTACAGTCTAACCAGGCCAGGGAGGGAACCGGCGTTGCTCTACTACGTGGCAAAGGTGGCCATCACCGCCGTGCTGGTGGTGCTGATCGCGGAGATCTCCAAGCGCAGCTCCTTTATCGGGGCCGTGCTGGCGTCGGTGCCGCTGACCTCCGTGCTGGCCATGCTCTGGCTCTACATCGACACCGGCGATGGCGGCAGGGTGAGCGCGCTTGCCAGCAGCGTCTTCTGGCTGGTGCTGCCCTCCCTGGCGCTGTTCATCGCGCTGCCCCTGCTGCTGGCGAAGGGGGTCAACTTCTATCTCGGCCTCGCCGTCTCCATCGCCATCACCGCGCTCTGCTACTGGCTGATGGTGGCGGTGCTGCATTTCTATGGCGTCGAGCTGTGACCCTCAACCGCTGACGATGCGCGCGCGGCTGGTGCCGTTGCCCTGCGGTTCCACCCGGATCTGCACCGGTATGCGCTCGTGCATCTCCTGCACGTGGGAGATCACCCCCACCCGGCGCCCCAGCGCCTGCAGGCCGTCCAGGGCCTCCATGGCCAGCGCCAGGGACTGCGGGTCGAGGCTGCCGAACCCCTCGTCGATAAAGAGCGATTCAATCACCAGTTCGCCTGACGCCATGGAGGCGAGCCCCAGGGCGAGCGCCAGGGAGACCAGGAAGGTCTCGCCGCCGGAGAGCGAGTGCACCGAGCGCCTCTCGTCGGCCATGTCCTGATCCACCACCAGCAGGCCCAGCGGCGAGCCGCCCCGTGCCAGGCGGTAGCGGCGGCTGAGGCCCGCCAGGTGGACGTTGGCGTGCTCCAGCAGCTGCTCCAGGTTGTAGGCCTGGGCGATGCGCCGGAACACCTTTCCGTCGGCGGAGCCGATCAGCTCGCTGATCCGGCCCCAGCGGCGGTACTCGGCCCGGGCGGTCGCAAGCTCGCTCTGGCCGTCCCGCTGGCGCTCGCGGCGGCGGTCGTCGTCGCGCAGGGCGTGGAGCGCCTCGTCCCGGGCCTGCTGGGCCGCCTCCAGGCGCGGGCTGAGCTCGGCCTGGGCTTCGACCAGGGTGGCCCGGCGGCGCTCGAGGGCCTCGGCGATGGTCTCGCCGAGCAGGGCCTCGTCGTGCTTCTCCCCGTCATCGCTCTCCTGCTCCCCATCGATCAGCCCCTGGCCGCGGCGGTGGCGAAGCAGGGCGGCGCGCCGCTCGGCCAGGGTGGCGGCGGCGTGCTGGCGAGCCTGGTCGGCCGCCTCGAGCCGGCGCTCCTCCTCACGGGCCTCGGCGTCGCCCTGGGTGAGCAGGCGGGCGAGGGTGGCATCGTCCAGGTCCGGGTGCTGTGCGCGCCATTCGGCTAGGGAGCGGGAGAGCTGCGCCTGTTCCTGCTGCAGGGCGGCGAGCAGCTCCTCCTGGTGGACGAGCTGCTGGGCCAGGCGCTGCTGCTCACGTTCGGCGTCATGGCGGCGGGCCAGGGCGGCATCCCTGGCCTGGCGGGCCTGGGTCTCGTCCTCGTCCAGCCGCTGCTGCCACGCCTCCGGGGTAGCGTGATCGCCGAGCAGGGCGCGAAAGGCACGCTCGGTATCGTCATGCTGGCGTTGCAGCTCTGGGAGACGCTGCTCCTGTTCGGCCAGCTGCGTTTCGGCGGTGGCCTTCTCGGTCGCCAGGCGAGTGAGGGCCAGCTCACCCTGGCGCAGCGATTCCGCGAGGGGCGCGAGCTCGGCCTCCGCTCGATGGAGCTTCTCCAGGCGGATCTGCTGGGTGCTGCGCTCTTCCGTGCTGCGCTGGCGCTGTTGGTTCAGCCAGCTATCGCGCTCATCGGCCGCCACGGCGGCCAGCTCTCGGTGCAGAGGGTGGGCTTCCAGGGCCTCGCGGGCGGCCTCCCATCGCGCCCGGGCGGCTGGCTGCTGCTCATCGAGCTGCTGCCGGGTGTCCCGGGCGAGCTTGTACTGCGCCTGCAGCGCCTGATGGGCGTTCAGCGCCTGCTCATGGGCCTGCTGGGCGGCGTCGAGTTCGCGCTCCTCCTCGGCCTGCTGGGCGGCGAGCTGGGCCGCCTCGGGGCTGTCGGGCGGCTGCCGGCGCCAGGGGTGGTCGAGGCCCCCGCACACCGGGCAGGGCTCACCCTCCTGCAGGCCGTCGCGCAGCGTGGCCACGCTCTCGCTTCGGGCGGCGCGGGCCCGGGCGATGAAAGCGGCGAAGCTGTCGTGGCGGGCCTTGCACGCCTCCAGCTGCCGTCGGGCGGCCTGGCCGTCGCGGGTCAGGGTCGCCAGGCGCTCATTGGCCTCGGCCAGGTGGGTCTCGAGCTGCCGGTGGGCCTGTGCGGCCTGGTGGGCCTCCCGCCAGGCGGCCTGCAGCTCGCCCAGGGCAAGCTGGCGGGCGGCGGCCCGGTCGTGGGCCTGCTGGATGGCCTGGCGCGCGGCGTGAAGATGTGAGTGCTCACCCACCAGCTCGGCCAGGGCCGACTGCCACTGGCGCTGCAGTTCATGGCGCTGCTGCTGGGCGTCGTGCTCCTGCCGATGACGTTCACGAAGGCGGTCGACCTGCTCCCGGGCGCGGGTCCTCTGGTCCGCGAGCTCGGCCAGCTCGCGCTGGCGCTGGGCCAGGGCATGCTGGTGCTCGCGGGCCTCGCGCAGTCTCGGTTCGGCCTCGCGGCGTGCCTCGCCGGCCGCCTCCAGGCGCTTGCCCGCGCGGTCGTGGTCGGCGGCGGCGTCCTGTGCCGCCTGCTGCGCCCTGGCCAGCGCCTGGCGGGTGGCGTCGCGGTTGGCCTCGGCCTCATGGATGTGCCCCGGCAGGCTGGCCTGGCGGGTGAGTTCCTGGCGGCGGGGGGTGATCAGCCGGCGCCGGTCGCGGTCGCTGCGCCGGTCGGCGAGGGCCTGCCAGTCCACCTCGGCGGCCTGCTGCCGCGCCATGCCCTCGACGTAGTCCGCGTACAGGCGGGCATCGTCGTCGTGCCAGCGGCGTCGCATCTTCAGCGACTCGGCCTGGGTCTGCAGGTGAGTGAGGGCTTGCTGGGTGGCCGTGGCGGCACGATCGAGCTCGGCGCGGGCCTCGGGCTCGGCGGGCAGGTCATCGGCGAGCCTGGTCTCCAGAGCGTCCACGGCCTTCTTCGCCTCGTTGGCGCGGCGGTAGGCGGCCATGGAGATCTCGGAGTACTCGGCGGTGCCGGTGAGGCGCTCCAGCAGGTCGCTGCGGGCGTTGTCGTCGGCCTGCAGGAAGGCGGCGAACTCGCTCTGGGCGAGCAGCACGGCGCGGGTGAACTGGTCGAAGGTGAGCCCCAGGCGCTCCGGCAGCAGGCGCTCGAACTCGCGCTTCTGGGCGGTCAGCAGGCGCTCGTCATCGAGGTCGGTGAGCGATTGCTCCGCCGCCTGCAGGCGGCCGGTGGCCTTCTCCCGGGCGCGGCGCACTGCCCAGCGGGCGCGATAGCGGCGCCCGTCGCGGCCCAGGAAGTCCACCTCGGCGTAGCCGCTGGCGGTGCCGCGGCGCAGCAGGGTGCGGGCATCGCTGGTGGTGAGTCGCGAGTCCGCGGTGTCGTCGATCTGGCTGTCGCGGCTCGGCGCCTGGCGCAGCCGCGGGGTGCTGCCGTAGAGGGCCAGGCACAGGGCGTCGAGCAGGGTGCTCTTGCCCGCGCCGGTGGGGCCGGTAATGGCGAACAGGCCGGCGTCAGCAAGCGGCGGCGCGGTGAAGTCGAGCTCGAGGGGCCCCGGCAGCGAGGCCAGGTTCTCCAGGCGCAGGGCGAGGATCTTCATGGGCGCGCCTCCCGTGCGCTCGTCTCGGTGTCATCGGCGTCCAGCACCTCCTGGCGCAGGCGGTCGAAGTCTGCCAGCACGTCGTCGCCCGGCGGTTCCTTCCAGCGCTCCTCCCAGGCGCGCTCGAAGAGCTTGCGCGGGCCCAGGGTCTCGAGATCCACCCGCGCCGGGGGCGCGTCGTCCTCCCCCTTCGGCAGGCGGCGCTCCAGGCGCAGCAGGCGAAGCGCCTTGTCCTTGAGCGCGGCCTCCACCCGGGCGCGCAGGTCGGGAATGGGCGCATCGAGTTCCACGCGCACCTCCAGCCAGGGCCACCGCTCTCTAGGAAGCTCCCGCCCACGAGCTTGGCTTGGCTGCGCCGGGTCGTCCTCCAGGGCCTCGAGCTCTGCCAGCACCGCCTCGAGGGGGGCGGGGCCGATGCGGTGCATGGCGACCGGGCGCGGCACGGGAATCGCCTCTGTCGTGGCCAGCGCCTCGCCGTCCAGCGTCACCGCCACCACCTGGTGGGGGTAGGCCACCTCGCTGAAGTCCAGCGGCAGGGGGCTGCCGCTGTAGCGGATGCGCGCTTCGCCCACCTGCTGGGCGCGGTGCAGGTGGCCCAGCGCCACGTAGGCGATCGTCGGCGGGAACAGGGCGGCCGAGATCGACTCCTCGCCGCCGATCATGATGGGCCGCTCGCTGGCCTCGGAGACCGCCGCACCGTGGAGGTGGGCGTGGCTCATGGCCACCAGCGCCTGGCCGGGCTCGCGGCACGCCTCGGCGGCGGCGATCAGCTGGCGGTGGACCCGCGTGATGCCGGCCACATAGTCGTTGGGAGCCTGGTCGCCTGGCGGCGTGTCGCCGGGCTCGTTCTCGGCGTCATGGGCTGCCAGCGCCGCGCCGGTGACCTCGGCGGGGCGCAGGAAGGGCAGCGCCAGGCACCAGGCGCGGGTCTCGCCGGCGGCGTCGGTGAGCGGCACCAGCAGGCGCTCGGCGTCCAGGCGGCCGTCGTCCAGCCAGCTCACCCGGCCCAGGGCGTGGGTGCGCAGGCGGCGCATCAGCGGGGCGGGCAGCTCGATGCGGTTGCCGCTGTCGTGGTTGCCGGCGATCAGCACGATATCCAGGCGCGGCAGCCGCTCGTGGGCGGAGACGATGAAGTCGTAGAGCAGCTCCTGGGCGCGCAGCGAGGGGTTGACCACGTCGAAGATGTCACCGGCCACCAGCAGGGCGTCGGCCCGGCGCGCCACCAGGGTGTCGAGCAGCCAGGCGAGGAAGGCGCGGTGCTCGGCGTGGCGCTCCTGGCCGTGGAACGTCTGGCCCAGGTGCCAGTCGGCGGTATGGATCAGGGTCAACATGATCGGCGGGGCTCCCTTCCCTGGCTGGCGTTGAAAGGCGATAGTCTACGCCACTCGAGAGCGGCTGTTCAGGAGCCCACTGAGGCACCCCATCGGAGCTGATCTGGCGACAAGCCCCGGAGCGCCGGACCGACGAGGAGGCGCTGTGAACCCCTCCCTGGGCGCTACCGACGCCATCCCTGGCGTAGGACCTCCTCTACGGCTTGTCCCCAGCGCTCCTTGCGCCGTGCAAATTTGATAATCCTGCAGGAGTTTCCATGTCACTCACTCCCCTCCACGACTGGCACCTGGCGCCCCGCGAGGCCATCGCCCTGCAGCGGCGTCTGGCCGGGCGGGTGGAGCGTGATGATCGTCTGGATGCGGTGTGTCATATCGCCGGGGTAGATATCGGTTTCGAGCAGAAGGGTGCGATCACCCGGGCGGCGGTGGTGGTGCTGGCCTGGCCGCCGCGCTCGCCGGGGGTGTTCGACGTGGTCGAGGAGGCGCTGTACCGGGAGCCCACGCGGATGCCCTATATCCCGGGGCTGCTCTCCTTTCGGGAGGTGCCGGCGGCGCTGGCCGCCTTCGACAGGCTCAGCGTGACGCCCGACCTCGTCATGGTGGACGGCCAGGGTATCGCCCATCCGCGACGGCTCGGCGTGGCCAGCCATCTCGGGCTCTGGCTCGACCTGCCGACCATCGGCGTGGCCAAGTCGCGGCTCTGCGGGCGCCACGGGGAGCCGGGCCCCGCGCGTGGCGACTGGACGCCGCTGGTGGATGGCCCCGACGACGAGGTGATCGGCGCGGTGCTGCGCTCGCGGGTCGGCGTCAAGCCGCTCTTCGTCTCGCCGGGGCATCGGCTGTCGCTGGCTACGGCGCTTGCGTGGGTGGTGGCGTGCCTCGGGCGCACGAAGCTGCCGGAGCCGACGAGGTTGGCCGACCGGCTCGCCTCTCGACGGTCCTAGACGATATCCAGCGGCGTCTTGCGTGCCGGCGCGGGGAAGGCGTCGTCGAGGCGGGCCAGGGCCTCCTCGGGCAGCGGGATCGCGAGCGCCGCGGCGTTCTGCTCCACGTGCTCGAGGCCGGTGGCCTTGGGAATGGCGATCACGTCGCGGCGCCGCTCGCCGTCCGGTCCGGCGACGGGGCGGATCGCCCAGGCCAGCAGCAGCTGGGTGGGGGTGACGCCGAGCGACGAGGCGACCTCCAGCAGCGTCGGGTGGGTCAGCAGCTCCCGGCGCAGCTGCCCCGCCTGGGCCAGCGGGCAGTAGGCCATGGTGGGGATGGCTCGCTCGCGCTGCCAGGGCAGCAGGGCGTGCTCGATGCCCCGGGAGCCCAGGTGGTAGAGCACCTGGTTGACGGCGCAGTCGCCTGCGCCGGGCAGGGCGTGGAGGGCCGCCATCTCGTCCACGTCGAAATTGGAGACCCCGAAGCGGCGGATCTTGCCGGCCTCGCGCAGCCGCTCGAAGGCCTCCAGGGTCTCCTCCAGCGGGATATCGCCGGGCCAGTGCAGCAGGTAGAGGTCGAGGTGATCGGTTCCCAGGCGTTGCAGGCTCGCCTCGCAGGCGGCGATGGCCGAGTCGCGCCCGGCGTTCCAGGGGTAGACCTTGGAGACCAGGAAGGCCTCGTCGCGCCGGCCCACCAGCGCCTCGCCCACCACCGCCTCGGCCTCGCCGTCGGCGTACATCTCCGCGGTATCGATCAGGGTGAGCCCGAGCGTCAGGCCGTGCTGCAGGGCGCGCACCTCGTCCTGGCGCGGGGCAAGACCCTCGCCCATGTGCCAGGTGCCCTGGCCGATGGCGGGAATCTCGACCGCAGGCTCATGGGCGGTGGCGGGCAGGGTGACGGTGGGTGGCAGCGGGGCAGGCATGCGAACTCCTTGGGCGGTTTGGGGGGCGCGTTTCTGCCACAATAGCAGATCGCTTTCCCTGACCTTCTTCCCTGCTGCCGCGAGAGTCTCCATGTCCGCATCCACCGAGCCCACCCGCGATCAGGCCCTGGCCGCCACCCGCGCCTGGGTCGAGACCTTCGTGGTCGCCCGCAACGTCTGCCCCTTCGCCGGCCGCGAGGTGGCCCGCGACTCCATCCGCTACGTGGCAGTGGACGCCGGCGACTGGGAGGGCGCCCTGCACCGCCTGGTGGCCGAGTGCGAACGCCTCGATGAGAGCCCCGAGATCGAGACCACCCTGCTGGTGCTGACCCCGGGGCTCGAGGCGTTCGACGACTACCTCGACTTCCTCGCCGTGGCCGAGGCGCTGATGGCCGACCAGGGGTATGAGGGCACCTACCAGCTGGCGAGCTTCCACCCCGACTACTGCTTCGAGGGGGAGGCGCCGGAGGATCCTGCCAACTTCACCAACCGCTCGCCGTATCCCATGCTGCACCTGCTGCGCGAGGCGGGCCTCGAGCGGGCGCTCGCCCACTACCCGGACCCCGAGGCGATCCCCGATCGCAACGTCGCGGCGATGCGCGAGCTGGGCACCGAGGCCCTGGCCAGCGCCCTGGCGGCGCTGCGTGACGGCAAGCGTTGATATCCGGGATGGCCGGGGGTGCGGCGGGTCGTTAGTCTCGATGCTCCCCCTGACAAACAAGGAGTGCGTGGCATGAACCAGGTGACCCGAGCCGGCGCGCCGGTGGATGTGGCCGGCGATTTTCCCCGGGTGGGCCAGGCGGCTCCCGCCCTGACCCTGACCAATACCGACATGGCCGATGTGACGCTCGCCGACTTCGCCGGCAAGCGCAAGGTGCTCAACATCATTCCCAGCATCGACACCCCCACCTGCGCCACCTCGACCCGCAAGTTCAACGAGCTGGCCTCCCGGCTGGCCGATACCGTGGTGCTGGTGGTCTCCGCCGACCTGCCATTCGCCGCCAAGCGCTTCTGCGGGGCCGAGGGACTGGACGACGTCGAGACGCTCTCCACCTTCCGCTACCCCGAGTTCCACCGGGACTGGGGCGTGGCCCTGTCCAGCGGCGTGATGAGCGGCCTCTGTGCCCGGGCGGTGGTGGTGCTCGACGCGAACGACCGGGTGATTCATGCCGAGCTGGTGCCCGAGATCAAGCAGGAGCCGGATTACGAGGCGGCGCTCAAGGCGCTGGAGGCCCAGGCGACCGCCTGAGGCCCTGGCCGGGCGTCTCTCGAACCTCCGCCCCGGGCGTGTGCCGGCAGGCGGTGGCAAGACTCCCGGGACGTCTACACTGTGGTTGCCATTCATGTCTTCACGGCCACCCATCAGGAGAGTGACCCATGAGCATTACCAAGACGGCTTCCGCCCGCTGGCAGGGCGGCATCAAGAACGGCAAGGGCACGGTGTCCACCGAGAGCGGCGTGCTCAAGGAGACGCCCTACGACTTCCGCCAGCGCTTCGAGGGCCAGCCGGGCTCCAACCCGGAAGAGCTGATCGGTGCGGCCCATGCCGGCTGCTACTCCATGGCGCTGTCGCTGATCCTGGGCGACGCCGGCATGGAGCCCGAGAGCATCGATACCCGGGCCACCGTGACCCTGGCCGAGGATCCCGCGGGCGGCTTCCATATCCCCAGCATCCACCTGGTGACCCGGGTGAAGATCCCGGGGGCCGACCGGGCCGCCTTCGAGGAGTGTGCCGAGCAGGCCAAGGCCGGCTGTCCGGTCTCCAAGCTGCTCAATGCCGAGATCACCCTGGAGGCCACCCTGGAGAGCTGAGCAGGGCGGCCACCAGGCCCCGCCATGACTTACGACGGCCACCCTCGGGTGGCCGTCGTCGTATCAGGCGGTCGGCTCGCCAGTCGGCCGGTCGCGATGGCGGACGGCGGCCTTGACCAGGGCGCGGATCAGCCGCTGCTGGGGGCGATTGAAGATCAGCCACTCCGGGTGCCACTGCACGCCGATCAGGAAGTCGTGGTCCCGGGACTCGATGCCCTGCACCAGGCCGTCGCGGTCCCGGGCGACGATCTCGATGCCGCGGCCGGCCCGCTGGACCGCCTGGTGGTGCAGGCTATTGATGCGGCACCAGCTGACCCGCAGGATCCGGTGCAGCCGGCTGTCGCCGACGATGTCCACGGTCTTGCGCGGCAGCACCGTGCGCCGCCGCTTGAGCCCCTCGTGGGTGGTGTAGATGTCCGGGTCCAGGGTGCCGTCCAGGTAGACGTTGATCAGCTGGGCGCCGCGGCAGATGCCCAGCACCGGGGCGCCGGTGGGGATGAAGCGCTCCAGCAGCTCGAGCTCGAGCTCGTCGCGCTGGGGGTCGACCCGCACGTCGAGCTGTACCTCGGCGTTGTAGAGATGGGCCTGGATGTCGTCGCCGCCGCCGATGATCAGGCCGTCGAGATGCTCGGGCAGGGGGCGCGAGGGCGACAGCCGCTGCGGGCGGCCGCCGTGGCGCCATATCGCGAACCAGTCGAAGAGCCAGGCGATCTGGCTCTTGTCGTCGGAGGTGGTGATGCCGATCAGCGGACGGGTGTCGCTCACGAGGTCCCCACCCAGCCGCGCATGCGCAGCCACAGCCGGGCCAGCGGGGAGCGGGTGTGCTTGGCGACGTAGCCGGCGCTGCGCTTGGCCAGCAGCTCCTTGTCCGCGGCCAGCTTCTCCACCTCGAGCCAGCGGTTCCACTCCGTCACCGAGCCCCAGCCGGGCTCCGAGAGCCGCGCATCGGGCAGCCGGTAGTGGAAGGTCGGGCGGGCCTTGACCAGCTTGTTGTGGAACAGCTCGTGGGGAAAGTCCGGCCGCAGGTGGGCGAACAGCGGGGTCATGTCGAGCTCGCGATTGCGGGTCGGGTTGTCCTCCAGGTAGTCGCCGATCAGGGTGTCGAGGTCCGGCGCATAGCGGGGGGCGAGCACCTTCAGGGCATAGGGCTTGGGGAAGGGGTTGGCGTGGGGCAGCACCTCCCGGGTGATGTCCACGTCGATCTGCTCGCGCAGCCACTCGGCGGTCAGCAGGTAGGCGCGCAGGTGGTCCAACAGGCTCTCGGTCTCGAGGCTGGGGACCTCCGGGTTGAGGTGCAGGCCGAAGCCGTAGAGCAGGCTGGCGTCGGTGCCCTTGGCCCCATGCTGGCGCAGCGCCGCGAACAGCGCGTCGAGCTCGTCGAGTTCGTTCCAGGGGACCGGCGGGCAGACGATCTCGGTGGGCACCAGGCCCGTGACCACGTCGCCGATCAGCTCGCGGGTGCGGCTGTGGAAGTCGACGCGCATCTGGTGCCGCTGGCGCTCCCACTCGGTGTCGTCCTTCGGTCCGGCATTGATCACCGCATCGTCGGGGTGGGCATACTGGGTGTCCAGCTCGATGACGAAGTCGCCCCAGCGGGTGCCTTCCACCTTGAGCCGGTGGGGGCTCTTGACGATCACCTCGCCCCCGAAGAGCTCGCGGACCAGGTCGGCGGTGTCCCGCGGTGGCAGGCCGGCGAACTCGATTTCGACGCCCACGCGGCGGATCTCGCCATCGGGATTACGGGGCTCGGGTGGCGGTAGCGGCGTCATGACGGCATCCTGTGCGTGACATGGGGCGTTTTTCCCGAGCCTATCACAGCGAATGGACCCCAGGCAGGCTCGCGGCGACGCCCCGCCCCCGATCCCTCGGAATGGAGAGCCGATGTTGCCCAGCCCCTGCCGTGACTCCCTGACCCGCTGCCCGATGACGCGCTGGCTGCTGGCGCTGACGCTGCTGTTCGTCGGGCTGCTGCTGGCCGCACCGGCCACGGCCCAGCAGGTCGGGCTGGCTGGCCTGGTCACGTCCGAGGAGGGCGAGGCGCATGATCCCCGGGAATTCCAGGACTCCCTGGAGCGCATCATCGCCACCCTGGAGGATGCCGAGCAGCGCGGCGCGCTGCTGGAGAACCTGCGTGACCTCCAGGCGGCGCACGGCGAGGCCACGGAGGAGGGGGCGATCGCCCCACGCCAGGGGCTGCTCGGGGCCCTGGCCGAGACCCTGAGCGACCTGGGCGAGCAGGCCGAGGCGGGCCAGTCGCCGATCGACCAGTGGGAGCGCCAGCTCGAGGAGGGCTGGGAGGACCTGAGCACCCTGGTCAGCGAGACCGGCAATGCCGACCTGATGCGCTTCCTGGTCGAGGGCACGGTGCTGCTGGGCATCTGGGCCGGGCTGCTGGTGATCCTGATCGCCCTGGGACGCCTGCTGGCCAGGCGCCACGGCTGGCCCCTGGACCTCCCCCGGGAGCCTCGCGGCTGGCTGCTGGCTGTGCACTTCCTGCGCCGCATGCTGCCCTGGGCGCTCGCCTTCGCGCTGGTGCTGGGCGTTGCCCAGCTTGTGCCCGAGAGCTCCGGCCGGGTGATGGCCCTGGTGGTGGCCTATGTGGCGCTGTGCGGTCGCACCCTCTCGGTGGTGGTGGAGACCTTCGTCTCGGTGTTCACCCGCGGCCACCGCTTCATCGCCGTGCAGATCCTGCAGCAGCGGGCGCTGCGCCCGCTGTTCATGATCGGTGCGCTGGTCGCCCTGGGCGATGCCTTCAATTCCGAGCGCCTGTCGAGCCTGGTGGGGATCGAACTGGCCGGCCTGCTCTCGGTGCTGGCCAACATGCTGGCGGCACTGATCAGCGCCCGCTTCATCCTGCGCTTCAAGCGGCCCGTCAAGCACATCATCCGCAACCGGCCCTGGCGCGAGCGCCGCGACAGCGGCGGCAGCGCCAGCGTGGTCGGCGTGCTGGGCCGGCTGTGGCACGTGCCGGCCATGCTGCTGGTGGGAGGCTCGCTGCTGGCGATCTTCGTCACCGGCGGCGACGTCGGCACGGCGCTGGCGCGGTCGATCATCTCGGCGTCGCTGCTGGTGCTGGCGCTGGTGGTAACCGGGCTGATCCGCCGCCACGGCGAGCGGCGCAAGCGGCGCCAGCAGCGCCGCCGGGTCAGCCAGTACCGCCAGCGCCTGGAGCGCTTCGGCTATGTGCTGGCCCATGCGGCCACCTGGCTGGCCTTCGTCGAGCTGTCGCTGCAGGTGTGGAGTGGCTCGCTGGTCGGCATCGGCCAGCAGGGGGTGGCCAGCGCCCGCATCGGCCAGGCGCTGCTGGCCATCGCCCTGACGCTGCTGCTCGCCTGGCTGGCGTGGATCTTCGCCGACACCGCCATCCAGCGCGCCCTCACCAGCTCGACCCGGGCCCGCGGCCGGCGGGTCAACCAGGCGCGCGCCCAGACCATTACGCCGATGATCCGCAACGTGATCTTCACCACCATCGTGATCATCGCCGCCATCGTCGGGCTGGCCAACCTGGGGGTCAACGTCACGCCGCTGCTGGCCGGTGCCGGTGTGATCGGCCTGGCCATCGGCTTTGGCGCCCAGACCCTGGTCCAGGACCTGATCACCGGCATCTTCATCCTCATCGAGGACTCCCTGGCGGTGGACGACTTCGTGCAGATCAATGGCCACATGGGCACGGTGGAGGGGCTGACCCTGCGCACCGTGCGCCTGCGGGACCTGGACGGGGTGGTGCACATCATCACCTTCAGCCGCATCGACTCCATCCATAACATGTCGCGGCAGTTCGGCATCGCGCTGATGAAGATCCGCATTCCCCACGACATGAAGATCGACGATGCCATCACCCTGATGCAGGAGACGGCCCTCGAGCTGCGCCAGGATCCGATGATGCGCCACTACATCTGGTCGCCGCTGGAGATGCAGGGCATCCAGGCCTTCGAGGAGGGCTGCCCGATCCTGCGGATGCGCTTCCGCACCGCCCCGGAGATGCAGTGGGACGTGGCCCGCGCCTTCAACCTGCTGCTGCGCCAGCGCATGGAGGAGCAGCACATCGACCTCGGGGTGCCGCGCCTCAGCGTCAGCATGGAGGGGCGTGGCGGCGGCCGCCTGGACGGCAGCGCCGAGCGCGGCGATGGCCGCGATGCCAGCGGTCGCGAGCCCGGCGAGGCGGGCGCGGCCGATCCCGGGGGTGACACCAGCGCCCGTGGCGCTTCGCCGGATCCGTCGCAGTGATCACCATCGAGCGCCAGGACAGCTTCCACCTCAAGGTCTCCCGGGCGCTGCAGGAGGAGACCTCCCACCGGCTCGACCTCTTCCTCTTCGTGCCCGGGGAGCTGGGGCTCTCCACCCACGTGATCTCAGAGGAGGAGTTCTACCATGCGGCGATCCACGTCAAGCGCACCTACTACAGCGACCGCCACCACCTGCCGCTGGTGCTCAGCCGCCTGGCGGAGCGCGGCAAGCTGGATGCCGGGCAGTACCGGCTGAGCCTGAGCCTCTACGCCTACCAGTACGTGGTGGCCCTGGAGCGCTCCACCCGCACGCTGCTGGAGGCGGCCCGGGAGGCCCGCCGGGCCGAGAAGCAGGGCAGCGAGAAGGCGAATGGCCGGGGGAGTGGAAAGGGTGGCGGCAGCCAGGGCGCCGGCAAGGAGAAGGAGCGCGAGAATGGCGAGGCGACGCCGCGCGGCGGGAAGCACGCGGCGGGCAGCGACTCCGCCGAGGGGGAGCCGCCGACCCTGGAGGCGCGGCTCGAGGAGCTGGCCGAGCTGGCCACCGGCATCCTGCGCCGCCTGCGGCGCCAGCAGCCCGCCGAGGAGAGCCTGCACCGCTACTACGCCACCATCGACAACTACCTCTCCTGGTTCACCGAACAGCGCCTGCTGGCGCTGGTGGCCCACCTGCCCCGCGGCGGCCGCTGCCGGGAGGTGCGGGCGCGGCTGCTGGCGATCTGCCGGGACGAGGCCGACTACCGCAAGGCGCGCGAGTACAACTCCGAGCGCGTCATCCGGGACCCGACGCGCATGTCCAACAAGATGCGGCTGCTGCGCCGGCTGATCGAGTACCCGGTGACCCTCAAACAGCGCAACCAGGAGCTGGGCGGGGGCGAGCAGAAGGCGGTCAAGGCCTTCGCCACCGCGGTGGTGATGGTGTTCGTCTCGCTGGGCCTGCTGGAGGCACGCGACACCCTGGCGGACATCACCGCGCTGTTCGTGCTGGCCATGGCGGTGATCTACGCCCTGCGCGAGGTGTTCAAGGATGACCTGCGCAACACCCTCTGGCGCCTGCTGCGCAAGGGGCGCCCCAAGTGGCGCCGCCAGTACCTGGACCCGACCCGCAACACCCCGGTGGGCCGGCAGCTGGAGTGGTTCGACTACAAGCGCTTCGTCAAGCTCGACGAGGAGATCCGCCGGGTGCGCAAGCGCAACGTCGCCCAGCGCGAGGAGGTGGTGCTGCACTACCGCTCCAGCTCGCGGATGTCGCCGACCCGCTTCATGAGCGGCTACGACCATACCCGCGAGACGCTGACCCTCGACCTCTCCGTGCTGGCGCGGCTGATGGACAAGGGCAGCCACCATGTCTACCGGCTCGAGGACGGGGAGGTAGTGCGCGAGGCGGTGGAGAAGCGCCACCTGATCAACCTGGTGCTGCGCGAGGCGCAGGGAGACCGGCCGCCGATCCTGCAGCGCTGGAAGATCGTGATGAGCCGCTCGCGGATCGTCGACGTGGAGCGGGTCCACGCCGAGGGGCCGGGCCAGGAGGCGGAGTCGGGCAACTGAGCCGGCCCCCGGCCGGTCGGGTCAGCCCAGGTTCTCGGGGCTGAGGTTCTCGGGGCCGAAGGCATCCGGGAGCAGCTCGGCCATGGTGTACTCCCTGAGCAGCCGCCCCTCGGCATCCACCACCCGGATCCGCGTGGCGTCGTCGGCAAACTCGCGGATGCGCTGCCGGCAGTCGCCGCAGGGGGTGCAGAGGTGCGTGCCGGGGCCGATCACCCAGACCTCGCGCAGGCGCCGCTCCCCGGCGCTGGCCATGGCGGCGATCGCCGAGGCCTCGGCGCAGATCCCCTTGTAGTGGGCCACCTCCACGTTGGCGCCGGCGTAGCGGCGGCCGCTCTCGCTGACCACCACCGCGCCCACCGGATGGTGCGAATAGGGCGCGTAGGCCCGGTCCCGCACCGCGACCAGCTCGCCGACAAGCGTCGGGTCGAGGGGCGTGCGGCTCATGGGGTCACCCCCCGGCTGGCGTCGTCGCGCAGCACGGCCTCCAGGGCCACGTGCATCATGTCATCGAAGGTGCGCTCGCGGTCGGCGCTCGAGAGCGAGTCGCCCCTGAGGATATGGTCCGAGACCGTGCAGAGCGTCGCGGCCCGGGCGCCGAATTCCGCGGCGACCCCAAAGAGCCCGGCGGCCTCCATCTCCACCCCGACGATGCCGTAGCGCCTGAGCAGCTCGGCGGTCTCGGGGCGGGGGTCGTAGAAGAGGTCCGCGGAGAAGAGGTTGCCCACCTTCACCGGCAGGCCGCGGTCGGCGGCCGCGTCCACGGCGTGGCGGGTCAGCTCGAAGTCGGCGATGGCGGCGAAGTCCATGCCGGCGAAGCGGCTGCGGTTGACGCCCGAATCGGTGCAGGCGCCCAGGCCGACCACCACGTCGCGCACCGCCACGTCGTCGCGCACCGCGCCGCAGGAGCCGACGCGGATCAGCCGCGTCACGCCGTAGTCGGTGATCAGCTCCTTGGCGTAGATCGATACCGAGGGGATGCCCATGCCGTGGCCCATCACCGAGATCGCCCGGCCCCGGTAGGTGCCGGTGTAGCCGGACATGTTGCGCACCGTGTTCACCTGGCGCACCTGCTCCAGGTAGGTCTCGGCGATGTACTTCGCCCGCAGCGGGTCGCCGGGCATCAGCACGGTGTCGGCGAAGTCGCCCGGCTCGGCGTTGATATGGGGAGTCGCCATCACTGGCCTCCTGTCGCGGGGTGGTCGAGGAAAGCGGTGCCGTCCGCCATGGGCGGCAGGCCCAGGAAGGTGGCCAGGCTCTGGCCGATATCGGCGAAGGTCTCGCGCGCCCCCAGGCTGCCGGGGAAGAGCCCGCCCCCCAGCGCCAGCACCGGGACGTGCTCGCGGGTATGGTCGGTGCCGGCCCAGGTGGGGTCGCAGCCGTGGTCGGCGGTGAGGATCAGCAGGTCGTCATCGCCGAGCCTGGCCAGCAGCTCCGGCAGGCGGGCGTCGAAGTGCTCCAGGGCCGCCGCGTAGCCGGCCACGTCGCGGCGGTGGCCGTGGACCATGTCGAAGTCGACGAAGTTGGTCATCACCAGGCTGCGGTCGCCGGCCGTCTCCAGCGCCGCCAGGGTGGCGTCCATCAGGGCGTCGTGGCCGCTGGCCTTCACCGTGCGCGAGATGCCGCAGTGGGCATAGATGTCGGCGATCTTGCCGATGGCGATCACCTCGCCTCCGGCGTCATGCAGCTTCTGCAGGACGGTGGGGGCCGGGGGCTCGACGCTGTAGTCGCGGCGGTTGGCGGTGCGGGTGAAGCCGGCCGCGTCCGACCCGCTGAAGGGGCGGGCGATGACGCGGCCGATGTTCCAGGGCTCGAGCAGGCGGCGCGCCGTCTCGCAGACCGCGTAGAGCCGCTCCAGGCCGAAGGCCTCCTCGTGGGCGGCGATCTGGAACACCGAGTCGGCCGAGGTATAGACGATGGGCTTGCCGGTGGCGACGTGGGCCTCGCCGAGGCGCGCGATGATCTCGGTGCCCGAGGCATGGCAGTCGCCCAGCACCCCGGGCAGCCCGGCCTCGCGGACCAGGGCCTCGAGCAGCTCGGACGGGAAGCTCTGCTCCCGGTCGAGGAAGTAGCCCCAGTGTGAGCGCACCGGGACCCCGGCGATCTCCCAGTGGCCCGAGGGGGTGTCCTTGCCGGAAGAGAGCTCCCGGGCGTGGCCCCAGGCGCCCACCACCTCGGTGGGGACCGCGACGCCGTCGGCCCAGTCGCCGGTGCTGGCGTGGTGGGCGTGGAAGAGCCCCAGCCGTCCCAGGTTCGGCAGCGCGAGCGGCCCCTGACGGACCGCGCCCGGGCCTGGGCCGTCTTCGGGGCCCTGAGATAGCCCGTCTTCGGGGCCTTGAGATAGCCCGGTTTCGGGGCCCTGTGGAAGGTCGCACTCGCCGCGGGCGCAGGCCGCGGCGATATGGCCCAGGGTGTCGGCGCCGGCGTCGCCGAAGTGTCCGGCATCGGGGGTGGCGCCGATGCCGAAGGAGTCGAGCACGAGCAGGATGGCGCGGGTCATGGGGCCTCCCGGCGAAGGGTGTCATGGATCAGTGTAGGCACGGTGACCGGGGCGTCGCCCACAGCGATGGCCGCGCGGAGCCGGCGCTCGGCCCGTTCGGCCTCGGCCTCGCTGGCCGCCCGGATCCGCGCCAGCGGGCGCTCGGCGTCCACCGCCTCGCCGATGGCGGCGATGTCGCAGAGCCCCACCGCGGGGTCGATGGCCGCGTCCGGGACACGGCGACCGCCGCCGAGGGTCACCACCGCCAGTCCCAGCTCGCGGGTGTCGATCGCCTGCACCCGGCCGGGTCGCTCGGCGAACACCGCCCGGCTCACCGGCGCCTCGGGCAGGTGGCGGCCGGGGTGCTCGAGCAGGTCGGCGGGCCCGCCCAGGCCCGAGACCATGCGCGCGAAGCGCTCGGCGGCGGCGCCCGAGGCCAGCGCCGCGTCGAGCCGAGCCAGGGCCGCCTCGCGGGAGTCGGCCAGGCGCCCGGCCAGCAGCAGCTCGGCGGCAAGCGTACGGGTCACCGTCAGCAGCCGGCCATCGCGCACCTGGCCGGTGAGCAGCCGGATCGCCTCGTGGACCTCGATGGCGTTGCCGGCGCAGGGCGCCAGCGGCTGGCTCATGTCGGTGACCAGCGCGGTGGTCGGCGTGCCGGCCCGGCTGGCCACCTCGGCAATGGTCTGTGCCAGTTCCCTGGCGGCTTCCTGCGTGGGCATGAAGGCGCCGCTGCCGGTCTTGACGTCCATCACCAGGGCGTCGAGGCCGCAGGCGAGCTTCTTGCCGAGGATCGAGCTGACGATCAGCGGCAGCGACTCCACCGTGGCGGTGACGTCGCGGATGGCGTAGAGGCGCCGGTCGGCCGGCGCCAGGTCGGTGGTCTGGCCGATGATCGCCACGCCCGCCGTCCTGACCAGGCGGCGGAAGGCGGCGGTGTCCGGGGTGACTGAGACGCCGGGGATCGCCTCGAGCTTGTCCAGGGTGCCGCCGGTGTGGCCCAGGCCGCGACCGGAGATCATCGGCACGAAGCCGCCGCAGGCGGCGATCCAGGGGCCCAGTACCAGCGACACCAGGTCGCCCACGCCGCCGGTGGAGTGCTTGTCGAGCCGCGGGCCCGGCAGGTCCAGGTCGTCCCAGGCCAGGGTCTGGCCGGAGTCGCGGATCGCCTCGGTGAGGGCCACCGTCTCGGCGGTGTCCATGCCGTTGAGGAAGATCGCCATGGCCAGCGCCCCGACCTGGGCGTCGGAGAGCGAGCCGTCGCTGATGCCGGTCACCAGCTCGGCGATCGCCTCGGGCGACAGTGAATGGCCGTCACGCTTGGCGCGGATCCGCTCCTGGGGCAGCGACGCTGAGGGCTGGGCGTGCGGCGGCATCAGTAGCCTCCCTGGCTCCCGGCGGGCGCGGCCATCACGCCCAGGGTCTCGAGCAGGCTGTCGAGCAGCCCGGAGGCCCCGAAGCGGAAGTGCGCGGGGGTGATCCAGGCGGCGCCCATCAGCCGCTCGGCCAGCTGCAGGTAGGCCTGGGCGTCCTCGACGGTGCGCACGCCGCCGGCGGCCTTGAAGCCCACGTCGCGGCCGCTGGCCCGGATCGCCTCGAGCAGGATCTCGGCGGCTTCCAGGGTGGCGTTGACCGCCACCTTGCCGGTGGAGGTCTTGAGGAAGTCGGCGCCGCCCTCGATGCCCAGCTCGGCGGCCCGGCGGATCAGCGCGGGGTCCTTGAGCTCGCCGGTCTCGAGGATCACCTTGAGCACGGCATCGCCGGCGGCCTGGTGGCAGCAGGCGACCAGCTCGCGGCCGGTCTCCTCGTCGCCGGCCAGCAGGGCGCGCCAGGGGAAGACCACGTCCACCTCGTCGGCGCCGGCGGCCGCCGCCTCGCGGGTCTCCCGGGCGGCGGCCATGATGTCGTCGCCCCCGTGGGGGAAGTTGGTGACCGTGGCCACCTTGACCCGGCCCTCCAGCTCCAGGGCCTTGAGGGTGCGGCGGGCGGTGGTGACGAAGGCCGGGTAGACGCAGACCGCGGCGGGTGTGCCGGCGGGGGTCTTCACGCGGCGGCACAGCGACTCGATGCGCGCGTCGGTATCGTCGTCGTTGAGGCTGGTCAGGTCCATCAGGGAGAGCGCCTGGCGGGCGGCGCGTTGCAGGTCGGTCATGCGGGCACCATCGTGTGGGTGAGCGGATTGGCGTCGGGGACGGCCGGGGAGCGGCGGCGTGGCGCTCCCCGGCGCGGGAGGGGCCTCAGCCCAGCGCCCCCAGGGCGAGGAAGAAGCCGGCCAGCGAGGCCGACATCAGGTTGGAAAGGGTACCGGCCAGCACCGCCTTGAGGCCGAAGCGGGCGATCTCGGGGCGGCGGTTGGGGGCGATGCTGCCCAGGCCGCCCAGCAGGATCGCGATGGACGACAGGTTGGCGAAGCCGCACAGCGCGAACGACAGGATCGCCATGGTATGCGGGGTCATCACCTGGCCGGTGGCGGCCACCAGCTGGTCGCCCTCCAGGTAGGGGGCAAGGTTGATGTAGGCGACGAACTCGTTGACCACCAGCTTCTGGCCGATGAAGGAGCCGGCCAGGGTCGCCTCCTCCCAGGGCACGCCGAGCAGGAAGGCCAGCGGGGCGAACAGCCAGCCGAGGATCCACTCCAGGCTCAGCGACTCCAGGCCGATCCAGCCGCCGATGCCGCCGAGCATGCCGTTGATCAGCGCGATCAGGCCGATGAAGGCGAGCAGCATGGCGCCCACGTTGGCCGCCAGGCGCAGCCCGGAGCTGGCGCCGTTGGCCGCGGCGTCGAGCACGTTGGCGGGCCGGTCATCCTCCTCGATCACGTCCGGGACCTGCTCCGTGTCGTCCACCGGCTCGCGGGTCTCGGGCATGATCAGCTTGGCGAACAGCAGCCCGCCCGGGGCGGCCATGAAGGAGGCGGCCACCAGATACTCCATGGGGATCCCCAGGGCGGCGTAGCCCGCCAGCACCGAGCCGGCCACCGAGGCCAGGCCGCCGCACATCACCGCGAAGAGCTGCGAGGGCGTCATGCGGGCGATGAAGGGGCGCACCACCAGCGGCGCCTCGGTCTGGCCGACGAAGATGTTGGCGGTGGCGGAGAGCGATTCGGTGCGCGAGGTGCCCAGGGCCTTCTGCAGGGCCCCGCCGAGCAGGCGGATGACCCACTGCATGATGCCCAGGTAGTAGAGCACGGCGATCAGCGACGAGAAGAAGATGATCACCGGCAGCACCTTGATGGCGAACACGAAGCCGACGCTCTCCACGTCGGCCAGGCCGCCGAACAGGAAGTCGATGCCGTCATTGGCGTAGAGCACCACCTGGCTGACGGCGGAGGAGATGGCCTGGAGCACCGCCTGGCCGAAGGGCACGTAGAGCACGAAGGCGCCGATGCCGGCCTGGATGGCGAAGGCGCCTCCCACGGTTCGCAGGCGGATCGCACGGCGATCGGTGGAGAAGATCAGGGCGATGGCGATCAGCGTCACCATGCCGACCAGGCTCATCAGGAGAGTCATGGGGGCACCTGCTGGCGGCTGCGTCCGCCCGGCGGGCGGCGGAGTGGATATGGTGTGAAACCTATAACATTTCCTGTTATTTTTCTAACATTTTCCGTCCCGTTCCTCCCGGAGCCCATGCCGATGAATCCCCGCAGCGCCCAACGACTGGCACGACTCGCCGATGCCCTGGCCCGGGGCGGGCGCCTGCGCCTCGCCGAGGCCGCCGCCCTCTGCGAGGTCTCCGAGATGACCATCCGCCGAGACCTGGCGGCCGGCGAGGGCCAGCTGGTGCTGGTGGGCGGGCACCTGATGCGCGCCGATGACCCGCGCCAGGCGCCGGTCTACGACCTGGCGACCGAGCAGGATCGCCAGGCCCGGGCCAAGTACCGGCTCTGCGAGCGCGCCAGCGAGTTCGTGGAGGAGGGCGACACCCTGTTCATCGACTGCGGCACCACCCTGGTGCCGCTGGTCGGCCAGCTCGCGGGGCGGCGCGAGATCACCGTGGTGACCTATGCGCTCAACGTGGCCAATGCGGTCAGCGCCCTGCCCGAGGTGCGGCTGGTGCTGCTGGGCGGGCTCTACCACGCCAGCTCCCACTCCTTCGACGACGAGGGGGTGCACGAGGTGGTGCAGCGCCTGGGCATCAACCGGGCCTTCCTCTCGGCGGCCGGTGTGCATCCCCACAAGGGGGTCAGCTGCTTCCACTTCCACGAGGTGGCCGCCAAGCGCGCCGCGATCGCCGCGGCCGGGGAGCGCATCCTGGTGGCCGACGAGACCAAGCTCGGGGTCATTCGTCCCGCACGCTTCGCCGACCTCGCGGAGGTCGACGTGGTGATCACCGACGGCCAGGCGGGGCGTGACCTGCAGCGCGCTCGGTGTGCCGCGGATGGCGCCCCCCGGATCCTGCTGGCCGGGGAGCGTTGAAGAATCCTTGCGCCGGCTCAAGGCACACGGCGGCGGGCATTGCTATCTTCTGATAAAGGGCAGCGCCCGACGGGGCCTGCCGCAGGAATGAAGCGCCAGCAGGTGGCCCGCCAGGTGCGGGTCGCCCATTCACAACGCCCAGAGGACGCACCATGCAAGCTGCAGACATCATGACTCGCAATGTCATCACCGTGGGACCCGACAGCGAGGTGCGCGAGATCGCCGCCCTGCTGCTCGAGAACGGCATCAGCGCCGTGCCCGTGGTGGATGCCAACGACAAGGTGTTGGGGATCGTCAGCGAAGGCGACCTGATGCGCCGCGTCGAGAACGGTAGCGGTCGCCGCAAGTCATGGTGGCTGAAGCTGGTGGCCGGCCACGACCCCGCCGACTATGTGAAGTCCCACGGTCGCCTGGCCCACGAGGTGATGACCCGCGATCCGATCACCATCGACGAGGAGATGCCGCTGCACAAGATCTCCACCCTGCTCGAGAAGCACCACATCAAGCGGGTGCCGGTGGTGACCGGTGGCAAGCTGGTCGGCATCGTCAGCCGCTCCAACCTGCTGCGCGGGTTCTCGGTGGCCGAGCCCGACGCCAGCGTGACCAGCGACGACCGGGAGATCCGCAAGGCGATCCTCAAGGAAGTCGACGAGCACACCGGGGTGCTGGTCGACCGCATCAATGTCATCGTCACCGAAGGCCGCGTCCAGCTGTGGGGCCTGGTGGAGAACCAGCAGGAGAAGATGGCCGTGCAGGTGGCCGCCGAGAACACGTCGGGCGTCAAGGCCGTGGAGAATAACCTGGGCTTCATCCCGCGGGGCGTCGGCAGCATCTGATTCGTTCATCGACACCCACGCAACGGGGCGGCCCATGGGCCGCCCCGTTGCGTTATGTCCCGCTGCGTCGCCGGGTGCCGTGACGCCACCGCCTCGCCGCCAGGGCGAGGCGGTCAGCGGGGGTCAGGCCTCGCTGGCCGGCACCGGCCGGGCCGAGGCCACCTGGTCCAGCGCCGCCTTCAGGTTGGTCAGGCTGCGTTCGCGGTCATGCAGCTTCTCCAGGCCGAACAGGCCGATGCGGAAGGTCTGGAAGCCCTCGCCCTCGTCGCACATCAGCGGCACGCCGCCGGCGACCTGCACGCCCGCCGCGGCGAACTTGCCGACCAGCTTCGGGTCGTCGGTGTAGCAGACCACCACCCCCGGGGCCTCGAAGCCCGGCGCGGCCACGCTCCGGTAGCCGTACTCGGCCAGCAGCTCGCGCACCCCGTCGCCCAGCGCCTGCTGCTCCTCGCGGACCCGCTCCAGGCCATAGGCCTCGATCTCGGCCATCACGTCGCGCAGCCGCACCAGGCCATCGGTGGGCAGGGTGGCATGATAGGCGTGGCCGCCGCCCTCGTAGGCTTCCATGATCTGCAGCCACTTCTTCAGGTCGCAGGAGAAGCTGGAGCTGGTGGTCTCGTCGATGGTTTCCCGGGCCAGCCGCGACAGCATCACCATGCCGCAGCAGGGGGAGGCGCTCCAGCCCTTCTGGGGCGCGCTGACCAGCACGTCCACGCCGAGGTCCTGCATGTCGACCCAGATCGAGCCGGAGGCGATGCAGTCGAGCACCAGCAGCCCGCCCTCCTCATGGATGGCGTCGGCCACCTGGCGGATGTAGTCGTCGGGCAGCATGATCCCGGCGGAGGTCTCCACATGGGGCATGAAGACGATGTCGGGCTGCTGGTCGCGGATCGACTCGATCACCTCCTCGATATGCGCCGGCCTGAAGGGCGAGGTGGGGTTGCTCTCGTCGAGGCGGCGCGCCTTGAGCACGTTGATGTCGGCGGGGATCCTGCCCATCTCGAGGATCTGGCTCCAGCGGTAGCTGAACCAGCCGTTGCGGATCACCAGGCAGCGGCGCTCCTTGGCGAACTGCCGGGCCACTGCCTCCATGCCGAAGGTGCCGCTGCCCGGCACGATCACTGCGCTGTGCGCGTGGTAGACCTGCTTGAGGCCGGCGGAGAGGTCACGCATCACTTCCTGGAAGCGTGCCGACATGTGGTTCAGGGCGCGGTCGGTGTAGACCACCGAGTATTCGAGCAGCCCATCGGGATCGACATCGGGTAGCAAGCCGGGCATTTCAGTCTCCGTGATGTGGCCGCGCCCTCGGGGAGGGCGCAGGCGAAGGGGCGTTCATACCCAGAGCATATTCCCATTCGGGGGTTCGGGCCAGCCGCGGCGGGCCGGCGCCGGTCGTCGGCCTTGACCTGGATCATCCCCGCGGCCGGTGCGTCGGTGGCACCGTTTACGCAGCGTGGTGGAGCGACTTGACGCTGCGCAGCATCGTGCCTAGCTTGAAATTTGGACATTTTCTGCAAACGTCTTAATTTTGGCCGGGAGCCACGATGCCCGACAACAACAGCCGCACCCAGGCCCCGCTGATCCGCTTCGATGCCGTCCAGAAGACCTATGACGGCGAGACCCTGGTGGTCAAGGACCTCAACCTGGCCATCCACGAGGGGGAGTTCGTGACCCTGCTGGGCCCCTCCGGCTCCGGCAAGACGACCTGCCTGATGATGCTCGCCGGGTTCGAGAACCCCACCGGCGGCGACATCTACCTCGGCGACCAGCGCCTCAATACCGTGCCCCCCCACAAGCGCAACTTCGGCATGGTCTTCCAGAACTACGCCCTCTTCCCCCACATGACGGTGGAAGAGAACATCCGCTATCCGCTGAGGACCCGCCGGCTGCCCGCCGCCGAGGCCGACCGCAAGGTCGCCGGCATCCTCGACATGATCAAGCTCGGCGAGTTTGCCGGGCGGCGTCCCGCCCAGCTCTCCGGCGGCCAGCAGCAGCGGGTGGCGCTGGCCCGGGCCCTGGTGTTCGAACCCCGACTGATCCTGATGGACGAGCCCCTCGGCGCCCTGGACAAGCAACTGCGCGAGCACATGCAGCTGGAGATCAAGCAGCTCCACGAGCAGCTCGACCTCACCGTGGTGTTCGTCACCCACGACCAGAGCGAGGCGCTGACCATGTCGGATCGGGTGGCGGTGTTCAACGACGGGGTCATCCAGCAGATCGATACCCCCCAGGCCCTCTACGAGCACCCCGCCAACACCTTCGTGGCCCAGTTCATCGGCGAGAACAACACCCTGCCTGGGCGCATCGAGTCGGTGCAGGGCGAGCAGTGCCGGGTGCGCTTCGGCGACGACCACGTCACCGGAGCGCTGGTGGGGCCGGGGCTGGCCAGCGGCGACGCCACCCAGCTGTCGATCCGTCCGGAGCGGATCAAGCTCAACGGGGCGAGCCGCGACCTGGCCAATCGCCTGCCGGCCCGGGTCCGCGAGTTCATCTACCTGGGCGACCACCTGCGCATCCGCCTGGAGCTGGCCGGCAACGACCAGTTCGTGGCGCGGGTGCCGGTCGCCGAGTTCCAGAGCAGCATGCAGGCGGGCGACCTCGTCGAGGTCGGCTGGCGCGACGAGGATGTGCGCGCCCTGGACATGCCCGGCCCGCGATGACCGCCCGTCCGGGCACCCCGGCGGTGGCGGCCTCCGCCGTCCCCCCGAGCACCACGAGAACCACAACCACAATCACCATCGGGAGAGTCCCATGACCCATCAGCCTTCCCCCCTCACGCCCTGCCGGCTGGCCCGCGGTGTCGCCGTCGGCGGCCTGCTCGCCGCCGGCCTGGCGCTGTCGACCGGCGCCCAGGCGCTGACCGTCATCTCCTTCGGCGGCGCCTCGGGGGACGCCATGCAGAAGGCCTACTACGGCCCCTTCGCCGAGCAGACCGGCGTCGACCTGACGCCCGGGGACTACAACGGCGAGCTGTCGCGCATCCGTGCCATGGTCGAGACCGGCAACGTCAGCTGGGACCTGGTGGAGATGGAGTCCCCCGAGCTGGCGCGCGGCTGCTTCGAGGGGCTGTTCGAGCCCATCGACTGGGAACGCCTGGGGCTCGCCGACACCCTGATCGACTCGGCCGTGGACGAGTGCGGCGTGGGCACCTTCGTGTGGTCCACGGTGCTGGCCTATGACGCCGACGCCCTGGACGCGGCGCCCGGTTCCTGGGCCGACTTCTGGGACGTCGAGCAGTTTCCCGGCACTCGCGGACTGCGTCGCGGTGCCAAGTACACCCTGGAGTTCGCGCTGATGGCCGACGGCGTGCCAGCCGACGAGGTCTACGCGGTGCTGGCCACCGACGAGGGGGTCGACCGCGCCTTCGCCAAGCTCGACGAGATCAAGGAGCACATCCAGTGGTGGGAGGCCGGCGCCCAGCCGCCCCAGTGGCTGGTGGCCGGCGACGTGGTGATGACCTCCTCCTACAACGGTCGCATCGCCGCCGCCCAGGAGGAGGGCAACAACCTGGCGATCGTCTGGAACGAGAGCATCTACGACCTGGACTACTGGGCGATCGTCGCCGGCAGCGACTACGTCGACGAGGCCTACGACTTCATCGCCTTCGCCAGCCAGCCGGAGACCCAGGCGGTCTACTCCAGCGAGATCCCCTACGGCCCGGTGCACCCGGACGCCATCGCCCAGCTGGACGAGGAGCAGGCGCGGCGCATGCCTACCCACGAGGAGAACCTCGAGGGCGCGCTGGCCATCGACACCGGCTTCTGGGTCGACTTCGGCGAGGAGCTCGAGCAGCGCTTCAACGCCTGGGCGGCACGCTGATCCACCCCCGGCAGCGGCGCGAGCCGCTGCCCCCTCTTCCTGCGGCCGCGCCTGGCGCGGCCGGCACTGATCCGTCCGGGAGACGCCCATGACCCTATCCGCCGCGTCGACACCGCCGGCCAGGCCTGCCGGCAACCTGCGGGCCCAGCTCAGGCGGGCCGAGCGGATGCGCAAGCTCCGGGCGGTGGCTCTGGTCGCCCCCCTGGCGCTGTTCCTGGTGATCGTCTTCGTGGTGCCCATCGGCAGCATGCTGTGGCGCAGCGTCGACAACAGCGAGCTGGCCTCGGTGATGCCCCGGACCGCGGCGGCCCTGCAACAGTGGGACGGCGCCGGCCTGCCCGACGAGGACGCCATGGCGGCCTTTGCCGCGGAGCTGCGTGACTCCCGCCGCGGCGGCGGGCTCGGGCGCATCGGTCGACGCCTCAACTACGAGGACACCGGCTATCGCGGGCTGCTGATGCGTACCCTGCGCGGGCTGCCGGCGGCGGGGGAGAGCGTCGATGACTGGACGACGGCACTGACGGAGATCGATCCGGCCTGGGGCGAGACCGCCACCTGGCTCGGTATCCAGCGCGCCGCCCCGCCCGCCACCGACCGCTACATGCTCGCCTCCCTGGACCTGGAGCGCGGGGCGGATGGCGAGATCCAGCGCGTCGACGCCGGGGATCGCCTCTACCAGGCGGTCTTCCAGCGCACCATGGTGATCGCCGGCGGGGTGACCCTGATCTGCCTGGCGCTGGGCTTCCCGCTGGCCTACCTGCTGGCCACGCTGCCGGCGAAGACCAGCAACCTGCTGATGATCCTGGTGCTGCTGCCGTTCTGGACCTCGCTGCTGGTGCGCACCGCGGCCTGGATCATCCTGCTGCAGTCCAACGGCCTGGCCAACCAGTCGCTGATGGCGCTGGGGCTGATCGAGTCGCCGCTGCAGCTGGTGTTCAACCGCATCGGGGTGTTCTTCGCCATGGTGCATATCCTGCTGCCCTTCATGGTGCTGCCGCTCTACAGCGTGATGAAGGGCATCTCGCCCAGCTACCAGCGCGCCGCGGTGTCGCTCGGTGCGCACCCCTTCGCGGCCTTCTGGCAGGTCTATGTGCCCCAGACGGTCTCAGGGGTGGCGGCGGGGACCATCCTGGTGTTCATCATGGCGCTGGGCTACTACATCACCCCGGCGCTGGTGGGCGGCCCCGCCGACCAGATGGTCAGCTACTACGTGGCCTACTACACCAACACCACCAACAACTGGGGCATGGCCGCGGCGCTGGGCAGCATCCTGCTGGTGGTCACCCTGCTGCTCTACCTGGTCTACCACCGCCTGGTGAATCGCAGGCAGCTGATCCGGCGCTGAGCCCGGGAGGAGAACGACATGGCACTGCCCCCCTACGCCTCGCCGGTGGAGCGGCTCTGGTTCTGGACGTTCCGGCTGCTGTGCGGCCTGGTGCTGCTGTTCCTGATCACCCCGGTGCTGGTGATCATCCCGCTCTCGTTCAGCAGCGGCTCCTTCCTCACCTATCCGCTGCCGGGCGTCTCGCTGCGCTGGTATGCGGCGATCTTCGATACCTCCGGCCCCTGGCTGGCGGCGCTGAAGAACAGCCTGATCGTCGCGCCGCTGGCGACCCTGCTGGCGATGATCCTCGGCACCCTGGCCGCGGTGGGGCTCAACCGCGCCGACTTTCCCGGCAAGGGAATGATCCTGGCGCTGCTGATCTCGCCCATGGTGGTGCCGCTGGTGATCGTCGCCGTGGGCATGTACTTCTTCTTCGCCCAGGTGGGGCTGCTCAACTCCTACACCGGCCTGGTGCTGGCCCACACGGTGCTCGGCGTGCCCTTCGTGGTGATCACCGTGAACGCCACCCTGCAGGGCTTCGACTTCAACCAGGTGCGCGCCGGGGCCAGCCTGGGGGCGAGCCCGCTGCGGGTCTTCTTCACCGTGGTGCTGCCGCAGATCGTGCCGGGGGTGGTCTCCGGCGGGCTCTTCGCCTTCGCCACCTCCTTCGACGAGGTGGTGGTGGCGCTGTTCATCGCCAGCCCCACCGAGCGCACCCTGCCGATCCAGATGTTCTCCGGCATCCGCGAGAACATCAGCCCGGCCATCGCCGCCATGGCCACCATCCTGATCCTGCTCTCGACCCTGCTGCTGGTGACCATGGAGCTGCTGCGCCGGCGCAGCGAACGGCTCAAGGGCAGCGTGGAGTAAGACCCCGCTCAGCCGCGCTGGGCGGCCTGGATGGCGGTCAGGGCGATGGTGTAGACGATGTCGTCGACCAGTGCCCCGCGGGAGAGGTCGTTCACCGGCTTGTTGAGGCCCTGCAGCATGGGGCCGACGCTGACCACCCGGGCGCTGCGCTGCACCGCCTTGTAGGTGGTGTTGCCGGTGTTGAGGTCGGGGAAGACGAACACCGTGGCGCGCCCGGCCACCGGGGAGTCCGGGGCCTTCTGGCGGCCCACGCTCTCGATGGCGGCGGCGTCGTACTGCAGCGGTCCGTCGATCAAGAGGTCCGGGGCCTGCTCCCGGGCCAGGCGGGTGGCCTGGCGCACCTTCTCCACGTCGGCGCCACCGCCGGACTCGCCGGTGGAATAGCTGATCATCGCCACCCGCGGCTCGATGCCGAAGGCCTGGGCGGAGCGGGCGCTCTGGATGGCGATCTCGGCCAGGGCCTCGGCGTCCGGGTCGGGGTTCACCGCGCAGTCGCCGTAGACCACCACCTGCTCGGGCAGCAGCATGAAGAAGATCGACGACACCTGGCGGTAGCCCGGCGCGGTCTTGATCAGCTGGAAGGCCGGGCGCACGGTGTTGGCGGTGGTGTGGATGGCGCCGGAGACCAGGCCGTCCACCTCGTCGAGCTGCAGCATCATGGTGCCGAGCACCACGTTGTCATGGAGCTGCGCCTCGGCGGTCAGCGCGTTCACCTTGCCGGTGCGCCGCTCCACCATGGGAGCCACGTAGCGCTCGCGGATGTGGTCCGGGTCGATGATCTCGAGCCCCTCCGGCAGCGCGATGCCGCGCTGGCGGGCGACTTCCTCGATCTCCTCGCGCTTGCCGAGCAGCACGCAGCGGGCCAGGCCGCGGCGCTGACAGATGGCCGCGGCCTCCACGGTGCGCGGCTCGGCGCCCTCCGGCAGGATGATCCGCCTGTCGGCCTGCTGGGCCAGCTTGACCAGCTGGTGGCGAAAGGCCGAGGGCGACAGGCGCCGGGTATAGCCGCGGCTCAGGTGGTCCTTGAGCCACTGCAGGTCGATATGGGCGGCGACGAAGTTGGCCACGCGCTCGGCGCGCTCCAGATCGTCCATGGGGATGTCGTTGCCCATCTGGCCGAGGTTCTTGGCAGTGGTGAAGCTGTCGGTCTCCACGCTGATCACCGGCAGCCCGGTCTTCAGCGCCGGCCGGCACATCTCGATCATGTTCTCGCCGGGCAGGAAGCCGTTGGTCAGCAGCACGCCGGCCAGCGGCACGCCGTTCATGGTGGCCAGCGCCGAGGCCAGCACCACGTCGTCGCGATCCCCCGAGGCCACCACCAGGCTGCCGGGCTTGAAGATGTGCAGGGCATTGGACGCGCTGCGCGCGCAGAGACTGGTAGAGAGCACCCGGCGCTCGGGTTCGCCCTCGTTGAGCACGGTGGCGCCCAGGGCGCGGGCCACGTCCAGCACCCTGGGGGCCGAGAGTGCCGGGGCATAGGGCACCATGCCGATGACGTGGAAGCGGTCGGTGGCCAGCGCCGGCGAGTGGCGACGCAGTTCGGCGAGCAGCGGCTCGTCCAGCGTCGGGGCCGCCGTGCCCGCGGCGAGGCCGCTGTCATCGCCGCCCCCGGGCAGGTTGTGCAGGCGCATCAGGATGCAGCCCAGGGTGCGGGCCGAGCCGATGCCGCCGAAGGCGCGGGCGTGCATGTCGAGCTGCTCGGCCAGCGCCTGGGGTTCGGCCAGGTCGCCGCTGCCCACCAGGATGATGCGGGCATTGAGGGCGTGGGCCAGCTGGGCGTTGACCTGGGTGGCATAGCTGGCGTGGCGCGTCGGCACCAGCCCCTCCATCACCAGCAGTTCCGGCATGCCATCGCCGGCGGTGGACAGGGCGCGGTCCTGGAGCTCGACCACCTGCTCCATCAGCACGTCCAGGCGGTCCTCGCGCAGCAGGCGCTCCATCTCGGCCTGGGGGATCGGCGCGGGGGGGTGCAGCCCGAGGGTGCTGCTGACCAGGGCACAGGAGCGGTCCGGCCCCGGACCATTGAGCTCGTCCTGGCGCAGCGGCTTGAGGAAGCCGGCCTTGAGGCCGATGGTGTCCAGCGCCTGGATCAGGCCCAGGCAGGCGGAGGTGAGGCCGGCGCCCTCGCCGGTGGGGACCAGCAGCAGCACCTGGGGTTCGTGGCGGGGTTCGCGGGGTGTCATCGGGCGGTCTCTCCCAGCAGCTGGCGGGTCTCGTCGGCGATGCGGCCCTCCTCGTCGGTGGGGATCACCCACAGGGCGGGGCGGTCCGGGGCCCGGGTGTCGATGCGGCCCTCGCGGCCGCGCACGGTCTCGGCATTGGCGGGGCCGTCGAGGCCCAGGCCGAAGTGGGGGAGGTGGTCCACCACCCGCTCGCGCACCCGCGGCGAGTTCTCGCCGATGCCGCCGGTGAAGACGATGCCGTCGAGCCGGGGCAGGGCGCAGGAGAGGGCGGCCAGGGACTTGGCGATGCGGTAGCAGAACACCTCGATGGCCAGCCGGGCGCCGGCATGGCCCTCGTCGGCGGCGGCCTCCAGCTCGCGCATGTCGTTGGTCAGCCCGGAGAGGCCCAGCAGGCCGCTGCCGCGGTTGAGCACCTCGTCGATGCGCTCGAGGCTCCAGTCGAGCTGGCGCGCCAGGTGGGCGTGCAGCCCGGGGTCCACGTCGCCGCTGCGGGTGCCCATGACCAGCCCCTCCAGCGGGGTCAGGCCCATGCTGGTGTCGAGGCTCCTGCCCTCCCACACCGCCGCGGTGGAGCAGCCGTTGCCCAGGTGGGCGGTCAGCCAGCCGCCGCGGCGGCCCGCGAGGGCGTCGGCGCGGGCGCTCACGCAGGCGTGGCTGGTGCCGTGGAAGCCGTAGCGGCGGATGCCGTGCTCGCGGTAGAGCGCCTCGGGCAGGGCGTAGCGATAGGCGCGCGGGGGCAGGCTCTGGTGGAAGGCGGTGTCGAAGACGGCCACCTGGGGCAGCTCGGGGAACAGCTGGCGGGTCGCCGCCACGCCCTCCAGGTTGGCCGGGTTGTGCAGCGGGGCGAGGGCGGCGGTGGCCTCGATGGCCGCCACCACCTCATCGTCGATCCGCGCGGCCCGGGTGAAGCGCTCGCCGCCGTGGACGACCCGGTGCCCCACGGCGACGGGGCGGTGGCCCTCGAGGCTGTCGAGGATCGCCTCCAGGGCCTGGATGTGGCCGTCGCCGGCCAGCGCCCGCTGGAAGCGCTCGCCGCGGCTGTCGATGCCCGCCAGGCGCGCGTCGCTGCTGCCCAGGCGTTCGGCCAGGCCGGCCAGCCGGGGCTGGTCGGGGTCCGCCGACACCAGCGCATACTTGATGGAGGAGGAACCGCAGTTGATCACCAGCACCGGGTCGTTCATCGACACTCCTCGGTCGAGAGATTGGACTTTAGTCTACCATGAGGCGGGGCGAGTGGCGTCTCCCGGCCTTGATGCCGATCATGGTCGGGCGCCGTCTTCCCCGGCGACCTCCCATCCTGCACGGACGCTGTGACATGTCGACCCCTCGTGCCGCCTCGGCGGCCCCGATGCCCTATCCCCGCCCCCTTGCCCTGCTGCTGATGGGCGGCCTGGCGACGCTGTTCGCCGCCAACCACGTGGCGGCCCGGGTCGCCTTCGACGAGGGCACCGGGCTGCTGCTGGCGATCCTGGTGCGCTCCGGGGTGGCGCTGGCGATACTGGCCGTGCTGGTGGCGGTGCAGCGCAAGCGGCTGGCGCTGCCGCCGGGCACGCGGCCCTGGCAGCTCGCGGTGGGCCTGCTGGTGGCGGTGCAGAGCCTCTGCCTCTATTCGGCGGTGGCGCGGATCCCGGTGGTGGTGGCGCTGCTGCTGATGAACACCCTGCCGATCCAGCTGGCGCTGCTCACCTGGGCCCTGGGCGGACCCCGGCCGACGCTTCGCGCGGCGCTGATCATGGGGGTGATCCTGGTCGGCCTGGTGGTGGTGCTGGATGTGCCCGCCTGGCTGGCCGGCCCCGACGCCATGGGACCCGGCTGGCTCGCCGGGGTGGCCTTCGGCCTGGCCGCCGCCAGCGCCTTCTCCTGTGCGCTGTGGATCACCGAGCATCGGCTCGCCGAGGTGGGCAGCACCCTGCGCACCCTGCTGACCATGTTCACGGTGCTGGTGGCGATGCTGGTGGCCGGCGGCCTGGGGCTGGTGCCCGGCGGTATGGCGCTGCCGGCCTCCGCGCCCGGCTGGGTGGGGCTTGCCGCCCTGGGGCTCTGCTATGCGGTGGCCTTCTCGACGCTGTTCATCTGCGTGCCGCGCCTGGACATGGCGCGCAACGCCCCGGCCATGAACATGGAGCCGGTGGCCGCCCTGGTGCTGGGCTACCTGATCCTCGGCCAGGCGCTCACCCCGGTGCAGCTGGCGGGTGGCGGCATCGTGGTGGCGGGCATCCTGGTGCTGGGGTTCTCGCGGCGGGCCTGAGTCGCCGCCCTCCCGACTCACGGGCGATGCTGTCGCCTCTCCGCGACGCGGCGTAGCGCAGATTTGCACATTGTTCCCTTGATCTTTGGTGGGGTGGGGGCCACACTTCGGGATGTTAGGAAACGGTGTTCATTAATAAGGAGGACGCCATGAAACGTCTCACCCTCGCTGCGACGACCGCCGCCCTGTTCGCCGCCGGTGCGGTCACCACCGCCCAGGCCCAGCAGGCCTTCTACCCCCAGCCCTACATCGGCGGCGACGCCATGTTCTGGGAGGTCAATCCCGACAACGGTTCCAGCCGTGACAGCGTCGGCCTGCGCCTGAACGGCGGCATGCAGTTCAACGACTACTTCGCCGTCGAGGCGCACCTGGGTGGCGGCGGCTCCGACGGCGCCGTGGAGCTCGACTCCCTGATCGGTGCCTATGGCAAGGGCATCCTGCCCATCTCCCAGGAGTTCCGCCTCTACGGCCTGGCCGGCTTCACCGAGGTGGATTTCGACATCGACCGCGAGAGCGGCTTCTCCTACGGCGCGGGTGCCGAGTTCGACGTGGCCCCCAACCTGGCGCTGGGCGCCGACTACATGCGCTATCTGGACGAGTCGAACTACACCTTCGACGCCGCCAGCGTCGGCGTGCGCTACAGCTTCTGACCCGCGACCTCGACCCGCGGCTCACGGCACCCCGAGGCATTTCGCCTCGGGGTGCGCTTTTTTGGTGCCCTGAAAAGCACTGAAGTGGTGCGTGCGTAATCCCGAACAGTCTCGAGCATGACAGCGACATGCGATCCGCGCCTGTTACGCGACCGGGCCGGCATGGCACGCCTTGTGCAAGGACTTGAGTGACCCTCATGCCTCGGGAGCTGCCATGACCGTTTCACCGACCACGCCGGATGCCGGCTTCGATGCGGCCCTGACGCCGCGACTGCTGTTCACCGACCTGGATGGCTCGCTGCTCGACCACCACAGCTATGACTGGTCCCCCGCCCGGCCCTGGCTGGCCCGCCTCCGGCAGCTCGGGGTGCCGGTGATCCCGGTGACCAGCAAGACCCGCAGCGAGATCGTGCCGCTGCGCCAGGCCATGGGACTGACCGACACCCCCTTCATCGCCGAGAACGGCGCCGTGGTCGGCCTGCCGCCGGCCTGGTGCCATGCCCGCATCGACCGCCCGGGTCCCGACGGCCTGGCCATTCGCACCCTGGGGGTGGACATCGGCTTCGTGCGCAAGCGCCTGGCGGTGTGGCAGGCGCGGCTGGGCGTGCGCTTCACCACCATGAGCGAGATGGCCCTCGACGAGCTCGTCGCCTTCACCGGCCTGCCCGAGCCCGAGGCCCGCCTGGCGCGGATGCGCGAGGGCAGCGAGCCGCTGGTGTGGCAGGACGACGAGGCCGCCCTCGAGGCCTTCCGTGCGGGACTGGCCGGCGACGGCCTGCAGCTGGTGCGCGGCGGGCGCTTCTGGCACGTCACCGGCGAGTCCCATAAGGGCAGCGCGGTGGCGTGGCTGGTGGAGCGCTACCAGGCGCTGCGCGGCCGCCGCCCGCTGACCCTGGCGCTGGGCGACGGGCCCAACGACATCGCCATGCTCGAGGCGGTGGACCAGGCGGTGGTGATCCGCGGCTGCCACGGCCTGCCGGTGGAGCCGGCCCAGCCGGCGCTCTATCGCAGCGAGGCGACCGGCCCCGCCGGCTGGGCCGAGGGGGTGGCCTACTGGTGGGGGCGAGCCGACCGCCGGCTGAGTCCGGCGGGGGTCTCGGCCCGTGAGGCAGCCACCGAGGAGGCGAGCGCATGAGCGACTTCCACCAGAACGGCATCATCACCGACTTCCACAACCTGACCCGGCGCCCGGTGGACTCCCTGGAGGCGGACCTGGTGCGCTTCTCGCGTCGCCGCCCGATGAGCCTGATCCTGCCCTCGCTCTACTCCGAGCTGGAAGGGCCCGCCCTCGAGGCGATCGTCGAGGAGCTCCGCCGGGTGCCCTACCTCGCCGAGGTGGTGATCGGGCTGGACCGGGCCGACCGCGAGCAGTTCCTGCGTGCCCGGGAGTTCTTCGGCCGGCTGCCGCAGCACCATCGCATCCTCTGGAACGACGGCCCGCGGCTGCGCGCCCTGGACGAGGAGCTGGACGCCCAGGGGCTCTCGCCCCAGCAGCCGGGCAAGGGGCGCAACGTCTGGTTCTGCGCCGGCTTCGTCCAGGCCTCCGGGCGCGGCGCCGTGGTGGCGCTCCACGACTGCGACATCCTCACCTACGAGCGTGGCCTGCTGGCGCGGCTCTTCTATCCGGTGGCCCACCCCCACTTCAACTACGAGTTCTGCAAGGGCTACTACCCGCGCATCGCCGACGGGCGGCTCAACGGCCGAGTGTCCCGGCTGATGGTCACGCCGCTGCTGCGGGCGCTCAAGCGCATCCACGGGCCGCTGCCCTACCTGGAGTACCTGGACAGCTACCGCTACCCGCTCTCCGGGGAGTTCTCCATGCGCGCCGAGGTGCTCGACGGCATCCGCATACCCGCCGACTGGGGCCTGGAGGTCGGCGTGCTCTCCGAGGTGCATCGCAACTACTCCACCAAGCGGCTCTGCCAGGTGGACCTGGCCGACGCCTACGACCACAAGCACCAGCCGGTCTCGGAGGAGGACGCCTCCGCCGGGCTCAACCGCATGAGCCTGGACATCGCCAAGGCGCTCTACCGCAAGCTGGCCACCCAGGGGGTGACCTTCAGCGCCGAGGGCTTCCGCACCCTCAAGGCGACCTACTACCGGCTGGCCCTGGACCTGATCGAGGCCTACGACCACGACGCGGTGATGAACGGCCTCTCCCTGGATCGCCATGCCGAGGAGCGGGCCGTGGAACTGTTCGCCGCCAACCTGCTCGAGGCCGGCAGCGCCTTCCTCGACAATCCCGGCGAGCGGCCCTTCATCCCCAGCTGGAACCGGGTGCGCTCGGCGATTCCCGACCTGCCGGAACGCCTCCACGACGCCGTGGAGGCCGACAACCGCGGCGAGGTGTAGCAGGCCTGTCGCCGGAATAGCCTCGAGCGGATTCTGCTATCGCTCAGGGCTTCTGCACCAGCCACAGGCAGCGATAGGGCGCCAGGCTCTCCACCGGCGTCCAGGGGGCCTCCTCCAGCAGGTCGAACCACGCCCCCTGGCCGAGGGCCGGAAGCGTCAGCGGCTGGGGGGCGTCGGTAACGTTGTGGACCGCCAGCAGGCGGCGCCCGTCGGGCAGCGGGCCGCGCTCCAGCACCAGCAGCTCCGGCGGCGTCTCCAGCACCCGCTGGGGGGCGTCCGGGTGGAAGCAGGGCTCGCCACGTCGGACCGCCAGGCGCCGGGTCAGCGCCTCGAAGACCATCCTCGTCGGCGTGTCGGGGCTGTCCAGCAGCAGCTCCAGCTCATCGCGCTGCCAGCGGCGCCGGTTGATGGAACGCAGGCGTCCGCTGCGCTCCACCCCCTCAAGGTCGTTCAGGGTGCCGGTCAGCACGTGGAAGTAGAGCGCCGGGATACCGCGCAGGCCGAGCATCAGCTGCTGACCGCACAGGAAGCGCTGCATCTGCCAGGGGTCCGGGCCGCGACGGGTGCCCTTCATGGCGTCGAACCAGGTGATGTTGATCTCGTAGGGGCTGTCGCTGCCGTCGTCCCGGGTGCGCATGCTGACGAAGCCGCCGAAGCGGTGCATCAGCTCCAGCAGCGCATCGATCTCGTGCTGGGGCAGCCAGCCCTCCAGCGGGCGTACGCCGATGCCGTCGTGGCTGGCGGTGAAGTTGAGAAAGCTGCAGCCGGGGGGCAGGGTCGGCAGGCTGCGCAGCCAGGCCGCCAGCGTGCCCGCCTCGCCGCTGGTCAGGGTGTGCAGCAGCAGCGGCGGCAGCGGGAACTGATAGACCAGGTGTGCCTCGTCGGGGGGAGCGGGGAGACGTTCTAAACCCAGGTAGCTGAGGTTCTCCCGGTGGGGCACGTTGGTCTCGGTGAGCAGCAGGGTGCCCGGCGCCACGTGGTCCACCACCGCGCGCAGCAGCCGCACGACCTCGTGGGTCTGTGGCAGGTGGATGCAGGGGGTGCCGACGGCCTTCCACAGGTAGGCGATGGCGTCCAGTCGGATCACCCGGGCGCCCTGGTTGAGGTAGTAGAGCAGGATCCCGATGAACTCCAGCAGCACGTCGGGGTTGGCGAAGTTCAGGTCGATCTGGTCCTCGGAGAAGGTCGCCCAGAGGTGTCGGGGGCCGCGCCGGGTCGGCACCTTGACCAGCAGCGGCGAGCTGCGCGGCCGCACCACCGCCGAGAGGTCGGTCTCCGGGTCCATCTCGATGAAGTAGTCCCGCCCCGGCTGGCTGCCGGAGAGGTAGTCGACGAACCACAGCGACTCCCGGGAGACGTGGTTGAGCACCAGGTCCACCGCCAGGTCGCGCCGCCCGGCCAGGGCGCGAACATGGGACCAGTCGCCCAGGTCGGGGGAGACCTCTCGGTAGTGGATCACCGAGAAGCCGTCGTCGCTGCTCCAGGGGAAGAAGGGCAGCAGGTGCACGCCGCTGAAGGTTTCCGCCAGGCGCGCTTCCAGGAAGTCGTCCAGCACCTCCAGGGGCGCTCGCTCGCCCTCCAGCAGGCTGTCGCCATAGCTGATCAGCCACTGGTCGCGCTCGCTCCAGAGTGGCGCATCGCCTTCACCAGGGGAGGGCGGGGCCTGGTGGGCCAGCAGGGTCAGCAGCCGCCGCAGCACCTCGTCGGCGCGCGGGCCGTAGAGGAAGGCCAGGTGGCCGTGGGCGCGGCGGCTGAAGGCCTCGGCTTCCAGCGGGACGGCGACGGAGGGGGTGAAGGTCGGGCGGTCGGACATGGCCGGGTCTCCTCGTGACAACCCCTAACCCATGCAGGGCCCGTGCCAGCCTGACGGCATCCGCTGATGCAACACGCCGGCCCGGGGGCCGGCGTGAACGTTCAGGTATCCCTTGCGGGCGGAGATGCGCCGCGGCCTAGACCTCCTGGTAGAGCTGGCTGCCGGTGTCGCGGAACTTCTCCGCCTGCTCTTCCATGCCCTTCATCACCGCCTGCTGATCGCCGTCGAGGCCGTTGTCTCGGGCATAGTCGCGCACCTCCTGGCTGATCTTCATGGAGCAGAATTTGGGGCCGCACATGGAGCAGAAGTGGGCCACCTTGGCGGAGTCCTTGGGCAGGGTCTCGTCGTGGTACTCGCGGGCGGTGTCCGGGTCCAGGCCGAGGTTGAACTGGTCCTCCCAGCGGAACTCGAAGCGCGCCTTGGAAAGCGCATTGTCGCGGCGCTGGGCGGCCGGGTGGCCCTTGGCGAGGTCCGCGGCGTGGGCGGCGATCTTGTAGGTGATGATGCCGGTCTTGACGTCGTCCTTGTTGGGCAAGCCCAGGTGCTCCTTGGGGGTCACGTAGCAGAGCATGGCGCAGCCGAACCAGCCGATCATGGCAGCACCAATGCCGGAGGTGATGTGGTCGTAGCCCGGGGCGATGTCGGTGGTCAGCGGGCCGAGCGTATAGAAGGGCGCCTCGTGGCACGCCTCGAGCTGCTTGTCCATGTTCTCCTTGATCAGGTGCATCGGCACATGGCCCGGCCCCTCGATCATCACCTGGACATCGTGCTTCCAGGCGATATGGGTCAGCTCACCCAGGGTCTCCAGCTCGGCGAACTGGGCCTCGTCGTTGGCGTCGGCCACCGAGCCCGGGCGCAGGCCGTCACCCAGCGAGAAGGCCACGTCATAGCGCTTGCAGATCTCGCAGATCTCCTCGAAGTGGGTGTAGAGGAAGCTCTCCCGGTGATGGTAGAGGCACCACTTGGCCATGATGGAGCCGCCCCGGGAGACGATGCCGGTGACCCGCTTGGCGGTGAGCGGCACATAGCGCAGCAGCACCCCGGCGTGGATGGTGAAGTAGTCCACCCCCTGCTCGGCCTGCTCGATCAGGGTGTCGCGGAACACCTCCCAGGTGAGATCCTCGGCCACGCCCTTGACCTTCTCCAGCGCCTGGTAGATGGGCACGGTGCCGATGGGCACCGGGGCGTTGCGAATGATCCACTCGCGGGTCTCGTGGATGTTCTGCCCGGTGGAGAGATCCATGATGGTATCCGAGCCCCAGCGGATGCCCCAGGTCATCTTGTCGACTTCATCCTCGATGGAGGAGGTGACCGCCGAGTTGCCCAGATTGCCGTTGATCTTCACCAGGAAGTTGCGGCCGATGATCATCGGCTCGGATTCCGGGTGGTTGATGTTGCAGGGGATGATGGCCCGGCCGGCGGCCACTTCGGCGCGCACGAACTCCGGGGTGATCTCATCAACCAGCCGGGCGCCGAAGCCCTGGCCCGGGTGCTGGTGGCCCAGGATCCGCTCGACTTCCGCGGTGCCCAGGGCTTGTCGCCGCTGGTTCTCGCGGATGGCGATGAATTCCATCTCCGGGGTGATGATCCCCTGGCGGGCGTAGTGCAGCTGGGTGACGTTTTTCCCCTCCTTGGCGCGCCGGGGCGTGCGGGTCAGATCGAAGCGAAGCCTGGCAAGCGTCGGGTCGTTGGCGCGACGCCGGCCGTAGTCGGAGGTGGGGCCGTCGAGCAGCTCGGTGTCGCCCCGTGCCTCGATCCAGGCACGGCGTAGCTCGGGCAGGCCGCGGCGCAGGTCGATCTCGGCATTCGGATCGGTATAGGGGCCGGAGGTGTCGTAGACCAGCAGCGGCGGGTTCTCCTCATCCGGGCCCATGCCGGAGGTCCTGGTGGGCGAGAGCGAGATCTCGCGGAAGGGCACGCGGATATCCGGGCGCGAGCCCTCGATGTAGACCTTGCGCGAGCCGGGCAGCGGCTGGATGGCGGCCTCGTCGACCCGGGCGGTCTCGGCGAGGAAGTGGGCGGTCTTGCTCATGGCGAGAGTCCTTGGGGTGGCGGTTGTTGTCGGTGTTGTTGTCAGGGGGCAGGGCGGCGGCGCTAGAGGGCGCGATCCAGCCCCATCTGCCAGAAGTCGATCTCGAGTCGGGTGGCGTCGCGGAAGACCTGGGTGAGTTCGGCGAAGCGAGCCGGGGTGACGTCGGCCAGGCGGGCATCGAGCCAGGCTTCCTCGGCGCGGCGAGCGGCCTGGAACTCCTCGCTCTCGTACATGGCGATCCAGGCGTCATAGGGGTTGGCGTCGCCGCGCAACGTCCCGGCGCGGGCGTTGATCCAGTCGGCGATCTCGCCGTAGCCCACGAGGCAAGGGGCCAGGGCCACATGGAGGTCGAGCAGGTCGCCGCGGTTGCCGGTATCCAGCACGTAGCGGGTATAGGCCATGGTGGCGCGGGCCTCGGGCAGCTCGGCCAGCGTCGCCTCGCTGATGCCCCACTCCCGGCAGTAGCCCACGTGGAGCCCCAGCTCCAGGTCGACGATGGCCTTGAGGCCATCAAAGGCCTGGCGCAGGTCGGCGAGGGTGCGGCTCTTGTAGGCGGCCAGGGCATAGGCCCGGGCGAAGTGGATCAGGAACAGGTAGTCCTGCTTCAGGTAGTGGCGAAAGGCGCCCTCTTCGAGGGTGCCGTCGGCCAGGCCGCGCACGAAGTCGTGCTCGATATAGGCCCGCCAGTCGTCCTGGCAGGCGGCGGTGAGGTCGCTGAAGCGGTAGCCCATGATCTTCTCCGGAGACGAGTGATGATCCGGAGTGCGGGCGAGGGAGGGGGTGGGGCCTGGGAGTGAGCGCTACACAGGGGTAGTCGAGGGGCGGCCACCGCTTGATTCCTACGCCGGTACTAGCCGGATCAGGTTCAACGGGCCCCGCCGTGACGACAGTTCATTGCGAACAAGCCGTGTCGTATGGCGATCTCAGCCGGTTCCACCGGCACCCCGTCAAGCGAAGGCCCACTCTAGCAGGCCAGGAGGCATTTGCCAGCCCCGAGGCTGCACCGGCGGATAGTCCGGGTTGCCCAAACGAGAGGCGCCGGGGACAGGTCGAAGAGGGGGTCCTATGCCAGGGATGGCATCGGTAGCGCCCAGGGAGGGGTTCACAGCGCCCCATCGACGGTCCGGCGCTCCGGGACCTGTCGCCGGAACAGCCTCGAGTGTTGCGGGAGGCTCAAACGGCTTGCCATTCATCGGTGGCGGTAGAGCCAGCGCACGTCCACGGCGAAGGAGAGGGTGAGGCCCACCAGGGCGGTGGCGGCCAGCCAGGTGGCGAGCAGGTCGGACATGGCCGGCAGCAGGGCGAGCATCAGCGCGGCCACCTGCCACACGCACACCGCCTTGCGGCGCAGGCTCTCGGGCAGTTCGGCGGCGAGCCAGGGCCAGCGCCAGCTCGCCGCGACAAAGGCGTAGCGCATGGCGCCGATGGCCAGCACCCAGGGGCCGACGCGTTCCAGCTGCAGCAGCGCCAGGCAGAGTACCAGGGTGAAGAAGGCGTCGAGCTCCATGTCGAAGCGGGCCCCCACGGCGCTGGCGCTGGCGGTGCGCCGGGCCACCCAGCCGTCCACCCCGTCTAGGGCCAGGGCCACCAGCGCGAGGGTGAAGAGCCACTCCCCGCGGGCCGCCAGCAGGGCCGGGTCGGCCAGGGTGCCGGCCAGCAGGGCGACCAGCACGCCTCGCGCCAGGGTGACCCGGTTGGCCGGGCCCAGCCCCGTTCGTACCCGGGGCCCTCGCCGCAGGGCGTGCCACAGCAGGGCCGCCATGCCCAGGTAGCTGGCCAGGGCCAGCGCCGCCACCCAGGGAGCGGCGCCCGCGCCTGCCCGGCTCGCCAGCAGCCCCAGCAGCCCCAGCAGGACGACGCCTCCCAGGGTCAGCTCAAGGGCCAGGCGCCACGGCCGCATCGTCTTGGCGGACCCTGGTACAGGCGTGGGGGACGAGACTGGAGAGGGCATGCGGGCTCCCGGGGGTTGTTGATCGCCGTTGTCGGTCGCCATGGTGGCGAGGCATTGCCGCTATGCTGAGCCTCAGGGGCCCATGGTGATCACCGTAGCAGTCGGCCGCGATGGGGACCGCCGATATCGCTAAAGTTGTGCATAATGTGGTAAATGTACCATTCTTGTAAAAGTATTGCCGTTCCCTCTTGCTGGAGACCCCATGGCCGTCGACACCGCCACCGCCTTCTGGACCCTGGCCCCGGGCCACGGTGAACTGCGCGATGAGCCGCTGCCCGCCCCCGGCGAGGGGGAGGTAAGGGTCAAGGCGCGGTTCGGCGCCGTCAGCCGCGGCACCGAGGCGCTGGTGTTCCAGGGGCGGGTGCCCGAGAGCGAGTGGCAGCGCATGCGCGCCCCCTTCCAGGCCGGTGACTTCCCCTGGCCGGTGAAGTACGGCTACGTCAGCGTGGGCGTGGTCGAGGCCGGCCCCGACGAGCTGCTGGGCCGGGAGGTGTTCTGCCTCTACCCGCATCAGGATCGCTACGTGGTACCCGTCGCCATGGTCACGCCACTGCCGGCGGGCCTGCCCGCCGCCCGGGCGGTGCTCGCCGCCAACATGGAGACCGCGATCAACGGCTGCTGGGACGCCGAGCCGCGCGTCGGCGACCGCATCGCGGTGATCGGGGCCGGCGTGGTGGGCGCCCTGGTAGCCTGGCTCTGCGCGGCCATCCCGGGGACCCGGGTCTGCCTGGTGGATGTCTCGCCGGCGCGGGCGGAACTCGCCCTGGCGCTGGGCGTCGAGTTCCGCCTGGCCGACCGGGCGCCGGCCGACAACGACCTGGTGATCCACGCCAGCGGCAACCCCGAGGGGCTGCGCCAGGCCCTGACGCTGGCCGGCGACGAGGCGCGGGTGGTGGAGATGAGCTGGTACGGTGACCGCGAGGCGAGCCTGCCGCTGGGGGAGGCCTTCCACTCCCGGCGGCTGCGGCTGATCGGCAGCCAGGTGGGTCGCCTGCCCGCCGAGCGCATGCCGCGCTGGGATCATCGCCGTCGCCTGGCGCTGGCGCTGGACCTGCTGCGCGACCCTTGCCTCGATGCGCTGATCAGCGGCGAGAGCGACTTCCATGAGCTGCCCGTGCTGATGCCCCGGCTCGCCGCCGGCGCGGGGGAGGTGCTCTGCCACCGCCTGCGCTATGCCTCGCCCGACTGATTGACGCCCAAACGATTCGACGTCCCACCGACTGGAGCCCCGGCCATGTACCGACTCACCGTTCGCGACCACTTCATGATCGCCCACAGCTTTCGCGGCGACGTGTTCGGGCCCGCCCAGCGGACCCACGGCGCCACCTACGTGGTGGACGTCACCTTCCAGCGCCGCGAGCTCGACGACCACGACCTGGTGGTGGACATCGGCCTGGCGGGCGAAGCGCTCAAGGCGGTGCTCGGCGAGTTCAACTTCCAGAATCTCGACGAGCTGCCGGAGTTCCACGGGCGCAACACCACCACCGAGTTCATGGCCCGGGTGATCTTCGAGCGCCTGGCCACGTCGATCCAGCTCGGCCACCTGGGAGAGGGGGCCGGCGGGCTCGAGGCGATGACCGTCACCCTGCACGAGTCGCATATCGCCTGGGCGAGCTTCGAGGGCACCCTGTGATGGCGGAGACGCTTACCCTGATCGTGGCCGGCGACCCTGGCCAGCTCACCGGCGGCTATGTCTATGACGCCCGTATCGTCTCGGCGCTGCGGGCCCGGGGTCGTGCCGTCGAGGTGGTGGGGCTCGAGGGGCGCTTCCCCGTGCCCGACGACACGGCCCGGCAGGGCTTGGCCCGGGCGCTGGCGGCCCTGCCGGACGGCGCCCGGGTGGTGATCGACGGCCTCGCCATGGGTGGGCTCCCCGAGGCGGTCGCCCCCCACGCCGATCGGCTGGCGATCATCGCCCTGGTGCACCACCCGCTGGCCGACGAGACCGGCCTGCCCGAGGAAACCCGCCACCGGCTGCTCGACAGCGAGACCCGCGCCCTGGCCCTGGCGCGACGCGTCATCGTCACCAGCCGCTGGACGGCCCGCGGCCTCCACCGCTTCGGCGTGGCGGCCGAGCGGCTCTGCGTGGTGGAGCCCGGCGTCGACCCGGCGCCGCTGGCGTCCAGCGCCCTGGACCTGGAGTCCCCCGGGCCCCGGCGCCTGCTCTGCGTGGCGACCCTGATCCCGCGCAAGGGCCATGACGTGCTGCTGGAGGCGCTGGCCGGCCTCGGCGACCGCGACTGGACCCTGGAGGCCATCGGCAGCCACGAGCGGGATCCCGCCCACGCCGAGCGGCTGCTGGAGGCCGCGCGACGGCATGGGCTGGAAGGGCGTATCGCCTGGGCCGGGGAGCGCAGTGCCGCCGAGCTGGCCGCCGCCTACCACCGGGCGGAGCTCTTCGTGCTGCCCTCGCGCTACGAGGGTTACGGCATGGTGGTCACCGAGGCGCTCGCCCGGGGCCTGCCGGTGCTCACCACCACCGGTGGCGCCCTGGTCGACACCCTGCCGCCGGCCGCCGGGCTGGCCGTGCTCCCCGACGATGCCGTCGCCCTGGGTGACGCCCTGGCCGCCTGGCTCGATGACGCCGAGCTGCGTCGCCGGCTGCGCCGCGGCGCCCGGGAGGCCCGTCGCGACCTGGACGACTGGCAGCAGGCCGGCGACCGCTTCCTGGCCGCCCTGGACGACCCGACCTCGGCGGCCGTTGCCGCCGATCACCGCCCCGAGGAGACATCGCGATGAATGCGCCCGAGACCGACCGGCTGCCCGCCGGTACCCCCTCTCCCCGGGAGCGCTTCAGTGCCGACTGGCTCTCACGTCGCGAGTGGCTGGATGGCCGCTCGCGCAGCCACTGCCTGACCGGCCTGGCCGCCGACTGGCTCGCCGCCCGGCCCGGCGCGCTTGGCTGCCCTCGTGGCATCGTCGACCTGGGCTGCGGCAGCGGCAGCAACCTGCGCTTCCTGGCGCCGCGGCTGCCTGGCCCCCAGCGCTGGCGGCTGGTCGACCACGACCCGGCGCTGCTCGCCCTGGCCCGCCGGCATGGCGCGACCCTGCGCGACCCGGCCGGCGCCCGGCTGACCCTCGAGGCCTGCTGCCGGGACCTCGCACCGGTGGATGACGGCCTGCTGGCGGGGGCCGACCTGGTGGTGGCCTCGGCGCTGTTCGACCTGGTCTCCCGTCCCTGGGCCGAGGCGCTGGTGGCGGCCGCGGCCGGTCGTCACCAGGCGCTGCTGTTCACCCTCAGCGTGGACGGCGACTGGGCCTTCCTGGATGCGGCGGGCCAGCGACTCGAGGACGACGAGGATGCCGCGGTCCGCGCGCTGTTCCAGGCCCATCAGCGCCGCGACAAGGGGCTCGGCCCTGCCCTGGGGGGGGATGCCCCCGCCGTGCTGGCCGCGGCCATGGCCACGGCCGGCTATCGCGTGGAGGGTGCGGCCACCCCCTGGCACCTCGCCGCCGGCGAGCGCGAGCTGCTGCCGCTGGCCGAGCAGCTGGTGCAGGGCTGGTACGACGCCGCCCTGGCACAGGCCCCGGAGGAGCAGGCGCGTCTGTTCCGCTGGCGATCGCGCCGGCTGGCCGGCCTCGCCGCGGGCGAGCTGGGGCTGACCGTGGGCCATCGCGACCTGCTGGCGCTGCCGCCGCTGCCGGCCGGGGGCGCCTGAGCATGTCCGGCACCCGTCGCCTGCTGCGCCCGCTGGTGGGGCTGGCGCTGCTCGTCGGGCTCGCCGTGTGGCTGGAGCCGGCGGCGATCCTCGCCCAGGTGCAGCGGCTCTCGCCGGGCTGGGCCCTGCTGGCCCTGGCGCTGACCCTGCCGCCCCTGCTCCTCAGCGCCTGGCGCTGGCGGCTCACCGCCCGCCTGCTGGGGCTCTCGCTGGGCTTCCGCCGGGCCCTGCGGGAGTACTACCTGGCGCTGTTCCTCAACCAGGTGCTGCCGGGCGGGGTGGCCGGCGACGCCGCCCGGGCCTGGCGCCACTCCCGCGATAGCGGCCGCCGCGGCGGTGCCTGGCGGGCGGTGATCATCGAGCGCGCCTCCGGGCAGCTGGCCATGGTGCTGCTGACCCTGGCGGTGCTGGCCGCCTCGCCGCTCTGGCACGAGCTGCTGGCAGGCGCTGCCAGGGGCGTCGCGGCGTCCGGCTGGCTGCCGGCCGGGGTCGCCGCCGTGCTGCTGCTGGTCCCGGCGGGCTGGCAGCTGGCCCGGCGGCCCCCGGCGGCCCTGATGGGGCTCGGCGGCGACCTCAGGCGCAGCCTGCTGGCCGCCTCGGTGTGGCCGAAGCAGCTCGCCGGGTCGCTGCTGGTGGTGATCAGCTATGCCCTGGTGTTCGTCTGCGCGGCCCGGGCGATCGGCGTCGAGCTGCCGTTTGCCACCCTGCTGGCGCTGGTGCCGCCGGTGCTGCTGGCGATGCTGATCCCGCTGTCGCTCGCCGGCTGGGGGGTGCGCGAGGGAGCCGCCGCGCTGGTCTGGGGACTGGCGGGGCTGCCGCCGGCCCAGGGGGTGGCGGTCTCCATGGCCTACGGGGTCGTGGTGCTGGTGGCCAGCCTGCCCGGCGGCCTGGTGCTGCTGCACCGGGTGGCTCGCCCCGCCCCGGCGAGCGGCGGGTCAGGCGACGGGCGGGGCCAGGTCGAGATCGAAGAGGGTGTCATCACCGCAGCGGAAGGTCCGCGACACGGGACGGCGCGCCTCATCCAGGGTGGCAATGGGCGTCATCGAGAGCCCCGGCCGGCCGGAGCCGATCAGCAGCGGCGCCACCAGCAGGTGCAGCCGATGGAGCGCGCCGGCCTCGAGGAAGCGCGACACCGTGACGCCGCCGCCCTCGATCAGCACCCGGTCGAGCCCCCGGGCGGCCAGGGCCTCGAGCACGGCGGCGGGGGCGAAGCCGTCGGCGACCCGCGGCAGCGCCAGGCGCTCCACATGGTGCCCCGCCGGGCCTTCCGGGGGCGCCCCCTCGCCGTGCAGGTGCAGGGTCGGCGCCTCGGGGTCGTGCAGCAGTCGCCGGTCCGGCGTCACCCGGCCCCGGGGGTCGAGGATCACCCGGACCGGGTGGGGGCCCACCACGTGGCGCACCGTGAGCTGGGGGTCATCCTCGCTGGCGGTGCCGGCGCCGACCACCACGGCATCCACCAGCGCGCGCAGCCGGTGCAGGTGCACCAGGCTCTCCGGCCCGTTGATGTAGTGGGAGTGCCCGCTCTCGGTGGCGATGCGCCCGTCCAGGCTCTGGCCGAGCTGGGCGATGGCCAGCCGGCCGGTGCGGGTGGCCAGCGGCGCCAGGCAGTCGAGCAGGTCACGGGCCTCGGGCGAGACGGGGCGTTCGGCCTGCCAGCCGGCCGGCGAGAGCGACAGGCCGGCCACCGGCGTGCCGTCGCCGCCGGGATGGGCGGCATGGACGAGGGCCTGCCAGGCCTCTTCCAGGGACAGAGACAGCGTCGGGTCAGTGGCGCCCATGGGGCCTCCTGTCGGGGAGCTGACTGCCATCATGCGCAGTTCGCCGGCGGGACGCAAAGCGCATCGATACCACCAGGAGAGAGCGATGCATCAGGTTGAACGGGCCATCTTCGATCTACGACGCGGGTTGCCGGTGCTGCTGTTGGCCGGCGAGTCCCGGGTGCTGGTCCAGGCCGTCGAGGGAGCCGCCCAGGCGGCCGTCTCGCGGCTGGATGAGCTGGCCGGCACCACGCCGGCGCTGGTGCTGAGCCGGCATCGCCTGGCGGCCCTGGGGGTGGAGCCGGCCACCAGGGCGGCCCGCCTGCCGCTGCCCGCGGAGGAGGTGACGGCTCGCCTGGGTGCCCTGGCCTACGGGGCCGCGCCGGTGGCGGGCCTCGGCCAGGCCCGGCTCGAGGCGTGCCGCGCGGCCCTGCAGCCGGCAGAAGTAGCGGACCTGGCCGCCCTGGCATTGATGCGCCGGGCGTTGCTGGTTCCCTCGGCGCTGGTGGCACGGGTCGCCGAGGCGCGGCGGGATGAGGTGGCGGCAGCGGTGGCCGACGGCACCCTGCTGGCGGTGGAGGCCGAGCAGGCGGCACGCTGCCTGGAGGGTGCTGCCGGCATGCTGCGCCGAGTCAGCGAGGCCCGGATCCCGCTGGCCGATGCCGATGACTGCCGCTTTATCCTGTTCCGCGAGCCCGACGGGATGCGCGAGCACGTCGCGGTGGTGATCGGTGATCCGGCCCTGGAGTCGGCCGTGCCGCTGCGCCTGCACTCCGCCTGCCTCACCGGTGACCTGTTCGGCAGTCTGCGCTGCGACTGCGGCGAGCAGCTGCGCAAGGCCGTGGCCGAGATCGAGGCGCTGGGCGGCGGGGTGCTGCTCTACCTGGCCCAGGAGGGTCGCGGCATCGGCCTGGCCAACAAGCTGCGCGCCTACACCCTCCAGGACAGCGGACTGGATACCCTGGATGCCGACCAGATCCTCGGCTTCGGCGAGGACGAGCGGCGCTACGGGGTGGCGGTGGACATGCTGGATGCCCTGGGCATCCGCCGGGTGCAGCTGATGACCAACAACCCCCTGAAGATGGCGGCCCTGACCGAGGGCGGCATCGAGGTGGTCGAGCGCCAGGCGCTCTACGGCACCCTCAACGACCACAACCACCGCTATCTCAGCGCCAAGGCCGACCGCGCCGGCCACCTGCTCGACGAGGTGTTCCGGGCGCGACGCTGAGACGTCGAAACGGGGCGTCAGGGCCCGCCGTGGGGCCGCTCCAGGCGCATCGCCCGGGTCTCCTGCAGGATCCGGGCGATGCGCCCGGCGTAGTGATCGACCAGGCGGCGGCCCAGTTCGGCGGAGCCCAGCCCGGCGTTGCCCACCACCCCGTCCGGATGCAGGTCCTCGGCCAGCCAGGCGAAGGCCGCCTCGCCCTCCGGCCCCAGCAGCTGGCCCTCGTCGGCCATGGCCTTGCCCCGGGATATCGGGCGTCCCAGCCGGTCCAGGCGCACCTTCTCCGGCGCCAGGTGGCGCATCAGGGCGGTCTCCAGTGCCCCGCCGTGCAGGCCGTGGCGCAGCTCCTCGGCGGGCAGCATTGCCTCAGGCACCCCCTCCGGCAGGGGCATGCGGGTGTAGTGGACCTTGACCACCAGTAAGCCGTGGCGGCGGCGCAGCCGCAGGGCGGCCAGGTCCATCACCGCCTTGTTGCCGCCGTGGCTGTTGAGCCATACCAGGCGCTGGAACCCGGCCCGGGCCACGGCCTCGCCGTGGGCCTCCAGGGTGGCGATGGCCAGTTCCGGCGAGAGGCTGAGCGTACCGGGGAAACTCAGGTGCTCATCGCTGGCGCCCACCGCCAGGGGTGGCAGCTGCACCAGCGGGAAGCCCGCCCGCAGCTTGGCCAGGGCGGCGGCCATCAGCCCCTCGCCGATGTCGAGGTCGGTGGAGAGCGGCAGGTGGGCGCCGTGCTGCTCGATGGCGCCGAGCACCATCACCGCCACGCTCTCCCGGGGCAGCGCGGCGAGCTCGGGGGTCGTCAGGTCCTGCCAGCGAGGGAAGGCTGGCGGCGTGTCGGCGGGGGAGGGGCTCATGGGGTCGGCTCCGCGATCGTTGGGGCGGGGGGCGGTGGCCCGCTCGGGGCGGCCAGCCTTGCGTAGAGGTCGCCGGAGGGGAGGCCGTCGGCGCCCTGCGCGAGCCAGGCGAGGGTGGCGTCCGCCGGGTGCCATTCGGGCCAGCGGAACGTCCGGCGCTCCCCCTCGATGACGTTGAAGCGATAGTCGCCCAGCGCGGCCAGGCGTGTCACGCAGCGCTCGGCCACCTCCAGGGCGCCGGCCACGAACTCGACCGAGACCCCGGCCAGGGGCGTGGAGAGCCCCGCCAGCACCTCGGCCTCGTAGCCCTCCACGTCGATCTTGCAGAAGCGCGGCGTACCGTGCTCGGAGATCAGCGCGTCCAGGGTGGTCACCGCCACGCGCCGGCGGCTCTCCCAGCGCACGTCCCGGAAGCCGGGATTGCGCGCCCCGATGGTGGTGCGCCATTCGTGGGCCAGGGTGGAGACCGTGGGGTTGGCCTCGCTCACCGCGAGCTCGGCCTCGCCGGGTTCGGCGCCGGCGGCCCAGGGCAGCAGGGTAACCCCGGCGCGCCCGCCCACCAGCCGCGCCAGCCAGCGGAAGAGCCCCGGCTGGGGCTCCAGGGCCACCACCCGGGCGCCCAGCGCCTGGAAGGCCGCGGTGCGATCTCCCAGGTGGGCGCCCACGTCGAAGGCCAGGTCGCCCGGCCCGAGGAAGTCGGCGTAGAGGCGGCGCAGGGCGCGCTGCCGGCCGGGGCGCCAGTAGATCACCAGCGAGCGGGCGATGCCGACGCCCTGGCGCCAGCGGGCCGGCGAGAATAGGGCCGTCATCGAGGTTCCCTCTGCAGGCGTTGGCTGGGCATCTCTCCGGGGCACTCGGGAGGCGGTGGCCGAGGGGCCAGCGTTTCGGTCTCGCTCGCATCGCCGGCGGCGAGGTCGCTGCGAGCTTCCAGCAGCCCGGCATGGGCCTGGGGCTCCGGGGTGCGCAGCAGGCCGACTCTCTCCAGCCAGGCGGCGGCGCGGCGGCTGCCGCTGGCGCGTACCAGCAGCGGCGCCAGCGCCAGGCCCACCCAGACCGGTGCCAGCCAGGCAACCAGCATCGGTACCTGCCAGGTCACCAGGGCGATCCACAGCGCCCCGAGCAGGGCGAAGGGGGCGGTGTGGCGCAGCGCGGCCCGCCAGGGCACGGCGCGCCCCTCGCGATGCTGGGCACCCCACTCGACGCTGGTGCCGGTCAGCACGCCGATCACGAAGGCGCTGTGGAAGGCCATCATGATCGGCGCCAGCAGGATGGCGGCGAGGCCCTCCAGCAGGGCGCTCATCACCAGGCGCGCTCGCCCGCCGTAGCCGGCGGCGCGCCGCCCCAGGGCGAGCAGCAGGCCCAGCCCCTTGGGCAACAGCAGCAGGGTGGCGGTCATGGCCAGCAGGGCGGCGATCAGTTCCGGCCGCGCCCGGGGCCAGAAGGGGAAGAGCTGCTCGCCGCTGCCGAAGTAGGCGGGCTCGCTGCGGGCGATCAGCACCGCGTCCAGGCTGCCGGCCAGCAGGATGACGAGCCACAGCAGGGAAGAGACGAAGGCGGTGGCGCCGAGCAGGAAGTGCAGCCGGCTCAAGGGGTGCAGGCCCGGGGCCGCCAGCAGGCGCAGGTGCTGCAGGTTGCCCTGGGTCCAGCGGCGGTCGCGGCGGGCATAGTCGAGCAGGTTGCCGGGCATCTCCTCGAAGCTGCCGGTCAGGCGCGTCTCGAGCTGCACCTCCCAGCCGGCGCGGCGCAGCAGCGCGGCCTCCACGAAGTCGTGGCTCAAGATCTCGCCACCCAGCGGCGGGCGGCCGGGCAGGTGGGGCAGGCCGGCATGGTCCATGAAGGCGCGCAGGCGCAGGATGGCGTTGTGACCCCAGTAGTTGGCGGCGTCGCCCTGCCAGGCGCTCTGGCCGGCGGCCAGCATGGGGGCGTAGAGGCTGGCGGCGAACTGGGCCAGGCGGCCGTACAGGGTACGCTGGCGCACCGGCAGCGGCACCGTCTGGATCAGCGCTACGCGGGGGCGCGCCTGCAGGGCGCGGACCAGCCCCAGCAGCGTCTCGCCCTCCATGCGGCTGTCGGCGTCCAGCACCACCATGAAGTCGAAGTCCGCCCCCCAGCGACGGCAGAATTCCGCCAGGTTGCCCGCCTTGCGCCCGGCGTTGCCGGCGCGGCGCCGGTAGTGCAGGGCCTGGCGGCCCTCGAGACGTCGCTGCAGTGTAGCGATGGCGTGGGCCTCCGCCGCGGCGATGGCCGGGTCGGTGGTGTCGCTGAGCACGAAGAGCGTGAAGTGGTGTGCCTCGCCGGTGGCAATCAGCGATTCGGCGGTAGCCGAGAGGGCAGCGACCACCTGCTCGGGGCACTCGTTGTGGATCGGCATGGCCAGCACGGTGCGCCGGGTGATCGGCTGCGAGCGTTCGACCGCCACCCGCGGGCGGCGGGCCAGGGTCAGGGGGTCGCGGTCGCCGAGCAGCAGCAGGAAGCCGGCCACGGCGGTCCAGAAGCCCACTGCGATCCAGGCAAATATTGCGCTGAAGAGCGCGAGGATGCCCCACTGCAGTGGCGTGAAGCCCCCCGGCTGCAGGATGCGCCACATCAGCCCGGTGCCGACCAGGGTGGTCAGGGCGACGAGAATGGCAAACAGCGCCCGACGCGTGGCCAGCCAGGGCAGCCGGTCACCGGCCTCGCGTCCGCGGCGAGCGGCGAGCCTAGCGCTGCTCGTCGGGATGCCAGACATGGTTCCAAGTCTCGCTGATGGTCTTTGCATGTAAGCGCAATTGGAGGCGCAGGTCGCTGGGCTGCCGGCCGTCGGGGTCGAGGCGGAAGGAGGCGCGCCAGCCGCGCCCGTCCGGCAGGGGGCGGGCCTGCAGGTGGTGGACCTCGCCGCGGCTCACCGTGAGCTCGGCCTCTACCGGCTGGTCGGGGGAGAGGCCCTCGAGTTCTCCGCCGGCGAAATCGACCATGAAGTGGCGCCGGCTGCGCGGCGGCGGGCTGGGGTCGCCGGGCACGCCGCCCCAGCCCTGGCGGGTGCGGATGACCCGGGCCGGTGCCGCCGCGGCGGGCTCGGCGCCGAAGGTGTGGGTGCGGTAGCGCAGCTCGCGGTGCTCGCCGGCGGCAAGCGGCGTATCGCTGACCCAGAAGGCGACGATGTTGTCGTGGGTCTCGTCCGGCGCCGGGATCTCCACCAGCTGCACGCGGCCCGCGCCCCAGGGGGCCAGGGGCTCCACCCACTGGCTGGGACGGCGCTCGTAGCGGGCTTCCAGGTCCAGGTAGCGGCCGAAGTCGCGCTCCCGCTGGGCCAGGCCGAAGCCACCGGGGTCGTGGTCGAGCAGCGAGGAGACCCGCAGCGAGCGGGGGTTGGTGAGGGGCCGCCAGATCCATTCGCCGCCTCCGGTGAGCACCAGCAGGCCGTCGGAGTCGTGTACCGCCGGGCGGTGGTCGTCCACGGCCCGGGGGGTGGTGTCGCCGTGGGCGAACATGCTGGTCAGCGGCGCCACGCCGAGCCGCTCCACTTCGCGGCGGGCGAACAGCCGGGCGGTCACCTCCACCTGGATATCGCGCCCCGGGGCGATGTCGAAGCGGTAGGCGCCGGCAAGCGACGGGCTGTCCAGCAGGGCCAGCACCGTCATGCGGGTGGCCTCCGGGGCTGGCCTCACCAGCCAGAATTCACGGAAGGCCGGGAACTCCTCGCCCCGGGGCAGGGCGGTGTCGATGGCCAGGCCCCGGGCGGAGAGGCCGTAGCCCTGGTCGCGGCCCACCAGACGGAAGTAGGAGGCGCCGAGGAAGACCGCGAACTCGTCCTGATACTCGGCGCGATTGAGCGGAAAGTGCAGGCGGAAGCCGGCGTGGCCGGCGCCGGAGAGGTCGCGCTCCGGCAGCTCGGCGGCCGCGTCGTCATAGCGGAAGCGCTCGGGGTCGAAGTCCAGCGCGGTCACCTCGCCGTCCTCCACCGTGTGCAGCTGGACGGGCGACTCGAACAGGAAGCCGGTGTGGAAGAGCTGCACCGAGAAGAGCCCCTCGTCGCGCCACAGGGCCGCCTCGGGGCGGAAGCGGATCTGCCGGTAGGTATCGTAGTCCAGGTCGCGCAGCGCCTCGGGCAGCGCACCCGTGCCGGGGTCGTGGGGGCGAGCGGCCAGCGCCTCGGCCTTTTCGGTGACGGTGGCGAAGAGGGCGTCGACCTCCCCCGGGTCGGTCGCGGCGGCGGCCGGCGGGGCCAGCAGCAGCGCCATGGCCAGGCAGGCCGTCAGGCGGGGGTGTCGTCTCAGGGGCATCGCGTCTCTCCCGGGCTTGCTGGCGCGTTCTTGCCGACTCGCGCTTGCAGAACAGTGTCGTCTCGGACGGTCGATTCTGCACGCGCGGCTGGCAAGGGTCCTTGTGATACAAGTCTTGTACATATGGGTTGGTATGTACATAGTTTTCCCTGGGCTACGCTGTCAGGGTGGCCCGACACGTCCGCCTCGGCGGCACAAGCCTGGCTCACGAGCCTTCCGAACCCGAGGATCTCCCCGCGATGCTGCGACTGCTGGGCCTTGCCGTCCTGCTCAACCTGCTGCTGCTGCTGCCCCTGTGGCTGCGCTTCGGGGAGATCGCCACCCGCTGGGTCGCCCTGGAGGCGGTGCTGCTTACGGCCCTGCTGGTGGTGCTGCCGGCCGGTCGGCTTCCCTGGCTGCGCCCGCTGCTGACCGTCACCGTGCTGGTGGCGGTGCTCGCCGGCCTGGGCGATGCGGCCACTCACCTGGCCTTCGGGCGCTCGCTGAACCTCTATCTGGACCTGCCGCTGCTGCGCTCGGTCTTCCACCTGCTGGAGGGCAACCTGGGGACCTGGCTGGCCTGGGTCGTCTCCCTGGCGGCCCTGCTGCTGGTGGGCCTGATCGGCTGGGTGCTCAACCGGGGATTTCGGGACGGCCAGCGGCAGGCCACCGGCGCTGCGGCGGTGCCGGTGGCCGCCCTGCTGCTGGTGGCCAGCACCGCCCTGATGGCGGCCCAGTGGCACCACCAGCGCTGGCTGCCCGTGGCCCGGGCGCCGGCCATGGACACCCTGCGCTTCCAGGGCGAACAGCTGGTCGAGACCCATCGCGCCCATCGCGACTTCTCGGCGCGCATGGCGGCGGCACCCACCCGGGCCACCGCGCTGCCGGGGCTCGCCGGGCGCGACGTGCTGCTGGTCTTCGTGGAATCCTACGGGGCCTCGGCGGTGTTCGATGCCCCCTTCGCCGAGGTGGTGGCGCCGCGGCTCGACGAGATGGCCGAACGCCTGGCGACCGCCGGGCTGTCGGTGGCCACGGGGGTGCTGGAGGCGCCGATCCGCGGCGGCCAGTCCTGGCTCGCCCACGCCAGCGCCCTGGGGGGCCTGGAGATCGACAATGCGCTCTGGTACCGCCTGATGCTGGCCAGCGAGAGGCCGACCCTGGTGGATGACTTCCGCGCCACCGGCCATCGCACCCTGACGGTGATGCCCGCCATCACCCTGGCCTGGCCCGAGGGCGAGGCCTACGGCTTCGACGAGATCCACGCCGCCGCCGACATCGACTACGCCGGGCCGCCTCTCAACTGGGTCACCATGCCCGACCAGTTCACCCTGCACCACTTCGAGCAGCGCATCCGCCAGCCCCGGGAGGCGCCGCTGTTCGCCCAGATCGCCCTGATCTCGAGCCATGCCCCCTGGACCCCGATCCTGCCGGTGCTCGACGACTGGGACGCGGTGGGGGACGGCAGCGTCTTCCATCGGTGGGCGGACGCCGGCGAGCCCCCCGACGTGCTCTGGCAGGACATGGCGCGGGTGCGCGATCACTACGCCCGCTCCCTCGACTACGCTTTGGAGGCCAGCGCCCGCTGGGCCGAGGCGTTCGTCGACGACGACACCCTGCTGATCCTGCTGGGCGACCACCCGGCCGCACCGCTGATCATCGGCGAGGAGGCCGGTTTCGGCGTGCCGGTGCACGTGATCAGCGGCGACGCCGCGCTGCTCGCGCCCTTCCTGGCCCGGGGCTTTGTGGCCGGCATGCGTCCCGCCTCCGACGAGGCGTCCGCCGCCCTGGACGCCCTGCGCAACTGGCTGCACGAGGACTTTGGCCCATGATGACCCCCGTGATCCTGGCCGGCGGCAACGGCGTGCGGCTCTGGCCGCTGTCGCGCCGGACGCGCCCCAAGCAGTTCCTCTCCCTGGAGGAGGACCGCAGCCTGCTGGCCCGGACCCTCTCCCGGCTCGATGGCCTGCCGCTGGCACCGCCCATCGTCATCTGCCACGAGGCGCATCGCTTCCTGGCGGCCGAGCAGCTGCGCCGGGCCGGCGTGGAGGACGCGACCCTGCTGCTCGAGCCCGAGGGGCGCGGTACCGCCCCGGCCATCGCCCTGGCGGCCCTGCTGGCCCATGGCGAGGGGCGCGAGGGGCCGCTGCTGGTGCTGCCCTCGGATCACCACCTGGGCGACGAGGGCGCCTTCCGCGAGGCGGTGGCGAGCGCCGCCCGCCTCGCCGAACGGGGGCGGCTGGTCACCTTCGGCGTGGTGCCGACCCGCGCCGAGACGGGGTTCGGCTACCTCCAGGCCGGCGATCCCCTGGGGGCCGAGGGCTTCGTGGTGGCGCGCTTTGTCGAGAAGCCCGCGGCCGAGCGGGCCGAGGCCTTCCTGGCCGCGGGCGACCACTACTGGAACAGCGGCATCTTCGTGATGCGTCCGGCGGATGCCCTGGACGCCCTGGCCACCCACGCCCCAATGATCCTCGCGGCCTGCCGCGAGGCCCTGGCCGGGGCCGTGACCGACCTGGACTTCCTGCGCCCCGCCGAGGCGGCCTTCCTGGCCTGCCCGCCGGACTCCATCGACGTGGCGGTGATGGAGCGCACCGACCGGGCGGCCATGGTGGCGCTCGACGCGGGCTGGAGCGATATCGGCTCCTGGCAGGCGCTGTGGGAGGTACTGCCCCACGACAGCGACGGCAACGCCCTTCGCGGCGACGTGGTCTGCGAGGCGAGCCGGGGGCTGCTGGTGCATGCCGAGTCGCGGCTGGTGGCGACCCTGGGGGTGGAGGACCTGGTGGTGGTCGAGACCCGTGACGCGGTGCTGGTGGCCGACCGCGCCAGCAGCCAGGCCCTGCGCGGCCTGGTCGACCGCCTCGAGGCCGGCGGCCGTCCGGAGACCCGCCAGACCCCCACGGTCTTCCGCCCCTGGGGGCACTACGAGACGGTAGACGCCGGCGAGCGCCACCAGGTCAAGCACATCACGGTGAAGCCCGGTGCCCGGCTGTCGCGGCAGCTACACCACCATCGCGCCGAGCACTGGATCGTGGTCAGCGGCACCGCCCGGGTGACCCTGGACGACGAGACCTTCCTGGTGGGGGAGAACGAGTCGACCTTCATTCCCGTAGGGCGGGTGCACTGCCTGGAGAATCCCGGGCTGATTCCCCTGGAGCTGATCGAGGTGCAGTCCGGCAGCTACCTGGGCGAGGACGACATCGTGCGCCTGGATGACCGCTACGGGCGGGAGTGACGGGCGGGAGTGATGGGCCAGAACCTCAGTAGAGCCGGAACGCCTGGTGGTTGGGCACGCCTTCCTGCTCCTCGACCACCTTGCGGTAGCGCTTGTACTCCCACTGGTACTGCGCCGGGTCCAGGGCGATGGCGGCCTCGACGCAGGCGTTGACGCCGGTGGCGGATTCGGCCTCGTCCGGGGAGTAGACGCGTTCGTCGGCGGCCAGGAAGTGGAGCTCGAAGCCGCGCCCGGGGATGCGCCGGGCGACCCCGGTGACCACCCGCGCCTCGGTGCGCGCCACCAGCTTGGGCAGCAGGGTGGCGGTGTAGGCGGGGCGGTCGAAGAAGGGGGCGAAGACGCCGCTGCCCCAGTCCGGCTCCTGGTCGGGCAGGATGCCGATCGCCTCGCAGCGCTTGAGCGCCTTGAGCAGGGCGGCGACGCCCCGGGGGTTGGTGGGCACCAGGCTCGCCCCCATGCGCTCGCGACCCTGGCGGATCACCGGGTCGAGCGCGGTGATCTTGGGCGGCTCGTACATGGCGGTGAAGGGGAAGTGGCCGGAGAGCCAGAAGTTGAGCACCTCCCAGTTGCCGAAGTGCGGCGCCAGCACGATCACCCCGCGCCCCTCGGCGCGGGCCTCGTCGAGCAGTTCACGCCCGTGCACCTCGAGGATCGACGCCTCGACCCGTTCGGGGGCGCCCATCCAGGCGAAGCCGAGCTCCAGCATGGTGGCGGAGGAGTGGGTCAGGCTCTCACGCGCCAGGCGGCGCCGCTCGGCGGCGCTGCGCGCCGGGTAGACCTCGGCCAGGTTGATCTCGGTGACCTCGCGCTCGCGCCGGCTGAAGCGGTGCACCAGCGGGCCGGCCAGGCGCGAGAGGCGCCACAGGGTGCCCAGCCGTCGGCCGGCCAGGGCCTTCCACAGCGTTCCGATGGCGCGGGCCTGCAGGGATGTCGAACGGGTATCGGCCATGGGTCAGAACAGCCAGGTGTCCACGTTGTCCGGCGCGCGCTTCTCCTGCAGGCCGCGAAAGCCCTTGACGCAGCGCACGATCAGCCACACCGCCAGGGCGATGAGCAGGGGGATGCCGATGGCCACCAGCACCAGGATCGAGGCGACGGTGGCGTAGAGCAGGCCGATCCAGAAGGTGCGGATCTGGTAGCGGTAGTGCTCGTCGAGCCACGCGGGCCCCTTGCCGCGGTAGACGTAGGCGATCACCACGCCGATCACCGAGGTGAAGCCCACCACGAAGCTGGCCAGGTAGAGCGCGTAGACCACCATGGGCATGGTGGTGTCCGGGGGCTTGCGTGGTTCGATGATGACGTTGTCGTTCTGGACCCCGTCATGGCGAAAGTCGTCGTTCATGGGTCGTCCCTGAGGCTGGGCGAGTGTCAGGCGCCCATGATACCGGCCGCCGGCCACAATGCCACCGGCGGCGGGCTCAGTCGGCAGCGTCTTCCGTCGGACTCTCCGGGCGCTGGGGGCGGCTGATCTCGATCAGGTTGCCGTCCGGGTCGCGCAGGTAGAGCGACTCCAGCATGCCGGTGGCGCCCTGGCGGGGGACCGGCCCGAGCTCCACCTCCACCTCCAGCGCCGCCAGGTGGCGGGCCACCTCGTCCAGCGGCAGCAGGCTGCGCAGGCAGATATCGATGCTGCCCGGGGTCGGGGTCGCCGCCCGCGGTTCGATGTCGGTGGCGGTCCAGTGCAGGCGCAGGGCCAGGTCGCCGAGGATCAGGTCGACGCGCTCGCGGTCGCGATAGCGCACCTCCAGTCCCAGCACCCGGGAGTAGAAGTCCACGGCGCGGGAAATGTCGGTCACGGTGATGACCAGGTGATCCAGACCTGACAGCATTCGGTTCTCCTTGGGGGATTGTTCTGGCACAGAGGATACGACGATGCTGACCTGCCCGCTATGCGCATCTGCCGACACGGCCTTCATCCATCGCGATGCGCGGCGTGAGTACCACCGCTGCCGGCGCTGCGCGCTGGTGTTCGTGCCGCCGGCCTTCCGGCTCGGCCCGGAAGAGGAGCGGGCGGTCTACGACCAGCACGAGAACTCCCCGGACGACCCGGGCTACCGCCGCTTCCTGTCGCGGCTCTTCGACCCGCTGCGCGAGCGGCTCGCCCCCGGCGCCCGGGGGCTCGACTTCGGAGCCGGCCCCGGGCCGACCCTCTCGGTGATGTTCGAGGAGGCGGGGCACCCCATGGCGATCTACGACCCCTTCTACGCCCCCGACTCCCGGGTGTTCGAACATACCTACGACTTCATCACCGCCACCGAGGTGGTCGAGCACCTCTTCGCGCCGGGGGAGGAGCTGGCGCGCCTGGTCGACCGGCTGCGTCCCGGGGGCTGGCTGGGGGTGATGACCAAGCGGGTCACCGATCGCGAGGCGTTCGCGCGCTGGCACTACATCCTCGATCCCACCCACGTGGCCTTCTTCAGCGAGGCGACCTTCCGGTGGCTGGCCGATGAGCGGGGCATGAGCGTCGAGTTTCCCGCCGCCGACGTGGCGCTGCTGCGCAAGGCCTGAGCCGCGAGGCGGGCGAGGCGAATTCCGGAGGTTATTGCCAAATTTTTGGGCCATGGCCGAGGAAAATCCTGCCGTGTCGCCGGCAGGGCAGGAAAGCGATTGACTCGCCGCCAGCCGAGCGTATGATTCGCGCGCTTCGGAAGCGCTCCTGCGCCGTCGTCGCCCCTCCGGGCGGGCGAGACGGGGCACTTTCTGCCACCCTTCCCGTTTTCCCCCTTCGCTGTGAGGCTCTTCATGTCGCGGCAACTGCTGGCCATGGCCCTGGCTCCCCTGCTGGGGCTCTTTATCCTCGGCATCGGCAACGGCTTTCTGGCCACGGTGATCACCCTGCGCCTGGACGCCGCCGGCCAGTCGGCGGTGGTGATCGGCTGGGTCTCCTCGGCCTACTTCATCGGCCTGGCGCTGGGCGCCATGCTCAACGACCGCCTGCTGCTGCGCATCGGCCATATCCGCGCCTACGGCAGCTTCGCCTCGCTGGTGGCGGTCACCGTGCTGCTGCAGGGGCTGGTGGAGCATCCCTGGGCCTGGTTCGTGCTGCGCCTGATCGGCGGCTGGGCCACGGTGGGGGTCTACCTGGTGATCGAGAGCTGGCTGCTCACCGCCGGCGAGCAGAAGGTACGCGGTCGCCTGCTGGCGCTCTACATGATCTCGCTCTATGCCGCCGGGGTGCTGGGCCAGCTGCTGCTGGGCGTCACCGAGGCCCTGGGCGGAGCGGCCTCCTTCATGGTGATCGCCATGCTGGCTTCGCTCTCGGTGCTGCCCATGGCGATGATCCCGCGGGTCTCGCCGCTGATCGAGAAGGCCGAACCGCTCTCGCCGCTACGCCTGATCACCCTGACTCCCACCGGGGTGATGGGCAGCTTCGGCTCGGGAGTGGCGGTTGCGGCGGTCTACACCCTGCTGCCGCTCTACCTGCAGCGCATCGGCCTGCCGGTGGACCGGATCGGCCAGATGATGGCGGTGGTGGTGCTGGGGGCCATGCTGCTGCAGTACCCGGTGGGCCGCTGGTCCGACCGCCACGACCGGCAGCTGGTGCTGATCGCCATCGGCGCCTTCTGCACGCTGATCTCGGCGGCGGTGCTGTGGCTGCCGATGAACCTGTGGATCCTGGCCGGCCTGCTGTTCCTGCTGGGCGGCGGGGTCTTCTCGCTCTATCCGGTGGCGGTGGGCCACGCCGCCGACCGTGCCCCGGCCGGAGCCCTGGTGCGCATGAGTCAGGGCCTGCTGCTGATCAATGCCATCGGCTCGGCGCTGAGCCCGCCGCTGGTTTCGCCGGTGATGGGGGCGCTGGGCGATGCCGGCCTGTTCTGGGCCTTCGGCGCCATGGGCCTGTTCCTGGTGGCCTTCTTCGGCTGGCGGCGCAGCGTGCGCCCGGCGCCGGTGCCGGTGGCGCCGTTCTCGCCCTCCACCCCGATGTCCTCGGTGGGCGCCGAGCTGGCGGTGACCGAGGAGCTGGTGCAGGGGGCCATGGAGCACGAGCACATGGAGGACCTCTCCGGGGCGGTGCCCGAGGTGGAGGTGGCCGAGCCGCTGGTCGGCCCGCCGCCCCCCGACGAGGCGCATATCGCCTACTTCGACGAGCCCGAGGCGGCCGAGGCGCCCGCCCAGGAGGAGCTGCCCGGCATCGAGCCGCTGCCCGCCCGGGGCTGAGGCCGGGACGGCGGGACCAGGGGTAAGACCTTGGGATAATGGCCGGCGAAAAGTAGTGAATCTACTATCGCCGTTATCATTTTCCCCAGAGGTGCTTCCATGACCCCCTTTGTCGCTCCCGTCCGTGACCTCCGCTTCGTGCTGGAGGAGCTGCTCGAGCACGGCTCGCTCTCGCTGCCCGGCTTCGAGGAGGCCAGCCCCGACCTGGTGGAGGCGGTGCTGGAAGAGGCCGCGAGGCTGGCCGGCGAGGTGTGGGCGCCGCTCAACGCCAGCGGCGACCGTCAGGGCTGCACCCGGCGCGACGACTGTGGCGTGACCGTCCCGGAGGGGTTCGCCGACGCCTACCGCGCCTACGCCGAGGGCGGCTGGAACGGCATCGGTGTCTCCGAGGCGCTGGGCGGCCAGGGCCTGCCCGAGGTGGTGGCAAGCTCGGTGCAGGAGATGCTCCACGGCGCCAACATGGCACTCGGCCTCTGTCCCATGCTCACCGCCGGGGCCATCGAGGCCCTGGCCCACCACGGCAGCGACGAACAGCAGGCCACCTACCTGCCGAAGCTGGTCGAGGGCACCTGGACCGGCACCATGAACCTCACCGAGCCCCAGGCCGGCTCGGACCTCTCCAAGGTGCGCACCCGCGCCGTGCCCCAGGAGGACGGCAGCTACCGGCTGTTCGGCCAGAAGATCTACATCACCTGGGGCGAGCACGACGCCGCCGAGAACATCATCCACCTGGTGCTGGCGCGAAAGCCCGATGCCCCCGAGGGCAACAAGGGCATCTCGCTGTTCCTGGTGCCCAAGTTCCTGGTCAACGTCGACGGCAGCCTGGGCGAGCGCAACGACGTCACCTGCGCCTCCATCGAGCACAAGCTGGGCATCCACGGCTCCCCCACCTGCACCCTGAGCTTCGGCGAGGGGGAGGGCGCCGTCGGCTACCTGGTGGGCGAGGAGGGGCGCGGTCTCAACCACATGTTCACCATGATGAACGAGGCCCGCCACAAGGTGGGGATCCAGGGCATCGGGGTGGCGGAGCGCGCCTGCCAGCACGCCTTCGCCTACGCCCTGGACCGTACCCAGGGGCGCAGCCCGCGATCCGGCCGCAACGACTGCACCATCAGCGACCACCTGGACGTGCGCCGCATGCTGCTCTCCATGCGGGCCCGCACCGACGCGCTGCGTGCCCTGGCCCTCTACTGCGCCGCCCAGCTCGACCTGGCTCGCCACGCCGCCGACGAGGGCGAGCGCGTCGCCGCCCAGGCGCGGGTCGATGTGCTGATCCCGGTGGTCAAGAGCTTCTCCACCGATCAGGCCGTGGAGGTCGCCTCGCTGGGCATCCAGGTGCACGGCGGCATGGGCTTCATCGAGGAGACCGGCGCCGCCCAGCTGCTGCGCGATGCGCGCATCGCCCCCATCTACGAGGGCACCAACGGCATCCAGGCGCTGGACCTGGCCGGGCGCAAGCTGCAGCGCGACGGCGGCGCGGCCCTCGAGGGCCTGATCGACCGGGTGGAAGCCACCGCAGCGGCCCTCGCGGCGAACGCCGACCATGCCGCCCTCGGCGAGAGTCTGGCCGCGGGCGCCGCCGACCTGCGCGCCGCCATGGCCGCGGTGCTGGAGGCGGGCGCCGACCCCGAGCAGGGCGCCGATGCCGTCCAGGCCTACGCCACTCCCTTCCTCAACCTGGCCGGCCACGTGCTGTGCGCCTGGCAGATGGGCGAGGCGGCCCTCAAGGCCAGCGCGGCCATCGCCAGCGGCCGTGACGAGCCGTTCTATCGGGCCAAGCAGCAGAGCGCCGACTACGCTATCCGTCAGTGGCTGCCGGTGGGCCGCGCCCAGCGCGCGGTGATCGAGGCCGGCATGGCGAGCCTCGCCGCCTTCGACGCCGCCGCCCAGTAGTTCCGCCTTCCTTTCGCCGCCGGCCCCGCGCCGGCGGCGTGCTTCCCGGACACACCTCCACGGAGCCAATCATGAGCCAGAGCATCTTCGAACAGGGCCTGCCGCAGACGCCGGCCAACCACGTGGCGCTGTCGCCGCTGACCTTCATCGAGCGCACCGCCTCGGTCTACCCGGACTACCCGGCGGTGGTCTACGGCGAGATCCGTCGCGACTGGGGCACCACCTGGGAGCGCTGCCGGCGGCTCGCATCGGCGCTGTCGAAGCGCGGCGTCAAGCCCGGCCAGGCGGTGGCGGCGATGCTGCCCAACGTGCCGGCGATGTTCGAGGCCCACTTCGGCGTGCCCCTGGCCGGCTGCGTGCTCAATACCCTGAACATCCGCCTGGACGCCGAGGCGATCGCCTACATGCTCGAGCACGGCGAGGCCAGGGCGATCCTGGTCGACCCGGAGTTCGCCGACGTGATCGAGGAGGCGGTGGCCAAGCTCGACGAGAAGCCGCTGATCATCGACGTGGCGGATGCGCAGTTCCTGGCCGAGGGCCGGTCCATCGGCGAGGTGGAGTACGAGGCGCTGCTGGCCGAGGGCGACCCGGCCCACCCCTACCGGCTGCCCGAGGACGAGTGGCAGGCGATCTCGCTCAACTACACCTCCGGCACCACCGGCAAGCCCAAGGGGGTGGTCTACCACCACCGCGGCGCCTACCTGAACGCCACCAGCAATATCCTGGTGTGGGCGATGCCCCACCACCCGGTCTACCTCTGGACCCTGCCGATGTTCCACTGCAACGGCTGGTGCTTCCCCTGGACCCTCGCCGCCGCCGCCGGCACCAGCGTCTGCCTGCGCAAGGTCGAGCCGAAGAAGGTGATGGACCTGATCGCCGACGAGGGAGTGACCCACTTCAGCGGCGCGCCCATCGTGCTCAACGGCCTGGTCAACCTGCCGGACGACCAGAAGCGCGTCTTCGACCACCCGGTGAAGGTCACCACCGCCGGCGCGGCGCCGCCCGCCTCGGTGATCGCCGGCGTGGAGAACCTCGGCATCGACGTGACCCACGTCTACGGCCTCACCGAGGTCTACGGCCCGGTGACCTCCTGTGCCTGGCGCGAGGCCTGGAACGAGCTGCCCATGGAGGAGCGGGCCAAGCTCAAGTCCCGCCAGGGGGTGCGCTACCACATGCTCGAGGCGCTCTGCGTGGCCGACCCCAACACCCTGGAGCCGGTGCCCAAGGATGGCGAGACCATCGGCGAGATCCTGATGCGCGGCAACAACGTGATGAAGGGCTACCTGAAGAACGAGGCGGCCACCGAGCAGGCCCTGGAGGGCGGCTGGTACCATACCGGCGACCTCGCCGTCTGGCATGCCGACGGCTACATCGAGATCAAGGACCGCTCCAAGGACATCATCATCTCCGGCGGCGAGAACATCTCCACCATCGAGGTGGAGGACGCCATCTACTCGCACCCGGCGGTGGAGGAGGCCGCGGTGGTGGCCAGGCCCGACGAGAAGTGGGGCGAGACTCCCTGCGCCTTCGTCAAGCTCAAGGTGGGCTACGGCGAGGTGACCGAGCAGGAGATCATCGATCACTGCCGCGAGCGCCTGGCGCACTTCAAGGCGCCGAAGACGGTGATCTTCACCGAGCTGCCCAAGACCTCCACCGGCAAGATCCAGAAGTTCGTGCTGCGCGAAGAAGCGCGCAAGCAGTAATTGCCCGGCCCATAAAACCAAGGAGAGAGTGCAATGAGTGAGCAACCGATCGGCGTCGTCGGCGCCGGCACCATGGGGCAGGGCATCGCCCAGGTGCTGGTGCAGAACGGCTTTTCCGTGCAGCTCTATGACGTGGCCGACGCCCAGCTGGAGCGCGCCCGGGGCGCCATCGACAAGGGCCTGGGCAAGCTGGTAGCCAAGGAGAAGCTCTCGGCAGCCGACAAGGACGCCGCCATGGCGCGCCTGGCCACCTCCACCGCGCTGGACGCCTTGCGCGACTGCGAGGTGATCATCGAGGCCGCCCCCGAGCAGCCGGCGCTCAAGGAGAAGCTGTTCCGCGACCTGAGCCGCCTGACCCACGACGCGATACTGGCCTCCAACACCTCGTCGCTGTCGCTGACCCGGCTCGCCGCGGTGTGCGAGCGTCCGGAGCGGGTGGTGGGCATGCACTTCTTCAACCCGGTGCCGGTGCTCAAGCTCGTCGAGGTGATCCGCGCCGAGCAGACCAGTGACGCCACCGTGGCGCGCATCGAGGCGCTCACCGAGGCGCTGGGCAAGACCGCCGTGGCCATCGCCGACTCCCCGGGCTTCGCGGTCAACCGCCTGCTGGTACCGATGATCAACGAGGCGGCCTTCCTGCTGCAGGAGGGCGTGGCCAGCGCCGAGGACATCGACGAAGCCATGAAACTGGGCGCCGCCCACCCCCTGGGCCCGCTGGCCCTGGCCGACCTGATCGGCCTGGACGTCTGCCTCTCCATCATGGAGGTGCTGCAGGAGGGCTTCGGCGACCCGAAGTATCGTCCCTGCCCGCTGCTCCGCCGCATGGTGGCCGCCGGCTATCTGGGCCGGAAATCGGGGCGCGGCTTCCACGTCTACGAATAGCCAGATCCACCGAGATGACCATCGCGAGGTGAGCCATGTTCAAGGCCATAGTGATCGAGAAGCAGGACGGCGAGCAGCGGGTCGGCCTCCAGTCGCTGGAGGAGTCCCGGCTGCCGGAAGGCGACGTCACCGTGCGCGTCGAGTGCAGCACCCTCAACTACAAGGATGCCCTGGCCATCACCGGCAAGGGGCCGGTGGTCAGGCAGTTTCCCATGGTGCCGGGGATCGACCTGGCGGGCACGGTGGAGGCCTCGAGCTCGGACGAGTTCCAGCCGGGTGACAGCGTCCTGCTGAACGGCTGGGGCGTGGGGGAGACCCACTGGGGCGGGCTGGCCGAGAAGGCTCGCCTCAAGGGCGATTGGCTGATTCCGCTTCCCGCGGCCTTCACCGCCCGCCAGGCCATGGCCATCGGGACCGCCGGCTACACGGCGATGCTCGCCGTGATGGCACTGGAGCGCCAGGGGGTCCTGCCGGACCAGGGGGACGTACTGGTGACCGGTGCCAACGGCGGCGTGGGCAGCTATGCCATCGCGCTGCTGTCGCGGCTGGGCTATCGGGTCATCGCCGCCACGGGGCGCCCCGAGGAGGAGGCCTATCTGCGCGAGCTTGGGGCCAGGGAGATCATCGATCGCGGTGAGCTGTCGGAGCCGGGCCGGCCGCTGGCCAAGGAGCGCTGGGCCGGCGCCATCGACTCGGTGGGCAGCCACACCCTGGCCAACGTGCTGGCGGCGACCCGCTATGGCGGCACCGTGGCGGCCTGTGGGCTCGCCCAGGGCATGGACCTGCCCTCCAGCGTCGCGCCCTTTATCCTGCGCGGCGTCACCCTGGCCGGTATCGACAGCGTCATGAAGCCCCGCCCGGCGCGGCTCGAGGCGTGGCGCCGGCTGGGCGAGCTGCTCGACCCCGCCCAGCTGGACGCCATCACCCGGACCATCGGCCTCGAGGAGGCCATCGCCACGGCCGACGAGCTGCTCGCGGGACGCGTGCGCGGCCGGGTCGTCGTCAGCATGGTGTGAGTCTGGTGTGAGCCGGGCCCGACAAAAGAGGGGATTGCCGCCCAACCTAGCGTTCGCTAGGGTTGGGCGGTCCTACTTTCGAACAACAAGCCAAGGAGCCTCACCATGAGCGAGAACCTGATCGACGTCGTCGACAACGCCGGCGTCGTGCGCCTGACCATCAGCCGCCCCAAGGCGCTGAATGCCCTTAACAGCGACGTGCTGGCCGAGCTGGAGCGCGTGCTGTCCGACCTCGAGGCCCGCGACGACCTGCGCGCCGTGCTGATCACCGGCGCCGGCGAGAAGTCCTTCGTCGCCGGCGCCGACATCGCCGAGATGCGCGGCAAGACCCCTGAGGAGGCCCGCGACTTCGCTCGCCAGGCGCTGGCCACCTTCAAGCGCCTGGAGACCCTGCCGGTGCCTACCGTGGCCTTGGTCAACGGCTTCTGCCTGGGCGGCGGCTGCGAGCTGGCCCTGGCCTGCGACTGGGCGGTGGCCAGCGACAACGCCATCTTCGGCCAGCCCGAGGTGCTGCTGGGCGTCATTCCCGGCTTCGGCGGCACCCAGCGCCTGCCGCGCCGGGTCGGCCCGGCCATGGCGCTGGACCTGTGCACCACCGGCCGCAAGGTCGATGCCACCGAGGCCCTGCGCATCGGCCTGGTCAACCGCGTGATGCCCCAGGCCGAGCTCGAGGCCTATGCCGAGGAACTTACCAAGCAGCTCGGCGGCAACGGCCCCCAGTCGGTGCGCGCCGCCAAGCAGGCGATCCACGACGGCATGGACCAGGACCTGGACAGCGCCCTGGCGCTGGAGACCGCGCTGTTCGCCTTCTGCTTCGCCGGCGGCGAGCAGACCGAGGGCATGAGCGCCTTCGTCGAGAAGCGCAAGCCGAACTTCTGATTCGGCCTGCCTGACGTCGAACCGCAGCGCGGCCGTGGCACTCGTGCCACGGCCGCGCTGGTTTCTGCCATCGCCTGTGTCGACGCGCGATCAGGCCAGGTGGTGCACCTCCTGCCGGCCGTAGACGGGGGTGGGGATGCCCTCCATGCGGGCCTTGAGCTGCAGTGACAGGTACTGGGAATAGTGGCGGGACTGGTGCAGGTTGCCGCCGTGGAACCACAGCGCCTCCTGCTGGGTGGGTTTCCACATGTTGCGCAGCTCGCCTTCCCAGGGACCCGGGTCCTTGGGGGTGTCGGAGCCCAGGCCCCAGCACTTGCCGACCTTGTCAGCCACCTCCTGGGAGATGATGCGGGCCGCCCAGCCGTTCATGGAGCCGTAGCCGGTGGCGTAGACGATCAGGTCCGCGGGGAGCTCGGAGCCGTCGGTGAGGGTCACCGAGCGGGGGTTGATCCGCTCGATGCCGACGCCGCTGCGCAGCTTGATCTCGCCGTTGGCGACCAGGTCGCAGGCGCCCACGTCGATGTAGTAGCCGGAGCCCCGGCGCAGGTATTTCAGGAACAGCCCCGAGTCGTCGGCGCCGAAGTCCAGCAGGAAGCCGGCATCCTCCAGCCGCTGGTAGAACTCGGCGTCCCGCTTGCGGATCTCGTCGAACGCTGGCCTCTGGAAGTCGGGCAGCACCTTGTAGGGGATCGAGGCGAAGATCAGGTCGGCCTTGTCATGGGTGATGCCGCTGTTTACGGCCTCCTCGGAGTAGAGCGGGCCGAGCACCACCTCCATCAGCGAATCGGACTTGACGATATGCGTCGAGGAGCGCTGCAGCATGGTGACGTCGGCATCGTTCTCCCACAGCGCGGCGCAGATGTCATGGGCGGAGTTATTGGAGCCCACCACGACCACCTTCTTGCCGCGATAGGCGTCCGGCCCCGGGTGCTGGCTGGAGTGCTGCTGCTCGCCCTCGAAGCTCTCGGCGCCCGGGAAGTGGGGAACGCTGGGCATCCCCGACATGCCGGTGGCCAGCACCAGCTGCTGCGGCCGCAGCGTGACCCGCTCGCCGTCGCGGTTGACCTCGACGATCCACTCACCGGCGGCCTCGTCGAAGCGGGCGCTCTCGCACTCGGTGGCGCCCCAGTAGTTGAGCTCCATCACGCGGGTATACATCTCCAGCCAGTCGCCGAGCTTGTCCTTGGGGGCGAACACCGGCCAGTTCTCGGGGAAGGGGATGTAGGGCAGGTGGTCGTACCACACCGGGTCGTGCAGGCACAGCGACTTGTAGCGGTTGCGCCAGGAGTCGCCGGGGCGCGGGTTCTTCTCCACCACGATGGTGGGCACGTCCAGCTGGCGCAGGCGCGCGGCGAGCGCGATGCCGCCCTGGCCGCCGCCGATGATCACGCAGTAGGGCTGGCGCGTGTAGCCGAGCTCCTGCTGCTCGCGCTGGCGGCCCTCCAGCCAGGTCTCGCGAGACTTGCTGGCACCGTGCTCGGCCCCCTTGGGGCGCCTGTCGCCCCGCGGTTCGGGGTGCTCCTTGAGTTCCTGCATGGTGGTCAGCAGGGTCCAGCACTTGCCGTCCTTGAGCCGTACCAGGCCCTTGCCGCGCGCCACCCCCGTCTCGAAGGTGAACCAGGCCTCGGTCACGCCGTTGGCCTCGCTGGCCTCGCCGTCGATGCGCCAGCGGGTGGGGCGGGTCTCGGCCAGGGTGGCATCGAGCATGGACTGGATCTCGTCCTGGCCCTCCAGCGTCTTGAGGTTCCAGGTGAAGGCGACCAGGTCGCGCCAGTAGCACTCCTCGCCGAACAGGGACAGGACCCGCTGGATATCGCGCTGCTCGAGGGCGCTCTCGAAGTCGCCCAGCCACTGCTGGACGTCCTGGGTCGGCGTGCGTGTCGTCATCGGGAGTCTCCGGTTGTTGTTGGTGGATGACACGCCCTTCCCCTGGCAGGAACCGTGCCAGAAGCATCGCCGGCTGCTGGGTCTTTTTCAGCTTGTTGAAATGCATGGGAAATTGTCGCGGGTGGGCGCCAGGGGCCACGCTCGAGCCAGACGCCGGGAGGGGCGGGACGTGACAGCTGTCACCTGTACGGGGTGGCGCTGGCGTTACACCTGTAACGCCTCGACCAAGGGTGAAGGTCGAACCGATTGACTCCCGCGCGATGCGGCATAGGCTGAGAGCTGGCCTGCCACACAAGGGCAGCCACACAACAACAATCCATGGCCCCGTCGCCACTCCCCTGGACGAAGCGGGGCAATCGGGAGGCGGCCATGACGCTTCGTACCGAACAGCGCCAGCATATCGAGACCCTGATCCGCCTCAGCGAGGGCCGGGATGCCCGCCCGGCCGGCTGTCGCGAGGTGATCCGCCGTTCCTGGCAGCGCTGCGTGGGAGAGTACCGGCTCGACCCCGGCCAGCCCCGGGAGGTACGGGTCCTGACCCGCCAGGCGCTGCAGGAGCACCGCGAACCGGTGGATGAACTGCTCCACGTGGCCCGTGCCGGGGTGGACCAGCTCTATGCCCAGGTCGCCCGGCTGGGCTATGTGCTGTTGCTGACCGACCATCGCGGCATCACCGTGGACTTCCGCGGCCAGCGCGAGCATGACCGCGCCCTGCGCAAGGCCGGTCTCTATCTCGGGGCCGACTGGGACGAGCGCTATGCGGGAACCTGCGCGGTGGGCACCTGCATCCACGATACCCGGGCGATCACCTGTCACCAGAACGAGCACTTCGATGCCACCCATATCGGCCTGACCTGCACGGCGGCACCGATCACCGACCCCCAGGGCGAGGTGATCGCGGTGCTGGACATCTCCGCCCTGCAGTCGCCGCGCTCTCAGGAGAGCCAGAACTTCGGGCTCTCGCTGGTCAACCTCTACGCCCGGATGATCGAGGATGCCTACTTCCTGCATCGCTACCGCGACAGCCTGATCCTGCGCTACGACACCGCCCGGGAGTTCGTCCACCTCAACGGGCGCGGGCTGATCGCCATCGAGGAGGACGGCAGCATCATCGCCGCCAACGGCAACGGGCGGGCCCTGATCGAGGCGCACCTGGCCCGCTGGCCCGCCTGGTCGCCCCAGCGCCTGCCCACGGCTCCCCAGCTCTTCGACGGCGACCTGGGCGATCTGCTGGGGATCCTCGCCACCGGCGAGGACCAGATCCGCGCCTTCCGGGTCCGCGCCAGCGGCACCACCTGTTTCGTCACCCTGGTCGAGGCCAGGCACCGACGCCTGCCGGCACCCACGGCGCACGCCTGTGCGGAGGCGGTGCCGGCCCTGGACGGGCTGGCCGCCGATGACCCGGCCATGAACCGCGTCCTCAAGCTGGCGCGCCGCCTGCGCAACGAGGAGGTGAGCGTACTGGTGACCGGCGAGACCGGCACCGGGAAGGAGGTGCTGGCCCGCGCCCTTCACGACAGCGGCAGGCGGGCGGGGAAGCCCTTCGTGGCGGTGAACTGCGCCGCCATTCCCGAGGCGCTGGTCGAGAGCGAGCTCTTCGGCTACCTGCCCGGTGCCTTCACCGGGGGCCGCCCCAGGGGCATGCGCGGCCTCATCCAGCAGGCCGACGGCGGCACCCTGTTCCTCGACGAGATCGGCGACATGCCGCTGGCATTGCAGAGCCGCCTGCTGCGGGTACTGGCGGAGCGCGAGGTGATGCCGCTGGGCGCCGAGTTGCCGGTGAAGGTCGACATCCGGGTGATCACCGCCACCCATCGCGACATGACACAGATGATCGCCGAGGGGCGTTTCCGCGAGGACCTCTACTACCGCCTGAACGGCGCCCAGCTGCGGCTCCCGGCGCTGCGCGAGCGGGCCGACCGGCACTTCGTGATCCGCAGCGTCTACGAGGGGCTGCTGGCGGAGCGGGACGAGACCCGCCTCCTGCGCGCCGACGCCATGAGCGCGCTGCTGGGCCATGCCTGGCCGGGCAACATCCGCCAGCTCCGTAATGCCCTGAGCTTCGCCCTGGCGACTTCGGAAGGGGAGGAGATCACCGTGCATGACCTGCCGGAGGAGTGCCAGGGGGCCACCCTCGCGGCGTCATCCATCAAGACCGTGGGGTTCGACGGCGCCGTGGCCGATGATGGCCGTGCCCTGCACGACCTGCTCGACGAGGCGCGCTGGAACGTCAGCCTGGTGGCGCGGCGTCTCGGCGTCTCGCGGCCCACGGTCTACCGGCGGATGCGGCGCCACGGGCTGGTGGCGCCCAACCACCGGGCAGGCGGCTGAGCGCTCGCCGGCGACCCGCCAGCGGCGCCGAGTCAGTCTTTCGCCAGGTCGCGGCGCCTCAGGCGCAGCAGGCCGGTGGCCACGGCGGTGCCGGCCAGGGTGATCGCCATGCCGGCCAGGACCTGCAGGCTCAGCCGCTCGTCCAGCAGCAGGTAGCCCCACAGCAGGGCGCTGACCGGTACCAGGAAGGTCACCGTGGAGGTGGCGGTGGCGCCGGCGCTGGCGATCAGACCGAAGTAGAGCAGGAAGGCCAGGGTGGTGCTGAGCACCGCGAGCGCCAGGCCGTTGGCCCAGGCCAGGCCGCTGATCGGCTCGGCGGGCCACAGGAGCAGCCCCGGCACCAGCAGCACCAGCGCCGACATCGCCGAGCTGCCCGCCGCCAGCACCCGCACCGGCAGGTGAGCGAGGTGCATGCGGGCGTAGTTGCTGGCTACCCCGTAGCAGAAGGTGGCCCCCAGCACGGCGAGGATGAACCAGCCGTCGCCGCCCAGGGCGAAGTCCAGCCGGTCCGCCGAGAGCACGTAGACCCCGAAGAACGCCAGGGCCAGCCCCAGGTACTGCTCCCGCCTCACCGGCGTGGCGAAGAACAGCGCCCCGAGCAGGGCGGTGAAGATCGGCGTGGTGGCATTGATCAGCGAGGTGAAGCCGGCCTCCAGCCGTGTGGTGGCCAGCGCCAGCAGCGAGAAGGGCAGCACGTGGTTGATCACGCCCAGCACGAAGAGCCCGCCCTTGTTGGCCCACACCAGCTTCAGGTAGTGCAGGCTGAGCAGCAGCGGCACCAGCAGCAGCGCGCCGATGCCCATGCGCACCAGGATCAGCGGCACGGGCCCGAACTCGGGCACCGCCACGCGCATGAAGATGAATGACAGGCCCCACAGCGAGGAGAGCAGCATCAGGCGCAGGGTATCGGCGGGTGACATTCCGGTTCCTTGGATGGCGACATCGTTCGCGGGGAAACGATCAGGTTACGGCGGCCCGGGGGCGATGGGAAGGGTGCGATGGGAAGTGGGGCGATGGGAAGTGGGGCGATGGGAAGTGGGGCGGTGGGAAGTGGGGCAGCGGGCCGGGCGATCCGGAACCAGCGCGGCCGTGGCAGGCCTGCCACGGCCGCGCTGTATTCACTCCCCGGCGAGCGGGGAGGGTCACCGGACGCCGTTCAGGCGGCGTCGCCTTTCTTCAGCGACTGCATGTCGATGACAAAGCGGTAGCGCACGTCGCCCTTCTGCATGCGCTCGAAGGCGGTGTTGATCTCCTGGATGTCGATCATCTCCACGTCGCAGGTGATGCCCTGCTCGGCGCACAGGTCGAGCAGCTCCTGGGTCTCGGGGATGCCGCCGATCAGCGAGCCGGCCAGCACGCGGCGCTTGAAGATCAGGTTGAAGCCCGCCACCGGCGGCTCGATGGGGTCCATCAGGCCCACCAGGATGTGGGTGCCGTCGTAGCGCAGCGTGGCCAGGTAGGGGTTGAGGTCGTGCTGCACCGGCACGGTGTCGAGCATGAAGTCGAAGGTCTCGGCCACGGCCGCCATCTGCGCCTCGTCGGTGGAGACGACCACATGGTCGGCGCCGTGGCGCCGGGCCTCCTCGACCTTGGCCTCGGAGCGGGTGAACACCGTCACCTCGGCGCCCAGTGCCTTGGCCAGCTTGACCCCCATGTGGCCGAGGCCGCCCATGCCGATCACCCCGACCTTGTGGCCGGCCTTCACGCCGTAGTGCCGCAGCGGCGAATAGGTGGTGATGCCGGCGCACAGGATGGGCGCGGCGGAGGGGAGGTCGATGCCTTCCGGCATGCGCAGCACGAAGTGCTCGCTGACCACGATGCGGTCGGAGTAGCCGCCCTGGGTGAGGCTGCCGTCGTGGCGGTCGTCGCTGCCGTAGGTCATGGTGAAGCCGTTATCGCAGTACTGCTCGACCCCGTCGCGGCAGGGCTGGCAGTCGCGGCAGGCGTCGACCATGCAGCCGACCCCCACCAGATCGCCCTCCTTGAAGCGGCTCACCGCGTCGCCGACGGCGGTGACGCGGCCGACGATCTCGTGGCCAGGCACGATGGGGTAGCGAGTCATGCCCCAGTCGTTGTGGGCGAAGTGCAGGTCGCTATGGCAGACGCCGCAGTAGAGGATCTCGATGGCGACGTCGTCAGGGCGCGGCTGGCGGCGTTCGAAGGAGAAGGGTGCCAGGGGCTTGTCGTCGGCGAAGGCCGCATAGGCGCGGGTCTGGCTCATGTCGGGGGTTCTCCTCGGGTCGTCGGATTCGTGAGGCAAGGCAGGACGCTCGGCCTCACTTGGCGAACTGCAGGCCCATGTCCTTGAACTCCATGGTGTTGTCGCAGGGGGCGAGCAGGAACATGGTGGCCTGCTCGCCCACCTGACCCTGGAAACGCACCTAGGGTTCCATCACGAACTCGGCGCCGCGCTCGCGCGGCCGTTCGGCCAGTGCCTCCCACGGATCCCAGCCGAGCGCCACGTCTAAGTGGGGCACTGGCACGTCGTGGCCGAACACCTCGCCATAGATAAGGGGCAGGCCGCGGGCAGGTCGTGGACCGGGATCGCCAGGTGGAAGGGGAAAAGGCTTACAGCTGAGACAGCAGGGCCTCGGCGCTGCTCTGCTCGACGCTCTTGGTATCGATGCCCAGGTATTTCACCACGCCGTCGTCGACGATCATGGCGAAGCGCTGACAGCGGGTACCCATGCCAGCGGCGCTGGCGTCCTTCTCCAGCCCCAGGGCACGGGTCAGTTCGGCGCTGCCGTCGGCCAGCATGGTGATGGCCTCGGCATTCTGGTCGCGCTGCCAGGCGCCCATCACGAAGGCGTCGTTGACCGCGAGGCAGGCGATGGCGTCGACCCCCTTGGCGTGGATCTTGTCGGCGTTGACCACGAAACCCGGCATGTGGGTGTTGGAGCAGCCGGGGGTGAAGGCGCCGGGCACCGCGAACAGCGCCACCCTGCGGCCCGCGAGGAACTCGCCGGTGTTGAGGTCCTCGGGGCCGTCGGGGCCATTGGTCTTGATGGTGACGTCGGGGAACCGGTCGCCGATGGCAATCGTCATGGGGCACATCCTTCTTCCGATGAAAGGGTTGGATACCTGGCCTGCCAGTCTGCCTTGGCGAGGCGGACAACGCCAAGTGCGCCCGCTCACGCCAAGCCAGTAGCGGCGACACGGCGGCACGCTGTCGGTCCTCCATGGTGCCGCGGCACCCTCCTTGATGTCCGTCATGGTGGAATCGCACACGGCTGCTATAGCTGAAGGGGTCACCTTCCCTCGTCACGTCATTCAGGAGTCCCCCATGCCCGCCATGATGAAAGCCGCCATCTTCGTCGAGCCCGGTCGTATCGAGATCGACGACCGCCCGATCCCCGACATCGGCCCCAACGACGCCCTGATCCGGGTCACCACCACCACCATCTGCGGCACCGACGTGCACATCCTCAAGGGCGAGTACCCGGTAGAGAAGGGGCTGATCGTGGGCCACGAGCCGGTGGGGGTGATCGAGAAGCTCGGCGCCAACGTGCAGGGCTACCGGGAGGGGCAGCGGGTGATCGCCGGCGCCATCTGCCCGAGCTTCACCTCCTACGCCTGCCAGGACGGCTGCAGCGCCCAGGACGGCGGGCACCACGCCCACGGCTACAAGCCCATGGGCGGCTGGCGCTTCGGTAACACCATCGACGGTGCCCAGGCCGAGTACCTGCGGGTCCCCGACGCCCAGGCCAACCTCTCGCCGGTGCCCGACGGCCTCACCGACGACCAGGTGCTGATGTGCCCGGACATCATGTCCACCGGCTTCGCCGGCGCCGAGTCGGCGAATATCAAGATTGGCGACAGCGTGGCGGTGTTCGCCCAGGGCCCCATCGGGCTGTGCGCCACCGCCGGTGCCCGGCTGCGCGGCGCAGGGCTGATCATCGCCGTGGACGGCGTCGACGAGCGCCTCGCGATGGCGAAGAAGATGGGCGCCGACGTGACCCTCAACTTCCGCCAGGTGGACGTGGTGGCCGAGATTCTCAAGCTCACCGGCGGGCGCGGCGTGGATGCCTCCATCGAGGCGCTGGGCCTGCAGCAGACCTTCGAGCAGGCGCTGCGGGTCATCAAGCCCGGCGGCACCCTGTCGAGCCTGGGGGTCTACTCCGAGAACCTCACCATCCCGCTGGACGCCTTCTCGGCGGGCCTGGGTGACCACCGCATCGTCACCTCGCTCTGCCCCGGCGGCAAGGAGCGCATGCGCCGGCTGATGCAGATCATCGACAGCGGCCGGCTGGACCTGGGCCCCATGGTCACCCACCGCTACCCGCTGGAGAAGATCGTCGACGCCTACGACCTCTTCTCACACCAGCGTGACGGCGTGCTCAAGATCGCCCTCGAGGTGTCGTGAGGTCATATGGCACCGGCATGGCCGGGAAGATGCCTCGATGATTCAAGGCGTCAGCTTTCATGAATCGTGAAGCAGGAGCGGGGATGATCCATGAGCGACAGGGGGAAGAGCGTCGATCCTGACGCAAGGACCGAGGACGTGGAGGTGCTGAAACAGGAGCGATACGAGCTGCTCCATCGTCTGGAGGTCTGGCTGGAAACGCCGATGATAGCCCTTGCGTTCGTGTGGTTGATGCTCCTGGTTGTCGAATTGATCCAGGGTGAGAGTCAGTTATTCAATTACCTTGGCGCGATGATCTGGGGCATCTTCATTCTCGACTTTTCCGTCAAGCTGGTGCTGGCCCCGGACAGGAGGCGTTACCTGCGGCGTAACTGGCTGACGGCCATTTCGCTGCTGATTCCCGCGCTACGGATGTTTCGCGCTTTCCGCATGTTTCGGTTGCTCCGCCTGGCGAGGGCGGGGCGCGGCTTGCGGCTGGTTCGCGTTGTCAGTTCGCTGAACCGTGGGATGAAGGCGCTCGGCGCGAGCCTGAGCCGACGAGGCTTTGGTTATGTCGTGGCTCTCACCACGCTGGTCACGTTTGCCGGTGCGGCCGGCATGTACGCTTTCGAGAGCGAGGTGCCTGGTGGCCCGAACAGCTACAGCGAGTCGCTGTGGTGGACCTCCATGATCATGACGACGATGGGCTCTCAGTACTGGCCACATACGGCAGAGGGACGTGTGTTGTGCGTCTTTCTGGCGCTTTATGCCTTCGCGATCTTCGGCTACGTAACAGCGGCGCTTGCCACCTTCTTCGTGGGCCGCGACGCCGATAGTAACGAGGCTGAATTGGCAGGTGCCAAACAACTGTCGATGCTGCGGGAGGAAGTGGTCGCCCTGCGCGATGAGATTCGCGCCCTGTCGCGTCAATCGCCCGAGTCGTGAAAGACCTGAACCGTTGCTCGGAGGCGACGGTTAACCTTGATCACCATGGCGGGATGTGCCGAGGTGATGGCAGTCCCGCGACTTCTGGTACACTCCCGCCATCATCGAGGTAGACGGAGACACGATGGAAACGGAACTCAGCGAGTTCGAGCGGCAGATGCGCCGCGAGATCAATACCTTCATGGACAACGCGCAGGATACCCGGCGCAAGGCGGCAACCACGCCCCCCGAATGGCCCAGTGAACCAGGCGACGACGCGCCCAAGGCGCCGCGCAGCAAGCCGGCCGGTTCGCCGAAGACCGGTCACCGGGTGAAGCTGGCGGTGCGCACCAAGCACCTCGAGGCGGACACCGTCTTCGAGCATGTCTCCTCCAGCATTTCCAAGATCGAGGCCCAGCTGGAAGCCGAGAAGGCCGCCCGCAAGGCCGGCTACCCCATCATCGGCTACGTGATCGAGACCACCCGGCTGTAATCCCCCCGCGGCTGGGCTAGGCTTGGGGCACTTCTCGTCCTGCCCCAGGAGCCGCCCGTGAGGATCACCCAGCTCAACATCTACCCGGTCAAGTCGCTGGGCGGTATCGCGCTGAATGAGGCCGAGTTGACCGCCGAGGGACTGGCCCATGATCGCCGCTGGATGGTGGTCGACGATATTGGCCGCTTCGTCACCCAGCGTCAGCTGCCGGCCATGGCAAGCGTTCGCGTGACCCTCGAGCCCGATGCCCTGGTGCTCACGCACCCCGAGGCGTCGTCGCTGCGGGTGCCGCTGGAGGCGGGAGAACGCTCCCGCCTCCCGGTGTACGTCTGGGAGGACCGCTGCGATGCCCTCGACGAGGGTGCCGAGGCTCGCGAGTGGCTGGGCGCGGTGCTTGGCGACGTCAAGGGCAGCGGCCTGCGCCTGGTGCGCTTCGCCCCCGACCATCGCCGCCCGGTGGAACCGCACCACCTGGCGCCCGGCGAGCGGGCCCACACTGCCTTCGCCGACGGCTACCCGCTGCTGGTGGTGAGTGAGGGGTCACTTGGCGAGGTCAACCGGCGCCTGGCCGCCAAGGGCCTCGACCCGGTGCCCATGAGCCGCTTCCGGCCGAGCCTGGTGGTCGATGACGCCAACCCCTTCGCCGAGGATGGCTGGGACACCCTGGCTGCGGCCGATGGCGCCTGGCGCCTGGGTCTGCGCAAGCCCTGCCAGCGCTGCAAGATCACCACCGTGGACCAGCAGAGCGGCGTGATTGCCGTACCCGGCGAACCGCTGCGCACCCTGGTGGAGATGAACAATCGCCTGGCCCCGGGGGGCTACTTCGGCCAGAACGCCATCGTGCTGGCGGGCGCCGGCGCCAGGCTTTCGGTGGGCGATGACATCATCGCGAGGGCCCGCCCATGACCATCGGCGCCATTCCCGTCGACCAGCGGGTCATCGGCATCGACTCCCGCCGCTTCGCCTCCGTCGAGAAGGCCCTGGTGGAGCTGATCACCAACAGCGATGACAGCTACGGGCGCCTCGAGCGCGCCGGCGAGGGCGTGAGCGGCGAGATCCGCATCGCGTACGAGCGCCACCAGAACGGGGCCCTGCTCAAGGTCACCGACCAGGCCGAGGGCATGTCGTTTGCCCGCGCCGCCGACATCCTCACCTATGGCGGGGCCCACAGCCCGCTCTCCCGCGGCGAGGGGGAGGGGCGCGGCTTCTTCGGCCGCGGGCTCAAGCAGGCGATCTACGGGCTCGGCCACGGCTGGCTCGAGACCCTGCACGAGGCCCGGCACACCCGCATCGAGCTGTTTCGCGACGCCAACGGCGGCTACCTCTTCGACGACGGCGAGGGAGACCGGGAGGCCACCGACGGGGACCACCGCCGGCTCGGCATCGCAGCCAACGGCACCCGGGTGACCCTCGTGGTGGAGAACCCCCTGGTGGCCATTACCCAGTTCCATACCCTGGCCCAGGCGCTGGCCAACAACGTCTACCTGCGCGATATTCTCGAGCGGCGCGTGGTGAGCCTGGCGCACCTGAGGCGCGGCCGGGTGGTGGAGGAGAGCGGCCGGATCCGTTTCCAGGAGCCGGCCGCGGTCGTGCTGCTCGGCCCCGAGCAGCCCGCCAGCTTTCTCTTCCAGCAGCGGGAGGTCCCCTTCACCCTGACCCTCAAGCGCTCCCGGGAGGCGGAGCTGACCCTGCACGGCGACGATCGCACCAACGGACTGGTGGTGCTCGCCGGCATGGCGGCCCTGGACTGCCAGCTGTTCGACTACGAGAACCAGGTGGGCACCGAGTACCTGTTCGGCAGCGTGCGCTGCCCGGCGCTGCTCGACAAGCTGGCCGAGGGCGAGGCGATCATCAGCGACGAGCGGGAGGGGCTCAATCCCCGCAACGCCTTCGTCAAGGCCTTCTCCCGGGCCGTCAGCCGCCTGATCGCCCCCCACGTGCTGGCCGAGCAGCAGAAGCTCAGGCACCTGGCCCGGGCGACCACCTCGCAGCGTACCGACCACATGATCGAGCACCTGCTGCAGCGCATGAGCCGCGCGGCGGTGCAGGACCTGGGGCTCGCGCCGCCGCCGGGCGGCGAGCCCCGCGAGGCGGCGGTGCTCGACACCGCGCTGCGCTTCACCACCCCCTTCTACTACCGCCGGCCGGGCCACCCCTTCCACGTGGCGCTGCTGGTAGACCGCGGGCAGCTGCCCGAGGGGGCGGAGCTCGCCATCGACTATGCGCTGCCCGACTCCCTTGCCATCGATGCCGCCCCCACCCGGGTGAGGGTGGACGAGCTCGACGCGGCGGGGCGCCTGGAGTGGACCCTGAGCGGCGAGGAGGAGGGAGCCTGCGGCGAGATCAACGTGCGCGCCGGCGCCTACTGGGCCTGGTGCGAGATCGTGCTCGCCCCCAACGCCTCCCGCCACGCCCACGGCGGGGTGCCCCATGCGCCGCGCCGCGGCCCGGCGCGGGACCACGGCGAGGCGATGTTCCTGGGCTACGAGTTCCGCAACCTCGAGGAGACCCTGGACCGTGCCGTCTACAGTCCCGAGGAACGCAAGATCCTGATCAATACCGGGGCGCCCACGGTGCAGCTCTACGTGGATGGTCGCGGCCACTTCCGTGACTCGGCCCGGCTGCTGCTGGCGGAGCTGTTCCTGGACGTGATCGCCGAGGAGCTGGCCACCCGCTCGCTGGAGAAATCGGGGCGCCAGGGCAGCGTCGCCGACTTCCATGCCACCAAGCAGGCGATCGTCCGTCGCTATGGCAGCGAAGTCCATCGCGCCTTCCTGAGCGGCTGATCCACCATCTGGCAGGCCTTTATGGAATGATTTTTCATGAAGTGGCTGCTGGGCTATCATGGCGGGCCCCATTCGTCACCCATCAGGAGCCCATCATGAGCTTTCACGTCTACCTCTCCGGCGAGATCCACACCGACTGGCGCGATGAGATCCGGCGCGGTGCCGAGGCGGCCGGCCTCGACGTGGTATTCACCGCCCCGGTGACCGACCACGCCGCCAGCGACGCCGCCGGTGATCACCTGGGCGAGACCCCCAGCCCGTTCTGGCGCGACCACCAGTCCTCCAAGGTCAACGCCATCCGCACCCGCACCCTGATCGAGCAGAGCGACCTGGTGGTGGTGCGCTTCGGCGACAAGTACAAGCAGTGGAACGCCGCCTTCGACGCGGGCTACTGCGCCGCCCTGGGCAAGCCCTACGTGACCCTGCACGACGCCGAGATCGTCCACCCCCTCAAGGAGGTCGACGCCGAGGCCCAGGCCTGGTGCACCACCACCGACCAGGTGGTCGAGATCCTGCGCTACGTGCTCGAGGCCTGATTCCGAGGCCGGCCCGGCGACCCCATCCGGGCCGCATGCTGGCGGTAAAGTTTTACGGACTTTTTAGCTGGCCTCGTGATTCCATCGGCGGTTGACTGAGCCGATGGGATGGGCCTGGGCATGGCCGCAGCAGAGACGACGCGTCGATGGGGAGGCAGCCGGGTGCAGGGCTGGGCACCGGTGCTCAAGGTGATGTCGGTGCTGTGGCTGGTGCTGGCGCTGTTCATGGCGATACCGTGGGCGGTCCTGCTGATCGAGCAGGAGCCCGACGCCCGGGCGTTCGGCCTGTCGATGGGTATCGTGCTGGGGGCCGTGGCGCTGACCTGGCTGGCGACCCTGAGGGTCAGGATCGAGCTCAAGCCCTGGCAGATGTTCGTGCTCACCACCCTCAGCTGGGTCTCGATCAGCGGTTTTGCGAGCCTGCCCCTGGTGCTGGGGGCGCCGCAGCTCTCCTTCACCAACGCGGTGTTCGAGTCGGTCTCCGCCATCACCACCACCGGCTCGACGGTGCTGGTCGGCATCGAATCACTCTCCGACGGCCTCAAGCTGTGGCGCGGCATCATGCAGTGGCTGGGCGGCATCGGCATCATCGTGATGGGCATGGCCATCCTGCCGTTCCTCAAGGTGGGCGGCATGCGCCTCTTCCACACGGAATCCTCGGACTGGTCGGACAAGGTGATGCCGCGCACCGGCGGCATCGCCAAGGCGACGCTGGGGATCTATTGCGGCTTCACGGTCACGGCGATGCTCGCCTACTGGCTGGGTGGCATGGCGCCGCTGGATGCCGTGGTACACGCCATGACCTCGCTGGCCACCGGGGGCTTCGCCAACTCCGACGCCTCCTTCGGCGCCTACGCCGGCCAGCCCCACCTGCTGTGGATGGCGAGCCTGTTCATGCTGGCCGGTGCCCTGCCGTTCGTGCTCTACATCCGCCTGCTGCGGGGCTCGCGGGGCTCGCTGTGGCGCGACCAGCAGGTCCGGGGGCTGCTGCTGCTGCTGGTGGTCGTGATCCTGTTGCTCACCGGGTGGCGCATGTGGCGGGGCACGCCGCCCTTCGAGGCGCTGACCCACGTCACCTTCAACGTGATCTCGGTCGTGACCACCACCGGCTATGCCTCGGATGACTACACGACCTGGGGCGCGCTCGCCGTCGTCGCCTTCTTTTACCTGACCTTCGTGGGAGGCTGCAGCGGCTCCACCAGCGGCGGCATGAAGATCTTCCGCTTCCAGGTGGCCGCGATCCTGCTGCGCAACCAGCTCCGCTACCTGATCCATGCCAGCGGGGTCTTCGCCTCACGCTACAATAATCAGCCGCTGACCGACGATATCACCCGTGGCGTCGTGGCCTTCTCGTTCTTCTTTTTCCTGACCATTGCCGGCCTGGCCCTGGGCCTTTCGATGATGGGGCTGGATATCGTGACGGCGCTCTCGGGGGCGGCCACGGCGGTGGCCAACGTCGGCCCGGGGCTCGGCGATACCATTGGCCCGGCCGGCAACTTCGTGTCGCTGCCGGACGCGGCGAAGTGGCTGCTGTGCGTCGGCATGCTGCTGGGGCGTCTCGAGATCCTTACCGTGCTGGTGCTGCTGACGCCGATGTTCTGGCGACAGTAGGCCGCCAGCTGACCTGACCCGAGGAGGGCCGGATGAGCATGACACCCGAAGGGCAAGGCCAGGCGATGCCGTCGCGATCCGCCCGCCTGCTGGTGGCACTCAGCGGCGGCAGCGAGGATGCGACCCTGGTGCGTGCCGCCCACCGCCTGGCGGAACGCGATGGCGTTCGCTGGCGGGCCATCCACGTGGACACCGGCCGCGACGATGCCGAGCGGCGGCTGGTGCTGGAGCGCGATTTCGCCATGGTGCAGCGCCTGGGCGGCGAGACGCGCGTGCTGCAGGGTCAGGATCGCGCCTCGGAGCTGCTCGACCATGCCCGTGAGCACCAGGTGGCCACCCTGCTGGTGGGCTGCTCGCGCCCCTCCGGCTGGCGGGTGTGGCGCCGCACCCTGGCAGAGCAGCTGCTGCGCCGTGGCGGTACCTTCGACCTGGTGGTGGTGGCCGAGGCCCGCAAGCGGCCGCGCTTTCGCCCGCGTCGGCGGCAGCTGTCCCTGCGCCTGCACGAACCGCTGGTCGCGCTGGCGAGCACGCTGGCGGCCCTGGCGGCGGCCTGGGGGCTCGACTTCTGGCTGGACCTGGCCAACCTCTCGCTGGTGTTCCTTGCCGCCGTGCTGGCCAGCGCGGCCCTGGCCGGGACCCGCGCGGCGATGCTCAGCGCCGTGCTCGGCTTCCTGGCCTTCAACTTCTTCTTTACTCAGCCGCGCTTCTCCCTGGCGATGGTCGAGCACAGCCAGCTGCTCACCGTGGTCTTCTTCCTGCTGGTGGCCCTGGTGGTGGGGCAGCAGGCCGGCAGCGGGCGTCGCCGGCTGCTGGCCCTGCGCGCCAGCCGCGAGCAGACCCACCGCCTACTGAGTTTCTCCCGGGCCCTGGCGGCCGCCACCGATCGCGCCCAGGTCACCGACATCGGCCTCTCGGCGCTCGAGCGCTGGCTGAGGGTGCCGGCCGTGCTGCTCGAGCGCGATGCGTCCCAGCCGGGCCTGGTGGTGCGCGAGGCGGTGCCGCCCGGCTCGACGCCCGACGCCGGTGCGCTCTCGGCGGCCACCTGGAGCTGGCAGCACCGCCGCCCGAGCGGGCACGGCACCGGGGATCTCGCCGACCAGCGCTGGCGCCTGCTGCCGCTGGTGGAGCATGACACCGTGCTGGGCGTGCTCGGGCTGGAACTCGCCGTGCGCGACGCCGCCATCGGCCCCGACCATGAGGCGCTGATCGATGCCGTGGTCAGCCAGCTCGCCATGGCGCTGGAGCGGACCCGCCTGGTCAGCGAGCTGGGTGAGGCGCGCCTCTCGGAGGAGAACGAGCGGCTGCGTTCGGCCCTGCTGTCGTCGGTGTCCCACGACCTGCGCACCCCGCTGGCCTCGATCATCGGCTCGGCCAGTTCGCTGCGCGACCTGGAGGCCCAGCTCGGCGCGGCGGATCGCCGCGAACTGCTCGATGGCATTCTCAGCGAGAGCGAGCGGCTGAACCGCTATATCCAGAACCTGCTGGACATGACCCGGCTGGGGCAGGGTGACATGAAGATCGAGCGGGACTGGGTCTCCCTCGACGACCTGGCGGCGTCGGCGCTCAAGCGCCTCGGCCCCTCGCTCGGCGGGCTGACGGTCGAGCGCGACTGGCCCGACGACCTGCCGCTGCTCCACGTGCATCCGGCGCTGATCGAGCAGGCGCTGGTCAACGTCATCGACAACGCGGTGCGCTTCTCGCCCGACGGCGGGACGCTGCGGCTGGAGGGCCGATGGCGGGAGGCGGAGCACCGGCTCGAGATCCGGGTAACGGACCAGGGGCCGGGGATCCCGCCGGAGCAGCGCGAGACGGTGTTCGACATGTTCACCACCGGTGGCGATGGCGATCGCAGCCGCTACGGCAGCGGGCTCGGCCTGGCCATCTGCCGCGGCATGCTGGGTGCCCACGGCGGGACCATCGCCGCCGAGCCCGGCCCTCATGGGGAGGGCACGACCATCGTGATGCAGCTGCCGCTGCCCGAGGAGAGCCCCCATGGCGAATGAATCGCGGCGGGTGCTGGTGGTGGACGACGAGCCGCAGATCCGTCGCTTCCTGCGGATCAGCCTGGCCTCCCAGGGCTTCCTGGTGAGCGAGGCGGCGACCGCTGCCGAGGGCCTGAGGAAGGCGCTGGAGGAGGCGCCGGACCTGGTGCTGCTCGACCTGGGCCTGCCGGACCTGGATGGCCAGCGCGTCCTCGAGACCCTGCGGGCCCGGAGCGCGGTGCCGGTCATCGTGGTCTCCGTGCGCGAGCAGGAGGGCGAGAAGGTCCGGGCGCTGGACAGCGGCGCCAGCGACTACGTCACCAAGCCGTTCGGCATCCAGGAGCTGCTGGCCCGGGTGCGCTCGCTGCTTCGCCGCCCGCTGCCGGGCGTCAACGACCTGGCCAGGTTGCGCTACCGTTGCGGCGAGCTGCTGATCGACCTGGGGGCCCGTCGGGTCACCCTGCAGGATGAGCCCGTGCACCTCACCCCCAAGGAGTACGCGGTGCTGGAGCGCCTGGCGCACCAGGCGGGCAGGGTGGTCACCCAGACCCAGCTGCTGCGCGACGTCTGGGGGCCCAGCCACGCGGACGACACCCACTACCTGCGCATCGTGGTCAGCAAGCTGCGCCACAAGCTGGGCGACGACCCCCAGGCACCCGAGCTGCTGCAGACCGAGGCGGGCGTGGGCTATCGGCTGCTGGCGGAACCCGAGCCCCGAGCGGGTACACGCGAGGAGAGCGTGCCATGAAGATCATCATTCTCGGCGCCGGCCAGGTCGGCGGCACCCTGGCCGAGCACCTGGCCCTCGAGGAGAACGACATCACGGTGGCGGACACCGACGTGGAGCGGCTGTTCCAGGTCGGCCTGATCTTCTTCTAGGGGAACGTCAGACCTCGCCAACCGGATGGCTTTCCTGGTCTACGCTGATCAGGGAAATCCCACGGGCTCCAGGGCAGGCGGGTGATGCGCATGGGGTCCTCGCACCGGAGGCTGCCATGTCGATCCGACTGACCGATCCCCTGCGCCGCGAGTATGAGCGGCTGTTCGAGAGCTGCGATACCCTGCCCCAGCGCCACGCCGAGGTGGAGCGCGGCGTCGACCGGTTGCTCCAGCACTGCGACCGCTACCAGGCCGTGGCTCACAGCCGCGGCATTCCCTGGGCCTTCCTGGCCGTGGTGCACCACATGGAGTCGGGCTGCCGGTTCGACTGCCACCTGCACAACGGCGACCCGCTCACCGGCCGCACGGTGCAGGTGCCGGCGGGCCGGCCCAAGCGCGGCGCGCCGCCCTTCACCTGGGAGCAGAGCGCCGAGGATGCCATGACCCTCAAGCGGCTGGGCGCCGACACCGACTGGAGCCTGGCGGGCACCCTCTACCAGCTGGAGCGCTACAACGGCTGGGGCTACCGCATGTACCACCCCCACGTCCTCTCCCCCTACCTGTGGAGCTTCTCGGGGCACTACACCAGCGGCCGCTACGTGGCCGACGGGCGCTGGTCCGACAGTGCCGTGTCGAAGCAGTGCGGGGCGGCGGTACTGCTGCGCCGCATGACCGAGCGTGGCCTGATCGACTTTACCGACCAGCCCGCCGCCACCCTCTACGCGGCCGTGGCGGCGGAGCCCGCCAGCGCCGAGGCGTCCAAGCGCAAGCCCCTGGTGCCGGCGCACCGCAAGCGGCGCGCCCGCCGCCAGGCCGAGGCCGAGGCGGCCGAGCACCTGCAGCGCTGGTTGAGCACCTTTCCCGGCATCTTCCTGCGCGTCGACGGCATCCCCGGCGACCGCACCTCGGATGCCTACCGTCTCGTGACCGGTCACTACCTGCCCGGCGACCCGCGCGTCGGATAAACCTGCGGCGTCGCGTCGTTGCCGTCCTCGTCGATGACCCACCATGAAGGAGCGTCAGGATGACCCAGGAGCGCTACCACCCCATCATCTACGTGCGCGGCTACGCCATGCGCGACAGCGAGATCGAGGCCACTGTCAACACGCCCTACATGGGCTTCAACCTGGGGGCGACCCGGGTCCGCCAGGGGCCCAGCGGACGGTTCGACACCTTCATCTTCGAATCCCCGGTGATCCGACTGATGAAGGACCACGGCTATCGGGACGTCTACGCGGAGGGGGCGGTAAGCGAGGCCCGGCTGCCGCGCAAGACCCTGCTGATCCACCGCTACTACGAGGACGAGGCGGGGGAGGGGCAGCGCCCCTCGATTCCCGAGGCGGCCCGGGCGCTCTCCGAGCGCATCCTGTGGCTGCGCGAGCGAGTCTGCGGCGATGATGCCGAGGCGAGGGCCTCCTTCAAGGTCTACCTGGTGGCCCACTCCATGGGCGGGCTGGTGTGCCGCTGCCTGCTGCAGAACCCCGCGGCCGGCAGCGCCGAGGCTCGCGCCTGTGTGGACAAGGTCTTCACCTACGGCTCGCCCCACGACGGCATCGAGATGGCCGGCCTCAACGTGCCGGGCTTCCTGGGCCTGTGGGACATCAACAACTTCAACCGCAGGAGCATTGCCGAGTACCTCAAGCTCACGCCGCAGGATGGCCGGGTCAACCACCTGGGGGGCCACTTCCCGCCGGAGCGCTTCTTCTGCCTGGTGGGCACCAACCACCGCGACTACAACGCCACCCGTCACGTGGTGGGCTCGCAGAGCGATGGCCTGGTCAAGATCGACTGTGCCTGGATCCAGGACGCCCCGCGGGTGCACCTCTACCTGGCGCACAGCGGCCCCTTCGGCATGGTCAACTCCGAATCGGGCTACCAGAACCTGACGCGCTTCCTGTTCGGCGATGCCCGCATGCTGGGGCGCATGGTGGTCGAGCACCTGCCGCTGCCCCCGTCGCTGCAGCAGGCCCGCGACGAGGGTCGCGACATCGAAGGCAGCTACCACTTCGAGTGCACGGTAGCACCGCGCCTCTACCCGCCCGTGGCCCTCTCCGACCGCCGGGTGGAGCACGATTCGGCGATCTTCCGTCGTTACGACGAGATGTGCCATCCCGAGCGGGCCGGTCTGGATCATGCCCGCCATCCGGTGCTCTTCTCGGTCTACCTGGACAGCTCGAAGATCACCGTTACCCAGGGGCGCACCATGATGCTGGTGGCCGACATCGCCGTGCGCAGCACCGAGTTCAAGGTGGGCGGGCGCTGGTTCGTCAACCGCCGGGTCCCGGACGAGAACCTGTTTCGCGAGAAGGTGGTGATACTGGCCACCGCCGATGCCGGGGGCTGGCGCCTGCGCTATATCCTCGGCGACGAGGACTGGGGCGAGGGGCGCGGCCGGCCGGTCAGGGAGGACGCCCAGGGCCGCTACGTGCCGCTCACCAGCCGCAAGGGCTTCAAGGCGCGGCTCTACCTGCGCATCGATCCCTGGCAGTGAGGCGTCGCCCGGGCATCAAGGACAACGCCGCCCCCGGCCTTGGCCGGGGGCGGCGTCTCTCGCGGTCGTGCCCTGTGTCGAGCGCGCCTGTCGGATTGGGGAAGAGGCTCAGAGGGTCATGAAGGGCGTGGCCTCGCCGTCGCGGAACTGGTAGACGTCCCAGTCGCCCTGCTTGGGCCCGGGCATGCCGGGGGTGCCGATGGGCATGCCGGCCAGGCCGATGCCGCGGGTGTCGGGGCGCTCATCGAAGAGCTTCTCCAGCGCCTCGAAGGGCACGTGCCCCTCGATGGCGTAGCCGCCCATCTGGAGGGTGTGGCAGGAGCCGAGACCATAGGGCAGGCCGACGCGCTGCTTGATCTTGCCCACCTCGATGTCGTCGACGATCTTCACCGTGACCCCGCGGGCCTCGAGCTGGCGCGCGTACTCGTCGCAGCAGCCGCACTGGGGGTTCTTGAACATCGTCGCCTTGTCGGGCAGGGCGGCCTGGGCGGTGCCGGCGCCCAGCAGCAGGGCGGCGGAGAGCAGGAGGATGGAGCCTTTGCGGTTCATGAGCGGGCCTCCGGAAGGTCGCGGGATGTGGGGCGGGAGGAGAACAGGTACTTGGCGAGGGCGGCGATGCCGAGGCCGAGCAGGGCGAGCATGGCCAAGGGCATCAGCCAGCCCAGCCAGGGCAGGTTGCCCATCAGGGCAAGACAGGTGTTAAGCATGGGAGTATCTCCTGACGAACGGGTCCGAATGGGTCGGGAAGGCGCGCGGCCTTCGGGGCGGAGGGTTCCGCCGGGCGTTCGGTCAGGCCCTGGGAGGGCGCCGGGGGGGCAGGGGACGGTGGACGATCACGGCCAGCGCCGGGGCGAAGGCCGGGAAGCGGTGAGCGGCCGTGGCCAGGTCGATGGAGGGTGGCAGCGCCGCGCAGCTGGCGCAGCGAGGCTCGTCCGGCGTGTCGCCGTCGAGCAGCTGCGCCGGGGCGGCGAGGCCGCAGTCGGCCTGGTGGCTCTCCATGGCGCCATGGCTCGAGAGGCTGGTCACCGCCAGCAGCAGCGCGAGGAGCAGGGCCAGCAGGCGGCCTCCTCCTGCGCTGTGCCTTGATGCGATGACGGGGCGAGTCATGACGATGCCTCCTGGGTGATGGTGTCAGGATGCCGCGTCGTGGCAAGGGTTGCCTTGACCTGGCGCAATAACCCGGAGGGCGAGGGGCTTCCGGGTCAGGTCGTGCATGGCGCACGCATGCGTTCCATCTCGGCGAACATCTCCTTGACCCTTGGGTGACGCAAGGGTTCTAGGCTGGAAGCAGGACGAGGGGCATGTCCCCGTTCGCCAGCGAGCTCAGGGTCTGGCCCTGGCATGCCCCGCGTTATCTCTATGGTACCGCAAGGAGATTGATACCCATGAACACCGTCACTTCGGCGTCCTCCCCGCAGCACGAGACGGCTCGTGTCTACCGCATGAAGACGGAGGAGCACCTGTGCCCGTTTGGCCTGAAGACCGTGGACCTTCTCAAGCGCAAGGGCTACGAGGTAGAGGATCACACCCTTACCTCGCGCGAGGCCATCGAGGCGTTTCAGGAGCAGGCCGGGGTCGACACCACCCCCCAGGTCTATATCGGCGAAGAGCGCGTTGGGGGCTATGAAGAGGTTCGCGCCTATCTGGGATTGAGCGTGCCCGGCGAGAAGGAGACGACCTATCAGCCGGTCATCGCCATCTTTGCGACTTCGCTGCTGATTGGTCTGGCGGTGAGCTTGGTGGCCAGTGGCACACTCGTCTCGTTGCGCATGCCGGAGTATGCGATTGCCACCGCCATGATCCTGCTGGGACTTCAGAAGCTGCAGGATATCGAAAGTTTCAGCACCATGTTTCTCAACTATGACCTGCTCGCCCAGCGTCATGTCCGCTACGGCTACGTCTACCCCTACGCCGAGACCCTGGCCGGACTCCTGATGCTGGCAGGCGCCATGACATGGTTCGCCGCCCCCCTGGCCCTGTTCATCGGCACGGTGGGTGCCATCTCGGTCTTCAAGGCCGTCTATATCGAAAAGCGTGAGCTGAAGTGCGCCTGTGTCGGGGGCAACAGCAAAGTCCCCCTGGGGTTCGTGTCCCTGACCGAGAACCTGATCATGATGGGTATGGGGATCTGGATGCCCCTGAAACTGCTCATCCTGTGATGACAACATGGATGACCGAGTCAACGGATCGCACGCCTGTGTTCAAGGCAGGAAGCCTCTCCCTGGTCGGTGCGATTGGCCGGCTTAGGTGTTCTGGCCTTGTTAGCGTCTCGCTACTCGTTTCGATCATTCGGATGATGCCCGAGATGGCGGTGCATCAGGACGTGCATCCCCAGGCAGAGTCCCATCGGCAGGAGCAGCAGCCAGGCGGCGCCTAAGGGGTTGCCGCGCCACAGCACGATCAGCATGGCGACCCCCATCAGCACCAGGCAGGCGGTCATCATCCAGTGGTGAAGTCGGTTCATGTCGATTCTCCCTGGGGGTTCTCGCGGACGAAGCGCCGCTTGAGCAGCAGCGAGTTGCCGATCACAGAGAGCGAGCTGGCGGTCATGGCGATGACGCCGATCATGGGGTGCAGAAGGCCGATGGCGGCGATGGGAATGGCCGCCACGTTATAGGCACTGGCCCAGATCAGGTTCTGGACAATCTTGCCGTAGGTGGCGCGGCTGAGATGCATGGCGTCCACCACGGCGGTCAACTCGCCGCGTACCAGGGTCACGTCGGCGGCCTCGATGGCCACGTCGGCCCCGGCACCGATGGCGATGCCCACGTTGGCCTGGGTGAGGGCGGGGGCGTCGTTGATGCCGTCGCCGACCATGGCCACGTGGTTGCCGTGCTTTTCCTGCAGCGCGCGGATGGCATCCACCTTGCCCTCCGGCAGCACGCCAGCCTGGACCTCATCGATGCCGACTTCGTCGGCTACTGCCCGGGCGGCACGCTCGTTGTCGCCGGTGATCATCACCACGTGCAGGCCCAGGTCATGCATGCCGCGGATGGCCTCGATCGATTCCTCCTTGAGGGTATCGGCCACGGCGACCAGACCCAGGGCCTGTCCGTTGGAGGCGACGATCACCACGGTGCGCCCCTTGCCCTCGAGCTCGCCCATGGCGCCATCCAGGGCCTCGAGGCCGGTCACACCCTCTTCTTCCAGCAACCGGCGATTGCCGATCAGCACCGCTTCATCGCCCACCTTGCCCGAGACGCCGCGGGCGCCGGTGGAACGGAACTCGCTGACCTCGCCGGGTGTCACGTCACGTTCCCTGGCACCCTCGACGATGGCCCGGGCGATGGGGTGCTCCGAGGCGTTCTCCACGCTCGCCGCCAGGGTCAGCAGGCGCGTTTCCTCGACGCCCTCGGCGGTGACGGCATCGGTGAGCTTCGGCTCGCCGCGGGTGATGGTGCCGGTCTTGTCGAGCACCATCACCTTGACGTCCTTGAAGGTCTGGATCGCCTCGCCGGAGCGGATCAGAATGCCGCGTTCGGCGCCGATGCCGGAGCCCACCATCAGCGCTGTGGGGGTGGCCAGGCCCAGGGCGCAGGGGCAGGCGATGACCAGTACGGCCACGGCGGCCAGGATGGCCAATATCGGCGTGGCGGCCTCGGGGTTTACCCAGGGCAGGAAGTTGGCGCCCCAGTCGAGAATCGGGCGCATGACATCCGGAATCAGCAGCCACACGACCAGGCTGGCCAGGGCGATCAGCAGCACCGCCGGCACGAAGCGGCCGGTCATGCGGTCGGCGAACTCCTGGATCGGCACCCGCGAGCCCTGGGCCTGGTCGATCAGCTTGACCACCTGGGAGAGGAAGGTATCGCCGCCGACCCGGGTCGCCTTGACCCTCAGGCGCCCCTCCTTGTTGATGGTGGCGCCGATCACGCTGTCGCCGCTGCTCTTGTAGACCGGGATCGACTCGCCGGTGGCGATGGATTCGTCGAGATGGCTCTCGCCCTCGACGACCTCGCCATCGGTGGGGATCTTGTCGCCGGGACGCACGATCATGATGTCGCCGGTTGCCAGCTCCTTCACCGGCACCTCGACCTCCTCGCCGTCGCGCTCCACCCGCGCCGTCTTGGCGCCCAGGGTCATCAGGCGGCGGATGGCCTGGGAGGCGCGCCCCTTGGCCAGGGCTTCAAGATAGCGGCCGAGCAGGTGGAAGGTCATGATGGTGGCGGCCATCTCGATGAACGAGGTCATCGGGGTGATGAAGCCGACCAGGCCGATCAGGTAGGGCGGCAGGCTGCCCATGGAGATCAGCACATCCATGTTGAAGGTGCCGTTCTTCAGCGAGCGCCAGGTCGACCTGTGGGTGGCGATGCCGCCATACAGAAATACCACCGGGAAGGCCAGCACGGCGATGATGGCCAGGTAGCCGGGAATCGGCTGCCAGAACATGTGCGGCATCATCAGCAGCATGATCAGGGTGGTGGGTATCGCGGCGATGATCAGCCGCTTGCGGGCCTGGGAAAGGTAGGCCTCCTCGATCTCGGCGTCGTCGGCTTCCTCCGTGTCGTCGGCCTGGACGGCGGCCACGTCATAGCCGGCCCCCTCGACGGCCTTCTTCAAGGTATCGCCGTCGGGCCCCCCGTCCTCGATGGCCACGCTGACATGGTGGTTGGCAATATTGGTCTGGATCTCGCCCACGCCATCGAGGCGTTCCAGTGTCTTGCGCACGATGCCGGCACAGTGGTCGCTGCCCATGCCGGGCACCGTCAGGATGATCGTGTTCGGCGTCGAATCGCTCATCGCATGCCTCCTGCTCACATCGACGAATGGACGGCCAACCCTGGCCGCCCGTTCCGTTGCCGACTCAGTGAAAGACCCGATCAGTGATGGGCGTCGTGATCAATCGGGCCCGGTGCCCCCCATGCGCGGGGCATCGCGTCACGCAACTGCTGGCGCTGCTCGTCGCTGAGCAGGTCGTGCATGGCGTTACGCATGCGCACCATCTCGGCCATCATCTCGCCGTGCAGCTCGGCCATTCGGCCGTGCATGGCCTGAACGGCCTCGGGATCGGGACGCTCGCCGTGCATCTCGGCCATCAGGTCGTCGCGCAGGTTCATCAGCCGGCCCTTGCGCTCGAACTGGGCGGGACGGTGCGCCTGCATGAGCTCGCGCATCTGGCTGCGTTGGTCGGGGTCGAGCATCGACATCATGCCCATGCCTTCGCCCATCATCGGACAGGGCATCATGCCGCCGCCCATCATTCCGCCCATCATGCCGGGGCCCATGCCGCCCTGGCCGCTGCCCATCATTCCGCCCATCATCATGCCGGGGCCCATGCCGCCCTGGCCGCCGCCGCTCATCATTCCACCCATCATGCCGGGGCCCATGCCGCCCATCATGCCGCCTCCCTGGCCGGGTTGAGTGTCCGGCATGCCCTGGGCGAGGGCGGTGCCTGCCCCACTGGCACCGATGGCCAGGGTGAGACCGAGGGCGAGAGCGTGTTTACGAATGTTCATGATCGTTCTCCTTGCTGCCGATTGACCCTGCCGAGGGCCACTGATCACAGCTTTCCGGCGATGTGCGGCACAGAGGTCAATGCCGTGCTGCTACGGTTGAGTGTCAGGGAAACTACTCAGGTCTCAGGACCGGAAGCGCTGCGTCAGCAGGTAAAGGGGAGCGGAGTGCCGAACGGTGGGTCCGGGGTGGGCATGGCCAAGCGGAGACGTGAGGTGTGGAGACGGCCCGGCGAGCTGTGTCATGGGGCTGGTCGGTTCAGGAGCGTTGTCGGGTGACTCGCTCCGAGGGAGAACAGCCGGCGCGGGGCGCCAGGCATGGTCATGGTGGCAGTGGGGCGCCTCGGGAGTTGAGGTGAGCCAGGCGTCCGTCGATGCCCCGCCAATGGCGAGCTCGAGGCTGGTCGCAGCCACCGGGTTGCCCGGGTGGTCAACCTCCTCTGCATGGGCCTTGGCCAGGGGGGCGGCCAGCAGCAGCGCCAACACGAACAAGGCAGCCAGCCAGAGGGGGATTCCTCTCCGGCCGTGACCTGCACACTGCTCAGGCGCCTGTGGTTGCATGACGGGGGCTCGCTTCTCGGTACCGCGTTGACCTTACCCTAGTCCAACGGCGTGCCCTGTCCATTGATTCACATCAAAGGAACTCCGTTGGTAAACCTGCGTGCAGGGCTCAGGTTGCGGCTCTCTTCGTGGCCGTGAAATACTCGCGCTTCCATTGCCTGACAAGGCCGTTTCACCCCATGCGTCCACTCTCCTGTCACTGGCTGCTCAGCCTGCTGATGATCCTGGTACTGGCCATCGCGCCGCCCGCAGCCGCGGGTGGGCAACATGGTGATGCTGCCTGCCTGGAGAGTCATGTCATGGAGGGCTCGGCCATGCAGGCCCCGTCAGCCTGGGACCTCTCGGCAACCGCCGATCCGCATGAGCCGGAAGCCTCCATGGCCTCCCCCTGTTGCATGCCCTGTGCCCAGTGCGAAGCCTCGATGGATCTGCTGGCCGATCTCTCGATGGCGTCTGCCTCGCCCCTGGTCGGTCCTGGCCTGGGCCATCCGGTGGGGCCTCCCGCTTCCTTCGAGCGGCCTCCTCGCGCCTGAACCTCTCTCCCTGATGGCGCCGCGGGCAACTCCCCGCGGTGAGAGTGTTCATGTCACGAGGACTACCTGATGAATCGTCGCGAATTTCTGCGCTACTCGGCCCTGGGTGGCCTGGTGCTGTCTGCGGCCAGCCCCATGGCCCTCGCCGCCAGCCGCCAGCAACTCCACGGCATGGCACCTGCCATGCTGCCCGAAGGCGGCCAACCGCTGCGGCCGCTGCCGCGTATCAACAACCTGAGCGAGACGGCCGGCCGCTTTCACAGCGCGCTGACGCCGGGCCCCCATTCGGTGCCGCTCGGCGATGATCTCGAGGCCAGGCTCTGGCTCTACAACGGCAAGGTGGCGCCGCTGATCGAGGTGCGCGAAGGGGATGAGCTGGACATCACCCTCATCAACGAACTGGAGCAGCAGACCACGGTGCACTGGCATGGCGTGCCCGTTCCCCAGGCCCAGGATGGTGTCCCCTGGGACGCCGTGGCACCGGGCGAGTCGCGCCGCTATCACTACACCTTCCCCGAGGGCAGCGCCGGCCTGCACTGGTTCCATCCCCACCCTCACGGCGTGCTGGCCACACAGATCGCCCATGGCCTGGCGGGGGCCCTGCTGGTGCGCCCGACCCGGGATCTGCTGCCCGTGGAGGTGGAGGAGCACCTGCTGGTGGTCAGCGACCTGCGCCTGACGGCCAACGGCTCGGTGGCGCCGCATACCGCCGAGGATTGGATGAACGGCCGCGAGGGGGAGCTGCTGCTGGTCAATGGGCAGCGTGAACCGCGCCTGGACGTGGCACCGGGTACCACCCTGCGCCTGCGGCTGATCAATGCCTGCGCCGGCCGCTACCTGCGCCTGCGCCTGGACGAGCACCAGCTGACCCTGATCGGCACCGACGGTGGGCTGATCGAGCGGCCGCACCCCCTCGAGGAGCTGCTGCTCACCCCGGGTGAGCGTGCCGACCTGCTGGTGCGGGTGAGCGAACAGGCCGAGGGACGCTTCCAGCTGGCCAGTCATCCCTACGAGCGTGGCTGGATGGGGACGCGGCCGTCCCACCTGGACCAGGTCGCCCCGCTGCTGGCCATCCACACCCTCGACTCGGGCGTACACCCCGCCGTCGCGCTGCCCGAACGGCTGGGTCGTGTCGAGCCCCTGGGCGAGCCGGGGGTGCAGCGTCGGGTGGAACTGACCGAGGTGATGCCCGGCCACGGCCACCACGACGAGGGCCATGGCCACGCAGGCAACATGCCGGAAGCCGGCCATGCTGCCCACGGCAGCGACTCGATGCCCCATGCTGGCGGTGGCCACGGCGCCGCTCACGGGGTAGACCACGGCGCCGCCCAGGCGGGCCAGGGAGCGCGCCACGGCATGTCCGAGACGGCCGGCCGGCCGGCGGTAGACTTCCTGATCAACGGTCGTGCCTTCGGCATGGGCGAAGTGCTGTTCGAGGGGCAGGCCGGCGAGGTGGAGGAGTGGGAGGTCTTCAACAACTCCCACATGGACCACCCCTTCCACGTGCATGGCACCCACTTCCAGGTGATCGCCACCCGCGCTGCCGACGGCGAGTGGCGCGAGGCGCCCTGGCTGGCCTGGAAGGACACCGTCAACCTGGCGCCCTACCAGCGCCTCAAGCTGCGTCTGGTGTTCCGCGAGCCCGGCGACTGGCTGTTCCACTGCCACATCATCGAGCACGAGGAGCTGGGCATGATGGCGACGATACGCGTGAGCTGATCCTGCCCAACCCGCCCGGCAGCTGCATCGCCCCCGGCTGGGTGACCATGGGCATGCTGCTGACCCTGCCGATGATTGCCGCCGGCGTGGTGCTGATCGTCTGGTCGCGTCGTCAAACCGTCGACAACATGCTGTCGGCGTAAGGCGGTAGGGCCCACGGTGACAAATCTCAACACTCTTGCGGCTCATGACCGAAGTGAGCCCCATTACACTACGCACACGATAATGATTCCGAGGCCATGCGGCCGAGGCTACCTTGACGAGGTGAATCGATGGCATTAGCGAGACGAAGGCCAGAGGGGGCGGGGAAGCCCTCGACGTGGTTATCCGTGACCCTGGGGGGGCTTCTCGCCGGCACGCTGGCATTTTCCGGCGCCGCCCTGGCGGAAGAGCCCGACTGGCCCCGCGGCCACCATCCGCTGCCCGAGGAGGGCAACGTGATCGGCGAGGCCTACACCGTGACGGTGGAGGACCACGAGGACACCCTGATCGACATCGCCCGGCGGCACAACGTCGGCTACGAGGAGATCGTGCGCGCCAACCCGGAGGTGAGCATCTGGATCCCGGGCGAGGGCACCGAGGTGACGATTCCCGGGCGCTTCATCCTGCCCGATGCCGAGCCTACCGGGATCGTCATCAACATCGCCGAGCTGCGTCTCTACTACTACCCGGAGGTGGGCGAGGGCGAGACGCCGCGGGTCGAGACCTACCCCATCGGCATCGGCCGCGAGGGCTACGACACCCCGCTGGGGATCACCAAGACCACCATGCGCCTGGAGAACCCGGCCTGGTATCCGCCGCGCTCGATGCGCGAGGAGGCCGCCGAGCGCGGTGACCCGCCCCCCGAGGTGGTGCCGCCGGGGCCCGACAACCCCCTGGGCGAGCATGCCATCCTGCTCGACATCCCCGGCTACCTGATCCACGGCACCAACGACCCCGACGGCATCGGCATGCGCGCCAGCCGTGGCTGCATCCGCATGTTCCCGGAGGATGTGGAGTCGGTGTTCCACAACGTGCCGGTGGGCACCCAGGTCAACATCATCGACCAGCCCATCAAGGTGGGCTGGCAGGACGGCCAGCCGCTGGTGCAGGTCTACCAGCCCCTGGAGGAGCAGGAGCACGGCATGTCGGCGCTGATCGAGACCATCGCCCGTCTCAACGAGGGCAATGCCAACGGCCAGGCCTTCGACTACGAGCAGCTGCGCCGGCTGCTCGACGAGCCCAGCGGCCAGGTGGTGGCACTCGAGGCCCCGCCCGAGGCGGAACCCGACGAGGCGCCGGCCCTCAACGGGATCTTCGAGGAGCTGGCGCTGCGCGAGCAGTGAGGCGAATCGCGACGACAGAGCGGGCGCCCTCGGGCGCCCGTTGTCGTCAGTGGGCGTGGTTGCCGCTTTCGCCGGCAGCCAGTGCGTGGCGGACGTAGAGCACCACCGCCCAGATCTCCTCCTCGCCGAGCCTTCCGGCAAACTGGGGCATGGCGCTCTGCGGGTTGCCCGCACTGACCAGCCAGGCATACTCACCGGCCGCATGGCCCGCGCCGTGCACGGTGAGATCCGTCGGCGCCGGCACGAAGCCGGCGACGCCGGCGGCGACCCCGTTCCCGCGACCCCTCTCGCCATGACAGGCGGCACAGAAGCGCTGATACACCTCCTGACCGAATGCCAGGTTATCGTCGCTGGGCCACAGGGGGCTCTCCCGTTCCAGCCATTCGTCAGGGATCGAGCGTTTCTGGCCGTTGTGGGCATGAGCCGGGGCATCGCCATGCCCTGCTCCATTGCGATCGTGCGTTGCGGTGCCGGCAGGGGGTGGTGCCTGGGAGGGGGCATGGCCATCGGGGTGGCTGGCCGCTGCATGGGGGGGCTCGTCGGCATGCCCGGGAGCCGGCTGGTCGTGTTCGTGGCTGGCCGCTGCATGGGGATGCTCGTCGGCCTGTCCGGGGGCCGGGTGGGCATGGTCGTGGCTGGCCGCGGCGTGACCGTGGGCGTCGCCGGGGCCGGAAAAGGCCTGGGGGGCCACCAGGGCAAGTGACAGGCCGGCCAGGGCTGTGGCCAGGACCCGGAAAGAGCGGTGAGATGACATGGGAGTCTCCTGAAATCCGTGATTGACGAGCCGTCATGGCGGCTCGGGGCAGGCATCGGGTTTCAGGAGGCTCTGGGAGGGCGCTCGAGGCGGTGGCTGGGCGCCTGCAGCCCCGAAGCAGGGGGGCACGGCAGGCTGCCTGCCTGCCAGGCGGTGGCCGCCAGGACGTGGCAACCCGCGATGATGCTCAGGCAGTGGCCGGTGGCCAGGCACTCGGGGCCATGTTCGCCGTCCGGGCAGGCATCGGGCGGAGCGAGGTCAAGGTGGGCATGAACCTCGTGGGCATGGCCACCCGTCGCTCCCGTCCCGGCCAGCACCAGGTCGCTCGCCGTGAAGGCAAGCAGAAGGCAGAGGCCGAGCAGCAGGGCGAGACGTCGCAAGGGGGCACCGTAAGCCATGTCAATGCCGGCATCATCACGCTGGCGGAGCCCGGCGGCAAGGTGTCGGATGTGCCGGAAGGGGGTCAATCGCGGTCGACTTGACCCCGGTCAGGCAGGGCGTCCACCAGCCCCAGCGCCACGCAGAGTCGCACCAGCTCGGCGAGGCTCGTCGCCCCCAGCGCCTTCATGGCGCGCAGCCGGTAGACCTCCACCGTCTTGGCACTGATGCCGAGGTGATCGGCGATCTCGCGGCTGGTCATCCCCTCGGCCACGTGCACCAGGATCCGCTGCTCCTTGGGGCGCAGCGCCGCGTAGCGGGCCTGCAGGGCGTCGCGCCGCTCGCGGGCCTGGCGGGCCCGCTGGTGCTCGCGCAGGGCCTGCTGCACGGTGTCGATCAGCTGCTGGTGGTTGAAGGGCTTCTCGATGAAGTCCTGGGCGCCGGCCTTGAGGGCGGCCACTGCCATGGGCACGTCGCCATGCCCGGTCATGAAGATCACCGGCGTCTCGTCGCCACGCTCGATCAGCCGCTGCTGCACCTGCAGGCCGGAGAGGCCCGGCATGCGCACGTCGAGCAGCACGGCGCCGAAAGTGTCGGGGGCGGCGTCGAGGAAGGTCTCACCGTCGGGGAAGGCGCGGGTGGCCAGGCCCACCGAGTCGAGCAGCCAGGCCAGCGACTCCCGCAGCGCCTCGTCGTCGTCCACGATGGCGATGCAGGGGGGCGCGTCATGGGGGCGGTCGATGGGGTTCACCGGGGGCTCCTGGGCGGTCACGGCGTGCGGGTCGCGGCCAGCGGCCCGGGCTCGGCCAGCAGTGTACCGGCAAAGGTGGCGCCGCCGGAACCGGCGGCCGCGGGCTTGAGGACGAGTCGGCCGCCCATGGCCTCCATCAGCGAATGGCTGATGGCCAGCCCCATGCCGAGGCCGTCGGGGCGGCCCGAGTGGAAGGGGGCGAAGATCCGCTCGGCGTCGGCCTCGGCGACGCCGGGGCCGCGGTCGCTCACCGTGAAGGTGACCTCGCGGCGGCCGGTGCGCCGGGCGTGGATGGTGACCCGGTCCGCGCCGGGACACCCGCGGCTCGCCTCCAGGGCGTTGAGCAGCAGGTTGACCAGCACCTGCTCCAGGGCCACGGGGTCGGCCATCACCCGTGGCAGGGCGTCCTGCAACTCGTGCTCCAGCGCCACGCCGGCCTGCTGGTACTGCCACTCGCAGAGCCGGCAGGCGGCATCGACGACCTCGAGCAGCGCCACCGGCCGGGGGCGGGTCTGGCCCTTGCGCACGAAGGTGCGGATATGGCGAAGCCGCTCGGCCAGGCGCTGGATCTGCTCGTTGATGCGAGTCAGGGGCAGCAGGAGGTCGCCGGCGGGGCGGTCGGGGTCGGCCTGCAGCTGCATCAGGGCACCGCTGGCGTAGTTGGCGATGGCGCCCAGCGGCTGGTTCAGCTCGTGGGCGATGTTCGAGGCCAGCTCGCCGGTGGTGGCGAGGCGGTTGGCGTGGGCGATCTGCTCCTGGTGGCGGCGCTCCTGGTCCTCGTTGGCCTTGCGCAGGCCGATGTCGCGGTTGAGCAGCGAGAGGTGGTCCGGCTCGGCCCCGGGGCCGCGGTGGGCGAGCACCACGCTGAGCACCGGGACCGGGCCACGGGGCCCGCGCATCTCCAGTTCGCCGCTCCAGGAGCCGTAGCGGGCCACGGCCGGCAGCACGATCTCGCGCAGTTCGGCCAGGGAGTCCGGGGTGTAGGCCAGCGCGAGGCGGGCCTCGCCGCCCTCCTGCAGCGGACGTGCCAGCAGCCGGCGGGCGGCCTCGTTGGAGGAGAAGATGCGCTCCTCGCCATCGACGAACAGCACGTAGTCGGTGGTCGACTCCACCACCCGAGCCAGGCGCTCGCGGTTGGCCTCGGCGCGGATGCGCCGGCTCACGTCGCGGGAGACGCAGAGGATGTCGATCAGCTCGCCGGTGGCCGGGTCGCGGCGGGTGCGGCTGGTGGTCTCGAACCAGACGTAGTGGCCGTCCCGGGCGCGGAAGCGGTAGGTCTGCTGGTAGAAGCCGTCGTGGTAGTAGACCCGCGGCGACTTGTTGAGCAGGTCGGCCAGGTCCTCCGGGTGGAAGAGGTCATAGGCGGAGACGCCGATCAGCTCCTCGGGCGCATAGCCGAGCAGGTCGCGGGCGGCCTGGGAGGCGTAGAGGAAGGTGCCGTCCCGGGCATGGCGGCTGATCAGGTCGGTGGTGCGCTCGGCCAGCCACCGGTAGTGCGCCTTCTCCTCCTCCAAGGCCGCGTTGGCCTCTGACAGGCGGGCGTTGCGGGCCTCGAGCCGGGCCAGGCGCGCCTCGAGCCGGGCCAGGTGCGGCGCCGCATCGCGTGGGGCGTCGTCCGCCATCAGCGCGCCGGGTCCACCCGGCCGCCCAGCGAGGCGTTGCGCCGGAACCAGCCGGCGATGCTGGCGCGGGGCCGTTGCGTCGGCAGCACCTCGTGGGGGATGGTCTCGGAGAGGAAGCAGGCGAAGTTGCCGGCGCAGGGCCTGACCCGCGCCACCTCGCGCTCGGGATCGTCGGCGGCGAAGATCACCATCTCGCCGCCACCATCGGTGGGCCAGTCGGGATTGAGGTAGCCCACGGTGGAGACCACGCGGTTGGCGCGGCCGCGGAAGCTGTCCAGGTGCCGCCGGTAGAAGGCTCCGGCGGGGTAGTGGGCGAAGTGGGCCTCGTACTCGAACAGCCCGAGGTAGAGCGCCTGGTTGAGCTCGCGCTGCAGCCGGCCCATGGCCTCGAGGTAGCGTCGTTGGGCGAGGCTCTCGCGGTCCAGCCAGTGGATGGCGTCGCCACGGATGTCGCGGCGCAGGGTGTGCTCGGTGCCGCGGCCGATGCCGGCGGCCTCCAGGGCATCGTGCTCGACCAGCGCCGCCAGCTCGCGCTGCAGCTCGGCGCAGAGCTCGGCGTCGAGGACCCCCTCGCCGATGTACCAGCCCTGTTCCACCAGGGCATCGATCAGCTGGGGAAGGGCGCGGTGGGCCAGGGCGGGAGCGTGAGGGTGCGTCAGCGGGGTCATCCGGGGTCAGGTCTCGGGCGTGGCGTGCTGCTGGATGCGCAGCAGGCGTTCGGGAAAGTAGCACAGGGGGCCGCAGCCCGGCTCGCGATGCAGGCTGATCGGGCGCTCGAACCCCTCGACCAGCAGCTCCACCAGCATCATCGCCGACAGGCCCCAGATCACCTGGCCGGCCACATGGTAGTTGGGCACGTAGAAGGGGCGGCCATCCACCGGGATCACGTCGGTATGGTGGCGGCGGTCCTCCAGGAAGTGACGCAGCGGCACCTCGAAGATGGTATCCAGCTCGGTGGGGTCGGGGATCAGCGGCAGGTCGGGCGGGATCAGACCCACATAGGGGGTGACGCGGATGCCGTGCAGCGAGACCACGTCCGACAGCCGGCCGAGCAGCTCGACCCGTTCCGGCGGCAGGGCGATCTCCTCCTCGGATTCCCGCAGGGCGGTGAACAGCAGGTCGGGGTCGTGGGCCTCGCGCTTGCCGCCGGGAAAGGCCACCTGGCCGCTGTGGGTGTTGAGGTGGTCGGCGCGGCGGGTGAACAGCAGGGTCGGCTCGGCCCGGTCGACAATCGGCATCAGCACCGCTGCCTCGGGCATGCGCATCCTCACCCGGCGGGGGCGGTGCGCTTGCAGGCGTTCGCGAAGTTTCTCTAACATGAGGCTTCCATCGGGTTTGATTCCTTCTAACCGGCCGCCATTGCCGGCGTCAAGCCTGGACCGGGCGGCTGCCGTGCCGCTTCTCAGCCTGCCAGGGAGCCCCATGAACTTCTGCAGCCACTGCGGCCATACCGTGCGCTTCGCCATTCCCGAGGGGGACGACCGCCCGCGCTACCTGTGCGACGAGTGCGGCACCATCCACTACCAGAACCCGCGCATCGTCGCCGGTACCCTGCCGGTGAGCGGCTCCCGGGTGCTGCTGTGCCGCCGCGCCATCGCCCCGCGCAAGGGCTACTGGACCCTGCCGGCCGGCTACATGGAGAACGCCGAGACCACCGTGGAGGCTGCCGCCCGTGAGACCCTCGAGGAGGCCTGCGCCGAGGTCGAGATCCACGGGCTCTATACCCTGATCAACCTGCCGCACATCAACCAGGTCTACATGATGTTCCGCGCCGACCTGTCCGGCGGTTTCGACGCCGGGCCGGAGAGCCTCGAGGTGGCGCTGTTCGAGGAGCACGAGATCCCCTGGGACGAGCTCGCCTTTCCCACTATCGAGCGCACCCTGCGCCACTTCTATGCCGACCGTCGCGACCAGCGGTTCCCGCTGCATATCAGCGATATCACCCCCGAGGATCGCGAGCGCTACTTCGGTTCTGCCTGAGGACACGCCATTGGACAAGTTCGAGGTTAGGCTGGATCAGGCGGCGAGGGCCGCCTGGATGTCCTTCGTGGGCGGCATGACCCAGGACGAGATCGCCCACCAACTGGGGGTGTCGCGCCCCGGGGTGCAGCGGCTGCTGGCCCTGGCGCGCCAGGAGGGGCTGGTCAAGGTGCATATCGACCATCCGGTGGCGGCCTGCATGGTGATGTCCAGCGCCATTCGGCAGCGCTTCGGCCTGGACTTCTGCGACGTGGTGCCTGCCGAGCCGGAGGCTGCCGACGGGGCCGCCCACTACCTGGCCGTGGCCGGTGCCGAGCGCGTCAGTCGCCTGGTGGAGCGGAGCAAGCCGCTGACGCTGGCACTGGGCACCGGGCGCTCGGTGCGAGCGACCGTGGAGGCGCTCAGCCGGGTGGAGCGTCCCCAGCATCGCTTCGTCTCTCTGGTGGGCAACGTGGCCCGTGACGGCTCCTCCAACCGCTACGATGGGGTCATGGTGCTGGCCGACAAGACCGGTGGCGAGCGCTTCCTGCTGCCGGCGCCGGTGGTGGCAAGCACGGTGGAGGAGAAGGAGGCCATGCAGCAGCAGCGGCTGTTCCAGTCCGTCGCCGCCGTGGCACGCCAGGCCGAGACCGCCTATATCGGCATCGGCAAGATCGACCGTGAGGCTACCCTGTTCCAGGATCACTTCATCTCCGAGGGAGAGCTGGAGGAACTGCTGGACCTCGAGGCGGTGGGGGAGCTGCTGGGCTGGCCGATGAATGCCCGGGGCGAGGTGATCGACTGCTCGACCAGTCGACGCATCACCAGCCTGCCGCTGGACATGCTGGCCAGCCAGCCGCTGGTGGCGCTGGCCGGCGGCCGGGAAAAGGCGCCCGCCATCCTGGCCGCCCTGCGCGGCGGCTGGCTCAGGGGGCTGGTCACCGACGAGGTGGCGGCACGGTTCATCACCGAGCAGGCGGGGTGAGCCCCTGCCGGCTTGCCTCACCCCTCCGACCAAAGTCTAGTCCTCCCGGCTTTGCTTTTTTTGGGTCTCTGTCCGATCATTTGATTGCACGATGATCAAATTGATCAAATCGCGACAACACATAACAACGCGATACTCAAAGGAGCCCCCCATGAAGCTCACCCGAGCCCTGCCGCTGGCCACCCTGGCAGCCGCCGTTGCCGCCGCCTCCCAGGCCCAGGCCGAGACCATTCGCGTCGCCACCGTCAACAACAACGACATGGTGATCATGCAGAGCCTGACCAGCGAGTTCGAACAGGCGCATCCCGGCATCGAGGTCGACTGGGTCATCCTGGAAGAGAACGTGTTGCGTCAGCGCCTGACCACCGATGTCGCCACCGGCGGTGGGCAGTTCGACGTCATGACCATCGGCACCTACGAGGTGCCCATCTGGGCCGAGCGCGAGTGGCTGGTGCCGCTCACCGACCTGCCCGACGACTATGACGTCGACGACCTGCTGACCTCGGTGCGCGACGGTCTCTCCCATGACGGCACGCTCCATGCGCTGCCCTTCTACGGCGAGAGCTCGATGCTCTTCTACCGCACCGACCTCTTCGAGGAGCACGGCATCGAGATGCCGGAGCAGCCCACCTGGGAAGAGGTCCATGACTGGGCCAGCCGGATCCACGACCCTGACAACGGTGCCTATGGCATCTGCCTGCGTGGCAAGCCGGGCTGGGGCGAGAACATGGCCTTCGTCTCGACCCTGGTGAACACCTTCGGCGGACGCTGGTTCGACGAGGAGTGGCAGCCGCAGATCAACTCGCCCGAGTGGCAGGAGGCGATCGCCTTCTATGTCGATCTGCTCGGCAACTACGGGCCGCCCGGCGCCAGCTCCAACGGCTTCAACGAGAACCAGGCGCTGTTCTCCAGCGGACGCTGCGCGATGTGGGTTGACGCCACCTCGGCGGCGGGGCGCATCTACGATGCCCGCGAGTCCGACGTCGCCGATGTGCTGGGTTTCTCCCAGGCGCCGGTGGCCGTGACCCCCAAGGGCTCCCACTGGCTGTGGTCCTGGGCCCTGGCCATCCCGGCCTCGTCGGAGCGGCAGGAGGCGGCCCGGCAGTTCATCACCTGGGCGACGTCGCGTGACTACATCGAGATGGTCGGCGAGCGTGAGGGCTGGACCAGCGTGCCGCCCGGGACCCGCACCTCCACCTACGAGGACGAGCGCTATATCGAGGCGGCGCCCTTTGCCAGCTTCGTGCTCGAGGCGATGCAGAACGCCGACCCCACCGACTCGACCCTGGAGCCGAGCCCCTATGTGGGCGTGCAGTTCGCCGGCATCCCGGAGTTTCAGGCCATCGGTACCCAGGTGGGACAGATGGTGGCCGCGGCGCTGACCGGCCAGATGCCGGTGCAGCAGGCCCTCGACAACGCCCAGCGTAGCGCCGAGCGGACCATGCGCCAGGCCGGCTACTACGACTGAGCCGAGCGACAGGGCCGGCCGGCGTTGCCGGCTGGCCCCTTCCTCTCCGACATCAAGTGGTAACTCCCATGACGACGCGTGCCTCCGGGCGTACCGTCGGTGGCCTGCGCTCCCTTTCGCTGCAGGCACCGGCCGTCACGCTCCTTCTGATCTGGATGCTGATCCCCCTGGGGATGACCCTGTGGTTCTCCTTCCAGCGCTACAACCTGCTGATGCCGGGCATGGAGCAGTTTGCCGGCCTGGAGAACTACCGCTACCTGCTGACCGACCCGGCCCTCTGGTCGGCGATGGGCACCACCCTGGTGCTGGTGGGCTCGGTGCTGGCGATCTCGGTGATCGGTGGCACCCTGCTGGCGGTGCTCTACCAGCAGGAGTTCTTCGGCCGCGGGATCGCCCGGGTACTGGCGATTTCACCGTTCTTCATCATGCCCACCGTCAGTGCCCTGGTGTGGAAGAACATGATGATGCATCCGGTCAACGGCGTGCTGGCCTGGTTCACCGGCCTGTTCGGCCTGCCGGCCATCGACTGGTTCTCCTCCTACCCGCTGTTGTCGATCATCATCATCGTCGCCTGGCAGTGGCTGCCCTTCGCCCTGTTGATCCTGCTCACCGCCATGCAGTCCCTGGACGATGACCAGGTCGAGGCGGCGCGCATGGATGGGGCGGGCCCCATTGCGGTGTTCTTCTTCATCACGCTGCCGCACCTGAAGCGGGCGATCAGCGTGGTGATCATGATCCAGATGATCTTCCTGCTGACCATCTTCGCCGAGATCTTCGTCACCACCTCGGGCGGCCCCGGCCTGGCCACCACCAACCTGGCCTACCTGATCTACATCCGCGCGCTGCTGGAGTTCGATGTCGGGGGCGCCTCCGCCGGTGGTGTCATCGCCATCATCCTGGCCAACATCGTGGCGATCTTCCTGATCCGCATGGTCGCCAGGAACCTGGAAGACTGATGCCGGCACGACACACGCAACGAGGTCACAAGATGTTCAACAAGACACCCACCAGCGGCCCGGCGACGGCCGCGATGCCTCCGGCCCAGCAGGCGCTGGGCGGTCAGGGCATCGGCGCCGCGCTGGCGCGCCACCGGCGCCTCTGGCTGGCGCTGCTGGCCTGGACGATCACCTTCGTCATCTTCTTCCCGATCCTGTGGATGATCCTGACCGGCTTCAAGACCGAGGCCCAGGCCATCGCCACGCCGTCACTCCTCTTCACGCCGACCCTGGAGAGCTATGAGGCGGTGCATGCGCGCGCCGACTACCTCAAGTTCGCCTGGAACAGCGTCTATGTGTCCGTGGGGTCGACCCTGCTGGCGCTGCTGATCGGCATCCCGGCGGCCTACTCCATGGCCTTCCTGCCCACCAAGCGCACCAAGGGCACCCTGCTGTGGATGCTCTCCACCAAGATGCTGCCGCCGGTGGGCGTGCTGGTGCCGATCTACCTGATCTTCCGCGATCTCGGCATGCTGGATACCCGCACCGGGCTGACCGTCGTCTACACCCTGATGAACCTGCCGATCGTCATCTGGATGCTCTACACCTTCTTCAAGGACCTGCCCAGGGACATCCTCGAGGCCGGGCGCATGGACGGCGCCAGCACCCTTCAGGAGGTGGGCTACCTGCTGATTCCGCTGACGCTGCCGGGCATCGCCTCCACCGGCCTGCTGTCGGTGATCCTGAGCTGGAACGAGGCCTTCTGGAGTCTCAACCTGACCTCTTCCCAGGCCGCCCCGCTGACCGCCTATATCGCGTCGTTCTCCAGTCCCGAAGGGCTCTTCTGGGCCAAGCTCTCGGCCGCCTCGACCATGGCCGTCGCGCCCATCCTCATCTTCGGCTGGTTGACCCAGAAGCAGATGGTCCGCGGCCTCACCTTCGGCGCGGTGAAATAAGTTTTCGACGACGCCGAGGGCGGATCTTCGGCTGGTGCTCTCGCCAACGACAGAAGCAGATGGTCCGCGGCCTCACCTTCGGCGCGGTGAAATAAGTTTTCGACGACGCCGAGGGCGGATCTTCGGCTGGTGCTCTCGCCAACGACAGAAACAGAGGGTCCGCGGCCTGACCTTCGGCGCCGTCAAGTCATCAAGGAGCCTTTCCATGGCAACGCTACAACTCAAGCAGGTCACCAAGAGCTTCGGCGATACCGACGTCATCAAGGGCATCGACCTGGAGGTCAACGACAGGGAGTTCGTGGTCTTCGTCGGCCCCTCCGGCTGCGGCAAGTCGACCCTGCTGCGCATCATCGCCGGTCTGGAGAGTGCCACTTCCGGGGACCTGGTCATCGACGGCCAGCGCATCAACGAGGTGGGGCCGGCAGACCGCGGCCTGGCCATGGTCTTCCAGAGCTATGCCCTCTATCCGCACATGACCGTCGAGGACAACATGGGCTTCAGCCTGCGCCTGGCCGGCGTCGGCAAGGAGGCCCGCCGCGAGAAGGTGCGCGAGGCGGCGCGGATCCTGCAGCTCGAGCCGCTGCTTGACCGCAAGCCCAAGGCGCTCTCCGGCGGCCAGCGCCAGCGCGTGGCCATCGGCCGAGCCATCGTGCGCAACCCCAGCATCTTCCTGTTCGACGAGCCTCTCTCCAACCTGGATGCGGCCCTGCGGGTGCAGATGCGCATCGAGCTGGCGCGTCTCCACGAGGAGCTCGACGCCACCATGATCTACGTCACCCACGATCAGATCGAGGCCATGACCATGGCCGACAAGATCGTGGTGCTGCAGGGTGGCGTGGTGGAGCAGGTGGGCTCGCCCATGGAGCTCTACCACCATCCCCGCAACCGCTTCGTGGCCGGCTTCATCGGCTCGCCGAAGATGAACTTCCTGCCGGTCTCGCTGAGTGGCGTGAACGACCATGGGGTCGAGGTGACACTGCCCGGCGGCCGACGCTGCCGGGTGCCGGTGGATGGCGCCGGGCTGGCCAGCGACTCCTCCCTGGAGCTGGGTGTCCGCCCCGAGCACCTGGTGCTCGATGACGACGGCCCCCTTGAGGGCGAGATCCAGGTGATCGAGCGCCTCGGCGGCCAGACCTCCCTCTACCTAAAGATGAGCGACGACCTGATCACCCTGATGGCCGACGGCGACGTGGCCCACCGGGTGCACGACCGCGTGCGCTTCGGCTTCGAGACCCATCGCGGCCACCTGTTCGACGGCCAGGGCCTGGCGCTGCCAAGCCTGGATCGCCACCCCCTGGCCGGCCTGCGCCGCCAGGACAACCGGGCCGCGACCGACGCCGACGGTGCCTGAGGGAGAGCCATGGATACCCTGATCTTCGACTGCGATGGCGTGCTGGTGGACAGCGAGGCGATCGCCGAGGCGACCCTGGTGGCGCTGCTCGGCGAGTGGCTGCCCGACCTCGATGCGGATGCCGCGCTCGGCCAGGCGCTGGGGATGACCACTGCCGATATCCTCGCCCACCTGGAGGGGCTGAGCACTCACCGGCTTCCGCCTCGGGCTGCCGAGCGGGTGGACGAGACCATCGAGGCGCGACTGGCCCTGGAGCTGCGGGCCATGCCCGGGGTGGCCGCGGCCATCGCCGCCATCGACCTGCCCAGGGCGGTGGTTTCCAACAGCCGACGCCAGCGGGTGCTCGCGTCCCTGGGGAGCACGGGACTCGCCACCGTGCTCGGCGAGGTTCCCATCTTCACCGCCGAACAGGTGGAACGGCCCAAGCCGGACCCCGCCCTCTACCGCCTGGCGGCCGCGACGCTTGGCGTGGTCCCGGAGCGCTGCCTGGTGGTGGAGGACAGCGTCTCCGGGGTCACCGCCGCCTATGCCGCCGGCATGCGGGTGATCGGCTTCACCGGTGCCAGCCACGTGCAGCCCGGCCAGGACCGGCGCCTGGTCGCCGCCGGCGCCTGGCGCGTCATCGAACACATGCAGGAGCTGCCGGCCCTGGTGGGCGCGGCGCGGCACTCGGCCTGACCCACTCCATCATCTCAGCAGAGCGAGACACGACTCATGAAACTCGAGAACAAGATCGCCGTCGTCACCGGGGGGGCCCGTGGCATCGGCCTTGCCATCTCCCGCGCCTATGGGGAGGAGGGGGCCTGTGTGGTCATTGCCGATATCGACCAGGGCGCCATCGACGACGCCCTGGGCACCCTGCAGGACGAAGGGCATGCCGCCGAGCGGCTGATGGGCGTGCGCCTGGATGTCTGCGACCGCCAGTCGATCGACGCCATGGTGGCAAGCGTCGGCGAGCGCTTCGGCGGCATCGACATCCTGGTCAACAACGCCGCCGTCTTCGGCATGGAGCCGGTGCTGGAGGTGACCGAGGCGAGCTTCGACCGGCAGTTCGCCGTCAACGTCAAGGGCCTCTTCTTCACCCTCCAGGCCGTCGCCGGGGCGATGGTGTCGCGTGGCCAGGGCGGGGCGATCATCAACATGGCCTCCCAGGCCGGGCGCCGCGGGGAAGCGCTGGTGAGCACCTACTGCGCGACCAAGGCGGCGGTGATCAGCCTGACCCAGTCCTGCGCCCTGGGCCTGATCGAGCACGGCATCCGCGTCAACGGCATCGCGCCCGGGGTGGTGGACACCCCCATGTGGGAGGAGGTGGATGCGCTCTTCGCCCGCTACGAGAAGCGCCCCCTCGGCGAGAAGAAGCGCCTGGTGGGCGAGGCGGTGCCCTACGGGCGCATGGGGCGGCCGGAGGACTACGCCGGGCCGGCGGTCTTCCTGGCGTCCGACGACAGCGACTATGTCGTCGCCCAGACCCTCAACGTCGACGGCGGCAACTGGATGAGCTGATCCCGGCCCGAGATCGCCCCCGTCGGCGATCTCGCCGCCGGGCCGTGCGCCAGCGTATCGACGAGACCCCGGCCGCCAATGCCCTGACCGGCCGAGACGCCGATCCGGTCGCGGCGAGACCCGCGACCGATGCGACAGACGAGGAGTGATGCCATGCCATCCGCGCCCCACGCCGACTCCCTGCCCGAGGTCACCCAGCGGATCCTCGCCCTTGCCGAGGGGCGTCAGCGCCTGCTGGTGGCCCTGGCCGGCCCCCCCGGTGCCGGCAAGTCCCACCGCTCCGAGCAGCTCCATCGGGCTATCGAGGCTCGGCGACCGGGACAGGTCGTGGTGGTGCCCATGGACGGCTACCACTTCGACAATGCCGTGCTCGAGCCCCTGGGGCTGCTCCCCGTCAAGGGGGCACCCGAGACCTTCGACTGTGACGGGCTCAGGCATGACCTGGAGCGTATCCGTCTCACCGATGCCAGCGTGGCGGTGCCGGTGTTCGATCGTCCCCTGGACCTGGCTCGAGCGGGTGGCCGACTGGTGGCCCCCGAGCATCGCATCGTCATCGTCGAGGGCAACTACCTGCTGCTCGACCAGGCGCCCTGGGCCGGGCTGCATGGCCTGTTCGACCTGCGCGTGATGCTCGAGGTCGACGACGCCACCCTGGAGCGGCGCCTGATCGAGCGCTGGATCGACATGGGCCAGGACCCTGTCGGCGCCCGGGAGAAGGCGCGCCACAAGGACATGCTCAACGCGCGACTGGTCAAGTCGCACTCCATTCAGCCCGACGTGGTGTGGCGCTGATGTCCATGCCCCGGGCCCACCAAGCCGAGCCCGGCTCGGCCGGAGATCCCCTATGACCCGACTCAACAACGCCAACCTGGGCCGGCTGGCCCCCGCGGTCGCCACGCCGGCCTATGACCGTGGCCGTGTCACGCCCGGCATCGTCCACTTCGGGGTCGGCGGTTTCCACCGTGCCCACCAGGCCATGTATCTCGATGCGCTGATGAATCGCGGCGAGGCGCTGGACTGGGGCATCGTCGGCGTCGGTGTCATGGCCGGCGATCGCCGCATGCAGGCGGCCCTGGCCGCCCAGGATCACCTCTTCACCCTGGTGGTGAAGCACCCGGACGGCCGCCGCGAGCCCCGCGTCATCGGCAGCCTGGTGGACTACCTGTTCGCCCCCGACGACCCGGCGGCGGTAGTGGAGCGGCTGGCCGACCCGGCGATCCGCCTCGTCTCGCTGACCGTCACCGAGGGGGGCTACAACTTCCACCCGGTCAGCGGCGAGTTCGACCTCGACAACCCCGATATCCGCCACGACCTTGAGCACCCCGAAGCGCCGAAGACCACCTTCGGGATGATCGTCGAGGGGCTGGCGCGGCGGCGGGAGAGGGGGCTCGCCCCCTTTACGGTGATGTCCTGCGACAACATCCAGGGCAACGGCGAGGTGGCCAGGGAAACCTTCTGCGCCTATGCTCGCGCCCGGGATCCGGCGCTCGCCGACTGGATCGCCAGTGAGGTGGCCTTCCCCAACGCCATGGTGGACCGCATCACCCCGGTGACCAGCGAGGCCGACATCACCGAGCTGAGGGAAGGCTTCGGCATCGAGGACGCCTGGCCGGTGGTCTGCGAGCCCTACACCCAGTGGGTGCTGGAGGATCACTTCGTGGCCGGCCGGCCACCGCTGGAGGCAGCCGGGGTGCAGCTGGTCGACGACGTGGTGCCCTACGAGCTGATGAAGCTTCGCCTGCTCAATGCCAGCCACCAGGCGCTGGCCTATTTCGGCACCCTGGCGGGCTACCGCTATGCCCACGAGGTGTGCCAGGACCCGCTGTTCGTCGATTTCCTGCTCGACTACATGCGCCAAGAGGCCTCGCCCACCCTGGCCCCGGTGCCGGGCATCGACCTGGAGCGCTACCGCCAGACGCTGATCGAGCGCTTTGCCAACCCCGAGGTGCGAGACACCCTGGCGCGGCTGTGCGCCGAGAGCTCGGATCGCATCCCCAAGTGGCTGGTACCGGTCATTCGCGAGCAGCTGGCCGCCGGTGGCCAGATCCGCTGCAGCGCCGCGGTGGTGGCCAGCTGGGCGCGCTATGTCGAGGGCGTCGACGAGCAGGGCCGGCCCATCGAGGTAGTGGATCGCCTGCGGGACGAGCTGATGGCCATCGCCGCCGAGAACCAGACCCGGCCCACCGCCTTTATCGAGAACCGCGAGCTGTTCGGTGACCTGGCCGAGGAAGCTCGCTTCCGCGAGGCCTACCTGTGGGCGCTGGCCTCGCTCCACGAGCGCGGTGCCCGTGCCACCCTGGAGACGCTGGCGACGACCCGAGAGGGGGCCTGATGTATATCGGCGTGGATTGCGGGACCCAGAGCACCAAGGTGGTGGTGATCGATGTCGACGGCGCACGCCTGCTGGGCGAGGCGAGCCGGCCGCACCGCCTGGATGAGCAGGAGGGCGGCCGCCGCGAGCAGTCTCCCGCGCAGTGGATCGAAGCGCTCGGCGGTGCGCTCAGGGAAGCGGTGTCGCGGGCCGGCATCGATGCCCGGGCGATCCGCGCCATGGGCGTCTCCGGCCAGCAGCACGGCCTGGTGGCCCTGGACGCCGCCGGCGAGCCGGTGCACCCGGCCAAGCTGTGGTGCGACACCGAGACCGCGCCCTGGAACGCCGACCTGGTCGAGCGCCTGGGCGGGGAGGCGGGCTGCCTGGAGCGGCTGGGGCTGGTGCTGCAGACCGGCTACACCGCGTCGAAGGTCGCCTGGCTGCGCGAGGTGCACCCCGAGGCCTACGGGCGCATCGCCACCCTGCTGCTGCCCCATGACTACCTCAACTTCTGGCTCACCGGCGAGCGGGTGGCCGAGGCCGGCGATGCCTCCGGCACCGGCTACTTCGATACCCGCACCCGGCGCTGGCGCCACGACGTCCTGGCCGAGATCGCCCCGGAGCTCGATCCCGCACGGGTCCTGCCGCGGCTGATCGAGTCCCGCGAGCCGGCCGGCACCCTGCGTGGCGCAGCGGCCCGCGAGCTGGGGCTCCCCGAGGGCATCCTGGTCTCCAGCGGGGGAGGCGACAACATGCTGGGCGCCATCGGGACCGGCAACATTCGTCCCGGCCTGATGACCCTGAGCCTCGGCACCTCGGGCACCCTCTGCGCCTACTCCCCGGAGCCGGTGGTGGACAACCCTCTGGTCGCCAACTTCTGTGCCAGCCACGGGGGCTGGCTGCCGCTGGTCTGCACCATGAACGTCACCTCCGCCACCACGCGAGTCCGCGAGCTGTTCGGCCTGGACCTCGCCGCCTTCGGCGAACGGGTGGCCGCGGCCCCCATCGGCGCCGGGGGGATCACGATGCTGCCCTTCTTCAATGGCGAAAGGGTGCCCATGCTGCCGGAGGCCGCCGCCAGCCTCGATGGCCTGACCGGCCTGAATGTCACCCAGGCCAACCTGTGTCGGGCGGCCATGGAGGGCGCGACCCTGGGCCTGCGCTACGGCCTGGAGCAGTTCGGGAGCCTGGCCGAGGGCGTTCGCGAGATTCGCCTGATCGGCGGCGGCGCCAGGAGCGCGGCCTGGCGGCAGATGGTGGCCGACGTCACCGGCAGCCGGGTGGTATGCCCCGCGGTCACCGATGCCGCGGCCCTGGGGGCCGCCCTGCAGGCGGCCTGGTGCCATCGCGCCGGCAAGGGGGACGGTGAGCTCGCCGAGCTCTGCGAGCGCCTGGTGACCCTCGACGAGGCGTCCCGGGCTGAGCCCGACGCCAACCACGTTGCCGCCTATGACCAAGTGTACGCCCGCTACCGCCGCGCCCTGGCCGAGCGTCACGCCGTGACCTGAGCCCCACCCATCGCATCGCTATCCGCCCTTACTGAACACGAGGAGAACTCCATGACGACCCGACTCGACAGCCTCAAGACCCACTCCCTGGTGGTCGCCGACACCGGCGACCTGGAGGCGATCAGGCGCTATCGGCCCCATGACGCCACCACCAATCCCTCGCTGCTGCTCAAGGCCTTCGATTTGCCGGGCTACCAGTCGCTGATCGACGAGGAGCTCGCCGCCGTGAAGGCCGAGTTCCAGAACCGACAGACGCGGGTGGAGCGCGCCGTGGACCGCCTCGCCGTGGCCAAGGGCACCGAGATCGCTCGGCACATCCCCGGGCGCATCTCCACCGAGGTGGCGGCACGGCTCTCCTTCGACGAGGAGGCCAGCGTGCGCAAGGCCCATGAGTTGATCGAGCACTACGACCGCCGTGGCGTGGGTCGCGATCGCGTGCTGATCAAGCTGGCCTCCACCTGGGAGGGCATTCGCGCCGCCGAACGCCTGGAGCGCGAGGGCATCCAGTGCAACCTGACCCTGCTGTTCAGCGAGGCCCAGGCCCAGGCCTGCTTCGATGCCGGGGTCTTCCTGGTCTCACCCTTCGTGGGCCGGGTCACCGACTGGTACAAGCAGGCGACCGGCCGGGACTATGCCCCCGACGAGGATCCGGGCGTGCGCTTCGTGCGCGGGGTCTGCGAGCGCGCCGGCCGTGGCGGCTACGACACCGTGGTGATGGGGGCGAGCTTCCGCACCGTCGGCCAGGTGCTGGCCCTGGCCGGCTGCCCGCGGCTGACCATCTCGCCGGCGCTGCTCGAGGAGTTGGCGGCCGAGGAGGGCGAGGTGGCCCCGGCAGTGACCATCCCCGCCGCCGGCGAGCGCCCGGCACCCCTGGACGAGCCCGCCTTCCGCTGGGGCCATAACCAGGATGCCATGGCCAACGACAAGCTGGCCGAGGGCATCCGCCGCTTCGACGAGGACCAGCGCACCCTGGAGTCGCGCCTCGCCGAGCGGCTCGGTTGAGGGGCGAAGGCGTCGTGCCGAGCCCGGGTGCGCGATCGGCCTGATATGCGGATAATGTCAGCGACCGACATCGCCCGGCCCGCTGCAGGGTCAGGAGGAGATCCCATGGCGCTGCCACTCGCGGAGCAGACCCTTGCCGCCCTCGGCCAGGACGTCGGGGTGCCGGCCTATGACCGGCGCGGGCTGGCGCCGGGGATCCTGCATATCGGCCTGGGCAATTTTCACCGTTCGCACATGGCGGTGTACCTGGATCGCCTGCTCGAGCGAGGCGAGGCCCACGACTGGGCGATCGTCGGCTCCGGCGTGATGCCGGCGGATACCCGGATGCGCCGGCGCCTGCAGCAGCAGGACTGGCTCTCCACCATCGTCGACCTCGACCCCGGGGGGAGCTCGGCGAGGGTGGTGGGCGCCATGGTCGACTTCGTTCCCGTGGCGCCTGCGGCCATCGTCAAGGCGCTGTGCGACCCGCGTATCCGTATCGTCTCGCTGACCATCACCGAGGGAGGGTACTTCCTCGACACGGCCACCGGCCGGTTCGACCTGGACCATCCACGGATCCGGGCCGATGCCGCGGCCCCGGCGCAGCCCAGGACCCTGTTCGGCATGCTGGTCAGGGCGCTGGCCGAGCGTCGGGCCAGGGGGCTTGGGCCCTTCACGGTGCTCTCCTGCGACAACCTCCCCGGCAACGGCGCGGTGACGCGCAGCGTCGTAGTCGGCCTGGCCGAGCTCATCGACCCTGACCTGGCCGCCTGGATCAGGCGGGAGGTGACGTTTCCCAATTCGATGGTCGACTGCATCACGCCGCGCACCACCGCCCGTGAGCGGGAACTGGTCTGCCATCGCTTCGGCATCCGGGATGCCGCCCCGGTGGTCTGCGAGCCTTTCCGGCAGTGGGTGGTCGAGGATCGCTTCTGCGCCGGGCGCCCCCCGTGGGAGAACGTCGGCGTCCAGTTCGTGGACGACGTCTCTCGCCACGAGACGATGAAGCTGAGGATCCTCAACGCGGGGCATGCCAGCATCGCCTATCTGGCGGCCCTGCTGGGGTATCGTCATGTGCATCATGCCATGGCGGACCCGGATATCCGTGACTGGCTGCTGGCCCTTCAGCAGCGGGAGATCATTCCCCTCCTGAAGGAGGTCGAGGGGGTGGACTACCAGGCCTATCTGGACAGCGTCCTCGAGCGCTTCGGCAATGCCGAGGTCGGCGACACCGTTGCCCGGCTCTGCGCCAATGGATCGACACGACAGCCGAAGTTCGTGCTCCCGGCGATCCGCGACGCCATCGCCAGGGGCCGGCCCATCGAGGGCCTGGCGCTCGAACTGGCCCTGTGGTGCCACTCCTGCCGGAAGGCGGGCGAGGGCCATGGCGTGCCGGCACTCTCGGACCCCCTGTCGTCACGGCTGAAGGAGGGGGCGCGACGGGCTCGCCGGGATCCTCAGGCCTTCCTGGCGGTCCGCGAGATCTTCGATGACCTGGTCGATTCCCGGGCACTGCTGGCGGCCCTGGCGGGATGGCTCGCGGTCATCCACGACCACGGCCCCCGGGCGGCGGTGCGGCGCTATGTGGACTCGGGGGCTCACAGCGTTTCCAGCTTCCACACGTCGAACGCCGGCTCCTCGTAGGGGTGAGCGGCCTTGAGCGCCGCCACCGCCTCGCGGATCAGCCGGTCCTCGCAGACCAGCTCCACCTTGAGCTCCTCGACCCGCTCCAGGTCGCCGACCCGGCCGATATGCGGGTTGGCGCCGGCCAGCGGGCGGAACTGCCCGGTGCCCCGGGTCTGGAAACTGCACGCCTCGTAGTCGCCGATGCGTCCCGCGCCGGTGGCGAACACGGCCTCCTTGACCGCCTCGGCCTCCGCCACGGGAACGAAGAAGGCCAGCTTGTACATGTTGCCCTCCCGATGGGAATTCACGTGAGTGGAGCCTTCCTTGTGCCACAGCGATCCGGGCCGCGTCAGCCCCTCGGCAGGCATGACGAAAAAAATCCCCGCGGCGTCGAACTTATTATCCAAGACATGTACAAATAGTATGTCCATGTACAGGATGGCGGTGTCGCCTCCTCGACTGGCCACTGCACAACGCACCACCAACGTCCCAAGCAATGGGAAGGTCTTAGCAACGAGGAAGCCAGCATGAAGATGTTCAAGGTCGCAGCAACCCAGTGGATCGGCGCCGGTCTGGCCGGCTTGATGATGGCGGGCGCGGTACAGGCCGGCAACCACGGACACGACGAAGCGTCTGCCGACATCGTCGACACCGCCGTCGCCGCGGGACAGTTCGAGACCCTGGTGGCCGCCGTCGAGGCCGCCGGCCTGGTCGACACCCTCAAGGGCGAAGGGCCCTTCACCGTCTTCGCCCCCACCGACGAGGCCTTCGCCGCCCTGCCCGAAGGTACCCTGGAGGAGCTGCTGATGCCCGAGAATCAGGAGACCCTGCAGGCGATCCTCACCTACCACGTGGTGGCCGGCAAGGTGATGGCCGAGGACGCCATGGGCCTCGAGAGTGCCGAGACGGTCCAGGGCCAGTCGATCACCATCACCACCATGGATGGCAGCGTGATGATCAACGACGCCACCGTCATCCAGGCCGATATCGAGACCAGCAACGGCGTGATCCATGTCATCGATGGCGTGCTCCTGCCCGAGTGAGCCATCTCCGGGGTCTCGGCCCCGCCCAGTCCCTTGCTCTTGCCGTCCTTCGGGGCGGCTTTTTTCTTCTTGGGCGGGTGACCATTGACACGTCGCCCGGCCGGCCGCGAGGCTGTCGCGGTGGTCGATGCGACAGGAGGTGAGCATGGAGAGGGCGCTCGAGGTGCTGCTGGCATCGGCCGGGCTGACCCCGCGCGGCGAGATGATCCCGCTGGGCGGTGGGGATATCGCCGCGGTCTATCGCCTGGCCACCGGCGGCGGTGACGTGGTGGTGAAGCGCGATGACCCGCGACGCCTGGCCGACGAGGCGGATGGCCTGCGGGCGCTGGCGGCGGCCGGCAGCGGCCTGGGGGTGCCCGAGGTGCTGGCCGAGGGGGAGGGCTGGTTGGTGATGGAGGCCCTGGAGGTCGCACCGCGCCGACGCCGGGACCAGGCGGCCCTGGGCGAGGGGCTGCGCCGGCAGCACGCGGTGACCGGCGAGGCCCACGGCTGGCCCCGGGACAACGCCTGCGGGCGCACGCCCCAGCCCAATGCGCCGCTCGTCGACGGCCGCGCCTTCCAGCGTGAGCGGCGGCTGCTGCCACTGGCCGAGGCCTGCCAGGCGCGAGGCCTGATGGATCAGCGGTTGCGCGCTCGGGTGGAGGCCATCGCCCACGGCCTCGAGGCCTGGCTCCCGGACGCGCCGGCGAGTCTTCTGCATGGCGACCTGTGGTCCGGCAACGTGCTCTTCACCCCGCGGGGGCCGGCAGTCATCGACCCGGCGGTCTATCGCCACTATCCCGAGGTGGACCTGGCCATGCTGACGCTGTTCGGCGCCCCCGGCGAGGCCTTCCTCGAGGCCTACTGGAACGGCCGCGCCCCGGCCGACTGGCCGAGGCGCGAGACGCTGTTCCAGCTCTATCCGCTGCTCAACCACCTCTTGCTGTTCGGCGGCGGCTACCGCCAGGCGGTGGAGCGCGCGGTGGCGCGGCTTGCGGCCTACCAGGCCTAGCCGTTTACCAAGACTTGTAGGGCAGGAACTTGCCGCTCATCTTCAGCAGCACGCGGTCGCCCTTGGGATCCTCGACCTTGTCGACCTCCATGGTGAAGTCGATGGCGCTCATGATGCCGTCGCCGAACTTCTCCTGGACCACGTCCTTGAGGGTCTCGCCGTAGACCCCCACCACCTCGTAGAGGCGATAGATGAAGGGGTCCTGGGGGATCGCCTCGTCCCAGGCCTTGGTGGGGAAGGCCTGGAGGGCCTCGGCGGCCTCGGCCTCGACGCCGAGGACATCGCACAGCTTGTGGGCGACCTCGTGGCTGGCGCTGTTCATGCCGTAGCAGGCGGAGGCCACCCAGACGGGCGACATGCCCACGGCGGTGGCGATGTCGTCCCAGCTCATCTTCTTGCGGGCCTTGGCGGCGAGCAGGGTGTGGCGCATCTCGAGCTTATCCATGGTGTGTCTCCTTGGGAGTGAACTTGACCAGCTTGTCGGTAGCGGAAGCGGATGACGGGGCATCCGCGCTGTCGGAATCGGTCGTCGACTCGGCGACCGGGTTGACCGCGCGGGGGTAGTGCAGGCCGCGGCGGTCGAGGTCGGCGGTGCGCAGCTCTCCCGAGCGATTCACCAGGAAATCGACCAGGTAGTTGCGGATCCGGTAGAAGTGCGGGTGCTTGACGATCTCGGCCCGGGCGCGGGGGCGGGGCAGGTCGATCTCCACCGCCTCGGCGATGCGGGCCTGGGGGCCGTTGGTCATCAGGAAGATACGGTCGGCCAGCAGGATCGCCTCGTCCACGTCATGGGTGATCATGAACACCGTCTGGCGGTCCTGACTCCAGATCTTGACCAGCTCGTCCTGGATGACCCCGCGGGTCAGGGCATCCAGTGCGCCGAAGGGCTCGTCGAGCAGCAGCAGCTCGGGCTTGGTGGCGAAGGCCCGGGCGATGCTGACCCGCTGGCGCATGCCGCCCGAGAGCTGGGCCGGCTTGCGGTCCTCGACGCCCTCGAGCCCCACCATCGCCAGGTACTCGAGGCTGTGCTCGGTGACCCGGGCCTCGTCCCAGGCCTTCCAGCGGGCACGGACCCCGAAGCGCACGTTCTCCAGGGCGGTGAGCCACGGCAGCAGGCTGTAGTTCTGGAACACCACGCCGCGCTCCAGGCTCGGTCCCTGGATCTCTCGGCCATCCATGATCATCGCGCCGTCACTCAGGCTGTCGAGCCCGGCCAGGGCGTTCATGATGGTCGACTTGCCGCAGCCGGAGTGGCCGATGATGCAGACGAACTCCCCCTTGTCGAGCTGGAAGCTGACGTTCTCGAAGACCGTCAGGTCCTCCTCGCCGCGGGCGCCGGGAAAGCGCTTGGCGGCCTGCTGGACTTCCACGAAGGCATGACTCATGTCTCTCTCCCGGGGTTATTCCTGATAGGTGACCAGTCGCGCGACCGTCGACAGCGCCAGGTCGAGCAGCATGCCGACCACGCCGATCATCAGGATCGAGAAGATCACGCTGGTCAGGTCGAGGTTGTTCCACTCGTTCCACACGTAGTAGCCGATGCCGGTGCCGCCCACGAGCATCTCGGCGGCCACGATCACCAGCCAGGCGATGCCGATGGAGATGCGCATGCCGGTGAGGATGGTCGGGGCCGCGGCGGGCAGGATCACCTTGAAGGCGGTCTTCATCGGCGAGAGCTCGTGGGTGCGGGCCACGTTGACCCAGTCCTGCCGCACGCCGGCCACGCCGAAGGCGGTATTGAGCAGCATCGGCCAGATCGAGCAGATGAAGATCACGAAGATCGCCGAGGCCTCGGAGTCGCGGATGATGAACAGCGCCAGGGGCATCCAGGCCAGCGGCGAGATCGGGCGCAGCACCTGGATGTAGGGGTTGAGCGCCTTGTACATCAGCGGCGACATGCCGATCAAAAAACCGATCGGAATGGCGATCACCGCGGCCATCAGGTAGCCGGATAGCACCCGGTAGAGCGAGTAGCCCAGCTGGATGCCGATCCCCTTGTCGTTGGGGCCGGCGTCATAGAAGGGGTTGGAGAGCTCCTCCCAGGCCCGCTCGAAGATCTGCGAGGGGGGCGGCACCCGGGCCGTGTCGTCGGCGCCGCCCATCAGCAGCTCGTACTCGCTGAGCTCGGCGCCGACGCCCCCCATCACCGGGGCGCGGTTGAGCCCCTCCCACAGCCCCAGCCCGGCGACCAGGATCAGCACGGCCAGCAGGGCGGCGCGGACGTTGAGGCTGAACTTCCATTCGGTGGTGGTGCGGTCCATGTCAGCTCCTCCTGATGTCGAAGCTCTCGAGGTAGGCCTCGGGCTGGGTGTAGTCGAAGGTCTTGCCCATGATCTGGTAGTTGCGCGCCGTCTCCTCCGGGGCGTCGTAGCCGAGCTCGCGCATCACCGCGGCGGCATCGGTGGCCAGGTAGACGTCGCGGGCCACCTGCTGGTAGTCCACGTGCCCCTCGATGTAGCCCCAGCGTTTCATCTGGGTGAGGATCCACACCGCCATGGAGTGCCAGGGGAAGGGGTCGAAGTCGATGCGGTCGGGCACCCGTTGCACCTCGCCCAGGCCGTCGGCAAAGGTGCCTGTGAGCACCTGCTCGATCACCGTGACCGGCTGGTTGAGGTAGTTGGTGGGGGCGATGGCCTCGGCGATCTCCGAGCGGTTCTCGGGGTTCGAGGAGTACTGGGTGGCGTCGATGATCGCCCGCAGCAGGGCGCCATAGGTGTTGGGGTTCTCGGTGGCGAAGCGCTGGCTGGTGGCGAAGGCGCAGCACGGGTGGCCGTCCCAGATCTCCTTGGTCAGCAGGTGGATGAAGCCGATGCGCTCGAACACCGCGCGCTGGTTGAAGGGGTCCGGCGAGAGGAAGCCGTCGATGTTGCCGGCCCGCAGGTTGGCGACCATCTCGGGGGGCGGGATCACCCGGATCTGGATGTCCTGGTCGGGATCGAGGCCGTGCTCGGCGACGTAGTAGCGCAGCAGGAAGTTGTGCATCGAGTACTCGAAGGGCACGCCGAAGGTGAAGCCCTTCCACTGCCGTGGGTCGCGCTTGTCCTGGTGGTCGTTGTGCAGCACGATCGCCTGGCCGTTGATGTTCTCCACGGCGGGCATGATGAAGGGCTCGGGGTTGGAGCCCGCGCCCAGCGTCATGGCCAGGGGCATCGGCGTCAGCATGTGGGCGGCGTCGTACTCGCGGTTGAGCGACTTGTCGCGGGCCACCGCCCAGCCGGCGGTCTTGATCACCGAGACGTCCAGTCCGTAGCGCTCATAGAAGCCCATGGGGTGGGCCATGATGATCGGCGTGGCACAGGTGATCGGCACGAAGCCGACATCCAGGCGGGTCTTCTCCAGCGGCCCCAGGTCCTCCTTCACCGCCGCCTTGATGGCGTCCATGGGGAACAGGCTGGCCAGGGCGGCGGCCACGGTGCCGCCGCCCACCAGCTTCATGAACTGGCGGCGGTGCATGTCGCTGTGGCCGAACATGCCGCGCACCAGGGCGCTCTCCACCATCCGGTCCATCATCGCCTCCTGCTGTGACGGGGCGGAGGACGCCGGGGCGTCGGCGCTGTCGGAGGAGGAGAGCGTGGCGGCCGCCCGCTGTTCGTCGGTGCAGGTCGCGCAGTCGCAGCCGCGTCCATGGACCAGGGACTGCCGGTGATCGAAGGGGTTACCCAGACTGCTGTGGTCGTTGTTCATGGTCGTCTCGCTTCGCTGGTGCAGGGGAGGGCCACTCATGCTCCGGATCGGTGCAACGGGATCGCGGATGGGCCGTTCATGGTTAAACTTGCGAAGCGCGTGCCATGTCGGGCTTGGCGATGAATAGCGATGTTTTTTCATGGGCTTGGCAGTCGATCTCACCCGGCGCGCTCGGCTGGCCAGCGGTGACGAGATCTCGCCAATAACGAGATCTCGCTGAAATCTTGACGATTTCTCGTCATTGGCCCGGGGATTGTATGGATGAGGCATCCGTCCCGATGCGAGTGCCGTCATGCCCCTGCCCGATGCTCCCCCGCCATCCCTTGTCCAGGAGGCCTTCGCCCGGGCGCCCCAGGCGCTGGTGGTCATCGACCCGGTGGCCGACCGGCTGCTGGGCGCCAATGCGGCGGCCTGCCGGCTGCTGGGCGGCGAGGCCGAGGCCCTGGCCCGGCTACCGTTCAGCCACCGCCTCGGCGCCTCGCTGCCGCTGTGGGTCAGCTTCACCGATGAGGCCCTCACCCGATCGCCTGCCTGGTCGGACGACCTGGTGATCCTCGACCTCAAGCGCCAGCCCCGCCACGTGGAGGCCCAGGCCCAGGCGCTCGACGAAGGGCGTCTGCTGCTGACCCTGGTGGACCGCCAGAAGGCGGAGCAGCGCCGCGCCAGGGCCGACCTGGGGCGCCAGCATCGGCGCGGCCAGGTGGGCTGGGAGCGGGTCGAGCAGGTGTTCGAGCGCATCGAGCGGCAGAACCAGCTGATCCTCGGCGCCGCGGGGGAGGGCATCTACGGCCTGGACGCCGAGGGCCGCACCACCTTCGTCAACCCGGCCGCCGAGCGGATCCTGGGGTGGAGCAGCGAGGACATGGTGGGTCACGATGCCCACCAGCTGTTCCACCATACCCAGGCCGACGGACGCCACTTTCCGGTGCAGCAGTGCCCGATCCACGCCTCCTTCAGCGATGGCCAGGTGCACCGGGTCGACGACGAGGTGTTCTGGCACAAGAACGGCGAGGCGATTCCGGTGGAGTACACCAGCACGCCGATCTTCGAGATGGGGCGACTGGTGGGGGCCGTGGTGCTGTTTCGCGATATCTCGGAGCGCAAGCGGGCCGAGCAGCAGCTGCGCGATGCCCTGGCCGAGGTGGAGTCGCTCAAGCAGCGCCTGGAGCTGGAGAACCAGTACCTGCAGGAGGAGATCAAGGCCGAGTTCAACCATCGCGAGATCGTCGGCGAGAGCTCGGCCGTGGCCCACCTGGTGCGCCAGATCGCGCTGGTGGCGCCCACCGATGCCAACGTGCTGATCAGCGGCGAATCGGGGACCGGCAAGGAGCTGATCGCGCGGGCCATCCATGCCGGGGGCCCGCGCGGCGGCCGGCCGTTGATCCGGGTCAACTGCGCCGCCATCCCCCGCGACCTCTTCGAGAGCGAGTTCTTCGGCCATGTGAAGGGCGCCTTCACCGGGGCGGTCAACGACCGGCCGGGGCGCTTCGAGCTCGCCGACGGCGGCACGCTGTTCCTCGATGAGGTCGGCGAGATCCCCCTCGAGCTGCAGGGCAAGCTGCTGCGCGTGCTGCAGGAGCAGCAGTTCGAGCGGGTGGGCGACAACCGCACGCGGCAGGTGGACGTGCGGGTGATCGCCGCGACCAACCGCGAGCTGCGCGAGATGGTCGCGGCGGGGTCGTTCCGCGAGGACCTCTACTTCCGCCTCAATGTCTTCCCGATCGCCTCGGTGCCGCTGCGCGAGCGCAGCGAGGACGTGCCCCTGCTGGCGCGGCACTTCCTGATCCGCGCCTGCCAGAAGTTCAACAAGCCCGGGGTGCGCATTCCCCCGTCCCAGCTGGAGGTGCTCAAGCGCTACCCCTGGCCGGGCAACATCCGCGAGCTGGAGAACGTGATCGAGCGCCAGGTGATCGTCGCCCAGGGCCGCGTGCTGGCCTTCGATGACCTGAGCCCGGCCGCCGGTCCGCCGCTGGCCGGCCCGTCCAGCGCCGAATCTGCCCCGTCGCCCCGGCAGGCACCGGCGCCGGCCGAACCCGCGCTGCTCACCGAGCACGAGCTGGCGAGCCGCCAGCGCGAGAGTGCGCTAGCGGCGCTGCGCGCGTGCGGCGGCAAGGTGTCGGGGCCGGGCGGGGCCGCCGAGCTGCTGGGCGTCAAGCCCACGACCCTGCGCTCGCGCCTCAAGGCGTGGGCGATCGACCCCCGGGATTTCAGGGCGAGATGAGAGGCTAGCCTTTCAGTCGCGCGAGCAGGCGCCGCCACCAGCGGGAGGCGGGTGCCTCCGGCGTGGCCGGCATCAGGGCCTCCCTCTCCCGTTCGAGGAAGTCGGCGATGGGGACGACCTGGGCCGCCCGGTCGAGCATGGGGGCGTGGCCGCAGTCGGGGACCTCCAGCGTGACCAGGCCCGGCTGGGCCTCGGCCATCTTCGCCACGCTGTTCCGGCGCAGCAGCGGCGATTCGGCGCCACGCACCACCATCAGCGGGCAGCGGATGGCCCGCCAGTCGGCCCAGGTGTCGCGGGGGGTGTCGTGGATGAATTGCTCGCCGATGCGGGGATCGTAGTGGTAGGTCCAGCTGCCGTCGGGCAGCCGGCGTGCGCTGCCCAGGGCCAGTCGCCGCCAGGCGTCGTCGCTGTCGATGCCGAACCCGACATAGTGGCGGCGCAGCTCGGCCTCCAGGTCGCCGAAGCGGATGAAGCGGTGGGGGGCGGCGAAGTAGCGGCCCAGGTCGGCGAGGCCCTGGGGGTCCAGCTCCGGTCCCACGTCGTTGAGCACCAGGCGCTCGATGCGCGGGGCCGTCTCGGGGTCCGCCGCCAGCAGCATGCCGATCAGCCCGCCCATGGAGGTGCCCACCCAGGGCACGCTGTCGAGGGCGAAGTGGTCGAGCAGGGCGATGGCCAGGGCGGTGTAGCGCGAATAGAGGTAGTCGTGGGCAGGGAAGAGCGGCCAGCCCGAGAGGCCCCGTCCCGGGGTGTCGGGGGCGAGCACTCGCCAGGCGGGACCCAGTGCCCGGGCGAAGTCCTCGAAGTCGCCGCCGTGGCGGGCCAGGCCATGCCAGGCCACGACCGTCCGGGGCGCCTCGGGGTGCCAGACGCGCACCGCGACCTCCAGCTGTTCGACCTTCACCAGTTCCAGCGCATCCATGGGCGACTCCCTGCGGCGGTTCATGCGGCAAGGCAGCATAGCCGACCCGTGGCGCCAGTTCGAGGTCGCCGGAAGCGTCCGTAGCGGCAGGTCAGGCCCCGGTGCGTCCTCAATCCTATACAGGTCTTGAACAAATGATTATGGTTGTCTAGGATTTTAGTGAGGGAGGCATCAGCCCCTCCCGGCTTGAACGACGTACTCCGCGTTGATGATTCAAGCTCCGTCTGCAATCCCCTGCTTTATTCCGCCCTTGCCCCGAGGGCGGTTTTTTTTTGCGAGGCGAGCCGACGGCAGGATGCGCGGGCGGTGACTATGCTGCAATGCATTATTGCGCTGCGTTCGGCGGTGCCGGCAAGTAGGAAAGATTCTCGGGTGGCTAGTATACATACATGAATGTAGCTATAATTGCCCGCTATTCGCGAACCCCTGACGGTGCGCCCGAGCGGTGACCGCGCCCGATGACACGACCCTGAGTGGAGGCATTCATGCGATTGGTACCCCCGGTGGGGCACGCGCCCCTGAGAACCCTGGCGCTGGTGGGCCTGATGGCCGTTGGCCTGGCTGCCTGCGGGCAGGACAACGGCGAGCAGGCCGGCGGCCCCATGGGCGGCGGTGACCGTCCTCCGCCTCCCGTGGTGGTGGTGGGTGTGGAGCCGCGCAGCGTGGAGGTGATCGAGGAGTATGCCGCGCGGGCCCGGGGCTCCCGCGAGGTCGAGGTGCGCGCCCGGGTCGATGGCATCCTTGAGGAGCGCCTCTACACCGAGGGCCAGGTGGTCGAGGAGGGCGCGGCCCTGTTCCGTATCGATCGCGAGCCCTACGAGATCGCCCTCACGCGCGCCGAGGCCGAGCGGGCCAACGCACAGGCCGAGCTGAACCAGGCCAACCGCGAGTGGCAGCGCATCTCGACGCTGTTCAACCAGAACGCGGTCAGCGAGCGCGAGCGCGACAGCGCCCTTTCCGCCCGCGAGCTGGCCGAGGCGCGCCTGGCGCTGACCGAGGCCGGCGTGGCCAATGCCGAGCTCAACCTCAGCTACACCGAGGTGCGCGCGCCGCTGGCCGGGCTGACCGGCCTCGAGAGCTTCCCCGAGGGCAGCCTGATCGAGCGCGGCACCCTGCTGACCAGCGTGACCCAGCAGGACCCCATCCACGTGCGCTTCTCCCTGCCGGAGCGTGATGCCGCCCTGCAGCGGGCCGCCCGCCGGGCCATGAGCAACGCCGAGGCGGAGGCGCCCCGCGAGGCCTGGTTGACCCTGCCCGACGGCAGCGAATACGCCGAGCCCGGCCTGCTCGACTTCACCGACAGCACCATCGACCCGCGCACCGGCAGCGTCTCGGCTCGTGCCGTGTTCCCCAACCCGGAGGGCATGGTGGTGCCCGGCCAGTTCGTGCGCGTGCGGGTGCTGGTGCAGGAGCTCGACGAGGTCTTCCTGGTGCCCCAGGAGGGGGTCGGCCAGGGCCCCGAGGGGCCGCGTCTCTTCGTGGTCGAGGACGACACCGCCCAGGCGCGCAACGTCGAACTGGGCCCCATCGTCGATGGCCGTCAGGTGGTGCTGTCGGGCCTCGAGGCCGGCGATCGCATCGTGGTCAGCGGCCTGGTGACCCTGCAGGACGGCATGACCGTGCAGGCCAGCGAGGCAGAGTCCGCCGATGAGGTCGACGGCACCGAGACGGCCGCCGAGGCGCTGCCGGACGACGCCGACGACGCGGATGAAGCTGATGAAGCGGACGACGCCGACGAGGAGGCATGATGCTCAGGTTCTTCATCGATCGGCCGATCTTCGCCTCGGTCATCTCCATCCTCATCGTGCTGGCCGGCCTGGCGGCGCTGCGCGCCCTGCCGGTGGAGCAGTACCCCGACGTGGTGCCGCCCCAGGTGGTGGTCCAGGCCAACTACCCGGGGGCGAGCGCCGAGGTGATCGCCGAGGCGGTAGCCGCGCCGCTGGAACAGGAGATCAATGGCGTCGACAACATGCTCTACATGGAGTCGACCTCCACCGACTCCGGCAGCCTGCAGATCACCATCTCCTTCGAGATGGGCACCGACCCGGACCAGGCCGCCATCAACGTCAACAATCGCGTGCAGGCCGCCACCGCCCGCCTGCCCCAGCAGGTGCGCGACCAGGGCGTGCGGGTCGAGGCGCGCTCCAGCAATATCCTGATGGTGCCGGTACTGTTCTCCCCGGACGGCAGCCGCGACGTGCTGTTCATGTCCAACTACGCGCTGCTCAACGTGCTCGACGAACTGGTGCGCATTCCCGGGGTCGGCGACGCCTCGCTGTTCGGCGCCCAGGACTACTCCATGCGCGTCTGGCTGTCACCGGACAAGCTGGCCCAGTATGACCTGACGCCCAACGACGTGGCCGCGGCGATTCGCGAGCAGAACGCCCAGTTCGCCGCCGGCAGCCTCGGTGCCGAGCCGTCACCCCCGGGGCAGGCCTTCACCTTCTCGGTCACCACCCGCGGCCAGCTCTCCGACCCCGAGGAGTTCGAGTCGATCATCCTGCGCGCCGAGCAGGATGGCAGCACCCTGCGGCTGGGCGACGTGGCTCGCGCCGAGCTGGGCTCACAGAACTACGCCTTCTCGGCCACCTACAACGGACAGAACGCCGTGCCCATGGGCGTCTACCTGCAGCCGGGCGCCAATGCCCTGGAGACCGCCGAGGCGGTGCACGAGACCCTGGCGGGCATGTCCGACCGCTTCCCGGAGGGGCTCACCTACACGGTGCCCTACGACACCACCGAGTTCGTCGAGATCTCCATCCGCGAGGTGTTCATCACCCTGCTGATGGCGGTGGGGCTGGTGGTGGTGGTCACCTTCCTGTTCCTCCAGCACTGGCGGGCCACCCTGATCCCGGTGGCGGCCATTCCCGTGTCGCTGATCGGCACCTTCGCCGGCATGCTGGCCTTCGGCTTCTCGGTCAACCTGCTGACGCTGTTCGGCCTGGTACTGGCCATCGGCATCGTGGTGGACAACGCCATCATCGTGCTGGAAAACGTCGACCGTCTGATCAACGAGAAGGGCATGAAGGCTCGCGAGGCCTCCATCGAGACCATGAAGCAGGTGGCCGGTGCGGTGGTCGCCTCGACCCTGGTGCTGGTGGCGGTGTTCGCGCCGGTGACCTTCCTGGGCGGCCTGACCGGCGAGCTCTATCGTCAGTTCGCGGTCACCATCGCGGTCTCCGTGGTGGTCTCCGGCGTGGTGGCGCTGACCCTGACCCCGGCCATGTGCGCGCTGCTGCTGGACAAGCAGTCGCACACCGTGGCGAAGCCCTTCCAGTGGTTCAATGCCGGATTCGACCGGCTCACCGCCGGCTTCGGATGGCTGGTCGGCAAGCTGCTGCGTCACGCGGTGATCGGCATCGTGCTGTTCATCGGGGTGATTGCCGCCACGCTGTTCGCCATGTCGCGCCTGCCGCCGGGCCTGGTGCCCCAGGAGGATCAGGGCGTGGCGCTAGTCGTCTACCAGCTGCCCCAGGTGTCGGCGCTGCCGCGCACCGAAGCGGTACGCGACCAGGTCTCGTCGATGCTGCTGGAGATGGACGAGGTCGACGAGTTCACCTCCTTCGCCGGCTTCGACATCATCGCCGGCGCCCTGCGTACCAATACCGGGGTGGGCTTCGCCAACCTGGCCGACTGGAGCGAGCGCGAGGGTCCCGGCCAGGATGCCCAGTCGCTGACCGGCCGGATCATGGGCATGGGCGGCGGCATTCCCGAGGCGCTGGTGATCTCCTTCGCCCCGCCGCCGATCATGGGCCTGTCGCTGACCGGCGGGGTGGAGGGTTACCTGCAGGTGCGCGGCGAGACCACGCCCCAGGAGATGGCCGAGCTGGCCGGCCGGCTGGCCGCCGCCGCCAACGAGCGCCCCGAGCTGACCAACGCCCGCACCACCCTGGACACCTCGATCCCGCGCTACCGTGCCGAGCTGGACCGCGAGAAGGCGCGCGCCATGGGCGTCCCGGTCAACGATGTCTTCGCCAGCATGCAGAGCACCTTCGGTTCGCTCTACGTGAACGACTTCACCCTGGCCGGGCGCAACTGGCAGGTGAACCTGCAGTCCGAGGGCGAGTTCCGCAGCCGGCCGGAGGACCTCAACAAGGTCTTCGTGCGCTCCGAGTCCGGCGAGATGATCCCGCTCAGCTCGGTGGTGACCCTGACCCGGGAGGCCGGGGCGGACATCCTCAACCGCTACAACGTCTACTCGGCCGCCAAGTTCCTGGCCGATGCGGCACCCGGCTACACCACCGGCCAGGCCAAGGACGCCATGGAGGAGGTGGCCGCCGAGGTGCTGGCGAGCGGCAACGTGATGCTGGGCTGGACCGGCGAGGCCTACCAGCTCGACGCCGCGGCCGGTGCCGGTGGCCTGGCCTTCGGCCTGGGCCTGCTGATGGTGTTCCTGATCCTGGCCGCCCAGTACGAGCGCTGGTCGCTGCCGCTGGCGGTGGCCACGGCGGTGCCTTTCGGGGTGCTGGGGGCGGCACTGGCGGCAATGCTGCGGGGCTTCCCCAACGACATCTACTTCCAGGTGGGCCTGCTGGTGCTGATCGGCCTGGCGGCCAAGAACGCCATCCTGATCGTGGAGTTCGCCGCCCAGAACCGCCGCGAGGGGAAAAGCTCTACCGAGGCCGCCCTGGCCGCTGCGCGCCAGCGCTTCCGGGCGATCCTGATGACGGCCCTGACCTTCATCATCGGCACCCTGCCGCTGGTGTTCGCCAGCGGGGCCGGTGCCAACAGCCGCCAGGAGATCGGCACCGTGGTGGTGGGTGGCATGATCCTGGCCAGCTCCCTGGCGCTGATCTTCGTGCCGCTGGCCTACAAGGTGATGGAGGACCTCGCCAGCTGGCGCCGCGGCCGCAAGGCGGACCGGGCCCAGAAGGAGACGACCCATGCGTAAGGCCGTGCCTGTTCTGCTGCTCTTCACCGCCCTGCTGGCCGGCTGTGCCGTGGGGCCCGACTACCGGCCCCCGGCACTCGACCTGCCCGAGCAGTGGCCCGAACACGTGCTGCTCGGCGATGAGGCCCGCGCCGGCTGGCAGCAGTGGTGGCGTCAGTTCGAGGACCCGCACCTGGATGCCCTGGTGACGCGGGCGGTGGACGACAACCTGGAGCTGCGCCTGCAGCTGGCGCGGATCCAGGAGGCCCGGGCGCGGCTCGGGCTGGCCCGCGCCGAGCAACTGCCCTCGGTCAATGCCCAGGCGGAGGCGTCCCGCGAGCGAACCCCGGGGACCCTGTCGCCCTTCGGGGAGAGCACCGACAACACCTTCTCCCTGGCCGGCGTGCTCGACTATGAGCTCGACCTGTGGGGGCGCCTGGCCCGCGAGCGCGAGATCGCCGAGGCCCAGCTCGAGCAGAGCGCCTTCGCCCATGACGCGGTGCGCCTCAACGTCATCGCCGACGTGGTGGCCACCTACTTCGACCTGCGCAGCGCCCAGCGCCAGCTGCGCATCACCGAGGCGACGGCGGAATCCCGCGAGGAGACCTTCCGGCTGGAGCAGCTGCGCTTCGACGTGGGCGAAAGCGACGAGCTGGCCCTGCGTCAGGCCCAGTCGGAGCTGGAGTCGACCCTGGCCCAGCTGCCCTCCCAGCGTGAGCGGGTCAGGGTGCTGGAGGGGGCGCTGGGGCTGCTGGTGGGGATGACGCCCGCCGAGCTGATGGCCGAGCTGGACTATGGCGACACCCGCCTGGAGGCGATCGCCCTGCCCGACGGCGTGCCGGCGGTGCTGCCCTCGGCGCTGCTGGCTCGCCGCCCCGACATCCGCTCCGCCGAGGCGGGGCTGATCGCCGCCAATGCCGGCATCGGGGTGGCCGAGGCGAGCCGTCTGCCGCGCTTCAACCTGGGGAGTCTGCTCGGCACGGCGGCCGGCGATGCCGGCGATCTCTTCACCTCGGCGGCCGGCACCTGGGGGCTCTCCGCCACGGTGATGGGGCCGCTGTTCGACTTCGGGCGCAGCGCCTCGCGCATCGACACCGCCGAAGCCCTGGCCGAGCAGGCGGAGATCCAGTATCGCGCCACCGTGGCCCAGGCCTTCAACGAGGTGCGCAACGCCCTGGTCACCTACGAGACCAGCGGCGAGCGGGTCGAGGCGACGCGTCGTCAGGTGGCGGCCTTCGAGCGGACCCTGGAACTGGCCGAGGTGCGCTATCGGGAGGGGTTCGTGGGCTTCATCGAGCTGCTCGATGCCCAGCGCGCGCTGCTCGCCGCGGAGCTGGCGCTCTCCGAGGCGATGCGCGACCGCCTGACCGCCACCGCCACGCTGTTCAAGGCGCTGGGCGGCGGCTGGCAGGTCGACGGCTGAGCCGGGAGGGCCAGCCATGTCATCCGTGGGCGCGCCACGCTCGCGGATGACTATCCTGCTGAGAAGATAATGGACGGCCTGGCGATGGGATCAGGCCGCTGGACCACAAGGGAGAGACTGTCATGGCGACCCGAATCACCTCCACCCGGCGGGAGGACGGCATCCAGATACTGAAGATCAGCTGCCCCGAGCGCCGCAACATCCTCGACGAGGCAAGCTATGAGCTGCTGATCGAGGGGCTCGAGGCGGCCGAGGCGGACGAGGGGATCAAGGTACTGATCATCACCGGCACCGAGAACTGCTTCACCGCCGGCAACGACCTGGCCAACTACCGGGCGCTGGCCCAGGCCGACCGCGTGCCGGCCATCACCTTCCTGCGCCGCCTGCACGCCTTCCCCAAGCCGGTCATCGCCGCCGCGGAGGGCATCGCCATGGGGCTGGGGATCTCGATGCTGCTGCACAGCGACTTCGCCTACGCGGGCAACGCCACCCGCTTCCAGCTGCCCTTCACGAACTTCGCCCTGACCCCCCTGGGGGGCACCACCTGGCTGCTGCCGCGGCTGGCCGGCGGCAAGGCGGCCAGCCAGATGTTGCTGCTGGGACAGCCCTTCAGTGCCCGGCAGGCCTGCGACATCGGCCTGCTGACCGATACGGCACCCGATGGCCGGGCGCTGGAACAGGCCTTCGACTGTGCCGCGCGGCTGCTGGCCAAGCCCGTCGATGCACTGCTGGCCACCAAGGCGCTGATGCGTGCGGCGGACGCCGAGGCGATCGGCGAGGCGCTGAATCGGGAGGAGCAGGCGCTGCTGGCGCGTTGCCGCTCTTCGGAGGCCCAGGGCGCCATCGACGCCTTCTTCGCCACCCGGCACGGGCGCTGAGGCAGGGCGGCGGGGGCATCGCCCGGGCGGGGCGCGCCGCCCGGGTCACTCACCGGCGGCAGGCGGAGGGCCGCAGAGCCTCAGCTGGGTCTCCACCAGCACCATGCCCTGCTCGACGATCGAGAACTGCTTGTGGTTGCGCAGCCAGTCGTGGAACAGGCCGCCGAGCATGGACTGCATCAGCCTGGCGGCCAGTTCCGGCGAGAGGTCCCCGCGGAGCTGGCCCAGGCGGGCGGCGCAGGCGAAGTAGTCGCGCAGGGCACCGCAGGCCTCCTCGGCCATCTCGTTCTGCATGGCCAGCGGGTCGATGTCGCCGAACACCTCGCAGTGGTGGATCAGGATGGCGTGGACGCGTCGATAGCGCGGCTGCTCGAGGCGCTCGAAGCCCTTCCGGATGGCCAGCCGGATCGCCTCCAGGGGGCGTTCGGCGAGGCTCGGGTCGCCGATCTCCTCCACCAGTTCCCGGAACGGCATGCGCACCCGCTGCAGCATGGCCTGGAAGAGATCGGCCTTGTTGCGGAAGTGCCAGTAGACGGCGCCTCGCGTCATGCCGGCATGGCGCGCGATCTGCTCCAGCGAGGTGCGTGCCACGCCTCTCTCCAGGAACACCGCCTCGGCGGCATCGAGCAGGGCCTCGCGGGTCGCGGCCGCCTCGGCTTTGGTCTTTCGGGCCATGCAGGACGATCTCCCTGAATCACTCATCGACCCGCATTCTACCCGAACGACGCCGATTTTACATTCGCTGATGTATGGTTCTTGGCTCGGCGGCGGCACCGCTCGTCAGCGGGCCGCAAGCCGGGTATAAACGGAAGCCATGCCCCTGTCACAGGACGACACCCCATGGCCCGTGCTCCCCTCGAACTCGCCGACATCCGCATCGCCCCGGGGTCGCGAACCCAGATCGACGTCCCCGTGGCAAAGCTCTACACCCACGCGCCGCTCTACATCCCCGTGGAGGTGGTGCACGGCCGCCAGGCGGGGCCGACGCTGCTGGTCTGCGGCGGCATCCATGGCGATGAGATCAACAGCGTGGAGATCGTGCGCCGGCTGCTGCGCTCCAAGCAGATCCAGGGCCTGCGCGGCACGCTGATTGCCGCGCCCATCGTCAACGTGTTCGGCTTCGTCCAGCACAGCCGCTACCTGCCGGACCGCCGCGACCTCAACCGCTGCTTCCCCGGCAGCGAGTCGGGCTCGCTGGGGGGGCGGGTGGCGGCGCTGTTCCGCGAGCAGATCGTCGACCACGCCTCCCATATCATCGACCTGCATACCGGGGCGATCCATCGCACCAACCTGCCGCAGATCCGCGCCCAGCTGACTCCGGGTGGCGAGACGGAGCGCATGGCCAACGCCTTCGGGGCGCCGGTGATCCTCAATGCCGAGCTGCGCGAGGGCAGCCTGCGGCACTATGCCCAGAACCGTGGCATCCCGGTGCTCACCTACGAGGCGGGGGAGGCGCTGCGCTTCGACGAGTGGGCGATCACGCCCGGGGTGCGCGGGGTGCTGCGGGTGATGCGTCGGCTGGGAATGCTGACCGGCGAACAGCGCCGGCGGCCGCCGCCGGCGGCGGAGATCGCCAACGGCTCGAGCTGGGCGCGGGCGCCCATCGACGGCATCCTCAGGCCCCAGGTGCGCCTGGGGGCGCGGGTGGCCAGGGGCGAGCTGCTGGGCCGGGTGGCCGACCCGTTCGGCAACGCGGAAGGGGAGGTGAGGTCCATGGCCGACGGTATCGTCATCGGCATGAGCCGGTTGCCGCTGGCCAATGAGGGGGAGGCGCTCTTCCACATCGCCCGCTTCGATGCCATCGAGGAGGCCGAGAGCGCCATCGAGGACTTCCACTCCAGCCTGGCGCCACCACCCGACCCGCTCTACTGAGGGAGGCGCCCGCCGGGGTGCGTCGTCAGGCCGCGTCGGCGGGTTCGCGCTCGGCAACCAGGCTCAGGGCGTCGTCGAAGACGCGCAGGCAGGCGCCCTCGAGGTGGCCGTTCTCGGAGAGGTGGCGGCGGAAGCGCCGTCCCCCCGGCTGGCCCTGGAAGAGCCCCAGCAGGTGGCGGGTGATGTGGTTGAGCTTGGCGCCCTCCTCGAGGCGCCGGGCGATGTAGGGGCGGAAGGCCCGCGCCGCCGCGTGGCGGCTGACCGCCGGCCCCGGCTCGCCGTAGAGCGCCTGGTCCACGTCGGCCAGCAGCCAGGGGTTCTGGTAGGCCTCGCGCCCCACCATCACGCTGTCCACCTGTTCGAGCTGCGCCCGACACGCGTCGAGGGTCTTGACGCCGCCGTTGATGCCGATATGCAGCTCGGGGTGGGTCGCCTTGAGGCGGTGCACCCGGGGGTAGTTGAGCGGCGGGATATCGCGGTTCTCTTTCGGCGAGAGCCCCTGCAGCCAGGCCTTGCGGGCATGCACGATGAACACCTCGCAGCCGGCATCCGCTACCGTGGCGATAAAGCGCTCGAGGTCGGCGTCCTCGTCCTGGTCGTCGATGCCGATGCGGCACTTCACGGTGACCGGGATCGACACCGCGTCGCGCATGGCGCGCACCCCGGCAGCCACCTTCTCGGGATGGCCCATCAGGCAGGCGCCGATCAGGTTGTTCTGCACCCGGTCGCTCGGGCAGCCCACGTTGAGGTTGACCTCGTCATAGCCCCAGGCCTCGGCGATGGCCGCGCACTCGGCGAGCTCGCCCGGGTCGCTGCCGCCCAGCTGCAGGGCCAGCGGATGCTCCACTTCGTCGAAGCCCAGGAAGCGCTCCCGTGGGCTGCCGTGCAGGATGGCGCCGGTGGTGACCATCTCGGTGTAGAGCAGCGCACGACGGGTCAGGGTGCGGGCGAACGCGCGGTAGTCGCGGGTCGTCCAATCCATCATCGGCGCGACGGAGAAGGTGCGGTCGAGCTGGGGCATCGGGCATCACGGGGTTGTTCTGGGAGGCCGGTATTCTACCAGCCCCCGCCGCGTGTTGCCCATGTCGGTGATGCCGCCTCCAGGCCAGCCTAGCCGGCCCGGGAGAAGGCGATCGGGTCCAGCTCGTGGAGCCCGATGGTGACGGCGGCCTGGCAGTTCAGGCAGCGCAGGGTGCCGGTGTCGCGGGAGAGCCCCTCGACCCGGAAGCGGCCGAGGCGGAGGTCGGTCGGCTCTTCGCGGTTGCCACACTGCCGGCAGATGAGGGTCAGGCCATGTACCTTGTGGGTGAGGGTGATGGTGTCCACGCCTACCTCCTGCTTCGTGATGGGGAGTATTGCCGGGATGCGGGAAGGCAGGTCCGGGCGTCCCGGCGTCCCACTCAGGAACCCTATGCCATCTCCGTCGCGAGCGCCCGTGAAAATGCTTCAAGCGCGACCGGGGATAACCTTGGAACCTTTCTGCGAGATGACGGCCATGTCCCACGAACTGACGGACCACCAGAGGGAGCTGCTGGCACGCGTGCTGCAGCATGGCGGGGTGCTCTCTTCGCCCTTCGGCCACTCCGATGAGGATGCTCTGCTGCCGGCGCTACGCGAGGATATCGCGGCGCTCGAGGCGCAGGGGCTGATCACGGTGACGGCACATGAAGCCCCCGGCCAGGGCGAGACCCTGACGCTGACCGAGCAGGGCTATGCGGCCCTCGGCATGAGCTGAACGCCAGGCGTCCGCTGTCGGCGCGGGCCTGGCGGTCAGGCGGTGAACACCGTGTAGAGCATCTGTAGCGCCAGGGCCATCAGCATGACGGCGAACACCCGCCTGAGGATGCCCACCGGCAGCCGGTGGGCGAGCCGCGCGCCGAGGGGGGCGGTAAGGATGCTGAATGGCGCCATGAGCAGCAGCGCGGGCAGGTAGACATAGCCCCAGGCGGCATCCGGCAGGCCCGCGGTGCTCCAGCCGTTGATGACGTAGCCCAGTGCCCCGGCCAGGGCGATCGGCAGCCCCACCGCGGCCGAGGTGCCGATGGCGTGGGGCAGCCGGACGTTGCACCAGGTCAGGAAGGGCACGGTGAGCGAGCCGCCGCCGATGGCCACCAGCGCCGAGATGCCGCCGATGCCGAGCCCGGCGCCGGACAGGCCGACCGCACCCGGCAGGGTGCGGGTCGGCTTGGGCTTCAGGTTGACGAGCATCTGCAGCGACATAAGCACCATGAAGCCAGCGAAGAAGATCGCCAGGCCGCGGGTCGGCATCAGGGCGGCGACGAAGGTGGCCAGGAAGGTCCCGGCGAGGATGGCCGGGGTGATGTGGCGCACGATGGGCCAGCGCACCGCGCCATGCCGGTGGTGTGACCAGAGGCTGGCCGAGGCCGACGGCACGATGGCCGCCATGGCGGTGCCCAGCGCCAGGTGGGCGATGTGCTCGTGGGGGACCCCCTGAATCACGAACAGCGAGGTCAGGATCGGCACCATGATGCCGCCGCCGCCGATGCCGAGCAGGCCGGCCATCAGGCCGACGAAGCTTCCCAGGGCCAGGTAGGCCAACCACCAGATGGGATCCAATGCCCTCTCTCCTTCCGCGGGTTCGTTCGGTGCCTGATCTCAGGCGATGAAGGCAGCAGTGTAGAGGAAAACGCGCGGCGAAGGGGCCGGGGCCCCGGCCGGCCATTGTCTAGTCGCCGCGGCTTGACCCGCGTCGGGGTCGGCGGCAGCGGCAATGTGCTATGAAGAAGGGGCAGGGCAGCGCCGTGCGGGCGCTGCCGGCCATGTCACGACCACAGGAGAGGGCATCATGGCGGACCGCAAGGCGAGACTGGAGGGGCTGCGTGACGAGCTGATCGAGCGGATCGAGCGCTACCGGGCCCACAAGGAGCAGAGGAACGGCCCGCTGGACAAGGACATGGAGGAGCAGGCCGTCGAACTGCAGAACGATGAGGTGGTCGATTCTCTGGAGAATGAGGCCGAGGAGGAGCTGCATCAGGTGATGCACGCCCTGGGGCGCCTCGAGTCAGGGGAAGGGGAGCGCTGTGAGGCCTGTGGTGAGCCGATCCTGCCTGCCCGGCTGGAGGCGCTGCCCTATACCACCCTGTGCCGGGAGTGTGCCGAGTCGCGTTGACCCGCCATGCAGGACGCGCCCCCCGTGCCGGTGGTAGCCTGAGGCCAGGATCATCGGCTGGGAGGTCGCGAATGAATGCGTGGTGTCGGTGGTGTGGCGCGGGCCTGTTGGCCCTGCTGCTGGCGGGCTGTGGCGGCGACGGCGGCGATACGGCGCCGGACGAGGGCCTGGACGAGGCCGAGGTGACCGAAGGGGCGCAGGCGCAGCCGACGCCCGAGCCTGAGCCCGAGGTGGAGCCATTCACCGAACCCGTCGCGATCGATTTCACGGCCAGCCTGCGCAGCGATCGGCGCCTGATGGTGGAGGGCGAGAGCAATCTGCCCGATGATACCCGGCTGCGGGTCGTGGTCGAGCGCGAGCTCAGCGGCGTCCGCTGGCAGTCGAGGATCACCCTGAATGATGGGCGCTTCGCCGCGGGGCCCTTCGGCCCGGGCAGCGGGCTCCCCGACGGTGGCTACACCATCACGGTTCACCTGCCGGAGGCGAGCGTCCAGCCGTTGGCGGTGCGTCGGCGCCTGGGCGACCAGGGCGAGCATCTGACGGGGCCGTTGGTCAGCATGTCACGCCATGGCCTGGGCCAGGTGGCCAGCACTTCCCGCCGCTTCCTGGTGGGCAACGAGCCGCGACGCACCACCGACCGGGTCGAGGTGCTGGGTATCGAGTGATGGGGGATCCGAGAGTGGAGGGCGGACGGGAAGAGCTCAGAGCGCCTCTGCCCGCCAGCGTGCCACCAGCTTGCCGAGCAGGCGGGTGTCGGGGGTGTAGCCGACCACTTCATCGCTCTCCTCGGCCTGGAACTGCAGTTCGCCCGTGGGGCCCTGGCTCACCCGGCGGATGCAGTGGCGCCCCTCGCGCTCGACCAGGTAGAGCCCGGTCTGGCGGAAGATCTCGGTGGGCGCCACCGCGACGAGGTCGCCCGCCGCGATGAAGTCGAAGGTTTCGCCCGGTACCGGGGTGAGCAGGAAGCAGTCGCCCTCCCACTCCTGGGCGGGGACCAGTTCGAAGGGCATCTCGATGCGGCCGGCCCCCGGATCCTGCCAGGGGGCCGGAGGGTCGCTGCGCAGGTAGAGCGGCTTCGCCCGTCCGCTGGACTCTCCCTCGATCAGCCGCGAGAGGGGACAGCCCAGGGCCTCCGCCAGTGCGACCAGCCGCTCGTGGCCGATCTGCTTGATGGCGCCGGACTCCCAGTACGAGATGGTCACATCGGAGACGCCTACCCGGCGCGCCAGGGCGGCCTTGTTGAGGTTTGCCTCCAGCCGAAGCTCCTTGATACGCGGGCCTAGTGAGTCCATGGGCGTTTCCTGTCGAGACATAATCGGGGGCTAATGGCCCCGGGGATGATCAGCGATCGGCCGGGGTTGTGCAACAGCGCGCATCAACGCTGGGTAGCGATGCTGCGTTGAAACATCGGCTTTGGCGGCAGGCCGGCTACCAGGCGACGGGGTCGCCGGCCCAGTCGTAGAAGCTGCCGCTCTCCTCGGGGGTGCGATCGCCCAGCACCGCGAGCAGCCGCTCGGCCACGAAGGCGGGGTCGAACAGCTTGCCCTCGGGCACCCGGGCCTGGAAGGGCTTCGACAGGGGGGTATCGGTGGTGCCGGGGTGCAGGCAGACCACCGTGCTTTCGGGGTTGAGGCGGCGTAGCTCCACGGCGGCGGTCTTCATCAGCATGTTGTGGGCGGCCTTGCTGGCGCGGTAGGCGTACCAGCCCCCCAGGCGGTTGTCCCCGATCGACCCTACCCGGGCGGAGAGGCTGCCGATGAGGGCAGGGTGGCGCCCCTGCAGGCTGCCCTGAAGGGTCTTGAGCAGCAGGGCGGGCGTGGCGGCGTTGACGTGCATCAGCCGGGCCAGGGCCTCGGCCTCCAGGGCGTCCAGACGCTTCTCGGGGGCAATGCCGCGCGAGGTGTCGTGGAGCAGGCCGATGGCATTGAAGAGCAGGTGGACGGGGGCATCCTGCAGGTGTCGCGACACCGTGGCGAGGCCCTCGGGGGTCGTCACATCGGCGCAGAGCGACGTGTAGCGCGGGTCCCCTCGGGAGGTCTCGCGCCGGCTGACGCCGAGCACCCGACCGGGGCGATCGCTGGCCAGCAGGGCATCGATCACGGCACTGCCGATCCCTCCCGAGGCGCCGGTGACCAGGGCGGTGAATCCATGGGGCAGTCGGGGCAGCATCCGGTGGTCTCCTCGTGACGGTGTCCGACATGGACCGCAGGCGTGAGCGATGATTCCCCGCGGCGGCTGCCCACGCCAGGCGAGGTGCGTATAATGCCGCCAGTCAATTCCATTCATGGTTCCGGGATAACGCACGACATGACCGTACGCACTCGTATCGCGCCGTCACCGACCGGTGATCCCCACGTGGGCACCGCCTATATCGCCCTGTTCAATCTCTGCTTTGCGCGCCAGCATGGTGGCCAGTTCATCCTGCGCATCGAGGATACCGACCGTGTGCGCTCTACCGCCGAATCCGAGCAGATGATCCTCGACTCGCTGCGCTGGCTCGGCCTGGAGTGGGACGAGGGGCCCGATGTGGGCGGCCCCCACGGCCCCTACCGGCAGAGCGAGCGCGGCGACATCTACGGCGAGTACGCGCGCCAGCTGATCGAGGCCGGGCACGCCTTCAGGTGCTACCGCACCAGCGAGGAGCTCGACGAGCTGCGCGAGGCGCGCAAGGCGGCCGGCATGCAGCTGGCCCTCAAGCCCGCCGACCTGGCCCTGCCGGCCGAGGAGCAGGCGCGCCGCGAGAAGGAGGGCTGGCCCCACGTGGTTCGGATGGCGGTGCCCAACCACGGCACCTGCGTGATCCAGGACATGCTGCGCGGCACCATCGAGGTGGACTGGGCCCAGGTGGATGCCCAGATCCTGCTCAAGTCCGACGGCATGCCCACCTATCACCTGGCCAACGTGGTGGATGACCACCTGATGGGCATCACCCACGTGCTGCGCGGCGAGGAGTGGATCAACTCGGCGCCCAAGCACCAGCTGCTCTACGAGTACTTCGGCTGGGAGATGCCCCAGCTCTGCCACATGCCGTTGCTGCGCAACCCCGACAAGTCCAAGCTTTCCAAGCGCAAGAACCCGACGTCCATCAACTACTACCGGCGCATGGGGTTCCTGCCCCAGGCGGTGATCAACTACCTGGGCCGCATGGGCTGGTCGATGCCCGACGAGCGCGAGAAATTCAGCCTCGATGAGATGATGGCCCACTTCGACATCCAGCGGGTCTCGCTGGGCGGCCCTGTGTTCGACCTGGAGAAGCTCACCTGGCTCAACGGCCTCTACATCCGCGAGGAGCTCGACGACGAGGCGTTCCTCAAGGCGCTGATGGAGTGGGCCTTCAACGAGCGCTACGTAAAGGAGATCCTGCCCCAGGTGCGCCCGCGGGTGGAGACCCTCTCCGAGGTGGTGCCCCTGGCCGGCCACTTCTTCTCAGGCCTGCCGGCGATCGGCGAGGAGAGCTTCGACAACGTCAAGCTGGGCCGCGAGGACCTGGTCAGGCTGCTGCAGTTCCTGGTGTGGCGCTTCGAGGCCGTGCCGGCCTGGCACAAGGAGCTCCTGCTCGGGGAGGTGAAGGCGCTGGCCGGCCACTTCGACCTGAAGATGAAGGAGTTCCTGGCGCCGGTGTTCATCGCCATCACCGGCTCCAGCGCCAGCACCTCGGTCATGGACGCCATGGCGATCCTCGGCTCCGACATGACCCGGGCGCGCCTGCGCCATGCCATCGAGGTGCTGGGCGGCGTCTCCAAGAAGCAGGCCAAGCGCTTCGAGAAGGAATTCCGCGAGCTCTCATGATTTCCTGTTGACGAAGTCGGGGCGGATCAGTAACATACGCCTCGTCTTCACGACACGTGGGGCCTTAGCTCAGCTGGGAGAGCGCGACACTGGCAGTGTCGAGGTCAGCGGTTCGATCCCGCTAGGCTCCACCACTTCACCTCGTGCAACGACATCTGCGTCCCATTCGTCTAGTGGCCTAGGACACCGCCCTTTCACGGCGGGAACAGGGGTTCGAACCCCCTATGGGACGCCACTCTTCTTCCCCCTTGCCGCGTGGCGAGGGGGCCACAGGGACGCCTTCGGGCGTCTTTTGCGTCTCTGGGCCGACCGTTGGTCCTTTCGTTGATTCCAGCGTCCCGGATCGCGTGATCCTCCCCCCATTTTCGGCTTGACAAGCCCTTGACTTGTCCACGTCCCCGCTCCCTTCGCGGCTGCCTGTGCACAGGGCGCGCGCAAATCCCCATGACTGTGGGGTTTTTGATTATTCCTTTCTAAATCAATGGCTTATCAAAGATCAAAATTTGACCAATCTGAGTCGAGCCCCCAGTTCATGGCGATTCGAGGGCCTTTTCGCGTGGTTGTGAACAGGGTTATCCACAGAATGTGTGGAAAACGGCAGAGGGTCGCGAGTTGGCGGTTCTCAGCCATGCGAACGAGGGAGCGTCAACCCTGGAAGATGAGTTTTCTGATGCTCCTGGAGGGGGAGGGGTGAGGGGTGAAAGAGGCCGGCAGGCGATGCCGCCTGCCGGCGGGGGGCTCACGCCTTGCCGAAGGCGCGCAGGCGGCGCAGCAGCGAGGAGGTGTCCCAGCGGTTGCCCCCCATCACCTGGACGTCGGCATAGAACTGGTCGACCAGTGCGGTGACCGGCAGGCGAGCCTGGAGGCGGCGAGCCTGCTCCAGGCAGATCCCCAGGTCCTTGCGCATCCAGTCCACCGCGAAGCCATGCTCATACTCGTCGCGGATCATGGTCTGATGGCGGTTCTCCATCTGCCAGGAGCCGGCGGCCCCCTTGGAGATAACCTCTACCACGCGCTGCTGGTCGAGGCCCGCCTGCTCGGCGAAGTGCAGCCCCTCGGCGAGCCCCTGGACCAGGCCGGCGATGCAGATCTGGTTGACCATCTTGGTCAGTTGACCACTGCCGGCGGGGCCCATCAGGGTCACCGCCCGGGAGTAGTGGGCAAGCACCGGCTCGGCGCGGGCGAAGTCCGCCTCGCTGCCACCGCACATCACGGTCAGCGCGCCGTTCTCGGCCCCCTGCTGGCCGCCTGAGACGGGGGCGTCGACAAAGCCGATGCCGCGCTCGCGACAGGCAGCATCCAGCTCCTCGGCGAGGTCCGCCGACGCCGTGGTGTGATCCACCAGCAGGCTGCCCTCGACCATGCCGGAGAGGGTGCCATCCTCGCCGGTGGTGACCTGACGGACGTCGTCGTCGTTGCCTACGCAGACCAGTACCAGGTCGGCGCCTTCGGCGGCCTCGCGGGGGGTGGGGTGGTGGCTGCCGCCGTGCTCGGCAGCCCAGGCCTCGCCCTTTGCGGGGGTGCGGTTGTAGACGCGAACCGTGAGGCCGGCACGGGCCAGATGGCCGGCCATGGGGAAGCCCATCACGCCCAGGCCGATAAAGGCGACGGTGGAGATCGTTTGGCTCATCGCTGATTCCTTGTTCTGCGGGGTGAGAGAACGCAGAAAGCCGCCCTAGGGCGGCTTTCTGATGGTGCTGGCGGCAAGGCCGCTGCCTGCCGGTTACTTACTTGGCAGGATAGTCGCGCTGGGCGTGACCGGTATAGAGCTGACGCGGACGGCCGATCTTGTAGCTGTCGCTCAGCATCTCGTGCCAGTGGGAGATCCAGCCGATGGTGCGAGACACCGCGAAGATCACGGTGAACATGTTGGTCGGAATGCCCATGGCCTTGAGGATGATGCCGGAGTAGAAGTCGACGTTGGGGTAGAGCTTGCGCTCGACGAAGTACTCGTCCTCCAGGGCGATCTGCTCCAGGCGCTTGGCGATCTTGAGCTGCGGGTCGTCGATGCCGAGCTCGGCCAGCACCTCGTCGCAGGTCTCCTTCATCACCTTGGCGCGCGGGTCGAAGTTGCGGTAGACCCGGTGGCCGAAGCCCATCAGCTTGAAGGGGTCATCCTTGTCCTTGGCCTTGTCGATGAAGCGCTGGATGTTCTCCTCGGAGTCGTCACCGATCTCGTCGAGCATCTTGAGCACCGCCTCGTTGGCGCCGCCGTGGGCCGGGCCCCACAGGGCGGCGATGCCGGCGCTGATGCAGGCGAAGGGGTTGGCGCCGGTGGAGCCGGCCAGGCGCACCGTGGAGGTGGAGGCGTTCTGCTCGTGGTCCGCGTGCAGCATGAAGATGCGGTCCATGGCCTTGGCGTAGACCGGGTTGACCTTGTACTCCTCGCACGGGTTGCTGAACATCATGTAGAGGAAGTTCTCTGCATAGCTCAGGTCGTTGCGCGGGTAGTTGAACGGCTGGCCGACGTTGTACTTGTAGGACATGGCGGCGATGGTCGGCATCTTGGCGATCAGGCGGATCGCGCTGATGATGCGGTCCTCCTCGATGTTGATGTCCATGTGGTCGTGGTAGAAGGCGGCCAGGCCACCGACCACGCCACACAGGATCGACATCGGGTGGGCGTCGCGGCGGAAGCCCTTGAAGAAGTTGTTGATCTGGTCGTGGACCATGGTGTGGTTGCGGACCCGCGACTCGAAGTCGGCGTACTGCTCGTCGTCGGGCAGCTCGCCGAACAGCAGCGTGTAGCACAGCTCGACGAAGTTGGACTCCTTGGCCAGCTGGTCGATCGGGTAGCCGCGATGCAGCAGCACGCCATTGCCGCCGTCGATGTAGGTGATGGCGGACTGGCAGGAGGAGGTGGCCATGAACCCGGGGTCATAGGTGAACAGGCCTTCGGCACCCAGTCCACGCACGTCGATCACATCCGGGCCCAGGTTGCCCGAATAGACAGGCAGTTCGATCGTCTTGTCCAGACCGTCTACCGTCAGCGTCGCTTTCCTGTCAGCCATGGAGGCCTCCTCTCGAGTTCGTGATAAGGGCGATAAGTCGTTATTTCGCGGAGCGTGTTCACCTGGAACGCCGGCGAAAAGGTTCGCCCACTATAGAAGCGTTCCAGCGATTGTCAATTAGCCCATGGCGACCCACATATTGTACGTAGTGTTCTATGATGAACAGGTGTCGTACAATAATTGGTGCTGTGCACCATCGTGCCGCGCGCGGGTGGCGGGTGGCCGTGCCGATGGGGCGGGAAACCGCCTCCGAAGGCTTTGCACCATGGTCTAGTCCGGGCTCCGGTCATTTGTCATGGGACGGCCATGTCCCTATAATCCACCCCGCGCGACTGGCAGGAAAAGGCGGTCTTGCCTTCAACGGCAGGTGCCGATCCTTCCCGAAACCACCGCCCGCTCGGGCCATGCCCGACCTGTCGTAGAGCGGGCCATAGAGAGTGTGTAGAGAGCCGTGAATAGCAAACGACCCGTAAACCTGGATCTGTCCACGATACAGTTTCCACTCCCCGCCCTGACCTCCATCACCCACCGCATCACCGGCGTGATCCTGTTCGTCGGCCTGATCTTCGCCTTCTGGGCGCTCAGCAAGTCGCTGTCGTCGCCGGCCGGCTTCGCCGCGGTGAGTGATGCGCTGGCCAACAACTTCCTGGCCAAGCTGATCGCCTGGGGTCTGCTGTCGGCGCTGGCCTTCCACTTCGTGGCCGGCATCAAGCACCTGCTGATGGATGCAGACATCGGTGTCACCCTCGAGGGCGGCGTCAAGAAGGCACAGATCACCGTGGTGGTGAGTGCGGTCCTGATCATTCTGGCGGGAGTCTGGGTATGGTAACCAACATCACGAACTTCGGCCGCAGCGGCCTCTCCGACTGGCTGATCCAGCGCGTCTCGGCGGTCATCCTGGCGGTCTACACGCTCTTCATCGTTCTCTACCTGCTGTTCAATCCGGGTCTCGACTATGCCACCTGGAGCGGCCTGTTCGCCCAGACCTGGATGCGCATCTTCTCGCTGCTGGCCTTCGTGTCGCTGGCCGCCCACGCCTGGGTCGGGCTGTGGACCGTGACCACCGACTACCTCAAGCCGACCGGCATCCGCGTCGGCGCCCAGACCGTCATCATCCTGGCCATCTTCGTGTTCCTGGTCTGGGGCATTCAGATTCTGTGGGGAGCCTGATACATGTCCAACCTGCGTAGCCTTTCCTTCGACGCCATCATCATCGGCGGTGGCGGTGCCGGCCTGCGGGCCGCCCTCGAGCTGGCCAAGTCCGGCAAGAAGACCGCCGTGCTCTCCAAGGTCTTTCCGACCCGCTCCCATACCGTCTCCGCCCAGGGCGGCATCACCTGTGCCATCGCCTCGGCCGACCCCAACGACGACTGGCGCTGGCACATGTACGACACCGTCAAGGGCGGCGACTACATCGCCGACCAGGATGCGGCCGAGTACATGTGCTCCGAGGGCCCCAAGGCGGTGTTCGAGCTCGAGCACATGGGCCTGCCGTTCTCCCGCTTCGACAACGGCCGCATCTACCAGCGTCCGTTCGGCGGGCAGTCCAAGGACTTCGGCGCCGGCGGCCAGGCGGCCCGCACCTGTGCGGCGGCCGACCGCACCGGTCACGCCCTGCTGCACACCCTCTATCAGAACAACCTGAAGAACAACACCACCTTCCTCAACGAGTGGTATGCGGTTGACCTGGTCAAGAACGCCAACGGCGACGTGGTGGGCTGCATCGCCATGGACATCGAGACCGGCGAAGTGGTGCACGTCAAGTCCAAGGCCACCGTGCTGGCCACCGGCGGCGCCGGTCGCATCTACGCCTCCACCACCAACGCCCTGATCAATACCGGCGACGGCATCGGTATGGCGCTGCGCGCCGGCTTCCCGATGCAGGACATGGAGATGTGGCAGTTCCACCCGACCGGCATCTACGGCGCGGGCACCCTGGTGACCGAGGGCTGCCGTGGCGAGGGTGGCTACCTGATCAACAAGGACGGCGAGCGCTTCATGGAGCGCTATGCGCCCAACGCCAAGGACCTGGCCGGCCGCGACGTGGTCGCGCGCTCCATGGTCATGGAGATCCTCGAGGGGCGCGGCTGCGGCGAGAACGGCGACCACGTGTTCCTCAAGCTGGACCACCTGGGCGAGGAAGTCCTGGGCAAGCGCCTGCCCGGCATCGTCGAGCTCTCCAAGACCTTCGCCCACGTGGATCCGGCCAAGGAGCCGATCCCGGTGGTGCCGACCTGTCACTACATGATGGGCGGGATCCCCACCAACGTGCACGGCCAGGCGATCATGCAGGACGCCGACGGCAACGACCAGATCATCAACGGCCTGTTCGCCTGCGGCGAGGCGGCCTGCGTCTCGGTTCACGGCGCCAACCGTCTGGGCGGCAACTCGCTGCTCGACCTGGTGGTCTTCGGCCGCGCGGCCGGCATGTTCATCGAGGGTGCGCTCAACGAGGGCATCGAGTACCTCGACGCCTCCGAGTCCGACATCGAGTCGGCCATGAAGCGCATGAATCGCTGGAACGAGTCCGAGGGCGGCGAGACCGTGCCGGAGCTCAAGCGCGAGCTGCAGGGCATCATGCAGAACTCCTTCGGCGTGTTCCGCGAGGAGGAGAACATGCAGAAGGGCGTCAAGCAGCTGGCCGAGCTGCGCGAGCGCATCGCCAAGGCCCACCTGCCGGACAAGTCCAACGCCTTCAACACCGCCCGCGTCGAGGCCCTGGAGCTCGACAACCTGATGGAAGTGGCCGAGGCAACCGCCATCGCCGCCCTGGAGCGCAAGGAGAGCCGTGGCGCCCATTCCCGCTACGACTACCCGGACCGTGACGACGTCAACTGGCTGAAGCACTCGCTCTACTTCCCGGCCGAGAAGAAGCTTGGCAAGCGCGACGTCAACTTCGCGCCCAAGACCGTCGACACCTTCGAGCCGAAAGTCCGCACCTACTAAATTCAGCCAATACGAGGGTGAGCCACGATGCTTCAGGTATCCATCTACCGCTACAACCCGGAGACCGACTCCGCGCCCTACATGCAGGAGTTCCAGGTCGACACCCAGGGCCGTGACGTCATGGTCCTCGACGTCCTGCACATGATGAAGGAGCAGGACAACGGCCTGGCCTACCGCCGCAGCTGCCGCGAGGGCGTGTGTGGCTCCGACGGCATGAACATGAACGGCAAGAACGGCCTGGCCTGCATCACCCCGCTCTCCGAGGTGGTGAAGAACGGCAAGCTGGTCCTGCGCCCGCTGCCGGGCCTGCCGGTCATCCGCGACCTGGTGGTCGACATGGGGCTGTTCTACAAGCAGTACGAGCGCATCCAGCCGTACCTGCAGAACGACACCCCGGCGCCGGCCATCGAGCGCCTGCAGTCGCCGGAGGATCGCGACAAGCTCGACGGCCTCTACGAGTGCATCCTGTGCGCCTGCTGCTCCACCTCCTGCCCGTCGTTCTGGTGGAACCCGGACAAGTTCGTCGGCCCGGCCGGCCTGCTGCAGGCCTACCGCTTCCTGGCCGACTCCCGCGACGAGGCCACCCGCGAGCGCCTGGCCGAGCTGGAGGACCCGTTCTCCGTGTTCCGCTGCCGCGGCATCATGAACTGTGTCGCGGTCTGCCCCAAGGGGCTCAACCCGACCCGCGCGATCGGCAAGATCCGCGAAATGCTGCTGGCCAATGCCACTTAAATCGTGGCCCGTGGCTTGTTATCATGGGCCGCGGATTCCGGCTGCGACGCCTTGTCGCAGCCGGAGGATGGCACAGTAGTGTCAGGAGCCGGTGCCTTGGGCACCGGCTCCTGAGCATCGAATTCAAGGCTTTCGGCCGCGTGCCGGGAGCGCCGGAAAGCGAGATGCCCCGCCGGCAGGGCACCACCGATGTCGCCGCGCCCGCGTCGCGGTGACGCCGATACCACCCCATCAGTGCAGGGTGACCGAGAGATGCAACAAGGCATAATGGAGTTGATGTGGCGCTCCTCCCACGTCAGTGGCGGCAATGCCCACTATGTGGAAGCGCTCTACGAGCAGTACCTCGATGATCCCGATGCTGTCCCCGACGAGTGGCGCACGTATTTCGACCAGTTGCCGCGCCCCGAAGGCAGCGCCTCCCATGACGTTCCGCTTGCCCCGATCCGTGACCAGTTCTACCAGCTGGGCCGCGCCCGTCGCACCAGCGTGGCAGCCGCCGCCTCGGACAGTGACGAGAGCCGCAAGCAGGTCAAGGTCCTCCAGCTGATCAACGCCTACCGCTTCCGCGGCCACCAGAAGGCGAACATCGACCCCCTGGGCCTGCGCAGCCCGACGCCCGTCCCCGACCTCGACCTCTCCTTCCACCAGCTGTCGAAGAGCGATCTGGACACCGAGTTCCAGACCGGCTCCTTCTTCCTGGGCCTGGACCGCGCGCCACTGAAGGAGATCGTCTCGGCGCTGGATCAGACCTACTGCCGCTCCATCGGCTGCGAGATCATGCACATCGTCGACACCGAGGAGAAGCGCTGGCTGCAGCAGCGCTTCGAGTCGGTGCGCAGTGCGCCGACGTTCAGCCCCGAGGTGCGCAAGCACGTGCTCGAGCGGCTGACCGCCGCCGAGGGCCTCGAGAACTACCTGGCCTCCAAGTACCCGGGCACCAAGCGCTTCGGCCTGGAGGGCGGCGAGGCCTTCATCCCGATGATGGACGAGCTGATCCAGCGTGCCGGCGGCTATGGCACCAAGGAAGTGGTGATCGGCATGGCCCACCGCGGCCGCCTCAACCTGCTGGTCAACATCCTCGGCAAGAACCCCGGCGAGCTGATCGACGAGTTCGACGGCAAGAAGGTCATCGAGCGTGGCTCCGGCGACGTGAAGTACCACCAGGGCTTCAGCTCCAACGTCATGTCGCCGGGCGGCGAGGTGCACCTGGCGCTGTCGTTCAACCCCTCCCACCTGGAGATCGTCGCTCCCGTGGTCGAGGGCTCGGTGCGCGCCCGCCAGGATCGCCGTGACGACCCGGTCGGTGACAAGGTGCTGCCGATCAATGTCCATGGCGACGCGGCCTTCGCCGGCCAGGGCGTGGTCATGGAGACCTTCCAGATGTCCCAGACCCGCGCCTACAAGACCGGCGGCACGGTGCACATCGTCATCAACAACCAGGTGGGCTTCACCACCTCCCACCCGCAGGATGCGCGCTCCACCGAGTACTGCACGGACATCGCCAAGATGGTCCAGGCGCCGATCTTCCACGTCAACGGCGACGACGCCGACGCGGTGCTGCACGCCACCCAGGTGGCGCTGGACTACCGCCAGCAGTTCAAGAAGGACGTGGTGATCGACCTGGTCTGCTACCGCCGTCGCGGCCACAACGAGGCCGACGAGCCGTCCGGCACCCAGCCGCTGATGTACCAGAAGATCCGCGAGCAGAAGACCGCCCGCGAGCTCTACGCGACGCGCCTGGTCGGCGAGGGCGTGATCAGCGAGGAGGACGCCAAGGCGCTGATCGAGACCTATCGCGAGGACCTGATTGCCGGCAACCACGTCGCCAACGCCCTGGTGCAGGAGCCCAACACCTCCCTGTTCGTCGACTGGAAGCCCTACCTGGGCCACGAGTGGGTCGGCTACACCGACACCAGCTTCGACATGAAGCGCCTGCAGCAGCTGGCCGCCAGGATGTGCGAGATCCCCGACGGCATCACCGTGCAGCGCCAGGTGGCCAAGATCTACGAGGACCGGCGCAAGATGCAGGCCGGCGGCATGGCGCTGAACTGGGGCTTCGCCGAGACCCTGGCCTACGCCACGCTGCTCGACGAGGGCCACCCGGTGCGCATCACCGGCCAGGACGTCGGCCGCGGTACCTTCTCCCACCGTCATGCGGTGATCCACAACCAGAAGGATGGCTCCAGCTACGTGCCGCTGCAGCACATGGCCGACGGCCAGCCGCGCTTCACCATCCACGACTCCTACCTCTCCGAGGAGGCGGTGCTGGCGTTCGAGTATGGCTATGCCACCACGGCGCCCAACGACCTGGTGATCTGGGAGGCCCAGTTCGGCGACTTCTTCAACGGCGCCCAGGTGGTGGTGGACCAGTTCATCTCCTCCGGCGAGACCAAGTGGGGACGGCTGTGCGGCCTGACCATGCTGCTGCCCCACGGCTATGAGGGGCAGGGGCCCGAGCACTCCTCGGCCCGCCTGGAACGCTTCCTGCAGCTGTGCGCCGAGCACAACATGCAGGTCTGCGTGCCGACCACCCCGGCGCAGATCTTCCACCTGCTGCGGCGCCAGGTGATCCGCAAGCTGAGAAAGCCGCTGGTGGTGATGTCGCCCAAGAGCCTGCTGCGCCACAAGGAGGCGACCTCGACCCTGGACGAGCTGGCCAACGGCCACTTCCAGATGGTGCTGGCCGACCAGGGCAACCTCGAGGCCGAGAAGGTCGAGCGCATCATCCTGTGCGCCGGCAAGGTCTACTACGACCTGGCCGCCTGGCGGGCCGAGAACGGGCGTGACGACGTGGCCATCCTGCGCCTGGAGCAGCTCTACCCCTTCCCCAAGGAGGAGCTGTTCGAGGCGATCCAGGCCTACACCAACGTCACCGACGTGGTGTGGTGCCAGGAGGAGCCGCTCAACCAGGGCGCCTGGTACCCGAGCCAGCATCACATGCGTGCGGTAGCCGACATGCTGCGCGACGGCATGGGGGGCAAGCTCAAGTTCGCCGGTCGCCCGGCATCGGCAGCACCCGCGGCGGGCTACATGTCCGTGCACACCGAACAGCAGCGCCAGCTGGTGGAAGACGCCTTCAATCTCTGAGGCGCCCACCGGGACGACAGAACAGACAAGGGAAACGACATGGCTACCGAGATCAAGGCACCCACCTTTCCGGAATCCGTTGCCGAGGGCAGCGTCGCCGCCTGGCACAAGAAGCCGGGTGACAGCGTCGAGCGCGACGAGCTGATCGTCGAGATCGAGACCGACAAGGTGGTCCTGGAGGTGCTGGCGCCGGAAGCCGGCACCCTCTCCGAGGTGCTCGCCGAGGAGGGCGACACCGTCGAGTCGGAGCAGGTGCTGGGCAGGATCGGGGAAGGCAAGGCCCAGGGCGGTGACAAGCCGAAGAGCGAGAAGGCCGACGCCAAGGCCGAGTCGAAGGGCGACGCCAAGGCCGAGAAGAAGGCCTCGGGCGGCGGCAAGCAGCACGAGGTGAAGGCGCCGACCTTCCCCGAGTCCATCCAGGAAGGCACCGTCGCCAGCTGGAACAAGCAGGTCGGTGAAGCCGTCAAGCGCGACGAGGTGCTGGCCGAGATCGAGACCGACAAGGTGGTGCTCGAGGTCGTGGCACCGGCCGACGGGGCGCTCGCCGAGATCAAGGCCGAGGAGGGCAGCCAGGTCGAGTCCGAGGCGGTGCTGGCGATCTTCACCGAGGGCGCCGGCGGCGAGGCCGACACCTCCGCCGACGAGGCCCCGGCCGCTTCCGCCGACGACGGCGCCTCCGACGAGAAGGTGGGCGACAAGATCCTCGCTCCCGCCGCGCGCAAGCTGGTCGCCGAGCACGACCTCGACGTCAGCCGCATCGAGGGCACCGGCAAGGGCGGCCGCATCCTCAAGGAGGACGTTCAGAAGGCCGTGAAGGAAGGCACCGCGAAGAAGGCGGCCAAGCCGGCCGGCGGTGCCGCCAAGGCCGCCGCGGCGGCACCGGCCGTCGAGGGCGAGCGCCCTGAGAAGCGCGTGCCGATGAGCCGCCTGCGCCAGACCATCGCCAAGCGCCTGGTCCAGGCCCAGCAGACCGCCGCCATGCTCACCACCTACAACGAGGTGGACATGGGCGCGGTGATGGACCTGCGTTCCCAGTACAAGGACGCCTTCCTCAAGGCCCACGACACCAAGCTCGGCTTCATGGGCTTCTTCGTCAAGGCGGCCTCCGAGGCGCTCAAGCGCTTCCCGGACGTCAACGCCTCCATCGACGGCACCGACATCGTCTACCACGGCTACCAGGACATCGGCGTGGCGGTCTCCACCGACCGCGGCCTGGTGGTCCCGGTGCTGCGCGACACCGATAGCATGAAGATCGCCGATGTGGAGAAGGGCATCGTCGACTTCGGCAAGCGCGCCCGTGACGGCAAGCTCGGCATCGACGAGATGCAGGGCGGCACCTTCACCATCACCAACGGCGGCATCTTCGGCTCGCTGATGTCCACACCGATCCTCAACCCGCCGCAGACCGCCATCCTGGGCATGCACAAGATCCAGGAGCGTCCCATGGCGGTGAACGGCAAGGTCGAGATCCGCCCGATGATGTACCTGGCGCTCTCCTACGACCACCGCATGATCGACGGCAAGGACGCGGTGCAGTTCCTGGTCACCATCAAGGAGCTGCTCGAGGATCCGTCACGTCTGCTGCTGGACATCTGAACGGCCCGAGACGCCGGAAGATCCCGGCGAAGCCTGAACCACAAGACATGCAACGGGAGCCAACATGGCTGACAAGTATGATGTGATCGTGATCGGCGCGGGCCCTGGCGGCTACGTGGCCGCCATCCGTGCCGCCCAGATGGGGCTGAAGACCGCCTGCGTCGAGAAGTGGATCGGCAAGGAAGGCAATGTCGTCTTCGGCGGCACCTGCCTCAACGTGGGCTGCATCCCCTCCAAGGCGCTGCTCGAGGCCTCCCACAAGTTCGTCGAGGCCAAGCATGACTTCGACGACATGGGCATCCAGGCGGGCGACGTCCAGATGGACGTCAAGAAGATGATCGCCCGCAAGGACAAGATCGTGAAGAACCTCACCGGTGGCATCGCCGGCCTGTTCAAGGCCAACGGCGTGACCGGCATCGAGGGCACCGGCAAGGTGACCGGCGCCAAGCAGGTCGAGGTCACCGACAAGGACGGCAAGGCGACCACCTACGAGGGTGACAGCATCATCATCGCCGCCGGCTCCGTGCCGGTGGAGATCCCGCCGACCCCGCTCACCGAGGGCCTGATCGTCGACTCCACCGGCGCGCTGGAGTTCACCGAGACGCCCAAGCGGCTCGGCGTGATCGGCGCCGGCGTCATCGGCCTGGAGCTGGGCAGCGTCTGGAACCGCCTGGGTTCCGAGGTCACCGTGCTCGAGGCCATGGACAGCTTCCTGCCGATGGTGGATACCGCCATCGCCAAGGAGACCCAGAAGCTGCTCAAGAAGCAGGGCCTGGACATCAAGCTGGGCGCTCGCGTCACCGGCTCCGAGGTCAAGGACAAGGAAGTGGTCGTCAAGTACACCGACGGTGACGGCGACCAGGAGATGACCTTCGACAAGCTGATCGTCTGCGTCGGCCGCAAGCCCTACACCAAGGGCGTGGTCGCCGACGGCCTGGGCATCGAGCTGGACGAGCGCGGCTTCATCCACGTGGACGACCAGTGCCGCACCAGCGTGCCGGGCGTCTATGCCATCGGCGACTGCGTGCGCGGCCCGATGCTCGCCCACAAGGCCTCCGAAGAGGGCGTGATGGTGGCGGACATCATCGCCGGCCACAAGGCCGAGATGAACTACGACGCCATCCCCAACGTCATCTACACCTTCCCCGAGGTGGCCTGGGTCGGCATGACCGAGCAGGACGCCAAGGCGGCCGGCATCGAGGTCAAGACCGGCAGCTTCCCGTTCGCGGCCAGCGGCCGCGCCATGGCCAACAACGCCACCGAGGGCCAGGCCAAGATCATCGCCGATGCCGAGACCGATCGCGTGCTGGGCATGCATATCGTCGGCCAGCACGCCGGCGAGATGATCGCCCAGGGCGTCATCGCCCTGGAGTTCGGCTCCAGTGCCGAGGACCTGGCGCTGACCTGCTACGCCCACCCGACCATGTCGGAGGCGGTGCACGAGGCGGCGCTCGCCGTGGACGGCCATGCGATCCACATGGCCAACCGCAAGAAGCGCAAGTAGGACAAGAAGCGCCGCCCTGACGGGCGGCGCATCCCTTCCGGCCATGTACCGGAAGGGGTCGGTGGTAGCCGTGTACGCCACGCCGCTCGGGCGTCGGCCCGGCTACCGTTCGAGTCACATGCAACCAATGGCATGAATCGATGAACCTTCACGAGTATCAGGGCAAACAGCTGTTTGCCGACTATGGTCTGCCGGTGTCCAAGGGCTTCGCCGTCGACACCCCCGAGGAAGCGGCGGAAGCCTGCAAGAAGATCGGCGGCGAGATGTGGGTGGTCAAGGCCCAGGTCCACGCCGGTGGTCGCGGCAAGGCGGGCGGCGTCAAGCTGATCAAGAGCCCGGAGGAGGCCAAGGCCTTCGCCGAGCAGTGGCTGGGCAAGAACCTGGTGACCTACCAGACCGACGAGAAGGGTCAGCCGGTCGCCAAGATCCTGGTCGAGAACTGCACCGACATCGCCGAGGAGCTCTACCTGGGCGCCGTGGTCGACCGTGCCACCCGTCGCGTGGTCTTCATGGCCTCCACCGAGGGCGGCGTCGAGATCGAGAAGGTTGCCGAGGAGACGCCCGAGAAGATCCTCAAGGCCGAGATCGACCCGCTGGTCGGCGCTCAGCCCTACCAGGCCCGCGAGCTGGCCTTCGCCCTGGGCCTCAAGGGCGACCAGGTGAAGCAGTTCACCAAGATCTTCCTGGGCCTCTCCAAGCTGTTCCACGACAAGGACCTGGCGCTGCTCGAGATCAACCCGCTGGTGATCACCGACGAGGGCAACCTCCACTGCCTCGACGCCAAGATCAACCTGGACAGCAATGCCCTCTACCGCCACCCTGACCTGCAGGCGATGCGTGACCCCTCCCAGGAGGACGCTCGCGAGGCCGAGGCGGCCGCGTGGGAGCTCAACTACGTGGCGCTGGACGGCAACATCGGCTGCATGGTCAACGGCGCCGGCCTGGCCATGGGCACCATGGACATCGTCAACCTGCACGGCGGCTCCCCGGCCAACTTCCTTGACGTGGGCGGCGGCGCCACCAAGGAGCGCGTCGCCGAGGCCTTCAAGCTGATCCTCTCCGACGACAACGTCAAGGCCGTGCTGGTCAACATCTTCGGCGGCATCGTGCGCTGCGACATGATCGCCGAGGGCATCATCGGTGCCGTCGAGCAGGTCGGCGTCAACGTGCCGGTCGTGGTGCGCCTGGAAGGTACCAACGCCGAACTGGGTGCCGAGAAGCTGGCGTCCAGTGGTCTGAACATCATCGCTGCTACCAGTCTGACCGATGCGGCTCAGCAGGTCGTCAAGGCAGCGGAGGGCAAGTAATGAGTATCCTGATCGACAAGAACACCAAGGTCATCTGCCAGGGCTTCACCGGCGGCCAGGGGACCTTCCACTCCGAGCAGGCGATCGCCTACGGCACCCAGATGGTCGGCGGCGTGACCCCGGGCAAGGGCGGCCAGGAGCACCTGGGCCTGCCGGTGTTCAACACCGTCAAGGAAGCCGTCGAGAAGACCGGCGCCGAGGCCAGCGTGATCTACGTGCCGGCCCCGTTCTGCAAGGACTCGATCCTCGAGGCCGCCAACGCCGGCATCAAGCTGATCGTCTGCATCACCGAGGGCATCCCGACGCTGGACATGCTCGACGTCAAGGTGAAGTGCGACGAGCTGGGCGTGCGGCTGATCGGCCCTAACTGCCCGGGCGTGATCACCCCCGGCGAGACCAAGATCGGCATCATGCCGGGCCACATCCACAAGCCGGGCAAGGTCGGTATCGTGTCGCGCTCCGGCACCCTGACCTATGAGGCGGTCAAGCAGACCACCGACCACGGCTTCGGCCAGTCGACCTGTGTGGGCATCGGCGGCGACCCGATCCCGGGCTCCAACTTCATCGACATCCTCGAGATGTTCGAGAAGGACCCGGCGACCGAGGCGATCGTGATGATCGGCGAGATCGGCGGCACCGCCGAGGAAGAGGCAGCGGCCTACATCAAGGCCAACGTCTCCAAGCCGGTGGTCTCCTACATTGCCGGCGTCACCGCCCCTCCGGGCAAGCGCATGGGCCACGCCGGTGCGATCATCTCCGGCGGCAAGGGCACCGCGGACGAGAAGTTCGCCGCCCTCGAGGACGCCGGCGTCAAGACCGTGCGTTCGCTGGCCGAGATCGGCGACGCCCTGAAGGAAGTGACCGGCTGGTAAGCCGCTCCCTGCCGACAGGCGTGGAACCACAGGACGGGCACCCCCAGGGGTGCCCGTCCTGCCTTTCGGGGGTATCGATGCCTCAGCGGGCGGCGGTCAGGCAGCGGTCCCGGCCGTTGCGCTTGGCCTCCAGCAGGGCCTGGTCGGCGCGCTGCAGCGTGGTCAGGTGGCGCTCGCCGAGGCGGTGCTCGCTGATCCCGGCGCTCAGCGTCACCGATAGCCGCTCCTCGCAGCTGGTGATGGTGACGGCCGACACGCGCTCGCGCAGCCGCTCGACGATGCGGCGTGCCTCGTCGAGCCGGGTCTCCGCCAGCAGCAGGATGAACTCCTCGCCGCCCCAGCGTCCGCACAGGTCGGACTCGCGCAGCACCTCGCGCATGGTAGCGGCGATGGCTACCAGCAGCCGGTCGCCGACGTCGTGGCCATGGCGGTCGTTGATGCTCTTGAAGCGGTCGATGTCCAGCAGGGCCAGGGTATAGGGCCGTCCGGCGGCCTCGAGCTGTCGAAGCCGCTCGTCGATCAGTCGGCGGTTGGCCAGCTGGGTGAGGGGGTCGTGGGTGGAGGCCTGATGGAGCGCCTGGTTGCGCTCGCGCATCATCGCCTGGTAGCCGTCGGAGATGCGCGACAGCTTCTGCTGGCGGCGCAGGCTGCGCTCGTAGCGCTTCTGGGTGACCTGGCGCGCCTCCAGGGCCAGCTGCTGGTAGCGGTCGGAGATGCTGATCAGGCGCTCCAGCTGATGCTGCTGGCTGCGGTATTGGGCGGCGAGGGCCTCCAGCGCCTCGTGAAGGGGGTGGCCGGCATGGTCCGGCTCCGCCAGCAGCGCCTCGACCCGCTCGAGCAGCGCCTGCTCGTCCCGGCGTGTCATGCCGGCGCCGCCGTCGGGGTGATGGCGAAGGGGTAGCTGCAGTCCTCCCGGAACTCGTCGGCCAGCTCGGCGATGCGCTCGTTGCGGGGGTCGTAGCGCCACTCGACGGAGACCTCGCGGCCCTCGCCGTGGGCCTCCTCGAGCAGGTCGAAGATATCCATCATCGCCTTCACCGAGCTGGTGTTGAGGTAGACCAGCGCCAGGGAGAGGTGCAGCGGCCGTGCCTCCTCCTTGAGGTAGCGGCGCACCCAGTCGATCACCTGGTCGAAGAGTTCATAGGAGTTCTCGGGGTAGGAGTCGCCCTGCATCGCCAGCCGGCCTGCCTGCCAGCTGCTCTGGATGGCCGGTGTCGACTGGCTGCCGGGAATGTCGAGGTCTCGCGTCATGGTGATCATGGTACCCCTCAGATGGTAGCGGTCAGGCTAAAGAAACCCTGCCCGTCGGGCAATGCCTGCAGCGAGGCCTGCAGGGGGCGAGAAGTCTTGCGGGCCATGTCCAGCAGCCCCAGGCCGGCGCCGCTGCCGCCCTGGTCCTCGCGGGGGCGACGCAGCTGCTGCTTGTAGGCGGCCTTGAGCTCGGCGCGGTCCAGCGGCCCCAGCGCCTCGACCGTGCGCACCAGTCGCTCGCCGTCGGCCTGCTCGATCAGGTTGCCCGCCGAGATCAGGTAGCGCCCCTCGGCGTCCCTGGCCACCGCCACCGTGGCCGAGGCCTGGGTCTCGTCGTAGCCCTTCCGACGGGCATAGTGGCGAATGTTCTGGGTCATCTCGATGTACACGGAGAACACGTCCATGGCGGCCGACGGGGTCGCCTGCTGGGTGTCCAGGTAGTTGCGCAGCGCCTTGCCGATCTCCTCGATCAGGCTGCGCGAGATGGGGCCGTTGAAGCACAGCATGATGCGGTCTCGCTGGTAGCTCTCGCGCATGCTCAGCAGGTCCATGGGCTCTCCTCAGCGGGTGTCTCCCGTCTCCTCGGGGGGCAGGGGGGAAGCGGCAGCGGGGGCCTCCGGCTCGAGGCGGAAGGCCAGCAGCGTGATGTCGTCGCGCTGGGGAAGCTCCCCCTGATGAGCACGCAGGGCCGTCTCGTAGGCTGCCATCTGCTGCTCGAGGGGCCTGGCGGCCTGGTCCAGCAGCAGCGCCCGGAAGCGGCGGTTGCCGAAGCCGAAACCGTCGCTGCCGCCGGCCTGGTCCAGGAAACCGTCGCTGCACAGGGTATAGGTCCAGCCGGGGCGCAGCGGCGCCACCCGGTTCTCGTAGCGGGCCGGCCGGCGATGGCCCAGGGCGCGGCGGTGGCCGGCCAGAATCTCCAGGCGCTCGCCGTCGCTGGCATGCAGGTCGATCTTGGCCCCGGCGTAGGTCAGTGTCCCGGCGGCGGGATCGACCCACGCCAGGCCGATGTCCATGCTGGTGGCGATGGAGGCGGGCAGCTGCTCCCGGGGCAGCAGCGTCCGGCCCTGGCGGTCGATCTCGCCGAGCAGGGCGGCCGGGTCCTGGGCGCCCTCCTGGGCGAGGGCGTGGTCGATGATGGCGCGGGCGAGCATGGTCATCATGGCCCCCGGCACGCCGTGCCCGGCGCAGTCCACGATGCCCAGCAGGTAGCCGCGCGCGGTGGCGCGGAAGACATAGAAGTCGCCGCCCACCACGTCGCGGGGCTTCCAGAGCACCGCGTAGCGATGGCGCAGGTGCTGCTCGAGGGCGTCGTCGGGCAGGATCGCCTGCTGGATGATGCTGGCGTACTGGATGGAGGCCTCGAGCTGGCGGTGGGCCGACAGCATCTGCGCATGGGCCTCCTCCAGGGCCTGGGTGCGCTGGCGGACCTGCCCCTCGAGGTCGCGGGTGTAGTGCTCCACCCGGCGCGCCATGTGGGAGAAGGAGCGCGACAGCTCGCCGATCTCGTCACGCCGTTCGGTGGGCAGTCGCGAGCGGTAGTGCCCGTCGGCGATGGCCTGGGCGGAGCGCTTCAGGTGGCGCAGCGGGGCGAGGATCAGGCGATGGGTGCTGTAGGCGAAGCTGGCCATGAGCAGCGCCAGCAGCAGGCCGAAGGCCAGCACCAGGGGCCAGAGCCAGCGCCCCTCGAGGAGCGGGGCGGCCTGAAGGTCCAGGGCCGTGACCAGCAGCCACTGGAGTTCCGGCAGGTAACCCACGCTCATCAGCCGCGGGGCCCCCTCCAGCTCGGCCTCCAGGGAGACCACGGTGCCGGGACGGCGCATGGCATCGTGCATGGCCCGGCGCAGCGGCTCCCGGTCGCTCTCGCCGACCAGGGCCTGGATCCGCTGTCCGGCGCCCGCCTCCTGGGGATTGCGACCCGAATCGAGGGCGATACGGGCGCTGTCGGGATGGACCTTGAGGGCGCCACGGCCGTCGACCAGCATCGGGGTCATGCCGGGCGGTGGGCTGCCGAGGAAGCGCCGGGTGAACTGCTGCAGGTCGATGCCGCCTCCGGCCAGCCCCAGCAGGTCGCCGTTGTCCATCACCTTGACGTTGATCCAGACCATGGCCCGGTCGAGGGCCCGGTCGGTGCCGACGTTGATGTCGTAGGTGGAGGTGCTGCCCATGGTAGCGAAGTACCAGGCATCGTCGGGGGCCTCCGGCGAGAGGCGATAGCGGGGGTCCGCCCCGTTGTCCCGGGAGCCGTCGCCGAGGTAGTAGTCCCCGGAGGCATGATCGACGACGAAGTAGGCGCGGCTGGCGAAGTGCTGGCGGAAGCCCTCGGCCTCGGCGAGGAATCGTGCCTGGCGCGCCGGGTCGTCCGGTGCGCGCAGCCAATCCCGGGTCACCACCGAGTCGGCGAAGCGCCGGGAGAGGGCGAGCTCCCGTGTCACGGGCGCGGTCACTCGCTGCATCTGCAGCAGGGTGTACTGCTCGGCGTAGGCACCGGCGAAGTGGTCGCGTACCTCGGCGACCGCCTTCCAGCCGATCAGCGCGGCCGGAATCAGTGCCAGCAGGCAGGCCAGCAGCAGGAAGCTGACCGATTTTCCGCGCAGGCCGAGTCGTGCTGCCATGGCATCCGGGTCCCGTGGAGGCTGGGTTGCATGACCCCCAACCTTGTCACAATGCGTCACAAAGGGCGATGGCCTGGCCGCCGGACGCCTCAACGCAGCCGACATTGCCGACTTCGCCTCCATGCCGAGTAAGCCGATCTCCTACACGGGATGGCGGCGAGAGCGACTTGATGCCCGAGTCGATGGGCGACTGGCCCCGATTGACCGGGTCACAACGAGCCGGCCCCGGTGGGGTCTCCACCGGGGCCGGCTCGTTGTCGCGTGGTCCTGGGGCGACGCCCTCGCCGTCACTCGGTGGGGCGCCCCACCAGCGAGCGGGTCTCCTCGCGGGCCTCGGTCAGCGCCACGCGGATATGGTCGCCGAGCTTGAAGCGCTCCTCGCCCTCCACCTGGATGCGCCCCTCCTTGTCGTCGATCACCACCTTGTCGCGGTCGCTGTGCATCAGCGGGGCGGGGATGAAGGCGGTGGCGCCGTTGGCGGTCAGGCGCACCCGCATGCCGCCCCGGTTGATGGCGATGATCTCGGCGTCGAAGGACTCCTGGGCCTCGGCGGCCGGGCTCAGGTAGCGCACGTAGAGCCAGTCCTTGACGTCGCGCTCGGCCATGCGGTTGAGCCGGCGACGTTCGGTGAGCTGCTCGGTGAGCTCGAGGCTGGCCTCGGCCGGCGCCTGCTCGCCCTTGAGGACCCGCTTGATCAGGCGGTGGTTGACCATGTCGCCGTACTTGCGGATCGGCGAGGTCCAGGTGGCGTAGGCCGGCAGGCCGAGGCCGAAGTGGGGGCCGGGCCGGGCCGACATGCTGGTGAAGCCCTGGAATCGGCGCAGGCGCACGTCCAGCCAGGCGTCGTCGCGGCCCTCGAGCTCACGCTTCAGCTCGGTGTAGCGGGACAGCTCGGTGAGCTGCTCGCGCTCCACCTGGATGTCCTGGCTGGCGAGGAACTCCTGGGCCGCCTCGGCCTTCTCGGGCTCGAAGGCGCGATGCACGTTGAAGATGCCGTGGCCCACGTGCCTGGCGAGCAGGTCGGCGCAGCAGGCGTTGGCCGCGATCATCGACTCCTCGATCATGCGGTTGGCGATGCGCCGCTCCTCGGTGCGGATGTCCAGCACGTTGCCGGCCTCGTCCAGGTCGAAGACGTAGTCGGGACGGTCCTTGAACACCAGCGCATGCTCGGCGCGCCAGGCGCTGCGGGCCTCGGTGAGGTCACGCAGGGCCTTGAGCTGCCCTGCGATCGCCTCGTCCGGGGCCCAGTCGCCCTGGCCCTCCAGCCAGTCGGAGACGCGGTCATAGGCCAGCTTGGCGTGGGACTGCGCGGTGGCCGCGAAGAAACGGTAGTCGCCCAGGCTGCCGTCGGCGTGCACGGTGAGGGTGCAGGCCAGCACCGGGCGCTCCTTGTCCTCCCACAGCGAGCAGAGGTCGTCGGCCAGTTGCTCGGGCAGCATGGTGACGTTCTGGCCCGGCAGGTAGACGGTGAAAGCCCGGGTGCGCGCCTCCAGGTCCGCCGCGTGGCCCTCCTCGACGTAGGCGGTGGGGTCGGCGATGGCCACGCTCAGGTCCCAGCCGCCATCCTCGCGGGGAACGATGCGCAGGGCATCGTCCATGTCGCGGGTCTTCTCGCTATCGATGGTGAAGAAGGGCTCGGCGGTGAGGTCCTCGCGGGTGAGGCCCTCGTCGAGCAGCGGCCAGTCGTCGCCGGCATCCGGGCACTCCTGCTCCAGAGCGTGGCGGGCCAGGGTCACCCGCCACGGCACGGCGGGGTCGTCGGCCTTGGCCACCAGCTCGTCGATCTGGGTGAAGAAGGCGCGGTCATCGGGCTTGAGGGGATGACGCACCAGGCGGGCCACTACCCAGTCGCCGTCGGCGATGCTCGCCTCGTCCAGGCTGCGCTTGATGCGCGCCTTCAGGACATTCTTGATCGAGGGGTGGTCGGGCACCACGGCGAGACGCCCGTCGCGGAGCTGGACGCGAGCGATGAAGCGCGACAGCCCGGTTTCGATCAGGGTGTCGGGCTCGGCGCTCTTCTTGTCGCCCTCCTCGTGGACGACCGCCTGGACACGATCGCCGTGCAGCACCTGCTTCATCGCGGGGGGCGGCACGAAATAGGAGTCGCCCTCGTCGGTCTCGAGGAAGCCGAAGGCCTTCTGGGTGGCCTTGATCACCCCCTCGACGCGGGGCGTGGTCTCGCGGATCTGTTGCTTGAGCTGGGCAAGCAGGGCGTTGTTCTGCAGCATGGTCACGATCGGGTGGCGGGAGTAGGGGGCCACTATACGGATTCCCTGGCCCGGGGCCAAACGCCGGGCGTGCGCCTCATGGGGAATCAGCGGCTTGCGTCGGGATGGTTCGCCGACGCTGGTGCCGGGCGCCGGGTCATCCGGGCGCGCCGGCCGTGCCGGAACGCCGACGGCGCCCCTCGGGGCGCCGTCGGTGGGTGGGCGGGGCGGGGGTCAGCGCACGGTGATGACGGTGCACTCGGCGGTGTGAGCCACCTTGTGAGAGACGCTGCCGACCACGAAGCCCTGCAGGTCGCTGAGCCCGCGGCTGCCCATGACGATGGCGTCCACGCCACGGCGGCGTGACTCGCTGAGGATGGTGCGGGCCGGGTCGCCCTGGCCGATCACCGTCTCGATGCTGGTGGCCCCCTGCTCGCGGGCGGCCTCGGCGGCACGGCTCATCACCTGCTTGCCGGCTTCCTCGCGCTCCTCGCGGGAGGCCTCGATGGCGATGGCGCCGATGCCCCAGACCAGGGTGGTCTCGTGGGCGAGCTCCTCGGGGATGTGCACCAGATGCAGGATGCAGCCCTCCTCCTGGCGAGCCAGCTGGCAGGCCACGGAGAGGGCCTTCTGGGCGTGCTCGGAGCCGTCGACGGGGACCAGGATGGACTTGAACATGGCGAACTTCCTCGATGGGTTGGATGGACGATGCCTTGATCCTAGCGCTTCGGGGACGGGCTGTCATGACCCCGGTCAAGTCACCGCGGGGCTCAGCGCCGCGCGTCCGGTGAGTCGCGGGCCTCCAGCCGACGCAGCTGCTGCCAGAGTTCGCTGCGCAGATCGCTCATGCGCGGGGCCTCCTGCGTCGTGAAGGGCAGCGGGCGGGTCAGTCGCTGGGTGCGCAGCCCCAGTCGGGCGCTGAGCAGGCCGATGCCCAGCCCCTGGCCGGCGCGCGCCGAGATCCGGCCGGCCAGGTTCAGGGAGAGCATATCCATGCCCGCCTCGCCGGCCATCTCGGTGGCCCCGGCGAAGGCCATCTGGTAGAGCACGCTGCGCAGCAGCCGGAGCCTTCCGGCATAGCCCAGCTCCAGGCCGTAGAGTCGACAGAGGCGGTCGATCATCGCCAGGCTGCGCCAGGCCACCAGGGCCATGTCCACCAGGGTCAGGGGGCTGACCGCCACCATCACCGCCGTCTCGCCGGACATCCGCGAGATCAGTCGTCGCGCCTCCCGGTCGCGGGGGGCGAGCAGGTGGTGGTCCAGCAGCAGCTGGATGTCGCGCCCGTCGTGGTGGGCCTGCCGGGCGGCGACGAACCCCTGCCAGTGGGGGTGATCCTCGTCCATCCCCAGCCCCTCTCGCAGGGCCTCGGCGGACGCCATGGCCGCCCGGGTCTCGGCGTCGGGCAGCGCCGCCAGCCGCTCGCGCAGCCGCTCATGGCGACGCAACCGCCGCAGCCGCCACAGTTCGCGCAGCAGGGCACGCCCCCCCAGGCCGAGGGCGAGCAGCAGCAGCAGGCTCCAGGCGCCCGCCAGCCAGTCGCCGCCCAGGCTCGCTGCCTGCAGGGTCAGGCCGGCCTCCAGGGCCCCCAGCCCCAGGCTGCCACCGAGCAGCGCCAGCAGCCCCCAGCGCCGTCGCCGGGGAGGGGCCAGGCAGGCCTCCAGGGCATCCGCCGCGGCCTGGTCGTCCGGGCTCGACAGCGCCTGGCTGGGCAGGTCGGCGTCGAAGGGCTCGGCGGGACGCGGGTCATCCGCCCGGGGCCGGTCGTGAGGGGGCTCCTCCAGGGTGAAGCGCCGCCCGGGGCGCGGATCGCGGGGCTCGGTCATATCAGCTTGTCTCCGATCAGCCAGTCCAGGGCGGCGTCCAGGCGGATATGGGGCAGGGCGCCGCCCTCCAGGGGCAGCGGTCGGAAGGCCGGGAAGTCGAACCCCTGGCGGGCCCAGAAGTCGGCATCGGGCAGCCGGTCGGGCACCTCGCCGGGAAACAGCAGCAGCGACTCCCCGGCCAGGGAGGTGCCGCGCAGCGCCGGGGTTCTCTGCCCGCGGTGCTCCACCTCCCGCGCCTCGCTGGCCCGGATCGACGCCAGCGACAGGGCACGCACCGGGACATTGGCGAAGCGCAGGTCCTTGAGAGGGTCGGCGAGCAGCGCCTCGAGCAGCCCGACCAGCCGCCCATGCTGCTCCGGGGTGACGTGGTCGGCCTTGGTGGCGGCGATGGCCAGGCGATCGATGCGCGGGGCGAACAGCCGTGACAGCAGGCTGCGCTGGCCGTAGTCGAAGCTCTGCATCAGCGTGGCCAGGGCCCGGGAGAGGTCCTGGAAACGCTCCGGCCCGGCATTCAGGGCGCCGAGCAGGTCCACCAGCACGATCTGGCGGTCGAAGCGGCGGAAGTGCTCCCGGTAGAACGGCTTGACGATATGCTGCTGGTAGTACTGGAAGCGCCGCGCCAGGGTCGCGTAGTTGCTCTCCGGCGGCAGACGCTCGCGTTCGGCCGGATCGAGCCGCGACAGGCCGGGGAGCGGAAAGAACTGCAGGACCGGCGCGCCGGCCAGCTCGCCGGGCAGCAGGAAGCGTCCCGGCTGCAGGTCGGCGAAGCCCGCCTCCCGCGCGGCGCGCAGCCCCCCGGCATACCGCTCGGCGATGGCCGCCAGCTGGGCCTCGTCGGCCTCGGCGGCGGGGTCCAGGGCCTCCACCGCGGCATGCCAGTCGGCGAACAGCGAGCGCCGCTCGGTGCCGGTCAGCGCCTGCTGGGCCTGGCACCAGCCGGGATAGTCGTGCGCCAGCAGCGGCAGGTCGAGCAGCCACTCGCCGGGGTAGTCGAAGAGGTCGAGGGTCAGCTGGCGGGTGTCGCTGCCCATCAGGCCACGCCGGGACGGGCGATAGCGGATCGCCAGGCGCAGTTCGCTGATGCCGCGGGTCGGCGCCGGCCAGCGCGGGGGTGTCTCCTCCAGGGCGGCCATGGCCTGGTCGTAGGGAAAGCGCGGCACGCCCAGGTCCTGCTGGTTGACCCGGCGGGCGCCGAGCAGGCGCCCCTCCCGGGCCGCCGGCAGCAGGTCGAGCCTGGCCTCCAGGCCAGCATGGCGCAGCTGGTTGACCAGCGAGGTGAGGAAGGCGGTCTTGCCCGAGCGCGACAGGCCGGTGACCGCCAGCCGCAGCTGGCGGTCGCGGCCACGCTCGAGCAGGTCATGGAGTTCGCGGGCCAGGGGCTGGCGCATGGTCTGGTTTCCGTGGCGGCTCAGGGAGCGGGCGTGGCGATCAGCGGGTAGAGCACCGGCGAGGCGGCGATCAGGAAGCCCAGGCCGGCCAGCAGGTAGCCGGGCACGCGGTGACGGGTGCGGTGGGCCAGGGTGAGGCCGCCGATGCAGACCACCAGGCCGACCAGGTTGAAGGTGAAGGTGGCCATCTCCAGGAAGTGCTGGGGAGACATGCAGGCTCCTCGGGTTGCCGTGTGGTGCCGGGAATGGTATCAGGAGTCGTGGTGCCACCGAAGCGTCCCGAGTGAGGAGGAGCGACATGGCGAGACTGCCCGCGGTGGACGAGGTGATCGGCTTCTGGTTCGGCGAGCTCGAGCCGGCCCAGTGGTTCCGCAAGGACCCGGCCCTCGATGCCGAGATCGCGGCGCGCTTCGCTGCCCTGCTGGAGGCCGCGGGGCGTGGCGAGCTGTGGTCATGGCGGCTCTCGGCCCGGGGACGCCTGGCCGAGGTGATTGTGCTCGACCAGTTCTCGCGCAATATCCATCGCGACACGCCGCTGGCCTTCGCCCGGGATCCGGTGGCGCTGGTGCTGGCCCAGGAAGCGGTGGCCCACCGCATCGACCGCCACCTGGACGTCGCCTGGCGCGCCTTCCTCTATATGCCCTGGATGCACAGCGAGTCGCTGGCCATCCACGACGAGGCGCTGGGCCTGTTCGACCAGCCGGGGCTGGAGGAGAGCCTGCGCTTCGAGCAGCGCCACCGCGACATCATCGCTCGCTTCGGGCGCTACCCGCATCGCAACGCCATCCTGGGGCGACCCTCGACCCCGGAGGAGCTGGCCTTTCTCGAGCAGCCGGGCTCCTCGTTCTAGGAAACCCATCTCACAAGGAGCACCACATGGGACTGATTGCCTGGTTGATCATCGGCGGCCTGGCGGGCTGGATCGCCGGCCATATCATGCGCGGGGGTGGCTTCGGCATCCTCGGCAACATCGGCGTGGGGGTCGTGGGTGCGGTGATCGGCGGCTTCCTGTTCAGCCTGCTGGGGCTGCAGGCTGGCGGCTTCATCGGCTCCCTGGTCACCGCCATCGTCGGCGCCGTGGTGCTGCTCTGGGTGATCGCCAAGGTCAGGAAGGCCTGACGCCCATCCCCGCCCTGCCTCGACGGCGCCCGGCCTCGGCCGGGCGCCGTCGTTTTCGTCAGGGGGCGGCGGAGCGTGGCAGGATGCGCCGGTAGCGATCCAGCATCCGGTCGAGCCAGGCGCCGGAAGGGGCACCCTCCACGGGAGGCGAGGGCACCCCTACCTCGAGCAGGAAGATCCCGTTTCGGTCTGCGGTCTCGGTGCCGGGGGCGGGCAGGCGGTGGGCCAGCGCCTCGGGCAGCCCGCCGGGGCGCCGCCAGGTCAGCCGCAGGGCCTGCTGGTCCAGCAGGTACTGGAAGCGCGCCGTATCGGTGAGCACCGCGGCGGCCCCGTGCACCAGCCCCTGGGAGAGGCTCTCCAGGGTGCGGTAGCGCGGGGCGCCGGCGGCCCGGCAGGCATGGATGCCCGCGACGAAGCAGCGCTCCCGCTCCGCCGGGTCTTCAGGCCACTTGCCGCCGGCGAGCCGTGCCGGGGTGGCGACGAAGGACAGGGTGACGGTCACCGCCGGGGTGCCGTCGGCCAGGCAGGCATCGGTGCGGGTGATCACGCCGCCGCGCAGCGCCTCGCGCAGCCAGCGATAGTCGCAGGCCTGCTGCACGGTGGCCTGGGCATCCTTGAGGGAGTGGTGGGCGCCCTGCAGGGAGCGCAGCAGGGAGAGGGTTCTGAGTATCACGGTGTCGCCTCGCGGTGAACGCCGCCATCTTCCCGGCTGACTACCTCGATGGCAAGGCCCCAACGAACACCGCCCGGCGCAGGGCCGGGCGGTGAGGTCGCGCTGGCGAGCCGTCGATCAGGCGGTGGCGGTCTGCCCCACCAGCTCCTTGAGGGATTCCTCGACGATGGCCAGGCCCTCTTCCAGCACCTCGTCCTCGATGGTGACGGGCATCAGGAAGCGGATGGTGTTGCCGTAGAGGCCGCAGGAGAGCAGGATCAGGCCCTTCTCGCGGGCCCGCTTGCACAGCGCCGCTGCCAGGTCGGCATTCGGGGTGTGCTTGGCCTTGTCGGAGACGAGGTCCACCGCGGCCATGGCCCCCATGTTGCGGGCGTTGTCCACGCAGTCGAACTCCTGCTCCCACTGGGCGAAGCGCTTGGCCAGCTTGTCACCCAGCGCCTGGCTCTTCTCGAGGATGTTCTCCTTCTCGAAGACCTCCAGCACGGCCAGGGTGGCGGCGCAGGAGACCGGGCTGCCGGTGTAGGTGCCGCCCAGGGAGTTGGGGCCGGAGGCGTCCATGTGGACGTCGGTGCCCACCACCGCGGAGATCGGCATGCCGTCGGCCATGCTCTTGGCCATGGTGATGATGTCCGGCTCGACGCCGCTGTGCTCGATGGCGAACATCTTGCCGGTGCGGCCGAAGCCGGACTGCACCTCGTCGATGATCATCAGCATGCCGTGCTCGTCGCAGATCTCGCGGATCGCCTTGAGGAAGCTGGTCGGCGCCGGGTAGAAGCCGCCCTCGCCGAGCACCGGCTCGAGCACGATGGCCGCGGTGTCGCGGGGGTTGGCGTCGGTCTTGAGCGCCATCTTCAGGCCGCGCAGGGCCTCGTCCTCGCTGACGCCGTGGTAGGGCACCGGGTAGGGGGCGCGGAACACGTTGCCCGGCATGCTGCCGAAGTCGGCGGCGTAGGGGGCGACCTTGCCGTTCATGGCCATGGTCATGAAGGTCCGGCCGTGATAGCCGCCGTCGAAGCAGATCACGTTGTTCTTGCCGGTGGCGGCGCGGGCGACCTTGACGGCATTCTCCAGGGCCTCGGCGCCGGAGTTGGCCAGCATCACCTTGGCATGGCCGCGCACCGGGGTGATCTTGCTCAGCTGCTCGGCCACCTTCACGTAGCCCTCGTAGGGCATCACGGTCTGGCAGGTGTGCATGACGCGGTCGAGCTGCGCCTTGACGGCCTCGACCACCTTCGGGTGGCGATGGCCGATGTTGAGCACGCCGATGCCGCCGGCGAAGTCGATGATGCGGTTGCCATCGGCATCCCAGACGAGGGCGTTCTCGGCGCGGTCGGCGAACTGGGTCGCCGGGCTGGCCGCGCCGTTGGCGACATAGCGCTGCTTGAGTTCGTTGAGTTCTGCGTTGTTCATGATGCCTCCTGGTGGAAAGTGCGTAGCGGGCGATCAGAGTCCGCCGACACAGACGTATTTTAGTTCAGTGTACTCATCCAGGCCGTGGCGCGAACCCTCGCGGCCCAGCCCCGACTCCTTGACGCCGCCGAAGGGGGCCAGCTCGGTGGAGAGGATCCCCTCGTTCACTGCCACCATGCCATACTCCAGCCCCTCCATGACATGCCAGATGCGACGGTAGTCGCGGGCATAGAAGTAGGCGGCCAGGCCGAACTCGGTGGCGTTGGCCATGGCGATGGCCTGCTCGTCGGTCTCGAAGCGGAACACCGGGGCCAGGGGGCCAAAGGTCTCCTCGCGAGCGACCCGCATCTCCTCGGTGACATCGGCAATCACCGTCGGTTCGAAGAAGGTGCCGCCCAGGGCGTGGGGCTTGCCGCCGGTGACCAGGCGACCGCCCTTGGCCAGGGCATCGGCGATGTGCGCCTCGACCTTCTCGATCGCGGCCGGGTTGATCAGCGGGCCCTGGACCACGTCCTCCTCGAGGCCGCTGCCGACCTTGAGCTCGGCGACGCGGGCGGCCAGCTTCTCGACGAAGGCGTCATGGACGCCGGCCTGCACCAGCAGGCGGTTGGTGCAGACGCAGGTCTGGCCGGAGTTGCGGTACTTGGAGGCCACGGCGCCCTCCACGGCGGCATCCAGGTCGGCGTCGTCGAAGACGATGAAGGGGGCGTTGCCGCCCAGCTCCATGGAGGCCTTCTTCACGGTACCGGCGCACTGGGCGAGCAGCCTCTTGCCCACCGGGGTGGAGCCGGTGAAGGAGATCTTGCGCACCCGCGGGTCGGTGGTCAGCACCTCGCCGATCTCGGCCGGGCGGCTGGCGGTGACCACGTTGATCACCCCGGCGGGGAAGCCGGCCAGCTCGGCCAGGCGCGCCACCGCCAGGGCGGTGAGCGGGGTGGCCTCGGCGGGCTTGATCACCACCGGGCAGCCGGCGGCCAGCGCCGGGGCGCACTTGCGGGTGATCATCGCCAGCGGGAAGTTCCAGGGGGTGATCGCCGCCACCACGCCGATCGGTTCGCGGAACACCAGGATGCGCTTGTCGACGCCGTGGCTCGGCAGGGTCTCGCCGGCCACCCGCTTGGCCTCCTCGGCGTAGAACTCCAAGAAGGAGGCGCCGTAGGCCACCTCGCCGCGGGACTCGGCCAGCGGCTTGCCCTGCTCCAGGGTCATCAGCCGGGCCAGTGCCTCCTGGTGGGCCATGAGCGCGTCGTACCAGGCGCGCAGCAGGTTGGCGCGCTCCTTGGCGGTGCGGCGCTTCCAGGCCGGCCAGGCGGCCTCGGCGGCGGCCACAGCCTCCCGGGCGTCAGCGGCGCCGAGGTCCGGCACCTCGGCCAGGGTTTCGCCGCTGGCCGGGTCGGTGACGGCGAAGCGTCGCTCGGCATCGCGCCATTCGCCGGCGATGAAGGCCTTGGGGATCAGGATGTCGGGCAGCTCGGCCATGGGTCCTCCGGGGAGTGTTGTCATCATATTTTACGCAGTGTGCATTATTTAAAACGTTCCGCCAAGTCCTCCGGCAGCGCCTTGCCGGCACCGTCCGCGCCGGGAATTCCACCCTCGACCCATCGGCGCCGGCCGCGCTTTCCGCTACACTAGTGCGCCGAATTCTGTCCGGCCTGCGCCTTCGCCCCGTGCGCGGCCGTCCGTCACACCCTGGATGTCGAGGTGAGCCTTGGTCGATCCCCTGAACGCCTGGTGGGCCCAGCAGCTGGTGCTGTGTGACTGGGCCTTTGCGCCCGATCCACTGACCGTCGAGCCGGATGCGGCCGTGGCCCGGCTCGCCGCCCTGGGCGTCGCCGATCGGGGCGAGCTGGGCTGGCGCCTGGTGGAGTCGCACGGCGCCGGTGGCGCCGCGGCGGACCCCGCCCGCCTGCTCGAGGCCCTGGAACTGGTTGCCCTGGCCGGTGCCGCCGGTTGGCTCGCCGAGAGTAGTGCCCGGGAGTGGGCCCACGCCCTGGCCGGCGAGATCAGCGCTCACCATGCCGACCTCGATGCCTGGCTGGTGGCGCTGCGCCGCGCGCGCAGCGCCACCGGCTGGGTGCACGGCGACGACGGCTTCGTCGAGGCCTGCCAGGCGCTCTCGGTGCTGGAGCACGATGGCGAGGGCATCACCTGGGAGCGGCTGGGCGAGTGGCTGGCGATCCATGACCACCCGCCGGTGCTGTGGCCCGACGCCCCCGAGGCGCGGGTCTGGCGACTGCGTGCGGGCTTTGCCCCGGTGGTCGAGCTGCCGGCTCGGGAGAACGACTGGGCCGGCCTCGCCGCCTGGCTCGGCGAGGCGTGGCAGGTCCACGGGCGCGACGACCTGGTGCGCGCGCTGCTGTGGCTGGGGGCCCAGGGCGACCGCCAGGGCTGGGACCTGGATGCCGCGCGGCTGCTGGAGCTGGATGCGGCCGGGCGGGCCGAGTGGATGGAGCGGCTGGAGGGGCCCGACCGGCCCTTCGGCCGGGTGATGCTGGGCTTCGTCGAGCATGGCGAGCCCCTGGAGTGGGCGGCCTGGGACTGGCTGCGCCTGGTCGACCTGGCCTGGGCGGGGGCCTGCCTGGGCTGGCTCGAGGCGCACGAGGCCGCCGACTTCGCCCTGCATGCGGCCGACCTGGTGGAGCACCGCTACAGCGACTGGGCGGCGCTGGCCCGTGCCTACCAGCGCGGCAGGAGCCTGTTCGAGGGACGAAACCTGCTCTCCTCCTTCGACGCCGACTGGAAGCTGCTGCTGCAGTCGCCGGTGAGCCCCTGGCGGCCCGCCCTGCAGGGGCTGATCGACCCGGCCCTGCTGGAGCGCTCCCGCGTCGCCATGCGCCAGTGGCGTCGCGACCCGCGGCACTGGGTGCTGGCGCTGGCGGCGGTGCGCGAGCCCGAGCTGGCCGGCCGCCAGGGCCCTGCCGCCCCCGTGCCGGCGCCGCGCCGCGAGGATGCCCGCCAGTACCTGGCCGAGACCCTCGACCTGCACCCCGACGAGGGGGTGGAAGCGCTCTCGCGCTACTGGCTGCCGGCCCAGGCGCACCACCTCAACCAGCTGGCCGCCGATGCCGCCCATGGCGCCTTGCCGCCGGCCGAGACGCCCTTCGGGGCGCCCGAGCCGGCGGCGCTTGAGGTGCGCGACGGGCTGCGGCGCGGCAGTCGCCATGCGGCCACCGTCCACATGGCCGAGAAGTATGCCTTCTACCTGCAGATGGCCATGGACTGCGAAGGCTTCGAGGCGGAAGGCCTGGCCGCCCTGGCCGATGCGCTGCGCGCCTCGCTGTGCCGCTTCTACCCCGACGCCCGCCGACTGCTGGAGGCCTGGTCCGGGTGGGAGGCGCTGCTGCCCGAGGAGGGCCAGCCCTCGCTGACCGCCGAGATCCGCTGGCACCAGGAGGATCCCGGCAGCCTGTTCCACTGGCTTGACTGGCGCGCCGGCGAGTGGCAGGAGCCCGGGCCCCGGCCGAGCCTCTCGCACTTCACCGCCATGTCGCTGGTCGGTCCCCTCAACAGCCCGGCCTGGAGCCTGCCCCACCCGGAGAGCGCGCGGGAGTGCGTGTCGATTCGCGAGTGGGTCGACGGCCACTACGGGCTCCACTCGGCCGAGGAGCTCGCCGACTTCCTCGACTTCCTGCTCGAGGCCGGGGATCGCCAGGAGTACCAGATCAACTACGCGCCCTACACCCTCAACGAGGGGCGGCTGGCCTCGGAGATCGCCACCCTGGAGAGCGGCGAGTGCAGCGACGAGGAGCGCACCCACCTGCTGCGGCTGCAGCGGGTGCGCGACAACGAGGATGGCTGCAACGACACCGACCTCGCCGCCTGGGACATCGCCCAGGCGGTAGACCTGGCGATCGCCGCCCGCCAGCTGGGCTGGCTGGAGGCCGCGGCCTTCACCGCGATTCTCGAGCGGGCCCACGCCCTGGCGGCCGCCCACTATGCCGGCTGGGAGGAGTATGCCCGGGCCCTGCATGCGGGCTTCTCGTTCTTCATGGGCGAGACCCCGGAGCGCGAGAGCTTCCTGGCCGGCTTCCGCCAGGCGCTGGTCGCCTGGCTCAGTGCGGCGCCGCCGCTGGCCGGCCCCTGGGCCAGCCTGGACTTCCCGGGCGCCCGGCCGCGCCACTGGGCCCCCCTGCACATCGATACCCTGCCGGGGGACTCCCGCCAGCTGCACTGAGCCGAGGGACGCCGGGGGCTCGCCAGCCCCCGGCGGCTGGTTTATAGTCACCGCGTTGCAACACACGGCTCCACCTGTCGGGAGCCATCGCCGGAAGCGAGCCGCCGACAGGCCGCTCTGGCAGTGATACCGGCATGCCCGGCACCACTGCCACAGCGACAATGTTCCAGCGCGGGGTGTCGACACCCCGACCGCGGGGATGCGGCTCACGGATCGAGGTCGCTCAAGGATGGTTGTCGCGCGTACGTGTCGTGCCCTGTTGGTCTCCGTCCCGCTGGCCCTGCTGGCCGGCTGTGCCACCGCCCCCCAGGAGAGTGCTTCCCTGGCGTCCGGCGATGACTATTTCTCCCGGCAGCTGCCCGGCCTGCCGGGGGGCTGGGACCCCATGATGTCCCGGGTGGACAACCCCATTCTGGAGGCGCGCAGCCTCGCCAACCCGCCGCCGGCGCTGGTCCAGCAGGCCCTGCTCGCCCAGCACGAGCGCTGGGTGGGGACGCCCTATCGCCTGGGGGGCACCTCCCGCCAGGGGATCGACTGCTCGGCGCTGGTCCAGCATGTCTTCAACGATACCTTCCGGGTCGAGCTGCCACGCTCCACCGGCGAGCAGGTCCACCAGGGCATGCCCATCGAGCGCGACGCGCTGCAGCCCGGCGACCTGGTGTTCTTCCGCCCGCCGGGCCGCTACGACCACGTCGGGATCTACCTCGGCGAAGGGCGCTTCTTCCACGCCTCCACCTCGCGCGGGGTGATGATCTCCGAACTCGACAATCGCTACTGGCAGCGCCACTTCTGGCAGGCCAGGCGCACCCTGGAGCCCACCACCCTGGCCCAGCGCGTGCTGGCCTCCGGCGAAGGCTGAGGGCCGCCTAGAGCGCCTCGCGGTGCGCCAGCACGAAGTCCACGAAGGCCTGTTCGGCCCGCGACAGGTAGGCGCCCCGGCCCCAGGCCAGCGACAGGTCCAGCCAGGCCGGCGGGTCCAGCGACACGGCCACCAGCGCCGGCTCGTCCACCACCCGGCGCAGGAAGGTGGTGATCCCGAACCCCTGCCGCACGATCGCCTTGGTCAGCGGGATCAGGTTCGACTGGAAGGCGATGTTGGCCGCCAGGCCGGTCCGCCGCGACAGGGCATCGACGAACTCGCGGTGGAAGTAGCCGTCCTGGAAGAGCACCAGCGGTTCGCGGAAGAAGGCCTCGGGGCTCACCCGGTCGAGCCGAGCGAAGGGGTGCCCCTCCGGGACGCAGACCACCATCTCCTCGCGTACCAGCCGCCGCCGCTCCAGCGGGTGGCTGGCCTCGTCATCGATCACCACCCCCAGGTCCAGCTCGCCGGCCGCGATCATCCGCTGCAGCCGCCGAGCACCGGCCTCCACCACGGTCAGCCGGATGCCGGGGTGGCGGGCCTTGAACCCCATCAGCAGCGGCGGGAAGTAGTAGGAGCCGAGCATCGAGGGAATCCCGATGCGCACCTCGCCCTTGACCAGGCCGTGGAGCTCGCGCATCGCCAGGTGCGTCGCCTCGGCGCGCTCCATCAGTTCGCGGGCATGGTGCCGCAGGGTCTCGCCCTCGGGCGTCAGGGCGATGCGCCGCTCGTGCCGGTGGAAGAGGGTCAGCTCCAGGCGCTTCTCGAGGGTGGCGATGGTCTGGCTGACCGCGGACTGGGCCACGTGCAGCTCGCGGGCCGCGGCGCTGAAGCCGCCATGCTCGGCGACGGCCAGGAAGACGCCCAGGGCGCGGAGGTCGAACGGCAGCGACATGGCACACCTATCTGCTCAAGTGATGGATGTCATCATTTTATTCTGTTTGTCTTATCATGTCGCCGCGGCGATCATGGTCGCCCGTTCTCCCTGACCCCGCGGTAGCCATGATCGAGACCCGAACCCGCGCCTGGTGGCGCGCCACCCTGGCCCTCAGCCTGGGTTCCCTGCTGGTGTTCCTGAACCTCTATGCGCCCCAGCCGCTGCTGCCCGACCTGCGCGATGTCTACGGGGTCTCCACCCTGGTGGCCGGCCTGGTGATGTCGGTCTCGACCCTGGCGCTGGCGGCCTCGCTGCTGGTCTTCGGGCCGCTCTCGGACGCCATCGGCCGCGACCGTATCATGCGCCTGACGCTGCTGGCGGCCGGCGTCCTCTCGCTGGCCCTGGCCCTGGCGCCCAACTTCGAGAGCCTACTGCTGCTGCGCACGCTGCAGGGCTTCGTGCTCGGGGGGCTGCCGGCGGTGGCGATCGCCTGGATGGGCGATGAGTTCGAACCGGACGCCATGATGGCCGCGGTGGGGCTCTACATCGGCGCCAATACCCTGGGCGGCATCAGCGGCCGGGTGGTGGGCGGTGCGGTGGGGGAGGTCGCCGGCAGTTCTGCCAGCTTCCTGGCGGTGGGACTGATCACCCTAGCCGGGGTCGCGGTCTTCTGGCGGCTGCTGCCGCCGGCGCGGCGGTTCCGGCCGCGCCGCTTCGCGCTGGGCGGTGCCGTGGCCGACCTGGTCGCCCACCTGCGCAACCCGCTGCTGCTGGCGGCTTACCTGCTGGGAGGCCTCAACTTCCTGATCTTCATCAACCAGTACAGCTACATCACCTTCCGCCTGGCCGAGGCGCCTTTCGGGCTGGGGGCCAGGCTGCTGGGGCTGATCTTCCTCACCTACCTGGGGGGCACCCTGGGGTCCTCGCTCTCGGGCCGCCTGGTGCGACACCTGTCGGCACCGGCCTGCATGATGACGGGGATCGCGATCCTCATGGGGGGCACCCTGGTGACCCTGATCGACAGCCTGCCGGTGATCCTGCTCGGACTGACCATCAACGCCTTCGGCTTCTTCCTGGCCCACGCCATGGCCTCGAGCTGGGTAGGGCGCAATGCCCGGCAGGCGCGAGGCAGCGCCTCGGCGCTCTACCTGGTGTTCTACTATGGCGGTGCCAGCCTGGGGGGGCTGTGGCTGGAGCCCTTCTGGCAGCTGGGCGCCTGGCGCGGCGTGGTCGTGGGCTCCTGGCTGGTGCTGGGCATCACCCTGGGGATCGCGACCTGGCTGTGGCGCCGCGAGGGCTCAGCGCGCCGCGGCCAGGTCGCCTGACAGGCCGCCGGCCTCGTCGCCCCACACCTCCTCGAGGCGCTCCACGCGGCGGCAGGCGGACTTGTAGAAGTTGTAGCGAACCGGGTTCTTGCGATAGTAGTCCTGGTGGTACTCCTCGGCGGGGTAGAAGGCCTCGAAGTCGTTGATCTCGGTGGCAATCTCGCGGCCGAAACGCTCGGTGAGGGCCTCGAGGCTGGCCTCGGCGAGGCGGCGCTCCTCGTCGTTCATGGGAAAGATCGCGCTGCGGTAGGGCTCGCCGGCGTCACAGAACTGGCGGTCCACGGCGAAGGGGTCGATGTTGCGCCAGAACACGTGCAGCAGGGCCGCGTAGTCGACCACGCTCGGGTCATACTCCACCTGGACCACCTCGGCATGGCCCGTACCGCCGGCCACCACCTGATTGTAGCTGGGGTTCTCGACGTGGCCGCCGCTGAAGCCGGAGGTGGTAGAGAGCACGCCGTCGACCTGGTCGAAGGCCTCCTCGACGCACCAGAAGCAGCCGCCGGCGAAGACGGCACTGGCCGGAGGGGCCTCGGCAAGGCTCTGGCCGGCCAGGCCGAGCGACAGGGGCAGGCCGAGCAGGGCGGACCAGCGGGGGGCGGGCAGGGAAGGGAAGGGCATGGGGTGGCTCCGTCGTTCAGGGGTGATAGATTGGAGGCTGTCACTGAACCAGGGTTCCGTACAACTCCTGTTGAAGTGTATTCCCTGTAAGGCATCGCGTCGCGGGACGACAGAATCGCGATGCCTTCCGCCAGCCACCCCAGGAGCCTTCCCTTGACCCGACGTCGCCTGATCCTCGCGGCCCTGATCGCCCTGGCCATCGCGGCCTGGTTCCTCAGTGGGGCCCACGATGCCCTGACCCTCCAGGCCCTGCAGGCCGAACAGGCCCGTTTCAGGGCCTGGCTGGCCGCCGAGCCGCTGGTCGTCGCCGGTGGCTTCTTCCTGATATACGTGCTCATGGCGGCGGTCTCGCTGCCCGGCGCGACCCTGCTCACCGTGCTGGGGGGCGCCCTGTTCGGCCTCGGCTGGGGCCTGCTGATCATCTCCTTCGCCAGTGCCCTGGGGGCCACCCTGGCCGCGCTGATCGCCCGCACCCTGGCCCGCGAGCCGCTGGAGCGTCGCTTCGCGCCACAGCTGGCGCGGATCAATGCCGGTATCGCCCGGGAGGGGGCCTTCTACCTCTTCACGCTGCGGCTGATCCCGCTCTTCCCCTTCTTCGTGATCAACCTGGTCATGGGCCTGACCCGCATGCGGCTGTGGACCTTCTACTGGGTCAGCCAGCTCGGCATGCTGCCCGGCACGGCGGTGTTCGTGAACGCCGGACGTGAGCTGGGCAGCCTCGAGTCGCTCTCGGGCATCCTCTCGCCGGGCCTGATCGGCTCCTTCGCGCTGATCGGCCTGTTCCCGTGGCTGGCCCGCGGCGGGGTGGTGCTGGCCAAGCGACGGCGCCTGGCGGTGCGGTTCGCGCGTCCCGCACGCTTCGATCACGACATCGTGGTGATCGGTGGCGGTTCGGCGGGGCTGGTGGCGAGCTACATCGCCGCGGCGGTCAAGGCCAGGGTAGCGCTGGTGGAGCGCGACCGGCTGGGGGGCGACTGCCTCAACACCGGCTGCGTACCCTCCAAGGCCCTGATCCGTGCCGCGCGGCTGGCCAGCGAGGTGCGTGGTGCCGGGCGTTTCGGCGTGCAGGCAGGGGAGCCGAAGATCGACTTTCCGGCGGTGATGGGCCATGTACAGCGTGCCGTCCAGGACATCGAGCCCCACGACAGCCGCGAGCGCTACGAGGGGCTGGGCGTGACGGTGATGGCCGGGGAGGCCCGCCTCGAGGATCCCTGGCGGGTGCGGGTGACCGATGAGTCCGGCGCCTCACGGGTGGTGACCACCCGCCATGTGATCATCGCCAGCGGGGCGCGGCCGCGGGTGCCGCCGCTGCCCGGGCTCGAGGCCATCGAGGTGCTGACCTCCGACAACCTCTGGCGGCTGGAGGCGCTTCCCGAGCGGCTGCTGGTGCTGGGCGGTGGGCCCATCGGCTGCGAGCTGGGCCAGGCGTTCGCCCGCCTGGGCAGCCGCGTGGCCCTGGTCGAGATGGGCGGGCAGCTGCTGCCCCGCGAGGATCCCGAGGTCGCGGCCGAGGTCGCCCGGCGCCTCGGCGAGGAGGGCGTGGAGCTGCATCTCGGTACCCGGGCGCTTGGCGTGGTGGCCGGGGAAGACGGCGGCCACGCCCTGGAGGTCGAGCGGACCGCCCCCGGGGGGGAGGAGCGGCGTGACAGCCTGCCCTTCTCCCACCTGCTGGTGGCGGTGGGGCGTCAGGCCAACGTCTCCGGCATGGGGCTCGAGGCGCTGGGCGTGGAGACCCGCGGCGACGGCACCCTGGCGGTGGACGAGAGCCTGCAGAGCGTGCTGCCCAACGTCTGGGCCTGCGGAGACGTGGCGGGCCCCTACCAGCTCACCCACGCCAGCGCTCACCAGGCCTGGCACGCCACGGTCAACGCCCTGTTCGGCGAGTTCAAGCGCTTCCGGGTGAGCTATCGGGCCCTGCCGGCGGTGACCTTCACCGACCCCGAGGTGGCCCGGGTGGGGCTCAACGAGCGCGAGGCCCGGGAGCGGGGAGTGGCCTTCGAAGTGACGCGCTATGAACTGGCCGAGCTGGACCGGGCCATCGCCGAGGGCGAGACCGAGGGGTTCATCAAGGTCCTGACGGTGCCCGGCCGCGACCGCCTGCTCGGGGCGACCATCGTCGGCGAGGGGGCGGGAGAGATGCTCGCCGAGTTCACCCTGGCCATGACCCACGGCATCGGGCTCAACAAGCTGCTGGGCACCATCCATCCCTATCCCACCCGCAGCGAGGCGGTGAAGGCCACGGCGGGGGTCTGGAAGAATGCCCACAAGCCCGAACGGCTGCTGGGCTGGCTGGAGCGCTACTTCCGCTGGCGGCGCGGCTGACTCCTCGACCGCACGCGACCGCCGGAAACGCGAAAGGGGCAGCCGGTGGCTGCCCCTTTCGTATCAGGACCCCGGGGTGCCGGGGCCATGGCGCTGGGCCCAGCTCAGTGCTGGTGGCCGCCCTCGCCGTGCACGTGGCCGTGCTCGATCTCTTCCTGGCTGGCTTCGCGCACCGAGGCGATCTCGACGTCGAAGTTCAGGGTCTGGCCGGCCAGCGGGTGGTTGCCGTCGACAGTGACGGTGTCGCCTTCCACGCTGGTCACGGTGACCATCAGCGGGCCGCCCTGGGTCTGGGCCTGGAACTGCATGCCCGGCTCCACGCTCTCGACGCCCTGGAAGGCATCGCGCGGCACTTCCTGCACCAGCTGGTCCTGCTTCTCACCATAGCCGTCGCTCGGCTCGATGGTGGCGGTGAGCTTGTCGCCGGCGGCGCGACCCTCAAGCTCCTTCTCGAGGCCCGGAATGATGTTGCCTGCGCCGTGGAGGTAGGTCAGCGGCTCGCGGCCTTCCGAGCTGTCCAGCACCTCACCTGCGTTGTTGGTCAGGGTGTAGTGGAACGCGACAACGGAATTCTGCGCAATCTGCATTAGGGAGAAACCTTTCGGTGGGTGCATGTCCCGCGCATGGTAACGCGTCGGGCGGGGGGCTGTCAGGGGCATGGCGGATTTTCAGGATCGAGGGGCCCATCCTGAAGCGTGTTCACGCCCCGCCCCGGGCCTTTGCGCGTGACCTTTGGACGGTTGCGCCACCCTCCGGCCGGGGATAACCTAGCGGGCACCCTTTTTCGCACATCCCTTCCTTCCCTCTGTGGAGACTGCCCATGACTCAACTCGTGATCTGGCTGATCGCCTTTGCCGTGATCCTCGTTCTCTCTCTCAAGCGCTGGGAATCGGTCAGCCCGTCCCTGGACAAGGTGCTGCCCGAGGCGATGAAGAGCCACGGTGACAACGCCATCGTCTGGAGCCTGGCACTGGCCATCCTTGGCGCCACCACCCTGGTGCGTCCGGTGGACATCCTGCTGACCGTGATCGTGATCGCCGTGCTGGGCCTGGTCGGTGCCAAGCTGGCCGGCTGGGCCATGAACAAGGTCGATCTTCACTGAGTTGCCCCGGGCGGTCGGCGCGATGCCGGCCGCCGGCCAGCAGGACGGCCCCACACGAAGGCAGGCCCGCGGAGCGATCCGCGGGCCTGCCTTCGTGTGGGGCTCTCCTGGCCTGACAGGAGCCGCCCCGACGGGGCGGCTGGCCGTGGATCAGTAGGGGGCCACGGTGATGTTGGACCCGCTGCCGATCAGCCGAACGCGCTGGCCCACCTGGAAGGCCTGGTCGGCCTTCTGCACGACGACGATGTTCATGCCGTCGTCGCGGCGGATCTCCATCTCCCAGGCGCGGACGCGGTTGGTGGACTCCTCGATGCGGCTGCCGGCCACGGCGCCACCGATCACGCCGGCCGCGGTGGCCAGGTCACGACCCGTGCCGCCGCCCACCTGGCGACCGAGCAGGCCACCGATGACCGCGCCGCCACCCGTGCCGATGATGCCCCCGGCACGGCTGTCGGCCTCGACCTGTACCTGGCGCAGGGCCTGGATGGTGCCGAAGCGCACGGTCTGCTCGGCGCCCACCTGGCTGCCGCTGTAGACGTTGCCCCCCATGGAGGCGGTGTTGGCGCAGCCGGCCAGGCTGAGGGCGCCGAGGGCGATGACGGGAAGAAGACGTTTCATGCATGACCTCCTGAGGCGTTCTGCGGGGCAGCCTGTGTCAGTGCGCGGCCCGGTGACATCCTGTCCTGGATTGGCAGGTTCGTGAACACTGTTTGGTAATGGAATTCTACCCAGCTGTCGAGGGTTTGACCAGTCGACGCGGGAGTCGTGCTGCTTATTCTAGCCGGCAAAGCGACCAAACAATGTGCAAAATCGGCCGGCCATAAAAAAGGGGAGGCGCAAGCCTCCCCAAGGGTTCCAGTCATTCTACCGTGTCACCATCCGTCGGCTCAGCCGAACTGGTTCATGGTGTTGTCCTTGCCGCCGGCCTTGAGGGCCGCTTCGCCGTGGAAGAACTCCTTGTGGTCGTCGCCGATGTTGGAGCCGGCCATGTCCTGGTGCTTGACGGTGGCGATGCCCTCGCGGATCTCGCGGCGCTGGACGCCTGCCACGTAGGCCAGCATGCCCTCGTCGCCGAAGTAGCCCTTGGCCAGGTTGTCGGTGGACAGGGCCGCCGTGTGGTAGGTCGGCAGGGTGATCAGGTGGTGGAAGATCCCGGCCTCGCGAGCACCGTCGCGCTGGAAGTTGCGGGTCCACTCGTCGGCCAGTTGGCCCAGCTCGGTGTCGTCGTACTCGGCGCTCATCAGCTTGGCGCGGTCGTAGGCGGAGACATCCTTGCCTTCCTTCTCCCAGGCGTCGAACACCTGCTGGCGGAAGTTGAGGGTCCAGTTGAAGGAGGGCGAGTTGTTGTAGACCAGCTTGGCGTCCGGGCAGACCTCGCGGATGCGGTTGACCATGGCGGCGATCTGGCCGACGTGGGGCTTCTCGGTCTCGATCCACAGCAGGTCGGCGCCGTTCTGCAGGCTGGTGATGCAGTCCAGCACCACGCGGTCCTCGCCGGTGCCCGGCTTGAACTGGTAGAGGCCGGAGGCCAGGCGCTTGACCTTGACCAGCTTGCCGTTCTGCTTGATGACCACGTCGCCGTTGTCGATGTCGGAGGCGCTGTCGATCTCATCGCCGTCGAGGAAGCTGTTGTACTGGTCGCCCAGGTCGCCTGGCTCGTTGGTCACGGCGATCTTCTGGGTCAGGCCGGCACCCAGGGAGTCGGTGCGGGCCACGATGACCCCGTCGTCGACGCCCAGTTCCAGAAAGGCGTAGCGCACGGCATTGATCTTGGCCAGGAAGTCCTCATGGGGCACGGTGACCTTGCCGTCCTGGTGGCCGCACTGCTTCTCGTCGGAGACCTGGTTCTCGAGCTGGATGCAGCAGGCACCCGCTTCGATCATCTTCTTGGCCAGCAGGTAGGTGGCCTCGGCGTTGCCGAAACCGGCGTCGATGTCGGCGATGATCGGCACCACGTGGGTCTCGTGGTTGTCGATCCTGGCGATCAGCTCCTCGGCACGGGCGCTGTCACCGGCCTCGTTGGCCTCTTCCAGGTCGCGGAACAGGTGGTTGAGCTCCCAGGCATCGGCCTGGCGCAGGAAGGTGTAGAGCTCCTCGATCAGGCTAGGCACGGTGGTCTTCTCGTGCATGGACTGGTCGGGCAGCGGGCCGAACTCGGAGCGCAGGGCGGCGACCATCCAGCCGGAGAGGTAGAGGTAGCGGCGCTTGGTGGTGCCGAAGTGCTTCTTGATGGAGATCAGCTTCTGCTGGCCGATGAAGCCGTGCCAGCAACCCAGCGACTGGGTGTACTGGGCCGTGTCGGCGTCGTAGGCGGCCATGTCCTCGCGCATGATCCTGGCGGTGTACTTGGCAATGTCCAGGCCGGTCTTGAAGCGATTCTGGGCACGCATGCGGGCGACGTTCTCGGGGCTGATGTCGGCCCACTTGCCCTGCATGGCCTCGCGCAGTTGAGCCACTGCCTTGATATCGTCTTTGTATGACATGGAGCCATCCTCCCTCGGGTCTGTTCGATTGCTTGCCGGTGGCGATTTATGCTGCACCTGCGAAGTGAGCTCAGGTTCGACCATTGCGGGACGCTTGTCTCTGCTGCCTTGGTCGAACCCTGGCGAATTTGAAACGAATGTATGAGTGAGGCCGGCGGGCCAGGCCAAACAGTCGTTTTGTCTTTCGCCTTGGCAAGCACTATGGCCCATGGCTGCGCGCTTCAACAATGGGCTCTTTGGGGGAGGAGGGGTTGTAACTCGACTACAGGATGGCACCTGGGGTCGCCATCCTGTAGTCGTTTTTCGTTTGAAGGGTGGGTTGCCGGCTCAGCGGCCGGCCAGGGAGAGGCGCATGTTGCGATGCGGAATGCCGGCGTCCAGGAATTCATCTCCGAAGGCCGTGAAGCCGAGCCGCGCGTAGAAGGCCAGGGCGTGGGTCTGGGCGGCCAGCTCCACCGCCGGGTGGCCCAGGCGGTAGGCGGCGTCGATGGCGGCTACCATCAGCGCCGCGCCGATCCCTCGGCCGCGGGCCTCGGCAAGCACGGCGACCCGGCCGATATGGGCATCGGGGAGCAGGCGGGCGGTGCCCACCGGCCGGCCCTCCAGCAGGGCGAGGAAGTGGTGGCAGTCGTCGTCCCGGCCGTCCCACTCCTCCTCGCGGGGCACGCGCTGCTCCTCGATGAAGACCACCCGGCGGATCTCCGACGCCTCGGGCCCCAGCGCCACCCAGCTCCCCTCGCGGATCTCCAGCGCTTTTGTCATCGCTTACCTCTCGGCTTTCTTTTTCTCGGGGCTGATCCAGCGGCAGGCCCCGGAGCGCCTGACCGTCGAGGAGGCGCTGTAAATACATCCCTGTAAGCTACTTTTGCCTTCCCTGGCAAAAGACCTCCTCTTTGGCCTGCCCCTGGCGCCCCTCGCGCCTATTCCTCACACTCGTCATCGGCCCAGTTCAGGCTGCCGGCATCCAGCAGGGCGGCCAGCAGCTCGGCGGCCCCGGGCAGGGCCAGCGCCTCGGCGTCCAGCGGGGCGTCGGAGGCCAGGTGCCGGGCCAGCGCCAGGGCGCAGGTGGCGCCGTCGCCGTCGGCAAACAGCGTGGCTTGCTCGTCGTCCAGGGCCCGCCAGGCGAAGCGGGAGCCGGGGCTTCTGATCAGCTCGGCGCCATCCTGTAGTGCCACGACAAGCGCGTCGGGGGCGGTGGGCGTCTCGCTGGGTACCAGCTGGTCGACGTACTTGGGCTGGGTCATCACCCGGCCGAACCACTGGGCCAGCTGGGCCGGGTCGTCGAGGGTCTCGAGGATCAGGGAACGCATGCGCGCGAGGGCGGCGTCGTCCAGCTCGGCCGGGTCCGCCGGCGGGGCCATGCCGGCGTCGGCGTAGCGCCTCGAGGCGGGCAGCTGCTCGCCCAGGTAGTCGGCGAAGGAGGTGATCGCCTCGTCGGCTGAGGGGGCACGGAAGCCCACCGAGAGGGTCAGGCAGTCGTCGGACTGGCTGACGCCGTGGTGGGCCCAGCCGGGGGGCAGATAGAGCATATCGCCGGGCTCGAGCACCCAGTCGTCGCCATCCTCCACCGTGAAGCGCTCGAGGATTCGCAGGTCAATGCCGGCAAGGATCGGGGCATCGTCACCCACCCGGCCGCCCAGCTGCCAGCGGCGCTGCCCGCTGCCCTGCAGCAGGAAGACGTCGTACTGGTCGACGTGGGGGCCGACGCTGCCGCCCGGCGGGGCGTAGCTGATCATGATGTCGTCGAGCCGCCAGCGGGGCAGGAAGTCGAAGGCTTCGAGCAGCTCGGCCACCTCGGGCACGTAGTGGTCCACGGCCTGCACCAGCAGGGTCCAGTCCCGCTCGGGCAGCCGGGCGAAGGTGCGCTCGTCGAAGGGGCCGTGGCGGACCTGCCAGGGGCCCTCGGCACCCTGCTCTTCGACGAGGCGAGCCTCGACGCCCTCCTCGCAGGCGAGCCCCGCCAGCTCGTCGGGGTCCAGCGGGCATTCGAAGTCGGCCAGGGCGCCGCGGATCAGCAGAGGCTTCTGCTGCCAGTAGTCGCGCAGGAACTCGGCGGCGGTCAGGCCGCCCAGCATGGGCAGCGGGGTTTCGGAAGACATGGTCAGAGCCTCTTTGCCTGGGCCTCGGCGTTGCCGATATAGGTCGCCGGGCTCAATGCCTTCAGGTCGGTCTTGACCGCGTCCGGCAGCTCGAGCGTATCGATGAAGGCGGCGAAGCCGGCCTGGTCGATGCGCTTGCCGCGGGTCAGCTCCTTGAGCTTCTCGTAGGGCTTCTCGATGCCGTAGCGGCGCATCACCGTCTGGATCGGCTCGGCGAGCACCTCCCAGCTGGCGTCGAGGTCCTCGGCGATGCGCGTCGGGTTGGCCTCGAGCTTGCCGATGCCCTTGAGCGAGGCCTCGTAGGCGATCAGGCCGTAGGCCAGGCCGACGCCCAGGTTGCGCAGCACCGTGGAGTCGGTGAGGTCGCGCTGCCAGCGGGAGATCGGCAGCTTCTGGGCCAGGTGGCCGAGGATGGCATTGGCCAGGCCCAGGTTGCCCTCGGAGTTCTCGAAGTCGATGGGGTTGACCTTGTGGGGCATGGTGGAGGAGCCGATCTCGCCCTCGACGGTCTTCTGCTTGAAGTAGCCCAGCGAGATGTAGCCCCAGACGTCGCGATCGAAGTCGATGAGGATGGTGTTGAAGCGGCAGATGGCGTCGAACAGCTCCGCGATGTAGTCGTGGGGCTCGATCTGGGTGGTGTAGGGGTTGAAGGTCAGCCCCAGGCCCTCGACGAAGGTGCGGGCGTTGCCTTCCCAGTCCACCTCCGGGTAGGTGGCCAGGTGCGCATTGTAGTTGCCCACCGCGCCGTTGATCTTGCCCAGGATCTCGACGCCCTCGATCAGCCTGAGCTGGCGACGCAGGCGGTAGGCGACGTTGGCCATCTCCTTGCCGAGCGTGGTGGGGCTCGCCGTCTGGCCGTGGGTACGGGAGAGCATCGGCAGGGCGGCGTGCTCGTGGGCCAGCGCGGCGATGTCGTCAGCCACCCGGTGCATCACCGGCAGCAGGCTCTTCAGCCCGTCGGTCAGCATCACGCCGTGGGAGAGGTTGTTGATGTCCTCGCTGGTGCAGGCGAAGTGCACGAACTCGGTGATGGCGTGCAGCTCGGGCTGGCCGGCGATCTTCTCCTTGATGAAGTACTCCACCGCCTTGACGTCGTGGTTGGTGGTGCGCTCGATCTCCTTGATGCGCTCGGCGTCGGCCAGCGAGAAGTCGCGGATCATCGCCTCCAGGAAGGCGGTGGCCTCGGCGGAGAGCGGCGGCACCTCGATGATGCCGGCCAGCTCGGCGAGGCGCTGCAGCCAGCGGATCTCGACGATCACCCGGGCGCGGATCAGGCCGAACTCGCTGAAGTGTTCGCGCAGGGCCTCGGCCTTGCTGCCGTAGCGGCCGTCGACGGGGGAGAGGGCGGTAAGGGCGGAGAGGGGCAGGGCTTGCATGGGCGTGTTCCGGTTCGATGGGGCGTTGGCGAAAGGGTCAGGCGAGCTGGTCCAGGGTTCTCTTGAGGGCGCCGCGCTGGAAGATCAGCTTCCAGCGCCGTCCGCCCTGCTGGTGCCACAGCAGGGCGAAGCGGATGCCGGCGAGCAGGATGGCCCGCACCCGCTCGGGCATCATGCGGCTCTGCAGCAGCGAGGGGTCGCCCTGCACGATGATGCGGGTCTTGAGCGTCGAGAGCGTCTCCTGGTAGGCCTCGCCGAGGCTGGCGATGACGTTCTCGTGGGTGGCGCCGAAGTGGTCGGCCTGGCCCTGGATGCGCACCAGCCGCTGGCCGAGGTCGTCCATCATGGCGTCGTTGGTACGCAGCTGGTTCATCAGCAGCAGCAGCGTGAAGCCGTAGCGCAGCACCACGGGGTTGGCCTGCTGGCGACCCACCACCGCCTCGAGCACGTCGAGGCCGCGGCGCAGGTTGTTGGGGTGGCCGCCGTAGATCGCCTCGAAGCTCGCGGGGCTGGTGTCCAGGGTGGCATGGATCAGCGTCTCCCAGGCGCGGGTGTCGACCTGCCCGGTGCGGGCGAGCTCGTCGACCAGGCTGGCGGCCTGGAAGACCCCGGCCAGGGCCAGAGCCTGGCGGGTGGTGGGGTCGTCGGGGATGCGGTGGATCGGCGTGGAGGCGGTCATGCGGCACGCTCCTCGGCGTTCCAGGTGTCGCGGATCACCCCGCCGCCCAGGCAGATCTCGCCGTCGTAGAGCACCAGCGACTGGCCGGGGGTGACGGCGCGCTGGGGATCATCGAAATGGACCTCGACGCCGCCATCGGCGCGGGTCTGCATGTGGCAGGGGACGTCGGCCTGGCGGTAGCGGGTCTTGGCGGTAAAGCGCCCCGTGGCGACGGGCGGCTCGCCGGCCACCCAGTCCATGGCCTCGGTGGCCAGGCTGTCGGTGTAGAGCAGCGGGTGGTGCTTGCCCTGCACGGCGACCAGCACGTTGCGCTCGAGGTCCTTGGCGGCAACGTACCAGGGCTCCTCGGGATGGTTGGCGAGCCCGCCGATGCCCAGGCCCTGGCGCTGGCCGAGGGTGTAGTACATCAGCCCCATGTGCTCGCCGATCACCTCGCCCTCCGGGGTCTCGATCACGCCTGGCTGGGCCGGCAGGTACTGCTGCAGAAAGTCGCGGAAGCGACGCTCGCCGATAAAGCAGATGCCGGTCGAGTCCTTCTTCCTGGCGGTCACCAGGTCGTGGCGCTCGGCGATGGCACGCACCTCGGGCTTCTCCAGTTCGCCCACCGGGAAGAGGGTGCGGGCGATGGCCGCCTCGGGCACGGCGTGCAGGAAGTAGCTCTGGTCCTTGTTGGCATCGAGCCCCTTGAGCAGCCGCGGGCGGCCCTGGCGGATGCCGGCACGCACGTAGTGGCCGGTGGCGATCTTCTCGGCGCCGAGCATCTCGGCGTACTCCAGGAACACCTTGAACTTGATCTCGCGGTTGCAGAGGATGTCAGGGTTCGGCGTACGGCCGGCCTGGTACTCGGCGAGGAAGTGCTCGAAGACGTTGTCCCAGTACTCGGCAGCGAAGTTGGCGGTGTGCAGCCGGATGCCGAGCTTCTCGCAGACGGCCTCGGCGTCGGCCAGGTCGGCCTTGGCGGTGCAGTACTCGGTGCCGTCGTCCTCGTCCCAGTTCTTCATGAACAGGCCTTCGACCTGATAACCCTGCTCGAGCAGCAGCAGGGCGGACACGGAGGAGTCGACGCCGCCGGACATGCCGACGATCACCTTGCCTGGGGTGGCGGTCATGGGCGCCCTCGGAATCGGTGTGACATAAATGGGGCAAGATTATACCTGAAGATGGTGCCGGGCGCCGAGAGGCCTTCACCCAGCTGCAGGCCACAAGGAGCGAGTTCCAAGCAAAAGCCCTCATCGGCTTACCGGCGTGTGGCACAATCAGCTTGTCCCTTGTCCCTTGTCCCTTGTCCCTTGTCCCTACCTTTCGTGAATCACGTCCATGGGGAAGAAGCGCCCGGCCCGGGCGTCGCGGATGCGGCGCAGCACCAGGGGGCTTCTCAGTCGCCCTTCGCGATCCAGCGCCTCGATCTGCTCCAGGGTCAGCCAGTGCACGGCGTGGATCGCCGGGTCCAGGTCGTTGCCCATGTGCGCCAGCGCCATGCCGAGGAAGCCGTGGCTGTGGAAGGTATTGCCGTCCGGTGCCTGGTAGACGTACATGCCGAGATAGTCGCTGATGCCGACCCGCCAGGCGGTCTCCTCCTCCACTTCGCGCAGGGCGGCGTCTCGAATGCGCTCCCCGGGCTCCAAGTGGCCGGCGGGCTGGTTGAAGAGCGTGTGCGGGCCGCCGCGGTTCTCCTCGACCATCAGGAATGCGCCGGCGCGCTCCACCACGCAGGCCACGGTGACAAAGGGTTGCCAGCGGTTCATCGCTTGCCTCCTCGTGGGGCCGTCTTCGGTCGCCGGGCACTCGCCCGGCCCGGCCCGCCGCGGCGCGACGGGGTCGGGGCATGCAGGGTCTCGCGGCGCCACTCGCCGGGGGCCAGGCCATCGAGTCGCCAGGGGCCGATGGCCACCCGCACCAGGCGCAGGGTGGGGTGGCCCACATGGGCGGTCATGCGCCGGACCTGGCGATTGCGCCCCTCGCCGATCGTCAGCTCCAGCCAGGTGGTCACCGGGTGGCGCTTCGGGTCCACGGGCGGGTCGCGCTCGGGCAGGCCGCTCGTCGCGAGGCGGCGCACCTTGGCCGGTTTCGTCATTCCGTCCTTGAGCGCGACGCCGTCGCGCAGCGCCTGCAGGGCAGCGTCATCGGGGGTGCCCTCCACCTGCACGCGATAGGTCTTGGGCTGCTTGTGGCGCGGATGGCTGATGCGGTGGATCAGTTCGCCATCGTCACTGAGCAGCAGGAGGCCCTCGGAGTCGTGGTCCAGACGGCCCGCCGGGTAGATGCCCGGCACGTCGATGACATCGGCCAGGGTGGCGCGCGGCCCCCTGTCGCCGCCCTCACGGTCGGTGAACTGGGACAGCATGCGATAGGGCTTGTGCAGCAGGTAGAGGATGCTCATTAGCCAAGCTTACCGGCAAGCCGGGCGGGATGGCAGGGGGGAGCCGTCCGGCGCGTCAGCCTTATTGCGCATACGCCCGGTCGGGGTGGCTGGTATAATGCGCCCGCTCTCCGGGAGCGCTTCGTCCTGACGGGGCCTGCCGAGACTCCGCCACCGGTGCGATGCCGCGCGCATCCCCGCCGGATCACAACATGGGGAGAGCACTCCGGGGTCCCCCGTTCCAGTCATCGTCAGCGCGCGCCAGCGATCCCGTTTCTTGCTGTCGCAGCGACCAGAGAGATCAACGCAACCATGTCCAAAACGCCGAAGATTATCTACACGTTCACCGACGAAGCGCCTGCGCTGGCGACCCACTCGCTGCTGCCGATCATCGACGCCTTCACCGATGCCGCCGGCATCGAGGTGGAAACCCGCGACATCTCCCTGGCGGCGCGGATCCTCTGCCAGTTCCCCGACTACCTGGGCGAGGACAAGCGCGTCGAGGATCACCTGGCCGAACTGGGCGCCCTGGCCAAGACGCCGGAGGCCAACATCATCAAGCTGCCCAACATCAGCGCCTCCATGCCGCAGCTGCGCGCGGCGATCAAGGAGCTGCAGGGACAGGGCTACCCCCTGCCGGATTACCCGGACGAGCCGAGCAGCGACGAGGAACGTGAGATCAAGGCGCGCTACGACAGGACCAAGGGCAGCGCCGTCAACCCGGTGCTGCGCGAGGGCAACTCCGACCGTCGTGCCCCCAAGGCGGTCAAGGAGTACGCCCGCAAGTACCCGCACCACATGGGCGAGTGGAGCCAGGCCTCGCGCACCCACGTCTCGCACATGCATGGCGGCGACTTCTACCATGGCGAGAAGTCGATGACCCTGGATCGCGCCCGCAACGTGAAGATGGAGCTGATCACCGCCAGCGGCGAGACCCGGGTGCTCAAGCCCCGGGTCGAGCTCCAGGATGGCGAGATCATCGACAGCATGTTCATGAGCAAGAAGGCGCTGCTCGACTTCTACGAGCGCGAGATCGAGGATGCCCGCAAGACCGGCGTGATGTTCTCCCTGCACGTCAAGGCGACCATGATGAAGGTCTCTCACCCCATCGTGTTCGGCCACTGCGTGCGGATGTTCTACAAGGAGGCCTTCGCCAAGCACGGCAAGCTGTTCGACGAGCTGGGGGTCGATGTCAACAACGGCATGGCCAACCTCTACGAGAAGATCGACACCCTGCCCGAGAGCCAGCGTGACGAGATCATCCGCGATCTGCACGCCTGCCACGACGAGCGCCCGGAGCTGGCCATGGTGGACTCGGCACGCGGGATCACCAACTTCCACTCGCCCAGCGACGTGATCGTCGACGCCTCGATGCCGGCCATGATCCGCGCCGGTGGCAAGATGTACGGCGCCGACGGCCGCCTCAAGGACGTCAAGGCGGTAATGCCGGAGTCGACCTTCGCCCGCATCTACCAGGAGATGATCAACTTTTGCAAGTGGCACGGCGCCTTCGACCCGGCCACCATGGGCACCGTGCCCAACGTCGGCCTGATGGCGCAGAAGGCGGAAGAGTACGGCTCCCATGACAAGACCTTCGAGGTGCCCGAGGCCGGTGTGGCCAACATCACCGACCTGGACACCGGCGAGGTGCTGCTCACCCAGAACGTCGAGGAGGGTGACATCTGGCGGATGTGCCAGGTCAAGGACGCGCCGGTCCGCGACTGGGTCAAGCTCGCCGTGAACCGCTGCCGCGACTCCGGCATGCCGGCGGTCTTCTGGCTCGACCCCTACCGTCCCCACGAGAACGAGCTGATCAAGAAGGTCCGCACCTACCTCGAGGAGCACGACACCGAGGGTCTCAACATCCAGATCATGTCCCAGGTACGCGCCATGCGCTACACCCTGGAGCGCGTGATCCGTGGCCTCGACACCATCTCGGTGACCGGCAACATCCTGCGTGACTACCTCACCGACCTCTTCCCGATCCTGGAACTGGGCACCAGTGCCAAGATGCTCTCCATCGTGCCCCTGATGGAGGGTGGCGGCCTGTTCGAGACCGGCGCCGGCGGTTCCGCGCCCAAGCACGTCCAGCAGCTGCTCGAGGAGAACCACCTGCGCTGGGACAGCCTGGGCGAGTTCCTGGCGCTGTGCGCCTCCCTGGAGCACCTCGCCAAGACCTTCGACAACGAGCGCGCTGCCCTGATGGCCGACGCGCTGGACAAGGCCACCGGCCGGTTCCTGGAAGAGAACAAGTCGCCGTCGCGCAAGGTCGGCGAGATCGACAACCGCGGCAGCCACTTCTACCTGGCCCTCTACTGGGCAGAGGCATTGGCTGCCCAGGACAAGGACCCCGGCCTCAAGGAGCGCTTCGCCCGGCTGGCCGAGACCCTGGTGGCCAAGGAGGCGACCATCCTCGAGGAGCTGAATGGCGTCCAGGGGCAGCCGGTGGACCTCAAGGGGTACTACCATGCCGACCCCGAGCTCGCCCGCTCGGTCATGCGCCCCAGCAAGACCCTGAATGAGGCGCTGGCGCTGGTTGCCAAGGCCTGAGGCCAGCGACTCCGGGGCATCTGCCCCCGCTAGGGGCACACCCTGAAGCCCCCGTCCGCCGCCCGGCGGACGGGGGCTCATCTTTATGTCGAAGTGGGGGTGATGGGCCGGGTGGGGGGGACGATGCTATACTCCGCGCTCCACTGAACAGACCACTACAGGGGAGTTCTCAATGGGATTCCAGAAAATCGTCGTCCCGGAAGGCGGCCAGAAGATCACCGTCAATGCCGACAACACCCTGAACGTGCCGAACAACCCGATCATCCCGTTCATCGAGGGTGACGGCATCGGCATCGACGTGACGCCGGCGATGAAGATCGCCATCGATGCGGCCGTTCAGAAGGCCTACAACGGCGAGCGCAAGATCGAGTGGATGGAGATCTACGCCGGCGAGAAGGCCACCCAGGTCTATGACGCCGATACCTGGCTGCCGGAAGAGACCCTGGAGGCCGTCAAGGACTTCGTCGTCTCGATCAAGGGCCCGCTGACCACGCCGGTGGGCGGTGGCATCCGCTCCCTGAACGTGGCCCTGCGCCAGAAGCTCGACCTCTACGTCTGCCAGCGTCCGGTGCGCTGGTTCGAGGGTGTGCCGAGCCCGGTGAAGAAGCCGGCGGACGTGGACATGGTCATCTTCCGCGAGAACTCCGAGGACATCTACGCCGGCATCGAGTGGAAGGCCGGCACCCCGGAAGCCGACAAGGTCATCAAGTTCCTGCGCGAGGAGATGGGTGTCCAGAACATCCGCTTCCCCGAGAACTGCGGCATCGGCGTCAAGCCGGTCTCCGTGGAGGGCACCAAGCGCCTGGTGCGCCAGGCCCTGCAGTACACCATCGACAACGACCGTGAGTCGCTGACCCTGGTGCACAAGGGCAACATCATGAAGTTCACCGAGGGCTCCTTCAAGGACTGGGGCTACGAGCTCGCCCGCGAGGAGTTCGGCGCCGAGCTGCTCGACGGCGGCCCCTGGATGACCATGAAGAACCCGAAGACCGGCAAGGAAATCGTCATCAAGGACGTCATCGCCGACGCCATGCTGCAGCAGATCCTGCTGCGCCCGGCCGAGTACGACGTCATCGCGACCCTGAACCTGAACGGTGACTACCTCTCCGACGCCCTGGCGGCCGAGGTGGGCGGCATCGGCATCGCGCCGGGCGCCAACCTCTCCGATGCCGTGGCCATGTTCGAGGCCACCCACGGTACCGCGCCGAAGTACGCCGGCCAGGACAAGGTCAACCCGGGCTCGCTGATCCTCTCCGCCGAGATGATGCTGCGCCACATGGGCTGGGTCGAGGCCGCCGACCTGGTGCTCAAGGGCATGGAGAAGGCCATCTCCAAGGGCGAGGTCACCTATGACTTCCATCGTCTGATGGACGATGCCAAGCTCCTCAAGTGCTCCGAGTTCGGCCAGGCCGTCGCCGACAACATGTAAGTCGCGGCGCCGGACCCGGGCCCCCGTCCGCCGCCCGGCGGGCGGGGGCCCTTTGCGTTGAGGGATAGCGGTGAACCCTGCCGGCCCCGGGACGTCCAATCACGGTTGAGGCGACCGATGGCTGCCGGCTTGTCGAGATGGATAGTGGCCCTTATGTTCAGAAATGATGTGGTAGGCGGCATGACACGCCCCCCGGCCCCGGGGGAGGAAGACGGCGATCTGGCGGTGCAGACCGCCGAGCCCGAGCTGGCGCGTCCGCCGATGTACAAGGTGGTGCTTCACAACGATGATTTCACCCCCATGGAGTTCGTGGTGGAGGTGCTGCAGACCTTCTTCCACATGGACAGCGAGACCGCGGTGCAGGTGATGCTGACGGTCCACACGCAGGGCAAGGCGACCTGCGGCATCTTTACCCGCGACATCGCGGAAACCAAAAGCCATCAGGTCAATCAATACGCAAGAGAGTGTCAGCATCCGCTGCTGAGCGACATCGAGGCGACGGACTGACTCCCCGGACATGGTCGCGAAGGGTGAGACTCCGCCGGCCGTTGGCAAGAGGGCTTGCAACGGCGGCGTTTGTACCCGATGTTGATGATGCCGGACCATGAAAGATCCGACGCAATGCCCTGGGCGGCAAGAAGGGGACTGCCATGCTGAGCAAAGAACTTGAACTGACCCTGAACACGGCCTTCACCGTGGCGCGCTCCAAGCGTCACGAGTTCATGACCGTGGAGCACCTGCTGCTGGCCCTGCTCGACAACGCCTCCGCGGCGGATGTCCTGCGGGCCTGCGGGGCCAATCTCGACAAGCTGCGGTCCGACCTGCAGGATTTCATCAACTCCACCACCCCGCTGATCCCCGAGGACCAGGGGGATCGCGAGACCCAGCCAACCCTCGGCTTCCAGCGCGTGCTGCAGCGTGCCGTGTTCCACGTGCAGTCCTCCGGCAAGAGCGAGGTCACCGGCGCCAACGTGCTGGTGGCGATCTTCTCCGAGCAGGAGAGCCAGGCGGTCTACTTCCTCAAGCAGCAGAACGTCGCGCGGGTCGATGCCGTCAACTACATCGCCCACGGGATCTCGAAGGTGTCCGGCCACGGCCAGGCGCCCTCGTCCTCGCCGTCTCCCGACGCCGAGGATGCCGAGGAGGGCGGCAGCGAGAGCGGCACCAACCCGCTGACCGGCTATGCCACCAACCTCAACGAGCAGGCGCGGCTGGGCAAGATCGATCCGCTGATTGGCCGCGAGCACGAGCTCGAGCGGGTGGTGCAGATCCTCGCCCGGCGCCGCAAGAACAATCCGCTGCTGGTCGGCGAGGCCGGCGTGGGCAAGACGGCCATCGCCGAGGGCCTGGCCAAGCGCATCGTCGAGGAGGACGTGCCCGAGGTGATCGGCGACGCGGTGGTCTACTCCCTGGACATGGGCGCGCTGCTGGCCGGCACCAAGTACCGCGGTGACTTCGAGAAGCGGCTCAAGGGGCTGCTCGCCGAGCTGCGCAAGCAGCCCAACGCCATCCTCTTCATCGACGAGATCCACACGGTGATCGGCGCCGGTGCCGCCTCCGGCGGGGTGATGGACGCCTCCAACCTGCTCAAGCCGCTGCTCTCCTCCGGCGAACTGCGCTGCATCGGCTCCACCACCTTCCAGGAGTATCGCGGGATCTTCGAGAAGGATCGCGCCCTGGCCCGCCGCTTCCAGAAGGTCGACGTGCCGGCGCCCTCGGTGGATGACACCATCCGCATCCTCAAGGGGCTGCGTTCGCGCTTCGAGGAGCACCACCAGCTCAAGTATACCGATAGCGCCCTGGAGAGCGCCGCGCGCCTGGCCGATCGCTACATCAACGACCGCCACCTGCCCGACAAGGCGATCGACGTGATCGACGAGGCCGGTGCCCACCAGCGGCTGTTGCCGCCGGAGGTGCGGGTCGACACCATCGACGTGGACCAGGTCGAGGCCGTGGTGGCCTCCATCGCGCGGATCCCGCCGAAGAGCGTCTCCAGCTCCGATCGCAAGCTGCTCGAGAACCTGGATCGCGACCTCAAGATGCTGGTGTTCGGCCAGGACGAGGCGATCGACGGCCTGTCGGCGGCGATCAAGCTCTCCCGCGCGGGCCTCAAGGCCCCGGACAAGCCGGTGGGCAGCTTCCTGTTTGCCGGCCCCACCGGGGTGGGCAAGACCGAGGTGGCCCGCCAGCTCTCCCGCATCATGGGCATCGAGCTGGTGCGCTTCGACATGTCGGAGTACATGGAGCGCCACACGGTGTCACGGCTGATCGGCGCTCCGCCCGGCTACGTGGGGTATGACCAGGGCGGGCTGCTGACCGAGGCGATCACCAAGCACCCCCACTGCGTGCTGCTGCTCGACGAGATCGAGAAGGCCCACCCCGAGGTCTTCAACCTGCTGCTGCAGGTGATGGACCACGGCCGCCTGACCGACAACAACGGCCGCGAGGCGGACTTCCGCCACGTGATCCTGATCATGACCTCCAATGCCGGGGTCGAGCAGGCCACGCGGCGCTCCATCGGCTTCCAGCACCAGGACCACTCCACCGACGCCATGGAGGTGATCCGCAAGACCTTCTCGCCGGAGTTCCGCAACCGCCTGGACGGCATCATCCAGTTCCACTCCCTGCCCACCTCGGTGGTGCGCAGCGTGGTGGACAAGTTCCTGGTGGAGCTGCAGGCCCAGCTCGACGAGAAGCGGGTCCAGCTGGACGTGGACATGGAGGCGCGGGACTGGCTGTCAGAGAAGGGCTACGACCCGGACATGGGGGCACGGCCCATGGCGCGCCTGATCCAGGAGAAGCTCAAGAAGCCGCTGGCGGAGATGATCCTGTTCGGCGAGCTCTCCGAGCATGGCGGGGTGGTACACGTCAGCGTGGAGGAGGGCGAGCTGCACCTTTCCACGGAGGCGGAACTGGCCGACGCACCCTAACGGGCACGCGCCCACGTCACGACACAGCGCCCTGTCTACGGACGGGGCGTTGTCGTGTGTGCGTCAGGCCTTCGGAAGGGCGGGGCGGGTCTGTTGCGCTCGACCGGCGGACAGCGTGCTGTCAGCGGGAGCGGTAGACGATGCGACCCTTGGTCAGGTCGTAGGGAGTCAGCTCGACCTTGACCTTGTCGCCGGTCAGGATGCGGATGTAGTTCTTGCGCATCTTGCCCGAGATGTGGGCGGTGACCACGTGGCCGTTCTCCAGCTCGACGCGGAAGGTGGTGTTGGGAAGGGTATCGACGACGACGCCTTCCATTTCGATATGGTCTTCACGTGCCATATAGGCGGTTCCTCGCTGATGGTATGACAATGCGGCATCGCGACAGGCGTGTCCGTGCCGGAAGAATAGCGCGATATTGTGCCGCATGCCGGCGCCCAAGGCAAAGAAAGCCCTCGCTCAGCAGGTGATCATGCGCCGCCAGTGGCGGCCGTCGAGCATCTCCAGGGGCTGGAAGGCCTGCTTGTAGTTCATCTTGCGGCACTCGCGGATCCAGTAGCCCAGGTAGACGTGGGGCAGGCCGCGGCGGCGGCACTGCGCGACCAGGGTCAGCACCGCGAAGGTGCCCAGGGAGCGCCGATCGAGGGCCGGGTCGGGGTCGAAGAAGGTGTAGATGGCCGAGAGGCCGTGCTCGAGCTGGTCGAAGGCCGTCACCGCCACCAGCCGGCCCGCCAGGCGGAACTCCAGCAGCCGGGCATACTCCTGGTCGAGGGTCAGGAAGGTGCGGTACTGCTCGTGGCTCGGCGGATACATGTCGCCGTCGGCATGACGGGTGCGGATATAGCGGGCGTAGAGCGCATAGTGCTCGGGGTCGAAGATCGCCGGCCGCAGGTGCAGGGTCAGGTCGGCGTTGCGCCTTGCCAGGCGCCGCTGGCTGCGGTTCGGGGCGAAGTCGGCCACCGGGATGCGCACCGAGAGGCAGGCGCTGCAGCCCTCGCAGTGGGGGCGGTAGAGGTGTCGACCGCTGCGCCGGAAGCCGAGCAGCGCCAGGGCATCGTAGACCCCCTGGCCGGGTGACTCCTGGGGATCCAGGAACAGCGTGGTCGCCTCGCGCCCCTCCAGGTAGCTGCAGGGATGGGGCACGGTGAGGAAGAAGCGCAGGTCCCGTACGGGCTGTCGGGGGGCATTGCTGCTCACGGTGACTCTCTCGGTTCGAGTTGGCTCGCAACGGGGTGGGTGACGGCCGCGAATGACCAGCAGGCAGGCGTGAAACGGACGGTGCCGGGTTCCACCTCGGGCGCCTTGCCCAGCCACTTCTCAAGATAGCCGATGAAGGCGTCGCGGGCGATGTCCCGGGCCCCGAGGCTGGCCAGGTGGGCGGTGTGCATCTGGCAGTCGATCAGCCGGCCGCCCCCCGCCGCCATGGCCCCGGCCAGCCGCACCAGGGCGACCTTGGAGGCGTCCGGCTCGCGGGAGAACATCGACTCGCCGAAGAACACCGGCCCGAGCGCCACCCCGTAGAGTCCGCCTGCCAGCCGGTCCTCGCGCCAGACCTCGACCGAATGGGCGGCCCCCAGGGCGTGCAGCCGTCCGTAGGCCTCGCGCATCTCGTCGGTGATCCAGGTGCCCGGCTGGCCGTCACGCGGCCCCGCGCAGGCCTCGACCACCGCGTCGAAGGCGCGGTCGGCGGTGACCCGGAAGCCGGCGTTGCGGAGTCGCTTGGCCAGGCTACGGCGTACCCGCAGCGCCTCGGGGAACAGCACCATGCGCGGATCCGGGCTCCACCACAGGATCGGCTGGTCGTCGCTGTACCAGGGGAAGATGCCGCGGCGGTAGGCGGCCAGCAACCAGGCGGGGGAGAGGTCCCCGCCGGCGGCAAGCAGGCCGTCCGGGTCGCGCAGGGCGAGGGTCACCGGCGGGAACTGGATCGGGTGGTCGGCAAGCCAGGGCAGCATCGGGCGAGGCATCCATGCGGGCAAGGTGGCAGTGTGACGCCCGAGGCGATGGGGCTCAAGACGCCAGGCGCCACTGTGATGGTAAGCACTTGCTCGGTATGATTGGCGCGACGGAACCGGAAGACGCCACTTGAGGCGCAAGGGGGATGACCGCTTGAGTGTCAACAAGAAGTCCTCGCCGCGGCGAGTGAGCGCGGCGAATGCCAGGGAAACGGCGAAACGCTTCGGCCTGAGGCTGCAGGGCTCGGCACGCGAAGGCGTGGCGATCGTGCTACTGGCGGCCTGTGTCTTCCTGCTGCTGGCCCTGTTCAGCTTCCAGCCCGGCGACCCCGGCTGGTCCCGCAGCGGTCCGGAGACCGAGGTGGCCAACTGGATGGGCCCCGCGGGGGCCTGGCTGTCGGATGTCCTCTATTCGCTGTTCGGCGCCAGCGCCCTGTGGTGGCCGGGTATGCTGGGCTTCGCCGCCTGGCGGCTGCTGCGCGCCCGCCAGGTCCACCTGGAGTGGGATGCCACCGCCCTGGCGGTGCGCGGCGGCGGCCTGGTGCTGCTGCTGCTGGGCACCACGACGCTGGGGGCTCTGCACTTCTACCTGCCTCCCGGGGAGACGCCGCTGCCCTACTCCTCGGGAGGGATCCTCGGCGAGGGGCTGGTCGGTGCCCTGGTGCCGATGGTCGGCATCGGCGGCACCGGGCTGATGGCCCTGGCCGCGATGCTCTGCGGCTTCCCGCTGTTCACCGGGCTCTCGTGGTTCACGGTGATGGACGAGCTGGGCCACCGCGTATTGCGGCTGTGGGGCTGGATCGCCGAGCGCTTCGCCTTCTCGGCCGAGCGTCGCGCGGCGCCCTCTGCCGACGAGAGCGACGCCGACGAGACGCCCGATGAGCGGGCTGCCGCCGACCAGGGCCCCGCCGAGCCGGAGGAGCGCCCCGCCCGCTCGCGCTGGTGGCAGCGCCTGGTGCCCGGCCGTCGGGCGCCGGACCTGGCCTATGCCGGCGAGGGTCGCCGCGAGCCCGGTTTCGGCGACGATGGCGAGACCGAGATTCCCTGGGAGGTGCCCGAGCAGACGCCCTCGGCCAAGCAGCCCGAGGCCGCCTACACGGCGCGTCAGTCGGCTCCCCAGGGCGCCCCCACGCCGCCTCGTGCCACTGGGTTTGCTGCCGCGGGGGGCCGTGACGCCGGAAGGGCCGGCTCGGCTGCGCCGGCGGGGGCGGGCCTCGCCGCCGCGACGGCCGGCGCACCGCCGCCTGCCGCGGCCGGCGTCACCCCCGGCACGCCGTCGGGCCCGGCGGGTCGCGAGCCCTCGGTCTCCCCGGCCCGGGAAGAGCGGCGCATGCCGGAGGCGGTGCCCGAACCGATGCTCCCCGACGACGACGAGCCCGCCCCCGCCTGGAGCGGCCCCTCGCTGCGGGCCAGCCGCCACGAGTCGCCGGAGGCCGACGCGTCGACCGGCAACCCGCCTGGCGCCACGGCATTGCCCGAGCGGGCGGATGAGCCCGCCGAGGCGGCGCCCACCGCCCGCGCCTCCTCGGGCGCCTCGCCGCACCCGCTGCGGGAGGGCGGCCGGCGCGAGCCTGGCCTGGTGGACTGGCAGGAGGTCGACTGGGACGACGCGGCCGACGACGAGCCGCGGCTCGCCTGGGAGGAACCCGCCGCACCCGAGCCCGCCGGCGAGCCGCGGGACCCGCGCCAGGCGTCGTCGCCGGATACCGCCCCGCCACACCGGGACGCCGGCAAGGCCGCCCTGCTGCAGCCGCCGGAGCCGGAGGAGGCCCCGGGCGACGATGAGGCGGATGAACCCCGCGTCGCCACCGCCGAGCAGGCTCGCGAAGCCACCGAGGAGGAGGGGCTGCGCCTGTGGACCGTGGAGCACCTGCAGAACCAGCGTCCGGTGCTCGACGACATGCCCGAGCCTGATGGCGAACTGCCGAGCCTGCGGCTGCTTACCCCGCCGGAGCCCCAGAAGCAGAACTACTCGGTCGACCAGCTGGCCGAGATGGCCGAGCTGCTCGAGGTGCGGCTGCGCGAGTACGGGGTCAAGGCCGAGGTAGTGGACACCTGGCCGGGGCCGGTGATCACCCGCTTCGAGATCAAGCCCGCCGCCGGCGTGAAGGTCTCCAAGATCAGCAACCTGGCCAAGGACCTGGCGCGCTCGCTGATGGTCAAGAGCGTGCGGGTGGTGGAGGTGATTCCGGGCCGTCCCACGGTGGGCATCGAGATTCCCAACCCGCACCGGGCGATGATCCGCCTGCGCGAGGTGATCGACTCCGACCGCTACCAGCAGGAAGCCTCGGCGCTGACCCTGGCGCTGGGCCAGGACATCGGCGGCGGCCCGGTGGTGGCCAACCTCGGCAAGATGCCGCACCTGCTGGTGGCCGGCACCACCGGCTCGGGTAAGTCGGTAGGGGTCAACGCCATGCTGATCTCCATGCTGCTCAAGGCCACCCCCGACGAGCTGCGGTTGATCATGGTCGACCCCAAGATGCTCGAGCTCTCCGTCTATGACGGCATCCCGCACCTGCTGGCGCCGGTCGTCACCGACATGAAGGAGGCCGCCAACGCCCTGCGCTGGTGCGTGGCCGAGATGGAGCGGCGCTACAAGCTGATGGCCGCCATGGGGGTGCGCAACATCGCCGGCTTCAACGCCAAGCTCGACGAGGCCGAGCAGGCCGGCGCCCAGGTGGCCGACCCGCTGTGGGAGCCCCAACCCTGGGAGATGCACCAGACCCCGCCAGTGCTCGAGAAGCTGCCCTATATCGTGGTGGTGATCGACGAGTTTGCCGACATGTTCATGATCGTCGGCAAGAAGGTCGAGGAGCTCATCGCCCGCCTGGCCCAGAAGGCCCGGGCCGCCGGCATCCATCTGATACTCGCCACCCAGCGCCCCTCGGTGGACGTGGTCACCGGCCTGATCAAGGCCAACATCCCCACGCGGATGGCCTTCCAGGTCTCCTCGCGGATCGACTCGCGCACCATCCTCGACCAGGGGGGCGCCGAGAACCTGCTGGGCCACGGCGACATGCTCTACCTGCCGGCGGGCTCCGGCCTGCCGACCCGCGTCCACGGTGCCTTCGTCGACGACGACGAGGTGCACCGGGTGGTGGAGGACTGGAAGCGCCGCGGCGAGCCCGAGTACATCGAGGAGATCCTCTCCGGCGGCGTCTCCGCCGAGGCCCTCACCGGGCTGGAGGCCGAGGGCGGCGGTGACGGCGACGATGCCGAGCAGGATGCCCTCTACGACGAGGCGGTGCAGTTCGTGACCGACTCGCGCCGGGCCTCCATCTCGGCCGTGCAGCGTCGCTTCAAGATCGGCTACAACCGTGCCGCGCGCCTGGTCGAGGCCATGGAGATGGCCGGCGTGGTCTCCACCATGGGCACCAACGGGGCCCGCGAGGTGCTGGCGCCGCCGCCCCCGCGCGACTGAGCCCCGGGCGGCGGGGCCCCGCTCAACCATGCAGCAATGATGAAAGCGTCGGCGTGGCCGCAACCCGCCGACCTTCCGAAGGTCCGAGTGACAGGAATCCATGATGGACCCGTCCAGGGAGACAGAGACGATGACAGTGAAGAAGACCCTTGCCGCACTGGCCATGACCGTGGCGATGCCCCTCTCGGCCCTGGCCAGCGAGGGCGCCGAGCGGCTGACCCGCATGCTCGAGCCGCTGCAGACCTTCGAGGCCACCTTCGAGCAGCAGATCCTCGATGCCGGCGGCGAGCGCCTGCAGGAAGCCCAGGGCCGCATGTGGTTGTCGCGTCCGGGCAAGTTCCGCTGGGAGGTCGATGCGCCTTACCAGCAGGAGGTGATCTCCGACGGCGAGGAGGTCATCCTGCACGACCCCGACCTGGAGCAGGTCACCATCCAGGCGCTGGACCAGCGGGTGACCCATACCCCGGCCCTGCTGCTCTCCGGCAGCGCCGGCGATCTCACCGATAGCTATGACGTCTCCCGTCAGCAGCAGGGCAGCGCCGAGACCTTCACCCTGGTGCCGAAGTCGGCCGACACCCTCTTCGAGGAGCTGAAGATGACCTTCCGCGGCGAGGCGCTGGCCACCCTGCAGATGACCGACAGCACCGGACAGCGCACCGCCATCGAGTTCCGTGACGCGCGGGTGAACGAGGCCATCGACGACAGCCGCTTCACCTTCGAGATCCCCGACGGGACCGACGTGATCCGCGATACACACTGACTGCGCCGAGCTACCAGCGCCTAGCGCCCAGCCGCTCGCTGACGGGCGGCAGGTGTCGAGGAAGGCAGCGAGAACGAGAAACCCCGTCGGAGTTGAATCCGGCGGGGTTTTTTATCGACACATCACACGAAGCCAGCCAGCATCCTGCGGCACTCGGCACTCGGCACTCGGCACTCGGCACTCGGCACTCGGCGCTCGGCGCTAGGCCTCGCCTTCGTCCGCCTCGGCGTCGAGCTGCTCCCGCCAGGCCATCAGCTGGCCGTAGCGCTTTTCCTGGCCATATGCCGTGGGCGTGTAGAAACGCTGGCGCGGGATCTCGTCGGGCCAGCAGTCGTGGGCGCTGCCGGCGGGGTAGCCATGTGGCTCGCGGTGGGCGTAGCGGTACCCCTCGCCGTGGCCCAGGGACTCCATCAGCCTCGTCGGGGCGTTGCGCAGGTAGCTGGGGACCTCGAGCTGCGGCTGGCCGGCCACGAAGGCCTTGGCCTGCTTCCAGGCCTGGTCGATGGCGTTGCTCTTGGGGGCCACTGCCAGGTGGATGGCGGCGTGGGCGATGGCCCGCTGGCCCTCGTGGTCGCCCAGGCGCAGGTACGCATCCCAGGCGGCCATCACCAGCGGCAGGGCGCGCGGGTCGGCGTTGCCCACGTCCTCCGAGGCGATGGCGGCCAGGCGGCGGATCACGTCCAGCGGGTCGCCGCCGCCCTGCAGGAAGCGGGCGATGTAGAGCAGGGCGGCATCGGGGCGCGAGGAGCGCACCGACTTGTGGATCGCCGAGAGCAGGTCGTAGTAGTGGTCCCCCTGCTTGTCGAAGGCGCTGGCCTGGTGCCCCAGCACGTCCTCCAGCGCCTCCCGGGGGAGGTGTTCGCCCTGTCCGTCGTCGACGGCGAAATCGCAGGCGGTCTCCAGCAGGCCCAGGGCGCGTCGGGCATCGCCGGCGGCGGCACGGGCCAGCAGGGCCAGCACCTCGTCGTCGACCCGTAGCCGGCGCCGGCCCAGGCCGCGCTCCTCGTCGCCCAGGGCCCGGCGCATCACCTCCACCAGCTCCGCCTCGCCGAGCGACTTCAGCACGTGCACCCGGGCGCGGGAGAGCAGCGCCGAATTGACCTCGAAGGAGGGGTTCTCGGTGGTGGCGCCGATCAGCGTCAGCAGCCCCGACTCCACGTGGGGCAGCAGGGCGTCCTGCTGGCTCTTGTTGAGGCGGTGGATCTCGTCGAGGAACAGCAGCGTCGCCTGGCCCCGAGCCTGGCGGGCGCGGGCCCGCTCCACCGCGGCACGGATCTCCTTCACGCCGGCCATCACCGCCGAGAGGTGCTCCAGCTCGGCGCCGGACTCGGCGGCGAGGATCTCGGCGAGGGTCGTCTTGCCGGTACCGGGGGGGCCCCACAGGATCATCGAGCGGACCACCCCGGTCTCGGCCATGCGCGCCAGCGGCTTGCCGGGGCCGACCAGCGCCTGCTGGCCCACGTAGTCCGCCAGCCGCCGGGGGCGCATGCGCCAGGCGAGCGGGGCGGCCTCGTCGGTACCCGATGCAAAGAGGTCCATCAGCTACTCCTTACGTTGACGTGGGGCGGGGCATGAAGGCGGTCCGGCTGCTAGAGTGTCTGGGTATCGTCGGCGAGGCCTCCCGGACGGCTCGTGTGATGAACCCTGTCCATGATCGCGCATCCAACGAAGGGTGCCTTCTCCCTTGTCACTACACAGGAGGGCCTGACATGCCCATGCTGACCCAACTGCGTCGGGATCATGCCAATATGGCTCGCATGTTGCACGTTCTGCAGCTCAAGCAGAAGACGCTGGCGACCGGCGAGCGTCCCAACTTCCAGCTGGTGCGTGAGGTCGTCGACTATATCCTCGACTACATGGAAGGGTTCACCCTGCCCCTGGAGCGGCTCTTCAGCGAGCGCCTGCAGGAAGTGGCACCGGAGAGTGCCGAGCTGACCGAACGGCTGGCCACCGACTACCGCGCCGTCAAGTCGCGCCTGTCCCGGCTCTCCAACGACCTGGACATGATCCTGATGGATGCCGTGGTGCCCATGGACCGGTTTGCCGATGACCTCAAGGCCTATCTCGATGCCCACCTGGCCTACCTGCGAGATGAACGGGAGCTGCTCTTCCCGCTGATCCGCGAGCACTTCACCGAGTCCGACCTGGACCGCCTCGCCGAGGCCCTTCCGGAGGGTGCCACGGCGGAGCTCGAGCGGCTGCAGGAGGCCTACCCCGAGCTCTATGCCGAGCTGCGCGAGGCCCCCGAGATCGCCTGACCCGGCCGGGGCGACGGCGCCTGCCGTGAGAGCGGGCGCCACCGGCTGCGGGTGGCGGCCCGGCTGAGGTAGAATGGCGCCATGTCCAGCCGGGGCCTCACGATGTCCACCAGCCGTCTCTCTCCCATGCCGCCGCCGTCGACGCCTTTCGACCCTCCCGTGGTTGCGCGAGAGGGGAGAGACGCGCCGTGACGGCGGGGCCCATCCTGGTATTCGACTCCGGCGTCGGCGGCCTCTCGGTGGTCTCGGCGCTGCGCGAGCGGCTGCCCCGCGCGGCGCTCGCCTATGCCTGCGACAACGCCATGCTGCCCTACGGCCTGCGCGAGGATGACTGGCTGGTCGCTCGCATCCTGGCGGTCTGCGAGGCGGCCGCGGTCGCGAGCCGCTGCAGCGCCCTGGTGGTGGCCTGCAACACCGCCAGCACCCTGGCCCTGGATGCCCTGCGTGAGCGCCTGACGGTGCCCGTGATCGGCACGGTGCCGGCCATCAAGCCCGCGGCGGCGCACAGCCGCAGTCGCCATATCGGCCTGCTGGCCACCAGCGCCACCGTGGCGCGCCCCTACACCCTGCGGCTGATCGAGACCTTCGCCGCCGACTGTCGCGTGACCCGCGTCGCCGCCGATGCCCTGGTGCGCGAGGCGGAGCGCTGGCTGGCCGGCGAGCCCCTGGATCGCGAGGTGATCCGCCGTGCCCTGGCGCCGCTGTGGGTCGACCCCGAGCTGGACACCGTGGTGCTCGGCTGCACCCACTTCCCGCTGCTGCGGGAGGTGCTGGCCGAACTCGCGCCCCGGCCGGTCGCCTGGATCGACTCCAGCGAGGCCATCGCCCGGCGTACCGCCCAGGTGGTGTCCGGTGTGGCGCCGCGGGAGGGCCCCGGCCCCAGCTTCGTCACCGCCCCGGACCCCCGGCTGATCCCCGGCCTGGCGGCCTTCGGCTTCGCCGAGCCCTGCCTGCTGCCCCTCGACTGAGCGTGCCGGTGTCCCGCTCGCTCCCTGCCCACTCATTCCCACTACCCGGAGGAGACTCCTTGGCCATTCCCGTCGTCGACCCCGCCCGCTATGACGAGCAGCTCGAGGCGAAGCGCGAGCGCATCACCCGCGAATTCGCGCGCTTCGCCCCACCGCCGCTCGAGGTCTACCCCTCGCCGCCGAGCCACTACCGGCAGCGCTGCGAGTTCCGCATCTGGCACCAGGGCGATGACCTCTTCTATGCGATGTTTGAAATACAAGAGTCCGAGGGGGATCCCGGGGACCCGAAGAAAAAGCAGAAGACGGTGGTGCGCCTGGACGACTATCCGGTCGCCAGCCGGCGCATCAACGCGCTGATGCCGGCGCTGCTCGACGCCATCCGTGACGTGCCGCTGCTGCGGCGCAAGCTCTTCCAGGTGGAGTTCCTCACCACCCTCTCGGGCGAGGCGCTGATCACCCTGATCTACCATCGCCCGCTGGACGAGGCCTGGGAGGCCGAGGCGCGCCTGCTCCAGGAGCGCCTGGGGGCGATGATCATCGGCCGCTCGCGCAAGCAGCGCCTGGTGCTGGCCCGTGACCACGTCTGGGAGCGCCTGGAGGTCGACGGTCGCCCGTTCGTCTACCAGCAGGTGGAGAACAGTTTCGCCCAGCCCAATGCCGAGATCTGCCGCTCGATGCTCGCCTGGGCCCGGGAGGTGACCCGCGGCAGCCAGGCGGGCGACCTGGTGGAGCTCTACTGCGGCAACGGCAACTTCACCATCGCCCTGGCCGAGAACTTCCGCCGGGTGATGGCCACCGAGATCTCGCGCACCGCCGTGGCAAGCGCGAGGGAGAATCTGGCCGCCAACGGCATCGACAACGCGGTGGTCGGGCGCATGTCCGCCGAGGAGTTCGCCGCGGCCCTCAAGGGCGAGAAGGGCGGCCGCCGGGTGGCGGAGTGGGCCCTGGACGACTATGACTTCACCACCGTGCTGGTGGACCCGCCTCGGGCCGGGCTGGACGAGGCCAGCTGCCGCCAGCTCAGCGGCTATTCGCGCATCGTCTATATTTCATGCAACCCGGAGACACTGGCGGACAACCTCGAGACCCTGACCGAGACCCACGAGATCACCCGTTTCGCGCTGTTCGACCAGTTCCCCTGGACCCACCACTGCGAGTGCGGCGTGCTGCTGGAGCGGCGTAGCTGACCTCGGCCCTGTCGAGGGCTGTCAAGCGGCGACGCGCTCGCGACGATGCATAAGCGACATGCTCCATGAGCAAGTCGGCAACTCGGTGGGGCGGGGTCGGGGAGTGGCGTAAGCTGGCAGGCAGGGTGGCCGACTCGGCCGCCGTGTCGAAGACTTCCGGCCGCCGTCGCGGCCCAGGGCACGAGGTGATGGATGCAGCACGTTGCGAACGATGACGCCAGACAGGATTTTCTCAAGCAGCTGGCCGAGAGGCTGGGCAGCCGCCTGGACAGGGACAAGGCCGCCGAGGTTGAGGCCTTCGCGCGCTACTTCTACGCCTCGGTGCCCTTCGACGACCTGGAGGACCGGCGCCTCGACGACCTCTACGGGGCGACGCTCTCGGTCTGGCACTTCCTCCAGGAGTTCGACCCGGCCCACCCCAAGGTGCGCGTCTTCAACCCCGACTTCGAGGAGCACGGCTGGCAGTCGCCCCATACCTTCGTGGCGGTGCTGCACGAGGACATGCCCTTCCTGGTCGACTCGGTGCGTATCGAGCTCAATCGTCGTGGCATCACCGTGCACGCCATCCACAACGCGGTGCTCGCCACGGAGCGCGACGGCAAGCATCGGCTCAAGCGGGTCGCCTCGCCCCGGGATGCCAAGGCCCCCGAGGCCCGCGAGTCGCTGATCGTCATCGAGATCGACCGCCACTCGGATGTCGCCGTGCTGCAGGATATCCAGACCAGTCTGCACGACGTGCTGGTCGATGTGCGCACCGCGGTGGCCGACTTCGAGCCCATGCGTGCCAAGGTGGAGGAGGCGCTGGTCGAGCTCCGCGCCGGCTGCCCGCCCCAGACCGACCCCGACGACCACCGGGAGGCCATCGCCTTCCTCGAGTGGCTGCTCCACGACAACTTCACCTTCCTCGGCTATGACGCCTACGAGGTCGGACAGAAGCGCGGTCAGCAGCAGCTGGACAAGGCCAAGGGCAGCGAGCTGGGGGTCTTCCGCCTCGACCAGCCGCGCTACCGCGAGCGGATCCGCACCGAGCTCGGCATCGAGGAGGGCCGGTTCGTGCTGGTGCCCGAGCTGCTGTCGTTCGCCAAGAGCGCCCACCATGCCCGGGTGCATCGCCCCACCTACCCCGACTACATCTCCATCGACCGCTACGACGAGCAGGGAAACCTGGTCGGCGAGCACCGCTTCCTGGGCCTGTTCACCGCCACCGTCTACAACGAGTCGCCGCGCAACGTGCCGATCCTGCGCCGCAAGCTCAAGACGGTGATGGAGATCGCCGGGTTCAACCCCAAGGGGCACAACGGCAAGCAGCTGCTGCAGATCCTCGAGGTCTATCCCCGCGACGACCTCTTCCAGATCGATACCCGGGAGCTGGCGCAGACCGCGCTGGGCATCCTGAGCATCCGCGAGCGACGCCGGGTCCGGCTGTTCATCCGCGAGGACCGCCCCGGACGCTTCTACTCCTGCCTGGCCTTCGTGCCGCGCGATGTCTTCTCCACCGAGCTGCGCCTGCGTATCCAGGCGCTGCTCTGCGAGGAGCTGGGCGCCTCCTTCGGCGACTTCAACACCTACCTCTCGGAGTCGGTGCTGGCGCGCATCCAGTTCATCCTGCGCTTCGAGGGCGACCGGCCGGCCGAGTACGACATCAAGCGCCTGGAGGCCAAGGTCGCCCAGCTGGCCCGCAACTGGCGCGACGACCTGCAGGCCGCCAGCATCGAGGGCTTCGGCGAGGAGCAGGCCAATCGCCTGATGGACCGCTTCCGCGACGCCTTCCCGGCCAGCTACCGCGAGGACTTCAACGCGCGCACCGCGGTCTATGACCTGCAGCACATCGGCGAGCTGGACGAGGGGGCACCGCTGGCGCTGTCGCTCTACCGGCTGGTCGAGGAGGAGGGCAGCGGGGTCAACCTCAAGCTGTTCCATCGCGAGGTCCCCATCCCCCTCTCCGACGTGCTGCCGATGATGGAGAACCTGGGCCTGCGGGTGATCGGCGAGCGCCCCTACGAGATCGAGGCCACCGATACCCGCTACTGGATCCACGACTTCGACCTGGAGCACCACACCAGCACCGAGGTCAACCTCCAGGAGATGCGCGAGCCCTTCATCGAGGCCTTCCAGCGCATCTGGGCCGGGGAGGCGGACAACGACGCCTTCAACCGGCTGATCATCGGCGCCAACCTGGACTGGCGCGAGGTGGCGATGCTGCGCGGCTATGCCCGCTACCTGAAGCAGATCCGCTTCGGCGTCTCCCAGGAGTACATGGCCAACGCCCTGGCCAGCTACCCGGAGATCACCCGCGAGCTGGTGACCCTGTTCGAGCTGCGCTTCGATCCCGAGGAGCGCCCCGCCGAAGGGGAGATCGACGACTGCCTGGCGCGCATCCAGCACCTGCTCGATGACGTGGCCAGCCTCAACGATGACCAGCTACTGCGCCGCTACATGGAGCTGATCCAGGCCACCTTGCGCACCAACTACTACCAGCGGCGCGAGGATGGTCAGCCCAAGGACTACATCGCCTTCAAGCTGGAGCCCTCGAAGGTCACCGGGATGCCCAAGCCGCGCCCGGCCTTCGAGATCTTCGTCTGCTCGCCCCGCGTCGAGGGCGTGCACCTGCGCGGCGGCAAGGTGGCCCGCGGCGGGCTGCGCTGGTCCGACCGCTTCGAGGACTACCGCACCGAGGTGCTCGGCCTGGTCAAGGCCCAGCAGGTGAAGAACTCGGTGATCGTGCCGGTGGGCGCCAAGGGGGGCTTCGTCTGCAAGCGCCTGCCCGAGGGCGACCGCGAGGCCTTCCAGCGCGAGGGAATCGAGTGCTACAAGACCTTCATCCGCGCGCTGCTCGACGTCACCGACAACCTCAAGGGAGGCGAGGTGGTGCCGCCCCGCGAGGTGGTGCGCCACGACGAAAATGACCCCTACCTGGTGGTGGCGGCCGACAAGGGCACCGCCACCTTCTCCGACATCGCCAACGAGATCTCCGCGGAGTATGGCCACTGGCTGGGCGACGCCTTCGCCTCCGGCGGGGCCAACGGCTATGACCACAAGAAGATGGGCATCACCGCCAAGGGCGCCTGGGAGTCGGTCAAGCGCCACTTCCGCAATCTGGGGGTGAACACCCAGCAGGACGAGTTCACCGTGGTGGGCATCGGCGACATGGGCGGCGACGTGTTCGGCAACGGCATGCTGCTGTCGGACCGGATCCGCCTGGTGGGGGCCTTCAACCACCTGCACATCTTCGTCGACCCCACGCCGGATGCCGCGGCCACCTTTGCCGAGCGCAAGCGGCTGTTCGAGATGCCGCGCTCCAGCTGGGAGGACTTCGACGCCTCGCTGATCTCCGAGGGCGGCGGGGTGTTCAAGCGCAGCGCCAAGTCGATTCCCATCTCCAGGCCGATGAAGGCCGCCTTCGGCATCAAGGAGGACAAGCTCTCGCCCAGCGAGCTGATCCAGGCGATGCTCAGGTCCCACGTCGACCTGATCTGGAACGGCGGCATCGGCACCTACGTCAAGGGCAGCGAGGAGAGCGATGCCCAGGTGGGTGACAAGGCCAACGATGCGCTGCGCATCAACGGTTGCGAGCTTAACTGCAAGGTGGTCGGCGAGGGCGGCAACCTGGGCCTGACCCAGCGCGGCCGCATGGAGGCCGCCGCCCGGGGCGTGCGGGTCAATACCGACTTCATCGACAACGCCGGCGGGGTCAACTGCTCCGACCACGAGGTCAACATCAAGATCCTCATCGACGAGGTGGTCGAGCGCGGCGACATGACCCTGAAGCAGCGCAACCAGCTGCTGGCCGACATGACCGGCGAGGTCTCCGACCTGGTGCTGCTCGACAACTACCGCCAGACCCAGGCGCTGGACCTCTCGGAGCTGCTCTCCCGCCAGGGTGTCGGCCCCTATCGTCGCTTCATCAGCGAGCTGGAGGCCCAGGGCCAGCTGGACCGCGAGCTGGAGTTCCTGCCCGCCGACGAGGTGCTCGAGGAGCGCGCCGCCAACCAGCAGGGCATGCTGCTGCCGGAGCTCTCGGTGCTGATCTCCTATGCCAAGAGCGTGCTCAAGGGCGACCTGATCGCCTCCGAGGTGCCCGACGACCCGACCATCGCCCGCTACGTGGAGCGCATCTTCCCGAAGGCGCTGGTGGAGCGCTACCGCGACGAGATGTACGAGCACCGGCTGAAGCGCGAGATCGTCGCCACCCAGGTGGCCAACGACCTGGTCGACCACATGGGCATCGTCTTCGTGCGGCGGCTGATCGACTCCACCGGGGCTGGACGGGCCGACATCGCCCGGGCCTACGTGATCGCCCGGGAGGTGTTCCAGCTCGGCACCCTGTGGCAGCAGATCGAGGCCCTCGACAACCGGGTGGCGAGTGCGGTCCAGTACGACATGATGCTCGACCTGATGCGGCTGATCCGCCGGGCCACCCGCTGGTTCCTGCGCAGCCGCACCGGCATGAGCACCCAGGAGACCATCGACTACTTCGCCCCGCGTCTCGCCCCGCTGCAAGAGAGCATCGGCAAGCGCCTGCGCGGCGAGGAGCTCGAGGCCTGGGAGGCCCGCCGTGGCGAGCTGGTCGAGGCCGGCGTGCCCGAGGGGCTGGCCGCGATCGTGGCGGCAGCAGGCAGCCTCTACGCGGCACTGGGCATCATCCAGGCGGCCCGCCAGGCCGATGAGAAGCCCCAGAAAGTCGCCGAGGTGTTCTACGAGATCGGCGCTCGCCTGGAGCTGCCCTGGATGAGCCGTCAGATCACCGAACTCAGGGTGCGTGACAGCTGGCAGGCCCAGGCCAGGGAGACCTTCCGCGACGACATCGACCGCCAGCAGCTGGCGCTCACCGTCAGCGTGCTGCAGATGGAGGGCGGGCCCCGCGAGGCCACCGAGCGGGTCGACCAGTGGCTGACCCTGCATGGCAGCATGCACAGCCGCTGGTGCCGGCTGCTAGAGCAGGTGGGCAGCGGCAGCCAGGGAGGCTTCCCGCTGTTCGCGGTGGCCGTGCGCGAACTGGTCGACCTGGCCGAGAGCAGCCGCGAGACCTGATGCCCTCAGGGCCATCCTGCACGACGAACCCCGCCCAATGGCGGGGTTCGTCGTCTGCGGCGGGGCCTCGGCGGGTCAGGGCAGGCGATGGCTCACCGGTTCTGGCTCACAGCAGGAACAGGGTGGCCAGGCCCAGGAAGGCCATGAAGCCCACCACGTCGGTGACGGTGGTCAGCACCACCGACCCGGAGAGGGCCGGGTCGATGCCGGCCCGCTTGAGCAGCAGCGGGATCACGATGCCGGCAACGCCGGCGGCCAGCATGTTGATCACCAGCGCGGCGGCGATGATGACGCCGATGGCCACGCTGCCGAACCAGACTACCGCAAGCACCGCCACCACCAGCGACCAGACCAGGCCGTTGAGCGCGGCGATGCCCACCTCCTTGCGCAGCAGCCAGGTGCTGTTGGTGCGGCTGATCTGCCCCAGCGCCAGGCCGCGGATGGCCAGGGTCAGGGTCTGGCTGCCGGCGATGCCGCCCATGCTGGCGACGATGGGCATCAGCACCGCCAGGGCGACGATCTTGTCCAGGGCGTCCTCGAAGCGGCCGATCACCCAGGCGGCCAGGAAGGCGGTGAGCAGGTTGATCCCGAGCCATACCGCCCGGCGCTTGGCGCTGGGCAGGACGGGGGCGAAGAGGTCCTCCTCCTCGTCCAGGCCCGCCATGTTCATCAGCGCCTGGTCGGAGTCCTCGCGGATCACGTCGACGATGTCGTCGATGACGATGCGCCCGAGCAGCAGCCCGGTCTCGTCGACCACCGGGGCGGAGACCAGGTCGTGGGTCTGGAACAGCGTGGCCACGTCCCGGGACTTCATGTCGACCCGGATGCTGTCCACCTCGCGGTCCATCAGGTCGGCGACGGCCATCTCCGGGTCGTGGCTGACCAGGCGCGCCAGCGAGAGCACCCCGGCGAAGCGGCCGTCGCGGTCCACCACCATCAGCAGGTGGGTGTTGTCCGGCACGGACTCCTTCCAGCGCAGGAAGCGTCGCACCGTCTCCAGGCTGACATCGGCGCGCACGGCGATGGTGTCCATGCGCATCAGGCGGCCGGCGCTGTCCTCCTCGAAGGAGAGCGTCTCCTCCAGGCGGGTGCGCTGCAGCGCGTCCATGGAGCGCAGCATGTCCTCGGCCACCTGCTGGGGCAGGTCCTCGAAGATCTCCGCCAGGTCGGTGGTGTCCAGTGCGGCCGCCGCGGCCACGATCTCCTCGTGGTCCATGTCGTCGAGCAGGGTGCTGCGCACCTCATCATGCACGTGCAGCAGCACCTCGCCGTCGACCTCCGTGGGCACGCGCTGCCACAGCTGGACCCGGGCCGCGGGGGGCAGCGACTCGAGCAGCAGGGCGATCTCGGCGGGCTCCAGGTCGGCGATGACGGCGTCGACATCGGCCAGCTGCTCGTTCTCCAGCGCCAGGTGGATGCGCGACAGGCGGTGTTCCAGTGTCTCGGTGGTGTCGGCCATGGCCTGCTCCCTGGCTGGGGCGCATCGCGGCGCCGGCGCCGCGATGCCTCCTGTGATGGAATCGAGGCAGACAGTAGACCACAAAACCCCGGGATGGCGCCGCCTCGCTCGCGTCGTCACCCGGGCCTGGCGCTGCTATAATCCGCCCGCCCCGATGCCGCTGCCCCCGGAGATGCCATGTACTCGCTTGCCCGCTCGCTCCTGTTTCGCCTCGATGCCGAGACCGCCCACGGCGTTGCGCTGTCGGGCCTCGACCTGGCCGGTCGGCTGGGGCTGGCGAAGCGGCTCGGGGGCGGGCGTGTGGAGGACCCGGTGGAGCTCATGGGCCTGCGCTTTCCGAACCGGGTGGGCCTGGCCGCGGGGCTCGACAAGAATGCCGACCACCTCGATGCCCTGGGCGCGCTGGGCTTCGGCTTCGTCGAGGTGGGGACCGTGACCCCGAAACCCCAGGCGGGGAACCCCCGGCCACGGCTGTTCCGGCTGCCCGAGGCCGGCGCCATCATCAACCGCATGGGCTTCAACAACGCTGGCGTCGACCACCTCGTCGAGAAGGTCAGGGCGAGCCGCTACGACGGCGTGATCGGCATCAACATCGGCAAGAACCTCACCACGCCGGTGGAGAAGGCGGTGGACGACTACCTGACCTGCCTGCGCAAGGTCCATGCCCACGCCCACTACGTCACCGTCAACATCTCCTCGCCCAATACGCCGGGGCTGCGCAGCCTGCAGTTCGGCGAGCATCTCGACCAGCTCCTCGGGGCGCTGCGCGAGGCGGGGCTCGAACTGGATCGCCAGGCCGGCCGGCGGGTGCCGCTGGCGGTCAAGATTGCCCCGGACATGGACGCCGAGGAGGTGGCCCTGGTGGCCCGGGCGCTGTCGGACAACGGCATCGATGCGGTGATCGCCACCAATACCACCGTCTCCCGTGAGGCGGTGGCCGGCCTGCCCCACGCCGATGAGCAGGGCGGCCTGTCGGGGCGTCCGGTGTTCGAGGCGTCCAATGCGGTGATCCGCGAGCTGCGCCGCCACCTGCCGACGATGCCGATCATCGGCGTGGGTGGCATCGACAGCGGCGACTCGGCGGTGGCGAAGGTGGCGGCGGGCGCCGATCTGGTGCAGCTCTACTCGGGCTTCATCTACCGTGGCCCGGCCCTGGTGGGCGAGTGTGCCCGGGCGCTGAAGGCCGGCGTCGCCACGCCGTGAGGCGGGAACGCACCAGCAAAAAGCCCGTGGCGCTTGCCACGGGCTCTCTCGAGAGGGGGTGTGAACCCGAAGAAAAAGGTGGGGGGGTCACATCACCATGGGGTTCTTGTGGATTCCGGAGACACCCGTCATGCCGGACCATTGATCCCCACGACCTTCACGCCAACCGCTCATCCAGTATTCGCGAAGATTGATATCCTGACTGGGACAGTCATCGCGGGAACGACCTGAGACTCCCGCCTTGTAGCCATGAATATAGGCACGCTGGAAGCGATCACGTTTCTGTCGTTTCATTGGACTACCTCTTGAAAAGGTATCAATCTGGAGCGATCCATGCGTCAGCGTGGCGCACGATCGATCCGTAACGTGCCCCGGGGTTCGCGTCAGCCTTGCTGAGCCGTGCCCGGTGACAGAAAACGCATGCGTTCTTCAGTAGCTACTGGCTTATTGATAGCCCATCCCGGTCGCCACTGTCGACCCTTGATTTGTAACATCCCGTTCACCCGCCGGTCACGGCGGCCATGACCCCAACAGCATGCCGGTGACATCTTCATGACCGATAGCCAACCCACTGAGACCCTTGAATTTCTTGCCACCTGTCCCAGGGGCATCGAGCTGCTGCTGGCCGACGAGCTGGCGGCCCTGGGGGCCGAGCCGGGCAAGACCACGGTGGGCGGGGTGCACTTCCGGGCCGGGCTCGAGGGGGCCTACCGCGCCTGCCTCTGGTCGCGGCTGGCCAACCGGGTAGTGCTCTGCCTCGCCCGCGAGGAGGGGATCGAGACGCCGGAACAGCTCCGGGCCTCGGTGGCGGCGGTCGAGTGGAAGGCCCACCTGGCTTCCGGGGCGAGCCTGGCGGTGGATTTCCACGGTCGCTCCGAGGCGATCCGCCACACCCGCTTCGGGGCCCAGACGGTCAAGGATGGCGTGGTCGACCGCCTGCAGGCCGAGGGGCGGGCGCGGCCCGACATCGACCTCAAGTCCCCCGACCTGAGGCTCTATGCCCACCTGCACCGCGGGCGGCTGATCCTGGGCGTGGACCTCGCCGGCGACAGCCTGCACCGCCGCGGCTACCGGCGCGACGTGGGCCACGCCCCGCTCAAGGAGAATCTGGCCGCCGCGCTGCTGGTGCGTGCCGGCTGGCCGGCGCTGGCCCGCGACGGCGCCCCGCTGGTGGACCCGCTCTGCGGCGCCGGGACCCTGCTGATCGAGGCCGCCATGATGGCCGCCGACATGGCCCCCAACCTGGCCCGCCAGCGCTTCGGCTTCCACGGCTGGGCGGGCCATGACGAGGCGACCTGGCGCGAGCTGAAGCGCGAGGCCGAGGCCCGCGCCAGCATCGGCCGCAAGCGCTGCCGCTCGCGGCTCCACGGCTTCGACCGCAGCCCGCCGGCGCTGGCGGCGGCCCGGGCCAATGCCATGCGCGCCGGCATCCCGGCACTGATTACCTTCCATGGCGCCGGGCTCGTCGAGCTGGCGCGCCCCGAGGGGCTGGACGATGCGCCGCCGGGCCTGGTGATCACCAACCCGCCCTATGGCGAGCGGCTGGGCGAGCTGCCCGAGCTGGTCGGCCTCTACGGGCAGCTCGGCGAGCGGGTGCGCGCCGCCTTCCCGGGCTGGGGGCTGGCGGTCTTCACCGCCAACCCGGACCTCGGTCACCGCATCGGCCTGCGCGCCCACAAGCAGTACGCCCTGCGCAACGGCCCGCTCGAGGCCAGGCTGCTGCTGATGGCGATCCCGGAAGCGGCCCGCGGGGACGACGATGCCGGCGCCAGCGCCCGGGCGGGAGCCGCCCCGGCGCGCTCCGAGGGAGCCCAGATGTTTGCCAACCGGCTGGAGAAGAACCGGCGGCGGCTGAGGAAGTGGCTCAAGAAGAGCGGCGAGCGCTGCTACCGTCTCTATGACGCCGACATGCCGGAGTATGCCCTGGCCATCGACGTCTACGGCGACCGGGTCCACGTGCAGGAGTACGCGCCGCCGCGCTCCATCGATGCCGCCCAGGCCCAGAAGCGGCTCTTCGATGCCCTCTCGGTGATTCCCGAGGTGCTCGAGGTCGACCCGGCCCGGGTGGTGATCAAGCGCCGCGAGCGCCAGAGCGGCCGCGCCCAGTACCAGAAGCAGGCGGCCAGCGGCGAGCGCTTCGAGGTGCAGGAGGGGCGGGCGCGGCTGTGGGTCAACCTGCGCGACTACCTCGACACCGGCCTGTTCCTGGACCACCGGCCGGTACGCCGGATGCTGGGCGAGATGGCCGCCGGAAAGCGCTTCCTCAACCTCTTTTGCTATACCGCCACCGCCACCGTGCAGGCGGCGCTGGGGTCGCGTGAGGCCGAGGGGGCGGCCGGCGCCAGCGACAGCGTCAGCGTGGATCTCTCCAACACCTACCTGGAGTGGGCGCGGGACAACTTCGCCCTTAACCGACTCGACCCCAGCCGCCACCGGGTGGTGCGCGACGACTGCCTGCGCTGGCTGCAGACCGCCCGGGGGCAGTTCGACCTGATCTTCATGGACCCGCCCACCTTCTCCAACTCCAAGAAGATGGACGAGACCCTGGATGTCCAGCGCGACCACGGCCGGCTGGTGCGCCTGGCCATGGCCCGCCTGGCGCCGGGCGGCACCCTGGTGTTCTCCAACAACCAGCGACGCTTCAAGCTGGACGCCGACCTGGCCGAGCACTATGCGGTGGAGGAGATCTCGGCGAAGACCTTCGATCCGGATTTTACCCGGAACCCCGACCTGCACCACGTCTTCCTGATTCGCCACCGGGAGGAAACGGCATGAGACCTTCGATCCGCTTTTTATCCTGCAACCGCAACCCCGACCTGCACCACGTCTTCCTGATTCGCCACCGGGAGGAAACGGCATGAGACCTTCGATCCGCTTTTTATCCTGCAAACGCAACGCCGATCTCCACCACGTCTTCCTGATTCGCCACCGGGAGGAGCGCGCATGACCCGGCTGACCCTGTATACCACCCTGGGCTGCCACCTCTGCCAGCAGCTCGAGGCGCTGCTGGTGACGCTGTGTGCCGGGGAGTATCGCCTGGAGCGGGTCGAGATCAGCGAGGACGACGCCCTGGTCGAGCGCTACGGGGTGCGCATCCCGGTGCTGGTGGATGCCGAGGGCAGGGAGCTCGACCGCGGCTTCGAGGCGCCGCGGCTGGCCGCCTGGCTCGCCGAGCGGGGCTGGCTGGAGGAGGACGCCTGGGCGGCGCTGCAGCGCCAGCTGGCCGGCGAGGCCGAACCTCGCGAGGTCAGGGGGGCGACCATGCGAGGCGGACGGCGCTATCTCGGATAAGCGCCAAGCCACAAGCGCCTGGCGCCCGGCCGCTCAGAGAGGTGCTGCAGCTGTTGGGGCTAGACGCTCAACTGCTGTGGCATGGCTGGCGGCATCATCCTGCGTCGCTTGGCGCTTGGCGCTTGGCGCTTGGCGCTTGGCGCTTCAGAGCGCATCCAGCAGCGACAGCTGACTGACCGCCTCGCGCCCCTCGGCGCTCTGGTCGTCCACCTCCAGCACCTTGCGGAAGCCGCGGGAGGCCTGGATGGTGGCCTCGTCACCCAGCCACATCAGGGCCTGGCCATGGTCGTCGGCCAGCTGATGCTTGAGGCCGCCGAACTGGGTGCCGATCTGCCCCCAGGCGCGGCTGAAGATCCAGTCGCCGAACATGTCCTGGTGGATGTGCACCAGCACATAGTCGTGGTCGGTTTCCCAGCGAACGATCATTGATGCTCCCGCGGTGCGCTGTGCCGGGCTTGGCGGCAGAGTGATAAGGTGTGGCGTATTGTAATTCCTTGCCGGAGCCGAACAAGCCGCCATGAAGATTCTTGTCGATGCCGATGTGCCTGCCGCCGACCTCTGCTTCCGCGACCTGGGGGAGGTGGTCCGCCTGCCGGGGCGCGAGATCACGGCCGCTGCCCTGCGCGATATCGATGCCCTGGTGGTGCGCTCCATCACCCGGGTCGACGCGGCGCTGCTCGCCGAGGCCCGCCGGCTGCGCTTCGTCGGCACCTGCACCATTGGCACCGACCATATCGACCGCGACCTGCTGGCGACGCGCGGCATCGCCTTCGCCAGTGCGCCGGGCTGCAACGCCGAGGCGGTGGTGGACTACGTGCTCGGCAGCCTGGCGACCCTGGCCGAGCGCCAGGGGTGGCCGCTGGCCGAACGGCGGGTGGGGGTTATCGGCGCCGGTAACGTGGGCGGGCGGCTGCTGCGGCGGCTCTCCGCCATGGACATCGACTGCCTGGCCTGTGATCCGCCCCGCGTCGAGGCCGAGCGGGTCACGCATGAGGGCCGGGCGGCCTTCGTCGACCTGGAGACTCTTATCGATGCCTGCGACGTGCTCTGCCTGCATACCCCGCTGGTGCGCCAGGGGCCCCATGCGACCCACCACCTGCTGGGCGCCCAGGCGATCGCCGAGCTCGCCCCGGGCACGGTGCTGCTCAACGCCGGGCGCGGCGACTGCGTGGACGGCCAGGCGCTGCGCGGCCGGCTGGCCGGCGAGGGCGACATCACCGCGGTCCTCGACGTCTGGGAGCATGAGCCGGGCATCGATGCCGTCCTGCGCGACCTGGCCGAGATCGCCACGCCGCACATCGCCGGCCACAGCCTGGAGGGCAAGCGGCGCGGCACCCACATGATCTACCGGGCGCTCTGCGAGCGACTGGGCCTGCCGCCCCGGGTGAGCCTGGAAGACCTGCTGCCGGCGCCTCCCCTGCGCCGGCTGGCACTGGGCTGCGGGCTCGACGCCGAGGAGGCCCTGCGGCTCTGTATTCGCGCCGTGCATGACGTGCGCCGTGACCACGACAGCCTGCTGCGCGAGAGCCGGCGCCAAGGCATGGCCAAGGGCTTCGACGCCTGCCGGGCGAACTATCCCCTGCGCCGCGAGTTCGCCGCCCTGGAGGTGGTCCTGGTGGAGCCCGATGAACCGCTCGCCACCCTGCTGGCCGGCGCCGGGTTTCGCCTGGCCTGACCCCGTAACAGCCCATCGCAGGTACAGCCCGTCGCTGTCCTGACGCGAGTCGCCGCCACGGCGAGAATGCAAAGCATTGTCACAAAGGTCGTCCATCGGCTGCCAAAGGTGTGCCTTCCGAGTAATCTTGTCACATTCGCCACCGTCGATCTTCGGCAGTGGTTCATATCTTCATGTCAGATATCAGAGAGCTGCCCGATGCTGGTAGTGGATCGTCCCCAGAGTATTGAGGTCTCCGCGGCGGCTTCCCGCCGCGAGTCCGAGCTTCCCGTCGTGTCGCATGCGCGGCACCTGGTCAGGCTGGTGGCCAGGTCGTGGATGATGATCCAGGACCTCGAGCATCGTGATCCCACGCTGTTGCCGGGGCACCTTTCGCGAATCATGGTCATCACCGATGAGGCTGACATGCGGCCACTCCAGAAGGTGGCCGGTCAGCTGCTGGCCGATCTGTCCGACCTTGGCCAGGTCGAGATTCATCGCCGCACCATGCAGCTGCATGCCGATATCATGGCCTCATATCACGACTCGAGACGTCGCGTGCGTGCCCCCATGCGTCATTGACCACTCCTGCCCGAGTGATCCCTGCCCTTGTCCCGCCCGGTGCGGGATTTTTTTAATTGATCGGTCGCCTGCGGGGCAGTGAATGTCAATCAATGTCACGTCTTGTTGTGGCGGTTCGCTTACAGTGCTGCTGGCTATTACACTTTAAATAGCCTGTTAATCAAGGATGCATCCATTGCGCTGCATGATCATCGATGACGATCCGACCATGCGATCCCTCGTCGGAAGCCTGCTCTCCAGGCAGGGCCATGATATCGATACGGCCGAGGGCCTGGACGAGCTTGAACACGCCCCTGAAAGGCTCGATGTCGACCTGGTGATCCTGGATTATCGCCTGGGCCGGTCGACCGGTCTGGACGTGATCCGCCTGCTGATGACCTCGTCCATCACACCTCATGTCATTCTGCTCAGCGGAGCGGAGCGTGAACGGGTCATGGGGGCGGTGGAACTGGGTCGCGCCTATGGGCTGCACATGCTGGGAGTGCTCGAGAAGCCTCTGGATGCACCGGCCCTGCTGCGGATCGTCGAACAGCTGCAGGCTTCACTGCGGGTGGTCAGTTCTGGTCATATTCGTGCCGCTCTGGAGCGCGGTCATTTCCTGCTGGCCTATCAGCCCAAGTTCTGCCTGTCGACGGGGCGGGTGAGCGGGGTGGAGGCGCTGGCCAGGTGGCAGGACCCCGAGCTGGGCCTGGTGCCGCCCGATCGCTTCATCTCGGTGGCGGAGAAGGACGGGCAGATAATTCCCCTGACCTGGCAGCTGGTCGAACAGGCCCTGGCGCAGCAGTATCGCTGGCGCCGGGCGGGTTTTGACCTGGACATGGCCATCAACCTCTCGCCGGCCGTGCTGGAAACCGATGACTTTCTGCCACAGTTCCTTCGCCGCCTGACCGCTCACAACGTCACGCCGGGGAGCCTGACGCTGGAACTGACCGAGACGCGCGGCATTCGTGACATGGACCGTGCCATCGACCAGCTTTCGCGCCTTTGCGATCTGGGATTCAGTATCGCCATCGATGATTTCGGCACCGGCAATGCCTCGATGCTCCAGCTCTACCGGCTCCCCTTTACCCAGCTGAAGATCGACAGGGCGTTCGTGGCCGAATGCACCTATGACGACAAGGCCGAGTCGATCATCCAGATGGTGATCGAACTGGCCAGGCGGCTGGGGCTCGACGTGGTTGCCGAGGGAGTCGAGACCCTCGAGCAGGGCCGTCTGCTCAAGCGAGCGGGATGCCACACCGGCCAGGGCTATTTCTTCTCGCGGCCGCTGTATGCAGACCGCTTCGAGGCCTGGTATGGCAACTTCGGCAAGCAGATTCCCGACAAGGAGGGGATTTCATGGCACACCATGCAACAGTTCATCCAGCAGTGTCATCCCACCTGAGGGGACACGGCAGTCGTGAACAGGCCCAGGGCTTCTTGGCCGATACCTTGGCGGGGTTCATCGATGAAGCCTGGCTGCTCATCGAGGATGGGGACTTTCTCGGGCTTCAGCACGCGGCGAGCCATCTCTCCTCCTGTGCCAGGGCGCTCGGGCAGGGCTTCATCGGCGATGTCGCGGGCATGATGGCCGTATCGGCCGCTGAGCAGGAGGCCGAACGCTGTCATCTCTTCCTGGCGGTGATCCAGCGCGAGTGGGATACCGTCATGGGCTGAGGTTGATATCCGACGTTCCGCACCTACTCGACGTCGATGTGGGTGACTTGCCAGACGGTGCGGAACAGCCGCTGCTGGCTCGAGAGGCCATGACCCTCGGGGTAGAGCAGGAGCAACGGACCAAATTCACGAACGTTCAGGGGCTTGCCGTTGCAGCGATGCGCCAGCATGGCCCCCATCGCGTCGGATTCGGCGAGAGACAGCCGGGTGCTGTAGCCGTCCAGTCCCGTCACCACCAGGGTATCGCCGCGAATCTCGAGATGCTCGATCAGGCTGCTGAGCAGCGGACCCTCGAAACGCGCGGGCTCGTCGTGCCATGGCACCCGGGTCTCCATGCTGGCCTGGGGCAGGGTCAGCAACGTCTGACGATCCAGCGTCAGCGAGGGAGTTCCCGGGCCGATCTGGACGGTGAGCAGCGGCGCGGTACCGGAAGAGGCGGTGGCGACCAGCGGCAATAGCCAGGCAAGCGCAAGAAGGATAATTCTTGTACAACTCTTTGTCGGCATCGACTTGTTCCCCTCGGGTGCTGCCCCGGTTGCCTCGAGACCCAAGGATAAAAGGCGCTGGCCTGTTATCCCGGGGCGTAATGTCAACAAGTGTTACGCTCGGTGGAGGTGGCGGGCTTTAAGCGTAAACTGGTAATGCAACTATTGTACAAGGTTCCGCCATGCGTATTGCAGTGCTCGAGGATGATCCCGATCAGCTGGATTTCATTGACCGTTGCCTGGAGGCGGACCGGCATACGCGGGTGCTGATGCAGCGCGCCGGCGAGCTCCACCGCCGGTTGCAGACCGAACCCTTCGACCTGCTCATTCTGGACTGGCACCTGCCCGATGCCAGCGGCCTGGAGGTAATGGCCCATTTGCGCCATGGCCATGCCTGGCAGCAGCCGATCCTCTTCATTACCGCGGAGTCGAACAGGGAGGATGCCGTGGTGACGGCGCTGGAGGCCGGCGCCGATGACTTCCTGCAAAAGCCACTGAACCCGGCCGAGCTTCGTGCCAGGGTCAGGGCGCTGGGCCGACGCACGTCCCAACTCCAGGCCGCCGAGGCGTTGGCGCTAGGGGAGTATCGGCTCTCGCGGGTGCCGCGCGGGGTGGTGGTGCAGGGGGAGCCGGTGCCCTTGACCGAGCGGGAATATCAGCTGGTCAACCTCTTCTTCAGCCATCCGGGCCAGCTGCTGTCGCGCAAGCTGCTGCTCGAACTGGTCTGGGGGCTGCAGGGTGACGTCCAGACGCGCACGCTCGATACCCATATCAGCCGGGTGCGGCGCAAGCTGGGGCTGGACGGAAGCCGCGGCCTGCGCCTGCGCAGCGTCTACCAGTATGGCTACCGTCTCGAGGAGGTGTGCTTGGCCGGTCAGGCCTGACGGCGGGGAAGATAGCCCCCCTCGGCGAGGGCTGTCTCGGTGATCTTGGCCAGCCGGTCCAGCTGTTCGACCCGGGCCTTCAGGCCGGGCATGTCGATCTCCAGGGCCTGACGCTCAAGGACGGCAGCGGCATCGGCCAGGCCCGAGCAGCCCATCGAGGCGGCGGCTCCCTTGAGGGCATGGGCGGCCTCGCCCAGCTCATCGCGATCCTCACGATCGAGGCTCTCGGCCATGCGCGAGTGCCGCTCCTCCAGTCGCTCGATGAAGCGCTCGACGAGGCCGCTCAGGGTCTCCTGCCCCAGCGATGCCTCAAGGGATGTCAGCGTGGCCGCATCGAGCAGCGGCTCGGCGGTGTCAAGAGTGTCAACGACGCCGGCGCGGGTCGCATCGCCGTCCATCGGTAACGCCACTTCCCGGGCCGGTGGCGATTCGGGCCCGAAGGCGGAGGCGTCGGCTCGAAGGTGGCCAGCCTCGGCCTCGTGGGGAATCAGCAGCGGGCGCAGCGTGCGGTAGAGGTCACCGCGGGTGAAGGGCTTGCAGAGCACATCGTCCATTCCCGCCTCGCGGCAGCGTCGCTGGTCCTCGGGCATGGCATTGGCGGTCATGGCGACGATCGGCAGACGAGGGTCGTTCGGGGATTCCTGTCGGCGCCAGCGTCGGGTGGTCTCCAGCCCGTCGAGCACCGGCATCTGCATGTCCATCAGCACCAGGTCGAAGGATTCCCTGGCCAGGCGCTCCAGCGCGGCCTGGCCGTTCTCTGCCAGGTTGACCGTCTGGCCAAGACGCTCCAGCATGGCCTTGGCCAGCTCCCGGTTGGTGGGGTGATCCTCCACGACCAGGATCCGGCCGCGAGGTAGCGGGGTGGCGGGACGCCCGGTCTCCGCATCCACCAGGCCGGCGTGCCGCTCCACCGCTTCCCGGGAAGCGCCCGTCAGCGGCAGGTCGAACCAGAACAGGCTGCCCAGGCCGACATGGCTCTCGAAGTCGATATGCCCCCCCATGGCGGTTACCAGCCGTTCGCAGATCGCCAGCCCCAGTCCGGAGCCGCCATAGCGCCGCGAGATCGAGCTGTCGACCTGGGAGAAGGGCTTGAAGAGGGCCTGACGGCGCTCATCGGGAATCCCGCAGCCCGTGTCACGCACCAGGAAGCGCACCTCTCCCGCCTCGGTGAGCTGCACCTTGAGGCTGATGGCCCCTTCCGAGGTGAACTTGAAGGCGTTGTTGAGGAGGTTCATCAGCACCTGGCGCAACCGGTTGGCATCTCCCTCGAGGCAATCGGGCACCTCGTCATCGACGATCACATGGAAGGCGATTCCCCGCGCCTCGCTCTGCAGCTGGTAGGCCCGGGTCAGCTGGGTGATGAAGGGGTGCACCCCGAAGGGCTGCGGGTCGAGATCCAGCCCGCCGGATTCGTACTTGGTGTAGTCGATCACGTCGTTGATCACCGCCTGCAGGCTCAGCACGCTGTCGTTCAACGAATCCAGCAGCCGCTGGCCGCCGGCCGGCAGGGGCTCGTCGGCAAGCAGGTCGGCCACCCCCACGACCCCGTTGAGCGGGGTACGGATCTCATGGCTCATCACCGCCATGAATTCCGACTTGGCCCGGCTGGCCTGCTCGGCCTGCCGGGCCGTCTCGTCGAGCTCGCGAGCCTGGTGCTCGAGCATGCGGGTCTTGCGCCCATGCTCCCGGCCCTCACGGATCAGCGATACCACCAGCACGCTGCCCGACACCATCAACAGCACGATCAGCGCCAGTACCACGCCGTACAGGCTCAGCAATTCGTTGCGCTCGGCGTTGCGCAGACTGGCCACATGGGCATTGGTGTCGATCAGCAGGGCCGAGGTAATGCCCTGCAGGGCGACCAGGCGCTCATCAAGCTCGCGACGTGTCTGGGGGTCCAGCAGGCGCTCACCGCCCTCGATCTGCGCGAGCAGGGCGTCAAGGTCGTGAACGCTCTGGATGGCGGCCTGCAGCGGCTCGGTCAGCGTCGTTTCCTGCATGGCCCGCCGAATCTCACCCTGCTGGAAGAGGCCGGTGCGGCTGACCAGGATCTCGTAGCGCAGCAGGACGTCATCGGGATGCGAGACCGAGGCGCCGTGTAGCGCCAGCCGCAGCTCGCGGACCTCGCGGTCGAACTGGTAGGCGGCCCAGGTCAGGTTCTCGAGCATCTTGTGCTCGACCTGCTGCTGGCGATGGTAGATGGCCCCTCCGGTGATCAGCGCGGAGAGGAACAGCAGGATGGCCGCGAAGGTGGCGACCCGGTAACGAAGGCTGCTGATCGATGGCATGCCGTAATGGCGCTCAGTCGCCGATCACGGCGATCCGGTGGATCTGCCAGACGGAGCGCATCAGTACCTCCTCGTTGAGCAGTTCGGGGCTGTCGTCGAAGGGGTAGATGATGAACAGTGGACCGTGGTCGCGCACCCTCAGCGGTTCCCCGTTCAGGGTCATGGCCAGGATGACATCGTTCTCGAGCAGGTCGGTGACCGGCACGCTGGCCGAGTAGTCGTTCAGCGCCGTGACACGCAGAGTCTCGCCGTGAGCGCCGACGGCGGCCAGCAGCTCGCGGCCCAGGGGGCCGGTGAAGCGGACGGTACCATCGTGCCAGGGGGTGGCGGTCACGGTCTCGTGCTGGGGCAGGGCCAGCAGCATCTCACGGTCGAAGTGTGCCTCGTCGCCGACATTGGTCGTGGCAATGTTTCCCGTCACCGTCAGCAGCACGCGACCCGACGGTGGCTCCAGGGCCATTGCCGCGGGGATCAGCAGCAGCCAGGCAGAGAGGGCGGCAAGAGTGGCTCGCATCGACGTGTCCTTGGTCGGGGGGATGAGGGTAACGGCGCCAGTATAAGGGGCATGGGCGGCGCGAATGTCAAAGATTGTGACGTTATCCCCCGAGTGGCATGCTTGTCAGGGTCAGGTTCAGGGACTGCTTCAGGGTATGGGAGACCGCGTGCAAATCGCCATTCTGGAAGACGATGAGGATCAGCGGGACTTTCTGGTGACCTGCCTCACCCGGCTGGAGAACACGGTGAGCGATTTTGCCAGTGTGGCCGAGCTGCAGCGCGCCATGCAGCGCCAGCGCTTCGACCTGTTCGTGATCGACTGGCGCCTGCCGGACGTCAGTGGGCTTAGCTTCGTGCAGCAGTTGCGGCGACAGCTCGGCTGGGAGGTGCCCATCCTGATGATCACCGCGACCCGCTCAGAGGGAGATGTGATCGAGGCGCTGCAGAGCGGTGCCGACGACTTCCTGGCCAAGCCAGTGCGCCCCGACGAGCTACAGGCGCGGGTCCAGGCCCTGGGGCGGCGTCTCGATGCCCGGCGCGGGCAGAGCTCGCTGGAGTTGCCCCCCTACCGGGTTGATATTTCCCGGCGTGCCGTGTCCCTGGCGGGGCAGGCGGTTGCGCTCACCGACCGGGAGTATGCCCTGGCCAGCCTGTTTATCGGCCATGCCGGCGAGCTCTTCTCGCGCCAGGAGCTGCTGCAGATGATCTGGGGGATACGCGGGGATGTTACCACCCGCACCGTGGACACCCATGTCAGCCGGCTGCGTCGCAAGCTCGAGTTCGATGGGCGCCATGGTTGGCGGCTGCGCAGCGTCTACCAGCACGGCTACCGGCTCGAAGCCGGCGTGCAAGAAGTGTAAAGATTGTTAACAGATGCGAGGCCACTGCGGCAGGCTGGAACATCGCTAATCTGATAGCTTGAGATGACAATCTGAAGACGACAAGGGGAGTCGCCCATTCATACGCTCAGCCACGGGCCGGAAGCCCTCGATCGCTATCGGCGTCGTGCCTTCTTGGCCTATGGGCTGCTGGTGCTGGTAGTAGCAGCAGTGCTCGCGGGACTCCAGCTGCGTGAGTATCGCTCACTGATCGATCAAGGCCACGAAATGGCCCTGGGTCGAGCCGCCATGGCCGCAGAGTGGGTAGCATCCGTCTTCAGCCTCAGTGATATTGCGCTGGACGGCCTTGAGGAGCTGAATCAGGCGCCATTGGTGGCATCCCTGGGCGAAACCGTGGATCCCGACTACGAGCGGCTGGAGGCCCTGCTTGCCGAGCGACGCGCTCGGTACACCTTCCTTGATGAATTGGGACTGTTCGATCGCGATGGGCGGGTCGTGGCTACCTCATCGCCACTCTTTCCCCGCGGCTACGATCTTGGCGGCCTGCCGCACTACCGCATCTTCCGCGAACGCCCAGAGCTTCACGAGTGGGTTTCCGGCCTCTACTGGTCGGCCTTCGCCAACGACCATCGCATCATGCATGTGCGCCGTCTTGCGAGTGGCGGGGAGCTCGCGGCTGACTTTGCGGCCATCATGCTGACGCCGCAGATATTCGAGGGAACCCTGGCGCGTCTGCCCAGAGCCCAGGGTGAAAGCCTGATGATCGTGGATAACGCGGGGCAGCTGGTGATGCACCTGCCGGGGTGTGGCCAGGGGAGAGAGTGCCCGTCAATCGGTGACTCCCTTGAGAAACTTGACATTCCCTCGCTAGCCGATGATGCGTCAACGTCCAGGCCGACACGAATGGCCTCGCCGGTGGACGGTGTGGACAGGCTCTATGCTGCGATGTCGGTCGCAGGCCGTCCGTTTATTGTCATGGCGGGAGAATCCACGGCGTTGCTGATGCAGGGCTGGTGGCAACAGCTGTGGATACGAGCCGGTATCCTGCTGCTGGTCATGCTGGTGGGTGGTGCCGGCCTTCGCCACTATCTCACACGCCTGCGACTGGAGCAGGAGTCCCGCATCGCCGCCACCGCCTTCGAGAGCCAGCAAGGCATGTTAGTGACCGATGCCCGGGGGCGTATCCTGCGAGTCAACGAGGCCTTCACAAGGATCACCGGCTACTCGGCCCAGGAAGTCCTGGGTCGCAAGCCTGGCCTGTTGGCATCGGGGCAGCATGATGAAGCGTTCTACCGGCAGATGTGGCAGTCGATCGATCAGAGGGGAGGCTGGGAGGGCGAGGTCTGGAACCGTCGTCGCAACGGCGAGCTCTATCCCGAACATCTGTTGATCAGCGCCGTCGCGGGAAGCGACGGGCGAGTGACCCACTACGTGGGGGCCATGACCGATATCTCGAAGCAGAAGGCCGCCGAGGATGAGGCGCGCCAGCTGGCCTTCTTCGACCCCCTCACCGGCCTGCCCAATCGGCGTCATCTGCTCGATCAGCTGACCGCGTTGGCCGGTGACTCGCACCCGGGCAGCCACTTCGCGGCGCTGCTGCTGATCGACCTGGATCACTTCAAGCGGGTCAACGACCTGCTGGGCCATCAGCAGGGTGACCAGCTGCTCCAGCGGATCACCCATGAGCTGCGCCACCAGCTACGCGAGAGCGATACTCTGGCCCGGCTGAGCGGCGACGAATTCGCCGTGCTGCTCGCGGGGCTGGGACCCGACCAGGAGCACGCCGCCTATATCACCGAGCGCATCGCTAGCAAGCTGATCGGCACGCTGCAGCTTGCGCTGCCCGGGGAGTCCCATGCCATGCAGATGACGGCAAGCCTCGGGATCACCCTGTTCCGCTACCGTGAGGCGTGCGCCCAAGCTGTGCTGTCCCAGGCCGACATGGCCCTGCAGCAGGCCAAGCAGGGCGGGCGAAACCGGTTCTGCTTCTTCGATCCGCTTCTGCAGGCGCAGCTGCATGGTCGTCTGCGGCTGGAAGCGGACCTGCGTCATGCCCTGTCGGCTGAGCAATTTCGTCCCTACTACCAGCCACAGGTGGACAGCGAGGGGCGCATCCTCGGCGCGGAAGTGCTGCTGCGCTGGGAGCATCCCGAGCGCGGCATGGTCTCGCCGGCGGAGTTCATTCCGCTGGCGGAGGAGAATCGCCAGATCATCGCCATCGACCGCTGGGTGCTGGAGACTGCCTGCCGGCAGCTGATGGTGTGGGCGAGCAATCCCGAGACACGTGACCTGACGCTGGCGGTCAATATCAGCGCTCAGCAGTTCAAGGAGAGCGACTTCGTCGATCAGGTGCATCAGATCCTGGACAGGACCGGGGCTTCACCCGGTCGACTCAAGCTGGAGGTGACCGAGGGCCTGTTCCTCGAGCGGCAGGACGAGGCTCGTGACAAGATGCTGGCACTCAAGGCGCTGGGGATCACCTTCGCCCTGGACGACTTCGGTACGGGCTTTTCGTCGCTCTCCTACCTCAACCGCCTCCCGATGGACCAGCTCAAGATTGACCAGTCCTTCGTGCGCGAGGTGCTCGACGACCCGGCGAGCGCCTCGATCGTCGACAGTACCATTGCGCTCGCGAATAGCCTGGCGCTCGAGGTAGTGGCCGAGGGCGTGGAGACCGAGGCACAGCGAGCCTGGCTCAAGACGCATGGGTGCGAACGCTTCCAGGGCTACCTGTTTGGCAGGCCCTTGCCGCTGGGTGACTTCGAGCAGTTGCTGCGCGACCCCCGGCGAGAGCTGCCATAGCTTCTGGTGGGGGCGACGGCCAAGGGGGCCCTTGGTTTCGGTCGTCCAAGGCAGTGTCTGGCTGTCCCGACGGGCATCTAGGTCGACAGTGCCCTACCCAGGATCATTGCCGTCCACTCGAGCACCTGAATCAGCTGGTCGATATCGGTCTGGCGCACGTGGTGGTAATGCGTCAAGAATTCTTCCACCCGGGCGAGATGGTTCGCCAGATCACGTGCGCCAACCGAGGCTGCTGAACCTTTCAGCATATGTAGCTCTCGCTTGAGTGCCTCCAGGGTATCCGGGCTCTGGGCTGCCTCACGCCATGAACGGGTCTCCTGCTGGTGAAGTCGGCCACCGAAGAGCTCCAGCACCCTGCGGAAAAGCTCCCGGTCGCCCGCAGCGGCCTCCAGGCCGGCTTGGGTATCGAAGCCCTCAGCTTCCAGCCGCTCCAGCCAAGCTTCATTGTTGCGGGAGATGGGGTAGGACTCGTCAGCTGCAGCGGGCGGGGAAGCGTCATCGTCGGTGAGCCAATGCAGCAGGGTAGCGGTCAGCTGCCGTGGCTGAACCGGCTTGGCGAGGTGCTCGTTCATGCCTGCGCCCAGGGCCTGCTGTCGCTCCTCGGACAGGACGGCGGCGGAGAGGGCAATGATGGGAAGTGTCGCGTTGTCTTGTCGAATACGCCGTGCGGCCTCCAGGCCGTCCATCACCGGCATTTGTAGATCCATCAGCACCAGGTCGACGCCATGCTGGCGCAGGGAGTCCACCGCCTCTCGGCCATTATCGACCACGCTGACCTCCACGCCCAGGTCTTCCAGCAGGCGCCGTGTCAGGGCCTGATTGATTGGGTTGTCTTCGGCCAGCAAGACCTTCTTGCCTCCCAGCCGGGGGAGATCATAGCCTTTGGCGCCTGGAGGATGGCGAAGAGGGGCCTCACTGATCTCCAGCGGCAGGCTGAAGGTGAAGCGACTACCCTGACCCGGCTGAGAGGAAAGTGACAGCTTGCCTCCCATCTGCTCCACGAGGCGCTGGCTGATCACCAGCCCCAGGCCGGTGCCGCCATAGCGTCGAGAGGTGGAAGTATCGGCTTGGGTAAAGGCGTTGAAGAGCCGCTTCTGCTGGGCGGCACTGATGCCGATGCCCGTGTCGTTGACGCTACAGGTCAATCGGCAGCGTGAGCGGTCTATCGCCTCGACATGGATGACGAGCTCTACCTCGCCTCGCTCGGTGAACTTGATGGCGTTGCCGACCAGGTTAGTAAGCACTTGCCCCAGTCGCAGAGGGTCTCCCAGCAATGCCGCCGTCGCGTCGCCTCCTTGACGCGTCCGGAAACGCAAGGCCTTCTCATTTGCCGCCAGGCCGAACAGCGCTTCCTGTTGCGCGATGAGCTCTTTGGGATGGAAGGGGCGGGATTCAAGCTCGAGCTTGCCGGCTTCGATCTTCGAGAAGTCCAGGATATCGTTGACGATGCTTAGTAGCAGCTGCGATGAGGCCTTGACCTTGTCGATCCAGTCCTGCTGCTCGGCGCTAAGTGGGCTCTGCGAGAGCAGCTCGCCGAAGCCGATGATGGCGTTGAGGGGCGTGCGAATCTCGTGGCTCATATTGGCCAGGAACTGGCTCTTGGCGCGGTTGGAGGACAGGGCGTGCTGCTGCGCCTCCTTGAGATCGGTGATGTCGCGCCCTACGGCCTGTATCTCCAGGAGGCTTCCCGCCTCATCGAGAATGGCGCTGTCTTCCCAGGAGAGCCAGCGCCAGCCGGCTTGTGTCATGGCTCGCTGCACGATGGTGACGCGCGAGTAAGGCGGCTGCTTGAGACGGTCGATGGCGGACAGGGTGTGGGGGAGGTCATCCTCGTGCACCAGCGGGGTGAACGTCTTGCCGATCAGCGCCTCGCGGGATTTTCCGAACGTGGTGCAGTAGGCGTCGTTGACGAAGGTGAAGCGGTTGTGGGTATCGACGCGTACGATCAGGTCCTGCTGGGATTCCACCAGGCTGCGGTAGAGCGCTTCCTGTCGTTTCAGGCGCTGCTCGTTATGCTCCCGCTCGGTGACATCGGTGGCGATACCCAGTACCTGGCGCTCCGCCACTGGCCGGTCGGCCATCAGGGGTACCTTGACGACCTGGAACCAGCGGATATCGCCGTGCCCATCGGGCATGGGCTGCTCGAGAATGGTCTTGGGGCGCCCCTGAATCATCACCTCGCGGTCATCGCGCAGAAACTTTTCGTGGATGTCAGGGGGGAGCGGCATCTCGGCGTCGGTGCGGCCGATCATCGCCTCTGGCGTAGTGCCAAAGAGCGTGGCAACGCTGCGGTTGGCCAGGATGTGTCGGCCCTGCCAGTCCTTGGCAAAGACGGGGCTCGGCAAGCTGTCGATGATCAACTGCAGGTAGTTCCTCTCCTCGGCCAGCTGTCGTTCAAGGTCGATGCGGGCGGAGACATCATGTGCGGTAGCATAGATCCGCCCATCCCGCGGCGTGGAGCGCCATTCGATATGCCGATAGCTGCCGTCCCGGTGGCGATAGCGGTTGATGAAGCCGGCCACCTCCTGGCCATCGTGTAAGGCGTGCATCGCCTGTCGCGTGCTGGCGAGGTCGTCAGGGTGTACCAGGTCCAGGAAGGAGCGGCCGACCAGGGTGGACTCGGCATGGCCCAGCACACGCTCCCAGGCCTGATTGACGGTCTGGAAATCGCCTTGCAGGGTGGTAATGCACATCAGGCTCAGCGATACGTCGAAGAAGGTCTGCAGCTCACGGCTCTTCGCCTCGGCCAGCTGGCGATCTCGCACCCGGTCTGTCACATCCTCGTTGATGCCCACCAGCCAGCGAGTGGACGCATCATCATGCTGGAAACTGCGGGTCACCGAGCGCAGGTGGCGTATCTCGCCATTTTCGCGGAGGATGCGAAACACCAGGGTCAGTGGGGCAGGGTCCTCGAGCAGTTGCGAGAAGGCCATCTCGACCGCGCCTCGGTCTTGCGGATGCACCCGTGCCAGCCACTCATCGAATGTAAGCGGTGGGCGGCCGGGCGCTATGCCATGGAGGGCGTACATCTGGGCATTCCATTCCGTTTTGCCACTCGCGATATCCAGCTCCCAGACTCCGAGACCGGCGGCTTCCAGGGCCAGCCGATCGCGCCGCACGTCATGTGGGCTCAGGGCGGCGATGGGCGGTGAGGCTGACATGGCGACTCTCCTGTGCGCAAATGAAGCGTGCATAGGCCACGCATCTCATCCCATTGAATGGTCGGGGGGAAGGCTTGTGACCTTTGTTTACATCCTGGCTGGTTGCCAGCCAGTAAAGTGAAAGCCGAGCGAGTGATGAAACCACCGGTCAGGAGCACAGGGCGATGCCATCCAGCGCAGCCACCATTCTAGTGATCGATGACGATGCCACGATTCGCCTCCTGCTTAGCGCAGGCCTGTCGAAACAGGGGTTTCACGTACTGGAGGCCGCGGGTGGCCCGGCCGGCCTGGCAGCGTTCCGAACGCGCCGCCCCGACCTGGTACTGATCGATGTCTCCATGCCGGGTATGGATGGTTTCCAGGTAGCACGGGCGATAGGGTCCGAGTCGTCGATCAGGACGGTGCCACTGGTGATGCTTACCGGCAGTGATGAGCCGGACATCCGGCGCCAGGCGTTCGAGGCCGGCGCGCTTGACATACTGACCAAGCCCTTCCAACTCCTCCCGCTGGCCGAACGCCTGCGCAACCTGCTGGGCTCGGCTGCCTAGCCGCGGGGCAGAACTACCGAGTGTGGGTTCTCCGCGGTGCGCGCGCTCAGCGCCGCGCAGTTGATGACGTCATGACAGGTAGCTGGCCACTTCATGAGTAGCGGGAGAATTCCGCGCGGCTGACGATCAGCGAGTCGATGGCGCCGATATTGGCCGGGTCCTTGCCGTCATAGTCGAAGGCATTAAGTACGTAGCGCATCGCATTCAGCCTGGCGCGTTTCTTGCAATCCGACTTGATCACGATCCACGGGCATTCGGAGTGGTCGGTGTGGAAGAACATTGCTTCCTTGGCCGTGGTGTAGTCGTCCCACTTCTCCAGCGAGGCGAGATCTACCGGGCTGAGTTTCCATCGCTTGAGAGGATGGAGCTCGCGCTCCTTGAAGCGTCGCTGCTGCTCCTCGCGGCTGACCGAGAACCAGAATTTGATGATATGGATGCCGCTGTTGACCAGGTGGCGTTCGAGTTCCGGCACCTGGCGCATGAAGTCAGAGTACTCCGGGTCGCTGCAGAAGCCCATGACACGCTCGACCCCGGCGCGGTTGTACCAGGAGCGGTCGAACAGCACCAGCTCGCCGCGGGTGGGCAGGTGCTCGATATAGCGCTGGAAGTACCACTGTCCGCGCTCCGCGTCGGTGGGCTTGTCGAGGGCCACCACGCGAGAGCCGCGGGGATTGAGGTGCTCCATGAAGCGCTTGATGGTGCCCCCCTTGCCGGCAGCATCACGGCCTTCGAAGAAGATCACCACGCGCTGGCCGTTCTGTTTGATCCAGGCCTGGAGCTTCAGCAGTTCGACCTGAAGGTAGTACTTCTGCTTCTCATATGACTTGCGCGTGAGGCGGTTCTTGTAGGGGTAGGGGGCGGTGCGCCAGTTCCTGACGAGCTCTTCGTCTTTCGAGACGGGACGACCCTGCTCGAACTGTCGCCAATTGATCAGCGCCTTCTTGAGTTCGGTGACGTCATCCAGTGAGGCGCCATCGATGATATCGGCGACGGCCTTCAGGGCTTCTTCATGCGGTTCCGGGAGCGGCTCCTTCAGCCCCAGGATATCGGCTATGGCAGAGGCCTGGGCCTCCTGAGCGCCATGGGTTTTCTGCATGACGGTGAATGCGGCGACAGCTTGATCCCGGGTCGCCCGATGGTGATCCGGCTTCTCCATTACCTCGGACCTCTCGTCTGACATGATCGATACCCCCTGATTTCATATCCGTTTATTTTTTAATGATAATAGAGGGTGATGCCTGATACTTGATGTGCATCAATTCATGCAGGCCCGCCTGCGGCATCGAAATCCGGCGTCAATGCCGAGATATCCTTGATTAATTTGAGAATTTTCCGGGTGGCACCCAGAGTCGAGCAGCATGTCAAATGTGAACTTTATATACGCTGCTGGGGCATTAATAGGCGTCATGGTGGGGGAGTGGTTGACGCTTGGTCTGATTGTGACATCCTGCAAGAAACCCGCTGTTTATTGAGAGGCATCATCATGGGCGAACCGGCCACGACGCAGTCCTCTGTCCCGCGGCTGCTGAACATGGCCCTGGGCGAGGAGAGCGGAAGCGAGGTGTCCACCGAGCATGCGCTGCTGGAGGCGCTGCATGCCATTCGTGCCCACCTGGGCATGGAGGTGGCCTTCATCTCCGAATTCGATAATGACCGACGGGTGTTTCGCTACGTGGACGAGGAGGCCGGGGTGCCGCGCCTGGAGGTGGGTGCGTCGGACCCCCTCGAGGCGAGCTACTGCCAGCGGGTAGTGGACGGCAGGCTGCCCGAGCTGATCCCGGACGCCTTTGACAACGCCGAAGCCTTGACCCTGCCGGCGACCCAGGAGATGCCGATCGGGGCGCACCTGAGCGTTCCCATTCGCCTCCAGGATGGCAGCGTCTACGGCACCCTGTGCTGTTTCGACCGCCAGGCCGATCCCTCCCTTAACGAGCGCGACCTGGGCATGATGCGGGTCTTTGCCGATTTCGCGGCACGCCAGCTGGAGCGTCAGCGAGAGCACCAGCAACGTCAGCAGGCTATTGAAGAGAGGATTCGCGACGTTCTCGCCCAGCGTCGGTTCCACGTGGTCTTCCAGCCCATGCACGACCTTGCCGGCCAGCGCATCGCCGGTTACGAGGCGCTGACGCGATTTACCGCCGAGCCGAACCGAGGGCCCGATAAGTGGTTCGAGGAAGCCGCCACGGTGGGGTTGAGAGAAGAGCTTGAATTGGCAGCCATCGAACTGGCGCTGGCTTCTTTGCCCGACATTCCTGTCGCGGCCTACCTGTCGCTCAATGCGTCGCCGGCGACGATATTATCCGGGCGTCTTGACGACATGTTCGGGCCATATCCGCTTGATCGGCTGATGCTCGAGGTCACCGAGCATGATGTCGTCGATGACTACGCTGGCCTCTCCGACTCGCTCGCCAGCATGAGGGCCCGGGGGCTGCGGCTGGCCATCGACGATGCGGGGGCCGGCTATGCCAGCTTTCGCCATATCCTCAGGCTTGCGCCAGATGTCATCAAGCTCGACCGCTCACTGACTCACGAGATCGACCGGCGCGATGAGAGTCGTGCCCTGGCGGCGGCTCTGATTGGCTTTGCGTCGGAGACGGGGAGTCGGCTGATCGCTGAGGGCGTCGAGACTCAGGCAGAGTTGGACGCCCTGAAGGACATTGGCATCGGCAAGGCGCAGGGGTACCTGCTGGGAAGGCCGGGCCCCCTGCCTTCGTGAGGCAGAGAGCTCATCAAAGCCGCCATGCAAGCGGGCCCGCCAGTTGGCGGGCCCGCTTGCCTTTCATGTTCGCCATTACTGCCGGTAGGCGACTTCCTTGAGCGCCCGGATGCGGCCGGCATAGGGAGCAGCGGCGGGGTGGCCTGCCGCTGTTCGCCGTCACTGCCGGTAGGCGGCTTCCTTGAGCGCGCGGATACGGTCATCCAGCGGGGGGTGGCTGGCGAACATCCGCTCCATCAGCGAGCGGGTCTGGCCCTTGGTGATGGCCATGGCGCGCAGGGTGTCCGGCATCTGGTCGGGCATCTCGGTCTCGGCCTTGAGGCGGGCCAGGGCGTTGATCATGGCCCCGGAGCCGGCCAGCTGGGCGCCGGCGGCGTCGGCACGGTACTCGCGGAAGCGCGAGAACCAGGCGACGATCGCCGAGGCGATGATGCCGAACACGATCTCGGCGACGATCACCACCGCGAAGTAGCCCATGAAGCCGAGCCCCGCACCATCGGTGCGGCTCTTCAGGAAGCTGTCCACCAGGTGGGCCACCACCCGGGCGAAGAACATCACGAAGGTGTTCACCACGCCCTGGATCAGCGCCAGGGTCACCATGTCGCCGTTGGCCACGTGGCCGATCTCGTGGGCCAGCACTGCGCGCACCTCCTCCGGGCGCATGCGGTTGAGCAGGCCGGCGGAGACCGCCACCAGGGCGTCGTCCTTGTTCCAGCCGGTGGCGAAGGCGTTGGACTGCTGGGCGGGGAAGATGCCCACCTCGGGCGTCTTGATGCCGGCCTCTCGGGAGAGCTCCGCCACGGTGTCCACCAGCCACTTCTCGGTGGCGTTGGAGGGCGTCTCGATGATCACCGTGCCGGTGCTGCGCTTGGCCATCCACTTGGAGATGAACAGCGAGATCATCGAGCCGGCCATGCCGAACACGAAGCAGAAGATCAGCAGAGCGTTGAAGTTCATGCCCTGGCCGCGCAGGTAGCCCTCCACGCCGAGCAGGCGCAGGGTGATGCTGGCGACGAGTATCACCGCCAGGTTGGTGCCCAGGAAGAGCAGGATTCGCATCATGGGGTGGGGTCTCCATCAGTCGTCGGGGAAGGGAAGGGGGCCACCCGGGGGGGGCGGCATCCAGAAGCTGTTGCTTAGATACGGGCGGGGCGTTCGGGTTTCAAGCGGCGCTACTGGCGGTAGCGCGACAGGAAGCGGGCGAAACGGTCCAGGGCATCCTCGAGCTGGTCGGCCCAGGGCAGGGTGACGATGCGCACGTGGTCGGGCTCCGGCCAGTTGAAGGCGGTGCCCTGCACCAGCAGGATCTTCTCCTGCAGCAGCAGGTCGAGCACCAGCTGCTGGTCGTCTTGGATGTTGAACACCTTGGGGTCGAGCCGCGGGAAGGCGTAGAGCGCCCCCTTCGGCTTGATGCAGCTGACGCCGGGGATGGCGTTGAGCTTGTCGAAGGTGATGTCGCGCTGGGCCAGCAGGCGCCCGCCGGGCAGGATCAGGTCGTTGATCGACTGGTAGCCGCCCAGGGCGGTCTGGATGGCGTGCTGGGCCGGTACGTTGGCGCACAGGCGCATCGAGGCGAGCATGGTCAGCCCCTGGATGAAGTCGGCGGCACGCTGCTTGGCGATATGCCCGGAGAGGATCATCCAGCCGGAGCGGAAGCCGGCGCAGCGGTAGCTCTTGGAGAGCCCGTTCATGGTCACCACCAGCTGGTCCTCGCCGGCCAGCGCCCCGGTGGAGACGTGCTCGACCCCGTCGTAGAGGATCTTGTCGTAGATCTCGTCGGAGAACACCACCAGGTCATGCTCCCGGGCGATCTCCAGCAGCTCGCGCACCACGGCCGGCGGATAGACGGCGCCGGTGGGGTTGTTGGGGTTGATGATCACGATGGCCCGGGTGTGGGCAGTCACCTTGGCGCGGATGTCGTCCAGGTCCGGCGCCCAGTCGGCCTGCTCGTCGCACAGGTAGTGGACGGCGTGGCCGCCGGAAAGGTTGGCGGCGGCGGTCCACAGCGGGTAGTCCGGCGCAGGGATCAGCACCTCGTCGCCGTCGTTGAGCAGCGCCTGCATGGCCATCACGATCAGCTCGGAGACGCCGTTGCCGATGTAGATGTCCTCGATGCCGACGCCGGGAATCTCCTTGCGCTGGCACTCCTGCATGATCGCCTTGCGCGCCGAGTAGAGCCCCTTGGAATCGCAGTAGCCCTGGGCGGTGGGCAGGTTGCGCATCACGTCCTGGAGGATCTCCTCCGGCGCCTCGAAGCCGAACGGAGCGGGGTTGCCGATGTTCAGCTTGAGGATGCGCTGGCCTTCCTCTTCCAGGCGCTTGGCGTGGTCGAGCACCGGGCCTCGGATGTCATAGCAGACGTTGTGCAGCTTGTGCGATTTCCGGATCGGGGTGGTGTCCATGTCGGTCGGTGTCCAGTGTCCAGGGCGGCGGGCGAAAACGGATTATGCGGTGTGGCCGGCGTCGGCGTCATCCTCGCCAGGGGCGGGGGCGTCCACGGGCTCGGGCGGGATGTCCGCCGGGGTCTCCAGGGTCAGGCGGCCGAGCTTGCCGTCGCGCAGCTCGTGCAGCAGCACCTCGGCACCGCGGTGCAGGTCGACCTCGCCGCCGGGTCGCAGGCCGCCGCGCCGGGCGGCGATCTCGGCCAGTATCGCATGACCGTCGAAGCCGGCCACGGCCAGCAGATCGATCCGCGCCGGACCATCGGCCTCGACCCGCGCCGCCTCGGGGTTGGGGGTGTAGGCTGGCAGCGCCTTGAGCTTGTAGCGTGCGGTGAGGGCCTCGGGATAGCGGCGCGCCAGCTCGGCGGCGGTGACCACCGCCACGTCGACATAGTCGATGGCGGTGTCGCGGATGGCGCCGCTGGCGGCCAGGCGGTAGGCGCTGGCCTGGTCCTCGATCTTCGGCCACAGCACCCCGGGGGTGTCGATCAGCGCCACTCGCCCGCCGATGCGCACCTTCTGCTGGCGCTTGGTCACCGCCGGCTCGTTGCCGGTCCTGGCGATCGCCTTGCCGGCCAGGCCGTTGATCAGCGTCGACTTGCCGACGTTGGGAATGCCCATGACCATCACCCGCACGTCGCGGTCCGCGCGTACCTGGCCGGCCAGCTCATGGCACAGCTTGGGGATGCGCTTGAGCTCCCGGGCGTTGGTGGTGGTCACCGCCAGGGCGCGCATGTCCGCCTGGGCGTCGAAGTGGGCCACCCACTCCCGGGTGCGCTCGGGGTCGGCCAGGTCGGCCCGGGAGAGGATCTTCAGCACCGGCTTGTGACGGGTCAGCTCGGCCAGCATCGGGTTGGCACTGGAGTAGGGGAGGCGGGCGTCGAGCACCTCGATCACCACGTCGATCTCCGGCAGAGCCTCGAGGATCTGGCGGCGCGCCTTGTTCATGTGTCCCGGGAACCAGCCGAGCATGGGGGCCTCTCTTGGTCAGCCAATGAAACGGCCGCCCATCTTAGCAGATGGGCGGCCGTGACAGGATGGCGGGCTCGGCTACTCGCCGGAGTGGAAGGTCAGGGCCACCGAGTTGATGCAGTAGCGCAGCCCGGTGGTGTCGGGCGGGCCGTCCGGGAACACATGGCCGAGGTGGGCATCGCAGCGGGCGCAGGTCACTTCGGTGCGCTGCATGCCGTGGGAACCGTCGGCGCGCTCCTCCACGCAGTGCTGGCCCAGCGGGCGATCGAAGCTCGGCCAGCCGCAGCCGGCTTCGAACTTGTGCTCGTTCTCGAACAGCGGCGCGTGGCAGCAGACGCAGTGGTAGATGCCATGCTCCTCATGCACCCGGTAGTGGCCGCTGAAGGGAGGCTCGGTGCCGCGCTCCCGGGTCACGCGGAACTGCTCGGGCGTCAGCTGCTCACGCCATTCGGCCTCGCTCTTCTCGATCTTGCTGCGCATGGCGTCTCTCCTCGTCGGGGTTTCGAAAGTCTCGCTTCATTTTGACACCGCGTGCGCGATGTTTTTCCATGACTTTCGCCCGGGCCGTCACGCGGGGTCAACGGGCCTCGGGGGGCGCTTGACAGCCTTCAGGGCGCTCAGTAACATACGCGCCACCTCGACGAGGCGAGACATTGCGTCCCATTCGTCTAGTGGTCCAGGACACCGCCCTTTCACGGCGGGAACAGGGGTTCGAACCCCCTATGGGACGCCACTCGACTCATCAAGGTGCCGGAGTGCAAGAAAGTGCGGGAATAGCTCAGTGGTAGAGCACAACCTTGCCAAGGTTGGGGTCGCGAGTTCGAATCTCGTTTCCCGCTCCATCTACCGTAGGGTAGGCGGAACAAGCTTCAAAGTTTATTGCGTCCCATTCGTCTAGTGGTCCAGGACACCGCCCTTTCACGGCGGGAACAGGGGTTCGAACCCCCTATGGGACGCCACTTTCCGGCACGATCGCCAGGCGATCGACAGCAGTGCGTGACCTGCGGGAATAGCTCAGTGGTAGAGCACAACCTTGCCAAGGTTGGGGTCGCGAGTTCGAATCTCGTTTCCCGCTCCATCTACCGTAGGGTAGGCGGAACAAGCTTCAAAGCTTATTGCGTCCCATTCGTCTAGTGGTCCAGGACACCGCCCTTTCACGGCGGGAACAGGGGTTCGAACCCCCTATGGGACGCCATTTCGCTCGCACCAGCGGTACTCGACAAGCGGGAATAGCTCAGTGGTAGAGCACAACCTTGCCAAGGTTGGGGTCGCGAGTTCGAATCTCGTTTCCCGCTCCATCGTCGAATCCTCATCTTTTTCTTCTGATGCTTGCCCCCGCGCGGGCGTTTTAGCGTGCCTGTCCGCCAGGAACGCGCTGCCGGCGGCTTGAAGTTGCCGGGTAGCGTCCCAATATCGATATGCCTTTGCGGCATGCCCGCTCTCGAACCTCGAACCGACCAAGGATTGCCAATGGCCGAACCGGCTCTGTCCATCCGTGGCCTGACCAAGGTCTACGGCAATGGCTTCCAGGCCCTCAAGGGCATCGACCTCGACGTCGCCGAGGGCGACTTCTTCGCCCTGCTGGGCCCCAACGGGGCCGGCAAGTCGACCACCCTGGGGGTGGTCTGTTCGCTGGTGCAGAAGAGCGCCGGCAAGGTATCGATCTTCGGCATCGACATCGACACCGACTTCGCCCGCGCCAAGTACCACCTGGGCGTGGTGCCCCAGGAGTTCAACTTCAACCAGTTCGAGAAGGTCATCGATATCGTGCTGGCCCAGGCCGGCTACTACGGCATGCCGCGGCGCGAGGCGCTGCCCCGGGCCGAGGAGCTGCTGCGCGATCTGGGCCTGTGGGACAAGCGCAACGGCAGCGCGCGGATGCTCTCCGGCGGCATGAAGCGCCGGCTGATGATCGCCCGGGCGCTGATGCACCGCCCCCGGCTGCTGATCCTCGACGAGCCCACCGCGGGCGTCGACATCGAGCTGCGCCGCAGCATGTGGGAGTACATGCGCCGCATCAACCGCGAGGAGGGCACCACCATCATCCTCACTACCCACTACCTGGAGGAGGCGGAGAGCCTCTGCCGCAACGTGGCGATCATCAACCACGGCGAGATCATCCGGAACACCAGCGTGCGCGACCTGCTCGCCGAACTGGATACCGAGACCTTCCTGCTCGACCTGGCCCACCCGGTCGAGGCCGCCCCCGACGTCGAGGGCTTCGAGGTCAGCCGGGTGGAGTCGGCCCAGCTGGCGCTGGTGGTGCATCGCGGCCAGCGCATCAACGACGCCTTCCGCTCCCTGAGCGAGCAGGGCATCGAGGTGGTCTCCATGCGCAACCGTGCCAATCGCCTCGAGGAGATGTTCGTCACCATGGTGGAGCAGGGCAATGATGCCCGCGACAAGGCCGCCGCCGACGCGGAGGCCCGCTCATGAACGCCATGCAGACGGCCATCGCCCTCTGGACCCTGGTGGTCAAGGAGATCAAGCGCTTCACCCGGATCTGGCCGCAGACCCTGCTGCCGCCGTCGATCACCATGACCATGTACTTCATCATCTTCGGCAGCCTGATCGGCTCGCGGATCGGCGAGATGGATGGCTTCAGCTACATGGACTTCATCGTCCCCGGGCTGATCATGATGGCGGTGATCACCAACAGCTACTCCAACGTGGCCTCCTCCTTCTTCTCCAACAAGTTCCAGCGCTCCATCGAGGAGATGATGGTCTCGCCGATGCCCAACTGGGTGATCCTGCTCGGCTTCGTGCTGGGCGGCATGGCCCGCGGCCTGGGGGTCGGCCTGATCGTCACCCTGGTCTCGCTGTTCTTCACCCGGATCAGCGTGGCCCATCCGCTGCTCACGGTCGGCGTGGTGGTCCTCACCTCGGCGCTGTTCTCCATCGGCGGCTTCATCAATGCCCTGCTGGGCAAGAAGTTCGATGACATCTCCATCGTGCCGACCTTCATCCTCACGCCGCTGACCTATCTGGGCGGGGTCTTCTACTCCATCTCGCTGCTGCCGGCGGTCTGGCAGGGCGTGTCGATGCTCAACCCCATCCTCTACATGGTCAACGTGTTCCGCTACGGCTTCCTCGGCGTCTCCGACATTCCGGTGGGCTGGGCGCTGGCCGCCATCGTCGCCTTCATCGCCGTGCTGTTCGGCGTCGCCCTCTGGATGCTGGAGCATGGCAAGGGGATCCGCTCATGAGCCACCCTCGTCCCGACACCCTCGAGCATGCGCCCCTGGGGCGCGAGTCCGCCTATCCGGAGCGCTACGACGCCACGCTGCTCTATCCCATCCCGCGTGCCGCCAACCGGGCGCCGCTGGGCATCGAAGAGGGCGCGTTGCCCTTCGTCGGCGAGGACGAGTGGCACGCCTTCGAGGCGAGCTGGCTCAATGCCCGGGGCAAGCCGATGGTGGCCGTGGCGCGCTTCCGCCTGCCGGCGGACTCGCCGAACCTGATCGAGTCCAAGTCCTGGAAGCTCTACCTCAACGGCTTCAACCAGACCCGCTTCGCGGGCCGCGAAGCGGTCATCGAGACCCTGGAGTGCGACCTGGCCGCGGCGGCCGGCGCGCCGGTCGCGGTCGAGCTCTTCGAGGTCGACGACGAGGTGCTGATGCCGCGACGGCTGCCCGGCGACTGCCTGGACGAGCTGGATATCGAGATCGACCGCTACACCCCCGGCGCCGAGCTGCTGGCAGTGGGGGAGGAGGTCGTCGAGGAGACGCTACACTCGCACCTGCTCAAGTCCAACTGCCCGGTCACCGGCCAGCCCGACTGGGGCAGCGTGCTGATCCGCTACCGGGGGCCGCGGATCGACCGCGAGGGCCTGCTGCGCTACCTGATCGGCTATCGCCAGCACCAGGATTTCCACGAGCACTGCGTGGAGCACATCTTCATGGACCTGATGGCTCGCTGCCGGCCCGAGCGGCTGCTGGTGCTGGCGCGCTACGTGCGCCGCGGCGGGCTGGACATCAGCCCCTGGCGTGCCACCCCGGGCGAGCGCCCGCCCGAGCCGCTTCGCCTGGCCAGGCAGTAGCGGCCGCCACGACAGGCGGGCGGCCAGCTGGTAAAGTGCCGAGAAGAATTCTCGTCTGACCGCCGCCAAGGGAGGCACTCAATGGACGCGCTGACGCTGCTGCATGAACGCAGCTCCATGGGCAAGCTGATGGGGCCGCCGCCCGGTCCCGAGCAGCTCGAGGCGATCTATCGGGCGGCGCTGCGGGCCCCGGACCACAAGGAGCTGCGGCCCTGGCGCTTCATCGAGTTCTCGGGCGAGGGGCTCTCCCGCCTCGGCGAGCTGTTCGCCGAGGCGGAGTACCGCGAGGACCCCCATGTCGGCGATGCCGCCCTGGATGCCGCCCGCAAGAAGCCGCTGCGCGCGCCCATGGTGATCGCCGTGATTGCCAGGGTGACGCCGGACGTGCCCAAGGTGCCCCGGATCGAGCAGGTGATCTCCGCCGGCTGCGCCGCCCACGGCATCCTGCTGGCGGCCCATGCGCTGGGGCTCGGCGCCATGTGGCGCAGCGGCAAGTACGCCTTCGACCCCACCGTTCGCAAGGGCCTGGGACTGGAGGACGACGACGAGGTGGTCGCCTTCATCTACCTGGGGCAGCTGGGCGGGCGCCACAAGCCGATCGCCGAGCATCGCCAGGAGGACTTCGTGGAACGCTGGGCCTGAACCGGCACCGGACCACCGAGATCATCGGGTCACCAAGGAGAACCGCCATGCGCGAGATCGGTATCCCCCATCCACGGCTTCCGCTGCCGGCGCCGGGCCAGGACGATGACCCGGCGCGCTTCCTGGCCTGGCTGGGCGAGGCCATACCCCTGGTCGAGCACCTGGGCATCCGTCGCATGACCCGCGACGACCGTGAACTGACCTGGGAGCTGGAGCTCACCCCTAGCCTCAACGACAAGGGCACCGGCTTCGGCGGCGCCCTGACGGCCCAGGCCACCCTGCTGGGCTGGTGCTGGACGACCCTCTGGCTGCGCCGCCACAGCCTGGCTCGCGACGTGGTCGTGGCCGAGGCCAGCCAGCGCTTCCTGGCGCCGGTCACCGGCGACTACCGCATGGTCTGCTTCCCCGAGCGGGAGGAGGGCCCGGTCAGCCTGGCGGAGCAGCTGGCCGCCCGCGGCCGCGGCCGCATCGCCCTGGTGCAGCAGCTCCGGTGCGGCGACACCCTGTGTCTCGAGGCGCGTGGCGACTACGCCGTGCTCGGCGGCAGCTGAGCGGAAAACGGCTTGCAATCGAAGACTTATGTCGATAACATACGCGCCGTTCTTGAGCGAAAGGCCACGTGCCTCGAGCCCATGAACCACAATGCGGAGGGGTGTCCGAGTGGTCGAAGGAGCACGCCTGGAAAGTGTGTAAGTCGAAAGGCTTCGAGGGTTCGAATCCCTCCCCCTCCGCCACGAATATCGAAGAAGCCGCTGATTTCAGCGGCTTCTTCTGTTTCTGGGCGATCAATTGCCGGTCGGCCCGGGGGCCTACTCCTCTTCCCGTCGCCGATCACCTCGCCCGCCGTCCGATGTAGTATGCTGTTAGTTAGTTCCTAACAGACTGTTTTGAAAAGATTGCCGAGCTTCGTTGTTGGGCGTGGCGCGGCGAGCTCGGCATCGGGGGAGAAGGCATCCGCAATGACGCTTTTTGTCGCAATGCTGGTCGGTGTTGTCCTCGGTGCCCTGGTCCTGATGCGGTTTCTGGACCGGCATGCGGACCGCGTGGAGTGGCGGAGGCTTGCGGCGCTCCAGCCCGGCGTGGCGAAGCGCTTCGAGCCCGAGATGATCGCCAACCTGCCCGAGCCGGCGCGCCGATATTTCGGCTATACGATTCGTCCGGGCACGCCGGTTCTGCCGGTGGCCGAGATCGACATGCGCGGCCAGTTCAGTCTCGGCACCAAGCAGCAACCTGACTACCGGCCGATGGAGGCGCGCCAGATCCTGGCCGCTCCGGATGGCTTCGTATGGGCCATGCGCACGCGTGGCGGGATGCCCTTATCGGGATCGGACTCCGGTGGATGGACACGATTCCGGATCTTCGGGCTGATCCCGGTCGCAAGGCTCGGCGGCGATCCCGATCACACCCGCTCGGCCTTCGGGCGCTACGTGGCAGAGTCGCTCTTCTGGACACCCGCAGCACTGTTGCCAGGGCCGGGCGTCACCTGGCAACCCGTGTCCGAGAATACGGCCCGCGTCACCGTCCGGCAGGGTGCGCTGGAACAGGCGGTGGATGTCACCGTCGATGCCGCGGGGCGGCCCGTCGAGGTCTCCTTCCAGCGCTGGAGCAACGCCAACCCCGACAAGGTGCATCGGCTGCAGCCCTTCGGCGGATACCTGTCCGATTTTCGCGAGGTGGGCGGCTACCGCCTGCCGTTCCGGGTCGAGGCGGGCAACATGTTCGGGAGCGAGGATTATTTTCCGTTCTTCCTCGTGGATGTCACCGATATCCGGTTTCCGAGGGTGCCGCCATGACGGCCCTGATCCTCGCCGATCGGTGCATCGAGATTCTCCCGACGTGCCTCGACCCGCTGTATCGCGGCCCGGGGGTGGCCTACTCCTCGTCGGGGGCGAGTTGGTCCGGCAGGTTCTCGTCGCTGCCTGCCAGGCTCATGGTGGCCTTGGGCGGGTCGAAGTCGTGGCACTCGCCGATTACCTCGCCCGTGGTCGAGATGACGATGCTTCGCTTCTCGGCAAAGCAGTAGTGGTAGCGCTGGATCTCGCCCCAGGTCACCAGGGTGCCGCCGCTCTCCTGCCTGTGCTCGCGGGCCTTCTGGCAGGCGGCTTCCAGGCGCTCCTCCCAGGGCAGGCGCCAGAAGTCGATGGGAAACGGCAGCCGGCGAAAGCGCTCGGTGAAGGCCATGGCGAAGATCGGTGTGCCTGGGGCGCGCACATAGTCGGTGTCGGCGAACAGCCAGTGGCGGAAGGCGGCGCGATCCTCGGCGAGGCGCTCGGCCACGGCGGTGATGCCGGGGCGGTAGTCGGCCTCGGCAATGCCCACGCAGCGACAGAGCGCCACGGCGAAGCCGAACTCGCCATGGAGCGGGTCGCGATGCTGGTGCTCCAGCCCCAGGTAGCGGCCATCGCGCGCTCGCCGATAGTGCTCCCGGGTATCGTCGTCGGGGGCGTCGTAGCCCAGGTCGCGGAGGACCTCGTCGGGGGTGAGGTGGGCGGTGCGCAGGCGCAGTTCCTGAATCAGGTTCATGGCGATCACCTCCCTGCCGGCGGGGTGGCAGATGCCGCCCTGTGCCGACGTGGAGCTTCGTGGCCGGGGAGAGCGGCCAGGATGGCGTCGTTGCGCAGCTCCGGGCGCACGATGTCGTCGCGGTCGAGCAGGGCGGTCGGGCCGGGATATCGTGACGCCGGGGCGTGGCTGCCGGCGTCGGCGGCCCGGGCGGGAGGGCGAGGGGTGTCGATCGGGTAGGTCATGGTCGTCTCCAATTCCCCTGATGAGGCTCGCGCCCATGGGCTCGCGAGCGTGGTTCGGCCAGCGCCGACCCAGGGGAGTGGAGTCGCACGCCGCTTTAGCTGCACTTCTATCCCGCCCGCAAGTTGGTGCTTAAATCGGCGGTGGCCCGAGGGCCGAACAGCATGAAGCCCGCTTTGCATGCGCTGAAGCGGGCCTCTGACGGTCGCTTTAGCGGCATTTGTAGAGCGCCCGCAAGCTGGAATTCAAATCGGCGCTGCATTGACGTTAGCCGCGCGACGCGGCGGTTGTCAATCCTGCCACCGGCATCGACCGGCCTGGGCGCGGCGAGCCGATCGGGGTAAGCTGCCTCCATGCCGAAGGAGAGGCATGCCATTCACAGACCGGGAGACACCCCATGCCGTTACGTTCCCTGCTGGCCGCCGCCGTGCTGGCCCTGCCGCTCACCGCCATGGCCGATACGCCCAACATCGTGCCGGGGATGTGGGAGTTCACCAGCACCACCTCGGTGACCGGCGAGGTGCCGATTCCCGACCAGACCGAGACCCACCAGGAGTGCATCGCCCAAGGCGACCTGGATGACGCCGACTTCCAGTTCCTCGAGGTCGAGGAGGGCTGCGAGCTGCTCGAGCACAACGTCTCCGCCGACGGCGTCGACTACCGCATGGTCTGCTACGCCGAGGGCGGCGAGGCGAACATCGATGGCCGCATGGACTTCCTCGGCGAGCGCGTCGAGGGCAACGTCGACGTCACGGTCCAGTCGCCCATGGGCGAGATGCTGATGAACACCGTGGTCGAGGGTGCGCGCATCGGCGACTGCTGAACCACGCCGGCATCGCGACACGAACAGGGCCACCCCATGGGGTGGCCCTGTTTGCGTGGGCATCGTGGTCACCGACCAGGCGTGCTGGCCTCCATCTCCTCCTCCAGGCGTCGCTTGACCTCGCCGGGCGAGCCGGTGTGGCGCGCCAGCAGGTCGTAGGCCACCGGCACCACGAACAGCGTGAACAGGGTGGCGGCGGCGACCCCGGAGAGGATCACCGTGCCGATCACCATGCGCGACTCGGCGCCGGCCCCGGTGGAGACGATCAGCGGGATGGAGCCGGCCATGGTGGTCACCGCGGTCATCAGGATCGGCCGCAGGCGGGTGACCGCGGCATCCACCAGGGCATCGCGGAAGGCCAGACCCTCGTCGCGCAGCTGGTTGGCGAACTCCACGATCAGGATGCCGTTCTTGGCCGCCAGGCCGATCAGCATGACGAGCCCCACCTGGCTGTAGATGTTCAGTGACTGGCCGGTGACGAACAGCCCCAGCATGGCCCCGCTCATGGCCAGCGGCACGGTGAGCATGATCACGAAGGGGTGCACGAAGCTCTCGAACTGCGCCGCCAGCACCAGGAACACCACCAGGGCGCCGAGGATCAGCAGGAAGGTGGTGGCGCCGCTCGCCTGCTGGAAGTCCCGGGAGGCGCCGCTGACGTCGGTCTGGGCCTGGGGGGGCAGCACCTCGGCGGCGGCGGCCTCCAGGTACTCCAGCGCCTCGCCCAGCGAGTAGCCGTCGGCCAGGTTGGCCTCGAGGGTGATCGAGCGGATGCGGTTGAAGCGGTTGAGGGTGCTGGCGCCGGCGAAGTCGGTGAGGGTCACCAGGCTGGCGAGGGGGATCAGCTCGCCGGTGCGCGCGGAGCGTACCTGGATGTTGTCCAGCGCGCGCGGGCTCGCCTGGCTGGCGCGGTCGCCCTCGACGATGACGTCGTACTCCTGGCCGTTGTCCAGGTAGCGGGTGACGTTGCGCCCGCCGAGCAGCACCTCCAGGGTGCGGCCGATCTCGGTGACGGTGACCCCGAGCGAGGCGGCCCGCTCGTAGTCGATGTCCACCCGCAGCTGGGGCTGGGTCTCCCGGTAGTTGCTGTCCAGGCCGATCAGCCGCGGGTTGTCCTCGCGGATGTGGGCCATCAGGGTGTCGCGCCACTCGGCGAGCTCCTCGTAGGTGCCGCCGCCCAGCACGAACTCCACCGGCTTGCTGATGCGCTGGCCGAAGCCCTGGCGCATCACCGGGAAGGCCTGCACCCCGGGCAGGCCGGCCAGCTCGCGGCGCACGTCATCCATGATCGCCCAGGCGTCGCGGCGCTGCCCCCAGTCGGCCAGGCCGATGATCCCGAAGCCGTTGTTGAAGTTCTCGATGTTGCCGAAGCCGCGGGGCGCGCGGATCACCACCCGCTCCATGTCGCCGCTCTCCACCATGGGCTGCAGGCGCGCCTCGATCTCGTCCATGTAGTCCATGATGTAGTCGAAGGTGGCCCCCTCCGGGCCGTTGACCAGGATGATGAAGCTGCCGCGGTCCTCCTGGGGGGTGTACTCGCTGGGCAGCAGGTCGGCCAGCCATACGGTGGCGGCGATCAGCGCCACGAACACCGCCAGCACCGCCAGCCGCGCCTTGAGCACCCAGCCCAGCAGGGTGCGGTAGATGTGCTGGGAGAGCTCCAGCAGCCACTGCACGGCCCGGGCGACACGGCTGTCATCCTGGGCCGGCTTGAGGATCTTGGACGCCATCATCGGCGTCAGCGACAGGGCCAGCACGCTGGAGATGGCCACCGCGGCGGCCATGGTCAGGGCGAACTCCGAGAACAGCCGGCCGACGTTGCCCTGCAGGAAGGCCAGCGGCACGAACACCGCCACCAGTACCAGGGTGGTGGCGATCACCGCGAAGGCGATCTGGCGGGTGCCGCGGAAGGCCGCCACCAGCGGCGTCTCGCCGTAGTCATGCATGCGCCGGTGGATGTTCTCCAGCACCACGATGGCGTCATCGACGATCAGCCCGATGGCCAGCACCAGCGCCAGCAGGGTCAGCAGGTTGATCGAGAAGCCCATCAGGGCCAGGGCCATGAAGGCGCCGATGATCGCCACCGGCACCGTGACCGCCGGGATCAGGGTGGTGCGCACGTTGCCGAGGAACATGAAGATCACCACCACCACCAGGCCCATGGCGATGAACAGCGTCAGCACCACCTGCTGGATGGCGCCGGAGACGAACACCGAGGCGTCGTAGTTGAGGCGCAGCTCCATGCCCTCCGGCAGGCTGCCCTGGACACGCTCGAGCTCCGCCTGGACGCCCCGGGAGACCTCCAGCACGTTGGCGGTGGACTGCTTGAGGATCCCCAGGCCCACCATGGGCACGCCGTTGGCGCGAAACACCGAGCGGTCCTCCACCGAGCCGATCTCGACCCGGGCCACGTCGCCCAGCCGCACCAGGTAACCGTCGCTGCCCTGGGTGAGGGCCAGGCGCGAGAAGTCGTCGGGTTCGTTGAAGCTGCGCGGCAGGCGCACGATGAACTGCCGGTCGCGGGACTGGAGCGATCCGGCCGGCAGTTCGACGTTCTCGGCGCGCAGGGCGCCCTCCACGTCGCTCACGGTGAGGTTGCGTGCGGCCAGGGCGTTGCGGTCGATCCACACCCGCATGGCGTACTCGCGCCCGCCGCCGATGCGCACTCGGGCCACCCCGGGCTGCACCGAGAAGCCGTCGACCAGGAAGCGGTCGGCGTAGTCGGTGAGCTCCGGGATGGTGTAGCCGTCGCCGGTCAGCGAGAGCCACAGGATGACCTCCTCGCTGGAGTCGGCCTTCTGCACCTCGGGCGGGTCGGCCTCGTCGGGCAGGTTGCGCAACGCCCCGGAGATGCGGTCGCGGATGTCATTGGCGGCGGCATCGATGTCCATGTCCAGGCGGAACTCGATGTTGATCCGCGAGCGGCCGTCCTCGCTGGAGGAGGTGATCAGCTCGATGCCCTCGACCCCGGCGATGCGATCCTCCAGGGTCTGGGTGATGCGGGTCTCCACCACGCTGGCCGAGGCGCCGGGATAGCGGGTGTCGATGCTCACTACCGGCGGGTCGATGGCGGGATACTCCTGCAGCGGCAGCCGCTGCAGGGCCAGCAGGCCGAAGGCGACGATCAGCAGCGCCAGCACCGTGGCCAGGACCGGCCGCTGGACGGAGAGGTCGGAGAGACGCATCAGCCTCGCTCCTCGCGGCCGGCGGCGAGGATCTCGCTCACCGAGGTGGTCTCATCGGCGATGCCCAGCAGCTGCACCTGGTCACCCTCGCGAACGCGCTGTACGCCGTGGGCCACCAGCAGCTCGCCGGCCGCGAGCCCCTCGACGATCTCCGCCTGGCCGGTGCGGCGCTCGCCGACCTTGACCTCGCGGCGCTCCACGCGGTTGTCATCGCCCTCGTCGATCACCAGCACGTACTGGCGGTCGCCGCTGGGGATCAGCACGCTCTCCGGCACCACCACGGCCTCCCGGGGGCTGCGCTGGACGACGACCTCCATGAGCATGCCGGGGCGCAGGCGCAGTTCGGGGTTCTCGAGCTCGGCCCGCACCGTCACGCTGCGGCTGACCGGGTCGACGCGACTGCCGACACTCTCCACCACCCCGTCGAAACGCTCGTCGGGAAAGGCCACGCTGTGTGCCGTGAGCGGCAGGCCGGGAGCGAGGATCGCCAGGAACACCTCCGGCACGCTGAAGTCGAGCTTCATCACGTCGACCTTGTCCAGGGTCACCAGCTCGGTGCCGGGAGTGACCAGGCTGCCCACGCTGATGTTGCGGAAGCCCACCACGCCATCGAAGGGGGCGCGCACCCGGTAGTTGGTGAGCCGTGCCTCGAGCCCCTGGATCTCCGCCTCCACCTGGCGCAGCCGCGCCCGGGCATCCTCCACGTCGGCGCGCGGTGCCAGGTTGCGGCTCTGCAGCTGGGCGAGGCGCTCGACGGTGGCGCGCCGCTCGTCACGCAGTGCCTGGGCCACGCGCAGCTGGGCCTGCTGCTCGGCATCCTGCAGGCGCACCAGCAGCTCGCCGGCCTCCACCACCTGGCCGTCACGGAAGTTCACCTCGACCACGGTGTCGGTGACGGTGGCGGAGAGGGTGACGCTCTCGTCGGCGCGCAGGGTCCCCAGCGCCTCCAGCGGATCGGACCAGGGCTCCTGCAGCACCCGGGCGCCGATCACCGGGTTGGATTCCTGGGCGGCGAGCGGCAGGGGCAGCAGCAAGGCCAGCACAAGCAGCGCCGGCAGCAGCCGGCTCGGCAGGAAGCGATGGAGGGACGATGAGGGGGTCATGGGGGCTCTTTGTTGGATGGCATGAGGCGGGTCGCGAGCGTCGGGGCCCATCAGCCGCAAGGGCATCCTGCCGGCAGCGGATCATTAACAGGCTAGCCATGATCGTCGCACAAACTGTGACAACAATTCACAAACGCTCGGATCAACCCTTTATAGTGTACAAGGTTTGTACATTGGTTCAATTCGCGTCCAGCTAATGGCGGCCTCAAGGTCGGGCCCATCAACAGGGCATCGTCGGCCTGATAGAATGCGCGTCCTTCGAGACGGCGGGCAGGAGAGCGGGCATGACCTTCGATACGGTGATCATCGGCGCGGGTGCCGCCGGCCTGATGTGCGCGCTGACGGCGGGCTACGCCGGGCGTCGCGTGCTGGTGATCGACCATGCCAACAAGCCCGGGAAGAAGATCCTGATGTCCGGTGGCGGACGCTGCAACTTCACCAACCTGGCCTCGACGCCGGCCAACTTCTACAGCGCCAATCCGCACTTCTGCATCTCGGCGCTGAAGCGCTACCGCCCGGAGCACTTCGTCGAGCTGGTGGAGCGTCACGGGGTCGACTACGTGGAGAAGGCGCCGGGCCAGCTGTTCTGCGCCGACTCCGCCAGGGAGATCGTCCGGGTACTGCTCACCGAGTGCGAGTGGGCCGGGGTGGAGCTGCGCCTCAGGACCGCCGTGGAGAGCATCGAGCGCCACGGCGAGGGCATGCGGCTTATGACCTCGGCGGGCAGCATCGACTGCGGCGCGGTGGTGGTGGCCACCGGCGGGCTCTCCATTCCCACCATGGGCGCCACCGGCTTCGGCTACGATATTGCCCGTCAGTTCGGGCTCGCCGTCACCGAGACCCGCCCGGCACTGGTGCCCTTCACCCTGACCTCGCAGTGGAAGGCGCGGGCCGAGTCGCTCGCCGGGGTATCCTGCGAGGTGGCCGTTCACTCCCTGGGGGCCGGTGAGCCCCGGGGCCACTACCGCGAGCCGCTGCTCTTCACCCACCGCGGCCTCTCGGGCCCGGCGATGCTGCAGATCTCCAGCTACTGGGAGCCCGGCGACGAGCTGGCCATCGACCTGCTGCCGGGCGTGGACGCCTTCGAGGCGCTGTGCACCGCGCGACGGGAGACGCCCAGGCGCCAGCTCTCCAGCTGGCTGGCCGAGCGGCTGCCCCGGCGCCTGGCCCAGGCGCTGGTGGAGTGGCACGGCGCCGACGGCGTGCTGGCCGAGCGCAGCAATGCCGAGCTGGCCGCCTGGGCGGCCCATCTCGGCGACTGGCGGATCAAGCCGGCCGGCACCGAGGGGTGGCGCACCGCCGAGGTGACCCTGGGCGGCGTCGATACCCGGGCGGTGTCGTCGAAGACCTTCGCGGTGGAGGGGCTGCCCCAGCTGCGCTTCATCGGCGAGGTGCTTGACGTCACCGGCGAGCTGGGCGGGCATAACTTCCAGTGGGCCTGGGCCAGCGGGGTGGCCTGCGGCAACGCCCTCTGAGGCCCTCGCCGGGCCCCAGGTCAAGTGCTATGCCAGGCGCTGGGCGATCTCCTCCCACAGCGCCCGGTAGGCTCGGGCCGCGGGGGTGGCGGGGGCGAAGTGGCGCAGCGGGGCGCGCTCCAGGCCCATGCGCTCCACCACGCTGGCGCCGGGGATGGCCGTGGAGAGGCGCAGCGGCCAGCGCTCCGGCAGCGCGGCGATGGTCTCGCGGTGCAGGGTGCGGCGGCGGTCGGCCAGGGTCACGAAGGGCCATACCTGGCAGGGGATGTCGCGTTCGTCGAGGAAGTCGCGCAGCTGCTCCAGGGTGCGTACCGAGAGCACCGTGGGGACGATGGGCACCAGCAGGGCATCGACGCTGGCGAAGACGCTCTCGGAGAGGGTCGAGAGGCTGGGCGGGCAGTCGAGGAGGACCAGGTCGTAGTCGTCGCGGACCGGCTTGAGGATGCGGCGCAGCTGGTTGTCACGCCGGTCCGCCAGCAGGTGGTCGAGCTCCCGGGAGGCCAGCGCGGCGGGCAGCAGGTCGAGGCCCTCGATCTCGGTGGCCCGGATCACCTTGTCGAAGGCGGCCTTGCCCTTCACCAGCCGGGCGACGCCGCCACGCACCTTGGGCTTGGCGCGCAGGTAGAAGGTGGTGGCGGCCTGGGGGTCGAGATCCCAGAGCAGTACCCGCCACCCCGCGGCGGCCGCCTCGGCCGCCAGGTTCACCGCCGAGGCGGTCTTGCCGACCCCGCCCTTGATGCTGTAGAGCGCCAGCATGCGCATGGCGTGCCTCCCTTCTCCCCGGTGTGCGCCTTGCCGTGTCGCATCGCGCCGTCAATGCGTCGCCCTGCGGCGACGCCGTACCATACCAGTTCGGCCCGCTCACTCGATGACAGTTTCATGACGGTCGCGGCGTTGCTGTTCCGGGGTCTATTCTCCTGGCAGGGAGTGCTCGCTCGCCCAGCCTGCTCCGGAGATGCCCATGACCCTGATCGCCGTTCACCACGATCCCGGCGCCGACGAGACGGCGCTGCGCGACCGCGTCGTCGACGAGGCCCTGCGCCAGGCCAAGATCCACGGCTGGGAGGCGGTGCGCCTCACCGAGGTGGCCGCCCGCCTGGCGCTGCCCATGTCGCCGGTGCTGGCCGAGTTCCGCGACCTCGACGCGGTGGCCAACGCCTGGTTCGCCCGGGGCCTGGAGGCGATGCTCGCCGACAAGCCCGACGGCTTCGCCCACTGGCCCGAGGCGCAGCGCCTCGAGCACTGCCTGCTGGCCTGGTGTGATGCCCTGGCGGTCCATCGTCGCGTCACGGTCGAGATGCTGCATACCAAGGCCCATCTGCCCCACCTGCACACCTGGGTGCCGATGGTGTTCGACCTGTCGCGGATCGTGCAGTGGTGGCGCGAGGCGGCGCGTCTGCCGGCGCCCTACGGCACCCGGCGCGCCCAGGTCGAGGAGCTGGCGCTGACCGGTCTCTTCCTGGCGACCCTGGCGGTCTGGGCCCGAGACACGAGCGAGGGCCAGGGGCGTACCCGACGCTTCCTCGAGAAGCGCCTGGCCCACGGCGCCCGCTGGATGAACCGGGTGCCCGGCGGGCCGGGCGGTGACCGGGGCCACGAGGCGTCGCTTCAGAGATAGCGGCCGCCCGAGGCGATGGCGACGGTCAAAAGCCCCAGGATCAGGTTCAGGCCGATCAGCCGGCGGATCTGGCCGAGTTGGCGGCCGCCCTCGGGCCAGTCGGCCTCGCCCACGGCGCGCCTCAGGCGGCGATAGGGGGCAAACCAGACGTGCAGGTAGATCGCCATCATCGCAAGGCCCAGCAGCAGCATCAGATGGATGTGCCAGCGGGCACCGGCCATGCCGCCGAAGACCGCGAAGAGCATCCACAGCCCGGTGACCAGCAGCACCGCGACGGACGCCCACACCCACGGGAAGAAACGTTCGAAGACACCGCTCCACAGCGTCAGCCGCTGCGGGGGTTCCAGCAGCCCGGCGGCCACCGGCCGCAGGATCATCCAGGCGAAGAACATGCCGCCGACCCAGAGGACGGAAGCGATCACGTGCAGGGTGATGGCGAGGGACATGGGAGGTTCCTTGCGAGGGTGGGGGAGGGCGTCAGCGCAGCAGGCGCCTTGCACGGCGCAGCAGCAGGCCGCCGGCCACCAGCCGCCTGGCTACCCGCAGCAGCGAGTTCGGGTGGCGGGCACTCCTCAGCAGCAGCACCCCGCCCAGCGCGTAGAGCGGCGCCTTGAAGCGCCTGAGAGTGTGCCAGCCGTCGTCGATGGGGCGGCCGGCCTCCCGGAAGCGGCTGGCCTCGACCAGGATATCCACGCGCTGCTGCTCGATCCGGGCCTCCAGGCGGGCCTTCTGCACGGCACGGGGCCGCAGGGCCTCGTCGCGGCGGGCGGGCAGTCGGGCGCTCATGGCCGCTCTCCGCGGCGCGTCGCCTCGCGGTCGTGCTCCACCAGGTCCCGGTCGGTGGCCAGGTGCTTGAGGGTACTGGCGAGCAGGGTGCGCCGGCGGGCCAGCTGCATCACCCGCAGGGCGAGCCCCGCCCCGCCGCCCAGCAGCAGTGCGGCGCTGACCGCGATGGCGGTGAGGCGGTAGCTGTCCCAGAAGGCGACGATGATCAGGGTGGTGAGGACGCCGATCCCCAGCAGCAGCAGGATCAGGCTGAGCCCGGCCAGCAGCAGCAGCCCGATCAGCCGGGCGCGTTCCTCCTCGAGCTCGAGCACGGCGAGACGCAGGCGCGTCTCGCCGGTGGCGAGCAGGCTGGCGAGCAGGCGTTTGGCCGCCTCGAACAGCCGTTGTGCCGGTCCCTGGCCTTCCGACATCAGCGACGCCCGATCAGCATGCCGACGACGACCCCCACGGCGGCACCGATGCCGATGCTGGTCCAGGGGTTGTCGTGGACGTAGCGGTCGCAGGCATCGACCTGGTGTTCGACGGAGTCGCGGGCCTCGCCATAGAGGCGCTCGCCGCGGGATTCCAGGCGGTCGCGGGTCTCCTTGAGGCGCTTCTCGGCGCGGTCGCGCAGCTCCTTGATGTTGCTGCGGGAATCGTCCGCGGTGGCGTTGACCAGCTCCTCGATGGTCTGGGTCAGGTGGTGCAGGTCTTCCTTGAGCTGCTGGGTGGATTCGTGGGTATGCGGGGCACGGTTTGCCATCGGGGTCTTCCTCTGACGGTGAATGACAGCCTCAGCATAGCAGCCGGGGCCACCCTTGGCAGCGGGGACACCGACCCGCTGCCGGGGAGGTGATCGCGGACAGGGGTCAGCGGGTCATGCTGCCGCTGGAGAACAGCGGGTTGAGGCTGAAGCCGAGGCTCAGGCGGTGGTTGCGGTGGTCGTAGTCGACCATGCTCTCGCCGTATCCGTAGTAGTACTGCACGTGGGCGCGGATATTGCTGTCGAAGATCGGCCAGGAGTAGTCGAGCTGGGTGCCCATGTTGCCGGCGCTGGGGTTGCCGCGCCACAGCAGGCTCAGCTCGTTGTCGCCGAAGCGCCGGGCCAGGGTGACGTCGCCGTAGCCCATGTAGCGCTCGATGTCGGGGTTGTCGTCCTCGCTCTCCGACTCCGGGATCCGCCAGTGGGGCGCCAGGCTGAAGGCCCAGTCGCCGCGCTGGAAGATGCTCTCCAGGTAGACACGGTTCCAGCTGCGCGACAGCGGGGCCGAGCGGCCGTTGGAGAGGTGGTTGACCGCCAGGCGGTTGCGGATGTTGGTCCAGCCGAGCACGCGCCAGGCGTTGTCGAAGTTGAGGAAGATCTCCGGTTCGTAGTTGGTCTCGCGGAAGGGCGAGGAGGAGTCGCTGTTGTAGGCCTGCCACCAGCTGCGCTGGGTGTAGGCGAAGTAGAGGTCGCCGGTATCGCCGAACAGCCCCTCGGCCAGGTTGACCTTGGCGCTGAACTGGAACTTCACCTCGACGTCGTCGGGTCCGTATTCCGTGGAGATGTCCCGGAAGGCCTCCCGGTTGGGCGTGCTCGTGTAGCTGGCCGGGAAGAGATAGTTGCGCCGGTAGGTGGTGATGGCGAAGGGGTTGCGGTCGGACTCCCGCTCCAGCTGGCGGCGCTCCACGGCCTCGAGGGCGGCGACCTCGTCCGGGGGAATCTCGGCCGAGCCGGCCTGTGCCTGCTCCTCGGGCAGGGTGTCGAGCTGGCGCTGCAGCGATTCGAGCTCCGCGTTGAGGGCCTGCATGCGCGCCTCCAGGGCCGCTCGCTCGGCCGAGGCCGACTCGTCGGCCAGCGCCGTGGCGCCGTGGCTCAGCAGGGCCAGGGCGGCCCCGGCGAGGGCGAAGGTTCGAATCGACGAGGTCATGGCGGTGTCCCGGGGAATGCATGGATGGAGACCGCCGTTCTACCACGCCGGTGGGGCAAGTCAACTCCCGTTGACGATACTGCCATGCCGCAATTGCCTTGCCGGCGCGGGACGCCGAGAATCGGCAGAGTGGACAAGGGTTCCCAGGAGATCGAGGACGCCAGTGAAGAGCATGTCGAAGGCGATGGCGGCGGAACGTCGGGCGGCGGGCGCGGTGAGGGTGAGGGTGGCCCCGGGGCTGCTGGTTATGCTGATGCTGATGGTGGTGCTGGTCGGCACCGCCTGGGCTCAGGCGGAGCTGCCCGAGCGTTCGGCGGCGGAGGAGCGGCTCGCCGACCTCCAGCCGGAGGAGGGTGAGAGCCCCGGGCGTGACCAGCAGCGCGACATCGAGGCCCTGGAAGCCACCCTGGCGGGCCTGGACGAGCTGGACCGGGTCGAGGAACGCCTGGAGGCGCTGGAGGCACGCGTCGAGCAGGCGCCTGCGGAGCTGCTGCGCCTGGAGCGGGAACTGCTGGCCGAGGAGGAGGCGGCCATGGAGCTGTCGGCCACCGACCTGGATGACCTGCCGCTGGACGAGCTCGAGCAGCGCCAGCAGGAGTCGGTGATCGAGCTGCAGCGCCTCCAGGATCGCCTGGCCGAGGTCAATGCCCAGCTGCTCTCCGCCCAGACCCTGCCCGAGCGGGCCCAGCAGTCCATCGCCGACGCGATGCAGGCCGTGGAGCGCTCCCGTCGCCAGCTGGACGAGCTGGACGGCAGCGGGCTCGCCGAGGATGCCCCGCGGCTCTGGCAGCGTCGCGTCGAGCGGCGCCTGGCCGAGGTGACCCTGCTGTTTCACCAGCGGGAGCTGGGCACCAACACCCGCCTGCGCGAGCTGGACCAGCAGCGTCGCGACCTGATGACCCAGCAGATCGCCCGCCAGGAGTCGGAGCTCTCGCTGCTGCAGAACGTCATCGAGCGCAAGCGCCGCGTGGCCTCGGAGCAGGCCATCGCCGATGCCGCCCGGGACGACCCGCTGCTCGAGGCGGGCCACCCGGTCCTCGAGCGCGCCCAGCAGATCAACCGCGACCTCAGCCTGGAGCTGCTGCGGACCAACGACCGCAGCAACGCCCTGGTGCGCGAAAGCCTCACGGTGCGCAGCCAGCTCGACCATGTCCGCCAGCTGCAACGCAGCCTCAACGAGCAGATCGAAGCGATCCGCGGCAGCATCCTGCTGTCGCGGATCCTGCGCGAGCAGCGTCGCTCGCTGCCCCAGGTGGCCCCACGTCGGGACCTTCAGGACGAGATCGCCGACCTGCGCCTGCGCCAGTTCGACCTGGTGCGCCAGCGCGACCAGCTGCGCCAGGGCGAACGCCTGGCCAACCAACGCCTGGAGGAGGCCGGCGTCGAGGTGAGCGAGGCGCTGGTCGACTCCCTGCAGCGCCTCTACCAGTCCCGCCGCGAGCTGGTGGACCGCCTGGAGCAGACCTACGGCAACCTGCTTAGCTCGGCTATCGAACTGCAGCTCAACCAGCAGCAGCTGCTCGAGACCTCGCGGGAGCTGCGCGCCACCATCGACGAGCAGCTCTTCTGGGTCGCCAACACCCGCCCGCTGGACCTGGCCTGGATGCGCCAGCTGCCCGCCAACCTGGTGCTCGAGTGGCAGGAGGGCGAGTGGCGGCAGGTGCTGCCGGTGCACTGGCGCCCGCCCACGGCCGGTGCCCTGGTCGGGGTGCCCCTGCTGCTGGCGGCGGCCGCGCTGGTATGGTCCCGGCGACGCATCAAGGCGCGCCTGGCGGAGCTGCATGAGCAGATCGGCCGGCTGCGCAGCGATACCCAGCTGCACACGCCGAAGGCGGTGCTGTTCAACGCCCTGCTGGCGCTGCCCGGGCCCCTGGCCCTGGCGGCCATCGGCAGCGCCCTGCTGGCCGGCGGCGAGGGCATCGCCCATGGTCTGGGGCTGGCCGCCCTGCAGCTCTCGCTGGCCTGGGCGGTGGTCGCCTGGGGGCGTCGCCTGCTGGTGTCGGACGGCGTGGCCACCAAGCACTTCTACTGGCCGGCGGGCTACGCCGCCCGGCTGCGCTGGCTGCTCGGCTGGCTGGGGCTGGCCCTGGTGCCGGTGCTGCTGATCGCCACCCTGGCACGGGACACCGACTTCGGCCTCAACCACCGTCCGGTCGCCCTGGGGCTGCTGGTGTCGGGGCTGCTGACCATGAGCTTCCTGCTCGCCCGGCTGATCCTGGCCCATGCCCCCTTCTTCGGGGTGAAGCTGTTGCGGCTGGTGCTGGGGCTGGCCATGGCCGCGGTGCCGCTGGTGCTGATCGGCCTGATCGTCGCCGGCTACGAGTACACGGCGCTGAGCCTGGTGGGGCGCTTCGCGATCACCCTCTACCTGCTGGGGCTGTGGATCCTGGTGGAGGCCGCCGTGGTGCGGGGCCTGGCGGTGGCGGCACGCCGCCTGGCCTTCAAGCGGGCACTGGCGCGGCGCCGGGCCCACGCCCAGGAGGGGGCCGACGGGGGGCTGGAAGTGGTCGAGGAGCCGCCGCTGGACATGGAGAAGATCAACCAGCAGTCGCTGCGCCTCTCCAAGCTGATCCTGCTGATCGGCTTCGTGTTCCTGCTCTACCTGGTGTGGGCCGACCTGCTGACGGTGCTGGGCTACCTGGAGCAGGTGGCGATCTGGGAGACCGACGAGGTGGAGGGCGCCGACCTGGTGGGTGGCACCCTGTCGGTGGCCGACATCTTCACCGCGCTGCTGATCGTCGGGCTGACGCTGATGATGGCGCGCAACCTGCCGGGCCTGCTGGAGGTGATGGTGCTGTCGCGCCTGGAGCTGAAGCAGGGCAGTGCCTACGCCATCACCTCGCTGCTCTCCTACACCATCGTCGGTACCGGCCTGGTCGCCTCGCTGGGCACCCTCGGCGTCTCCTGGGACAAGCTGCAGTGGCTGGTGGCCGCGCTGGGCGTGGGCCTGGGCTTCGGCCTGCAGGCGATCTTCGCCAACTTCGTCTCGGGGCTGATCATCCTCTTCGAGCGGCCGGTGCGCATCGGCGATACGGTGACGCTGGGCAACCTCACCGGCACGGTAAGCAAGATCCGCATCCGCGCCACCACGGTGACCGACTTCGATCGCAAGGAGATCATCATCCCCAACCAGACCTTCATCACCGACCAGCTGATCAACTGGTCGCTGTCGGACACCGTCACCCGGGTGGTTCTCAGCTATCGCGTCGCCTACGGCTCCGACCAGGTTCTGGTCCACCGGCTGCTCTACCAGGCTGCTAACGAGAACGAGCGGGTGCTGGCCGACCCCGAGCCCCAGGTGTTCTTCATGGCCTATGGCGAGAGCACGCTCGACTTCGAGCTGAGGGTTTTCGTCAACTCGCTGGGGGATCGCCTCTTTGCCACCGACGAACTCAACTGTCGGGTCGGCGAGCTTTTCGCCGAACATGGCATCAGTATCGCCTTCAACCAGTTGGAGGTCTGGCTCAAGCGTCCGGGCGAGTCCCGCAAGGTGTTGGAGACCGGTGATCCGGGCAGGGTGCGCCATCATCCGCCACCGGGCAGTCACGGTGACCCTGGCGACTTCGATCTGGATGGCGATGCGGGGGACGCCGGCGACGGACGCTGAGTCCCGTCAGGCGGGTGACGGCTCGCGCACGGCATGGAGCAGGAACTCGCGGTTGCCGTCGCCGCCGAGCAGCGGGCTCTCCTGCCAGTGGCGGATGGCGAGGCCCACCGCGGCGCAGCCGTCGCGGACCCTCGCTTCCACTTCCCGGTAGCGCGCGGGGTCGGTTACCAGGCCGCGGTCGTTGACGCCGCCCGGGCCCACCTCGAACTGCGGCTTCACCAGGCTGGCAAGCTCGCCGCCGGGGGGCAGCAGGGCGGCGATCTCCGGCAGGATCAGCGTCTGGGAGATGAAGGAGACGTCCATCACCGCCAGGTCGGGGCCCGAGGCGCCCTGGGTGGCCAGGGCATCCCGCAGGCGGGGATCGGCCGCCATGGCCCGGGCGTTGAGCCCCTCCAGGCAGGTCACCCGGGGATCGTCGCGAAGCCCCGTGTCCAGCTGGTCGTGGCCCACCTCCACGCCGATCACGTGGCGCGCCCCGTGGGCCAGGGCACAGTCGGTGAAGCCGCCGGTGGACTGGCCCACGTCGAGCACCAGTCGGCCCGTCAGGTCGAGCCCCAGGGCCGCGATCAGCGCCTCCAGCTTCAGCCCCGCGCGGGAGACATAGCGCTCCTCGGGGTCCTCCTCGACGATCAGCCGCGTATCGTCGGCGAGCTTCTCGCCGGGCTTGGTCAGAAGCCGGCCGCCCTCGGCGAGGGAGACCCGCCCATGACGAATCAGCCGCTGGGCGCGGGTACGCGAACGGGCCAGGCCCTGGATGACGAGAAGCTGGTCGAGACGCTGCATGGTGGCTCCGGGCGGGGAAGGGCGCCCCATTATAGACGTCGTCGCGCTGGCGACGCAGCGCTGGCGTCCGGGCACCGTCATGAGATACTGACATATCATTAGCCGGATAACAGAAGGAGCGACGGTGGACAGGAGTGCCGGAGTGGCGCTGGCGCGGTCGCTGGCCATCGGGGCGCTGGGCGGGGCGGTCTTCCAGCTGCTGGGGCTGCCCCTGGCCTGGATGCTGGGTCCCCTGGTGGCCAATCTGGTGGCCTCGGCCCGGGGCCTGAACGTGCGGGTTCCCGAGGGGCTGCGCGAGGCGTTGCTGGGGGTGCTGGGCCTGGTGCTGGGCAGCCAGGTCACCCCGGAGCTGGCCGCTCGGGTGGTCGACTGGCCGCTCTCCATGGCGCTGCTGCTGGCCGGAGTGGCGGCCTCTACCGCCGTGGCGGCGGCCTGGTATCGGCGCTGCGGCTTCGATTCGGTGAGCGCCTGGTTCGCCTCGGCGCCGGGGGCCATGACGGCGATGATCCTGATGGGGGAGAAGTGCGGCGGCGACCCCCAGCGCATCGCCATCGCCCAGTCGCTGCGGATCCTGCTGGTGGTGCTGTGGCTGCCGCCGCTGTTCTGGCTATGGGAGGGGGCGCCCAGCCCCGCGGCCGAGGCGGCTGCGCCGGTTGCCCATCTGTGGATGCTGCTGGCGCTGCCGCTGCTGATGCCCCTGGGGCGCCGGCTGCGGCTGCCGACGCCGTCGCTGCTGGCGCCGCTGCTGTTCGCCGCGCTGCTCTCCGGCTTCGACATCGCCAGCCTGGAACTCTCCGAGTGGGGTATGAACCTGATGCTGTGGGGGCTTGGCTCCGCCATCGGCTCGCGCTTCCGGGGGCTCTCCCGGGCCCGCTTCGGGCGCTACCTGGCAGAGGCCGCGGTGGCGACCCTGCTGGCCCTGGTGGTACTTGCGCTCTTCGCCGAGCTGATCCACCGCCTGTTAGGGGTGCCCCGAGACGTAGCGCTGCTGGCGCTGGCGCCGGGGGGCATCGGCGAGATGGCGATCCTCGCCGTGGCCCTGGAGATCGACCCGGTGTTCGTCGCCTTCCACCATCTGCTGCGCATGATCGCGCTGATGCTGGTTGCCCCCTTCTGGGCGCGCTGGCTTCAGCGGAGAGTGGCCGATGGCTGATATCCTGTTGGGTAGGGACATTTACCCGGATGTGACATGAAACGCCCGCCGGGCCCAGAAGGGAAACTGAGAAGGGAAAACGGGGATGCTGGAGCAGGCACTGGTACAGATGCTGTTGTTGTTGGGCGCCACGGTGGCCGTCGTACTGGTCTTCCAGCGCTTCAGGGTTCCACCGAGCCTGGGCTATCTGCTGGTGGGGGTGCTGCTGGGCTCCCATACCGCCGGGCCGGTGGTGGCCGACGAGAATATCCGGGTGATCGCCGAGTTCGGCATCGTCTTTCTGCTCTTCACCATCGGGCTCAGTTTCTCGATGCCCCAGATCTATGCGCTGCGCCACACCATCCTCGGCCTGGGCACGTCCCAGGTGGCGCTGACCACGGCGGTGGTGGGGGGGCTGGCCTGGGCCCTGGGCCTGCCCGGCCCGGCGGCCTTCGTGGTGGGGGCGGTGTTCGCCCAGTCCTCCACCACCATCATCACCAAGCAGCTGATGGAGCAGGGGGAGAGCCAGACCCGCCACGGGCGGTTGGGCACCACCATGTCGGTGTTTCAGGACATCACCGCGGTTCCCTTCGTGGTGGTGATCCCGGTGCTGGGAGTGGCGGCGGCCCAGGAGGTGGCTGGGGCGCTTGGATTGGCGCTGGCCAAGGCGCTGCTTGCCTTCGTGATCGTGCTGGTCTCGGGGCGGTTGCTGCTGCGCCCGCTCTTCCATCTGGTGGCGGAGCGCCGCTCCGCCGAGCTGTTCACCCTGACGGTGCTCTTCGTGTCGCTGGTGGCGGCCTGGACCACCAAGACGTTGGGGCTCTCCATGGCCTTCGGCGCCTTCCTGGCCGGCATGGTACTGGGCGACACCGAGTTTCGCCATCAGGTGGAGTCGACCATTCGCCCCTTCAGGGATGTGCTGCTGGGGCTCTTCTTCGTCAGCATCGGCATGCTGGTGGAGCCAGCGCTGCTGCCCGAGATCTGGTGGGAGGCACTGCTGGGCGCCGCGGCGCTGCTGGGCATCAAGCTGGCCCTGGTGACCCTGGTCGTGCGCATCTCCGGCGTGGAGCTGCAGACGGCGTTCCGTACCGGCCTGCTGCTGGCGGTTGGCGGCGAGTTCGGCTTCGCCCTGCTGGCCATCGGCCTGGAGGGCGGCGTGATCGGCAGCTATCCCGCCCAGGTCGTGCTCACCTCGGTGCTCTTCTCGATGATCCTGGCGCCCTTCCTGATCCGCTACAACCAGCCGCTGGCGGCCTGGCTGTTCGGGCGGATCAAGCGGCTGCCGGACCAGACGGCCCCGACCCCCCAGGGACTCGAGGAGCAGGGCCATGTGGTGATCTGCGGCTTCGGGCGCACCGGCCAGACGGTGGCACGCTTCCTGGAGAGCGAGGGGGTGGACTATGTGGCCCTGGATATGGACCCCTCGATCGTGCGTGAGGCCCGCCTGGCGGGGCAGCCGGTCTACTTCGGCGACTCCTCGGATGCCTCCATGCTGGAGAACGTGGGGCTGGAAAGAGCCAGGCTGCTGATCATCAGCCACGACGATCGCCCGGCCGCGCTCAAGACCCTGCGCCATGCGGTTCAGCTGAAGCCGGGCATCCCCGCCGTGGTCCGCAGCCGGGACGAGGGTTCCGTGGCCGAGCTGGTTGCCGCCGGGGCCAGCGAGGTGATCCCCGAGACCCTGGAGGCGAGCATGATTCTGACGTCCCATGCGCTGCAGGCGCTGGGGGTGCCGCTGTATCGAGTGACCCGGCACTTGCAGGAGCAGCGCACCGGTCATTACCAGATGTTGCGCGAGCTGTTTCGGGGTAGCCTGGACAGCATTCAGGATCCGCGCCCGACAGGGGAGCAGGAGCGGCTGCACTCGGTGGTGCTGAGCGAGGGAAGTCCGGTCATCGGCCAGCGCCTGGCGCAGCTGAACACGGAGGGCGACCAGGTGTCGGTGACGGCGCTGGTGCGCGACGAGCAGCGCCAGCGCTACCCAGCGGCGGATACCGAGGTGCAGGCCGATGATGTCCTGGTGCTGCTCGGCACCCAGGATAATCTCGAAAGGGTGGAGCGCCGGCTCACGGGAGCCGGGCGTCCCACCACCGAGGACTAGTCTGTCAGCGGGTGCTCGCGGCTGAGCGCCTTGATGTGCTCGCTGAGCCCCACTGCCTGGGTCACGTCGAGCTCCAGGGCGATACCGGTGTTGAGGCTCTCGTCCAGCTCGCCGGCGTCGCTGACGGCCTGGAGTACCTCGCTGGAGCGGCGCGCCTCCACCAGGATCAGGATCACGCTGCGCGCGGCCATGAACTCCAGGCCGAAGAAGGTCAGGTGGGGCTTGAGCCCCTGGCCCTGGGCGTTGTTGATGATGGTGGCGCCGGTGGCACCGGCATCACGGGCAGCGTCCAGTACCCTTTCCGTCTTGTCCTGGTCCACGAAGACCATCAGCAGCTTGAAGTCCATGACCATCTCCCTGTGGGGCAGGCGTCGTGTCTGGCTCTCGGCCCGCTGGTTCGCTTTCCGTCCATTCTGACAGAGTACAACCGGCAAGTCCTGACCGCCGTCAAGTCGTGACGCCAGGTCCCTCGTCGGCCTGCAGGTCGGTGGGCGGGACGCGGTCGGCGCCCCAGCTGCGGTGGACATGGCCGATCACCCGGTCGAGCTCCGCCTGGGTGATCTCGGCCAGCTCGCCACGCTCCAGCGGGTCGTAGTGGAAGATGTAGAGGCGTGAGGCGAACTGCTCGAAGGGCAGCGAGGCCTCGCCGAAGCGCTCGCCGTGGCCGGCGGTGCTCACCTTGATCCCGTCGCCCCAGTCCTGGCCGCTGTCGTTGTTGGGGTTGAAGAAGTAGACCCGCATGACGTCGGAGGGGTCCAGGGAGACCCGCAGCACGGTGATGGCGTGCCAGCCGATGAAGCGCGCGGCGCTGTCGGTGACGGCGATGCCCGCCGGCTGGGGGTGGATCAGCGGCTGGTTGCCATTGTAGTAGGGGTGGTAGCTGGCGTAGAAGTGGCGCAGGAAGGTATCCAGCTCATGGAGCTGGCCGCTGGCCACGTCGACGTTGATGCGAAAGCCGCGCCCCGACCACCAGCCGTGGAACTCCGGGTTGACCCAGCGGTGGGGGTCCCCCTCGCGGCCGATGCAGCGCCGCCCCATCTCGGCGTAGATGCGGTCCAGGTGGGGCACCACGATCAGCGACACCGGGTCGAGGTCCATGGGCAGGGTCTGGGCCACCCCCGAGAGGCTGGCCATGGAGGAGATCGGCTGGCCCTCGAAGTGCATGATGATCTCGTCGTCACGGGCCGCCCAGGCCACCATCTGCAGCAGATAGTCCGGGTCGTTGTAGGCCCACATGGAGAGCGCCCGGGCCGACTGGCAGGTGGGGTTGTTGCCCTGGCCCACGCCCAGCGGCTGGCCGAGCATGCACAGCACTCCCTCCAGCAGCCGGGCGCGCGGCGAGACCGCCTCGCCGAAGGCCAGGTTCAGCCGCGCCTGGGACCACTCGGAGAGCGTCAGCCCCAGCTGGCGCCACATGGCCGGCGCCACCGGGGGCTGGTAGAGGATGCCGCGCTCGAGCATCAGCGCCAGGCCGTAGACGGCCTGGGGGGTGGCCGGATGCACCCCGCCGCGGATCAGCGCCGAGACCAGCTCGCGGTAGCAGAGCAGGCAGTCGCGGCCGGTGGAGGAGAGGCCCAGCGCCTCGGCCAGCAGGTGGTCGCCGTGGTCGAGCAGGTGGCGCAGCAGCACCGGGTGATAGGGCGAGACCAGGCCGGTGTCGTGCATCGCCCGGGCGAAGCCGGTCGCCTCGCCCTGCAGGGCGGCGGCGTCCATGCTGGAGAGCCGCTCGCGGTAGGGCTCGATGCCGGGGTCCTCGCGACAGGCCCGGGTCGGGCCGAACAGCGAACTGACCAGGCGGTCGGCCCCCTGGCCGCTGGCCCCCAGGTCGATCTCCGGGTTGGCCTGGCAGATGGCGATCTGGGTGATCATCGCCTTGACCGGCTCCACCTGGATGGGACGCTGCTGAAGGATGCGCCAGATCTCGTCGATCAGGCGGTCGATGATGTGCTCGTAGCCGATGCGCTCGGCCAGGTGGCGGAACAGGTGACGGGGGATCTGCGCCAGGCGCCCCTGGGTCTCCCTCTCGGCCTCGCTGGGCGCGCCGAACAGCAGCCACAGGTTGATCGCCATCACCTGGGTCAGGTAGTGGTGCGACTGCTCGGCGGAGACCATGGGGTGCAGGTACTCCCCCTTGGCCACGGCCAGCAGCCGCAGTTCGCTCAGTGCCTCGATCACTACGGTATTGGGGTCGGGGCTCTTGAGCGCATGGGTGGTCAGCGAGGGCACCAGGTACTGGGGGGTCTCCCAGTCTGAGCCGAGGAACACCCCGGCCTCCTCGAAGGCCCGGGCACGTTCCTCGACGGCGGCGGCGCCGCCCTCCTGAAGGAGCACCCGGCGGGCGGTGTCCAGGACGCGGGGGAGCTTGCCGGGCTTGGCGAACTCCCGCGCGCTCGCCAGCAGGGCGATCGCCTCGTCCAGTTTCTGGCAGAGGCCGGCGAGCTTGTCGCTGGCCTCGGGCGTTGCACGGGTGTCTTGCGTCTGTCGGTGCGTGGTCACGCCGACTCCTTGTCGTCAGGCTGTCATTTTTCCATGACGCCTGTATCAGACATAGAAATCAAGCTCTTCCATATGCTTGAGCAGTTCCTTCATGCGCGCCGCCTCGTCGCCCTTGAAGTAGACCAGGCCCCAGTGGGTACCGAAGGCGGTACGCTTGGTGACGGTCTCCTCCATCGGCGGGGTCAGCTCGTGGGACTCGAAGTAGGGGTCGTCCTCGACCTCCTCGGGAATCTCCAGCTTGCTGACCACGCGGCGGCGCGGATAGACCCCGAAGCAGCCGGCGAAGCCGTCGGCATCGACGATTTCCTTGGGGAAGAAGGCGGCGACCTCCTCCGGGGTGCTCTTGGGGTCGAAGACCAGCATGGAGGCCTGGTAGGCGTTGAAGCCGTAGACCCGCTCCAGCAGCTCGAACACCTTGAAGCCCGGCGGCCGATAGGCCACCTCGCCGAAGTACATCTCGCCGTCGCTGGTGACGAAGTACTCGGGGTGGATCAGGCCGAACTCGATGTCGAAGGCCTTGATCAGCTTCTCGATCTGGGCGGTGATCTGCGGGCGGTAACTCTCGAGTTCCGGCGAGGCCGGCACGAACACCGAGTAGCCCAGCGTCACGTACTCGGAGATATTGAGGAAGGCGATCTTGCCGTTGTGGATCCAGGCCTCCACGGCAAACTCCCATCCGTCCAGGTGCGACTCCATCAGCACCGGGAACTCCTCGTCGGGAATGGTATCGACCTCGTCCGGCGTGCGGATCACCCGGTGGCCCAGGCAGCCGGCCTTGTCGAAGGCCTTGAGGTGGATCGGGTCGTTGGGGTCGCCGTCGAGCTTGAGCAGGGTCTGGTTGACCCGCTTGAGGAAGCGCACGACGTCCTCCTTGTCGTGGGCCTCCTCGAAGATGCCCACGCGGATGCCGCCCAACTGGGCGCGGCGCTTCATCAGCGCCTTGTCGCGCAGCAGCAGCGACTGGCCGTAGATTCGTGGACTGTCGAGCAGCACCGAGTTGATGGCCCCGGCCCACTCCACGGTCTCCTCGAACAGCGGGATGGCCACGTCGACGCCCATCTCCTGCAGGGTGTGGGCGATCTCCATCGAGCGGTCGTTCAAGCGTTCGAAGTTCCAGGGTACGTAGGGGATGTCGTGCTTCTGGCAGTACTCTTCCGCCCAGTCCGGGGCGACCACCACGTAGCGTCGGTCGAAGTTCTCGGCGGCTTCGATGGCGTTCAGGCTCCAGCCCAGCAGGGCGATGTAGCCCTTGTTCGGATCCTTCTTCATGGGGCGCCTCCAGATGTCGGCAATGGGTGAAGCCTCCCGGATATGGAGTCGGCTCGAGAGGCGGGGGATGCCCTTCACCATACAGCACTGGAAGGCGACTCACATCCTTGCAGCGCAGCGCGCCATCGCGACTCCCCTTGCCCTTGCCGCCCGGCAGGCGCGCTGGTATAGTGCCGTCGCACTCGGCAAGTCATTGATCGCTCGCCGGGTTTGACACCCAGCGTGTCATGTCGTGGTGGCCCCGTCGGTCCTCCCGCAACGCTAGACCGCAAACCCCGCCAGGCCCGGAAGGGAGCAACGGTAGTGGTGGACGCGTGTGCCGGGATGTGGCTGTCGGGGCCGCCTCCATTTGTGGCCTGTCCATGGCCATGAATGAGCTTTCCATCTTCACTTCTTCCGTCTTTCCGAGACCTCCCCGTTTCTGCCGTGGGGCTCAGCGTCGTGGGCTGGCTGCCGAAGCCTGCCTAGGCCGGCGTCTGGGACTGGCTGCCCAGGTGCTTGCGCAGGAAGTGGCGGGTGCGCTCCTGGTCCGGGTTCGAGAAGAGCTTGTCGGGCGTGTCGGCCTCCACCACCACGCCGCCATCCATGAACATCGCCCAGTCGGAGACGTCGCGGGCGAAGGCCATCTCGTGGGTGACGATCAGCATGGTCATGTGCTCCTCGGCCAGGCCCTTCATCACCCGGTTCACCTCCTCCACCAGCTCCGGGTCCAGCGCCGAGGTGGCCTCGTCGAACAGCATTACCTTGGGCTGCATGGCCAGCGCGCGGGCGATGGCCACCCGCTGCTTCTGGCCCCCGGAGAGGGAGCTCGGGTAGGCCCGCGCCTTGTCCGCCAGGCCCACGCGCTCGAGCAGCTCCATGCCCAGCTCCCGGGCGGCCCCGGCATTCATGCCCTTGAGCTTCCTGGGCGCCAGCGTCACGTTCTCCAGCGTCGAGAGGTGGGGAAACAGGTTGAAGTGCTGGAACACCATGCCCATGTTCTGGCGGATATGGTTGATGTGCCGCTCGAAGGCGAGCCCCTTGAGGTCGGGCCGGTTCACCTGCACGCCATCCAGCAGGATCTGCCCCTCGTCGATCACCTCCAGGTTGTTGATGGAGCGCAGCAGCGTGCTCTTGCCCGACCCGGAGGGGCCGATGATGGAGATGATCCTGCCGCGGTCGACCCTCAGGTCGATGCCCTTCAGCACCTCCAGGTCACCGAAGCGTTTCTTGATCCCCTTGAGCTCGACCATCGGGGTGTCTGTCGTCTGTGTCATGCGAGAACCTCTGGAACGGGGCGGGTTAGCGGCGATAGGCGGCACGGCGCTCGATCCACGTCTGGCCGGCTTCCATCATCAGGTTGATCAGGTAGTAGATGACCGCGATGGTGATGTAGAACTCGAAGGGCCGGAAGGTGATGCTGATGGCGTACTGGGAGACATAGACCATCTCGCCGATCCCGATGGCCGACAGCACCGAGATGTCCTTCACCATGATGATCATGTTGTTGCTGAGCTGGGGCAGGGCGCGATAGAAGGCCTGGGGCAGGATGATGTAGAGCAACGTCCTCAGATGGCCGAAGCCCAGTGACCGCGACGCCTCGTACTGGCCGCTCGAGACCGAGCGGATGGTGGCGATGAAGATGTCGGCGTTGTAGGCCATGTAGTGGAAGCCCAGGCCCAGGATCCCCACCACGATGGCCGGTATCAGGATCAGCTCGCCGAGGCCGAAGTAGAGGAAGTAGAGCTGCAGCAGTAGCGGGGTGGTCATGAACAGCCAGATGAAGAAGCGCAGCGGCCAGCTGACGACCTTGCGGGTATACAGCGAGATGACCGCCACGATCTGGCCGCCGAGGATCGACATGGCGGCCACGGCCAGGCCGATCAGCAGGGTGACGCCCACGCCCTTGAGCAGCGTGGGGAAGTAGGCGATGACGGGACTGAAGTCGAATTCCATGGGGCTGTCCTGGTGGTTGTGGCCCGGCAGGCGTTACAGGAAGGTGTAGCGCGTGGCTCGGCGGTAGAGGAACTCCACGAGGCCCATGACCGCATAGATGATGACGATGTACATCAGCGCACTGAGGGTGAAGACCTCCAGGGGCTTGTAGGTCGAACCGATCAGCCGCTGGGCCTGATAGGTCAGTTCGACCACCGAGATGATCGAGACCAGCGAGGAGTTCTTGACCAGGATGATCGCCAGCACCCCGACCGAGCGGATCATCAGCCCGGCCGCCTGGGGCAGGATGATGTGCTGCAGCGTGGCCAGGCGACCGAAGCCCAGCGAGCGAGACGCCTCGTTCTGGCCGCTGTCCACCGATTCGATGGCGCCGCGCATGGCCTCGCTCATGTAGGCCCCGATGTTGAAGGCACCCACCACCACCCCACAGGTGAAGGGGTCGAGGCGCAGGCCGATCGCCGGGCCGCCGTAGAAGACCAGCAGCAGCTGCACGAAGTAGGGGGTGCCACGCACCACGCTGATATAGGCGCGGGCCAGCCAGCGCAGCGGCGGCAGGCGCGCGGTCCTGAGGGCCACCAGCGCCGAGGCGATGAAGAAGCCGAAGAACAGGGCGCGGGCCGAGATGTCCAGGGTGACCCAGGCCGCCTTCACCAGCAGCGGCGTGATGTCGATCATCAGGTTGATGTCCATGGTCGTCGTGACCCTGTCGTTGTGATTGTCATGATGAGGTCAGGCGGGCAGGCGCCGGCAGGGCTTTCGCCCTGCCGTGCCGAGGCGAGGCGTCAGTTGAAGTCGACGCCTTCGCCGATCCAGGTGTCGACGATGGCCTGGTAGGTGCCGTCCTCCCGGATCTCGGCCAGCGCCGCGTTGAGCGCCTCGCGGAGTTCCGGGGAACCCTTCTGCACGGCAATGGCGGCCGGGAAGCGCGGCAGCTCCCCCACGTCGACCTGCCTGATGGGGAGGTCATTCTCGTTGAGCGCGACATAGACGGGGATGTCGTCGGCGACCATCACGTCGATGCGCCCGGTGGTCAGGGCGTTGAGCATGTCTGGCAGCCCCTGGAAGGTCTGGTTGCGCCACCTGCCCTCGGCCTGCTCGGTGGCCCACTGGTTGCCCGTCTCGCCGAGGGTCGAGCCGACCCGCTTGCCTTCGAAGTCATCGATGCTGGCGACGTCGTCGGTCTCCTCCCGCACCCAGATCGAGAGGCCTGAGCTGTAGTAGGAATCGGTGAAGTCGACGGCCTTCTGACGCTCCTCGGTGGCGCTCATGCTGCAGATGCAGGCGTCGAAGCGTCCCCCGGCCAGGGCCGCGACGATGCCGTTCCAGGGTGAGGTCTGGATGTTCACCTCGACGTCCATCCGCTCGGCCAGGGCCTCGGCGATGTCCACGTCGAAGCCGACGAGGTTGCCGGCCGTGTCCACGAAGCTGAAGGGCGGATAGGCGCCGGAGTTGGCGACCTGGAAGACGTCCTCCCGGATCTCGGGAAGGTCCCGGGCCTGGGCCGGCAGGATGGCCAGGGTGGTGGCGCCCAGCAGCGCCAGGGTGCCGATCACGGGGCGAAGAAGGGACTTGTTGTGCTTTGTCATGTCGATACCTGATTGTTGTCGTTGGTGAAAAGCGGCTCGAGGAGCCATCTGGCGTCCATGACGCCGGTGCATTCCGGAGCGAATCGCTGACGGTTGGTGGGACCCTCCTTTCCCGCCCGCGAGGCGGGATATTCAAAAGTGGCAGGTGTCGTCGACACCCGTCATGCGCGCTCGAGGATCATGGCGATACCCTGGCCGCCGCCGATGCAGGCGGCCGCGCAGCCGTAGCGCTTGCCCTCGGCTTGCAGGATGCGGGCCAGGGTGCCGGCCAGGCGTACGCCGGTGGCACCGAGGGGATGGCCGAGCGCCAGGGCGCCGCCCCAGACGTTGACCCGCTCGGGGTCCAGCCCCAGCTCGCCCATGGCGTGCAGCGGCACCGCGGCGAAGGCCTCGTTGATCTCCCAGGCGTCGATATCGGCCACGGCGAGGCCCGTCTGGGCCAGCACGCGGCGGATGGCCGCGGCCGCCCCGGCGCCCATCCGCTCGGGTTCGACCCCGCAGTCGGCGACGTCCACCACCCGGGCCAGGGGCTTGGCACCATGGCGCGCCAGCGCCTCCTCGGACATCAGCAGGGCAGCGGCGGCCCCGGAGGTCAGGGGCGAGCTGTTACCGGCGGTCACCCGGCCGCCGTCCAGGAACACCGGGTCGAGGCCGGCCAGCCGCTCGGCGCTGGTGTCGGCGCGGATAGTGGCGTCCCGCTCGACCGGCTCGCCCTCGGCGTTGGCCAGGGCCAGGCGCTCGCCCTCGAAGCGCCCCGCGGCCTCGGCCGCGGCGGCCCTCTGGTGTGAGGCCAGGGCGAAGGCGTCCATGGCCTCGCGCCCGATGCCGGCGGCCTCGGCCAGGCGCTCGGCGGTCAGGCCCATGTTCAGGGCCACGTCGAGCTCCAGCCATGGGGCCTGGCGCAGCACGGCCGGGCGGGTCAGCACCCCCTCCTTGAAGAGCGTCGGACCCATGGGGACCCGGGTCATGTTCTCGACGCCGCCGGCGAGGCCGACCTTGACGGCGCCGGCCTGGATCTCCCGGGCGGTGCTGCGCAGGGCGGCGAGCCCCGAGCCGCACTGCTGGTCGATCTGGCGGCTGGCGCAGGCGCGGCCCCGCTCGCCCAGGCGCCCGGCGAGCCACAGCGGGTAGCGGCCGCCGAAGCTCCACTGCTCCTTGACCGGCAGGGCGCAGCCAACGCTCAGCTCCTCCACGGCGGCGCCGTCGAGGTCGCGGCGCTCCAGCAGGGCGTCGATCACGGCGGCCAGCAGGGCATCGCTGCGGGTATCGGCCCAGGCGTCCACCTCCGGCTTGCGGGGGTGGGCGCGGGTGAAGGCGCTGCGGGCGTAGTCGACGAGATAGGCGTCTCTCATGCGCTCGGCTCCTGTTGGGTGGCCTGCTGTCCCCAGCGGTGGAGGAACAGCGCGTAGGTGGTCAGCACGTGGCGGATGGAGTCGATCTCCACGCACTCGTCCACGCCGTGGATGCGCTCGGCCACCGGGCCGTAGCAGGTGCCGTTGATCCCGCCCGAGACGTGGAAGGCGCGCAGGTCGGTGGTGCAGGTGGCGAGGTAGTGGGCCGGCGGTTCCCCCAGCAGCGCCTCGTGGCAGGCCGAGAGCATCCGGATGCCGGGGGTGTCCAGGTCGACCAGGTGCCCCTCGGAGCGGAAGCCGTGGAAGCTGACTCGGGGCGGAGGCGTGGCGTCGTCGAGCTCGGCATGGCGGGCCATGATGGCCTCGCGCACCCGGCGCATGGTCGCGTCGGGCGTCATGCCCGGCGGGAAGCCGACGCGCCCCTCGAGGATGGCGTGGGCCGGCACGCTGGAGGCCCAGTTGCCGCCCTCCACCCGGCCAACGCTCAGGTTGAAGGGGTGGGGGTGGTCCGCGTAGGGCGCCGGGCGGGGCAGGGCGTTGATCTCCGCTTCCAGGGCCTTGAGGGACGGCAGGTACTGCTGCAGGGTCTCGATGGCATTGCGGCCGGCGGCGGTGTCCAGCACGTGGGCGGGCACCCCGTCGAGGCGCATGCGGAACCACAGCACGCCCACCTGGCCGCTCAGTATCCGGGCGCCGAAGGGCTCGGGGATCAGCACGAAGTCGCCGCCGTAGCCCTGGTGGAGGCAGGCCAGGGCGCCGTTGCCGGTGCACTCCTCCTCGATCACCGTCTGCAGGGTCAGCGGGAAGTCGATCGCCACCCCGGCCCGGCGCACCGCCGCCACCGCCATCACCATGGCGGCGATGCCGGCCTTCATGTCGCCGGCACCGCGGCCGTAGAGCCAGCCGTCACGCTCCCAGGGCTCCCAGGGCGGGCGGGTCCACATGTCGGTGGGTTCGGCGGGCACCACGTCCAGGTGGCCGTTGAACACCAGGTGGGGCTTGTCGCTCTGGGGATTGAGCCGGCTGACCAGATTGTAGCGCCCCTCGCTCGACCATTCGGTGGGCGCCCGGTGGGGGTGGTCGGCAAGGCCCGGGGCGTCCAGGGGCACCCGGGTCGCCGGCAGGTCCAGCCGCTCGAGCCAGGCCTCCATGGTATCCAGCGCGCCCTGCTCCTGGCCCAGCACGCTGTAGCCGCGCACCAGGTCGCGGGTCAGCGCCAGGGTGTCATCCATCAGCGCCTCGCAGGCGGCGACGATGCACTTCTCGTTGGCATCCAGCATCAGAACCTCCCCAGCCGTGATTCATCGATGAGCAGCGGTGCCTCGGTGGCCGCCCTCAGCTCCGCAGGATCGAGCCCCTCGGCGATATCCACCACGGCGAGCCCCGCCGGGGTCACGTCCATCACCGCCTTGTCGGTGATGATGCGCGACACGCAGCCGCTGGCGGTGAGCGGCAGGCGGCAGCGCGCCAGTATCTTGGGGCTGCCGTGCTTGTCGTTGTGGGAGCAGAGCACCACCAGCCGCCTGACCTTCTGGGCCAGCTCCATGGCGCCGCCGATCCCCGGGGAGAACCTGCCGGGGATCTTCCAGTTGGCCAGGTTGCCGGCCGCGTCGACCTCGAAGGCGCCCATGAAGGTGAGGTCGACGCGGCTGCGCCGGATCATGGCGAAGGAGGTGGCGCTGTCGAAGACGCTGGCTCCGGGGCGGGTGGTGATGTAGGCCCCGCCGGAGTCGATCATGTCGTGGTCCGGCGCCTCGCCGTCGCGGCGCGGGCGGCAGCCCAGCACGCCGTTCTCCGAGTGCACCAGCACCTCCATCTCGTCGGGGAGGTAGTGGAAGAGGCGGGTCGGCAGGCCGATGCCGAGGTTGACGATCTGGCCGGGGATCACCTCCCGGGCGGCTCGGGCCAGGATGCGCTGGGTGTCAGAGGCCATGGGGGCGCACTCCCTGTTCGCTGGTGACACGGTCGACCTGCACCACCTGGCTGACGAAGGCGCAGGGGGTGTGGATGGCATCGATGGGCAGCTCGCCCGGTGCGTCGAGGCGGTAGGCCTGGGCGATCACCTGCTCGGCGGCCATGGCCATCAGCGGGTTGAAGTTGCTGGCGGTGGCGCGGTAGATCAGGTTGCCGTAGCGGTCGGCCCGCTCGGCGTGCACCAGGGCAAAATCGGCGTGCAGGGCGGGCTCGATGCCCCAGCAGCGGCCGTCGAGCTCGATCTCCCGGCGGCCCTCGGCGATCTCGGTGCCCTGGCCGATGTCGGTGAGAAAGCCCCCGTGGCCGGCGCCGGCGCAGCGGATCTTCTCGGCGAGCAGGCCCTGGGGGTGGAAGCTCACCTCGAGTCGCCCGGCATTCATCGCCTCGATGGCGGTGCGGTTGAGCCCCAGGTGGGAGGTGATCAGCCGCCTGACGCGGCCGGCCTCGATCAGCCTGCCGATGCCGATGCCGGGCTCGTTGGCGTCGTTCTTGATCAGGGTGAGCCCGCCCTGGCCGGATTCGAGCAGGGCGTCGAGCAGTGCGAAGGGGGTGCCGGGCGAGCCGAACCCGCCGACCATGATCGTCGCCCCCTCGGGGATGGCGGCTACGACCGCCTGGATGTCGCGGACCTTCTCGGTGAGCAGCGTCATGACGGGCGGACCTCCGTCGGCCGGGCATTGGGGGCAGCGGCCTCGTCGGCCAGCGCCCGGTCGAAGCGCGCCATGGCACGCGCCAGGCGCTCGAGCAGGGTCTCCACCTCCGCGGCGGTGATGGTCAGCGGCGGGGTGACCAGGAAGTGGTCGCCGGCCACGCCGTCCAGGGTGCGGCGGGGGTAGATCAAGAGCCCCGCTTCCCGGGCCAGGGCGGTGATCTGGGCGAAGCGGTTCTGCGCGGCGGGGAAGGGCTCACGGGTCACCGGGTCGGCCACCAGCTCCACGCCCCACAGCAGGCCGAGGCCGCGCACCTGGCCGACCCAGGGATAGCGCCCGGCCAGCGCCCGCAGGCCGGCCCCGAGCTGCTCGCCGCGCGCCCGGGTGTTGGCCAACAGCCCCTCGCGGCGGATCGCCTCGATGACGGCGAGGCCGGTGGCGCAGGCCAGCGGGTTGCCGGCGTAGGTGTGCCCGTGCTGGAAGCCGCCGGCGGCCATCACCGCCGCGACGATGTCGTCACGCGCCAGCAGCGCCCCCACCGGGTAGTAGCCCGCCCCCAGCCCCTTGGCGGTGGCCAGCAGGTCGGGGACGACGTCGTAGTGCTGCCAGGCGAACCAGGCGCCGGTGCGGCCCACACCGGTGAGCACCTCGTCGAGGATCAGCAGGCAGCCTGCCTCGTCGCACAGCGCGCGGATGCCCTTGAGGTAGCGCTCGCCCAGCTGCCGGGCGCCCGTGCTGGCGCCGCCCACCGGCTCCAGCACGAAAGCGATGATCGACTCGGGGCCGGCGGCCTCCATGGCCGCGCGGGTCTCGGCCAGCACCCGGTCCACATGGGCGTCGTCGTCGGCGTCCCGGTGGCGGTAGAAGTCCGGTCCCGGCACCTTGAGCGAGGCGTGGGTGAGGTCGGTGAAGGGGGCCTCCAGGGGCCGGTAGCCGGTGACGCCCAGCGCGCCCAGGGTGCTGCCGTGGTAGGAGGGGCGCAGCGAGACGAAGCGCCGCCGCCGGGGCTCGCCGATGGCGACGAAGTACTGCCGGGCCAGCTTGAGGGCGGACTCCACTGCTTCCGAGCCGCTGGAGACGAAGAACACCTTCTCCAGGGCGCCGCCGGTGAGTTCCACCAGGGCATGGCCCAGGGCCAGGGCGGGGGCGCTCTCGAACTGGGTGCGGTAGGTGAAGGCGACGCGGTCGAGCTGGGCCAGCATGGCGTCGCGGATGTCCTGGCGACCGTGGCCGAGGTTGCAGGAGATGGCGCCGGAGCAGCCGTCCAGGTATTCCTTGCCATGGGTGTCCCAGAGGGTGACACCTTCGGCGTGGCTGACTTCCGGCAGGGCGGGGCCGGCCTGGTAGAACAGCGGAGAGTCGGTCATCGAGGCTTCCGTTTGTCGTTATGGTGATGTGAGAAGGCTCGATGCAGTCTAGGTAGTCGCGTCAGAATATTTCAATATATGATGTTTTTACCGAATTCGATGAGTTTGAATCATGGCTGACGTGACCATCCACTCCCTCAAGGCGCTGGCGGTCTTCAAGACGCTCTACGAGGCGGGCAGCGCCTCCCAGGCGGCACGGACCCTGGGCATCACCCAGTCCGGGGTCAGCCGCTCGCTGGCCCAGCTCGAGGAGAACCTCGGGATCCAGCTGTTCCTGCGCGAGAAGAACCGCCTGGTGGCCACTCCCGAGGCCGGCGAGCTCTACGACGAGATCCTGCGGCTGATGGGCAACATCGAGGAGCTGCGCCACAGCGTGCTGGCGCTCAAGGAGTTCGGCACCTCGCGGCTGCGGATCGCCTCGATTCCCGGCCTCTCCTTCGGTTTCGTGCCGAGCCTGGTGGCGGCGCTGCTGGAGGAGAATCGCCGCTTCAGCGTCAGCCTCGACATGATGTCCAGCCATGAGGTGCAGCTGGCCGTGGAGTCGAGCCATGCCGATATCGGCTTCGTCACCCTGCCGGTGGCCTCGCGGGTGCTGGAGGTGGAGCCCTGGTTCACCACCGAGGCGGTCTGCCTGCTGCCGGCGGCCCACCCCCTGGCGGACCAGGCGCGGATCGGCATCGAGGACCTGCGCGACCAGCACCTGGTGATCAGCAACCAGCCGAGCATCAGCACCAACCCGCTGCTCGAGCTGGTCGCCCGTCACGGCATCCGCATCGCCGGCAAGACCGAGGCCAATATCGGCACCATCACGGCGCTGGTGGCCAACGGCGTGGGGGTCACGGTGATGAACCCGGTGACCGCCCGGGACCAGCTTTCGTCCGGGGACTCGGTGGTGGTCCGGCCGTTCCATCCGGCCATGACGTTCGGCTTCGGCCTGGTCTATCGCGGGGAGTGGAAGCGTGCCCGGGCCCTGGACTTCCTTCGCGAGCGGGGTCGGGGACTGGTGGCGCGCTACACCGCCTCCCCGGGGTAGGCCGCCGGGCCTGGCAGGGGACCGCCGCGGCCCGGCGGGGATGGCGCGCCCGCGCGGTGCATGGCATGGTCACGAGACAACCCTTCAGGATGGCAGGATGATCACCTTTCACAGCGAGACCACCAAGGCGCGCCGGGCGCGCACCGAACTGGATGGCGGGCGACTGGTGGCGCCCTACGAGTGCCCCGAGCGGGTCGACCTGGTGCTGGCGCGGATCCAGGCATCGGGCCTGGGCGAGGTGCGTGCCCCCGGCGACTACGGCCTGGCGCCGGTACTGGCGATCCACGACCGTGACTACGTCGACTTCCTGGCCGGCTGCTGGGAGGCCTGGCAGGCGGCCGGCCGCCAGGGCGAGGCCATTGCCTGGGTCTGGCCGACCCGGACCATGCCCGGACGACGCATCCCGGCGCACATCGACGGCCGGCTGGGCCATTACGCCCTGGGCGCCGACACCTCCATCTGTGAGGGCACCTTCGAGGCCGCCATGGCCAGCAAGGACGTGGCGCTGGCCGCGGTGGACCACCTGCTGGCCACCGGCGAGCCGGCCTTCGGGCTGTGCCGTCCGCCGGGACACCATGCCGCCACCGATCAGTTCGGCGGCTACTGCTTCTTCAACAATGCGGCCATCGCCGCCCAGCGAGCCCTGGATGCCGGCCACGCCCGGGTGGCGGTGCTGGATATCGACTTCCACCACGGCAACGGCACCCAGCAGATCTTCTACGCCCGCGACGACGTGCTGTTCCTGTCGCTGCACGGCGATCCGCTGCACTGCTTCCCCCACTTCCTGGGCCATGCCGAGGAGGGCGGCGAGGGCGCAGGCGAGGGCTTCAACGTCAACTACCCGCTGCCGCCGGGCACCGGCTTCTCGGCCTGGGCTGAGGCCCTGGAGGATGCGCTGGTCCGCATCCGCGAGGCGGGCTGCGAGCTGCTGGTAGTGTCGCTGGGAGTGGATACCTTCGAGGGCGACCCGATCAGCGCCTTCCGGCTGGCCAGCGACGACTTCCTCGAGGTGGGGCGGCGCCTGGCGCGGCTCGGGCTGCCGACGGTGTTCCTGCTCGAGGGCGGCTACGCGGTGGAGGAGATCGGGGTGAACGTGGTCAACGTGCTGGCGGGGTTCGAGGGCCGCGGCTGAGGCGCGGCCCTCGGGGCCTGGCGGTGAGCGAGGGGCTCAGCCCTTCTGGCCGCGCTGGCGCTGCTGCACCTGCAGGGCATCCATGCGACTCTTCAGGGCGGCCTGGGTGGCCTGCAGCGCTTCGGCGCGGATCTCCGCCTTGGTGGCGCGCTGGCCGGCCTCCTGCGCCTGCTTCAGGGCGTCCTGGCGGGCGCGCTCCACGGCATCGAGCCGCTCCTTGTGCTCGGCGCGCAGCTCGGCCACCTCCTGGCGGTGGCGGGTGCGCTCGGCCTGGAGCTCCTTCTGCACGACGGCCAGCTGTTCGGTCTTCTCGCCGGCCTGAGACAGGGCGGCGTCGCGCTGGGTCTCGGCCACCGCCTGGCTGCGCTCGGCCTGGACGCGCTCCCCCTCGGCGCCGCGCACGCGGCGCTCGGCGGCCAGCCGCTCCTGCTGGGCGGCCTCGAGCTGCTCCTTGAGCATCGCCACCTGCTGGCGCGACTGGATCAGGGACTCCTGTGCCTCCCGTGACTCACGCCGCTCGCTTTCCAGCTCGCCGCTGAGGCGCTCCGCTTCGGCCTTCAGCGCCTCCCGGCGCTCCCGGGCCTCGTCGCGCTCCGCCTCCGAGCGCTGCAGGCGGCCTTCCAGCTCGGCCACGCGCCGCTCCAGGGCCTCGCCGCTCTCGGCCAGGGTGGCGGCATCGGCGCGCGCCTCTTCCGCCGCCTGCTCGCCCTCGGCCCTGGCGGCCGCGACCTGACGCTCGATCTCCTGGGCGAGGGCGTCGATCAGGGTCTCGGGCGGCACCGGCGTCGGCCGCGGCGGGGCCGGTCGCGTGTCGCGCCAGGTCGTCAGGTGGCGCTGGATGCGGTGGGGGGAACCGCCACCCAGGTGCTCATAGACCCGCTGGAGGGTCGGCTCCGCGCCGCGGTTGATCAGGTTCTCGGCGGCGGCGGCCACCTGCTCCTGGGTGATGCCGGCCGTGGTGCCGGTGTCGGGATGCTCTCGGCTCATGTCTTCCCTGCGTGATGGCGTGCCGTCTTGGAGGCGTTGCGGCACCAGACTAGCACAGCCCGCCGGCGGCGAACCCTCCGCCGGTGACTCGGGGCCGGGTGCGTTGGTGGCCGGCGACGAACGGGCTTGGAGGAATCCGGGGATCGGACCACAATGGTCGCAACAGGGACCGGTCACCGGGAAGCGAGGCGCATGGCAACGAGGCGGAAGTTCGAGCATGGCCGGTAGCTACCCGTGCCAGGCAGGCCGGGCGGGGCGATGGCCATGAAGCGGTCGCAGCGGCGCATCGTGCTGCTGGCGATGCTGGGCATCCTGGTCACCGGGAGCCTGGTAGCGCTGGCCACTGCCTGGCCGCTCTTCCAGGCTCATCGGCAGAGCCTGGAGGCCACTACGGTGGTGAGCGCCACGGCCCATGCCGAGTCCCTCGAGCACCTGCTGGCCCGCTATCGCGACGTCTCCCGCCAGCTGGCCAGCCGCACCGAGATCCGCCGGCGGCTGGCCCGCTATGCCGGCGGCGAGCTTGAGGACGAGGCGCTGGCCGAGTACACCCGCCCCCGGCTGGAGGATGCCATGCGCCAGTCTGGGGAGATGGTCGGCCTGCTCCGGCTGGGGCCCGGCGACGAGCCGCTGCTGGCCATCGGCCAGGCGCCGGACGCGGCGGGCGACGTGTCGGCGCTGTCGGTCACCGAGCGGCTGGTCATGCGGGACGACGAGCCGCTGCTGGAGGTGGTATCGCCCATCTACGCCGCCGGCGGCCAGCGCATCGGCACCGACCGGGTCTTCTTCCGCCTGGACGGGATGGCGATGCTGCTCGACGAGGATGGGCGCTTCGGCGGCGATGCCCGCCAGTGGCTGCTGGGGCCGCCCGGCGAGACGCTGCTGACCCACGGGGCCGCCGGACGGCTGGTCCGCGACGGCGAGCGTGCCCCGCCGCCGGCGAAGCAGCTGGATGATCTGGCGGCGGGGCATGCGGGCCTGCTGCGAGAGGGGGGCTGGCGAGACGGACGGCTGTTGGTGCATGCCCCCCTGGCGACCCCCGGCTGGGGGCTGCTGGTGGAGATTCCCGCCGCGGGCTTCTACGGCTCGGTGCTGCGCGAGCTGACCTGGCCGGCGGTCACGGTGCTGCTGCTGATGGCGATCGGGGCGCTGGCCACGCTGCGCACCATCTCCCCGCTGATGTCGCGGATCAGCGAGCAGGCCGGCCGCCTGCGCCTCTCGGCCGACTACGACGCGCTCACCGGCCTGCCCAACCGCCCCCACCTGAGCCGGCGCCTCGACCGGGCGCTGGCGCGCGCCCGGGAGGAGCGAGGCCAGCTGGCGGTGCTGTTCCTCGACCTGGACCACTTCAAGGGCATCAACGACAGCCTGGGGCACGCCCTGGGCGACCGGCTGCTGCAGTCGGTGGCCCGCCGCCTGGCCGGCGTGCTGCGCGACGAGGATGCCCTCGGCCGCCTGGGCGGCGACGAGTTCCTGCTGGTGCTGGAGGAGTTGCACGATCCGACGGATGCCAGCCGGGTAGCCGGCAAGCTGATCGATGCCCTGCTGCAGCCCTTCGACCTGGAGGGCCACGAGATCTTCATCGGCGCCTCGGTGGGCATCAGCCTCTATCCTCAGGACGGCCGCAGCGCCGAGACGCTGATCCAGCGCGCCGACACCGCCATGTACGGCGCCAAGGCCCTCAAGCGCAATACCTGGCAGTTCTTCACCCCGGCGCTGGGCGAGGCGAGCCGCGAGCGTTTCGCCATGGACGTGGGGCTGCGCCGCGCCCTGGAGCATGACGAGCTGGTGCTCCACTACCAGCCCCAGGCGGAGGTCGAGAGCGGCCGGCTGCTCGGCGCCGAGGCGCTGGTGCGCTGGACGACCCCCCAGGGCGAGGTGGTGGGGCCGGGGCGCTTCATCGCCCTGGCCGAGGAGGCCGGGCTGATCCACGCCATCGGCCGCTGGGTGCTCGGCGAGGCGTGTCGCCAGGCCCGCGAGTGGGAGCGGAGGGGCCTGCCGTTGCGGGTGGCGGTCAACCTCTCGGGGCTGCAGGTGGTACAGGGGGATATCGTCGCCGACGTGCGCGCCGCCCTGCACGAGAGCGGCCTGTCGCCGTCGCGGCTGGAGCTGGAGCTCACCGAGGGGTTCATGATCGGCCACGCCGATGCGGGGCTGGCCCGGCTGCATGACCTGCGCCGGCTGGGCGTGGCGCTGGCGGTGGACGACTTCGGCACCGGCTACTCCTCACTGGCCTACCTCAAGCGGTTGCCGGTGCAGACCCTGAAGATCGACCGCTCCTTCCTGGCCGACGTGCCTGGCGGCCCGGCGGACGAGACCCTGGTGGCGGCGATTCTCTCCCTGGCCGACAAGCTGGAGCTCGAGGTGGTCGCCGAGGGGGTGGAGCGGGCCGAGCAACTCGCCTTCCTGCAGCGCCTCGGCTGTCGCTACTACCAGGGAGAGCTGCTGGGGGAGCCGCTGGCGGCCGAGGCCTTCGCGCAGCGATGGACGCGCGGGCAGACCTTGCTTTCCGCGGCCGGCCCCAGTCGCTAGAATGAACGTCTCCTGCCGGGCGTCGGGAGCCGGGCGTCGATCCCCGGCCACCGTCTCACCCCGTTGCCGTTCGCTTTACCGCAAGGATTCCGCGCTGCATGAGCTATCAGGTTCTGGCCCGCAAGTGGCGACCGCGTACCTTCCATGAACTGGTCGGCCAGGAGCATGTCCAGCGTGCGCTGGTGAATGCCCTGGACCAGGGCCGGCTGCATCACGCCTACCTGTTCACCGGTACCCGCGGGGTGGGCAAGACCACCCTGGCGCGAATCCTCGCCAAGTGCCTGAACTGCACGGCAAAGGGGTATGGCGACGAGGGCATCACCTCGACGCCCTGCGGCGAATGCGACAGCTGCCGGGCCATCGACGAGGGGCGCTTCGTCGACCTGATCGAGGTGGACGCCGCCTCGCGCACCAAGGTCGAGGACACCCGCGAGCTGCTCGACAACGTGCAGTACGCCCCGACCCAGGGGCGCTACAAGGTGTACCTGATCGACGAGGTGCACATGCTCTCCACCAGCAGCTTCAATGCGCTGCTCAAGACCCTGGAGGAGCCGCCGCCCCACGTGAAGTTCCTGCTGGCCACCACCGACCCGCAGAAGCTGCCCGCCACGGTGCTGTCGCGCTGCCTGCAGTTCACCCTCAAGCACATGCCCCCCGAGCGCATCGTCGACCACCTGGCCAGGGTGCTCGAGGCCGAGGCCGTACCCTTCGAGGAGAGCGCCCTGTGGCTGTTGGGCCGCGCCGCCGAGGGCTCCATGCGCGATGCCATGAGCCTCACCGACCAGGCCATCGCCTTCGGGCAGGGGCGGGTCGAGCATGCCGACGTGGCAGCCATGCTCGGCACCCTCGACCAGCGCCACGTGCTGGCGCTGGTCGAGGCCCTGGCCGAGGTGGACGCCGCCCGCCTGCTGGCCGAGGTGGCGGCGCTGGCGGAGCGCGCGCCCGACTTCGCCTCGGTGCTCGACGAGGTCACCGCCGTGCTCCACCGCCTGGCCATCGCCCAGATGGTGCCGGAGGCGCTGGACAACGGCCACGGCGACCGCGACGCCCTGCTGGCGCTCGCCGCACGCTTCACCGCCGAGGACGTGCAGCTCTACTACCAGATCGGCATCCAGGGGCGGGGCGACATGGAGCACGCCCCGGACCTGCGCAGCGCGCTGGAGATGACCCTGCTGCGCATGTTGGCCTTCCGCCCCCAGGGCGTGCCCCGGCCGGCGAAGACACCGCTGCCGCTGCGTGGCGACCCCGGGCGCCAGGGCGACCCAGGTGCCGATGCCGGCGCGGCAGCGGCGCCACCCGCCCGGGGCCCTGCCGCCGCGCCGGAGGTCCCTGCGCGAGATCCCGGCGCGGCGGCACCGGTTGCCTCTGCGCCGGCCCGGGCGGAACCCGAGCAGCCGGCGCCGGCCGCACCGGAGCCCGCCGAGCCGCCCGCGGCGATGGGGCCCGCCGCCGATGACGAGCCGCCGCCCTGGGTCGCGCAGGCGCCGGAACCGGAGCCGGAACCCCCGATGGCACCGCCCGTCGACGCTTCGGCATCCGTGGCCGGCCCCGCGGCGGGATCACCGGCGGGCACAGCCGAGGCTGAGTCCGAACCCGAGCAGGCGTCGGCGCCCGCCACGGCGGTCCCGTCACCGGCCGAGGCCGGCCCGCCCTCGGTGGCCCCCACCGAGGCGGCCGGGGCAAGGCCCCGGGAGGGCGTCTTCGGCCACGCCGACTGGCTGGCCGGCTTCGAGGCGCTGGGCCTCGGCGGGCTGACCCGTAACCTGGCCGCCAACTGCGTGGTCGAGGATGACGACGGCACGCGCCTGCAGCTGCGCCTCGACCCTTCGCTCTCGGCGATGAAGGCCGATATCCATATCGAGCGCATGCAGCAGGCCCTGGCCGAGCACGGCGTGGTCCGCCGGCTGGTCGTCGAGGAGGGGCCGCTTCCCGAGGCGGTCGAGACGCCCCGCCAGCAGGCCGAGCGCCTCGCCGCCCAGCGTCATGCCGAGGCGGTGGCGGCGCTGCACCGCGACCCCCACATCCAGAAGCTCCAGCAGGCCTTCGGGGCCCGGTTGATCGAATCCACGGTGAAGCCCGCCGCCGCGCGTCACTGACCGTGCGTCACTGAACGGCGGGTCACCGACGACGTCACAGACATCACACCATCACGACCACAGCAGAGAGAGGACTTCCCATGATGAAGGGTGGAATGGGCAACCTGATGAAGCAGGCCCAGGAGATGCAGGAGAAGATGCAGCGCATCCAGGAGGAGGTCGCCAAGGCCGAGGTCCAGGGCGCGGCCGGTGCCGGCATGGTCAAGGTCACCATGAACGGCCGCCACGACGTCAGCAAGGTCGACATCGACCCCAGCGTCATGGAAGAGGACAAGGAGCTGCTCGAGGACCTGCTCGCCGCCGCGGTGAACGACGCCGTGCGCAAGGTCGAGGCCAGCTCCAAGGCCAAGATGGAAGAGGCGACCGCCGGGCTGAACCTGCCGCCGGGCTTCAAGATGCCTTTCTGACGATGAGTTTTTCCCCCCTCGTCGAGAAACTGATGGAGTCGCTGCGGGTGCTGCCCGGCGTCGGGCCCAAGACGGCCCAGCGCATGGCCATGCACCTGCTCGAGCGCGACCGCGATGGCGGCCGCCGCCTGGCGAAGGTGCTGGACGAGGCGCTGGAGCGGGTCGGCTACTGCCGGCGCTGTCGGACCCTCACCGAGGAGGAGGTCTGCGCGCTGTGCGCCAGTGCCCGCCGCGACGACCGCCTGCTCTGCGTGGTGGAGTCGCCCGCCGACCAGCTGGCCATCGAGGACGCCGGCGGCTATCGCGGACGCTACTTCGTGCTCCACGGCCATCTCTCCCCGCTCGACGGCATCGGCCCCGAGGACATCGGGCTCGAGCAGCTCGAGGCCCTGGTCGCCGGGGGGGAGGCGGCCGCGGGCGGCGTGGAGGAGGTGATCCTCGCCACCAACCCCACGGTAGAGGGCGAGGCCACCGCCCACTACATCGCCGCCCAGCTCGCGCCCCACGGGGTGCGGCTCTCGCGGCTGGCCTATGGCGTCCCCATGGGTGGCGAACTCGAGTACGTGGACGGCGGCACCCTGAGCCGCGCCTTCAACGGCCGCCTGCCGTTCCTGGGCGAATGAGCCCCCTGACGATTCCCGACCTGCCGGAACCCCCATGCCCCTGACCCCCGATATTCGCTGGATCGATACCCCCGCCGCCCTGGATGACGCCTGTGCCGAGGTGGCCGGCGCCGAGGTGATCGCGCTGGACACCGAGTTCTTTCGCGAGAACACCTTCCATCCGGTGCCGGCGCTGATCCAGTTCTCCGCCGGCGGGCCGGCCTGGCTGGTCGACCCCCTGGAGGTGCCCTGCACCGAGGCCTTCCGGCGCCTGCTCGCCGAGGGGCCGCTCAAGCTGCTGCATGCGTCCAGCGAGGACCTCGAGGTCTTCGCCCACTGGGCGGGCGTGCCCCCCGCACCGCTGGTGGATACCCAGCTGGCCCAGGGACTGCTCGGCGAGACCCCCTCCATGGGCTACCAGAAGCTCGTCGAGCACTGGATCGGCGAGACCCTGCCCAAGGACGAGACGCGCTCCGACTGGCTGAAGCGGCCGCTCAGCGAGACCCAGAAGCAGTATGCGGCGCTGGACGTGGTCTACCTGGTGCAGGTCTGGGCGCGCCAGCGCGAGGCGCTGGAGCGCCTGGGTCGCATGGCCTGGCTGGAGGCGGACGGCGCCGAGCTGGTGGCCCAGGCGGCGCGAAGCGAGGCGGCGGACGGCCAGTGGTACCTGCGCCAGCGCCAGCTGTGGCGCCTGGCGCCGCGCCAGATCGAGGCCTACCGTCGGTTGACCACCTGGCGGGAGGGGGAGGCGCGGCGCCGCGACCTGCCGCGGGGCTGGCTGGTCCACGACCGGGTGCTCTACGCCATCGCCGAGGCGATGCCCGAGAACCGCTTCGAGCTGGCCAGCGTCGAGGGGGTCAAGCCGACCCTGATCAAGCGCGACGGCGACGACCTGTTGAGGCTGGTGGGCGAGGCGCGCCACGTGGACGAGGCCGAGCTGCCGCCGGCAATGCCGTCGCCCATGGCGCCGGCGTTCAAGCAGCGCTTCAAGGCGCTGAAGCGGGTGGTTGCCGCCGAGGCCGAGGCCCTGGGGCTGGCACCCGAGGTGCTGCTGCGCCGCCGCGACCTGGAGGCCCTGGTCACCGCCCACCTGGAATCCCAGCCGCTGCCGCTGCCCTCGGGCTGGCGCGGCGAGCGACTCAATGCGGGCCTGGTGAAGGCTCTGGAGGAACTGCCCCGATGAGTGACGACCGGATGCGCGGCGACAAGCTGCTCTGCCAGGTGTTCAAGAGCCCGCGCAAGGAGGAGATGTACCTCTACGTGGACAAGCGCGATGGCCTCTCCCGGGTGCCCGAGCCGCTGCTTGAGCGCTTCGGCAAGCCGCTGCCGGCGATGACTCTGATCCTGACCGGCGACAAGCGCCTGGGCCGGGCGAAGGCCGCCGACGTGATGGCAGCGATCCGCGACAAGGGTTTCTACCTGCAGATGCCCCCCGCCAAGGAGGAGTACCTGCTGGATCTCTATCGCACCCCCACCGAGGCGCGTTATTGATCCATCGCGCCCGACGCCGCGCGCTATTGATCCATCGCGCCCGACGCCGCGCGAAACCCGTTAATCGCGCCTGACGCCGCGGAGGAGACATCATGCGAGAACGGTTCTGGGAGCAGTACCCCCTGGAGGAGCTCACCGCCGAGGAGTGGGAGGCGCTCTGCGACGGCTGCGGCCAGTGCTGCCTGCTCAAGTTCCAGGACGAGGAGACCGGCGAGCTGGCGGTGCTCAACGTGGCCTGCGAGCTGCTGGATATCTCCAGCTGCCGCTGCAGCGACTACGCGAACCGCCTCGAGCGGGTGCCGGATTGCACGCAGCTGACGCCGGCGCGCATCGAGGAGTTTCGCTGGCTGCCGAAGTCCTGCGCCTATCGCCGGGTGGCGGAGGGGCGCAAGCTGGCCCGCTGGCACCCGCTGCTCTCGGGTGACCCCGAGCGGGTCCACCGCAAGGGCATCAGCGTGCGCAGCTTCGCCGTGTCTCGTCGCGAGGTCCCCGAGGAGGAGTACGAGGACCATATCATCGCGGTGATTCCCATCGATTGACGGGGCTTTCGCAAGAAGGGCTAGGCCTCGTGCCTTTCCACCCCCAGCGCCCACAGGATGAAGGCATCCTGGCGGGCGTTGTCGTGCCACGCCTTGAAGCGCCCCGAGGCGCCGCCGTGGCCGGCGGCCATGTCGGTACGCAGCAGCACCGGCCCCCTTGCGGTGCCCATCTCGGTGAGCCGGGCATAGAGCTTGGCGGGCTCCCAGTAGGGCACCCGGGTGTCGTGCCAGCTGCCCTGCAGGAACACCGTGGGCCAGGGCTGGGCGGCCAGGTTGTCCAGCGGCGAGTAGGCGTGGATGCGCCGGCGGGCGTCGGGCTCGTCGGGGTTGCCCCACTCGGTGTACTCGGCGGTGGTCAGCGGCAGGTCGGGATTCTCCATGGTGCGCAGCACGTCGACGAAGGGCACGTCGAGCACCGCGGCGCAGAAGCCTTCGGGCGCCAGGTTGAGGCTGGCGCCCACCAGCAGGCCCCCGGCGCTGGCGCCGTAGGCCGCGATGCGCTCGCCGTCGCTGATGCCCTGGTCGACCAGGGCGTCCCGGGCGGCCAGGAAGTCCCGGAAGCTGTTCTCCTTGTGCTCCAGCTTGCCGGCCAGGTACCAGGGCTCGCCGCGGTCGCCGCCCCCCCGCACGTGGGCCACCGCGAAGGCCACCCCCCGCGCCAGCAGCTCCAGCCGGGCCACCGAGAACCAGGGGTCCAGCACCTCGCCATAGGCGCCGTAGCCGTAGAGCAGGGTGGGCAGCGGGTGGCCCGCCAGGTCGGCGCGCATCACCACCGAGACGGGGATGCGCTCGCCGTCGTGGGAGATGGCCCAGAGCCGCTCGCAGGCGAGGGCCTCCGGCAGCAGGTCGCCGTGGATCGGCTGCTGCTTGAGCAGGGTCCGCTCGCCACTGTCCAGGTCGTGCTCGATCCAGCTCACCGGCAGCACGAAGGACTCCTCGCGCAGCCGCAGGCGCCGGGTGTCGAAGTGCGGGGCGTCGCCCAGCGCCAGGCTGCAGGGGGTCTCCGGCAGCGGCAGGCGCTCGTCGCGGACGATGGCGTGGTCGGCGTCCAGCTCGAGGACCCGCAGCCGCACCTGGGCCTCGTGATGGTCGCGCTCGGTCACCACCAGGCCCCAGTCGAAGGCGTCGACCCCCTCCAGGGTGTCGTCCTCGCGGTGGGCGATCAGCGGCTGCCAGCGGTCGGCGTCGGCGGCCTCCTCAAGGCGTGACTCCTCGAGGGTGTCGAGCCGGAAGTGGGTCGCCTGGCGGTTGTGCAGCACGTAGAAGCGGCCGGGGCGGTGGTCCAGGGCGAGCTCGACGCCGCTCTCGCGGGGGCGGAAGCAGCGGGGCGGGGTGGCCGGCGCCCGGGCGGGAATCAGGTGGCATTCGCTGGTGTCCTTGGAGGCACTCTCCAGCACCAGCCACTCCCGTGAGCGGGTCTTGCCGAGCCCGAGCCAGAACTCCGGGTCCTCCTCGCGCAGCACCAGCGATGGCGCCTCGGCCCTCGGCGTGCCGCCGGGCTGTACCACCAGCGGCAGGCGCCAGACGCTTTCGGGTCGCTGGGTGGCATCGTAGCGGGTGAAGAGCAGGGTGGCGTTGTCCTCGGCCCAGCTGAGCTCGGGGCCGATCTCCTCGAGCAGGCGGACCGGCTCGCCGTCGGGCAGCGCCTTGAGGAACAGTTCGAAGGTCTCGTCGCCGCGGGTGTCCTCCGTCCAGGCCAGCCAGCGCTCGTCCGGCGAGAGCGCCATGTCGCCCAGCTCCAGGAACTCGTGGGGCTCGGCGCGGGCCTGAAGGTCGAGGAAGCGCACTGCGCGGTCGGGCTTGCCGTTGGGGTGCCGCCACCACACCGGATAGTCGGCGTCGGCGGCCGTTTCGCTCCAGTAGGTGTAGTGGTCCAGGGGCGTGCGCAGGCCGTGGATGGCCAGCTCCCGGCGGGCCAGGTGGCCGTGGTAGAGGCGCTCGACCAGGTCATCCAGGGGAGCGAACCAGCGGGCGCAGGCGGCGTTGGCCTCCTCCAGGAAGGCGCCGACCTCGGGGTCGTCACGGTTCTCCAGCCAGTGCCATTCGGGGTCGTCGGGGCGACGGAAGCGGGGAGTCGGGGAGTCGGTAGCGGACGGGACGGAAGAACGGGGCGGCTGTGCTTTCATGGCGCGGGATGTACCATACTCCAACTGAACATGTGCGAGGTGGCGATGCCGATTACAGATTCGATGACCCTACTATGGCTGAGCTACGGGTTTTTGTCGCTGGTGGTGCTGCTCACCGGCTACCTGGGGTTAGCCTTCCTGCCGCGGCTGCTGCGGATTGTCATCACCTGGCTGGTGGCCGGGGTGATGTGGATGCCGGCGCGCTTCCGGCTGCCGCTGATCGAGGAGGGCGAATTCTACACGGGCTTCGCCCCGGCGGTGGTGGTGGCCCTGGTGGCCTTCCTGGAGCGCAACGCGGCGGTGATGCTGCCGGCCCTGCTGCTGGTGGCGGTGGGGGCCCTGGCCGGCACCGCCTTCGGGCTGCTGCTGTGGTGGCGGGGTCGCCACCGCGGCGACTATGTCGACATGGACGAGGATGACGCTCCTGCCCCCCGCCACCCGCGGGGTGGCGAAGGCGAGCGTCGGGAGCCGGTGATCGGCTAAGGAGCCGGGGATGGCCTGGTGTGGGAAGTGCCGTCGGGGACGCGGCGGCATCGCGCGACTGCTGCTGCTGGGCCTGCTGTCGCTGGTCGCCGCGACGGGGCTGGCTCAGCCCGTTGAGGAGCGCCCCGAGGTGCGGGTGATCATCGACGTCTCCGGCAGCATGCGCGCCAACGATCCCAACCAGCTCGCCGCCAGCGCCCTGGAGCTGCTGGCATCGCTGCTGCCCGCCGGTACCACCGCCGGGGTCTGGACCTTCGGCGAGCGGGTCGACAACCCGCTGCCGCCGGGCGAGGTGGACGCGGCCTGGCGCGAGCAGGCCGCGGCGTTGCGCCCGCGGCTGGTCGAGTATCAGCAGTACACCGACATCGAGGGGGCGGTGCAGGTGGCCTCCGAGGCCCCGGCCAACGGCTGGCGCCACCTGGTGCTGCTCACCGACGGCATGATCGACCTGCCGCCCGACCGCGGGGCCAAGCCGGCGGTGGACGAGGCCTCGCGTCGGGCGCTGCTCGAGGAGCTGGGGCCGCGCCTGGCCGACCAGGGGGTGGTGGTGCACGCCATCGCCTTCTCCGACGACGCCGACCTGGCCCTGGTCGAGCGGCTCGCCCAGTCCACCGGCGGCCTGCCGGCCCTGGCCGAGACCCCCGAGGGCCTGCTCGGCGCCTTCCTCGACATCGTCGAGCGCATCTTCCCCGCCGACCAGGTCCCCCTGGAGGCGGGGCGCTTCGTGATCGAACCCGGCGTCGAGGCCTTCACCGCGCTGCTCTTCCACGAGCCCGACGGCGAACCGCTTGCCCTGGAGGCCCCGGACGGCACCGTCTACCGGGCCGACGACCCGCCGCCCGGCGGGCAGTGGCAGGTGGAGCCGCGCTTCGACCTGATCCGCGTGCCAGACCCCGCCGCCGGCGAGTGGCGTCTGGAGGGCGAGATCGCCTCCGACAGCCGTATCGGCGTGACCTCCTCCCTGACCCTGCGCACCGGCGATCTGCCGGCGACCCTCTACCTGGGCTTCCCGGTGCCGGTGGAGGCCTGGCTGGAGCGTGCCGGCGAGCCCTATGGCGCCGAGCTCGAGTCGCTGGCGCTGCACGTGGAGCTGCGGGACCCGGAGAACGAGGTGCTGGCGGCCCTGCGGCTGCAGCCTCGCGGCGAGCGCTTCGTCGGCGAGCTGCCGGCGCCGGCGCTGGTGGGCGGCGCCCGCCTGCTGATCCGGGCGGAGGCCGACGGCCTCACCCGCCAGCGCTGGCAGGCGGTCAACGTGCTGCCGGCCATCGCCGCGCGCCACGAGCCGGCCGCCTCCCGGGTGGTGCTCGAGGCCGAGCACCCGGACCTGGACCACGACAATACCGAACTGGCGGCGGAGCTGGCCGGCGAGCGCCTGGCCGCCGAGGCGGTGGGCGAGCGGCGCTGGCACATCGAGCTGCCGCCGCTGGATGACAGCATCAGCCAGCCGCTGCTGCTGGCGGCCCGGGTCACCCTGGACGGCGATACCCGCGACATTCGCCTGCCCCGGCTGCTGCTCTTCCCCGAGGCACAGACCGGCCTGGGCCTGGCCCGGGACGCCGAGGGCCGCCCCCTGGCCGAGCGCTTCCACGAGGACCTCGACACCGGGCGCCGGGGCGGGGCGATGCCCGACAGCGCCGCCGACCGCTTCGTGGCCTTCGTCAACGACCTGCCGGCGCAGGCCAGGGCCCTGTGGCAGGCGGGATGGCCCGGCGTACAGCGGCTCGCCGAGGCCCATGGCCGCGACCCGCGCCTCTGGGCGGTCGGCCTGGCGTTGCTGCTGCTGATCGTGATTCTCCTGGCGGTGCGGCGCTCGCGTCGCACCCGCCGGGTCGTGCACCGGGAGGAACCCCATGTGTGAACTGCTGGGCATGAGTGCCAACGTGCCCACCGACATCTGCTTCAGCTTCACCGGCTTCCTGCATCGCGGCGGCGGCACCGGGCCGCATCGCGACGGCTGGGGCATCGCCTTCTACGAGGAGGGGGGCTATCGCGACTTCCGCGATCCCCACCCCTCGGTGGGGTCGCCCATCGCCCGGCTGATCACCGACTACCCGATCAAGTCGAACATTGTCATCAGCCATATCCGCCAGGCCAATGTCGGCCAGGTGCGGCTGGCCAATACCCACCCCTTCGTGCGCGAGATGTGGGGGCGCCCCTGGTGCTATGCCCACAATGGCCAGTTGGACGGCTGGCGGGGGATGCCGCTTACCTACTACCGCCCCATCGGCGACACCGACAGTGAGCACGCCTTCTGCTGGCTGCTGGGCGAGCTGCGCAGCCGCTTTCCCGAGCGACCGACAAGCGATGCCGAGCGCCAGGGGCTGTGGCGACTGCTTCACCAGCTCTGCGAGCGGCTGCGCGGCCTCGGGGTCTTCAACCTGCTGCTGGCCGACGGCGACTACCTCTACACCTTCTGCTCTACCAAGCTGGCGCACATCACCCGCCGGGCGCCGTTCGGGCGGGCGAGCCTGTCGGACGCCGAGCTCACGGTGAACTTCGCCGAGCACACCACGACCCGGGATATCGTCTCGGTGATCGCCACCGAGCCGCTCACCGACAACGAGGCCTGGGAGCGCATGGCGCCCGGTGATCTGCTGGTCTGGCGGGACGGGGTGATCCAGGCGCGCATCGGCCAGCGGGCCGCCTGAGCGGCTCGCATGCCCCTCCGTCATGGGGCGAGGGCGGTGCCGGTCGGCAGGCAAACAAGGGTTTCAATCGACCGTTTTACAGCGTGGGCCCGCCGGTATAAGGTAGGGCCCCGGGACAACAAGAAGCGTCGATGATCCATCGGCAACATCGCGGAGACTACGCCTATGAGTGAGCATGCCAACGCCCCGATCCTGTCCGGCCCCGAGCTCACGGGGCTGGAGGAGTACCACGCGGTCACCGATGTCTTCCATGCCGCCGTGAAGCGCTACGCCGACCGGCCCGCCTTCTCGTGCATGGGGCAGACCCTCACCTTCGCCGACCTGGATCGCCTCTCCGGCGACTTCGCCGCCTGGCTGCAGCACGAGACCACGCTGCAGCCGGGGGACCGCATCGCCATCCAGCTGCCCAACGTGCTGCAGTTCCCGGTCGCGGTGTTCGGCGCCATGCGCGCCGGGCTGGTGGTGGTGAACACCAACCCGCTCTACACCGAGCGGGAGATGGCCCACCAGTTCAAGGACTCCGGCGCCCGGGCGATCGTGATCCTCGCCAACATGGCCGACAAGCTCGAGAAGGTCCTCGACCGCACCGACATTCAGCACGTGGTGGTCACCCAGCTCGGCGACCTGCACGGCTTTCCCAAGCGCCCGCTGATCAACGCCGTGGTCAAGTACGTCAAGAAGATGGTGCCCCCGTTCCGGCTGCCCGGCCACACGCCCTTCCGCCAGGCGCTCAAGGAGGGGGCGGCACGCCAGCACCGCGAGGTCCCCCGCGAGCTCGACGACATTGCCGCGCTGCAGTACACCGGGGGCACCACGGGCCTGGCCAAGGGCACCATGCTCACCCATCGCAACCTGGTGGCCAACATGCTGCAGGCCGGCCAGGCCATCGGGCCGGGCCTCAACAACGGCGAGGAGGTGGTGATCGCGCCGCTGCCGGTCTACCACATCTATACCTTCACGGTGAACTGCCTGTTCCTGATGGAGACCGGCAACCACTCGATCCTGATCACCAACCCCCGCGACCTGCCCAACTTCGTCAAGGAGCTGAAGAGCCTGCCGTTCACCGCCTTCATCGGCCTGAACACCCTGTTCAACGCCCTGTGCAACCGTGAGGACTTCCGCGCGCTGGACTTCTCCAGGCTGCACCTGACCATCTCCGGCGGCATGGCGCTGACCAAGGCGGCGGCGGACCGCTGGAAGGAGGTCACCGGCTGCGATATCGCCGAGGGCTACGGGCTCACCGAGACCTCGCCGGTGGTCAGCTTCAACCCGGTGGATGCCATCCAGATCGGCACCATCGGCAAGCCGGTGGCCGGCACCCGGGTCAAGGTGGTGGACGCCGACGGCAATGACCTGCCCTTCGGCGAGCCGGGCGAGCTCTGCGTGCAGGGCCCCCAGGTGATGAAGGGCTACTGGAACCGCGACGACGAGACCATCAAGGTGATCGACGACGACGGCTGGTTCCACACCGGCGACATCGCCGTGCTCCAGGACGATGGCTACATCCGCATCGTCGACCGCAAGAAGGACATGATCCTGGTCTCGGGCTTCAACGTGTACCCCAACGAGGTCGAGGACGTCGTCGCCACCCACCCCGGCGTGCTGGAGTCCGCCGCGGTGGGGGTGGCCGACGAGGCCAGCGGCGAGGCGATCAAGCTGTTCGTGGTGCCCCGCGGCGATGACCTCGACCCCGAGGAGCTGCGCGCCTGGTGCAAGAAGGAGATGACCGGCTACAAGGTGCCCAAGTACGTGGAGCTGCGCGACGAGCTGCCCAAGACGAATGTGGGGAAGGTACTGCGCCGCCAGCTGCGCGATGAAGAGCGCGAGAAGGCCAAGACGGCCGGCTAGCCAGCGCGCTGCCCAAGACGCTCACATGTGCGGGAAGTGCTGCGCCGCCAGCTGCGTGACGAGGAGCGCGAGAAGGCCAAGGCCGCCTCCTGAGCGCTGGCCCGGCGATAGTCTGGCGGGCCGGACATCATAGCCAGTTTCAATGGCCTCGATTAGGCGCCGCCACGACCGCGGCGTTACAATGGACTGCCCGCCACGGCCACCGTGGCGGGCAGTTTCCTTTCCTTCTTACGGAGTCGCCGTGTCCGACGTGCCCACTGCCGCTTCCTCCACCGACACCGCCCCCCTGGCCGCCGCCGAGCGCCTGCGGGCCCTGCAGCGTGGCCTGGAGGATGCCATGCTGCGCGACCTGCCGACGCTGGAGAAGCGCCTGCGCGGGCTCGCGCGGCGGGTCCGGGAGGGCAAGCCGGTGGACCGCGGGCTGGCCGAGGTCGAGAAGGCCCTGGCGCGCTCCCGCGGGCTGGTGGCCCGGCGCCGCGAGCGCCCGGTCACCCTCGACTACCCGCCGTCGCTGCCGGTGGTCGAGCGTCGCGAGGAGATCCTCGCCGCCCTGCGTGACCACCAGGTGGTGGTGGTGGCCGGCGAGACCGGCTCCGGCAAGACCACCCAGCTGCCCAAGCTCTGCCTGGAGCTGGGGCTGGGGCGTCGCGGGCTGATCGGCCACACCCAGCCGCGCCGCCTGGCGGCGCGCTCGGTGGCCACGCGGCTGGCCGAGGAGATGGCCGTGCCGCTGGGCGACCAGGTGGGCTACCAGGTGCGCTTCACCGACCAGAGCGGCGACGACACCCTGGTCAAGCTGATGACCGACGGCATCCTGCTGGCCGAGACCCGCCACGACCCGGACCTGCGCCGCTACGAGGCGATCATCATCGACGAGGCCCACGAGCGCAGCCTCAATATCGACTTCCTGCTCGGCTACCTGAAGCGGCTCACCGCCCGGCGCCCCGACCTCAAGGTGATCATCACCTCGGCGACCATCGACGTGGAGCGCTTCGCCGAGCACTTCGGCAACCGCGACGCCCAGGGCGAACCGCGGCCGGCGCCGGTGGTGGAGGTCTCGGGCCGCACCTACCCGGTGGAGGTCCACTACCGTCCGCTGGTGCGGGAGGCCGACGACGAGGAGGATCGCACCCTGCAGGAGGGCATCCTCCATGCGGTGGAGGAGGTCGAGCGCATCGAGCGCGAGAAGCGCTGGTTCCACGGGCCGCGCGACATCCTGGTGTTCCTGCCCGGCGAGCGAGAGATCCGCGAGACCGCCGACACCCTGCGCCGCGCGGACCTCCGGGGCACCGAGATCCTGCCGCTCTATGCCCGGCTCTCCAACGCCGAGCAGAACCGGGTCTTCGCCCCCCACGCCGGGCGGCGCATCGTGCTCTCCACCAACGTGGCCGAGACCTCGCTGACCGTGCCCGGCATCCGCTACGTGATCGACCCGGGCCTGGTGCGCATCAGCCGCTACAGCTACCGCTCGAAGATCCAGCGCCTGCCGGTGGAGCCGATCAGCCAGGCCAGCGCCGACCAGCGCAAAGGGCGCTGCGGCCGGGTCGCCGAGGGGGTCTGCATCCGCCTCTACGACGAGGAGGACTTCCTCTCCCGGTCCGCCTTCACCGACCCGGAGATCCGGCGCACCAACCTGGCCTCGGTGATCCTCTCGATGCTGTCGTTGAAGCTCGGTGACATCGAGGCCTTCCCCTTCGTCGACCCGCCCGACTCGCGCTTCGTCAGCGACGGCTTCCGGCTGCTCTTCGAGCTGGGTGCGGTGGACGCCGGCAACCGGCTGACGCCCATCGGGCGCAAGCTGTCGCGGCTGCCCATCGACCCGCGCCTGGCGCGCATGGTGCTGGCCGGAGCCGAACAGGGCGGGCTGCGCGAGGTGCTGATCGTGGTCGCCGGCCTGGCGGTCCAGGACCCCCGCGACCGCCCGGCCGACAGGCGCCAGGCGGCCGACCAGGCCCACCGGCGCTGGCAGGACCCGGATTCCGACTTCATGGCCCTGCTCAACCTGTGGGACGGCTTCGAGGCGGCCCGGGAGACGCTATCCGGCAACCGGCTGCGCCGCTGGTGCAAGGACCACTACCTGAACTACCTGCGCCTGCGCGAGTGGCACGACACCTTCCGCCAGCTGCGCCAGCTGCTGCGCGACATGGAGATCGAGGTGCCGCCGCCGGCGCCGTGGCCCGCCCCCGAGGAGGGCGACCCGGAGCAGGCGCGCCAGGAGGCCCGCCGCCGCCACGCCGCCACCCTGCATCGGGCGCTGCTGCCGGGGCTGCTGTCGCACCTGGGGCTTGCCACCGAGAACCGCGAGTACCTGGGGGCACGCAACCGCAAGTTCGTGATCCACCCGGGCTCCGGCCTGGCGAAGAAGTCGCCCAAGTGGCTGATGGCCTTCGAACTGGTCGAGACCACCCGGCTCTTCGCCCGCACCGTGGCGAAGATCGACCCTCAGTGGATCGAGCCGGTGGCCGACCACCTGGTCAAGCGCAGCTACGCCGAGCCCCACTGGGAGATGAAGCGCGCCCAGGTGGTGGCCAGCGAGCAGGTGACCCTGTTCGGCCTGCCCATCGTCGCCGGGCGCCGGGTGCACTATGGCCCCATCGCCCCCGCCGAGGCCCGCGAGCTGTTTATCCGGCGGGCGCTGGTGGAGGGCGAGTTCCGCACCCGCGGCGCATTCTTCGCTCACAACCGGGCGCTGGTCGAGGAGGTCGAGGACCTCGAGGATCGCGCGCGGCGTCGCGACATCCTGGTGGACGAGGAGACGCTCTTCGCCTTCTACGACGAGCGCCTGCCCGAGGGGATCCACAACGGCAAGGGCTTCGAGGCGTGGCGCAAGCAGGCCGAGGCGTCGGACCCCGACGTGCTCAAGTTCGACCGCGCCGCGCTGCTGGCCCGGGAGGCCAGCGAGGTCACCCAGGCCGACTACCCGGACGAGCTGGTGCTCGGCGGGGTGCGCTATCCGCTGGCCTATCACTTCTCGCCCGGCGCGCCGGACGATGGCGTTACCCTCACCGTGCCGGCGGCGATGCTGCCCCAGCTTCCCCTGGCGCGGCTCGAGTGGCTGGTGCCGGGGCTGCTGCGCGAGAAGTGCATCGCGCTGATGAAGTCGCTGCCCAAGGCGGTGCGTCGCCAGGTGGTGCCGATTCCCGACTGGGTGGATGCCGCCCTTGAGGCGCTGGTACCCGACGACGTGCCGCTCACCGAGGCGCTGGGCGAGTTCCTGCGCCGCCGCACCGGCGTGCGCGTCCACCCCGACGACTGGCAGCTCGACCAGCTCGAGCCGCACCTGGTGATGAACCTCAAGGTGGTCGGCCACGACGGCAGCGTGCTGGGCCAGGGCCGCGATGCCCGGGAGCTGGAGCGGCGCTTCGAGGCGGCGGCGGGGCAGGGCGCCCGGGCCCTGGCCGAGGAGGCGCGCCTGGAGGCCCCGGTGGCGGGCCTGCCCGAGGCGCCGCTGCCCGAGTCGCGGGTCACTTCCCAGGCGGGCATCCGGGTGGAGGCCTACCCGGCCCTGGTGCCCGACGGCGAGGCCTTCCGGGTGGAGCTCTTCGACCATCCCGACAAGGCCCGCGAGGCCCACCGCGATGGCGTGGTCCGGCTGGCCAGGCAGCGCCTGCCCGAGGTGGTGCGGGCCATCGAGCGCCTCAAGGGGCTCGAGACCTGCGCGTTGCTGTTCGCCAAGGTGGGCAGCAAGCGCCAGCTCGGCGAGGACCTGGTCACTGCGGTGTTCCGCCAGGGGGTCGCGGTGTCGCCCCTGCCGCGCTCGGCGGGTGAGCTCGAGGCCCGCCTGGCCGAGGCCCGCGAGGCGCTGGTGCCCCTGGCCGAGGCGCACCTGGCCACCCTGGAGGCGGCGCTCAAGGGCCACCTGGCGGTGACCAAGGCGTTGAAGGGCAACCTCAGCCTGGCCTTGGCGCTGGTATACAGTGACCTCAAGGCCCAGATGGCGCGGCTGGTCCACCCCGGCTTCATCAGCGAGGCGGGGGAGTGGCTCGAGGAGTACCCGCGCTACATGGAGGCGGCGCTGATCCGCCTGGAGAAGGCCCCCCGCGAGCGCATGCGCGACCAGATGCACATGCAGGAGGTCCAGGCGTTCGAGGCGCGCCTGGCCGCCCGCCGCGAGAGCGAACGCCGCGGCGGCATCGACGACCCGGCGCTGGTGGCGTTCGGCTGGTGGATCGAGGAGCTGCGCGTGTCGCTCTTCGCCCAGCAGCTGGGCACGAAATTCCCCGTCTCCGTCAAACGCCTGGAGAAGCGCTGGGCGGAGCTCACCGGCCGCGCCTGAGCGGGGCCGGCAGCGAATCACTGGCCACCGCCGACGCGGTGGTCCGGGCGGCCTGGCCGCGACAAGGGAGAACAGCATGAACCAAGTGGTGATCACCGGCACGGGACTCTTCACGCCGGAGCACGCCATCGACAACGACGCCCTGGTGGCCTCGTTCAACGCCTGGGTGGATGCGGAGAACGCGCATCACGCCGAGGCCATCGCCGCCGGCGAGCGCGAGCCGCTGGCCCACTCCAGCAGCGAGTTCATCGTCAAGGCCTCGGGCATCCACAGCCGCTACGTGCTGGACGCCGAGGGGATCCTCGACCCGACGCGCATGCGCCCGAAGCTGCGCGAGCGCGGCAACGACGAGCCGTCGATCCAGTGCGAGATGGGCGTCAAGGCCGCCGGCCAGGCGCTGGAGGCGGCCGGTGTCGCCGCCGGCGACATCGACCTGGTGATCGTCGGCTGCTCCAACCTGGAGCGCCCCTACCCGGCGGTGGCGGTGGAGCTGCAGGCGGCGCTGGGTGCCGGCGGCTACGCCTTCGACATGAACGTGGCCTGCTCATCGGCGACCTTCGCCATCGAGACCGCGGCCAACGCCATCCGCGCCGGCAGCGCGCGGCGCGCCCTGGTGGTCAACCCGGAGATCTGCTCGGCGCACCTCAACTTCCGCGACCGCGACAGCCACTTCATCTTCGGCGATGCCTGTACCGCCATCGTGCTGGAGAGCGATGCCGTGGCCAGCGCCGGGACGCGCTTCGAGATCCTCGGCACGCGCCTGGTGACCCGCTTCTCCAACGCCATCCGCAACAATGCCGGCTTCCTCAACCGGGTCACCGACGCCGACCCCGGGGCCGTGGACAAGCTCTTCGTGCAGGAGGGGCGGCGGGTGTTCAAGGAGGTCTGTCCCATGGTGGCGGCACTGATCACCGACCACCTGGCGAGTCTCGAGCTCGCCGGCGACGACCTGTCCCGGCTCTGGCTGCACCAGGCCAACCGCCACATGAACGACCTGATCGCCCGCCGGGTGCTGGGCCACGAGCCGAGCGAGACCCAGGCGCCGATCATCCTCGATCGCTACGCCAACACCAGCTCGGCGGGCTCGATCATCGCCTTCCACCTGCATCGCGCCGATCTCGCCGCCGGCGACACCGGGGTGATCTGCTCCTTCGGCGCCGGCTACAGCGCCGGCAGCGTGGTGGTGCGGCGTGCCTGACGCGATCAAAGGCCGCCCGGCGGCCCCCATGGACAAGGAGACCGGCATGACCCATCAGCACAGGGAAGGGCGCGCGGGGCGTCGGCCTGGGCGCCTCGTGGCGGCCCTGCTCGCCGTGGCCCTGCTTGGCGGCTGCGCCACCACCGCCGCCGTGGAGGAGCGCCACCCCGACGACCCCTGGGAGGGCTTCAACCGTCGGGTGTTCGCCTTCAACGACGCCGTGGATCGGGCGGTGCTCAAGCCCACGGCGCGCGGCTACCGGGCGGTCACCCCGCAGCCGGTCCAGACCGGCGTGGGCAACTTCTTCTCCAACCTGGGGGAGCCGCGCACGGCGGTCAACAGCCTGCTGCAGGGCAAGCCGGGCAACGCCGGCATCGCCCTGTCGCGCTTCGTGATCAACACCACGGTGGGGATCGGCGGGCTCTGGGACTTCGCCACCCACATGGAGATCACCGGCCGCGAGGAGGACTTCGGCCAGACCCTGGCGGTGTGGGGCTGGGAGGAGTCGCGCTACCTGGTGCTGCCGCTGCTGGGGCCGAGCACCCTGCGCGACACCGGCGGCCTGCCCGCCGATGCCGTGACCTACCCGCTCTACTACCTGAACGATGCGGAACTGGAGATCGCGCTGACGGCGCTGCGGATCGTCGACATGCGCGCCGGGCTGCTCGACCAGGAGGAGCTGATCCGCGGCGATCGCTACAGTTTCATCCGTGACGCCTGGCTGCAGCGGCGCCGCTTCGAGGTCAACGATGGCGCGATGGGCGACGATCCCTTCGCCGGCGAGGACTTCGAGTTCGACGATGCCGATTTCGATGACGCCTTCTCCGATTGAGGCCTGATGCCATGGACCGACCCAAGCAGCTGATCGGTGTGATCGATGTCCCGGGCAAGGCCCGGGACGCCCTGGCCGAGACCATCGCCCGGGATGGCCTGGCGGTGTTCGCCGCCGACCGGGCCGACGAGCTGCCGGCCGATGTTGCCCTGGTGGTGGCCCATGCCCGGGCGGTCCCGAGCGAGGACTGGGCCGCGCTGAATGCCCGCCTGCCGACCCTGGTGGTCAGCGATAGCCGCGTCGAGCCCGAGCTGATCGAGGCGGTGGATGCGGGCCTGGTCGACTACATCGTCGACCCGCTGCGCCACGGCCAGCTGCTGCGCCGGATGATCCGCAAGGCGATCGAGCTGCACCGGCTGGCCGAGGAGCGACGCCGCGACCAGGTGCGCCTGGAGGAGCTCAACGAGAACCTGGAGACTCACCTGGCCATGCTGCGCCTCGACCAGCAGGCCGGCAGCCAGATCCAGCGCAAGCTGTTGCCGCCGCGCCCCCAGGCCACCGGCGGGGTCGCCTGCGACTACTGGTTGGCGCCCTCGCTCTATCTCTCCGGGGACTTCCTCGACTTCCAGCGCTACGACGACCGCTACCTGCTCTTCTACTTCGCCGATGTCTCCGGCCACGGGGCCTCCTCGGCCTTCGTCACCGTGCTGCTCAAGTACCTGGCCAACCGCTGGCTGACCGAGTGGGACGGCCAGGCGCCGGAGGCCCTGGCGCCCCACTGGCTGGGCGAGCTCAATCGGGAACTGCTGGACACCGGCATCGGTAAGCATGCGACCCTGTTCGTCGGGGTCATTGACCTGGAGCGCCGCTATCTGCACTATTCGCTGGGCGCACAGCTGCCCATGCCGGTGCTGGTGGCGGATGGCGAGGCCCATTTCCTGCCGGGGGAGGGCATGCCGGTGGGGCTGTTCCCGGCTGTCGGCTACCCCTCGCTGGGGTGTCCGCTGCCGGAGAACTTCCGCCTGTGGCTGTGTTCCGATGGGATACTGGAGTGCCTGCCGGGCGATACGCTCGACATGCGGCTCAGGGAACTCGAGCGGCGGGTCCGGGCCAGCGAGACGCTGGACGACCTGCGGGGTAGCCTGGAACTGGGCGACCTGCCCGACGACGACGAAGCCGTCGTCGAGGATGGGCCAGGGCATGAAGCGCTGCCCGATGACCTGACGATCATGATGTTGAGCGGATTTGGCCATGCTGATTCATGAAGGACGCATCAAGGCGGCATTCGACGCCGGAGTCTTCGTCCTGAAGCTCTATGGCGACGTGCGCCTGACGCTGTGTGCCACCCTGGACCGCCAGGCGCAGCAGCTCGCCGAGACGCCGGGCCTGCAGACGCTGATCATCGACCTGCGCGATGCCACCAACGTCGACTCCACCGCGCTGGGCTTCCTGGCCAAGGTGGCCATGGCGGTGCAGGGTCGGCTGGCCGAACGGCCGACCATCGTCGCCGACCACCCCGATGTCCAGCGCATGCTCGATGTCATGGGCTTCGCGCGCTACTTCACCCTGGTGGAGTCGCCCATCACCGAGACCTGCGAGCTCTGTGACCTTCCCGAGGTGCCCGCGGACGTCGAGGAGACCCGCCGCCGCATCCTCGAGGCGCACCGCATCCTGATGCGCATGAACGAGCACAACCGCGAGGAGTTCCAGCCGCTGGTGGAGATGCTCGAGGCCCAGGAGGCCGCCTCTCACCACCACTGAACTCCCTCGCCATCCCGGGTCCGGTGCGCCCTGCGGGAGCCGGGCGCTGCCGGCTCCCGGCGATGGGTCACCCCCGGCGCAGCTCGCCGAGCAGCGCCTCCAGCTTGCGCTGGTCCTCCATGAACTTGCGAATGCCCTCGGCCAGCTTCTCGGTGGCCATGGCGTCCTCGTTGAGCTGCCAGCGGAAGTCGGCCTCGTCGAGGGGCTCGGGGGCCCGGGTCTCGGCATCCAGCGGGGCGAGGCGGCGCTCGAGGGTGCCGCGGGTCTCGGCCAGCTCGCCGAGCAGGGCCGGGGAGATGGTCAGGCGATCGCAGCCGGCCAGGGCGAGGATCTCGCCGCTGTTGCGAAAGCTGGCCCCCATCACGACGGTCTCGTAGCCGTGGCCCTTGTAGTGCTCGTAGATCTGCCGGACCGAGCGCACGCCGGGGTCCCGGTCGCCGCCGAAGTCTGCATCCGGTGCCTTCGCCTTGTGCCAGTCGAGGATACGCCCCACGAAGGGCGAGACCAGCGTCACCCCGGCATCGGCGCAGGCCTGGGCCTGGGCGAAGCTGAACAGCAGGGTCAGGTTGGTGTGGATGCCTTCCCGCTCCAGCTGGCGGGCGGCGCGGATGCCTTCCCAGGTGGCGGCGACCTTGATCAGGATACGCTCGGGGCCCACGCCGTGGCGGCCGTAGCGCTCGATCAGCGCGCGGGCCCGGGCCAGGGAGGCGTCGGTGTCGAAGGAGAGCCGGGCGCTCACCTCGGTAGAGACATAGCCCGGCACCAGGGCGCTGATCTCGCTGCCGATCTCCACCGCCACGGCGTCCAGGGCATCGTCGATGTCGGCGGCCTGGCGGGCGATCTCGGCCAGGCGCTCGCGGCGCTCGGGCTGCTGGGCGGCCTGCAGGATCAGCGACGGGTTGGTGGTGGCATCGGTGGGTTCGAACCGGCGGATGGCGTCGATGTCGCCGGTGTCGGCGACCACGGTGGTCATCTGGCGGAGTTGCGAAAGCAGGTCGTCGGCCATGGGGCGGCTCCTGATGGAATCGAGCCTGCCACTTTAGCAAGCCCGCCCGACAGGGAACAGGCGCCGGCCGTCGCGAGGCGCGCACGGCAGCCTGCGGGGGAGGCCCCGATGGGCTATCATTAGCGGCCTATCCAACGATCTCCCTGACGCGCAAAGGAGCTGCCTTGACGCTGAGTGCGAAACGCGTGGCGCTGCTGGTGGCGGCCAACACCGCCCTGGCGCCCTTCGCCATTGACGCCTACCTGCCCGCCATGGGGGCCCTGGCCGAGTCGGTGGGGGCGAGCATCCACCACACCGAGCTGTCGCTCTCCACCTTCCTGGCCGGCTTCGCCCTGGGCCAGCTGCTGTTCGGGCCGCTCTCGGACCGGCTGGGGCGCAAGCCGGTGCTGATGGGCGGGCTGGTCGCCTTCTTGCTGGCCAGCCTGGTGATCACCACGGTGAGCTCGCTGCCCGAGCTGCTGGCCTGGCGCTTCATCCAGGCACTGGGCGGCGGGGCCACCGTGGTCAACTCGGCGGCCATCGTGCGCGACTGCTTCAGCGGGCGCGAGGCGGCGAAGGTGATGTCGACCATGGCGATCATCATGCTGCTGGCACCGCTGGTGGCGCCGGTGGTGGGCAGCGGGCTTCTCTACCTCGCCGACTGGTGGCTGATCTTCGTCTTCCTGGCGGCCTACGCGGCCTTCCTGATGTGGCTGCTGGGTACCCGGCTGCCCGAGACCCGAGCCCCCGGCTCGCCCACGGCCACGCCGCGCCAGGTGTTGGCCAACTACGCCAGCGTGCTGCGCCACCGCGAGGCCATGGGCTACGTCTGTGCGGCCTCCATGTCCTTCGCCGGGCTGTTCGCCTTCATCACCGCCTCGCCGTTCCTCTACCTGGAGCACTTCGACCTGTCGCCCGGGCTCTACCCCCTGGTGTTCGGCGTCAACGTGCTGACCATGGCGGCCTCCAACCGGCTCAACATCCGACTGCTGAGAGGGCGCAGTCCCCAGCAGAACCTGCGCCTGGGGCTGACGATCCAGCTGGGCGCGGCGGCGGGGCTGGTGCTGGTGGTGGCCAGCGGCCTGGAATCGTTGTGGACCATGGTGCCGCTGATCATGGTGTTCGCCGGCACCATCGGCCTGGTGGCGCCCAACGCCATCTCCTCGCTGCTCGATCACTTCCACCACATGAGCGCCACCGCGGCGGCCCTGCAGGGCAGCATCCAGTTCTCCTGCGGGGCACTGGCCGGCGTGCTGGTGGGAGCCTTCGAGCTCGACAGCGCCTGGCCCATGGTCGGCACCATGCTCGGCGCGGCGCTGATCGGCAACATCGGGCTGCGCCTGCTGGCGGGACGCGCCGGCCATGGCTGAGGCGCTGCTGGCCGGGGTCGACATGAGCCTCGGCACCTGGCTGGGCTGCGCGCTGGTGCTGGCGCTGGGGGCCTTTGTGCAGCGGGCCACCGGCTTCGGCCTGGCGGTGGTGGGGGCGCCGCTGCTGCTGATGCTGGAGGCGCGGCTGGTGCCGGTGATCCTGGTGCTGTTCGGCTTCACGGTGGCGTTGACCACCCTGCGCCACTACTGGCGCGAGGTGCGCCTGGCCGAGATCGGCACGGCCCTGGTGGGGCGTATCCCCGGCAACGCCCTGGGGCTCTGGCTGCTGCTCGCCGCCCCCATGGCGGTGCTGGAGAAACTGATCGCCGGCAGCGTGCTGTTCGCCGTGGCGGTGACCCTGTTCCGCTTCCGCCTGCCGGTGAACCGCGCCACCCTGTTCGGAGCGGGGGTGCTCTCCGGCGTCTTCGGCACCGTGGCGGCGCTGAGCGGCCCGCCCATGGTGCTGCTGCTCCACGGCTTCCCCCCGGACCGGCTGCGCGGCACCCTCTCGGCCTTCTTCGTGGTCACGGCGCTGATGACCCTGCTCACCCTGGCCCCGGCCGGGCTGGTCAGCGCCTGGCACTTCGGCCTGGCGCTGACCTTCGCGCCGGGGGTGCTGGCCGGCAGCTGGCTCGCCGGCCGGGTGGCCCATCGCCTGGACCGCCGCCTGCTCCAGGGGGCGTCGTTGGCGCTTTGCACCCTGGCGGCGCTGGGACTGCTGCTCTAGCCGCTCGACGGGGGTGTCGCTTCCCCTCATCTGTCATGAAGGTGTCATCTACGTGGGGCAATGTGTGCCGTGCGAAGGCCAGATACCTATCACTGACAGGAGTGACTCGCATGAACCGCATCCTCAAGACCACCGTAATCGCTGCCGCCGTCATGGGCGTTGTCGGCGTGGCACAGGCCCGCGATCAGGTCCGCATCGTCGGCTCCAGCACCGTCTACCCCTTCTCCAGCTACGTGGCCGAGGAGTTCGGTGCGACCACCGACTACCCGACCCCGGTCATCGAGTCCACCGGTTCCGGCGGCGGCGCTCGCCTGTTCTGCAACGGTGTGGGCGAGGGCACTCCGGACATCACCAACGCCTCGCGCCGCATGAAGGCCTCCGAGCTGGAGCGCTGCATCGAGAACGGCGTGACCGATGTCACCGAGGCCTTCATCGGCTATGACGGCATCGCCTTCGCCCAGTCCAACGCCAACGACCCCATGCCGGTGACCCGCGATCAGATCTTCCTCGCCGTGGCCGCCCTGGTGCCGGTGGACGGTGAGCTGGTCGAGAACCCCTACACCAACTGGAGCGAGATCGACGAGAGCCTGCCGGATCGCCAGATCGTGATCGTCGGCCCGCCCACCACCTCCGGTACCCGTGATGCCTTCGAGGAGCTGGTCCTCGAGGCCGCCTCCGAGAACTACTCCGAGGCCTACGGCGGCGAAGCCTACTCCGACGTGCGCACCGACGGCGCCTGGGTCGACGGCGGCGAGAACGACAACCTGATCGTCCAGCGTCTCACCCAGGACACCACCGCCTTCGGTATCTTCGGCTTCTCCTTCCTCGAGGAGAACAGCGACGCGCTGATCGGCTCCACCATCGACGGTGTCGAGGCCGGCCCGGAGACCATCGCCAGCGGTGAGTACCCGGTGGCCCGCTCCATGTTCTTCTACATCAAGAACCAGCACGCCGACGAAGTCCCGGCCATGTACGAATACGCCGAGATGTTCATGAGCGAGCAGATGATCGGTGACCTGGGCTATCTCAAGGGCATCGGCCTGATCCCGGCCGCCGAGCAGGCCCGCGCCGAGGCCCGCGAGGCCGTGGCCAACCGCGTCACGCTCGACGTGTCCGACCTGCACTGATCGGGGTCGAACGCTGACGACGAGGCCGGCAGCTCGCGCTGCCGGCCACGTTGCATGACTGGCTCCCACGGAGCCGAGACGTCACGAGAGAATGCCGATGCCAAACCATCCCCTGCTGCTGTTCCTGGTCGCCGTGCTGGTACTCGGGATCCTGGCCTTCCTGGTGGCCCGTGCCAAGGCCGTGCGGGTTCGGGCCAGCGGCACCGCCATGTACGCCCAGCCCGACCAGTACGCCTGGTTTGCCGCCCTCTCCACCGCCGGGCCAGCCCTGCTGGTCAGCGGTGTCGGCGGCTTCCTGCTGCTGCTGCTGGGCGCCGAGATTCCCTTGCCCTGGCTGCTGGCCGGCAGCCTGGTCGTCGCCGGGGCCGGCGCGACCCTGGGGCTGCGCCTGGTCACCCCCGATTTCCACGCCCGCCAGGCCATCGAGCGGGTGATCCGCTTCATCCTGGCCGGCGCCGCGCTGATCTCCATCTTCACCACCTTCGGCATCCTGCTGTCGATCATCTCCGAGGCGCTGCGCTTCTTCCGCATGCACGGCTTCTGGGAGTTCATCACCGGCACCGTCTGGGCGCCGGGCAACAGCTTCCTGGCCGCCGCGGGCCGCGCCGACGACGCCGCCAGTGCCGCCCGGTTCGGCTCGGTGCCGCTGTTCGCCGGCACCTTCATGATCACCGCCATCGCCATGCTGGTGGCGATCCCGGTGGGGCTGATGGCGGCCATCTACATGTCCGAGTTCGCGCCGCGTCGGGTGCGCACCCTGGCCAAGCCGGTGCTGGAGGTGCTCGCGGGCATCCCCACGGTGGTCTACGGCTTCTTCGCCGCCATCACCGTGGCGCCGCTGGTGGTCTCCGTGGCCGGCAGCCTGGGACTCAGCGCGTCGTTCAACAACGCCCTGGCCCCCGGGATCGTCATGGGCATCATGATCATCCCCTTCATCTCGTCGCTCTCCGACGACGTGATCAACGCCGTGCCGGACAGCATGCGCCAGGGGTCGCTGGCGCTGGGCATGACCCGCGGCGAGACCATCCGCCACGTGGTGGTGCCGGCGGCCATGCCCGGCATCATCTCCGCCTCGCTGCTGGCCGTCTCGCGGGCGCTGGGCGAGACCATGATCGTGGTGATGGCGGCTGGCATGCGGCCCAACCTCACCGCTAACCCGCTGGAGGAGATGACCACGGTGACCGTGCGCATCGTGGCGGCGCTGACTGGCGACCTGGAGTTCGAGAGTGCCGAGACGCTGTCGGCCTTCGCCCTGGGCCTGGTGCTCTTCGCGGTGACCCTGAGCCTGAACCTGGTCTCGGTGATCATGATCCGTCGCTTCCGCGAGAAGTATCGCGTCAACAACCTGTAACGCCGAGGAATCGCCAAGATGAGTCAATCCTTCGACGAGATCAGCGCCCAGCTGCGCAAGCGACACCGCCAGTCGGCGCGGCTCAAGTGGATGTCCCTGGGGGCCCTGCTGCTGGCGCTGGCCTTCCTGGTGGTGTTCTTCGCCGACATGCTCGGCAAGGGCCTGCCGGCTTTCCAGCAGGCGCAGATCCAGGTGGAGGTGGACTACAGCGAGCAGGCCAGCCAGCTGCCGCTGGCCGCCGTGGACGAGGAGGTGCGCGACCTGGTGAGCCGCGGCTGGCTGCGTACCCTTCCCATGCAGATGCGGGACAATCCCGAGCTGCTCGGCACCACCCGCACCGAGTGGGTGCTGGCCGATGGCCAGGTGGACCAGTACCTCAAGGGCCATGCCAGCCGCCTGCGCGACGACGCCAAGGCCCGCGTGGACCAGTTGGCCGCCGAGGGGCGTGCCGAGCTGCGTTTCAATACCACCTTCTTCAGCCGCGGCGACTCCAAGATGCCGGAGCTGGCAGGGATCATGTCGGCCGCCATGGGCACCGTCATGACCATGCTGGTGACCCTGGCCGTGGCCTTCCCGATCGGGGTGATGACGGCGGTCTACCTGGAGGAGTTCGCCCCGGACAACCGCTTCACCCAGATGATCGAGATCAATATCAACAACCTGGCGGCGATCCCCTCGATCCTGTTCGGCCTGCTGGGCCTGGCGATCTTCATCCAGTTCTTCGGCATGCCGCGCTCCTCGCCGCTGGTGGGGGGCATGACCCTGGCGCTGATGACCCTGCCGATCATCATCATCTCCACCCGCACCGCGCTGCGCAGCGTGCCGGACTCCATCCGCCACGCCGCCTTCGGGGTCGGCTGCTCGCGCTGGCAGGTGGTCCGCGACCATGTCCTGCCGCTGGCGATGCCGGGCATCATGACCGGGTCGATCATCGGCCTGGCCCAGGCCATGGGCGAGACCGCCCCGCTGATCATCGTCGGCATGGTGGCCTTCATCCCGGACGTCGGCGCCACCTTCACCAACGCGGCGACCGTGCTGCCGGCCCAGATCTTCACCTGGTCGGGGGAGCCCGATCGCGCCTTCGTCGAGAAGACCGCCGGCGGCATCCTGGTGCTGCTCTCGGTGCTGATCTTCCTGAACGCCACCGCGGTGGTACTGCGCAAGAAATTCGAGCGTCGCTGGTAGGCACCGGCACGTCACAGAGGACATCGACATGAACATGCAAACCGCTCCCCGTGCGTCCCATCCGGCCGGCAAGCCCGAGGTGGGCCAGCCCCATACGCGCAACGAGTCGGCCTGCCACGACCTGAGCATCCGGGTCCGTGACCTTAACCTCTGGTATGGCGAGAGCCAGGCGCTCAAGGGCCTGGACATCGACATCTTCCAGAAGAACGTGACCGCGCTGATCGGCCCCTCCGGCTGCGGCAAGTCGACCTTCCTGCGCTGCCTCAACCGCATGAACGACCTGATTCCCGGCGTGAGTATCCGAGGCCTGGTGGAGATGGACGGCCGCGACGTGAATGCCGCGAAGATGGATGAGGTGGCACTGCGCCGCCGGGTGGGCATGGTCTTCCAGAAGCCCAACCCCTTCCCGAAGTCGATCTACGAGAACGTCGCCTATGCGCCGCGGATGCATGACATGGTCAGCCGCAAGCCGGAGCAGGACGACCTGGTGGAGAAGGCGCTGCGTGACGCCGGCCTCTGGGAGGAGGTCAAGGACAAGCTGCAGCAGCCGGGCACCTCGCTCTCCGGCGGCCAGCAGCAGCGCCTGTGCATCGCCCGTGCCATCGCCGTGCAGCCCGACGTGATCCTGATGGACGAGCCCACCTCGGCGCTGGACCCGATCTCCACGGCGACCATCGAGGACCTGATGGACAAGCTCAAGTCCCAGTTCACCATCATCACCGTGACCCACAACATGCAGCAGGCCGCGCGAGTGGCGGACTACACCGCCTTCTTCCACCTGGGCGAGATCATCGAGTACAACGACACCAAGACGATGTTCTCCAACCCGGCGACCAGGAAGGCCGAGGACTACATCACCGGGCGCTACGGCTGAGCCGGTGACGGCCGGCGGGACACGACAGCGGGGAGGCCACGGCCTCCCCGGCTTGGTCAGGCGCTGTCACACCGCTGACACGCGGCTTCGCTATATATGACATCCCCAATGTCCTCAGGAGTGAATTCCCCATGGCCAAGCAGCGCGTGCTCTTCCTGTGCAATGCCAACTCCGCCCGTTCGCTGATGGGTGAGGCGCTGCTGCGCCACCTGGCCGGCGACCGCTTCGAGGCCTACAGCGCCGGCAGCGAGCCCGATGCGCCCCAGGCCCTGGCCTTGGCGGCGCTGCAGAGGCAGGGCATCGCCACCGAGAAGCTGGCCAGCAAGTCGCTGGATGACTTCGCCGGCGAGGCGTTCGATGCGGTGATCGTGCTCTGCGACAAGGCCCAGCAGGCCTGCCGCGACTGGCCCGGCTGGACGGAGCAGCGGCTGTTCTGGGATATCCGCGACCCGCGGCTGATCGGTCGGACCGACGCCTACGAGCAGGCGCTCCAGGAGATCCGCCGTCGCCTGATGCTGTGGCTCGAGATCCATCGGGTGGGGTGAGGAACACGCTCACACCGCGAGTCCCCGGAGGCGTGTCTCCCAGATGGGCTGCTGTCGGGCGGGCTTTGGAGTAGAATCGATTTTTTGCAGCGCCACGATGAGGAAGCCCTTGATCGCTCTCGAACCCGCTCGACTGCTCAAGTGCCTGGGCGACGATACCCGCCTGACCCTGACCCTGCTGATCCGTCGCGAGGGCGAGCTGTGCGTGTGCGAGATGACCCACGCCCTCGACGAGTCACAGCCCAAGGTGTCGCGCCACCTGGCGCAGCTTCGCACCTGCGGCCTGCTCAGCGATCGCCGCGAGGGCCAGTGGGTCTACTACCGCATTGCCGAGACGGCGCCGGAGTGGGTCGTGGAGATGCTGCTGGCCGCCGAGAAGGGGCAGGCCGAGCGACTTGCTGGCCTCCAGGCGCGCCTCGAGGGCATGGGCAACCGCCCCGAGCGGCGCGCCGCGCTCTGCTGATCAGCGCTTCAGCAGCGTCTGGAGCTCCTCGGCACTGGTCACCTTGCCCTCGATGACCAGCTCGCCGTCGACCCCGAGGGCTGGCGTATGCATCACGCCGGCATCGATGATGGCGTTCATGTCGGTGACCTTCTCGATCTCCACCGTAAGGCCCAGGGCCTCGGCAGCCTGCTTCGCGTTCTCGGTGAGCTGGTCGCACTTCTTGCAGCCCTTGCCATAGATGCTCAGTTTCATGGGGCTCTCCTTGTGAAAGGTGTCGAATTCACGGCCACAGCTGGCCGTAGAGATAGCCGGTGAGGGTCGCCATGACCACCACCAGCGTGCAGTAGACCAGGGTCTTCTGGGTGCCCATGATGGTGCGGATCACCAGCATGTTGGGCAGCGACAGCGCCGGACCCGCCAGCAGCAGCGCCAGGGCCGGGCCCTTGCCCATGCCGTTGCCGATCAGCCCCTGGACGATGGGCACCTCGGTGAGGGTCGAGAAGTACATGAAGCCGCCCAGCAGCGAGGCGAGGAAGGTGGAGCGGAAGCCGTTGTCGCCCACCGCCAGCACCACCCACTCGGAGGGAATCAGCCCCTCCTCCCCTGGGCGGCCCAGCAGCAGCCCGGCCACGAAGACCCCGATCAGCAGCAGCGGCATGATCTGCTTGGTGAAGTCCCAGCTCTGCTCGGCCCACTCCCGGTCCTCGTCGCGCAGGGTGGCAATCAGCATCAGGCCGATGATGCCCACCGCGAAGGCCAGCTCCGGCACCCCGGGCACCAGCAGGGCGGCCAGCACCACGGCGCCGGCCAGCACCGCCACCTGATGCAGCGGCCAGCCCCAGCGGCGGATCAGCAGCAGGGCGAAGAGGCCGGCGAATACGGCGGTGATCTGCCACTTCCAGGCGTGGATGGCCATCCAGGTGGGGCTGTCGGCGGCGGCCCAGTTGGCGAACACCAGGATGCCCACCATCAGCCCGAAGAAGAGGGCGATCTGGCCCAGGGGACGGGAGAGTTCCCCGTCGAAACCGCGGCCGTTGGCGACGGCGCGCGCCTGCTCCTCGCGGCGATAGATCAGGTGCATGATCACCCCGATCACCACGGCGAAGACGATGGCGCCGATGGCGCGCGCCAGTCCCAGCTCCATGCCCAGCACCTTGGCGGTGACCACGATGGCCATGACGTTGATGGCCGGGCCCGAGTAGAGGAAGGCCACTGCCGGCCCCAGCCCCGCGCCGCGCCGGTAGATGCCCCCGAACAGCGGCAGCACGGTGCAGGAGCAGACCGCCAGCAGGGTGCCGGAGATTGACGCCATGCCGAAGGCCACCGGCTTGGGGGCATTGGGCCCCAGGTAGCGCATCACCGCCCCCTGGCTCAGGTAGGCGGCCATGGCGCCGGCGATCACGAAGGCCGGCAGCAGGCAGAGGATCACATGCTCCTGGGCGTACCAGTGGGTCAGCCGGATGCCCTCCAGCACGGCGTTGTCGAAGCGCGCCGTGCCGGCGGGCAGGAAGTAGATCAGCAGGAAGATGCCCACCACGGCACCCAGCCATCGGACCTGCTCGGGGTTCTCCCTGGCGAGGCCGATCAGGCGGCCGGAGAAGGAGGAGGGAGCGGGCTTGGATTCCGACATGCAGCGCCTCGTGTGATGCAGGAAAGGGTGGGCGACAAGAATATATGCTTATGCATATATTATCTACGTCGATCCGCCGGAAACTCGAGGGGCATCAAGTTCCCGGCGGCCGGGGAGGGAAGGGAAAATAGGGAGTGGGCTGGGGTCAGAGGTGTTCCAGCGCCAGGGCGATGCCCTGACCGCCGCCGATGCAAAGGGTGACGATGCCGCGCCGCTGGCCGTTGCGCTGCATGCCGTGCAGCAGGCGGGTGGTCAGCACCGCGCCGGTGGCGCCGATGGGGTGGCCGTGGGCGATGGCGCCCCCCTCGGGGTTGACGATCGCCTCAGGCAGGCCGAGCTCTCGCTGGCAGGCCAGGGCGATGGCGGCGAAGGCCTCGTTGATCTCCACCCGCTCCAGGTCGCCCACCGACCAGCCGGCGCGCTCCAGCGCCTGCTTGACCGCCGGGACCGGGCCGATGCCGAAGTAGTCCGGATCCACGGCGCCGACGCCGAAGGCCACCAGCCGGGCCATGGGCGCGAGGCCATGCTTCTCGGCCCAGTCGCGCTCGGCGACGATCATCGCCGCCGCACCGCTGTTGAGCCCCGGGGCATTGCCGGCGGTGATGGTGCCCTCCTTGCGGAAGGCGGGCTTGAGTCGGGCCAGGGACTCCGCGGTGGTATCGCCGCGGTTGTGCTCGTCCCGGGCGAAGGTGGTGGTGCCCTTGCGGCTGGTGAGCTCCACGCCGGCGATCTCGGCGTCGAAGTGGCCGGCCTCCTGGGCCTTCGAGAAGCTCAGCTGGGAGCGCAGCGCCCAGGCGTCCTGGTCGTCGCGGGAGATGGCATAGCGGGTGACCAGGTCCTCGGTGTGCCAGCCGGCGTGCTTGCCGCTGAAGGCGTCATTGAGGCCGTCGAGCAGCATGGTGTCGTGCATGGTCACGTCGCCCATGCGGGCGCCCCAGCGGCCCTGGGGCAGCACATAGGGGGCGCGATCCATGTTCTCCATGCCGCCGGCGATGGCGCAGTCGGCCATGCCGCTCCAGATCTCCAAGGCGGCGCTGGCAATGGCCTGGGCGCCGGAGCCGCAGACCCGATTGACGGCAAGTGCCGGGACCTCCACCGGCAGCCCGCCACCGATGCCGGCCTGGCGGGCGGCGTTCATCTTGCAGCCGGCCTGGATCACGTGACCCATCACCAGCGACTGCACCTTGTCGGCGGCCAGCCCGGAGCGGGAGAGGGTCTCCTGGATGACCCGCGCGCCCAGGTCGGGTGCCGGGGTGTCCTTGAGGCTGCCTCCGTAGGTGCCGATGGCGGTGCGCACGGGATGGCAGATAACGACGTCTCGAGTTGACATGGCAGACTCCTGGTGGCGAAAGGGCGACGAGCTCAGGGGTGTGACACTCCGTATAGCACATCGGCGGGGCTATCACCGTGACATCCCTCGGGTCCTGGCGAGGTGGGTGTCCTCAGCGCTTCGCCACTCCGGGTGTGGGGTCGCTCAGGGCGAGGGGGCGCAATACCCACAGGCCAAGCAGCGGCCCCGGCAGCAGCCACCACAGCACCCAGGTGCCCTGGAGCTCCCACAGGGTGGTGGTGAGCGAGATGGCCGGGATGGTCAGGGCGAAGCCCACGGCGTTCATCACCGCCAGGGTCGAGCCTACCCGCTCGCGCGGCGCACTGGCCGCGGCCAGCGCCGAGAACTGCGGCGAGTCGGCGATCACGGTGAGCCCCCACAGCGCCAGCAGGGCGAGCAGCAGCCAGGGCGGCAGCCAGGTCACAAGCGGGTAGGCCAGGCAGATCAGCCCCGAGGCGGCCAGCGCCCGGCGTGCCACCCACAGGCTGCCGAGCCGCCGGCTGAGTTCGCCGCCGCCCACGCAGCCCAGGAACCCCAGGGCAATGACGCCGAACGCCAGCCAGGGAATCCAGTCCGCCGGGGCGCCGAGCCGCGCCACCTCCCGGGCCACCAGGAAGGGGGTCAGGGTCCATAGCGCATAGAGCTCCCAGCAGTGGCCGAAGTAGCCCCCGGCCACGGCGCGGAAGCGCGCCTCCTTCAGGGCCGCCAGGCCGTCGAGCAGCCGGGCCCTGCCGCTCGATGGCGGCAGGTGGGGGCCATCCCCCAGGGCAAGGATCAGGGCGCCACCCACCAGGGCCAGCAGCGAGGCCCCCAGCAGCGGCCACTCCCAGGGTAGCCCCAGGGTGGAGCCCCGCAGCAGGTGGGGCAGGGCGGTGCCCAGCGTCAGCATGCCGACAAGCCAGGCCAGCGCCGCGCCGGTGTGCCGCGGCGTCCAGCCGATCACCAGCTTCATGCCCAGCGGGTAGATGCCGGCCAGGCAGAACCCGGTCAGCAGGCGCAGGGTGATGGCGAGGGACCACTGGTCGGCCACCAGCACGAAGCCGGCGTTGGCCAGGGCCCCGGCCAGGCAGGCGGCGGCGAAGATGCGGCTGGCGCGAAAGCGGTCGGCCAGGCCCGTGGTGGCGATGAACAGGGTGCCGGCGATGAAGCCCGCCTGCACGGTCAGGGTCAGCCGGCCCAGGTCCGCCTCGGAGAAGCCCAGATCGCGGGAGAGCGAGAGCCCCACGCCGTTGACCGAGAACCACAGCGAGGTGCCGAACAGCTGGGCCAGTACGATGAGCACCAGCGGGTGGCGCTGCCAGAGGGAGGGAGTCATGGCCTGATCCTCACCGCCTCGCGGTCGAATGGCAAGCCGTCGGCCTCTCAACGCCTCAGGGGCGCACCGTCCACATAGAGGTGACGAAACTTCCACCAGCCTTCCAGCCCCACCCGCAGGCCCTCGTCGACCAGTTCCGGGGCGATGAACAGGATCAGCCCGTCCCGATCGATACGCCGGTAGGCTCCGGGATCGTCGGGAGCGACGGCCTCGGCCACGGCGAGGCTGGCGATCCCGCCGCAGCAGCCATGACGGGGCGAGAGACGCACGGTCAGCACGCCTCCCTGCGCCTGCACCCACGCCCGTGCCCGGTCGCTGACCTCGATGGCCATGGGTCAGCCCCTGGCCTCGGCGGGGGCCTCGGCCGGGGCCTCGGGGAAGTGGTGCCGGGTCTTGTTGGCGATGCGCACCAGCGCCAGCATCAGCGGCACCTCGACGAGCACGCCCACCACCGTGGCCAGCGCCGCCCCTGACTGCAGGCCGAACAGCGCGATGGCGGCGGCCACGGCCAGCTCGAAGAAGTTGCTGGCACCGATCATCGCGCCGGGGGCCGCCACGTTGTGGGGCACCTTCCACGCCTTGGCCCAGCCGTAGGCGATGAAGAAGATCAGGAAGGTCTGGAGGATCAGCGGGATGGCGATCAGCACGATATGCAGCGGGTTGGCGATGATCACGTCGCCCTGGAAGGCGAACAGCAGCACCAGGGTGATGATCAGCCCGATCGGGGTGATCGGCCCCACCTTCCTCATGAAGACGTTGTCGTACCATTCGATGCCGTGGCGGGCGATCAGGGTGCGCCGGGTCAGGTAGCCGGCGGCCAGCGGGATGACGATGTAGAGCACCACCGACAGGGCGACCGTGTCCCAGGGCACCTGGATGTTGGAGACCCCGAGCAGGAAGACCACGATGGGGGCGAAGGCGAACAGCATGATCAGGTCGTTGAGGGCGACCTGCACCAGGGTGTAGGCGGCGTCACCCCGGGTCAGGTAGCTCCAGACGAAGACCATGGCGGTGCAGGGGGCGGCCCCCAGCAGGATGGCGCCGGCCAGGTACTGGCTGGCCAGGGGCTCCGGGATCAGCGGGGCGAACACCACCATCAGGAAGAACCAGGCGATGGCGAACATGGTGAAGGGCTTGATCAGCCAGTTCACCGAGGTGGTGATGATCAGTCCCCTGGGCTGGCGACGCACGCCGAGCACGGCGGAGAAGTCGATCTGCGCCATCATCGGAAAGATCATCGCCCAGATCAGGATCGCCACGGGGATCGACACCTGGGCATATTCGAAGCGCGAGAGCGTCTCGGGCACCGCCGGGGCGAACTGCCCGAGCAGCACCCCGGCGACGATGGCCAGCGCCACCCACACCGAGAGAAAGCGCTCGAAGCGCCCCATGCCCTCCGTGGTGCTGGGTGTCTGGGATTCTTGGGAAACGGTCATATACAAGGTCCTTTGGCCGGGGCGGGGCGCACATATGGATTTGCATATATCTTACGTCCCATCGCGGTACTTGGCCAATCCATGGGTGCCCCTGACTCCTCTTATGGCGCGTTGCGCTGATCCGGGGCGCGCTGGAAGGCCGGCGAGACCTCGGTCGGGTCCTGCTTCAGGCGCTGCTCGGCGGCGGCCTCGGCCCACCAGGTGAGCTGGCCCAGGGTGCGGCCGAAGTAGCCGGCCCAGCGGTCAGGGTCCTCGCGGAAGCGGCCCTCCTCGTCGAGGGCCTCCTGGGCCTTCGGCACGTGGATCATCGCCGAGACCGGCAGGCAGCCGAGCTCGGCGAGGAAGGTGCGCATGGACACCGCCGCCCGGGCGCCGCCCCACTGGCCGGCGGAGTAGGTGACGATGGCGCTGGGCTTGAAGGCGAACAGCGAGCTGCCGAAGTGGTTGAGCAGGTGCGAGAGCGCCGGGCTCATGGCGTGGTTGTACTCGGGGCTGACCATGACGTAGCCGTCGGCGGCCTCGATCTTGCCGGCCAGGGTCTCCAGCGCCTCGGGCACCTTCGCCTTCGCGTAGGCGAAGTGGGGCTTGAAGACGGCCCCGAGCTCGATCTCCAGCGGGTCGACCAGCTCCACCTTGGCGCCATCCGCCTCCAGCAGCTCCACGCAGGCGCGGGCCACGCGCAGGCCGAGGCGGGCGGGGGCGGGCGGGGTACTGTCGCGGGCCGAGCCCAGGAAGACCAGGAAGTGAGCCATGAAAATCGCTCCTCGGTGGGGTGGCAGGAGCGTCAGCCTAGCATGCGGGACGGGGGCGAGCGTGGGGAGAGGCCGCCAAAAAGGAAAGGGGCCCATCGGGCCCCTGAAGGATGCGGCTGCCGTCAGTCTCCGGCGGCCAGGAACCTCGCCACGATGTCGGCGAGCACCTCCGGGCACTCCCGGTGGGGCACGTGGCCGGAGGGCAGCAGGCTCGGCTCGGCGGGCCCGGGGGTCCGGGACGCGATGCGCCGGGGCTGGGCCAGGGAGCCGAACTCGTCGTGCTCGCCATGGATCGCCAGGGTCGGGCAGCGCACCCGGGGCAGGGCGTCGTTCAGGTGCCAGTCGTCGAAGGCCTCGGAGTGCCAGTTGTCGACCCAGCTTCTCAGCACCCACTCGGCCTTGTCGCCGTGGTAGCGCTCGAGCCGGCGCATCGCGCCCGGCTCGGCGAAGGCCGCCTCCGCCTCGCGGATGCCGGCCAGGGTGCGCGGCTCGAGGAAGGCCTGGGCCGCCACGGTGATCAGCGCCTCGCAGCCGTCGGCGTGCTGTCCCGCCACCTCGATGGCCATGCTGCCGCCCACGCTGTGGCCCAGCAGCGCGAAGCGCTCGAGCGCGAGGCTCTCGCGCAGGGTGGCGAAGGTCCCGTTGGCCTCGTCGGTGACGAAGGTTGCCGGCTGGGGGGCGGGGCAGGGCGCCGACTCGCCGTAGCCGAGCCGGTCGTAGGCGATCACCTCGCGGCCGCTGGCCTCGGCCAGCAGCGCGGGGAAGTCGCGCCACAGGGCGATGCAGCCCAGCGAGTCGTGCAGCAGCACGATGGGGCCGGCGTCCGGTGGTGCGCTCGCCGGCCGCCAGCGGGCGACATGGATGCCGCCCGCCGGCGTCTCCAGGGGGAAGGCCGTCATCAGTCGACCAGCTCGACCGCCACCGCGGTGGCCTCGCCGCCACCGATGCAGAGGCTGGCGATGCCGCGCTTGCCGCCCCTGGTGCGCAGGGCGTGGATCAGGGTGGCGATGATTCGCGAGCCGGTGGAGCCGATCGGGTGGCCCTGGGCACAGGCGCCGCCGAAGACGTTGACCTTGTCGTGGGGGATGTCGAGTCCGTCCATGGCCAGCAGGGTAACCACCGCGAAGGCCTCGTTGATCTCGAAGAGGTCGACGTCGTCCACCGTCCAGTCGAGCTTCTTCATCAGCTTGTCGATGGCGCCCACCGGGGCGATGGTGAACTCGCTGGGGTGCTGGGAGTGGGTGCTGTGGCCCAGCATGCGCGCCAGCGGCCTGGCACCCAGGCGCTCTGCCGCAGAGGCGGTGGCGAGTATCAGCGCCGAGGCGCCGTCGGAGATGGAGCTGGAGTTGGCCGCGGTGATGGTGCCCTCCTTGGCGAAGGCAGGACGCAGCGAGCGGATCTTGTCCAGCTTGGCCTGGAAGGGCTGCTCGTCGTGGTTCACCACGTTCTCGCCCTGGCGGGTGGTGACGGTGACCGGGGCCATCTCGGCGTCCAGGTGGCCGGCATTGGTGGCCGCCATGGCGCGCTCCAGCGAGGCGATGGCGAAGTCGTCCAGGCGCTCGCGGCTGTAGTCGCGGGAGGTGGCGACGTCCTGGGCGAATACCCCCATCAGCTTGCCGGTCTCGGCGTCCTCCAGGCCGTCCAGGAACATGTGGTCCTTCAACTCGCCATGGCCCAGGCGATAGCCGGTGCGGGCCTTGGTCAGCACGTGGGGGGCGTTGGACATGGACTCCATGCCGCCGGCCAGCATCACCTCGGCGCTGCCGGCGCGGATCAGGTCGTGGGCCAGCATGGTGGCCTTCATGCCCGAGCCGCACAGCTTGTTGATGGTGGTGGCGCCGATGCCATCGGGGATGCCGGCCTGGCGCATGGCCTGGCGGGCCGGGCCCTGCTTGACGCCGCCGGGCAGCACGCAGCCCATGATGCCCTCGTCGATGGCGGAGGCCTCGATGCCGGCGCGCTCGATGGCGGCGCGGATGGCCACCGCGCCGAGCTCAGGGGCGGTCATGCTGGCCAGGCTGCCCAGCATGCCCCCCATGGGGGTGCGGGCGGCGGAGAGGAAGACGATATCGCTGGAGTGGCTCATGGTGGTTCTCCCGATGTGGCGTGCGGTTCCCGATGGAGCCGCCTTGTGATTGTAAGTCGAGATCGCGGGTTGGCCCGCGCCGCGTTGACCCGTCCGCAGGGCTGTGGTTTTCTCAGGGTCAACCAAGCAAGCGCTAGTGTAAACGTCGATGAATGTAATGAATGAGTCCCCGCGCCGCAAGGAACTGACCCGCCTGGCCGCCCAGCTGTTCGTCCAGGAGGGCTTCGACCGCACCACGGTGCGCATGCTGGCCCAGGAGATGGGCATCAAGTCCGGCAGCCTGTTCCACCACTTCCGCGACAAGCAGGAGATCCTCACGGCGGTGATCGAGGAGGGGACCCAGAACGCCCTGGTCATCGCCAGGGACGCCCTTGCCCGATGCGACCACAGCGCCTCGGCCCGGTTGCATGCCATGGCCCGCGCCCACCTCGAGACCCTGCTCACCGACCGCAACGCCCACGTGGTGGCGCTCTACGAGTGGCGGCGGCTCGACCCCGAGGCGCGCTCCCACCTCAGCCACCTGCGCGACGCCTACGAGGCGCTGTGGGAGCAGGTCATCGACGAGGCCCTGGCCGAGGGGCTGATCCACGGCGACCGCTTCCTGGTGTCGCGCTTCGTGATGGGTGCGCTCAACTGGACGGTGCGCTGGTATGACCCGAAGGGCCCCCGCACCCCGGACGACCTGGCCGACGAGCTGGTGGCCATGATCACCCGTCGCCCCGCCTGAGCCCTCTCGGACCCCACGCGGGCCGCCGCCGGGCGGCTCGCTCGACCATGGTCTAGTCGCCTTTCTCTCGCCAGGGGTTGCCCTGCCTCGTGCAAGTTACTACGTTGTACCGAGCGCTTGCTAGGTTGACGCTTACGTCAACTGCATATAACACGGTTAGACAGAGATAACACGGTAGAGAGGCCCGCACGCCGGCGCCGATCCCTGCCGCCGCCTTGGCCGACAACAAGCACAAACCGCGAGAGGGCAGTCACTCCATGAGCACCCAAGCGAACCTTCCCGATTACCGGACCTACCTGGAAACCTTCTCCGTCGACGACGTGATCGCCCGGCTCGACGATCACCGCGACGGCAAGGCCAACGCCTTCGAATCCTGCTGCGGGCGCCACCTGCGCGCCGGACGGGGCGAGGTGCTGGCGCTGGTCCACGAGGACACCCAGGGCAATGTCAACACCCTGACCTATGCCGAGCTCGAGGCCGAGAGCGCCCGGCTGGCCGGCTGGTTCGCCGAGCGCGGCCTGGGCGTGGGCGACCGCATCGCCTGCATGCTGCCGCGCTCCCCCCAGCTGCTGGTGGCGGTGCTGGCCACCTGGCGCATCGGCGCCGTCTACCAGCCGCTGTTCACCGCCTTCGGCCCGGACGCCGTGGACTACCGCCTGGGCCGCGCCGACACCAAGCTGGTGATCACCGATCACGCCAACCGCTTCAAGTTCGACGGCCTGACCCAGTGCCCGCCGGTGCTGGCGGTGGGCGGCCCGGACGCCGACCACGGTGACGACCTGGGCTGGGCCGACGCGCTGGCCCACTCGCCCATCGAGGCCAACCCGCCGCGCCTGGGTCGCGACGCGCCCTTCCTGCAGATGTTCACCTCCGGCACCGTGGGCAAGCCCAAGGGCGTGGCCGTGCCGCTGGCCGCCATGCCGGCCTTCGCCCTCTACATGGAGCTGGCCGTCGACCTGCGCGAGACCGACCGCTTCTGGAACATGGCCGACCCGGGCTGGGCCTACGGCCTCTACTACGCCATCGCCGGGCCGCTGCTGCTGGGGGTGACCACCCACTTCTGCGAGGCGGGCTTCTCCGCCGAAGGGGCGCTTGACTTCATGAAGCGCCACCGCATCACCAACTTCGCCGCCGCGCCTACCGCCTACCGGCTGATGAAGGCCTCCGGCCTGTTCGATGACGCCCACCAGACCCTGGAACTGCGCGCGGCGAGCTCCGCCGGCGAGCCGCTCAACACCGAGGTGGTGACCTGGGTGGAGCGCTCCCTGGGCTGCCCGGTGATGGACCACTACGGCCAGACCGAGACCGGCATGACCTGCAACAACCACCATGCCCTGGACCACCCCAAGCACGTCGGCGCCATGGGCGTGCCGATGCCGGGCTACCGCCTGGCGATCCTCGACGCGGAGTATAACGAGCTGCCCCCGGGCGAGCCGGGCGTGCTGGCGGTGGACATCAAGAACTCCCCGGCGCACTTCTTCGCCGGCTACACCTGGCAGGAGAAGCACCCCTTCGCCGAGGGCTACTACCTGACCGGCGACGTGGTGATCCGCAACGAGGACGGCACCTTCCAGTTCGCCGGCCGCGACGACGACATCATCACCACCGCCGGCTACCGGGTGGGCCCCACCGACGTGGAGAACAGCGTGATGACCCACCCGGCGGTGGCCGAATCCGCCGCCGTGGGCCAGCCCGACGAGATCCGCGGCGAGATCATCAAGTCCTACGTGGTGCTGCGCGAGGGCTTCGAGCCCAGCGACGCGCTGGCCGACGAGATCCGCAAGCAGGTCCGCGAGCGGCTCTCCACCCACGCCTTCCCGCGGGTGATCGAGTTCGTCGAGGAGCTGCCCAAGACCCCCAGCGGCAAGATCCAGCGCTTCAAGCTGCGCGCCGATGCCGTCGACAAGGCCGAGACAGGCACCGCGCAATGACAACCGCAAGCGTCTGAAGCGAGAGGCGCCGGGGGCAGGGCGAAGAGGGGGTCCTATGCCAGGGATGGCATCGGTAGCGCCCAGGGAGGGGGTCACAGCGCCCCCTCGCAGCCCTGGCGACGGAACAACCTCGAGCGCTTTCGGCCGCTGCCTTTCAACTCCAGGAACCTGATATGCACGTCAAGGACAATACCTTTCTGATCACCGGTGCCGCCTCCGGGCTGGGGGCGGCCACCGCCGAGCGGCTGGTCGCCGCCGGCGGCCGGGTCGTGCTCTGTGACCTGAGCGATGCCGTCGAGGCCCACGCCGAGCGCCTGGGCGATGCCGCCCGGGCGGTGCGCGGCGACGTCACCTCGGGTGACGACATCCAGGCCGCCGTGGACGCCGCCGTCGAACTCGGCGGCGGCCGCGGCCTCGCGGGCGTCGTGCACTGCGCCGGCATCGTCAGCGTGGCCAAGCTGGTCGACCGCGAGGGCAACCCCGCCGACCTCGAGGCCTACACGCGCACCATCAACATCAACCTGGTGGGCACCTTCAACGTGATGCGCCTGGCCGCCGCCGCCATGGCGAAGAATGCGCCGGGCGAGGACGGCGAGCGCGGGGTGATCATCAACACCGCCTCCATCGCCGCCATGGATGGCCAGGTGGGGCAGTGCGCCTACAGCGCCTCCAAGGCCGGCGTGGTGGGCATGAGCCTGCCCGCGGCCCGCGAGCTCTCGCGCCACGGCGTGCGGGTCATGGCCATCGCCCCCGGGGTGTTCGAGACCCCGATGATGAGCGAGATCCCCGACGAGGCCGCTCAGGCCCTGGCCGCCGCCGTGCCCTTCCCCAAGCGGCTCGGCAAGCCCGACGAGTTCGCCCGCCTGGCCGAGCAGATCATCACCAACCCCATGCTCAACGGCGAGGTGATCCGCCTCGACGGCGGGATTCGCATGCAGTAGGGCCTTCGGCCAGCTGCAAGCTACAAGCTACAAGGAGCAAGCGTCAAGGAACCCCCTTGGCTTGCTCCTTTTTTCATCTTGCGTCTGGATGGCATCCCTCGCGCCTTGTCGCTTGAAGCTGGAATTTAAACGAACGCTTGACTCCGTATTCGCTCGCGCGTAATTTCAAACACATGTTTGAAAGCGGCCGCCGCCGCCTTCCTGCGCCCGGTCACCGGCGCCATTGATTGTGGAGAGATCGAGATGCCCGACTATCAGGCCCCCCTGCGCGATATCCGCTTCGTCATGGACGAGATGCTGGACTACCCGGCCCACTACGCTCGCCTGCCCGGCGGCGAGGAGGCCAGCCCCGACGTGGTCGCCGCGATCCTCGAGGAGGGCGCGCGCTTCGCCCGCGAGGTGCTGCTGCCGCTGAACCAGAGCGGCGATCGCGAGGGCTGCCTGCTGGAGGGCGGCGAGGTGAAGGCGCCGAAGGGCTTCAAGGAGGCCTACGCCCAGTACGTGGAGGGCGGCTGGCCGAGCCTCGCCGCCGAGCCCGCCCACGGCGGCCAGGGCCTGCCGCACTCGCTTGCCATGGTGCTCAACGAGATGATCTGCTCCACCAACCTGGCCTGGGGTATGTACCCGGGGCTCTCCCACGGCGCCGCCGACGCCCTGCGTCACCACGGCACCGAGGCGCAGCAGGCCACCTACCTGACCAGGCTGGTGGAGGGCACCTGGACCGGCACCATGTGCCTCACCGAGCCCCACTGCGGCACCGACCTGGGCCTGATCAAGACCCGCGCCGTGCCCACCGATGACGGCGCCTTTGATATCACCGGCACCAAGATCTTCATCTCCGCCGGCGAGCACGACTTGGCCGAGAACATCGTCCACCTGGTGCTGGCCAAGCTGCCCGACGCCCCCGAGGGCTCCAAGGGCATCTCGCTGTTCGTGGTGCCCAAGTTACTGCCCAACGAGCAGGGGGAGCCCGGCGAGCGCAACGGCGTAGTGTGCGGGTCGCTCGAGCACAAGATGGGCATCCACGGCAACGCCACCTGCGTGATGAACTTCGATGCGGCCAAGGGCTTCCTGGTGGGCGCGCCCAACAAGGGCCTGGCCTGCATGTTCACCATGATGAACGCCGCCCGCATCGGCGTCGGCATCCAGGGCCTCGGCCTCACCGAGGCGAGCTTCCAGAACGCCCTGGCCTATGCCCGCGACCGCCTGCAGATGCGCGCCCTCTCCGGCCCCAAGGCGCCGGAGAAGGCCGCCGACCCGATCATCGTCCACCCGGACGTGCGTCGCATGCTGCTGACCCAGAAGGCCTTCGCCGAGGGCGGCCGGATGCTGACCCTCTACACCGCCCAGATGATCGATATCGTCGAGCACGGCACCGATGCCGCCGAGAAGGAGCGCGCCGAGACCCTGCTGGGCCTGCTGACCCCCATCGTCAAGGCGTTCCTCACCGAGGTGGGCTTCGAGGCCACCAACGAGGGCGTCCAGGTCTTCGGCGGCCACGGCTTCATCCAGGAGTGGGGCATGGAACAGCTGGTGCGCGACGCCCGCATCACCCGCCTCTACGAGGGCACCACCGGCATCCAGGCCCTCGACCTGCTGGGCCGCAAGGTGCTGATGAGCCAGGGCGAGAGCCTCAAGGTCTTCACCAGGGAGATCCACAAGTTCTGCCAGGCCGAGGAGGGCATCAGTGAACTCGCCGAGTTCGTGCGCCCGCTGGCCAAGCTCAACGCCGAGTGGGGCGAGCTGACCATGGGCATCGGCATGAAGGCCATGGCCGACCGCGAGGAGGTGGGTGCGGCCAGCGTCGACTACCTGATGTACGCCGGCTACGTGACCCTGGCCTACCTGTTTGCCCGCGCCGCGAAGCAGGCCCGGGCGGCGCTGGCCGAAGGCACCGGGGAGGCCCCCTTCTACCGCGCCAAGCTCGACACCGCGCGCTTCTTCTATCAGCGTCTGCTGCCGCGCACCCGCGCCCACAAGGCCGCCATCGAGGCCGGCGCCGAGCCGCTCATGGCCATCAGCGCCGAGGATTTCGGCCTCGGCTTCGAGATCTGATGACGTAACGACACACCAGCGAGCACTCTCTCGATCGTGCGCGATCGGTGGCTTGGCGGCGGGGGGAGACCCTCGCCGCCTTTTTTGATGGTGGCGCCCGCTGGCACGCCGGACGAGCGAGAGGCATCATGATCGCCTGGAACCGCAACCCGCAAGGATGACCCGCCCGCATGCCCCCGACTGCCCGCCCCGACGCCATGCTGGCCTCCCTCGATGACGGGGCGAGCCCTGAGGCCTGCCTGGCTGCCCTGTTCGGCTACCTGCGCGACGGCCCCGCCGGCGAGGCCGCCGACCGCCTCGCCGACCTGGTGGAGCGCCTGGGCGACGACCCGGCCCGGGCCCGCTCGCTGGCGGAGGGCCTGCTGGGCGGGCTGGCCGACCTGGAGGTCTATCCGGCGCTGGTGCGACTGGGCATCCTCTCCCGCGACGGCCTGGTGCGCGAGATCACCACCCGGCTCTACGACCGGCTGAACCCGCCGCCGCTGGCCAGGACGGACGCCAGCGACCTGCTGGCCGGCGCCATCACCCGGCACGACAAGGCGTGGCTCGAGGCGCTTCCCGCCCATGCCTGGCTCGGCCTCTGCCGCGTGCTGCTGGCGGCGCTGGGGCCGGACACCCTGCGCCGGGTGCGCGGGCATCTGGAGGAGGAGTGCCTCTACGCCCTGGAGATGCTGGCCATCTGGCTGGCCGCCGAGGAGCTCGACCCCGAGCTGATGCGCATCGACCAGCGGCTGGCCCGCATCGATTCCCCCTTCATCGCCCTGCAGCGGGACATCCATGCGCTGGTGGAGGCGAGCAGCGACGGCCAGGGCGGGCCGGCCCTGGACGATGACGCGCTCGACCACCTCTGGGTGATGCTGGAGCAGTGCAACGAGCAGGTGGCCCGCTTCCGGCGGCGCGGCGGCGGCAACCTGGGGTCGTCGCTCAATGCCTCCCACCTGATCGAGCGGCTGGAGGATACCCTGGGGCGCATCGAGACGCTGATCGTGCTGGTCAGCCCGCGCCACCGGGGCGGCCGGGCCCGGGCGGCGCTCAGGCTGTGGAAGGCCCTGCTGCTGGCCACGGCGGAGAAGGGCAGCATCGCCGCCGTGTGGACCAAGAGCACGCGGATGGTGGCGCGCAGCATCACCCAGAACAAGAGCGACCACGGCGAGCACTACATCTCCCGCGACCTGCCCAGCTACCTGAGGCTGATCGCCTCCGCCGCCGGGGCCGGGGTGATCATTGCGGTGATGGCGCTGCTCAAGATCCGCATCGAGACCTGGGGGCTTTCGCCGCTGCCCCATGCGGTGATGGTCAGCCTCAACTACGGGCTGGGCTTCGTGCTGGTCCACCTGCTGCACTTCACCATCGCCACCAAGCAGCCCGCCATGACGGCGGCGAGCTTCGCCGCCGAGGTGGAGCGCAATCGCCGGGGCAGGGCGGTCAGCCGCAACCTGGCCGGCCTGCTGCTGGACGTGAATCGCTCCCAGTGGGCCGCGGTGTGGGGCAACGTGGGGGCGGCCCTGGCCACCGCCTTCCTCATCACCGCCGCGGTGATGGCCGCAAGCGGCAGCCCGCTGCTCTCCGGCGAGCAGATCGCCTACCAGCGCCAGGCCATCTCGCCGTTTGCCAGCCTCGCGCTGTTCCATGCGGCGATTGCCGGCGTCTGGCTGTTCTGCTCGGGGATCATCGGCGGGTTCTTCGACAACCGCGCCGATCACCTCCAGCTGGAACAGAGGCTGGTCGGGCATCCCGCCCTGCGGCGCTTCTCCTCGGCGCGGCGCGAGCGGCTGGCCCACTACCTGCACGAGAACTACGGCGCCCTGATGGGCAACTTCCTGTTCGGGGTGCTGCTGGGCATGACCGGCTACGTGGGCCATCTGCTGGGCCTGCCGCTGGACATCCGCCACGTGGCCTTCTCCTCGGCCAACCTGGGGTTCGCCAGCTTCAGCGACTTCCCGGGCGTGGCGACCTTCCTGGTCGGCCTGCTGTTCGTGATGATGATCGGCTTCATCAACCTCTGGGTGAGCTTCGCCCTGGCCCTGATGGTCGCCTTGCGCTCCCGCGCCTGCCGGATCGAGCCGGGCGTGCTGCTGGCCGGCGTCAAGAATGAGTTCCTGGCCAACCCCCTGAGGTTCTTCTTCCCGGTGGCGAGGCCCGCCGGCCGGCGCCGCCAGGGGGCCGCGCGCCACGACCGGCCGTGAGGCGCGGCGCACGCCATCCGCCTTCAACGCTCCGGCTCCACTACCCTGTAAGCTGACCGACGCGACGGGCCGGGCGCCCGTCGCCCCATCATCCAGCAGGGAGGAGCGCCACTTGCCCGCCTTCGACGAGATCAGCATCGACACCTTCCAGGCGCGCCTCGCGCGCGGCGAGTGCCAGCCCCTCGACTGGTGGCACGCCTGCCGGGCGCGCATCGCCGAGCGGGAACCCAGGGTGCAGGCCTGGCAGCACCTGGCCGACGCGACACCGCCGCCGTCCGGCGCGGGGCGCCTCACCGGGGTGCCGGTGGGCATCAAGGACATCATCGACACCCGCGACATGCCGATCGGCTGGGGCACCGACTACCTGCACAGCCCCGGCGCCCTGGTGGATGCGCCCCTGGTGAGCCTGCTGCGCGAGCAGGGCGCGCTGATCATGGGCAAAACCGTCTCCACCGAGATGGCCTACTTCACCCCGGGGCGCACCCGCAACCCGCTGGACCCCGCGCGCACCCCCGGGGGCTCCTCCAGTGGCTCGGCGGCGGCGGTGGCGGACGGCATGGTGCCGCTCGCCTTCGGCACCCAGACGGCCGGCAGCATCATCCGCCCGGCCAGCTTCTGCGGCGTGTTCGGCTTCAAGCCGACCTTCGACCTGGTCAGCTGCGCCGGGGCCAAGGCGTTCTCACCGTCGCTGGATACCCTGGGCTGGTTCGCCCGCACCATCGACGACATCTGCACCACCTTCTCGGCGCTGACCCGGGCCCCGGCGGTCACGGCGCTGCCGAGCCTGGCCGGGGTACGGGTGGGGCTGCGCAGCCTGCCCGGCGACGAGGCGCTGGCCCCCGAGGTGCGCCAGGCGCTGGACGAGGTGGCGGGGCGGTTGGAGCGGGCCGGCGCCGAGGTGGTGCCGCCGCCGCTGGACGGCCGCTTCGACGGGCTGGTGGAGGAGCAGAAGGTGGTGATGGCCTACGAGGCCGCCCAGACGCTGGCCAGCGAGTATCGCCAGTTCGCCGACCGCATGGGACCGAAGCTGGTCGAGCTGCTGGAGGCGGGCCGCGCGCTGCCCTTCGTGCGCTACCGCGAGGCGCGCGCCCAGGCGACGGCGCTGCAGCCGGTGCTGTCGCGGGCCTTCGCCGAGCAGGTGGATGTGATCCTCGCCGCCAGCGCCCAGGGGGTGGCCCCGACGGGGCTCGATGCCACCGGCGACCCGCTCTACTGCCGCGCCTGGACGCTGCTCGGCGTGCCCTGTCTCAACCTGCCGCTGTGCCGGGGCGAGGGCGGGATGCCGCTGGGCGTGCAGCTGGTCGGCGACCGCTTCGGCGACGAGCGGCTGCTCACCATCGCGCGGACCCTGATGCAGGCCACGCCCTGACCCGCGCCAGTCGGTTCACGACAGCAGGCAGGGTGATGGCTCCAGGGATGGTAGGCTGACGGATGAAAGCGGCATGCTGCCGCTGTCGCTGACTAGGGCGCGATGCCCTGATGTGCTGGAGGGGCTCCCATGCGTGTCTTTGCCAATCCGGTCGGCCACGGGGCTCTGTGGTTCGACAACCTGGCTACCGCCACCGGCACGCCGGTGGCCTATGACCCCCAGGCCAGGGCCTTCATCACCATGCCGCCGTTCTGCGCCAACCGCGACGTCATCGGCTGCAACTGGATCGCCCCCCGGCAGGGCGGCTTCTGTCGCGCCTGCGCGATGACGGCGCTTGCGCCGGACCCCTCCGTGCCCTCTGCCATGCCCCACTGGGCCTGGACCGAGGCCGCCAAGCGCTGGGTGATCGACAACCTGGGGCGCTGGAACTGGTTCCGGCCGGAGGATCCCGGGGCGCCCCCGGTATTCTACATGCTGGCCGAGGGGCCGACGCCTGTGGCGATGGGGCATGCGGGGGGCGTGGTCACCATCAGCGTGGCGGAGGCAGACCCGGTGCTTAGCACGACACGTCGCGAGGCGCTGGAAGAGCCCTACCGCACCATGATCGGTCATATGCGGCACGAGATCTCGCATATGCTCTGGTGGCGGCTCAGCCTGCGAGACGACTTCCTCGAGGCCTTCCGGAGCATGTTCGGCGACGAGCGGGAGGATTACGCCGAGGCCCTGCAGCGCCACTACCGCCAGGGCCCGCCGGCGGGATGGCGCTCGAACTTTGTCAGCACCTATGCCTCTGCTCACCCCCACGAGGACTGGGCCGAGACCGCGGCTCACCTGCTGCACCTGACGGATATCGCCGACAGCTTCGTGGCCGCCGGCCTCTCCTCGCCCGACCTGCCCTATCCCGGGTGGGATCCCTACATGGAGGCGGATGCCGAGCGCCTGATCCACGTGGCGACGCACCAGGTCATGGCGGTCAACCATATCAATCGCTCCATGGGGCTATCGGATCTCTACCCCTTCGTGCTGTCCGATATCACGCGTCGCAAGCTCGTCTTCATGCACGACTGGTTGCGCCGAGGCGCCCAGGGCCTCTGAGCCCACCAACTCTCTTCTAGGGCGTACCCGGCCGTGCGTCGCCGCCCGTGGATCACTGACCGAGGAACCGGCATGTCACGAACGACTCGCCTGCAGGACCTGATCCGGGTACTGCGCCACCACCCGGGCCCGATCGGCGGGCCCGAGCTCGCCGCGGCGTTGGGCGTCACCCTGCGCCACCTCTATCAGGACATCGCCGTGCTGCGTGCGGTGGGGGTCGAGGTGGTCAACGAGCCGGGCCGCGGCTATGTGCTACCGCCTGAGGTCAGGCTGCCGCCGGCGGCCCTGGCCGAGCCGGCGCCGGCCGATGGCGCCCCCGCCGAACGAGGCCCGGCCGACGGCAGCCCCGCCCAGCTCACCTTCTACACCAATCCGCTCTCCCGGGGCGGCATCGTCCACTGGATGCTCGAGGAGCTGGGCGCCACCTATCGCATGGTGACCCTGGAGTACGGCGCCGCCATGAAGGCGCCGGAGTACCTCGCCATCAACCCGCTGGGTAAGGTGCCGGCGATCCGCCACGGCGAGACGGTGGTGACCGAGGCTGCTGCCATCTGCGCCTACCTGGCCGATGCCTTTCCCGAGGCCGGCCTGGCGCCTCCGCCCGCTGCCCGGGGCGACTACTACCGCTGGCTGTTCCTGGCCGCCGGCCCCCTGGAGAGCGCCATCGCTCTGAACGACCTGGGCGTTGCGCCCACGCCGGAGCAGGCCATGCGCCTGGGCTGCGGCGACTACTGGACCCTGGTCGACACCCTGGCCGCCGCCGTGGCGGGCAGGCCCTTCATTGCCGGGGACGCCTTCAGCGCGGCGGACGTCTACGTGGGCTCGCACATCGGCTGGGGCATGCAGTTCGGCACCCTGCCGCGCCGCCCGGAGTTCGAGACCTACTGGGCCGGGCTTCGCGAACGGCCGGCCCACCGGCGCTGCGAGGCCTATATCGAGCAGGTGCTGACCCGGTAGGACCCATGGCGATGGCACGCAGGGGCGCTCTTTTTCCGGTTCTCTCGTGGCACCTCGCCCTGCCGGTGTTGGTGCTGCTGCTCTGGTCGCTGGCGGATGGCGCCTGGGCCCGCTGGCTCTTCCTGCCCGCCTGGGTGCTGGCCACCCAGCTGATCGCCGCCGGCAGCCTGGAGGCGGCCCGCCTGCGCCGCCGTGCCTGGCTGGGACAGTACCTGCGTGACGGCTCCCCCTGGCATCGTCGTCTGCGCGGCGGCGCCGTGATGGTGGCCCGCCACCAGCTCCTCGGCGCCCTGCTGGCGCTGGTGCTGCTGGTGAAGTTGCGGGGGCTGCCCCTGACCGCCTGGCCGCTGCTGCTGGCGGGGGCGGTCGGCATCGCGCTTGCCCGGGGCTGGCTGCACCAGCGCCTGGCCCCGCACGTGATAGAGGCGCGTCTGCCGGCGGTCACCCGTCGTCTGCTGGTGGGACCGGTCGCGGGCCTGCTGGCCCTGGCGCTGGTCGGGATGACCCTCTGGCTGCCCCAGCCATGGCTCGTCGACCTGGGGTGGGAGGCGGCGCTCCTGCGCCACCTGCCGGCCGGCGAGGGCGGATCGCTGCTCACCTTCTTCGAACGGCTGGCGGCCGCCGCCGAGATCACCCGGGCCTGGGCAATGCAGAATGCCGAGGCGCAGCTCTCGCTCGGAACGCCGCTGGCGCTGCTGGGGTGGCTGCTGATGCTGCTGACCCAGGGCGCCCTTGCCTGGGCCTTCGTGCGTCTGCTGGTCGGTGCCGATGCGCTGCGCGGCGAGGGAGCAAGCAGTCGGCGCCTGGAGGAGCACCCATGAGCGACGCGACCCTGCCTCGTCGGGAGGGGCAATCCCTCGCGCGCGGCTGGCACCGCTGGGGGCTCTCGCTGCTGGCGGTCCTGCTGCTGCTGGTGCTGCTCGAGGGCGGCCACCGCTGGCTGGAGTCGCGCAGCCAGGCGCCGCTGTTCCGGGTGATCGTGGCGGGGGAGGCGCTGACCCTGGATGCCGAGACCCATGCCGACTTCACCCAGGACCTCGCGACGCTCAGCGGCGAGACCCAGACGCGGCTCGTGGGGGGCATGGCGCCCTGGTGGGAGGCGCGCCTCGAGGCGGCCTTCGCCCCGCTGGCCGCCGCGGTGCCGTCCTACCTGGACTGGTACTTCTCCGCGCCGGGCAGTTACCAGCGGCTTGCGGTGGCCCTCGTCGGTGACCTGGATGCGTGGCTGGACGAGCAGCTCCACGAGCGGCTGGTGGCTCCCGGCGGCATCGAGGCGGCGCTGGCCGAGCTCCAGGCGGACTACCCCGAGCGCCTGGCCCGCGAGCAGCAGGCCCTCGCCGCGGGCCTGGCCGCCACCCTCCACGAGCGCTATGCCCCGCGCCAGGCGGCGGCCGATCCGGGGGAGGGCGAGAGCCTACATCTCGATCTGGACGCCGTGCTACAGCACGCTCTGGATGAGGGCCTGGACCGCTCGCGCTGGCAGGCGGCGGCGGTGGGAGGAAGCGGGGTGGGGCTGGTGGCGGGCCGAGCCCTGGCCGGTCGGCTGGGGGCCGGGGCGGCGGTGCAGGGCAGCCGGGTGGCGCTGCGCAGCCTGGCACTTCGTGTGGGCGCCGGTACGGCGCGCTCCCTGGCCAGCGGCGGGGCGGCGGCGGTGGCCACCTCGCCGACCGGTCCAGGCGCCCTGGTGGCGGGCACCCTGACCGCCGCGGCGACCCTGGCCGGCATCGCCGGCAGCGAGTACGTCCTGCTCAAGGGACAGGAGATGCGTTATCGCCCGGCCATGGAAGCGCAGCTGCAGGCGGCCCTCGACGAGGCCCGTGCCTCCCTGGCCCTGAGCCTCGAGGCCGCCACCGCCGCCACGGCACGGGACCTGGAGTCGCGGTTGAGTCGCGCCGTCTTGCCGGATGGTGCGACGGGTGAGGCAGGTAATCAGACGCCCGAGACGTACCGTATCCTCGGCAGGTGAGGCGGTGCGCCTCGGGATTCCTACCGTCTCCCGTCAAGGTCGGGATACACTCGATGTTCGCGAACCGGACGCCCTGACCCATGCCCGTTGATCTGCAAGCCCTCTATCCCAAGCTGGTCCACCTGATGCTGGACACGGTCTTCGTGGTCGACAGGGACAATCAGATCGTGTTCGTGAGCGATGCCTGTGAGGCACTGCTCGGTTACCGTGCCGACGAGCTGACGGGCACGACGATCACGAATTACATGCATCCGGACGATCTGGCGGCCTCTCTGGCCTCTATCACCCGGGTCATGAACGGGCAGCCCCACGTCGATTTCCGTAACCGCTACCTCCGCAAGGATGGCGGTATCGTGCATATCCTGTGGTCTGCCCGCTGGTACGAGGAGGAGGGGGTGCGGATCGGTGTCGCCCGGGATGTGACGGCCCTCAGGCAGGCCGAGGACGAATTACGCTACCTCGCCCATCATGATGCGCTCACGGGGCTGACCAACCGGTCGCTGTTCTATGATCGACTGGACTCGGCGCTGCATGCGGCCCACCGCCATCGGAGCGGCCTGGCGCTGCTGTTTCTGGATCTCGATGACTTCAAGCTCATCAATGATGCCCATGGCCATGCGGTGGGAGATCGCGTGATCTGTACGGTGGCACGACGGCTGGAAGGCTGCGTGCGCGAGACGGACACCGTGGCGCGGATGGGCGGCGATGAATTCACCGTCCTGCTGACGGACATCCACTCGACGGATGCCGTCTCGAGGAAGGTGGAGCAGATCCTCGCGGTCCTTTCCGAGCCTCTGGGCGGCGAACTGCACGGGATCGCGCCCTCCTGCAGTATTGGCGTGGCCTGCTATCCCGCCGACGGGGAGGATGCCGACACCCTGCTGAGCCATGCGGATGGCGACATGTACCGGATCAAGAGGCACCGCTCGGCCGCTCGGTGATGAGCGGCCTGGCAAGTCAGGCGCCGTGCAGGCGGCGGTGCAGGGTGCGGATTCGCTCGGCGAAGGCCGGCACCGGCCCCTCGACCACGGCATTGGGCACCACCTGCCGGATCGGCAGCGGTGCCACCGGCGCCGGCGAAGCGCCGATCTCCGTAAGCCATCCCGCGAGCTGCTCCGACGAGCTGGCATAGACGATGCGCCCCAGGCCCACCCAGCCGTGGGCCGCCGCGCACATGGGGCAGTGCTCGCCGGAGGTATAGACGGTGGCCCGCGCCCGCTGCGCGGGCGTCAGGTGCTCCGCCGCCCAGCGCGCCAGGAAGAACTCCGGGTGCCGGGTGGCATCGCCGCCGGCCACGTGGTTGTGGTCCTCCGCCAGCACCTCGCCATCCCCGCTCACCAGCACCGAGCCGAAGGGCTCGTCGCCAGCCTCCAGCGCCTGCTCCGCCAGCGCCGCGCAGCGCTCCAGGTAGGCCATGTCCGTCTCGTCGATCATCGTTCGGGCTCCTTGGGTTTCCGAGTCCCCCAGCATACGCCAACCACGCCGTTGGCCAACCCAGGCCAGCCCCATGGTGGGGCGGTCGGGCTCGGTCCCGGGAAGAAAGGCAGCAGCGGTGGGTCACGGCAACACCATGCCGGATGGGGCAGGCGTTGCGGATGGCCATTGAGGACGCTCCCGTGAGTATCAAATAATCATGAGGTTGGTTGGGTTATGGGGCGGTTGGAGGGAGCCGGGCGCGTGAGTCTTCAAGGAGCTTCGCGGATAACATTGCCGATTGATATACACTGTACCGTACGGTGGCTGCTGGGGCCGCTTGTCGCGAGAATCCCAAGGAGAGGTGGCAGCATGGGGGCGCGTCAATCCAGCCTCGCCAGGTGTTTTCTGTTCTCTTTCAACAGGAGAAGCCCATGCAGGATATAAACCGCCTTGAGGTGGGCATGACCACAAGGATTGGTACGAATCAGGTTCAGCAGCCTGAGGTGGGCAGGGAATATGTTCGCGGCCTCGATACCAATAGCTGGCTACTGTTTACCGAAGACCCTGCCGAGGACCGCACCGTTGTTGTTCGCATTGATAGAATCGACGGTGATGTGTGCCATTGTACGGTCACAAGAAAGCTGACTCGATAGCAGCTCTCTGACCCGTATCTCGACTCTGGGCCATGGCCGACTCCCCGTACCATGATCAACCGCTTGTTGCCCGTCATCGCCGCGCGAGCCTAACCTGATCATGGTGCGATGCTGGCGGCCCAGCCAGTCCCTGCTGTGCCTGACCCGTCGACCCGGCAGTACGTCTTGTGCTGTTGCGCCAGGGGACGACATTTTCCTGCCGTTTGTTTCTTGCCTTGTATTCGCCATTGGCCATTGCCAGGTTCTGGCGAATGATCCCGTTAGCACTGTCTCCGCACGAGATGTCCTAACCTGGGCGACTTATGAAGGATCGGGCGGCGGCTGCCGTGCGGCCCGCTCGCGGTCGCGGCGTCGCTGGCGGGCCAGGGCGTTGCCGTTGGCCAGGTGGGTCAGGAATTTGATTTCCTCGTCGCTCAGCGGTTCGCGCTGGCGTCGAACGCCCTTGCTCATGGCGGCTTGCCTGCTCGGTGGGGTCGGTTTCCCAGCCGACGCTATTCCCGGCAGGTGACAGTGGCGTCACAGGGCGATGACAGCCAGATGGCAATGGCAATGTCGGCAGCGGCGCCCCCGGATGCCACACTGGGGTGATCCCTTCCCATCAGGAGCGCGCCATGAGCAATGGACCCTACGGGCAACTCGCCTGCCGCTGCGGTGCGGTATCGCTGCTGGTATGCGGTGCCCCCCTGGGCGTCGCCCGGGATTCCGCAGGCGCACCCGTGACCTTCTGGCCGCTCTCGGCCATCCAGCTCGGCCAGGGCGGCGACGAACTCGAGCTCTTGCCGGATGAGCGTGGCGGCGAGGCCTGGCACTGCCGGCGCTGCGATGAGCGCCTGCTACATGCCGATGATGAGGCCGATGTGGCGGTGCTGGCGGGGCTCCCGGAGGACACCGATGGAACCGACGTGGCGCTGACCACCTCGCGGCAGCGCCGGCTCGAGGCGCTGGGCTATCGGGTGGCGGCCGACTCGTAGCGGTGGATCATCGGCTATGGACTGGCACGCCGGGTCGGGGATGTCACGAGGGAGGGCGGCTTCCGTGAGGTGACCGCACTCGAAAGGGGAGATGCCTTGGCATCTCCCCTTATGGTTATGGCCCGGGCTGTTGCCGGCCCATCGGCCCGGCAACAGTCAGGCTTACTGGCTCGCCTCGTCGATGGCGGCGAGCATGGCATTGAGCAGTTCGGTGCCCGTTTCGCCATAGCGGTCCTCGATCACCTCGCGTACGGCGGGCTGAGCGGCCGTCACGAAGGCCTCGCGTGCCTCGGGGGTGATGGCGTTCACCGCCATTCCGTCGGACAGCTTGGGCAGGCCGCTTTCGGAGGCCTCGATGATACGCGACATGGAGCGCCCCGCATCCACCGCCACCTTCGAGGCCCAGTCGATGATCTGCTGGTGCTCTTCCGGCAGGCCGTCGTAGAAATCATCGTTGATCAGCCAGAGGTAGGGGGTGATCAGGTGGTTGCTGATGGTCAGGTAGCTCTGTACCTCATCGAAGTTGGCGAAGGCGGTCTGCTGGATCGGGTTCATTTGCCCATCGGCCACGCCGGTCTGCAGGGCGGTATAGACCTCCGACCATGCCAGCGGCGTCGCCCGGGCGCCCAGCGCATTGATCATGGCCTCGTGGGTCGGCAGCGTCATGGTACGAATCCGCAGCCCTTCCATGTCGGCGGGCGAGGTGATCGGTCGCTCCGAGTTGGTGAAGTGGAAGAAGCCGCCGCTGTCGAGCAGGCCGAGCAGCTTGAGCCCGTCGGTCTCGGCTTCCAGGTCGGCGGCCAGCATCTGGCCGAAGTCGCTGGAGAGGTCGATCACCTCGGTGGCCACCCCGATGTTGGGAAAGGCGAAGGGGATGTCGAAGATGCCGATGCGCGGGTAGTGCTCGGCGATGCCGCCGGCCGACGAGATCGACGACTCGACGATGCCCTGGCTGACCTGGTTGATGACGTTGGCGTCCTCGCCCAGCTGGCCGGCGGGGTAGACCTCCACCAGCAGTTCGCCGTTGCTGGCGGTTTCCACCAGCTGCTTGAATACCGCGGTCATGGCACCGGAGTTGCTCGCCGTCGCCTCCGGGGGATTGAGGTGGGCGATGCGCATGGTGGTGGCCGCCTGCGCCGACACGCTCGCCAGCAGGGTCAGCGAGAGGGTGGCGGTGGCAAGGGTCCGGCGCGAGAACATGACGGAGCGGAAGGTATGGGACATGGATGACTCCTTGGTGGCAAAGGGTCCGCCAGGTGCCGGCATCAGCCGGCCAGCCCGAGCAGACGGGGGAAGAACAGGGTGATGGGCTGCCAATAGGCCGCCACGACGAGCACCAGCAGCTGCACCAGGATGAATGGCCACAGCGAACGGGTGATGGACTCGATGCGCTCGCCGGTGACGGAGGCCAGCACGAACAGGCAGGCACCGACCGGGGGCGTCATCAGCGAGATGGTCAGGGAGAGGATGATGATCATGCCGGCGTGAACCGGCTCCATGCCGATCGCCAGGGTCAGCGGCGCCAGCACCGGTGCCAGGATGATCAGCGCGGCGTTGATGTCCATGAACAGCCCGATGAACAGCAGCAGGGCGATGATCATGGCCACCACCACGGCCGGGTTCTCCGAGATCGACAGGAAGCCGCTGGCGATCAGCTGCGGGATCTGGTTGAAGGTCATCCACCAGCCGAGGATCGACGCCGAGGCGATGATCAGGAAGATCACCCCCGTGATCAGGGTGGTGCGGGCGAGCATCTGGTAGAGATCGCGCAGGCCGATGTTGCGATAGACCACACACCCCACGAAGAGCGCGTAGAACACGGCCAGCGCCGCGGCTTCGGTAGGCGTGGTGATGCCGGTCAGGATCGCCGTCAGGATGAACACCGGCAGGATCAGCGCCAGCAGGCTGTAGCGGAACTCCCGGAGGATGCGGGCGAGGCTGGGGCGGCGGTCATCCTTGGGCAGGTTCAGGCGACGGGCGGTCGCGGCGATCAGGCACATGCAGACCAGGCAGAGCAGCAGCCCCGGAATGATCCCCGCGGCGAACAGGCCGGCGATCGACACGCCCATCAGCGAGCCATAGATGATTGCCAGGGTGGACGGGGGAATGATCGGCCCGATGATCGAGCCGGCGGCGGTGACCGCGCAGGCGTAGGACCCCGAGTAGCCGGCCTTCTTCATGGCCGGCACCAGGGTATTGCCGAAGGCGGCGGCATCGGCGGTGGCCGAGCCGGTGAGGCCGGCGAACATCACCGAGGCGAGCATGTTGGAGTGGGCCATGCCGCCGCGCAGCCAGCCGACCAGCGCCTGGGCGAAGTTGACCAGGTTCATGGTCAGCCCGGAGCGGTTCATGATCTCGCCGGCGAGGATGAAGAACGGCATGGCGAGGAAGGGGAACAGGTTGAGCCCCGAGAAGAAGCGATCCGGCACCATGGCCAGGAAGCGCATGCCACCCGTGTCGAAGATGCCGATCATGCCGGCGACTCCCAGCACGATGCCCACCGGCATGCCGAGGAACAGGAGAACGAAGAAAGCGGAAGCGACGATCAGCATGAGGCGTGTCCTGTCAGGCGCGTGCTTGGGCAGGCTGAGGGGCCCGCTCCAGGAGGTCGCGGGCGGCGGCGAGGGCGAGCTGCAGGCAGGCCAGGCCCGAGGCGATGGGGATGATCAGGTAGGGGTAACCGCGGGGAATGCCGAAGATCATGGTCGACTGGTTGAAGCCTCGCTCCACATAGGTGAGCCCGTGATAGAACATCACCGCGAAGAACAGGATGCCGATCAGGTCGAAGGAGAGCGCGAGACCCTTCCTCACCCGTTGAGGCAGGCGATCGAAGATCACCAGCATGCCGACATGCTGGCGCTTGCAGATCCCCAGGGAGATTGCCAGCAGGGCCACCCAGATCATCAGGTAGCGTGCGAGTTCTTCGGTGAAGGTGAGGTTCCAGGGCAGGACATAGCGGGAGAGGATGCCCAGCCAGACGGTGACGACCAGCACGGACAGCAGCGCCACGGCACAGCGCTCCACCCAGAGGTTGAGCGCTTCACTGATTCGGGTGAGTCGATGGAGGAGGGTGGTCATGTCGGTGGAAGCTCTTGGCGAATTGTCTCTTCAACTCCATTCAATAAGCGTTCCAGTTGGCGTGTTTCTTTTTAAAAACAGGTCATTGAAAGTTCGGCCCCGGCGAGAGAAAGGGCCGGTGGTTTTGATTCTTGCGGTATCATGGTGCGCGCGATGCACCGTGATGATGCATCGATGAAATGTGGGGAAGGGGCGTGGGATTGACAGGTAAAAGCGGGGGATATGGCTGGAGCAATTCAAGCGCTGCAAGGGAGAGTTGATAAAGATAAATACAGGGAAGTAGGCGAAATCATAAAATCATTCGCCATATATAACAAGTAGATATGATGAAGTGCCTTCTGGGAAGAAAGCACCTTGATTGTCGGATGGATTTTCCTGTTACGAGTCGGGCTTTCCCAGATTGCGTTGCGAGAGCCAGCTCAATGCGTCGAGCTCGTCGAGCTCGTCGTGCAGTGTTTCGATGCACTTGAGCCGTTCCTGGCCTCGGTTTATTTCGTGATGGAACAGCGAGGTGCAGAGCAGGTTGATCACGCTCATGGCGGCCGAATAGCTGTCAAAGAGTGACTGGGAGCGCACCTCGCAGGTGAGGGTCCAGGTAGCATGGTGGGTCGGCTCTGCCGCCGAGGGGTCCGTCAACAGCAGGGTGCGGGCTCCCTGCTGCCGGGCGATCTCCAGGATGCGCGTGACCATGCCCACGCGGCGCCGCATGCCCACCATGATCAGCACGTCATCCTCGGCGATGTCGACGAGGTCCTCGGCCAGGGTCTGACCCGTTCGGGGGAGCAGCGCCACATCGGGCCGCACGATCTGCAACTGCAGCTGCAGGTAGCCGGCGATCATGTGGCTGTTGCGAAACCCGGCCACATGCACGCGCCTGGCGCGGGCAATGGCATCCACCGCATCGCGCAGGCGGTCCGGGCGAATGGCCTCCAGGGTGCGGGTCAGGTTGTGGCTCTCCTGGGCCAGGTGGTCGGCAATCGGCTGGCTTGGCATGCCGCTGCCGCCTTCTCCGCCGGCCGTGGTGCCGGAGGAGAGGTAGACCGGCGAACCCCATCGCTTGGCATCCCGCGCCTGCTGGCGCGCCTCGTTGAAGTCCCGGTAGCCCAGTCGCTGGAAGAACCGCGAGGCCGCGGCCCGTGACGTGCCGGCCGCCTCCGCCAGTTCTCCGGCACTGTAGGTGGCGATGTCACCGGGAAAGCTCAGCAGCAGGTCGCCCAGGCGTTTCTCCGCCGGTGGCAGGGCGTCGTAGTGGGCGTGAATCCTTGCCTCGAGGGGCTGGGCATCATGGGATCTGGTCATGGGGCGATGATGGCATGCCGTGAGAAGATTGGAAACCAATTTTCAAACGTTGACATGTTGAAAATAATATTTCAGATTGAGGGGCAACCGATCGAAAACGTTCAACCCGCCGCTTCCGGCCCGGCCTGCCGCCTGCTCCAAGGATGCCCATGCGCCCCCTGATCCCCCATGACACCGTGCTCCATTTCGCCAACCCCCGCGTCCGACGAGGCGAGCCGATGGGCGAACGCCCCCGTGCCGTGCTGACCCAGTCCGGGATGATCGAGGCCCGCGACGAGATTCGCCGCTGGCCGGGCTACGCCCCCACGCCGCTGATCTCCCTGGCTGGCCTGGCGGCGGCTGCCCGGGTCGACAAGGTGTTTTACAAGGACGAGGCGCACCGCTTCACGCTCAACAGCTTCAAGGCGCTGGGTGGCGCCTATGCCGTACTGCGGCTGCTGAAGTCGAAACTGCCGGCCGGCGCGACCACCGACGACCTGCTGGCGGGGCGCTACCGCGAGGCCGTCGCCGACATCACGGTCTGCTGTGCCACCGATGGCAACCACGGGCGTTCCGTGGCCTGGGGAGCGCAGCAGTTCGGAGCGCGCTGCGTCATCTACCTGCATGCCACGGTCTCCCGGGGCCGTGAGGATGCCATCGCGCGTTTCGGGGCCGAGGTGCGTCGGGTGGGGGGGAACTATGACGATTCCGTCCGCCAGGCGGCACGCGACGCCGAGGCGAATGGCTGGTACGTGGTCTCCGACACGTCCTACCCGGGCTACATGACGGTGCCGCGGGATGTCATGCAGGGCTACACGGTGATGGTCGACGAGGCCGTCCATCAGCTCGACGCGCCGCCGACCCACTGCTTCATCCAGGGCGGCGTCGGTGGGCTGGCCGCGGCCACCCTGGCTCAGCTCTGGGAAGCCTATGGCGCCGACAGGCCGCGGATTGTGGTGGTGGAGCCGGACCAGGCCGCCTGTCTCTATGCCAGTGCCCGTGCCGGCACGCCCACTGCCGTGGCGGGGGAGCTGGAGACCCTGATGGCGGGGCTGGCCTGCGGTGAGGCCTCCCTGCTCGCCTGGGAGGTATTAGATGAAGGCGTCGACGACTTCATGGCCGTGAGCGACGCCGCCGCCGTGGAGGCGATGCGGCTCCTGGCGGACGGGGTCGGTGACGATGCCCCGCTGGTGGCCGGCGAGAGTGCAGTGGCCGGGCTGGCCGGGCTGCTGATCGCCCGTCAGGACCGCGAACTCAGCCAGGCGCTGGGGCTGGATGAGCACAGCCGGGTGCTGCTGATCGGGAGTGAAGGGGCCACCGACGAGGCGGTCTATCAAGAACTGGTGGGCCGCTCGGCGGCCGAGGTGATGGCGGAGGCCGATACCCATGCGTGATGCCCTTGAAATCAATGGCCGCCGCCTGGCGGCGAGACTGGAGTCCCTGGGCGAGATCGGCGCCCTGCCCGGCGGCGGGGTCTGTCGGCTGGCGCTTAGCGAGGAGGATCGCCAGGGGCGCGAGCGGGTCCTGGCGTGGATGCGTGAGCTGGGACTCGAGGTCAGCGTCGATGCCATGGGCAACCTCTTCGGGCTGCGGCCCGGCCTCGAGGCGGGCCCGCCGGTCATGACCGGCTCGCATATCGATACCGTGCGCACCGGTGGCCTCTACGATGGCAACCTGGGCGTGCTGGCCGGCCTCGAAGTGCTCGAGACCCTCAACGACGCCGGCATCACCACCCGTCGCCCGCTCTGCGTGGCGGTGTTCACCAACGAGGAGGGCGCCCGCTTCGCTCCGGACATGATGGGCAGCCTGGTCTACGTGGGCGGCATGCCACTGGAGGAGGCGCTGGCCACCCGGGGCATCGATGGGGAACGGGTCGGCGACTGCCTGGAGGCGATCGGTGCAAGGGGAGAGCCCCCGGTGGGCGCACCGAGCGTTCATGCCTTCGTGGAACTGCACATCGAGCAGGGCCCGGTGCTGGAGGAAGCCGGGGTGACCATCGGGGCCGTGGAGAAGGTGCAGGGCATCTCCTGGACCGAGTTCACCTTCACCGGCACCTCCAACCATGCGGGCACGACGCCGATGCGGCTGCGTCACGATGCGGGCTATGCGGCCATGGCCACCGCCACCTTCGTGCGGGAGCTGGTCACCCGCATCGGCGGCGACCAGGTCGGCACGGTGGGCTCACTGGAGATCGCGCCCAACCTGGTGAATGTGGTCGCCAACCACGCCCGTTTCACGGTGGACCTGCGCAATACCGACAACCAGCGGCTGCAGCAGGCCGAGCAGGAGCTCGCCGACTGCGTGGAGCGGCTGGCGGTGCAGGAGGGCATCCAGGTCGAGCGCCGCACCCTGGCCCGCTTCGACCCGGTCCCCTTCGATGCGGCCATGGTAGACCGCGTGGAAGCCAGCGCCCGGGCGCTTGGCCATTCGGTGATGCGCATGCCGAGCGGCGCCGGCCATGATGCCCAGATGCTGGCGAGGGTCTGCCCCACCAGCATGATCTTCGTGCCAAGCGTCGGGGGCATCAGCCACAACATCAACGAATTCACTGCCTTCCATGACCTCGAAGCCGGTGCCAACGTGCTGCTGCAGGTGCTGCTCGACCTGAGCGAGTGATAGCGAGAAGCGTGCAAGCCTCCCATTCGGTCACCACAAGGAACTTCCATGAGCCGCAAACTCATCGTGGGCGCTGCCCAACTGGGCCCCATCGCCCGCCAGGACACCCGCCGCCAGGCCGTCAACCGGATGGTCGAGCTGATGCGACAGGCTCATGCGCGTGGCGTGAAGCTGGTCGTCTTCCCGGAGTTGGCGTTAACCACCTTCTTCCCGCGCTGGTACTTCGACGACCCGGCGGAGGTGGACGCCTTCTTCGAGCGTGAAATGCCTGGCCCCGAGACCCGGCCCCTGTTCGAGACGGCACGTGAACTCGGAATCGGGTTCTATCTGGGCTATGCGGAGCTGGCGTGTGAGGCCGGGCGAGCGCATCACTTCAATACCTCGATCCTCGTCGATGGTCGCGGCGAGGTCGTGGGCAAGTACCGCAAAGTGCATCTCCCCGGGCACCATGAGCATGAGCCCTGGCGCCCGTTCCAGCATCTCGAGAAGCGCTACTTCGAGCCGGGCAATCAGGGATTCGGGACCTGGCAGGCCTTCGGCGGGACCATGGGCATGGCGCTGTGCAACGATCGGCGCTGGCCCGAAACCTACCGCATGCTCGCCCTGCAGGGGGCAGAGCTGATGATGCTTGGCTACAACACCCCGATCCACTATCCGCCGGTGCCGACCCATGATCACCTCCAGGGCTTCCATAACCACCTATGCATGCAGGCGGGTGCCTACCAGAACGGCATGTGGGTAGTGGGGGTGGCGAAAGCCGGGCGCGAGGAGGGCTGCGACCTTCTGGGCCAGAGCTGCATCATCGCGCCTACCGGCGAGATCGTGGCCATGGCCGGCACGGTCGAGGATGAGCTGATCACCCACGAATGCGACCTGGACCGCACCCGCGAGATCCGCGAACACATCTTCAACTTTGCCCTTCACCGCCGCCCTGACACCTACGGCCTGCTCACCGAGCCGATGTAGGGGCTTCAGGCCTCCCGCAGGTCGCAGCTGACCGCCGGGTTGAAGGGCTCGAGGTTGCCGCTAGGGTTGTCGCGGAACCAGACGTGCTGGTCGTAGTGGGGCTCGAAGCCGTGGGCCTGGTCACCGGGAATGGCCGGGTCGTCGGCCATGTAGTCCCAGGTGCGGCCCAGAAAGCTCGGCGGCTCGCCGTGGCCGGCCTCCTGCCAGGCTTGGGCAAACACCAGGTTCTCGACCCCCACCAGCACCATGCTGCCGTCCGCCTGGGGCTCGTAGAGCAGGATGGCGGGGTTCATGAAGTCGGTATGGGTGCCGGCGCCGTTCACCCGCGGTTCGGTAGCGGTGATGCCTAGCAGGTCCGGCCGCAGGTAGTGGATGCCCATGTGACCGAGCGCCGGCGGCAGGCCGTGCTCCCCGGCCTTTACGCACTCGCCGGAGGGGTCCGGGACATAGCCCTCCGCCAGCGCCACGTTCACGTCCTCGAAGCGTTCCGCCGCCGCACGGATCGCCGCGATCGTCTCGGTGATCTCATCGGCCTGGCTGCTGCCGGCAGGCACGCCTGCCGCGGTCAGCCCGACCACGATGACGCCACTCCACAGGATGCCACGCATGACAGTCTCCTCCGGATGATGCCGTGTCGCCGAGGCCGTGGTGGCCGCGGTCGGGCACGACGCTGGCCCCTGCGCCGGTGGGCGAGGGGCCAGGGTGGGTAGGGTCTATCTCCTTGACTATAGCCCCGGCGCGGGGGCGCCAGCGGCTGATAAATGCCCCGTGCCGGGCATCAGCGGGATAGGGTCGGGGAAATGATCGAGGAGTGGGCGAGAGGACACTCAAGGGCGCTCAGGTGAGGTGCTTGAAGCCCTGCAGCAGGTAGCGCGATGCGGTCTGCCAGCGCGAGGCATCGGGGGGCGACGGCGTGCGGTCCAGCGCGGTGATGGCCTGGCCCAGGGCCTCGAGGATGACATCCAGATGATGGTGGCAGAGGGTGCTGTCCAGGTCGCCGGGGCAGCGGGCCAGGAGCTGGTTGCAGGCGTCCCGGGCGTCCGCCAGGGGCCGGTGGGCCGGGTCGTGGTCGTCGGTCTCGTTGCAGCAGGCCTTCAGGTCGCGGCAGAGCATGCCGAGCATGCGGGTGTCGAGCCAGCAGGGCAGGCCGTCGCCGGCCTTGCCGGCCATGGAGTCCTTGATGGCGCGGAAGGAGACCTGAAGGAAGACGGCGGTGTAGTACGCCTTGGGGCGCTCTGTGCTCATGGAGGCCGGCTCGGTGATTTATTAACAATGAGAATCGTTATCGATGATAGGCGCCTCGCGGCGCCACTGTCAATCAACGGTCGTCGGCGGGCTCGGGCAGTCGGTCGGGCAGCGCCTTGAGGCGCTCCAGCGGCACGGGGCGCGAGAAGCGGTAGCCCTGCAGCAGGTCGCACTGGCGGCGCACCAGGTCCTGCTGCTGCTCGCGGGTCTCGATGCCCTCGGCTACCACCACCAGGTCCATGTGGTGGGACATGGTGATGATCCCCTCCACGATGGCGGCGTTGCTGCGGTTGGTGGTGATGTCATGGACGAAGGCGCGGTCCAGCTTGACCTTGTGGATCGGCAGGTCGCGCAGGTAGCTCAGGCTGGAGAAGCCGGTGCCGAAGTCGTCCAGGGCGACACGGATGCCCAGCGCCTTGAGCCGGTCGATCAGCGCGATGGCCTGGTCGGCGCCGTCCAGCAGCAGGCTCTCGGTCACCTCCAGCTCCAGCAGCTCCGGCGGCAGCCCGCTCTCGGCCAGGGCCTGCTGCACGTCCTCGAGGAAGCCGTCGCGGCGGAACTGCAGCGAGGAGATATTGACCGCCACCGGCAGCATGCGCCGCCCGTCGGCGAGCAGCTCGGCGGCGTCGTTGCAGGCGCGCTCAAGCACCCAGCGCCCCAGGGGGATGATCTGCCCGGTCTGTTCGGCCAGCGGGATGAAGTCGCCGGGAGAGACCATGCCGCGGCTCGGGTGGTGCCAGCGCAGCAGCGCCTCGAGCCCGCGCATGCGGCCGCTGCCTGCCTCCACCACCGGCTGGTAGTGGAGCTCGAACTGGTCGCCCTGCTGCAGGGCCACCTGCAGGTCGTGGCGCAGCAGCACATTGCGCCGGCTGATGCGCTGCACGTTGCCCTGGTACCACTGCCAGGTGTTGCGCCCCTGCTGCTTGGCCTCGCCCATGGCCAGGTCGGCGCGCTGGAGCAGCTCGTGGGCGTGACGGGCGGTGTCGTCGCTGCCGGCGATGCCGATGCTGGCGCTGATGTGCAGCGCCCGGCCCTCGATCTCGAAGGGGGCGGCCAGCCCCTCGATCAGCCGGTCGGCCAGGGCGTTGGCGGCCTCGCGGTCGGGCAGGTCGGGCAGCAGCAGGCCGAACTCGTCGCCGGTCAGCCGGGCCAGGGTCTGGCCCTCGCCGAGGGGCTGGCGGAGTCGCTCGGCCACCGCCATCAGCAGCCGGTTGCCGATATGGTGGCCCAGCCCCTCGTTGATGGTCTTGAAGCCGTCCAGGTCGAAGTGCATCACCACCGCCAGCGCCCCCTGCTGCCGGGCGCGGGCGAACGCCTGCTCCAGCCGCTCATCCAGCACGCTGCGGTTGGGCAGGCCGGTCAGCAGGTCATGGGTGGCCTGGTAGGCGATCTGCGCCTCGTGGTCGCGCTGCTGGGTGATGTCCTGCTGGATGCCGATGAAGTGGGTGCAGGTGTCGTGCTCGTCGAACACGGGGCTGATCGACAGCCGGTTCCAGAAGGTAGTGCCATCCTTGCGGTAGTTGAGCAGGGTGACGTCCACGTCGCTGCGCTCGGTCAGCGCCCGGCGGGTGGCCTCCACGGCGTCGGGGTCGGTCTCCGGGCCCTGCAGGAAGCGGCAGTTGTGGCCGAGCACCTCCTCCGGCCGGTAGCCGGTCATCTCGTAGAAGGCCTGGTTGGCATAGACCAGCGGGGTGTCGGGGCGCCGGGCGTCGGCCATCACCACGCCGTTGGGCGTCGCCTCGATGCCCCGCTGCAGCAGGCGCAGCGAAGCCTCCTGCCGCTTGCGTTCGGTGATGTCGCGGTCGCGAAGGATCGCCAGGGCCAGCAGCGCCGCCGCCTGGCGCAGCTTGCGCCGGCTGGGCTCGCCGGGGGCAATGGGGGAGCGGAAATAGGTGCCGAAGGTGCCCAGCAGCTCGCCCTGGGCGGTCAGTACCGGGCTCGACCAGCAGGCGCGCAGCCCCTCGGCCCGGGCGGCGTCGCGGAAGGCGTCCCAGCGCGGGTCGGTCTCGATGTCCTCGGTGAACACCGGCTGGCGCAGGAAGGCGGCGGTGCCGAAGGAGGCCACGCCCGGCCCGACCGGGACGTCCTGCAGCCGCCGGGTGTAGCGCGGCGAGAAGCGTCGGCTGGGAGTCAGGCTGAGGGTGCAGTGGCGCGGGTCGTAGCGCATGAAGGCCACCACCGCCTCGGGCAGGATGATGCCGATCCAGCGGGCGATGGCGTCCAGCGTCTCGCCCAGCGGCACCTGCTGGGCGATCAGCTCGTGGACCTCCTGCTGTGCCTCCATGGACGAGAGTTCGTCGATCATTTCCCTGGCCTCCTGCGTGCGGGCGAGCGGATCCTTCCGCCTCATGTCGGTCGAGACTGGAGGCCTATCCTGCCGGATCATGTCGCCGGCGAACAGCGGCGATCCCGACAGCGGTTAATCGGCCGGTCACAGCACGGTGCGATCGAACTGGCGGCGGAAGTACATCTCCAGGCGCAGGTTCACCTCCCAGCGGGTGTCATAGTCGACCTCCCGCGGGAAGTGCAGGGCGGGGGCCACGTCCAGGAAGAGGATGCCGCGGTGCACGTCGCGACGGTAGCGCACCTCCAGGTAGCTGTCCTCGATACGCGGCCGGGAGCCGCTCTCCCCCAGCACGGCGGCGGTGTAGCGCAGCGCGCTGCGCCGGTTGAGGCGACGGTTGAGCTCGGCTGCCTCGCTGAACTCCAGCTTGTCGACCTCCTCGCGCCACTGCACGTTGGTGATGAAGCGCAGGTGGCGCTGCTCGTCCAGGGGGCGGCCAAGGTCCCAGCGGGTGCGGGCGGAGTAGCCGTCCTTGTTGAACCAGGAGAGGCGGTTGTCGCTCTCCAGCTGCCAGGGGCCGTCGTCGAGGGTCCACAGGCGCTGGCTGATTACCCGGGCGTAGGGATCCAGCGGCAGGCGCACGCGGATGCCGGCGCCGACCTGGGTGTTCCAGCGTTCGGTCTTGTCGCGGCGGCTCAGCCGGTTGAGACCGATGCGCAGGCTCTCGACGCCGCTGATGCGCTCGTCGGTCAGCTGGTCATCCTGCTCGGCGAGGGTGCCGCGGGTCTCCTCGGGCTCGCTCTCGATGATCAGGCGCAGCCGCTCCTCGGTGGTGGGCAGGTCGAGGCGGAAGCGCACCCCGAGGTCCTGGTCGAGGGACTCACCCTCGCGCCACCGCCAGGCCTGGCTGAGGCGCAGGTAGGAGTCGGACTCCACGGTGAGCGCATCGGTGGTGCCGAAGAAGCCGTCGATGCGCCGCGAGGAGCTGTCGACCCAGCGCGAGACGCTCTCGTGGAAGGGGTCGATCTGCTCGTTGGCCCAGGCCGGCAGGTCGCTGTCGTTGTCGATGTCCGGCGTGGCGTCGCCTTCCAGCGGCGCGGCGGTATCGGCCTGGGCCCCCAGGGCGGCGCAGGCGACCAGTGCCATTAGGACCTTTCTCATCCGTGGATTCCCTTGTCTGTTCCCCGCCTGCCAGTCTATCCGCGAACGGCGGCGGCGTCGCCCGTGCCGTGCCACCCGCCGGTGGACCGCTCCGGCGCGGCTGGGTACGCTTCCTGCCAGCGACCCGCCCGATCACGGAGTGATGCCATGACCCTGTCCCCCCCGCTGCTTGCCGCCCTCTCGGCGCTGCTCGCCTTTCTGGTGGCCCTGGGCCTGGCCGGGCTGGTGGCGGTCCGGCGTCGCGAGGTCCTGCAGGAGCGCCTGGCCGAGCTGCGCGAGGCGCTGACCACGGCGAGCACCCAGCGCGACGAGGCACGGGAGAGCCGCGAGCGCTACCAGGCCTGGTGGCAGCAGGAGCGGGCCGAGCGGGAGCAGCGCGCCGCGGCGCTCGCCGAGCTGCAGGCGCGCCATGCCGAGCTGGCCACCACCCTGGAGCAGCGTGAGCACCACTTCGCCCAGCAGCTGCAGCTGCTCAGGGAGAGCCGCGACCAGCTCCGGCAGGAGTTCGAGAACCTGGCCAACGAGATCCTCGAGCGCAAGGGGCGGGCCTTCTCGGAGCTCTCCCAGCGCAACATCAGCGGCCTGCTGCAGCCGATCCAGGCGGAGATGAAGGGCTTCCGCGAGCAGGTCGAGACCCTGCATCGCCACGACACCGAGCAGCGCGCCGGCCTGCGCACCGAGCTCAAGCACCTGCAGGCGCTCAACCGTGAGATCACCGATCAGGCCGACCGCCTGACCCAGGCGCTGCAGGGGCAGAAGAAGATCCAGGGCAACTGGGGCGAGCTGATGCTGGAGAACGTGCTGGAGGGCTCCGGGCTGCGCCCGGACAAGGACTACCGGCGCGAGGTGAGCTTCAGCACCGACAACGGGCGCCGGCGCCCCGACGCCATCGTCTACCTGCCCCAGGGCAAGCACCTGGTGATCGACGCCAAGACCTCGCTGTCGGCCTACGTGCGCTACGTGAACGCCGAGGACGAGTCGAGCCGCCGCCAGGCGCTGGCCGAGCACGCCCGGGCGGTGGGCGAGCGCATCACCGAGCTGGCCGACAAGCACTACTACGACCTGCCGGGGCTCAACTCGCCGGAGGTGGTGGTGATGTTCATCCCGGTGGAGTCCGCCTACGTGGAGGCGCTGAAGTACGACGAGACCCTCTTCCAGCGCGCCATCGAGCACAACGTGCTGGTGGCCACGCCCACCACCCTGCTGACCAGCCTGAACATCGTGCGCCAGCTGTGGCGCTTCGAGGACCAGAGCCGCCACAGCGCCGAGCTGGCCAGCCGCGCCGAGCGCTTCTATGCCAAGCTGCGGGGCTTCCTGGAGAGCATGGAGGACGTCGGCAAGAAGCTCGACGGCGCCCGGGACAGCTACGACCGGGCGATGGGCCAGCTGGTCAACGGTCGCGGCAACCTGATCAAGCAGACCGCCGAGTTCCAGGAGCTGGGCGTGGCGGTGAAGCGCGAGCTGCCGGCGGCGCTGGTCGAGCGCGCCCGCCTGGAGCTTGACCACGCCCCCGAGCGCAAGGGCTGAGCGGCGGGCGACGATGCCGCCCGCCGTTCAGCGGCAGAGGGCGTCGCGGGCCTGGGCCGGGGTTCGCTCGTGGCCGGAGGGCAGGGCGGCGGCCGGGTCACGCAGCCAGGCGGCGAGGTCGGCCTCGGTGCGCTCCCGCCGGGTGTAGCGGGTCAGCATGTGGTAGCCGTCCGGGTAAAGCGCCAGGCGCCAGCCGGGGACGTCGTCGCCCCGCTCGGGCAGCCGGTCCAGCAGCGCGCAGATCGCCTCGGGGGGGATGACCTGGTCCTCGTCGCCGTAGAGGATCAGCGCCGGGGCGGGCAGCCGGCGGGCGGCCTCCAGCGCCAGGTCCATGGTCTCGCTGACGCCGTGCAGGGTATCCACTCGGGCGCGGCGCAGGATCAGCGGGTCCCGGGCCAGGTGATCGATGATCTCCGGGTCGTCGGTGGGCCGGATGCCGAGCCGGCGCACCGCGTTCGCCGAGAAGCTCACCGAGGGGATCAGCCGCACGCCGAGCCACAGGGAGGCGCGCTGGTACCAGGGCATGGCGTCCAACCCCCACACCGCCGGCGCCACCAGCACGCTGCCGGCTAGCCCGGGCGGCGGGTCGTCGGCCAGCGTAAGCAGCACCACCGCCGCCCCCATGCTCTTGCCCAGGAGATAGAGCGGGGTGTCCGGATGACGCTCGCGCAGCAGCTCGACGAGCAGCCGGACGTCGTCGGTGAGCCGCTGGTGGCCGGGCCAGATCCGGCGCTGGTCGGTGAGGCCGAACCCGCGCTGGTCGAAGGCGTAGGTCGCGATGCCGTGGGGCGCGAGCGCCTCGGCCATCACTGCGAAGCTGCCGGCGTGGTCGTTGAAGCCGTGCACGGCCAGCACAAGGGCGCGGGGCTCGCCCTCGGCGGGCCAGTGGCGTAGCGGCAGCCGGTAGCCGTCCTCGGCGATCACCCGGTGGGGCTCGAGGCTTGCCGCGTCGGTGCCCGGGCCGGGCTGCTGCTGAAGGGCCTGGCCGCAGCCGGCCAGGCTCGCCGCCAGCAGCAGGCCCGCCAGCGCTCCCGCCGCGCCCCTGACCGGGCGGCTCACGGCGTCTCCGGATAGCCCAGGGAGCGCCTCAGGCGGTCGGCATGGGTCGCCACCCAGCGCGGGTCGATGGGCCCCCAGTCGCGGATCACGTAGCGGCCGATGTTGTGTCGCTCGCCCGCCTCGTGCACGAACTCGCAGGCGATATCCAGCTCGCCCAGCGCCGACAGGGTGTCCTGGGCGGTGCGTCGCGGCATGCCGGTGGCCGCGGTGATGGCGGGGACGCTGGCGGTGCCGTTCGCCACCAGGTGGGCAACGTAGAGGCGGCGGTAGAAGCTGGACTGGGTCTTGCTGATGGCGGTCATCGGGTGGCTCGTCGGGGAGTGGCCCGTCCTATCCTAGCGGCCCCGTGCGGTGAAACCAGCCCTTCATCACGTCGGTGATGCGCCGCATGTCGGCCTCTGAGGTGACGTAGGCCGGCATGGTGTAGAGCCAGCGGCCGATGGGGCGCAGCCAGACGCCCTGCGCCCGGGCCCAGTCGCCGACGCCGGCGAGGGTCGAGGCGTCATGGGCCTCGATCACCGCGGTGGCGCCCAGCACGCGGATGTCTGCCACCGCCGGGTGGGCGGCCAGCGCCTCGTCCATCACCAGTTCCTCGTGCAGCACCCGGTTGAGCGTGGCGATCCGGCCCAGGTAGTCCTCCTCCTCGAACACCGCCAGGCTCTCCAGGGCCACCCGGCAGGCCAGCGGGTTGCCCATGAAGGTGGGGCCGTGCATGAAGGCGTGCTCGGGGGAGTCCCCGATGAAGGCGTCACGCACCCGGTCGGTGGCCAGCGTCGCCGCGTGGCCCAGATACCCCCCGGTGAGCCCCTTGGAGAGCACCATGATGTCGGGGGTGACGTCGGCGTGGTCGGCGGCGAACATCCGCCCGGTGCGGCCGAAGCCGGTGGCCACCTCGTCGAACACCAGCAGCACGTCGAACTCGTCGCACAGTGCCCGGGCGCCCCGTAGGTAGTGGGGCGAGGTCATGTTGAGCCCGCCGGCGGCCTGCAGCAGCGGCTCCATCAGCAGCGCGGCGATCTCGTGGTGGTGGCGCGCCAGCACCTCACGCAGGGCGGCGAGGTCCGTTGCCACCGCCTCGGGCCGGGCGTCGAAGGGGGCGGTGGGCGCCGGGGCGAAGTGGTGGCGGGGCAGGTAGCCGGCGAACAGCGAGTGCATGCCCTCCTCGGGGTCGCAGACCGCCATGCAGCCGGCGGTGTCGCCATGGTAGGCCTTCATCAGCGAGAGCATCCGGTGCTTGCCGGGCCGGCCGCGCAGCTGGTGGTACTGCACGGCCATCTTCATGGCCACCTCCATGCCCACCGAGCCACTGTCGGAGTAGAAGACGTGGTCGAGGCCCGCCGGGGTGACCCGCACCAGCTCCCGGGCGAGCCGGTCGGCGGGCTCGTGGGTGAGGCCGCCGAGCATCACGTGGCAGAGCGCGTCGGCCTGCTGCTGGATGGCCCGGACGAGGCGAGGGTGTCGGTAGCCGTGGATCATGCACCACCAGGAGCAGGTGGCGTCGAGCAGCGTCTCGCCGCCTTCCAGCGTGAAGCGCGGCCCCTCGCCGCCGACCACCTTGGGCGCCGGGCGCTGGGTCTTGAGATGGGCATAGGGGTGCCAGACGGGGGAGTGGTCGTGATGGGTCATTACAGCCTCGGCAGAGGACAGGGAGTAACGAGCGGACGCGAGAAGGCGCCGCGCATCTCGGGGAGATGACGGACAGGAGTGCGTCGAGAGGGGGTGATGCGATGGTGCGGATGAGAGGACTTGAACCTCCACGCCCGAAGGCACCAGGACCTAAACCTGGCGTGTCTACCAATTCCACCACATCCGCACGGATAGGCAGGCGCAGTCATTTTACGGACGGCGACTCCCAAGTCAATGAGCATCGGGTAGTTCCAGATAATCGGCGGCGGCCTCGGCCATGGCCCTGGGAGTCGCCGTCGCCAGCCTCGGCACCACGCCTAGGCAGGGGGCGGGCAGGTGGTGCGCCAGGGTCGCCAGGTTGTCGCGGTAGAGGGCGTCGTCCGCGGCGAAGGCGGTGTCCACCAGGCTGCCCACCCAGCCGGCCAGGCGCAGGCCGGAGGCCGCGACCGCCTCGGCCGTCAGCCGCGCGTGGCCGATGCAGCCCAGGCGCAGGCCCACCACCAGGATCACCGGCAGCCCGAGCCGCACCGCCAGGTCGGCGAGGTCCTCGTCGTCGTTGAGGGGGACCCGCCAGCCGCCGGCGCCCTCGATCAGGGTCAGGTCCCGCCCCGCGGCCAGCGGGGGACGAACCCGCTCGATCAGGGTGTCCAGGCGCAGTGACACCCCGGCCCGCCGGGCCGCCAGGTGCGGGGCGATGGCGGGGGCAAAGGCGACGGGATTGACCGTGGCGTAGTCCACCGCGGGGTGGCTTTCGCCCTGGAGCGCCAGGGCATCGGCGTTGCGCAGGCCCTCGGGAGTGGTCGCGCTGCCCGAGGCCACCGGCTTGAGGCCCAGGGTGGTGAGGCCGGCGCGGCGGGCGCGGGCCAGCAGGCCGGCGGTGATCAGGGTCTTGCCGGCGTCGGTGTCGGTACCGGTGACGAAGAAGGCGCTCATCTCAGGCGTGAAGCTCCAGGGTCAGCAGGCGATAGGTCACGGGCAGGCCATCGGGTTCGCGCAGGGCCTCATAGCGACGTGCGGCGCGGGCCAGGTCGGTGCGGGTCAGGCGGGCGCCGGGGCGCGCGGCCTGGGCGCCGACCCCCTTGATGGAGGCCATCACCGCGGCCAGGTCCGGGTAGTGGAAGCGCTGGGTGCTGGCCTCGACCTGGACGCGGGAGAAGCCCGCCAGTCGTGCCGCACGGCGGTGGCGATCGCTCCCCTGGAAGCCCAATAGGGCGGCGGGGCGGCCGGGTCGTGACCAGGCCCGGCTTACCTCCTCCAGGGTGCCCGGCCCTAGGGTATTGATCAGCGCGCGGCCCCCGGGGCACAGCACCCGATGCAGCTCCGCGAGCGTCCCTTCCAGGTCCGGGCACCACTGCAGGGCCAGGTTGGAGAACACCAGGTCCAGGGCGGCATCGGGCAGCGGCAGGGCGGCGGCGTCGGCGCAGAGCCAGCGGACCCGGTCGCCGTGGCGTCGGCGGGCCTCCTCGAGCATGCCCGGCGCCAGGTCGAGGCCGGTGACCGCGCCGCCCTCGCCGACGCGGCAGGCCAGGCGGGCGCTCCAGTGGCCCGGGCCGCAGCCCAGGTCGAGGACCGACGAGGCGCGTTCGGGCAGCCGGGCCCAGAGGCGCTCGCCCATGACGCGCTGGGCCTCGGCGAGGCGCGCGTAGTCCGACGCGGCCCTTGAGAAGGCCCGCGCCACGCGGCGCTGCCAGTCGGCCGCTGGCGCCGGATCATGGGCGCGGGGCAGGGCGCTGGCGGCGGTCATGCCGGCGCCTCCTCGGCGGGTGCCGACCGGGCGGCCCGCATGTCGCCGGTCATCGCCGCCAAGGCCTCGGCCAGGGCCGCCGGCCGCGACAGCATCGGGCAGTGGCCGGCGTGGTCGAGGACCCGGTCGGCGCCGGCGATGGCGGCCGGGGGCAGCAGCGGGTCGTGGCGGCCGGCGAGGCGCCGCACCGGGCAGGGGGCGTCGGCCAGCACGCGCGATACATCGAGCGCGGCGAGCTGGTCGAGGCCCGCGGCCAGGGTGGCGGGGTCGACGTCGTCGACCAGGTCGAGCAGGCGGCGATGGGAAGCCCGCGGGTCGGGCTCGCCGCCGAGCTGCCAGCGCAGGAAGTGGCGACGGGTCGCCGCCGGGTCCCGGGCGAAGGCGCGGCGGAAGGCGGTAAGCTCCGCGCGGGTGACGCCTTCGGGGTCGCAGAAGCGTGTGCCGATGCCGAGCAGGATCAGCGCACGGGGAGGTGGCAGCCTGGCGAGCAGCGCCCCGGCCAGCAGCCCGCCCAGCGACCAGCCGATCCAGACGGCATCGGCGGACAGGTCCACCGCCATGGCCTCGGCCAGTCCGGCCAGGCTGCCCGGCGCCGCCAGCGGGGCGCGGGCGCCGTACCCGGGCCAGTCCGGCGCGGTGACCGTCACGTCACCCGGCCAGTGGTCCGCCAGCGGCCGCCAGATGCCGGCGTCGACGCCCCAGCCGGAGAGCAGCACCAGCCGCGTCATGGCGTGAGCTCCCGCCGGTAGGCGTCATGGGCCTGGCAGGCCGCGAGCCCCTCGAGCAGGGCATCGAGGTCGGCCTCGGTGTGGGCGGCGGAGAGGGTGATGCGCAGCCGCGCCTGGCCGCGGGGCACCGTGGGCTCGCGGATGGCGCCGACCGAGAGCCCATGCTCTGCCAGCCGGGCCGCCCAGGCCATCACCCGGTGGCTCTCGCCCAGCACCAGCGGCTGGATCGGCGTGTGGCTCTCCGCCAGCGGCAGCCCCAGGGTCGCCGCCTCGCGGCGGAAGCGGGCGATCCGCGCACCCAGCCGGGCGCGGCGCTCCGGCTCCTCGGCCAGGAGCTCCAGGGCCCTGAGGGTCGCCGCCGCCACCCCGGGCGGCTGGGCGGTAGTGTAGACGTAGGGGCGGGCGAACTGGATCAGGTGTTCGATCAGCTCGCGGCTGCCCGCCACGAAGGCGCCCGCGGTGCCCAGCGCCTTGCCCAGGGTGCCCACCAGCACCGGCACGGCGTCGATGCCGTGGGCACGGCCCACGCAGCCGTCGCCGACCTCGCCGATCACACCCAGGCCGTGGGCGTCGTCGACCATCAGCCAGGCGCCGTGTCGGCGCGCCGTCTCGGCCAGCCCGGCGATATCGGCCACGTCGCCGTCCATGCTGAACACGCCATCGCTGACCACCAGCCGGGGGGCGTCGGCCGGGCTGCGGGCCAGCAGGCGGTCGAGGTCGGCCAGGTCGCCATGGTGGAAACGCCGCGAGGGGGCCCCGGCCAGGGCCGCGCCGTCGAGCAGCGAGGCGTGGTTGAGGCGGTCCTGGAAGACCCGGGTCTCGCCATCGCAGAGCGCCTGGAGGGTGCCCAGGTTGGCCATGTAGCCGGTGGAGAAGAGCAGCGCCCGGGGGCGCCCGGTGAGTGCGGCCAGCCGCGCTTCCAGCGCCTCGTGGACCGCCAGGTGGCCGCTGACCAGGTGCGAGGCCCGGGCGCCGGCGCCAAAGCCCCGCGCGCCTTCCGCCATGGCCTCGGCCAGCCGCGGGTCCCGAGCCAGGCCCAGGTAGTCGTTGCCGGCGAAGTCGCGGCCCTCGGGCGCCTCGCCCGCGGTGCGGCGCTGTCGCCACAGGCCGGCCGATCGGCGGCCCCGGGCCCGGGCGGCGAGGCGAGTTGGCCAGTCGGCACTCATGCTCGGGGGCATGGTCAGTCGCCGCTGGCGAGGGTGGCGTCGTAGGCGAGCGCCTCGGCCCGGGCGGCGGCCTGCCGGGCTGCGCGGCGGGCGAAATCAGCCTCGAGCTCATTCTCCACCCGGGCCCGGGCGCGGGCGTCATCGACGCAGGTGTCCCTGCGCTCGGGATGCAGGCCCAGCCGGGCGAACAGTGCCCGGTCCCGTTCCGCCCGGGGATTGCCGGTGGTCAGCAGCTGGTCGCCATAGAAGATCGAGTTGGCCCCGGCCAGGAAGGCCAGCGCCTGGGTGGCATCGTCCATCTGCTCGCGCCCGGCCGAGAGGCGCACGTGGCTGGCCGGCATCAGGATGCGCGCCACGGCGATGGCGCGGATGAAGGCGATGGGGTCCAGGTCCTCCACGTCTTCCAGGGGCGTGCCCGGCACCTTGACCAGCATGTTGATCGGCACCGACTCCGGGTGAGGCTCCAGGCGCGTGAGCTGCTGGAGCAGGGCGGCGCGGTCGCGGGGCGCCTCGCCCATGCCCAGGATCCCGCCCGAACAGACCTTCATGCCGGCATCGCGCACGTGGCCCAGGGTCGCCAGGCGGTCGGCGTAGGTGCGGGTGGTGATGATCTCGCCGTAGAACTCGGGCGAGGTGTCCAGATTGTGGTTGTAGTAGTCGAGCCCGGCCTCGGCCAGGCGGCCGGCCTGGCCGGCGTCCACCATCCCCAGGGTCATGCAGGTCTCGAGCCCCAGCGCCTTGACCCGGGCCACCATCTCCAGCACCACGTCCAGGTCCTTCTCGCGGGGGCTCTTCCACGCCGCGCCCATGCAGAAGCGGCTGGCGCCGGCATCTTTTGCCGCCCGGGCCTGTGCTACCACCTTCTCGACCTCCAGCAGCTTCTCCCTGCCCAGGCCGGTGTTGTAGTGGCCCGACTGGGGGCAGTACTTGCAGTCCTCGGGGCAGGCCCCGGTCTTGATGGAGAGCAGGGTGGAGACCTGCACGGCGTTGGGGTCGAAGTGGTCGCGGTGCACCTGCTGGGCGCGGAACAGCAGGTCGTTGAAGGGCAGCGCGAACAGCGCCTCGATCTCGTCGAGGGTCCAGTCGTGGCGAATCGCCGCCGGGCTGGCTAGGGTCTGGGTATCGGTGCCGGTGGGCGCGTCGTGGGGCACAGGGGTCATGGGAGGCTCGCCTATGGTCAACTTTTCTGGGGCTATGAAGTTGACGGACAGCTTAAGGCGGCTGCGGCACTTGTCAACCTCGGGAATCCTCAAGGTTGACGAAGCGCTGCGGCGCGCCCTGCCGGGCCGCTGCGCCTTCTGCCTTGCGCCGGCCCTGGGCGAGCGCCCCTGGTGTGCGGCCTGCCACGAGGCGCTGCCCTGGAACCTGCCGGCCTGCCCGCACTGTGCCGAGCCGCAGCCGGGGGCCCTGGCCGGGCGGCCCTGCGGGGCCTGCCTGCGCCGGCCGCCGGCCTTCGACCGGGCCCGGGTGCCACTGCGCTACGAGGCCGAGGTGAGCGGGCTGGTGCAGCGCTTCAAGTTCCACGCCTCGCCGCGGGCCGGGGCGATCCTGCTGGCCCTGCTGGAGGAGTCACTGACGGCCTCGGCGCGGGCCTTTCCCGGGGCGCTGATGGGGGTGCCGCTGCATCCTGCCCGGGCGCGGGAGCGGGGCTTCGACCAGGCCGACTGGCTGGCGCGGCGGCTGGCCCGGCGCCTGGGGGTCCCGCACCGCGTCGCCCACCGTCGGCGCGATACCCGCAGCCAGCGTGGCCTGGACCGGAGCGAGCGGCGTGCCAACCTGCGCGGGGCCTTCGCGGTGCCGGGACGACTGCCGCCCCGCCTGGTGCTGCTGGACGACGTGATGACCACCGGCGCGACCCTGGATGCCCTGGCCCGAGCCTGCCGGCGGGCCGGGGCCGAGGAGATCGAGGTGTGGGTCCCGGCGCGAACGCCGCTCCACGCCCCCTGAGCGCGCCGGCTCTGTTAGGATGCCCCCTTTGGCCCTGCCCGGAGTCATGCCATGGAACGCACCCCCCATCCCTTCGCCGAGCTGTCGCCTGCCCGGGTGGTGTCCGCCGTGGAGTCGCTGGGCTTCTGGCTGCCCGGCGAGCCCTTCGCGCTCAACAGCTACGAGAACCGCGTCTACCTGATCCACGATGACGAGAGGCGGCGCTGGGTGGTGAAGTTCTACCGCCCCGAGCGCTGGACGGATGACCAGATCCAGGAGGAGCATGACTTCCTGGCCGAGCTGGCCGCCGAGGAGGTGGCGGTGGCCGCGCCGTGGTGCGACGAGGCGGGGACGAGCCTGCACCGGGCCGAGGGCTTCCGCTTCGCGCTCTTCCCCCAGCTGCCGGGCCAGGCGCCGGAGCTGGAGAATCCCGCTCACCTGTTCGTGCTCGGCGAGCTGATCGGAGCGGTGCATGCGGTGGGGGAGCGCTCGCGCTTCGTCCATCGCGCCACCCAGGACCTGGACCGGATGGTGCTCGAGGCCCGCGAGGGCGTGCTGGACAGCCCCTGGCTGGATCGGCGCCAGCGCGAGGCCTATGGCCGGATCACCCTGGCCCTGCATGAGCGCCTGGCCCGCCACGCCTGGCGCCCGGCGCAGGCGATCCGCGTGCACGGGGATTGCCACATCGGCAACATCCTGGGGCGCGACGAGGCCTTCGCGCTGGTCGACTTCGACGATTGCCTGATGGCCCCGGCGGTGCAGGACCTGTGGATGCTGCTCACCGCCGAGCAGGACGAGGAGCGCCACATGCAGCTCTCCGAGGTGATCGAGGGCTACGAGCAGCATCGCGAGTTCGACCGCCACGAGCTCTCGCTGGTCGAGCCGCTGCGCACCCTGCGGCTGCTGCGCCACAGCGCCTGGCTGGTCGCGCGCTGGGAGGACCCGGCCTTCCCCAGCGCCTTCCCCTGGCTGGCGGATGCCGGCTACTGGGACGGCCATATCCGCCTGCTGGAGCAGCAGCGCCAGGTGCTGGAACGCGCCCCGCGCTGGCTGGCCTGACGCGCCGCCCGAAACGCGAGACGCACCCCGTGGGGTGCGTCTGCATCATGCCGTGGCGTTGCCGCGGTTACCGGTCGGGGTCGGGCTGCTCGGCGGGGATCGGGTTGGCCACTCCGCTACCGTCGGCCTGGCGGCGCTGCTCGTTGATCTGGGCGGAGGGGTTCTCCTGCTCCTCGATCACCAGGTCGCTGGCCAGCCGCAGCTCGAAGCCGTGGTCGGGGGTCAGCTCGCAGCGGCCATCCTGGCAGGCCGCCACGCCGTAGCTGCCGTCGGCCTCGTAGGCGGCGGAGGACATCTCGCCGCTGTAGATGTCGCTGTCGGCGCCGTCGGTGGCGATGCAGGTGACGGCCTTGGTGGTCACGCGCAGGCGCTCGCCCTCCACGCGGGCGTCGCCGATCATCACGCAGTGGTCCGGCAGCTGGTGGGAGCCGCGGCCATCGGCCACCGGGCGCATCAGGATGTCGTCACGGCGGGGCTCGTCCCGGTCCAGCGTCAGGCTGTCGATGACCTGCACCTCGATCCGGGCATCGGCGGGCAGCTCGAGGCTCGCGCCGAAGGCCAGGGAGGGCATCAGCAGGGCGGCCAGCAGCAGTGTCTTGGGGGTCTTGATCATGTCGGGCTCTCGAAGAGGTGACGTGGCACAGCATGAGAGGCTCCGATTCTAGCACAGCGGAGTGAGCTTCAGGCAGCGCAGGGGGCGGGGGGGTGCGGCAGGTTGTCACGTGGTGGGGCCCGGCCTGGCCATCCTGCGGCGCGGGTGGCGGCCGCGGAGGGGGCCTGCGCCGGCGGGAACCATGCGCTAGAATGCAGGGTTCCCGAGGATTGATATTGTACAGGATTAATTTCTTGTATATCTTCTGTACATGAATGGCCGTTGCGACGGTCCGATACCCGGCCATGTCGGCTCCGCCGACCCGACACGGCCATGCCGCATGACGACAACCGATGGGGCCCCCACGATGACCGAAGAACTCGCCAACCACTATCGGCAGATCATCCTCGCCCTGGGCGAGGACCCGGAGCGTGAGGGCCTGCGCGACACGCCGAAGCGCGCCGCCAAGGCGATGCAGTTCCTCAACCGCGGCTACGTGCAGTCGCTGGAGGAGATCGTCAACGGGGCGGTCTTCGAGTCCGAGACCGACGAGATGGTGCTGGTCAAGGACATCGAGCTCTACTCCATGTGCGAGCACCACCTGCTGCCCTTCATCGGCCGCTGCCACATCGCCTACCTGCCCCGCGGCAGGGTCCTGGGTCTCTCCAAGTTCGCCCGCATCGTCGACATGTATGCCCGGCGCATGCAGATCCAGGAGAACCTCACCCGCCAGATCGCCGAGGCGGTGCAGCGGGTCACCGATGCCCGCGGCGTGGCGGTGGTGATCGAGGCCAAGCACATGTGCATGATGATGCGCGGGGTCGAGAAGCAGAACTCGAGCATGACCTCCTCGGTGATGCTGGGGGCCTTCCGGGAGAACCAGTCGACCCGCCAGGAGTTCCTGACCCTGATCAACGGGCGCTGAGTCACGCCATCCAAGGAGACCGCCATGCCGCTGCACGCCATCGACGACCAGCACTTCGACCACGACCTGGCGACCATTCGCATCAAGAACCTCCGCCTGCGCACCTACATCGGCATCAAGGAGGAGGAGATCAAGAACCGTCAGGACGTGGTGATCAATGCGGTGATCCGCTACCGGGCCGACAAGGCCGTGGCCTTCAACCATATCGAGCAGGCGCTGAACTACCGCACCATCACCAAGCAGGTGATCGCCCACGTGGAGGAGAACCGCTTCCTGCTGCTGGAGCGCATGACCCGCGAGGTGCTCGACCTGGTGATGGCCCACGAGCCGGTGCTCACCGCCCAGGTGGAGATCGACAAGCCCCACGCCCTGCGCTTCGCCGATTCCGTCTCGGTCACCCTCTCCGCCACGCGGGAGCCTCGCCGCTAGCCCCTGTCGCAGGAAAAGCGCGCGATACCCGACCCCGGTGCTTGGAGCATCGGGGTCTTTGCGCTTAGCATGGGGGGCAGCTTCGAAGCCCACTGATATCGGGAGCCTTGCTTGGACGGCGACAACGCCACTCGTTCCCCCGCACGCCGACGCTATTCCCCGTGGGCCATGGCCGCCATCGTCACGGCACTCTTCGCCCTGCTGCTGCAGGGCGGCCTGGTGCCGCTCAACCTGGCCGCCGCGCTGATGGCCCTGGTGGGACTGCGACAGATTCGCCGCGAGCCCGAGCGCTACATCGGGCGCGCCTTCTGCTGGCTGGCCATCGTCCTGGTGCTGGTGCTGGCGCTCCTCACGGCCATGGTCGAGCCGATGGCCCCCGCCGTGCTTGATGACGTCATGGTGCCCGACGACGGGGCCGGCAGCCGATGACCCGGCCCCGCCACGCTCTCGCTTGCCTATCCCCATAACAACACCGCATCGCGGTCAGGAGACCCTCATGGAAGCCCTCAAGGAAACCCAGCTCTACTGTCCCTTCGCCTACATCGACGGCAGCTGGGTCGCCGCCGACAGCGGCGAGCAGATCAAGGTCGTCAACCCGGCTACCGGTGAGCCCATGGGCGACGTGCCGCGCCTGGGCCGCGCCGAGACCGAGCGCGCCATCGAGGCCGCCCACGCGGCCCTGCCGGCCTGGAAGGCGCTGACCGCCCAGGAGCGCGCCGACATCCTGATGAAGTGGCACGACCTGATGCTCGAGCACCAGGACGACCTGGCGATGATCATGACCTTCGAGCAGGGCAAGCCGCTCAAGGAGGCCGCCGGCGAGATCGCCTACGCGGCGAGCTTCCTGCGCTGGTTCGCCGAGGAGGCGCGGCGCGTCTACGGCGAGACCATTCCCGCCGCCAAGGCCAACCAGCGCATCGTGGTCACCAAGCAGCCGGTGGGCGTGGTCGGCGCCATCACCCCGTGGAACTTCCCGGCGGCGATGATCACCCGCAAGGCGGGCGCGGCCCTGGCCGCCGGCTGCACCATCGTCTGCAAGCCGGCCAGCCAGACCCCGTTCTCGGCCACCGCGCTGGCGCTGCTGGCCGAGCGTGCCGGCGTGCCCCGCGGGGTGTTCAACGTGGTGCCGGGCCGGGCCAGCGAGATCGCCGCGGCCATGACCGAGTCGCCGCTGGTCCGCAAGATCACCTTTACCGGCTCCACCGAGGTGGGCCGCGAGCTGATGGCCAATGCCGCCCAGCACATCCAGAAGATCTCCCTGGAGCTCGGCGGCAACGCGCCGTTCATCGTCTTCGAGGACGCCGACCTGGACGCCGCGGTGGAGGGCGCCATGGCCGCCAAGTTCCGCAACGCCGGCCAGACCTGCGTCTGCACCAACCGCTTCCTGGTGCAGTCCAGCGTGGTCAACGCCTTCTGCGAGAAGCTCGCCGTGGCCATGAACAGCGAGCTGAAGGTGGGCGACGGCACCCAGGCGGGCATCAACATCGGCCCGCTGATCGACGAGAACGCGGTGGCCAAGGTCAGCGAGCACGTCCAGGATGCCGTGAACCACGGCGCCGAGCTGCTGCTGGGCGGCCACCCTCACCCGCTGGGCGGCAACTTCTTCTCGCCGACCCTGGTCAGTTTCGCCAACGCCAGCATGAAGGTGGCCCACGAGGAGACCTTCGGCCCGCTGGCCGCGGTATTCCCCTTCGATGACGAGCAGAGCGCGGTAGAGATGGCCAACGACACCGAGTACGGCCTCGCCGCCTACTTCTACTCCCGCGACCTGGGCCGCGTGTGGCGCGTCGCCGACGCCCTGGAGTACGGCATGGTGGGCATCAACACCGGCCTGATCTCCAACGCCGCCGCGCCCTTCGGCGGGGTCAAGGCCTCCGGCCTCGGCCGCGAGGGCGGCCACCAGGGGCTCGAGGAGTTTCTCGAGACCAAGTACCTCTGCATCGATCTGGGCTGATAGCGCCTAGCTGTGATCTCTCTGTAGGTTGTTCATCCGGAGCCTACCCGGAAAACTGGAGGTGCGAACCAAACCAACCTCCGAGAGGCCCGGATGAACACCCATAAGAATGCCCGTCTCACCCCCCACGGTCGAGCCCTGCTGGTGCATAGAGTGCTGGTGGAAGGGTTGCGTCCCGAAGAGGTCGCCCAGGCCCAAGGCGTCAGTGTACGGACGGTCTACAAGTGGGTGCGCCGCTTCCGCAAAGAGGGGCATGCTGGCCTTCAGAATCGCTCGTCACGCCCTGGCCGAAGCCCCTTCGCGACTGACCCGGCGACCGTGGAGCAGATCATCGAATGTCGCCAACGACGCCAGACCTATCGGCAGATCGCCGAGGCGCTGGGCATCGGGCGCAGCACCGTGGCACGGATACTCAGACGGGAGGGGTTGAACCGTTTGGCCGCCCTCGAGCCCGCCAGGCCCGACAACCGCTATGAACACGAGGCGCCTGGGGATCTCCTGCACCTGGATATCAAGAAGCTTGGCCGCTTCGCGCGCCCGGGCCATCGGATCACCGGTGATCGCCAGCAGAACACGCGCGGCGCCGGCTGGGAATATGCCCATATCGCGATCGACGATCACTCGCGGGTGGCCTTCGCCACCCTCTACCCCAATGAAACCGGTTGGAGCGCGTGCTACGCGCTGTTGGACGCCGTGCGCTACTACCGAGGACTGGGGGTCCACTTCATCCGTGTCCTGACCGACAACGGCGCTTGCTACAAATCCAAGCCATTTCGCCGCTTGTGTCGGCGCCTGGGGCTAAAGCACAAGCGTACCCGACCCTACACCCCACGCACCAATGGCAAGGCAGAGCGGTTTATCCAGACCGCCCTGCGCGAGTGGGCCTATGCGCGGTCCTACGAGAGCTCAGCGCAGCGAGGCCAGCATCTGCCGGCCTGGCTGCACCAATACAACTGGCATCGTCCGCATGCCAGTCTGGATTACCACCCTCCGGTTAGCCGGTTGGGCCTTTCCGTGAACAACCTGGTGGGTTTACACACCTAGCGCCCTTCGGGCAGCGCCTAGCGCCTAGCGCCCGGCAAGAAGGCAACGGGCGGCAGGTGTCGAGGCCGAAAACGAGAAACCCGCTGGAGTCCAACTCCAGCGGGTTTTTTCATTGGCACCAGTGTCAGCGGTGGCATCATCTTGCGGCGCTCGGCGCTCGGCGCTCGGCGCTCGGCGCTCGGCGCTCGGCGCTCGGCGCTCGGCGCTCGGCGCTCGGCGCTCGGCGCTCGGCGCTCGGCGCTCGGCGCTCGGCGCTCGGCGTCAGTGCCTGAAGTGGCGCATGCCGGTGAACACCATGGCGATGCCGGCCTCGTTGGCGGCGTCGATCACCTCCTGGTCGCGCATGGAGCCGCCGGGCTGGATCACCGCGGCGATGCCGGCGGCGGCGGCGGCGTCGATGCCGTCCCGGAAGGGAAAGAAGGCGTCACTGGCCATCACCGAGCCGGGCACCGAGAGGCCCTCGTCGGCGGCCTTGATGCCGGCGATCTTCGCCGAGTAGACGCGGCTCATCTGGCCGGCACCGACGCCGATGGTCTGGCCATCCTTGGCGTAGACGATGGCGTTGGACTTGACGTACTTGGCCACCTTCCAGGCGAAGGCCAGGTCGCGCATCTCCTGCTCGGTGGGCACCCGCTCGGTGACCACGGTGAGCTCGTCGCGGCCGACCATGCCCAGGTCGCGATCCTGCACCAGCAGGCCCCCGGTGACGCGCTTGAGGTCGTGGGCGTGCTGGCGCTCGCCGGGCCAGTGCTGGCCCACGTCGAGCAGGCGTACGTTCTGCTTCTCGGCGACGATCGTGGCGGCCTCGGCTGCCACGCCGGGGGCGATGATCACCTCGACGAACTGGCGGTCGATGATGGCGCGGGCGGTCTCGGCATCCAGCGGCACGTTTAAGGCGATGATGCCGCCGAAGGCGCTGGTGGGGTCGGTGGCGAAGGCCTTGTCGTAGGCCTCAACGGCCGTGGCACCCACCGCCACGCCGCAGGGGTTGGCGTGCTTGACGATCACGCAGGCGGTCTCGGCGAAGGCCTTGACGCACTCGAAGGCGGCATCGGTATCGGCGACGTTGTTGAAGGAGAGCGCCTTGCCCTGCAGCTGGGTGGCGGTGGCGACGCTGGCCTCGCTGGCATCGGCCTCGACGTAGAAGGCGGCACTCTGGTGCGGGTTCTCGCCGTAGCGCATGGCCTGCTTCTTGACGAACTGCAGGTTGTAGGTGCGCGGGAAGCCGTCCTCGCCGCCGGGCACCCGCTGGCCCAGGTAGTCGGCGATGGCGGCGTCGTAGCCGGCGGTGTGCTCGAAGGCCTTCACCGCCAGGTCGAAGCGGGTGGCGTCACTCACCGCGCCGTCCTGGGCGGCGATCTCGCCCAGCACCCGGGCGTAGTCGCCGGCGTCTACCACGATGGTGGTGTGGGCGTGGTTCTTGGCGCAGGCGCGCACCATGGTGGGGCCGCCGATGTCGATGTTCTCGATGGCGTCCTCCAGGGTGCAGTCCGGCTTCGCGACGGTCTGGGCGAAGGGGTAGAGGTTGACCACTACCATGTCGATGGGCGCGATGTCGTGCTCGGCCATCACCGCGTCGTCCTGGCCGCGGCGCCCCAGGATGCCGCCGTGGATCTTCGGGTGCAGGGTCTTGACCCGGCCGTCCATGATCTCGGGGAAGCCGGTGTGCTCGGAGACCTCGGTGACCGCGATGCCGTTCTCCTGGAGCAGGCGGAAGGTGCCACCGGTGGAGAGCAGCTCGACGCCGCGCTCGGACAGCCCGCGGGCGAAGTCGACGATGCCGGTCTTGTCGGAGACGCTGATCAGCGCGCGGCGGACCGGGGTGGGGGAGGCTTGGGCCATGGGATCACTCTCTGCTGGCATGAAGGAACGGGGCGGGGGTCGCGCGGTGCCGGCGGCGGGCCGACACGCGGAAGGGAGCCCTCGGGCTCCCTTCGCTGGATTCGGGTCAGATCAGGTCATACTGCTTGAGCTTCTTGCGCAGAGTGCCGCGGTTGAGGCCGAGCATCTCGGCGGCGCGGGTCTGGTTGCCCTGGGTGTGGTCGAGGACGGCGGCGAGCAGCGGCGCCTCGACCTCGGCCATCACCATGGCGTAGAGCCCGGTGACCTCCCCGCCGTCCAGGTGGGCGAAGTAGCGGCGCATGGCGCCATCCACCGCCTCGCGCAGCGGCTGCTGCCCGGACGTGCCCGCCAGGGGCCGTTCCTGGCCCTCGCCGGCCAGGCCGGTGAGTTCGCGACGGCTGCCCGACAGGTCGGGATGCTGGGGGAAGGCTTGGCTGGTCATGCGGCTCGGGTTCCTTTCGACGTCACGCGGGCCGCCATGGGCCCGGTGGCCTCGGCGGGGGCATGACGAAACAGTTCGTCAATGAAGCGGTACTGGGCGTTCGGGCATTCCAGGCCGTTGAAGGTGCCCCTCAGGGCACGCCTGTCGGCCTCGTCCAGGCGGCCATCGCCGGCCAGGTACCAGCCGACGTGCTTGCGCGCGATGCGCACGCCCATGTGCTCGCCATAGAAATCGTGCAGGGCCTCGAGATGGTCGCGCAGCACGGCGGCGCGCTCCTCGTCGGCCGGGGGAGCGAGGAGCTCCCCGTGGCGCAGGTAGTGGTCGATCTCGCGGAAGATCCAGGGGTTACCCTGGGCGCCGCGGCCGACCATCACCGCATCCGCTCCAGTATAGTCGAGGACGCGGGCGGCCTTCTCGGCAGAATCGATATCGCCGTTGGCGAACACCGGAATCGACACCGCGGCCTTGATGGCGGCGATGGTGTCGTACTCGGCGTGGCCGGTATAGCGCTGCTGGCGGTGGCGGCCGTGCACGGCCAGCGCCTGGATGCCGGCGGCTTCGGCCAGGCGGGCGACGCGCAGGGCGTTGTTGCTCTCGGCGCACCAGCCGGTGCGGATCTTCAGGGTCACCGGCACCTCCACCGCGGCCACCACCGCCTCGAGGATCTCGGCCACCAGCGCCTCGTCGCGCAGCAGGGCGGAGCCGGCGGCCTTGTTGCACACCTTCTTGGCGGGACAGCCCATGTTGATGTCGATGATCTCTGCGCCCTGGGCGGCGTTGAGTCGCGCCGCCTCGGCGAGCATCTCGGCATCGCCGCCGGCGATCTGCACCGCCCGGGGGCCGGGCTCGCCGCGGTGGTCCATGCGCAGCCGTGACTTGCGGGTATGCCACAGGCTGGGGTCCGAGGTGACCATCTCGCCCACCACCAGGCCCGCGCCCAGCCGCCGGCAGAGCTGGCGGAAGGGGCGGTCGGTGACGCCGGCCATGGGCGCCAGGATCACCCGGTTGGGCAGTTCATGGCGACCGATCCGGGGCAGGGGACGAGAGTCGGGCATGGCGCTGTCTGGTGGCTGGAAAGGGGGCCATATCATACGCCCCCCGCGGGTCCGATTGAAGTGGCAGGGAGAGGTTACCGACGCGGCCTCCTCCCGGGGCCCGCGCTCAGTTCGGCCGGCGGCCGCTGAGGCGCACCCATCCCTCGCGCGTCACCGGCTCGTCCATGCGCAGCCCCTGGGCGCGGTAGGCCTCCAGCACTTCCTCGGCCTGGGCCTCGAGGATGCCGGAGAGCGCCAGCCGGCCGCCGGGGGCGACGTGGCCGGCGATCATCGGTGCCAGCTCCACCAGGGGGCCGGCGAGGATATTGGCCACCACGATGGGAAAGCGCTCGTCGTCGTCGAGCTGTTCGGGGTAGCAGAGCCGGAAGGCCGTCTCGTCCACCGCGTTGCGCTCGGCGTTGTCGCGGCTCGCCTGCAAGGCCTGGGGATCGATGTCGGTCCCGGTGGCGCGCGCCGCGCCGAGCCTGAGCGCGGCGATGGCCAGGATGCCGGAGCCGGTGCCCACGTCGAGCACCGCCTGGCCGTCGAGGACATCGCTGACGGCGAGGCCGTCCAGCCAGGCCAGGCAGAGCGCCGTGGTGGGGTGGGTGCCGGTGCCGAAGGCCAGCCCCGGGTCCAGGTGCAGGTTGACGGCGCCGGGCTCCGGCGGCTCGTGCCAGCTCGGCACGATCCACAGCCGCTCGCCCATCTGCAGCGGCTGGAAGTCGTCCATCCACTCGCGCTCCCAGTCGCGGTCGGCCAGCAGCTCGACCTCGATCTCGGGACAGGGCTCCTCGGGCGTCTCGACGGCCCAGGCCTGGCGCACCCGCTCGAGCATGGCGTCGACCCCCTCGAGGTCGTCGTAGAGGCCGGTGAGGACCGTCTCGTGCCACAGCGGGGTGGTGCCGCGCTCGGGCTCGAAGACCGGGTCGTCGTGGGCGTCCTGAAGGGTGATGGCGGTGGCGCCCTCGGCGAGCAGCAGCTCCTCGAGGGTCTCGGCCTGTTCCGGGGCGATCCGGGCCTTGAGTTGCAGCCAGGGCATAAGGGTTCCCGTGGTGGCTCAGGAATGAAAAGGCCGCACGGCGGTGTCGATGCGGCCTGGAATAATGGCTTGGCTCGGCGGCGAGGGGGCCGGGGGCAGGCTTGGAGGGGGTCCTACGCTAGGGATGGCGTCGGTAGCGCCCAGGGAGGGGGTCCCAGCGCCCCCGGACAAGCCTGCCGCCGGATCAGCCCCGAGCCAAGCGGCACTCGGGGCCGACGAGTACCGGCGATCCAGGGCTCAGAGCCCCAGCTTCTTCTCCAGATAGTGGATATTGACCCCACCCTGCTGGAAGTAGCCGTCGCGGACCAGGTCCTTGTGCAGGTCGGTGTTGGTCTTGATGCCCTCCACCAGCAGCTCGTCCAGGGCCACGCGCATGCGGGTCAGCGCGGTCTCGCGGTCGGCGCCCCAGGTGATCAGCTTGCCGATCAGCGAATCGTAGTGGGGTGGCACCGTGTAGCCGGTGTAGACGTGGGAGTCCATGCGCACGCCCAGGCCGCCGGGCGGATGGTAGAGGGTCACCTTGCCGGGGGAGGGCATGAAGGTGCGGGCATCCTCGGCGTTGATGCGGCACTCGAAGGCGTGGCCGGCGAGCTTGACCTCCTCCTGGGTGATCGACAGCGGCAGGCCGGAGGCGATGCGCAGCTGCTCGCGGACGATGTCCACGCCGGTGACCATCTCGGTGACCGGGTGCTCCACCTGAACGCGGGTGTTCATCTCGATGAAGAAGAACTGGCCGTTCTCGTAGAGGAACTCGAAGGTGCCGGCGCCGCGGTAGCCGATGGTGATGCAGGCCTGGCGACACGCCTCGAGCACCTCGGCGCGGGCGGTCTCGTCGATGCCCGGGGCGGGGGCCTCCTCGATCACCTTCTGGTGGCGGCGCTGCAGGGAGCAGTCGCGGTCATAGAGGTGGATGGCGTTGCCCTGGCCGTCGGCCAGCACCTGGACCTCCACGTGGCGCGGGTTCTCGAGGAACTTCTCCATGTAGACGGTGCCGTCGCCGAAGGCCGAGTGGGCCTCGGTGCGGGTCACGTTCACCGCCGAGAGCAGGTGGGCCTCGGTGTGCACCACGCGCATGCCGCGCCCGCCGCCGCCGGCAGCGGCCTTGATGATCACCGGGTAGCCGATGCGCCGGGCGATGGCGACGATCTCGCCCTCGTCATCCTCCGGCAGCGGGCCGTCGGAGCCCGGCACCGTGGGCACGCCGGCCTTCTTCATCGACTCGATGGCGCTGACCTTGTCGCCCATCAGGCGAATGGTCTCGGCGCGGGGGCCGATGAAGGTGAAGCCCGAACGCTCGACCTGCTCGGCGAAGTTGGCGTTCTCGGAGAGGAAGCCGTAGCCGGGGTGGATGGCGCTGGAGTCGGTGACCTCGGCGGCACTGATCAGCGCCGGGATGTTGAGGTAGGACTGCGCCGAGGGCGCCGGGCCGATGCACACGGCCTCGTCGGCCAGGCGTACGTGCATCAGCTCGCGGTCGGCCTTGGAGTGAACCGCCACCGTCTTGATGCCCAGCTCCTTGCAGGCGCGCAGGATACGCAGGGCGATCTCGCCGCGGTTGGCGATGAGTACCTTGTCCAGCATGATGAATCCGCCAGTGTCGGGTGAATGGGGAGGACAGCGGTGATCAGGCGATCACGATCATCGGCTGGTCATATTCGACCGGCTCGCCATCCTCTACCAGGATCGCCTCGACCACGCCGTCGCGGTCGGCCTCGATCTGGTTCATCATCTTCATCGCCTCGACGATGCACACGGTATCGCCCTTCTTGACGCTGGAGCCCACCTCGATGAAGGGCTTGGAGCCCGGCGCCGGGGAGCGATAGAAGGTGCCGACCATCGGCGAGTTCACCGCCTGGCCGCGGAAGGTGGGGGCGTCGTCGGCGGGCGGTTCGGCGGCAGCGGCGGGTGCCGGGGCGGCCTGGGCCTGGGGCGCCGGTGCGGCATAGCCCTGGGGCATGGCCGGCTGCCAGCTTCCGCCGTTGGGGTGACGGCTGATGCGCACCGACTCCTCGCCTTCCTGGATCTCGATTTCGCTGATGTTGGACTCTTCGAGCAGCTCGATCAGCTTCTTGACCTTGCGGATATCCATGACGTTGTCCCGATCGCTTGGGTTCGGTGGTTGGCGGTTGGCCCGGGACGCTGTCAACCCGAGCCAACTTTCAATAGATCGCGGCAAGATAGCGGCTCTTGGCGCGCCTATCGGCCTCTGAAAAGGGGTTGACGCCGGAGTTTGCCGAAAATCATGGAGGATGTCCAGCCTCGCGGAGAACGCCGTTCGAACCCCGCAGTTAAACGTGCGTTTGACGACGTTCGCGGCATCTCGGCGGGGGCTCAGCCCCGGCGACTACCCAGCCAGTCAAGCACGCCATCGAGGTGGCTGGCCAGCCCGGCGGCACGCACCTCGCCCTGGATGCGGGCATCGCGGAGCTCCTGCTGGCCGTCGAAGAACAGCAGGCTGGGAGGGCCGAAGAGGCCGAAGTGGTCGAGCAGTTCGCGGGTGGTGTCGTTGGTCTCGGTGACATCGACGTTGATGCGGGAGAAGGCCGACAGCGGCTCGGCCACCTGCGGGGAGGGGTAGACCTGGCGCTCCATCTGCTTGCACGAGATGCACCAGTCGGCGGTGAAGTGCACGAAGGCGGGGCGGCCGTCACTCACCGAGGCGAGGGCCCGCTGGAGCCCGTCGAGGCTCTCCACGGTGGTGACCTCGGCGGGCTCGGCCGCGGCCCCGCCGCCGCTGCCGAGATGGGCCAGGGGACGCAGCGGGTCCGTGGCGCCGCCGGCGGCGCCCAGCACCAGGGCGACGCCCCAGGCGAGCAGCAGCAGGCCGGCGGCCTGGCGCACCCGCGGCCAGCCCTGTGCCTGGTTGACGGTCATGGCGCCCAGCGCCAGGGCGCTGCCGATGGCCAGTGCGGCCCACAGCAGCAGGGCCACGCTGGCGGGCAGCAGGCGCTCCACCAGCCAGATGGCCACGCCCAGCATCAGAATGCCGAAGGCGATCTTGACGCCGTTCATCCAGGCTCCGGTGCGCGGCAGCAGGGTGGTGCCGAAGGTGCCCACCAGCAGCAGCGGTACGCCCATGCCGAGCCCGAGGGCGAGCAGGGCGGCCCCGCCCATCAGGGCGTCGCCGGTGGTGGAGATGAACACCAGGGCGCCGGCCAGGGGCGCCGAGACGCAGGGGGAGACCACCAGCACCGAGAGCGCGCCGGCCAGCGCCAGCCCGCCCGGGCCGCTGCGCTGGGCGCGGGCCTGCCAGGCATCGATGCGTCCGGAGAGCCGCGACGACATGCGCAGCTCGAAGGCGCCGAACATCGCCAGGGCGAAGAGGGCGAAGAGCACCGCGAAGGTGATCAGCACCGGGGCCGACTGCAGGCGGGCCTGCAGGTTGAGCCCGGCGCCGAACAGGCCCATCAGCACCCCCACCGCCGCGTAGGTGAGGGCCATGCCGCCCACGTAGCTGGCGGAGAGCGCGAAGGCGCGGGGCCGGGTGGGGTTCTGGCCGACGATGATCGACGAGAGGATCGGCACCATGGGCAGCACGCAGGGCGTGAAGGTCAGGCCCAGGCCGGCGAGGAAAAACAGGCCCAGCGCCAGGGGCAGGCTGGCGTCGGCCATGAGGGCGCTGAAGCGCCCATCGTCGCTCTGGGGCGCGAGGGATGAGGAGGCGCTGTCCGTCCCTGCGGCGCCGCTCCCCTCGCCGCCGTCGCCGCCATCGGCCCGCCAGCCGGCGAAGGCGGCCGGCGCCGAGCGCTCGGCGGCCTCGAGGTCGACCCGCTCGGGCGGGTAGCAGAGACCGGCATCGGCGCAGCCCTGGAAGGTCAGGGTCACCGGCAGCACGCCGCTGGCGCCCCCCTCGATGGGCACCTCGAAGACCATGGTGTCGCGGAACACGTAGACGTCGCCGAGGAACTCGTCGCTGGTGAACTCCCCCTGGGGGATCTCGGGCTCGCCAAGGGTCGCGTCGTCGGACGCCACCGCGAACTGGTGGCGATAGAGGTAGTGCTCGGGCGTGACCTCGACCCCCACATAGAGGGTCTCGCCGTCGTGCCAGGCGTCGGGCTGGAAGGCCTCCAGCACCGGCAGGAATTCGGAGCTGTTGGAGGAGGAGAACCACTGCGCCTGGCCGGTGAGCGGCAGCAGCATCAGGCAGAACAGCAGGGCGAGGCGTCTGGCGATCAAGTCGGGCATCCTTAACCTGGTGTGTGTCGGGGCGAGCTCGAATCAGAGACCCATGGCCCGCGGTGCGGTTCCCCGCGATCACGGCCGGGGCGCTGGAGTTCGCAGTGGGTGCTAGGATAGCGCAGAAGCACGTGGCAGTTGGCGTGCCGAGTCCTGTGTCGTCTGCGCTCCATTGTCGCATCGACGCGGGCCTAGTTCATTAGACAGGGATTATCACGACATGGCCTGGAAAAGCTGGCGCGCCGCCCGGCGCCGCAGGAGCAACGAGGTGCTGGAGCGTCCCCAGTACGGCTGGATCTGGAAGCCGCTGCTGACCCTGCTGGGGCTCTATCTGGTGGTCACCGTGGGGCTGGGGATCTGGTGGAGCCAGGCCCCGGCTCCCTTCGACGTGGAGCAGGCCACCCTGGAGCGGCGCGGCGAGGCTGCCCTCGAGCCCGCGGGCCGGGGCGCCGTGACCACCGCGACCCTGGCGGCCACGGTCGTTACCCTGCTCGACAAGCCGGGGGGCTACCTGCGCAACGACATCGCCCCGCCGGGGCTGTGGCTCGACAACATGCCCCACTGGGAGCTCGGCGTGCTGAACCAGGCCCGCGACCTGGCCCGTGCCCTGCCGGGCATGACGGCGGCCTCCCCGGACGCCCTGGAGGTCGCCGCCGAGCGGCTGATGGGCGACGACCGCGACTGGGTCTATCCGTCCACCGAGCAGCGCCTCGAGGAGGCCGTGGAGGCCCTCGACGCCTACCTGGCCACCCTGGGCGAGCCCGACCCGGCGGGCCTCGTCGCGGGCCAGGGGCTGGCGCCCTGGCTGGCCGGCGTCGCCGACCGTCTCGACGATCTGGGGCTGCGGCTCTCGGCGAGCGTGGGGCAGCGCGGCGCCCTGCGCGGGCTCGACGTGGACGCCGATGCGCTGCCGCCGCGCACGCCCTGGCATCGGGTCGACGATATCTTCTTCGAGGCGCGCGGCACCGGCTGGGGCCTGCTGCACCTGCTGGAAGGGGTGCACCGCGACCAGGCGGACGTGCTGGCCGAGGCGGGCGCCGACGCGGCCTGGGAGCGGTTGGTTGCCGAGCTGGCGATGACCCAGCGGCGGCTGTGGAGCCCGCTGGTGCTCAACGGCTCGGGCTTCGGCCCGTTTGCCAACCACTCCCTGGTGATGGCCCACCACGTGATCCGCGCCCGTGACGCGGCCTCGGCGCTGGCCGAGCGGCTGGGCGCGCTGCCGACGCCACCCGCCGCCCCCAACGAGGCGCCGCAGGCGCCGGTCGAGCCGCCGGTGGTGGAGGTGGAACAGAGCGACGATGCCGACGTGACGCCACCGCCCGAGGCGCTGGCCGAGCCGGGCGCGGCCCCGGAGGCCCTGGTCGACGAGATGGCCGAGGAGGCTGCCACGCCCGGGGACGAGACGATGAACGCCCGGGAAGAGGAAGAGCAGGCCGAGGAGGCCGCCGCCCCCGACGAGGGGGCGGAGAGCGATGCGGCAGCGCAGGAGGGCGCCCCGCCGGGTGACGAGGCCGACGATTCGGCGGCGTGACCCGCCCCACCCGGAAACGCGACGGGCCGCCCCGAGGGCGGCCCGTCGTCATTGGCTGACCCCGCCCCGCAGGGCGGCCCGGTCAGGCCTTCTCGTGGGCGGCGACCGCCTTCTCGATGGCCTTGCGGGCGGCCTCGGCGCCTTCCCAGGACTCCACCTTCACCCACTTGCCCTTCTCGAGATCCTTGTAGTTCTCGAAGAAGTGGGCGATCTGCTGGCGGAGCAGCTCGGGCAGGTCGGTGACTTCCTGAACGTCATCGTAGAGGCTGGAGAGCTTGGAGTGGGGCACGCAGACCAGCTTGGCGTCCTCACCGGCCTCGTCGGTCATGTTGAGGATGCCGACCGGGCGGGCGCGGATGATGCTGCCGGGGGCCACCGGGTAGGGGGTGACCACCAGGGCGTCCAGCGCATCGCCGTCGTCGGCCAGGGTGTGCGGGATGAAGCCGTAGTTGGCCGGGTAGAACATCGGGGTGGCCATGAAACGGTCGACCAGCAGCGCCCCCATGTCCTTGTCGATCTCGTACTTGATCGGGGCGTGGTTGGCCGGGATCTCGATCGCCACGTAGACGTCGTTGGGGAGGTCCTTGCCGGCGGGGATGTTGTCGAAGTTCATCGTCGCTTCCTTGGGTTGGCAAAAAGTCAGGCCTGGCGAATCGGATTGCCGAAAAAATCCGCCGAATTATACGGAGCCGCCGAGGGGATTACCAATGCGACATAGGTGCCGAGGGGCGTCGGCCACCTCTGCGTCTTTCGTTGACACCCCGGCATCGCGTCACGAGTGTATCATGGGCCGCCAAGGGAACGGTCGGCGCCCGCAGGCCGGGGGCGTGGCGATCGTCGAGGCTTCGGATCGAGGAGAACGACTTGGCATCTGCGCAGCTTTCATTGAGTTACGGTCAGGCGTTTGTGGCCCCGGATCGGCGCCACCACCGCAGTTCCATGTCGGTGCGCTTTCCGGAGCCGGCGCTGCTCAATGCCAAGGGCGCCAGCGCCCTGATCAGTGACTCCACCTCGCGCAACGCCATCGCCAAGCAGGCCGGCGACCTCAGCGTGCGGGGCTTCCTGGCCGACTACTACTCGACCCCCGACCACTGGGACGTCAAGACCTCGGCCACCCGGGTGCTGCGCGCCCTCAACGGCTGGTGCTACAGCCAGAGCCAGTTCGTGGCCGAGGGCAGCTTCGTATCGTCGCTCTCCGCCATGGTCTATCGCTGTCGCGTGGGCCACCTCTTCCACCTGGGCGATACCCTGGTGTTCCGCCTGCGCGGCGCCGAGTTCGAGCAGCTGACCCGAGACCACGTCACGGACCTGGGCGGCTACCGCTACCCCTCCCGGGCGCTGGGCATGGATGTCAGCATCGACATCGACTACGTGCAGGTGCCGCTCAAGCAGGGCGACATCTTCCTGTTCACCACTCAGGCGGTGCTCGGCACCCTGATGCCGTCGGAGTACGTGCAGCTGATCCGCCAGGATGCCAGCGACCTCAACGCCGCCTGCGACCGCCTGGCCGAGGCGGCGGTGCAGCGCGCCCAGTCCCGCGGCTACGGCGCCGAGCAGTTCTGCTTCCAGCTGGTGCGCATCGACGAGCTGCCCGACGAGCAGCCCGACATGCCGGGACGCCCCTACGGCGACCTGCCGATCCCGCCCGAACTCTCGCCGGGGGATCGCCTGGATGGTCTCGAGGTGCAGGCGGTGCTGTCGCGCACCGCCCAGTCGCGGGTCTACCGGGTGCGCGACGCCCACACCGAGCGCGAGATGGTGATGAAGGCGCCGAGCCCGGAGCTCTCCACCCGTAACGCCTACCTGGAGCACTTCCTGCTGCAGCAGTGGGTGGTGGAGCGGGTCAAGTCGCCCTTCGTGGTGCGCATCATGGAGCCGTCGCGGCCGCGCCGCTACCTCTACTATCTGATGGCCTACGTGGAGGGGGAGACCCTGGCCGAGTGGGCGCGGCGGCACCCCCAGGCCAGCCTGGTGCAGCGGCTGGACATCGCCAACCAGCTCGGCAAGGCGGTCCAGGCGCTGCACCACCGCGACCTGCTCCACCAGCAGATCCATCCCGGCAACGTGCTGATCGACAGCCACGGCCAGGTGGTGCTGACCGACTTCAGCGCCTGCCGGATGCGCGACGGCAGCAACCAGAAGGCCGCCCGGGAGCTCGCCCGGCAGGTGGGGCTCACCGAGCACAGCGCGCCGGAGTATGCCCTGGACGACGAGATCGGCCGGCGCAGCGACCAGTACTCCCTGGCCTCCACGGTCTACTGGCTGCTGACCGGAGAGCTGCCCTACGAGCTGCCCCCCCATCGGCTGCGCAGCCATACCGACCTGGAGCAGCTGGTCTACCGCAGCGCGCGGACCCGCAACCCGGAGGTGACCCCGGGGATGGACGAGGCCCTGCGTCGCGCCTTGGATCCCCAGCGTTCGCTGCGCTTCCGGCGGATGTCGGAATTCCGCCATGCCCTGCGCCAGCCGGCCGGCGCCGAACGCGGTGACGCACCGGGCGGCCGGCGGCGTGACACGGCTCACTTCTGGCAGGGGGTGGCGGGCATCCTGCTGCTGCTGCTGGTGCTCTCCTGGTTATTGAGATAGGGCAGCGCCCAGCTGCGAGCGCCTAGCGCCAAGCTGCTTGGTGACGGGCGGCAGATGTTGAGGAAGAAACTGAGAAGCCCCGTCGGATCGAGAATCCAGCGGGGCTTCTTGTAGACGTCTACTGTGCGGCGAATACCATCCTGCTCGGCGCTCGGCGCTCGGCGCTCGGCGCTCGGCGCTCGGCGCTCGGCGCTCGGCGCTCGGCGCTCGGCGCTCGGCGCCTAGATCTTGAACTCCGGCAGCTTGCGCTCGACCCGGGCCAGCTTGAGGTGCGCCACCTTGGGCAGGCCGTTCTCGAAGGGCGGAAAGTCCTCGCCCTGGATCAGCGGCGAGAGGTACTGGCGGCAGGCCTCGGTGATGCCGAAGCCATCCTCGCGGATGTACTCGCGGGGCATGAACTTCTCGCGGTTGGCGACCTCCGCCAGCGGGGCCGGCTCGATGGTCCAGCTGTAGGGATTGTCGGAGACCCGCTTGATCGCCGGCATCATGGAGTTCTTGCCCTCGATGGCCAGCTCCACGGCCTTCTCGCCCACGGCGTAGGCCTGCTCCACGTCGGTCCTGGACGCCAGGTGGCGGGCGGCCCGCTGCAGGTAGTCGGCCACGGCCCAGTGGTACTTGTAGCCCAGGTCCTGCTTGACCATGCCGGCCAGGGTCGGAGCCACGCCGCCCAGCTGGCGGTGGCCGAAGGCATCGGTGTTGCCGGAGTCGGCCAGGAAGGTGCCGTCCTCGTAGCGGGCGCCCTCGGAGACCACGATCACGCAGTAGCCGTACTGCTTCACCGCCTCGTCGACCCGCGCCATCACCGCCTCGCGATTGAAGGCCACCTCGGGGAAGATCACCAGGTGGGGCGGCTCGCCCTCGCCCCGGCCGGCGAGGCCGCCGGCAGCGGCGATCCAGCCGGCGTGGCGGCCCATCACCTCGAGCACGAACACCTTGGTGGAGGTGGCGCACATGGAGGCGATGTCCAGGGAGGCCTCCAGGGTGGAGGTGGCGATGTACTTGGCCACGCTGCCGAAGCCCGGGGAGTTGTCGGTGATCGGCAGGTCGTTGTCCACGGTCTTGGGCACGTGGATGGCGGTCAGCGGGTAGCCGAGCTTCTCGGAGAGCTGGGAGACCTTGAGGCAGGTGTCGGCGCTGTCGCCGCCGCCATTGTAGAAGAAGTAGCGGATATCGTGGGCGCGGAACACCTCGATCAGCCGCTCGTACTGGGCGCGATGGCTCTCGATGTCCTTGAGCTTGTAGCGGCAGGAGCCGAAGGCACCGCCCGGCGTGTGGCGCAGCGCGGCGATGGCCTCGTCGGATTCCTGGCTGACGTCGATCAGGTCCTCGGTGAGGGCACCGATGATGCCGTTGTGGCCGGCGTAGACCTTGCCGATCTGGTCCGGGTGGCGGCGGCAGGCCTCGATCACGCCGCAGGCGCTGGCATTGATCACGGCGGTGACGCCGCCGGACTGGGCGTAGAAGGCATTGTGCTTGGCCATGGGGCTTTCCTGCTCCTGGTCGCGTCTGGTCGGGGGATGGGGGGACGAAGGTCGTGGGATTCTAGCCGAAAGCGCCTGGGGCTGCATCTGCGCGGGCCGCCGGCCCAAGCCTCCCTGTGGCCGGGCAGCGACGCCGCCGGCTGGAGCGCCGCGGTGGCGCCATGCTAGTCTCGCCACACCCCGCAGCCGCGCCCCGCGGCGTCACGACGCAGTCGGAGAGACTCCATGCACCTTCATATCCTCGGCATCTGCGGCACCTTCATGGGCAGCCTGGCGCTGCTGGCCCGCGAGCTGGGCCACACGGTCAGCGGCTCGGATGCCAATGTCTATCCGCCCATGAGCACCCAGCTCGAGGAGGCCGGCATCAGCCTGTGCGAGGGGTACTCGGCGGACAACCTCGTGCCGCGCCCGGACCGGGTGGTGATCGGCAATGCGCTGTCGCGGGGCAACCCCGAGGTGGAGGCGGTGCTGGACCTGGGGCTGCCCTACGTCTCCGGCCCCCAGTGGCTGGCCGAGGCGGTGCTTCCCGGGCGGCGGGTGATCGCCGTGGCCGGCACCCACGGCAAGACCACCACGGCCAGCATGACCGCCTGGCTGCTGGAGTCGGCGGGACTCTCGCCGGGCTTTCTGATCGGCGGGGTGCCGCGCAACTTCGGCGTCTCGGCGCGCCTCGGCGCTCACGACGCCCCCTTCGTGGTGGAAGCCGACGAGTACGACACCGCCTTCTTCGACAAGCGCTCCAAGTTCGTGCACTACCGCCCTGAGATCGCGGTGCTGGGCAACCTCGAGTTCGACCACGCCGACATCTTCGACGACCTGGCCGCCATCGAGCGGCAGTTTCATCACCTGGTGCGCACCGTGCCCGGCCGGGGGCGGCTGCTGGTGGCCGACGGCGAGCCGGCCCTCGACCGGGTGCTGGCCATGGGGGCCTGGACCCCGGTGGCGCGCTTCGGCAGCGCCGCGGAGAGCCCCTGGCGGCTCGAGCTCGAGCGCGACGACGCCTCGCGCTTCCGGGTGATCCACCAGGAACTCGTTCAGCAGGAGGGCGCGGGCAGCGTCGACGAGGATGCCGTGGTCGACTGGCCGCTGACCGGCGCCTACAACGCCCGCAACGGCCTGGCGGCTCTGGCCGCCGCCCATGCCTGCGGGGTCGACCTGGCCCGCGGCGCGGCGGCCCTGGCCCGCTTCGAGACCCCGCGGCGCCGCCAGGAGCTGCGCGGCGAGGTGGCCGGCATCCAGGTGATCGACGACTTCGCTCACCACCCCACGGCCATCGCCGCCACCCTGGAGGGGCTGCGTGCCGCCACCGCCCGCGGGCGGCTGCTGGCGGTGATCGAGCCGCGCTCCAACACCATGCGCCTGGGGACCCTGCGCGACCGGCTGGCCGAGAGCGTGGCCGCCGCGGACGCGGCGTTCTGGTACCAGCCGCCGGGGCTGGACTGGTCGCTGGCGCCGCTGCTCGAGGCGAGCCCGGTGCCGGCGCGCCTCGAGCAGGACCTCGAGACCCTGGTGGCCGCGCTGGTCGAGGAGGCGCGGCCCCTCGATCGCATCGTGGTGATGTCCAACGGCGGCTTCGGCGGCATCCACGACAAGCTGATCGCCGCCCTGGAGGTGGCCCATGGCTGAGGCCCGGCAGGCGCCGAACTTCCATCCCCCGGTGACCGTGGCGCTGACCGGGGCCTCCGGTGCCCAGTACGGCCTGCGGCTGATCGAGGCGCTGGTGGCGGCCGGCCATGAGGTCTGGGTGATGATCTCCAAGGCGGCCCACCTGGTGATCACCACCGAGACCGACGTCGAGCTGCCGGCCCGGCCCGAGCGGCTCGCCGAGGCGCTCATCCGGCGCAGCGGCGCCCGTCCCGGCCAGGTCCGCTGCTTCGGCCGCGAGGACTGGATGGCGCCGGTGGCCTCCGGCTCCGGGGCGCCATCCTCCATGGTGATCTGCCCCTGCTCCACCGGGACCCTCTCCGCGGTGGCCACGGGGGCCAGCAACAACCTGATCGAGCGCGCCGCCGACGTGGCCCTCAAGGAGCGCCGCCGGCTGATCCTGGTGCCCCGCGAGACCCCCTTCTCGGCGATCCACCTGGAACACATGCTGGCGCTGACGCGCATGGGGGCGGTGATCCTGCCGGCCGCGCCGGGCTTCTACCACCAGCCGCGCTCGGTCGAGGACCTGGTCGACTTCATCGTGGCGCGCATCCTCAACCAGCTGGGCATCGAGCACCGGCTCATGCCGCGCTGGGGGGAGTGAGCCCCGGGCTTCCTGCCGTTCCACCCTGCCGATGACTCACGGACGAGGCCGTGCCGATGATCAAGCTGTCCCTGCTGTCGGTGTTCGTGCCGACCTTCCTGTTCGTGTCGCTGACCCCGGGCATGTGCATGACCCTCTCCATGGTGCTGGGCATGACCCAGGGCGTTCGGCGCACCCTGTGGATGATGGCCGGCGAGCTGGTCGGGGTGGGGCTGGTGGCCGCCGCCGCGGGGGCCGGGGTGGCCACCCTGATGCTGCGCCAGCCGGAGCTGTTCGCCCTCTTCAAGTGGGTCGGCGGCGTCTACCTGGGCTATCTCGGCGTGATGATGTGGCGCTCCCGGGGGCGCATGGCGATTCCCCTGGAGCGGGTCGAGCTGGCCCCGGCCGGTCGCGGACAGCTGGCCCTGCAGGGCTTCGTCACGGCGGTGGCCAACCCCAAGGGCTGGGCCTTCTTCGTTGCGTTGCTGCCCCCCTTCCTCGAGGCCTCGCGGCCCCTCGCCGGCCAGCTGGTGGTGCTGATCACGATCATCCTGGCCATCGAGTTCCTCTGCCTGCTGCTCTACGCCGCCGGGGGGCGCGGCCTGCGCCGGGTGCTGGGCGAGGACGGCAACGTGCGCCTGCTCAACCGCATCGCCGGCACCCTGATGGTCGGCGTCGGGATCTGGCTGGCCCTGGGATGAGAGGTTGCGGCGCTAGACGGGCGGCAGCCAGGCGATGCGCGCGGCCACCAGCGCCAGCGAGCCGGCGGTCAGCCAGGCCCAGGGGCAGGGCGCCAGCCGGGCCCGGGGCCTGGCCTGCCAGGCGAGCTGCACCAGGGCGCAGACCACCAGGCCCAGCAGGGCGCCGCCCACCAGGTCGCTGAGCCAGTGGACCCCGATCACCAGCCGGGAGAGTGCCATGGGCACCACCAGCAGGATCGCCCCCCAGTAGACCCAGTGGCGCTGCGCGTGGGGCAGCTCCCGGGCAACGAAGGCGGCCGCCATGCCGGCCAGCACCACCATGGTCGAGGTATGGCCGCTCGGGTAGGCCAGCGAGCCGGCGAGGTACTCCGGGGTGTCGGGGCGGGCGCGCCCGACCAGCGCCTTGCCCAGCGTGTTCAGGGCGGCGATGCCGCCCAGGCCCGCGGCGAGATGGGCGAAGGCCGCCAGGTGGCGGCGCCACAGCAGCCAGCCCGCCCAGGGCAGCACCAGCGCCAGCACGCCGAGCCGGTCGCCCGCCCGGGCCAGCGCCTCGCCGAGGTGGGTCAGCCAGGGAGTGGCCAGGGCGGCGAACAGCGCCTGCAGGCCCAGGTCCATGGGCAGTGGGCCGTGCTGGTGGATCACCAGCAGGGTCCAGCCCGAGAGGCCGCCCATGGTGAGGACCAGCAGCAGCCAGCTGGCCAGCGGGACCTCGCCCTGGCCGCGGGCGCTCTGGGCCAGCCACAGGCGCCGCATCACCGGATGGCGCCGCGCGCCGATGGCCAGCAGTCGGTAGACGCGCCCGGTGCGGGTGACCTGCTGGCGCAGCCAGGAGAACACCACCGCCAGCGCCACCAGCAGGCCGGCCAGTGCCACCAGCCAGGCCTGCACGCCGGGCGGCACGTCGAGCAGCTGCTGCCAGGTGCGGCCGAGCAGGTAGCCCGGCAGCACGTAGGCGGGCGCCCACAGGGCCGCCGACGCCAGGTTGGCCCAGGTGAAGGCGCGGGGGGACATCCTGAGCATGCCGGCGATCATTGGCACCACCGGACGCACCGGCCCGACGAAGCGCCCGAAGAACACCGACAGGGTGCCGTAGCGCTGGAAGAAGCGCGCGCCCCGGGCCAGCCACTCCGGGTGGCGGGAGAGCGGCCAGAGCCGGGTAACGCGTTCGTGCTGGGTATAGCCGAGCAGGAAGCTGGCGCCGTCGCCGATCACCGCGCCCAGGAAGGCGGCGAGGATGATGGCCGGCAGCGCCAGCTCCTGGTGGCCGGCCAGGGAGGCGGCGGCGGTGATCAGTACCACCCCCGGCACCAGCAGCCCTACCAGGGCCAGGGACTCGACCAGGGCGATGGCGGCGATGATCAGCAGCAGCAGGGTGGGGGAGGGCGTCAGCTGGTAGAGGGCGTCGGCAAGGTTCAAGACGGGGCTCCGGTGTCGGGTCTCAGGCGTCGCCGAGGCGCTGGGTGCGGGCCTGCAGCCGCTGGAGGAAGTGGTCGGGCGTCTCCCCGGGCCGCAGGTGGCTGATCATCATGCGCGTCTCCACCGCGCCGGTATCCAGCAGGACCGTGCGGTGCAGGGCCTCCTCGATGCGCTGGCGGACCAGCAGGGCACCGTTGTCGCTGGTGTCGGGCAGCACCAGCCAGAAGTCGGCCTCGCCCTGCCGGCCGAGCAGGTCGTGGTCCCGGCTGTGCTGTTCCACGATGCGACACAGGGCGGCGAGCAGGGCCTGGCGCGCGTGCGTCCCGAACTGCTCGCCGGCCATCTCCAGCTGGGGCAGGTGGATCACCAGCACCGCCAGCCGCTGGCCCAGCAGCTCGGCACGCTCGCACTCGCTCAGCAGCCGGGCCTCCAGCGGGGCGCGCTTGAGGGCCGAGCACTCGGCATCGACGGGGTCGGTGGCCTGCAGCAGGGCCCGCTGATGGAGGATCTCCCAGGGGGCCAGGCCCGCCACCACGACCAGGGCGAGGTAGGCCAGCAGCAGGTCGAGGCCGAGCTGGCTGTCGCCCAGCAGCAGCCAGATCGGGGTGAGGGTGACGTTGAGCAGCATCGCCGGCCCCAGCGGCAGCAGCAGCAGGGTCAGCAGCGGCGGCAGCCCCAGCCAGAGCGCCGCCTGGTCCGGCTGCTGCGGCAGCTCCACGGCGATCATCAGGTAGCCGCCGATCAGCACCAGGTAGGCCGACAGCCGGGCGGTCTCCGGCTGGCCCAGGCGCATCAGGGCGGCGGTGACCATCAGCGGGGCCAGCAGGGCCGGCAGCAGGATACGGGCGAAGTCGCCCATCAGGTAGCACCACAGCGCCAGGCCGAGCAGCAGCAGGGCGCCCATGAGATAGATCAGGGCATGCAGCCGGGCGTGGCGGAACTCATCCATGGTCCACCTCGTGCACCACGGTCATCGGGTCGGGCTGGCGCTGCAGGGCGCGGCACTCCTCGCCCAGGGAGGCGATCCGGCCGAGCGGAACGGCACGCAGTCGGTCGCAGGGCCCCAGCCCGTCGAGCAGTGCCCGTCGGCGCTGGACGGCCTGGGCGGGATCACGGCTGAGCAGCAGTGCGCCGAGGGTGCGGCTGTCGAGGCGATAGCAGTGCTCGAAGCTGCGCGTCAGCTCGCAGAGGCGCTGGGCCCGGGGCCAGAGGTCCTGACGCGAGGTGCGCAGCAGCAGCAGCTCGCAGTGCACGCCGTCGCGCTGTGCCCGGGCCCGCTCGCGGGTGAGGTCGCGGGCCAGCTGGGCCCGGGGCCACAGCCGCAGCCCGGGGATCAGGTGCAGGCGCCGCCGGGCCAGGCCGCGCAGCGGCTGCAGGTCGCGGGCGCGGGACAGCCCGAGCAGCATCATGGCCGCCAGCAGCAGCCCCGAGACCACCGCGTGCTCCAGCGGCATCGTCCGGGCCAGCCAGCCCCAGGTCAGGCCGGCCAGCAGGGCGTTGAGCGCCGCCATCCAGGCCGGCTGGGGCAGCATGATCAGCGCGGCCCAGGCCCACAGCCACAGCGGGTGGCGCTCCGGCGCGCTCCACAGCAGGGCGGCCAGCAGCACGCTCGGCAGCAGCTGCCAGGGCACCAGCGCCGGCCGGCGGTGGCTGAACTCCACCAGCGCCGCGCTGATGCCCAGCCAGGCGGCCGCCAGCCACAGCAGCAGGGCCTCGGTCAGGGTGGACGAGGCGGGGGCCATCAGGGCCGGCAGCAGGGCCGCGACCATCAGGTTGAGGCGCAGCAGGCCGACTTTGTACTTGCTCTGCATGGTGGCTTACTATGACTCCCTTCCCGACATCCGCTGGTCCCGACCCCACCCAGTATAACGCCCTGGCCGCCGTCGGCGGCCACGCCCACAGGAGACACCCTTCGGCATGACAGCTCAAGTCACCCGAACCGGCGCCGAGGCCGTCGGCGCTGTCGACACCCGCGACATCGAGGCCTACATGACCCGGCTGGGGCAGGCCGCCCGCGCCGCCGCGACGGCGATGCGTCGCACCCCGACCGCGGCCAAGAACGCCGCCCTGCTGGCCATGGCCGAGCGGCTCCAGGCGGCCCGCGCCGAAGTGCTGGCCGCCAACGAGCGTGACCTGGCTCGCGGCCGCGAGAGCGGGCTGGACGCCGCACTGCTCGACCGCCTGGCGCTCAACGAGGCGCGCCTCGACGCCATGGTCGAGGGGCTCTCCCAGGTGGCCACGCTGCCGGACCCGGTGGGCGAGATCGACGGGCTGCGCGCGCGGCCCAGCGGCATCCAGGTGGGGCAGATGCGGGTGCCGCTCGGAGTGATCGGCATCATCTATGAATCACGGCCCAACGTGACCCTGGAGGCCGCCAGCCTCTGCCTCAAGTCCGGCAATGCGGCGATCCTGCGCGGCGGCTCCGAGGCGCGAGAGTCCAACGCCGCCATCGCCGCCTGCATCCGCGCCGGCCTCGCCGATGCGGGCCTGCCCGAGGCCGCGGTGCAGGTGGTGGCCACCACCGACCGGGCCGCGGTCGGCCGGCTGATCGCCATGCCCGAGTATGTCGACGTGATCATCCCCCGCGGCGGCAAGTCGCTGATCGAGCGCATCGCCCGGGAGGCCCGGGTGCCGGTGATCAAGCACCTCGACGGGGTCTGCCACGTCTACGTGGACGCCACCGCGGACCTCGACAAGGCCCTGGCCATCGCGGTCAATGCCAAGACCCACCGCTACGGTACCTGCAACACCATGGAGACCCTGCTGATCGACGCCCCGGTGGCCGAGGCCCTGCTGCCGCGGCTGGCCGCCGCCTATGGCGAGCACGGCGTGGAGCTGCGCGGCTGCGAGCGTACCCGGGCGATCCTGCCCGGGTGTGCCGTGGCCACCGAGGAGGACTGGGACGCCGAGTACCTCGCGCCGGTGCTGGCGATCCGAGTGGTCGACGGCATGGACGCGGCCATCGCGCATATCGAGCGCCACGGCTCCCACCACACCGATGCCATCGTCACCGAGAGCTATGGCCTGGCGAGGCGCTTCCTGGCCGAGGTGGACTCCAGCTCGGTGATGGTCAACGCCTCCACCCGCTTCGCCGACGGCTTCGAGTACGGCCTGGGCGCCGAGATCGGCATCTCCACCGACAAGCTCCACGCCCGCGGGCCGGTGGGCCTCGAGGGGCTGACCACCCGCAAGTACGTGGTGCTCGGCGACGGCCAGGTCCGCCAGTGACCCCGCACGCCCCGGGCCTGCCGGCCCGGGTCGAGGATGCGCCCGCCGCGCCGCGCATCGCCATGCTCGGCGGAACCTTCGACCCGGTGCATCTCGGCCACCTGCGCAGCGCCGTGGAGCTCCGCGAGGCCCTGGCGCTGGATCGCGTGCACATGATCCCCGCCAGCGTGCCGCCACTGCGCGGCGAGCCGCGGGTCTCCCCGGAGACCCGCCTGACCCTGTTGCGGCTCGGCATCGGCGATACGCCGGGCCTGGTGGCCGACCCCCGTGAGCTGCACCGCGAGGGCCCCTCCTGGAGCGCCGACACCCTCGCCTCGCTGCGGGAAGAGTTCGGGGCCGAGGCGCGCCTGGTGATGGCGCTGGGCCACGATGCCTTCCTGCGCCTGGCGGAGTGGCGCGACCCCGAGCGGCTGTTTGCCCTGGCCCACCTGGTGGTGGTCGACCGCCCCGACTTCGAGGCGCCGCTGCCCGCCGCACTGGACGCCCTGATCGCCGGGCGCGAGGTCGGCGATGCCGACACGCTCATGGCGAGCCCCGCCGGCGGGCTGCTGCGCCTCAGCCTGCCCTCGCGCATGGCGATCTCCGCCACCGAGGTGCGCCGCCGCCTGGCCGAGGGCCGCAGCGTGCGCTATCTGCTGCCCGAGGCCGTGGAGCGCCACCTGCTCGACCAAGGGCTCTATCGAGACTGATCATGGCCATGCTCCCCCTCGCAGGCCTGCCGCCGGGACAGCCCGCGCCGTGTGGCGATGGCAGAAAGGCCGGGAACGAGCGCTGCCAGCCGGCGGTCAAGGCGTTACAATGGCGGTTCAACGACATTCAGACAGAAGACCCTATGCATATTGACGCACTCAAGACTCTGGTGGTGGACGCCCTGGAGGATCTCAAGGCCAAGGACATCGCCCAGCTGGATGTCTCGACGCTGACCAGCGTGACCGACCTGATGGTGGTCGCCAGCGGTACCTCCACCCGCCACGTGGCGGCCCTGGCGGCCAGCGTGGTCGAGAAGGCCAAGCAGGCCGGCGTGCAGCCGCTGGGCGTCGAGGGCGAGAACGGCGCCGACTGGGTGCTGGTGGACCTGGGGGATGTCGTGGTGCATGTGATGCTGCCCGAGACCCGCCAGCTCTACGATCTGGAGCGCCTGTGGGCCGACCTGCCCAGCGATGCCGACCGCGCCGCCCGGCGCGACGAGGGCGAGGTCCGCGGGGCATGAGAGTCCGCCTGCTGGCGGTGGGGACCCGCATGCCGTCCTGGGTGACCCAGGGGGTCGAGGAGTACCGCAAGCGGCTCCCCCGGGACTTCGCCCTGGAGGTGGAGGAGATCGCCCCGGGCCAGCGTGGCAAGAATGCCGATATCCCGCGGGCCATGGCCCTGGAGGCCGAGCGGATACGGGCCCGCCTGCGCGGCGACGAGCAGGTGGTGGCCCTGGAGGTGGGCGGCAAGGCCTGGAGCACCGAGCAGCTCGCCGAGCAGGCAGAGGCCTGGCGCCTGGAAGGCCGGGACGTGGCGCTGCTGGTGGGCGGCCCCGATGGCCTCGAGCCGGGGCTCTCCGCCGCCGCCGACCTGCGCTGGTCGCTCTCGCCGCTGACCCTGCCCCACCCGCTGGTGCGCATCCTGCTGGCCGAACAGCTCTATCGCGCCTGGACGCTGATGGTCGGCCACCCCTATCACCGCTGATGAGCCAGCCGCCTGGTACCGAGTCCCATGCGCAAGACCCGCCAAAACCTGAAGAGCCCCGAGCAGGAGCTGCGCATCTTCCGCATGCGCGCGCTGCTGGCCGTGGTACTCGTCTTCGCCCTCACCGGGCTGCTGATGGGCCGGCTGGCCTATCTGCAGGTGGTCCAGCATGAGGTCTACAGCACCCGCTCCGAGAAGAACCGCGTGCGGGTCGAGCCGCTGCCGCCGACTCGCGGCCTGATCTACGACCGCAATGGCGTGCTGCTGGCCGAGAACCGGCCCACCTACAACCTGACCCTGGTGCGCGAGCGGGTCGACGACCTGGACGCCACCCTGGCGCTGCTGGTGGAGCTGCTCGAGCTGCCCGACGAGGAGGCCGAGGCCTTCCGGGTGCGCTCCCGCCAGCGCCAGCGCCCCTTCCAGCCGGCACTGCTGATGAGCGACCTGGACGAGGCGCAGATCGCCCGGCTGGCGGTCAACCGCCACCTGCTTCCCGGGGTCGAGGTTGAGGCCCAGCTGCTGCGCTACTATCCCGATGCCGAGGTGATGGCCCATGCCCTGGGCTACGTGGGGCGCATCAACGCCGAGGAGCTGCAGACCCTGGATGCCGGGCGCTACGCCGGGACCCACTTCATCGGCAAGACCGGGGTGGAACGCTTCTACGAGGATGCCCTGCATGGCCAGGCGGGGCTGCGCAAGGTCGAGACCAATGCCCGCGGCCGGGTGCTGCGCGAGCTGGGGCGCACCGACCCGGTGCCCGGCCAGAACCTGACCCTGACCCTCGACAAGCAGCTCCAGACCCTGGCCTACGAGCTGCTCGACGGTCGCCGCGGCTCCATCGTCGCCATCGTGCCGGCCACCGGCGAGATCCTCGCCATGGTCTCGGCCCCGGGGTTCGACAGCAACCAGTTCGTCACCGGCATCGACGTCGCCTCCTATCGCGCGCTGCAGGAGGACCTCGACCTGCCGCTTTACAACCGGGCGATCCGCGGCCACTACCCGCCGGGCTCCACCATCAAGCCCTTCCTGGCCCTGGCGGGGCTGGCCGAGGGGGTGATCACCCCGGACAAGACCGTCTTCGATCCGGGCTACTACCAGCTGCCCAACGACTCCCGCCGCTACCGCAACTGGCTGCGCTGGGGGCATGGCCGGGTCGACATGGAGCGCTCCATCGCCGTCTCCAACAACACCTACTACTATTCGCTGGCCCACGACCTGGGTATCGACCGGCTCCACGAGAACATGGACGCCTTCGGCTTCGGTCGGCGGGTGGGGCACGACGTGTTCGGCGAGAGCACCGCGCTGATGCCCTCCCGGGACTGGAAGCGCGGGCGCTTCAACCAGCCCTGGTATCCCGGCGAGACCCTCTCGGTAGGCATCGGCCAGGGCTACTGGCAGGTCACGCCGCTGCAGCTGGCCACCGCCACGGCGGTGCTGGCCAACCGGGGAGAGTGGGTCAAGCCGCGCCTGGCGAGCCGCATCGGCGATGAGCCGGTCCCCCTCTACCTGCCCGACGCACCGGAGGACATCACCCTGAACAACGACGCCTGGTGGGACCGCATCTACGCCGGCATGGAGAAGGTGCTGACCGGCAGCGAGGGCACGGCGCGGCGCACCGGGGTCGGCCTGGAGTACCGCATGGGGGGCAAGTCGGGCACCGCCCAGGTCTTCTCGCTGGGCCAGGACCAGAAGTACAACGCCGAGGAGCTGGCCGAACGGCTGCGCGACCACGCCCTGTTCATGGCCTTCGCGCCGCTGGAGGAGCCGCAGATCGCCGTCTCGGTGATCGTCGAGAACGCCGGCGGCGGCAGCACCCATGCCGCCCACCTGGCCCGGGCCATGACCGATGCCTGGCTGCTCGAGGACGAGGAGCCGGATATCGAGGAGCTTCGCGAGGTGCTCGAGAATGACGACGGCAGCGTGGCGGGGAACTGACCCATGGCGATGATCGATCTCTCGCGGGTGCTACGCGCCCATCCGGTTCGCCCGCCTGCCAGCGGCATTGCCCGCCGCCGCAGCCTGTGGGAGCGCCTGCACCTGGACCCCTGGCTGCTGGCCATGCTGCTGGTGCTGATGGTCGCGGGCCTGGCGGTGCTCTACAGCGCCAGCGGGCAGCGACCGGCAGCGGTGACCGCCCAGGCCCTGCGCTTCGGGGTGGCGCTGGTCGTGATGTTCCTGATCGCCCAGCTATCGCCCACCACCCTGCTGCGCTGGGCGCTGCCGGTCTACCTGGCCGGGGTGCTGATGCTGGTAGCGGTGGAGCTGGTGGGCGACATGGGCATGGGGGCCCAGCGCTGGCTGGTGATCCCCGGGGTGATCCGCTTCCAGCCCTCCGAGCTGATGAAGCTGGCCATGCCGCTGATGGTGGCCGCTTACCTGAGCCGTCGCGAACTGCCGCCGCGGCTGCGGGACCTGGCGGTCTGCGCGCTGATCATCGGCGTGCCGGTGGTGCTGATCGCCAAGCAGCCGGACCTGGGCACCTCGCTGCTGGTGGGGGCGGCCGCGGTCTTCGTGGTGCTGCTGGCGGGGCTCTCCTGGCGCTTCATCGCCGGACTGGGGGTGCTGGCTGCCGCGGCGCTGCCGCTGCTGTGGATGAACCTGCACAACTACCAGCGCCAGCGAGTGCTGACCTTCCTCGACCCCAACAGCGACCCGCTGGGCTCGGGCTGGAACATCATCCAGTCGACCACCGCCATCGGCAGCGGCGGGGTATTCGGCAAGGGCTGGCTGCAGGGCACCCAGTCCCAGCTGGAGTTCCTGCCGGAACGCCACACGGACTTCATCGTGGCGGTGCTGGGCGAGGAGTTCGGGCTGGTCGGCATGCTGGCGGTGCTGCTGCTCTACCTGCTGATCATCACCCGCGGCCTGTGGCTCGCCGCCGGCGCCCAGGACACCTTCGGGCGCCTGGTGGCCGGCAGCATCATCCTGACCTTCTTCATCTACGTGTTCGTCAACGTGGGCATGGTCAGCGGCATCCTGCCGGTGGTCGGCGTGCCGCTCCCGCTGGTCAGCTACGGGGGGACCTCCAGCGTGACCTTGATGGCCGGTTTCGGTATTCTCATGGCCATCCACGCCCATCGCCGGCTGCTGCCGCGCTAGCGCCGGCAGTTGGCACTTCCAGGGAGAGGCAACAGCATGACGGTGTCCCGTTTTCATGGATCGAGCGCGCTGGCCTGGGCCGTCGGCGCCGGCCTGTCGCTGCTGGCGGCGACGGCCGCCGCAGCGGACTTCGACCCCCGCCGACACGAGGGCACCCGCGCCCTGGTCGGCGAGCTGGCCGAGAAGGGCATCGAGCGCGGCTGGCTGGAGCGGGTGATGGGCGAGGCCGCCTTTCAGCAGGGCGTGCTGGATGCCATGGCCGGCGCGGCCGAGCGCCGCCTGCGCTGGGACGAATACCGCCGGATCTTCCTGCAGCCCGAACGCATCCATCGCGGAGTGACCTTCATCGAGGCGCACCGCGACGCCTTCCGTCGCGCCGAGGCCGAGTACGGGGTGCCCGCCGAGGTGATCGCCGCCATCATCGGCGTCGAGACCAGCTATGGCCGCTTCACCGGTCGCCATCGGGTGCTCGACTCCCTGGCGACCCTGGCCTTCCACCACCCGACGCGGGGCGACTTCTTCCGCGGCGAGCTGGGCGCCTTCCTGGAGATCACCCACGAGCAGGGGGTCGAGCCCGGCGAGCTGCAGGGCTCCTATGCCGGCGCCATGGGCTACCCCCAGTTCATCCCCACCAGCTACCGCGCCTATGCGGTCGACTTCGACGACGATGGCATCCGCGACCTCTGGACCAACCCGGTGGATGCCATCGGCAGCGTGGGCAACTACTTCGCCGAGCACGGCTGGCGTGCCGGCGACCCCCTCTACTATGAGGCCGAGGGCCCCGCTACGCCGCCGGCCGACATCGACTTCAACCGGGCCGCGCGCCCGCCCGCCGTGCCGGCGGCCGCGCTCGCCAACGCGGGCCTCGAGGTTCCCGAAGAGCTGGCAGAGGACCATCGCCTGCTGCCGGTGTCGCTGGAGGACGGGGAGCAGAACTGGCGCTACGTGCTGGGCGAGCACAATTTCTACGTGATCACCCGCTACAATCACAGCCACCTGTATGCCATGGCGGTGATCGAGCTCGCCGAGGCGATCGCCGACGCCCGGGCCCTGGACGCCCACTGGCTCGAGGCGGTGAGCCGCGTTGCCGAGGAGGCCCCATGAACCCCTTGCCGATGCTGATGGTGGTGGCCCTGCTGGCCGGCTGCGCCGGCGGGGGAGGCAGTGCGCCCTCCGGCCCGCGGGATAGCGGTGCCGCGCCGGCCGCCACGCCCGCTGGCGGGGGAGGGCGCTACGCCATGACCGGCGACGCCTACCCGATGGAGCCGCCGGATGTCAGCCGGGTGCCGGATGCGGTGCCGCGCCTCGAGTCGCCCTCCCGGGGCGGCAACCGGCCCACCTACGAGGTGTGGGGCAAGACCTACCAGGTACTGCCCGACGCCCGCGGCTATGCCCGCCAGGGCACCGCCTCCTGGTACGGCGAGAAGTTCCACGGCTACGCGACCTCCAACGGCGAGATCTATGACATGTACAAGATGTCCGCCGCCCACCGGTCGCTGCCGCTGCCGACCTATGCCCGGGTGACCAGCCTGGACAACGGCAACTCGGTGATCGTGCGGGTCAACGATCGCGGCCCCTTCCACAACGACCGCGAGATCGACCTCTCCTATGCCGCCGCGGCGCGTCTGGACATCCTCGACCGGGGCACCGGGCGCGTGAAGGTGGAGGCGATCGACGTGGAGCGGTGGCTGGCCGAGAACGGCGGCGGGGTGTCCAGCAGCAAGCGCAATGGCGCTACCGCCGCCGCGGTCGCGCCGCCTGCCCGCCAGGCGGCCAGCCAGGTGGTCTCTGCCCCTGCGCCGCCGGCCGCTCCTGTGGCGCAGGCCGCGCCGTCCGCCAACGGGGCTGCCGCATCTGGCGGCCGCCCCACGGAGGGCCGCCCCGCGGAGGTCCGCCCCGAGGAGGTCCGCCCCGCGGATGGCCGCCCCGCGGAGGGCCGCCCCATCTACCTGCAGATCGCCGCCCTGGGCTCCGCCGAGAGCGCCCAGGCCCTGAAGGCGCGCCTGCAGGCCGAGCTCTCCCACCCGGTGCGGGTGGAGGCGGCCACCGGCATGCATCGTGTCCAGGTGGGCCCGCTGGCCCATGCCGGCCAGGTGGATCCCGTGCGCGACGAGCTGCGTCGCGCCGGCTTCGACCAGGCCTTTATCGTCAACGGCGCCCCGTGAGGGCGCCGACCTCTTACCGCAATCCCCGATGAGATCCGTCCCCATGAGAGAGCTGTTTTCCCCACGTCGTTTCCGGGCGGTGCTGCTGGGCCTGCTGCTGGTGGTGCCCCTGGCGCTGGCCCAGGGCGTTCCGGTGCCCCAGCAGCCACAGCCCCAGACCATGATCCCGTCGCCGCCCCAGCTGGCCGCCAGCTCCTGGATCCTGATGGATGCCGACAGCGGCCGGGTACTGGTCGAGCACAATGCCGACGAGCGCCTGCCCCCGGCGAGCCTCACCAAGCTGATGACCGCCTACCTGGTGGAGCGCGAGCTCGACCGCGGCAATATCGCCCTGGACGACATGGTACGGGTCAGCGAGAACGCCTGGCGCACCGGCGGCTCCAAGATGTTCATCGAGGTGGATACCCAGGTGGCCATCCGCGACCTGCTCTACGGGATCATCATCGCCTCCGGCAACGATGCCAGCGTCGCCGTGGCCGAGCACCTCTCGGGCGGCGAGGCCCCCTTCGCCGATCTGATGAACCAGCACGCCACCCGGCTGGGGCTGCACAACACCAACTTCCAGAACGCCACCGGCCTGCCCGGGGAGAATCACTACTCCTCGGCCCGCGACATGGCGCTGCTCTCCCAGTACATCATCAACGACTACCCCGAGCACTACGCCATCTACGCGGAGAAGTACTTCACCTACAACGATATCCGCCAGCCCAACCGCAACCGCCTGCTGTGGCGTGACCCCACCGTCGATGGCCTCAAGACCGGCTGGACCACCGAGGCGGGCTATGGCCTGGTGGCCTCCGCCAAGCGCGACGACATGCGCCTGATCTCGGTAGTCATGGGCACCAGCTCCGAGGAGGCCCGGGCCCAGGAGACCCAGAAGCTGCTCAGCTTCGGCTTTCGCTACTTCGAGACCCTGAAGCTCTACGACCGCGGCTCGGTGCTCAACACCCCGCGGATCTGGGGGGGCGACAGCAATGAGCTGCGCGTCGGCGTCGACCGCGACGTGGTGATGACCGTGCCCCGGGCCCGCAACGAGGAGCTCACCGCGCGCCTCGATATCCGCGCCGACCTGGCTGCCCCGATCCAGGCCGGCGAGCGCGTCGGCACCCTGGAGGTGCGCCTTGGCGAGGAGGTGGTCGGCGAGCAGCCGCTGGTGGCCCTGGAGACCGTCGAGGAGGGCGGCCTGGTCAAGCGGCTCATCGACCAGGTGCGGCGCTTCTTCAGCAACCTGATCGGCGGCTGGTTCGGCTAGGCCATCGGCCCGTCACAAGGGGGCAAGGAACGCGCCGTCCATGCCCCCTTGATCCTTGCCAACTGGCCGCTGGCCGCCGGCTTGCGTAAAATGGCGGGATATTCACGACCTGCCGGAAGGCTCCATGAACGACAAGTCACTGCGTGATCTGCGCTCCCCCGGCCGCCCGGCGGGCGGCAAGCCGCCGAAGATCACCTTCCCCTGCCGCTACCCCCTCAAGGTGGTGGGCGATGCCGCCGAGGATTTCGCCGCTAGCGTCTGCCAGATCGTCTCCCGCCACGATCCCGAGTTCGACCCCACCGGGATAGACGTGGTGCCGAGCCGCAACGGGCGCTTCCAGTCGGTGCGCCTGACCATCCGCGCCACCGGCGAGGCGCAGCTGCAGGCGCTGTTCGTCGAGCTCAAGGCTACCGGCCGCGTGCACATGGTGGTGTGATGGCGGCCGCTCCTGTCCTGCCCCCCGTGGAGCTGCATCGGCTGGGCCGTCGCCCCTACGAGCCGGTGTGGCAGGCGATGCGCGATCTCACCGACGCCCGCGATGCCGGGACCCCGGACCAGTTCTGGCTGGTCGAGCACGACCCGGTGTTCACCCAGGGGCGCGCCGGCAAGCCCGAGCACCTGCTGATGCCCGGCGACATCCCCGTGGTGGCGACCGACCGCGGCGGCCAGGTGACCTACCACGGCCCCGGCCAGGTGGTGCTCTATCCGCTGATCGACGTGCGCCGGGCAGGGCTCGGGGTGCGCGAGCTGGTCAGCGCTCTGGAGAATGCGGTGATCGCCCTGCTGGCGGAGCACGGGGTCGAGGCCCGGGCGCGCGCCGATGCGCCGGGCGTCTACGTGGGGGAGGCCAAGATCGCCTCGCTGGGGCTGCGCATCCGCCGCGGCGGCAGCTTCCATGGGGTGGCCCTCAACGTCGACGGCGACCTCTCGCCGTTCCAGCGCATCAACCCCTGCGGCTATGCCGGCATGGCGATGACGCGCCTGGCGGACCTGGTGGAGGACTGCCCGGATGTGGCGGCGGTGGGGGAGCGCCTGGCGGAGTGCCTGGCGCTCGAGCTGGGCCGGGAGCTGGTCAGCCGACGTTGATCGCGTCGATGCGATCGGGGTCAGGCTGCTGGCCGGGGACCTCGGCCGGGGCGGCCAGGCCCAGGTTGTTCTTCTCGAAGACTCGGTCGGCGCGGTAGCTGGAGCGCACCAGCGGGCCCGAGGCCACCTCCATGAAGCCCTTCTCCAGGCCGATGCGGCGAAAGCGCTCGAACTCCTCGGGGGTGACGTAGCGCTCCACCGGCAGGTGGTTGCGGGTCGGGCGCAGGTACTGGCCCAGGGTGACGATATCCACGCCGATCTCGCGCAGCTCGTCGAAGGTGGCCAGGATCTCCTCCTCGGTCTCCCCCAGGCCCAGCATCAGGCTGGTCTTGGTCAGCACTTCCGGCTTGTGCCGCTTGGCGTGGGCCAGCACGTCCAGGGTCTTGCGGTAGCCGGCGCGGGGGTCGCGCACCCGGCGGGTGAGGCGTTCCACGGTCTCCACGTTCTGGGCGAAGACCTCCAGGCCCGAGTCCACCACTGCCTCGATGGCGGCAGGCACGCCGTCGAAGTCCGGGGTCAGCGCCTCGACCACCACCTCGGGGGTGTTGGCCTTGATGGCGCGGATGCAGGCCGCGTAGTGGCCGGCGCCGCCGTCGTCGAGGTCGTCGCGGTCCACCGAGGTCAGCACCACGTAGCGTAGGCCCATCAGCTCCACCGACCTGGCGGTATTGGCCGGCTCCTCGGCGTCCAGCCACCCCTTCGGGTTGCCGGTGTCCACGGCGCAGAAGCGGCAGGCGCGGGTGCAGACCGAGCCCATGAGCATGATGGTGGCCGTGCCGTTGCTCCAGCACTCGCCCATGTTGGGGCAGTGGGACTCGGCGCAGACGGTGCTCAGGCGATGGGCGCTGACGTTGCGCTTGACGGCCTCGAAACGCTCGCCGCCGGGAATCTGGGCGCGCAGCCACTTCGGCTTGCGCCCCAGGTCAGGGCCATCGCCCTCCTGGCGGCGCTGCTTCATGCCGTCCTTGATGGCGGCGAAGCCCTGCTCGGTGCGGAACTTCTCTCCGCTGGGGATCGGTTTCGAGGTGTTGTCGCTCATAGGGTGGGAACCCCTCCGCTCGGCGGCTGCGAGGGCCATGGGTGGCGAGACGATGCCGACCGGGGGCGTTGCCCGGGTGAGCCCCGCATGGCGCGCAGACTGTTACGTGGGTTGCAGGCGGCTAATTTACCACAGCCGCGCCGGGCGGGGACAGACACCCGGCGGCGCGTGGCGCCGCCATCCGGCCTCGCCATGATGCCGGTCAGGAACCGATCGGCAGGCAGACCACGCCGTGGTTGGGCATGGGGCGAGGCGGGGCGTTGAAGTGGTCGTGGAAGTCCGCCAGGTGCTGACGCACGAAGCGTAGGAAGAGCTCGGTGACCGGGGTGGGGAGGCGCTCCCTGGGGTAGACGGTGCACCACGAGTGGCGCAGCGGGAAGGCCGGCAGCGCGAGCGTCTCGAGCAGGCCGGCCTCGATCTCCAGGCGGACCGCCAGGCGCGGCAGCACCGCCACGCCCAGCTGGGCCATCACGCCCTGCTTGATCGCCTCGTTGGTGCCCATCTCGATGCAGTGGGCCAGGTGCACGTCCTGGTCGGCCGCCACCTCCTCGAAGGCGCTGCGCACGCCTGAGCCGGGCTCGCGCATCAGCACGTAGTGGCGGGCGAAGTCTTCCAGGGTCGCGGACGGGGCGGAGAGCAGCGGGTGGCCGGGCCACACCACCGGCACCATCTCGTTGTCGAGGATCGGCATGAACACCAGACCGCGGTCCTCGGGGACCCGCGCCATGATCACCAGGTCGTCGCGCTGATCGGCCAGGCGTTCCAGGGCCTGGCTGCGGTTGCAGACGCGCAGCCGCACCCTGACATTGGGATAGTGGGCGCGGAAGCGCGCCAGCAGGTGGGGGACCACGTACTGGGCGGTGGAGACCGCGGCCAGGTTGAGCTCCCCGCTGATGGTGCCGGACATGTCGGAGAGGGTCATCTGCAGTCGCGAGACCTGGCCGAAGATCGCCCGTGCCGAGGCGGCGAGGGCATCGGCGGCCGGCAGCACGTGCAGGGTCTTGCCGGCATACTTGAACAGCGGCTGGCCCAGCGCCTGCTCGAGCTGGCGGATCTGGGCACTGACCGCTGGCTGGGTCAGGCCCAGGCGCTCCGCCGCCCGGGAGTAGGACTGCCGGTCGTAGACGGCCTGGAAGACCTGAAGCTGGCGGAAGGTCAGCCTATTGAGCAGCTTGGGCGTGGTCATGGTCGGGGCGGCGCCGTGGGGCCTCTTGCCTGTCTTGCTGTCATGCTAGCACCGCGGGCAGTGTGGCGGCCACGGCGCGACGCCGGCTCCGTCCGGCGAGATTATCGGATATCCTTGGCGCTTGCGCCTCTCGACCCGGATCGCCCATGAGCCCGTCGCCCTTTCGCCTGCCGACGCCAGAAGACACCGAGTCCGCCCCCGGGGTGGTGCTGGTGGCCACCGGGCAGGCGGGGCTGCGGGTGCGCCAGGCCTGCGAGGAGCTGGGCCTGGCCTGCCTGGTTGCCCCGCCGGCGCCGGCCGAGGCCGTGGTGGAGCATGCCCTGGCGGCGGGCTGCCGGGCGCTGCATCCGGGAGAGAGCGATGCCGGATCCCAGCTCGAGCTGGCCCACGCCTGCGGGCGGGCCGGGCTCGCCTTCGTGGGTCCCAGGCCGGCGCTGATCGAGGCGATGCACGACGGCGAGGCGATCCGCCTGCTGATGCGCGAGGCCGGGGTGCCGCTGGCCGAGGGTGACGCGACGGGGCCGCGGGTACGGGTGCCGGTGCTGGCCGACCGCCTGGGGTGCCTGCGTTTCCTGCCGGCGCGGGACCGGGTCCATCCCGGGCTTGTTCGGGCGCCGGTGGCCTGGCTGACTCCGGAACAGCGCGCCTACCTGGGGCAGCTTGCGCTGCAGGGGCTGGCCGGCCTCGGGCTCGTCGGCCTGGTCTCCCTCGACTTCCGGGTCAGCGGCAATCGGCTCGGTTTTGCGGCCATGGGGCCGGGACTGGATGGCAGCGAGGCGCTGGACGAGGCGCTGACCGGCGTGGACCCGGTGGTCGAGCAGCTGCGCCTGGCAGCCGGCGAGCGGCTGCGGGATCGCCAGGCGGCCCTGGCCCCTCGCGGCCATGCCCTGCAGTGGCGGCTCTTCCCGGAGGCGGGCGCCGGCTTCTCTGGCGGCCCGGGGCTGCGCCTCGACCGCCCCCTCGAGGCCCCCGGCGAGGCCCGCCTGCTGGCCTGGGGCCGTCGCCCCGAGGAAGCGATTCGCCGAGGGCGACGCGGCCTGCGGGAGCTGCTGGGCGAGGCGCCGGCGGAGGCGATGTTGACGGGGCTCGCCCCTCGCTGACATGAATTCGTCACCGACCTATTTCTCGCGTGAGAGCAGGATCTGCGCTATATTGCAATGCAGCAAAGCTCCTCGTCGACAGGCCTGGAGCCACTTTCCCCTGATTCCGCAACGCCAGGAGCTCGTGATGAACCTTCCGATGCCGACACCCCCGGCAGCCGCGCTGTCCTTCCTGGATCCGTTCGGCTTTGGACGCGCCGCCGGTCGCTACTGGCTGGATGCCTTCGAGCGAAGCGTGCTCTACATGGACGTGATGCGCGTTCGTGGCAACCAGTACCTCGAGCATATCGAGAAGACCAAGCCCAGCGTGCTGGGCTTCGATGCCGAGGTGCTGATCGACGGCCGCGACCTTGCGCGGCCGGTCAACTACGAACTGCTGCGTATCCTGCCCCCCGAGGGGCTGGAGACCGATCCCCAGATGCGCCCCTTCGTGGTGGTGGACCCGCGTGCCGGCCATGGCCCGGGCATCGGCGGCTTCAAGCCCGACAGCGAGATCGGCGTGGCGCTGCGCGCCGGCCACCCCTGCTACTTCATCGGCTTCCTGCCCTATCCGGTGGATGGCCAGACCGTCGAGGACGTGGTCGAGGCCGAGGTCACCTTCCTGCGCCACGTCAACGAGCGCCACTCCCAGAGCGACGCCGAGAAGCCGATGGTAGTGGGCAACTGCCAGGCGGGCTGGCAGATCATGATGGCGGCGTCCCTGGAGCCCGACCTGTTCGGCCCCATCCTGATCGCCGGGGCGCCGCTCTCCTACTGGGCGGGCGAGCGTGGCCGCGCGCCCATGCGCTACACCGGTGGCATGACCGGTGGCAGCTGGGTGACCTCGCTGGTCAGCGACCTGGGCGACGGCCACTTCGACGGCGCCTGGCTGGTGCAGAACTTCGAGAACATGAACCCGGCCAACACCTACTGGGCCAAGCAGTATCGCCTCTACGCCAACGTGGACACCGAGGCCAGCCGCTATCTGGAGTTCGAGCGCTGGTGGGGTGGCCACGTGGTGCTGGGCGGCGACGAGATCCAGTACATCGTCGACAACCTGTTCGTCGGCAACCGTCTCTCCACGGCCCAGATGGTGACCTCCGACGGCCGGCGCATCGACCTGCGCAACGTCCGCTCGCCGGTGGTGGTGTTCTGCTCCCAGGGCGACGACATCACGCCGCCGCCCCAGGCGCTGGGCTGGGTGCGCGACCTCTACGAGGGCACCGAGGACATCATCGCCAACGAGCAGACCATCGTCTACTGCGTGCATGACTCCACCGGCCACCTGGGCATCTTCGTCTCGGGCAGCGTGTCCCGCAAGGAGCACGCCGAGTTCACCGCCAACATGGACTACATCGACGTGCTGCCGCCGGGGCTCTACGAGACCACCGTCTCCACCGCCGCCGAGCGCGAGGATGCGGAGCTGATCGAGCGGGACTACCTGCTGGAGTTCTCGCCGCGCACCATCGGGGAACTCGACCACTACGTCCAGCACGCCCCGGAAGACGATACCCGGTTCGCCACCGTGGCTCGCATCTCGGAGATCAACCTGGGCCTCTACCGGCTCTTCGTGCAGCCCTGGGTGCGCGCCCTGTCCACGCCGGAATCGGCGAAGTGGCTGCGCCGCATGCACCCCAACCGCCTGGGCTACCGCCTGCTCTCGGATCGCAACCCGCTGATGACCGCGGTGCCGGTGCTGGCCGAGCGGATCCGTGCCGACCGCCACCTGGTGGACGAGGACAACCTGTTCCGCGTGCTGGAGACGATCGCCTCCGACCAGATCGCCGGCAGCCTCAACGCCTGGCGCGACCTGCGCGATGGCGCCATCGAGCGGATGTTCCTCGACCTCTATGGCCAGCCGCTGCTGCAGTCGCTGGTGGGCCTGGGCGGTGACGCCCACGTGCATCGCCGTCGCCCCGGCGCCGAGCCGGAGCACCGCCGCTTCATCGCCCGGCGCCAGGCCGAGCTGCGCGAGCACATTGCCGAGGGGGGGAGCCACGAGGCGGTCATTCGTGCGCTGATCTTCGTGCTGGGCGGCGCGCCCTCCACCGACGAGCGTAACTTCAAGCGCCTGCGCGCCTCCCACGCGGAGCTCGAGCCGCAGCTCTCCGTGGCCGACTTCAAGCGCCTGATGCGCGAGCAGTTCTTCATCCTCAAGCTGGACCGCGAAGCGGCCGTCGAGGGGCTGCCCGAGCTGCTCAAGGGCCAGTCCGCCGAGCAGATCGCCGGGCACCTCGAGCATATCGAGCACGTGCTGGCGGCCAGCGGGGAGCTCTCCGAGCATTCCGCCGACCGGATGGCGCGGGTCAAGGGGCTGTTCGAGCAGGCCATCGACCAGGCGCCCCTCATCGAGGCCGAGTCGCGCGCCGAGGCCGAGGCCTGGGTCGGCAGCCAGGCGGAAGCCCAGCGCCTGGCGTTCAGCAGCGTCGAAGACCTGATGGAGTCGCAGCCGGTGGCCACCCGGTCCCAGGCGCCGGCCGCCAAGGCCGCGCCGGCGGCAGTCGACACGCCTGCCGCGACGGTAGCGCGGAAGGTCGAGCCCGCCGCCAAGGCCGAACCGACGGCCAAGGCAGAACCGACGGCCAAGGCAGAACCGACGGCCAAGGCAGAACCGACGGCCAAGGCAGAACCGACGGCCAAGGCAGAGCCGACGGCCAAGGCAGAAGCGTCTGACGAGTCTGCGGCCAAGGCAGAAGCGTCGGACAAGCCCGCCGCCTCGCCCGCGCCGAAGGCCGAGGCAGCGCCTGCCGCCAAGCCGACCACCTCGCGGCGGCGCACCACCACCCCGCGCCGCAAGCCCGGAGGCGGTGGCGGCAAGCGCTGATCGCGCCTTGCCACCGGGCCATTCTCGCCCCCGCCGCTCGCTGCGGCGGGGGCGATGTCGTTGTGGCAGGCGCCTTGCCCAGAGCGCCCTCGGCGGTCTAGGGTCAGAAGGCCGCCACGGCCCTCGCGCCGAGGTGCGACTGGCGTGATGCACGGCGCTGGGGTAGGGTAAGCGCATTTTTCACCCGCCGCGGATGGGCGGGAAGGAATCGTCAGGTGCGCCCTCGCGGGGCGCGCCATGCACATATCGTGGAGCACTATGGGCAAGTCACTGGTCATCGTCGAGTCGCCGGCCAAGGCCAAGACGATCAACAAGTATCTCGGCAATGACTTCATCGTGAAGTCGAGCGTGGGTCATATCCGCGACCTGCCGACCAGCGGCTCGGGCAAGGCGGCCTCGGATCCCAAGGAGCGTGCGCGGCAGGCCGCGGCGACCCGCAAGATGTCGCCGGACGAGAAGGCCGAGTACCGGAAGCGCAAGGCCCAGGAGCAGCTGATCCGGCGCATGGGGATCGACCCCGAGCACGACTGGGAGGCCCACTACGAGATCCTGCCGGGCAAGGAGAAGGTGGTCGCCGAGCTCCAGAAGCTTGCCCAGAAGGCCGACACCGTCTATCTCGCCACCGACCTCGACCGCGAGGGGGAGGCCATCGCCTGGCACCTTCGCGAGACCATCGGCGGCGACGAGGCCCGCTACAAGCGCGTGGTCTTCAACGAGATCACCAAGAACGCCATCCAGGAGGCCTTCCAGGACCCCGGCGCGCTCAACATTCCGCGGGTCGAGGCCCAGCAGGCGCGACGCTTCCTGGATCGGGTGGTGGGCTTCATGCTCTCGCCGCTGCTGTGGGCCAAGATCGCCCGGGGGCTCTCGGCCGGGCGGGTGCAGTCGGTGGCCATGCGCCTGATCGTCGAGCGCGAGCGCGAGATCCGTGCCTTCGTTCCCGAGGAGTTCTGGGACGTCCACGCGGACCTGGTCCCGCAGGTCGACGGGGCCGGCGGCGAGCCGGTGCGCTTCGAGCTGGTGCGCCAGGACGGCAAGGCCTTCCGCCCCACCTCGGAAGCCGAGACCCTGGAGCGCATCGCCGCGCTGCGCAAGGCGTCGCTCGCCATCACCGCGCGGGAGGATAAACCGACGCGTTCCAAGCCGAACGCGCCCTTTATCACCTCGACCCTGCAGCAGGCCGCCAGTGGCCGGCTGGGCTTCTCGGTGAAGAAGACCATGACCCTGGCCCAGCGCCTCTACGAGGCGGGCTACATCACCTACATGCGTACCGACTCCACCAACCTGTCGAAGGATGCGGTGGAGAGCGTGCGCGAGTTCATCGGCGAGGAGTTCGGGCCGCGCTACCTGCCCGAGGCCCCCAACCGCTACTCCAGCAAGGAGGGCGCCCAGGAGGCCCACGAGGCGATCCGTCCCTCCGACGTGGGGCGGCGTGCCACCGACCTGGCCGGCATGGAGCGCGACGCCGAGCGGCTCTACGAGCTGATCTGGCGCCAGTTCGTGGCCTGCCAGATGACCCCGGCCGAGTACCTCTCCAGCACCCTGACCGTGGAGGCTGACGGCTACGAGCTCAAGGCCAAGGGGCGCGTGCTCAAGTTCGACGGCTATACCCGGGTGATGAAGCCCGCCGGCAGGAACGAGGACCAGTCGCTGCCGGACCTCGCCGAGGGCACCCCGATGACTCTGGCCTCCCTGGACCCGCTGCAGCACTTCACCAAGCCGCCGGCCCGCTACACCGAGGCGAGCCTGGTCAAGGAGCTGGAGAAGCGCGGCATCGGCCGCCCCTCCACCTACGCCTCGATCATCTCGACCATCCAGGATCGCGGCTACGTCAAGCTGGAGAACCGGCGCTTCTACGCCGAGAAGCTCGGCGATATCGTCACCGAGCGCCTCAAGGAGTCCTTCCCCGACCTGATGGATTACTCCTTCACGGCGCGCATGGAGGACAGCCTCGACGAGGTGGCCGAGGGCGAGCGCAACTGGCGCGCGCTGCTCGACGCCTTCTACGCCGAGTTCAGGAAGGAGCTTCAGGAGGCCGAGAGCGAGGCGGGGATGCGCCCCAACCAGCCGGTGCCCACCGATATCGACTGCCCCTCCTGTGGGCGCAAGATGCAGATCCGCACCGCCTCCACCGGGGTCTTCCTGGGCTGCTCGGGCTACAACCTGCCGCCCAAGGAGCGCTGCAAGACCACCATCGACCTGCTGCCCGGCGAGGAGGCGGTGGCCGCCGACGCCGACGAGGAGGCCGAGACCGATGCCCTGCGGGCCAAGCACCGCTGTGCGAAGTGCGGCACCGCCATGGACAGCTACCTGATCGACGAGACCCGCAAGCTGCACATCTGCGGCAACAGCCCGGACTGCAACGGCTACGAGGTGGAGCAGGGCAAGTTCCGCATCAAGGGCTATGACGGCCCCACCATCGAGTGCGACAAGTGCGGTAGCGAGATGCAGCTCAAGTCCGGCCGCTTCGGCAAGTACTTCGGCTGCACCAGCAGCGAGTGCAAGAACACCCGCAAGCTGTTGCGCAATGGCGAGGTGGCCCCGCCCAAGATGGACCCGATCGACATGCCGGAACTCGAGTGCCAGAAGGTCGAGGATCACTACGTGCTGCGCGACGGGGCCAGCGGGCTGTTCCTGGCGGCGAGCAAGTTCCCCAGGAACCGCGAGACACGCCCGCCGCTGGTCAAGGAGCTCAAGGCCCACGCCGAGGAGCTCCCCGAGAAGTATCGCTACCTGCTCGACGCCCCCAGCGAGGACCCGGACGGCCGCCCGGCCCAGATCCGCTTCTCGCGCAAGGCCAAGGAGCAGTTCGTGATGACCGACGAGGGGGGCAAGGCCACCGGCTGGAAGGCCACCTTCGACGGCCACCGCTGGCAGGTGGAGGACAAGCGAAAGTGACCCCGCGATCCCGTACCAACCAGCTGCTCTACCAGGCCGAGCTGCTGCTCGACACCCCGCCGGGCGACGACGAGCACGCCGAGGCACGGCGCATGGCGGCCGAGGAGGGCGCCCTGGCGCTGGCCGAGCTGGCGCTGCAATCGCTGCTGCGCGAGGTGACCGAGCACGCTCGCCTGGAGCGCCATGAGTGGCGCGAGCTGCTCGGTGCGGAAGGGGCCGGCATCGCCGAGCTGCACCGCCTGCGCGAGCTGGCCGCCCGCCCCGACAGCTGGCTGGCCTGGCTGATCGGCAGGCTCGAGGCGCTGCACTCGAGCGACGGCGTGGCTCGCCGCCGCAGCGGGGCCGCCGCCGGGCTGATCGCCGTGGGCAGCGGGGTGGCGCTGGGCGACGAACTGCGCTGGTGCCTCGCCGAGGCCAAGGCCGAACTCGCGGCCCTGCGCGAAACCAGCGAGGAGTGGTAGAGTAGAGCGACAAAGCCCCCCAGTCCGCCCCTATCTGCCAATTTCAAGTTCCCTTGTCGGGAGCTGATCCGGCGACAGGTCTGCGAGGGGGCGCTGTAAACCCCTCCCTGGGCGCTACCGATGCCATCCCTGGCATAGGACCCCCTCTACGACCTGTCCCCGGCGCTCCCTTGGCCCGAGTCAGCGTCGAGCCTGGCAACTTTCAAACAGTTGTTTATACTCGGTGCCATCTCCCACCCACCGGCCGACCGACATGAACGTCACCGCATGGAAGCGCCTGTTCATTGCCCTGGTGTGCGCGCCGCTGCTGGCGCCGGGCGACGTCTCGGCGGCCGACGCTGTTCTGGATCCGCGCCTGCTGCCGGGGGGCCAGGCCGACCTGCCGGCCCTGCAGCGGGAGCTCGAGCGCCTCTCCGCCGGCCGCGCCACGCCCGCGGTCGTCCCGGCCCCGCCCGGCACCGGCGTTCGACTGCCGGGCCTTGAGCGCCTGGAATCCTCCGCGTTTCTCGCCGCCACGGACCCCTTCGCCCTCGAGCCCCTCGACGGCGCCACCCGGGTGCTGCTGCTCGGCCCTGCCGGTGCGCTGGAGGAAGCCGCCGAGGCCCTGGCCGCCCAGGCCGGGGCACGCGGTATCGCGCTGGCCCCCCTGGCCGTCACCCCCGCCGGATCTCCTTCTGACACCGCCCTGCACGAGGCCGATGCCGCCCTGCTGCTGGCGCTGCCCGACCTCGATGGAGATGCCCAGCGGCGGCTCTTTGCCCGGCTGACCGAGGCAGGGGTGCCGAGCGTGGCGCTTACCGATGCCCGCCAGGTGGAGCGCGGCGTGCTGCTCTCCTCACCCCGGGCCCTGGACCATGAGGCCTGGCTGCGCCGCGTGGCGCTGCGCCTGGACGATGTCGCCGCCGGCCGTGCGCTCGAACCCCTCGACTCGCGACCCGGCCTGGAGCGCCCCTGGCTCAACCTGGAGACCGCCGACCGCCTCGGCTGGTCGCCGAGCTTCGCGCTGCTCAGCCAGGCCCGCCTGGTGGGCGAGGCGGCCGCCCCGGGTCGCGTGCGCCTGGAGCTCGCCCAGGCGGTGGCCCTGGCGCTGGCCGACAACCTGGGCCTGGCCGCCGCCCGCCAGGGCGTCGCGGTGGAGGCCTTCGAACGCGACCTGGCGGCCTCGCGCTATCGGCCCAGCCTCTACCTGGAGGCCACCGGGCGAATGATCGACGAGACCCGCGCTAGCGCGGCCCTGGGCCAGGAGCCCGAGCGCCTGGCCAGCGGCGGGGCGGTGCTGGAGCAGCTGCTCTTCTCCGAGCCTGCGCTGGCCGCCATCGCCGTCGCCGGCAGCCTCGACCGCGCCCGGCGTGCCGAGCTGGAGGTGGAGAGCCTCGACCTGGCCCTGGACGTCGCGCGGGAGTTTCTCGACCTGCTGCGGCTCGACGCCAGCCGCGAGGTGCTCCAGGCCGACCTCGAGCTGGCCCGCGCCCAGCGCGACCAGGCGGTGCGCGGGGAGGCCGCCGGCGCGGTGGGGCGCGGCGAGGTGGCCCGCTTCGAGGCGGAGCTCGCCCAGGCCCGGGAGCGGCTTGAGCGGGTGGCGGCCGACCGCGAGCGGCTGAGGATCGCCCTCAACCGCCGGCTCGGGCGCGACCCGTCCGCGCCGCTGGTCCCCGCCGAACCGGACCTCACCCGTCCCGGCTGGCTCGGCGCCGATTCCCGCTTCACCGCTGTCCTCGATACGTCGGCGAGCCTCGCCGCCTGGCAGGAGCGGCTGGTGACCGCGGCGCTGCATGATTCGGCCGAGCTCGAGGCGATCGGCGAGCTGCGCCAGGCGGCACGCCGCGAGCTCACCTCCCGACGCCGCGCCTTCTGGCTGCCCGAGGTGGGTCTCGAGGCCCGTTATACCAGCGAGCTCTCCCGCAGCGGGGAGGGCGAGCGGGCGCCCTGGGAGTCCTCGAACCCGCTGGTCCAGACCGGCGTCGGGGTCCTGGAGGGCGTGGGCGTGTCGCTGCCCGAGACCGGGCGCGACCAGTGGAGCGTCGGCGTCTCGGCGCGGCTGCCGCTCTATGCCGGCGGTCGGCGCAGTATCCAGCGTGACCAGGCCGCGGCGCGCCTGGAGCAGGTGGCCGTGGAGGATGCCGAGGCGCGGCTCGGGCTGGAGGCCCGGCTGCGGGCGGCGAGCGTGGAGCTTGCCGCCGCCTGGCGGCGCATCGCCCTGCGCGACGAGGCCCGCGACCATGCCGAGGAGGCGCTGCGGCTTGCCGAGGTGGCCTGGCAGGAGGGGGCGCTTCCCCAGGTGGCGCTGATCGACGCCCGTACCTCGGCCCGCCAGGCGGGGCTTGCCGCCGCGGAGGGGCGCTGGCAGGCGCTGCAGGCGCTGGTGCACCTGCAGCGGGCCCTGGGCATAAGCCCGGGGCCCATGGATGCGCGGGCCCGGGAGCGGCTGCTGGCGGGCGCCGCCGGGGCCCGGCAAGGAGGAGGGGAGCGATGATCATTCGAGGGGGGCTGCTGGTCGGACTGCTGCTGCTGGCCGGCTGCGCCGAGGAGGCGGTGGAGGAGCCGCCGCTGCGTCCGGTGCGCACCCTGATCCTGGAGACCAGCGGGGCCGAGGCCGAACGTGAGCTGCCGGGGCGCCTGGAGGCGTCCGCCAACCGGCGCCTCAGCTTCCGTGTGGCGGGGCGACTCGCGTCCCACGAGGTGGGGGTGGGGGACACGGTGGCGGCCGGCCAGCCGCTGGCCAGCCTCGAGGCCACCGACCTGCGCCTGCAGCGCGACCGGGCCCGCTCGGGCCTGGCCGGCGCCGAGGCCGCGGCGGCCAACGCCGAGGCCGAGTGGCAGCGTGCGAGGCGCCTCTATGAGGCCGGCAGCGCCCCGGCCCGTGACCTGGACGCCGCCCGGGCCCAGGTGGAGGCGGCCCGCGCCCAGCGCGACAGCGCCCGCGACGCCCTGGCCCTGGCCGAGCGCCAGCTCTCCTTCACGCACCTGGAGGCGCCCGGCGACTGCCGGGTGGCCACCCGCCTGGCCGAGGCCGGCGAGAACGTGGCCGCCGGCCAGCCGGTGCTGGTGCTGGCCTGCGGCGACGACCTGGAGGTGCGTGCCGCCCTCTCCGAGGACCTGCTCGGTGCGCTGGTGGTCGGGGCGCCGGTGCGGGTGCACCTGCCCCTGGCCGGGCTCACCCTGGCCGGCGAGGTCACCGAGATCGGCCTGCCGGTGGACCCGCGCCAGGCCACCTGGCCGCTGCGGGTCAGGCTGGTCGGCCTCGCCGACGACGAGCGCGAGCGGCTGCGTCCCGGCATGGCGGCGGAGCTCACCCTGCCGCTGGGCGGTCCCGGCAGCGGCCTCTGGGTGCCCATGGTGGCGGTGCAGCAGGATATCGACGGCCACTTCGTCTATGTCGCCGAGCCCGATGGGCCTGATGCCGTGGAGGGCAACGACGTGGCCAACGGCCGTGAGGCGACGGTGCGACGCCGCACCGTCACCCTGGGCGGGCGCCACGGCGAGCGCCTGGAGGTGGCGGCCGGCCTCGCCCTCGGCGAGCACCTGATCGTGGCGGGGATGAGCCGGCTGCATGACGGCATGCGGGTACGGCTGATCGATGACCATCGCGGCGATGCGGAGGCCTCGCCGTGACCCTCACCGAGGCCGCGCTACGCTACAACCGGGTCACCATCGCCGGGCTGCTGGTGGTGTTGCTGGGGGCGGTGATCAGCTACCTCTCCATTTCCCGGGCCGAGGACCCGGCGGTGACGGTGCGGGTGGCCCAGGTGGTCACCTACCTGCCCGGCGCCACTCCGGAGCGGGTCGAGCAGCTGGTCACCGACCCGCTGGAGACCGCCATCATGGAGATGCCGGAGCTCGACTTCGTCGAGAGCACCTCCCGGGCCGGGGTCTCCATCATCCGCGTGGAGCTGCGCCCCGAGGTCAGGGACGTCCAGGCCGGCTGGGACAAACTGCGCCGCAAGGTGGGCGATGCCCGGGGCCGGCTGCCCGACGAGGCCCTGGCGCCGATCATCAACGACGAGTTCGGCGACGTCTTCGGCATCATGCTCTCGCTGACCGGCGAGGGCTATGAACAGGCGGAGCTCAAGGCGGTGGCCGACGACGTCCGCGACCGGCTGCTGATGCTCGACGACGTGGCCAAGGTGAACCTCCACGGCTACGCCGAGGAGCGCATCTTTCTCGACTACAGCGAGGCGCGCCTGGCGGATCTCGGTGTCTCGCCCCAGGGCCTCGCCCAGCTGCTCGCCGCCCGCAACATCGTGCTGCCCGGCGGGGCGATCCGCAGCGGCGATGAGCGCATGATCCTCGAGCCTACCGGCAACTTCACCCACATCGACGACATCCGCCGGGCCCTGCTGCCGCTGCCTGACGGCACCCTGGTGCCCCTGGGCGCGCTGATGGAGGTGCGCCACGGCTACGCCGAGCCGCCCATGACCCGCTACCACGCCAACGGTGTCCAGGGGCTGGCCATCGCCATCGCCATGCGCGAGGGGGGCAATATCCTCGACCTGGGCGAGCAGGTGGAAGCCGCCATCGAACGGCTGGAGCGCGAGCTCCCGGTCGGCCTCGCGTTCGAGGTGCTGGCCAACCAGCCGGACCGGGTCGAGGAGCGCATCAACGAGTTCCTGGTCAACCTGCTGCAGGCGGTGGCCCTGGTCTGCCTGGTGATGCTGCTCTTTCTGGGGCTGCGCACCGGGCTGATCGTGGCGAGCCTGGTGCCCTCGGCCATACTCGCCTGCCTCGCCTTCATGGGGCTCTTCGATATCGGCCTGGACCAGGTGTCGCTGGGGGCACTGATCATCGCGCTGGGCATGCTGGTGGACAACGCCATCGTCATGGTGGAGTCGATACAGGTCTCGGCCCGGGAGGGCAGGACGGTGCGCCAGGCGGCCCTGGACTCCGCCCGGCAGCTGCGCTTCCCGCTGCTCACCGCCTCGCTGACCACGGCGGCGGCCTTCCTGCCCCAGTTCCTGGCGGTCTCCGACGTGGGGGAGTACACCCGTTCGCTGTTCCAGGTGGTCACCATCACGCTGCTCTCCTCCTGGCTGCTGTCGCTGACCATGATTCCGCTGCTCTGCGTGGCCTTTATCCGGGTCAGGCCGCAAGAAAAGAGCGGGGAGGAGAGCGAGGCACGGCGAGAGCAGCAAGAGGGGCGTGCCGAGTCGCGTCCGGGGCTCGCCGCCCGCCTGGCCGAGCGGGTCTACGCAGTCTATCGCCGGCTGCTGCTCGCCCTGCTGCGCCACCGCACCCTGACCCTGGCCGCGGTGGCTGGCCTGCTGGGGCTGGCCTGGCTCGGCTTCGGGCCGCTGCCCAAGATCTTCTTCCCCCAGGCGGAGCGTACCATCGTCACCGCCGAGCTGCGCCTGCCCTTCTCGGCGCCCATCGAGCGCACCCGGGCGGTGGTGGAGGAGGTCGAGGCCTTCCTGGCCGAGGAACTGGCCGCCGAGCGCGACGAGGCGGGGAACTGGACCCGCGACGGGGTCGATCGCTGGGGCAGCTTCATCGGCTTCGGTGGCGACCGCTATATCATCAATCATGCGCCGGAGCCGCCGAGCCCCGAGTACGCCTTCCTGCTGCTGCAGGCCAACCGCTGGCAGGCGGTGGACGAGGTGATCGAACGCCTCGATACCTGGCTCGCCGAGCGCTTCCCGGACCTGCAGGCCACGGTGGCGGCCACCAGCTTCGGCCCGCCGGTGACGGTGCCGCTCTCGGTGCGGATCTCCGGCGATGACGAGGCGACCCTGAGGCGCATCGCCGAGCAGGTACGCCAGCGGGTGGCCGAGGAACCCGGGACCCGCAACGTGCGCGACGACTGGGGGGAGTGGATCAAGCGCCTGCGCATCGAGGTCGCCCCGGCCCGGGCGCTGCGCGCCGGGGTCACCGAGCGCGACGTGGCGCTGAGCCTGCAGACGGCGCTCTCCGGCATGACGGTAGGGACCTTCCGCGACGGCGACACCCTGGTGCCGATCCAGCTGCGCAACGAGCGCGGCGAGGCGCGCACCCCGGATGACCTGGAAGGGGTGACCGTGCTGCCCGCCGGCGGCGGGGTGGGGGTGCCCCTGGCCCAGGTGGCCGAGGTCGAGCTCGACTGGGGGCCGGCGCGCATCCTGCGCCGGGACCGCTTCCGCACCATCGCCGTGGAGGCGGAACTGGCGCCGGGGGTCACCGCCGCCGGGGTGGCGGCCGAGCTGCGCCCCTGGCTGGAAGCGCAGCAGACGAGCTGGCCCGACGGTGTCTTCTTCGAGTTCGGTGGCGAGGTGGAGTCGTCGCGGATCGCCACGGCCTCCATCGCCGAGAAGCTGCCGATCGGCGCCATGGCGATCCTGCTGCTGCTGGTGGTGCAGTTCAACTCCCTGCGCCGGCCGCTGATCATCCTGGCGACCATCCCGCTGTCGCTGATCGGGGTGGTCTTCGGCCTGACCATCACCGGCTCTCACTTCGGCATCATGACCTTCCTGGGGGTGGTGTCGCTCGCCGGCATCGTCATCAACAACGCTATCGTGCTGATCGACCGCATCGATCTCGAGCGCGAGACACACCCGCCCCGGGAGGCGATCCTCGAGGCGGGCCGGCGGCGCCTGCGCCCGGTGCTGATGTCGACGCTGACCACCAGCGGCGGCCTGCTGCCGCTATGGCTGGGCGGGGGGCTGCTGTGGGCGCCCATGGCGATCACCATCATCTTCGGCCTGCTGGCCGCGGCGCTGATCACCCTCTGCGTAGTGCCGGTGCTCTACTCGCTGCTGATGCGGGTGCCCTTCGACGGCGTCGAGCCAGAGACGCGTGAGCGGGACGCTAACGGCGACGGCGAGGCGGCGACTGTGTCACGCTGAGGGCCACCTTCCCGTGCGAGGCCAGCCCCATGGAGCGTGTCGCCCTCTTCGTCGACGTGCAGAACGTCTACTACACCACCCGCGAGGCCTTCGGTCGGCACTTCGACTACCACGCCTTCTGGGCCCGCTTCGCGGCGGGCCGGGAGGTGGTGGTGGCCAACGCCTACGCGGTGGATCGCGGCGACCCCCGCCAGCGACAGTTCCAGGATATCCTGCGCGGCATCGGGTTCGAGGTGAGGCTCAAGCCCTTCATCCAGCGCCGCGACGGCTCCGCCAAGGGGGACTGGGACGTCGGCATCGCCCTGGATGCCATGGAGGCGGGGCCCCTGGTGGATCACCTGGTGCTGGTCTCGGGGGACGGCGACTTCGACCTGCTGGTGGACCGCCTGCGTGAGCGGTTCGGCATCCGGGTGACCGTCGTCGGGGTGGCGCGCCTCACCGCCGACTCCCTGGTGCGCGCCGCCAGCGAGTTCGTGCCCGTCGAGGCCTCCCTGCTGCGCTAGAGCTGCCATCAGCCCCCTTCATCGCCTGACGTTGATACACGTCAAGCAGGCGGCGCCCGCCTTGGCTAGGATGAAGTCAGGAGCCATCCGGCCGGGCCGCTGGCAGCAACGTTGAGGAGGAGCAGTCATGCGTTTTCATCAGGTAAAGGATCTGGTCACCTGGGCGGCCGGCTACCATCGGCGGCTGGCCGATCAGTTCACGGCGCTGGCCGGGGGCGGCGTGGAAGAGCGCGTGCGCATGGCGCTGGAGTACCTGGCCGAGCATGAGCACAAGATGGAGAACGACCTGACCGGCTATCTGGCGGACGGCACCGACCACAGCCAGGTGCTGGAGACCTGGTTCGACGATCCGGCCGATTTTCCCCACCCGCCGGTGCTCGAGCGCCTGCCCGACTGCATCGACTGCGAGACCGTCCAGAGCGTGCTCTCCACCGCCTTGACGGCCCACCGGACCCTCCAGGACCTATACTCCCACCGGGCCGAGCTGGCCGGCGGCAGCGACGAGAAGGCGTTCTTCGAGGCGCTTTCCAAGGGGCACGAGGCCGAGGTGCGGCGGGTTGCCAGGGACATGCAACGACTCGAGGACTACTGAGGAGGCCGCCATGACCGATCAGATGCTATCCCCCAAGATGCTGGGCTACTGGACCGAGGCGCAGCTGCGCGAGGCGCCGGACGAGTCCGGCATCTACTGCGTGTTCCGCGCCGCCAAGGACCCGGAAAGCGGCGAGATGGACGTCCAGGAACTGCTCTACGTGGGCGAGCACAGAAGCGCCCGCTACGGGATCCAGCACGACGAGATGCGGGAGACGTGGCACGCCTTCCCGCAGCCCGACGAGGAGATCTGGTATGCCGTGGGCCTCTGCGGCAGCGCCAACCGCGAGCGCCTGGCGGCGGCGATGATCAACGCCCACAAGCCGCGCTTCAATGGCAAGAGCCCCTATCTGGAGCGCTTCCCCTTCGACGAGACCACGGTGCATATCTACGGCAAGAAGCACAAGCTGCAGAGCATCTTCACCGTGGAGCGTCAGGACTGAGCGCCCCTCCTGTGGCATCTAAGCCCTTGGCGGACGGATGTGATGCCTCGCTAAGGTCGGATGCTTATGGTGGGAGCTGGGCTCCCACCAGTCACAACAGCCTCAGCTGAGTGTCTCACCAGGTCGATGGTCTCCCTGGCTCGGGAGCAGTGTGAAGGGCGCCCATAACCGGTACAATCCCGCCCCTTCCATGCACCGACCGGACCCTCTCCTTGATCTCCACCGCCAACATCACCATGCAGTTCGGGGCCAGGCCCCTGTTCGAGAACGTCTCCATCAAGTTCGGCAACGGCCACCGCTACGGCCTGATCGGGGCCAACGGCTGCGGCAAGTCCACCTTCATGAAGATCCTCGGCGGCGACCTGGAGCCCTCCTCGGGCCAGGTGATGGTCGAGAACGGCGCCCGGCTCGGCAAGCTGCGCCAGGACCAGTTCGCCTACGAGAACGAGCGGGTCATCGACACCGTGATCATGGGCAACGCAGAGCTCTGGCAGGTGGCCGCCGAGCGCGAGCGCATCTACGCCCTGCCCGAGATGAGCGAGGCCGACGGCATGGCGGTGGCCGACCTGGAGGTGCGCTTCGCCGAGCTCGACGGCTACACCGCCGAGGCCCGGGCCGGCGAGCTGCTGCTGGGGCTGGGCATTCCGATCGAACAGCACTCGGGCCCCATGAGCGAGGTGGCCCCGGGCTGGAAGCTGCGCGTGCTGCTGGCCCAGGCGCTGTTCGCCGACCCCGACGTGCTGCTGCTCGACGAGCCCACCAACCACCTGGATATCAATACCATCCGCTGGCTGGAGGGGATGCTCACGGCGCGCAACAGCACCATGATCATCATTTCCCACGACCGCCACTTCCTCAACAGCGTCTGCACCCACATGGCGGACCTGGACTACGGTGAGATTCGCCTCTTCCCGGGCAACTACGACGACTACATGACCGCGGCCACCGCGGCCCGGGAGCGCCAGTACGCCGACAACGCCAAGAAGAAGGCGCAGATCGCCGAGCTGCAGGCCTTCGTCAGCCGCTTCTCGGCCAACGCCTCCAAGGCCAAGCAGGCCACCTCCCGGGCGCGCCAGATCGACAAGATCAAGCTCGACGAGATCAAGCCCTCGAGCCGGGTCAGCCCCTTCATCCGCTTCGAGCAGGCGCGCAAGATCCATCGCAACGCGGTCAACGTGGAGGGGCTCACCCAGGGCTACCCCGGCGAGGCGCCGCTGGTGGAGCGCTTCGGCATGACCGTGGAGGCCGGCGAGCGCATCGCCATCATCGGCCCCAACGGCATCGGCAAGACCACCCTGCTCAGGACCCTGGCCGGTGAGCTCGCCCCCCAGGCCGGCAGCGTGAAGTGGACCGATAGCGCCGATATCGGCCACTTCGCCCAGGACCACGCCGACGACTTCGCCAACGACGCCACCCTGTTCGAGTGGATGGCCCAGTGGACCGATGGCGGCGAGCAGGTGATCCGCGGGGCACTCGGGCGGATGCTCTTCTCCAGCGACGATATCGGCAAGTCGGTCAAGGTGATCTCCGGCGGCGAGCAGGGGCGCATGCTGTTCGGCAAGCTGACCCTGACCCGCCCCAATGTGCTGCTGATGGACGAGCCCACCAACCACCTGGACATGGAGTCCATCGAGGCGCTCAACCTGGCCCTCGAGCACTACCCGGGGACCCTGATCTTCGTCAGCCACGACCGGGAGTTCGTCTCCTCCCTGGCCACCCGCATCCTCGACATGGGCGAGGCGGGCATCACCGACTTCAGCGGCAGCTACGACGACTACCTGAGAAGCCAGGGCCTGTTCGGCTGAGGGCGAGGAGCCAGGGCCAAGGCATTCTGTGGGAGCTCGGGTTCCCCGAGCGAATGGCGCCACAGGCGCCCTGGCGATGTTGCCTGTCTTCGAGACTCCCGCCCAGGAGTCCATCGGCCTCCATTCGTCGAAGCGTCGAGCCGCGGGAAAGCCCAGCGCCCACTGCCATGGCGCTGCATGGCCGTGGGGGCGCGGCTGGACTAGGGTGAAGGTGTTGCCGGCCCGTGGGCCGGTGTCGCCGCAAGGATGCCCATGCCCTGGTTAAAGTTCCTGCATATCATCGCGCTGGTGAGCTGGTGCGGGCTGCTGCTCTACCTGCCGGCACTGCTCCGGCAGCTGGCCCGTCCCGAGCGGCTGGCCCAGGGCTTCTCGCCCGGCGCACCGCCGCTTCCGCGCCTGCTCTTCAACGGCCTGGCGAGCCCCGTCGCGCTGCTCGCCATCGCCTCCGGTACCCTGCTGTTCCTGCTCCACGGCGTCGTGGATACCTGGCTGGTGCTCAAGCTGCTGGCGGTCTCCGTCATGGTACTGGCCCACGGCCTGTGCGGCTGGCTGCTGCTGCGCCTGGAACAGGGCCGGCCCCGCGGGGTCGCCGCCGGGTCGCTGCTGACGGCCGGGGTGGCGGGAGTCGCCATGCTGGCGGTGGTCGGGCTGGTGCTGGCCAAGCCGGCACTCTGAGGGGAGGGGAGAGAATGCCGCCGACTCAACCCTCAGTCATCGAGGTCGACACCCACCGCATGCTCGTAGACCAGCTGCCCCCCCAGCCAGCCGGCCAGGGCGATCAGTGCCGCGGTGGCCAGGCTCAACACCAGGGCCCAGGGCAGCAGGGGTTCGCCCATGAAGCGCCACAGCCAGTTCAGCGAGGCGAGCGAGAGCATCACCACCGCCACCATGGCGTGGCTCCAGGCGGTCACCAGCCGACGGATGCCCCGCACCGTCACCAGGTCGATGAGCCCGGCCAGGCTGGCGAGCCAGCCGCCGAAGGCACCCACCCCGGCCAGCCACAGGGAGGCGCGGGCCCAGAAGGGGTCGCCGGTGTAGAGGAACCCCAGGTCGCTGGCGACCAGGCCCAGCAGGGCGGCCACCGGGAAGTGGATCATCACCGGGTGCAGGGGGTGGCCGGCGACGGCGGCGCGGCTGTGGATGGAGCGCTGGGCGGAGGTTGGCATGGCGGCGTCCCTGTCGATGGCGGGGTGGGGAGCATCAGGCTCAGTGAAGGCCGCGGTGGCCGACGGGTCAACCCGAGCCCACCGCGCCGGGCGCTCGGGGGGGCGGGCGTGGCGCTGGCAGTGGCGCTCTCCATGGGATTGGCCGGCTGCAGCGGCAGCCACTCGATCCTCGACCCGGCGGGGCAGGCGGCCCGGGATGTGGCCTGGCTCTGGTGGGGCATGCTGGCAGGCTTCGGGCTGGTGTTCGTGGGCGTGGTGGCGCTCTGGCTGGCCGCCTTCCGTCCGCGCGAGCGCCCCGCTCGCAGCCCCGACCAGGAGCGCCGCCTGGCGCGAAGCTGGATCCTGGGTGGCGGCATCCTGCTGCCGGGGGTGACCATCCTGGTGCTGCTGGCCTTCGGGGTGCCCACCGGACAGCGCCTGCTGCCCCTGCCGCTGCCCGGGGGCGAGACGCCGCGGGTGATCGAGGTGACCGGGCACCAGTGGTGGTGGGAGGTGCGCTACCCGGACGAGGCCAGCGAGGTGGTCACCGCCAACCATGTGGTGATGCCGGCCGGCGAGCCGGTGGATTTCCATGTCACCGGCGCCGACGTCATCCACGCCTTCTGGGTGCCGCGCCTGGGCGGCAAGATCGACATGATCCCCGGGCGCATCAACCGCATCCGCCTCGAGGCCGACGCCCCGGGGGTGTTCGGCGCCCAGTGCGCCGAGTACTGCGGGGTGCAGCACGCCCATATGCAGCTCCATCTGGAGGCGGTGGCGCCTGCGGCCTTCGAGGACTGGCTGGCGGCACGGCGCGAGCCACCCCCCGAGCCTGATGACTCCCATGCCGCGGCCCGCGACACCTTCGCCGCGCACTGCGCCAGCTGCCACCGGGTGGCGGGGCTCTCCGACGGTGGTATCGGGCCCGACCTCAGCGACCTCGGCGCCCGCGATACCCTCGGCGCCGGCACCCTGGCCATGGAGGAGGGCGCCATCGCCCGCTGGCTCGCCGAGCACCAGCGCCTCAAGCCCGGCAATCGCATGCCCGCCCACGATCATCTCGCGCCCGAGGACCTCGAGGCACTGGGCGCCTGGCTGGAGACCCTGGCGCCATGAGCGAGACGCTGCGACCCAGCCCCGAGGCCGAGGGGCTGCACCGCGAGATGGAGGCGGTGTGGGGCAACCCCCGCGGCTGGCGAGGCCTGTTCAGCGTGGTCAACCACAGCACCCTGGGGCTGCGCTTCATGGCCACGGGCCTGGTCTTCTTCCTGCTGGGCGGGGTGCTGGCGATGCTGGTGCGCACCCAGCTGGCACTGCCCGACCAGGCCTTCATGTCGCCGGAGATCTACGCCCAGGTCACCACCATGCACGGCACGGTGATGATGTTCCTGTTCGCCATCCCCATGCTGGAGGGGCTGGCGATCTACCTGATCCCCAAGATGATCGGGGCCCGGGACCTGGTCTGCCCGCGACTCACCGCCTTCGGCTACTGGTGCTACCTGTTCGGCGGGATCATCCTCTTCGCGAGCCTCTTGCTGGAGATGGCCCCGGATAGCGGCTGGTTCATGTACACGCCGTTGAGTAGCGGGGAGTTCTCGCCGGGGCGGGGGTCGGATTTCTGGCTGCTCGGCATCACCTTCGTGGAGATCTCGGCGCTCTCCGCCGGGGTGGAGCTCACGGTGTCGATCCTGCGCACCCGGGCACCGGGCATGGCGCTGCACCGTATGCCGCTGTTCGCCTGGTACATCCTGGCCATGGCGCTGATGATCGTGGTGGGCTTCCCGCCGCTGATACTGGGCAGCGTGCTGCTGGAACTCGAGCGCGCCGCCGGGATGCCCTTCTTCACGGTGGCCGGCGGCGGCGACCCCATCCTCTGGCAGCACCTGTTCTGGCTGTTCGGTCACCCCGAGGTCTACATCATCTTCCTGCCGGCGGCGGGCATCGTCTCGACCCTGATCCCGGTGTTCGCGGGGCGGCCCATCGTCGGCTACGGCTGGGTAGTCGCGGCCATCCTCATCACCGGCTTCATCAGCTTCGGGCTCTGGGTCCACCACATGTTCACCGTGGGGATCCCCCAGCTCGCCCAGGCCTTCTTCTCGGCCGCCAGCATGCTGGTGGCGGTGCCCACTGCCATCCAGGTCTTCGTCTGGCTGGCCACGCTGTGGCTGGGGAAGCCGCGCATGAGCCTGCCGATGCTGTGGATCAGCGGGTTCCTGGTGATCTTCGTCTGCGGCGGGCTCACCGGGGTGATGCTGGCGCTGGTGCCCTTCAACTGGCAGGTCCACGACACCCACTTCGTGGTGGCCCACCTGCACTACGTGCTGGTGGGCGGCATGTTCTTCCCGCTGCTGGCCGGGGTCACCTACTGGCTGCCGCTGGTCACCGGGCGCATGCCCTCCGAGCGCCTCGGCCGGCTCGGCTTTTGGCTCACCTTCCTGGGCTTCAACCTCACCTTCCTGATCATGCACTGGACCGGCCTGCTGGGCATGCCGCGGCGCGTCTACACCTACGACAGCGCCATGGGCTGGGACCTCTACAACCTGATCTCCTCCATCGGCGGCTTCATGATGGCGGCGGGCGTCGCCGTGGTGCTGTTGGATCTGCTGCTCCACGGCCGCTACGGGCGCTCCGCACCGCGCAATCCCTGGGGCGCCGACACCCTGGAGTGGAGCCTGGCGATGCCGCCGGCCAGCTACAACTTCGCCAGCCTGCCCCGGGTGGAGGGCCGTCACCCGCTGTGGGAGACCCCGACCCTGGGCGACGCCATCGCCCGGGGCGAGGGCGCGCGGCCCGGCGCCGCCCACGGCCGCCGTGAGCTGCTCGGTGGCGATGCGCTGAGCGGTCGGGTGCGCGAGGTGATCCACCTGCCCGGCAACAGCCTGCTGCCGCTCTATGCCGCGCTCTGCCTGGCGGTGGTCTGCGTGAGCCTGCTTACGCGCCTCTACGCGCTTTCGCTGCTGGGCCTGGCCGGGGCCGGCGTGCTGCTGCTGCGCTGGTCCTGGGAGAACGGCGGCCACCGCCGGGCCGCACCCCTGGGGCATGACGAGCCCGAGGACCCGCCGCTGCACTCGCGCACCGCCGACGGCCCCGGGCGCTGGACCATGGGCGTGGCCCTGCTCGCCGACGGGGCCTTCTTCCTGTCGCTGCTGTTCGGCTGGTTCTACCTCTGGACGGTCTCGCCCGCGTGGCAGATGCCCGCCCAGTCGCCGCTCTCGCTGCCGCTGCTGCTGGCCTCCGGGGCCGCCCTGACGCTGGGCACCCTGTGGCTGGAGCGGCGGGTGGCGGCGCTCCAGCGCGGCCGTGAGGCGGGGCTTGCCCTTGCGCTCTCCGCCATTGCCGTCCTGGGCGGGCTGCATGTGGCCCTGCTGGTCATGGCGCTGCTCGGCGCGGACCTGGCGCCCACCGCCACGGCCCACGACGCCACCCTGCTGGTGGGGCTTGCCTATCTGCTGGGGCACGGCGGGCTCGCCGCCTTGCTGGCCGCGCTCCAGGCCTGGCGGGCAGGGCTCGGCCTGGTGGGGGCCCGGCTGCCCTTCGAGCCCGGCGTAGTGGCGCTGCTGTGGCGCTACCAGCTCGGCGTCTACTGGATCCTGGCGGCGGCCATGGCGCTGCTGCCGCGGCTGACGGGAGCGGCGCCATGACGGTGCTGCGTCGCTGGTGGGCGCCGAGCCACCCCGCCCAGCTGCTGCTGGGCCTGACCCTCTGGAGCCTGTGGTTCGTGGCGCTCTATGGCGGGCTTTCGGTGGCCTGCGCGCTGGCGCCGCCGCGGCCCGGGCAGGGGGCGTTTACCGCCATCAACGGCGGGCTCGCCCTGCTGACCCTGGCCACCCTGGCGCTGCTCGCCTGGCTGGCCTGGCGAGGGCTGGATGCCGCTCGGCGGGAGGCGGACCGCCGGCGCTTTATCGCCCTGACGGGGGCCGGGCTGCACCTCTTCTCGGCGGCCGGGGTGGCCTTCGTCGGCCTGCCCATCGTGACTCTGCCGCCATGTCTCTAGGGGAGGGGGCATGACCCGTCGCGACGCCTTCCCGGCTGGCCAGCAAGACGCCGCGACCCTGGCCGGTAGCCCCGCCACCGAGACGGCCGCGCTCGAGGGGGAGCGGCTGCTGCGTTCCTTGCAGGGCATGTGGTGCACCAGCTGTGCCCTGGCCATCGAGCACCGCCTGGGCCGCCTGCCTGGGGTCAGCCGGGCGGGGGTGGACTACCTCTCCGCCACCCTGCTGGTGGAGGGGGCGCCGGCGGCGGTGGCACCCGAACGGATCGCAGCGGCGGTGGGTCGACTCGGCTACCGGCTCTGCGACCTCGAATCGGCGCCGGATGCCCGCCAGCGCCTGGACGCCGAGAGCCGGGCCCTGGCCGGGCGGCTGCTGGCGGCCGCCGTGTTCGGCATGTGGACCATGCTGGCGTCGCTGCTGATCTACGCCGGCGCCCTGCCTGAAGCGCGCCTGGACCGGGTGCTGGCCTGGGTCTCCGGGGCCTTCGCGCTGCCGGTGGTGACCCTCGCCGCCTGGCCCTTCTACCGCGCCGCCTGGCGTACCCTGCGCGCGGGGCGCCCCGGCATGGATGCCCTGGTTTCGCTGGGCGTGATCGGGGCGCTCCTGGTCTCCGTCTGGCTGCTGTGGCGGGGGGCGGCGGAGGTCTACTTCGATACCGCCGTGATGCTGGTGCTGCTGCTGCTGGCCGGGCGGTGGGTAGAGACCCTGGTCCGCTATCGCGGGTTGCATGCCCTGGAGGGGCTCGCCCCGCTGCCTGAGCGGGTCCATCGGGTCAGGGATGCCGGCGAGCATGGGAAGGCCGAGGAAAGGGTGCCCGCGGCCGAGGTGGGGGCAGGGGAGCGCATTCGCGTGGCGACCGGCGAGACTCTGGCGCTGGACGGCGAGCTTCTCGATGCCGAGGCGCGGCTGGATCTCGCCCTGCTCACCGGCGAGAGTCGCCCGCGGACCCTGACCCGGGGGGCGCGACTCTCGGCAGGCTGTCGCAACCTGGGCGCGCCCTTCACCCTGAGGGTGTCCGCCGGGGTAGGCGCCCGGCGCCTGGATGGCCTCTACCGCCAGGTGCAGGCCCTGCAGGCGGGCAAGGGCGAGCTGCGTCGGCTGGCGGAGCGCTTCGCCGCCTGGCTCGCCCCCGCCGCCGTGGCCCTGGCGCTGGTCACCGTGGTCGTGCTGCTGCTGGCCGGCGTGGCGCCGGAGGAAGCGGCGGTGCGTGCCCTCTCGGTGCTGGTGGTGGCCTGCCCCTGTGCGGTGGGGCTGGCGGTGCCCCTGGCCAGCCTGGCGGGTACCGCCCGGGCGCTGGAGGCCGGCGTGGCGTTTCGCGACCCCGCGGCCCTGGAACTCGCCGGCCGGGTCCATGCCGTGGCCTTTGACAAGACCGGCACCCTGACCCGGGGGGCGCTGCGACTGGCCGCCCTGCGCCCGTCATCCGGCGTGGCGGAGCACGAGCTGCTGGCCCTGGCATCCCGTGCCGAGTGGGGCAGCGAGCACCCCCTGGGGCTGGCGATCCGTGCCGCCGCCGCCGAGGCGGGGATCGCCCCGGGGCAGGCGCCGGCGGCGATTTCCGAGCACCCCGGCCGGGGGCGCGAGACGCGTGAGGCCGATGGCACGTCACTGCGCATCGGCGCCCCCGACTGGCTGGTCGGGCAGGATGCGGAGCCCGCCAGGCGCGAGGCCGGGCCTCCCTGGGCCACGGAGGTGGCAGTGGCGCGCGATGGGCAGTGGCTGGGCACCCTCTGGCTCGAGGATGACCCCGAGCCCGGTGCCGCGGCGACCCTCGCCGGGCTGCGCGATCAGGGGCTGATGCTGGCGATGATCAGCGGCGATCGTCCGGCGCTGGTGCGCCGCCTCGGCCGCCGGCTGGGACTTGCGCCCGAGGCCTGCTTCGGTGGGCGCTCCCCCGAGGCCAAGCGTCACCTGGTGGCGGCACTGCCGGGCCCGGTGCTCTATGTGGGGGACGGCATCAACGATGCCCCGGCGCTGGCCGCGTCGACGGTGGGGGTGGCCACCGCGGAGGCCAGCGCCGGGGCCCGGGATGCCGCCGCGATCCAGCTGCTCGGCCGTGGCGTGCAGGGGGTGCCCGCGGCCATCGCCATTGCCCGGGCCACCCGGCGGGTGATGCGCCAGAACCTGGTCCTCTCGGCGCTCTACAACGTCCTGGCCCTGGGTCTCGCCGCCTGGATGGTGATCCCGCCCCAGGTGGCGGTGCTGGCCATGGTGGCCAGCTCGCTGTCGGTGGTTGGCAATGCCGCCCGGCTGGGGCTGGCGCACCCCGACGCGGGCAAGGCCCCGCAATCGCGCCTAGGCTGAGAAGGCCTGCACCCGGCCGGGTGCCCCGACCCGCGAGGATATTCATGCCTGCCGACGCGCCCCATGTCGAGTTCCACCGCCGCCTGCTGCCCCGCCTGAAGCCGCTGCTCGAGTCGCCCCCCGACCCGGGCGACGAGCAGCTCGAGGCCACCGCGCTGCTCGAGGACGCCCTGCGCGCCCGGGCCACCGATATCCACCTCGACCCCCACCAGGAGAGCCTGAGGATTCGACTGCGCATCGACGGGCGAGTCATCGAGGCGCTGCGCGTCGATGCCGCCACCGGCGCCCGGTTGACCAACCAGTTCAAGGTGCTGGCTCGCCTCAACCCGGTGCCGTCGCTGGCCGCCGCCGAAGGCAGCTTCAGCTGGCCGCCCGGCGAGGAGGGCAGCGAGGAGACCTTCCTGCGGATCACCGCGGTGAGCTGCGTGGCCGGCGAGAAGATGGCGGTGCGCTTCCTGGCCCCGCCCGAGAGCTTTCGCGACACCCTGTCGCTGGGGATCGGCGAGCAGGGCGCCCGCGGCATTCGCCGCTGGATGGACGCCACCGGCGGCATGCTGCTGGTGGCCGGGCCGACCGGCTCCGGCAAGACCACCACCCTCTACACCCTGCTCAATCAGCTGCGCCTGGACGACAGCCACGTGATCACCCTGGAGGATCCCGTGGAGTACGAGATCCCCGGGATCAACCAGATCCAGGTGGACGAGGCCAACGGCCTGGACTTCGCTACCGGCACCCGCTCGCTGCTCAGGCTCGACCCGGACTATGTGCTGATCGGCGAGATCCGCGACCCGGACTCGGCCCGGGCGGCCCTCAACGTGGCCGGCAGCGGCCGCTCGCTGATGGGCACCCTGCACAGCCGCGACGCGGTGGGGGTGGTCTCCAGCCTGCGCCATCTGGGACTGGGCGACGCCGAGATCAGCGCCAACCTGGGGCTGGTGGTGGCCCAGCGCCTGGTGCGCCGGCTCTGCGAGCACTGCCGCGAGCGCCAGCCGCTGCCGGCGCGGGAGGCCGAATGGCTGGAGGCGGTGGGGGCAACCCTGCCGGCCTCGGCGTGGATGCCGGTGGGGTGCGATCACTGCGACGGCCTGGGGTTCCGAGGGCGCACCGGGGTCTTCGAAGTGTGGCAGCCGACGCCGGAGGATCACGGGCGGATCCTGCGCCATGCCGACGAGTCCCGCCTGCGACGGGCCCTGATCGAACGCGGCGAGCCGCTGATGTTCGCCGACGGCCTGGCCAAGGCGGAGCAGGGCATTACCTCGCTGCGCGAGGTGCTGCGCATGGGGGCCATCCTGGCAGCCTGAGGCCCCCGCGGGGCGTTCAGGAGAGCCTCAGCGCCTCTGGCTCGCCCTCGCCGGCCAGGGCGTCGCGCTCGGCCGGACTCAGCAGGGAGTCCAGGTCCAGCTCGGCCACCTCGCTGGCGGCTTCCAGCACGTGGGCCCAGGTGGCGCGGTTGGCGAACAGCATGCCGAAGGTGTCCAGGGTGCCGCCACGGTTGCGATAGCCCAGGAAGCGCGAGTGTGTCCCGGTGTCCAGCGGACGCAGCACCCCCGCCAGGGGTTCCGGGCGACAGTGGGCCAGGAAGACCCGGGCGGCCACCTCCGGCACCAGGGTGCTCAGCCGGCACTGGCTCAGCAGGGCGGGGGCCTCCTGCTCGTCCCGGGCCTCGCGCAGCCGGCCGGGCGACTGGATCACGTAGAGGCTGGTCGGGACGCCGGCGGCGTCCAGCCGCGCCAGGGCATGGCGCATCTCGATCAGCTGATAGGCGCCGATGGCGAACAGCTGCAGCCGTGCCCGGTCGTCGTGGCGCAGGCAGAGCAGGCCGTCCTCGTCGAGGCGCCGGGCCTGCTCGGTGTCCAGGCACACCGGCACCGGGCCCTTGGGGACCACCATCACGGCGATACGCCCGCGAGTGGCGTAGAGGCGCTGCAGCGCCGTGGCCGCGCTGGTGGCGTCCACCGGGAAGAGCACCGGGGCGACGTCGTCCATCTCGCCGAGCCAGGCCTCGCACAGGGTCGGGTCCTGGTGGGACTGCTCGTTCTTGCCGTTCTCCCAGGTGTGGGAACTGGCCAGCACCGGCACCGACAGCCAGCCCGGCTCGCGCCCCGCCTCGCGGCAGTGGCGGGCGAAGATCGCCTCCTGGCGCATGGCGCCCAGCATCTTGACCGCGAAGGCCTCGTAGCTGGCCACCAGGTTCAACCCCTGCCTGTTGGCCAGGGCCGCGCTGACCACCGCTTCCTCGTTCAGCGCGGTGATCACCGCACCGTGGAGCGACTCGGCCACCCCGTCCTCGGGTTCGGTGACCCGGTGCTGCAGCAGGTCCAGGGTGCGGTTCAGCCGGTTGCTGCGCATCTCGTCGGGGTTGCCCACCCGCACCCGGAGGCCGGGATTGGCCTCCACCAGGGCGGTGAAGGTCGCATCGATGGCGGCCATGGGCGAGATAGGCTCGCCCAGGGTCCACTCGCGCGGCTCGGGCAGGGTGGGCAGGTCGGGATACGGGTGGGCCAGGGGATGGTCGCGTTCGCGCACCCGCGCGTCCCGGGCGTGGGTGTTGAGGGTGGCGATGGCCTCGCGCAGCTCGCCTTCGGGCACGTGCAGCGCCCGGGCGCCGGCGTTGAAGGCGTCCCGGGCCGCCGCGTCGGTGGCCGGGTTGTCGACCAGCGGCAGGTTGTGGGCGGCGTTGGTGCCGGCGCCGGGGAAGCCGAAGCCCTTGACCGTCTCGGCGATCACGTAGGGCAGGCGCAGCGGGTAGCGGGCCCGGCCGGCGCGCGCCAGTTCGGCCTGGTCGGCGAGTTCCGCCTCGGCGGTGAGGATCGCCCAGACGAAGGCCGCCGGATCACGACCGTCGATGGTCAGCGGGGCGAAGCCGTTGAGCACCAGGTGGTCCTCGAACCAGTCGGTGCCGCCGGACTGGCTCATGGTGGTGCGCTGGTCGATGCGCCGGCCGTTGGCGATCATCACCGGCACCACCGGGCCCGAATCGTCCGGTCGCCACCAGCGTGAGGCCCAGTCGCTGCCGCGCTGCTCCTCGAAGGCGCCATCGCTGAGGAAGGCCACCAGGGACTGGCCGGGCAGGGGCATGTGCACGTACTGCAGGCCGGCGAAGCCCAGGTAGCCGCCCTCGCCGGTGCCGCCGGCCGTATGGGCATTGACATGGCTGCCCAACGGCGAGACCGGGTAGCCGTCGGCGCTCACCTCGCAGCGGTAGAAGTCGTTGACCAGGCGCGTCAGGCCCGCGTCGTCGAGCGCGTATCGCGCCCCATGGGCAGGCCCCATGTTGTCCGTCAGCAGGTTGACGGCATCGATGGCGGCCACGCAGTGGCCCTGCCCCATCATCCAGCTGCGCGTCATGCCGCTGATGGCGTTGGCGGCCAGGTAGCCCACATAGGCGGGGACCATGTTCAGCGCGCCCCCGGTATGCCCCTCGGGAGTCGGCTTGAAGTCGTCGGCATCGAGCGGCTCGCCGTCGAGGCGCACTCGCCGGGCGTAGGTCATGTGGGCCACCAGCCACATGCCCATGCAGGCCAGGCGATCGGCGGCCTGCAGGTGCGCCAGCCAGTTGCGGCGCCTGGCGGGGTCGCCGGCATGGCGCTCCAGCAGCCGCGAGACGCGCTCGACGGTGACGGGGTCATGGCGGATGACGCCGACGCCTCGGGTCCAGGCCACGAAGTCGGGATCGCGGGTGAGGGGAGCGGGCGCGGAAGGGGAGGCGGGACGCGGATCATCGACGGGCATGCAGGACTCCTTGGACCGGGATGCCGGCGGGGGTGACATTCCCCGGACCCCCTCAGCCTAGATGGCCGCGCCCAGGGCCACCATGATCGAGCGCATCTTCGCGTGCCCTTGACAGTCAACACCTGACAGGCAGGGGGCGATTGCGCTATAAACGACGTTGAATGCCAGGGGCCGCGGCGGTCATCCGTCCGGCTGGCCACACTGCCCGAAACCGAGTCGAGTGATACCCCGATGAAACCCCTCTCACGACGCCGCTTCGCCCTGATGGCCCTGAGTGCCCCGTTTGCCCTGCTCGGCGCGGAGGCCGCTCGGGCCAACCTGATCGAGACGCTGCTGTCGCGAGCGCACCTCCCGCGCCACGACGACGAGCTCTGGGTGCTGGTGGAGGATCGCGAGGCTGCGCTGTCGGTCTATCGCGGCAATCGCATGCTGGAGCGCTTCGCACCCATCTCCCTTGGCCGCAGCGGCGCCAGGCCGGCCCGCCTGCGCGGCAGCAACGTCACGCCGCTGGGCGAGTTCCGTGTCAACCGCTTCAACCGCGAGAGCGACTGGCACATCTTCATCGGCCTGGACTACCCCACCCCGACCCATGCGCGCATGGCGCTGGAGGAGGGCGTCTACTCCCAGCAGGACTACGACGACTACTTCGACTACTACCGCCTGCGTGGCTACCCGCCCCAGCAGACGGCCCTCGGTGGCTTCATCGGCATCCACGGGATCGGCAAGGGCGACCCCGAGATCCACCAGCAGTTCCACTGGACCCAGGGATGCGTGGCGGTGACCGACGATCAGATCGAGCGACTCGCCTCGCTGATCGACATTGGCACTCGCGTCGTGATCCGCTAGGCTTTACATGCGCAAGGGACGTTCACAGCTATGGACAAGCGCCGCCTTGTATTATAAAACAGCGTTTGACTCCTGTGCTTCGCAGCACAAGTCGCTGCAAGATGGCCTGCATGTGCAGGAAGCCTGATCGTCAGGCAATCACCAACGCAGTACCAAGGAAGACTCAAGGAGAACACCATGACTCTGAAGACCACCCTGAAGCTGACCGCCGCCGCTGCATCCCTGGCCATCCTGGCTGGTTGTGCCTCCACCAGCGCGCTGGAAGAAGTTCGCCAGACCGCCGAGTCCGCACAGGCCGACGCTGCAGAAGCTCGTAGCATCGCCACCCAGGCTCAGAACACCGCCAACCAGGCGCAGCGTGACGCCCAGGCGGCTCTGCAGATGTCCGAGCAGAACCGTGACGAGATGAACCGCATGTTCCAGCGCTCCATGCAGAAGTAATTCTGCTGGAGGGCTGGCGCCATCTTCGGATGGCGGCGGTTCTGCAACACGAGAAGACCCCGCCTCGGCGGGGTCTTCTCGTTTCTGGGTGCCGGGTATCCGGCGGCTATCGCACGCTGAGCTCCAGCTCGCCGCCGAACAGGCCATCCACCTCGGGTGCCGGCTCGGCGGGGGTGGGCGCTTCCTCGGCGGTCTGCAGCAGCGAGACGAGCAGGCCGTCCGGCGCCTCTACCAGCTCGCGCAGTCGGGCATAGTCCACCGGCGGCTGCTCGTCACCGAAGGCCCGGGTCACGGCCTCGATGGCGTTGAGCAGGGGCTCGAAGCTGCCCTGGTTCTCCTCGAGCTGGGGGAATGACTGGGCATAGAGCACGCCCTCTTCCGACCACCCGGCCTTGAAGGGCTGGTCGATGATGTTCACCTTGGTGCCGCTGGGCACCCGCTCGTAGAGGGACTCGATGTCCTCCGGGAACATGCGGATGCAGCCGCGGCTGACCCGCATGCCGACCCCTTCCGGGCGGTTGGTCCCGTGGATCAGGTAACTCGGCAGGCCCAGCAGGATGGCATGGCGGCCCAGGGGGTTGTCCGGGCCGGGGGGCACCACGGCGGGCGGCGGCTCGCCGCGGGCGGCCGCCTCCTCGCGCATGGAGCGGGGCGGCGACCAGGCGGGATCCTTGACCTTGACGGTGGTGCGGGTCACGCCCACCGGGGTGGAGAAGCCCTCGCGCCCGACGCTGATCGGGTAGGTCTCGACCACGCCGGGGGAGGAGTAGTAGTAGAGGCGCAGCTCGGAGAGGTTGACCACGATGCCCTCGCGGGGGGCGTCGGGCAGGATGTGCTGGTTGGGAATCACCACCTCGGTGCCCTCGAAGGGCGCCCAGAGGCTCACGTCGGGGTTGGCCATGCGCATGGCCTCGTAGCCCACGTTGTGCTCGCGGGCGAGGTCCACCAGGGTGTCGCCCTCCTGGATCGTCAGGGTGAAGTTCTCGCCGATCACGTTGCCGGTCTCGGGCAGCGGGAAGTGGCCGCGCGGCCACTCCTCCTCGGCCAGGGCGCCGGAGGCGATCAGGGTGGAGAGTCCCAGGGCGAGGGCGCAGCGGGCGCCGCGCCGGGCCAGTGTCGAGGTGTTCATCAACGTCATGTCGTCTCTTGCGGGGCGCCGACCGGGGGTCGACGCAGCCAGGGTTGGGGTGCCGGGCGCTCCCTGCCCGGCGCCGTGGGGTCGGCGGCGATGAAACGCGGTAGCAATAGTATAGATTGCCGCGTGCCGCGGCGGTACGCCAGCCTTTCGTCCAGCGGCTACGCCGCCTCGGCCTTGCGGTTGAGGGTCTCGAGCAGTTGCTCGACGACCTGGAAGCGTGTCTCCTCCTTCTCCATGGCCGCCTCGAAGCGCAGGGTGTCGGCGCCGTCCAGCCGGTAGTGCGCCGGGTCCTGCTGGATCAGGGTGACCAGGGTCAGCGGGTCGACCCGGGTATGGCCGGCGAAGATGATCCGGCCGCGTTCGGGGCCTGCCTCGAGCCGTGCGATGCCGAGCCGTTCGGCACGCTGGCGCAGCCGGGTCTGGCGCAGCAGGGTCTTGACCGGCGCCGGCAGCAGGCCGAAGCGGTCGATCATCTCCACCTGCAGCTCCTTGAGCTCCGCCTCGTCGGCGGCGCTGCTGATGCGCTTGTACATCACCAGGCGCTGCTGGACGTCGTGCAGGTAGTCATCGGGAATCAGCGCCGGCAGGTTGAGGCTCACCTCGACCCCCTCGTCCAGCGGGGCCTCGATGTTTGGGGTCTTGCCGGCGCGGATTGCCGCCACGGCGCGGTCGAGCATCTGCATGTAGAGGCCGTAGCCGATCGCCTCCATCTGGCCGCTCTGCTCCTCGCCGAGCAGCTCGCCGGCGCCGCGGATCTCCATGTCGTGGCTGGCCAGGGTGAAGCCGGCGCCCAGGTCCTCGGCCCCGGCGATCGCCTCGAGGCGCTTGACGGCGTCCTTGGTCATCACCCTGGGCGGCGGGGCGAGCAGGTAGGCGTAGGCCTGGTGGTGGCTGCGGCCCACCCGGCCGCGCAGCTGGTGCAGCTGGGCCAGGCCGAAGCGGTCGGCGCGCTCGATGACGATGGTGTTGGCGCTGGGTACGTCGATGCCGGTCTCGATGATGGTGGAGCAGACCAGCACGTTGAAGCGCTTGTGGTAGAAGTCCGACATCACCCGTTCCAGCGAACGCTCGGGCAGCTGGCCGTGGGCCACGCCGACCCGCGCCTCGGGCACCAGCGCGCGGACCGTCTCGGCGGCGGTCTCGATGGTCTTCACCTCGTTGTGCAGGAAGTAGACCTGGCCGCCGCGGAGGATCTCGCGCAGGATCGCCTCCTTGATGATCGCCTCGTCGCGCTGCTGCACGAAGGTCTTCACCGACAGGCGCCGCGCCGGGGGGGTGGCGATGATCGACAGGTCGCGGATGCCGCTCATGGCCATGTTGAGGGTGCGCGGGATCGGCGTGGCGGTCATGGTCAGGATATCGACCTCGGCACGCAGGCTCTTGAGCCGCTCCTTCTGGGCCACGCCGAAGCGGTGCTCCTCGTCGATGATCAGCAGCCCCATCTTCGGCAGCTTCATCGATTTCGAGAGCAGCTTGTGGGTGCCGATGACGATGTCGGCCTGGCCCTCCTCGATACGCTTGACGGAGGCGGCCTGCCCCTTGCCGGCGGTGAAGCGCGAGATCAGCTCCACGTTCACCGCGGTATCGGCGAAGCGGTCGCGGAAGTTCTCGTAGTGCTGGCGGGCGAGCAGGGTGGTGGGCACCAGCACCACCACCTGGCGGCCGGAGTGCACCGCCAGGAAGGCGGCGCGCATGGCCACCTCGGTCTTGCCGAAGCCCACGTCGCCGCAGACCACGCGGTCCATGGGGCGTGGGGCGGTCATGTCCCCGATGACCGCCTGGATGGCGGCGCGCTGGTCCGGGGTCTCCTCGAAGGGGAAGTTGGCGGCGAAGCGGGCATACTCGGCGTCCGGGGGAGCACAGGCGAAGCCCTCGCGGGCTTCGCGGCGGGCGTAGATGTCGAGCAGCTCGGCGGCGGTGTCGCGGATCTTCTCGGCGGCCTTCCTGCGCGCCTTCTGCCACTGGTCCGAGCCCAGCCGGTGCAGCGGGGCGAGCTCGTCGTCGGCGCCGGCATAGCGGGAGATCAGGTGCAGGCTGTCGACGGGCACGTAGAGCCGTGCGCCGTCGGCGTACTCCAGGGTCACGAACTCGGCGGCCTGGCCGCCGGCCTCCAGGGTATCCAGCCCCTTGTAGCGGCCCACCCCATGGGTCTGGTGCACCACCGGCGCGCCGGGGCGCAGCTCCGAGAGGTGGCGGATGGCGAGCTCGTTGTCGTCGGTGGCCTTCTCCCGCCGGCGGCTCTGGCGTACCACGTCGCCGTAGAGCTCCGCCTCGCTGATCACCGCCAGGTCGGGGTCGGTCAGCCACAGGCCGGCATCGATCTCGCCCTCGGTGATCGCCAGGGGGGCGTCCGCCGCGAGGAAGTCGGCGAAGTCCTCGACATGGGGCAGGGCGAGGCGCAGCGGCGCCAGGGCCTCCTCCAGCGCCTCGCGGCGGCCACGGGATTCGGCCACGAACAGCACCCGGGTGGCCGCGTGCTCGGCGAGGAAGGTCGACAGCGGGGCCAGCGGCTCCCGGGCCCGGGCGTTGATGCCGACGGCGGGCGGTGCCTGGGTGGTCGGCGCCAGGGCGTGGCGGTGGGCATCGTCGTCGGTGAATTCCACCCGGGGGTGGCGCTTGATGGCGCCGAACACCTCGGCCACCGGCACGAAGGCGCGATGGGGCGGCAGCAGTGGCCGGGTGGGGTCGACGCCGAGGTTCTCGAAGCGGCTCTCGATGGCCGCCCAGTGGTGTTCGGCGGCGTCGAAGACGCCGGGGAGCAGCGCCACCCGGGTGCCCTCGGCGAGGTGCTCGAACAGTGTCGCGGTCTGTTCGAAGAACAGCGGCAGGTACTGCTCGAGGCCGGGGGAGGGGATGCCCTTGAGGGCGTCCACATAGAGCGGGCACTGGCGGGGGTCGACGTCGAACAGCGTCTCGAAGCCCTCGCGGAAGCAGGCGATCGCCGAGCGCGACAGCGAGTATTCGTGGGCCGGCAGCAGCTCCACCGCCTCGACGCGGTCGGCGCTGCGCTGGGTGTCCGGGTCGAAGGTGCGCAGGGTGTCGATCTCGTCGTCGAACAGGTCGATGCGCAGCGGGGCCTCGGTTCCCATGGGGAAGAGGTCGATCAGCGCCCCGCGCAGGGCATACTCGCCGGGCTCGTAGACGGTCTCCACGGCGCGGTAGCCGGACCGCGACAGGGCATCCCGGAAGCCCTCCCGGTCCAGGGTCTGGCCCACCGCCAGGGTCATCACCCGGCCGGCGATGTAGTCCACCGGGGGCAGGCGCTGCATCAGGGTGTTGATGGGGACCAGCACGATGCCGTGCACCCCGTCCTGCAGCCGGCGCAGGGTGCGCAGCCGCGCCGAGACGATGTCCTGGTGGGGCGAGAAGCTGTCGTAGGGCAGGGTCTCCCAGTCGGGGAAGGGCAGCACCGGCATGCGGCTGTAGAAGCGCAGCTCGTTCTCCAGGCGCAGCGACTGGGCGGTGTCGGCGGTGATCACCAGCAGCGGGGCATCCTCGGCGAGGTGTGCCAGGGCCAGGGCGCTGGCACTGCCCTGGGGCGTCTGCCAGTAGAGGGTGTCGCGCAGCCCCTGGGGTCGCGGCGGGTCGAGCGGCGAGAAGTTCGGCATGGTCACGTCGGTCGGCTGTCGGCGGGGCGGCCCGCCGGGGGTCATGGGAATCGGGTCTGGAGAGCAACCATCATACCAGCCCGCCTCTCTCCCTGTCGGCAAACCGGCTTGTAGTCAAACGGCCGTTCCTGTAACCCCCCTACAGGGGCTGCGACCATCCTGCGATTGCCCCGAGGGAGTCGGCCCCGGATAATGGCGCCGATCCCATAACCCCACCAGTGAGGCCTCACGTGAGTCAGCAACCCTCCGATACCGTCTTCCAGGAATGGCACGACAACCAGGCGCTTGCCGAGCAGATGATCCCGATGATCGGTAGCCTCTACCGGCACAACAACGTGGTCACCACCCTCTATGGGCGGTCGCTCTTCAACCGCAGCGTGATCCGGATCCTGAAGGACCACCGCTTCGTGCGCAAGGTCGAGGGAACCGAGCTTTCCGTGCAGGACACCTTCCCGCTGGTCAAGGCGATGACCGAGCTCAACCTGGGCCCGGCCCACGTCGATGTCGGCAAGCTGGGCGTGGCGTTCAAGAAGCAGGGCGGTGGCGATGCCGTGGCCTTCCTGCGCCGGGAGCTCGAGGAGATCGTCGACGCCCATGACCCGAACGGCAACAACGGTGAGCCCAAGGACGTGGTGCTCTACGGCTTCGGCCGCATCGGCCGCATCCTGGCCCGCGTGCTGGTCGAGAAGGCCGGGGGCGGCAACCTGCTGCGCCTGCGTGCCATCGTCGTGCGTGGCCGCGGCGATATCGCCAAGGACCTCGAGAAGCGGGCGAGCCTGCTGCGCCGCGACTCCGTCCACGGTCCCTTCGACGGCACCATCAGCGTCGACGCCGAGGCGCGTACCATCACCGCCAACGGCAACGTCATCCAGGTGATCTACGCCGATTCCCCCGCCGAGGTCGACTACACCGCCTACGGCATCGACAACGCCGTGGTGGTCGACAACACCGGCATCTGGCGTGACGAGGCCGGCCTCGGCCAGCACCTGGAGTGCAAGGGCGTGGCGAAGGCGCTGCTCACCGCGCCGGGCAAGGGCGACATCAAGAACATCGTCTACGGCATCAACCACGACGACATCGCCGCCGACGACAGCATCCTCTCCGCGGCCTCCTGTACCACCAACGCCATCGTGCCGGTGCTCAAGGTCCTCAACGACGAGTTCGGCGTCGAGCACGGCCATGTGGAGACCGTGCACTCCTACACCAACGACCAGAACCTGATCGACAACTACCACAAGGGCGACCGTCGCGGCCGCAGCGCCCCGCTGAACATGGTGCTCACCGAGACCGGTGCCGCCAAGGCGGTGGCCAAGGCGCTGCCGGAGTTCGCCGGCAAGCTGACCGGCAACGCCATCCGCGTACCGACCCCCAACGTCTCCATGGCGATCCTCAACCTGCGCCTGGAGAAGGAGACCGACGCCGAAGACCTCAACGACTTCCTGCGTCGCATGTCCATCGGCTCCGCCTACCAGAAGCAGATCGACTACGTCGACTCCCCCGAGGTGGTCTCCACCGACTTTGTCGGCAACCGCCATGCCGGCATCGTCGACGCCAAGGCGACCATCGCCAACGGCAAGAACGCCGTGCTCTACGTCTGGTACGACAACGAGTTCGGCTACAGCTGCCAGGTGATCCGCATCCTGCAGCACATGTCCAACGTGCACTTCCTCAAGCTGCCGCGCGCCAGCGCGTAGGGCCTTCGGGCAGCCTCAAGGAGCAAGTCTCAAGGAACCCCTTGGGCTTGCTCCTTTCGTTTGCGGGGTATGCTGACTTGCCGCTGGCAGCGCGAAGATCCAATCGCCTTGCGAGCAAGGCTCCTACATCCCCATCCGGCGCTCGGTCTTCGGCCGCTTTACGGCCTGCGACAATTTTTCCCTTGCTCTCTGTCACCGTCTGCGACCTTCGCGCAGGTGGTCATCGTCCTGCCTTGTCTTTATAATACGGGGGATTTTTCGGGGTGGTCCGGGCATGCCCTGGGCCTGACTGGTAACGTACTGAAAACACAAGAATTCGAACCCATTCGAACCCCTTTCTTCATCTATCCGATCCATCAACTGGGCGAGACTATGATCGAAGTCAAGAAAGGCCTGGATCTCCCCATCACGGGAGCGCCCGAGCAGCGCATCGAGGATGCGCGCGCGGTGCGCCATGTGGCGGTCCTGGGACCCGACTACGTCGGCATGAAGCCGACCATGGAGGTCCAGGAGGGGGACAGAGTCAAGCTGGGCCAGCTGCTCTTTACCGACAAGAAGATCGATGGCGTGCGCTTCACCGCGCCGGCCGCCGGCGAGGTGGTTGCCATCAACCGTGGCGAGAAGCGTCGCCTGCTCTCGGTGGTGATCAAGGTCGACGAGACCGAGGAAGCCGTCGAGTTCAAGGCCCACGGCCGTGACAAGCTCGAGGGCCTCGAGCGTCAGGCGGTGGTCGATCAGCTGGTCGAGTCGGGCCTGTGGACCGCGCTGCGCACCCGTCCCTACTCGCGCACCCCGGCCATCGACGGTATCCCGGCGGATATCTTCGTCACTGCCGTGGACACCCATCCGCTGTGCCCGAACCCTGCCGAGATCATCAACGAGCAGCCCGAGGCCTTCGAGGATGGCCTCAAGGTGCTGGCCCGCCTGACCGAGGGCAAGGTCTACCTGTGCACCGCGCCCGAGGCGCGCATCCCGGGCGGCGACGTCAAGGGCGTGCAGGTCGAGACCTTCGGCGGTCCGCACCCGGCCGGCCTGGTCGGCACCCATATCCACTACCTCTCGCCGGTGGCGCTGCACAAGCGTGTCTGGCACATCGGCTACCAGGACGTCATCGCCTTCGGCAAGTTCTTCGCGGAAGGCAAGCTGGACGTCAGCCGCATCGTGGCCGTGGGCGGCCCCCGCGCCGAGAATCCGCGCCTGCTGCGCACCCGTATCGGGGCCAGCACCGAGGAACTGCTGGCCGGTGAAGTGGTCGACCCCGAAGGCACCCGCGTGATTTCCGGCTCGGTCTTCTCCGGTTTTGCCTGCGAAGGCAGCCTTCGCTACCTGGGTCGCTTCCACAACCAGTTCAGCCTCCTCGAGGAGGGCAACAAGCGCCTCTTCATGGGCTGGCTCTCACCGGGCGCCAACCGTCACTCGGTGCTGGGCATCTACCTGTCGAAGATCACCGGGCTCAAGGACTACGCGCCGACCACCTCCACCAACGGCTCCGAGCGTGCCATGGTGCCGGTGGGGGCCTACGAGACCGTGATGCCGCTGGATATCCTGCCCACGCAGCTGCTGCGCTCGCTGATCGTCGGTGACATCGAGACTGCCATGCAGCTCGGGTGTCTGGAGCTGGATGAAGAGGACCTGGCCCTGTGCACCTACGTGTGTCCGGGCAAGTACGAGTACGGTCCCATCCTGCGTGACAACCTCACCCTGATCGAGAAAGAGGCCTGATCATGCCGATTCGACAGACACTCGACAATCTCGAGCCGCACTTCCACAAGGGCGGAAAGTACGAGAAGTTCTATCCCCTCTTTGAAGCGGTAGACACCATCTTCTATGCGCCGCCCAGCGTGGCCAAGACCACCGCCCACGTGCGTGACGGGGTCGACCTCAAGCGCATCATGATCACCGTCTGGATGTGCACCTTCCCGGCGATGTTCTTCGGCATGTGGAACGCCGGCTGGCAGGCCAACACCGCCATCGCCGACGGCTACGCCTCCATGGCCGGCTGGCGCGAGGCGATCATGATGGTGCTGGCCTCCGGCCACAACCCGGACAGCCTGTGGGCCAACTTCGTGCTCGGCGCGACCTACTTCCTGCCGATCTACCTGGTGACCTTCGCCGTCGGTGGTTTCTGGGAGGTACTGTTCGCGGTCAAGCGCGGCCACGAGGTCAACGAGGGCTTCTTCGTCACCTCCGTGCTCTACGCCCTGATCCTGCCGGCCACCATCCCGCTGTGGCAGGTGGCGCTCGGCATCACCTTCGGCGTGGTGATCGGCAAGGAGATCTTCGGCGGTACCGGCAAGAACTTCCTCAACCCGGCCCTGACCGGTCGCGCCTTCCTCTATTTCGCCTACCCGGCGCAGATCTCCGGGGATGCGGTGTGGGTGGCGGCCGACGGCTACACCGGTGCCACCGCCCTCTCCCTGGCCTTCCAGGACGGCATGGCCGCCCTGACCAGCACCTACAGCTGGTGGGATGCCTTCATCGGCTACATCCCCGGCTCGGTGGGCGAGGTCTCCACGCTGGCGATCCTGATCGGCGCGGGGGTGCTGCTGTGGACGAAGATCGCCTCCTGGCGAATCATGCTCGGGGTCTTCCTCGGCATGGTGGCGACCAGTGCGCTGTTCAACCTGATCGGCTCCGACAGCAACCCGATGTTCGCGATGCCCTGGTACTGGCACCTGGTCGTCGGCGGCTTCGCCTTCGGCATGGTGTTCATGGCCACCGATCCGGTGTCCGCCGCGATGACCAACCAGGGTCGCCTGCTGTTCGGCGCGCTGATCGGCGTCATGACCGTGCTGATCCGCGTGGTGAACCCGGCCTTCCCTGAAGGCATCATGCTGGCGATCCTGTTCGCCAACCTGTTCGCCCCGCTCATCGACCACTTCTTTGTTCAGGCCAACATCAAGCGCCGCATGCAGCGCACCGGTGTGCCGGCCGAGGAGACTGCCTGATGGCACAGAGCAACAACTCCATCAAGAAGATCCTGACGGTGGCGTTCGCACTTTGCATCGTGTGTTCGGTCATCGTCTCCACCGCCGCGGTGGCGCTGCGTCCGCTGCAGCAGCTCAACCAGGAGCTGGACCGCAAGACCAACATCCTCAACGTGGCCAACCTCTACGAGTCCGGCATGGATGTGGAAGCGGCCTTCCGGGACATCACGCCCCGCGTGGTGAACCTGGAGACCGGCGAGTACTCCGACCAGCACGACCCGCAGACCTGGGACGGCTTCGAGGCGCGTCGCGATCCGGCGGCCTCGCGGACTCTCTCCGGCGAGCGTGATCCGGCGGGCCTCTCCCGTGTCGAGAACTACGCCACCGTGTACCTGGTGGGTGACCCCGACGATCCCGAGCAGATCATCCTGCCGATCCGCGGCCAGGGCCTGTGGGGCCTGATGCGTGGCTTCCTCTCCGTGGAGGGCGACGGCAACACCATCGTCGGCATCACTTACTACGAGCATGCCGAGACGCCTGGCCTGGGGGCCGAGGTCAACAACCCGCGCTGGCAGGCCCAGTGGGAAGGCAAGCAGATCTTCGACGAAGAGGGTCAGCTGATTCCGGCCATCCGCGTGGCCAAGGGCAGCGGCAGCGGTGACCACGAGGTCGACGGCCTCTCCGGTGCCACCCTGACCAGCAACGGCGTCACCAACATGCTGCAGTTCTGGCTGAGCCCGGAAGGCTTCGGCGAGTATCTGGCCAAGTTCCGCAGCGCGGTGGACCCGGGCGAGGCCCAGGACGCCGACGTCGAACTCGAAGCTGAAGGAGCCTGATCATGTCAGCCGCGACTCCCAAGGGCGTCCTGACGACGCCGGTCTTCAAGAACAACCCCATCGCGCTGCAGGTGCTTGGCATCTGTTCCGCGCTGGCGGTGACCACCAGCATGAGCGTCTCGCTGGTCATGACCCTGGCGGTGATCTTCGTGACCGCCTTCTCCAACCTGTTCGTGTCGCTGATCCGGCACCATATCCCGTCCTCCATCCGCATCATCGTGCAGATGACCATCATCGCCTCGCTGGTGATCGTGGTGGATCAGATCCTCAAGGCGTACGCCTACGAGATGTCCAAGCAGCTCTCGGTGTTCGTCGGCCTGATCATCACCAACTGCATCGTGATGGGGCGCGCGGAAGGCTTTGCCATGCAGAACAGCCCCGGGATGTCCTTCCTGGACGGCATCGGCAACGGCCTGGGCTACGGCTTCATCCTGATGACCGTGGGCTTCTTCCGCGAACTGTTCGGTGCCGGCAGCGTGTTCGGCTTCACCGTGCTCGAGACCGTGCAGAACGGTGGCTGGTACGTGCCCAACGGCCTGCTGCTGCTGCCGCCGTCGGCGTTCTTCATCATCGGCCTGATCATCTGGGTGCTGCGCAGCCTCAACCCGGAGCAGATCGAGGAGAACGAGTTCAAGATGAAGCACAACACCGAACCGAAGGAGGCCGTATAACATGGAACACTATCTGAGCCTGTTCGTTGCCTCGGTCTTCGTCGAGAACCTGGCCCTGGCATTCTTCCTCGGCATGTGTACCTTCCTGGCGGTGTCCAAGAAGGTCTCGGCGGCCTTCGGTCTCGGCATCGCCGTGATCGTGGTGCTGACCATCTCCGTGCCGGTCAACAACCTGGTGTTCACCTTCCTGCTGGCGGAAGGGGCGCTGACCTGGACCGGGATCAGCGGTGCCGAGAACATCGACCTGTCGTTCCTTGGCCTGCTCAGCTACATCGGCGTCATCGCCGCGCTGGTGCAGATCCTGGAGATGTTCCTCGACAAGTACGTGCCCACGCTCTACAACGCGCTGGGCGTCTTCCTGCCGCTGATCACCGTGAACTGCGCCATCCTCGGCGGCGTGCTGTTCATGGTCGAGCGTAACTACAACTTCGGCGAGTCCGTGATCTACGGCCTCGGTTCCGGGGTTGGCTGGGCGCTGGCCATCACGGCACTGGCGGGTATCCGCGAGAAGCTCAAGTACAGCGACGTTCCCGGCTCCCTGCAGGGGCTGGGCATCACCTTCATCACCGTGGGTCTGATGTCGCTGGGCTTCATGTCCTTCTCCGGCATCCAGCTCTGAGGCAGGTCGTGTTTTCCCGGCGGTGCATGGCACCGTCGGGGACCAGGCAACGTCAAGCAATAGGAAACCGACATGGTTGATACAACAGTCATCTTGCTCGGTGTGGTCATGTTCACCGTGGTCGTCATCGGCCTGGTACTGGTGATCCTGGCTGCCCGCAGCAAGCTCGTCAGCACCGGGGACGTGACCATCGAGGTCAACGGCGACCCCGAGCACACCCTGACCACCCAGGCCGGCGGCAAGCTGCTCAACACCCTGGCGGCCAACGGCATCTTCCTGTCGTCCGCGTGCGGCGGCGGCGGCTCCTGCGCCCAGTGCAAGTGCCGGGTGGAAGAGGGCGGTGGGGCGATCCTGCCCACCGAGGAGTCCCACTTCACCATGCGCGAGAAGAAGGAGGGGTGGCGCCTCTCCTGTCAGGTGCCGGTGAAGCAGGACATGAAGGTCGAGGTGCCCGAGGAGGTCTTCGGCGTCAAGAAGTGGGAGTGCGAGGTCATCGCCAACCCCAACGTCGCCACCTTCATCAAGGAACTCAACCTCAAGCTCCCCGAGGGCGAGGAAGTGGCCTTCCGGGCCGGCGGCTACGTGCAGCTGGTGGCGCCGCCCTACGATATCTCCTTCAAGGATTTCGATATCGAGGAGGAGTACCGGGGCGACTGGGAGAAGTTCGAGCTGTTCAACATCTCCCACAAGAGCAACGAGGAAGTCATCCGCGCCTACTCCATGGCGAACTATCCGGAAGAGAAGGGCATCCTCAAGTTCAACATCCGCATCGCCACGCCGCCGCCCAACACCAGCCACCCGCCGGGCCTGATGTCCACCTACGTCTTCAGCCTGAAGCCGGGTGACAAGGTCACCGTGATGGGCCCCTTCGGCGAGTTCTTCGCCAAGGACACCGATGCCGAGATGGTCTTCGTCGGCGGCGGTGCGGGCATGGCGCCGATGCGCAGCCACATCTTCGACCAGCTCAAGCGCCTCAAGTCCCAGCGCAAGATCTCGTTCTGGTACGGCGCGCGCTCCTGGCGCGAGACCTTCTACAACGAGGAGTACGACCAGCTGGCCGAGGAGTTCCCCAACTTCGAGTGGCACCTGGCGCTCTCCGACCCGCAGCCCGAGGACAACTGGGAAGGCCCCACCGGCTTCATCCACAACGTCCTCTACGAGAACTACCTCAAGGACCATCCGGCGCCCGAGGACTGCGAGTACTACATGTGCGGGCCGCCCATGATGAACGCCTCGGTGATCAAGCTGCTGCTTGACCTGGGCGTGGAACCCGAGAACATCCTGCTGGACGACTTCGGCGGGTGATCTCCCTCGCCGTGAGGCGATATCCGGGGCTGGCCTTGCGGCCGGCCCTCTTTCTGTGCGCCCTGCTGATGCCGGTCGCCCTGCTGGGCGGTTGCCGACAGCAGGGCGACTGGCAGCACCTCGAGGGCGTGGCCCTCGATACCGGCTACCACATCACCCTGAATGGCGACCTGCAGGCGGCGGAGCGAGACCTGCTGATGGCCGCCATCCAGGGTGAACTGGCCAGCCTTGAGACCGAATCCGAGACGCTGCGGGGCCTGCTGCTCGCCGGCTGGCCGACGCGTGACGCGGCGCAGCTGCCGTTCCTCGCGTCGCTGCTGGAGGCCCTGCGGGGGGCCGAGCAGGCCAGGGCCGTGGACCGCCTCGATGCCGTGCTGGCCGAGTTCGGCATCGACCACGCCATGGTCGAGCTGGGCGGTGTGGTGCGCACCCGGGGCCAGGCCGGGCGCCGCCCCTGGCGCCTGGCTCTCGACCGGTCGGGGCTCGATGACGCCCCGGCACCGCCCCTGCGGCTGCGCGACGCCGCGCTGGTCACCCGGGAGCAGCCTGGCGACGCCGTGATGCCGGACGGTGGTGGAGAGCGTCTGCTGGCGGTCAGCGTCGTGGCCGACACGGCGGAACAGGCCGACCGTCGCGCTCGAGAACTGCTGCTGGCGGGGCCGTCGGCCGCCGACATGGAACAGGCCATTCGCCTTGTGGTCCTGAGACCACAGGGTATCGACATTCAATACGGTACCGCGCTCGAGCCGCTGCTCGAGCGCTGACCGAAGGAGAGCACTCATGACCATCTGGATCATCGCATTCGCCTTCATGCTGCTCATCATGGCCGCCATGGCCGTGGGGGTGATTCTCGGCCGCAAGCCCATCGCCGGCTCCTGCGGCGGGCTCAACCAGCTCGGCCTCAAGGAGGGCTGCGAGGTGTGCGGTGGCAAGGACGAGGTGTGCGAGGAGGAGAACCGCAAGCGCGGCAGCCAGCGCCGCCGCAGCGACGAGAGCCGCGGTGCCGACCTCGGCTACGACGCCACCCGGCGCTAGGCCCCTCGGACAGCGCCCAGCGACAAGCGCCAAGCGCCCAGCCGCTCAGTGACGGGCGGCTGGTGCCGAGGAGAGACAGTTGACGGCAGCATGGCTGGCGGCACCGTCCTGCTCGGCGCTCGGCGCTCGGCGCTCGTAACCGATATCGAACAAGGAGATCGAGCAGTCAATGGCAGTCCAACACTACGATGTGGTGGTGATCGGCACCGGCCCTGCCGGCGAGAGCGCCGCCATCAACGCCGCCAAGCATGGCAAGCGCGTGGCGGTGGTCGAGAAGCAGCCTCTGGTGGGGGGCAACTGCACCCACTGGGGCACCATTCCCTCCAAGGCGCTGCGCCACCAGGTCAAGCAGATCATGCAGTTCAACACCAACCGCATGTTCCGCGATATCGGCGAGCCGCGCTGGTTCTCCTTCCCCAGGGTCATGGAGCGCTCGCGCATCACCATCGACCAGCAGGTGGAGATGCGCACCAAGTTCTATGCCCGCAACCGCATCGACCTGTTCACCGGCGTGGCGCGTTTCAAGGACGAGCATACCCTGCTGGTGCGTGACGAGCACGAGGGGATGGAGGAGCTGGTTGCCCAGAAGGTCATCATCGCCACCGGCTCGCGTCCCTACCGTCCGGCGGACATCAACTTCCGCCATCCGCGGATCTACTGCTCGGACACCATCCTCAGCCTGTCCCACACGCCGCGCACCCTGATCATCTTCGGTGCCGGGGTCATCGGCTGCGAATACGCCTCGATCTTCTCGGGGCTCGGCGTCAAGGTCGACCTGATCAACAACCGCGACAGCCTGCTCAGCTTCCTGGATGACGAGATCAGCGACGCGCTCTCCTACCACCTGCGCAAGCACGGGGTGCTGATCCGCCACAACGAGGAGTACGACCGGGTCGAGGGCGACGAGTCCGGCGTGACCGTGCACCTCAAGTCGGGCAAGCGGTTGCGGGCCGATGCCTTCCTGTGGGCTAACGGGCGCACCGGCAACACCGACCAGCTGGGGCTCGAGAATATCGGGCTCGAGGCCAACTCCCGCGGCCAGCTGGCGGTGGACGAGCACTACCGCACGGCCATCCCCCATATCTATGCTGCCGGCGACGTGATCGGCTGGCCGAGCCTTGCCAGCGCCGCCTACGACCAGGGGCTCAACGCCTCCAGCGAGATGGTCGATGACGACTTCCGCTACGTGACCGAGGTGCCCACCGGGATCTACACGATTCCCGAGATCAGCTCCTTCGGGCGCAATGAGCGCGAGCTCACCGAGGCCAGGGTGCCCTACGAGGTGGCCCAGGCCTTCTTCAAGGATACCGCCCGGGCCCAGATCACCGGCGACACCGTGGGCATGCTCAAGATCCTCTTTGACCAGGACACCTTGGAGATCTACGGTATCCACTGCTTCGGCGACCAGGCCTCGGAGATCGTCCACATCGGCCAGGCGATCATGCAGCAGAAGGGCGAGGCCAACACGCTGAAGTACTTCGTCAGCACCACCTTCAACTACCCCACCATGGCCGAGGCGTATCGCGTGGCGGCCCAGAACGGGCTGAACCGGGTGTTCTAGTCGAGGACTGCCGTCCTGCCAGACGATGCGAGCCCGCAGGCGATGCCTGCGGGCTCTGTCGTTGCCGACGCGCGGCTGCCCGAGCCCCGCTATTCGTCCAGCCGGTGGGCATAGCAGGGCGGCGAGGCCGGTTCCCGATCCGCGCCATCCTCGTCATGCAGGGCCTTGAGCAGGGCGTCGCGCAGGATCGGCAGGTGGGAGGCCTCCAGGTCCCGGGCCGCCGAGAGCAGCGTCAACCGTCCCCGCCGGGCGTGTCGCATCAGCGGCACCAGGCTGTCGGGATCGTCGCGCAGTTCGCCGCGATAGCGGGCGGCGAACACGCCGGCGCTGATCTCGCCACGATGATACTGGCGGCGCAGTGCCGGAGAGGGCGAGGCGTCGCGGTACCAGTCGGTGAGCGCCAGGCTCTCCCGGCGCTTGCCGCGAGGCCAGAGGCGGTCGACCAGGACCCGGGCGCCATCCTCCTCGGTGGCGTCGGCATAGATGCGCTTGAGCGTGATCTCGTAGGCCATGGCTATTCCTCCTGAAGCGCGTCCAGCGCCTCTCGGGCATGGGGCTGCCAGTGGCCGGGCAGCGCGGCGGCCCGTTCCAGGGCGTCCCTCGCCCCGCCGAGGTCGCCCTGACCGCGCCGGGCCAGGCCCAGGTTGAGCCAGGCGACGGCCAGCTCGGGCTGTGCCGAGACGGCCCGCTCGAAGGCCGAGATGGCGGCCTCGCTGTCGCCGCTGGCATGCCGGGCATTGCCCAGTCCGAACTGCACCATGCCGTTCCCGGGGAAGCGGTCGGCCAGCGCGGCCCAGGCGGGAAGGCTCGCCTCGGCGCCATGGAGACGCTCGAAGGCACTGATCGCCTCCATGGCGGCGGCGGGGCGGACGCCCTCGGGCAGCTGCCCCGGCGGCAGGGCAACGAAGGCCCAGCGCTCGCTGCGGGCCCAGGTGGCATCGAAGCGGCGGAAGGACTCGACGCGCCGAGGCTCCTCGCCGCTGTGCAGGATCAGCTCGTCACGGTCGAGGTCGAAGCCGATGGCCACCGCGTAGTGCCACATGGGCCAGGCGGGCAGCGCGAGGTTCTGCATCACCACCACGGGATGGCCCGACGCCACCTCGGTGAGCAGGGCGTCGAGCCGCCCCTCGATCACGAAGGGAATACGGCCGTGGCGACGCACGGTGGCCAGCATTTCGGGCTGCACGCTGCCCTCGCGGCCCGGCAGGAAGACCTGGGGAATCAGGGTGTCGACGTCGACCTCGACCCCGCCGTCGTTGAGCACCATGGCCAGCGAGGCGGGGCCGCACTGGTAGTCGCGCTGGGCGTGGAAGGGCACGTCATCGAGCAGCAGCTGGCGGGGCAGGCGCTCCTCGGTGGTCTCGGCCAGGCGCGGGGTGCTGGCGCAGCCGGCCAGGGTGAGCATCAGCAGCACCAACGCGAGAACGCCCGCAGGGCGGGCGTTCCAGGGGTGCCGGATTCGGCGTGATGTCATGGGGCTCCCCGCTCAGCGGGTGAAGGGGAAGACGTTGGTCAGGCCGAGGATGTCGGTGACCAGCAGGATCACGAAGACGGCGAACAGGGCGCCGACCACGCTGGCGCCGGCGGGCAGCTGCTCGAGCTGGTCGGCCATCTGGGCGGCCTCCGCGTCGGAGAGGGCGGCCACGCGGGCTTCCACTTCGGCGAGGTCAACGCCCTGGGCCACCAGCTGCTGCTGGACATCGTCGCGGGCGAGGATCTCGTGGATCCGCTCGCGATCTGCCTGGTCGCGCTCGGCGTTCAGGGCCGCCTGGGTGGTAATCAGGTCGCTGCCCGGGGAGGCCGGGGCGGCGGCCACGGGGAGGCTGCCCAGGACCAGGGCGGCGATCAGCAGCGGGCTGAGGTAACGGCAGAGCTTCTTCATCATGTCGGTGTTCCTTCTTCGTTGGAGTGGCTTCCGGCTCCTTGATGATCCACGCGTCGCGTCCTGGCGATCGAGTGAGGCGTCACGATGATACCTGCCCAGTATAGGACGAAATGGCGTGACATTTCATGCCCTTGGCGGTCAACGCGGGCAGGGTCAGCCGATGCGGTAGGAAGAGGGGAGTTCGGCGAGCAGGCCGCGGCCGCCGGCCAGGGTCAGGGCCAGGTCGTGGAGGCCGTCCTGGACGGGCAGGGGAGAGGCGCCCTTGATGGCCAGGTCGAGGCGCTGGGCGAACAGCAGCAGCTTGTGCAGCCGCTTGACCGGGAGCCGGCCGATGGCCTGCTGGTAGGCGGGTCTGCGCTTCTCGAAGATCGACGGCTTCTGCGACTTGCAGGCGTGGTCGAAGCTCTGCCCCTGGTCCAGGTGCTGGTGCAGCGAGAGCAGGGTGCGCAGCTCCCGGGTCAGGGCCCAGAGCACGATGGGCGCCTCCACGCCCTCGCCGCGCAGGCCGGCAATGATCCGTGCGACCCGTGCGCGCTCTCCCTTGAGGCAGGCGTCGACCAGGGTGAAGACGTCGTAGCGGGCGCTGTCCTCCACGCCGCCGGCCACCTCCCGGGGGGAGACCCGGGCGCCGGGGGGCATCATCAGGGCGAGCTTCTGCAGCTCCTGGTCGGCGGCCAGCAGGTTGCCCTCGGTGCGCTCGGCCAGCAAGCGGGCGGCGTCCAGATCGAGGTTGAGGCCGTGGCGCGAGGCGCGGTCACGCAGCCAGAAGCCCAGCCGCGAGGCATCCACCGGCCACACCGGCACGAACAGGCCAGCCTTGTCCAGGCCCTGGAACCAGGCGCTCTTCTGCTGCCGGAAGTCGAGCTTGCCCATGGCGAGCAGCAGCACGTTGTCGCTGCCCTTGAGGTCATCGGCATAGGCCTTGAGCGCCTTGGTGCCCTCCTGGCCGAGGTTGCTGCCCGCCAGGCGCACCTCGATCAGCTTGGCGCCGGCGAACAGCGACAGGCTGGCCGAGGCCTCGTGCAGCCGGCCCCAGGCGAAGCTGCCCTCGACGTGGAGAATCTCGCGCTCCTCGATGCCTCGCTCGCGGGCGGCGGCGCGCACGGCATCGCAGGCCTCCATGTGCTGCAGGGGCTCCTCGCCGGCGACGATCACCACCGGGGGCAGCTTCTTGGCCAGCGCATCGGCCAGCTTGTCGGGGAAGACTTTCAACGAGCGTATCCTTTGCCATCGGGGCTGAGCCGGGGGCAGGCCTTCGAGGAGGCGCTGTGAACCCCTCCCTGGGCGCTACCGATGCCATCCCTGGCATAGGACCTCCTCTTCGACCTGTCCCCGGCGCCCCTTTCCTGGTGTCTCAAGCCTTGAAATTTACAGGCTGCGCAGGCGGTCGAGGAGCTGGCGGACTGCCGCCTCGAGGAGCTCGCGGCGGGCCTCTTCGCGCAGGTCCTCCTGGATCAGCAGGTTCGAGTCGCTGACCGTGTAGCGGGTCGAGACCTCGAGCCGCTGCTGGTCGAGCAGGTAGGCGCCGTCACCGCGCCGCTGGACCGAGAAGGGCGCGCGCAGCACCAGTTCCTCGTCGCGCGGGCCCGAGTCGAGCACGCTGAGGTTACGCCGCCGGATCTCGGGCTCGCCCAGGTTGAGCACCCGGTCCGCGTCGCCGTGCACGCGGGTGCCGGCGGCGTCGAGTCGCTCCCGGGCGAGGCGCGCGAGGTCGCTGTCCGGGCCCGCGATGGCCAGTTCATCGATCACCGCCGATGGCGTGTCCAGGCCGCGCAGGCGAAAGCCGCAGCCGGACAGCGCAAGGCCGGCGGTGCCGGCCAGGGCGTGGGTGAGGAAGGTGCGTCGCTGCATGGGTCGCTCCCTGTCCCGCGGCGGGCTCAGCCCACCACGATGTTGACCAGCTTGCCGGGCACCACGATCACCTTGCGGACCGTCTTGCCCTCGGTATGGCGCTGCACGTTCTCGGCGGCGAAGGCTCCGGCCTCGACGGTCGCCTTGTCGGCGTCCGCGGCAACCTCGATGCGGGCGCGCAGCTTGCCGTTGACCTGCACCACCAGCTCGATGGTATCGCGGGCCAGGGCCGACTCGTCCACCGCCGGCCAGGCGGCGTCGATGGCCGGCTCCTCATGGCCCAGCGCCGCCCACAGGGCGTGGCAGGTGTGGGGCGTGATGGGGGCGAGCAGCAGCACGCAGGCCTCCAGCGCCTCGCGGGCCACGGCCAGGCCCAGCGGGCTCTCGTCCTCGAAGCGGCCCAGCGCATTGGTCAGCTCCATCACCGCGGCGATGGCGGTGTTGAAGGTGGTGCGGCGGCCGATGTCGTCGCTGGCCTTCCTGATGGTCTCGTGGGTCTTGCGGCGCAGCTCCCGCTGGGGCTCGGTGAGTGCGGCGAGTTCCAGCGTGCCCGGGTTGCCGGCCGCGAGGTGCTCGCTGGCCAGACGCCACAGGCGCTTGAGGAAGCGGCTGGCCCCCTCGACGCCGGAGTCGGACCACTCCAGGGACTGCTCGGGCGGGGCGGCGAACATCATGAACAGCCGCACGGTGTCGGCACCGAAGCGGTCGATCATCGACTGGGGGTCGACGCCGTTGTTCTTCGACTTGGACATCTTCTCGATGCCGCCCATCTCCACGGGCTGGCCGTCGCGGATCAGCACGGCGCTGATCGGCCGGCCCTTCTCGTCGCGCCTGACTTCCACGTCGGCGGGATTGAACCACTCCTTGCCGCCGTTGGCGGTGTCCCGATAGAAGGTCTCGGCGATCACCATGCCCTGGGTGAGCAGTCGCTGGAACGGCTCGTCGACCTTCACCAGGCCCAGGTCACGCATCAGCTTGGTGAAGAAGCGCGCGTAGAGCAGGTGCAGGATGGCGTGCTCGATACCGCCGATGTACAGGTCCACCGGCAGCCAGTAGTCGGCCCGCTCGTCGAGCATGGCATCGGGGTTGTCCGCGCAGCAGAAGCGGGCGAAGTACCAGGAGGACTCCATGAAGGTGTCGAAGGTGTCGGTCTCACGGACCCAGCCGTCGCCCAGGTCGCTGAACTCCGGCATGCGCTTGAGCGGCGAGCCGGTGGCGTCAACGGTGACCTCCATGGGCAGGGCGACCGGCAGCTCCTCGTCGGTGAGCGGCACGGTCTGCCCCTCGGGGCCGTACTTGACCGGGATAGGGGCACCCCAGTAGCGCTGGCGGGCAACGCCCCAGTCGCGCAGGCGGTAGTGGGTCTTGACCTCGCCGCGACCCAGCTGGGCGAGCCGGGTGGCGATGGCCTCGAAGGCGGCCTCGAAGTCGAGCCCGTCGAACTCGCCGGAGTGGATCAGGGTGCCGTAGTCGTCATGGGCCCCCTGGGAGAGGTCCGGCGCCTGGCCGCTCTCGTCGGCGATGACCGGCTCGATGGGCAGGCCGTACTTGGTGGCGAACTCCCAGTCGCGCTGGTCGTGGGCGGGGACCGCCATCACCGCGCCGGTGCCGAACTCCATCAGCACGAAGTTGGCGACAAAGACCGGCACCTCGCGCCCGGTGAGCGGATGCACGGCCACATGGCCGGTGGGCATGCCCTGCTTCTCGCGGGTGGCGAGCTCGGCCTCGGAGGTGCCGCCGCGGGCACACTCCTCGCAGAAGGCGGCCAGCGCAGGGTTGCCTTCGGCGGCCTGCTTCGCCAGCGGATGGCCGGCGGCCACGGCCATGTAGGTGACGCCCATCAGGGTATCGGGACGGGTGGTGTAGACCGAGAGCGGCTCGCAGGCCGCGTCGTCGGCGGCCTTGATGTCGGAGCCCTCAGCGGGCTTGATATCAAAGCTGAGCTCCACGCCGCGGGACTTGCCGATCCAGTTGCGCTGCATCGTCTTGACCTGCTCGGGCCACTCGATGGTGTCGAGGTCGGCGAGCAGCTCGTCGGCGTAGTCGGTGATCTTGAGGAACCACAGCGGGATCTCCTTGCGCTCCACCAGGGCGCCGGAGCGCCAGCCGCGCCCTTCGATCACCTGCTCGTTGGCCAGCACGGTCTGGTCGACCGGGTCCCAGTTGACCGTGGACATCTTCTTGTAGACCAGCCCCTTCTCCACCAGCTTGGTGAAGAACCACTGCTCCCAGCGGTAGTAGCTCACGTCGCAGGTGGCGAACTCGCGGCTCCAGTCGTAGGCGAAGCCCAGCGCCTTGAGCTGGGTGCGCATGTAGTCGATGTTGGCGTAGGTCCACTCGGCCGGCGGTACCCGGTTCTGGATCGCGGCGTTCTCCGCCGGCATGCCGAAGGCGTCCCAGCCCATGGGCTGCATCACGTTCCGACCCTGCATCCGCTGGTAGCGGGAGACCACGTCGCCGATGGTGTAGTTGCGCACGTGCCCCATGTGCAGCTTGCCGCTGGGGTAGGGGAACATCGAAAGGCAGTAGAACTTCTCGCGGCTGGCGTCTTCCACCGCCTTGAAGCACTGGTTCCTGTCCCAGAACTGCTGGGCGTCGCGTTCGATCTCTTGGGGCTTGTACTGTGCGTCCATCGCTGTCTACGGGTACCTTGCGAGTCGGTCGCGCCGCCGCGAGGGGCGACGCGGGTCAACGGGGCTTGTCCGGCGTCACGGTCTTGCGGCTTTGTGCGTCAAGACGTTGAACTGCCGGCGGGAAGTCGTCTAAATGGTAGGCAAGGATACCCCAGCACGGCCCGGCCCGGCTATGCCCCGGGCCTCGCCGGCTCACCGCAGGAGAAGGAGCACACCATGAGCGAGCAGCAGAAACACCCCCAGGACCACCGGCTGCGCGAAGGCTACGAGCGCATGCTGGATCGCCTGCGCGAGGGGGCCCATGAGCTGACCTGGGAAAACCTGCAGCAGGAGCTGGACGACGCCGTGGAATTCGAGGCGGAGCTCGAGGAGTTCACCAAGGATGAGCTGTCACTGCTGCGCGCCTGGGTCGAGCGCGACCTCAAGGAGATGCGCCGCTACCTGAGCGCCGGCGGAGAGAGCGTGGCGACCTGGCTGGGCATCGACCTCTCGGCCCTGTCGCGCAAGGTCAGCGAGTCGCTGCTCTCCATCGCCGATCGCAGCGTGGTCGAGCGCGAGCGCTTCGAGGAGGACCTGGAGGCCGCCCGCGCCGACTACTGCGAAGGCGAGATGGCGGCACCGGGGCGCATGGCCTGCGTGCACTGCGGCAGCGAGGTGACCCTGGAAGGAGTGGCGCGCATCGAGCCGTGTCACCAGTGCGGCCACCGCTACTTCCAGCGGGTCTCGAAGTAGGCCTTCGGCCAGGGGCAAGAAACAAGAAACAAGAAACCAAGGAACAAGGAGAACCTTGCCCCTTGATCCTTGTAGCTGTCACAGCCAGGCGTCCAGTATCACGATCGCCATGACCACCAGCGCGGTCATGGCGCCGGCATAGCCCAGGTTGTGGCGCATCATCTCCGACCCGCTGATGCCGTAGCGCCCCTGCAGGGAGAGGTTGATCCCGGAGAGCGGGCCGACGCTGGTGCCCACCGCCCAGGAGGCCAGCGCCACGAAGGCGAACAGCGTCTGCCGATCCCCGCCCAGTTCCAGCACTGATGCCAGCACCGAGACGCCGATGATCGGATGCAGGCCGACCACGGCGCTGGCCACGATGGCCAGAAAGCTGGCCACGGCCTGGGGGGCGCCGAACTGGGCAAAGAGCGTCCACTCGCTGCCGGTGGCGGCGCCGATGAAGGTCGAGAGGCCCTGGGTCAAGAGCCCCGCGCAGAGGAATAGCGAGATCTCGCCGCGCATCGCCGGTAGCCGCTCCAGTGCGTGGCTGCGCACCCGGCGCAGGGTCCAGCGGGGCCCCCTGGGCAGGTTGCTGGCCAGCGCCACGCCGGGCATCAGGAAGGTGATGATGCTGACGATGGAGAGCGAAGGCGTGAGGCCGTAGTGGAAGAGCATGACCAGCGCCGCCATGCCCACCGGCATCATCAGGCTGGGGGGCGAAAGCGAATAGCCGGCGACCCGCGAGAGATCGAAGCGGCGCCCCAGCTCCAGGGCGGTGAGAACTCCGGCCAGCAGCGCCAGCGGCATGCCGAAGGCCACCACGGTGGGGAAGCGCATCTCCGGGGCCAGGGTCATCACCACGCCCATTGAGGCGAAGAAGGGGGACCAGAGCGCCGCACTCGACAGCCCCCGATTGAGGGCCAGCAGCTGGGGAAGGCTCAGAGGGCCACGGCGTTGCAGGCGATCGCCGACCATGAACACGGTGGAGAGGTTGAGAATGGCCCCGAGCAGGTGCACGCCCAGCCAGGTGCCGATGACCCCGCGCCGCCCCGTGACCCCGTGCCCCGCCGGCGGCGAATGCCCCTGGCGGGTGCCGATCAGGCCGATGAAGCTCACCCCGACCAGCATGGCCACCACGTAGCTGTTGCCGTCGAGGATGCGCGGCCAGGCGATGTCGGCCCCGTAGCCCAGCCATGCCGCCAGCAGCAGGGCGAGGCCGATGCCGGCCAGGGCACCCGCCTGGCGCCGATTGCGCTGGCCCAGGTCGATCCACAGCAGCGCGACCGCCAGCCAGAAGGCGTAGCTCACCGCCGGCAGGGCGACGGGCAGGCCTGCGAAGCGCATCACCTGCAGCAGCAGGCCGCCGAGGATCAGCCCGCCGGCGAGGGCGTGGCGAAGCGATATCGGCGGGGGAGTCGGCGCTGGCACGGGGACGGGGTTCCTGAACGGATGGCTGGGGCCGGGTGTCGGGCACAATGGTGAGCAGTCTAAACAATCCGGCGCTCATCCGCCCGTGCCGCCGTCTCCCGGGCGGCCTCGAGCTGCCCGAGCATCGCCCGTGCGGCGTTGGACAGGGTACGGCTGCGATGCACGATGAACCCCAGCGGCCGGTGGATCGGCGGGTGATCGATGGCCAGCTCGTGAAGGTCGCCGGCCACCAGGCGCTCCGGCAGCAGACTCCAGCCCAGCCCGATCGCGGTCATCATCTTCAGCGTCTCCAGGTAGTTGGTGGAGAGCGCCACCGGCAGGCGCAGTCCCGCGGCGGCGAAGCGCGCCTCGATCAGGCCCCGGGTGAAGGTGAGGGGCCCCGGGAGCACGGCATCGAAGTCGCAGAGGGTCTGCAGGCTGGGGTGCTCGAGCCCCGCCAGGGGGTGGTCCGGGGCGCAGACGAAGCAGAGCCGGTCGACCCACACCGGCACCACCTCGAGCTGCTCATCGGGGTGGGGGGCGAGGGTCACCACGGCGATCTCCAGCGAGCCGTCCAGCACGCCCTGGTAGGCCTCCTCGGAATCGAGGAAGTGCAGGTCCAGGCGCACCTCGGGGTGGGCGCGGGTATAGGCCTTGAGCAGCGGCGGCAGGCGGTGCAGGCCGATATGGTGGCTGGTGGCCAGCGTCAGGCTGCCGGCCACGTGGCCCTCGAGGTTGCCGAGCGCCCGACGGCTGTCGTCGACCATCACCAGGATCTGGCGTGCCCGCGGCAACAGCACCCGGCCCGCCTCGGTGAGGGTGACGCGCCGGCCGATGCGGTCGAACAGGCGGGCGCCGGTCTGGGTCTCAAGAACAGCGATGCGCTTGCTGACCGCCGGCTGAGTGAGGTGGAGCTGTTCAGCGGCGCGGGAGAAGCTGCCGCTGTCGGCGACGGCCAGGAAGGCCTGAAGGTTCTGGGTATCCATGGGCGTCCCCGTCGAGCGTGATGGAGAGATTCCATATGGGAATCCAATCCATAAATAACATGAATTGATTTTATGGGCGAGGGGCGGGAGACTGCTTCCATAGCGCCGATCGTCACGGCTCTTGCCTTGTAGGAGCTCTGCTTGCTGAGCGAAAGGTCCGAGGCAGGATTATGGCTATCGCCTTGCGAGCAAGGCTCCTACGAGCGAAAGGCTCGAGGGGCCGCAGAATTACGGCTATCGCCTTGCAAGCAAGGCTCCTACGAGTCGGCGTGGTTATCGCAGGCGGTGTGACTTCGCCTCCGGTTTTCCAGTATCGGCAACGAGCATCGGATATGACATCAAGGGCCGAGGGCCCGGGAGAAACGATATGGCAGGCCAGACACTCTACGACAAGCTGTGGTCGCAGCACCTCGTCAAGGAGCGCGATGACGGTACCGCGCTGATCTACATCGACCGCCAGCTGCTGCACGAGGTGACCTCGCCCCAGGCCTTCGAGGGCCTGCGCCTGGCGGGCCGCAAGCCGTGGCGCCTCGATGCGAACCTGGCCACGCCCGACCACAACGTGCCCACCACCGTGAAGGAGCGGGCCGAGGGCAATGCCGGCATCAAGGATCCGGTGTCGCTGATCCAGGTGCAGACCCTCGACGACAACTGCGTCGAGTTCGGCATCGAGGAGTTCAAGATCAACGACCCCCGCCAGGGCATCGTCCACGTGGTGGGCCCGGAGCAGGGCGCTACCCTGCCGGGCATGACCGTGGTCTGCGGCGACTCCCACACCGCCACCCACGGCGCCTTCGCCGCCCTGGCCCACGGTATCGGTACCTCCGAGGTGGAGCACGTGCTGGCCACCCAGTGCCTGCTGGCCCAGAAGATGAAGAACCTGCAGGTGCGCGTCGAGGGCACGCTCGGCACCGGCGTCACCGCCAAGGACGTGGTGTTGGCCATCATCGGCAAGATCGGCACCGCCGGCGGCACCGGCTACGCCATCGAGTTCGCCGGCAGCGCCATCCAGGGGCTCTCCATGGAGGGGCGGATGACGGTGTGCAACATGGCCATCGAGGCCGGCGCTCGCGTGGGCCTGATCGCCGTGGACGACACCACCATCGAGTATCTCGCCGAGCGCCCCTATGCGCCGACGGGCGAGCAGTGGCAGGCGGCCGTGGCCGACTGGCGTGGGCTCGTCTCCGACGCCGACGCCGCGTTCGACAAGGTGGTGACCCTTGACGCCGCCGAGATCGAACCGCAGGTCAGCTGGGGCACCAGCCCCGAGATGGTCACCGGGATCTCCGGCGAGGTGCCGGACCCGGCGGCCCAGGCCGACGAGACCGTGCGCAATGGCTACACCCGGGCGCTGCAGTACATGGGCCTGGCCCCGAAGCAGAAGATCACCGACATCCGCCTCGACAAGGTATTCATCGGCTCCTGCACCAACTCCCGCATCGAGGACCTGCGCGAGGCGGCGAAGGTGGCCCGCGGTAAGAAGGTGGCGGACTCCATCAAGCTGGCCATGGTGGTGCCGGGCTCCGGCCTGGTGAAGCGCCAGGCCGAGGCCGAGGGCCTCGACAAGGTGTTCATCGAGGCGGGCTTCGAGTGGCGCGAGCCGGGCTGCTCCATGTGCCTGGCCATGAACGCCGACAAGCTCGGTGCCGGCGAGCACTGCGCCTCGACCTCCAACCGCAACTTCGAGGGTCGCCAGGGCTACGGCGGGCGTACCCACCTGGTGAGCCCGGCCATGGCCGCCGCCGCCGCCATCGCCGGCCACTTCGTGGACGTGAGGCAGCTCGCCGCCAATGATGACGCCCAGGCACAGGAGGCCTGAACCATGAAGAAGTTTGAACGCAGCGAAGGGCTCGTCGCGCCGCTCGACCGGGCCAATGTCGACACCGACCTGATCATTCCCAAGCAGTTCCTGAAGTCGATCAAGCGCACCGGCTTCGGCGTCAACCTGTTCGACGAGCTGCGCTATCTCGACGAGGGCCAGCCCGGCCAGGACGTCTCCCGGCGGCCGCTCAATCCCGACTTCGTGCTCAACCAGCCGCGCTACCAGGGGGCCAGCGTGCTGCTCGCCCGACGCAACTTCGGCTGCGGCAGCTCCCGGGAGCATGCGCCCTGGGCGCTGGAGGACTTCGGCTTCCGCGTGGTGATCGCGCCGAGCTTCGCCGACATCTTCTACAACAACGCCTTCAAGAATGGCCTGCTGCTGGTCACCCTGCCGGAGGAGACCGTGGACCGGCTGTTCGCCGAGGTGGCGGCCAACGAGGGCTACCGCCTCGACGTGGACCTGGAGAACCAGCGGGTGATCACCCCTGCCGGCGAGATCCTCGAGTTCGAGGTGGACGCCTTCCGCAAGCACTGCCTGCTCGAGGGGCTCGACGACATTGGCATCACCCTCAAGGACGAGGACGCCATCCGCGCCTTCGAGGCGAAGCATCGCGCCACGCGCCCCTGGCTGTTCCGCGATAGCGCCCAGGCCTGACACTCGCACGCTCTTGCCGTCGGGAAGCGGGGCTGACCCGGCGGCAGGCCTGCGAGGAGGCGCTGTGAACCCATCCCTGGGCGCTACCGATGCCATCCCTGGCATAGGACCTCCTCTTCGGCCTGCCCCCGGCGCCCCGCGCCTCACCTGCGGCAACCTCACAAGGAAGAAGCAATGACTCAGAAGATTCTGGTACTGCCGGGGGACGGCATCGGCCCCGAGATCACCGCCCAGGCGAGCCGCATCCTGGCCGCCTGCCAGGCCCGCGGCCTCGACGTCGAGGTGGAAGAGGCCCTGGTCGGCGGCAGCGCCTATGACGTACACGGCGAGCCGCTGCCCGCCGAGACGCTCGAAAAAGCCAAGGCCGCCCGCGCCATCCTGCTCGGCGCCGTGGGTGGGCCCAAGTGGGACACCCTCGAGGATCTCGCCAAGCGTCCGGAGAAGGGGCTGCTCGGCCTGCGCAAGAACCTGGGCCTGTTCGGCAATCTGCGTCCGGCCATCACCTATCCGCAGCTGGCGTCGGCCTCGAGCCTCAAGCCCGAGCTGGTGGCCGGCCTCGACATCATGATCGTGCGCGAGCTCACCGGCGGCATCTACTTCGGCCAGCCCCGGGGCATCGAGGAGCGTGACGGCGAGCGGGTGGGCTTCAACACCTACGTCTACTCCGAGAGCGAGATCGAGCGCATCGGCCGCGTCGCCTTCGAGATGGCGCAGAAGCGCGGCAAGAAGCTCTGCTCCGTGGACAAGGCCAACGTGCTCGAGGTCACCATCCTGTGGCGCGAGGTGATGGAGCGGTTGGCGTCGGAGTACCCGGACGTCGAGCTCTCGCACATGTACGTCGACAACGCCGCCATGCAGCTGGTGCGCGCGCCCAAGCAGTTCGACGTCATGGTCACCGGCAACATGTTCGGCGATATCCTCTCCGACGCCGCCGCCATGCTCACCGGCTCCATCGGCATGCTGCCCTCCGCCTCGCTCAACGAGAGCGGCCAGGGCATGTACGAACCCTGCCACGGCAGCGCCCCGGACATCGCCGGGAAGGGCATCGCCAACCCCCTGGCGACCATCCTCTCGGTGGCCATGATGCTGCGCTACTCCCTGGACGAGCCAGCGCTGGCAAGCCGCATCGAGGAGGCCGTGGGCAAGGTGCTGGACGACGGCCTCAGAACCGCGGATATTGCCTCCGAGGGCTCCCATATCGTCTCCACCCGGGAGATGGGCGACGCCGTGCTGGCGGCCTTCGAAGCGATCTAAGGGCCTTCGGCCAGTCACAAGCCACAAGGAGCAAGCTTCAAGGAAATTCTTGGCTTGCTCCTTTGCCGTTGAAGCCATGATGCCTTGCGGCTTGCGGCTTGCGGCTTGCGGCTTGCGGCTTGCGGCTTGCGGCTTGCGGCTTGCGGCTCGGCGCTCGGCGCTCGGCGCTCGGCGCTCGGTTCTGTATAATACCTCCCACATTCGATTACTGGAGGACTTCACATGTTGAAAGTCGGTTTCGTCGGTTGGCGCGGCATGGTCGGTTCCGTGCTCATGCAGCGCATGGTGGAAGAGGGTGACTTCAAGGGCATCGAGCCGGTCTTCTTCACCACCTCCCAGGTCGGCCAGGCCGGCCCCGACGTCGGCGTGGACGTGCCTCCCCTCAAGGATGCCTTCGACCTCGACGCCCTCAAGGCGCTGGACGTCATCGTCACCTGCCAGGGTGGCGACTACACCCAGGCGGTCTACGGAGACCTGCGCAGCGGCGGCTGGAAGGGCTACTGGGTCGATGCCGCCAGCACCCTGCGCATGGAGGATGAGGCCACCATCATCCTCGACCCGGTCAACCGCCATGTCATCGATGCCCAGCTGGCCCGTGGCGCCAGGACCTTCGTCGGCGGCAACTGCACCGTCAGCCTGATGCTGATGGGTCTTGGTGGCCTGTTCGAGGCGGACCTGATCGAGTGGATGACCTCCATGACCTACCAGGCCGCCTCCGGCTCCGGTGCCAAGCACATGCGCGAGCTGCTCAACCAGATGGGCACCCTGCGCGACAGCGTGGCCGACGAGCTGGCCGACCCGGCCAGCGCCATCCTCGACATCGACCGCAAGGTCACCGCGGCCATGCGCTCCGGCGACTTCCCCACCGACAACTTCGGTGCACCGCTGGCCGGCAGCCTGCTGCCCTGGATCGACGTCAAGCGCGACAACGGCCAGAGCAAGGAGGAGTGGAAGGGCACCGTGGAGACCAACAAGATCCTCGGCCTGCAGGACAACCCGATCCCCATCGATGGCCTCTGCGTGCGCATCGGCGCCATGCGCTCCCACAGCCAGGCCTTCACCATCAAGCTGAAGAAGGACGTGCCGATCGACGAGATCGAGGATCGTCTGGCCAAGCACAACGAGTGGGTCAAGGTGGTGCCCAACGACAAGGAGGCGACCATCCGCGACCTGACCCCGGCCGCTGCCACCGGCACTCTCACCGTCCCGGTGGGCCGCCTGCGCAAGCTGGCCATGGGCGGCGAGTACCTCTCCGCGTTCAGCGTCGGTGACCAGCTGCTGTGGGGGGCGGCGGAACCGCTCAAGCGGATGCTGATGATCCTCAAGCAGCAGTGATCGTGCCCCTTCGACAACGCGCATGACCAGCGGGGCGTCTCCTTCGGGAGGCGCCCCGTCTTCTTGAGCGGCCGATGGTTCGCGTGGTCTGGATCAATGGCTTACGTTGAAGACATGAGCCCTGGCATGACCCCGGCCAGGCGCGTTCAGACGGTGAATATGGTACATAGGTACCATAACGACATTACGACATGGCATCGCTGCCCGCGGGATTGCCGCGTGGGCCAGCCGACGGACGCAAGGGACCTCCATGAAACGCAAGCTGACACTCGCCATGCTGCTTTCGCTTTCCGCCGCCAGCCCGATGGCGCTGGCCCTGGGGCTGGGGGAAGCCGACGTGCGCTCGACGCTCAACGCGCCGCTGCGTGCCACCATTCCGCTCAGCGATACCGGCGGCACCCCGCCGGGCCTGCTCAACGTCTCGGTGGCCGACGAGCGCGCCTTCGCGGCGGCGGGACTGACCCGCTCGCCGCTCGCCGCCAGCGTCAGGCTGGCGGTGGAGCAGCGCCAGGGTCGGCTGGTGGTGGACCTGACCACCGAGCGGCCGGTGCGCGAGCCCTGGGTCGACCTGCTGCTGCGTTTCGACTGGCCCGACGGCCAGCAGCTGCGCGAAGTGACCCTGCTGCTCGACCCGCCCGACTACGACCAGATGCCGGTGCTGGTGGCCGGCAGCACCCGCGTCCAGCCTCCTGCCCCTTCCGCCACGCCGCCGGCGCCGCGTGAACCGGCGCCCGCCCGGGCGGTCTCGCGCCCCGCCTCGTCGGGCACCGCCGGCGATCCGGCGTGGGTGCGCAGCGGCGACACCCTGTGGGCCGTGGCCGGTCGCCTGCGGCCCGACAGTGGCATCAGCATGAACCAGATGATGGTGGCGCTGGTGGAGGCCAACCCCGAGGTCTTCCCGTCGGGCAACATCAACGCCATGCGGGCCGGTTTCACCCTAGTGGTGCCCGGCCGCGATGCCATCGCAGCGCGCGCCGGTGCCGAGGCGGATCGCGTCGTCGCCGCCATGAACCAGGCCTGGGCCAACCGTGGCAGCGGCGCGCCGGCGCGGGTGCCCCTGGGTACCCCCGAGCCCGAGGCAGAGGCCCCGGCCGTGGCCTCCGCGCCGACGGCTCCGCCCCCTCAGGCGACCGAGCCCGCTCCCGCCGTCGACGACCCCGAGACCGATGCTCCCACCGAAGCGGCGGCGGCCCCGTCGTCGGAGGGTGAAGAGGGGCCGAGGCTGACCCTGCTGACCGATGCCCAGGTCGCGGCGGAAGGTGGCGCGCCCGGCGCCGCTGCCGAGGCGGTGGAGGACGCCGCTGCGGAAGGCGACGGCGGCGCGGAAGGCGAGGGCGGTGCGAGTGAGTCGGGCGCGACCGATGGCGCCTCGGCCCCGCAGGTCATGGTCGACCCCGACCTGCTGGCTTCGCTGAGCGGCGACGGCGAGCTGACCAGCGACGATCGCCTGCTGCGCCTCGAGGCCCGCTGGCTCGATAGCCAGCAGACGCTGGAGACCGTCCAGGAGGAGCGCGACCAGCTGCAGGACGAGCTGGGCGAGATGCGCGAGGAGCTGGCGGCGCTGCGCGACCAGCTGGCGGCGCTCGGCGCCGGTGGCAGCGGTGTGGACGGACCGGGCGCCGGCGGTATCGTGGCGCCGGGCAGCGAGGCCGAGGAGGCCCCCTGGTGGGGCGCCTTCTACCAGGGCGAGGTGGATCGCAACCTGATGCTGGGCGGTGCCGGCCTGGCGGCCCTGCTGGCGCTGTGGCTGGTAGTGCGTCGGCGGCGCCGCCATGAGGAGGCCGACGCCTCCCGAGGCGGCTTCGGCGAGGTGCGGGTCGCCGCACCCGGTGCCGAGTCGCCGGTTTCGCCCGGGGCGGCCACGGAGGGCGCCGCCATGGCCGGTACCGCCGCCGCGGCATCGCCCTCCCGGCCGGCCACGCCGGTGCAGTCGTCCATGCCCCAGGCCGAGGCGATCAGCGAGGCGGATATCTTCATCGCCTACGGGCGCTATGACCAGGCCCGCGACCTGCTCGAGGCCGGCCTGGCAAGGGAGCCGGAGCGTGACGACCTGCGCCTGAAGCTGCTGACCGTGCACCTCGAGCAGGGTGATCGGGAGGCGGCCGAGCGCGAGGCGGGACGGCTGCGCGACGGCGGCAATCCGGCCGTGGCCGACGAGGTGGAGCGGCTGATGGTACGTCATGGCCTGGCCACCGCGTCCGGTGCTCGCCAGGAGGCGGGCGGCCGGGCGGTGTTCACCGAATCGGCGTCCCTGCCGCCGCGGGTCTTCGATGACCCGTCCGACGAGACGCCCCGGGCCGACGATGACGCGGCGTCCCGTGAGGACGAAACGGCCTCGCCCTCCGCTGGCGCCACCGCGGGGACGTCGGCGGCGATCAGTGCCCACGGCGAGGAGGCAGCGACGGATAGCGCCCGCTACCGGCGTCCTGACACCGACGTCGACATGGGTGATGCGTCCACGGATTCAGCGGACGTCGACTCCCTGGCCGGTGCCCGGGAGCTCTCCACGGCCGAGGTGCCCGAGCCGATCGTTCCTCCAGAGCCCGAACCTGAACCCGAACCCGAGCTCCCGCCGCTGACCACCCGCGAGAGCGAGGATGGTCGAGAGATCATCGACTATCGGCCGCCGAGCCTGGACGCCAGTCCGGCGCCTCGGGAGGAGACGCCGATGCAGCCCAGCGTGGAGTTTACCCCCTCCGGCTCTGCCGGTGAGGTGCCGTCGAGCGAGGCGGCGTCCCCCGGCTTCCCGCCCCTTGACGCCTCCGCCGAGAGCGATGGCGAGGTGCCGGAGGAGTGGGAGGTCGAGGAGGTAGCCTTCCCGCCGCTGGATCGGGATAATGATGCCATTTCCCGGGGTGCTTCCGCCGATTCGCTGGACGAGGCGCGCCGCCTGCTGGAGGCGGGCGACGCCGACCGGGCCCGTTCGCTGCTCATGGCGCTTCGCCAGAGCGACGATCCGGCCCTGCGCGAGGAGGCGGAGGCGCTGTTCACCCGTCTCGATTCGTGAAGGCCGAATGACCCTCTTCCAACCCCTCGACGAACGCCACCCCCTGACTGGCCGCCTGGCCATGGGGGTGGAGTACGACGGTAGCGGCTACTACGGCTGGCAGTTCCTCAAGCACGCGCCCTCGGTGCAGGGCGCGGTCGAACAGGCCCTGGCCAGGGTGGCCGGGCAACCGGTACGGGTGCATGCCAGCGGGCGCACCGACTCCGGCGTCCATGCCACCCGGCAGATCATCCACTTCGATCCCCCCGCGGCGCGCTCGCAGAAGGCCTGGGTGTTCGGTGCCAATGCCAACCTGCCCCGGGACGTTGCCGTGCGCTGGGTCAGGGAGGTGCCCGAGACCTTCCACTCCCGCTTCAAGGCGCTGGCCCGCCGCTATCGCTACATCCTGCTCAACCAGCCCAGCCGGCCGGTGCTGGAGCGCGCCAACGTCACCTGGTGCCGCGACCCCCTCGACGCTGATGCCATGCACCGGGCCGCCCAGGCGCTGGTGGGGGAGCATGACTTCTCGAGCTTCCGTGCCGCCGGCTGCCAGTCGAAGACCCCCTGGCGCCACCTCCACTTCATCGAGGTCCATCGCCACGGCCCGCTGGTGGTGGTGGACGTCCAGGGTAACGCCTTCCTGCACCACATGATCCGCAACATCGTCGGCGCCCTGGTCACCGTGGGCCGCGGCGAGCGAGGCGACGACTACCTGGCCGATCTGATGGCCCTCAAGGACCGCACCCTGGCCGACGTCACCGCGCCGGCCTGCGGCCTGCACTTCGTGGATTCGCTCTACGACGAGAGCTGGGGGCTGCCTGCCGAGCCGCTGGGTCCCAACCTGCTGGCCTTCCTCGGCGAGTGGACCGGCCAGCGGCCGTTGCCCGACTGCCCCATGGTCGAGTTCCGCCGCGGCCGGCCGGTGGCCTCCCTCACCCCGGCGGAGGACGGGGCGCCATGATGCAGCGAACACGCGTGAAGCTTTGCGGCCTGACCCGCCCCGAGGACGTCGACGCCGCCGTGGCCGCCGGGGCCGATGCCCTGGGCTTCGTGCTCTGGCCGGGCAGCCGCCGCGCCGTGGACGAGGCCCGTCTGGCCGAGCTGGCCGAGCGGGTCCCCGCCTTCGTCACCCGGGTGGGGCTCTTCGTTGACCAGGGCCCCGAGCTGATCGAGCGCTGTGCCGCACACCTGGACCTGCTGCAGTTTCACGGCGACGAGCCGCCGGCGGTCTGCGAGGGTGCGCCGCGCCCCTGGATCAAGGCGCTGCGCATGCGCGACGGCCTCGACCTGCCTGCCGCCGCCGAGGCCTACGGCGGCGCTCGGGCGCTGCTCCTCGACGCCTATCGCCCCGGGGTTCCCGGCGGCACCGGGGAGACCTTCGACTGGTCGCGAATCCCCGCAAGCCTGGCAAAACCTGTTATCCTCGCCGGAGGCCTGAGCGCCGACAACGTGGCGGAGGCCATCGCCACCGTGGCGCCCTTCGCGGTGGATGTCTCGGGGGGCGTGGAGGCCGCTCCCGGCGTCAAGGATGCCGAGCGCATCCGGGCCTTTCTCGAGGCCGTGCGACGCGGCGACGCTGCCCGCCTGGCGAACTGAGCCCACGTTGTCCGGCGCCCGCCCTCGGCCGCACACGTTCAATGATCGATTTCAATCCCCAAGCCCTTCTGGCGACCTGTGAGGTGTCTTTCGTGAGCAAGTTCAGTGACCTGACCCGACTGCCGGATGCCCGCGGCCACTTCGGCCCCTACGGCGGCCGGTTCGTCTCGGAGACCCTGAGCTTCGCCCTGGACGAGCTGGAGAAGACCTACCTGAGTCTTCGTGACGATCCGGCCTTCCAGGCGGAATTCGACTATGACCTGGCCCACTACGTGGGTCGTCCTTCGCCGCTCTACCATGCCGAGCGGTGGTCGAAGCAGCTGGGCGGGGCGCAGATCTGGCTCAAGCGCGAGGACCTCAATCACACCGGCGCCCACAAGGTGAACAACACCATCGGCCAGGCGCTGCTGGCCAAGAAGAGCGGCAAGCCGCGGGTGATCGCCGAGACCGGCGCCGGCCAGCACGGCGTGGCCACGGCCACCGTGGCGGCGCGCCTGGGGCTCAAGTGCGACGTCTACATGGGTGCCGCGGACGTGCAGCGTCAGAAGCTCAACGTCTATCGCATGCGCCTGCTGGGGGCCAATGTGATCGCCGTGGAGTCCGGCACCCGCACCCTCAAGGACGCCATGAACGAGGCGCTGCGCGACTGGGTGACCAACGTCGACGATACCTTCTACATCATCGGCACGGTGGCAGGCCCGCACCCCTACCCGATGCTGGTGCGCGACTTCAATTCCGTGGTGGGTCGCGAGGCGCGCCGGCAGTCCTTCGAGGAGTTCGGCAAGTTGCCCGACGCGCTGATCGCCTGTGTGGGCGGCGGCTCCAACGCCATGGGGCTCTTCTATCCCTTCGTCGAGGACGACGAGGTGGTGATGTACGGCGTCGAGGCCGGCGGCGACGGCGTCGAGACCGGCCGCCATGCGGCGCCGCTGGCCTCCGGTGCGCCCCGCGGCGTGCTGCACGGCAACCGCACCTACCTGATGTCCGACGAGGGCGGCCAGGTCTCCGACACCCACTCGGTCTCCGCTGGCCTGGACTACCCGGGCGTCGGTCCCGAGCACGCGCTGTGGAAGGACGTGGGGCGCGTCAACTACGTGGCGGCCAACGACGACGCGGTGCTCGAGGCGTTCCGTGAGCTGACCCACGTCGAGGGCATCATGCCCGCGCTGGAGACCGCCCACGCCCTGGCCTACGCCAAGGTGCTGGCGCCGACCATGAGTCCCGACCAGAACATCATCATCAACCTGTCCGGTCGGGGCGACAAGGACATCCTCACCGTCGCCAAGCTCGACGGCATCGAGATCTAAGGGGCCATGATGAACCGTATCGACCAACGCTTCGCCGAGCTCAAGGCCCAGGGCCGCCGCGCGCTGATCCCCTTCATCACCGCCGGCGACCCGGGCCCCGAGCACACCGTGGGGTTCATGCATGCCCTGGTGGAGGCGGGCGCCGACGTCATCGAACTGGGCGTGCCCTTCTCCGACCCCATGGCCGATGGCCCGGTGATCCAGAAGGCCTGCGAGCGCGCCCTCAAGCGTGGCGTTCGCCTCTCCCACCTGTTCGAGATGGTGCGCGAGTTTCGCCAGACCGACGCCACCACGCCGGTGGTGCTGATGGGGTACCTCAACCCCATGGAGCGCATCGGTCTCGCCGCCTTCGCCGACCAGGCCGCCGAGGCCGGCGTCGACGGCGTGCTGACCGTGGACATGCCGCCCGAGGAGGCCGACGAGGTCGGGCCGCTGCTCAAGTCCCGCGGGCTGGCCTCGATCTTCCTCGTTGCCCCTACCACTTCCAATGCCCGGGCCGCTACAATATGCGCCCACGGCGAGGGCTATCTCTACTATGTTTCGCTGAAGGGCGTGACCGGCTCGGCGATCCTCGATTCCCGGGACGTGGCCGAGCACCTGGCGCCGCTGCGCGAGATGACCGACCTGCCGCTGTGCGTCGGCTTCGGCATCCGCGACGGCGCCTCGGCGGCCGAGGTGGGCAAGGTGGCCGACGGCGTCATCGTCGGCTCGGCGCTGGTCAGCCGTATCGCCGAGAACGCCGATCGCCCCGAGGTGATCGCCGGCGAGCTCAAGGCGGTGCTCGGCGAGATGCGCCAGGCCCTGGACGCCATGAGCGCCGGCTGACGCCGGCCTTCGCCACTCGACTCGATTCATGCGCCCGGGGTCTCCCGGGCGCCGACCACATGACGGAACCCTTTCTGACATGAGCTGGCTAGACAAGATCGTGCCCTCCATGGGGCGTATCCAGCGCAAGGACCGCCGGGCCAGCGTGCCCGACGGCCTGTGGCGCAAGTGCCCCAAGTGCGAGGCGGTGCTCTACCTTCCCGAACTCGAGAAGCACCACAACGTCTGCCCCAAGTGTGACCATCACCTGCGGCTGACCGCCCGCAAGCGGCTGGACTGGTTCCTCGACAAGGAGGGCCGCGAGGAGCTGGCCGCCGAGGTGGAGCCCGTCGATCGCCTCAAGTTCCGCGACTCCAAGAAGTACAAGGACCGCCTGACGGCGGCCCAGAAGGAGACCGGCGAGAAGGACGCGCTGATTGCCATGCGCGGCAGCCTCGATGGCCTGCCGGTGGTGGTGGTGGCCTTCGAGTTCACCTTCATGGGCGGTTCCATGGGGGCCGTGGTGGGCGAGAAGTTCGTCCGTGCGGCGACCCTGGCCCACGACGAGGGCATCCCGCTGATCTGCTTCTCCGCCTCCGGCGGGGCGCGCATGCAGGAGGCGCTCTTCTCGCTGATGCAGATGGCCAAGACCTCGGCCGCGCTGGAGAGGCTCAAGCAGGCCGGCGTGCCCTACATCTCGGTGCTGACCGACCCGGTGTTCGGCGGCGTCTCGGCGTCCCTGGCCATGCTCGGCGACCTCAACGTCGCCGAGCCCAACGCGCTGATCGGCTTCGCCGGCCCCCGGGTCATCGAGCAGACGGTCCGCGAGAAGCTGCCCGAGGGCTTCCAGCGCAGCGAGTTCCTGCTCGAGCACGGTACCGTCGACATGATCGTCCACCGCAGCGAGATGCGTGAACGGCTGGGCGGCGTGCTGCGCAAGCTGACCCACCAGCCCGCCAACGGCCTCGCCGAAGCGTTCCCCGACGAGCCCGACCTGGTGGACGTCGCGGAGCAGGCCGAGGAGCCCACCTCCGCCGAGTCGCCGGACGTCGAGGCGGCCGAGTCTCCGGAGCCCCGCGAGGCGTCTGCCCCCGGTGCCGACGAGCCCGCCGAGGACGGCGGCCGTGACGGGCACGACGCTGCTCGTCGCTGATCCTGGCGATGACTGACGCGGCCCTGCCCACCACCCTGGATGCCTGGCTGGCCCGGCTGGAAGCCGCCCACCCGGTGGGCATCGACCTCGGCCTCGATCGCGTGGCCGAGGTCGCCCGCCGCATGGGACTGCTGGCGCGGCCGCTGGCCAGGCGGGTGATCACCGTGGCCGGTACCAACGGCAAGGGCTCCACCGTGGCCATGCTGGAGGCGCTGGCCCGGGCCCACGGCCTCTCCACCGCCGCCTACACCTCGCCGCACCTGATCCGCTACAACGAGCGCCTGCGTCTCGATGGCCAGGAGGCCGACGATGGCCTGCTGATCGACGGCTTCACGGCCGTGGAGCGGGCGCGCCTGGCCGGTGAGCCGGTGAGCCTGACCTACTTCGAGGTGGGGACCCTCGGGGCCCTCTGGGCCATCGCGCAGCGGGCGCCCGATCTCGCCATCCTCGAGGTGGGGCTCGGCGGTCGGCTCGACGCGGTCAACGTCATCGACCCGGATGTGGCGGTGGTCACCACCGTGGCCCAGGATCATGCTGCCTTCCTCGGCACGGACATCGAGCAGATCGGCCGCGAGAAGGCGGGCATCCTGCGGTCCGGCCGCCCCGCGGTGCTGGGCAGCCGCGACCTGCCCGCCAGCGTGCGGGAGGTGGCCGATTCGCTGGGTGCTCCCGTCTACGCGCTTGGCGAGGACTTCCACTGGGACGAGGGCCTTCCCGACCCCGGCCTGCCCCTGGATAACGCCGCCACGGCGCTGAAGGCCCTCGAGCTTGCCGGCGTGATCCTCGAGGCCGAGGCCTGTCGCCGGGCGCTTGCCGAGGTGCGCCTGCCCGGGCGCATGCAGTGGCTGGGGCAGTGGTGCCTGGACGTGGGCCACAACCCCCATGCGGCCGGCTACCTGGCGGCGCGCCTCGCCGCGCGTCCCTGTGCCGGGCGGACCATCGCGCTGCTGGGGATGCTCGGTGACAAGGATGCCGACGGCGTGATGGCGGCCCTGATCCCGGCCGTCGATGCCTGGGTGACGGCGAGCCTTGCGGGCGACCGTGCCCGCACGGCCGAGGACCTCGCCGCCCGGCTCGACCGCCTGGGCGCCGAGGTGCTGCACTGCGCCGACTCGCCGTCGGCCGGCGCCGACTGGCTGGCCGGCCGGCTGGCGCCCGAGGATCGGGTGCTGGTCTGCGGCTCCTTCTTCACCGTCGCCGAGGTGCTGCCGGGGCGGCTGGCGAGCGCATCGCCGACGTCGCAGACTGAGGGAAACGACATGCGCAGCGAGGGAGTGTCATGAAATACGGAATGCGGGAGCGCCTCAGCGGGGCGGTGATCCTGATCGCCCTGGCGGTGATCTTCGTGCCCATGCTGTTCGACGAGCCGGCCCCGCGCAGCGAGCGGCCCCAGCCGGTGCTGACCATCGAGCAACCCGTCGACGTGGAGCGCCGCGACGTCCCGCCGTCCCGTCCCCCGGAGAGCCTCGGCCAGATCGAGGCGCCGCTGGTGTCCCGCGAGGGAGACGAGGCCCTGTCGGCCGAGGAGGTCGACGAGACCGCGGCGGAGCAGGTGGCCCAGGCCGAACCTCGGCCCGAGCCCCCGGCGGTGGAGTCGGACGCCAGCGAGGCGGTGGCGACGCAGGAGCCGGCCCCTTCCGCCGAGCCGCCCCCCGATCCCATCGCCGAGCTGGCCCGCGCGGCCGACCAGCGCCTGGCCGGCGGGTCCGGCGGCCAGGCCAGCGAGGGCCAGGCTAGCGAGAGTGCGGCGCCGGCCGCCGCGTCCGGCTCGGGCGAATGGGCGGTGCAGGTCGGCAGCTTCGGCGAGCCGGCCAATGCCGAACGCCTCGAGTCCCAGCTTCGCGAGGAGGGCTTCAGCGTCTTCAGCCGTCCCCGCGACAACAACCTGACCACGGTCTACGTGGGGCCCTATGACAGCTCCGAGGCCGGCGAGCGCGCCATGGGCGAGCTGAAATCCCGTGCCAACCTGCAGGGCCTGCTGGTCCGAGTAAGGAACTGAGCATGGCGCTGACCTGGCTGGACTGGATCTTCATCGGCCTGCTCACGGTGACCGCCGTGACCGGCTTCATGCGCGGGCTGATCCGCGAGGCCCTGGGCCTGGCGGCCTGGATCATCGCGCTGCTGGCTGCCCGGCTGCTCGCCGAGCCCGTGGCGGACCTGCTGTCCGGCCTGATCGACAACGCCGATGGTCGCCTGGTGCTGGCCTTCGTGCTGGTGATCTTCGCGGTGATCCTCCTCTGCGGCATCGTCATCCGGCTGATCCATGCCGCGGTGGAGTGGGTCGGCATGGGCCTGTTCAACCGGGTCATGGGGGCCGGCTTCGGCGCCGCCAAGGGGGCGGCGATCCTGGTGCTGGCCACCATCCTGATCAGCCTGACGCCGCTGGCCCAGCTCGAGGCATGGCGCGACGCCCAGCTCAGGCCGACCTTCGAGCAGCTGCGCGACTGGGCGGTGAGTCAGTTCGAGGCGTGGGAGGGGCGCCTGCCCGAGGCGCCGGAGTCCCTGCGCGAGATCTCCCTGCCCGGGCGCGGCGACGGGGCGGGCAGTGACGCGGCACCCCCCGACGAATGAATCCCGGGCGGCCCGGCCAGCCGGTGCCGCCGCTACTCTTCACAGCAAGTTCCCGGCAAGCGAGGTAAGGTGGAATGTGCGGTATCGTGGGCCTGATGGCCAAGCAGGCGGTGAACCAGGGCATCTATGACGCCCTGACGGTGCTTCAGCATCGCGGACAGGACGCCGCCGGCATGATGACCTGGCATGAGGGCCGCTTCCTGCTGCGCAAGAGCAACGGCCTGGTGCGGGACGTCTTCCACACCCGCCACATGGCGCGGCTGAAGGGCAACCTGGGCATCGGCCACGTGCGCTATCCCACCGCCGGCTCCTCCAGCGAGGCGGAGTCGCAGCCGTTCTACGTCAATTCGCCCTACGGCATCAGCCTGGCTCACAACGGCAACCTGACCAACTCCGAGCAGCTCAAGCAGGAGCTCTTCTCCTCGGACCTGCGCCACATCAACACCAGCTCCGACTCCGAGGTGCTGCTCAACGTCTTCGCCCACGAGCTGGGCAAGCAGGGGCTGCACCTGGAGCCCGGCGACATCTTCGACGCGGTACGCCGCGTGCATCGTCGCTGCAAGGGAGGCTATGCCGCCGTGGCCATCATCAACGGCGTCGGCCTGGTCGCCTTCCGCGACCCCAACGGCATTCGGCCGGTGGTCTTCGGTACCCGCGACGAGGGCGTCGGCCAGGAGGTGATGATCGCCTCGGAGTCGGTGGCCCTGGACGTCGGCGGTTTCGAGCTGCACCGCGACCTCGATCCCGGTGAGGCGATCTTCGTCGACATGGCGGGCGAGATCCACACCCAGCAGTGCGCCGACCGTCCCTCCCTGGCGCCGTGCATCTTCGAGCACGTCTACCTGGCGCGCCCCGACTCGATCCTCGACGGCGCCTACGTCTACGGCACCCGCATGCAGATGGGCCGCAAGCTGGGGGATCGCATCCAGGCGGAGTGGCCGGAGCATGACATCGACGTGGTGATCCCGATCCCGGATACCTCGCGCACCTCGGCGCTGGAGCTGGCCCAGCACCTGGGGGTGACCTACCGCGAGGGCTTCATGAAGAACCGCTATATTGGCCGGACCTTCATCATGCCGGGCCAGACCCAGCGCAAGAAGTCGGTGCGCCAGAAGCTCAACGCCATCGACATCGAGTTCAAGGGCAAGAACGTGCTGCTGGTCGACGACTCCATCGTGCGCGGCACCACCTGCAAGCAGATCATCCAGATGGCCCGGGAGGCCGGCGCCAACAAGGTCTACTTCGCCTCCGCCGCGCCGCCGGTGCGCTACCCCAACGTCTACGGCATCGACATGCCGGCGGCCAGCGAGCTGATCGCCCATGGCCGCAGCGAGGCCGAGGTGGGAGAGCTGATCGGCGCCGACCGCATCTTCTATCAGGACCTCGAGGACCTGAAGAGCGCCTGCCGCGAGGTCAACCCGAACCTCGAGGCCTTCGACTGCTCGGTGTTCGACGGCCGCTACGTCACCGGCGACATCGACGACGCCTACCTGGCCGAGCTGGAGGCCTCCCGCAGCGACGACGCCAAGCAGCAGCAGAGCGCCGGCGACCATGCGCTGGTGGGAATGCACAACCAGGACGATGACATCGACGACTGAGGGGCCCACGATGGATCAGCAACAGGCGAAAGACGACGAGTGGGCGCTGGAGACCCTGGCGATTCGTGCCGGCCATATGCGCACCCATGAACAGGAGCACGGCGAGCCGATCTTCCCGACCTCGAGCTTCGTCTACGGCAGTGCCGCCGAAGCCGCGGCCAAGTTCAGCGGCGAGGCGCCGGGCAACGTCTACTCGCGCTTCACCAACCCCACGGTGCGCACCTTCGAGCAGCGCCTGGCCGCCATGGAGGGCGGGGAGCGCTGCGTGGCCACCAGCTCGGGCATGGCGGCGATCCTCTCCACGGCCCTGGCGCTGCTGTCGGCCGGTGACGAGATCGTGGCATCGCGCTCGCTGTTCGGCTCCACCGTGAGCCTGTTCGACAAGTACCTGGGCAAGTTCGGCATCACCACCCGCTACGTGGAGCTCGCCGACCTCGCCGCCTGGGAGGCGGCGATGACCCCGGCCACCAGGCTGCTGTTCGCCGAGACGCCGTCGAACCCTCTCTCCGAGGTGGTGGATATCGCGGCGCTGGCCGAGATCGCCCATCGCCACGGGGCGCTGCTGGCCATCGACAACTGCTTCCTGACCCCGGCGCTGCAGCGGCCGATCTCGTTGGGTGCCGACCTGGTGATCCACTCCGCCACCAAGTACCTGGACGGGCAGGGCAGGGCGATCGGCGGCGCCGTGGTGGGTCGCGACAAGGAGCTCGAGGAGCTGTTCGGGGTGGTGCGCACCTGCGGGCCCTGCCTGAGCCCCTTCAACGCCTGGATCTTCACCAAGGGGCTCGAGACCCTGGCCCTGCGAATGAAGGCCCACTGCGAGAATGCCCAGGCGCTGGCCGAGTGGCTGGAGGCCCATCCGGCCGTGGCCCGCGTCCACTACAGCGGCCTGCCCAGCCACCCGCAGCACGCGCTGGCCGCCCGCCAGCAGCAGGGCTTCGGCGCGGTGCTGGGTTTCGAGGTGAAGGGCTTCGAGGTGAAGGGCGGTCGCGAGGCGGCCTGGTCGGTGATCGACGCCACCCGGCTGCTCTCCATCACCGGCAACCTGGGGGACGTGAAGACCACGATCACCCATCCTGCCACCACCACCCACGGCCGTCTCTCCGACGACCAGAAGCGTATCGCCGGCATCTCCGAGGGCCTGATCCGCGTGGCGGTGGGGCTGGAAGCCATCGACGACATCCGCGCCGACCTGGCCCGGGGCCTCGACGCCCTGCTGTAGCCCACGCCTCGGCACGTCTCGACGCCCGTTCCGCTCTCGGCGGGGCGGGCGTTGCCGTGTCTGGCCTTGAACTCTCGGCGATTGTCGCCATCTCATCAGGGCACGCATTCACTGCCGCCCAAGGAGGGCAACGATGAAGATCCTGATGGTACTGACGTCCCACGACCGCATGGGCGATACCGGCCACTCCACCGGCTTCTGGCTCGAGGAGTTCGCCGCACCCTACTATGTCTTCAAGGACGCCGGCGCCGAGATCACCCTGGCCTCGCCCAAGGGCGGCCAGCCCCCGGTGGATCCCAACTCCCTGGCCGAGGAGGCCCTCACCGAGGAGACCCGCCGCTTCGATGCGGATGACGCGGCCAAGGTGCAGCTGGCCAGCACGCAACGGCTCGCCGAGGTCGAGGTGGGCGACTTCGACGCGCTCTTCTTCCCGGGTGGCCATGGCCCGCTCTGGGACCTCACCGATAATGGTGACGTCAAGCGGCTCATCGAGGGCTTCCTGGCCGCCGACCGCCCGGTGGGTGCGGTGTGCCATGCGCCCACGGTGCTGCTCGGGGCGCGTACCCCCGAGGGGGATCCGCTGGTCAAGGGCAAGCGGGTTACCGGCTTCGCCAACAGCGAGGAGGACGCCGTGGGCCTGACCGAGGTGGTGCCCCATCTGCTGGAGGATGCGCTCAAGGCCCAGGGGGGGCGCTACGAGCGCAGCGCTGACGACTTCGCGCCCTTCGAGATCTGCGACGGCCTGCTGGTGACCGGCCAGAATCCGGCCTCCAGTGCGCCGGCCGCCCGGCGCCTGCTCGAGCTGCTCGGCAAGCACTGAACCAGCCCGTGCCCGTGCGGCCCGTCACGCCCGGCGTGGCGGGCCGCGTGCGGTTTTTCCGAATGGTTGGTTCGGCATTTTTCAGCAGATGCTGATGGTGCGCTGCGGTAAGCTTCACCCAGTCCAAGGCAACGAGGAGCCGCATCATGTGGCGGAATACCCGAAGCGGGTGGGGCATCGTCAGCATCGTGTTGCACTGGCTCAGCGCCCTGACCATCGTGGGGCTGTTCGCGCTGGGCTGGTGGATGACCGGCCTCGGCTACTTCGATTCCTGGTACAACCTGGGGCCCTGGTGGCATCGCTCGATCGGTATCCTGCTGCTGTTCGCGACCCTGCTCAGGCTGGCCTGGCGGTTCCTGAACCCGACCCCGGCATCACAGGGCAACCGCCTGGAGCGCCTGGCGGCCCACCTGGGCCATGTGCTGCTCTATGGGCTGCTGCTGGTGGTGCTGGTCAGCGGCTACCTGATCTCCACGGCCCGTGGCCGGGGCATCAGCGTCTTCGACTGGTTCGAGGTGCCGGCGCTGATCAGCGGCCTGCCCAACCAGGAGAGCATCGCCGGCGAGGTGCACTGGTACGCGGCCCTGGCACTGATGGTGCTGGCCGGTGGGCACGCCCTGGCGGCGTTCAAGCATCACTTCCTGGATCGCCACGATACCCTGACTCGCATGATCCATCCGGCGCGGTCCCGGCGTCCCTGAGCCGTCCGCACCGTTGCAAGACTCGCCGACGGCCACTGACCCGAGGCACCCCCGAGACGACCATCCTGTACGAGGAGCTCAACATGCTGAAGAAGACTGCCATCGCTACCGCCCTGGCCGCCACTGCCCTGGTGGGCGTCGGCCAGGTCCACGCCGACGACTACGTGGTGGATACCGAGGGCCAGCACGCCTTCATCCAGTTCAAGATCAACCACCTCGGCTACTCCTACATCCTCGGCAACTTCGAGGAGTTCTCCGGCCAGTTCCACTACGACCCCGAGGACCTCGAGGCCTCCAGCGTCGAGATGGAGGTCAACGTCAACAGCCTCAATACCAACCACGCCGAGCGTGACCGCCACTTCCTCAGCGACGACTTCCTGAGCGCCGGCGACCATCCGACCGCCACCTTCGTCTCCACCGGCTTCGAGCCGACCGGTGACAACGAGGGGACCCTGACCGGCGACTTCACCCTCAAGGGCGAGACCCGCGAGATCGAGATGCCGGTGAGCCTGATGGGCGAGGGCGAGGACCCCTGGGGCGGCTACCGTGCCGGCTTCGAGGGTAGCACCATGCTCACCCTGGCCGACTACGGCATCGACATGAGCGACTTCCCCGAGGTGATGCACGAACTCGAGCTCTACATCACCTTCGAGGGTGTTCGCCAGTAAGCCAGGCCCGCCCGGGGACTCCGATTCCCGCAAGACGCCACCCCCGGCATTCCCGGGGGTGGCGTCGTTATGAGCGTCGCCAGCCAAAAAGCGCTACCATGCGCGGCGTCATCCAGGGGCGGGATCCGCAGGAGAAGAGACGCCATGCCAGCCATGTGGAAGCGCGGTACCGGTCGTTCATCCATCGGGCTGGCGATTGCCGCCGTGTGCCTTCTGATGGCCTCCGTGGCGGTGCACTCGCGCACCCCGGGGGCCCTGCTGATGGTAGCGGGTCTGGCGCTGATGGGGCTTGCCGCATGGCAGTGGCAGCGCAACATGCGGGCGCCGGGCAGTCAGGCCGACCTGGGGCAGCTCCAGGCGCGGCTCGGCGAGGAGCGTTTCAGGGCGATGCTGGAGAGCCTGCCGAACATCGCTGTCCAGGGTTATGACCGGGAGCGCCGGGTGGTCTTCTGGAACGAGGAGAGTGAGCGACTCTACGGCTATCGCTACGAGGAGGCGCGGGGGCGCCGGCTGGAGTCGTTGATCATTCCCGAGACCATGCGGGGGCAGGTGATTCGTGCTCATGAGGCGTGGCTTCGTGAGGGCAGGGCGATCCCTCCTGGGCGTCTGGTGCTCTGCGACCGGGACGGCCGGCCGGTGCCGGTCTACTCCTACCACGTGATGCTGGATGAGCATACGGCCGACCCGGTGATGTTCTGTGTGGACGTCCGGCTGTCCGGGAAGGTGGATTCAGATGCCGTGTCGGCCGGAGATGAAACGTGAAGAGACAGGAGCGCGAGTGACGATCCGATCTGATACCGAGCAGTCCCTTGGCCTCGTCCTGTGGCGCCAGACCTGGCCCATGGCGATCGGCGTGCTGGCGCTGCTCGGCTTCCAACTGGTGGACAGCGCCTTCATTGCGCGCCTGGGTACCACCCCCCTGGCCGCCCAGTCCTTCACCTTCCCACTCTCCTTCCTGATCATCGGCATCCAGGTGGGGCTGGGGATCGCCATCGCCGCGCTGATCTCCCGGGCCCTGGGCGCCGGGCAGGAGGCAAGGGCGCGACGGCTCGGCAGCCTGGTGCTGCTGGCCGGGACCGGTACCATCGCCCTGCTGGCGCTGCTGCTGTGGGGCGTCCAGGAGCCGGTCTTTCGCCGCCTGGGCGCCGATGCCGCGAGCCTGGCGCTGATCCGGACCTACTGGGCGCCCCAGCTGCTCGCGGCCTGGCTGGGGGCGGCCCTCTACTTCGGCTACAGCCTGTTCCGCGCCCACGGCGATACCTGGCTGCCGGGCAAGATGATGGTGGTGACCAGCCTGGTGAACCTGGTGCTGGACCCGCTGCTGATCTTCGGGGTCGGTGACTGGGAAGGGCTCGGGCTGCCCGGGGCGGCCTGGGCCACCGCCATCGCCTTCTCCTGCGGCCTGCTGGTGCTGGGCCGGCGGCTCCGCGAGACGGACTGGCTGAGCTGGCAGGGACTGGGTCGGGAGGCCCGGGCGTCGGCCAGGCCCTTCGTTGGCATCGCCGGGCCGGCCATGGTCAGCCAGCTGATGCCGCCCCTCGCCGCCATGCTGGCGATCTCGGTGGTGGCTACCCTCGGCGAGGCATCGGTGGCGGCCTGGGGGCTGGCGAGCCGTCTCGAGACGCTCTCGCTGATGGTGGTGCTGGCCATGACCATGTCGCTGCCCCCCTGGCTGGGGCGCTGCTACGGGGCCGGCGACTGGGACCAGGTGCACCGGCTGATGCGCCTCGCCCTGCGGGTCGTGGTGGTCTGGCAGCTGGGGCTCGGGCTGGTCATGGCGGCGGCGGCGCCCTGGGTGGGGCTGGCGCTCTCCGGCAACGTGGAGGTCCGGGACGACCTGGCGCTGCTGATCCGCTTCCTGCTGCCGAGCTATGCCGCGCTCGGCGTCTGCATGCTCGTGGTCTCGGCGGGCAACGCCCTGGGCTGGCCGCTGCGCGCGATGCTGATGTCCGGTGCGAGGCTGTTTCTCTTCTACCTGCCGTGCCTGGGCCTCGGCGCCTGGCTGGGGGGGCTGGCCGGGCTCGCCGCGGGGGCGGCGGTGGGTAACCTGCTGGCCGGGCTGGCCGCCTGGCAGGTGCTGCGACGGATCCTGGCCAGCCCCAGGCGACAGCCCTCTACCGTCGGCAGTTGATTCACGACACCCCGGGTCGGACCCAGAGCGGCGGCAGCGCCCCGCGGCTGGACGATCGGACGGGCGGCAAGTGGCTGTCCATCGATCCCGCCGGCCTTGTCGCGATTTCCAGACGCGACCTTCGTCCGATGAACTGGCCCTGTCCGCGGTTTTCCTCCCGGGATCGTCGCCTCCTGCCGACAGATAGGGCCATCTTCCTGCTGCACCGCGCCTCGCTTCGCAGCGTGGTATTCGATTAACTGTCTGACCTTGCTGATTAATTCCTGTTTATGGCATGCCGCTCGCTTATTCATGGCAGGAACCGGCCCCTCGAGGGTCGAGCGACTCAGGGACGAGTCACCCTAGAACATGGAGGCCCGCCCCCTGGCGGGGCACAAGGAGGCGCATCATGAAACTCAAGACCCTGGCGGCCAGCATGGCGCTGATCTTCTCCGGCATGACCGTCCAGGCCCACGCCATGGGGCTGGAAGATGAGTCGTTGTCGACCGATTTTTCCTCATCTCCCTCGATGACACAGTCCAGTGACACCCTGCTGCTGGCGGCCGCCGACGGCGGCGCCGAAGGGGGTGGTACCGCCGGGAGTGCCGATGGCGGTGATGCCGACGGCGGCGCCGAAGATGGTGATACCGCCGGGAGTGCCGATGGCGCTGACGCCGATGGGGACGCCGATGGGGACGCCGATGGGGACGCCGTCGGTGATGCCGAGGGCGGTGTCGAGGGTGACGCCGACAGCGGTGTCGATGGCGAGGCCGATGCTGATATGGACGCCGCCGCCGAGTCGGGCCTGGAGGCCGATGCCGATATGGACGCCGCCGCCGAGTCGGGCCTGGAGGCCGATACCGGTATGGACGCCGACGCCGAGTCGGGCCTGGAGGCCGATGCCGACGTTGATTCTGGCCTGGAGGCCGAAACCGACACCGAGTCAGGTCTCGAAGCAGAGACCCAGGTGGACGCCGAGGCGGGGGTCGAGGCCGATACCGAGGTCGACGAGGAGGGCAAGACCAAGGCCCCGGGCCTGGATCGTGCCACGGAGCGTGCCGCGGAGCCGGCCAAGGGTCGACTCGAGGCGGTCAAGGACCGACTGCGGGGCATGATCGGCGGTGACGACGACACCGATGAGGCCAACTGAGGCCTGATGCTCCCATTGCCGGGCAGGAGGCCCGGAGACTAACCCTCAAGCGCGCCGGGGCAGGATGCCCCGGCGCTTGCGTGGGATCAGGTCCGGCCCGCGGCCAGGCGCTGCTGCTGCCAGGCGAAGTAGAGGAACAGGGCCCCCATCACCAGATAGCCCACCACATAGTCCGGGGCGGCGTTGAGGGCGAGCGCCGGGGCATGCATCAGGCCCACGAAGGAGAAGCCCGCGGCCACCGCGGCGAAGGCGGCGGCGCGGCGGAACTGGTGGTCGATCACTGAGACCGTCATGGCGCCGATCAGGATCGCCATGAACATGGCGCCCTGGCCCAGCGGCACGATCCCGGTGGAAATGCCGGTCACCGTCTCCTCGGCGGCGCGTCCGAAGCGGGTCATCACGTAGTTGGCGAAGTAGGGCAGCATGGCGAGCGCGACCGCCGGGTAGTAGCGGGTGTCGTTGCTCTGGAAGGCGGTGGCGATCATCGACATGCCGACGAACACCAGGATCGGCGCCACCACCGAGACCGGGATGATGGCGGCGAGTGCCGCGATCAGGCCGAACATGGTGGCCAGTCCGTAGACCGCGCCGTTGAGCAGGCTGTAGCCGCGCCCGGCGCCCATCCACTTGGCGCCCACGGTGGCGATGTAGACGGTGGTGGGGAAGACCCCGCCGAACAGGGCGCCGATCATGGTGCCGGCGCCGTCCACCGCCTGGCACTCGCGGACGTCGTACTTGTCGCCGGCGGCCTCCATGGCCTCGACGTTGTTCATGGTCTCGATGGCGTTGTAGAGGGTGATCGGCAGCACCACGGTGAGCACCGCCAGCATGCCGGTGAAGAGCAGCCCCAGCCCCTCGAGCCAGGCCAGGTTGGGCAGCAGCGGGTAGAAGCCCAGGTGGGTGAAGGCGTCGCTGAAGCGCTCGCTGCCGGCATCCCCGATCAGGTAAGCCATGGCGGTCCCTACCACGATGGCGAACAGCGAGGTGGGCAGCCGGAAGGGCATGGCCACCCGGGCGACCAGGCCGACGATGATGATCGCCAGCACCAGCAGGCCGATCACCGGCATCTCCAGGGTCTTGAACAGCATCTCGCCGGCGATGAAGGTCAGCGCCACGCCGGCGACCGCCCCCAGCATCGCCGCCCGGGGCAGGTGATGCTGGACCCAGCGGCCGATCAGGCTGATCAGTGCCTCGATGGCGCCGCTGATGAAGCAGGCGGCCACCGCCACCTTCCAGGCCAGTTCGGCATCGCCGGTGAGCTGCTTGGCGGGTAGCAGCACCCCGAACAGGAAGACGAACATCACCGGCGTGGAGATGCCGTAGGAGAGGGCGGTGACGTCGGCCCGGTTCTCCTTCCTGGCCAGGCGCGCCGCGCTCCAGGCGTAGTAGAAGTTGCCCACCATCACGGCCACCGCGGCGCCGGGCAGCACCTGGCCGAAGACGATCGACGCCGGGAAGCCCATGCCGAGCATGGTGATGGCGATGATCACGAAGTTGGCGATGTTGTTCTGGAACAGGGCGAAGAAGGCGTCGGTATCCTCCTTCTTGTACCAGGGATAGTGCACGGGTGAGCTGCCGGGGGTAGCCGCCATGGGGAGCCTCTTGCTGTTGGGTGGTTGTGTAAAAGGCAGGCGTCAGTCTCTATGCGACCTGACTGACTGGTCAAGGCCGGCGCTGCCGGGGGCGCCCTGGTCCCCGGTGCTGCGAAAAACAGGGGGGGAGTCTACCCGAAACGCAAACGCCCGGGCAGGGCCCGGGCGTCGGCATGGCTGGCGGTGCAATGATCAGTTGACGGCGGCGACGGCCTTGGCCAGGTAGGGCAGGTTCTCGTGGGAGAAGCCGGCTACGTTGGCGCGGCCGGTGCGCACCATGTAGATGCCGAACTCGTCGCGCAGTCGATCGACCTGCTCGGGCGTCAGGCCGGTGTAGCTGAACATGCCGCGCTGCTCGGCGATGTGCGCATACTTCTGGTCCAGGCCATAGGGCTTCAGGGCCTCGACGAAGTCGCGACGCAGGGTGTTGATGCGGTCGCGCATCTCGGTGAGCTCCTCGCGCCAGATGGCGGCGAGCTCCGCGGAGTGCAGGATCTCGCTGACAATGGCGCCGCCGTGGGCCGGCGGGTTGGAGTAGTTCTCGCGGGCCACGATGGCGATCTGCGAGCGGACGTTCTCCATCTGCTCGGCGTTCTTCGCCACCATGATCAGGGCGCCGGTACGCTCGCAGTAGATGCCGAAGTTCTTGGAGCAGGAGCTGGTGATGATCACCTCGTCGAGCTGCTCTGCCAGCAGGCGCACGGCGAAGGCGTCTTCCTCCAGGCCCTCGCCGAAGCCCTGATAGGCGAAGTCGACCAGTGGCAGCAGGCTGCGCTCGCGCAGCACCTCGAGCACGGTCTGCCACTGCTCCCGGGAGAGGTCGAAGCCGGTGGGGTTGTGGCAGCAGGCGTGCAGCACCACCACATCGCCCTCGGGAATCTGCTTCAGGGCGGCGAGCATGCCGTCGAAGTCGAGGCGGTTGTCGGCGTCCACGTAGGGGTACTTGTGCAGCGCGATGCCGGCGGCGGTGAAGATGCCGTGATGGTTCGGCCAGGTGGGGTCGGAGACCCAGATGCCCTTGCCGGGCAGCTCCTTGGCGATGAAGTCGGCCGCCAGGCGCAGGGCGCCGGTGCCACCGGGAGACTGGGTAGCGCTGGCGCGGTTCGCCTCGAGCACCGGGGAGCCCTCGCCCAGCACCATGGGCAGCACCACCTCGCCGTACTCGGGCGCCCCGTGGGAGCCGATGTAGGTCTTGGTGGTCTCGTTCTTGAGCAGCAGGGCCTCGGCTTGCTTGACCGCGCGCATCACCGGGGTGTTGCCCTGGGCATCCTTGTAGACGCCGACGCCGAGATCGACCTTCTGGGGATTGGTGTCCTTCTTGAAGGCCTCGATCAGACCGAGGATGGCATCCCCGGGGACCCGCTCAATGTGTTCGAACATTTAATTCGCTACCTCGTCGGTTCTGGCGGCAAGAATGAAGTCGTTCCTGTGCAGGCCCCGTATCTTGTGTGACCACCAGGTCACGGTGACCTTGCCCCATTCGGTCAGCAGGGCCGGGTGATGACCCGCCGCCTCGGCGATCTCGCCGACGCGGTTGGTGAAGGCCAGCGCCTGCTTGAAGTCGGGGAAGGTGAAGGCCCGCTCCAGCTGCATGATGCCATCGCGCTCGACGATCTGCCACTGGGGGATCTCCGGCTTGAACAGCGCGATCTCGGCGTCGCTGACGGTGGGGGCGCCCTTGCGGCACGCCTCGCAGGGCTGCTGGGACAGCTGGCTCATGGTCTGGCTCCCTGGGTGATGGCATGGCCCTGTCAAGGTCGTGCAGCCTGCCCCGGGCGTCAAGCACCGGCGGCGCTGACGGGATTGAGCCGCCGGGGGTGTCACGTTATCTTGACACTTCCGTCATGCCGGCGTGACACCCCATTTACGGCGTGGCCCCTTGATCCCCGAGAGGAGCGTTCTTGCCATGCGCCTGAGGTTTCACTGCCAGAATCGGGTGGGCATCCTGCGCGATATCGTGGCCCATTTTGCCGACTATGGCCTCAACGTGGCCCGTGGCGAGGTGGGGGGCGAGCAGGGCAACGCCATCTACCTGCATGTGCCCCACCTGCTCAATGCACAGCTGGTGACCCTCAAACCCGAGCTGGAGGCGGTGCCCGGGGTGTTCGCGGTGCGCCGGGTCGGCCTGATGCCCAGCGAGCGGCGCCATCTGGAGCTCGATGCGCTGCTCTCTTCGCTCACCGACCCGGTGATGTCCATCGACATGGAGGGACAGGTGGTGGCCGCCAATCGCGCCGCCGGCCAGCTGCTCGGCGTGCGCATCGACGAGGTGCCGGGGCTCTCCCTGGACCGCTACCTGCCCGACCTGGACCTGCCCGAGCTGGTCCGACGCAACAACGCCCGGGTCAACGGCCTGCGTGTCACCCTGCGGGAGACCACCTTCCTGGCCGACATCGCGCCGCTGCACCGGGAGCACCTCGATGACGTGGCGTCGCTGGCCGGCGCCGTGGTGACCCTGCACCGCGCCGAGCGCATCGGCGAGCGCATCTATCAGGTGCAGCGCCAGGAGCTGCGCGGGTTCGAGGCGATCTTCCAGGCCAGCCCGCGCCTGGAGGCGCTGACCCGGGAGGCCAGGCGCATGGCGCCGCTGGATGCGCCGCTGCTGATCCAGGGCGAGACTGGCACGGGCAAGGAGCTGCTGGCGCGGGCCTGCCACCTGGCGAGTCCGCGGGGGCAGGCCCCCTTCATGGCCCTCAACTGTGCCGGGCTGCCGGAATCCATGGCCGAGACCGAGCTGTTCGGCTACGCGCCCGGGGCCTTCGAGGGGGCCCGCCCCGAGGGCAAGCTCGGCCTGCTGGAGCTGACCGCCGGGGGCACCATCTTCCTCGACGAGGTGGGCGAGATGAGCCCGCGGTTGCAGGTCAAGCTGCTGCGCTTCCTGCAGGATGGCGGCTTCCGGCGGGTGGGCAGCGACGAGGAGACATGGCTCGACGTGCGCGTGATCTGCGCGACCCAGCAGGACCTGCCGCGGCTGTGTGCCGAGGGGCGCTTCCGCCAGGATCTCTTCCATCGCCTCAACGTTCTCTCCCTGACGGTGCCGCCGCTGCGGGATTGCCGCGACGGCATCCCCGCCCTGGCCGCGCACTTCGTCGACCGTGCGGCTCGCCAGATCGGCTGCGAGCTGCCGACGCTCTCGGGCGCGGCCCTGGCTCGACTGGGCGCCTACCCCTGGCCGGGCAATGTCCGCCAGCTGGAGAACGTGCTCTTCCAGGCCGTCTCGCTGTGCGAAGGCGGGGTCATCGAACCCGGGCACCTGCGCCTGCCCGATGCCGGTGAGGCCGCGTGCCTGGCCGGCCTCCCCCTCGAGGGGTCGCTGGCCGAGATCCTCGGCGAGGTGGAGCGGCGGGTGCTCGAGTCGCTCTATCCCCAGCACCCCTCGAGTCGCCAGCTCGCCCGGCGACTGGGGGTCTCCCATACCACCATTGCCAACAAGCTGAGGCGCCACGGGGTCGGCGGGGAGGGAGCGTGAAGCAGCGCCTGTCCCGGGAAGGCCTGACATCCGCGGCCCTGCCGCTCTGGCTCAAGCTTGCCTTCACCGGCTGGATCGTCGCCTGGGCGCCCACCTTCTGGCTCCTGCTGGGGCCCCAGAACTACTTCTGGCTGTGCAACCTGGCCAACTTCCTGCTGCTGGTCGGCCTGTGGCGGGAGAGCCGCCTGCTGCTCTCCATGCAGTGGCTGGCGGTGGCCGTGGTCGGGACGCTGTGGGCGCTGGACGTGGGCACGGCGGCCCTGACCGGCTGGCACCCCATCGGTGGCACCGAGTACATGTTCGATGCGGGCCAGCCGCTGCTGACCCGGTTGCTGTCCCTCTATCACCTGATCCTGCCACCGGTGGCGGGGCTTGCGGTGTGGCGGCTGGGCTATGACCGGCGGGCGCTGGCCTGCCAGGCCGGGCTGACCTGGCTGGTGGTGCCGGCGAGCTTCCTGTTGACCGACCCCGAGCGCAACATCAATTGGGTGCAGGGCCCCTTCGGCAGCGAGCCACAGACGCTGCTGGACCCGCTGCTCTACCTGGTCGCGCTGATGGGCCTCTGGCCCGTGCTGCTCTACCTGCCGGTGCACCTGCTGATGCGCCGGCTGCAGCGCCGGGGCCTACTGCGTTGACGAGTTCGCGCCATGCGCTGCCAGCCACTCGCGGACCTCGGCATAGGGGTAGCCCTCTAAGGCCGCGAAGCCCGGCAGCTGCCGCGCCTTGAGGCGGGTGAACAGCGGCGTGGTGATGCCGCACAGGAAGCGGGCCAGCAGGTCCGGGGTCTCGGGGTGTCCCTCGCCCTGGGTGGCCAGGCGTGTCCTGAGGTCGCCGACCAGTTCGTCCGGGTGGCGGTCTTCCAGCGAGGGCAGGGCCGGCCCCGACGGCAGCCTTGCGGGCTGGCCGCGACAGGCGGAACAGTGCCCGCACTGCTCGGGGGCTCGGTCGTCGCCGAACCATTCGGCCAGGCGGCGACTCAGGCAGCGGTCACTCTCGAAGAGCTCGAGCATGGCGTGCAGCCGGGCGATCTCCGCCGCCTCCTTGTCGCGAAAATAGCCGTGGAGCTCGTCGGTCAGCGCCTCGGGGTCGAAGTCGGCCGACACGACCTCGTAGACCTCGGTGAGCTGCCGACTCTGCAGCTCCATCCAGCCCTTGTCGACGAAGTAGTCCAGGGCGGTGATCACCCTGCTGCGGGAGGTATCGAGGCCCCGCTCCCGGCCCAGGGCCTCCAGCGCGGCGAAATCCAGCTCGTGCCAGGTGCGAGCCCGGGTGGCGGCGTCGAGGATGGCCTGGACGAAGGCCTGGCGCTCGCCCTGGAAGCGGGCCACCAGGGCCTCCGGCTCCTCGAGGAGCTTGAAGCGGTAGTCGGCGAAGTAGGCGTGGCGAGGCTGGATGATGCCGCGCAGCTCCAACTGCACCAGCAGGGTCTTGAGCGGCAGGGGCCGGATGTTGGCGTGCTGGGAGAGCGGCGTGAGCAGCAGCTCCCAGCGCGACCCGGCGTCGCGCAGCTCGTCGATCACCCGGCGGATGCCGTGGCGCTCCGGGGTGTCGCCGTAGACGAAGGTCTCCAGTACGCCGAGGGTGTCGCGCCCGGCCAGCATCAGGCACTCCGAGGTCTGTCCGTCGCGGCCCGCCCGGCCGATCTCCTGGCTGTAGTTCTCGATGGACTTGGGCAGGTCGAAGTGCACCACGGCGCGGATGTCGGCCTTGTCGATGCCCATGCCGAAGGCGATGGTGGCGACGATGCAGGAGGTCTCACCGGCCATGAAGTCGCGCTGGATCGCCTCGCGCCTGCCGGCCTCGAGCCCGGCGTGGTAGGCCGTGGCGCTGATGCCGGCCTTGCCAAGGTAGGCGGCCAGTCGCTCGGCCGTCTGCTGCAGGGTGACGTAGACGATGGTGGGGGAGGGCGCGTCCGCCTGGCGCGGCTTGAGCCAGGCGGCCAGGGCGCGGGGGCGGGCATCGGCGGCCACCGGCGCCACCGTCAGGTCGAGGTTCTCCCGGTAGAAGCCGGTGGCGGTGACATCGGAGGCCGAGATCCCGAAGCGGCGGCGCATGTCGTCGATCACCCGCGGCGTGGCCGTGGCGGTGAGCAGCAGCACCTGGGGGATGCCGAACTCGCGCTGGTAGTCGGGGAGCTTCAGGTAGTCCGGGCGGAAGTTGTGGCCCCATTCCGAGATGCAGTGGGCCTCGTCCACCACCATCAGCGAGATCGGCACGCGGCGGATGAAGGCGCGGAAGCGCTCGTTCTTCAGGCGCTCGACCGAGATCATCAGGATGCGGATCTCGCCGCGCTCGACGCCGGCCATGACCGCCGCGGCCTCCTCGCGTCCTTGGCCGGAGTCGATTCTGGCAGCGCGGATGCCGTGACGCTCGAGGAAGGCGAGCTGGTCCTGCATCAGCGCCAGCAGCGGCGAGATCACCAGCGTCAGGTGGGGCAGGTGCAGGGCGGGAAGCTGGTAGCAGAGCGACTTGCCCGAGCCGGTGGGGAAGATGGCCGCCGCCGAGCGGCCGGCCACCACGGCCTCGATCACGGGGCGCTGGCCGGGGCGGAAATCGGGGTAGCCGAAGACCTGCTGGAGGGTCTGCTGGATCATGGCGTGGCGCTCCCTGCCGGGTTGGGGTACTGGTTGGCTGTCCAGTGTAGCCGCCCGGCGGCCCCCTGTCCCGTGGGTTGGCGCGTCGTCAGAACGCCTGGCTACACTTCAGGCAGATCACCGGCGCCCGCCGGTGCCATCGGGAGGGGCTGCCATGTCGCTGGTCCAGCATGCCGTGGAGGTGTCTACCGCCGGTGTCCTTCTGGAGGGCGACCTGCTGCTCCCCGAGAGCGCTGCGGGTATCGTGGTGTTTGCCCATGGCAGCGGCAGCAGCCGGTTCAGCGTACGCAACCGTCGGGTGGCCTTACACTTCGCCCAGCAGGGGCTGGCCACCCTGTTGTTCGACCTGTTGACGGCGGAGGAGAGCCTGATCGACGAGCAGACCCGTGCCCTGCGCTTCGATATCCCGTTGATCGGATCCCGCATGACCGGGGCCGTGGACTGGGTGGCGGAGCAGCCACTCACCCGTGGCCTGCCCATCGGACTGTTCGGCGCCAGCACCGGCGCGGCGGCGGCGCTGGTCGCGGCGGCCCGCCGGCCGGAGCGCGTCGGGGCGGTGGTCTCACGGGGTGGGCGGCCGGATCTGGCCGATGAGTCCCTGCCCGCGGTGCGAGCGCCGACCCTGCTGCTGGTAGGCGGCCGGGATGGCCAGGTGATCGCACTGAACGAGGCGGCCATGGCGCGCATGAGCTGCGCCTGCGAACTGCTGATCGTGCCCGGTGCCACCCACCTCTTCGAGGAGCCCGGCACCCTGGAGACGGTGGAGGCGAAGGCGGCGAGATGGTTCCTCCGGCATCTGGCCGGCCGCCCCGACACCGCCTAGTTGACGGCGACGACCCGATTCCTGCCGCCACGTTTGGCGGCGTAGAGATGGTGGTCGGCACGGGCGATCAGGGCGTCGCGACTGTCGCCGATTCGGTGTTCGGCGATGCCGATGCTGACCGTCACCGGCGTCCCCTCGAGCCCGAAATCGTGCTGGGCGATGCGCCGACGAAGCCGCTCGGCGAGGCCATGGCAGCGCGACTGCGGCGTCAGCGGCAGCAGCAGGGCAAACTCCTCGCCGCCGAGCCGCGCCACCAGGTCCTCCTCGCGCAGTGCCTGGCGGCAGATCTCCGCCAGGGACTTGAGCACCTCGTCGCCCTGCAGGTGCCCATGGGTGTCGTTGATCCGCTTGAAGTGGTCGATGTCGAGCATCATCAGCGACAACGGCGTGCCGTGACGGTTGCTCAGCGAGATCTCCTCGTCGAGCCGGTCCATCAGCTTGCGCCGGTTGGCGCTGCCGGTCAGGTCATCGGTGTCGGAGAGCCGGCGCAGGCGAGCCTCCTCGGCGACCTGCTCGGAGACATCGAGCAGCATGCCGTGCCAGAGCACGCCGGTCGCGACCGGGCCGGGCTGGGCCCGCATGGCGATCCAGCTCACGCCATGTCCCTTGACGCGCAGCCGGAACTTGGTGGCGATGGGGGTCATGCCGTTGACGGAACGCTCGATGGCCGCCATCAGCCGGGGGAAGTCGGCGTCGTCGAGGCGTTCGAGGGCGGGCCTGGCATCCTCGGCGAGCCGCTCCGGGGAGATGCCGATCAGGCGGAGTCCGCTGCCGGCCAGATAGGGGAAGTGCAGGTGGCCGTCATGACGACGGTGCAACTGGAAGATCACGCCGGGCAGGCGGTCGGCCAGTTCGCCGGGTATGCCGGCGGCTGCCATTCCCCCACCCGGCATGACATGTCGTGACGTCATGCGGGTGTCCTATGTTCCCTGCTGCGTACAGGTCTGTTCTCGTTATTCGCCCCCGCCATGGCTGGTCGGGGGTCGCTGGGTTTCTGCCCTTATTAAGCGCTTTATGATACGCCGTCTGACCCGTCAGTCATATCCTTCCAGCGGTGTAGGACATCGCCAACAAGGGCGGCTGTTGACTGGTTTTGGTCGCTCATTGCACCAACGTCTGAAATCGGGATGTAGGAGGGATGCTTTGCATCGCGATCGAAGGCCGTAGGCCTTCCAGGCGAAAGCCACCCTGTGCCAGCGGGCGTCGACGTTCTCGAGCCAGGCCATCAGGGTGGGGTCGTAGTCGGGGCCGACCGGGGTTGTGTCCAGCGCCAGTCCTCCCCTCGGTTGGGGGATCAGCGCGGGGCGTCGTAGCGTCCCCGGCGGCCGCGGGAGAAGACCACCTGCCAGAGCTGGAGGTCCCGTGAGCGGAAGGCGCCGGCGCAGACAGACAGGTAGTAGCGGAACATCCGCCGGGTGCGCTCGTTGTAGTTCGCCGCCACCTCGTTCCAGCGGGCGTCGAAGTTCTCGAGCCAGGCCATCAGGGTGGGGTCGTAGTCGGGGCCGAGGTTCTGCCAGTCCTCCATCAGCAGGTAGTCCTCGCTGGCCCTTGCGATGTGCATGGCCGAGGGCAGCACCCCGTTGGGGAAGATGTACTTGTTCACCCAGGGGTCGGCGCTGATCTCCGAGCTGTTGGAGCCGATGGTATGCAGCAGGAAGAGCCCCGTCTCGTCGAGGAGCCGCTCGACGGTCTGGAAGTAGGTGACGTAGTTGCGGTGCCCCACATGCTCGAACATGCCGATGGAGACCACGCGGTCGTAGTGGCCTTCCAGGTCGCGGTAGTCCTGCAGCCGGATCTCCACGGGCAGCCCGTGGCAGCGCTGCCGGGCGAGTTCCGCCTGTTCCCGGGAGATGGTGATGCCGGTCACCTCGACGCCGTGATGGCGGGCGGCATGCTCGGCGAAGCTTCCCCAGCCGCAGCCGATATCCAGCACCCGCATGCCGGGGCTGAGCTGGAGCTTGCGGCAGGCGAGCTCCAGCTTGGCCAGCTGCGCCTGGTGGAGCGTCTCGGCCTGCTTCCAGTAGCCGCAGGAGTAGCACATGGTGGGGTCGAGCATCCGCTCGAAGAGGTCGTTGCCGAGGTCATAGTGGGCCTCGCCGACGATGTAGGCGCGCGCCTTGCTCTGCAGGTTGAAGAAGCCGGACTGCAGGCGATACTTCAGCCGCTCGGTGGTTGTGTGGGCACGCTCGCCGAGGCCGTGGCGCAGCAGCCGGCAGGCCATCTCGTCGATCCGCTCGCACTCCCACCAGCCATCCATATAGGCCTCGCCCAGGCCGAGCGTGCCCTGGCGCAGCACCCGCGAGAAGAACTCCGGGTGGTAGATCCGCAGGTCCTGGGGGGCGTCACCGTTGAGGGCGACACCGGAACCCTCGAGCAGCTGCTGGATGACGTGGCGGGCGCGGGTGTCGGGCAGGGCGATGGGGCCGATGCGGGTGTCACTGGTCATGGAGTCCTCCTGGTCCAGCAGGTCTGTCGCGTCTTCTGCGGCTGGCACCGTCGCCGGAGGGTACGCTCGGTGCCCCTGCGCGGTTAACCTTGAGCATAGACCAGCCAAAAAGACGGGGAGAAATGCCTCCCCCTGTCGTCACCTGCCATTCGGCAAAGGAGTCAACGCCATGCACGTCATCATCGATCTCTGCGTCGTCCCGCTGGGCGTGGGCGTCTCGGTCTCGCCGCAGATCGCCGCCTGTCAGGAGGTGATCCGGGCCTCGGGGCTCGAGCACCGCATGCACGCCTACGGCACCAACCTCGAGGGGCCCTGGGACGAGGTGATGGCGGTGGTCAAGCGCTGTCATGAGGTGGTGCACGAGATGGGGGCGCCTCGCATCACCACCACGATCAAGCTCGGCACCCGCACCGACCGGGAGCAGCACATGGATGACAAGGTGGCCAGCGTGGAGGCGCTGCTGGGCGGAGAGTCCTCCTAGGGTGCTCCGGCGCCGCATGACGAGGCGATCCTGTGTCAGGCTTTCGTGACGGGGTGTCAGGATTTCTTGCCACTTCCGTGGCGACATCGCGGAGCCGGAGAGGGGGTGTAAGGAAAACGTTACGCCAGGATGGGAAGGCGCTCGGGGGCAGCGGACCCGGGTGGCCCTGAGGGCGGTTCCGGAGGCGGTCGCGGGGCCCTAGGCTGAGGACAGTTGCAACAGGCGACGACACGTCCACAACAACAACCCCTGGAGACCCGACATGAATGCTCCCGCACACCAGCCTCGCACCTCCCTGGGGCCGGCCAACCCCATCGGAACCGATGGCTTCGAGTTCGTCGAGTACACCGCGCCGACCGCCGAAGGCATCGAGGCCCTGCGGCGCCTCTTCCGCCAGATGGGCTTCACCGAGACCCGCCGGCACCGCTCCAAGCAGGTCTTCCTGTTCCAGCAGGAAGGCGTCAACTTCGTGCTCAACGCCGAACCGGGCAGCCACGCCGCCGAGTTCGGTCGCGTGCACGGCCCCAGCGCCTGTGCCATGGCCTGGCGGGTAGCCGATGCCCGGCAGGCCTTCGAGCATGCGGTCGCCAATGGCGCCGAGCCGGTGGAGAACCCGGTGGGTCCCGGTGAGGTGGGAATCCCGGCGGTCAAGGGGATCGGTGGCTCGCTGCTCTACTTCGTCGACAACCGGGTCGATGATCAGGGTCGCACGATCTACGACATCGACTTCGTGGCCCACGAGGGGTGCACGCCGCAGGACAACAGCGTTGGCCTGACGGTGCTCGACCACCTCACCCACAACGTCGACCGCGGCCAGATGGACGTATGGGCCGATTTTTACACCCGTATCGCCAACTTCCGCGAGAACCGCTACTTCGATATCGAGGGCAAGATGACCGGGCTGCACTCCCGGGCGATGACGGCGCCCTGTGGCAAGATGCACATCCCGATCAACGAGTCCGCGGACGACACCTCCCAGATCGCCGAATTCCTGCGCGAGTACAACGGGGAGGGGATTCAGCACCTCGCCATGGCCACCGATGACATCTACGCCACGGTCCGTGCCCTCAAGGCCAACGGGGTTGCCTTCCTGACCACGCCGGACACCTACTACGAGAAGGTCGACCAGCGGGTGCCGAACCACCAGGAGAGGCTGGAGGACCTGCGCGAGTTGAGCCTGCTGGTGGACGGCGGGCCCGACGAGGGGGTGCTGCTGCAGATCTTCACCGAGACGGTGATCGGGCCGATCTTCTTCGAGATCATCCAGCGCAAGGGCAATGACGGCTTCGGCGAGGGGAATTTCAAGGCCCTGTTCGAATCCATCGAGGAGGACCAGATACGCCGCGGCGTGCTCAAGGCCGACTGATCAACAGGCATCCCGGGAGCCCGCGAGGGCCTCCCGGGATGCCCTGCGATACCGGACAGACACAACAATAATCCCTTGCCTGACTGCCAAGTCGCCACAGGATCCGTCAGAATTGGCGGCTTTCACCGCCGTAACCTCGTGTCGGCGACGGCAAGGCATCCCTGATCCCTCTGGTGTGAAATGACAACGAACACACAATCCCGTACCCAGTGGCTGGGCCGCTGGGGCTTCGTGCTGGCGGCCACCGGTTCCGCGGTGGGGCTCGGCAATATCTGGAAGTTTCCCTACATGACCGGCGAGTACGGTGGCGGTGCCTTCGTGCTGGTCTACCTGGCCTGCATCCTCGCGGTCGGGGTCCCGGTGATGATGACCGAGATCGCCTTCGGCAGGCGCGGACGCGGCAGCCCCATCGATGCGGTGCGCCGGGTGGTGACCGAGTCGGGCCGCACCTCGGCCTGGTCGCTGCTGGGCTGGATGGCCATGCTGTGCGGCTTCATGATCCTCTCCTTCTACGTGGTGGTGGCCGGCTGGTCCTTCTCCTACCTGTGGAAGATGCTCACCGGCGGCCTGGCCGGCAGCGGGGTGGACGACATGGTGGCGATCTTCGTCGCCAACAACGAGAACCCCTGGAACCTCGGCTTCTGGAGCACCCTGGTGACCCTGGCCACCATGTTCATCGTCGGCCGGGGGGTACAGGCCGGCATCGAGAAGAGCGTCAGCTGGATGATGCCCGGCATGGTGGTGATGCTGCTGGTGCTGATCGTCTACGGCGTCTTCTCCGGCGGCTTCGGCGAGGCGCTGCGCTTCCTGTTCGTCTTCGATGCCGGCAGCCTCTCCAGCGACGGCATGCTGGCGGCGCTGGGGCACGCCTTCTTCACCCTGTCGCTGGCCTCCGGTGCCATCCTCACCTACGGCAGCTACCTGCCGGCCAGGGCCTCTATCGCCCGCACCACCCTGAGCGTGGCGCTGGCCGACACCCTGGTGGCGCTGATGGCCGGCCTGGCGATCTTCCCGGTGATCTTCGCCAACGGCATGGACCCGGGCGAGGGGCCGGGGCTGATCTTCATGAGCCTGCCGCTGGCCTTCCAGGCGATGCCGCTGGGGACCCTGTTCGGCATTCTGTTCTTCGTGATGCTCTCCATGGCAGCGCTGACCTCGTCGATCTCCATGGTCGAGGCGACCGTCTCCTGGCTCTGCGACAGCAAGGGGTTCACGCGCCGTACCGCGGCCTGGGGAACCGGTATCGTGCTGTGGCTTATCAGCACCCTGGCCATGCTCTCCTTCAACCTGGGCGCCGACTGGACACTGGCCGGCAAGCATGCCTTCGACTGGCTGGACTATCTGACCTCACGCTGGATGATGCCGCTGGGCGGCCTGGGCATGGCGCTGCTGGCCGGCTTCGTGGTCAGAAGCGAGATCTTCCGCGAGGAGCTCGGCCTGTCACCGGCCTGGTATTCGCTCTGGCTGTTGATGGTGCGCTATGTCAGCCCGCTGGGGATCCTGGTGGTGTTCATCGACGCGCTGGGCATCGCCCGGGTCGAGTTCGCCCTGCACTGGCCCTGGCTGCTGGGCGCTCTGGTGGTGCTGACCCTGGTGGGGGAGATGGCCAGCCCGCGCCTGAGGCGCCCTCGCCACGGCTGATCGACGCGTCGCCATGTCCTCGACTCGCCCCCGCCACCGGGGGCGAGCTCGTTCAGGGTGTTCGTTATATCCTTGTGCCCAGCGGCGAGTGGAAAACGCGCCTCTCTTAAATTACCTTGGCGAATAACGGGAAAGTAATTTTTGAGGTTAAAGGAATATGCAGCGCGATTCGCAGCGACACCCGGGCCGGGGCGAGACGCCCGGCGATCTGCCGCCGGGGACGGCCATGCCTCCCGGCCGGGTCAGCCTGGTGGGGGCCGGTCCCGGCGACCCGGAGCTGCTGACCCTCAAGGCGCTGCGTCGCCTGCAGGCGGCCGAGGTGATCCTGCATGACCGCCTGGTGAGCCAGGAGGTGCTGGCCCTGGCCAACCCCGATGCCTGGCGACTCTATGTCGGCAAGGCGCGTTCCGACCACAGCCTGCCCCAGCAGGACATCAACCGGGCCCTGGTCGACTGGGCCCGCGCGGGCAAGCGGGTGGTGCGCCTCAAGGGCGGCGATCCCTTCATCTTCGGCCGGGGCGGCGAGGAGCTCGAGACCCTGGCCGAGGCGGGGGTCGACTTCGAGGTGATCCCCGGCATCACCGCGGCCTCGGGGTGTGCGGCCTATGCCGGCATCCCCCTGACCCATCGTGACCACGCCCAGTCCGTGCGCTTCATCACCGGCCACCTCAAGAACGGCAGCGCCGACCTGGACTGGCCCGCCCTGGCGAGCCCCGGCCAGACGCTGGTCTTCTACATGGGGCTGCACGGGCTGCCGGAGATCTGTCGCCAGCTGGTCGCCCAGGGTCTCGCGCCCGACACCCCGGTGGCCCTGATCGAGCAGGGCAGTACGGCCCGCCAGCGCGTGCATCGCGGCACCCTGGCCGGGATGCCGGCGGCGCTGCGCGGCGAATCCCTGAAGCCGCCCACCCTGATCATCGTCGGCGGGGTGGTGGTCCTCCATGATCGCCTCGCCTGGTTCGATGCCGAACGTGCCATGGCCGAGGGCTGGGACACCGGGCGGGGCGGCTGAGGGCGGGTGCCGACACCTTGGGGGACGTGCGATACTGGGGCTTTCGTCATCGAGTCCACCCCATGCCGTCCCGACCCGCCGACCCCATCGCCGAGGTCAGGCGGCTGCGCCGCCCCCGGGCGCGCCGCCACTGGCTGACCCGCAGCTTCCGCCTCCAGGTGATGCTGCTGGTGGGCGTGCTGCTGGCCGCCATGCTGCTGGCCCAGGGGGCCTACCTCAACCACCGCAAGGCCGAGATCATCGCCGACCAGATGGGTGAGCGTGCCCTGGCGGTGGCGAAGTCCGTGGCGGTGATTCCCGAACTGATCGCGGCCTTCGCCGACCAGGACCCTGCGGCCACCATCCAGCCCATCGCCGAGCGCATCCGTCGCCAGACCGGGGCGCGCTACGTGGTGGTGGGCAATACCGACGGCATCCGCTACTCCCACCCGCTGCCCGAGCGCCTCGGCCTGCCCATGGTCGGCGGTGACAACGACCGGGCCCTGCTGCACGGGGAGTCCTACGTCTCCGAGGCCGAGGGCTCGCTGGGCGAGGCGGTGCGCGGCAAGACGCCGGTGGTCGACGCCGAGGGCAGGATCATCGGCATCGTCTCGGTGGGCTTCATGCTCGACCGGGTCGCCCTGGACGTGGGCCGCCATACCAGCCTCGGCTGGTGGCTCGTGGCGGCGATGATCCTGCTGGGCTTCGCCGGCGCCTATGGCCTGTCCCGCCACCTCAAGCGGGTGATCCTGGGGCTGGAGCCCCACGAGATTGCCCGCCTGGCCATGGAGAAGGAGGCCATCCTGCAGTCGATCCACGAGGGCATCCTGGCGGTGAACCGGGAGGGGGCGATCACCCTGGTCAACCAGCAGGCGCGGCGCTTCCTCGACCTGCCGTCCGAGCGCGAGGTGCTGGGGAACCCGATCCACGAGGTGGTCCCCAACTCGCGACTGCTCGAGGTGCTGGAGCGCGGCGAGCAGCAGTTCGACCAGCAGATGTGGCTGGGTGACCATCCGGTGGTGGTCAACCGGGTGCCGGTGATGCACGGCGGTGAGGTGGAGGGGGCGGTGGCCACCTTCCGCAGCCGACGCGAGATCGTCGACCTCTCCAATGCGCTCAGCGCCGCCAGTCGCGACGTGGACATGCTGCGCGCCCAGGCCCACGAGTTCTCCAACAAGCTCTATACCATCTCGGGCCTGCTGCAGCTCGGCCGCGTGGCCGATGCGCTGGCGCTGATCCATCAGGAGAGCGAGCGGGCCCAGGCGCAGATGAGCTTCCTGATGGGCCACGTGGCGGATCCGGTGATCAGCGGTACCCTGCTCGGCAAGCTGACCCGCGCCCGCGAGCTCGGCGTGCGGCTGGAGATCGACGACCAGAGCTCGCTTTCCACCCCGCTCACCGCCACCGGCCAGGAGGTGCTGATGACGGTGATCGGCAACCTGCTCGACAACGCCTGCCACGCCGCCCTTCAGGAGCGCCGCGACGACGGGGAGGGGGCGAGGGTACGGCTCTTCTTCACCGACCTCGGCGAGCAGCTGCTGATCGAGGTGGAGGACAACGGCTCCGGGGTGGCCGCCGAGCACGTCGAGGCGATCTTCACCGAGGGCTTCTCGACCAAGCCCGGCAAGCATCGCGGCATCGGCCTGGCGCTGGTGGCGCGGCTCTGCCGGGCGCATGGCGGCGCGATCACCCTGGAGGAGAGCGAGCTGGGCGGCGCCTGCTTCACGGTGGTGCTCGACCGGTCGCTGTGCCGCCCCCCGCTGCCCAGTGAGCCCTGAGCGGGCCACGGGCATGCCGACACGACAATCACGACACCAGGGGAGAGCCGATGCGACACGACGGCCATGACGCCGGAGACCCATCCCCCGCGGAGTACGGGGTCCTGATCATCGAGGACGACTTCCGCATCGCCGAGATCCACCGTGCCTTCATCGAGCATAGCGAGGGCTTCCGGGTGGTGGGCATGGCGCGCTCCGCCGCCGAGGCCCGGGCGCTGCTGGCCCGGGATGCCGAACGCATCCAGCTGGTGCTGCTCGATGCCTACCTGCCGGACGTCGAGGGGCTGGAGCTTTTGTGGATGCTGCGCCGCGACCACCTGCACATGGACGTGGTGATGGTCACGGCGGCCCGGGAGGTGGATACCATCAGCGAGGCGCTGCGCGGCGGCGTCTTCGACTACCTGATCAAGCCCACCGAGGCCTCGCGCATGGCCCAGATGCTGGCGCGCTTCCGCCGCGAGCGCACGGCCCTGGCGGCCCAGGGGGAGATGAGCCAGGAGGAGCTGGACCGCGCCCTGGCCCGGCTGCGGCCGGAGGCCAGGCCGGCCGCGGACTCCCGCAGCCTGCCCAAGGGCATCGACCGGCTGACCCTGGAGGCGGTGGTCGCGGCCATCGAGACCGCCGGGGCCGCGCTCTCCGCCATGCAGGTGGCCCGCCACATCGGTGCCAGCCGCTCCACGGCCCGTCGCTACCTGGAGTTCCTGGTCTCGGTGCAGGTGGCCTCCGCCGAGCTGGGCTATGGTGACGTGGGGCGGCCGGAGCGTCGCTACCGGCTGACCGGCGACGCGGGGCCCTGGCGGGGAGAGGGCGGGGCGTGAACAGAATGAACACAATGACCAGAACGACCTTTTTATCGTTTATGGTCATAAACTTGTGGTGACCGTTCGGCTCTTCTAACGTTCCTGACGCATGCCGGTGCCCCGACGCATCGAGCCGAGACAACAACAGTGAATCGTCCGGAGAACGCCATGACCGTCAAGACCACACGCCTTGCCGCCCTCGTCCTGCCCATCGCCGCCCTGGCCGGCCTGAGTGGCGCCGTCCAGGCCGAGGAGTGGACCCCGACCCGCAACATCGAGTTCATCGCCCCGGCCAACCCCGGCGGCGGCTGGGATACCCTGGTGCGCACTACCTCGCGGGTGATCCAGGAGGAGGGGCTCGCCGAGCGCAGTTTTGCCGCCATCAACGTGCCGGGCGGCGGCGGTGCGGTGGCCTGGGCCCAGATCGCCCGCGACAGCGGCAACCCGCACAAGCTCTTCGCCACCAGCCCGCCGATCATCCTGGTGCCGCTGGCCGGCACCTCGCGCTACGACCACACCGACTTCACTCCGATCGCGCGCCTGATCACCGACTACTCCATCGTGCTGGTGCCGGCCGACTCCGAGTACCAGGACCTCAACGACCTGTTCGCCGCCCTCGAGGCGGACCCGGGCCTGAGCGTCGGCGGCGGCAGTGCCCCGGGCTCCATGGACCATATCTCCATCGCCGGCCTGGCCTCGGCCGCCGGGCTGAACGCCGCCGAGGTGAACTACATTCCCTTCTCCGGGGGCGGCGAGGCCATGACCAGCCTGATGGGCGGCCACGTCGAGGCGGTGATCACCGGAGCGGGCGAGGCGGCCGGCCAGCTCGGCGAGGGCAGCCAGCTGCGCGCCCTGGGGGTCTCGTCGCCGGAGCGAATGGGCGGCCCGCTGGCCGAGGTGCCCACCTATCAGGAGCAGGGCATCGACTACACCTTCGACATCTGGCGCGGCGTGATGGGCACCCCCGACATGCCCGCCGAGGCCGTGGCCTACTACGAGGAGCTGTTCGCACGGATGCTCGAGACCGACGGCTGGCAGCAGGCCCGTGACCAGCTCGGCTGGCTCGACGCCTACCAGGACAGCGAGGCCTTCGGTGACTTCCTCGACGCCCAGCAAGCGCAGTTCAGCGGCGTGCTCGGCGAGCTCGGCCTGCTCGGCGACTGAGCCTTCCTGACCCCGCGATCCCTGCCCGCCCCGTCTCCCCGGGGCGGGCCACCCGACCTCAGCCACTTGGTCCCCCGTTCCGCCTCGGGCGGGGGCCGGGAACGATTCCCATGACACGACTCAATTCCAACCAGATCCTGGCGCTGCTCCTGGCGCTGGTGGCACTGGGCTACCTGGCCATGGCCTGGCAGATCCCGGCCTTCCCGCTGCCGCGCCCCATCGACTCCGACCTCTTTCCCAAGGTGCTCGGCTTCACCCTGCTGGGGCTGTCGCTGCTGCTGTTCCTCGAACGCCCCCAGGCCCAGGACGCACCGCCGGCGCCCGATCCCGAGGAACAGGCCCGGCCGCTGCTGCTGCGCCCCTGGTCCCGGGTGGTGGTCACCGCCCTGGCGATCGCCGCCTATGCGCTGCTGCTGGTGCCGGTGGGCTTCGTGCTGGCCTCCACCCTGCTGGGTGTCGGCCTGACCGCCTACTACGGCTATCGCCGCCACGGGGTCAACCTGGCCGCCATCCTCGGGGTGGTGCTGGCCCTCTACCTGACCATGACCCGGGTCATGGACGTCTACCTGCCCACCGGCGTGCTGCCGTTCTGACCGGCTGGAGAGAGTGATCCCATGGAAGCCCTGAACAACCTGATGTACGGCTTCGGCATCGCGCTGGAGCCCATGAATATCGCCTACGTCTTCTTCGGCGTCTTCGCCGGCACCATCATCGGCATGCTCCCCGGCCTGGGGCCGATCAGCGCGCTGGCGCTGATGATCCCCATCACCTTCGCCATGGAGCCCTCGTCGGGCCTGATCCTGATGGCGGGGGTCTACTACGGCGCGATCTTCGGTGGCTCCACCTCATCGATCCTGCTCAACGCGCCGGGCGTAGCGGGCACCGTGGCCACCTCCTTCGACGGCTATCCCATGGCCAAGCAGGGCATGGCCGGCAAGGCGCTGGCCATCGCCGCCTATGCCTCCTTCATCGGTGGCACCATCTCCATCGTCTTCCTGATGCTGGTGGCCCCGCTGCTGTCGAAGGTGGCGGTCAGCTTCGGTCCGGCCGAGTACTTCGCTCTCATGGTGCTGGGCCTGACCGCGGTGGTCTCGCTCTCCGACAAGTCGCTGGTCAAGGGGCTGATCGCCGCGGTGGTTGGGGTGATGATCTCGATCATGGGCATCGACCTGCAGACCGGCACCGAGCGCTACACCTTCGGCTCGGCCCACCTGCTCGACGGCATCGACTTCCTGGTGGTGGCGCTGGGCATCTTCGCGCTGGCCGAGGTGTTCGTCATGCTGCTGCGCGGCGGCGGGGGCAAGGAGCAGCCACGCAACGCCATCGGCTCGCTCAGGCTGACACGGGGCGAGGTAAAGGAGATCGCCGGGCCCATCGGCAGAAGCTCGGTGCTGGGCTTCTTCACCGGGGTACTGCCCGGGGCCGGCGCGACGATCGGCTCCTTCCTCGGCTACAGCATGGAGAAGCGCCTGGCGAAGGATGGCGACAGCTTCGGCAAGGGCAACATCAAGGGCGTGGCGGCGCCGGAGTCCGCCAACAACGCCGCCTGCACCGGCTCCTTCGTGCCGCTGCTGACCCTGGGCGTGCCCGGGTCGGGCACCACGGCGGTGCTGCTCGGCGCGCTGCTGGTGATGGGGGTCACCCCCGGGCCGATGATGCTCGAGCAGCGCCCGGACGTCTTCTGGGGGGTGATCGCCAGCATGTACATCGGCAACATCTTTCTGCTGGTGCTCAACCTGCCGCTGATCCCGCTGATCGCCAGGATCCTCGACCTGCCACGCCCGCTGCTGCTCTCGCTGATCCTGATCTTCTGCATGATCGGCGTCTACGGCATGAGCTTCAGCGTCTTCGACCTGCTGCTGCTGCTTGGCTTCGGCCTGCTGGGCCTGGGCATGCGGCTGTTCGGCTTTCCAGCCGCGCCGCTGATCCTGGCGCTGATCCTCGGCAACATCATGGAGGAGTCCATGCGCCGCGCCCTGCAGATCTCCGGCGGCGACTGGATGATCTTCGTCGAGAAGCCGATCTCTCTGGTGCTGCTGGTCATCGCGCTGCTCTCCCTGGCGCTGCCGCTGGCCAGGAAGGCCCTGCAGCGCGCCCTGGCCTGAGCCTTCGCCTGCCGTGACCCCCGACAGGGGCGCCGATACCCTCGGCGCCCCTGTTGCGTTGTGGGTCGGGGAGGGCGCCTCGAGCGCCGGGGGCCGGTTGCATCGCCCCGGACCGGGGCGCGCACCGCGGGAGTGCAGCGGGGCGGGCGGCGCGGCAGGCGCGGTGCACGGGACGGCCGATCCCCGGGGTCTCCTGCACCGGACGGGTGCAGACCGGGGCCAGCGAGCCGCCGGTCCTGTCAAGCAACCTGCTGTTATATCGAGTCTTTCGTGGGAATGTCGCCTGATGGCGCAGCCCTTGCTTTGTCTTGTTGCCACACAACAACGACCCCCTCGGGGAGCAAGGAGATTCTCATGACCCTGTCCCATCGCAAGACGCCGTTCCATCGCAAGACCTTGGGACTGCGCCCGCTGACCACTGCGCTGCTGACCGCCTCCCTGCTGGGGGCCGGCGGCCAGGCCCTGGCCCAGGAGGACCCCATCAAGGTAGGCGTCCTGCACTCGCTCTCCGGCACCATGGCCATCAGCGAGACGGTGCTCAAGGACACCGTGGAGATGCTGGTCGCCAAGCAGAACGAGGAGGGCGGCCTGCTCGGCCGCCAGCTCGAGGCGGTGGTGGTGGACCCGGCCTCCAACTGGCCGCTGTTCGCCGAGCGCGCCCGGGAGCTGCTCGCCCAGCACGAGGTGGACGTGGTCTTCGGCAACTGGACCTCGGTGTCGCGCAAGGCGGTGCTGCCGGTCTTCGAGGAGCTCAACGGCCTGCTCTTCTACCCGGTGCAGTACGAGGGGGAGGAGTCCTCCGAGAACGTCTTCTACACCGGGGCGGCGCCCAACCAGCAGGCCATCCCGGCGGTGAACTACCTGCATGACCAGGTCGGCGTGGAGCGCTGGGTGCTGGCCGGCACCGACTACGTCTATCCGCGCACCACCAACCGCATCCTCGAGGCCTACCTCCAGGAGGAGTTCGGGGTGGCCGAGGAGGACATCCTGGTCAATTACACGCCGTTCGGCCACTCCGACTGGCAGAACATCGTCGCCGAGATCCGCCGCTTCGGCTCCGAGGGCAAGAAGACCGCCGTGGTCTCCACCATCAACGGCGACGCCAACGTGCCCTTCTACCGCGAGCTGGCCAACCAGGGCATCGACGCCGCGGACATCCCGGTGGTGGCCTTCTCGGTGGGCGAGCAGGAGCTGACCGGGATCGACACCGGTCCGCTGGTCGGCCACCTGGCCGCCTGGAACTACTTCATGAGCGTCGACACCGACGCCAACTACGACTTCATCGACGCCTGGATCGAGTGGACCGGCGACGAGGAGGCGGTGACCAACGACCCCATGGAGGCCCACTACATCGGCTTCAACATGTGGGCGGAAGCGGTGCGCAAGGCCGGCACCACCGACGTGGATGCGGTCAAGGACGCCATCATCGGCGTGGCCGTGCCCAACCTGACCGGCGGCTATGCGGCGATGATGCCCAACCACCACATCACCAAGCCGGTGCTGATCGGCGAGGTGCAGGACAACGGCCAGTTCGACATCGTCTGGCAGACGCCCTCCACCGTGGTCGGCGACGCTTGGTCCGACTACCTGCCGGGCTCCCGCGACCTGATCGCCGACTGGCGTGCCCCGATGCGCTGCGGCAACTACAACGTCGCCAGCGGCTCCTGCGGCGGCAGCACCGCGGCCGAGGAGGCCGAGGCCGCCCTGGCCGAGTAACGCCCGCTCCCGCCCCGCCGCTCGGCGGGGCGCACGCCCGCTTGACCCTTTTCGCTTCTCCCTACCGTGAAGGATGAACCCATGAGGCGTCTCCTTTTTTTCTGGCTGCTGGTGCTGCTGGCCGTGCCTCAGGGCGCCCAGGCCCAGCCCTCGGCTGACGACGACTCGGCCGCCATCGAACTGCTCGAGGCGCTGCACGTCGGCGCCTTTGCCGACAAGGCCGCCGGCATCGAAGCCATCGTGCAGAGCGACGACGAACGGGCCCGCGGCTGGCTGCAGGCTCTGCTCGACGGGCGACTGCAGCGTGCCGAGGACGGCCGCTTCGTGGTGGTGCTCGACAACCGCGGCCGCGACTGGCCGGTGGAGGATGCCCTCACCGGCGAGCCGCTCGGCGAGATGTCCCGTCGCGACCTGGACCGCATCGGCATCAACAACGCCCTGCGCAATCAGCTGCGCAGCGCTATCGCCGTGGTGGACCTCTACGCACCGGACCTCACGCTGCGCCGCGCCTCCGCCGAGCGGCTGCTGGGCGAGGTGGACGCCGACCTGGCCGGCCCCCTGGCCGAGGTGATCGAGGGCGAGGAGGACGCCCGGGTACGCCAGCGGCTGACCCAGGCACTGGCCATCCACCGCCTGGAGCAGGGCGAGGTGGCCGCCGTGGCGGACCTGGAAGGCAGCCTGCACCCCCGGGTGCGGGTGGCCCTTGCCCGCGCGGCTTCGGGCGACGACCCGGTGCTGGCCGATGCCGCCCGCAGTGCCCTCAACGGCATCGAGCAGATGCTCAAGGTCAACCGCGCCGCCGAGACCCTCTACTTCGGCCTCTCGCTGGGCTCGGTGCTGGTGCTGGCGGCCATCGGCCTGGCCATCACCTTCGGCGTGATGGGGGTGATCAACATGGCCCACGGCGAGCTGATCATGCTCGGCGCCTACACCACCTGGGCCATGCAGCAGCTGCTGCCCGGCCAGCCGGGCCTGGCGCTGGTGCTGGCGGTCCCCGCCGGCTTCCTGGTGGCGGCACTGGCCGGCATCGCCATCGAGCGCGGGGTGATCCAGTTCCTCAAGGGCCGGCCGCTGGAGACCCTGCTGGCCACCTTCGGCATCAGCCTGATCCTGCAGCAGCTGGTGCGCACGGTGATCTCGCCACAGAACCGCACCGTGGTCTCGCCGGAGTGGATGAGCGGCTCCATCGCCATCAACGACGCCCTGTCGCTGACGCTCAACCGCATGGTGGTGATCGGCTTCGCCCTGGCGGTGTTCGCCGGCCTGATGCTGATCATGCGCCGCACCCGGCTGGGCCTCGAGGTGCGGGCGGTGACCCAGAATCGCGCCATGGCACGCTCCATGGGCATCCGCGCGACCCGGGTCGATATCCTCACCTTCGCCCTGGGTTCCGGGGTCGCGGGCCTGGCCGGGGTGGCGCTCTCCCAGCTCACCAACGTCGGGCCCAACCTGGGCCAGAACTACATCATCGACTCCTTCATGGTGGTGGTGTTCGGCGGCGTCGGGAACCTCTGGGGCACCCTGGTGGCGGGCCTGTCGCTGGGCGTGATCAACCAGGTGCTGGAGCCCTGGGCCGGCGCCGTGCTGGCCAAGATCATCGTTCTGGTCTTCATCATCCTGTTCATCCAGAAACGCCCCCGCGGACTCTTTCCGCAGAAGGGCCGCGCGGCGGAGGGCTGACCCATGCAGGCTTCGAGATTCTGGCTGACGCGCCCCTTCGCGGAGCGCTCGACGCAGCTGTTCCTGGCCGTGCTGCTGGCCGCCATGACCCTGGTGACGCTGCTGCACGTGATGGTGCCCCAGGGCCATCCGCTCCACGTCAACGCCTATACCGTCAACCTCTTCGGCAAGTACCTGAGCTACGCGCTGCTCGCCGTCGCCGTGGACCTGGTGTGGGGCTATCTCGGCATCCTGAGCCTCGGCCATGGCGCCTTCTTCGCCCTGGGCGGCTACGCCATGGGCATGTACCTGATGCGCCAGATCGGCGACCGCGGGGTCTACGGCCACCCGGAGCTGCCGGACTTCATGGTGTTCCTCAACTGGGATGCGCTGCCCTGGTACTGGGCCGGCTTCGACATGGCCTGGTTCGCCTTCCTGATGGTACTGCTGGCTCCGGGGGCGCTGGCGCTGGTGTTCGGCTTCCTGGCCTTCCGCTCCCGGGTCACCGGAGTCTATCTGTCGATCATCACCCAGGCGCTGACCTTCGCCCTGATGCTGGCCTTCTTCCGCAACGAGATGGGCTTCGGCGGCAACAACGGGCTGACCGACTTCCGCGACATCCTCGGCTTCAACCTGCGCAGCGACCAGACTCGCCTCGGGCTCTTCCTGGCCAGCGGCGTGGCCCTGGCGCTGGGCTATCTGCTGTGCCGGGCGATCGTCGGCAGCAAGCTGGGGCGGGTCTGCGTAGCGACTCGCGATGCCGAGGCGCGCACCCGCTTCCTCGGCTACCGGGTCGAGCGCGTCCAGCTGTTCGTCTTCGTGGTCTCGGCGATGCTGGCGGGGGTCGCCGGCGCCTTGTACGTGCCCCAGGTGGGCATCATCAACCCCAGCGAGTTCTCGCCGCTCTTCTCCATCGAGATCGTGCTCTGGGTGGCGCTGGGCGGGCGCGCGACCCTCTATGGCGCGGTGATCGGGGCGATACTCGTCAACTACGCCAAGACGGTGTTCACCGGGGTGATGCCCGACGCCTGGCTGTTCGCCCTGGGCGGGCTCTTCGTGCTGGTCACGGTGTTCCTGCCGAAGGGCGTGGCCGGCCTGCTCGCCTGGCGGATCAGGCGTCGGCGACGGCCGGATGATGACCAACCCACCGGCAGTGAGGTATCCGCATGAGCCTGCTGAGATCCCTGGCCGACCGCGATCGCGTCTTCGACTTCCTGGTCCCGGCGACCTCGCCGGTGGACGTGCGCCACGGCCCGATCCTCTACCTGGAGGACGTCACGGTGAGCTTCGACGGCTTCAAGGCCATCAACAGGCTCAACCTGACCATCGACGATGGCGAGCTGCGCTGCATCATCGGCCCCAACGGCGCCGGCAAGACCACCATGATGGATATCATCACCGGCAAGACCCGGCCCGACAGCGGCCAGGTGTGGTTCGGCAGCCGCCACGACCTGCTGGCCATGAACGAGCCGGAGATCGCGAGCCTCGGCATCGGCCGCAAGTTCCAGAAACCCACGGTGTTCGAGGCGCTCAGCGTGTTCGAGAACCTGGAGCTGGCCATGGCCGCCGACAAGCGCATCCTGCCGACGCTCACCGCGCGCATGAGCGGGGAGATCCGCGATCGCATCGAGGAGGTGCTGGTCACCATCGGCCTGGTCGAACTGCGCGCGCGACCGGCGGGCATCCTCTCCCACGGCCAGAAGCAGTGGCTGGAGATCGGCATGCTGCTGATGCAGCGCCCGCGGCTGCTGCTGGTGGACGAGCCGGTGGCCGGCATGACCGAGCAGGAGATGGCGCGCACCGCGGAGCTGCTCACCGGGCTGGCCGGCAAGCAGTCGGTGGTGGTGGTAGAACACGACATGGGCTTCGTGCGCTCCATTGCCCGCCAGGTAACGGTGCTGCACCAGGGCAGCGTGCTGGCCGAGGGCACCATGGACCAGGTGGCCAGTGATCCCCGGGTGGTGGAAGTCTACCTGGGCGCGGAAGACGAGGAGCCGGCGTAATGCTGACCATCGACAAGCTCAACCAGTACTACGGCGAGAGCCACACCCTGTGGGACCTGGACCTCGAGGTGCCGGCGGGGGAGTGCACCTGCGTGATGGGCCGCAACGGGGTGGGCAAGACCACCCTGATGAAGGCGATCATGGGCGAGGTGGGGATCGCCTCCGGCAGCATCCGCTTCGCCGATGACGTCGAGCTGACCCGCCAGCGGGTCGAGGCGCGCTCCCGGCTGGGCATCGGCTACGTGCCCCAGGGGCGGCAGATCTTCCCGCTGCTCACCGTGGAGGAGAACCTGCGCACGGGTCTGGCCGCCCGGGGCGATGGCTTGAAGCGGATTCCCGGGCGCATCTATGAGCTCTTCCCGGTGCTCGAGGAGATGAAACACCGCCGCGGCGGGGATCTCTCCGGCGGCCAGCAGCAGCAGCTGGCCATCGGCCGGGCGCTGGTGCTCGAGCCCCGCCTACTGATCCTCGACGAGCCGGGGGAGGGGATCCAGCCCAATATCGTCACCCTGATCGGCGAGGTGATCCGCCGGCTGATCAAGGAGGACGGCCTGACCGTGCTGCTGGTGGAGCAGAAGCTGCCCTTCGCCCGCAAGTACGCCGACCGCTTCGTGATCATGGACCGTGGCCGGCCGGTGGCCAGGGGGCCGATCGGTGAGCTGACCGATGCGCTGATCAGGGAGCACCTCACCGTCTAGGCTTGAAGCGCCGAGCGCCGAGCGCCGAGCATCGAGGCGCCCCCGTGATTCTCAGGTGGCGCCTTGCACCTTTCTGGTCTGCCCGCCCGTGCGCCTGCACCCGCGAGGTGCGTGGCGGCCCGCCCCGATGCACCGCGAGAGGGCGAGGGCGCCTCAGGCCTGGCCTCGGGATCTATTTCAAATCACTGAATATATTAAGAAAAATATCTCCTTCCCCATTCTGGTACGCCCCTTGCTGAAAGCTGGTCAGACCCGCTGGATCACGAGCCGCCCATGACCGCCTTCGAGACCTCCCTGGATGCCACGCCGCCGACCGACTCCGGCCATCGCTTCGATGCGGGGCGCCGCTGGGAGGCCAGCCTGGACCTGGGCTTCACCTCCCGCCGGGGGGTGACCCGCCTGGTGCATGCGCGCCATCGCGGGCCGCTGCGGGTGCAACGGCCCTTCTACCCGGAGGGCCCGGAGGGCGCCTGCCACCTCTACCTGCTTCACCCGCCGGGCGGCCTGGTCAGCGGCGACGTTCTGAGCATCGATGTCGGCGTCGAGAGCGGCGCCCGGGCGCTGCTGACCACGCCCGCCGCCAACAAGCTCTATCGCGCCGACAGCCACGGCGTGGCCTGGCGGCAGCAGTCGCGCCTGCGGGTGGAGGAGGGCGCCACCCTCGAGTGGCTGCCCCAGGAGACCATCGCCTTCGACGGGGCCCGGGGCGAGCAGCGGACTACCATCGAGCTGGCCGGCAGCGCCCGCTGCCTGGGCTGGGAGGTCATGGCCCTGGGCCGCCCCGCCAGCGCATTGCCGTTTGCCTCGGGGCGCATCGAGCAGCGCTTCCGACTCACCCGCGACGGCAAGCCGCTGTGGCTCGAGCGCCAGCCGCTGGACCCCGCCCACGCGCGCTTCGCGGGGCGCTGGGGCCAGGGCGGTGCCAGCGTCCAGGCGACTCTCTGGGCGGTGGGCCTGAATGATGAGGCCGAGGCCGTCGAGGCGCTGCGAGAGGGGCTTGGCGCCTCGACCCGCTGGGCGGTCACCGTGCGCCACGGCGTGCTGCTGCTGCGCTACCTGGGCCAGGAGTGCCGCGAGGCCTGGGCACTCTGCGAGGCCGCCTGGCGGGTGCTTCGCCCCCGGCTGCTGGGTCTCGAGGCCCAGGTGCCGCGCATCTGGCTGACATAGAAGGTTTCGCCTACGGCCGGGGTGGTAGGAGCTCTGCTTGCAGAGCGATGGCGGCGTCAGGCATCGCCGTGCAAGCACGGCTCCTACAAGCCGCGGACTGACTGCGGCGCAACCATTTCAAAGACGAGAGGTGCCCATGGAACTGACCCCCAGAGACAAGGACAAGCTGCTGCTCTTCATGGCGGCCCAGCTGGCCGAGCGCCGCCGCGCCCGGGGCCTGAAGCTCAACTACCCCGAGGCGGTGGCGCTGATCAGCTTCGAGATCCTCGAGGGCGCCCGGGACGGCCGCACGGTGGCCGAGCTGATGAGCGCCGGGCGCGAGATCCTGACCCGTGACGACGTCATGGAGGGGGTGGCAGAGCTGGTCGACGAGGTGCAGGTGGAGGCCACCTTCCCGGATGGCACCAAGCTGGTCACCGTTCATGGTCCGATTGTCTGAGGAGCTTGCGATGATTCCTGGCGAATACCAGCTGAAGGAGGGCGAGATCGCGCTCTGCGAGGGGCGTGATCGCCTGACCCTCGAGGTCGCCAACACTGGCGACCGGCCGATCCAGGTCGGCTCCCACTACCACTTCGCCGAGGCCAACCCGGCGCTCACCTTCGATCGCGACCGGGCCCGGGGTCATCGCCTCGACGTGGCCGCCGGCACGGCGATCCGCTTCGAACCGGGCCAGACCCGCGAGGTCACGCTGATTCCCTATGCCGGCCGTCGCCATGTCTACGGCTTCCGGGGCGAGGTGATGGGTGCGCTGGAAGGAGACGCGTCATGAAGCCGGTCAACAAGATCAGTCGCCAGGCCTATGCCGACATGTACGGCCCCACGGTGGGCGACCGTGTGCGCCTCGGCGACACCGCGCTGTGGATCGAGGTGGAGCGGGACGCCACCCACTATGGTGAGGAGGTGAAGTTCGGCGGCGGCAAGGTGATCCGCGACGGCATGGGCCAGAGCCAGCGCCATGACGCTAGCGTGATGGACACCGTGATCACCAACGCCCTGATCCTCGACTGGTGGGGCATCGTCAAGGCGGACGTGGGCATCCAGGCCGGGCGCATCGCCGCCATCGGCAAGGCCGGTAATCCCGACACCCAGCCCGACGTTGCGATCGTCATCGGCCCCGGCACCGAGGTGATCGCCGGCGAGGGCAGGATCCTCACCGCCGGCGGCATCGATGCCCATATCCACTTCATCTGCCCCCAGCAGGTAGAGGAGGCGCTGATGAGCGGCATCACGACCATGCTGGGCGGCGGCACCGGGCCTGCCACCGGTACCAACGCCACCACCTGCACCCCGGGGGAGTGGCACCTGGGCAAGATGCTCCAGGCAGTGGACGACCTGCCCATGAACATCGGCTTCCTGGGCAAGGGCAACGCCAGCCTGCCCGAGGCCCTGGAGGCGCAGCTCGAGGCCGGTGCCATGGGCCTCAAGCTCCACGAGGACTGGGGCACCACGCCCGCGGCCATCGACAACTGCCTCGCCGTGGCCGAGCGCTACGACGTGCAGATCGCCATCCACACCGACACCCTCAACGAGTCGGGCTTCGTGGAGGACACCCTGGCCGCGTTCAAGGAGCGTTGCATCCACACCTACCACACGGAGGGGGCTGGGGGCGGCCACGCGCCGGATATCCTCACCGCCTGCTCGAAGCCCTATGTGCTGCCGTCCTCCACCAATCCGACGCGGCCCTACACGGTCAACACCATCGACGAGCACCTGGACATGCTGATGGTGTGCCACCACCTGGATCCCAACATCCCCGAGGACGTGGCCTTCGCCGACTCGCGCATCCGCCGCGAGACCATCGCCGCCGAGGACATCCTCCAGGATCTCGGCGTGATCTCGATGATCGCCTCGGACTCCCAGGCCATGGGGCGGGTGGGGGAGGTGGTCTGCCGCACCTGGCAGACCGCCCACAAGATGAAGGTGCAGCGGGGACTGCTGCCCGAGGACGAGGCGCTTGGCGCCGACAACGTCCGGGCCCGGCGCTATATCGCCAAGTACACCATCAACCCGGCCATCACCCACGGGATCAGCCACGAGGTGGGCTCCATCGAGGTGGGCAAGCTCGCCGACCTGGTGCTCTGGAAGCCGGCCTTCTTCGGCGTCAAGCCGGCGCTGATCCTCAAGGCCGGGATGATCGCCGCCGCTCCCATGGGCGACCCCAACGCCTCCATTCCCACCCCCCAGCCGGTGCACTACCGCACCATGTTCGGGGCCTTCGGCCGCGCCGCCAGCCAAACCCGCCTGACCTTCGTCAGCCAGGCGGCGCTGGACGCCGGCATCAAGGAGCGGCTGGGGCTCAAGAGCGAGCTCTCCGCCTGCCGCAACGTGCGCGGGGTGAGGAAGGGCGACATGAAGTTCAACGACGCCTGCCCCGAGCTCAGCGTCGACCCCCAGACCTACGAGGTGCGCTGCGATGGGGAGCTCTTGACCTGCGAGCCCGCCACCGAGCTGCCCCTGGCCCAGCGCTACCACCTCTTCTAGGAGCCCGAGATGCTGACACTGACCGAACGCCTGGGCCCCATCGCGGCGGACCGGGCCACCGACACCCTGACGCTGCCCTATGAGCTGCGTATTCGCGGCCGCCTCAAGGCGACGAGCGACACAGGCCGCGACCTCGGCCTCTTCCTGGACCGCGGCCCGGTACTGCGCGACGGCGAGGGGCTGCGCGCCGAGAGCGGCGAGGTGGTGCGCATCCGCGCCGCCGAGGAGCCGGTGGTCACCGCCCGCATTGCCCCCGGCCTGGCCCTGGCGCGGCTCGCCTACCACCTGGGCAACCGCCATGTGCAGCTGGCGCTGGGCGAGGACGAGCACTCTTCACAAGGTCAGGGCTACGTGCGCTTTCCGCCGGACCATGTGCTGGAGGAGCTGGCGACGCTGCTCGGCGCGACGCTCGAGCACCACCAGGCCCCCTTCGACCCGGAGCCCGGCGCCTACCAGCAGCTGGGCGGGCATGGCCACTCGCACGGCCACTCACACGGGCATGACCACGATCATGAGCATGGCCACGACCACTCCCATGCCCATGGCCACGCCCATGAGCACTGAGCCCGACGACCTGGCCCTGCTCGGCCTGCTGCAGTGGGTCAGCCCGGCGCTGCCCATCGGCGCCTTCGCCTTCTCCCAGGGGCTCGAGAGCGCCTTCGAGCTGGGCTGGGTGACCGACGAGGCGAGCCTCGGCGACTGGCTCGAGGGGGTGCTCGAGGATGGCCTGACCCGCTGCGAGCTGCCGGCACTGGCGCGCCTGCACGCCGCCTGGTCGGCAGGCGACGGCGAGGCCCTGGCCGAGTGGGATCAGTGGCTTGCTGCCAACCGCGAGACTGCGGAGCTTGCCGCCGAGGATGCGCGGCTCGGGGCCTCGCTCACCCGGCTGCTGGGCAGCCTCGACCTGCTGCCCACGGCTCGTTCGAGTGAGATGCCGGCCCTGCCGAAGGGGGCGGGCTATGTGACGGTGTTTGCCTGGGCGGCCCGGGTGCGCGGCATTGCGGTACGCCCGGCGCTGCTGGGCTTCGCCTGGGCCTGGCTGGAGAACCAGCTGGCGGTGGCCTGCAAGGCGCTGCCCCTGGGCCACACCGCCGCCCAGCGCCTCGTCGAGCGGCTGCGCCCGGCCCTGGTCGCCGCGGTGGACGAGGCCCTGGCGCTGCCCGATGACGAACTCGGCCCGGCGCTGCCCGGCCTGGCGCTGGCCAGCGCCCTGCACGAGACCCAGTATTCGCGCCTGTTCAGAAGCTGACGTGTCCAGAAGCGAACGATGTACAACCAGGAGAACGACATGACCCATTGCCTGCGTGTTGGCGTCGGCGGCCCGGTGGGCTCCGGCAAGACGGCGCTGCTCAAGCAGCTCTGCCTGGCCCTGCGCGACCACTACGACATCGCCGTGGTCACCAACGACATCTACACCCGCGAGGACGCCGACTTCCTGCTGCGTCACGAGGCGCTCGCCGCCGATCGCATTCTCGGCGTGGAGACCGGCGGCTGCCCGCACACCGCCATCCGCGAGGACGCCTCCATGAACCTCGCCGCCATCGACGAGCTCCAGGCGCGCCATCCGGGCCTCGAGCTCGTGCTGGTGGAGTCCGGCGGCGACAACCTCTCGGCCACCTTCAGCCCCGAGCTCTCGGACCTCACCCTCTACGTGATCGACGTCTCCGCCGGCGACAAGATCCCCCGCAAGGGCGGCCCCGGTATCACCAAGTCGGATCTCTTGATCATCAACAAGATCGACATCGCCGAGCAGGTGCATGCCTCGCTTGAGGTGATGGAGCGCGACTCGAGGACGATGCGCGGCGAGCGGCCCTTCGTGTTCACCAACCTCTACGACGGGGTCGGGCTGGAGACCATCATCCGGTTCATCCTCGAGCGGGGCATGCTGCCGGAGCGCCGGCCGCCGACAGACGCCCCGTCCCAATCCCGGGCCACCGCCTGAGCCCCTTTCCCCCGACTGCCATCATCCAGGAGACCGCTCCATGAAAACTTCCTCGACCCCTCGTGTATCGGCAGCGGCTCGCGCTGTCGTGACCGTGCCACTGCTGCTGACAGCGGGAGCGGCCATGGCACACCCCGGCCACGACGCCCCTAGCGTGCATGCCCATACCGGCAGCCCGGCGATGCTGGCGGTGCTGGCGATCGCGGTGCTCGGCCTGGTGGCGCTGGTGCCCCTGGCGCGGCTGGTGCGGCGCCGGCGTAAGCAGCACCTGAGCCGCTGACGCAAGCCGCCTTCCCCCCCAAGCGCCCGGCCTCGGCCGGGCGCGCTGCGTTTCGGCTCGCCAGGCGCTATGCTGCCCCTTCCGACGCCGCGGACCACGGCGATCGTTCACGGCAGGGAGTGGGCCCGCATGGGACAGAGAGTGCAGGGGAGGCGACGCATGTGGCCATGGATCGTGACGCTGCTGCTGGTGGCCTGGGTCGCCATGGGCGCCTGGCAGCGCTACAAGCCGCTGCCGGAGGCGGTGGGGAGGGCCTGGCCGGAGCGTCCCGCCGGCGAGGTGCGCTTCCTGGCCGACGAGTCCTGGTTCGACGCCGAAGGCGAACGCCACCTGGACCAGGCCATCTTCGACGAGGTGCTGGCGCTGGTGGGGCAGGCCCGGCGCCTGGTGGTGCTGGACATGTTCCTCTTCAACGACTTCGCCGGGGGCAGCGAGGGTGACGACTTCCGACCGCTCTCCACGGAGCTGACCGACGCCCTGGTCGAGCAGAAGCGGCGCCATCCCGACCTCGAGGCGGTGGTGATCACCGACCCGCTCAACACCCTCTACGGGGGCCTCGAGCTCGACCACCTGGAGGCCCTGCGACGGGCCGGGATCACCGTGGTGCTGACCGACCTCAACCGGCTGCGTGCCTCCAACCCGCTATGGTCGGGCGTCTGGCACCTGGGGCCGCGCTGGCTCGGCAACAGCGCCCGGGCGGGCTGGCTGCCCAACGCCCTGGGGCCCGGGCAGGTCTCGCTGCGCAGCTACCTGGCGCTGCTGAACTTCAATGCCAACCACCGCAAGACCCTGGTGGTGGATCGTGGCGACGGCTGGGCGGGGCTGGTGACCTCGGCCAACCCCCACGATGCCAGCAGCCTCCACGGCAACGTGGCACTGCGCTTCGAGGGGGCGGCGGCGCTGGACCTGCTGGCCTCCGAGCGGGCGGTGGCCGGCTGGTCGGGCGTGGCGCTGCCGGCACCGGCGCAGCGCGATGCCACCGCCGATGATGACGCTTCGCGCCTGCAGCTGCTCACCGAGAGCGCCATCCGCGATGCCCTGCTGGCTGCCATCGCGACAAGTGGCGAGGGCGACCGGCTGGACCTGGCGGTGTTCTATCTCGCCCATCGCCAGGTGATCGAGGCGCTCCAGGCGGCCAGCGGGCGGGGGGTGAGGGTGCGTGCGCTGCTCGATCCCAACCGCGATGCCTTCGGCCTGGAGAAGGGCGGCATTCCCAACCGGCCGGTGGCCCGCGAGCTCGTCGCGGCCGGCATCGAGGTGCGCTGGTGTGCCACCCGTGGCGAGCAGTGCCACAGCAAGCTGCTGCTGCGCCGTCCCGCCGACGGCGGGGAGGCGGAGCTGCTCCTCGGCTCGGCCAACTTCACCCGGCGCAACCTCGACGACCTCAACCTGGAGACCAGCGTGCGCCTGGCCGGCCCCGCGGACGCGCCGGCGATCCAGGAGGCCGCGGCGTTCTTCGAGCGGCGCTGGCAGAGCTCCCCCGAGCGCACCACCAGCGAGCCCTTCGCGGCCTTCGATGACGCCACCACCTGGCAGCGGCTGCGCTACCGGATCATGGAGGCCACCGGGCTCTCGACCTTCTGACGGCTGAAGGCTCTCTACCTTCTGAGCGTGCGCCTTGACAGCGTCCTGGCCGCCGGCCAGCTTGGAGGGGCCGATTCGACAAGGGGAACGGGCATGGACAAGCTGCTGCTGGCCGTGAAGCTGATCATCACGGCACTGGTGCTGATCCTCTTCGTGCAGAACATCGCCGTGGTGGAGGTGCGCTTCCTGACCTGGAGCCTGTCGTTGCCCCTGGCCTTGCTGCTGGTGGTGTTCTACCTGCTGGGGATGGTCAGCGGCAGGAGCCTGCTGGGCCTGGTGCGCAGGCTGGGCCGGAACGGCGGAGGCCACGAGAAACGCCCCTGAGACGCCTCCCGGCGTCAATCGACGTGGGTCACCGCCTGGCGGCGCGGGTCGACGTGCCAGGCCAGGCCGAGTCGCGCATTGCGCTCCAGTTCGGCAATCACCTGGGCGCCCAGCAGCAGGATGATGGCGCCCACCTCCAGGCTCAGCAGCACCACGATCAGGGTGGCCAGCGACCCGTAGACGGCATTGACGAAGGAGATGTTGGCGAAGTAGTAGACCAGCAGCAGGCGCACCCCCTCCCACAGCAGGGCAGCCACCAGGCCGCCGACGATCGCTCGCCGCAGCGCGACCTTCACCACCGGCAGCACCTTGTAGATGGCGCTGAACAGCAGGAAGACCCCGAGGAAGCTGGTCAGGTTCAGGGCCGTCTCCGAGAGTCCGGCCAGCGGCAGCTCGCGGTCGAACAGCGCCAGCCACAGGGCATTGACCGAACTGGCCAGGGTCACCAGCAATGTCAGCGCCAGCAGGCCCGCCCCCAGCACCAGCATGAAGGCATAGGGCATCAGCACCGAGACCCAGGCGCTGCGGCCGTGGGGATGGGCGTCCGGGGCGTGGAAGATGATCGCCAGGGCGTCCTCCAGCATGCGGAAGGCGAAGGAGCTGAACAGCAGCAGCACCGGAAAGCCGAAAATGCCGATCACCTCGCGGGAGTCCAGCAGCGCTCGTACCGCCTCCAGCAGGACCTCGGCATGGGCCGGTGCCAGGTGGCGCGCCTGGACCGACAGCACGCCGAGCAGGTGCGCCTCGTCCACCACCCGGGCCAGCAGCACCACCAGCAGCGCGAACAGCGGCACGATGGAGAGCAGGATGTTGTAGCCCACACCGCCGGCCAGCAGGATGCCGCGGTTGCGCAGGAAGGCGGTGATCACCCGCCACAGGAAACGGCCCACCCGCGGCAGCAGGGTGAAGGCGACGTGGCGCGAGCGGCGCGGTGGGGAGGGAGAGGTCATCGGCCTGGCCATCCATGGGCGTCAGGGCATCATACGCCCGCCGCCGCGTCAGGCGTCAACGCTATCGGACAACCTCACCGCTGGCCGGGTCGGTCACTTGCCCAGCAGCGTCGCTACCAGGGCATTGAGCTCCTGCTGGAAGGCGCCGCCGGGGGAGGGTGGGGTGGGGTCCGAGGTGATCGCCACGGTCAGCGCCCGGGCGGGGATCACGAAGAGCGCCTGGCCGCCGAAGCCGCGGCCGTAGTAGACGCGCTCGCCGGAAAGCTCGGTGACGAACCAGCCATAGCCGTAGCCGTCGCCGGTCCAGGGCGAGGTGCCCCGCGGCTGCCAGGAGGCCTCGACCCAGCCCTCCGGCAGCACGCGCCGGTTGTCGATGACGCCGTCGAGGCGATAGAGCTCGCCGATCTGCACCAGTGCCCGGGGCGAGAGCCGCATGTCGTTGCCGCCGAAGTAGACGCCCTGGGGATCCCGGGGCCAGGCGGGGATGGTGATGCCCAGTGGCTCCCCCAGCAGCCGCCGCGCCTGGGTCAGGGTGCTCTCGCCACCGGCGCGGGTCAGGGCCGCCGAGAGCAGGTGGCTCGATCCCGTGGAGTAGAGCATGCGCCCGCCCGGCTCGTCGACGAAGGGGCGTGAGAGGGAGTCACGCACCCAGTCGGCGCTGGCCACCCAGCCGCCGTAGTTGGCGCCGGAGGTGCGCTCCAGCCCGGCCTGCAACGACAGTAGGTGGCCGACGGTGATCTCCCGGACCCTCGGGTCGGCCCCGGCCGGGACCCGGTCGCCGAGCAGGTCGGCGACGGGCTGGTCGGCAGAGTCGATCACCCCGGCTTCGATCGCGGCGCCGACCAGCGCCGCCAGCACGGTCTTGGAGAGCGACTTGATGTTGGCCGGCCGGTCGACCCCGGAGCCGCCGTAGGCGCGCTCGAAGCGGATCTCGCCCTGCTCGGCCACCACCACCGCATGCAGCCGGTCGAGGCGTGCGGCCTGGGCGTCGAGGCGCTCCAGGCCGGCCGGGTCGAGGGGCGGGTGTGAGGTCTCGGCGGCCTGCGCATGGCATGCCGCGCCGACAGCCAGCATAATGAGCCCCCCCAGCAGGGGGCGAAGGGGATTCAAGAGATGCAGGTTCGGCATCGGGACTCCTTGTCCACTCCAGTGGGTGGTTCGCTCGGGCCGGCGAGCGCCTGATATTCGAGGCGCCGGCGGCCCCCGGGTTCCCCCGCTCTTCCACAGCCAGCGAGAGACCATGGCCAAGTTCGAAACGATCGGCACCGCCAGCATTCCCGGCAAGGGCACCGAGCTGCGCCTGCTGCAGCGCAACGACGAGTTCTCGATTCGCATCGTCGGGGCCCCCGGCGAGCTGATGAACACCCGCCTGCACGGCTCCGAGGATGCCCTGGCCGAGCTGGCCTGCCAGCGGGTCGCCGACCGGCCCGGGGTCCGGGTGCTGGTCGGCGGCCTCGGCATGGGCTTCACCCTCGCCGCGGCGCTGGCCGCCCTGGGCGAGGATGCCGAGGTGGTGGTCGCCGAACTGGTGCCGGGCGTGGTGGAGTGGAACCGGGGGCCGCTGGGCGCCGCGGCCGGCTACCCGCTTAACGACCCGCGCACCCGGGTCAGCGTGGGCGACGTGGGCGAGCTGCTGCGCCGCGAGCCCGGCGGCTTCGACGCCATCATGCTCGACGTGGACAACGGCCCCGAGGGCCTGACCCGGCGCGAGAACGACTGGCTCTACTCCCCCAAGGGGCTTGCCGCCGCCCAGGAGGCGCTGCGCCCCGACGGCGTGCTGGCGGTGTGGTCGGCGGGCCAGGATCCGGCCTTCACCGAGCGGCTGCGCCGGGTCGGCTTCCTGGTCGAGACGGTCACGGTGCGGGCCCACCGGCCCGGCAAGGGCGCCAGGCACTGCATCTGGCTGGCCGGCTGAGGGATACGGCCCACGGCGACCGGCACATCCGGGCCCCGCGGGAGTCACCGCCGGCTCCGCTGGCACCGAACGCCAATGTTCCACTTTCACCAGAAGGCAGACAGCATGCTGGAACTCTCCCGCCAGGTGGTCATCCCCGACCACGAGATCGAGATGCAGGCGGTCCGCGCCCAGGGCGCCGGCGGCCAGAACGTCAACAAGGTGTCCTCGGCGATCCACCTGCGCTTCGATATCCGCGCCTCCAGCCTGCCCGAGGGCTTCAAGGAGAAGCTGCTGGCGCTGGGTGACCGGCGGATCAGCCAGGACGGGGTGGTGATCATCAAGGCTCAGAACCATCGTACCCAGGAGCGCAACCGGGCCGAGGCGCTGGCGCGGCTCAAGGCGCTGATCAAGGGCGTGATGTACGCGCCGAAGAAGCGCGTCCCCACCCGGCCGAGCAAGGGCGCCAAGCGCCGCCGGCTGGAGAGCAAGAAGAAGCGTGGCCAGCACAAGGCGCTGCGCGGGAAGGTGGACCTGTGAGCGACACCGAGCGCCTCTCCCGGCGCCTCGCCCGCCAGCTGGGCTGCTCCCGCCGCGAGGCGGAGCGCTACATCGCCGGTGGCTGGGTGCGCGTCGATGGCCGGACGGTCGAGACGCCGCAGTTCCGGGTCGCCGACCAGCGCGTCGAGCTGGCGCCGGGGGCACGCGCCGAGGAGATTCCGCCCTGCACCCTGCTTTTCCACGCCGAGGCGGGGCTGTCGGCGGAAGAGGCGCTGTCGCGTGTTGCCGTCGACACCCACTGGCCCGAGGACCCGGATGATCGGCGCCTCCTCGAGGCGCATTTCCGCGGCCAGGCCGTGAAGCTGCCGCTGGAGCGGGGCGAGGCGGGGCTGCTGGTGCTCACCCAGGACCGGCGGGTGGCCAGGCGCCTCGACGAGGACCGTGCCCGGCTCGAGCAGGAGTGGCTGGTCGAGGTGGTCGGCAGCCTGGACGATGACCAGCTGGCGAGACTGCGTGCCGGCACGGCGGTCCCCGGTCGGCGCCTCGCGCCCGGCAAGGTGAGCTGGCAGAGCGAACAGCGCCTGCGCTTCGCCCTGAAGGGGATGGTGCCGGGCCAGCTGTCGGCGATGTGCGAGGCGCTGGGTCTCGAGGTCATCTCGGTCAAGCGGCTGCGGATCGGCGGCGTCTCCCTGGCGCGGGTGCCCCCCAGGCAGTGGCGCTACCTGCGGGACGACGAGCGGTTCTGAGGTGCAGCCGGGGAACGGGGCCCGCCTTTCCCTCCCCGTTGGCGCTATGTATGCTGGTCGAGGATGCACATGCGCCGTGCGGCTCCTGCCGGTCGGCACCGTACCCCCGCCTGAACCAGAGAGGATATGCCCCATGTCGGAAACCTCGCAGACGTCACCGTTCAAGGACAATCGGGTCAAGGGACTGGCCGCCGTGGCCGCCGTCGCCGTGATCTGGGCGATCGTTGCCCAGTCCGGTTCGAGCAGCCAGAAGGAAGCGCGGGAGGCCGCCGAGGCCGAGCTCGCCGCATTGGAATCACGCAACCAGGCGCTGGTCAGCCAACTGGACGAGCGCGACGAGGCCGGTGAGGAGATCGAGGCCCTGGAGGCACAGCTGGCCGAACTCGAGTCGCAGCAGGAGGCGGCCCGCGGGGAGCTCGATGGGCTCCAGACCCAGGTCGAGGAGACCGGCGCCGAGCTCGAGGAGTTGCGTGAGTCCCGCTCTGCCCTGGAGGCGCGTATCGAGGCCCTGCAGGGCGAGCAGGTCGAGGCCGAAGAGGCCCTGGCGGCGCTGCAGGAGGAGCACGACGCGGTGGCCGAGGCCCGCCTGGAGGCTGAACAGGCCCGCCAGGATGCCGAGAACGCTCGCCAGGACGCCGAGGAGGCCCGCCAGGCGGCCGAGCAGGAGCGCCAGGAGGCCGAGTCGGCGCGCCAGGAGGCCGATGCCGCCCGCGAGCAGGCCGAGTCCGACCTGACCGCGCTCAACGAGGAGATCGCCACCGCCGAGGGCCGTCTTGAGACGCTTGGCAGCGAGATCGACGAGCGCCAGGCGCAGCGTGATGCCCTGGAGAGCGACATCGAGGCGCTGGAGATCTGGCGTGACGAGGTCGAGGCGGAGGTCGATGAGGCCCGCCAGGCCCGCGACGAGGTCCAGGCCGAGGTTCAGGAAGCCCGCGCCGAGCGCGATGACCTGATGATCGCCATCGGCATCGGTCGCGACGAGGTGGCCACCATCGAAGGTGAGGTCGAGCGTCGCGAGAGCCAGCTCGAGCGGCTCGAGGCCCAGCTGGCCAGCTGGCGCAGCGAACTGGCCGATCTCGAGGCCAGCGTCACCGTCGAGCAGGACCAGGGTGCCGATCAGGACGAGAGCGTCGAGGAGAGCGTCGAGGAGAACGACGGGCAGTAGTCACCGCCCGGACACCCCAGGGACGACGGCGGGCCTCGGCCCGCCGTCGTCGTGTCTGGCACCCCGTGCCGGCGATGGATACGGCGCGTATACTGGTCAGACACCGCATCGTCAGGATGCGCCCGCAGGACAAGCGAAGGAGCAGGATGTGATCGAAGGGGTCAAGCATATCGTCGCCGTGGCATCCGGCAAGGGCGGGGTGGGCAAGTCCACCGTGACCGTCAACCTGGCGCTGGCCATGGCCGCCGAGGGGTATCGGGTGGGCATCCTGGATGCCGACATCTACGGTCCCAGCCAGGCCCAGATGCTCGGCGTGGGCGAGGGGGTGCGCCCCCAGGCGGCCGGCGAGAACCGCTTCCGGCCGCTCGAGGCCCACGGGCTGCAGGCCATGTCCATGGCCTTCATGGTCGACGTCCGCGAGCCCATGGTGTGGCGGGGGCCCATGGTGGCCGGGGCCTTCCAGCAGCTGCTGACCCAGACCGTCTGGGAGGACCTGGACGTGCTGTTCATCGACATGCCGCCGGGCACCGGCGACATCCAGCTCACCCTGGCGCAGAAGGTGCCGGTGGACGGGGCGGTGATCGTGACCACGCCCCAGGACATCGCGCTGCTGGACGCCCGCAAGGGCATCGAGATGTTCCGCAAGGTCAACGTGCCGGTGCTGGGGGTGGTGGAGAACATGAGCCTGCACGTCTGCTCCCAGTGCGGCCATGCCGAGCCGATCTTCGGCGAGGGCGGCGGCGAGCGCATCGCCACCGAGTACGAGACCCGGGTGCTGGGCCGCCTGCCGCTGACCCTGGCCATTCGCGAGCAGGCTGACGGCGGGCGTCCCACGGTGGTCGCCGAGCCCGACGGCGAGGTGACCGCGACCTTCCGCGAGATGGCCCGCCAGGTGGCCGAGCAGCTCGAGGGCCAGGCCGCCGACTCGGGGCCGAGCATCTCCTTCAGCGACTGAAGGCGCCGGCCGATCGCCCGTGACGCTCGACGCCGGGGCCGCTATCATGACGGCCCCGGCTCGTGCAGCCCTTCACCCCAGACTCCAGCAGGACACTCCCCCGATGAGCATCAAATCCGACAAGTGGATCCGCCGCATGGCCGAGCGGGAAGGCATGATCGAGCCCTTCGAGGCCGACCAGGTACGCTATGTGAACGATCGTCGGGTGATCTCCTACGGCACCTCAAGCTACGGCTACGACGTGCGCTGCGCCGACGAGTTCAAGGTGTTCACCAACATCCACTCCGCGGTGGTGGATCCCAAGGCCTTCGACGAGAAAAGCTTCGTCGACATCAAGGGCGACGTCTGCGTGATCCCGCCCAACTCCTTCGCCCTGGCCCGCACCGTGGAGTATTTCCGCATCCCGCGCAGCGTGCTGACCATCTGCCTGGGCAAGTCCACCTATGCGCGCTGCGGCATCATCGTCAACGTGACGCCGCTGGAGCCGGAGTGGGAAGGGCACGTGACCCTGGAGTTCTCCAACACCACCAACCTGCCGGCCAAGATCTACGCCAACGAGGGCGTGGCCCAGATGCTGTTCCTGGAGTCCGACGAGGTGTGCGACATCTCCTACAAGGACCGCGGCGGCAAGTACATGGGGCAGCGCGGGGTGACGCTGCCGAGGACTTAGGCTTCCGGGCGTGTTCCGGGCGTAGGAGCCTTGCTGGCAAGGCGATAGGCGGAGTCACCGACAAGTCCATTGCGCTGCAAGCAGCGTTCTTTCGGGCGATGGGCGGTTCCGCACTCTTTTCCATCGCGCTGCAAGCAGCGCTCCTACGGGCCATGGGCGGTGTCACACCCTTGTTCATCGCTCTGCAAGCAGAGCTCCTACGCGCTCGGCGCTACTCCTCGTCCAGCTCCTCGGCGGCATCGGCGTGGGACATGCGCAGGCCGTAGGGCGGCAGCGGCATGCCGTCGAAGGTGGCGCCCTCGCTGCCGAACTGCAGACGACCCTCCAGACACCACTTCACCGCGATGGGGTAGATCAGGTGCTCGCGGGCGTGCACCTTCTCCTTCAGCGTCGCCTCGGTCTCGCCCTCGGCGACCTGGACCACCGCCTGCATCACCACCGGTCCGCCGTCGAGCTCCTCGGTGACGAAGTGCACGCTGCAGCCGTGCTCGGCCACGCCGTCGGCCAGGGCGCGGGCGTGGGTGTTCAGCCCCTGGTAGTCCGGCAGCAGCGACGGATGGATATTGAGCATGCGGCCGAGGAAGCGCTGCACGAAGCGGGGCGTCAGGATGCGCATGAAACCGGCCAGCACGATCAGGTCGGGCTCGTGGCGCTCGATCACCTTGATCAGGGCGCCGTCGTAGGCCTCGCGGCTGTCGTACTCGCGGTGCGGCAGCACCACGGCATCGATGCCGGCCTCCCGGGCGCGCTGCAGACCGTAGGCGTCGGGCTCGTTGGAGACCACCGCGACGATCTCGCCACCCAGCTCGTCATGGGCCTGGGCATCGATCAGCGCCTGCAGGTTGCTGCCGTTGCCGGAGATCAGCACCACCACCCGCCGGGTCTCGCCGGGCTCCGGGGTGATCTCCCTGAGGGTGTCGCTCTGGTAACGGGTGTCGGTCATGCCGGCAGGTTCTCCAGCTGGACCTGCTCCCCGTCACCCGGGCGGGCGATGATCTCGCCGATGCGATGGACCGTCTCGCCCTGGGCCTGCAGGTGGGCGCGGGCCTGGTCGGCCTTCTCGGCCGGGACCACGACCACCATGCCGATGCCGCAGTTGAGCACGCGGTGCATCTCGTGCTCGTCGACGTTGCCCTGCTGCTGCAGCCAGTCGAACACCGCCGGGCGCTTCCAGCTGGCCACGTCGACCCGGGCGGCGAGCCCCTCGGGCAGCACCCGGGGCAGGTTCTCGGTGAGGCCGCCGCCGGTGATGTGCGACAGCGCGTGGACCGGGACGCCGCTCTCGCGGATCAGCGACAGCAGCGGCTTGACGTAGATCCGGGTCGGTGCCATCAGGGCGTCGGCCAGGGGCACGCCGTCGATGGCGGTCGCGAGGTCGGCACCGCTCACCTCGAGGATCTTGCGGATCAGCGAGTAGCCGTTGGAGTGGGGCCCGGAGGAGGCGATGCCCAGCAGCACGTCGCCCTCGGCCACCTGGCTGCCGTCGAGGATCTCGGCCTTTTCCACCACGCCGACGCAGAAGCCGGCCAGGTCATAGTCGCTGCCCTCGTACATGCCGGGCATCTCGGCGGTCTCGCCGCCCACCAGAGCGCAGCCGGCCTGCTCGCAGCCCGCGCCGATGCCGGTCACCACGTCGGCGGCGATGTCCACATCCAGCCTGCCCGTGGCATAGTAGTCGAGGAACAGCAGCGGCTCGGCGCCGGCGACCACCAGATCGTTGACGCACATCGCCACCAGGTCGATGCCGATGGTGTCGTGGCGGCCGAGGTCCATGGCCAGGCGCAGCTTGGTGCCCACGCCGTCGGTACCGGAGACCAGCACCGGCTCCTGGTAGCCGCTCGGCAGCTGGCACAGCGCGCCGAAGCCCCCCAGGCCACCCAGCACCTCGGGGCGGGCGGTGCGCTTGGCGACGCCCTTGATGCGGTCGACCAGGGCATTGCCGGCATCGATGTCGACGCCGGCATCCTTGTAGCTGAGCGAGGGGCGGGAGGAAGGGGAATCGGTCATCTCGGGTCCTGTCGATAGGTCGTCGGCATGGGATCGGCGCGCTCGGGCGGGCCGACGGGCAGTGGGCAAGATTCGGGTGCAGGATTGTAGCATCAAGACGCCGGACTGGCAGCCGTGGAAGCGGCAGGGACGGCCGAGACAGGGAGAGAAAGATGCGCAGAGAGTGGTGGGTCCTGGCGGGGGTCGTGGCCCTAGTGTGGCTGATGTTCAGGCTCGAGGCGATGCTGATGCCATTCATCGCCGGCATGATCCTGGCCTATCTGGCCGACCCGCTGGCCAAGCGGCTGGTGAGCTGGGGGGTGTCGCGCCCGCTGGCGGTCAGCGCGGTGTTCCTGATGCTGCTGGTGGTACTGGCGGTCGCCCTGCTGGTGCTGATCCCGCTGCTGGTGCAGCAGATTCGCCAGTTCGGCGAGATGATCCCCGGCATCTTCGACTGGGTGCAGACGGTCCTGGCCCCGCAGATCCAGGCCTGGACAGGCTTCGACGTGGCCGCCGAGCTGGACAATGTCCAGGCGACGCTGGCGGAACACTGGCAGGATGCCGGGGGCTACCTGACCCAGGTGCTCGGCCAGGTCGGCCGCTCGGGCATGGCCTTCGTCACCTGGATCACCTATGTGGCCCTGATCCCGGTGGTGACCTTCTACCTGCTGCTCGACTGGAACCACCTGATGGCGAGCCTGCGCGACCTGCTGCCACGCCGCTGGGAAGCCGATGCCGTGCGCCTGGCCATGCGCTGTGATGAGGTGCTGTCGGCCTTCCTGCGTGGCCAGCTGCTAGTGATGCTGAGCCTGGGCCTGATCTACGGGGTCGGCCTGTCGCTGATGGGGCTGCGCTTCGGTGTGCTGATCGGACTGATCGCCGGGCTGGCCAGCATCGTGCCCTTCCTGGGTTTCATCGTCGGCATCGGCATCGCGCTGGTGGTGGCCTTCTTCCAGTTCGGCAGCTGGCTGGCGCTGCTCGGGGTGGTGGCGGTGTTCAGCCTCGGCCAGACGCTGGAGAGCACCGTGCTGCAGCCCAAGCTGCTGGGCGATCGCATCGGCCTGCATCCGGTGGCGGTGATCTTCGCCGTGCTGGCCGGCGGCAACCTGTTCGGCTTCACCGGGGTGCTGCTGGCGCTGCCGGCGGCGGCGGTGATCATGGTACTCTTGCGCGAACTCAACGACCGCTACAAGAACAGCACCTTGTACGACGAGACGCTCTCACAACGCCCGCTTGACCGCCGCCAGGACGAGGAGTCGCCATGAGCCGCACGCCGGCGCAGCTGCCGCTGGGGGTGGGGCTGCGCGACGATGCCACCTTCGTCAACTTCCTTCCCGGGCCCAACGCCAGCCTGGTCGACCGCCTGGTCCACCAGTTCGACGACCAGGGGGAGCCCTTCCTCTACCTGTGGGGCAAGCCCGGGGTCGGCCGCAGCCACCTGCTGCAGGCGGCCTGCCATGCCGCCTCGGACCGTGACCTGCGAAGCCTCTACCTGCCCCTGGAGGAGCTGGGCCACTTCCCGCCGCTGATGCTCGAGGAGATCGAGCGGCTCGATCTGGTGGCCATCGATGACCTGGAGCGGGTGGTGGGGCGCAAGCGCTGGGAGGAGGCGCTGTTCCACGCCTTCAACCGCCTGCGGGATGCCGGCAAGCGGCTGCTGGTGGCCGCCGAGGCGCCGCCCCGCCAGCTGCCGGTGAAGCTGCCCGATCTGGCCTCGCGGCTGAGCTGGGGGGTGACCTTCCACGTGCAGGGGCTCGACGATGCCGGCCGGCTGGCCGCCCTGCAGCTGCGCGCCCGGGTCAGGGGCATGCTGCTCGCCGACGAGGTGGCGCGCTATATCCTCCACCGCGGCCCGCGGCGCCTGGAGGAGCTGTTCGATGTCCTCGAGGCGCTGGACCGCGCCTCGCTGTCGGCCCAGCGACGGCTGACCATTCCCTTCGTCAAGCAGGCGCTGGGCTGGTAGGGAGCCTCAGCGGCTCAGGTCGACGCCGAGCTGCTGGCCGTTTCCCAGGGTGACCTGGCGGATGACCACCCGGACATTGCCGGTGCGCGGGTCGGGGCCGCTGCCCGAGACATAGAAGTGGCCGGCGGGCAGGCCGCTCAGGCGAAAGCGCCCGTTGCCGTCGGTGCGCGTGGTATGGGTGTACCGGCGGGCTCGCGGGTCCGCCGGCTCCACCGCGCGGCCGGCCAGGGCCTGCTCCGCGGCCTCGGCGGAGTAGGTGGTCACCGGCGCGGCCGAGACGCCGGCATTGGGCACCGGGCGCCCGCCGATGGTCAGCTGCCCGCTGATCACGGCGCTGCCCGACGTCTCCAGGGCGGCGTACTCCGCCTCGGGAAAGGCGACCTGCCGGGCGACCCGCCCCGGGGCCGGTGCCTCCTCGACCCGCTCGGCCTCTCTCTCGACTCCTGGCGTGACCTCGCGGTCGATCACCTCGATGCGCTCGCCCGGGGCAGGGGCGGGCGGCATGATCTCGCAGCCGGCCAGCAGCAGTCCCGAAAGCACCATCATCATCCAGCGTTTCATTGCATCACTCCCTGAGGGAATCGTCGGCGCCCTGTGCCTGGGGAAGAGTAACGCAAACCGCGCGGCGTGAAACCCGGCATCCGGACACGACGAAGCCGCCGACAGGCGTCGGCGGCTTCGTTCAGGCTCCGGTCGCCGGCGAGTACCGGCGGCGGGAGCTTACTGCTGGGCGGCCTTGGTGGCGGTCGCCTGGGCCTGCTTGACGTTCTCTTCGGTCAGCTTCTGGCTCTGCTGGACGAAGTCCTGCTGCAGGGCCACGACCTTCTCGGCGTCGCCCTTCAGGCGCTCGGCCAGGTCCTTGGCGACCTTCTGCTGGCCTTCCATGTAGCTCTTCAGGCCTTCGGCATCCTTGACGTTCATCAGGGTGCGCAGCTGGGCCAGGCCGGTGTCGGTGTAGGCCTTGGTGGCGTCCATCTGGGCGTGGGCCAGCTTCTCGGCGTAGTCGACGGTCAGTGAGGCATAGGCGCGGGCCGGGCCGAAGAAGATGGACTCGAACTGCTTGGTGTCGAACTGCTTGGTGTCGAAGTTGAAGGCATTCATCATGGTAGAACCTCCTGGTTCATCTGGTGTTGAGGAGCAGGAAGCCTGCCCTGTTGCAATGCACAATAGCAGAGCGCTTTGTGCAGTGCAACATGTGGGGTGCAACATGTAGGGTGCCATTTCTCGCGGCGGGCGGAGGTCGGCCGGAAAGCCCCGCTTCGAGGCGCGGGCCAGGGGCGGGCTTGCAGAGTCGCCGAGGCGCCACCATGGTGAGAAGGAGGCCTACCCCCCTTCGACACGGCCGACGAGGAGCCGACCATGAGTGACAAACGCATCGAACGCGACAGCATGGGCGAGCTGGAGGTGCCGGCCGAGGCCCTCTACGGGGCCCAGACCCAGCGTGCCGTCAACAACTTCCCGGTCTCCGGCCAGGCGATGCCGCTGCCCTTCATCCACGCCATCGCGCGGATCAAGCTGGCGGCGGCCCGGGTCAACCGCGACCTCGGCCTGCTCGATGGCGAGCGGGCCGAGGCCATCGTGGCGGCGGCGCAGGCGGTCATCGACGGCCACCACGACGACCAGTTCCCGGTGGATGTCTTCCAGACCGGCTCCGGCACCTCGAGCAACATGAACGTCAACGAGGTGCTGGCCAACCTGGCCAGCCGCCGGGGTGTCGCGGTGGGGCCCAACGACCATGTCAACATGGGGCAGTCCAGCAACGACGTGATCCCCACCGCGATCCACCTGTCGGCGGCGCTGGAGGTGACCGGGCGACTGCGTCCGGCGCTGCTGCACCTGCGCGAGACCCTCGACGCGCGGGCCGCCGAGCTCGATGGCGTGGTCAAGACCGGGCGTACCCACCTGATGGATGCCATGCCGCTGCGCATGAGCCAGGAGCTGGGCGGCTGGTCGAGCCAGGTGGGTCAGGCCATCGAGCGCCTGGACAGTGCCCTGGTGCGGCTCTGCCGCCTGGCCCAGGGGGGCACGGCGGTGGGCACCGGCATCAATGCCCACCCCGAGTTCGCCGCGCGCATGGCGGCCGACCTCGCCGCCCAGACCGGCCTGGCGCTCGCACCCAACGACAGCTTCTTCGCCGGCCTGGCCTCCCAGGACGCCGCCGTGGAGCTCTCCGGCCAGCTCAGGGGGCTGGCCTGCGTGGTGATGAAGATCGCCAACGACCTGCGCTGGATGAATTCCGGCCCCCTGGCCGGGCTCGGCGAGATCGAGCTCGAGGCGCTGCAGCCGGGCAGCTCGATCATGCCGGGCAAGGTCAATCCGGTGATTCCCGAATCCGCCGCCCAGGCCGCCGCCCAGGTGATCGGCCTCGACGCGGCGGTCACGGTGGCGGGGCAGAGCGGCAACTTCCAGCTCAACGTCATGCTGCCGCTGGTGGCCCACAACCTGCTGACCGCCATCGGCCTGATGACCACGACCTCACGGCTGCTGGCTGACCGGGCCATCGCCACCTTCCGGGTGCGCGAGGATCACCTGCAGGGGCCGCTGTCGCGCAATCCCATCCTGGTCACCGCGCTCAACTCGGTGATCGGCTACGACGCCGCGGCGGCCATCGCCAAGCGCGCCTACCAGGCGGGGCGGCCGATCATCGACGTGGCCGAGGAGGAGACCGACCTCTCCCGAGAGGAGCTCGAGCGGCTGCTGGACCCGGCGTCGCTGACCCGGGGCGGGATCCCCGGGTAGCCGGGTTCAGGCCTCCTGGTCTCGCTCCCTGCCTTCGGCGATGGTCTCCCGGGCGTCGCGGCGCTCCTCCCGGTCGGCTTCGGGCGTCTCGTGCTCGTCGGCGCGGGAAGGTCGGTAGCAGAGGGTGACCAGCATCGGGAAATGGTCGGAGCCGATGTGCGGCAGGCGCCGCAGGCCGGCCAGGGTGAAGTGCTCGCTGCTGAAGACGTGGTCCAGGGGCCAGCGCAGCAGCGGATAGTCGGCGTGGAAGGTGCTGAACATGCCGCGCCCGCGGCGCGGATCGAGCATGCCACTGACCCGGCAGAAGAGCCGGGTGGTGCGTGACCAGGCGACATCGTTCAGGTCACCGGCCACCAGCGTCGGGACAGGGTCCTCGTGGATCGCCTTGCCCACCAGCAGGAGCTCGGCATCGCGCCATAGCGACTCCTCGCTCTCGTTGGGCGCCGGCGGGCGAGGGTGCAGGGCATGCAGGCGGACCACGTCTCCGCTGGGCAGTGTGATGCCGGTGTGGATCGAAGGGATGTCCTCCTGGATCAGCCACCTCACCTCGGGGTCGACCAGCGCCCGTCGGGAGTAGAGGTGCATGCCGTAGAGGTTGTCCATCGGCACCCGCACCGCATGGGGCCAGTCATCCCCCAGGGCCCCGTCCAGCCGGGCCTGCCACCAGGCGTCGGACTCCAGGGTCAGCACCAGGTCCGGCCGGTGCTCATGGGCCAGCCGGATGAGCGTCTCGGCATTGCGGTTCGAGGTCAGCACATTGGCGACCAGCAGCGTCACGCAGCGCGGTTCCTGTCCCGGTTCGGCACGCTGGACCTGCACCGGCCACAGCGGGGTCCAGGGCAGGATGCGGGCCGTCTGGAGTCCCAGGGTGGCGAGGCTCGCCGCCAGGGCGACCGTCGACCAGGGCGGCGCTGCCAGCGGGACCAGCAGGGCGGTCAGCGCCGCCAGCGCGGCGAGCTGCAGGCGCGGGAACTCGCAGGCGCGGATCCACCACCAGGTGAGCGGCGACCGGGCGATCAGGGTGGTCGCCAGCAGCGCGATCGCAAGCACGGCCAGCAGGATGGAGAGCACGACAGGACCTCCCGGCGGTCGCGGTGACGTTCAGGCTCCAGCCTACTCCGTCGGCCATCGGTAATGAAGGCTCAGATCACCCTGCGGCGCAGCAGCCCGGTGATCGCCTCGCCGATCAGCACCAGGGCGATGATGGCGATCAGGATGGTGGCCACCGTGGGCCAGGCGAAGGTGTCGATGGCCCCCTGCAGGATCACCCCGATGCCGCCGGCACCCACCAGCCCTAGCACCGTGGATTCGCGGATGTTGATGTCCCAGCGCAGGATCACGATGGCGAAGAACGCCGGCATCACCTGGGGCACCACGGCATAGGCGATCACCTTGAGCTTCGAGGCTCCGGTGGCCTCCATGGCCTCCACCGGGCGGCGGTCGATCTCCTCGATCGCCTCGCCCATCAGCTTGCCGATGAAGCCGATCGATCGGAACATGATCGCGAGAATCCCGGCCAGCACCCCGGGGCCGAAGATCGCCACGAACAGCAGCGCCCAGATGATGGTGTTCACCGACCGGCTCGACACCAGGATGAAGCGCCCCAGCCACAGGCAGGCGCGGTTGGGCGTGGTGTTCTGGGCGGCGATGTAGGAGACCGGCAGGGCGATGAGGATCGTCAGCAGGGTGGCCAGGGTCGCGATGTGCACCGTCTCGACCATGGCGGCGAGGATCTGCCCGAGGCCCCTCGGGTCCGGGGGCCACATCCGCGCGCCGAGGCTGGAGATCTGGTTGGGCGCATCCCACACCCAGGGCCAGAAGATGTCGATGTCCCGCACGGCCCAGACGACCACCATCAGGGTCACCAGCATGACGGCATAGCGGGTCAGCCGCTGCTTCCTGTCGTAGCGCCGCCAGACGCGATCCGCCAGGGCCTGGGAGTGATCTACCATATCTTCTTCCTTACCCAGCCGCTGATCCCCTCGCTGACCAGGATCACCGCGATGATGATCAGCAGGATGGCGAAGGCGAAGTCGTAGTCGTAGCGTCCGAAGGCATTCATCAGGGTCCCGCCGATGCCGCCGGCGCCGACGATCCCCACCACCGCCGAGGCGCGTAGGTTGCTGTCCAGCTGGTACATGGAAAGCCCCACCTGGCGCGGCAGGATCTGCGGGAAGACCGCGTAGAACAGCGTCGCCAGGTAGCCGGCGCCGGTGGCGCGCATCGCTTCCACCTGGCCCCAGTCGATCTCCTCGATCTCCTCGGCGAGCAGCTTGCCGACGAAGCCGATGGAGTAGACGGTCAGGGTGAGGATGCCCGCCAGGGGGCCGAAGCCCACCGCGGCGACGAAGAGGATGGCGACGATCACCGGGTGGAAGCTGCGCGAGACGATGATCACCGCGCGCCCGACCAGGTAGACCGGCCGGGGCACGATGTTCTTCGCCGCCATCACCGCGAAGGGGATCGACAGCAGCACCCCGAGCAGGGTCGCCAGGATGGCGATCTGGAAGCTCTCCTTGAAGCCGGTCAGCAGCAGGTCGGCCCGCTGGAAGCTGGGCGGGAAGCCGCCGCCGAAGATGCGCGCGGCCCGGGGCAGCCCCTCGCCGATGCGCTCCCAGTTGAAGGGCAGGGTGCCGAACGCCCACACCAGGTAGCCCACCAGCAGCAGCCAGGCGCCGTAGCGCAGCCAGGGATTGGCGATGAAGGGCGGCTTGCGCCAGGCCCTGGGGGCGGCGGCTCCGCGCTCAGGTCGCGTCATGGGGCAGGCCTCGATCGCGCTGGGCAGGGGGCGGGGTGGCCGGCGCCACGGGCTCCTCCTCGGGCGACTCGATGCCGCCGTAGATGGCGTCCAGGGCATCCCGGGTGAAGTCATCAGGGGCGCCGTCGAAGATCATCTTGCCGTGGCGCAGGCCGACGATCCGCTCGGTGTAGGTCCTGGCCTGGGCCACGTTGTGGATGTTGATCAGCACCGGCAGCGACAGCTCGCTGGCCAGGCTCTGCAGCAGGATCATGATCTGCTCGGAGGTGCGCGGATCCAGGGAGGCGGTGGGCTCGTCGGCGAGGAGTACCTCCGGCTCCTGCATCAGTGCCCGCACCACCCCGACGCGCTGGCGCTCGCCCCCGGAGAGGGCGTCGGCGCGCTTGTTGGCATAGTGGGCGATGCCGACCCGCTCCATCAGCGAGAAGGCCCTCTCGATGTCCTCGCGGGGGTAGCGACGCGAGATCGCCTGGTAGAGGTTCACGTAGCCGAGCCGGCCGGCCAGGACGTTCTCCATCACCGTGAGGCGATCGATCAGGTTGAAGCCCTGGAAGACCATGCCGATCTTGCGGCGGGCGCGGCGCAGTGCCGCCCCCTTGAGCGCCACCAGTTCGGTGCCGTTGAGCCGGATCGATCCCGAGGTGGGCTCCACCAGGCGGTTGATACAGCGCAGCATGGTGCTCTTGCCGGCCCCGGACGCGCCGACGATCGAGACCACGCTGCTGCCCTCCACCGTCAGGTCGAGCTCCTTGAGGACCGGCTCGTCACGGCCGTAGCGCTTCACCAGCTTCGAGATTTCCAGCATGCATCCCCCTCGCGGATCGGGTTGGCGGGCGGTGCGCCCCCGGCTGGCCGGGGGCGCCGGGCCTCACTCCAGGTTCTCGCGGGTATAGCGGACGTCGTTGGCCGCCTGGATGGTGCGGATGACCTGCCAGTGCTCCTGGTAGTTGATCGGGACGAACTTCTCGACCCCCTCGAACTCGTCGCCGAGCGCGGTGCCGACGAAGTCGAAGCTGAAGAAGGCTTCCTTGATCTTCTCGACCAGCTCGGGGTGCAGGTTGTGGGCGTGGGTGTAGGAGGTGGTGGGGAAGGCGTCGGTCTCGTAGATGATCTTGACGTCCTCCTCGTCGTAGAGGCCGCGGGCTGCCATGCGCTCGACCACCTCGGAGGCCACCGGGGCCGCGTCATAGTCGCGGGCCACCACGCCTAGCATCGACTGGTCGTGGCTGCCGGAGTAGACCACCTCGTAGTCCTCGTCGGGGACGATGCCGAGTTCCGGGAAGAGCGCCCGCGGGGCCAGGTTGCCGGAGTTGGAGGTCGGCGAGGTGTGGGCCACCCGCTTGCCCTTGAGATCCTCGATGGCGTCGATCCCCGAGTCGACATGGGTATAGAGCTGCAGGGTGTAGCCGAACTGGCCGTCGTCGGAGCCCATCAGGGCGAAGGGGACGGCGCCGGCCAGGTTCACCGCAAAGGGCGTCGGGCCGGTGGAGAAGCCAGCGATGTGGAGGCGACCGCTGCGCATGGCCTCGACCTGGGCCGAGTTGGACTGCACGGCGAAGAATCGCACGTTGCGCTCGGTCACCTCCTCGAGGTGGTCGATGAACGGCTGCCAGATATCCGAGTAGATGGCCGGGTCCTCCACCGGGGTGTAGGCGAAGATCAGGGTATCGGGGTTGGCCCACTGGGACTCGTCGGCGGGCAGGTCGGCCACCATGTCGCCGTCCTCGTCGCAGAAGAGGGCGTCGAGGTCGCCGCGGGGGCAGTCGGCCAGGGCCGGTGCCGCCACCAGCATCGACAGCGGCAGCAGGGAGGAGGCGGCCAGGGCAGCCAGGGGAAGCCGTCTCGACGCCCTTGTCGGGGCCGCTGCGGAAACGGGGCTTGTCACTACGGGATCGGTCTGCATGGCGTGCCTCTCGCTTGTTGTTGTTGAGACGACAGGGTGATGCGCGAAACTCGACATGCACGGCACGGGAGTGCGTGCATTCGAAAGACGCACTCCAATCTAGGATTTGTGACAAAGCGATGTCAAACACTTTACCCGACCGGTCAGGATGGCCGCTGTGCCCGCCGCCTCACCTCGTACGGCGAGGCGCTGGCCGCCACGGTCATGCCACCGCGATGGGCGCCCTGGCGGGGGTTGTCGCCGACATTGCCGCGGCCGGCAGGGTGGCCAGGTAGTCGGCCAGCCGCCGATGGGCCGGCGGGTCGAGCCGGATGCCGAGCTTGGTGCGCCGCCACAGGATGTCCTCGGCGGTGGTGGCCCACTCCCGGGTGACCAGGTAGTCCACCTCGGCCCGGGTGAGGCCGGCGCCGAACGCCTCGCCGAGCGCCTCGCGGGAACGCTTGCCGTCCAGGAAGGCCAGGCACAGGGAGCCGTAGCTCCTGGCATAGCGCCGGGCCTGCCCTGGCTCGAGGAAGGGATAGGCCGCGAGCAGCTGTTCGGCAAAGGCCTCCTGGCTCTCGATGTCACCGCCCGGCAGCGGTGCCGTGGCGGTCCAGGGGCGCCCCATGGAGGGCAGGTGGGGCGCGAGCTCGGCCAGTGCCGCCTCGGCGAGCTTGCGGTAGGTGGTGATCTTGCCGCCGAACACCGAGAGCAGCGGCGCGCCGCGGGTGTCCAGGTCCAGGGTGTAGTCCCGGGTCATGGCCGAGGGGTCTGCCGATTCGTCGTCGCACAGCGGCCTCACGCCGGCGAAGGTGTGGAGCACGTCGTCCGAGGTGAGCCGGGCCCGGAAATGGTCGTTGACCACGGAGAGCAGGTAGGTGATCTCCTCGTCGCTGGCGGTGACCCGGGCCGGGTCGCCCTCGTAGCGGCGGTCGGTGGTGCCCACCAGGCTGTAGTCCTCCTCCCAGGGCAGCACGAAGACGATGCGGCGATCGGTGTGCTGCAGGATGTAGGCGCGGTCGTCGTGATTCAGGCGGGGCACCACCAGGTGGCTGCCCTGGATCATGCGGATGGCGTAGCGCGAGTCGCGCTCGGCCTGCCGGCGGACGACCTGCTCGACCCAGGGGCCGGCGGCGTTGACCAGTGCCCGGGCGCGACGGATGAAGCGCCGGCCGCTGCCCGCCTCCTCGAGCTCGACCTCCCACTGGCCGTCGACCTCCCGGGCGCCCACGCAGCGGGTCCGTACCAGCATCTCGGCGCCGTGCTCGCGGGCCTGAAGGGCGTTGAGCACCACCAGGCGGGCGTCATCCACCCAGCAGTCGGAGTATTCGAAGCCCCGTGCGATGTCCGGCTTGAGCCCCTGCGAGGCCTCGAGCCTCACGCTCCGGGAGCCCGGTAGCCGGTCGCGGCGCCCCAGGTGGTCATAGAGGAAGAGCCCGGCGCGGATCATCCAGGCCGGGCGCAGGTGGGCGCGGTGGGGCAGGATGAAGCGCAGCGGCCAGATGATGTGGGGCGCCTTGGCCAGCAGCACCTCGCGTTCGCGCAGCGCCTCGCCGACCAGGCGGAACTCGCGGTGCTCCAGGTAGCGCAGCCCGCCGTGGATCAGCTTGCTGCTGGCCGAGGAGGTGGCGCTCGCCAGGTCGCCCTGCTCGCAGAGCCCCACCGAGAGGCCCCGGCCCGCGGCATCGTTGGCGATGCCCGCGCCGTTGATGCCGCCGCCGATGACGAAGAGGTCGAGAAGCGCTGTCTGCCGGGTCGTTGCCATGTCTCGCTCCAGGGTGCATAGGCCCCGGCCTTTGGCCAGGGTTGGTTGAATACGAACATAGATTATTCGAAACCGAACATCAAGGGGCGATGGTGATCACCACGGGAGGCGGGGAGGGCGTTCCGGCGATCCGGTGGCCAGGCGATCCGACAGGGGCGCGGCTGGACAGGCGAGGGCGAGCGGCGCAAGGCCGGCGGTAAGGGGGCGGGAAAGTGCCAGGCGCCCCACGTGCGGGGCCTGGCGGGGTCACTCGGCAATATGCAGCGCCACGTCGTGGCTGGCCATCAGCTGGCAGATCGCCTGGGGCGGACGGCGATCGGTGAACAGGGCATTGATCTGGGCGATGTTGCCCTGACGTACCGACGGGTTGCGGTGGAACTTGGAGTGGTCGGCGGCGAGGTAGACCTGGCGGGAGTTGCGGATGATCGCCTGGGCGACGCGCACCTCCTGGTAGTCGAACTCCAGCAGCGAGCCGTCCTCGTCGATGCCGCTGATGCCGATGATGCCGTAGTCGACCTTGAACTGGTTGATGAAGTCGATGGTGGCTTCGCCGATGATGCCGCCGTCGCGGGATCGCACCTGGCCGCCGGCGATGATTACGTTGAAGTCCTCCTTGTGCTGGAGGATGGCGGCCACGTTGAGGTTGTTGGTGATCACCTCGAGGTCGCGGTGCTCCAGCAGGGCCTCGGCCACCACCTCGTTGCTGGTGCCGATATTGATGAACAGCGAGGCACCGTCGGGAATCTGTCGGGCCAGCAGCGCCGCGATGCGCTGCTTGGCATCCAGGTTGAGGGTCTTGCGGGTGCTGTAGGCGGTATTGACCGTGCTGGATTCCAGGCCGGCGCCGCCATGGACCCGGCGGATCCGCCCCTCCTCGGCCAGGGCGTTGAGGTCGCGGCGAATCGTCTGGGGGGTGACCGTGAAGTGCTCGGTCAACTGTTCGATACTGGCATAGCCCTGGCGGCGGACCAGGTCGACGATGGCTTCCTGTCGCTGTTGCTGGTTCATGCTGGCTCCTTGTGATCATGCCATTGTAGGCGATGAAGGCCGCGTCCGGCAGTCGCCCGCGGGGCGACATCCGACCAAGGTAGTAGAGCATTCCGAACACGCTGCAGTACTCTTGGTGATCACAAACGAACATGTCATCGCATCGACAACGATAAAACGACAGGAGCCTCCATGGCCGACTACCTGCTTGCCATCGATCAGGGCACCACCAGTTCGCGCGCCATCCTCTTCGACCGCGAGGGCCACAACATTGCCTCCGCCCAGCGGGAGTTCCCCCAGATCTTCCCCCGCGACGGCTGGGTCGAGCATGACCCCGCCGCCCTCTGGTCCAGCGTGCTGACCACTTGCCGAGAGGTCCTCGAAAGGGCCGGCGTCGGTCTCGACGCCGTCATCGGGGCGGGCATCACCAACCAGCGCGAGACCACCGTGGTGTGGGACCGCGAGACCGGTGAGCCACTCTACAACGCCATCGTCTGGCAGGACCGACGCACCGCCGATACCTGCCAGCAGCTGCGCGAAGCCGGCCACCTGGAGGAGGTGCAGGCGCGAACGGGGCTGCTCATCGACCCCTACTTCTCGGCCACCAAGCTGGCCTGGATCCTCGACCATGTGGAGGGGGCCCGCGCGCGGGCCGAGCGCGGCGAGCTGGCCTTCGGCACCGTCGATACCTTCCTGATCTGGAAACTCACCGGGGGCAGGGTGCATGCCACCGACGCCACCAATGCGTCGCGCACCGCGCTGTTCAACATCCATGAGCAGCGCTGGGATCCGGTGCTGCTCGAGCTGTTCGGGATACCCGAGTCGCTGCTGCCCGAGGTGAAGGACTCCAGCGACGACTTCGGCATGATCGACGCCGAGTGGCTCGGTGGCGAGCTGCCCATCGCCGGGGTGGCCGGCGACCAGCAGGCGGCGCTGGTGGGCCAGGCCTGCTTCGCGCCGGGCATGGGCAAGAGTACCTACGGGACCGGTTGCTTCATGATCGTCAATACCGGCGACAAGGCCGAGCTGTCGCGCAACCGGCTGCTGACCACCGTGGGGTATCGCATCGATGGCCGGACCACCTATGCCATGGAGGGCAGTATCTTCGTGGCCGGCGCCACGGTGCAGTGGCTGCGGGACGGCCTGCAACTGTTCGCCGATGCCGCCGAGACCGAGGCACTGGCGCGCAACACCCGCAGCGGCCACAGCGTCTACCTGGTGCCCGCCTTCACCGGGCTCGGCGCGCCGCACTGGGACCCCAAGGCGCGCGGGGCCATCTTCGGGCTGACCCGGGACACCGGCATCGCCGAGATCGTCGCCGCCGGGCTGCAGGCGGTCTGCTACCAGACCCGTGACCTGCAGGCCTGCATGAGCGACGACATGGCCGCCGAGCCCGACACCCTGCGCGTCGATGGCGGCATGGTGGCCAACAACTGGGTGATGCAGTTCCTCGCCGACATGCTTGGGCAGCCCGTGGACCGCCCCACGGTGCTGGAGACCACGGCCCTGGGGGCCGCCTACCTGGCCGGGCTGCGCCTCGGCTGGTACCGCGACCTGGACGAGATCGCCGAGCTCTGGCAGTGCGAGCGGCGCTTCACGCCGCAGATGCCGGAGAAGGAGCGCGAGCGGCTCTACGCCGGCTGGCAGGAGGCGGTGGAACGGGTCAAAAGTGATCGCTGAAGGCTTGCAAAACCCGGAGGAATCGGTAATATATGCATCCGTTGCCGGCGCCAGCACGCGTCGGCAATCTGCTGCTGAAACAGGACCATAGCTCAGTTGGTTAGAGCGCTACCTTGACATGGTAGAGGTCGGCGGTTCGAATCCGCCTGGTCCTACCAGCAGACATCACTATAGGACCATAGCTCAGTTGGTTAGAGCGCTACCTTGACATGGTAGAGGTCGGCGGTTCGAATCCGCCTGGTCCTACCAGATCCCGAGACGCCCCCGCAGCCCTGCTGTGGGGGCGTCTTGCCGTGGGGGTTCGTCAGGGCCGCCCGGCCAGGTCGGTCTGCGCCACGAACACCGCCACCAGGGATTCGATGCCGGCCTGGTCGGCCTCGCTGAAGCGTCCCTTTACCGGGCTGTCCAGGTCCAGCACGCCCCACAGCCGGTCGCCCACCACGATGGGCACCACCAGCTCGGCGTTGGAGGCGGCATCGCAGGCGATATGGTCGGCCACGGCATGCACGTCGTCGATGCGCTGGGTCTGGTGGGTGCGCGCCGCCGCACCGCACACCCCCTTGCCGAACGGGATGGGGTGGCAGGCGGGCTTGCCCTGGAAGGGGCCGAGCCACAGCGTCTCCGGCTCGCGATGCAGGTAGAAGCCGGCCCAGTTCAGATCGGGGAGCTCCTGCATCAGGAAGGCGGTGGTCTGGGCGCTGTTGGTCAGCCAGTCGCGGGTATCGAGCAGCGCCGCCAGCTGGCGGGCGAGCAGGGCGTAGTCAACGGTCATGGGAGCTCCTGAAATAGCAGAGGCCGGCCCCGGGTCCTTGGAAAAGGAGGGGCCGGCCTCTGTTCTTCTAAAGAATCAAGAAAATTCGGGGATGCGTTACGAGCGAAGACAGGTTGATCGCCGCCGGAGCGCAGCTCCCGGAGTGTAGCCCGCTACATGAGGAGAGCGAGCACCGCCGGCGGTCAAGCTGTCGAGCGCAGTAGCATGTCCGTTTTTCTTATTCCCAGCCGGGCACCGCCGCCGGCCCGAACAGCTCTGCCGCCTTGGCCTTCACTTCCTCGGTCTGGTAGCTGCGCACCAGCTGCTGGATCGCCTCGCGCTCCTCGTCGCCCCCGCGCACCACGATCAGGTTGACGTAGGGGGACTCCGGGCCCTCCTTGATCAGGGCGTCGTCCAGGCTCAGGCCGGCGGGCTGGGCGAAGGTGTTGTTGATGAAGGCCATGTCCACGTCGGGAAGCACTCGGGGCAGCTGGGCGGCCTCGATCTCGCGGAAGCGGAAGCCGCGCGGGTTATCCGCCACGTTGAGCGGAGTGGCCTCGAGGTTGGTCGGGTCGTCGAGCTCGATCAGCCCCTCGTTGTGCATCAGGATCAGCGCGCGACCCTCGTTGGAGGGGTCGTTGGGCAGGGCGATCTGGGCGCGCTCGGGGAGCTCGTCGATGCTTGCGTACTTCTCGGAGTAGGCGCCGATGGGGTAGACGAAGGAGCGCCCGGCGATGGCAAAGTCGTAGCCGCGATCGTTGACCATGGCCTGCATGTAGGGCTCATGCTGGTAGGCGTTGGCGTCCAGGCTGCCGTCCGCCAGGGCGGCGTTGGGGGTCACGTAGTCGGTGAACTCTATGATCTCCACGGTCAGGCCGTATTCGCGCTGGGCGATCTCGGCGGCCACCTGCATCACGTCGGTCTCGGGGCCGGCCACGGTACCCACCTTGATGCGATGCTCGTCGGCCAGGGCGCTGCCGGCGCCCAGGGCCAGGCTGGAGGCGAGCAGGGTGCGGATCAGTGTCTTGCGCATGAAGGATCTCCTGTGATGATGGGTCGATGGTAACGAAATAAAAAAAATAATTTAAATAGCTTTTGGCTATTTGTGATCGCTCTTGCGGACCAAGTAATCCCCCAGGCTCTGGAAGCCCTGCACCATCACCACCAGGATCGCCACGGTGATCAGCATGATGGTCGGGTTGAAGCGGTTGTAGCCGTAGCGGATGCCCAGGTCGCCGAGGCCGCCGCCACCTACTGCCCCGGCCATGGCCGAGTAGCTGACCAGGGTGACCACGGTGACGGTGAGCGCGGTGAAGATGCCGCCGCGCGCCTCCGGCAGCAGCACTCGGGTGATGATCTGCCAGGGGGTGGCGCCCATGGACTGGGCCGCCTCGACCAGGCCCGGGTTGATCTCGTTCAGCGCGCCTTCCACCAGGCGGGCGATGAACGGGATCGCGGCGATGGTCAGGGGGACCGCGGCGGCGTTGGTGCCGATGGAGGTGCCCACCAGCATGCGTGTGAAGGGGATGATCGCCACCATCAGGATGATGAAGGGGATCGAGCGGCCGATGTTGGTGATCACCCCCAGCATGCCGCTGACCACCGGCTGGGCCAGCACCTGGCCGGGGCGGGTCACGTAGAGCAGCACCCCGAGCGGGATGCCGACCAGGGCGGAGATCACGCCTGACACCGCCACCATGTAGAGGGTGTCGAGGGTGGCCCGCAGGATCAGGTCAATCAGTGCGCTGGACATGGCCGAGCACCTCCACGTGCAGATCATGGGATTCGAGGTAGTCGATGGCCTCGCGGGTCTTGGTCGGCGAGCCCATCAGTTCGGCGATCATCAACCCCAGGGTGCGGTCCTGGATCGACTCCACCTTGGCCTGCAGGATGCTGACGTCCACGCCGCACTCCCGGGCCAGCCGCGAGATCAGCGGGGTGGAGACCGCGTCGCCCGAGAAGGCCAGGCGCACCACCGGGTGGGTCTGCTCGCCGGGAACCGCCTCCAGCTGGTCGATCAGCGCGCGGGGCGGCTCCAGCTGGAGGAAGTCGTTGAGGAACTCGCGGCCGAGTCGGGTGCGCGGCGCGGTGAAGAAGTCGCCCACGTCGGCCTCCTCCACCAGCTCGCCCCCCGAGATGAGGCTGACCCGGTGGCAGATCGACTTGACCACCTCCATCTCGTGGGTGATCAGCAGGATGGTCAGCCCCAGGCGCTGGTTGATGTCGCGCAGCAGGGCGAGGATCGAGCCGGTGGTCTGGGGGTCCAGCGCCGAGGTGGCCTCGTCGCAGAGCAGCACCTTGGGGCGGCTGGCCAGCGCCCGGGCGATGGCCACGCGCTGCTTCTGGCCGCCGGAGAGCTGGGCCGGGTACTGGCTCGCCTTGTCGGCCAGGCCCACCAGCTCCAGCAGCGGCGCGACTCGCTCGCGGATCTCGGCGCGCTTCATGCCCATCAGCTCCAGCGGCAGGGCCACGTTGGCGAACACGGTGCGGTTGGTGAGCAGGTTGAAGTGCTGGAAGATCATGCCGATGCGATGGCGCGCCTGGTTGAGCGCCTGGCGGGAGAGCCCGGTGAGCTCCTGGCCATCCACGCTGACGCTGCCGCTGGTGGGGCGCTCGAGCAGGTTTACGCAGCGGATCAGCGTCGACTTGCCGGCCCCGGAGAGGCCGATCACGCCATGGATCTGGCCCTGGGGGACATGCAGGTCGACGTTCTTGAGGGCCTGGACCGTCCTGGCGCCGCCGTCGGGCCTGCCTGCATCCGGGCCTCGCTTGCGGCCCTTGATGATGAAGGTCTTGGAAACGTTGTGGAGTCGTATCATGGAAGCCACCGCAGGGGGCGCCGTGGCGGGCCGTGCAGGGCAGGGCGCACAAAAAAAGGCCACCCTTGCGGGTGGCCATCAACGCTGGACACACCCTTTTAGCTGCACTTCGCGCCGTGACGTCCCGAAGGGGCCACGGCGCTGGCGCCCGCAATCCGGGGTCAAATCGGCGCCATCAAAATGTGCGCGAAAGGATAGGGCGCGCGCAGGGGCAAGTCAATCTCAATGGTGCATGCTGCCGACCTGGCGCGGTGATTCAGCAATATTTCCTGTTGTATTTGCTCTTTTTGGCTGTTGATTCTGTCGTGCCTGCCCGGTCGGGTCGCCCGGGGGACGTATCTCCGGCGCCGTCGTGGACGCGGTCGCCGCGGATTCCCTACACTGTTTCCCCTTCGTGCCCCGCCCCGGGGCACGCGTCAGTCGAGGAGACGCCATGTTTACAGGCATCGTGCAGGGCACCGCCGAGGTGGTCGCCATCGAGGAGGCCGAGGCCTTCCGTACCCATGTGATCGCGCTGCCCGAGGCGTTGCGCCAGGGGCTCGAGATCGGGGCCTCGGTGGCCCACAACGGGGTCTGCCTCACGGTCACGGCCATCGACGGCGAGCGGGTCAGCTTCGACCTGATGCGCGAGACCCTGCGGGTGACCAACCTTGGTGCAGTCGAGGTGGGCAGCCGCGTCAATATCGAGCGGGCGGCTCGCTTCGGTGACGAGATCGGCGGCCATGCCATGTCGGGCCACGTGATGGCGGTGGCCGAGCTGGTCGAGCTCGACGAGGCACCCAACAACCGCCGGCTGTGGTTCGAACTGCCCCATGCACTGGGCCGCTTCCTGTTCGACAAGGGGTACATCGGCGTCGACGGCATCAGCCTGACCATCGGCGAGGTGCGTCCGGCCACCGCGGCCCACGGGCCGCGGTTCTGCGTCAACCTGATTCCCGAGACCCTGGCGCGCACCACCCTGGTGGACCGGGTGCCGGGGGATGGGGTGAACATCGAGATCGACCCCCAGACCCAGGCCATCGTCGAGACCGTCGAACGGGTGCTGGCGGCCCGCGGCGCCTGAACCAGGCGTGATCTGACCGTTCCGTCAGGTCTGCGTTGGTGGCGCGGCTGGCGCCTGGCCCGGCCTTTGCTTATACAGGGGGAAGCGTCTGAATCGGCGGCCTTCCGGTCCCTCGCATCCCATCGGGGATGCGGGTACCATAGGCCGCTTTTCTCGTGACCCTTCTCGCCCCCCAGGGACCGTCGCAACGTCCACGCGCGCAGGAATGAGCCCCATGAAGAGCCTGATCGACAAGCAGTTCAAGCTGTCCGAGCACAACACCAGCATCAAGACCGAGGTCATCGCCGGGATCACCACCTTCCTGACCATGGCCTACATCATCTTCGTCAACCCCAGCATCCTCTCCGAGGCGGGCATGGACTACGGCGCGGTCTTCGTCGCCACCTGCCTGGCGGCGGCCGTGGGCTGCCTGATCATGGGGCTGTGGGCCAACTACCCGATCGCCCAGGCCCCGGGCATGGGCCTCAACGCCTTCTTCACCTACGGCGTGGTGCTGGGCATGGGCTACACCTGGGAGGCGGCCCTCGGTGCGGTCTTCTTCTCGGGCTTCTGCTTCTTCCTGCTGAGCATCTTCAAGGTGCGCGAGTGGATCATCAACTCGATCCCGCTCTCCCTGCGCCTGGGGATCGCCGCCGGTATCGGCCTGTTCCTGGCGATGATCGCGCTGAAGAACGCCGGCATCGTGGTCGCCAACCCGGCCACCTACGTCGCCCTGGGGGACCTCTCCGAGCCGGCGGCCATCTACGCGCTGCTGGGCTTCTTCGTGATCACCGCGCTGGCCTACCTCAAGGTCACCGGGGCGGTGATGATCGGCATCCTCGGGATCACCGTGATCGCCATGGTGCTGGGCCACAACGAGTATGGCGGCCTGATGTCCATGCCGCCCTCCATCGCGCCCACCTTCATGGCGCTGGACCTCTGGGGCGCGCTGGATGTCGCCATGCTCAGCGTCATCTTCGCCTTCCTGTTCGTCGACCTCTTCGACACCTCCGGCACCCTGGTGGGCGTGGCCCATCGCGGCAAGCTGCTGGACAAGGACGGTAAGCTGCCGCGCATCGGCCGCGCCATGATGGCCGACAGCGGCGCCTCCATGGCCGGCGCGGTGCTCGGCACCTCGACCACCACCAGCTACATCGAGTCCACCGCCGGCATCGCCTCCGGCGGTCGCACCGGCCTGACCGCCGTGGTGGTCGCCGCGCTGTTCCTGGTCAGCCTGTTCTTCGCCCCGCTGGCCGGCTCGATTCCCGCCTACGCCACCGCCGGTGCCCTGCTCTACGTGGCGGTGCTGATGGCCGGCAGCCTGGCCCATGCCAACTGGGAAGACCCCACCGACGCCGCGCCGGTGCTGATCGCCGCCCTGGCCATGCCGCTGACCTTCTCGATCGCCGAGGGCATCGCCCTGGGCTTCATCAGCTACGCTGCGATCAAGGCACTCTCCGGCCGCTTCAAGGACCTGAACCCGGCGGTGATCGTGCTGGCGCTGCTGTTTGCCGCCAAGTTCCTGTTCCTCGACTGACCCACCGATTGCACCCACTCACCGAGACTCGACTTAATGAGCATCTACGGCGACTACATCAAGTCCGTGATCCGCACCGTCCCCGACTGGCCGCAGCCGGGGGTCAACTTCCGCGACATCACCCCGCTGCTGCAGAACAGTGCGGCCTTCCGCAAGCTGATCGACAGCTTCGTGCACCGCTACCAGGAGATGGACCTCGACGCCATCGCCGCCATCGATGCCCGCGGCTTCATCGTCGGTGCACCGCTGGCCTACGAGCTGGGCTGCAGCTTCGTGCCGGTGCGCAAGAAGGGCAAGCTGCCGTTCCGTACCATCAGCGAGACCTACACCCTGGAGTACGGCGAGGCCGAGGTGGAGTTGCACTCCGACGCCTTCAAGCAGGGCGATCGCATCCTGATCGTCGATGACCTGATCGCCACCGGCGGCACCATGCTGGCCGCCGCCAAGCTGATCACCCGCAGCGGCGGCCAGGTGGTGGAGACCGCCACCATCGTCGACCTGCCGGACCTCGGCGGCTCCGAGCGCATCCGCGAAGCGGGCTACAGCGTCTTCGCCGTCTGTGCCTTCAGCGAGGACGAGTGACCATGAGCAGCAACCGCTACCACAAGCACTTCACGGTCTCCTGGGACCAGCTGCACCGCGACGTGCGCGAGCTCTGCCACCGGCTGGTGGAGCGCGACTTCAAGGGTATCGTGGCCATCACCCGCGGGGGGCTGATCCCCGCCGCGCTGATCGCCCGGGAGCTCAACGTGCGGCTGATCGATACCGTGTGCATCAAGAGCTACGACCACATGGAGCAGGGGGGCCTCGATGTGATGAAGGGCGTCGACCACGACGGCGAGGGTTGGCTGCTGGTGGACGACCTGGTGGATACCGGCAAGACCGCGCGCAAGGTGCGCGAGATGCTGCCCCGTGCCCACTTCGTCACGATCTACGCCAAGCCCGAGGGCAAGCCGCTGGTGGACCAGTACCTCACCGAGGTCGCCCAGGACTGCTGGATCCAGTTCCCCTGGGACATGGGCGTGGCCTACGTCGAGCCGCTGGTCGACCAGGCCAAGCGCTGAGCCCCTGAGGAGAGCCCCGTGATGGCCTGTCCGCTCCCCGACAGCTGGCAGCAGTGGCTGGGTGACGAGTTCGAGGCGCCCTACATGCAGGCGCTGCGCGACTTCCTGGCCGCCGAGAAGGCGGCCAGGAAGGTGATCTACCCGCACTCCGCGGACTGGTTCCGGGCCTTCGAGCTCACCTCCCTGGACGCCGTCAAGGTGGTGATCCTCGGCCAGGATCCCTACCACGGGCCGAACCAGGCCCACGGGCTCTGCTTCTCGGTGCGCGAGGGCGTGCGCGTGCCGCCGTCGCTGGCCAACATCTACAAGGAGCTGGCCGCCGATGTGGGCTTCCGGGCGGTCCCCCACGGCAACCTGGCGCACTGGGCGCGCCAGGGGGTGCTGCTGCTCAACACCTCCCTGACGGTGGAGCAGGGCAATGCGGGGTCCCACCGCGGCCGCGGCTGGGAGACCTTCACCGACCGCGCCATCGAGGTCGTCAACGCCCATGCCGCTCCGTCGGTGTTCCTGCTGTGGGGCAGCCCGGCGCGGAAGAAGAAGGCGCTGGTCGACACCTTCCGCCACCTGGTGCTGGAGTCGCCGCATCCCTCGCCGCTCTCGGCCCACCGCGGCTTCTTCGGCAACCACCACTTCTCCCGGGCCAATGCCTTTCTGGTGGAGCAGGGCCGCACGCCCATCGACTGGCAGCTGCCCGAGGTGCCATAGCCGCGTACTCAGACAGGCAGGGCCCGCTTCGTTACCCATGTCGCGCTAGCCAGACAGGCAGGGCCAGCTTCGTTACCCATGTCGCGCTAGCGAAAGGCGCCGGGGACAGGCGAGAGAGGGGGTCCTATGCCAGGGATGGCATCGGTAGCGCCCAGGGAGGGGTTCACAGCGCCCCCTCGAAGGCCTGTCGCCGGAACAGCCTTGAGCGATGACTGCATCTGCCACAGGCACCGCGCCTTAACCTCGCGGCGGGATGCGGGTAGAATGGCCGCCAATTTGTCGGCCAGGTCCATGCGACCAAGGTCGGCCCTGTCTCCCGCCGCCCCAAGAGTGAAGAGGTCCGCCCATGAGCGTCCACGCCATCCAGCACCCCCTGGTCCAGCACAAGCTCGGCCTGATGCGTGAAGCCGGCATCAGCACCAAGAGTTTCCGCGAACTGGCCGGGGAGCTGGCCAAGCTGCTCACCTACGAGGCGACCCAGGACCTGGAACTGCAGACCCAGGAGATCGACGGCTGGAGCGGCGGCAAGATCCCGGTCAAGCTGCTCAAGGGCAAGAAGGTCACCATCGTGCCGATCCTGCGCGCCGGCCTGGGCATGCTCGACGGCGTGACCGACCTGATCCCCAGTGCGCGGATCAGCGTGGTGGGCCTCTACCGCGACGAGGAGACCCTCGAGCCGGTACCTTACTTCGCCAAGTTCGCCAATGACCTCGACGAGCGCATGGCCATCGTCATCGACCCCATGCTGGCCACCGGTGGCACCATGGTGGCGACCCTGGACATGCTGCGCGAGCGCGGCTGCAGGCACATGAAGGTGATCGTGCTGGTGGCCGCCCCCGAGGGCATCAAGCGGGTCCAGGAGGCCTATCCGGACATCGAGATCTACACCGCCTCGGTGGACGACCACCTGGACGAGCACGGCTACATCGTGCCCGGCCTGGGGGATGCCGGGGACAAGATCTTCGGCACCCGCTGAGGTTCGGCTCCGGCCCAAGCCGCGGCCCTTTCGCCTCGGACCACTCGCCTCAGACCCTTGCCGTCTGCGCCTCGCCCACGGGGTCGTGTTCATTCGTGAACATGGCCCCGTTTGCTTTTCGCCCCGCATGTCGCCGCCCACGACTTCGCCTAAAGTATAAATTCGAAAATATATCTTTATTTTCAGCAGGTTGTTAGCCATCCATGGCGGATCGTCGGCGGTTCTCGAATTTTCGTTAAGCAACATGGATGTCATCAAAGCGCGCCTGATCTATGGTGTTCGGACGTCGACATGATCGTCGTCATACAAAAACGAACAACCGAGACTCGCCATGTCATTGATCCTGGAAAATATCGATCTGACGGTCGGTGGCGCCACTCACGTTGCGGATGTGAACCTCGAGCTGGAACCCGGCTCCTTCAACGTCCTGCTGGGGCGCACCCTGGCCGGCAAGACGACCCTGATGCGGCTGATGGCCGGGCTCGATACGCCCACCCGTGGCCGCGTGCTGATGAACGGCCAGGACGTCACCGGGGTGTCCGTGCGGCGCCGCAACGTCTCCATGGTCTACCAGCAGTTCATCAACTACCCCTCGCTGAGCGTCTACGACAACATCGCCTCGCCGCTGCGGCTGGCCAGGGTGAGCAAGGCCGAGATCGACCGGCGGGTCCGCGAGACCGCCGAGATGTTGCATATCGAACATCTGCTCGATCGTCTGCCCCTGGAGCTCTCCGGCGGCCAGCAGCAGCGCACCGCCATGGGGCGGGCGCTGGTCAAGGATGCCGATATCGTGCTCTTCGACGAGCCGCTGGTGAACCTCGACTACAAGCTGCGCGAGGAATTCCGCGAGGAGCTGCGCACCCTGTTCAGCCAGCGCAACTGCATCGCCGTCTACGCCACCACCGAGCCGGCGGAGGCCCTGGCCCTGGGCGGCCATACCGCGGTGCTCCACGAGGGGCGCCTGCTGCAGTACGGACGCACCGACGACGTCTACCACCGCCCGCTGGATATCCTCACCGCCGAGATGTTCTCCGAGCCGCCGATCAACATCATGCGCGGCATCATCTCGGGGGCCGAGGTCACCTTCGACAAGCGCGTCCACTTCCCGCTCAACGACGACCTGCGCACCCTGGCGCCCGGCGAGTACCGCTTCGGCGTGCGTCCGGCCCATATCGCCCTGGCGCCGCGCTCCGACGATGACATCGAGGTCGAGATGGAGGTCGACATGGCCGAGATCAGCGGCTCCGAGACCTTCCTGCACGTGCGTAATGCGCTGTACCACCTGACCGTCCACCTCGAGGGGGTGCACGAGTTCACCCCCGGCCAGGCGGTCAGGCTCTACATCCCCACCCACAAGGTCTACGCCTTCGACCGTCAGGGTGCCGTGGTCCACATTCCGACCCACGCCGGGAGGGCATGAAATGGCCGAGATTACCCTGAAGGGCCTGGCCCACTCCTACCTGGCCGCACCATCCTCCCCCGAGGACTATGCCATCCGCGAGATGAACCACGTCTGGCACCAGGGCGGGGCCTATGCGCTGCTCGGCCCCTCCGGCTGCGGCAAGTCGACCCTGCTCAACATCATCTCGGGGCTGCTTGAACCCTCCAGCGGCGACGTGCTGTTCGACGGTGAGCGGGTCAATGCCCTGCCGCCCGAGGCGCGCAACATCGCCCAGGTGTTCCAGTTCCCCGTCGTCTACGACACCATGACGGTCTACGACAACCTGGCCTTTCCGCTGCGCAACATCGGCACCCCCGCCGACAAGGTGCGCGAGCGGGTCCTGGAGGTGGCGGACGTCCTCGAGCTGACTCCCCAGCTCGGCCGCAAGGCCAAGAACCTCACCGCCGACGAGAAGCAGAAGGTCTCCATGGGGCGCGGCCTGGTGCGCGATGACGTCTCGGCGATCCTCTTCGACGAGCCGCTGACGGTCATCGACCCCCAGCTGAAGTGGAAGCTGCGCCGCAAGCTCAAGGAGATCCACCAGCGCTTCAACATCACCATGGTCTACGTCACCCACGACCAGCTCGAGGCGTCGACCTTCGCCGACAGGATCGCGGTGATGTACCAGGGGCAGGTGGTGCAGTTCGGCACGCCGCGGGAGCTCTTCGAGACGCCCAACCACACCTTCGTCGGCTACTTCATCGGCAGCCCCGGGATGAACTTCCTCGAGGTGGAGGCCCGCGACGGCCGGGTGATGGTCGGGGGGCTGCCGCTCCCCGTGCCGGAGGCGGTGCATGCGGCGGTGGCCGGCGCGCGCTCGGCCAACGTCAAGCTGGGCATCCGGCCCGAGTTCGTCGAGGTGCATGCCGCCCCGGTCGACGACGCCATGGAGGCCGTGGTGGAGGATGTCCAGGACCTCGGCACCTACGCCATCCTCTCGCTGCGGCTGGGGGAGATCCCCTTCAAGGCCCGCATCGAGGAGGACGAGACCCTGCCGCGTGACAGGGCCTGGCTGCGCTTCCCGCTGGCGCGGCTTGGCCTCTATGTCGACGAGTTCCGCGTGGAGATTCCCCATGAATAACAAGATCCACAACAACCGCGCCTGGTGGTTGATCCTGCCCATGCTGCTGCTGGTGGCCTTCTCGGCGATCATTCCGCTGATGACCGTGGTGAACTACTCCGTCCAGGATGTCTTCGACGCCAACACCCGGTTCTTCACCGGCGTGGAGTGGTTCCAGGAGACCCTCAACAACCCGGCGCTGCAGGCCGCCCTGATGCGCCAGTTCGCCTTCTCGCTGACGGTGCTGGCCATCGAGGTGCCACTGGGCATCGGCATCGCGCTGCTGATGCCCAAGAAGGGCTGGCAGGCCTCGGCGATCCTGATACTCGTGACCATGCCGCTGCTGATTCCCTGGAACGTGGTGGGCAGCATCTGGCAGATCTTCACCCGTGGCGACATCGGCCTGATGGGCTGGGGCCTGCGCGAGCTGGGCTACGGCTACAACATCACTCGCAGCGCCGTGGACGCCTGGGGCACCATCATCCTGATGGATGTCTGGCACTGGACGCCGCTGATCGCGCTGCTCTGCTACAGCGGCCTGCGCTCGATCCCGGACGCCTACTACCAGGCGGCGCGCATCGACCGCGCCTCGCGCTGGGCGGTGTTCCGCTACATCCAGCTGCCCAAGCTCACCAACGTGCTGGTCATCGGCATCCTGCTGCGCTTCATGCACTCCTTCATGATCTACGCTGAGCCCTTCGTGCTGACCGGGGGCGGGCCGGGCAACTCCACCACCTTCCTCAGCCAGTCGCTGACCACCATGGCCATCGGGCAGCAGGACCTCGGCCCCTCGGCGGCATTCTCGCTGATCTACTTCCTGATCATCCTGCTGGTCTGCTGGGTGTTCTACACGGCGATCATGAATCTCCAGAAGGACAAGCAACAGGACAAGGGGGCCTGACATGAACCAGTCGATTCCCACCACGCCGGAGGCGGTACGCAAGCAGGCCGCCGCGGCCGATGCCCGGCGCCGCCGTCAGGCCCGCCCGGTCTCCCGCCAGTGGCGTCGCCGCGGCCTGATGACCCTCTACATCGTCTTCGTGCTGCTGCCGGTCTACTGGCTGCTCAACATGTCGTTCCAGTCCAACAGCGAGATTCTCGGTGCCCTGACCCTGTGGCCCCAGGACTTCACCCTGGAGCACTACGCCAAGATCTTCACCGATTCGAACTGGTACATGGGCTACGTGAACTCCATCGCCTACGTGCTGATGAACATGCTGATCAGCCTGGCCGTGGCCCTGCCGGCGGCCTACGCCTTCAGCCGCTATCGCTTCATCGGCGACAAGCACCTGTTCTTCTGGCTGCTGACCAACCTGATGGCGCCGCCGGCGGTGTTCCTGCTGCCCTATTTCCAGCTCTACTACACCGTCGGGCTCTTCGATACCCACGTGGCCGTGGCGCTGGCCCACTGTCTGTTCAATATCCCCCTGGCGGTCTGGATCCTCGAGGGCTTCATGAGCAGCGTGCCCAAGGAGATCGACGAGACGGCGTTCATCGACGGCTACAGCTTCCCGCGCTTCTTCGTGAAGATCTTCATTCCGATGATCAGCTCGGGGATCGGCGTGACGCTGTTCTTCCTGTTCATGTTCTCTTGGGTCGAACTGCTGCTGGCCAGCACCCTGACCGCCACCAGTGCCCAGCCCATCGGCTCGGTGATGACCCAGACCAAGGGGGCCTCGGGCATCGACTGGGGGGCGCTCTCCGCCGCCGGGGTGCTGACCATCCTGCCCGGCATCGTGGTGGTCTACTTCGTGCGCAACCATATCGCCAAGGGCTTCGCCCTGGGCCGGACCTGAGGAGGAAACCGTCATGGAATGGATGGTATGGACCACGCCCACCGCGATCTTCTTCTCCGCCATCGCCGCCATCCTGCTGGGGATGACGGCCTGGGAGCTCGCCTCGCCGACCGTCGAGCGCAAGGGCTTCCTGCCGATCGCAACCACCCGCGGCGACCGGCTGTTCATCGGGCTGCTCTGCGCCGCCTACATCCACCTGATGGTGGTGGGTTTCACCTCGATCAGCCTCTGGCTGGCCCTGGCCATCTCGATCCTGTGGCTCGTGATCCTGATGCGCTGGGGCTGACAGAAACGCACGGAGCCGAATGACAACCGGTTCAAGGACGAACCCCCACAACCGAAGAGGTCAACATGAAAGCGACAACAATGCGACTCTCTCTGCTGGCGGCCGGCGTGATGCTGGCCAGCGGCGCTCTGCACGCCGACAACCACGACGCCCGCGCCATTGCCGAACGGCTGGTCGACGAGCACTTCCAGAACTCGACGCTCTCCCGCGAGGAGCAGATCGAGGAACTGCTGTGGTTCGCCGAGGCGGCCGAGCCGTTCCGCGGCATGTCCATCAGCACCGTGGCAGAGGGCCTGACCACCCACGTCTACGAGCGGGACGTGCTGGCCGAGGCCTTCAGCGAGCTGACCGGCATCGACGTCACCCACAACATCATCGGCGAGGGGGACGTGGTCAACAACATGCAGACCCAGATGCAGTCGGGTCGCAACATCTACGACGGCTACGTCAACGACTCCGATGCCATCGGCACCCATATCCGCTATGGCACCACCATCAACCTCTCCGAGGCGATGGAGAACGAGTGGGCGGACTTCACCCTGCCCACCCTGGACCTGGACGACTTCATCGGCATCCAGTACACCACCGGCCCCGACGGCAGCATCTACCAGCTGCCGACCCAGCAGTTCGCCAACCTCTACTGGTTCCGCTACGACTGGTTCCAGCGCGAGGACCTCCAGGAGCAGTTCCGCGACATCTACGGCTACGACCTGGGTGTCCCCACCAACTGGACGGCCTACGAGGACATCGCCGAGTTCTTCACCGAGCACGTCGGCGAGATCGACGGCACCCGGGTCTACGGCCACATGGACTACGGCCGTCGCGACCCGTCGCTGGGCTGGCGCTTCCACGACTCCTGGCTCTCCATGGCCGGCATGGGCAGCCCCGGCGTGCCCTTCGGCAACCCGGTGGACGACTGGGGGATCCGCGTCGACGAGGAGAGCCGCCCGGTGGGCGCCAGCGTGACTCGCGGCGGCGGCACCAATGCGCCGGCCTCGGTGTTCGCCGTCACCAAGATGGTCGACTGGCTGGAGAAGTATGCCCCCGAGGAGGCCCAGGGCATGACCTTCGGCGAGGCGGGCCCGGTGCCGGCCCAGGGCAACATCGCCCAGCAGATCTTCTGGTACACCGCCTTCACCGCCGACATGGTCGACCCGGGCCTGCCGGTGACCGACGACGAGGGCAACCCGCTTTGGCGCATGGCGCCGTCGCCCACCGGCCCGTACTGGGAGGAGGGCATGAAGGTGGGCTACCAGGACGTGGGCTCCTGGACCTTCTTCGACTCCACCCCGGAGGATCGCCGCACCGCCGCCTGGCTGTTCGCGCAGTTCACCACCGCCAAGACCGTCTCGCTGGAGAAGCTGATGGCCGGCCTGACGCCGATCCGCGAGTCGGACATCTTCTCCGAGCAGATGAGCGAGATGGCCCCGAAGCTGGGCGGTCTGGTGGAGTTCTACCGCAGCCCCAACGAGTCCAACTGGACGCCCACCGGCACCAACGTGCCCGACTACCCGCGCATGGCGCCGCTCTGGTGGCAGAACCTGGCCCCGGCGGTCAGCGGCGAGATCTTGCCGCAGGAGGCCCTCGACAACCTGGCGGGAGACCTGGACAGCGTGATGGCGCGCCTGGCCCGTGCCGGCGTCTTCGAGGTCTACGCGCCGCAGCTCAACGAGGAGCGTGACGCCGAGTACTGGCTCTCCCAGCCGGGTGCCCCCAAGGCGAAGCTCGACGACGAGATGCCCCAGGGCACCACCGTGCCCTACGACGAGATGATGGAGGCGTGGATGGCGGCCGGCACACGGTAACAGGCGACCGGCGGGCGCCTGGCGCCCGCCAACCTCCCGGCACTACCGGGATCAGCAACGTGTGACCGGTTGCCCGAACGGGACCCAGGCCCCGCTCGGTCATGCCGAGCGGGGCCCCGTGTTTTCAGAAAGGGCTTTCAGAAAGGGCTTTCAGGAAGGGCAAGAGATGCAACTCAGACAGAACAACCTGCGCAAGCTGCCCCGGCGCTGCTTCGACGTCCTGGTGGTCGGCGGCGGCATCAACGGGGCCTCCGCGGCGGCCGCGCTGAGCGGCAAGGGGGCTCGGGTGGCGCTGATCGACAAGGGCGACTTCGCCGGCAGCACCAGCATGCACTCGTCGAACCTGGTATGGGGCGGCATCAAGTACATGGAGAGCGGTGACTTCGCGCTGGTGCGAAAGCTCTGCCGCAGCCGCAACCACCTGATCAGGAGCTACCCCTCGTCGGTGCAGGAGATCCGCTTCCTCACCACCATCAACCAGGGCTTTCGCCACCACCCGCTGGTGCCCTGGGCGGGCACCTGGCTCTACTGGCTGATGGGCAACGCCTTCACCCGCCGGCCCCACTACCTGAGGCCGGCGGCGCTCCACGCCCGGGAGCCGATCATCGACATCGGCTCGGCGGTGGGGGGCTTCGAGTACTCCGACGCCTATCTCCATGACAACGACGCGCGCTTCGTCTTCAACTTCGTGCGCGCCGCCCTGGACTTCGGCACCGTGGCGGCCAACTACGTCGAGTACCTGGAGTCTCGCCGGGAGGAGGGCGTCTGGATCACCCGGGCCCGCGACGCGATGACCGGCGACACCTTCGAGATCCGCTCGCGGGTGCTGATCAATGCCGCCGGCCCCTGGGTCGACCAGCTCAACCAGCGCGCCGGGCAGCGCACCGAGCACCATCACGTCTTCTCCAAGGGGATCCACCTGATCGTGCCGCGGCTCACCGACAGCCATCGTGTGCTGGCCTTCTTCGCCGACGACGGGCGGCTCTTCTTCGTCATTCCCATGGGGCCGCGCACCTGTATCGGCACCACCGATACCCGGGTGGAGTCGCCCGAGGTCGGGGCCACGGCGGAGGACATCCGCTTCGTGCTGGACAACATCAACAAGCGCCTGGCGCTTGCCAGGCCGCTGGAGGCGTCGGACATCATCGCCACCCGCTGCGGGGTCAGGCCGCTGGCCGTGAAGCCCAGCGGCGGCGGCGAGCGGGACTTCCTCAACCTGTCGCGCAAGCACGCCATCGACCTCGACCGCCAGCGCGCCCACCTCAGCATCTTCGGCGGCAAGCTCACCGACTGCCTCAACGTGGGCGAGGAGGTGGTCGAGGCGGTGCGCGGCCTGGGCATCGAGGTGCCCTATCCCCGCCAGCGCTGGTACGGCGAGCCGGATGCCTCGGTGCGCGAGGCCTTCCTGCACCAGGCCCGGCTGATGGACCTTGACGCCATGACTGCCGAGCACGCCTCCGAGCCGCTCAGCCAGCGGCTGTGGCGGCGCTACGGTTCCCAGGCCTTCGAGATGCTCGAGGCGATCCGCCAGGACGAGCGCCAGGCCGAGGTGCTGATCGAGGGCACCGAGTACCTGCGGGTGGAACTTGAGCAGGCCCGGCGCCGGGAGATGGTGACCCGGCTGGAGGACTTCCTGCGCCGGCGCTCCAAGGTCTCGCTGGTGGTATCGGAGGCGAGCATCCGTCGCTCGCCCGGCCTGCAGGAGGCCTGCGACATCCTGTTCGGCGACCAGGCCAGCGAGCGGCTGGCGGAGTACCTGCAGGGGGAATCGCCCGAGCCCCGTGAGAAGCGGGTGGAAGAGGGCGGGTGAGGGCCCATCGTGCCGGCGGGCGCGGGCTGCTAGAATGCCGCGCGTTTCCCTCACCCTGACTCCCTGGAGCCCCCATGACTGATACCTCGGCGGCCGCCCGACCCGCGGCCGAGTCGCCCCTCAGGACCCTGCTCACCGGCGCCCAGATGCTCTTCGTGGCCTTCGGCGCCCTGGTGCTGGTGCCGCTGCTCACCGGCCTGGACCCCAGCGTCGCGCTGTTCACCGCCGGGGTCGGGACCCTGGTGTTCCACGGCGTGACCCGCGTCACGGTGCCGGTGTTCCTGGCCTCGTCGTTCGCCTTCATCGCGCCGATCCAGGGCTCGGTGGCCAACTTCGGCATCCCGGCCACCATGGGCGGGCTGATGGCCGCCGGCCTGGTCTACGTGGCGATCTCCCAGGCCGTGCGCCTCAAGGGCACCGCCTGGCTGCATCGGCTGCTGCCGGCGGTGGTGGTGGGGCCGGTGATCATGGTGATCGGCCTGGCCCTGGCACCGGTGGCGGTGAGCATGGCCACCGGTGAGACCAGCGACCACATCGGCTATGGCCCGGCGATCTTCCTCTCCATGGTCAGCCTGCTGGTGACCCTGGTGCTGGCGGTGTTCGGCCGCGGGCTGGTCCGGCTGATCCCGATCATGGGCGGCATCGTCACCGGCTACGTGCTGGCGCTTGCGATGGGACTGGTGGACTTCTCCCCGGTGCGCGAGGCGGCCTGGCTGTCGATGCCGGCCTTCACCGCCCCGAGCTTCCACTGGGCGGCGATCCTGTTCATGATCCCGGTGGCCATCGCCCCGGCGGTGGAGCATATCGGCGACATGGTGGCCATCGGCTCGGTCACGCGGAAGAACTACCTTGAGAAGCCCGGCCTGCATCGCACCCTGCTGGGCGACGGCCTGGCCACCTCCACCGCGGCGCTGTTCGGCGGCCCGCCCAACACCACCTACTCCGAGGTGACCGGGGCGGTGACCCTGACCCGCGCCTTCAACCCGAGGATCATGGTGGTGGCGGCCTGCATCGCCGTCGGCCTGGCCTTCGTCGCCAAGCTGGGGGCCCTGCTGCAGACCATCCCCGGGCCGGTGATGGGTGGCATCATGACCCTGCTGTTCGGCTCCATCGCCGTGGTGGGGATGAACACCCTGGTGCGCGCCGGCCATTCGCTGACCGCGCCGCGCAACCTGGTGGTGATATCGCTGATCCTGGTGTTCGGCATCGGCGGCATGCAGTTCGGCGGCGGCCAGTTCACCCTGCAGGGCGTCAGCCTGGCCGCCCTGGTGGGTATCCTGCTCAACTGGGTGCTGCCCGGCGCCGAAGAGGACGAGTGACGCTCAGGCGTGGTGCTGCTCCTGCCCGCCGTCCGAGAAGGTCGGCGGGGTGCTGGCGCTGACGATCACGCACTCGCGGTCGCCCACGTTGCGGAAGCGGTGGGGCAGCCGCGAGTCGAAGTAGTAGGCGTCTCCCTCGCCCAGCACTGCCATCTCGCCGCTCACGGTGATCTCGATCTCCCCGGCGATCACCACCCCGCCTTCCTCGCCGTCATGCTCCAGCATCTCCACCCCGGTGTCGGAGCCGGGCGGATAGCGCTCGTGGATGATCGACATGCGGCGGTCGGGCTGGCGGGCCGCCACCAGTCGCCAGGAGAGGTGGCCGTCGCCGATCTCGGTGAGCTCGCCGGCGCGGTAGAAGGGGCGCGGCGGGCTCGGCTCGTCGCCGGCGAAGAAGGCGCTGATCGACACCGGCAGGGCGTCGAGGATCTTCTTCAGGGAGCTCACCGAGGGGCTGACGCTGTTCTGCTCGATCAGCGAGATGGTGCTGTTGGTGACGCCGGCCCGCTTGGCCAGCTCGCGCTGGGAGAGGCCGCGGGCGAGGCGCAGCTGGCGCAGCCGGGCGCCCACGTCGAATCCTGCTTCCATGGTCGGTCCTGTCAAGAATAGTGCACACATGATACCGGCAACGGCCCCCGGCGGTAAGCCGTGGCCTTGACCCGGGTCAGCGCGGCGGCGCCTGGGGCGGCGCGGCGTGGCACGCTCCGGCCGGCTCAGGCATCATGAGGGCAGGACACTATCACGACCGGACCGGGGAGGTCACAGGCCCTCATGATCACGCAGCACGAGCTCACCGGGATGATCCTGGCCGGCGGCCAGGGGCGGCGCATGGGCGGCCGCGACAAGGGGCTGGTGCCCTTCGCCGGCCGGCCGCTGGTGGCCCATGTGCGCCAGCGCCTCGAAGGGCGGGTAAGGGAGGTACTGATCAATGCCAACCGCCACCTGGACGACTACCGGCCGCTGGCCGACCGGGTGATCGTCGATGCCGAGACCGGCTACCAGGGACCGCTGATGGGCATCTACAGCGGCCTGCGCGCGGCCACCACGCCCTGGCTGCTGGTCGTGCCCTGCGACACCCCGGCGCTGCCGGCGGACCTGGTCGAGCGGCTGGTCGCGGGGCTCGGCGACGGCGACATCGCGGTGGCCGACGACGGCGAGCGCCTGCACCCGGTGGTCGCGCTGATCCGCACCTCGCTGGCCGATGACCTGGCGGCGGCCCTGGCCGCCGGCGAGCGCAAGATCGACCGCTGGTACGCCCGCCACGCCTGGCGGCGGGTGGACGTCTCCGACTGCCCCGAGGCGTTCGCCAACCTCAACACCGATGACGAGAAACGGCGCCTGGAAACGGCGCTCGGCAAGGAGTCACCGACCCCATGAGTCACGCCAGTCAACCGGGGCTGCCCCTGGATGAACGCCTGCCGCTGCTGGGCATCGCGGCCTGGAGCGGCACCGGCAAGACCACCCTGCTCGAGCGTCTGCTGCCGTGCCTGCGCGATCGCGGCCTGCGGGTCGCGGTGATCAAGCATGCCCATCACGGCTTCGACGTCGACCAGCCCGGCAAGGACAGCCACCGCCTGCGCCAGGCGGGGGCGACCCCCATGCTGGTGGCCTCCCGCCACCGCCTGGCGCTGATGATGGAGACCCCGGGACAGGAGGAGGCGGACCTCGCCCAGCTGGTCGAGATGGTCCGCCTCCAGGCCCCGGACCTGGTGCTGGTGGAGGGCTTCAAGGCCTGGCCGCTGCCCAAGCTGGAACTCCATCGCCCGGCGGTGGGCAAGCCGCTGCGCGTGGCCGAGGACCCCTGGGTGCGGGCGGTGGCCAGCGATGCCCCCCTGGCGCTGCCGGCGGGGGTCGAGGCGCTGGACATCAACGACCTGGAGGCCGTGGCCGACTGGGTGGCGGCCTGGCCGGCGCGCTGGCCGGACGAGCGCCGGCCGCGGCCGACCCCGGTCGGGGAGCCTGCCCCATGACCCTCTCCTGCTTCGAGCTGGGCGAGCGGATGCTCGAGGCCGAGGCGGCCCGAGAGGCGGTGCTGGCGCTGGCCGAGGGGGCGCTGCCCGCCGAGACCCTGCCGCTGGGCGGGCTCCATGGCCGGGTGCTGGCCGAGGCGTTGGTCTCGCCACGGGACGTGCCGCCCGCGACCAACGCCGCCATGGACGGCATCGCCCTGGCCTGGCCCGAGGCGGCCGAACGCCCGGCCGACTGGCGGCGCGTGGCCGAGGTCTTCGCCGGCCGGCACCATGCGCAGGCGCTGGCGCCCGGCGAGTGCGTGGGAATCACCACCGGGGCGCCGCTGCCGCCCGGCGCCGACACCGTGATCATGCGCGAGCAACTCCGCGAGACGACGGCAGGCGAGGGCGTGCGGGTCTCGGTGGCGCGCCCGGAACGCGTGCGGCGCGGCCAGAACGTGCGCTGGGCCGGCGAGGATATCGCCCGCGGTGCCCTGGCGCTGGCCGCCGGCACCCGGCTGGGCGCCGCCGAGCTGGGTCTGCTGGCCTCGCTGGGAGTCGACCGGGTGGCGGTGCGCCGGCGCCCCCGGGTGGCGCTCTTCTCCACCGGCGACGAGGTCACCGCGCCGGGCGAACCGCTGCCGCCGGCCGCCATCTTCGATGCCAACCGCTACAGCCTGATCGGGCTGGTCACCGAGCACGGCGGCGAGGTGCTCGACCTCGGTATCCTGCCCGACGACCGGGCGGCGCTCTCCGCGGCCCTGGCGGCGGCCAGCGCCGAGGCCGACCTGGTGATCACCAGCGGCGGGGTCTCGGTGGGCGATGCCGACTTCACCCGCGAGGCGCTGGCCGAACAGGGCGAGCTCGGCTTCTGGAAGATCGCCATCCGCCCGGGGCGGCCGCTGGCCTGCGGCCGCCTGGGGGCACGCCGCGTGCCCTTTCTGGGGCTGCCCGGCAATCCGGTGGCGGTGATGGTGACCTTCCTGCAGTTCGCCGCGCCGCTGCTGGCGCGCCTGCAGGGGCGCCCCGTCACGGCACCGCGCCGGCTGGCCGCCATCGCCGACCACGACATGGCGAGCCGGACGGGGCGGGTCGACTACCTGCGCGGGGTCTACCGCTGCGACGCCGAGGGGCGGCTGCGTGTCGCCAGCACCGGCGCCCAGGGCTCCGGCATCCTCTCCTCCATGGTCATGGCCAACTGCCTGATCGAGATCACCACCGAGCGCGAGGCCGTGGGCCAGGGCGAGGTGGTGGCCATCCAACCCCTTTTCCGACTCCCGTGAGGCGTTTCCCATGTCACTGACCCATCTCAATGCACGCGGCGAGGCCCATATGGTGGACGTGGCCGACAAGCCGGAGAGCCGGCGCGAGGCCACGGCCAGCGGGCGGATCCGCATGAAGCCCGAGACCCTGGCGCTGCTGGCCGAGGGCGGGCTGCCCAAGGGGGACGTGCTGGCCACGGCCCGCATCGCCGGCATCCAGGCCGCCAAGCGCACCCATGAGCTGATCCCGCTCTGCCACGCCCTGGCGCTGTCGAAGGTGGCCATCGACTTCCACCTCGACGAGGCCGCCTCCTGCGTCGACGTCACCGCCACCTGCCGCCTCAACGGCCGCACGGGGGTGGAGATGGAGGCGCTGACCGCCGTCTCCGTGGCCTGCCTGACCCTCTACGACATGTGCAAGGCGGTGGACAAGGGCATGGAGATCGATGCCATCCGTCTCGAGACCAAGACCGGCGGCAAGTCCGGCGACTACCGGCGCGAGGTCGGCGAGGGAGGAAGCGAGGCGGACGAGGCGGCGTCGCCGATCGTCACCGGCCAGGGGCATGGGGGCCAGGTCTCGCTGGGTTCCCGCTGCGACATCGCCACGCCCTGCATCCGCGTCAAGTGTCTCGCCGAGCTGCGCGAACGGCTCGGCGTCGGCGACATCTCGGTGCCGCTGGACAGCCTGGCCAGTGCCGACGTGGCCGGGCTCAAGGCGGCGCTCAAGGCCCAGGACCCCCGCTTCTCGCGACTCGACGAGGGGCGGGTGCTGTGTGCGGTGAACCAGGTGATGGCCGGCGATGCCACGCCGATCACCAACGAGGACGAGGTCGCCTTCTTTCCCCCGGTGACCGGAGGGTGAACATGATTCGTGTCCAGGAGGCGCCCTTCGATGCGGGCGCCGAGCAGCAGGCGCTGCTGGCCGGGCGCACCGATATCGGTGCGGTGGTCAGCTTCACCGGGCTGGTGCGTGACTTCAACGAGACCCCCGAGGTCACGGCCCTGACCCTCGAGCACTATCCGGGCATGACCGAGTCGGCGCTGGCCGGCATCGTCGACGAGGCCCGCGAGCGTTGGCCGCTGGATGGCGCCACCGTGATCCACCGGATTGGACGCCTGGCCCCCGGAGACCCTATCGTGTTGGTAGTCGTGGCCAGTGCCCATCGTCGCGCGGCGTTCGAGGCCTGCGACTTCATCATGGACTACCTCAAGACACGCGCCCCCTTCTGGAAGAAAGAGCACGCCACCGGGGGCGACTACTGGGTGTCGGAGCGTGAGTCCGACCAGAAGGACGCTCGCCGCTGGCAGCAATGAGCTGGGAGAGATCACAATGACAATACCCCCGGAACTGATCGATGACTTCGGTAGACGGGTGCGCTATGTGCGTATTTCGGTCACCGACCGCTGCGACTTCCGCTGCGTCTACTGCATGAGCGAGGAGATGACCTTCCTGCCGCGCGCCCAGGTGCTGACCCTGGAGGAGCTGGCGCTGGTCGCCCGGGCCTTCGTCGAGCTGGGGGTGGAAAAGGTACGGCTGACCGGCGGCGAGCCCCTGGTGCGTCGCGACATCGATACCCTGGTGGAGCAGGTCGGCGCGCTTCCCGGCCTGCGGGATTTCGCCATGACCACCAACGGCGCCGGCCTCGGCAAGCACGCCGAGCGCCTGCGCCAGGCGGGGCTGAAGCGCCTCAATATCAGCCTGGATTCCCTGGACCCCGAGCGTTTCCGCGCGCTGACCCGCACCGGGGACCTCGACCGCGTCATCGACGGCATCCGTGCCGCCAGGGCGGCCGGCTTCGAGCGCATCAAGCTCAATGCGGTGATCCTCAAGGGGCGCAACGACGACGAGGTGCTGGACCTGGTCGACTTTGCCCGGGACGAGGGGCTCGACATCAGCTTCATCGAGGAGATGCCGCTGGGCGATGTCTCCGACCACCGCCGTGACGAGACCTACTGCTCCAGCGACGAGGTCCAGGCGCAGATCGAGGCGCGCTATCCGCTGTTGCCCACCACCGAGACCACCCTGGGCCCCTCGCGCTATTTCCGCATGGCCGACAGCGAGAGCCGGGTCGGCTTCATCTCGCCCCATAGCCACAACTTCTGCTCCACCTGCAACCGGGTTCGGGTCACGGTGGAGGGGCGCCTGCTGCTCTGCCTGGGCAACGAGCACTCCGTCGATCTGCGCGCCGTGCTGCGCCGCCACCCCGGTGATATCGACGCCCTCAAGCGAGCGATCGTGGCGGCCATGCCGCTGAAGCCCGAGCGCCACCATTTCACCACCGACGGCGATGTCCAGGTGGTGCGCTTCATGAACATGACCGGCGGGTGAGTCGCACCCGCCCGGTTCTTCTGCTTCCCCGACGGCGCCCTGTGGCGCCGTCTTCATTGGATCATTGCCCCCTTTTTTACCAGCCCTTCTGTCGGGAATGACAGACGACTTTCCTTGCCAAGGGACGATGTGTGCATATACTTTCTCCTTACACAAAGAGGAAATACCCGTCTCATTTACCCGGCTATGGAGGGGGCAATGTCCAGCGAATCCCTGGAGCGCATCGCTCGCAACAAGAACGTGGCTCGCGCCGCGGCACGCCAGCTCAGCATGGAACAGCTGCACAAGCTGGCCGAAGTGATCGGCGAGGTCATCGAGCAGAAGAAGGATGAGGAGCGTCAGCGCCAGGAGGAGGAAGTCCAGAAGGAGCGCAAGCTGGCGGAGATCCGTGAGGCGATCAACGAGGCCGGGCTTTCCCTGGATGACCTGGTCACCGAGCAGCCCCGTCGCAAGCGGGGACGTCCGCCGAAGAACGCCAGCAAGGCGTGACGCCTGTGATGATGTGAAAGTCAGCTGAGAGAGTCAGTCGATAGTCCGCAAGGCCGCTCCCCGGAGCGGCCTTTTCTGCGCTCAGAGATCGCTGTGGGAAGGGGCTTCCACGGCGAGGATCTGCAGGTGGATCTCCGGCAGCCGCCGCAGGTGATCGGCGAACCAGGCCAGCAGCTTCGGCTGCAGGGCCAGGCGCAGTTCGGCGAGGGTATCGACCCGCAGGTGTTCCAGCACGTCATCCAGCCAGTCGCTGAAGGCGTCCTCGTCGATGGGGCTCGCCTGGCTGGCATCCAGCATCAGTCGCCCGATACGGGTCCAGCCTCCCGCCTCGGTGACGGTGACCGACAGCGCCAGGTAGAGGCTGCCATGCCGTGCGCCGCCGGCCGCGCCGCCGAGGCCGGGCATCGGTCCCACCGCGTCCTGGCTGACGATGCAGGGCGGCTGGGGGTGGCGGGAGACGCGGCTCAGGCCCTCGGCGTCGAGGCGGATCAGGTCGCCGTTCAGTGGCACCAGGGGGGCCTGGATGCCGAGTGATTCGGCCAGCTCGCGATGGGCCTGCTGGTGGCGCGGTTCTCCATGCACCGGCAGCAGGTGGCGCGGCCTGATCCAGCCGTAGAAGGTGCGCAGCTCCTCCTGGGCGGGATGGCCCGAGGCGTGGAGCTCGGGGTGGCTGAACTCGTCGAGCAGGGTCACGCCCAGCTGGCGCAGGCCGGCCTTCAGCCGCTCGATCAGCAGTTCGTTGCCGGGGATCGCCTTGGCCGAGAAGATCACGCTGTCGCCGCTGCCCAGCTCGAAGGCGGGGTGGCGGCCGCGGGCCAGGCGGTGGAGGGCGGCGCGGGGCTCGCCCTGGCTGCCGGTGGCGATCACCAGCACCTCCTCGGGGGGCAGGTAGCCGAGGTCGCTGGTCGGCACCAGGGGCGGGAAGTCATCCAGGTAGCCGAGCCCGCGGGCCACCCCCACCATGCGCTCCATGGAGCGCCCCATCAGGCTGACCCGCCGGCCGCAGCGCTCGGCGGCGCTGCCGATGGCCAGCACCCGGGCCAGGTTGCTGGCGAAGCAGGAGACCACCACGCGCCCCTCGCAGCGGGCGATGGTGTGTTCCAGGGCCTGGGCCACCTCACCCTCGCTGCGCGAATGCCCGGGGAGGGGGGCGTTGGTGGAATCGCCCACCACCAGGTCCACCGGCGCGATCGCCCGGAAGGTCGCGGCGGAGATCGGCGGCCCGATCAGCGGCTCGGGGTCGAGCTTCCAGTCGCCGGTGTGCAGCACCCGGTGGTCGCCGGCGGCCACCAGCAGGGCACAGCTCTCGGGGATCGAGTGGGTCAGCGGCAGGTAGCGCAGGATGAAGGGGCCGACCTCCAGCGCCTCGCCGGGCTCGATGACCCGGATGGCCTCGGTGGCGAGCCCGCGTTCGGCGAACTTCGCCCGCAGCAGGCCGGCGGCCAGCGGCGTGGCATGGATGGGGCAGCCCCATCGGGGCCACAGCCAGGCCGCGGCGCCGATGTGGTCCTCGTGGCCGTGGGTGATGATCAGGGCCCGGGGGGTGATCTCGAGGGTCGCGAGGGTGTCCAGGTTGGGCACCTGCAGCGGGCTGTCGGGCAGGTCCTGGCGGATCATCATGCCGCAGTCCACCGCGATCCAGCTCTCCTCGTCGCCCCGCTCCCCGAAACCGTAGAGGCTGAGGTTCATCCCGATCTCGCCGCAGCCGCCCAGGGGGAGGAAGTGCAGGGGAGGGCGGCGGCGGGGGCGGATCTGGACTCTGGGCTGTGGCATCGGGGGGCGTGGACTCGGAAAGTGTGACATCACTATACGGGATGGCCGCGTGGCGTCACAACGCGCCGGGTCGCAAGGATGCCGGAACCTTCTGTTTTCGCTACACTGTCGCACCCCCGACGACAGCCGCTCAGAGTCACGACATGTCACACTACTACCGCCTGGTGGTCTCCTGCCCCGACCGCGTGGGGATCGTCTCCCGGGTCTCCGGGTTCATCGCCGGACACGGCGGTTCCATCACCGAGGCGAGCCAGCACTCCGACCTGGAGACCGGCCGCTTCTTCATGCGCTACGAGATCCTGGCCGACTCCATCGGCATGCCGCCCGAGGCGCTGCGCGAGGCCTTCGCCCCCATCGCCCGCGAGTTCGAGATGCACTGGCGGCTCACCGATACCCGCCTGCGCCCCCGGGTGGTGCTGATGGTCTCGAAGGAGTCCCACTGCCTGGTGGACCTGCTCTACCGCTGGACCGCCGGCGAGCTCGACTGCGATATCGCCGCGGTGATCTCCAACCACGAGGCCATGCGCGGCCTGGTGGAGTGGCACGGCATTCCCTACCACCACGTGCCGGTGCTGCCCGAGCAGAAGCAGGCGGCCTTCGACGAGGTGCAGCGCCTGGTGGACGCGGTGCGGGCCGACTGCGTGGTGCTGGCCCGCTACATGCAGATCCTGCCACCGGCCGTCTGCGAACGCTACGCCGGCCGGGTGATCAATATCCACCACAGCTTCCTGCCCTCCTTCGCCGGGGCCAAGCCCTACCACCAGGCCTACGAGCGGGGCGTGAAGCTGATCGGCGCCACCTGCCACTACGTCACCGAGGAGCTCGATGCCGGGCCGATCATCGAGCAGGACATCCACCGGGTGAGCCACTGCCATACCCCCGACGACCTGGTGCGCTTCGGCCGCGACGTGGAGAAGGCGGTGCTGGCCCGGGGCCTGCGCTGGCACCTGGAGGACCGGGTGCTGATCCATGGCAACAAGACGGTGGTGTTTGCCTGACCGACAGTGACGGAGGGGCGCAATGTCGTTTTCCGAACCGGTACTGGCCCCCTGGCTGCTGGTGCTCGCTGGCCTGGTCTCGCTGCTGACGGTCGGCCTGGCCCTGGCCCAGCGGCCGTGGCAGCCGCTGCTCGCGGACCATGCGTTGCAGCATCGCTGGCTGGCCGCCACCGTGGCGGTGCTGCTGATGTGGCAGCTGCGCGCCCAGGCGGTGGAGTGGCTCACCCTGCACCTGATGTTCACCGCGCTGCTGACCCTGGTGTTCAAGGCGCCGCTGGCGCTGCTCTCGATCCTGCTGGTGAACCTCGCCATGGTGGCCACCGGTCGCGCCGACTGGTCGCTGCTGGGGATCAACCTGCTGGTCACCGGCGTGGTGCCGGCGCTGGTGATGGTGCTGGTATGGCGCCTGGTGGACCGCCGCCTGCCGGACAACCTGATGGTCTTCCTGTTCGTCTGCGGCTTCTTCGGCGCGGCGCTCTCGACCCTGGCCGCCGGGGGAGCCGCGGTGGGGCTGATGATGCTCGGCGCCAGCGATGCCCACGCGCTCTACCAGGTGATGGAGTACGCCCGCTTCCTGCCGCTGCTGATGCCCTCGGAGGCCTTCATCACCGGGATGCTGATGGCGATCCTGCTGGTCTATCACCCGCACTGGGTGGCCACCTTCAACGACCACCGCTATATCGATACGAAATAGCGACAAGTCACAAGGAGCAAGCTCCAAGGAACCCCTTGTGGCGGGTGCCCGAGAGGACACCATCATCCTGCCTTGCAGCTTGCAGCTTGCAGCTTGCAGCTATAACGCCAACGCCAGCTGGCGACGCTCGGCCTCAGGGAGCAGCCGGGCGCCAACGCCGAGCAGCCGGACCGGCCGGCGGCCGCGCTCCCAGGCCTGCTGCAGCAGGCGGGCGAAGCTCTCCGGGCAGGGGGCGAGGCCGCGGCTCTCCAGGGTGGTCAGGCTGAAGTCGTCGAAGCGCACCTTGACCACCAGGCCCGCCAGGGGCGGATGGCCATGACGGGCGATGCGCTCCTCCAGTCGCTCGCAGAGCGGCACCAGGGCCTCGTGGCAGTGGACCAGGTCGGGCAGGTCCCGGGCGAAGGTGGTCTCCACGCTGATCGACTTGCGCTCCCGCTCCACCCTGACCGGCCGCTCGTCGATTCCCCGGCAGAGCTCGAAGAGCCGCCGCCCGAACTTGCCGAACTCCTCGACCAGCCGCTCCAGCGGCACCTCGCGCAGCTGCTCGCAGGTAGTGATCCCCAGGGCGTCCAGGCGCGCGCCGGTGGCCGGCCCCACGCCGTGGAGCTTCTTCACCGGCAGGGGGCGGAGGAAGGCGTCGACCTGCGCCGGGGCGATCACCGTCAGGCCGTCGGGCTTCTCCCAGTCGCTGGCGATCTTGGCCAGGAACTTGCTGGGTGCCGCGCCCACCGAGACGGTGATCCCGGTGCGTGCCAGGCACTCCTCCTTGAGCCAGCGGGCCATCCAGGTGGCGCTGCCGGAGAAGCGCTCGACCTCGCTGACGTCCAGGAACGCCTCGTCCAGGGAGAGCGGCTCCACCAGGGGGGTGAGCTCATGGAAGATCGCCTGGATCTGCCGCGAGACCTCGCGGTACTTCTCGAAGTCGCCGGGCAGCAGCACCAGCTGGGGACAGAGGCGCAGGGCCCGGGCCGTGGGCATCGCCGAATGGATGCCGAAGGCCCGGGCCGGATAGTTGCAGGTAGCGATGACCCCGCGCCGCTCGCGGCTGCCGCCGATGGCCAGCGGCACCTCCCGCAGGCGGGGGTCGTCTCGCATCTCCACGGCGGCATAGAAGCAGTCGCAGTCGGCGTGGAGGATCTTGCGCTCAGCCGAGGGCCTGACCATTGCCACCGCGTATCACGCCCACCCCGACGCCCTCGATCTCCAGCGCCTGATGGCGCAGGTCCACCTCGATGGGGGCAAACTCGGCATTCTCGGCGGTCAGGGTGACCCGGTGCCCCTCCCGGTGGAAGCGCTTGACCGTCACCTCGTCCTCCAGGCGTGCCACCACGATCTGCCCGTCGCGGACCCGCTCGGTGCGATGCACCGCCAGCAGGTCGCCCTCCAGGATGCCGACGTCCTTCATCGACAGGCCGCGGACCCGCAGCAGGTAGTCCGCCCGGGGGGTGAAGTACTCCGGCGGCAGCGGGCAGTAGCGGTCGATATGCTCGGCGGCCAGGATCGGGCTGCCGGCGGCCACCTCGCCGATGATCGGCAGCCCCGGCGCCGGGGGTGACTCCTCGCCGCCCTCGGGGGCCTCGGCCTCCTGGGCCGGCAGGCGAATGCCCCGGGAGGTACCGGCGATCATGCGGATCACCCCCTTGCGTTCCAGGGCACGCAGGTGCTCCTCGGCGGCATTGGGGGAGCGGAAGCCCAGGGCGCGTGCGATCTCGGCGCGAGTCGGGGGGTAGCCGAGTTCCTGGATGGTCTTGACGATGAAGTCGTAGACATTCTGCTGGCGCTGGGTGAGGGGGCGTGTCATGCGACCTCCTGGAGTCGGGGGGCGATCGACGATCGCGCATCGTGTATTGGTCAAGTATACAGCATGGAAGTTCATCCAGTAAAAGGCGGGGCAAGCCCGATGTTTCAAACGCCGGCAAGGCCCCAGCATTGAGTCGGATGCGGCGCCTGGCGTAGAATTCGACTACGTTTGAAACAGCTGTTTATAACCGGGACGCCTTAGCTCATGGCCCAGACCGACACCGTCACACGGATTCTCGACACGGCCGAAGTGCTGTTCGCCGAACGCGGCTTCGCCGAGACATCGCTGCGCAACATCACCGGCAAGGCCAAGGTCAACCTGGCGGCGGTCAACTACCACTTCGGCTCCAAGAAATCGCTGATCCAGGCGGTGTTCGCCCGCTACCTGGACCCCTTCACCGAGCGTTTCCACCGCGCCCTGGACGACCTCGAGGCGCACTACGACGGCCAGGTGATCCCCCTCGAGGAGCTGCTCGAATCCATGGCCCGCACCGTGCTGGAAGTGCCCGCCGAGCGCAACAGCCTCAAGGTCTTCATGAAGCTGCTCGGGCTCGCCTACAGCCAGGCCCAGGGACACCTGCGCCGCTACATCCAGGAGGAGTACGGCAGCGTCTTCACCCGCTTCACCGAGCTGGTGCGCCAGGCGACCCCGGACCTGCCCGATGCCGAACGCTTCTGGCGGCTGCACTTCATGCTCGGCACCGTGATCTTCACCCTCTCGGGCCTGGATGCCCTGCGCGATATCGCCGAGAAGGACTACGGCGAGCATGTCACCGTGCGCTACCTGATCCGCCGGCTGCGCCCGGTGGTGGTGGCCGCCATGCAGGCGCCGCTGCCGGAGCCCGCCCCGGCCGCCGCCGAGGCGGGCTGATGGCCACCCCCGACCTGACCCGGCTGCCACCCGAGCGGGGTATCTGGCTGGAGATCGACACCCGGGCCCAGTCGCTGCGGATCCGGGAGGGAGGCGAGGTGCGAGCCGAGTTCCCGGTCTCCACCGGGGCCGCCGGCACGGGGCAGCAGGAGGGCAGCGGCCAGACCCCGCTGGGCTGGCACTACGTGCGCGCCGCCATCGGCGCCGGCCAGCCGCCCGGCACGGTCTTCCGCGGGCGGCGGCCCACCGGCGAGCGCTTCTCGCCGGCGCTTGCCGAGGCCCATCCGGGACGCGACTGGATCCTCACGCGGATCCTCTGGCTCTGCGGCCTGGAGCCGGGCCACAACCGCGGGGGTGACGTCGACTCCCAGCGCCGCTATATCTATCTGCATGGCACGCCGTCCGACGAGCCCATGGGCGAGCCCCGCTCCCACGGCTGCGTGCGTCTGCGCGATGCCGACCTGCTGGCGGTGTTCGACGCCGCGCCCCCCGGCACCCCGGTCTGGCTCCACGACTAGGCGACGGTCGGTAGTCGGCGGTCGGCGCCTGTCGTCGCAGCGGCCTTTGGTCTAGAATCTGCCCCCTTTCACGCCAAGGAATCCCCCCATGACCCAGACCCTCGGCCCGGTGATGCTGGATCTGGAAGGCCCCCGACTGAGCACCGACGAGGCCCGCCTGCTGCGGCGCCCCGAGGTCGGTGGCGTGATCCTGTTCGCCCGCAACACCGAGTCGGCCGCCCAGGTCCGCGGGCTGTGCGACGAGATCCGCCGGGTGCGCCCCGAGCTGCTGCTCGCCATCGACCAGGAGGGTGGGCGTGTCCAGCGCCTGCGCGACGGGGTGACCCGCCTGCCGGCCATGGGGCGCCTGGGCCGCGACTATGCCGGCATGCCCGAGGTCACCGTGCGGCGCTGCCGGGATGCCGGCTGGCTGCTGGGCATGGAGATGGCCGCCTGCGGGCTGGACCTCAGCTTCGCCCCGGTGCTCGACGTGGACGGCGGCACTTCCACGGTGATCGGCAACCGCAGCTTCTCGGCCGACCCCCAGGCGGTGACCTCCATGGCCGGCGCCTTCATCGACGGCCTTCACGAGGCCGGCATGGTGGCCGTGGGCAAGCACTTCCCGGGCCACGGCGGAGTGGCCGCCGATTCCCATCATGAGCTGCCGGTGGACCCGCGACCCCTCGACGCGCTGCGCGCCCATGACCTGGTGCCCTTCACCCGCCTGGCAGGCCGGCTCGACGGCGTGATGCCCGCCCACGTGGTCTACTCGGCCTTCGATGCGCGCCCGGCCGGCTTCTCGCCGACCTGGCTCGGCCTGCTGCGCCAGAGCCTCGGCTTCAAGGGGGTGATCTTCTCCGACGACCTGAGCATGGCCGGGGCGGCCTCGGCCGGCTCGCCCGGCGAGCGTGCCGAGGCCGCCCTGGCGGCCGGCTGCGACATGCTGCTGGTCTGCAACGACCGCGCCGCGGCCCTCGAGGTGCTGGACGCTTGCCGGGGGCGCGCGGGGGCCCAGCGCCTCTCCCGGCTGCGCTATGGCCGGGCGCGCCCCGACCTCTCGACCCTGGAGGCCCTCTCCCGCTGGCGGCGTGTGCACGCCTGCCTCGAGTCCCTGGCGGCGGACTGACCCGCCGGCTGCCCGTTTCCCGACCCACGTTTCACGACATCCACCACGAGCTGCAACCGATGCCCAAACTCGATCCCGACTTCCACCAGTCCCTCGCCGACATGCGCGAGGTCATGGACCATGCCGACTGCCTGATCGACCAGCAGGCGGTGGAGCGGGCCCTAGACCGCATGGCCGACGAGATCACCCGCGACCTGGGCGACAAGCTGCCGGTCTTCTACTGCGTGATGAACGGTGGCCTGATCACCACCGGCCACCTGCTGACCCGCCTGGGCTTCCCGCTGGAGGTGGACTACCTGCACGCCACCCGCTACCGCGGCGGCCTGCGCGGCGGCGAGCTGTTCTGGCGGGTCTCCCCGGAGATCCCCATGGCGGGGCGCCACGTGGTGATCGTCGACGACATCCTCGACGAGGGCGCCACCCTGGCGGCGATCCTCGACTACTGCCGCGAGGCGGGGGCGGCCAGCATCTCCACCGCGGTGCTGGTCGACAAGCAGCACGACCGCAAGGCGGTGCCCGACCTCAAGGCCGACTACTGCAGCCTGGAGGTCGCCGACCGCTACGTCTTCGGCTTCGGCATGGACTACAAGGGCTACTGGCGCAACGCGCCGGGGATCTTCGCGCCGCAGGGGCTGTAGCAGCGCCAAGCGCCAAGCGCCTAGCGCCCGGCGCCCGGCCGGGAGGCAATGGGCAGCTGGTGCCGAAGACACATAAAGAGAAACCCCGTCGAGCCAGGCCCGACGGGGTTTCTTCGTTGACGCCGGCATGATTGGCAGCGTCATCATCCTGCGGCGCTCGGCGCTCGGCGCTCGGCGCTCGGCGCTCGGCGCTCGGCGCTCGGCGCTCGGCGCTCGGCGCTCGGCGCTCGGCGCTCGGCGCTCGGCGCTCGGCGCTCGGCGCTTACGCCAGCCCCAGCTCGTGGGTGGCTTCCTCGCGCATCTTGAACTTCTGGATCTTGCCGGTGACGGTCATCGGGAACTCGTCGACGAACTTCACGTAGCGCGGCACCTTGTAGTGGGCGATCTTGCCCTTGCAGAAGTCCTTGAGCTCGTCGGCGGTCAGCGCCTGGCCCTCGGCCAGCTTGACCCAGGCCATCACCTCCTCGCCGTACTTCTCGTCGGGCACCCCGATCACCTGCACGTCGGAGATGGCCGGGTGGGTGTAGAGGAAGTCCTCGATCTCGCGCGGGTAGATGTTCTCGCCGCCGCGGATGATCATGTCCTTGATGCGGCCGACGATGGCGATGTAGCCGTCCTCGTCCATGGTCGCCAGGTCGCCGGTGTGCATCCAGCCGGCGCTGTCGATGGCCTTGTCGGTGGCCTCCGGGTTGTTCCAGTAGCCGAGCATCACGCTGTAGCCGCGGGTGCAGAGCTCGCCGGTCTCGCCGCGGGGCACCACGGCGCCGGTCTCCGGGCTCACCAGCTTCACCTCCAGGTGGGGGTGGATGGTGCCGACCGTGGTCACGCGCTTCTCGAGCGGCGCATCGGTCTGGGTCTGGGTGCTGACCGGGCTGGTCTCGGTCATGCCGTAGCAGATGGTGACGTCCTGCATGTTCATGCGGTCGATCACCTTGCGCATCACCTCGATGGGGCAGATGGAGCCCGCCATGATGCCGGTGCGCAGGTGGGAGAGGTCGAAGCGCTCGAACTCGGGGTGCTCCAGCTCGGCGATGAACATGGTGGGCACGCCATAGAGGGTGGTGGCCTTCTCCTCGGAGACCGCGGTCAGGGTCTGCTCGGGGTCGAAGCCGTCGCCCGGGTAGATCATGGTGGCGCCGTGGGTGACGCAGCCCAGGTTGCCCATCACCATGCCGAAGCAGTGGTAGAGCGGTACCGGGATCACCATGCGGTCGTTCTCGGTGAGCGCCATGGTGCGCGCCACGAAGAAGCCGTTGTTGAGGATGTTGTGGTGGGAGAGGGTGGCCCCCTTGGGCGCGCCGGTGGTGCCGGAGGTGTACTGGATGTTGATCGGGTCGTCGAACTGCAGGGTCGCCTGCACCTCGGCCAGGTGCTCCGCGGAGACCTCGTCGGCGTGGGCCAGCATCGAGGGCCAGGTGAACATGCCGGTCAGCGCACGGTCGGCGTCCAGGCAGACCACCCGCTTGAGTTCGGGGAGCTTGGCGCTCCTGAAGGTGCCGGGGCCGCCGTCGCGCAACTCGGGCGCCAGCTCGGCCAGCGTCGCCACGTAGTCGGAGGTCTTGAACTTGCCCTGCAGGATCAGCGTCGAGGTGCCGGACTGCTTGAGGGCGTACTCCAGCTCATGGGTGCGGTAGCTGGGGTTGATGTTGACCAGGATGGCGCCGATCTTCGCCGTGGCGAACTGGGTGATGGTCCACTCGGCGCAGTTGGGCGACCAGATGCCGACCCGCTCGCCCTTCTTCACGCCCAGGGCGAGCATCGCACGGGCGGCCTCGTCCACGGCGGCCTGCAGCTCCTGCCAGGTGTAGCGCAGGCCCTGGTGGCGGCTGATCAGGGCCTCGCCATCGGGGAAGCGGGCCACGGTATCGTCGAAGCAGTCGCCGATGGTCTGGCCCTTCAGGGGCATGTCGCTGGTACCGCTCACGTAGCTGATCGGAGTATGTTGGCGTGTCATGGTTTCCCGTCTCTTGTTGTTGCAGATGGTGGCCGAACAGAGGGTGCAACCCGGTCATCGTGCCTGCCGAGCCCCCGCGGTGCCGCCGGGCATCGATGCCGCGACGGCAGGGGCATGTCCCGGCTCAGTCCCCGGGCGGCTCCCCCTTGAGACTCTCCAGCACATCGCGGGCGCGGCTTTCGACATCGTCGAGTTCGCGATGCATCAGCCGGATATCCTCGAGCTGACGCTCGAGGTTGGCCCGCTTGTCGGCGAGGATCTCGAGAAGACGCTGCAGCTGGCGCGCGTTGCCGTCGGGCATCGCGTCGTACATCTCCACCACCTCGCGGATCTCGGCCAGCGAGAAGCCCAGCCGCTTGCCGCGCAGGGTCAGCTTCAGCCGCACCCGGTCCTTCTCGCGGTAGATGCGGGTCTGGCCGCGGCGCTGGGGCGCCAGCAGCCCTTCCTGCTCGTAGAAGCGGATGGTGCGCGGCGTCACCTCGAACATCTTGGCCAGCTCGCCGATCGAATAGGTGCGGCGCTGACGGGGCAGGCCGCCGGCGGCAGGGGCCGGAGTGTCCGCTGTGCGCTGGGTCATGGGCGTCTTCCTCATTGTTCTTGCGGGGCCGTGGCTGCGCAGCGGAGCGCAGGCCGGCCGCCTGATGGCAACACTAGCCGAGGTTTACGTTAACGTAAAGTGCTTGTTCGACCATGGGGTGATGTGGGATAAACCTAGCAAGTGCTAGGTTGGTGCCCATGCGGGTCGCCGACCCCGCGTCAGCACGCGACCAACAACAATCCCAGCCACGCGAGACGAGGATACCGCCATGGATTTTGCCTTGACCGACGACCAGAAGGCCCTGGTCCAGGCCGCCGCCGACTTCAGCCGGGCCGAGCTGGCCGACCACGCTGCCGAATGGGACGCCACCTCCCACTTCCCCCTGGAGGTGATCCGCCGCGCCGGCGAGACCGGCTTTCTCGGCATCTACACCCCCGAGGAGCACGGCGGGCTCGGGCTCTCGCGCCTCGATGCCTCGCTGATCTTCGAGCAGCTCGCCCAGGGCTGCGTGGCCACCACCGCCTATCTCACCATCCACAACATGGTGACCTGGATGATCGCGACCTGGGGCGACGACGCCCTGCGCGAGGCCTGGGTCCCCGCCATGGTAACCGGCGAGGTGCTCGGCTCCTACTGCCTGACCGAGCCCGGGGCCGGCTCCGACGCCGCCAGCCTGCGCACCAAGGCCGTCCGTGACGGTGATGACTATGTCATCAGCGGTTCCAAGATGTTCATCTCCGGCGCCGGCGCCACCGAGGTGCTGGTGGTGATGGCGCGCACCGGCGCGCCGGACAGCGGCGCCGGCGGCGTCTCGGCCATCGTGGTACCGGCCGATGCCGCGGGCATCGAGTACGGCAAGAACGAGGAGAAGATGGGCTGGAAGAGCCAGCCGACCCGCCTGGTCAGCTTCGACGGCGTGCGGGTGCCGGTGACCCATCGCCTGGGCGCCGAGGGCGAGGGCTTCAAGTTCGCCATGAAGGGGCTCGACGGCGGCCGCCTCAACATCGCCAGCTGCTCGCTCGGCGCCGCCCAGCAGGCCCTGGCCCTTTCCCGCGACTACCTGGGCGAGCGCAAGCAGTTCGGGCGCGAGCTCGGCCAGTTCCAGGCGCTGCAGTTCAAGCTCGCCGACATGGCCAGCGACCTGACCGCGGCACGGCTGATGGTGCGCCATGCCGCCTGGCGCCTGGACCAGAACGACCCCGAAGCCACCGCCCACTGCGCCATGGCCAAGCGCTTCGCCACCGACGTGGGCTTCCAGGTCTGCAACGAGGCCCTGCAGCTGCATGGCGGCTATGGTTATATCCGCGAATACCCGCTGGAGCGGCTGGTCCGCGACACCCGGGTGCACCAGATCCTCGAGGGCACCAACGAGATCATGAGGGTGATCGTCGCCCGGCGCCTGCTCGCCGACGGCGTGATCGAGTCGCTCCAGTAACCGGACCCGCTTACCGACCAGGAGACCCATCGATGTCGGATCTTCCCGTGCTCTTCGACGAGCTCCCCACCCGTGACGGGGGCCGTATCGGCGTCGCCACCCTCAACGCGCCGCGCGCCCTCAACGCCCTCTCCCTGGAGATGATTCGCCAGCTCGAGGCCAAGCTCGAGGCCTGGGCGGTGGACCGCAGCATCGTCGCCGTCTGGCTCGACGGCAGCGGCGACAAGGCGTTCTGCGCCGGCGGCGACGTGGTGGCCCTCTACCGCTCGCTGACCGAGGAGGGCGAGAACCGCGGTGCCGGCCGCGACAGCCTGCTCGCCGAGACCTACTTCACCGCCGAGTACCACCTCGACTACCGCATCCACACCTATCCCAAGCCGCTGATGGTCTGGGGCGACGGCATCGTGATGGGCGGCGGCCTGGGGCTGATGGCCGGTGGCTTCCAGCGCCTGGTCACCGAGACCACCCGCATCGCCATGCCGGAGATCACCATCGGCCTCTACCCGGACATCGGCGCGAGCTGGTTCCTCAATCGCATGCCCACCGGCGTGGGCGCCTACCTGGGACTCACCGGGGCCCAGCTCAACGCCCGCGACGCCCTGGACCTGGGCCTGGCCGACCGCTTCATCCCGCGCGAGCGCCGCGAGGCGCTGCTCGGCGCCCTGGAGGAGGCGGAGTACGGCGACCGCAGCCCGCGGGCCCTGCGCGCCGCCGTGCAGCGGGTGCTTGACGCCCATGAGGACCGCGCCGCCGTGCCCGAGGGGCAGGTGATGCCGCGCCTGGACAGCATCCAGGCGCTGGTCGGCCATGTCGACCCGGCCACCGCCGTGCGGCGCATCCTCGCCGACGACAGCGACGATGCGTGGCTCGCCGCCAACCGCGCGCGGCTGGCGACCGGCTGCCCGATGACCGCCCACCTGGTGTGGCGCATGCTCGACCGTCACGCCCACACCAGCCTGGCCGACGCCTTCCGCGACGAGCTGGCCCTGTCGGTGCAGTGCTGCCGCCTGGGGGACTTTCCCGAAGGCGTGCGGGCGCTGCTGATCGACAAGGACAAGTCGCCCCGCTGGAGCCATGCGGACGTCGACAGCGTGCCCGAGGAGGCGATCCAGGCGCTGTTCGTCTCGCCCTGGAGCGACGAGACCCACCCGCTGCGCGACCTCGGCTGGGGCCATCGCGTAGGGTAAGGCATCCTGTCGGAGGGGCGGCGGGAGCGTCCGGTGCAGCCATCCTGCAACGATCGCTTTTCGTAGGAGCGCTGCTTGCAGCGCGATGGAGGCCAGGGAGACGCCGGCAACACCGCCATCGCCCTGCCAGCAGGGCTCCTACGGGCTGAGCCCTCCGGCGCTTGGAAGTTTCAGACAATCGATAACAAGGAGCTCAACCATGAACATCGCCTTTATCGGCCTGGGCAACATGGGCGCGCCCATGGCCAGCAACCTGGTCAAGGCCGGCCACAGCGTCACCGTCTTCGACCTGGTGGAGAGCGCCATCCAGGCCCTCGAGAGCGAGGGCGCCAGCCGTGCCGAGAGCGCCGAGGCCGCCGCCCGCGGCGCCGAGGTGGTCATCTCCATGCTGCCCGCCGGAGCCCACGTCAAGGGGCTCTACCTGGGCCGCGACGGCGCCCCGGGCCTGCTCGACGCCCTCGACGGCAAGCCGCTGCTCATCGACGCCTCCACCATCTCGCCGGACGACGCCCGCACCGTGGGCGCGGCGGCGGCCGAGCGAGGCCTGAGCTACCTGGACGCGCCGGTCTCCGGCGGCGTGGGCGGCGCCAGGGCCGGCACCCTGACCTTCATCGTCGGCGGCGATGCGGCCGGCTTCGAGCAGGCCAAGCCGGTGCTGGAGGCCATGGGCAAGAACATCTTCCACGCCGGCGAGACCGGGGCGGGGCAGGTGGCCAAGATCTGCAACAACATGCTGCTCGGCATCCTGATGAGCGGCACCGCCGAGGCGCTGGCGCTGGGCGTGAAGAACGGCATGGACCCGGCGGTGCTCTCCGAGATCATGAAGCAGAGCAGCGGCGGCAACTGGGCGCTCAACGTCTACAATCCCTGGCCCGGTGTGATGGAGGGCTCCGCGGCCTCCCGCGACTACCAGGGCGGCTTTCTTACCGACCTGATGGCCAAGGACCTGGGGCTGGCCTGGGAGCTGGCGCTGGGCTCGAAATCCTCGGTGCCCATGGGCTCCCAGGCGCGCAACCTCTTCGCCCTGCACAGCGCCCAGGGCAATGGCGGCCTGGACTTCTCCAGCATCCAGACCCTCTATCGCGCCGGGGAATAGGTCAGGCTCTGTCCAAAAACTGGCTGCGCTCGCCGCCTTTTCAGACGAGGCCTGGCGTCCTACACGCTGGCGACGAAAACGGGCACAATCCAGTGCCCGTTCTTCGTCGAGAGCCTCCATGCCGTCGCCGTCCTCCACCGCCTCTGCCCCGCGCCGCCCCATGCGGCGCGAGCTGCTGGAAGGGCCGATCGCCCTGACGCTGCTGCGCAAGACCCTGCCGGTCATCGGCGGGATGATCGCCATGATGAGCTTCAACCTGGTGGACACCTGGTTCATCTCGCGGCTCGGCACCGAGCCGCTGGCGGCGGTCTCCTTCACCTTTCCGGTGGTCTTCACCGTGATCAGCCTGGCCATCGGCATGGGCATCGGCACTTCGGCGGTGGTGGCCCGGCGGCTGGGGCAGGGCGACCTGGAGACGGTGCGGCGCCGGGCCACCGACGCCGGGCTGCTGGCGCTGGCGGTGGGGCTGGTCATGACGCTGCTTGGCCTGGCCACCCTGGAGCCGCTCTTCCGGCTGCTCGGCGCCGACGACACCCTGATGCCGCATATCCGCGACTACATGGGCATCTGGTACCTGGGGGCGGCGGCGGTCATCGTTCCGCGGGTGCTCAACAGCATCCTGCGCGCCCACGGCAACACCGTCACCCAGGGGCTGATGATGGCGCTGGCCGCCGGGGTCAATGTGCTGCTCGACTGGTGGCTGATCTTCGGCGTGGGGCCCTTCCCGGCCATGGGGGTCTCCGGGGCGGCACTGGCCACCGTGCTGAGCTGGGGCCTGATGGCGGTGGCCCTGGCCTTCCAGCGGGAGCTGCGCGAGCTCTTCGACCTGGCCGGCCTGACCTGGCGGGGGCTGCTCGCCTCCTGGCGGGAGCTCGGACGCATCGCCGGGCCCGCGGCCATCACCAGCGTCTTCACCCCCATCGCCATGGGGCTGCTGACCCGTATCGTCGCCGGCCATGGCCACGACGCCGTGGCCGGCTTCGGCGTCGGCACGCGCATCGAGGCCATCGCCCAGATCGCCGTGCTGGGGCTCTCCATGACCCTCTCACCGCTGGTCAGCCAGAACGCCGGCGCCGGCCAGCACGAGCGGGTGCGCCGCGCCATCTTCGGCTGCTTCGCCTTCGTGCTGGCCTGGCAGCTGCTGGTGTGGGGCCTGCTGCAGGCGCTGGCCCCCTGGCTGGTGGCAGGCTATGCCGAGCGCGAGACGGTGGGGGAGGTGCTGCGCACCTTCCTGTGGCTGGTGCCGCTGGGGCTCGGCGCCCAGGGGGTGGTGATCCTGGCGGTGTCGTCGTGCAATGCCCTGCATCGCCCGGCCCGGGCCATGCGCCTCTCGGTGGTGCGGCTGTTCGTGTTGAGCGTGCCGCTGGCCTGGCTGGGCGGGCGGCTCGTCGGCACCACCGGCATCTTCGCCGGCATGCTCGCCGCCAACCTGTTGATGGCGCTGGTGGCCGGGTGGCAGATCCGCCGGGTGCTGGCGCGCTATCGCTGAGGTTTTCGTCGTCGGGACTTGGCAGGCAGGGCTCCTTGGTCTACATTTGATAAAAATGTAGATATTATTTTCGGACACCTCACCCTGGAGCCCACGCCATGAGCCAGATCACCCCCGTCACCTGGGAAGACCCCTTCCGCCTGATCGACCAGCTCAGCGAAGACGAGCGCATGGTCCACCAGACCGCCCACGACTACTGCCAGGAGAAGCTCCTGCCGCGGGTACTGGAGGCCAACCGCCACGAGATCTTCCATCGCGAGATCATGAACGAGATGGGCGAGCTCGGCCTGCTGGGTTCCACCATCGACGGCTACGGCTGCGCCGGCCTCAACTACGTCAGCTACGGCCTGGTCGCCCGCGAGGTGGAGCGGGTCGACTCCGGCTACCGCAGCGCCATGAGCGTGCAGTCGAGCCTGGTGATGTACCCCATCCACGCCTTCGGCAGCGAAGCCCAGCGCGAGAAGTACCTGCCGAAGCTGGCCACCGGCGAGTGGGTCGGTTGCTTCGGTCTCACCGAGCCCGACCACGGCTCCGACCCGGGCGGCATGGCGACCCGCGCCACCCGCACCGAGAATGGCTGGCGCCTCAACGGCACCAAGACCTGGATCACCAACTCGCCCATCGCCGACGTCTTCGTGATCTGGGCCAAGGACGACGAGGGGGTGATCAACGGCTTCATCCTCGAGAAGGGCATGAAGGGGCTCTCCGCGCCCAAGATCGAGGGCAAGTTCAGCCTGCGCGCCTCCATCACCGGCCAGATCGCCATGCAGGACGTGGAGGTCTCCGACGACCAGCGGCTGCCCAACGTCACCGGCCTGAAGGGCCCGTTCTCCTGCCTCAACCGCGCCCGCTACGGCATCGCCTGGGGCGCCATGGGCGCCGCCGAGGCGTGCTGGCATGCCGCCCGCGACTACACCCTGGAGCGCAAGCAGTTCGGCCGCCCGCTGGCCGCCAACCAGCTGATCCAGAAGAAGCTGGCCGACATGCAGACCGAAATCGCCCTGGGCCTGCAGGCCGCGCTGCGCGTGGGCCGCATGATCGACGATGGCCAGCTGGTGCCCGAGGCGATCTCGCTGATCAAGCGCAACAACTGCGGCAAGGCCCTGGACATCGCCCGGGTGGCCCGGGACATGCATGGCGGCAACGGCATCAGCGACGAGTACCACGTGATCCGCCATGTCATGAACCTGGAGGCCGTCAACACCTACGAGGGCACCCATGATGTCCACGCGCTGATCCTCGGTCGCGCCCAGACCGGCCTGCAGGCCTTTACCGGCTGATCCACGGCAGCTGCAAAGTTGCCCATCACAAGGGGCGCCGGGGGCAAGCCGAAGAGGAGGTCCGATTCCAGGGAAGGAATTGGTAGCGTACAGGGAGGTATTCACAGCGCCTCCTCGCAGGCTTGTCGCCGGAACAGCCCCGTAGGCTACACGCTCTGCAAGGAGTCAAGATGAGCGGACCGCTGGACGGCATCACGGTGCTCGACATGTCGCGGGTGCTGGCCGGCCCCTGGGCTGGCCAGCTGCTCGCCGACCTGGGCGCCCGGGTGATCAAGATCGAACATCCCGAGCGCGGCGACGACACCCGCGGCTGGGGACCGCCATGGCTCGCCGAGGCGGATCGGGTGGAGAAGGTCGCCGCCTACTACCTCTGCGCCAACCGCGGCAAGCAGTCGCTGGCCGTGGATATCGCCGCCGAGGAGGGGCAGGCGCTGATCCGCCGGCTGGCCGAGGGCGCCGATATCCTGCTGGAGAACTTCAAGGTCGGCGGGCTCGAGAAGTACGGCCTCGACTACGCCAGCCTGAGGGCTCTCAACCCACGGCTGATCGGCTGCTCCATCACCGGCTTCGGTCAGGACGGCCCCTACGCCCACCGCGCCGGCTACGACTTCATGATCCAGGCCATGGGCGGGTTGATGAGCCTTGGCGGCGAGCCCGACGGCATGCCGATGAAGACCGGCGTGGCGATCACCGACGTGATGACCGGGCTCTACGCCACCGTGGGGGTGCTGGCGGCGCTGCAGGAGCGGTCGCGCACCGGCGAGGGCCGCCACGTGGACGTGGCGCTGCTCGACGTCCAGGTGGCCACCCTGGCCAACCAGGCCCTCAACGCCCTGGTGTCGGGCCGTGACCCCGAGCGTCACGGCAACGCCCACCCCAACATCGTGCCCTACCAGGCCTTTGCCTGCGCCGATGGCCACCTGGTCCTCACCGTGGGCAACGACGCCCAGTTCTCCCGCTTCGCCGCGCTGCTCGGCCATCCGGAGTGGGCCGAGGACCCGGCCTACGCCACCAACGCGGCGCGGGTCGGCAATCGCGAGGTGCTGGTGCCGATGATCCAGGCGATCCTGATGTCCCGCTCGCGGGACGAATGGCTCGCCGAACTGGAGGCACGCGGCATCCCCGCGGGGCCAATCAACACCCTCACCGAGGTGTTCGACGACCCCCAGGTGCAGCATCGCCGGCTGCACCGCCAGCTGACGCGGGGCGAGCTCGAGGTGCCCCAGGTGGCCAATCCGCTGCGCTTCGACGGTGACTCCGCCACCAGCGAGGTGGCCCCGCCACGCCTCGGCCAGAACAGCGACGCGATCCTCGCCGAGATGGGCCTGACGCCGGACGATATCGCCCGGCTCAGACGGGCAGGGGTGGTGAGGTAGGGGCCTTACCGCGGCGAAAAACGCCGCTTGAGCCCCACCTCGGCGATCATCCGGGTGGAGATCTCCTCCACCGAGAAGCGGGTGGTGTCGATGAAGGGGATATGCATCTGGCGGTAGAGGCCCTCGGCCTGGCCCACCTCCTGGACGCACTGGTCCATGGAGCTGTAGCGGCTGTTGGGGCGTCGCTCGTGGCGGATCGCCGCCAGCCGGCGCGGGTCGATGGTCAGGCCGAACAGCTTGTGGCGATGGGCGGCCAGGGCGCGGGGCAGCTTGAGGGAGCCGTCCTCGTCCAGGTCGTCTTCGGTGAGCGGGTAGTTGGCCGCCCGGATGCCGAACTGCAGGGCCAGGTAGAGCGAGGTCGGGGTCTTGCCGCAGCGCGAGACGCCGATCAGGATCACGTCGGCCTTGTCGTACTGGTGGGTGCGGGCGCCGTCGTCGTTGTCCAGGGCGAAGTGCACCGAGTGGATGCGGTCCATGTAGACCTCATCCTTGCCGATGGAGTGGGTGCGGCCCACGGTGTAGCTGGAGTGGGTCGCCAGCTCCTGCTCCAGGGGCTCGAGGAAGGTCGAGAAGATGTCGATCTTGAAGCCCTCGGCCTCGCGGATCACCTGGCGGATCGCGCCGTCGACGATGGTATCGATGATGATCGGCTGCTCGCCGTCGCTCACCGCGGCGCCGTTGATCACCTGCACCAGGGCGTGGGCCTTCTCCACCGTGTCGATGTAGGGCTTGGTCAGCATGCGGATCTCGACGTTCTCGAACTGGGCCAGCAGGCTGCGGCCCAGGCTCTCGGCGGTGATGCCGGTGCCGTCGGAGATGAAGAAGGCGGTACGGGTCATGGCGGTATCGCTGTCGGCTGGGAAAGGGATCCCCCATTGTCGATGCCTGCCCGCCCGGCGACAAGCCGCAGGATCCTCGACGCTGAGCGCTCGGAGACTACAGAAATGCGGCAATTCCGCGGATTGTTGTAAAAATCCTCCAGTGACTTCGATGTTAGACCAATGGCGAATATGGCCGGCCGCTGTTAGAGTCGCGACCATCCCTTCATGCCCGTGCGCAGGACACCGTCAACCGGCATGAAGCTCCATCGTCGATATACTCGGAGGTCACGTGGACGATTACATTCTGTGGTTCGATCAGCTGGGCATGGACGACGTCGACCGGGTCGGGGGCAAGAACGCCTCCCTCGGCGAGATGATCTCCAACCTCTCCGGTGCCGGGGTGACCGTTCCCGGTGGCTTCGCGACCACCGCCCACGCCTACCGCGAGTTTCTCTCCCACGAGGGGCTCAACGATCGGATCAATCAGGCGCTGGCTCGGCTCGACGTCGATGACGTGGGCGAGCTCGCCCGCGTCGGTGCCGAGATCCGCCAGTGGGTCATCGACACCCCGCTGCCGCCCACCTTCGAGCAGCACCTGCGCACCGCCTACGAGCAGCTTCTTGCCCAGCACCCCAACCTCAAGGTCGCCGTGCGCTCCTCGGCTACCGCCGAGGACCTGCCGGACGCCTCCTTCGCCGGCCAGCAGGAGACCTTCCTCAACATCGAGGGCTTCGACAACATCAAGCGCGCCGTGCATGAGGTGTTCGCCTCGCTGTTCAACGACCGTGCCATCTCCTACCGCGTGCACCGCGGCTACGCCCACGAGAACGTGGCCCTCTCGGCCGGCGTGCAGAAGATGGTGCGCTCCGAGACCGGCGCCTCCGGCGTGATGTTCACCCTGGACACCGAGTCCGGCTACCGCGATGCGGTCTTCGTCACCGCCTCCTGGGGGCTGGGCGAGACCGTGGTGCAGGGCGCGGTGAACCCCGACGAGTTCTACGTCCACAAGCCGACGCTCGCCGCCGGCCGCCCCGCCGTGCTGCGCCGCAACCTGGGCTCCAAGCTGATCAAGATGGTCTACGGCCAGGAGGCCAGCGCCGGCAAGTCCGTGGAGACCGTGGACGTCCCGCTCAAGGAGCGCGGCCGCTTCTGCATCAACGACGAGCAAGTGATGGCCCTGGCTCGCCAGGCGGTGACCATCGAGCAGCACTATCAGCGTCCCATGGACATCGAGTGGGCCCTGGATGGGGACGACGGCGAGCTCTATATCGTCCAGGCGCGTCCCGAGACCGTGGTCTCCCAGCAGGAGGGCGGCAAGCTCGAGCGCTTCCAGCTCAAGGAGAAGGGCCGCACCCTGGTGGCCGGCCGTGCCATCGGCCAGCGCATCGGCCGCGGGGCGGTCAAGGTGGTCTTCTCCCCGGACGACATGGACAAGGTCAAGCCCGGCGACGTGCTGGTCACCGACATGACCGACCCCGACTGGGAGCCGATCATGAAGCGCGCCTCGGCCATCGTCACCAACCGCGGCGGCCGGACCTGCCACGCGGCGATCATCGCCCGTGAGCTCGGCATCCCGGCGGTGGTGGGCTGCGGCGACGCCACTGAGGTGCTGGCCGACGGCCGCGACGTCACCGTCTCCTGCGCCGAGGGCGACACCGGCCACGTCTACGAGGGGCTGCTGGAGTTCGACCGCCGGGTGACCAGCGTCGACGCCATGCCCGAGATCCCCTTCAAGATCATGATGAACGTCGGCAACCCCGACCGCGCCTTCGGCTTCGCCAGCCTGCCCAACGCCGGCGTCGGCCTGGCGCGCCTGGAGTTCATCATCAACCGCATGATCGGCGTGCACCCCAAGGCACTGCTCGAGTACGACACCCTGCCCGCCGACCTGCAGCAGACCATCGACCTGCGCACCGCCGGCTACCCGAGCCCGGTTGACTTCTACGTCGACAAGCTGGTCGAGGGCATCTCCACCCTGGCCGCCGCCTTCCACCCCCAGCGGGTCATCGTGCGCCTGTCGGACTTCAAGTCCAACGAGTACGAGAACCTGATCGGCGGCAAGCTCTACGAGCCGGGCGAGGAGAACCCGATGCTGGGCTTCCGCGGCGCCTCGCGCTACATCTCCGACTCCTTCCGCCCCTGCTTCGAGCTGGAGTGCCGGGCGCTCAAGCGGGTCCGCGAGGAGATGGGCCTGGACAACGTCGAGATCATGGTCCCCTTCGTGCGCACCACCGACGAGGCCCGCGAGGTGGTCGAGCTGCTTGCCGCCAACGGCTTGAAGCGCGGCGACAACGGGCTCAAGGTGATCATGATGTGCGAGCTGCCGGCCAACGCCCTGCTGGCCGACGAGTTCCTCGAGTACTTCGACGGCTTCTCCATCGGCTCCAACGACCTGACCCAGCTCACCCTGGGCCTGGATCGCGACTCCGGCATCGTCGCTCACCTGTTCGACGAGCGGAACCCGGCCGTCAAGAAGCTGCTCGCCATGGCCATCCAGGCCTGTCGCGCCCAGGGCAAGTACATCGGCATCTGCGGCCAGGGCCCGTCGGATCACCCGGACCTCGCCAAATGGCTGATGGAGCAGGGCATCGACTCGGTGTCGCTCAACCCGGATGCGGTGCTCGAGACCTGGTTCATGCTCGCCGGCGAAACCCTGGAATAAACCGCCAGCGGCGCCTTGCGGCACCCAGCGCGCCCGGTCGACCCCCGTCGGCCGGGCGCCTTTCGTCTATGCTGACAGACTACCCCACGCGATTCACAGCGACGATTCACAGCGTCGATTCACAGTGACAAGGAGCCTGTCCCATGACCGTTTCGCCCGCCGTTCCCTTCCGCCGCCGCCTGCTGGTTCCGCTCACCGCCGCGCTGATGCTCGGCCTGCCCTTCGCGGCCCAGGCCGAGGTCGCCTTCCAGTACGACATCCCGGCCATCGCCCCGGAGGTCAGCTCCGGCAGCGAGGAGAAGCCCGGCTGGGCCACCGAGCGCTTCGCCGTGGCCGCCGCCAACCCCCTGGCCACCGACGCCGGCTACCAGGTGCTTCAGGCGGGAGGCAGCGCGATCGATGCCGCGATCGCCGTGCAGATGGTGCTGACCCTGGTGGAGCCCCAGTCCAGCGGCATCGGCGGCGGCGCCTTCCTGATGCACTACGACGGCGAGGAGGTCACCGCCTTCGATGGCCGCGAGACGGCCCCGTCCGCGGTGGACGGCGAGCTCTTCCTGGACGAGGAGGGCGAACCGCTGGCCTTCATGGACGCCGCGGCCAGCGGCCTCTCGGTGGGCGTCCCCGGCACGGTACGTATGCTGGAGATGGCCCACGGCAAGCATGGCCGGCTGCCCTGGGCCGAGCTGTTCGGCCCGGCGATCACCCTGGCCGAGCAGGGCTTCGCCGTCAGCCCGCGGCTGCATGCCAGCCTGGCCGGCGAGGAGCGGCTTCGCGACGACCCACTGGGCGGGAGCTTCTACTACGACCAGGAGGGCCAGCCCCTGGCGGCAGGCCACCAGCTCAAGAACCCGGCGCTCGGGGCGATCCTGCGCCAGATCGCCGAGCACGGCAGCTCGGCGCTGCACACCGGTGATATCGCCAAGGACCTGGCCTTCCGCGTACAGGAACATGACGAGCGGCCCGGGGCGCTCAGCGTGGAGGACCTGGCCGGCTATGCGGCCAGGCAGCGCGACCCGATCTGCACCGACTGGAAGTTCTGGCGGATCTGCGGTTTCCCGCCGCCCTCGTCGGGGCACCTCACCGTGATGCAGATCCTCGGCATCCTCCATGCGCTGCCGGATGTGGAGGAGCCGGTGGTCGACGGGCTCCCGAGCGAGGCCTGGCTGCATGGGTTCCTCGAGGCCGCGCGGCTGGCCTTCGCCGACCGCGGCCGCTACATCGCCGACCCCGACTTCGTCGAGGCTCCGGGCGGCGACTGGTCGGTGATGCTCGATCCCGACTACCTGGCCCTGCGCGCCGACCTGGTCGGCGAGGAGAGCCTCGGCAGCGGCGGCGCCCAGGCGGGCAACCCCGGCGCACTCGCCACCGCCTGGGGGCAGCACCCCGACCAGCCCGAGTACGGCACCAGCCACATCAGCATCATCGACGAGGAGGGCAACGCCATCGCCATGACCACCACCATCGAGTCGGCCTTCGGCTCGCGGATCCTCGCCGATGGCGGCACTGGCCTGCCGGGTGGCTACCTGCTCAACAACGAGCTCACCGACTTCTCCTTCACCCCGGAGGACGAGGCGGGGAACCCCATCGCCAACCGGGTGGAAGCCGGCAAGCGGCCGCGCTCCAGCATGAGCCCGACCCTGGTGTTCGACCGCGACAGCGGCGACCTGGTGGCGAGCCTCGGCTCGCCGGGCGGTGCGGCGATCATCCACTACACCGCCAAGGCGCTGGTGGCCATGCTCGACTGGGGCCTGGACGCCCAGGCGGCCCTGGACCTGCCCCACGCCATCACCCTGGGCGGGCCGGTGTTCCTGGAGGAGGGGCGCTTCCCCGCCGCGACCCTGGAGGCCCTGGCCGCCCGCGGCCACGAGGTCAGCGAGCGCGAGCTGGTGAGCGGCCTGCAGGCGCTGCAAGTCACCGAGGAGGGCTTCTTCGGCGGCGCCGACCCGCGCCGTGAAGGGGTGGTGATGGGGGAGTAGCGCTGCGGGCTGCCCGGGCAACTGTTGGTTCTGGTGGGAGCCCGGGTTCCCCGGGCGATGGATGGTGCCACCGGTGCCTGGCTTGGCCACTGTCACTGGCTCCACTGGTGGGAGCCCGGGTCCCCCGGGCGATTGGCGGCGCAGCCGCCTGGCGGGGTTGGCCATGCCGAGTGCTATTACAGACATTGGTAACTCCGCTAATCGCCCGATAAATCGGGCTCCCACCAGTCATCGCATATTTTGGTGGCATATGACATATCAGCAACATCACATCGCCGATATGTCGGACCACCGATAAATCGTGCTCCCACCAGTATCAGAAAGCCTTGGTGGTTAGCTCTCACCTTCAGCTCCTCAGCCAGTTCCTCAGCTTCACCAGCAGCAGGCCGCCGTCGCTCAGCTCGCGGCGGTCCTCGATCAGCTCGGCCAGCAGGTCGGGCCGGTCGGTGATGATGGCGTCCACCCCCAGGTCGATGAGCTGCGACATGCGTGCCCGGTCGTTGATGGTCCAGGCATGCACCTCGTAGCCGTAGTGGCGGGCCAGGCGGGTCTCGTTGTCGCTGATGCGGTTGTGACGCAGGCCCAGGGCATCGAAGCCGCGACGGTCCAGGGTGCCGGGCAGCACCAGCTGGGCCAGCAGGGTCACGCGCAGTGCCGGCTCGCGGGCCTTGGCCTCCCGGGCCAGGGTCGGCGACATGGTCGCCAGGCGGGTCTCGCCGATCACGTCCGGCTCGCCGCAGGCTTCGGCGGCGGCCACGTCGTCGGCCGCCTCCCGGCAGGCCCGGCGCAGGCGGGCCTCCTCCTCCAGAGTGGCGATCACCGCCTCCACCAGCGCCACCTCGCGGCCCGGGTCCGGCTTCATGTCGATCATCAGCGCGCTGCGGCCGCGCACCGCCACCAGCGCCTCGTCCAGCCCGGCGATCCGCTCGCCGACGAAGGCGTCGCCGAACCAGCTGCCCACGTCGAAGCCGGCCAGTTCGTCGCGGGTCAGCTCGCCCAGGCGGCGCGGGTCGCCGGTCAGCCGGGTCAGGCTGCGGTCGTGGAAGAGCACCACCTGGTCGTCGGCGGTCAGCCGCACGTCCAGCTCCACGTAGTGGGCGCCGTCCTCCATGGCGCGCTGGACCGCCGGCAGGGTGTTCTCCGGGGCGACCATGGAGCTGCCCCGGTGGGCGATGATCGTCACCTCGTCGCGCAGCTCGAAGCTGTTGACGATCAGCCACGCCTGGGCCAGTGCGAAGCCCACCACCCCCAGCTCCACCGCCCAGGCCAGCCGTCCCGGGTGGGCGTCCGCCGGCGGCGCGGCGGGTCGCGGCTCACGGTGGGCCAGGCGCAGGTAGAGGCAGGCCGAGAGCAGCGCATTGGCGGCGATGCCGGCGAAGGTGATGGCCAGCGTCAGCAGCACGTAGGCGGTGAGGTAGGCCAGGGTGGCGGGGACCAGCACCGCGTTGCGCTCCGGCAGCCACCACAGCATGGGGGTGAAGAGTCGGTCGAAGAGCAGGGTGGCGAGGAAGGGCAGGGCGACGATCACCAGCAGCAGGGCGATCACCGCCACGGCGATGGGGCCCTTGCGGCCGTGGGTCAGGCGGTGGCTGCGCGCGAGCGCCGCGCGGGGTGACAGGGCCTCCAGCGCCACCAGCGGCAGCGCCAGGATCCAGCGGAAGTAGAGGGTGGCGGCGATCGACGCCCAGACCACCACCAGCGGGCCGGCGATGGCCAGGAACTGCCAAAGGGCCGGCGGCCGGACCCGCTGCACGTAGTAGGGGTCCAGCCCGCCCAGGAAGGCCCCGTAGAGCCAGGCCAGGGCGTAGGCCACGGGGATCACCAGCAGCAGGTGGGCGCCGACCTGCACCACCACCAGCCCGGCCAGCGCCGGCAGGCGGCGCAGGGTGGACCAGAGCGCCTCGAAGGCCAGGTGGACATGGTTGTCGCGGGGCCGAACGGCCACCAGGATCATGCCGGCCTGCTGCAGGTAGAGCACCAGGAAGGTCAGGCCGATGGCCGCCAGCAGCCAGAGCGCGCCGCCGGTGCTCATCAGGATGTCGATCAGCTCGGCGTTGGTGATCACCGGGCGGCCGAACTGGCCGAGCAGCCGCGTCAGGCTCCAGGCCACGGCCGGCAGCAGCAGGCTCGAGGCCAGCAGGGTGAAGAAGAGGTGGTAGGCGATCAGCGGCCGCAGGTGCTCGCGCAGGCTGCGCAGCACGTCGCGACTCAGCTGCGAGAGGGCCAGCATGGCGGGATCGGCGTGGTGGACATGGCGTCAGGGTGACACCACCCGAGGCGCCACGGCAAGGGCCGCCGGCGGACCCTGCCGGCCGGCGGCACGGCGTCAGCCCTCCAGCGGCAGGCGCGCCTCGGCGACCAGGATGCCGTTGTTGTCGGCATAGAGCCACTCGCCCGGGGAGAGCGTCACCCCGGCGAAGGTCACCGGGATGTCGCGCTGTCCCTCGCCGCGCTTATCGCTCTTGCGCGGATGGGCGCCCAGCGCCTGTACGCCCAGCTCCGTCTCAGCCAGTACGTCCACGTCGCGCACGCAGCCGTACATCACCACGCCGCTCCAGCCGTTGTCGGCGGCCTGCTCGGCGAGCATGTCGCCCAGCATGGCGCAGCGCTGGGAGCCGCCGGCGTCCACCACCAGCACCGCTCCCTCGCCGGGTTCTGCCACGGCCTGCTTGACCAGGGAGTTGTCCTCGAAGCACTTCACGGTGCGGATCGGCCCGCAGAAGGCCTCGCGGCCGCCGAAGTTGACGAACAGCGGGTCCAGTACGCGCACCTCGGGATGGGCGTCGCAGATGTCGGGGGTGATGATAGGGCTCACGGCGGGGCTCCTTGCTCGGTGTCGATGCCCCGATGATGCCATAGCCCCGGCAGTGCCACAGGACGGCTTTGGTGGGAGGTCAGGCAAGAAAATTACTTAAGGCACGTCCGCCATCTATTCGGGCCGCGTCTGCCTGGCTCAGTCGGCCAGGCAGACGCCATTGCGTCCGCTCTGCTTGACGCGATACATGGCGTCGTCGGCATGCCGAACCAGCTCGGTAATTTCGCTGCCATGACACGACGAAAGCGCAATGCCGATACTGCACGAGGGAATCAGCGTCAGGTCCCCGAGGGTAATCGGCTCCACGAGCTGCTGCAGGACCTGAACCCCGATCCGGGTCGCCGTGCCGGCGTCACTCACGCCGCAGAGCAGGCTGATGAACTCATCGCCGCCCAGGCGCCCGCAGAGGTCGGCGCTGCGGAGTGCCGCCTGGAGTCGCGCGGCGAGGACCTGCAGCACCCGGTCACCCGCCGCATGGCCATGGGTATCATTGATCTGCTTGAAATGGTCCAGATCGATGAACATCAGCCCGAGGGAGGGCGTGTTCCCGGCCTCGGCCCCCTCCAGCAACCGCTCGAGGCGTTCGAAGAAGGCCGCACGGTTGAGCAGGCCGGTCAGCTCGTCATAGGTCGCCTGGTGCGTCATGCGGGTTTCATTGGCCTTGCGCTCGCTGACGTCATGGGCGTTGCCGATCATGCCGATCAGCAGGCCGTCGACGTCATAGAGGGGGGCGGCGTTGGTCACGTGCCAGCGCCATTCACCGTTGCGATGGCGGACGCGATACTCGAGATTGCTCAGCCGCGTGTTGGATGCATAGACCTGCCGCATGAACGCTTCGCAGTGCGCCATGTCGTCGGGGTGCACGATATTGGCGAAATGCAGGCCGGCCAGCTCCTCGGGGGCATAGCCCAGCAGGGTGAACAGGTTGGGTGAGAGATACTGAAACTCGCCGTCAAGGTTGAGGGTATAGATGACGGCGTAAGCATCCTCGACCAGGGTGCGGAACTTGTGCTCGCTCAGGCGCAGCTCGGCCTGAGTGCGCTTCTGCTGGGTAATGTCCTGAAAGGAGACGATCATGACGCCTTCGTCGATCGTGGCGCTGACGACCACATCACGAACGCTGCGATCCTTGCAGGCGATCTTGAACTCCACCGGCTCGACCTGGCCGGACCCTGCCATCGCTTGCTTCTGGGCGGCATACCACAGTGCCCGCACGGCGGCGCGGTGGTCCGGATCCGGGTAGGCCAGGGCGAACCAGGCTTCGACGGTGGGCACCTCCTCCTGCGCATAGCCGAAGGTGCGGTGGAACTTGGCGTTGCTGAACAGTACCCGCCCCTCGCTGCCAAGCTCGATCACGGAGGTGGCGATCGGCAGGTGTTCCAGCAGACGCTGCAGGTTAGCCTGGGAGGCCCGTAGCTCGGTCTCGAGCCGCTTGTAGGCGCTGATGTCGACCATGACGCCTTCCCAGAGCGTCCGGCCGTCCTCCAGGCGACGCGGGTTGGAAGAAATCGCCACCCAGGTATCGCATGCCTGCACCCGGAGTCGACCCTCCCAGTGAAAGGGCTGCTGCGTCTCCAATGCGGCGAGGTTGGCCTGGATCATGGCGTCACGGTCATCCGGATGGATCACGGCCATGATCCGCCCCGAGTCGGCCATCAGGTCGTCGCGCTTGAGGTCGCACATCTGCAGGAAGCGATCGCTGACGTAGCGGAAGCGAAGCCCTCCTTGCGGCTGTACCTCGACGGCATAGGTGCCGACAGGGAGGCGGTCGAAGAGCGCCTGGGTGGAGGGACCGTGGTGGGGTGTCTGGGCAATCTGGAGCGTCATGGTCGGGAGGTCACGGTAGACGGCAGGGGTCATGCCGCGACAGCAGGATCCGTTTCGGGGTGGATGCCGAATTGTTTCACACCCGCATCCTGGACCCCACTGGACCATTGTAAAAGATTGACAACTCCGGAGAGGATGGCGTGCTATCTCATGTAGCGCACGATCACCATCAAGGCAGGGGCTGCCCGGGATCGTCACGTTCCAGGAAACATTTCGAGCCAGCACAGGGGCCCGTTCGATGCACCGCGATATTGTCCAGTGCCTCAATGTCACCGAGCACGGTCGGGGCCGCACGCCGCTGCTGATGATCCACGGCTTCGGCTGCGACCAGACCGTTTGGAGTCGCCTGGTGCCGTTCCTGGAGCGGGACTACCGGCTGATCCTCTTCGACCTGGCGGGCTTCGGCGCCGCCGATCCCGCGGCCCATGATCCCGGCCGCCACGGCACGCCCGCCGGCCACGCCGAGGACGTGGTGGCACTCTGCGATGCCCTGGGGCTCGAGGGGGCGCTGATGGTCGGCCACTCCATCGGCGGCACCATCGGGCTGATGGCCTCCATCGCCCGCCCTCAGGCCTTCCGCAAGCTCTGCCTCATCTGCAGTTCGGCGCGCTACCTGGACGACCCGCCCGACTACCTGGGCGGCTACACCCCCGAGCAGCTCGACGGCCTGCTGGCACTGATGGAGCAGAACTACCTGGACTGGGCGGGGACCCTCTCCCGAGTGGCCCTGGGCGATGCCCTGACCCCATCGCGCCAGCACGACCTGCAGCAGCGCTTCCTGGCGGTGGCGCCCGAGGTGCTCCGCCCCCTGGCGCGCAGCATCTTCCTCGGCGATACCCGCCACCTGCTTGAGCGGGTCACGGTGCCCAGCACGGTGGTGCAGACCGCCTTCGATGTCATCGTGCCGCTCAGCGCTGCCCAGTACCTCCAGCAGCACCTGCCGGAGAGCGAGCTCGAGGTGCTGGAGTGCGCCGGGCACTACCCGCAGCTGACCGACCCCGAGCGCCTGGCCCGGGCGCTGCGCACGCACCTGACGATCCCCTCGGCCAGCTGACCGCCTGGCCATCCGGAGCCCTTTCCTCCCTGCAAGGAGCCGCGCCGATGCCGATCCGTCCCCAGGATCTCGCCCAGTGGTGGAACCGAGCCCCCGACGGCCAGGTGGTGGTCGACGAGCAGGGGGTCATCCTGGCGGTCAACCGCTGCGTGGGGGAGTGGTTCGGGGTGCCCGCCGGTGCGCTTATCGACACCCCGGCCAGCGACCTCTTCACTCCGGCGGCGCGCCTGCTCTACCTCGGCCTGGTCGGCTATCGCCTGGCGGAGCGGGGCCGGGTCGAGGAGGTGCATCTCGAGCTGTCGCTGCCCAGTGGGCAGATGCTGCCGGTGCTGTGCAGCGCGCGGCGGATCGACTACAAGGGCGCCCGGCTCTCGCTGCTCGGCCTGATGCCCATCGACCGCAAGCACCGCCTGGAGCGGGAGCTGCTGGAGGACCGCGAGGCCACCGACCGGCTGCTGGCCGAGAAGGGCGCCATCATCGCCGAGCTCGAGTCCCTGCAGGCGACCCTGGAGGCGCGCCGCCAGGAGCTCGAGGCGCTCAACCGCCGGCTCGACCACGAGGCGATGACCGACGCGCTCACCGGTCTGCCCAACCGGCGCCGCTTCGACCGGGTGCTCGGCGGGCTGCTGGCGCAGGTGGATACCGACGCCCTGGGGGGCGGCTTCACCCTGGCCCTGCTGGACGTGGACCACTTCAAAGCCATCAACGACCGCTTCGGCCACGCCGACGGCGACCGCGTGCTGGAGACCCTGGCTCGGCTGCTGCACGACACCCTGCGCGGCGATGACCTCGCGGCCCGCGTCGGCGGCGAGGAGTTCGTGCTGCTGATGCCCAGCACCTCCCCCGAGGACGCCCGCTGCCCCCTGGAGCGCCTGCGCACCGGTGTCCAGCAGCACCCCTGGCAGGGCATCCCCGTCACGCTGAGCATCGGCCTGGCCGGCCACCGCCCCGGCGACACCGCCGCCGGCCTACTCGAACGCGCCGACCGCGCGCTCTACGCCGCCAAGCAGGGCGGCCGCAACCGCATCGTGGTGGGGTGAAACGGTTAATGCCGGTGGCACTGCGCTCGCCCTCCGTAGGAGCGCTGCTTGCAGCGCGATAAGGTGGCACAGCCGGCGCTGGTGGGAGTAGCCCTCGCCTTGCAAGCAAGGCTCCTACACAGGGTGGGGGGTGCGGGACGCGCGGGTGAAGCCGCCATCGCTCTTCGTAGGAGCGCTGCTTGCAGCGCGATAAGGTGGCACAGCCGGCGCTGGTGGGAGTAGCCCTCGCCTTGCGAGCAAGGCTCCTACGCGGGGTTGGTGGTGCGGGACGCGCGGCTGAAACGGCAATCGCCCTTCATTAGGAGCGCTGCTTGCAGCGCGATAAGGTGGCACAGCCGGCGCTGGTGATAGTAGCCCTCGCCTTGCGAGCAAGGCTCCTACGCGGGGTTGGTGGTGCGGGACGCGCGGCTGAAACGGCGGCACAGCCGGCGCTGGCGGGGGTAGCCATCGCCTTGCAAGCAAGACTCCTACGCAGGGTGGGGGGTGCGGGACGCGCGGGTGAAACCGCCATCGCTCTTCGTAGGAGCGCTGCTTGCAGCGCGATAAGGTGGCACAGCCGGCGCTGGCGGGGGTAGCCATCGCCTTGCAAGCAAGGCTCCTACACAGGGTGGGGGGTGCGGGACGCGCGGGTGAAACCGCCATCGCTCTTCGTAGGAGCGCTGCTTGCAGCGCGATAAGGTGGCACAGCCGGCGCTGGTGATAGTAGCCCTCGCCTTGCGAGCAAGGCTCCTACGCGGGGGGCTTGTGGGGGACGCGCGGGCGAAACGGTGATTGCCCTTCGTAGAAGCGCTGCTTGCAGCGCGATGGAGATCCCGTGGCAGGCGGGTGGCGCCGCTATCGATGCGTGATGGGACTATTCAAAGCCAGACCGCATTCCAGTATGGGTACTGCAGAATGTCCTTCACCAGGCCAGCCCTCAATGGGTTGGCGACGATATACCGTGCAGCCTGCCGGAGGTCTTCCTCGGCACGAATGGCATGGTCGTGAAAACCTCGCTGCCAGATGCTTTCGCCAATCTCCTTGGTGACCTTGGCCTTGTAGAATCTGACCATGACGGAAAGGTCTCCTTTCAATTGCACGAGCCAGTGGATGTGATCAGGCATCACCACATAGCTCAGCGTGTTCCCGTGCAGCATGATGGCTGGTGCGTAGAAGGTCCGTGCGGCCGCTCTGGCATTGGCATGGTCTTGGAATAGTGTCCGTCGATCCGATGTCACGATCGTGACCAGGTAACAGTGGCCTGGCAGCGAGCAACGTCCCTTCCTGAGGTGGCGAGCATGAGGCATGCGGAACCTCATTGGATGGATATACGTACAGTATAGTAGCAGGTGTCTACCGGCTGAAGGTGCGCTGCTTGCAGCGCGATAAGGTGGCACAGCCGATGCTGGTGGGGTTTGCCATCGCCTTGCGAGCAAGGCTCCTACGCGGGGTGGGTGGTGCGGGACGCGCGGCTGAAACGGCCATCGCCCTCCGTAGGAGCGCTGCTTGCAGCGCGATAAGGTGGCACAACCGATGCTGGTGGGGTTTGCCATCGCCTTGCGAGCAAGGCTCCTACGCGGGGTGGGTGGTGCGGGACGCGCGGCTGAAACGGCAATCGCCCTTCATAGGAGCGCTGCTTGCAGCGCGATGGCGAGCTCCTTGGTCCCTAATGATTTCCAGCATGAAAAAAGCGCCCCCGGCTGGGGGCGCTTCTGTCATCGGCTCAGGCCGCCGCGAGGGCGGCCATTCGATGTTGCGAGCATCGGAGTCGAAGCTGAGGGTATCAGGCTTCCTGGGCGACGGGAATCACGTTGGAAGCGGCGTTCTGATACTCCTCGATCTCGTGGAAGTTCATGTAACGATAGATCTCGCCGGCCATGGCGTCGAACTCGCCCATGTAGCGGCGGTATTCGTCGACGGTGGGCAGGCGACCTTCCACGGCGGCCACGGCCGCGAGTTCCGCGGAGGCGAGGTACACGTTGGCACCGTCGCCGAGGCGGTTCGGGAAGTTACGGGTGGAGGTGGAGACCACGGTGGACTTGGCGGCCACGCGGGCCTGGTTGCCCATGCACAGCGAGCAGCCCGGCATCTCCATGCGCGCACCGGCGCGGCCGTAGATACCGTAGTAGCCTTCCTCGGTCAGCTGGTGCTGGTCCATCTTGGTCGGCGGGGCCAGCCACAGGCGGGTCTTCAGGCTGCCGGCCGGCTGCTTCTCGAGCAGCTTGCCCGCGGCGCGGAAGTGGCCGATGTTGGTCATGCATGAACCGATGAACACCTCGTCGATCTTCTCACCGGCCACGTCGGAGAGCAGGCGGGCGTCGTCCGGATCGTTCGGGGCGCAGAGTACCGGCTCCTTGAGCGCCTCGAGGTCGATCTCGATGACCTCGGCGTACTCGGCGTCCTTGTCGGCGCGCATCAGGCTCGGGTTGGCCAGCCACTCCTCCATGCCCTGGATGCGGCGCTCGATGGTACGGCGGTCGCCGTAGCCGTTGGCGATCATCCACTTGAGCAGGGTGATGTTGGACTTCAGGTACTCGCTCACGCTCTCCTCGGAGAGGGTGATGGTGCAACCCGCGGCACTGCGCTCGGCGGAGGCGTCGGAGAGCTCGAAGGCCTGCTCGACGGTGAGGTCCTCGAGGCCCTCGATCTCCAGCACGCGACCGGAGAAGGCGTTCTTCTTGCCGGACTTCTCGACGGTCAGCAGGCCTTCCTTGATGGCGTAGTAGGGGATGGCGTGGACCAGGTCACGCAGGGTGACACCGGGCTGACGCTTGCCCTTGAAGCGCACCAGCACGGACTCCGGCATGTCCAGCGGCATCACGCCGGTGGCGGCGGCGAAGGCCACGAGGCCGGAGCCGGCCGGGAAGGAGATGCCCAGCGGGAAGCGGGTGTGGGAGTCGCCGCCGGTGCCCACGGTGTCGGGCAGCAGCATGCGGTTCAGCCAGCTGTGGATGATGCCGTCGCCCGGACGCAGCGAGACGCCGCCGCGGTTCATGATGAAGTCGGGCAGGGTGTGGTGGGTGTCCACGTCGACCGGCTTCGGGTAGGCGGCGGTGTGGCAGAAGGACTGCATCACCAGGTCGGCCTGGAAGCCGAGGCAGGCGAGGTCCTTGAGCTCGTCGCGGGTCATCGGGCCGGTGGTGTCCTGGGAGCCCACGGTGGTCATCTTCGGCTCGCAGTACATGCCCGGGCGCACGCCCTCCATGCCGCAGGCCTTGCCGACCATCTTCTGGGCCAGGGTGTAGCCCTTGCCGGTATCGACGGGCTGCTCGGGCAGGCGGAAGACGTCGGACGGGGCCAGGCCCAGCGACTCGCGCGCCTTGGTGGTCAGGCCGCGGCCGATGATCAGCGGGATGCGGCCGCCGGCGCGGACTTCATCCAGGATCACCTGGGTCTTGAGCTCGAAGGTGGTCAGCACCTCGTCGGTGCCGTGCTTGCACACCTTGCCCTCGTAGGGGTAGACATCGATGACGTCGCCCATCTCCATCTTGGAGACATCCATCTCCACGGGCAGGGCGCCGGAATCTTCCATGGTGTTGAAGAAGATCGGGGCGATCTTGCCGCCGAAGCAGAAGCCGCCGGCGCGCTTGTTGGGCACGTAGGGGATGTCGTCGCCGAAGAACCACAGCACCGAGTTGGTGGCGGACTTGCGCGAGGAGCCGGTGCCGACCACGTCGCCCACATAGGCGACCGGGAAGCCCTTGGCCTTCACCTCCTCGATCTGCTTCAGCGGGCCGGTGGTGCCGGGCACTTCGGGGTTGATGCCGTCACGCTCGTTCTTGAGCATGGCGTTGGCGTGCACCGGGATGTCGGGGCGCGACCAGGCATCGGGGGCGGGGGAGAGGTCGTCGGTGTTGGTCTCGCCCGGCACCTTGAAGACGGTGAGGGTGATCTTCTCTTCCAGGGCGGGCTTGGAGAGGAACCACTCGGCGTCGGCCCAGGACTGGATGACCTCCTTGGCCACGGCGTTGCCCGCCTTGGCACGCTCTTCCACGTCGTGGAAGGCGTCGAACATCAGCAGGGTGTGCTTGAGCTGCTCGCCCACTTCCTTGGCCAGCTCGGCGTCGTCCAGCAGCTCGACCATGGAGACGATGTTGTAGCCGCCCTGCATGGTGCCCAGCAGCTTGACCGCGTGGATCTTGTCGATCAGCGGCGACTCGGCCTCGCCCTTGGCGATGGCGGTCAGGAAGCCGGCCTTGACGTAGGCGGCCTCGTCAACACCCGGGGGAACGCGGTTGGTGATCAGGTCGAGGACGAATTCTTCCTCGCCGGCCGGCGGAGCCTTCAGCAGCTCGACCAGTGCGGCGACCTGTTCGGCGTTCAGCGGCTTCGGCGGCACGCCTTCGGCGGCGCGCTCCTCGACATGTTGGCGATAGGCTTCAAGCACGGTGTGGCCCTCATTGGTGGTGGTCGCCAGGGCCCGGTGGCGTGGCGGGAGGCGTCTTACGGCGGACGCCCTGACACGGGGGCCATGGCACAAGAACAGGGGTGAAAGACGTCCTGTCTTCGGTGCCGGAAGTCTACGGTAAACTGTCGACAATGTTAAGCGAGCCCCGGTGGTTGACGCCTTGCACTTTGGTCGGCGCCCTGTCTGTTGAACTACAGGTGGGTCGAGTTACAGGAGAGGCTCCCCCCCGGGGCGGGTGACGCGGTACCATGGGAATAGTCTTAGAGCATGAGAAACCTTCAGCCATCCAACGAGAGGGATGCCATGGGTGCCATCGCCTCGCCCTGCGTGGGGCTCTGTTCCACCACCCTGGGCGACGCCACCTGCCGCGGCTGCCAGCGGGCCGACGCGGAGATCCGCGACTGGTTCGGCCTGGCGCCTGACGCGCGCGCCGCGCGCATGGCCGAGCTCGACGCCCTGCGCGAGGCCGTCGCCGGCCGCTACCTGCGCCTGGTGGATGACGCCGCGCTGGCCGAGCAGCTGGCCCGCCACCGCATCCGCTGCCGCCCCGAGCAGCCCGGGCTCTCCCGGGCGGTGGAGCTGCTGCGGGTGGGCCGCGAGCGCATCCGGGAGCTGGCCCGCTATGGCCTGGCGCCCCGCGAGGCCGCCTCCGGCCTGTCGGTGGTCGAGCTCCACGAGCGTATCGCCGCCGAGCTCACCGCCGCCGCCGAGCGCCGCCGCCATGCCCTCTGTGACAATGGCCTCGGCGACAACGCCCTCGGCGACAACGCCCTCTCCGAACCCTGAGCCCGAGACCCGCCTGCCATGTCCGACCCCGTGACCGATGTCCCGCCCGCCGATCAGCTGCTGTCGCCCGAACTGCTCGACTTCCTGGCGTGCCGCACCCCCGACGCCTGGATCGACTGGGCGCTCGAGAACCCCGAGCTGCTGCTGATCGACCACGCCCAGTGCGAGAAGAAGGCCGCCTCCACGGCGATGAGCCTGCTCTACCGCTACGTGGACCATCCGCTGCTGCTCACCAAGATGAGCCAGCTGGCCAGGGAAGAGCTGCTGCACTTCGAGCAGGTGGTCAAGCTGATGGAGGCGCGGGGCATCGCCTACCGGCACATCTCGGCCTCGCGCTATGCCGAGGGGCTGCGGCGTCACGTGCGCCCCGAGGAGCCCGCGCGGCTGGTGGACATCCTGATCATCGGTGCCTTCATCGAGGCGCGCAGCTGCGAGCGCTTCGCCCGGCTGATCCCTCACCTGGACCCCGAACTTGCCAAGTTCTATCGCACTCTGGTTAAGTCGGAGGGGCGCCATTATGAGGACTACCTGATGCTGGCCCGCCATCTGGCCCCGGCCCCCATCGAGTCCCGGATCGCCTTCTTCGCCGATCGCGAAGCGGAGCTGGTGCAATCGCCTGACCAGGCGTTTCGTTTTCACAGTGGCGTACCGGCGTAAGACCGGCCCCCACTTACCACGCAGGACTACAAGATGCGGGAAGCTTCCGACGTTGCCGTTACCCCGGAGCAGGATCAGCTGTCCCTCTTCGGCCATTTCTCGCTCACCCTCGGCGAGGACATGCTGACCCAGTTCAGCTACGACAAGGTGAAGGCGCTGCTGGTCTACCTGCTGCTGCACAACCAGCCGGTGAACCGCGCCAGCCTGGCCGAACTGCTGTGGCCCGACCAGGGCCTCTCCTCGGGGCGCACCAACCTGCGCCACGCGCTGCACTGCCTGCGCCAGTCACTGGGCGAGCATGCCGAGCGGGTGCTGGTGGTCTCTCGCCAGACCATCGCCTTCCGTCTGCCCGAGGGCTGGACCTTCGACATCCACGAGGTACAGCGCCTGCTCGACGGCGAGCGCGACCTGCCGACCCTGGCGCGCCTGCTCGAGGCCTATCGGGGCGACCTGGCCGAGGAGCTGCAGCTCGCCAACTGCGCCGAGTTCCAGCGCTGGCTGGTACAGACCCGCAACGACTGGCGCCAGCGGGTGATCCGCTTCGCCGAATCGGTCCTCGAGCAGCACGACAGCGTCCCCGACCGCCTGCTGCAGTCGCTGGTCAACCGCTTCTCCGGCTACGGCCCCTTCCACGAGCGGCTGGTCCGCCAGCTCGCCGAGCAGGGCCAGCTGGCCGCCGCTCACGAGCAGTACAACGCCTACCTGCAGCTGCTGGCGCTCTCCGGCCAGCAGCCCGAGCCGGCCTTCCTGCAGCTGGCCCGCTACTGGTCCGACTCCCAGGCCGATGCCGCCGGCGCCGGGGTGGTGGGCTTCTCCCGCACCCTGGCCCCGGACAGCTCGCCCCTGCGCGAGGAGGAGATCGAGCAGCGCCAGCTGTCGGTGATGGCCATCCGCCTGCGCCTCAAGGGCGACCTCTCGTCGCGCACCGGCAGCCGCGCCTGCCTGATGCTGCAGTTCGAGCTGCTGCGCTGGCTGGAGGAGCAGTGCCACCACCTGGGCGGCTTCTGGCTGCCCGGCGCCACCGGCGGCCTGGGCCTGGCCTGCTTCGGCACCCATGGCCCGGCTCACCAGCTGGCCGAGCTGGTGGCCCTCTTTGAGCACTGCCGGCGCATGCTCCCCGAGGAGAGCGCGCGCCACTGGACGGGGGAGGGCGAGCCGCCCCGGGTCGAGCTGGCCGCCGGGCTCAACAGCGGTCGGGTGGTCTACCTGCCCGAGCGCCACCTGGTGGACCCCCTCGGCCAGGTGACCCAGGGGTCGCTGGAGCTGATGGCCGCCGCCGAGGGCAGCGAGCTCGTCATCTCCCAGGAAGCCAGCCAGCACATGCCGCCGGCCCTGGACCTGCAGCCGCGGCTGAGCTCGCGGCTGGTGGCCAGCGACGGCCGGGTGCGCCTGCGTGCCCTGGTGCTGGGCGCCAACGAGGGCGGTCGCGAGGCGCTGCCGCCGAGCCTGGTGGGTCGCGAGAGCCAGCTGCGCACCCTGCGCGACGCCCTGGCCCGGGCCGGCATCGGCCTGCGCCAGAGCGTGCTGGTGCGCGGCCCCTCCGGCATGGGCAAGTCGGCGCTGATGGTCGGCTTCCGCCAGCTCGAGCAGAGCCGCGACGCGGCGATCTGCTGGCAGCCCACCACTCGGCTCTCGGTGCAGGAGCCCTATGGCGTGGCCCGCCAGCTGCTGCGCTGGCGCCTGGGCGGACGGATCGATCCCGAGGCCCTGGCGGAGCTGCTCGCGGCACTGGAGGCCCCGGCGCTGGACGAGGAGCGCACCCGGCTGCTCGAGGAGGCGCTGGGCGCCCGCGAGCCCCGCGAGGTGGCGGTGCTGACCCAGAGCAACGAGGCGGTGGAGCTGGTGGTGGGGCTGCTGCACCGCCTGGTCATCCATATCGCCGCCGACCGTCCCCTGGTGGTGATGATCGACGACCTGCAGTGGCTCGACGAGCCCAGCTTCAAGGTGCTGGCCGGCCTCCAGGCGCGGCTGCCGATCAACTGCGCCTTCATGCTGGTGGCCAGCCACCACGGCCGCGAGGCGCTGCCGGCGCGGCTGCACTGGGACCAGCAGATCACCCTGGGCCGGCTGGACGCCATGCAGTCGTCGCGGCTGCTTTCCCAGCTCGCCCGCCGCTACCGCATCCACCTGAGCCCGCGCCTGCGCGGCCAGATCATCGAGCGCTGCGACGGCGTGCCGCTCTACCTGCAGGAGATCTGCCGGCGGGTCGACATGGACCGCCGCGAGGGGCGCAGCGTGCAGCTCGACGAGCTGCCCCACGGCCTGCTGGGCCTGCTGGCCAGCCGCATCGACCAGCTCGACAGCGACCGCGAAGTGGCCCACGTGGCGGCGGTGCTGGGCCGGCGCTTCCGCTTCGACTTCCTGCACGAGTGCAGCGGCTGGGAGAAGCCGCGCCTCAGCCAGGCGCTGGAGCAGATGCGCCGCCTGGAGATCATCGAGCCGGTGGAGGGCGACGAGGACGGCCGCGAGTACCAGTTCACCCACCAGCTGCTGCAGGAGGCCGCCTACCTCTCCTGCCCGCGGGACGTGCGCACGGCGATCCACCGCCAGGTAGTGGCGCTGATCGAGGAGCGCTTCCCGATCTGGATCAGCCGCCACCCCGGTGACTTCGCCACCCACCTGCGGCGCAGCGGCCACTATGCCCGCGGCGCCCGCTACTTCGAGCTGGCCGCCCGGGAGGCGCTCAAGGTCAGCGCCAACCGCACCGCGCTGAAGATGGCCGACCTGGGTCTGGCCAGCCTGCGCCACGTGGAAGGGCAGGGCGAGCGGGAGATCAGCCTGCTGACGGTGCGCGGTCAGGCCGCCTTCGCCCTGGAGGGCCACGGCTCGCCCACCGCCCACGAGAGCTTCGTGCGCGCCCGCGAGCTGCTGGCGCGCCTGGGCAGCGAGGAGGAGACCGACACCGCCGATCTGGAGCAGGCCTTCCTGGTCAAGTGGGGGCTCTGGGTGGGCTGCAGCCAGCGCCACGCCCATGCCGACGCCTTCCACCTCGCCTCGCGCCTGGCGGGGCTCGCCGAGAAGCTCGACGACCCGCGCTACGCCCGCCTGGCCCAGTACGCCCGGGCCAGCTGCGAGTACTGGGCCGGCCGCATCCAGCGCGCCTACGACCACCTGGACGAGATCAACCCCCTCGAATCGCCGATGATGATCGAGTGGCTGCCGTTCTCCGACCACCCCCAGGTCTCGGCGGCCTGCTTCCAGGGCTGGGCGCTCTGCCTGCGCGGCGACTACCGCCGCGCCGAGACCCAGGTGGAGTCCGCCATCCGCCTGGCCGAGCGCATCAACCACCCCGGCAGCCTGGCCATGGCGCTGATGTACGCCTCGGCGCTCTACCGCCAGCTGGGCCACGTGCACCTGGCCGCCGCCCGCGCCGAGCGCGCCTTCGAGCTCACTGGCACCCCGGACCTGCACCTCTGGCAGATGGCCGCCCGCGGCGTGCTCGGCTGGCAGCGCGCCCTGGCCGGCGACCGCGACGGCCTGACCCAGGTCGAGACCGCCCAGGAGGAGCTCGCCGAGCTCACCGGCCGCGACCGCTACAGCCGTCCCTCGCTGTGGTATGTGGACGCCTGTATCGCCCTCGGCGAGTTCCGCCGTGCCGAAGACTACCTGGACCAGACCCTGATGCTCGCCCGGGAGAAGACCACCCTGTTCCTGCCGGAGCTGGCGCTCCACCTGGCCGTGGTCCGCCACCGGCTCGGCCACCCCCGCGAGGCGGTCGCCGCGCTCTGCCAGCAGGCCATCGACCAAGCCCGCGAGGACGGCAACCTCCACCAGCACCTTGCCTCTCTTGAGGTCTGGCTTACCGTCATCGACCCTGCCGACGAGAGCGCCCGCCGCGACTTCCGCCGCCTGCTCGCCGAGGTCAACCACTCCGACGCCCCCGTCCTCACCCGCTGGCGCACCCTGCTCGACCGCAGCCTGCCATACCCCGCCGACGCCACCTCCTGAGGAGGTGGCCGTTTCGCAGCGAGCGAGCATGCTTCTTCGACGGCCTGGTTCTACTGGTGGGAGCCCGATTTATCGGTGGTCCGACATCTCGGCGATGATGGAGCAGGTGACTGAGCCTGGTCGCCAACGCATCCCACCATAGGAGGGCAACTTGTTGCGCGACTGGCGCCGCCAGGCGCCCAATCATGGGCCACCACTCCGTAGGAGCGCTGCTTGCAGCGCGATGGTGGTGGCGAAAATCGCGGCTCTGCACGAATGCACTACCACCAAGGTGCGCCCCGGCTGGTAGGAGCCCGGCTCCGCCGGGCGAACGGCGGCGAAGCCGCCCAGCGGTGTTGCCTGTCTCCCTGCACATTCACAGCCCCTGCCGCAGCCGCACTCGCAAGTGACTGACACCAGAAAAGATCCTCCCCCCGCAAGCGACGGCCACCCCCCACCCGCTATCATCCCCATAGCCAAATTTTCCTTGTCTGTAGAGCCCTGCCACCTGCTCGCGTAGAATAGACCGATCAACGATACCAACATCGACACAGCAGGGATGCTGGCACACGCTCAGCAGGAAGGAGTGCGGGCAAGGGATCAACACCACCTAACCCGATAGGCATCCGTCAAGGTGCTACTCCTGTCATGCTTCCAGCCTCCCGCAAGTATTCACAAGGGCATGGGAACGCGCCCGGGACAATCCCCGGGCGGTAGCGTGTCAGAATGCACCCATTTCTCACTTTTACGGAGATCACATTACGTGTTTGAAAATGCATCCATCCTGGTTACCGGTGGCACCGGCTCCTTCGGGCACACCTTCATCCCCATGTTGCTGGAGCGCTATAACCCCAAGCGTGTGATCATTTTCTCTCGCGACGAGATGAAACAGTGGGAGATGGCCAAGAAGTTTGAGGGCGACCCCCGCGTGCGCTTCTTCATCGGTGACGTGCGCGACCGCGAGCGGGTCTATCGGGCCCTGGATGGCGTCGACTACGTGGTGCATGCGGCGGCCACCAAGATCGTGCCCACCGCCGAGTACAACCCCTTCGAGTGCGTCAAGACCAACGTGATGGGCGCCATGAACCTGATCGATGCCTGCATCGACAAAGGCGTGAAGAAGGTGGTGGCGCTCTCCACCGACAAGGCCAGCAGCCCCATCAACCTGTATGGCGCCACCAAGCTTACCTCCGACAAGCTGTTCGTGGCCGGCAACTCCTACGCCGGCGGGCACGACACCCGCTTCGCCGTGGTGCGCTACGGCAATGTCATGGGCTCCCGCGGTTCGGTGATTCCCTTCTTCACGTCGATCCGCGACAAGGGCGTGCTGCCCATCACCGACGAACGCATGACCCGCTTCATGATCAGCCTGGAGGAGGGCGTGGAGCTGGTCTGGCACGCCTTCGAGGACATGGAAGGCGGCGAGATCTACGTCAAGAAGATCCCCTCCATGAAGGTCACCGACCTGGCCCGGGTCATCGCCCCGGAGGCCCGGCAGGAAGTGGTGGGCATTCGCCCCGGCGAGAAGCTGCACGAGCAGATGATCGGCGCCGAAGACGCCTACTACACCTACGAGTACCCCGAGCACTACAAGATCCTGCCGGCCATCAACAGCTGGGACAAGGACGCCAACCGCATCAAGGATGGCAAGAAGGTGCCGGAAGGCTTCGTCTACGCCAGCGACAACAACGGTGAGTGGATGTCTGATTCTGAGCTCAAGGCCTGGATCGACACCAACTGGGAAAAGATCGGAGCCATCTGATGATTCCCTACGGACGCCAGGATATTCAGCAGGCCGATATCGATGCCGTGCTTGAGGTGCTGCAGTCGGACTTCCTGACCCAGGGCCCGATGGTTCCACGCTTCGAGGAGGCGGTGGCGGCCAAGGTAGGCGCGCGCCATGCGCTGGCGGTCAACAGCGCCACCTCGGCGCTGCATATCGCCTGCCTGGCGTTAGGCCTGGGGGAGGGCGACTGGCTGTGGACCACGCCGATCACCTTCGTCGCCTCCGCCAACTGCGGCCGCTACTGCGGCGCCCAGGTCGACTTCGTGGATATCGACCCGCGCACCTATAACCTCTGCCCGCAAGCACTGGCGGCCAAGCTCGAGCGCGCCGAGGCGGAAGGGCGCCTGCCCAAGGTGGTGGTGGCGGTGCACCTCTGCGGCCAGCCCTGCGACATGCAGGCGATCCACGCCCTTGGCCAGCGTTACGGCTTCCGGATCATCGAGGACGCGTCTCACGCCATCGGCGGCAAGTATCAGGGCGACTACATCGGCAGCGGCCGCTACAGCGATATCACCGTGTTCAGCTTCCACCCGGTGAAGATCATCACCACCGCCGAAGGCGGCATGGCCCTGACCAACGACGAGGATCTTGCCCAGCGAATGGACCTGCTGCGCAGCCACGGGGTGACCCGGGATCCGGCGCTGATGACTCATGAGGCCGATGGCCCCTGGTACTACCAGCAGATCGACCTCGGCTACAACTACCGCATGACCGAGCTGCAGGCGGCTTTGGGGCTCTCCCAGCTGGAGCGCCTGGACGACTACGTGGCACGGCGCAACGCCCTGGCCGAGCGCTACGATGCCGCCCTGGCCGAGCTGCCCGTGACCACGCCCTGGCAGCATCCGGACAGCGTTTCCGGCCGTCACCTCTACGTCATCCGCCTCCAGTGTGACCGGATCACCCCGACCCACCGCCAGGTGTTCGAGCGCCTGCGCGAGCAGGGCATCGGCGTGAACCTGCACTACATCCCGGTGCACACCCAGCCCTACTACCGGGAGCTGGGTTTCACGTCCGGCGACTTCCCCGCCGCGGACGCCTACTACGCCGAGGCGATCAGCCTGCCGATGTATCCCACCATGACGCACGCCCAGCAGGATGAGGTGGTAAGGATGCTGGCACGGGCCATGGAGGTCGCATGACACAGGCGGCAGAAGGGCAGGCCATCGCGGTCATTCCCGCCCGGGGCGGCAGCAAGCGGATTCCGCGCAAGAACATTCGCGAGTTTGCCGGCAAGCCGATGATCGCTTGGTCCATCGAGGCGGCGCTGGCAAGCGGCTGCTTCGCCCGGGTGATCGTCTCCACCGACGATGACGAGATCGCCGCCGTGGCCGAGGCGCATGACGCCGAGGTGCCGTTCCGCCGCCCGGCCGCGCTCTCCGATGATCATACCGGCACCATCCCGGTCATCGCCCATGCCATCGACTGGCTGGGCGAGCAGGGCGAGGCGCCTGATGCGGTCTGCTGCCTCTACGCCACGGCGCCGTTCGTGCAGGCCGAGGACCTGCAGGACGGGCTTCGTGCCCTGCAGGGAAGCGATGACGTCGACTACACCTTCTCGGTGACCAGCTACGCCTTTCCCATTCAGCGCGCGCTGCGCCTGACCCCGGAAGGGCGTGTGGCCATGTTCCAGCCCGAGTACTTCCATACCCGCTCTCAGGATCTCGAAGAGGCCTGGCACGATGCCGGGCAGTTCTACTGGGGTCGCGCTACCGCCTGGCGGAAGGGCTCTCCGATCTTCAGCGATCGCGCCGTGCCGGTGCCGCTGCCGCGCCACCGCGTCCAGGATATCGATACGCCGGAAGATTGGCAGCGGGCCGAATGGCTGTTCAAGGCCTGGCAGGCCCAGCAGCAGGGCGACTGGGCATGAACGGAGCGCCGATAGCCCCCCGCCTGCAGGGGCAGGTGGTCGCCTTTCGCGCCGACGCCTCGCTGGAGATCGGCAGCGGCCACGTCATGCGCTGCCTGACCCTCGCCGATGCCCTGCAGGCCCAGGGCGCCGAGTGCCACTTCCTCTGCAGGGAGCACCTTGGGCACCTGTACGAGGTGATCGAGGCGCGTGGCTTTGCTATCCATCGCCTGCCGCTGGAGTGCAACGGAGCCGACTCCGGCGCCAAGAAGAACCTCGAGCCGGAGCCTGCCCATGCCCACTGGCTGGGCGCGAGTTGGGTCCAGGATGCCGCGGCCTGTCTGCCACACCTGGCCGAGTTGAGTCCCGTCTGGCTGGTAGTGGACCATTATGCCCTGGATCATCGCTGGGAAATGGCGGTGCTCGATGGGCTCTCCGACTCAAGGCCGCGCCTGCTGGTGATCGACGACCTGGCGGATCGCCATCATATTGCCGATCTGCTGCTGGACCAGAACCTCGGCCGGCAGGCGGAGGACTATCGTAGACTGGTGCCCGAGACCTGCCGGGTACTGGCCGGCCCGCGCTATGCGCTGCTGCGCTCCGAGTTCCGCGAGTGGCGCGAGGCCAGCCTCCGCCGGCGTGCCCGCGAGCCTCGGCTTCAGCGCCTGCTGATCAACCTCGGCGGCGTGGACAGGGAAAACATCACCGGCCGGGTGCTGGACGCCCTGACTACCTGCGACCTGCCGGATGACCTGCAGATCAGCGTAGTAATGGGGGCCTCCGCCCCTTGGAGAGAAGCGGTGACGGCTCAAGCCAGGGCGATGCCCCGGCACACCGAGGTGGTGGTCAATGTCAGTGACATGGCCCGGCGCATGAGCGAAGCGGACCTCGCCATCGGTGCCGCCGGCAGCACCTCCTGGGAGCGCTGCTGCCTCGGTGTGCCGACCTTGATGCTGGAGCTGGCAGAAAACCAGAAGGGCATCGCCCAGGCTCTCCATCACGCTAGTGCGGCTTATAACGTAGGCGAGCCTGCGGCAGTGAATCGCTTGCCCGCCATCTGGGAAGAGCACATTCGCCCGACAACTTTGGCCCAGATGAGCCTTGTTGCCTCTCGTCTTGTGGACGGCAACGGCGTTGCACTGCTGGTCGAATGGATGACGGCTGAGAGTCGTGCAGAGGAAATAGGCAATGGCTGAGGAAGAGGATCGGCTCCGCCCTCTCCAGAAAGCGGAGCTGGAAGTCGTACGTGAATGGCGTAACCACCCAGACGTGCGTCGCTTCATGTACACACAGCATGAAATCGAAGCGAAGGAGCATCGCAGCTGGTTCGAAAGAGCTCGACAGGACCCGAACCGGCATCTGTTGCTCTACCTTCAGCAAGGTGTGCCGATGGGGTTTGCCAACATTACGCTAGTCAATACATCGGCGAGGCGAGCCGAGTGGGGCTTTTACCTGGCGCCCGATGCTCCACGAGGGAGTGGCCAACGCCTTGGGCGTGCCACATTAACCTATGCATTCGACACGTTAGGCTTGCACAAATTATGCGGTGAAGCCTTGGCCTTCAATATGCGCTCCATACGCTTTCACGAGCGCCTAGGTTTCACACGAGAAGCTACGCTACGCGACCATCATTTCGATGGGCAAATATTTCACGACGTCATCGGATTCGGGATGCTCGCCAGCGACAGAACTGCAGGACAAGGAGCAACATCATCATGACTCTGCCATATATTGAAATCGACGGTCGCCGGATTGCTGAAGACCAGCCGCCGTACATCATCGCTGAGCTTTCTGCCAACCATAATGGCAAGCTCGAAACCGCCTTGCGCATCATCGAAGAAGCGAAGAAGGCAGGTGCAGATGCCGTCAAGCTGCAGACCTATCGCCCCGATACGATAACCCTCGATTGTGACAGCGACGATTTCAAAATCAAAGGTGGGCTATGGGATGGTCGTACGTTGTACGAGCTCTATGAGGAAGCGCATATGCCGTGGGAATGGCATGAGCCTCTCTTTGCTCGTGCCCGCGAACTTGGCATCACCATTTTCAGCTCGCCCTTCGATACCACGGCCGTTGACTTGCTCGAGAGCCTGGGTGCCCCTGCCTACAAGATCGCTTCGTTCGAAGCCGTGGACCTACCCTTGATCGAGTACGTTGCCAAGACCGGCAAGCCGATGATCATCTCCACCGGCATGGCCGACGCCGAGGAGATTCAGGAAGCCATCGACGCCGCCCGCGGCGCCGGCTGTGAGCAGCTCGCCATCCTCCACTGCGTCAGCGGCTATCCGGCCCCGCCGGAGGACTACAATCTTCGCACCATTCCCGACATGGTCGAGCGCTTCGGCCTGGTCACCGGACTTTCCGACCACACCATCGATAACACCACTGCCATCACCAGCGTCGCGCTGGGGGCCAGCCTGATCGAGAAACACTTCACCCTCGACCGCAACGGCGGCGGCCCCGATGACAGCTTCTCGCTGGAGCCGGCCGAGCTCGCTGCCCTGTGCCGCGATGCCAAAACTGCTTGGCAGGCGCTGGGCCAAGTCGACTACGGCCGCAAGTCCAGCGAGCAGGGCAATGTGCAGTTCCGGCGGTCGCTCTACTTTGTCAAGGACCTGAAGGCGGGAGATGTTATTACCGAGGATGCGGTGAGGAGCGTGAGGCCGGGGTATGGAGTGGCGCCGAAACATCTTTCGAAAGTCATCGGTTCTGTGACAAAACAAGATATAGAAGCTAACACTGCTGTAAGTGAAAGCTTTCTAGAGCGATAACAATATAAAAAGCTATCCAAGGTGAGAGAGATGAATTGAGTGGATAAAGTTCCGGCCAGCAGTGTAAAACTTACTGCTTTTTTTCACCCAGTCGCTCCTATATCTGCGCGTCAATGAGAAGATAGAGAGTGACAAATAGTACTTGCTATTGTTTGAGTTTCAGCATTACGCATGCTTGATACAAGTGTTATTGAAAATAATGGCAGAGTTGAAGTAATTGTTTAAGTGGCAGCCTCATGGTAATAAGAAGCATTGTGATTGGCTTGTATTCGCTTTGAGGGTGGGCCTTAGACACCTTGACATGTTAGAGAAAAATTTATGAGTTTGATTAGAGACAAAGTTATCGGGATGATTCATGATATTCATCCCTTCTATCAACGTCACAAGACCTGGCTGTCTCCCATTAAAGAATTAGTGTTATGTGTGGCGCCTATCAAGCGGTTGCGAGATGCTGCAATTGATGGATACGGTTACGGTGCAGACAGGAAAAAAGTGGATGTGTCAATGACGCTCCATGATAAAAATGCGGAAGTAGCTGTTCCCTTGCTAATAGAAAAGACGTCTGTAGCATTAATGCCAGTTACTTTCGAAGATGCTATTTTGTTCTATCGAGAACAAGTCAGGTACGATGATCTCAAGGTCGCGGTAGAATGTTTTAGTCAATGGCTCGAACAAAATCATGAACGTCTTTCAGGGCGGCTATTGGTTGAGTATCTAGAGTCATTGTCATTTTCACTCCGTAGCCTCAATGGCCGTACCATAAGCAAGGTGCCGAATGTTAATTTGTCACACTTGCGTTCCGCAAAAAATTCCCGACGTGCCTATCTCACATACTTTGCTGCGCTGGTGGATAATCTTGAGTTGGACCGTGCCGAGAAACTGTTAAATTCAGCAGTAAATCCTAACCCCTCTCTACTATTTCAGGCAGCCGTTGTATTGCAGCGTAAGCCTACTCGGGTAGAGTTGGATGCTACGCGGCGCCTAGTATTGCGGGAAGGAGTTCTTTCGATGCTGGATGCTAACCTGCGTGAGTTAGGCGTGCCAGAGAATATCATTGCACTTATTGGGGCAAGTGCTCGGGAGGATGTCAAGCGATTTGTATTTGTGTCACAAAATATATTAGAAGCAGTTTCTCATGACGCTCTGCCTGGAGAGAGAGAAGCTTCACTGGCACCAATTTTCAAATTCATTGCTAGAAGGCTGATTTCCCTCGATCGAACTGATCTAGCCAACATGCTTCTAGAATGGCTTAGACCCTTACTCCCTGAAGGTGTTATCGACGATCTGGAAACTAGAATTGCAATACAGAAATTAAGTAGTGACGCAGCCTATAACTATCTGAAAAAAGCCGCAGATCATTCACCTACCGCAAGGAATTTGCTAGGAGCATACGCCTGGGATCGCAACGACTTCAGTATGGCCAGAAAATTAGCCGAACAGCCACTTTCTGATAGCCATAGCGTTCCACTGAGACGGCAAGTCGCCCAAAAAAGCACGGTAGACCGGCTGCGCTTTCTTGAGCAAACGTCGGAAATTATTCGACGTGAAGAGCAGCCTGCGCAGCCTGTTGGCTATGTGTTGCTGGCATCGTTGAACTGCTTTAATACCCTTGCGATGGTGACGCCTGCTTTAATCGAACTAAAGCGGCGAGGGTACGCTGTTGGGTCGCTTATGAAAGGAGTGTTAGACCAGCGGCCGCCTAGCGAAACAGACCCATCTATCGCCAACCTGTTCAATAGTCTCGATCGTGCTCGCGAAGATGGTGAGCTTGTTTTTGACTGGCAGGTCGATTGGCAGAACCGTAAAGTAATAGCTGAAGGTGTAAACTTCTACCAGGGAATCTACGAGAATCTTAGCAACGTCTATAGGCGTGCTTCGATTACTATCGATGAAGAGCCGGTAGCCTCTACATTTGAAATCATTCTCCGTCGTTGCGACTATGTCTTGAGAGCCTGCCAACTTCTGGAGCATGCGGCCCTGAAAACAGGTCAGCCCATTGTTTTGCTAGGCAGTAACTCGCATGTTGCACCATACTCAATATTTCGTGATTTTGCGTTAGATCGAAGGTTACCTAATCTTCGTTATGTAGTCGCCAGTGTTGCCTACGAAAACTATTATACGAACCTTGGAAGTAAGACATCTGGCTCTATGGCGGTGGTGGATATGACACTGCATAGAAACTGCCGTGCTCCATTCCTGGCAATTCCTGACCGCTTTGAACACTGGTATAATGACCACAGAGACAGCCCGGATGTCCAGAACCGATTCGATGAGCTCATGGCAAAGAACCGAACGGGCAGTGGTAATAGCGTGCACTCATCCCCAATGGCTAACATTCTCAGTGAAGCTCGAAATGAAGGCCGGCGAATCGTATGCTGCTTCGGGAAAATACTATGCGACTTAGCTGTGCCATACGATGGGGGGCCTGCGCACAGTGATATGCTAGACTGGGTTCGTCATTCAATCAAAGTTGCTCGAGATAACCCAGACCTTTTGCTGTTGATAAAACCGCACCCACATGAACTTCGCCCAGAAATTGCTCTTGAATTGACAGAAAAATTAGAAGACATAATACCGAAAGATCTTACGGATAATGTAATTGTTCTTAATCATGCTGAGTTTAATGCTGGTGATCTAGCACAATACCTTGATCTTGCGGTCCTGTGGAATGGTACCGCTTGCCTTGAGCTCACCGGACTCGGAGTGCCAGTTGTAATGTGCAGTCACTTTGGTCGTCATGATTATCCAATTCCTCTTGTTTATCCCGAGAGCAAGTCAGATTACGAATATCTATTGACTAGCGCTATGCTTGTTTCACCAGACCAAGAGCTGCGTAAGAAAGCGATGGGGCTCCTCCACTACATGGGTACCAAAGAGGTTGCAATCCCAAATTTATACAGCCGCCGCCCGATAACAAATGATAGCATCGGGGTGCCCAGCTGGTACATGGATAAAGTTAACGACTTTGTTGCATCTGGTGATCCGTATATGGACCTGGCAGCTGATAGAATTACCGAGGGAGTTCAAGCGTGAATTCACGCATATATAAAGCCCATTGTAATATGATAAGTTTGTCTCGCCCGCCCACTCATACTCTGCCTTTTTAATTTAAGAATCCTGCATGTTGAGATTGCTAAGGTATATCGTCCGAAGAGTTAAAAAAATAAAGTCGTATTTAAGGCTTAAGCAAGCTTATTTCCTGGCATTAAAGATGGAGCGAAGCGATGATCCTCGACGTTTGTTTTCTAAGGTTTCGAATAGTAATTTAGCTTCTAAAGCAGTGTTGTGGGAGGCTCTCTATTATCTTCGTGAAAAGCGAAGTCCCATATATGATGTAATAACAGAAAGTTTAGATGATTTTGAGCTGAATAGCTTGGTCTCACTTGATAGAGCTTTGGCATCACCATCGCAACTTACTTTACGTGAATTAGAAGTTTTTATTGAGTTTTACAAATATAAAAAAAAGAGCATTAATAATGAGAGTGCTTTCAGGAGGCTCTTGATAGCCTTGATTGTAAAAAAATTGCCATCTTGTCAGGCATATGAAGCATTTGATAGAGCTGGTCTTTTAAGTGGCATCACGATACATCAGGTTCTTAAGGTTTTAAATAAAGCCTCCATTGAAGGCGAGAAGGAAATATTTTATAATTTAATCAGCAAGTATTCCCGACAGATGAATTCTTCTGCGAAAATTAAAACAGCATACTGGCAGCAAAGGATGTATAAATCTTCCGATGAAAAATATAAATCTATCGAAGCTGATTTTTGTCGGTTGGAAAAGTCTATATCTAAAGAGTATGCAGGGTATTTGTTTCCGCTGTATCAATCTATACCAAAAGATAGAAATCTTATAGACTGCCTAATTAATGATGAAAGCATAGGAAAGATTAAGTCTAGTGTTGAGTTGGCTATAAGGGCGCGAACGCCTTATTCATTTGTGCGTCTTAATGATGGAGAGGGTTATGGATTTTCACGTACCCTACCGTGTGCTTTCGATATGGAGAGACAGGAACTTCACTGGTGGGGAGAAAAGCTGCCTCTTACATTGAGAAATAAAATCCAAGAAGATTTCAGACGGAGCTTGCCTGAGCATGACATGGTTGGAATTCCTAGTGTATTCAGATTTATCGATGAGCTGAGCATCAATCGCGATTATAGCATTTTTAACAATGCGCTGCTTTGTAGGTTGTTCACGCTTTGTCATGGTTATCTGAAGTTGTATGATGGCCGTGCCTGTATCACAGAAGGGCAGATAAACCTATACCTGTTTGACAGGGAGTACATTGCTAAACTCGCTAGGCTCGCTCAGCGTGTCATATTTATTTCGGGTGCAAAGAGAGAGTATCTGCAATCGGTTTTTGATGACGTGCCTCATGCTACATATATAGAATTGCCAACACATCGCCTGCTAAAGACCGAGAAATTTAGTTATACGGAAGCTACGCAGCCTCTGCCTTATGTTTATGAAAACTATCTTGAACAAATCAGAGAGCTGGCGGGCCCTGGTGTCGTGTTTTTTATATCCGCGGGGTTTGTTGGAAAAATCTTCGCTGCAGAAGTCGCAAAAAATGGGGGTGTTGCCTTGGATGTAGGGCAAATATTAATGAATATTGTGGCGAATCACGTTGATGCATAAATTGTACTGTGCCGTACGTTTATTCTTTTCCGGACTTGATAGAAATTTCAAGATCATACGGTTCGGAGATGTGCCGGTGTATCATGTTAGAATCGAGGCGGAAGAAAAATATAAGCGGCTCAATACCTCTCGTCTACCTCGGTTGGTGGCGGCGACTTACTTATTCAGAGAGTTTTTTCTATCACGTCATAAGCGTTATGTTGGGCCTGTTCCAGATGCTTTGTATTGTGGTAGCACGAGCAACAACGAGAGAGAATTTTTGTTCTTGCAAAAATTGATGATAGGCACTGAAGTTTCTAATTTAATTGAATACGATAAAGAAAGAAATGTTTCGTTCTATCCAACTAGGAAGGGAAGGAATGATCTTTATCATGTTTTTGTCAGGTTCGTTCTGCTTTGTTGCTGCCTCGTCTACCTCGGGCGCATAAAAACTAACCCTACCTCGCTTAGGTTTCTTATTCGATTCGCGAATGCGTATTACCGACTTCTGGTATACTTCAGTCGAGCTAATGCGAAGCCGGAGGTGTCTATTTTTGCCAACGATCATACCGATATATCCGTAGCGCTCTCGATGGTAATGAAACTTCAAAACGTTCCCAGGATATATGTACAGCATGCCGAAGTGACCAAGGACTTTCCTGCTTTGGATTTTGAAATTTCCATATTGCGCAATAAAAAGTCATTAGACACTTATGCGGAAATAGGCAAGATCGAAGGGGCGGTATACATCATACCAAGGGAGGGGAAAGCGGCTTCTTTTGAAGAAATAACGTATGCGTTGCCGGATAAGGTGAAAGTGGTGATTTATCTGAGTTCTACTTTTCTTAAGGATAAGTTAGAGGAGGTTGTCCACTTATGCCAGTCCAATACTGATGTGGAAAGTGTCGCGATCAAGAAACATCCCCGCTCAAAAGAGAGTGACTTTGCCTTTCTAAATGGTAGTGCGTATGTGCATGATGTAGTGCCTGAGTATGGCCACATCGCTTTGGTACCAAATTCTTCCGTAGTAATTGATCTTCTTCATGTTGGAGTGAAGGTCTATCAGCTCTTCGAGCTCGACAACATTCGGGAAGATTACTATGGTTTTGTAAAAGAATCACTGACACCAAGAGTCGCTATCTCTCAATTGAAAGCTGGCTTCTGGAAGAGCGACTTTTACAATGATGATTGGCTTGATAGGTTTGAAGCTTATGATCCGAGCATTTCCGATCATTGGAAAGAGGATCTTGTAAGGTTGCGAAGTGAATTACCGATGATGCTGATGTAATCATAACTCGTTGAATTGAGATCAGGGCTTCTGTTGTGTTGAATTACTTAAAAAAATTGAAGCGGGATATACAGTTTAGATTGTTCCATAATATTAAGGTCACTACTCCGGCAGAGAGGCAAGTTCACAAGACAAAAGCTGTATCTCGTGATGAGCTTCAAGAAAGACAATTTTGCCTAAATAAGTTTGGAAGTGAGTTTTTACTTTGCCGTATCATTGGTAACGATCTCGTTCCTCGGCATAAAAAAGGGCAGTCGCGGAAAAATTTGCACTTCATCCTCAAGAATGAGCCGGATCTGAAGGGATGCAAGAAGTGCTTTGTTGTCAATCGTATCGTTGATTCCGAAGAAGAAAAGCAGATAATTGGCATGCTAAAAGCTGCCAATGTGGAATATATTCATATACCGTTCCAGCTCGAAAAATACCAGGCCCTGCCATTGGATATAGAGGGCGTGCCAAGAGATTTTTTACCAACCGGCACGCTGTTCTCTCAGTTGACCGCTGCCCAGCAGAGTCGAATATGGATGCGACTATATCGCCATAAGAACAACTATGTAATGAATAATAATGGAGCGCGGAACGCGGCGCTCAGAGCAGGGAAGGCTCAAGCCAAATGGGTGTTGCCTTGGGATGGTAATTGTTTTCTCACCGATGAAGCTTGGAGGGAGATTGTAGCAGGAATAGGAGATCAGACAGAGTGCCGCTATATTGTTGTACCCATGGCACGGATCCCCAGTAATGAGAGCTTGCTGGAGAAAGATTATCGTCCGCAAGCTGATGAAGAACCGCAAATGATCTTCAGGTGCGATAGCGCGGAGGAGTTCGATGAAGCATGCTACTATGGCCGCCGTCCCAAGGTAGAGCTGTTCTGGCGGCTCGGGATTCCCGGCAAATGGGACCACTGGCATATCGAGCCATGGGACATCCCATGTCCAGGCTATTCTGATGATGCCGGTGCCTTCGCAACGACAGGATGGGTGGCGCGGCTTTTCTCGGGCCAAGGCCATCTAGAAAAAGGAAAAAGTGGGCTTGTCGACCGTGGCTTGGCGCGTAACGAAGCCATCGCGAATCTGCTCGATAGGCTCGATGGGGAAGGATACCATTCTCGGTACGACGCGAAGCATCTGTGCTATGTGGCCGAGGTGGCATCGAATGGTGTTGCAAGCGAAACGCTAAGACAAACCCTGTTAAGTGCGGCGGATGGAGCGCTGTCTCGCGGGCCGTATTCAGTCGTAGATAAAAAAACGCTTCCTCCGAGCAATAACCCTCACGATTACTGGCACCCCGCACCCTACTTCTGGCCCATTCCGCTTCCCATCCCGGGGTTGCCTTATATACGCAGGGATGGCAAACGCGTCCTTGGTACGCGACTGTACGAGCCAATGAGCGATAACTATGATCGCACTCGTCTACAACGGTTGTTCGATGACACCTTCGTCCTGACTCTGGCAGGTATCGTGAGCCAGGACGAGCGGTACAACGCTCATGCAGCATGTCTCGTTCGTACCTGGTTCCTCAACCCTGAAACAGCGATGGCACCTCATCTCGATTACGCTCAGGTGCGTAAAGGCTGGAACAAGAATCTAGGAAGCAGCTCCGGCATCATCGAGGCGAAGGATTTTTACTACTTCCTTGATGCCGTTAGGTTGCTGGAACAAAGCGGTAAGCTGACGCAGAGCGAATCGTGTGCGTTTCGGGAATGGCTGTCGATGTACCTGCATTGGCTGCGCACCAGCCCGCAGGGATTGAAGGAGCGCGCATCGCAGAACAACCATGGTACCTACTACGATCTGCAGGTTGGAGCTATTGCCGCGTTTCTCGGAGAGGATACGCTGCTGCGCCATACGCTGAGGGAAAGCCGTTTCCGCATCGTGCACCAGTTTGCTGCCGACGGTAGCCAACCCGAGGAGCTGAAGCGTACGACTACCGCTCACTACTGTTGCTTCAACCTTCAGGGGTGGATCCACCTGGCGCAGTTGGCCGACTCCTGTGGTGAGGATCTCTGGAACTTCGAAGGACCGCAAGGGCAGGGCTTACGCAAGGCAATGGAGTGGCTGCTCCCGTATATGAATAAGGAATGGCCCTTTCAACAGATCGATGCATTCGATACTGAGCGCTTCTATCCCATCTATTACTCGTATCTTTCCCAATATGGGAAGATGAGTGGGCTTGAGCAGTTGGATATTCCCCGCCAGGAGGAGGTGAAGCCGTTGTTCTTTCCTCACGATGGTATTCGGCCCTTTTGGCAGCTGAGTTGAAGGGTAAGGCATATGTTTTTTAGGTGTGATACCTGATGTGGTTCTATCGCGTTGCGTTACGCCACCTGTACTGGTCGGCTGCGGTGCTCAAGAAATTTTTCAAGCTTGTGCCTCTGCCCACGCTGACACTCGTTGCGCTGACCTTGGTGAGTCAGTTTTCTCGTATGCTGGCTTTTTTCTTGCCGTTGAAAGTCATTATCTTGATTGGCTCGACGGGAACGCCGCGCTATTTTCCGGATTCCTGGGCTGCTTTAGACCAAGACGTTCTGGTCATCGCACTTAGCCTTGCAACCGTCTTCTTCTACGCAGTTTCACTCTCAACGGAAAAATTGTTGAGCGTTATGGCCGAGAAAGGTGCGGCCGGTGTGGTTGCAGGCACGCACAAGCTGGTCTTGTTCACGAATCAGAACGAAGTCGCCAGCCAAGCTTATCAGAAGCTGGCTGCAGGTTTGGCTACCGGAGCACTGACGGTAGTGCTTGCTTTGCTCTTTGCCTTTATTTACCCGACCTTTCTTTTGGCTGCGCTTACCTATGTATTGGCCGCTTCAGCCTTTGTGGCGCTGATGGGCCGTAATGCCAGTGCTCGCAGCGAGCTGCAACAAAAGGCGGCGACCCTGACTGGGCTGCTTTCGGGCATCGGCTTCATGATTCTGTTCGCCTTCATGGTGGTGGATTTTATGCTATGGGAAGGCGTCAGCTTCATGGTCGCGATCATCAGTCTTCTGCTTGCCAGGCAACTCTTTAACCGCCTCGACGGGGTGTTCAAGGATGCTATGTGGCTCAGTGACAAGCGCTTGCAGATCAATGCGATATTTTTCACGGGCCACCGTCTGGAGCAACTCCCGGAACATTATCGGGATAGGAAGTTATGGAATTTTCTCTCCTTGAATAAGAGCAGTGAGCCGCTATTACCCGTGCTTGAGCAGGTCTGGGGGCACGAGCTGGCGGACGATATCGAGATAAACTGCCATTGGAAACAGAGCGGTGTGGTGGATCTTCTGGTTTTTGAAGTTGAGGTAAAAGGGCCTGAAGATCAGTTCGATCGGTACATCCTCAAGATTTTTGGCAAACGGCATCGTAAAGCGGCGACGAGCGAAGCCGATATCTTGTCGTCCGCTTCCGGCCATCTACTGCCTGTACCGGAGCTTGTTTACATAGGGGATATTGAGGGTTTTGATGCGCACCTTTTCCGCTTGCCCAAGTGGTGCATTCCAGGCGTCTATGCTGCGCCGAAAGTGCAGGTAGAGTGGCTGGCGAAATATTGGCAAGTGGAGCCCGATAGAACACTGGTCAACCGCTATCAGCGCTCTCATCCATTGCTACAGCACCGCTTGGGCATCAGTATGCTCGAGCGGTTGGCGCTCGTAGTTGGTGACTGTGACGATATGTCTGCTCTAGAGCAAACCACGTATCGTTTCGAGGATATTCTGGAAGAATTGAACCAGTTACCCTTGTCAGTTTTGAATCTCGGTGTGCCTCGGGACCTGTGTTTTGTATCGGAAACGGGGGAACTGCTTCAGGCCCACGTAGGAAATTGGGCACTTGAGCCTATCGGTGTGGGATTACCATGGGGTAAGTCATGGCTACCCAAACTTGATAAACTACTGTCCGATGCGTTGGAAAAGCGTAAATCTCTACTGAATGTTCCTTCGGCGCGCATTCGCCTTTGTGCTTGCTGCAGTGCTTTTGAACAATATTTCAAAAAGCAGCGATACGCCGATGCCATAGCGCTTCTGCCTGACATCCTTGACTGCATTGCTGAAATCGATATGGCTCGTGAAGGGGAGAGCAGGAGTCGGGCTTGCCCAACGGGTGATGGGGGCAACTCATGAGTGGCGAAGTTGCACCGGTCATTGTCTCCATCATCATCCCTACCTACCGTGACTGGGAGAGCCTTCAATGCTGCCTGATCGCGCTGGCGGCTCAAGACTTACCGCGCGAACGCTTCGTATTGTTGGTGGTTAACAACGCTCCTGACGAGCCGCCGCCTCCGTATCTGAAGTTGCCCATCCATGCGCGCCTGCTTAACGAACACAACCCCGGCTCTTATGCGGCTCGCAACCGGGGGGGCATGGAGGCGAGGGGGAGGCTCGTGGCCTTTCTCGATGCCGACTGCGCGCCAGATTCCGGCTGGCTGGAATCGGCCCTTGCCTGCATGGAAACCCAAGGCGCGGATCTGGTAGCAGGTCATATTCAGCTGACCTACCAGAGTTCGAAACTGGCTCCTGCAGAGTGCTACGAGAAGGCCTTTGCCTTTCGCCAAGCCCAGAACGTGGAGCGAGGAGTGGCTGTCACCGCCAACCTGATTGCCAGACGCGAGGTCTTCGATGCCATCGGTGGGTTCAATGAGCAGATGATGTCCGGCGGGGACTTCGAATGGACCCGACGTGCGACGGCGGCGGGCTTCAAGCTGGTCTATTGTCCGAATGCGGTGGTGCGCCATCCGGCACGCAATACCCTTGCCTCTCTGGCGCAGAAGGCGCGTCGCGTCTCGGCTGGCAGCATGGCACTGCATGGCGAGAAGGGAGCGTTCCAGGGCAGTGGCCGCGTTATGGGCAATTTCGGGCATGATCTGCAAGAGTTACTGAAGCGCCACGACATGAGCTGGCGGGAGCGGGCCTGGGCTTTCGGGGTGCTGGTCTACCTGAAGGGCGTCAAGCTGCGTCAGCGTCTGGCAATGCGGTTCGGTCCCCGCCAGGCGAGGGAGCTTCCCCGATGAGGGTGCTGCTGGTGGCGTCATTCGGTGGACACTGGGTTCAACTACAGCGGCTGGCTGAACTGCTCGAAGTCGACGAGCAGGTCTTCGTTTCCACCGCCGATGAGCAGAACGGTGGGGCGGCCTATTACCTCGATGACTTCAGCGTGCGTGAACTGTGGCGGGGCGTTCGTCAACTGCCCAGGGCCATCGGCATCGTCCGCCGCAGCAAGCCCGACCTGATCATCAGCACCGGCGCAGCACCTGGGCTGCTGGTGCTGTTCGCTGGTTTCCTTCTGGGCAAGAAGACTCTCTGGGTTGACAGCATCGCCAACTGTCGTCGGCTCTCTCTGTCTGGTAGGGCCGCCAAACTATTTGCCACTCGGGTTCTCACCCAGTGGCCGGATCTGGCGACGGGCCGAGTGCGCTACCTGGGGAGGCTGCTGTGAGAATCCTCTTTGCCGCCGGTACCCAGTTTCCCTTTCCCCGCATGGACCAGGCAGTGCTCGAGCTATCACGTCAGCGTCCGGACTGGCCATTGGTCTATCAGGCCGGTCCCGAGGCGGCGCTCCAGCAATTTTCATCGTTGCCCAACCTGCAGGTACAGCCGCTGTTCCCGGCAGAGCAGTACCGGCAGCTGTTTGCCGAGGCCGACCTGGTGGTGACCCATGCTGGCATGGGCAACCTTCTGGCCTGCCTGGAGCAGGGCAAGCCGTTCCTGATGCTGCCCCGCCTCGTTCGGCTTGGCGAGCATCGCAATGACCACCAAGTGGATACCGCCGAGGCGATCACCGAGCGCTATGGCATCCCCTTCCACGAGGACGTTGACTCCCTGGTCAGGTCGATTCTGTCGTATGATGCGGCATCAGCGCCCGCGGTCGACGGCGAAGCCATCCTCCGTCAGCGCAAGGCGTTCGGGAAGAACCTCAACGCGCTGATTGGTTCCCTATAGCTCAAAGCGACCTCATGGATAGAAGATCTGCTGGTATTTCTGAGCGGTACCCGGCGCAACTGATCGTGCCGGTGGTGGACATGCTTGCCATGGTGGCGGGAGCGCTGCTGGCCTACTGGCTTCGCTTCGACACCTTCGACATGCATGAGCGCTTCTGGCTGGCCACGGCCATCATGGCGCTACTCGTTGTGCTCCTCAACGTGATGCAGCGGGGCTACGCCAGGTGGCGCATCACGCGAATACCCACCTTGCTGGCCAGGCTATGCCTTGTTTGGGCTGTCGTGGCCATCATGGCAGCCTCCCTGATCTATTTTGCCCATGCGGCCGAGCGTTTCTCTCGCCTGTGGGTGGGCGGAACCCTGCTGATTTCCTTCGGGGTCTCGGCCAGTGCCCGGGTTGCTGCGCAGATCCTGCTGCGGCGTGCCCGGCGCTTCGGTCGTGCCCGCCGGACGGTGTTTCTGGTGGGGCCCTCCGAGCTATTACTCCAGGTGGGGCGGGGAATGCGAAATGCCCCGGCGGAGGGCTACTCCATCGCTGGCGTACAGCGTGTTGCAGATGAAATGGATCCTGCTCAGCTGGATCAGCTGGCGAGACGGGTGGTGGAATCAGGGGCACGCGAGGTGTGGATCTGTGTTCCCCTTGAGATGGGTGGCATCGTTCGATCCATTTTCTACGTCCTGCGTCACCACACCGTGGAGGTGCGCTTCATTCCGGATTTCCGGGGCATGCAACTGCTCAATCACCGCATGAGTGAGGTGGCGGGGCACCTGGCCGTCGACCTCAGCGTCACTCCGCTGGATGGCCTGGCTCGGATCATCAAGCGCCTGGAGGACCTGATCCTGGGGGCCCTGATTACCCTCCTGATCATTCCCGTGTGCCTGGCCATCGCCATTGCCATCAAGGTCACATCGCCAGGGCCGGTGCTGTTCAAGCAGTACCGCACCGGGGCCAACGGCCGGCGCTTCAAGGTCTACAAGTTCCGCTCCATGGTCGTACATGAAGAGCGCAATGGTCATGTCACCCAGGCCAGGCGCGGCGATCCCCGTGTCACGCGGGTCGGTGCTTTCCTCCGCCGCACCTCCCTCGACGAGCTGCCGCAGTTCTACAATGTGCTGCAGGGGCGGATGTCGATCGTGGGTCCCAGGCCCCATGCCCTGGCGCATAACGAGTACTACAAGGACATCGTGGAGTCCTACATGAAGCGCCACAAGGTCAAGCCCGGCATCACCGGCTGGGCCCAAGTCAACGGCTACCGTGGCGAGACGGATACCGTCGAGAAGATGGAGAAGCGAGTCGCCTGCGACCTCTGGTACATCGACAACTGGTCGCTGTGGCTTGATCTACGTATCATTGTGCTCACGGTCATCAAGGGGCTCATGAACCCCAACGCCTACTGATCGACCGCAGGATTTTCAGCTCACCCGAGGCCGGCGATTGCCGGCCTTGTTGATTCGGGAAGCCCACGACGTGTCACCCCAACCAGCCCAGCTGCACGCCCCTCGGATTCTGATGTACTACACCAGCCTGGCGGTATTTCTCCTCGGCGCCATTGCCCTGATAGTGCCCAGCGGCTACTCGCTGGGGGCGGTGATGCTGGTGCTTGGGGCGGTCGTCATACCGTGGCTTAAACCACGCCTCGACCTGGGCCGTGCCGATACGGCTATTATCAGTGTGCTGTGTGGCTACTCCCTGGTAGGAATCGTCTGGGGATGGTGGGGAGGCGAAGGCTTGCGGGATGTCGATAAGCCCCTGCGCTTCTTGCTGGCCGTGCCTGCCCTGATGCTAGTCATGGCGTACCCGCCGCGCCGTGCTTATCTCTGGTGTGGCCTCGCCCTGGGGGCGATCGGTGCGGGCAGTTGGGCGGCCTGGCTGAAGCTGGTGGAGGGGGTACCTCGGGCCGCAGGCCATACCCATCCGATCCAGTTCGGAAATCTGAGCATGCTGTTGGGTGTGCTTTGCCTGGCCGGCCTGGGGTGGTCCGTTATGCAGCGTCGACGCGTCCCTTGGGTGCTGTTGTTGAGCGCTGGAGCGTTGTGCGGTGTTGTTGGTTCGCTATTATCTGGAAGTCGCGGTGGATGGGTGGGGGTACCTTTTATCCTGCTGGTGCTCTATCGCGGGTATGGGCGTCAACTTACTTCCCGTTTCAAGCTCTCGGCGCTTGCGATGATACTGGTAGGCGCATTTCTTGTGTACAGCGTCCCCCAGACCGGCGTTCAGGGTCGCATACACCAGGCCTTCGATGATGTCGTTCGCTATGCCTCCGGAGAAAGTCGCACCAGTTCCGTGGGAGCTCGCTTTGAGATGTGGCGGGGAGCGACTCGCCTGTTCCTGGAAAAGCCCTTGGTTGGTTGGGGAGACGCCGGGTACACGGATGGCATGGTGCGATTGGCTGAGGAGGGGGTGATTGATCCCTTTGTTACCCGTTGGGGGCACGCCCACAACGAGTTTCTCGATGCGTTGGCCAAGCGCGGTGTGATCGGTCTGATGATGTTGCTGGCGCTCTATCTAGTGCCGATGCGCCTGTTCGCCAAGAATATGGCGCATGCCAATCTGGAAGACCGATCGCTGGCGGTGGCGGGTGTGTTGCTGTCCGTCGCCTACATCGATTTTGGCCTGTCTCAGGTGTTCATGGCCCATAACAACGGTGTCATGATGTTTGCCTTCCTGCTGGTTATCCTATGGGGAATGTCCAGGAAGGGTGAGCCGCTTGGTACCCTTGCACATGAAGACCGGATGCGAGGGCATGACGATGCCTGATCATCCTGGAAAGGTGGGCAAGACGGCCGTGCTCTGCTTCTCACCCAATGACGGTGGGATGGAGCATGATGCGGCTTTCATGGCTCAGTCGATCGCTGAGCATCTGACAGAGTGCCTGTTGGTGGTTCGCGAGGGAACCTGGCTTCAGCAGTACGCCAGGCAACATGATATTCCCTGTGAGGCCATCGCCTTTCGTGGCAGCTTCAGTCTGACGGCGATTGGTGCGATGCGGCGGCTCTGGCAACAGCATGATATTCGCAACGTGATCTTTCTTGGCGCCTCCGAGATCCATTCGATCCACTTCAGCATCGCGCCTCCGGTCAAGACCTTCATCGTCCGGCACGGGACCACCAAGAGCTCTTCGAAGAAGGATCTCGTCCACCGCCTGACCTGGTCGCGTGTTACAGCTCACTGGTGTATCAGTGAGCACCTGAAGCGCAATGTCACGGAGCTGTTTCCCATCGGTAAGGCACGGGTGTTCGTGAATTATCCAGGGCTGGGTGTGAAACTGGCTTATTTGCCACGGGCACGACCGCTGACGAAGGAGGACGCCACGCTGCGTCTAGCCCATGTGGGTAGGCTGGTAGCGGGCAAGGGGCAGCGAGATGCATTGGAGGTGGTTAAGCAGGCGCGGTCTCGGGGAGTCCCAGCCACTTTGACGTGCTTTGGAAGTGGCAGTGATCGGAACGAACTGGAGGCGCGGATAGCCCGTCTAGGCCTGAAGGATGCCGTGACCCTGGCCGGTCATGTGGCGCATCCCTATCAGCACTTCGGTGATTTCCATGGGTTTCTCTATCCGAGTCGTGGCGAGGGTTTCGGCAACGCCTTTGCCGAGGCCTTGGCCACTGGCATGCACTGCTTCAGCTACGACAACACGGTGTTTCCCGAATTTCGCCAGTTGGGGTTTCACTTCCATATGGTAGAAGACCGTAACCATGAGGCGCTGTCAGATGCGGTGGTGAGTGTGTGGGAGAACCGAGAGCCCCTGCCAATGGACAATATCGCACTCTGCCATGAGCTGTTTTCCACCGCTACCGAGATGCGTTTCCTGGCGGAATATCTGGCTTGAGCGTATTCCAGGTCACCCGTGCATGACGCTCACCGGGTTTTGTTGAAGGCAGAATGCTGGGGGGTGTCGGGGACTGCGTCTTCCTTCAGCACGCTGATATTGCGTTGCTCGTGATTCCATTTCCCCTGGGGTTTGTCGATATACTGGAAGTGCTCGTTGGTAAAATTTCCTTGGTGCACTGCGTGTCGATATGACACGGTGGGCAGTAGACTCCTGTCGAGCAGTGAATTGAAAACGCCTGGCCCGGTGAGGTGGAAGACGTTGTTGGAAGCATCGCTTCCTATATTGAGCACGACCTGATCGATCAGCCTGGCCAGGTTGGGGTTGCCCGGGGCGCTGGCAATGAAGTAGTTGCTCAGCTCCCCCCGGCGGGTGGTCACGAAGAGTTCCTTCCGCTCGGCACCGAGCACGCAGGAGAGCGGCCAGATCTGGTGGGCGTCTATATCCAGGTAGGCCCCGCCAAACTTGTGCAGCACCAACAGGCGCCAGAGGTCGGCCTGGGCGGCGCCGATCTGCAGGCGCTCGTAGTGGGGCAGGATCTCCGGGTAGTGCTCGGCGATAAACGCGCGGCGCGCCTCGGTAATCATGAAGCGGTATTCGAAGCGCGGCGCCATCAGCCGGTTGAACAGGTAGTTGAGGTAGACCGGCAGCGTCACTCGGTCGGTGAAGTTGGTCTGCCAGATGATGCGCGGGATGGGGCCTGGCTTGCCGTCCTTGAGCAGCGGGGCAGCTTGTTCCGGTAGCGTGAAACGCTTGTTCGGCAGCACCCAGTGGAAGGGGTAGCTCAGCACCTTGGTGATGTTGGCCAGCAGCTTGATGATGCGGCTGGTGGCGACGATCAGTGGTTTCTGCATATGGCCTCTGTGCCTGCGCTGAAAGGGCTTTGCTGGTTATCGGTGACGGTTGTTGAACGGGTAGGAGCTTTGCTGGCAAAGCGATATATTCTTTCGCGCTGCGAGCAGCGCTCCTACTGGGTGGGACCTATGTCGAGGGCAAGCTTCCAGCCTCGGTGTCGCCACCCATCGCCCGGCAGAGCCGTGCTCCCACCAGTGGGGCAAGTGTTGGTGGTGCCAGCCTGTCATGTGCCAGCGCTGGTAGGTGACCTTGTAGGAGCGTTGCTGGCAAAGCGAGATTTCCTTTCGCGCTGCGAGCAGTGCTCCTACAGTGCTGTTTCCAACTGGATCAAAGGGAAACCACCTCCGCCCACAGATCATACTCATCCGCGTTGGTCACCCGTGCCCGCACGACCTGGCCGGGGCTGAGTGCCTGCTCGCTCTCAATGAACACCATGCCGTCGATCTCCGGGGCATCGGCGTGGCTGCGGCCGATGGGGCCTTCGTCGGTGATCTCGTCGATGAGCACCTCGATCTCGCGGCCGACCTTGGCCTGCAGGCGGGCGGCGGAGATCTGCTGCTGGTGGGCCATGAAGCGCTCCCAGCGTTCCTGCTTGATGTCGTCCGGCACCGCCTCCAGGTCCATGTCGTTGGCAGGCGCCCCGTCCACCGGGGAGTACTGGAAGCAGCCGACGCGGTCGAGCTGGGCCTCGGTGAGCCAGTCGAGCAGGTACTGGAAGTCCTCCTCGGTCTCGCCGGGGAAGCCGACGATAAAGGTGGAGCGGATGGTGAGCTCCGGGCAGAGCTCTCGCCAGCGCTCGATGCGCTCGAGTGTCTTGTCCTCGAAGGCGGGGCGCTTCATCGCCTTGAGCACCTTCGGGCTCGCGTGCTGGAAGGGGATATCCAGGTAGGGCAAGAGCTTGCCCTCGGCCATCAGCGGGATCAGCTCGTCCACGTGGGGGTAGGGGTAGACGTAGTGCAGCCGCACCCAGATGCCAAGTTCGGAGAGCGCCTCGCACAGCTCGGTCATGCGGGTCTTCACCGGGCGGCCGTTCCAGAAGCCGGTGCGGTACTTGAGGTCGACCCCGTAGGCGCTGGTGTCCTGGGAGATCACCAGCAGCTCCTTGACCCCGGCGCGCTTGAGGCCCTCGGCCTCGCTCAGTACCTCGCCCACCGGGCGGCTCACCAGCTTGCCGCGCATGGAGGGGATGATGCAGAAGCTGCAGCTATGGTTGCAGCCCTCGGAGATCTTGAGGTAGGCGAAGTGGCGTGGGGTGAGCTTGACGCCCTGAGCCGGCACCAGATCGATGCGCGGGTCGTGGTCCTGGCGGGGCGGCACCACCTCGTGCACGGCGCCCACCACCTGCTCGTACTGCTGGGGGCCGGTCACCGCCAGCACGCTGGGGTGAACGTCACGGATCGCGCCTTCCTCCACGCCCATGCAGCCGGTGACGATCACCCGCCCGTTCTCGGCGATCGCCTCGCCGATGGCGTCCAGGGACTCCGCCTTGGCGCTTTCGATGAAGCCGCAGGTGTTGACCACCACCACGTCGGCGTCGTCGTAGCTCGGGGTGATCTCGTAGCCCTCGGTGCGCAGCTGGGTGAGGATCCGCTCGGAATCCACCAGCGCCTTGGGGCAGCCCAGCGAGACGAAACCGACCTTGGGTGTGGACATGCAGAAGACCTTCGCTTGGAGAAACGTAAGGCGAGGATTTTACCGCGTCGGGGGGCGGCAAACTACCGGCGGGCCAGCACAAGCCAGAAGAACCGGAGCTACAAGGAGCAAGCCACAAGGAAATCCTGGGCCTCCGGCTAATTACAGGCTCAAGTAGCGAGGTTCAAGAAAGTCCCTTGCCCCTTGTCCCTCCACGCTGGATGATACCAGCACGATGCCGCAAGCCACGCGACTGCTCAGGGATTTGTCATGGCCACCATCGAACACAGCGCGATCCTCAAGGCGCCGCCCGAGCGGGTCTTCGCCCTGCTGGAACGGGTCGAGGACTTCGCCGAGTACTCCGACCTGATCCACGCCATCGAACCGCTGGGCGGGGGGCGCTACCGCTGGCACGTCCAGGCGGTGGGGCGGGACTGGCACTTCGACGTGGCGATCACCGAGTCGCGCGCGCCCGAGGTGCTGGCCTGGGAGTCGCTGGACGGGGTGGAGAACCAGGGCTGCTATCGGCTGACCCCGGTGAAGGAGGGCACCGAGGTGGCGCTGACGCTGACCTACGCGCTGCGCAGCCGGCTGGTGGAGAAGGCCGTCAACAAGGCGGCGAAGCCCCTGGTGGGGCGCGTCAGCCGACAGATCCTCGAGCGGGTCGAGGCCAGGCTATGAGCTTGGCGCCATCCATCGAAATATTCTATTAGCGAGCTATCTTTCCGGCCGCCCATCGCAGGACTATGATGAAGGTATCGAGGCCGCCGGCCTCCCTCGAGGAACTCCCCATGATCAAGGGCCTTCTCTGGTGTTTCGCCGTCCTGGCGTTGCAGCTGGGCCTGCTGCGCTACGTGGATATCCGGGTGGCCGCCATGCCGCGCCTGGGCGATGGCCCGGCCATCGAGCCGCCGGTCGAGCCTGCTGATGTCGAAGCCGAGGCCAGCCGGCTGGATGCTTGAGTATTTGCCTGAGGGGTAGCCGCTGGGCCAACCGCCCTGGCCGTGACCGGGCGGCGGTGGCATGGCACCATGGCGGTCAACGGATGACCGAGACCCCTCGATGCGCAACGAACCACCGCTGAAACGCCCCTGGCGCTGGGTCGCCATTGGCGCCGCCATCCTGATGGCCGGCTACCTGTGGATCTGGCACTCGCCGGAACTCGCCGACGTGCAGCGCTGGGCCGACGAGGCCTCCCACCACCCCCTGGTGATCCTCTCGGTGATCCTGATCATGGCCGTGACCCTGGCCGTCGGGCTGCCCGGCAGCATCGGGCTCTGGCTGATCGCTCCCTTCTATTCCCCGCTGGCCGCCACGCCGATGCTGATCATCGGCAGCGTGGCGGGGGCCCTGGGCGCCTACTACCTCTCCGCCCGGTTCAGCAACCGCTGGACGCCCGGAAGCCTCACCCGGAAGATCATGGGCAAGCTCGAGCGGCGCAGCGACTTTCTGACCCAGTGCGCGCTGCGGGTGTTGCCGGGCTTTCCCCACTCCGTGGTCAACTTCGCCGCCGGCCTGCTGCGGCTCCCGCTGGGCACCTTCGTGATGGCGGCCATCATCGGCCTCGGGGTGAAGTGGGCGGTCTATGCCAGCGCTATCTACGGTGCCCTGGAGGCGGTGGAGAGCGAGGAGGCGCTGAGCCTCAGCGTGATCCTGCCGCTGGTGGCGCTGACCCTGCTGCTGCTCGCCGGCGCCTGGCTCAGGCGCCGGGTGGAGGCCAACGGCAAGCTGGTGGAGTAGGGAGCCATCGCCTTGTCCTTGTTTAGCAGCGCGATGGGCTACAAGCCCAATCGCTTTTCAAGCAAAGCTCCTACGGGACAACCTGCAACCAGCCAAATCGCTTTGCAAGCAAAGCTCCTACCGGCAGGGGTTCCTGAGGGTCGAGGTTACGACTTGCGCAGCGAGGCGTTGAGGTGGTCGACGACCTCGGCCCAGTCGGCATCCGCCTCGATCGCCTCGCGCAGAAACTCGGCCTGCCCCTCGTTCCAGCAGGGGGCATCGGGCAGGGGGATCTCGTCGGGGATGGGCCCGTTGCGCTCGATGAAGCGCTTGATGGCCTCCGGGTCCGAGGCAAGGCCCAGCTGCTCGAAGAGTTCGGTGAAGGGGTGGTCGGGGTGTTCCATGGCGGCGCTCCTGTCCGTGGGAATCGAGGGTGTAAGAATACCCCCACCATAGCGGCTCGCGAGATGCCGTGCATGACCGGCGTCAACGCTTCGGCCCGCCGCCGTCAGCGCTCGCCCACCAGCGGCGTCAGGAAGCGCCGGCGCCGCTCGGCATCGTCCAGCGGCTGGGCCAAGAGGTGTACCAGCTTGGCCATGGCGGCCTCCGGTGTCATCGCCTCTCCCGACATCACCCCGGCGGCCTTGAGCCCCTGGCCGGCGGCATACTCGCCGATGGCGATGCTGCCGTGGGGGCACTGGCTGATCGCCGCGAGCAGCTTGCCCTCGCCGCTGGCCGCGGCCAGCGCCTCCAGCAGTGCCGGGTCCTCCGGCGCGTTGCCCCCTCCCCAGACCTCCAGCAGGGCGCCTTGCAGCCGCGGGTCCTCCAGCCAGGCCGCCACCTGGCGGGCGCCGATGCCCGGCCACAGCACCAGGCGCGCGACCCCGCCGTCGGCCAGCGCCGTGTAGTCGGGCAGCTCGAAGCGGGGGGCGCCGCGCTGCTGGTGTGCCAGGCCCCGTCCGGGGTAGAGGACGGCGTCCTGGTCGACCCGCTCGCCGAGCAGCGGGTAGTTGGGGCTTTCGAAGGCGTCGTCGTCCCGGGTATGCCATTTGCGGGCGCGCACGCCGCGCAGCAGCTTGTCGCCGAAGGCGATCGCCACCTCCTGCAGGGCCGGGTTGGCGGCGAAGCGCAGGGCGAGCTCGAGATTGGCCAGGGCATCGCTGCCCGGGGCCTCCAGCGGGTGCATGGCGCCGGTGACGACCACCGGACGGTCGAGCCCCTGCAGCTGGAAGGCGAGGCTCGAGGCCGTCCAGGCCAGGGTGTCGGTGCCGTGCAGCACCACGATGCCGGCATGGTCGCGGTAGCGCCCGGCGATCTCCCGACCCAGTCGCTGCCACTCCCGGGGAGTGGCGGCGCTGGAGTCGATCGGCTCCGGGAAGGCCACCACCTCATAGGCCGGCAGGCTGGCCTGCCGGGCGGGCGGCAGGGTGGCCAGCGCCCGCGCCAGCCGCGCCTCGATGTCGCCCCCCGGCGCCAGGCCGTCGGGCGTCTCCACCATGCCCAGGGTGCCGCCGGTGTAGAGCACCAGCAGGGGGCGTTCGGTCAGGGGCGTGAGGTAGGGGCTGGTCATGGGCGGCTCCGGCGGGTTGGCGAGTCGCCAATGATCGCGGGCCCGCGGGCTGCCTTCAAGGGGCGCCCAGGGCGGCGGTGGCCCCGCCATCGATCACCAGGGTATCGCCGGTGATGAAGGCGTTATCAGGCGAGGCGAGCCAGGCCACGGCCCTTGCGACCTCCGCGGCGGTAGCCACCCGCCCGATCGGCGTAGCGTCCTGCCAGCGCCGCCGCGATGCCGACTGGGCATCCTGCATGCCGGCGGCCACGGGGCCGGGGGCGACGGCGTTGACCAGGATGCCGTGGGGCGCCAGTTCCACGGCCAGGGCGCGGGTCAGCGACAGGATGGCCCCCTTGCACATGGCGTAGGCCGACCGCTCGGCCGTGGTGCGAAGGCCATGGGCGGAGGCCAGGTTGACGATATGGCCGCCGCCAGTTGCCATCATCTGCCGAGACGCCGCCTGCAGGGCCTGGAAGACGCCGGCGACATTCACCGCCAGCACCCGATCGAGTGCCTCCCGGGGGACGTCGATGAAGGGCCCGCGATGAATCACGCCGGCCGCGTTGATGCAGGCACCCAGCCCGAGCTCGCTTTCCCCGACACTGGCGAAGGCCTGCTCGATGCTGGCCGGGTCGGCGAGGTCGCAGGCGATGAAGGGCGTGCGCTCCGGCCAGGTCGACTGCAGGGCGGCCAGACTGGGCCGAGCCGACGCCTGGTCGAGCAGGAACACGGCGTCACCGCCTTCCAGCAGCGCCTCGGCGATAGCCTGGCCGATGCCGCCGGCGGCTCCGATGACGGCCACTCCTCGCATGGTCAATTCCTTGATGTCTAATGTGCCGAAAATCGGCATGATAGGGCCTTGGCGATCGGCTGACAGGCCGATGGCCGCGATAACCTACAACAAGGCGCCGCCTGCGCCAAACTGGATACATGCCAAGGGAGACATCGATGTCACCGATCAACCGACCGTTTGCCCGCACCCTGCTGGCCTCCGCCACCGCCGTGCTGATGGGCGTCTCTGCGCTCTCCGCTCAGGCCGAGACCCGCGTCACCTACAAGTCCGCATCGGCCGGCACGGCCTACTATCAGATGGGCGTGGAGCTGTCCGAGGCGATCCGCCAGGGCACCGATGGCGAGGTGGTACTGACCCTCGAGGAGAGCCAGGGCTCGGTACAGAACGTGATGGAGGTGGTGGCCAGGCAGGGCAACTATGTCTTCACCACGCCGCCGGCGCTGGTCACCCAGGCCGCGGCCGGCGAAGGCCCGTTCGCCGAGCGCCCCAATCCGCGCTTCGAGGAGATCCGGGGCCTCTTCCCGATCCCGGCCATCACCATGCACTTCGTGCTGGCCGGGGACGAGGGCGTCGTCGGCCTGGACGCCCTGGAGGACAAGCATATCCTGATCGGTCGCGGCACCTTCGGGGCCCGCGAGGCCGAGCGCTACCTCGAGCTCTTCGAGATGATGGACAAGGTGCGCATCGCCAACGCCGAGATCGGCAGCGGCCCGGATGCCCTCAAGAACGGCCAGATCGATGCCTTCGTCACGGCGAGCTCCTTCCCCACGCCCAACGTCATCGAGACCGCCGCGAGCATGCCGATCAGCCTGGTCAGCCTGACCGACGAGCAGATCGAGCAGACAGGTGCCGCCCGCCAGACCATTCCGGCCGGGACCTATTCCGGCGTCGATCAGGACGTCGAGACCACCTCGCTGCCGGTCATCGCCTACACCACCACCGGCATGGATGACGACACCGCCTATACCCTGACCCGGACCTTCTGGGAGCGCCGCGAGGCGATGGCCGAGGAGACGCCCTGGTGGGGCGGCATCACCCACGACATGATCGGCAACATCGCCGGTACCCTGCACCCGGGTGCCGTGCGCTACTACGACGAGGCAGGCATCGAGATCCCCGATCACCTGCGCTGAGCCCGTCGCTGCCCCCGGCCGGGTCTCGCGCCCGGCCGGGTGATGGATCCCGGGCCGGCCAGGGGCCGGCCGCGTCGTCAAGGCACTCTCCATGCTGCAACCCGTTTCCCGCCTGCACCCGGTCTGGGTGGTGCTGGGCGCCGTCACCGTCATCTTCCATATCGGGCTGATCTTCTACGGGCTGACGCCGGCCCTGGTCAGCCGGCCCATCCACATGGCGCTGGCCCTGCCATGGATCCTGATCCTCGCCGCCCGCACCCCCTTCGAGCGCGCCAGCGGCTGGTTGCTGACGCTGCTGGGCGTGGCCGCCTGCGGCTATATCGCCCTCAACGAGTCGGTGCTGGCCAACCAGTACGGCTTCATCTACGGCCACCTGCAGATGGGGATCGGCGTCTTCCTGATCTTCCTGGCCCTGGAGGCGGCACGCCGGGCGATCGGCTGGCCGCTGCCGCTGGTGGCGCTGCTGGCACTGGCCTATGCGGTGTTCGGCGAGCATATCCCCGGGCAGTTCGGCCACCCCGGGCTGCCCATGCAGAGCTTCGTGGGTACCCTGACCATTGCCGAGGGCGGGCTCTGGGGCAAGCTGACCGGCGTCAGCGTCGGGGTAGTGGCGATCTTCGTGATCTTCGGTGCCATGCTCAATGCCGGCGAGGCGGGCCGAGGCTTCATGAACATGGCCAGCGCCTGTGCCGGTCGCCTGACCGGGGGGGCGGCCAAGGTGTCGGTGATCTCCTCGGCGCTGATGGGCTCGATCTCGGGGTCGGCCTCGGCCAACGTGGCCTCCACCGGCGCGATCACCATCCCGACCATGACACGGCTGGGCTACCCCCGGTCGCTGGCCGGTGGCGTGGAGGCGGTGGCCTCGTCGGGCGGACAGATCATGCCGCCGCTGATGGGCGCGGGGGCCTTCGTGATGGTCGAGCTCACCGGCACGCCCTATACCCAGATCATGGCAGCGGCACTGCTGCCGGCGATCCTCTATTTCGTGACCGTGTGGGTGGGGATCAACGCCTATGCCACCCGGCATGATCTGCGCCCCATGGCGGCAAGCGAGCAGCCCGCCGCCAGAGAGGTGCTGATCACCTCGCTGTTCTTTGCCGTGCCCTTCGTGATCCTGCTCGAACGGATCTTCCTCGGCGGCTATACGCCCCAGTACGCGGCCAGCATCGCAGTCTTCGCCGGCATGCTGCTGCTGTTCTTCGACGTGACGCTCACCTTTTCGCTGCGCGGCTTCGCCTCGCGCCTGGCCGAGGCGGTGGTCACGGCAGGGCGGCAGGTGGCGGTGATCGGGGCGATCATCATCTGCGCCTCGCTGGTGATCGGCGTGCTGTCGCTAACCGGCCTCGGGGTCAAGATCACCTCCGGTATCCTCTCGCTCTCCAACGAGATGCTGTGGCCGGCCCTGCTGCTCACCGCGCTGGCCTGCCTGGTGCTGGGCATGGAGGTGCCGACCACCGCCGCCTACGTGATCTGCGTCTCGGTGGCTGGCCCGGCCCTCACGGCCCTGGGGCTGGAGCCGCTGCTGGCCCACCTCTTCGTGTTCTGGTTCGCGCTGCTCTCGACCATCACGCCGCCGGTCTGCGGCGGGGTCTTCATCGCCGCGGGCATGGTCGGCGAGAACTGGTTGAAGGTGGCGATGAAGGCCATGGCGCTGGGCATCGGCCTCTACATCATCCCGCTGGCCATGGTGGCCAACCCCGACGTGATCCGGCTCGGCCACGACCCGGTCTGGGCGGTGTTCGATGCCGTGAAGATCGCGGTCGGTCTCACCGCCATCTCCTTCGGGGTGATCGCCCGTCGGGCCACCTGGCTGCGCGGGCTGCTGGTGGTCGTCGGCGCCCTGGTCATCTTCGCCCTCTGAGCCGCTGACCCGCGGCCTGGCGGCTCAGTAGACCCGGGGGTCGGTGGCCGGCAGCGGGGTAGGGCCAAACACCGCCCAGACATCCAGGGCGGGACCCAGGTCCTCCACCAGCCGCAGCCGGCCCGGGTGCGCGTCCAGCACCTCGAGGGCGCAGATGCCGGCCTCGAACTGGCCGGCCAGCAGGCCTTCCGCCACGGTGACGATGGAGGGCTGCTCGATCAGTTCGTCATAGCCGGAGAGGTCGGTGTAGTGGCGGGTGGCCGGCTGCAGGCCCAGGGTACGAGGGTGGGTCACCTCGGCCCGCGCCAGGACCGCCAGCGGCTTGCTGCCGGCAATGAAGGCGTCCACCGGGAACAGCCGGTGCATGTAGCGGCCGACGCACTCCCCGTGGGTGGGGTGGGCCGTGCACTGCAGGACGCGGTCCACGTCGCCGGCCAGCAGCGCCGCGAAGGCCTCCTCGAAGGTCGGCAGCAGCCGAATCTCGCCCCCGCCGGGGGCGTTGGCCTGCAGGTAGCGACCCGCCACCAGTTCGTGGTTGCTGCCCGCCGGGCCCAGGGTTGCGATGCGCATGGGGTGAGACTCCAGATGAGGGGGTCAACAGCATAACCCCCTTGTCGCTGACTGGCCCATGGCGAGTCACTCCTCCACCCGCACCCTCACGCCGTCGTCCACCCGCTCGCCGGGGTGGGTGATCACTGGGTCGCCCGCCGCCAGGCCGCCGAGCAGCTGGGTGGTCAACCCGCTGCGGCGGCCCGGCGTCACCGGCACCTGCCGGGCGCGGCCGTCGTCGATGGTGAAGACCGCCCAGTCGCCGTCGGCGCGGAACAGCGCGCTGGTGGGTAGCTGCAGCACCTCGTCGTCCTCCCAGACCCGGAACTCGGCGTCGACCCGGAAGCCGCTGCCCAGGCCCAGGGCGGCGGGGTCGGTGTCCTCGGCGAAGTCGATGATCACCGGTACCCGCTGCTCGTCGACCCCCAGCGCCGAGACGCGGGTGTAGCCGGCGGGCTCGATGCGGCGCACCTGGCCCGCCAGCGGCTCGCCGCCCCAGCCGGTGATGTGGACCGCCATGCCGGGCCGCACCCGTACCGCGTCCATGGAGAGCAGGTCTACCTGGATCTCCAGGTCGGCCAGGCTGCCCAGCTCCAGGATCGGCTCGCCGGCCGCCACGCTGCCCTCGCAGCAGCGATAGCGGGTCAGCACCGTGCCGGCGATGGGCGCGCGCACCTCCAGCTCGGGGTGCTCGATGTCGCCGCGCTGGCCGCTGGCTACCGCCAGCACCGCCCGGGCGCTCTCCACCTCAAAGCGGGCGGCCTCCACGCTGGAGGTGGCGGCGCTTTCGATGGCGCGCTGGCGGTCGCGCTGGCTCTGGCGCTGCTCCAGGTCGGCGGTGGAGACCAGGTTGCGCTGGTGCAGCTGGCGGTAGCGGTCGTACTCGGCGTCGGCGAAGCGCCGCTCGGCCCGGGCCGTCTCCAGGTTGGCCCGGGCCGCGCGCAGCCTCGCCTCGGCGGCCTGCAGGGCGTCCTCGGCCTGCTGGCGGGAGCGCGGGTCCAGGGCCGGGGCGGGGCTCGGCTCCAGGCGGAACAGCGTCTGGCCCTGCTCGACCTCGTCGCCGACCTCCAGCATTACCCGCTGCAGGTAGCCGGCGATGGGCACCGAGACGTTCCAGGTGTCGCGCAGGCGCGTGCGGCCTTCCTCGATGACCGACTCGACGAAGGGGCCGGCGGTGACCCGGGCCACGCTGACCGGCACCGGCGCCGGGCGCAGCGCCCAGGCCAGCAGGGCGAGCAGCGCCAGGGCCAGCAGGCCCCACAGCAGGCGTCGACTCCAGGGGTGGCGTGATGTCATGGGTGAATCTCCTTAGTGCCCAGTAGGGTCACCTTTCCGTCCCTCCGGCGATCTGTTGTAGGAGCTTTGCTTGCAAAGCGATAGTCGACATCGTCGGGGCGCCTGCCGGCGCCAATCGCGCTGCGAGCAGCGCTCCTACAGCCGCGACGCCGGACCGAGCGCTCCTACAAGCGCCGGGTAACGAATATCTGTAGGAGCTTTGCTTGCAAAGCGATAGCGACATCGTCGGGGCGCTTGCCGGCGCCAATCGCGCTGCGAGCAGCGCTCCTACAGCCGCGACGCCGGACCGAGCGCTCCTACAAGAGCCGGGTAATGAATATCTGTAGGAGCTTTGCTTGCAAAGCGATAGTCGACATCGTCGGGGCGCCGGCAGGCGCCTGCCGGCGCCAATCGCGCTGCGAGCAGCGCTCCTACAGCCGCGACGCCGGACCGAGCGCTCTTACAAGCGCCGGGTAACGAATATCTGTAGGAGCTTTGCTTGCAAAGCGATAGCCGACATTGCCGGCGCCAATCGCGCTGCAAGCAGCGCTCCTACAGCCGGTACGCCGGCTCGGCGTTCCTACTCCACCGCCTTCAAGACACGGATCTTGTCCAGGCGCCCGAGGCGGCGCACCACCAGCAGCCCCACCAGCAGCGAGGCGGCCAGCACCCCGCCGGCGGCGATGCCGAAGGCCTGGGGCGTCAGCACCAGCGGGATACGGAACAGGTCGCTGCTGAAGGCCTGGTTGAGCAGCCGCGCGAAGCCGATGCCGATGGCCCAGCCCAGCGGGATCGCCGCCAGGGTGAGCAGGGCGATCTCGCCGAGCAGGATGCGCGCCACCTCGGCGCGGGTGTAGCCCAGCACCTGCAGGGTGGCGAGCTCCCGGGCGCGCTCGGCGAAGGCGATCCGCGCATTGTTGTAGACCACCCCGAAGCTGATCGAGGAGGCGATGGCCACGAACACCAGGGCGAACACCAATATCGTCTCGTCCATGTAGTCGCGGATCCCGCGCTCGGCCTCGCGGAGCAGCCCGATCGAGGCGACCCCGGGCATCTCCCAGAGGGCCGCGTTGAGCGCCTCGGTGCGGTCGGGGTCGACCAGCAGCCAGGCCCCGCTGATCGCCGTGCCCTCGCGCATCAGCGCGTTGAGCCGCTCGCGGGTCAGGTAGGCGCCCACGCCCAGCGGCTCGTCCACCAGGGCGGTAAGCGGCAGCGTGACCCGGCGACGCTGGCCCTCCATGATCGCCACCTCCAGGGTGTCGCCCAGCCGCGCGCCCAGTTCGTCCGCCAGGTGGCGGGTGAGCATCACTCCCTCCTCAGGCAGGCGCTGCGGGCGCCCCGCGCCGTCCAGCACCTGGCGCAGCGCCGGCTCGGGCTCCATGCCCAGCAGGCTGGTGCGGTAGTGCCGGTGGCCGTGGACCAGGGTGACCGGCACGCGCCGCCAGGTCTCCACGGCCAGCACGCCGGGCTGGTGGCGCAGCTCCCCGGCGGCGCGCGCCGGCGTCGCCTCGGTGAAGGTCAGCTCCACGTCCATGCGCAGCACCTGGCGATACTGCTGGTCGATCATGGCATCCACGGCGTCGAGCTGGTAGGCGCCCATCATCAGCAGCCCGGCGGAGAGCGCGATGCCCGCCACCGAGAAGCCGGCCTTGGCCGGATGGCGGCTCAGGTGGCGCAGGATGATGCGCCCCTCGTGGCCGAACAGGGCGCCGGGCAGCAGGCGCTCCAGCCAGCTGCGCCGGAAGCGCGCCGGGGCCGGCGGGCGCATCGCCTCGGCGGGCGGGCGGCGGACGGCCTGCCACACGGCGTGCCAGGTGCCGACCAGGGCGGCCAGCAGCGCCACCGCCAGCGACAGGGCCAGCGCCCAGGCGGGCACCCGGAAGACCAGCGCCGGGAAGCGGAAGTACTCGCGGTAGAGGCCGGCCAGGCCGCCGGCGGCCCAGGCGCCCAGCGCCACCCCCAACGCCCAGCCGGACAGCACGATGGCACCGGCCATCAGGCCGTAGTGGCGGGCCAGCTCGCCGTCGGTATAGCCGAAGGCCTTGAGCACGGCGAGCGGCTCGCGCTGGGTCTGGATGATGCGCCCCATGACCACGTTGAGCAGGAAGGCCGAGACCGCCAGGAAGATGGTTGGCAGCACGGTGGCCTGGATGCGCTGCTGGTTGAGCTCCTCCTCGATGAAGCGGTGGGACTGCTGGTCGTGGCGGGTAGTGGCGCCGGTGCCGCCGTAGCGGGCCAGGGCCAGGTCCAGGGCATCGATCACCCGTTTCTCGTCGGCCCCCGCCTGCAGGGTGAGCGAGAGGTGATTGAAGGCGCCGCGCATGCCGTAGGCGCTGGCCAGGGCGCGCTCGTTCATCCAGATTACCGCGTAGCGGCGGTAGTCCGGCATCAGGTCGGTGGGCGCGGCCTGGTAGAGGAACTCGGGGCTCAGGGCGACGCCGGCCAGGCGCAGCGTGGTATAGCGGCCGTCGATGATCGCCTCCAGGGCGTCGCCGGGCGCCAGGTCGTGGGCCTCGGCGAAGGCGTCACTGACCACCACCTGGTCGTCCCGGCCGGGCTCGGGGAGACCCCCCGCCACCAGGTGCAGGCGGTTGAGGGTCGGCTGACGCCCGTCGGGGATCGACAGCATCATGCCGCGGATCGGGTCGGCGTAGCCGGGCAGCGCCAGGCGCACCGCGGCGCGGACCTGCGGCTCGACGAGGTTGACCCCCTCGATGGCCTGCAGCTGGTCGATCACGCCCAGGGGCGCACGCTTGACGTCGGCGAACACCTCGGCGAAGTGATGGCTGGCGTAGAAGCGATCCCGGGAGCCGGAGAGCGCCTCCAGGGTGGTCACCGCCAGGATCAGCGTCATCACGCCGCTGGCGATCACCACCGCGATGGCCAGCCCCTGGCCCTTGAGGCGCCAGAGGTCGCGGACGAGCTTGCGGTCGAGGGTCAGCATCGGGTCGCGTCCATGGCGTCACCAGCGCAGTTCATGGGCGGGGCGGCGCCGCGGGTTGACGTGGATCTCGTCGACCCGGCCGTCGCGCAGGACGATCACCCGGTCGGCCATCTCGCCGATCACCTCGTTGTGGGTGATGATCGCCACCGTGGTGCCGGTCTCGCGGTTGACCCGCTCCAGCACCTCCAGCACGCGGATGCCGGTGCGGAAGTCCAGGGCGCCGGTGGGCTCGTCGCAGAGCAGCACGTCGGGCTGCTTGGCCACCGCCCGGGCGATGGCCACCCGCTGCTGCTCGCCGCCGGAGAGCTGGGAGGGGAAGTGGTCCAGGCGCGCCTCGAGGCCGACCAGGGCCAGCGCCGCCTCGGGCGGCATGGGATCGCGGCTGATCTCGGTGACGATCGCCACGTTCTCCCGGGCGGTCAGGCTCGATATCAGGTTGTAGAACTGGAAGACGAAGCCCACGTGGTGGCGCCGGAAGCGGGTCAGCTCGCGCTGGCTGGCGTGGCTCAGGTCGTGATCGCGCCTCTCGGCGTCGACATAGTGCACCTCGCCCTCGGTGGGGCTGTCGAGCCCGCCGAGGATGTTGAGCAGCGTGGACTTGCCGGAGCCCGACGCCCCCAGCATCACCAGCAGCTCGCCGCGATGCAGCGCCAGGTCGACCCCCTGCAGCGCCGGGATGGTGACGTCGCCCATGCGGTAGAGCCGGGTCAGCCCGCGGGCGGCGAAGACCACCTCCTTGCCGTTCTCCATCTGCGGGCATCCCCTTCATCGCCGGTGCCCACAGTCTAGCCGTTCCCGGCCGCGACAGGGCGATGGCCGGCGGCGTCGATGCGCCAGGTCATTGCGCCTTTCGGGTGTCTGCCTTTGGCTCGCCCGGGGTGGTATGATGGCAGGCTGTTATGGCGCCCTCGGCGACCCCGGGGTGAGCGGCCAACCTGTTGCAGTGCAAAGGATTCGACGACCCATGGGTGACATCGCCAGAGAGATTCTGCCAGTCAACATCGAGGACGAGCTCAAGCAGTCGTACCTCGATTACGCGATGAGCGTGATCATCGGCCGAGCGCTGCCGGACGTGCGTGACGGTCTCAAGCCGGTTCACCGGCGCGTGCTGTTCGCCATGCACGAGCTGGGCAACGACTGGAACAAGCCCTACAAGAAGTCCGCCCGCGTGGTGGGCGATGTCATCGGTAAGTATCACCCCCACGGTGACAGCGCCGTCTACGACACCATCGTGCGCATGGCCCAGGACTTCTCCATGCGCCATGTGTTGGTGGATGGTCAGGGCAACTTCGGCTCCATCGACGGCGACAGCGCCGCCGCCATGCGTTACACCGAGGTGCGCATGGCCCGGCTGGCCCACGAGCTGCTCGCCGACCTGGAGAAGGACACCGTCGACTGGGTCGACAACTACGACGGCACCGAGCGCATCCCCGAGGTGCTGCCCACCAAGGTCCCCAACCTGCTGATCAACGGCTCGTCGGGGATCGCCGTCGGCATGGCGACCAACATCCCGCCCCACAACATGGGCGAGATCATCGACGCCTGCCTGGCGCTGATCGACGACTACACCCTCACCGTCGACGACCTGATGGAGCACGTGCCCGGCCCGGACTTCCCCACCGCCGGCATCATCAACGGCCGAGCCGGCATCCTCGAGGCCTACCGCACCGGCCGCGGGCGCATCTACGTGCGTGCCTGCCACACCATCGAGCATGACGACAAGTCCGGCCGCGACCACATCATCGTTACCGAGCTGCCCTACCAGGTGAACAAGGCGCGGCTGATCGAGAAGATCGCCGAGCTGGTCAAGGACAAGAAGATCGAGGGCATCGCCGAGCTGCGCGACGAGTCCGACAAGGACGGCCTGCGGGTGGTGATCGAGGTCAAGCGCGGCGAGTCCGGCGAGGTGGTGGTCAACAACCTCTTCGCCCAGACCCAGCTGCAGAGCGTCTTCGGCATCAACATGGTGGCCATCGAGGATGGCCAGCCGAAGATCATGAACCTCAAGGAGATCCTCGAGGCCTTCATCCGCCACCGCCGCGAGGTGGTCACCCGTCGTACCCTCTTCGAGCTGAAGAAGGCCCGCGAGCGCGGCCATATCCTCGAAGGCCTCACCGTCGCCATCTCCAACATCGACGAGGTGATCGAGCTGATCAAGGCCTCGCCGAACGCCGCCGAGGCCAAGGAGAAGCTGCTGGCCCGCACCTGGCCGCCGGGCCAGGTCACCGGCATGCTGGAGCGCGCCGGTGCCACCTCCTGCAAGCCCGAGGAACTGGAGGAGGGCTTCGGCCTCGACAACGTGGGCGCCTCCTACCGGCTTTCGCCGGCCCAGGCCCAGGCGATCCTCGAGCTGCGCCTGCACCGCCTGACGGGCCTTGAGACCGAGAAGCTCCTCGACGAGTACCTCGGCATCCTCGAGAAGATCGCCGAGCTGATGGCGATCCTGGCCTCCAGCGAGCGCCTGCTGGAGGTGATCCGCGAGGAGCTCACCGCCGTCCGCGACCAGTTCGGCGACCCGCGCCGCACCGAGATCCAGGCCAGCCACCTGGACCTGCGCCTCGAGGACCTGATCGCCGAGGAGGACATGGTGGTCACCGTGTCCCGCTCCGGCTACGCCAAGACCCAGCCGCTCTCCGACTACCAGGCCCAGCGCCGCGGCGGTCGCGGCAAGTCGGCCACGGCCATGAAGGACGAGGACGTCATCGAGCACCTGCTGGTGGCCTCGACCCACGATACCGTGCTGCTGTTCTCCAATCGCGGCAAGGTCTACTGGCTCAAGGTCTACGAGATGCCCAACGCCAGCCGCGGCTCCCGGGGCAAGCCGCTGGTCAACATGCTGCCGCTGGAGGAGGGCGAGGCGATCAACGCCATCCTGCCGGTGCGCGACTACGACCCCGAGCACTACATCTTCTTCGCCACCGCCAAGGGCACGGTGAAGCGCACCAGCCTGGAGCAGTTCTCGCGGCCGCGCAGCGTGGGCCTGATCGCCATCGACCTCGAGGAGGACGACCGCCTGGTGGGCGCCGCCATCACCTCGGGCAGCGATCACGTGATGCTGCTCTCCTCCAACGGCAAGGCGATCCGCTTCGAGGAGGGCAACGTACGCGCCATGGGCCGCACCGCCCGCGGCGTGCGCGGCATGCGCTTGCTGGACGGCGCCGAGGTGATCAGCCTGATCATCCCCCAGAGCCAGCTGATCGACGCCGAGGCCGACGTTGAAAATGGGGCGGAGAGCGAGGCCGAGGCCGAGGAGGGCGTCACGGTCGAGAACGGCAATGGCGGCCAGATCTACATCCTCACCGCCTCCGAGAACGGCTACGGCAAGCGCAGCCGGCTGGAGGAGTTCCCGCTGCGCGGCCGCGGCGGCCAGGGCGTCATCGCCATGCAGACCAGCGAGCGCAACGGGTCGCTGGTCGCCGCCATGCAGGTCTACTCCGCCGACGAGATGATGCTGATCACCGACCGCGGCACCCTGGTGCGGACCCGCGTGGAGGAGGTCTCCATCACCTCGCGCAACACCCAGGGCGTGATGCTGATCCGTCTGGGCAACGACGAGAAGCTGGTCAAGACCGTGCGCATCGACGAGCCGGGCGACGCTTCGCCGGAAGAGGTGTCGGAAGCTGATGCCGAGCTCGACGCGGACGAGGGAAATGACGCCGCCGGGCCGGATGCCGAGGATTAAGGGAATACAACGCCGATGACACGCCACTACAACTTCTGCGCCGGACCGGCTGCGCTGCCCACCACCGTGCTGGAGCGGGCCCGCGATGAGCTGCTGGACTATCAGGGCCGCGGCCTCTCGGTGATGGAGATGAGCCACCGCGCCCCCGAGTATGTCGCCATCGCCGAGAAGGCCGAGGCCGACCTGCGCGAGCTGCTGGCCATCCCGGCCAACTACCAGGTGCTCTTCACCCAGGGCGGGGCCACCCAGCAGTTCGCCGCGGTGCCCTACAACCTGCTGGGCGCCGGTGGCCGGGCCAACTTCCTGACCACCGGGATCTGGGGCAAGAAGGCCCTGGCCGAGGCCCGCCACCTGTTCGGCGATGCCCACGTGGCCGCCTCCAGCGAGGCCAACGGCCACCACGCGGTGCCGCGCCAGGAGGACATCGTGCTCTCCGACGATGCCGCCTACCTGCACTACACCGCCAACGAGACCATCGGCGGCCTGGAGTTCGACTACATCCCCGAGGTGCGCCGCCTGGACGGCTCCGAGGCGCCGCTGGTCTGCGACATGTCCTCCAGCATCCTCTCCGGGCCGCTGGACGTGTCGAGGTTCGGCGTCATCTACGCCGGCGCCCAGAAGAACATCGGTCCTGCGGGCCTGGTGGTGGTGATCGTGCGCGACGACCTGCTCGACCGCGCCCGCGCCGACATGCCCTCGCTGTTCGGCTACCAGGCCCTGGCGGAGGCCGGCTCCATGATCAACACCCCGGCGACCTACAGCTGGTACCTGGCCGGCCTGGTGTTCGAGTGGCTCAAGGATGACGTCGGCGGCCTGGCCGCCATGGACGCCATCAACGCCCGCAAGGCGCGCAAGCTCTATGCCGCCATCGACGAGAGCGCCCTCTACTCGAACCCCATCGACCTGCGCAACCGCTCGCGGATGAACGTGCCCTTCGTGCTGGCGGACGAGCGCCTGGACAAGCCGTTCCTGGCCGAGGCCGAGGCGGCGGGGCTGTTGAACCTCAAGGGGCACCGCAGCGTCGGCGGTATGCGCGCGAGCCTCTACAACGCCGTGCCGGAAGCCGCCGTGGATGCGCTGATCGCCTTCATGGCCGATTTCGAGAAGCGAAAGGCGTAGGCAGGGCAGGCTGGTGCTGGTGAGAGCCAGGCATTTCTGTGGATTTCCACCTGGACAGGCGACAACTGGTGGGAGCCAGACATACCGGTGGATTCCACCGAGGCAGGCGATAACTGGTGGGAGCCCGATTTATCGGGCGATGCGGTGTTCCGGCGATTGGCTTAGTTAGCGACGGATGGTTTTGCCAACGAGGCAGGCGAGGACTGGTAGGAGCCCGATTTATCGGGCGATTGATGGAGTTGGCAGCGGATGGTTTCGGTTACCAATGGTGCCAACACCGCCGGGCGGCTTCGCCGCCAATCGCCCGGGGGATCCGGGCTCCCACCAGAACCCGAACCACCTGTGGCCTGCTTCTGGCCACCGGATAGGCGACAACTGGTAGGAGCCCGATTTATCGGTGGTCCGACATTTCGGCGATTGATGGAGTTGGCAGCGGATGGTTTCGGTTACCAATGGTGCCAACACCGCCGGGCGGCTTCGCCGCCAATCGCCCGGGGGACCCGGGCTCCCACCAGAACCCGAGCCACCTGTGGCCTGCTTCAGGCCACCGGATAGGCGACAACTGGTAGGAGCCCGATTTATCGGGCGATTGATGGAGTTGGCAGCGGATGGTTTCGGTTACCAATGGTACCAACACCGCCGGGCGGCTTCGCCGCCAATCGCCCGGGGGATCCGGGCTCCCACCAGAACCCGAACCACCTGTGGCCTGCTTCTGGCCACCGGATAGGCGACAACTGGTAGGAGCCCGATTTATCGGGCGATTGAGGGAGTTGGCAGCGGATGGTTTTGGTTACCAATGGTACCAACACCGCCGGGCGGATTCGCCGCCAATCGCCCGGGGGACCCGGGCTCCCACCAGAACCCGAACCACCTGTGGCCTGCTTCTGGCCACCGGATAGGCGACAACTGGTAGGAGCCCGATTTATCGGGCGATTGATGGAGATGGCAGCGGATGGTTTTGGTTACCAATGGTACCAACACCGCCGGGCGGCTTCGCCGCCAATCGCCCGGGGGACCCGGGCTCCCACCAGAACCCGAGCCACCTGTGGCCTGCTTCAGGCCACCGAGACAGGCTGCTACCGGTTGAAGCTCCATGTGTCGGTGATATGACATGTCGTCGACAGGATTTTCAGGATTCATCATGAACCTCAGGGGACAAGCATGAGTGATACCCCCATCGATCTGGACGCGCTCCGGCAGCGCATCGACGCGCTGGACAGCGACATCCTGCGCCTGATCAACGAGCGGGCGGCTGCCGCGCAGCAGGTGGCTCAGGTCAAGACCGCCGAGGACCCCAAGGCGGTCTTCTACCGTCCCGAGCGCGAGGCCCAGGTGCTGCGTCGGATCATGGCGCTGAACAAGGGCCCGCTGGACAGCGAGGAGGTCGCCCGGCTGTTCCGCGAGATCATGTCCGCCTGCCTGGCGCTGGAGCAGCCCATCAAGGTCGCCTACCTGGGGCCGGAGGGCACCTTCACCCAGCAGGCCGCCATCAAGCACTTCGGCGAGAGCGCCATCAGCCTGCCCATGGCGGCCATCGACGAGGTGTTCCGCGAGGTGGAGGCGGGTGCCGTCAACTACGGCGTGGTGCCGGTAGAGAACTCTACCGAGGGGGTGATCAACCACACCCTGGACTCCTTCATGGACTCCGGCCTGCGCATCTGCGGCGAGGTGGTGCTGCGCATCCACCACCACCTGCTGGTGGCCGAGACCACCCGCCAGGACAAGGTCTCGCGCATCTACTCCCACCCGCAGTCCTTCGCCCAGTGTCGCAAGTGGCTCGACGCCCATTTCCCCCACGCCGAGCGGGTGCCGGTGTCGTCCAACGCCGAGGCGGCGCGCCTGGTCAAGACCGAGTGGCACAGCGCCGCCATCGCCGGCGACATGGCCGCCAAGCTCTACGCCCTGACCCGCCTGGCCGAGAAGATCGAGGATCGCCCGGACAACTCCACGCGCTTCCTGATCATCGGCCACCAGGACGTGCCCATGTCCGGCGAGGACAAGACCTCCATCGTGGTGGCCATGCGCAACCAGCCCGGCGCCCTGCATGACCTGCTGGAGCCCTTCCATCGCCACCAGATCGACATGACGCGCCTGGAGACCCGGCCGTCGCGCAGTGGCGTGTGGAACTACGTCTTCTTCATCGACTTCAAGGGGCACCGCGACGAGCCCCGCGTGGCCGCGGTGCTGGAGGAGGTGCGCCTGCGCGCCGCCGAGGTGAAGGTGCTGGGCTCCTACCCGATCGGCGTGCTCTGAGACATGGTGTCAACGGTGCAACCATCGGTCGATGAAGACCGCATCCTGATCGTCGGCCTGGGGCTGATCGGCGGCTCCCTGGCTGCGGTGCTGCGTTCCGCCGGCTTCGGGACGGCTCAAGAGGGCGCCGCCGGCTTTCGGGGCGCCGCCGGCGGTTCCGGGCCGGCCAAGGAGATCGTAGCCTGCGACCCCAACCCTGACGAGATCGCCCGCGGCATCGAGATGGGGCTGATCGACGGCGGCGACACCCGCCTCGAGGCGGTCATCGACGGCGCCACCCTGGTGGTGTTGGCGGTGCCGGTGCTGGCCATGGAGTCGGTGATGACGGCGCTTGCCGGGGTGATCCACCGTGCCGCTCCCGGGGTGGTGATCACCGACGTGGGCAGCACCAAGGCGGCCATCCGTGACGTGGCCCGCCGGGCCTTCGGACGGGTGCCGCCCCACCTGGTGCTCGGCCACCCCATCGCCGGCTCCGAGAAGAGCGGCGTGGCGGCGGCCAACCCCGCGCTCTACGCCAATCACAAGGTGATCCTCACCCCGGAGCCCGACACCGACCCGGTGGCGCTCGCCCGGGTGCGCGCGCTCTGGGCGGCCTGCGGCGCCGAGGTGCTGGAGATGGACGTGGTGCGCCACGACCAGGTGCTGGCACGCACCAGCCACCTGCCGCACCTGCTGGCCTTCTCGCTGGTGGACACCCTGGCCCGCCAGGACGAGCGGCTGGAGATCTTCCGCTACGCCGCCGGCGGCTTTCGCGACTTCACCCGCATCGCCGGCAGCGACCCGGTGATGTGGCGCGACATCTTCATCGCCAACCGCGACGCCGTGCTGGCCTCCCTCGACGACTTCGAGGCCGGCGTGGGCCGGCTGCGGCGCGCCGTGGAGCGCGGCGACGGCGATGCCATGCTGGCCATCTTCGACCGGGCCAGCCATGCGCGACTCTACTTCGAATCCCTGCTGAACCAGACCAGCTATCAGGCGGAATACCAGATGCAACAACACGGCAAGCTGCGCTACCGGGTCACGCCCGGCGGCGGTGTGACCGGGCGCATCCGCGTGCCCGGCGACAAGTCCATCTCCCATCGCTCCATCATGCTCGGCGCCCTGGCCGAGGGGGTCACCGAGGTGAAGGGCTTCCTGGAAGGGGAGGACAGCCTGGCGACCCTGCAGGCCTTCCGCGAGATGGGCGTGGCCATCGAGGGGCCCCACCAGGGCCGCGTCACCGTCCACGGCGTCGGCATGCACGGCCTCAAGGCGCCCTCCGGGCCGCTCTACGTGGGCAATGCCGGCACCGCCATGCGCCTGTTCGCCGGGCTGCTGGCCGGCCAGGCCTTCGACACCGAGCTCACCGGCGACGCCTCCCTGACCAAGCGTCCCATGGGGCGGGTGGCTGATCCGCTGCGCCTGATGGGCGCCGAGATCGACACCGCCGAGGGCGGCCGGCCGCCGCTGCGCATCCACGGCAGGCGCGCGCTTACGGGCATCACCTACGACATGCCCATGGCCAGCGCCCAGGTGAAGTCCTGCCTGCTGCTCGCCGGGCTCTACGCCGAGGGCGAGACCCGGGTGCGTGAGCCGGCGCCGACCCGCGACCATACCGAGCGCATGCTGGCGGGCTTCGGCTATGAGGTGCATCGCGAAGGCGACACCTGCTGGCTCTCCGGTGGCGGCAAGCTCACCGCCGCGCCCATCGACGTGCCCTCGGACATCTCGTCCGCCACCTTCTTCCTGGTGGCCGCGGCAATCACTCCGGGTTCGGACCTGGTGCTGGAGCACGTCGGCATCAATCCGACCCGCATCGGCGTGATCAACATCCTCACGCTGATGGGTGCCGACCTGCGGCTCACCAACGAGCATGAGGTGGGCGGCGAGCCGGTGGCCGACCTGCACATCCGCTACGCGCCGCTGAAGGGCATCGACATCCCGGTGGAGCAGGTGCCCCTGGCCATCGACGAGTTCCCGGCGCTGTTCATCGCCGCCGCCAATGCCGAGGGCGTGACCCGGCTTCGCGGGGCCGAGGAGCTTCGCGTCAAGGAGTCCGACCGCCTGCAGGCCATGGCCGACGGCCTGACGACACTCGGCGTCGAACACACCCTGCTGCCGGACGGCATCGATATCGTCGGCGGCAGCCCGGAGGGCGCAAACTCTTCGTCTCCAAACTATGGCGGCGGGCGCATCGACAGCCTGGGCGACCACCGCATCGCCATGTCGTTCGCCATCGCCGCACTGCGCGCCGGCGGCGAGATCGTCATCGATGACTGCGCCAACGTCGCCACCTCCTTCCCCGGCTTCATCGACCTGGCGCGCAAGGTCGGCCTGACGCTCGACGAGGAGCGGGTCGAGGAGGGTGCATGAGCGAGGCAGTGAACAACGCCCCGGTGCTGACCCTCGACGGCCCCGGCGGCGCCGGCAAGGGCACCATCAGCCGCCTGGTCGCCGAGCGGCTGGGCTGGCACCTGCTGGACAGCGGTGCCCTCTATCGCCTGACGGCCCTGGCCGCCGGCAAGCACGGCGTGGCGCTGGACGACGAGGTGGGCCTGGCCCGCGTCGCGGCGACCCTCGACGTGGTGTTCGTGGCCGAGAATGAGGCCACCACGGTGCTGCTGGAGGGCGATGACGCCACCACCGCCATCCGCACCGAGCAGGTGGGCGATGCCGCCTCACGGGTGGCGGCGCTGCCGGCGGTGCGCCAGGCGCTGCTCCAGCGTCAGCGCGACTTCCGCAAGGCTCCCGGCCTGGTGGCCGACGGCCGCGACATGGGCACGGTGGTGTTCACCGACGCCCCGCTGAAGATCTTCCTCACCGCGAGCGCCGAGGAACGGGCGCGGCGGCGCCACCTTCAGTTGCGGGAGGCCGGGGTGGATGCTAGTCTATCGAGTCTTCTAAAGGAGATTCAGGCGCGTGATGCCCGCGACATGCAGCGCAGCGTGGCACCGCTCAAGCCGGCCGATGACGCCATAACGCTTGATACCACGCGCCTGACGATACCGGAAGTGGTGGATCGGCTGACGGAGCTTCTGACCGAACGGGGTCTGGCCTCCGCCACCTGACACTCCCTTGCGGGGCCTCCGGCAGTATGTGATGACGTGGTTCGGCACCTTGAATTTCTGCGAGCCGAGCCAGGTCGAACCAGCGCCAACATCTCCGGGGGATGGTAAATAAGGCCCGCACTCGCTGGTGGTGCGGAGGAAGCGGCCCTGCCGCACTTTAACGTTGATCACGTAGGAACATCATGAGCGAAAGCTTTGCTGAACTGTTTGAACAGTCTCTCCAGGACATCAACATGGAGCCGGGCGCCATCGTCCAGGCTACCGTCGTCGACATCGAGGGTGACTGGGTCACCGTCAATGCCGGCCTGAAGTCCGAAGGTCAGATCCCCTCGTCGCAGTTCCGCGACGACAACGGCGAGCTGACCATCGCCATCGGCGACGAGGTCCACGTCGCTCTGGAAGCCGTCGAGGACGGTTTCGGCGAGACCCGCCTGTCCCGCGAGAAGGCCAAGCGTGCCGAAGCGTGGAAGGTGCTGGAAGCGGCCTTCGAGAAGGACGAGATCGTCAAGGGCGTGATCAACGGCAAGGTCAAGGGCGGCTTCACCGTCGACGTCGACTCCATCCGTGCCTTCCTCCCGGGTTCCCTGGTCGACGTGCGTCCGGTTCGCGACACCGCGCACCTCGAGAACAAGGAACTCGACTTCAAGGTCATCAAGCTCGACCCGAAGCGCAACAACGTGGTCGTCTCCCGCCGTGCCGTCCTCGAAGCCGAGAACAGCGCCGAGCGTGAGGCCCTGCTCGCCACCCTGCAGGAAGGCCAGCAGATCATCGGTATCGTCAAGAACCTGACCGACTACGGCGCCTTCGTCGACCTGGGCGGCGTCGACGGCCTGCTGCACATCACCGACATGGCCTGGAAGCGCATCAAGCATCCGAGCGAGATCGTGGCCGTGGGCGACGAGATCACCGTCAAGGTGCTCAAGTTCGACCGCGAGCGCAACCGTGTCTCCCTGGGCCTGAAGCAGCTGGGCGAGGATCCCTGGGTCAACATCAAGGATCGCTACCCGGAAGGCACCAAGGTGCATGCCGTCGTCACCAACCTCACCGACTACGGCTGCTTCGCCGAGCTGGAAGAGGGTGTCGAGGGCCTGGTCCACGTCTCCGAGATGGATTGGACCAACAAGAACATCCACCCCTCCAAGGTGGTTCAGGTCGGCGACGACGTGGACGTCATGGTGCTGGACATCGACGAGGAGCGTCGTCGTATCTCCCTGGGCATCAAGCAGTGCACCGCCAACCCGTGGGAAACCTTCAGCGCCCAGTACAACAAGGGCGACCGCGTGTCCGGTACCATCAAGTCGATCACCGACTTCGGTATCTTCATCGGTCTGGAAGGCGGTATCGACGGCCTGGTGCACCTGTCCGACATCTCCTGGACCGACACCGGCGAGGACGCCGTGCGTGGCTTCAAGAAGGGCGATGAGGCCGAGGCCGTGATCCTCTCCATCGATCCGGAGCGCGAGCGCATCTCCCTGGGTATCAAGCAGCTGGATACCGATCCGGTCGCCGAGTACCTGGCCGTCAACGACAAGGGCACCATCGTCACCGGCCGCGTGGTCGAGGTCGATGCCAAGCAGGCCCAGGTCGAGCTGGCCACCGATGTCGTCGCCGTGCTGAAGGCGTCCGAGATCAGCGCCGACCGCGTCGAGGACGCCCGCAACGTCCTGAACGAAGGTGACAGCGTCGAGGCCCGCATCATCGGCGTCGATCGCAAGAACCGCCAGATCGCCCTGTCCATCAAGGCCAAGGACCAGGACGAGACCCGTCAGAACCTCAAGAAGCTGCGTGAAGAAGCGCCCGAGAGCGGTGGCCCGACCACCATCGGCGACCTCATCAAGCAGCAGATGGGTCAGGACTGATCGGGAAGCCATTTCCCGACGGACCACGGACCGCCGCCCCTCGGGGCGGCGGTCTTGTTTTTGGGGGCGGTGTTTTGTTCCAGTTTCGTAGGAGCGCTCGGTCCGGCGTTCCGGCTTGCAGCGCGATTCATGGCGCGGTTGATCGCTTTGCAAGCAAAGCTCCTACAAGGGCAGACAGGTGACCGGGTTTCGTTGGTGCGATGGTGGCTCGGTCGATCGCTTTGCAAGCAAAGTTTTGTTCCGGTTTGGTAGGAGCGCTGCTTGCAGCGCGATTGGCCCCCAATAACTGCTGGCAATCGCTCTGCAACAAAACCCGCTGCAATAACGCCTTCGATATTAAATAAAAACTCAGCCTCCCAATAAAAACCCCTCCTCCACTTGCCAACGATTAATGCCTTGGCCACACTGTTGCGAACAATGTCATAAACAGCGCATAATGCACGTCCCGTTGTGATTTCCAACTTGCCATCCATAAGGAAGAGAATCGATGTCCCTGCTCAGCGAATACATGCAGATGGAACAGCAGCTCAAGGATCTCCAGGCCAATCTCGACAAGCTGCAGAACGACAAGCGTCTGCAGTCTGAACTCGAGTTCAAGGCCAAGCTCGAGTCGCTGATGAAGGAGTTCGACAAGAGCGCCGCGGATGTTATCTCGCTGCTCGATCCGAAGCCCGCCGCGTCCGCCCCGAAGGCCGCTTCTGCCGCCGCCGGTGGCCGCCGCAAGCGCAAGCTGAAGATCTACAAGAACCCCAACACCGGTGAAGTCGTGGAGACTCGCGGTGGCAACCAGAAGACCCTCAAGTCGTGGAAGGAAGAGTACGGCAACGACACCGTCGAGTCCTGGCTGGTGCGCGTCGAGGAGTGATCGACGCGGGCGTCTGACGTTCAGACGATCTGCTGTAAAGAGCGGCGGCGCCCATCGGGCGCCGCCGCACTGTTAATGGGGTTAGGTAGGTTATTTGGGGCCTTGTTAGTTATTCGGGGTAAGGCAACCCGTCAGGCATCGGGCGCGTCAGGCGGAGGCAGCAGCGGAAGCTGCAGTTCCAGGCCTTCCGGGCGGTGCAGCAGGCGCAGCGCCTCGCCGCTGTAGTGCTCCCCGAGGGACGGCAGCACCTCGCCGAGCACCGTTTCCAGGGTCGTGTCGAGCGCGTCGACGTCCTCCATCCCCACGCAGGCGCAGCGCTCCACCGGCAGCGTGACCAGGCGCAGGGAGGGCGGCATGGCCATGGCATCGGCCTGGCATGGCTCCACCAGCACGCCGATGTCCAGGCGCGGCACCCGGCTCACGCGGGAAGCGTCGTGGAGCAGGGCGATGGCCGTGGTGTCGTCGCCGATGGGATTCGGCAGGCCCTCATCGCCGTCAAGCTGCGCCGGCCAGGTCTCCGGCGCGGCCATGGCCTCATGGGGCTCGTAGCGGCGGGTGACCAGCGCCGTGCGCCGGGGCAGGCGTTCGACGCGCACGGCGAGGTCGGGAGGGGTGGTGCCACGACGCCGGCGCCGGCCGGGTCGGTGGCTCTGGCGGTAGTCGCGGGGCGTCTGGCGAAAGCGGCGCTGGAAGGCGCGGCTGAAGGCGGAGTGGTTGCGGTAGCCGCACTGCTCGGCCACCGCGCGGATGCCCAGGGGCGTGTAGGCGAGCAGCCGGGCGGCCTTCTCCAGTCGCAGCGACTCCCGGTAGGCGCTCGGCGACATGCCGAAGCACTGGCGGAAGCGGCGCCGGATCTGGGAGCTGGAGTAGCCGAGTCGATCGGCCAGGTCCTCGAGGGTCCGGTCGCTCTCCAGGCTCTCCTGCAGCCAGATCTCCGCGCGCATCATCTCGTTGAACATCGACCGACCCCTTCCCTGCGTCATCCGTGCGAGCCGGGGCGAGACGCCGGGTTCCCTGTTCCCCGACGCGCCTGGCGGCTCGCTGTTGTTACTCCTGGGTAACAACGGTTATCCGTTCTCACTCTTTATGCGCGTCTTGAGGGTGCAAAGGCAAGTTTGGAATACATCAATGCGCGAACGGGCATAATAAGAGCCGCCGGCCCCGGCACCAGGCGGGTCGTGCCGGGGCGAAACCCTTCGCCGAAGGCGGTAATGGCGGTATACTCGGCGTCTCGAATATCCCGCATCCCGGCCCCTGCGTCGGCCGTTCTCCGAGGAGTGACCGCCTCGGCCGACCCTCTGAACTTCTGGTAGCGAATGAAACAGCAGACCCCGCGAAAACCGATGGATGAGCGCGAGAAGTTGCGCAAGTTCCGCGAACTCGACGATGCCTTTGCCGAGGCACTTCGTGAACTCGAGGACCCCGACAGCCAGCTCGAGATTCCCACCGGGCCCCCGGTGCGTCCCCTGGAAGAGCAGGAAGAAGATGACGAGGCGGCGCGTCAGCGGCGCTTCGAGGAGCGCCTCCGGGCGCTGATGACCGAGTACCACCAGCCCGCCGACAGCGTCCAGCACCTGCTGGAGACGCTGCGCGAGATGGGCCGCATCGCCTAGGTATTATCAGCCGGTGGCCAGCTCCAGCGCCGCGATACGTTCCAGCGCCTGCTGGCGGTTCTCCCCGCACAGCTCCGCATCGAAGGTAAAGCGCTCGCAGAGGGCGGGGCGGCGCGGGTCGCCGAACAGCCGGCAGAGGTTGTGCTCGTCCAGCTGCACGCAGCGCACCCCGGCGGGCTTGCCGTTTGGCATGCCGGGAATCGGCGAGTGGATCGAGGGGGCGATGCAGCAGGCGCCGCAGCCCGGCCGGCAGCCCGCGTTCCCGTCGACCTCCCCGGCAGGCGATCCCTTCCCGGCCGTCATGGCGTGGCCTGGGCGATGGCGCCCTTGTCGATCCCCTCGAACGCCTGCACCCGGGTGGCGCGCCCCGTCTCCCGGGCGATCTGCCGGGCCAGCCAGTCGGCGATCCCCGCTACCGTGGTGGGCGTGGGCAGCACGGCGCAGCGCTCCCGGGGCAGGCGCAGGAAGAACTGCCCCTGCTCCGCGCGGTAGCGGGTGGTCAGCAGCTGCTTCCAGGCCGGCTCGTCGTCGGCGATGATGTCGGCCTCGTCGACCAGGTAGCGATCCGCCAGCCAGTCGGCCCACTGCCGCTCCAGCCCCGGCACGCGATGCCCCAGCTGCCAGATATGCAGCCGCGAGCGGTGGCCATGGGCGATGCGCTGGCAGTTGCCGGCGTGGCGCCTCAGCCCGTGGCTGTAGGTGTAGGCGGCCCCGTCGATCTCCTCCTCCCGCAGGCGCAGGCGAATGTCGCTGACCCGCGGCGGCGGCCGGCGCATCAGCTCCGCCGCCAGGTGGTCGGCCAGGCGCTCGGCGCGGATCTCCCGCCAGGGCAGCAGGGTCAGCGCCTGGCGCGGCGCGCGCAGCTCCATGGCCCAGGGCAGGGTGGTACGCACGCAGAGCCCCTCGCGGCAGTCGTGAAGCTCCAGCCCCGGCGCGCGGGTGGGCACCAGCAGGGTGTGGTCGGCGCCGGCCTCCAGGCGCTGCTTGATCCACGGCGCCACCTCGCCGAAGTCGAACGGCATGCCGTCCTCGCCGAGCTCCCCGTCGAGCTCCACGTCCAGGTGCCAGCTGGCGCCGACCAGGCCGCGGGTCGGGCACCACCAGGAGGCCTCGAGCTGGGTCAGGCGGTGGAGGAAAAGCGTCATCGAATGCCCCCTTCGGCGTAGGCCATGGGGTCGACGGTGCCGTTGGCGGCGAAGGCCGCCAGCCGCTCGCGGCAGCTGCCGCAGCGCCCGCAGGCCAGCTCGCCTCCCTCATAGCAGGTCCAGGTGTCGGCGTAGTCGAGCCCCATGGCCAGGCCGTCGGCGAGGATCTCCGCCTTGCTGGCCCGCAGGTAGGGGGCGTGGATCGCCACCGCCTCGAAGTTGGCGATGCCGGCCACGGCGTTCATCGCCTCGACGAACGCCGGACGGCAGTCGGGGTAGAGCACGTGGTCGCCGCCGTGGGCGCCGTAGTCGACCCGGTCGGCGCCGATGTTCACGGCCTTGGCGATGGCCAGCGACAGCAGGATCATGTTGCGATTGGGCACCACGGTGGCGGCGAGGTTGTCCTCGGCGTAGTCGCCCTCGGGCAGCTCACGGCTGGCATCGGTCAGCGCGGAGTTGTCGATCAGCCCGTGGATGGCGCGGATGTCCACCACCTGGTGGGGCACGCCCAGCCCGCGGCAGACGCGTGCCGCCACCTCCAGCTCCCTGGCGTGGCGCTGGCCATAGTCGAAGGAGAGGGCGTGGACATCGAGCCCCTCGCGCAGGGCACGATGCAGCACGGTGTAGGAGTCCATGCCGCCGGAGTAGATCACCACGGTGGCGCGGCCGGCCGGCGCGGGGGAAGCAGAAAGGGTCATGGGTCAACTCTGGTCGGAGAGTTTGTCGGGCCGGTGGCGCGGCACTCCGGGGTCCGGTCCGGAAGTGCCGCATTTTACGGGACAAGAGGATGGAGTGCTAATGTGCCGGGCGATGGCGGTGTTGGCACTGTTGTGTTCCTGTTCAGCCCTTGGCAACTCATCTATCGCCGAAATGTCGGACCACCGATAAATCGGGCTCCCACCGGTAGGGGCTTGTCTCACTGGCCTGGAAGGGTAGGCAACCTGTCGGAGGCTGGTGGGAGCCCGGCTCTGCCGGGCGATTGAGGTGTTGCCAGCCTTTCAGAATGGCTCCAGCCTTGAGGGCTTTTGCTATCGCCGGAACACTGCATCGCCCGATAAATCGGGCTCCCACAGTATTAGCAAGACTCGGTGGTCTGGGAGAGCCACAGGTGGTTCGGCTTCTGGTGGGAGCCCGGCTCGGCCGGGCGATTGAGGTGTTGCCAGCCTTTCAGAATGGCTCCTGCCTTGAAGGCTTGTGCTATCGCCGGAACACTGCATCGCCCGATAAATCGGGCTCCCACCAGTATTAGCAAGACTCGGTGGTCTGAGAGAGCCACAGGTGGTTCGGATTCTGGTGGGAGCCCGGCTCTGCCGGGCGATTGGGGTGTTGCCAGCCTTTCAGAATGGCTCCGGCCTCGAAGGCTTTTGCAATCGCCGGAGCACTGCATCGCCCGATAAATCGGGCTCCCACCAGTATTAGCAAGACTCGGGGGTCTGGGAGGGCCACAGGTGGTTCGGCTTCTGGTGGGAGCCCGGCTCTGCCGGGCGTTTCAGAATGGCTCCGGCCTTGAAGGCTTGTGCTATCGCCGGAACACTGCATCGCCCGATAAATCGGGCTCCTACCAGTTGTCGCCTATCCAGTGGCCTGAAGCAGGCCACAGGTGGCTCGGGTTCTGGTGGGAGCCCGGGTCCCCCGGGCGATTGAGGAGTTGCCAGCCTTTCAGAATGGCTCCGGCCTTGAAGGCTTGTGCTATCGCCGGAACACCGCATCGCCCGATAAATCGGGCTCCCACCAGTATTAGCAAGACTCGGTGGTCTGGGAGGGCCACAGGTGGTTCGGATTCTGGTGGGAGCCCGGCTCTGCCGGGCGATTGAGGTGTTGCCAGCCTTTCAGAATGGCTCCAGCCTTGAAGGCTTGTGCTATCGCCGGAACACCGCATCGCCCGATAAATCGGGCTCCCACCAGTATTAGCAAGACTCGGTGGTCTGGGAGGGCCACAGGTGGTTCGGCTTCTGGTGGGAGCCCGGCTCTGCCGGGCGATTGAGGTGTTGCCAGCCTTTCAGAATGGCTCCGGCCTTGAAGGCTTGTGCTATCGCCGGAGCACTGCATCGCCCGATAAATCGGGCTCCCACCAGTAGGGGCCTGTCTCACTGGCCTGGAAGTGTAGGCAACCTGTCGGAGGCTGGTGGGAGCCCGGCTCTGCCGGGCGATTGGGGTGTTGCCAGCCTTTCAGAATGGCTCCGGCCTTGAAGGCTTGTGCTATCGCCGGAACACTGCATCGCCCGATAAATCGGGCTCCCACACGCTCGGCGCTCGGCGCTCGGCGCTCGGCGCTCGGCGCTCGGCGCTGCTATAATGTGCGCCCCTCATTCCCCGCGCCCTCTGGCGCCATCGTCCTGACAACGGTGACCTCCTATGCAAGCCCCCGAACTGCTCTCCCCCGCGGGAACGTTCAAGAACATGCGCTACGCCTTCGCCTACGGGGCGGATGCGGTCTATGCCGGCCAGCCGCGCTACTCGCTTCGCGTGCGCAACAACGACTTCAAGATCGACAACCTGCACAAGGGCATCGCCTACGCCCACGAGCGGGGCAAGCAGTTCTACGTGGCGTCGAACATCGCGCCCCACAACAGCAAGCTCAAGACCTACCTGCGCGACATGGAGCCGGTGATCGAGGCCGGGCCCGACGCGCTGATCATGTCCGACCCGGGCCTGATCATGATGATCCGCGAGCGCTGGCCGGACCAGGTGATCCACCTCTCGGTGCAGTCCAACGTGGTCAACTGGGCCGCGGCGCGGTTCTGGCAGCAGCAGGGCATCAGCCGCATCATCCTCTCTCGGGAGCTGTCGCTGGAGGAGATCGCCGAGATCCGCGCCCAGTGCCCGGACCTGGAGATCGAGACCTTCGTCCACGGCGCGCTCTGCATCGCCTACTCCGGGCGCTGCCTGCTCTCCGGCTACTTCAACCACCGCGACCCCAACCAGGGCACCTGCACCAACGCCTGCCGCTGGAAGTACAACACCGTGGCCGCCGCCCATGACGAGACCGGCGACCTGGTGCCGGCCAACTCCGCCCGTGCCCATGCCGGCAGCGGCATCTGGACGCCCGAGAGCGGCGGGCAGCCGGGTGGCCTGATCGCCTCCGGCGGCGGCAGCGCATCGGTAGCCATGGAGAGCACCGCCACCGCCGGCGGGGTGGAGGGCCAGGACGAGCTCTCCGCGCTGATCGAGGACCGCACCCGCCCCGGCGAGCTGATGCCGGTGTTCGAGGACGAGCACGGCACCTACATCATGAACTCCAAGGACCTGCGCGCCGTGCAGCACGTGCCGCGTCTCACCGAGATGGGCGTCACCTCGCTGAAGATCGAGGGGCGCACCAAGTCCCACTACTACGTGGCGCGCACCGCCCAGGTCTACCGCCGCGCCATCGACGACGCCGTGGCCGGCCGGCCCTTCGACATGCGTCTGATGGACGAGCTCGACAACCTGGCCAACCGCGGCTACACAGAGGGCTTCTACCGCCGCCATGTCCACGACGAGTACCAGAACTACGAGCAGGGCAACTCGGTGGGGGTGCACCAGCAGTTCGTCGGCGAGGTGATCGGTTACGACCCGGACCGCGGCGTGCTGGAGGTGGACGTCAAGAACCGCTTCGAGGTCGGTGACGGCATGGAGCTGATGCTGCCCGGCGGCAACCGCCGCTTCGTGCTCGAGCATATCGAGAACAAGCGCGGCGAGTCCGTCGGCGCTGCCCCGGGCTCCGGCCATGTGGTGCGCATTCCGGTGCCCGGCGAGGCCATCGCGCCCGAGCGCATCGAGTTCGCCCTGCTGATGCGGGACCTGTCGCGGTAGGCCGACAAGGTTTCCACACCGCCTGCACCATTGGGGACTAGGCTGATAGGCATCACCCCCATGGAACCGGAGGTTCACATGAGCAAGCGAATCGATCTGCGCCTGGCGATGGCTGCCTCCAGCCTGGCGCTGCTGCTGGCTGCCGGCCCCGCCCTGGCCCAGCCCGCCGACAATCCCGGCCGCGGCCAGGGTGCCTCCCAGGGCCAGGGGCAGGGCGAGCGCAAGGTGCCGCCGGGCCAGCAGAAGCAGGCTCAGGAGGAGCGCCAGCAGGGGCAGCAGGCCCAGCCCGGCCGTGGTGCCGACCGCGGCCGGGAGGAGGCCCGCGAACCCGAGACCTGGCGCGAGCGGGACCGGGAGAGCTGGCGCGAGCGCGAGCGTCGCGACGACGGCTATCGCAACGGCCCGCGCATCGACGAGCGGGAGCTGCGGCGGATCTTCGGCGAGCGCCGCGACTGGGTCCGCGAGGACGACCGGGCCGGCCTGCCGCCGGGCATCCGCATGAACCTGGAGCGCGGCAAGCCGCTGCCCCCGGGCATCGCCAAGCGCTTCGACGACCGCACGCTGCGCGACCTGCCGCGCTACGACGGCTACGAGTGGCGCCGCGTCGGCCCCGACGCCGTGCTGGTCGATATCGCCAACGACATCGTCTACGAGGTGCTCAGGGACGTGCTCTACTGAGGCCGTGCGGAGCCGGGTAAAGGCCCGGCTCCGCTGGCGGTTCGTCGCTTCGGTGATGGCGGTGTTGGAAATCCTCGAACGGGCTGCAGTGTTGCCGTCGCCGCTATTCGCCCGATAAATCGGGCTCCCACCAGTAGCCAGATACCTCAGGGGTAGCCATCATCGAAGGCATCGGACCCTCCAGCAATCGGGCTCCCACCAGTAAGGGCCTGCCTCGGCGGTCTGGAAAAAATGCCGATGGTGCGGAATCTGGTGGGAGCCCGGCTCCGCCGGGCGATGGCGGTGTTGGCAGCCTGCATGAAGAGCGCTGACCTTACCGCTGGTACCCATCGCCGAAATGTCGGACCACCGATAAATCGGGCTCCCACCAGTGAAATTCCACCGGGAGCGGCATGTCTCGGTGGCCCGGAAAAGTTGCCGATGGAGAGGCTCTGGCCCATGACGCCAGGCGACTCTCGACCTACCCTGAGGGCCAGGAGTCCTGGGTGCCTTGCCGATGAACCCGCCACGCAGCCATGCCCTGCGCAAGGGGCGACAGTCGCTTCCTGGCCACTGCTATCTGGTGACCATCGTCACCCGGAACAGGTTTCCCTGGTTTCGCGACCCGGCGATAGCCCGCATTGCCTGTCGCAACCTCTACGCCGATGTGGTGAGCCGGCACGGCGAGACCCTGGCCTATGTCGTCATGCCCGACCATCTGCACTGGCTGCTGCAACTGGAGGACGATCTGCAGGATGCGGTCAGGGTCTACAAGGCCAGGGTTTCCCTGATGGCGGGAGAGAAACTCTGGCAGCGGGGCTTTCATGATCACGGCATTCGCCGGGAAGAGGATTTGCGCCGGGTGGCCCGCTATCTGGTGGCCAACCCGTTGAGAGCCGGCCTGGTGGATGATATCCGGGACTATCCCTACTGGAATGCCGTCTGGCTTTGAACGATGAAGCGTGAGGTAGCGGCACGCCTGTGTTGTTCCCGGCCTTGCGGAGACTGGGGGGAGCCCGGCTCCGCCGGGCGATTGGCGGTGTTGGAAGGCTATCTTGTTACCGCCGAGCCAGGTTGTTTCTGCTATCGCCGGAACACTGCATCGCCCGATAAATCGGGCTCCCACCAGTAGCCAGATACCTCAGTGGTAGCCATCATCGAAGGTATCGGACCCTCCAGCAATCGAGCTCCCACCAGTAAGGGCCTATCTCAGTGGTCTGGAAAAAATGCCGATGGTGCGGAATCTGGTGGGAGCCCGGCTCCGCCGGGCGATGGCGGTGTTGGCAGCCTGCATGAAGAGCGCTGACCTTACCGCTGGTACCCATCGCCCGATAAATCGGGCTCCCACCAGTAGCCAGATACCTCAGGGGTAGCCATCATCGAAGGCATCGGACCATCCAGCAATCGAGCTCCCACCAGTAGGGGCCTATCTCAGTGGTCTGGAAAAATGCCGATGGTGCGGAGACTGGTGGGAGCCCGGCTCCGCCGGGCGATGGGGGTGTTGGAAGGCTATCTTGTTACCGCCGAGCCAGGCTGTTTCTGCTATCGCCGGAACACTGCATCGCCCGATAAATCGGGCTCCCACCAGTGGCCAGATACCTCAGTGGTAGCCATCATCGAAGGTATCGGACCCTCCAGCAATCTAGCTTCCACCAGTAGAGGTCTGCCTCGGTGGTGACTTGCCTCACCGATACCGATACACCCGCAGGCTGGGCAGGAAGGGCTCGTCCTCGAGCTTCTCGTCGCGGCGGCGGGCGCGGGTGCGGGCGTCCGGCGGCGTGGGCGGCGGCAGGTTGTGGTCCGGCAGGCGGCCGTCGGGGGCGGGCACGAACAGCGGCAGCGCCACGTTCATGGCGCGGCGGGTGCGGCCGTCCTCCAGGGGCTCGCGATAGAAGAGGTTGGCACGCATCAGCGGCGCCTGGCGCTGTACCTGGGCGAGCGGTTCGCCGTCGGGGATGCCGGCCAGCCGCCGCAGCTGGATCCGCACATGGGCGGCATCGCTGTCGAGCTTCAGCAGTTTCTGCTCCGCCTCGCGCACCGTCAGCCGCTTGATGGAGCGCCCGCTGGTGTACCAGGCCAGGCGCACGCGGGCCACTGGCGCCTCGGCGACCGGGATGTGCCGCCAGCACTGCTTGAGGTGAAGCCGCGCCAGGCCCTGCCCGCGCAGGTGGTCGTGGAGCTCGGGGTGGCGGAAGGGCAGCACCGCCTTGGCTTCGGGGATCAGCGTTGGGGCGTCCTCGCGGATCCGGGCCAGCAGGGCGCCCAGCGCCGCCTTGGCGGCATTGGCCTCGGCAACGGCCTCCATCAGCGGTTCATTGGCGGCCACCAGGCCGATGTGGGCGCGGGTCGCCCGGCCGTCCTGGCCGTCCTGGTACCAGACGTCCAGCAGGGCGTGGCGCAGCCACTCGGCCGCCCGCTCGGCGCCGACCGGCTCCGGCTCGCCGAAGATCCAGCAGGCGGCAGGGTCCTGCCGGAAGGTCGTGGCCACCGCCTCACCGCGCTCCACCAGGGTGTCGAACGCGGCTTCCAGCTCGGCCAGCAGGCGGTATTCGGGGCGGGGCGGGTGGCTCAACGCGGGGTCACTCCGGTTCCTGGAAGCCACGCTCGGCGCGCAGGATCATCTCGTCGATCTCGGTCTCGTCCATGGCCGGCTCGCCGGCGATGCGGCGGGAGCCGTCGGCCCAGGCGCCCAGGTCGATCAGGCGGCAGCGCTCGCTGCAGAAGGGGCGGTAGGGGTTGTCCTCGCGCCACACGACCTTCTTGCGGCACTGGGGGCAGGCGACTTCCAGGGGGCGGTCGGATTGGCTCATGGGGCTCCTTGGAGGCGTTGTCGTTCGCGGGGAAGGGCCCATGGTAACCGGCCGCGGGCCGGAAGGGTAATGGCCCGGCGCCGCGGGCTCAGGCCGGCGAGTGGCCGGCCAGGGCACGGTACTGCCGATCCAGCTCGGTGACCCGCTGGCGCATCTCGGCCTCGCTGCTGTCGTTGTCCAGCACGTCATCGGCGCGGGCCAGCCGCTCGGCGCGGGGCATCTGGGCGGCGACGATGGCGCGGGCCTGGGCCTCATCGACGTCGTCCCGGGCGGCGGTGCGCGCGATCTGCACCGCCTCGGGCACGTCGATCACCAGGGTGCGGTCGACCAGCTCGCTCTGGCCGGACTCGAACAGCAGCGGCGAGACCAGCAGCCCGTAGGGCGAATCATCCGCCGCGATCCGCGCCAGGTGCTCCCGCAGCCGCTCGCGGATGCGCGGGTGGGTCACCGACTCCAGCCAGCGCCGCTCGGCCGGCTCGGCGAAGACGATCTCGCGCAGCGCCCGGCGGTTCAGGGTGCCGTCGGCGTTGAGCACCCGCGTGCCGAAGCGCTCGGCAATCTCGGCCAGCGCCGGCTCGCCCGGCTCGACCACCTCCCGCGCCACGTCGTCGGCATCCACCCAGGGCACGCCCAGCGCCGCGAAGGCCCGCGCCACGGTGGACTTGCCCGAGGCGATGCCGCCGGTCAAGCCGATGATCATGAGGCCCTCCGGGTGAGCGCCCGGCGCCTAGCGCCCAGCGCCCAGAGAGGCAGTGTCGATGAAGTGGGGCTATCCTGTGATTCCATACAGTTTTTTCGGGTTCCATGTCATGAAATTCGAAGACTTGCTGGTGTGGAAACGCGCCTCACGCCTGTGTGCTGAGATATACAAGGCCTTCGCCGACTCGCGCGACTATGGATTCAAGGACCAGATCACCCGGTCGGCCTTGTCGATTGCCAGTAATATCGCCGAGGGGTACGAGCGGGACCTGGATCGAGATCGCGTGCGCTTTCTCAGCTATGCAAAGGCCTCTTGCGCAGAGCTGAGGACCCAAGTCTACATTGGTCTCGAGATCGGCTATATCCCTCACCCTGACGGCAAGCGGTGGATTGCGGAAACCCGCGAGCTCTCCAGGATGCTCTATGCCTTGATGCGGACGATGCGCCCCGCATGATGCCTGGCGCTCGGCGCTCGGCGCTCGGCGCTCGGCGCTCGGCGCTCGGCGCTCGGCGCTCGGCGCTCGGGGTCAAAGCACAAAGAAGCTTCCATACACCGCCATCAGCGGCTCGCCGCCCAGCAGCGCGATCCAGCCGGCCAGCGCCAGGTAGGGGCCGAAGGGCATCGGCGCGCCGCGCAGCCGCGGCACCGCCAGCTGCACCAGGATGCCGATGATGGCGCCCACCCCGGCGGAGAGGATCAGCAGCAGCGGCAGGGCCTGCCAGCCCATCCAGGCGCCGAGTGCCGCGAGCAGCTTGAAGTCGCCATAGCCCATGCCCTCCTTGCCGGTGATCAGCTTGAAGGCCCAGTAGAAGCTCCACAGCGCGAGATAGCCCGCCATGGCGCCGATCACCGCGCTGGGCAGCATCAGCGGCTGGAACAGCAGCTGGTAGGCGAGCCCCGCCCAGAGCAGCGGCAGGGTGAGCAGGTCCGGCAAGAGCTGGGTGCGCAGGTCGATCACCGCCATGGCCAGCAGCGCAAGGCAGGCCCCCAGTACGAACAGGCCCTGCCAGGTGGCGCCGAACAGCGCCACCACGGCGAGTGTCAGCGCGCCGCCGGCCAGCTCCACCAGCGGGTACTGGGGGCTGATGCGCGCCTCGCAGTGGGCGCAGCGCCCGCGGCGCTTCAGCCAGCCGACCACCGGCAGGTTGTCGTGCCAGGCGATGGGGGTCTCGCAGCTCGGGCACATTGAGCGCGGGGTGGCCAGGTTGAAGGTGGGGTGCTCCTCGGCGGGCAGCTCCAGCGCGTCGCGGGCCTCGGCCCGCCAGCCCTGCATCAGCATCACCGGCAGGCGCACGATCACCACGTTGAGGAAGCTGCCCAGGCACAGGCCGACGAAGGCGGCCAGGGGCCAGAGCAGGGAAGGGGGTAGGTCCAGCAAGATTGAATCCTTAATAAATCAGGTGTGGGCCCTTCGGGCAGCTACAAGCTACAAGGAGCAAGCTACAAGGAAACCCCTTGTAGCCTGCCGGGAAGGGGAGGTCATCCTGCCTTGCAGCTTGCAGCTTGCAGCTTGCAGCTTGCAGCTTGCAGCTTGCAGCTTGCAGCTTGCAGCTTGCAGCTTGCAGCTTGCAGCTTGCAGCTTGCAGCTTGCAGCTTGCAGCTTGCAGCTTGCAGCTTGCAGCTTGCAGCTTGCAGCTTGCAGCTTGCAGCTTGCAGCGCTAGATCACGCTACCCAGCTCGAAGATCGGCAGGTACATGGAGATCACCAGGCCGCCGACCAGCACGCCGAGCACCACGATGATGAAGGGCTCCAGCAGCGAGGTGAGGGTGTCGACCATGTTGTCGACCTCCTCCTCGTAGTAGTCGGCCACGCGGTTGAGCATGGCGTCGAGCGACCCCGCCTCCTCGCCGATGCCGACCATCTGGATGGCCAGGGCCGGGAACTGCTCGGTCATGCGCATGGCGAAGGCGAGCTGCTGGCCGGTGGCCACGTCCTCGCGGACCTGGGCCACGGCGCGCTCGTAGACCTTGTTGCCGGTGGCGCCCGCGGCGGTGTCCAGCGCCTCCACCAGCGGCACGCCGGCGCCGAAGGTGGTCGCGAGCGTACGCGAATAGCGCGCCACGGCGGACTTGTCGAGGATCTCGCCGATCACCGGCACCTTCAGCGACCAGGCGTGCATGCGGTAGGCGAAGGCCTCGGACTTCTTCATGCCGGTGCGGATGAAGAAGATGAAGGCGGCGAAGCCCAGCACCCCCCACCACCAGTAGGCCTGGAAGAACTCGGACAGCGCGATGGTCATCCGCGTCATGGCCGGCAGCTCGGCGCCGAAGCCGTGGAAGAGGCTCTCGAACTGCGGCACCACCTTGATCAGCAGCAGGGCGGTGACGCCGATGCCGACGGCGATGACCGCCGCCGGGTACCAGAGCGCCTTCTTGACGCGCCCCTTGAGCATCTCCACCTTCTCCTTGTAGGTGGCGACCCGGTCGAGCATGCGGTCCAGAGAGCCGGACTGCTCGCCGGCCTCCACCAGGTTGGAGAACAGCCGGTCGAAGTGCTGGGGGTGGCGCTTGAGGGCATCGGAGAAGGTGGCGCCAGCCGCCACGTCGTTCATCAGCTCCTGCACCAGGGCACTCATGGCGGGCTTCTTGAGGCTCTCGGCCACCACCTGGAAGGCCTGCAGCACCGGCACGCCGGCGCGGATCATGGTGGCCATCTGGCGGGCGAAGAGCATGATGTCCTTGGGCTTGATCGAGCCCATGCCGCCGCCGAAGCCGCCCTTGCGCTTGACGTTCTTGACGATGATGTTCTGGCCCTGGAGGATCCGTTCGACCTCCATCTTCTGGGCGGCGATGATCTCACCCCCCACCCGGCGCCCGCCCGGGCCCTTGCCGCTCCAGTTCCAGCGGTAGAGCTTGGTCTTCTGGTGGGGGCGCAGTTTCCGTGCTGTGGCCATGGTGGACTCCCTGTTCCCTGCGTATTTATTGAGCTACAAGCTACAAGGACCAAGTTGCAAGGAAAACCATTGCCTCTTGCGGTGCTGGTGGCACTTTCCTGCCTTGCAGCTTGCAGCTTGCAGCTTGCAGCTTGCAGCTTTCAGTCCTTCGTCACCCGGTTGATCTCCGCCAGGCTGGTCACCCCCTGCATGGCCTTGAGCAGGCCGCTGCGGCGCAGGTCCGGGTGGCCCTCCCTTCTCGCCAGCTCGTCGAAGTCCATGGAGTTGCCCTGCTTCATGATCAGGTTGCTCATCGCCTCCGAGATCGGCACCACCTCGTAGATGCCCACCCGGCCCTTGAAGCCCTTGGTGCACTGGCGGCAGCCCACCGGCTCGAAGATGGTGGCGTTGGCGATCTCCTCCTCGGAAAAGCCCTGCTGCAGCAGCACCTCGTGGGGGATGTCCGCCGGCTGCTTGCAGTGCTTGCAGAGCTTGCGCGCCAGGCGCTGGGCGATGATCAGGCTCACCGAACTGGCGATATTGAACGGCGCCACGCCCATGTTGGCGAGGCGCGTCAGCGTCTCCGCCGCGGAGTTGGTGTGCACGGTGGAGAGCACCAGGTGGCCGGTCTGGGAGGCCTTCACGGCGATCTCGGCGGTCTCCAGGTCGCGGATCTCGCCGACCATCACGACGTCCGGGTCCTGGCGCAGGAAGGCGCGCAGGGCGCTGGCGAAGTCCAGGCCGATCTTGGGCAGCACGTTCACCTGGTTGACCCCGGGCACCTTGATCTCCACCGGGTCCTCGGCGGTGCAGATGTTGCGCTCCACCTGGTTGAGGATGTTGATGCCGGTGTAGAGGGTCACCGTCTTGCCGCTGCCGGTGGGGCCGGTGACGAGGATCATGCCCTGGGGCTGGTCGAGCACCGTCTCGTACATCGCCTTCTGTTCCGGCGTGAAGCCGAGCTGCTCGATGCCTAGCTGCGCCGAGGTGGGGTCGAGGATCCGCAGCACCACCTTCTCGCCGTAGACGGTGGGCAGCGAGTTGACGCGGAAGTCGATGGAGCGGGTCCGGGAGAGCTTGAGCTTGATGGCGCCGTCCTGGGGCAGGCGCCGCTCGGAGATATCCAGCCGCGACATCACCTTGAGGCGCGCCGAGATGCGCGAGCGCATGGCGAAGGGCGGGTGAGCCACGTCGTGGAGGATGCCGTCGATGCGAAAGCGCACCCGGTAGCTGGTCTCGTAGGGCTCGAAGTGGATGTCCGAGGCGCCGCGGTGGATGGCGTCGAGCAGGATCTTGTTGACGAACTTGATGATCGGCGCGTCTTCGCTGGCGGCGTTCTGCTCGGCCTGGACGTCCACCTCGCCGTCGCTGCCCTCGTCGCCGTAACCCAGCTCGCCGATGGCGTCGTCCACCCCCTTGAGCTCGTCGAGCATGCTCTTCTCGCTGCGGGCGAGGTAGCTCTCCAGCACCGGGCCGAGCTGGTCCACCGGTGCCAGTACCCCCTCCGGGGTCAGGCCGGTGGCAAACTGCAGCTCGTCGAGCTGGGCGAGCGTCGAGGGGTAGGGCACCGCCACGGTGAGCCGATGGCCGTGCTGCACCAGCGGCAGGATCTTGAGCCGGCGCAGGATCTTCTCGGGGAAGGCCTCCGCCTTGGGCAGCGTCTCGGGGCGGATGGCGTCCAGGTCGATGATCGGCAGGCCGTACTCCCAGGCCGAGGAGAGCGTGGCCGGCCGGGCCGCCACCAGGCCGGAGTCGATCACGTGCTCCAGCAGCGAGACCTCGGCCTCCTTGGCCTCCAGCTCGGCGCGGGCCGCCGCCGCCTCGGAGAGCCGCCCGTCCTGCACCAGCCGGCGGGCCAGGCCGCGCAGGCCGCTGGCACTACCCGGGCGCGTGCTCTCCAGCGGGGTGTCCAGGTGCGGCGGCGGGGTACGGTAGTCGTTCATGGCGTCTCGCGGGTGTCGGTCAGGCGTCAGGCGGATGAGGGTCAGCATGGGCCACGCCAGCAAGCCCCGGGGCTGGCGCGAATCACCCTCCCATTCTAGCCCCACCCGGCCGCCCCCGCCCAGCGCCGTACCACGCGGATTCAACCTTTTGGGGGGCGATGTTGAGCCTCGCCGGGTGAGTTTTGCCGATTTGGGGCAATCCGGCCTTGCAAGGTTGCGAAGCGTAACTTAATGTAAGCATAGGGTCGCGCCGGGCAGGGCGAGACCCATGAAGAAAAGTTATCGGTAGGCGAACGGTCCGAAGCCACTGGTGGGAGCCCGATTTATCGGGCGATTCTGCCGAGTTGCCAAGGTCATTAGGTCTATCACCACAACCCGCACGGGCGGCAAGAAGAAGGCATATGCCAGACGCGCCACGGCGGACGCATCAAAAGGGGCAGGACCATGAAAAAGCAAGGGTTGAACAAGTACGTCAAGCACGGCCAGGGTGGTTTTACCCTGATCGAACTGATGATTGTGGTAGCAATCATCGGGATTCTGGCTGCTATTGCAATTCCGCGTTACCAAGACTATGTGGCGCGAAGTCAATTTGCCGAAGCTCATTCACTTCTCGGTGGGTCTAGGGTTGCCGTTCAGGAAAGTATCGATGCTGGAAGGCAGATCGACGCTGCACTAGCCAATCTTGGACTCCAGCTTCAAGGTAAGCATGGTGGTATTTTAACAGCTGATGTTGATGCATATGACCCGGGGACCGCTACTACTGATTTCGAAATTCAATATCAGTTTGGGCATGTTGCGATCACGGGCGAAACAGTTGAATATAGCCCGCGTTTAAATTCATCAGGAACCACAGGCGCGATCGTAACTTACACTTACGATGCTGACAATGGTCTTTGGAGCTGTGAGACTGATGCAGATACCTCTGTAGCAACTAATTGTGATGAAGCTACCACCCCATAACCGATTTAGCACGTAGCTTGAAGTAACACCAGTGGTCGGCAGCGATGCCGGCCACTGGTGTTTTTGTATCCGCCTGCTGCCCCTTGCCCCTTGGCTAATCGAACCAATCTCTCTTCATATTCCCCGCTTCCCGGTACCGTGCCAGCGCCTCTGGCGACACATCCGAACTACACTTTATCTTGCCGGCATCGCTGCCGGCGGCACCGGTGCAAGATGGCCCCGACATGACCCCGAGGAGGGCGAGCGATGTTCAAGGAGTTCAAGGAATTTGCCGTGCGCGGCAACGTGGTGGACATGGCGGTGGGCATCATCATCGGCGGGGCCTTCGGGACCATCGTCTCGAGCCTGGTCAATGACGTGCTGATGCCGCCGATCGGCCTGCTGATGGGCGGCGTCGACTTCTCCGACATCTTCCTGGTGCTGAAGGGCGAGGGGCCCTACGCCACCCTGGCCGATGCCACCGCGGCGGGGGCGGTCACCATCAACGTGGGGGTGTTCGTCAACAACGTGATCAGCTTTTTGATCGTGGCGTTCGCGGTGTTCCTGCTGGTGAAGGGCATCAACCGGCTGCGCCGCCAGCAGGCCGCGGCGCCCACGGAGCCCACCGCCCCGCCGGAGGATATCCTGCTGCTGCGCGAGATCCGCGACAGCCTGGCGCGGCGAGACGAGGCGCCCTGAGGGGCGACGCCGCAGGGGCCTGCCGCCGGCGGCCAGGCGGCCCGGGGCATGCTAGGCTTGTCGCTCACGTGCATCGGGATCAGGAGTGGGACATGACGCAGCATCGGGAGCCGGGCACCAATCCCCAGGGGCGCTGGGAGAGGCGCGTGGAACGCTGGCTATGGAACTCCCGCTACCTGGTGATGCTGGCGGTGATTCCCAGCCTGCTCGGCGCGCTGGTGCTGTTCGTGATCGGTACTCTGGACATCCTGACGCTGGCGATCGACGCGGCGGCCTACTACCTGGTGGGTGGGACCGTGGATATCCATGACACCCTGGTGCCCAGCGTGGTGCTGGCCGTGGACATCTACCTGGTGGCCATCGTGCTGCTGATCTTCGGGCTCGGGGTCTACCGGCTGTTCGTCTCGCCCATCGAGCAGGCCGAGGACCATGCCCCCCACCACCCGTTCAACGTCGACTCCTTCGACGAGCTCAAGGACAAGATCGCCCGCGTGGTGATCCTGGCCGTGATCATCGAGTTCTTCCGCGCGGTGGTGGACATCCGCTTCCAGACCCCGCTGGAGGCGATCTACCTGGCCCTTTCGGTGCTGGCCCTGGCCGGGGCGCTCTACCTGATGAGCAAGACCCACCGGGGGTGATACAGCCAATCGGGGAGAGGCCCCATTTTCCGCTTGGCCTGAAGCGAAGCCACGGCACCAGCGATCGAGCGATTCCGGCGGTTGACGCTTTTGCTCCCTCTTCACCCCTTGGTCCCCTGCCTGTTTTGCCGCCTACACTGAGGCTATCCACCGGCAGGGAGGCCAGCGCGATGCCCGACGTACGTAAGCGACCGGGCATCACCGCCGGCGCATGATCAGGCGGATTGTTGCCAGTGATGGGGCAGGAGCTCGTGGAGCTGGCTGGCCTTCTGAGTCGGCAGCCGTTCCAGCACGTCCTTCAGGTAGGCGTAGGGCTCATGGCCATTCAGCTTGGCACACTGGATCAGGCTCATGATGGTGGCGGCACGCTGGCCACTGCGCAGTGATCCAGCGAACAGCCAGTTGGAACGTCCGAGCGCCCAGGGGCGAATCAGGTTCTCGACTTGGTTGTTGTCGATCGGCAACCCGCCGTCGTCGAGGTAGCGCGTCAGCGCCGCCCAACGCTTCAGGCTGTAGTCCAGCGCCTTGGCGGTGGCTGTACCGTTCGGCACTTTCTCTCTGTGAGCCAACATCCAGCGGTGCAGCGCGTCGGCGATGGGCTTTGCTCGTGTCTCCCGCAGCCGTTGGCGCTCTTCAGCGCTCAGTGACTGGGCCTCGCGCTCTACTTGGTAGAGCTGACCGATCAGCTCGATGGCCTGACCGGCGATCTGGCTCTTGTCAGCCACGTGCAGATCGACGAACTTGCGCCGGGCGTGGGCCATGCAGCCGATTTCGGTGACGCCGTTGGCAAAACTCTGCTTGTAGCCACTGTAGTCGTCGCACACCAGCTTGCCCCGCCAGTCGCCGAGGAAGTCGCGGGCATGCTGGCCGCCGCGCCCTTCGCTGAAGTCGTAGACCACCGCCTTCAATCCGGCGTAGGGCGTGGTGGCATAGGCCCAGAGGTAGGCGCGGTGGGTTCTCTTCTTGCCCGGGGCCAACATCGGTACCGGCGTCTCGTCGGCATGCAGCACGGGTTCACTGAGTAGCAGGTCACGCAAGGCATCGATCAGCGGCTGGAGCCGCACGCCGCAGATGCCGACCCATTCAGCCAGGGTGGAGCGCGGAAGCGCCACGCCGGCGCGGGCGAAGATCTGTGCCTGACGATAGAGCGGCAGGTGATCGGCATATTTGGCGATCAGCACCTGGGCCAGCAGGCCGGCGGTGGGGATGCCCTTGTCGATGATCTGCGCCGGCATCGGCGCCTGGGTCAGCGTCTCGCACTGGTCGCAGACCCACTTGCCACGGATATGCCGCTCGACGTGGAACACGCCCGGCGTGTAGTCGAGCTTCTCGCTGATCTCTTCGCCGATCCGCCGCAGCTGGCAGCCGCAGGCGCAATGTTCGCTCTTCGGGTCATGGTGGATCTCGGTGCGCGGCAGTTCGGGGGGCAAGGGAGCGCGCTTGGGGGCCTTCTTGGTCGCCGGCGGCGTGGAGGCGAGCTTCAGGTCTTCCAGCTCGGTCTCGATGGCAGCGATGTCGGCATCCACCACCTCCTCCAGCAGGCTGATCTGCAGGACGTTGAGCTGCTCGCTGCGCTTGCCGAAGGCGTGGCGCTTGAGCAATGCCAGTTCATAGGTCAGCTTCTGGTTGACCTGCTCGCTGTGCCGGAGCGCCTTATCTTTTTCTTCCACCTGCGACATCAGCGTTGCCGCCAGGTGGCGGAGCTGATCGGGAGAGAGCTGAGACAGATCGGGCGACGTGGTCATCCGACAAGTATGCCAGCCCGACGCTGACAGCGGGATTAGCGCATCCGCGAATAGCCGGGCCGCCACGTCTGTGCCGCGGATCACACGATGGAGATCACTCCGCCGGCGCCGAGACGCTGCCAGGGCAGGCCTTGAACCAGCGCCGTCACCTGCTCGGGGCAGAGCGCGACGCGATCGCCATGCCAGTTACCGGCCCAGTGGAACTTGCCCTGGTTCAAGCGCCGGGCACATAGCCAGACACCCAGGCCGTCGTGCACCAGCACCTTCATACGGTTGCCGCGACGGTTGGCAAAGAGATAGGCACAGTGCGGACGTGCCGCGCCGAACACCTTGACCACTCGGGCCAGCGCGGTATCCGGGCCGGCACGCATGTCCAGCGGCTCGGTGGCCAGCCAGATCTCGTCGATACGGATCATGCGAGAAGCTCTCGGATCAGAGATCGGCAGGCGTCGGCCTCCGAGGCAGGCCACTCGATGACCAGCGGGCCGTTGGGGTGCGGGATCGTGAGGAGAATATGGTCCGCCACCTGATTCTGGCGAGCGACCGGTAATGAGGTGCTGGACATGGGCACCGGCACAAACGCGGGTGCTTCTGGCGCGGCAGTCCGCTGACGGGCGGTGCGGATCCACTTGTGGACCAGGTTGGCATTAAGGCTGTGCTCCAGGGCAACCCCGGCCACGGAGGCGCCGGGCTGCTGGCAGGCCTCGACGATTCTGGCCTTGAACGCGGCGGTGAAACGACGACGCTTCCGAGGGGCTTCCAGCACGCTTAAGTCAGTCATGGTAGGTGTCCACTTATTAATAGGTGGGCACCTAATGTCGCTGGCCAGAGGGTTCCGCGGAAGGCGTGTTCACCGGCCCGTTACCGACGTACCCCATACGATGCCCCACCCGGTCCCCGAGATTCGCCACCACGGCGGCGCCAGCGGCGTGACCGGCAGCTGTCACCGCTTCCAGCTGGCGCCGGACCGGGCCGTGCTGATCGACTGCGGCCTCTTCCAGGGCCAGGACGCCGAGGCCCTGGAGAGCCTCGAACAGCACCGGGTCACCTTCCCGGTGGAGGACGTGCTGGCGCTGGTGGTCACCCATGTGCATATCGACCATATCGGCCGGCTGCCCTACCTGCTGGCGGCGGGGTGGCGGGGGCCGATCCTCTGTTCTGTGCCTTCGGCCCGGCTGCTGCCGCTGGTGATCGAGGACGCCCTGAAGGTCGGCTTCACCCGCGACCGGGCGCTGATCGAGCGCTTCCTGGCCGAGGTGGAACCCCGCCTGGTGGCGCTTTCGTACCGCACCTGGCACACCCTGGTGGACGACGCCCGCCACCGTCTGCGGGTGCGCCTGCAGCGCGCCGGGCATATCCTGGGCTCCGCCTACGTGGAGCTCGACAGCCTGGACCGCGAGACGGGGGCTACCCACCGCACGCTCTTCTCCGGCGACCTGGGCGCGCCCCATGCGCCGCTGCTGCCGGCGCCCCGGCCGCCGTGGCGCTGCGACACCCTGGTACTGGAGAGCACCTACGGCGACCGCGAGCACGAGGATCGCCGCCACCGCCGCGACCGGCTCAAGGCCGCCATCGACCGGGCCCTGGCCAACGGCGGCACGGTGGTGATTCCCGCCTTCAGCATCGGCCGCACCCAGGAGCTGCTCTACGAGATGGAGACGCTGATCCACCGGGCCGGCAGCGCGCGCTGGCGCGAGCTCGAGATCATCGTCGACTCGCCCCTGGCCGCGCGCTTCACCGCGGTCTACCGCGAGCTCAAGCCCTGGTGGGACGCCGAGGCGCACCGGCGGCTGCGCGGCGGGCGCCACCCGCTGAGCTTCGAGAATCTCACCACCGTGAGCTCCCACGAGGAGCACGAGCGCACCCTGTCGTATCTCGCCGAGAGCGGCCGCCCGGCGGTGGTGATCGCCGCCAGCGGCATGGTCAGCGGCGGCCGGGTGGTCAACTACCTGAAGCGGATGCTGGGGGATGCGCGCCACGGCGTGCTGTTCACCGGCTACCAGGGGGCGGGCACCCCGGGGCGCGACATCCAGCGCTACGGCCCCCGCGGCGGCTGGGTGGAGCTCGACGGCCAGCGCATCGACATCCGCGCCCGGGTGGAGACGGTCTCCGGCTACTCCTCCCACGCCGACCGACGCAACCTGCTCGACTTCGTGCGCCGCATGCGCCACCCGCCTCGCCATGTCCGCCTGGTGCACGGTGACCCGGACGCCCAGCGCGCCCTGCGCGAGACCCTGCTGGCCTGGGCCGATACGGCGGGCCACCCGCTGGAGGTGAGCCTGGGGTGTGAGCAGGAGCAAGCGCCGAGGTGAGATGATTCTGGTAGGAGCCCGGGTCCCCCGGGCGATGGCGGGGCTGCCCATGCCTGAAAGGTACTCGACAGTTCCAACGCCGCTATCGCCCGGCAGAGCCGGGCTCCCACCAGAAGCCGAACCACCTGTGGCCCTCCCAGACCACCGAGTCTTGCTAATACTGGTGGGAGCCCGATTTATCGGGCGATGCAGTGCTCCGGCGATAGCACAAGCCTTCAAGGCCGGAGCCATTCTGAAAGGCTGGCAACACCTCAATCGCCCGGCAGAGCCGGGCTCCCACCAGAAGCCGAACCACCTGTGGCCCTCCCAGACCACCGAGTCTTGCTAATACTGGTGGGAGCCCGATTTATCGGGCGATGCAGTGTTCCGGCGATAGCACAAGCCTTCAAGGCCGGAGCCATTCTGTAAGGCTGGCAACGCCTCAATCGCCCGGCAGAGCCGGGCTCCCAGCAGTAGGGGCAGGTCTCCCGTCGGCATGAGCAGCCAAGGTGAGAGGGTTCTGGTAGGAGTCCGATTTATCGGTGGTGCGACATTTCGGCGATGGCGGGGTTGCCAAGGCCCGAAAAGGTACTCGACAGTTCCAACACCGCTATCGCCCTGCAGAGCCGGGCTCCCAGCAGTAGGGGCAGGTCTCCCACCGGCATGAGCAGCCAAGGGCAGGTCTCCCTTTGACAGGAACAGGCCTGGGTGGCAGGCTTCATCGCCGATATGGCCGGCTCCCGGTGGCTCAGGTCGCCGCGCCCATGTCCGCCGGTACCGCGTGGTGCAGCCTGGCCCGGGCGTGGCACTGCAGGCAGGTGACCTCGGCGAGGTCGTTGGCCTGGGGGGCGATCTCGAAGGCCTGCCACCGGCGCTCGCCGCGGCCGATCTCGATGTTGCCGCAGCGGCAGCTGAGGATGTAGGTGCCGCTGGAATCCCGGTCGAGTGTGACGGATGACATCTGGCTTCCCTCCCTGGAAGTGTTCAGGCCAGGCTAAGCCCGCGGTGGGCGAGGGAACAGCCGCCCGCGGCGACAGGGCGTGTAGGCGTTGGCTGACACAGGCGGCGAGGCCGCCGGGGCAGGGCGCTCGGCGCTTCAGTCCCACGTCCTCGGATAGGCCTCCCAGTAGCCGTCCAGGCGGCGCTCGTGGGTCATCTCGTAGAGCGAGTGGCGGCGGCCCAGCATGGCGCCGCCGTCGCGGGTCAGCGGCTGCCAGGCGATGGCGGCGCGGTCGCGGCTGGAGCGGGTGAAGAAGGCATCCAGCGGCATCGAGAGGTAGAGCCCCTTGTCGAAGCCGCCCTCGCCGAAGTCGTCGCCGGCGTCGGTCCAGGTGCCCCAGGCGCCGATGCGCACGCCGGAGTCGAACTCCCGGGAGAGGTCCAGGGTGCCGCCCACGTCGCCGGCCAGGTAGCGGCCGACGCTCACCTTGGCCAGCACGTCCTCGATGCCGGTCTCCACGTAGGCGGTGAGGTGCCCGGTCCAGGTGTCGTAGTCGCGCAGGCCGAAGCCCTGGTCGAAGTCGCGCTGGCGCACCCAGTTGAGGTCGGCGCCCAGGGCGAACGGCGAGTCGAAGGGGCGGTAGAGCAGCTCGCCGCCGGCGCCGGCGAACATCATCTCCAGCAGGCCGCCGTAGCCCATGGCGAACCAGCTGCCGCCCAGGTGGGCGGTGCGAGTGTACTGCAGGTTCTCGATGCCCACGCTGGACTCGCTCAGGTAGTCGCCGATGAAGGTGCGCACCCGCGGCAAGCGTGACTCGGCGATGTACTCGTAGTTGTCCAGGTTGTCGAGCAGGGTGGCGGTCACCCCGGCGGAGAACCAGCCGTTGGCGTCGGTGCGGTACTCGGCGTTCAGCACCGCCAGCAGGCGGTAGAGGTAGCCATCCGGGCCGCCGAAGTTCTGGTCCAGCCGCGGCCCCAGGCCCCACTCGAGGCGCCGCGGGTCGGCGACATGCAGCGCCTCGCCGCGCTCGCCGGTGCCCGGCTCAAGCCGCGCATGGGCGTAGATGCCGTGGCGGTGGGTCGTCTCCGCCTCGGCGTCGCGCGCCGCCGCCACGAAGGCCGCCCGGTCGTGGACGTCCTCGCGCATCGGCAGGCCGCGCTCCTGCCAGCGGAAGCGGAAGGTCTCCACCTCGGGGTCGGCCTGGGCGTGCAGGATCCGCGCGGCGCGCCCCTCGCTCTGGCTCAGGTGGCGGAAGGTCACCGGCTCCGCGGTGACGCGCAGGTCGCGACCGTCCCGGCGGATGCTGGCCACCCGCATGCCGGCGTTGCTCTCCAGCGCGTCGGCCACCTCGGCCCAGCTCTCGCGGGGCGGGGCCTCGAGGGGCATCGGGGCGGGGTCGTTCTTCACCTGGCGCAGCCCGGCCAGGTCGAGGTTCCAGGCCACTCCGGCCATGGCGGTATTGCCGCGCTGCCAGCCGGCACGCAGCTCCAGGTTGTCGGAGAGCGCCAGGCGGGCGCCCAGGTTCACGCGGCTGTCGCGGTCCTGGTCGTTGTCCTGGGGCTCGTTGGCGTAGTCGTTCCCTTCCACCTCCAGCTGCAGCACCAGCGGGGCCCAGGGCGTCTGCCACTCGACGCCGCCGAACAGCGCCATGGGCCCGCGGAACAGCGCATCCAGGGCGAACTCGCCGCCCTGGTCGCCGCCGGCCCGGCGCGGGCGCTCGTCGAAGCGCTCGGCCAGCCAGCCGAAGGGGGAGTCCACATCGGCCTGGTTGCCCAGATACCCCCAGCCCAGGCCCAGGGTGAAATCGAGATCGTGCCAGCGCTTGCTGGCCGCCAGGTACTCGGCGCCGAACAGGGTGGTGCCGCCCACGTCGCGAAAGCCCAGGGCGAGCTGCGGCCAGTAGCGGGTCTCCCGGAGCAGGCGCACCTTCATGTCGAAGCCCTTGTCGAGGTTGGGGCGCCCGTCGCCGGCTGCCACGAACTCGCGGTTCTCCACCTCCACGTAGCGAAAGCCCCCCTCGAACCACTCGGTGGGCTGGAAGAAGACGTTGTAGCGCCGGTAGGGCGAGGTGCGGCTCCAGCTCACGCTCATGGTGCCTTCCGGCGCCATCCGCGCCGTCGGCGTCTGCATCAGCCCCACGCCGCCGAAGTCGCCCTGGCCGGTACCGAGCTCGCCGGCGAGGCCGTCGGCGCCGGCGGGGGAAGCCACCAGCCAACAACCGCCAGCCACAAGCCACAAGCGGCAAGCGGCAAGGAACCCCTTGCTACCTTGGCGCCTTGATCCCCTGTGGCTTGTCGCTTGTAACGTGTCGCCTGTCGCTTGCCCCTTGTAGCTCCCCGGCATCATCCTTCCTCCCCCATGCCTTGCAGGCGGCACTCATCCCCCGGCAGCCGTGTCGCCAGATACGCCGGCAGCCGCTCGTTGATCAGCTCGCTCTCGATCGTCGTTCCCGGGAAGGGCAGGGCGCCGCGCAGGCCCTGGGGGCCGGGCAGCTGCACCATCACCCGGCTGCCCGGGGCCAGCGGCAGGGTCTCGCGGTTCCAGGCGGCGATGCCCAGCCGGCGGACCTGGCCCAGCGGGTCGATCACCGCGGCGTGGTCGGCGCGCCGGGCCGCGGTGGAGGGCAGCCCGTCCATCAGCGCCGCCAGGTCGAGCCCGGGCCGCCAGGGCCGGCGCTCCACCCCGGCAAGGCTCCACACCTCGACCCAGTCCGGCACGTCACAGCGCCCCCAGTGGGCCAGGCGAGCCAGCGGCGGGTCCTGGCGCAGGTTGGCGCCCAGCCAGGGCAGGTCGAAGCGCCCCGGGGTGCGGGCCATGGTCGGATCGTCCGCCTCCAGCGCCTCGGCCCAGGCGGCCAGGCCCGCGGCCAGCGGGGCATTGCCGGCCACCCGGGCGCTGATCACCAGGGTGGCGAGCTCTTCCACCAGGCGCTCGCGCTGCTGCGGCAGCCGCTCGGCGGTGGCGTGCCGCAGGGCCACGCTGTGGCTCCAGGTGACCGGCTCGGGCTCGGTCTCCAGCACGGCCAGCCACGCCTCGGCCAGCGTGGTGGGCTCGGCGGGTGGCTGGGCGAGCGCCGGGGCGGCGGCGATGGCCAGGCCGGCGAGCCCCGCGGCGAACAGGCGCCCCAGGCGCGTGAACGTTACCACCATGGCCGTGCCACCTCCCATTCGATGCGTGGCCCGCCGGGCCAAGGGGTCTCCGCCACGGCCCACAGCCGGCGCGACTCGGCCTCGCGCCACAGGGTGCCAGTGGTCACCCGGCCGTCGTCCCAGGTCAGGCGCTGGTCGCAGCGCTGCAGCGCCAGGCTCGCCAGCGGCAGCTCGCGGGGCTCGGGCGCCCGGCACGCCAGCCGGCCCCGGGCCGAGCGACGCACCACGGCGCCGTCGGCCTCCTGCCAGCTGCGCTCCAGGCGGAACTCAGCGGGGGTCGCCTCGCGCCAGGGCACGTGGCCCGCTGCCGGGGCGTCGCCTTCCAGGGGGCGATAGCGGGTGTCGAGGAGGTCGCGGGGCAGCCCGGCGGTGGCCTGCAGCCCCTCCCGGTGGAGGGTGATCAGGCCGCCGCTGCCGGTGGGCCACAGGGTGGTGTCGCCCGCCTGGGCGCCCATCACCACCAGGCCGCGGCGGTCGCCGGCATCCAGCGCCAGGCTGGCGAAGGGGATGGCCGCGGCGCGTTCGGCGGCCGGGTCGTCGCCGGGCAGCAGGCCCTGCAGGGCATCGCCGAGCAGCGAGGGTCCGCCGCTGGCGCAGCCGGCCAGCAGCAGGGGCAGGGCAACCAGGGAAGCGGCACGGCGCAGACGTGAAAGAGCCGCCCGGGGGCGGCTCTTGCGCTCGGCCGTCAGTGTGACGTCTGGCGGCATGGGGGGCGTCCGATCAGTTGGTACCGGTGGTGCCGGTCGTGCCGCCGGGGCCACCGGCGCCCCCGTTACCGCCGCCGCCGCCACCGGAGCTGGCGGCCACGCCCACGCCCAGGGCCGCGGCCGCGCCAATGCCGGCCAGTGCGGTGGTGGAAAGCCCGGTGGCGGCGGCGAGGCCCGCCAGGCCGCCGGTGCCTGCGGCACCCCCAGCGGCGGCACCCGCGCCAGCGCCTGCCCCCGCGCCTGCCCCTGCGCCGCCGGAGCCGGCCGCACCGGCTCCCGCCGCGCCGCCTTCAGCGGCACCTGCACCCGCACCGGCACCGGCGCCAGCACCGCCGGAGGCCGCGCCGCCGGATTCGACACCCTGGGCCATGGCCAGGGGAGAGGCCAGCAGGCCGGCGATGGCCGCAATGGCGAAGGTCTGCTTGATCATGGAGTGACTCCTTGTCGATGAGCGACACGGCACCCGATGGTGCCCTGCGGGGGATGGTAATGCCTGCAGGATGACATTGGTAGTGCAGGCGGGGTGAGTTGACCAAGGTTTTCATTTGAGACGACTTCCTTGTAGGAAATCGCAGACAATTGGTGTCGGTTAATGGACGCTTATGGTTCCGCCGCGGGTTAGCATGCTAGACTCCGCCCGCTCAGTTTCCTGGGTTATCCTGCTGTAACATTTAGGGTTTTCAATAACCTGCCATCGGAGCGGGACGCCAGGACGGCGGCCTGCCCGAACAATCCGATTGTCTAGCCCGTCGCTGCGGCGGCGGGCCCATTGCCGGCCTCAGGGATGCGCCTTTGTCACCCTGGGGCGGTAGCGTGTCTCCACGACGCTCGTGCTCCCCCTTACCCGACAGGCATCCTTCTATGCGCCATCTGCCTCCTCTTCGTCTGCTGCTCGTCCTGGCCGGCGCCGCCTGGCTCTCCGGCTGTGCCCTGGCCCCCGGCGGCCACATGGACTATCGCACCGAGACCGCCCCGCTGGATGACCTGGTGGATATCGAGCCGATCACTCCCGGGCTCGTGGCCACCTACCGCAATACCGTCAGCCGCGCCGCGCCGATGCCCGAGGGGCTGCGCGACGACCTGGATGCCTGGACCTACCGCATCGGCCCCGGCGACGTGCTCAGCATCATCGTCTACGACCACCCGGAGTTGACCATCCCCGCCGGGGCCGAGCGCAGCGCCGCCGAGGCCGGCAATCAGGTGCGCAACGACGGCACCATCTTCTACCCCTTCATCGGCCGGGTGCAGGTCGCCGGCAAGACCCTGGACGAGGTGCGCCGGCTGATCACCGAGCAGCTGGCCGCCTTTATCTTCGAGCCCCAGGTGGACGTGGGCATCGCCGACTTCCGCTCCCAGAAGGTGCTGGTCAGCGGTGCGGTGGAGCAGCCCGGCAGCCTGCCGGTGACCAGCGTGCCGCTGACCCTGGCCGACGCCATCGGCCAGGTGGGCGGCGCCCGCGACGACGCCAACTGGCACGAGGTGATCCTGACCCGCGACGGCGAGGAGCAGCGCCTCTCGCTCTATGCCCTGCTGCGCCAGGGCGACCAGACCCAGAACCGCCTGCTGCGAGACGGCGACGTGCTCCACGTGCCCAGCGCCGAGAACCAGGCCGTGGCGGTGATGGGCCAGGTGCGCAGCCCCGGCAACATCGCCCTGGGCAACGAGCGCCTCTCGCTGACCGACGCCCTGGCCCGCGCCGGCGGCGTCGACGAGGGCACCGCCCAGCCCTCCGGCATCTTCGTGATCCGCGGCCAGGAGGAGGGCAGCGACAAGCTCGCCACCGTCTACCAGCTCGATATCCGCAACGCCACCGCCTTTACCCTGGGCAGCCACTTCACGCTGCAGCCCCAGGACGTGGTCTACGTCACCACCGCTCCGTTGGCGCGCTGGAACCGCGTGATCAGCCTGCTGCTGCCGTCGATCCGCCTGCCGGGCTTCGCGGGTGACAGCATCTCCGACGCCCGGGACGCCAACTGATGTTCCAGCGCATCCTGGTGGTCTGCACCGGCAACATCTGCCGCAGCCCGGTGGCCGAGGCGATGTTCCGGCGCGCGCTGCCGCAGCGCGAGATCAGCTCCGCCGGCCTCGGCGCCCTGGTCGGCCACGGTGTCGAACCCACCGCCCGGGCGCTGGCCGAAGCCGACGGGCTCGATGTCTCGAACCACCAGGCCCGCCAGCTCACCGTCGAGATGCTCCAGGCCGCCGACCTGGTGCTCGTGATGAGCGACGGCCAGCGCCGCGCCATCGCCGACCTCGCCCCCGAGGCCCTGGGCAAGACCATGACGCTCGGCAAGTGGCTCGACGGCGGGCAGGGCAAGGAGATCCCCGACCCCTACCGCAAGAGCCGTGAAGCGTTCGAGCATGTGCATAGGCTGTTGCGGGATGCCACCAACGAATGGGCGGCTAGGTTGTAGCGGCTGATAGCAGCAAGCTGCAAGGGGCAAGCTTCAAGCTGCAAGGAAAACCCGAGGGCAGGCCGCGAGGTGGGCGCTCCCTGGGCCAGTTTGCAGGAGGCCGGCTCCGCCGCGCGAACGGAGGCCTCCCTAAGGTGCATTCGGCTCCTGCTTGGCTAATCTCAGGAAACATGTTTTCCGAGGAGATTGGCAGAATGAAATTCGAGGATCTGCAGGTCTGGAAACGTTCAGCTCGGCTATGTGCCGATGTCTACACGCAGTTCAAGGACTGCAGGGATTTCGGTTTCAAGGACCAGATAACCCGATCGGCCCTATCTATCGCCAGCAATATTGCTGAGGGCTACGAGCGTGACAGTGAGAGGGATCGGGTCAGGTTCCTCAGCTATTCGAAGGGCTCCTGCGGGGAGCTCAGAACACAGATCTATATTGGCATGGAAATCGGCTACATCAGCAAGCCCGTCGGTCAGGAGTGGGCACAGGAAACCCGAGAGATTTCCAAGATGCTTCACGGGCTGATGGCCTCATTCCGCCGTTAAACCAAGATCATACGAACAGTCATATCATCAACGATCATGCCGCTGGGTTTCCTTGCAGCTTGCTCCTTGTAGCTTGCAGCTCAGGCTTGCAGCTTGCTCCTTGTAGCTTGCAGCTCAGGCTTGCAGCTTGCTCCTTGTAGCTTGTAGCTGGCCCACCCAGCCCGGAGAATTCACCCTACATGTCTGACTCGCAGAACCTCAGTACGAAGCCAGCGTCGGTGGCAGACGACGAAATCGACCTCGGCCGCCTCTTCGGCCTGCTCCTCGACCACAAGTGGCTGATCATCGCCGTCACCGCGCTGTTCGCCTTCGCCGGGGTGGTCTACGCCCTGCTGGCCACGCCGGTCTACCAGGCCGATGCGCTGGTGCAGGTTGAGCGGCGCTCCTCCATCAGCCCGCTGGGGGATCTCGGCAGCGTGTTCGGCGAGGAGACCGACAGCCGCACCTCCGCCGAGGTGCAGATCCTGCGCTCGCGCATGGTGCTGGGCCAGGTGGTGGACCGGCTCGAGCTGGATACCGTGGTCACGCCGGCCCCGCTGCCGCTGCTGGGCGATGCCCTGCGCCGCCGTGGCATCGAGCGCCCCGGCTTCATGGAGGGGCGCGCCGCGGTATGGGGCGGCGAGCACCTGGCGCTGGGCCGCTTCGAGGTGGCCGACTCGCTGCGCGGCGAGCCGCTGACCCTGGAGGCCCTGGGCGAGGGTCGCTACCGTCTGCTGCTCGAGGGTCGCGAGCTGGGCGAGGGGCAGGTCGGCCAGCTGGCGCAGTTCCGCGAGGGGGAGGTCGAGCTGCGCGTGGCGGAGCTCACCGCCGCCCCGGGGGCCGAATTCACCCTGACCAAGCGCAGCCGCGCCGCCGCCATCCGCAGCCTGGCGGGCCGCTTCAACGTCAGCGAAGTGGGGGGAGGGCGCAACACCAGCACCGGCATGCTCAACCTGACCCTCACCGGTACCGACAACCGCGAGATCAAGCACGCCCTGGATACCGTGGCCGAGGTGTTCCTGCTGCAGAACGTGGAGCGCCAGTCCGCGGAGGCCGAGCAGAGCCTGGAGTTCCTCCAGGAGCAGGCGCCGGAGCTGCGCGCCCAGCTCTCCGCCGCCGAGGATCGCCTCAACGACTACCGCGTCGACATGGACAGCGTGGACCTCTCCAGCGAGTCACGCGCCGCCATCGAGCAGTTCATCGAGATCGAACGCCAGCTCAACGAGCTGGAGTTCCAGGAGGCCGAGCTGGCCCAGCGCTTTACCCGCGACCACCCCAGCTACCAGGCGCTGTCGCGCCAGAAGCGCTACCTGCAGGACGAGCGCGCCGAGCTCAACCAGCGGGTCAACCAGCTGCCCGCGGCCCAGCAGGAGGTGGTTCGCCTGACCCGCGACGTGGAGGTCACCCAGGCGATCTATGTCAACGTGCTCAACAAGGTGCAGGAGCTGCAGGTCGCCAAGGCCGGCACCGTGGGCAACGTGCGCATCATCGACGACGCCCTGGTGGGCCCGGGCCCCATCGAGCCCAAGAAGCCGCTGATCGTGGTGCTGGCCACCCTGCTCGGCGGCATGCTCAGCGTCGGTGTGGTGCTGGTGCGCGGCCTGCTGCGCCGCGGCGTGGAGTCGCCGGAGCAGATCGAGGAGACCGGCCTGCCGGTCTACGCCACCGTGCCGCTCTCCGATGCCCAGCAGAAGCTGATCAAGCGCATCAAGCACAAGCGCGACCGCAAGGGGCAGGAGGTCGCCACCGCCGTGCTGGCCGAGCGGGCGCCGGCGGACACCTCCATCGAGGCGCTGCGCAGCCTGCGCACCAGCCTGCACTTCGCGATGATGGAAGCCGGTGACAACCGCCTGGTGATCACCGGCCCCAGCCCCGGCATCGGCAAGAGCTTCATCGCCGTGAACCTGGCCGCGGTGTGCGCCCAGGCCGGCCAGAAGGTGCTGGTGGTGGATGCCGACATGCGCAAGGGCCACGTGCACTACGCCTTCGGTGGCAAGAGCGAGGGCGGGCTCTCCGAACTGCTCTCCGGCAAGGCCGGGCTTCACGAGGTGATCCGACCGGGCAACCAGGAAGGGCTGAGCTACATGTCCCGCGGCAGCGTACCGCCCAACCCCGCGGAGCTGCTCACCCACCAGCGCTTCAGCGACTTCCTGGCCCAGGTCAGCGAGCAGTACGACCTGGTGATCCTCGACACCCCGCCGGTGCTCGCCGTCACCGACGCCGCCGTGGTCGCCAAGCAGTGCGCCACCACCCTGATGGTGGTGCGCTTCCAGCTCAACCCGGTGAAGGAAATCCAGATCGCCACCCGCCGCCTGGAAAATGCCGGCGTGTCGCCCAAGGGCGCGATCCTCAACGCCATGGAACGCAAGGCCGCCACCTACTACGGCTACGGCTACTACAACTACTCGTATAAATAAGGGCTATTTGTAGGAGGCCGGCTCCGCCGGGCGAATGGAGGCCGAAGGACTCCTTGCTGAGTCTAGAAATTATCATTGCGCCGGGTCAGACTCCCGGCGGTATGCAAGGCAGCAGCGCCTGATGCCCCGGGGGTCAGACTCCCGGCGGGGAGCAATACAAGCGGAAAAGTAAGCCAGCACGTGCATCGAGATATGTCAGGGGTCTGACCCCAAGGGGCAGGCCACCAACGCCTGACCCAAGAGGCCACCAGCGCTGGGCCGCCCCATCCCTTGCGGTGTGCACCATGCCCGACCCTCGCCGGGTCAGACTCCCGACGGCGTGAAAGGCAGCAGCGAATGACGCCAACACCGGCATCCCAACACGGTAGGGGTCTGACCCAAGAGGTTGCGCCAACGCCCGAAAATGCTGTGCGAAATAGCGGCAACCTCCCCTTATCGCTAATGTCATTAAAAATCAATAGGTTATGGAAAGCGCCCAAAACGTGAAATCGCATTTCCGGCATTTTTGCCTAGGGATTCGTGAATCGCTATTTTCGGCAAAAATTCCGATTCGGGCCCTCAAGCGACCGGCGGGGCAGGGCAGAAAAACGGCAAAATTTCCGACCCATCGGCAAAAATGCCGGCAAATTCACGAAGTGTCGTTTTTGGCAAAAGTGCCGGTTTTCGAGCGTGATTCCTGTAAAAGTATTTTTCATTCAACTTTGAAGTGCTTGTAAATGACTGACTCCGCCATTGCGCGTGGGAAAAAGAAAAGCCTTGCATCAGGCGCGATAGTTTACTTGGCTTCAAATATCCTGAATGCGTCCATTCCTTTCCTTCTGCTGCCGGTTCTGACACGTCATCTTGAACCATCTGAATATGGTCAAGTGGCCATGTTTCAGTTGTTAATATCTGCGCTTACTGCTTTTGTCGGGTTGAATGCGGTTGGGGCGGCAAATAGAAAATACTTCGATGAAGATGCGCGGAAGGAGATGCCTAGCTATATAGGAGCGTGCTTCCAGATATTAGCTGTCAGCTTCCTGCTAGTATCAGTGTTTCTGCTGATTTTTCAAGGCTGGCTAGCAGGAGCGCTAGGGCTCTCGCCCATCTGGATCCTTCTGGCTGCGGTTTCATCAGGCGCTAGCTTTGTTGTAAGAATGCGGCTTGGTCAATGGCAGGTTAGAAAGCAGGCTTTAAAATATGGTGCATTGCAGATTTTATTAAGTCTTTTCAATGGCACCTTATCATTAGTGTTGGTTTTAGCCTTGTCTTATGGGCCGGAAGGACCTATGGCTGGACAGACAGTTGCTTCGATCATTGTTGGAGGCATAGCTCTTCTTTTGTTAATTAAAGATGGCTTGGTGCATTTTTCACTGCGGCTTGATCAGGTCAAGGACGCGTTGAGCTTTGGTGTTCCCCTAATTCCTCATATAGGTGGCGCCTTTCTCCTTTCCACCGTAGACCGATTTTTTATTAACAAGCACTTGGGCCTTGATTCTGCCGGCGTCTATATGGTGGCTGTGCAGATAACCATGGCAATGTCGATTTGTTTTGATGCATTTAACAAGGCGTATGTGCCATGGCTGTTTGAAAGGCTTAGGGCGAACGACTCGGCAACCAAGCGCCGCATTGTGAAGTGGACTTATGCTTACTTTGTGATCGTGCTGATGATGGCTGGTATGGCTTTTCTCGCTGGACCGTATGCCATCACGCTTATCGCAGGTGAAAAATATGCGGCTGCGGGAGCCATTATTGGGATATTGGCCTTGGGGCAGGCATTCCAAGGCATGTACCTGATGGTGACTAACTATATTTTCTTTTCTAAGAAAACCGCCAGGCTGTCTATGGTCACAATCTTTTCCGGGGTGCTGAACGTAGGGCTGCTGCTGCTGCTGATTCCCATTCTAGGCCTGCAAGGGGCTGCGATTGCGTTCGTGCTTGCTATGGCGATTCGTTTCGTCAGCACCTGGTGGCTTGCAAGCATTAGTCATCCGATGCCTTGGTTTAATTTTAGAAATAAGGAAGTTTGATACATGTTCGACAATGCATCCATCTTGGTCACCGGCGGCACCGGCTCCTTTGGCCACACTTTCATCCCCATGCTGCTGGAGCGCTACAACCCCAAGCGTGTGATCATCTTCTCTCGCGACGAGATGAAGCAGTGGGAGATGGCCAAGAAGTTTGAGGGCGATTCACGCGTGCGCTTCTTCATCGGTGACGTGCGCGACCGCGAGCGGGTCTATCGGGCCCTGGATGGCGTCGACTACGTGGTGCATGCGGCGGCCACCAAGATCGTGCCCACCGCCGAGTACAACCCCTTCGAGTGCGTCAAGACCAACGTGATGGGCGCCATGAACCTGATCGATGCCTGCATCGACAAGGGCGTGAAGAAGGTGGTGGCGCTCTCCACCGACAAGGCCAGCAGCCCCATCAACCTGTATGGCGCCACCAAGCTTACCTCCGACAAGCTGTTCGTGGCCGGCAACTCCTACGCCGGCGGGCACGACACCCGCTTCGCCGTGGTGCGCTACGGCAATGTCATGGGCTCCCGCGGTTCGGTGATTCCCTTCTTCACGTCGATCCGCGACAAGGGCGTGCTGCCCATCACCGACGAACGCATGACCCGCTTCATGATCAGCCTTGAGGAGGGCGTGGAGCTGGTCTGGCACGCCTTCGAGGACATGGAGGGCGGCGAGATCTATGTCAAGAAGATTCCCTCCATGAAGGTCACCGACCTGGCTCGAGTCATCGCCCCGGAGGCCCGGCAGGAAGTGGTGGGCATTCGCCCCGGCGAGAAGCTGCACGAGCAGATGATCGGCGCCGAAGACGCCTACTACACCTACGAGTACCCCGAGCACTACAAGATCCTGCCGGCCATCAACAGCTGGGACAAGGACGCCAACCGCATCAAGGATGGCAAGAAGGTGCCGGAAGGCTTCGTCTACGCCAGCGACAACAACGGTGAGTGGATGTCTGATTCTGAGCTCAAGGCCTGGATCGACGCCAACTGGGAAAAGATCGGAGCCATCTGATGATTCCCTACGGTCGCCAGGATATTCAGCAGGCCGATATCGATGCCGTGCTTGAGGTGCTGCAGTCGGACTTCCTGACCCAGGGCCCGATGGTTCCACGCTTCGAGGAGGCGGTGGCGGCCAAGGTAGGCGCGCGCCATGCGCTGGCGGTCAACAGCGCCACCTCGGCGCTGCATATCGCCTGCCTGGCGTTAGGCCTGGAGGAGGGCGACTGGCTGTGGACCACGCCGATCACCTTCGTCGCCTCCGCCAACTGCGGCCGCTACTGCGGCGCCCAGGTCGACTTCGTGGATATCGACCCGCGCACCTACAACCTCTGCCCGCAAGCACTGGCGGCCAAGCTCGAGCGCGCCGAGGCGGAAGGGCGCCTGCCCAAGGTGGTGGTGGCGGTGCACCTCTGCGGCCAACCCTGCGACATGCAGGCGATCCACGACCTTGGCCAGCGCTACGGCTTCCGGATCATCGAGGACGCGTCTCACGCCATTGGCGGCAAGTACCAGGGCGACTACATCGGCAGCGGCCGCTACAGCGATATCACCGTGTTCAGCTTCCACCCGGTAAAGATCATCACCACCGCCGAAGGCGGCATGGCCCTGACCAACGTCGAGGATCTTGCCCAGCGAATGGACCTGCTGCGCAGCCACGGGGTGACCCGGGATCCGGCGCTGATGACCCATGAGGCCGATGGCCCCTGGTACTACCAGCAGATCGACCTCGGCTACAACTACCGCATGACCGAGCTGCAGGCGGCTTTGGGGCTCTCCCAGCTGGAGCGCCTGGACGACTACGTGGCACGGCGCAACGCCCTGGCCGAGCGCTACGATGCCGCCCTGGCCGAGCTGCCCGTGACCACGCCCTGGCAGCATCCGGACAGCGTTTCCGGCCGTCACCTCTACGTCATCCGCCTCCAGTGTGACCGGATCACCCCGACCCACCGCCAGGTGTTCGAGCGCCTGCGCGAGCAGGGCATCGGCGTGAACCTGCACTACATCCCGGTGCACACCCAGCCCTACTACCGGGAGCTGGGTTTCACGTCCGGCGACTTCCCCGCCGCGGACGCCTACTACGCCGAGGCGATCAGCCTGCCGATGTATCCCACCATGACGCACGCCCAGCAGGATGAGGTGGTGAGGGCGGTGGCTAACGCCCTGGAGGTTGCATGACACCGGCGGCAGAAGGGCAGACCATCGCGGTCATTCCCGCCCGGGGCGGCAGCAAGCGGATTCCGCGCAAGAACATTCGCGAGTTTGCCGGCAAGCCGATGATCGCTTGGTCCATCGAGGCGGCGCTGGCAAGCGGCTGCTTCGCCCGGGTGATCGTCTCCACCGACGATGACGAGATCGCCGCCGTGGCCGAGGCGCATGGCGCCGAGGTGCCGTTCCGCCGCCCGGCCGCGCTCTCCGATGATCATACCGGCACCATCCCGGTCATCGCCCATGCCATCGACTGGCTGGGCGAGCAGGGCGAGGCGCCTAATGCGGTCTGCTGCCTCTACGCCACGGCGCCGTTCGTGCAGGCAGAGGACCTGCAGGACGGGCTTCGTGCCCTGCAGGGAAGCGATGACGTCGACTACACCTTCTCGGTGACCAGCTACGCCTTTCCCATTCAGCGCGCTCTGCGCCTGACCCCGGAAGGGCGCGTGGCCATGTTCCAGCCCGAGTACTTCCATACCCGCTCTCAGGATCTCGAAGAGGCCTGGCACGATGCCGGGCAGTTCTACTGGGGCCACGCTACCGCCTGGCGGAAGGGCTCTCCGATCTTCAGCGATCGCGCCGTGCCGGTGCCGCTGCCGCGCCACCGCGTCCAGGATATCGATACGCCGGAAGACTGGCAGCGGGCCGAATGGCTGTTCAAGGCCTGGCAGGCCCAGCAGCAGGGCGACTGGGCATGAACGGAGCGCCGATAGCCCCCCGCCTCCAGGGGCAGGTGGTAGCCTTTCGCGCCGACGCCTCGCTGGAGATCGGCAGCGGCCACGTCATGCGCTGCCTGACCCTCGCGGATGCCCTGCAGGCCCTGGGCGCCCGGTGCCACTTCCTCTGCCGGGAGCACCTTGGGCACCTGTGTGAGGTGATCGAGGCGCGTGGCTTTGCTATCCATCGCCTGCCGCTGGAGGGCAACGGAGCCGACTCCGGCGCCAAGAAGAACCTCGAGCTGGAGCCTGCACATGCCCACTGGCTGGGCGCGAGTTGGGTCCAGGATGCCGCGGCCTGTCTGCCACACCTGGCCGAGTTGAGTCCCGCCTGGCTGGTAGTGGACCATTACGCCCTGGATCATCGCTGGGAAATGGCGGTGCTCGATGGGCTCTCCGACTCAAGGCCGCGCCTGCTGGTGATCGACGACCTGGCGGATCGCCACCATATTGCCGATCTGCTGCTGGACCAGAACCTCGGCCGGCAGGCGGAGGACTATCGTGGCCGGGTGCCCGAGACCTGCCGGGTACTGTCCGGCCCGCGCTATGCGCTGCTGCGCCCCGAGTTCCGCGAATGGCGCGAGGCCAGCCTCCGCCGGCGTGCTCGCGAGCCTCGACTGCAGCGCCTGCTGATCAATCTTGGCGGCGTGGACAAGGACAACGTCACCGGCCACGTGCTGGAGGCCCTGAGCGGCTGCGACCTGCCGGCTGACCTGCAGATCAGAGTGGTGATGGGAGCCTCCGCCCCCTGGCGGGAGGCGGTGACCGCCCAGGCCGGGGCGATGCCCTGGTCCACCGAGGTAGTGACCAACGTCAGCGATATGGCTCGACGCATGGCCGAGGCGGACCTCGCCATCGGTGCCGCCGGCAGCACCTCCTGGGAGCGATGCTGCCTGGGCCTGCCCACCCTGATGGTGGTGCTGGCCGACAACCAGCGCGAGATCGCTGACGCCCTTGCCGCAAAAGGCGCGGCGCTGGGGCTGGAGCTGGCGGATCTCGGGACGTCGCTGCCAGGCCAGTTGGCCAGGCTTGACGTGTCCGGCGCGCTGACGGCGATGAGCCAGCAGGCGGCGGACCTGGTAGACGGGCAGGGCACGGCCCAGGTGCTGGCAGCGCTGCAGCGGGCGGGCAACCGCCGGCTGCGGCCCATGCAGGCACAGGACCTCGAGCGCGTGCTGGCCTGGCGCAACCATCCCGAGGTGCGCCGTCACATGTATACCCAGCGGCTGATTAACCCGGAGGAGCACCGTGGCTGGTTCGCATGCGCGAGCCAGGCGCCCCAGCGCCACCTGCTGATCTATGAGCAGGACGGCGAGCCCCTGGGTTTCGTCAACCTCAACGTGGTGGACACCGCGGCCGGACGCGCTGAATGGGGCTTTTATCTCGCCCCGGACGCCCCCCGCGGCAGTGGCCAGGGGCTAGGGCAATGCACCCTGACCTATGCCTTCACGACGCTGAAGCTGCACAAGCTGTGTGGTGAAGTCCTCGCCGACAACACGCGCTCGCAGCGCTTCCACGAGCGCCTCGGCTTTCGCCGCGAAGCGACCCACCGCGACCACTTTCATGACGGCAACACCTATCACGACGTCATCGGTTTCGGCCTGCTGGCCGAGGAATGGCGCGACTCACAAGGAGCCGATACCCCATGACATCACCCTGGATCGAGATTGACGGCCGCCGCATCGGCGATGGCCACTCGCCCTACATCATTGCCGAGCTGTCGGCCAACCATAACGGCAAGCTGGAAACGGCCATGCGTATCATCGAAGAAGCCGCCAAGGCCGGCGCCGATGCCGTCAAGCTGCAGACCTATCGCCCCGATACCATCACCCTGGATTGCGACAGCGACGACTTCAAGATCAAAGGTGGGCTGTGGGACGGACGTACCCTCTATGAGCTCTACGAAGAGGCCCACATGCCCTGGGAGTGGCACCAGCCGCTCTTCAAGCATGCCCGCAAGCTCGGCATCACCATCTTCAGCTCCCCCTTCGATACCACCGCGGTGGACCTGCTCGAAGCACTCGGTGCCCCGGCCTACAAGATCGCCTCCTTCGAAGCGGTCGACCTGCCGCTGATCGAGTACGTGGCCAGGACCGGCAAGCCGATGATCATCTCAACCGGCATGGCCGACGCCGAGGAGATTCAGGAAGCCATCGACGCCGCCCGCGGCGCCGGCTGTGAGCAGCTGGCCATCCTCCACTGCGTCAGCGGCTATCCGGCCCCGCCGGAAGACTACAACCTGCGCACCATTCCCGACATGGTCGAGCGCTTCGGCCTGGTCACCGGGCTATCCGACCATACGATCGATAACACCACCGCCATCACCAGCGTTGCGCTGGGGGCCAGCCTGATCGAGAAACACTTCACCCTCGACCGCAACGGCGGCGGCCCCGATGACAGCTTCTCGCTGGAGCCGGCCGAGCTCGCTGCCCTGTGCCGCGATGCCAAGACCGCCTGGCAGGCCCTCGGCCAGGTCGACTACGGCCGCAAGTCGAGCGAGCAGGGCAATGTGCAGTTTCGGCGATCGCTGTACTTCGTCAAGGATCTTAAGGCCGGGGATGTGATTACCGAGGAGGCGGTGAGGAGTGTTAGGCCGGGATATGGGTTGGAACCTAAATATTTTGAACTAATAGTAGGAAAAAAATTGATCAAGCCCGTATATAAGAGTACTCCCGTACTTTATGATTACGTCCAATCCGCAAATGACAATAATTCCTGAATTTTCTCGAAGATAGCGCTTGTTATTAACAGAGTGCTCGTAATTATTATAATTAATAAAATAGATACAGAAGCTTTCAAAGCCAAATGATTCGTTTTATTAGGGCCGCCGATGTTGCTTGATCGCACAACACATAAGGCATAAAATGTATATTTATCTCCATAATAGAGTTAAAAAAAAATATGTTAGCGAGCTTTCGAGAGACAGGCTTGTTGTATGTTCAAGTGCCGTTTCAAGCTCTTTTAAGGAGATGGGGTTTTATGTTGAAGAAATTAATTTAAATAATTACAATTGTGAAAAAGAGCTGGCTGAAAAAGTTTCGATAGAGTTCTCTAAAATAAGTGATGAAGAAGTTAAAGAGCTTGTTAGGCCTTTTTTAAATGAGTATTTTTCATATTCTTTGCGTATAAGTTATCTTATAAATCGCCATGTATTCGACTTGATTAAAAGGTTCAGTCCTGGCTGCGTGACTATAATTTCGCCAGGCTCAAGAATGACCAAGCTTCCTTTTTACGGGTTCGTAACTACAGAGTCCAAGAGAGGTTCTTCAAAATTATATAATGCAGTTTGCGCTAACGTTTTAGCGGATAAAATAACAAAATACCACCCAAATATACTTGTTGCAAGATTTTGTGTGGGCTCTGATTTTCTTTGCTTCAATCTTGTTAGGAAAGCTTTTTACAAGCTGCTAAATGCTATCTTTTTGATTCTGATGGTTTTGCAGTGCTTGATTCTTTCCTTCGCCATGAAGTCGAGAGCTCTAAATAGCAGAGTAAGCACGAATAAAAAAGAGGAGGTAAATTTTCTTATTATAGCTAGAGCTCCTCACCATTACAGGTTTGCAGAGAAATTTAGTTCTAGTTTATCCGGAGCTAAAATTGCTTTGTTTCCGCAGTCAACACAGTTAAATCTCCTTGGCAATTTGTCTTTTATAAAAAAAAATAAGAATGAAGAAAAGTTGTTTGGGTATAGCCCTCTCGATGTTATGCATGCGCTTAAAAGACACGCAAAAACACTAAATAAGCTGAGAAGAAAGTCGAATAGCTTTAGCGAAGAGTTGAGGTTTAAATACATCGACTATCGATGGCTTCTTCAGGAATTGCGCGCAGTATCAGTGGTTTATTTCTACAAAGAGATTTTGACTGTTTCAGTAAAGCAGCCTGTTAAGCGATTGCTCTCTTTTGAGATATCTGGACGTGCTGCTGCTTTTGAAACCGCAGAGATGAGAAAGAAGAACATTCCATCAGTTTCATATCAAACAGTGGTTGTTTCAAGTAAACCATTGGTTTTTTTTCCTTTGCATGATATTTTTTTATCCGACTCATCAGTCAGTAATAAAAATGCCAAATCTATTGGCTCCATTAGAGAGGGCGAGTGTTTATTTAAAGGCGTGCATAATATTAGCGAGGGCGTTTCCCCAGTTAGTGGAAAATCGATAGTTACTTTCTTCACTCAACCCTATGAGCATGAAGTGACACTTTTAATAATAAAAGAAATTGCAGATTGGGCACGGCAAAAAAATTCGACGCTGAATGTAAAATTGCATCCTAGAGATAGTGAGTCTTATTATAAAGAAATTATAGATTATAAGGAAGTTGAAGTCACTGGTGGCAGCAATCCCACACATGTAATTAATAGTTCCGATATTGTGGTCACGCGAACGTCAAGTGTTGCAAAAGAAGCTTTGCTCTTAGGGAAGCCGATTATACTTTGCTTGTTTTCTGACTTTGACAAGAAGGTCGAGGTGGATTTTATAAACAAGAATCTAAAAAGTAGCGTCATTGTGAGAAATGCCAGCGATTTGCTTTCTCTTTTAAATGACAAAGAGTGCCTGTTGGATGCTAATCTGGAGTTGAAAAATTGGCTTTATCAATCTGATGATTGCGGGAATGTTTTCGATTACTTGAGTCTCTTAGATGCTGAAAGTTAATAAGTTTTTCACTCTTATAGTTTTGATCTCTTTGTTCTTCCCGTACGTGGGGTTTGTTAGTGGAATAGATGTTCAGCCGCTGTTTGTGTTTTTTTTACTTCCATCAGTTTTTCTAGCACTTTCAGTATCAGTTCCATTAAAGGCTACTTTGGTTTTTTTATTAAGCATATTTACGTTAATTTTATATGGCTTAGTGTTTGGTTATTCAGTGACATCTAAGTTTATTCTTACTTATTTGTTTGCCGTTACCACTGTCTACTTCATTTACATTTATATTAAAAATTATAATATAGACATTGGTCTAAAATTTGTTTTTTTTGTTCTTTCATGCTACATCGGGGTTGGTCTAGTTCAGCTCTTTTTTATGCCAGAATTTCTGGCTGGACTAGTTCATAGGGATAGCGCGGTGGTACACATCCTTAAGGAAAGTGGTAGAGGTGCTAGGTCATTAACGGGCGAGCCATCGCACCTGGGCAAAGTTATAACTCTTATGAACGTATTGATGCTTTATATAATTATGAAGGAAAATTCTTATGGCTTTTCATCAAGATTAAATATGTCTTTTGTCGCAAGTTTTTTGTTGTTGGCGCTCAGTGGTTTGGTAGCTAGGTCTGCATATGCATTTGCAGTGCACCTTTCGGTTGTGCTTTTTTTCTTTGTAAGCGTTATGAAAGCAAAAACTGTAATTCGCATTATTTCTTCAATTTCATTAATGTTTATTTTTTTTATTTTGCTTCACCTGTTTGATGTGATGTCCGGAACCCGAATCGAAGCCATGTTTTTGCTCGCTTTTAATAACCCAGAAGCTTTGCTTCAGCAAGGAGCCGCGCGAAGAGTTTTTAATATACCTCTCTCACTGAATAATCTTCGATATTTTGGTATTTTTGGGAGCGGCGAGAGAGAGAGTGTATATAACGCAGTGCTGTGGACCCCAATCGGAGACCTAAGTTATTTTGCTAATTACCGTAACCTGGGTGGGCTTATTGAGTTTGTGATGAGATTGGGGGTTTTTAGTTTCCCGTTCTTGTTGGTTTTTTTGTTATTTTCAATAAGGGTATTAAGGCTTAACTCTTTTTCTGACCTGTTTGGGTATTCTGGGTTTGGTTTTTTTGTACTTTATTCTTTTTTGATTACAATGGTTCAAGATGGGCCTTTTGTTCTGCCAATAGGTTGGTTTGTTTTTATTTATATTGTTTTGGATAGTGATAGAGAGAGATGTGGACTGCCGCGAAACAGTGGGCATCTCATTAAGATGAACTGAGGCTCCAAGTGAGATATGGACAGGTGTGCAGTTTTTTTGGATAAACTTTATAGCGATTCGCGAAATATAACATTAACAGATGGCCTGGCCAGCCGGGAGCCTACATGTATGTATAAATCGACCTTGCTGATGGATGACTGTGCATGACTTCACCGCGACCCCTGCGCACGCTCTGCGTCTTCGGTACGCGCCCGGAGGCGATTAAGATGGCCCCATTGGCGCTCGCCTTGCAAGCTGACCCGCGCTTTGATGCCCGGGTGTGCGTAACCGGCCAGCACCGGGAAATGCTCGATCAGGTATTGGACCTGTTCGAGCTGGTGCCGGATGTTGACCTGAGCATCATGCAGCCTGGGCAGGACCTTACCGACGTCACCACGGCCATTCTGCAGGGGATGAAGGCGGTACTGACCGAACAGCGCCCCGACGTGGTGCTGGTGCACGGCGATACGGCCACCACCTTCGCGGCGACACTGGCCGCCTACTACCAGCAGGTCCCCGTGGCCCATGTGGAAGCAGGTCTGCGCACCGGCAACCTCTACTCGCCCTGGCCGGAAGAGGCCAATCGCAAGCTGACCGGGGCGCTGGCCGCCTGGCACTTCGCGCCGACCGAGCGTTCACAGCGCAACCTGCTCGAGGAGGGCGTCGACCCGGCAAGCGTTAAGGTCACGGGCAACACCGTGGTCGATGCGCTGCTGGAGGTGGTCGGGAAGCTGGAGACGACACCGGCGCTGCAGGCGCGGTGTCGCGACCAGTTTGCCTTCCTGGAAGGCGACCGCCGGATGGTGCTGGTCACCGGGCACCGCCGGGAAAGCTTCGGCGGCGGCTTCGAGCGCATCTGCCAGGCGCTGCGGACAACCGCGAGCCGGCACCCCGAGGTACAGATCGTCTACCCGGTGCACCTCAACCCCCAGGTGCAGGAGCCGGTCAACCGCCTGCTGGCGGATATCGACAACGTTCACCTGATCGAGCCGCTGGATTACCTGCCCTTTGTGTACCTGATGCATCGCGCCCACCTGATCCTTACCGACTCCGGCGGTATCCAGGAAGAGGCGCCGTCGCTGGGCAAGCCGGTGCTGGTGATGCGCGACACTACCGAGCGGCCCGAAGCCGTCCAGGCGGGTACCGTCAAGCTGGTGGGCACCGATGTTGACTCTATCACCAGCGCGCTCGATACCCTGCTGGGTGATAACGAGGCCTATCGACGCATGAGCCGCGCCCACAACCCCTACGGGGATGGCCAGGCCTGCTCACGAATCCTCGACCACCTGGCTGACACGGCTCAACCGCAGGAGCACTGAGAGATGGACTTCAAGACAATTTCCGTGGTCGGCCTTGGCTATATCGGCCTGCCTACCGCCGCCGTCATCGCCTCGCGCCGCAAGAAGGTCATCGGCGTGGATATCAGCCAGCGGGCGGTGGATACCATCAACCGCGGTGAAATCCATATCGTCGAACCCGAGCTCGACATGCTCGTGCATGCGGCGGTGAAGGAGGGCCACCTGCGGGCAACCACCATACCGGAGCCAGCGGATGCCTTTCTGGTCGCCGTGCCAACGCCCTTCAAGCGCGAGGAGGGCAAGGAGCATGTGCCGGATCTGAGCTATATCCGCGCGGCCAGTCTGGCAATCGCTCCGGTACTGAAGCCGGGGGATCTGGTCATCCTGGAGTCCACCTCTCCGGTGGGCGCCACCGAGCAGATGGAGGCCTGGCTCGCCGAGGCGCGCCCGGACCTGAGCTTTCCCAGCCAGCAGGGTGAAGCCTCTGACATCCGCGTAGCGCACTGCCCCGAGCGGGTGTTGCCCGGCCATGTGGTGCGTGAGCTGGTGGAGAATGACCGGGTAATCGGCGGCATGACGCCGCGCTGCTCGGAGGCTGCCTGCGCGCTCTATGAGCTATTCGTGCGGGGGGAGTGCATCACCACCACGGCACGCACCGCCGAGATGGCCAAGCTAACCGAGAACAGCTTCCGCGATGTGAACATCGCCTTCGCCAACGAGCTCTCGATCATCTGCGACAAGCTCGATATCAACGTCTGGGAACTGATTCGCCTGGCCAACCGCCACCCGCGAGTCAATATCCTGCAGCCGGGGCCCGGGGTGGGCGGCCACTGCATCGCCGTGGACCCCTGGTTCATCGTCAGCGAGACCCCGGAGCAGGCCCGCCTGATCCGCACGGCCCGCGAAGTCAACGACAGCAAGCCCGAGTGGGTGATCGACCAGGTCAACCAGGCGATTGGGCAGTTCCTTAGCCAACATCCCGAGCGCACCGCACGAGATGTCACTGTGGCGTGCCTGGGGCTGGCGTTCAAGCCGGATATCGACGACCTGCGCGAAAGCCCCGCGCTGGCGATCACCCATGCGCTGAAGGCCAGGCTGCCCGGTAGGCTGATGGTGGTGGAGCCCAATATCGATGAGCTCCCCGAGAGTCTGCATGGCGCCAAACTTACCAGCATCGATGTGGCCCTGGACGAGTCCGATATTGTCGTTCTTCTGGTAGATCACAAGGCGTTCAAGAAGATAGCTAGCGAGCGCCTGGCTGGCCGCCACCTGGTGGACACCCGCGGCGTATGGACCGGGCAGAACCGGCGCCGAAGCGATGTGCTGGTCGCGCTAGTGCGAGAGAGCGTCGAGACGGCCGAGGCGCACCCCGCGCAGTGAAGGCTGGGGTAGCTGGCTACAGGCCCACAGCGTCGCCGGCCCCTGCAGCTGGCGCATGATCGGTTTGCACGTTACACTCAGGGAGCTAACCATGGTGGTTAGAAGGGGTGGGTGGTGCCGATCTATGACCTGAACGATGTCCATGCTGCGGCAAGGCAGCTACGAGTCGAATATCGGGGACGCAAGGTCATGCGCGATGTGGCGAACCTGGGCTATGAGCTTGAGGATGTTGCGGACTGCCTGTCGAGGCTGAGCGAGGCGGAGTTCAGCAAGAGCCATTTTCGGCAAGCCGCGCCCGGTGATGATGAGTACATTTGTCGCTATCCACGGCCGGATAGTCAGGATGGAGAGACGGATCAGCTATACGTGAAATTTTGCTTGATCGATAACTGCCTGGTCGTGGACCTAGGCTCTTTCCATCTGACGCAGTTTTGAAACGAGGTGGCATCATGGGACATTGCAAACTGTGCGGTTCCCACGAAGTTCAGCAATATGCCGAAGTAGAGCCGGTGAAGTATAAAGCAACCGTGCTACAGGTACCGATGGAGTATTCGGTATGTGCCAATTGCGGGAGGGAGTTTATTGCGACGGAGCAGATTCGGCGTAATGATGCTGCAGTCCGCGATGCGAAGCGTGCTCAAGATGGCCTGCTGACCGGTAGTGATATTGTTCGATTGCGCAGTGAGCTCGACCTCAATCAGGAAATGGCGGCTCTGCTGTTTGGCGGAGGCAGAAATGCATTTTCCAAATACGAAAGAGGGGAGGTGACCCAAAGCGCCGCGATGGATAGATTGCTGCGCTTGTGTTATCGCCACCCTGAGCTGGTCGATGATTTGAAGGCCATGACTCATCGCTCTTTTACTTTTCGAAAGCGTGTTATCGGCCATCAGGTATCCGGCGGGTCGGAAGATACCGAGTCCTGGGAGACTCACTCTCCAGATGCCGGTGATGGCGTTGGCAGCAGTGGCTTTTCACGCTATCGCGTCAAGACATTGACCGTAGAAGAGCTGCGGTATGGATAAGCAGTTGATCGCCGAGGCGACGGAAAAGGTCGAGATTGTCGATATCTATCTCTATGGCTCTACCGTGAGACGTCATGATGAAATTCATCAGAATAATATTCCCGAAGGAATGGTGCAGCAGGATAAGCTGGCCGTTTCTGTCGATCTGCTGGAGCCTGTTGAGGCCGGCGAGGACGGGGCCGATAGCCTGCTGAGGGCTCGTATCGATTATGGGGTAAGGTTTGTACTGCTGCCTGAAGCAGGCGATGAGGATTCGGTACATGTGCTGGCTGAGATCACGGCTTGCTTTGCTGCGACCTACCGCTACCGAGATGGCCTTTCCGAAGCGGCTATCAGTGAATTCATGCGATACAACGCCGTTCATAATACCTGGCCGTTCTGGCGAGAGCACGCATTGCGGATGTCGGCCGAAGCACGCTTGCCGCGTCCCACCATCCCCCTGATGAAACCGGTGGGCTGACGACCCTTCTTCTATCGATGCCCCAAGAATTGACAATCGTGTGATAGTTAACCGCCGAGGCCGAGTCTTCGGTGTTGTTCTTTGGTCTTGAAAACGGAACTTTCAATGTTGTCGCGTTACTCGCGCCTGTTTCATACCGTTCGCTACCTCAAGCCTGGCCAGATCGGCTGGCGGCTCTATTACCGCTTGCTGCGAGGCCGCGTGAGCCGGCAGGCCCTGGCCCCCCTGGGGCCGGTGGCACGGCGCCGGTGGGCCGATGCCTGGTCGGCACCGGCCTGGATGCCGTCGGCGCTGCTAGGCGAGGGGAAGGCTGGGGAGTCGAAAACAGGAGAGCGGGAGCCCGGGGAGTGGGCGTTCGATTTTCTCGGCGAGCGGGGTGAGCTGGGCAGCGCGGAGGACTGGAACCATCCCGGCAAGAGCAAGCTGTGGCTCTATAACCTGCACTACCTGGATGAACTCTGCGCCCAGGGTGCCGAAGAGCGCGATGCCCGGCACCGGGCGCTGGTGGCGCGCTGGATCGACGAGAACCCGCCGCTGGCCGGTAACGGCTGGGAGCCCTATGCGCTGTCGCTGCGCCTGGTGAACCTGGTCAAGTGGCTAAGCGGGAAGGCCGGGCAGGCCGGCGAGCCGATTCCGGCGGCCTGGGTGGCGAGCCTGGCGCGACAGACCCAGGCGCTTTCTGCCCAGCGCGAATACCACATCCTGGCCAATCACCTGTTCGCCAACGGCAAGGCGCTGACCTTCGCCGGTGCCTTTCTGCAGGGTGAAGACGCCGAACGCTGGTTGCGTCAGGGCCTGGCGATCCTCGATGCGGAGATTCCCGAGCAGTTCCTGGCGGACGGCGGCCACTTCGAGCGCTCGCCCATGTACCACGCCACCCTGATGTGGGACCTGGCCGACCTGATCCAGCTGGCCGAGTGCAGCGGGCTGCCGGCCCTTGAAGGGCGCGCCCTGGCCTGGCGCGAGACACTGGTCAGGGGGCTGGCCTGGCTGGAGATGATGAGCCACCCGGATGGCGAGATCGGCTTCTTCAACGATGCGGCCTTCGGTATCGGCCCGGCTCTGGCGGATGTGACGGGCTATGCCGAGCAACTGGGGGTTGTGCCTGAGGGGGAAGCCGCCTCGTTAATCACTCATGCCCAGAGTGCCGCCGTGGTAGTCCGCCATGCCAAGGCCAGTGGCTATGTGGCACTGGAATGGCCGGAAGCAGGCAAGGCGCTGCTCGATCTCGCCCCGGTCGGACCGGACTACCAGCCCGGTCATGCTCATGCCGATACCCTAAGCTTCGAGCTCAGCCTGTTCGGCCAGCGGGTGCTGGTCAACTCCGGAATCTCCCGGTACGGCGAGGACGCCGAGCGCCACCGCCAGCGCTCTACGGCTGCCCACAACACCGTGGTGGTGGACGGCGAGAACTCCTCCGAGGTGTGGGCGGGGTTTCGCGTCGCCCGCCGGGCCCGACCGGGGCCGGTCGGCATCGATACCCAGGCAGAGGGGGTGACCATCACGGGAAGCCACGACGGCTATCGTCGCCTGCCTGGCAGGGTGGTGCACCACCGCGAATGGGGGTTCCAGAAGGGGCAGCTGGTGGTTCGGGATCGACTCGAGGGTCGCTTCACCCGGGCCGAGGCGCGCTTCCACTGCCATGCGGGGGTGTCACTGGCCTTGCAGGATCCCCGCCATGGCGAGCTGACCCTGCCCGATGGCCGCCGCCTGGCACTGGCCATCGAAGGCGGAGAGGCGCACGTCGAGTCCGCCAGCTGGCATCCCCGCTTCGGCGAATCTCACCCCAGCCAGTGCCTGGTAGTGGCCTTCGCGGCCCCCGCCTGTTCCACTGCCTTTCGTTGGGCCTGAGCCCCGCTTGCGCCCCGTTCCTTCTTCGCTTCAAGACGAGCCCCATGCGCATCCTGTTTCTCTCGGATAACTTCCCCCCCGAAACCAATGCACCCGCCAATCGGCTCTATGACCATGCCGTGCGCTGGGTGCGGGCCGGCCATGAGGTCACGGTGGTGACCTGTGCTCCCAACTTCCCGGAGGGGAAGGTTTTTTCCGGCTATCGGAACCGCTGGTATGCGGTGGAGGAGTGGGACGGCATCCGCGTGGTGCGGGTGAAGAGCTATATCACCTCAAACGAGGGCTTCCTGAAGCGCACCCTGGACTATGTCTCCTTTATGGTCAGCGGTTTCGTCGGGGGCCTGTGCCAGAAGCGGCCAGACGTGATCGTGGCCAGCTCGCCACAGTTCTTTGCTGCCGTGGGCGGCTGGGCCTTGGCGGCGGTGCGGCGCAAGCCGTTCATCTTCGAGCTGCGTGACCTCTGGCCCGCTTCCATCGTTGCCGTGGGTGCCATGGAAGAGAGCCGTACCATCCGCCTGCTCGAGAAGCTCGAGCTGTTTCTCTATCGCCGCGCTCGGCGCGTGGTGGCGGTGACCCACGCCTTCAAGCAGGACCTGATTTCGCGGGGCATCGACGGCGGCAAGATCGATATGGTGCTCAACGGCGTGGACCTCGCGCGCTATCAGCCGATGTCGCCGGATGAGGCCCTGCGCCGCGAGCATGGGCTGGAAGGCAAGTTCGTGGTGGGCTATCTGGGCACCCACGGCATGGCCCATGCGCTGGACAAGGTGCTGGAGGCGGCCGAGCGGCTGCGCGAACGCGACGATATCGTCTTCCTGTTCGTGGGGGCCGGCGCGGCCAAGGCTGAAGTGGAGTCCAGAGCTGAAGCGCTAGGCCTCGACAACGTTCGCTTCGTGCCGCGCCAGCCTAAAGACGCTATGCCTGGATACTGGTCGCTATGTGACCTGGCGCTGATCCCGCTGCGGGATACGCCGGTGTTCGAGAGCGTGATTCCCTCCAAGATGTTCGAGTGCATGGCCATGGGCATTCCGGTGCTGATGTCGCTGCCGGAGGGCGAGGCCACCGGCATCCTCAAGGAGTCCGGGGCCGGCGTGTGCGTCCCGCCCGAAGACCCGCAGGCCATGGCAGAAGCCATCCAGGCACTGCAGCGTGACCCGCAGCGGCGAGCGGTGTTGCGCGAGCGTGGCCTTGAGGCCGCCAGGACTTATTCCCGGGACCAGCAGGCGGAGAAGATGCTGGAGGCGTTGGAAAGGGCCGCTGGGAAAGCTGACGTTGCGGTGGCTTCTCGGTCAGAGGGTGTGAGCAAGTGATGAGTTTTTTGCTGTGATGGTTAGTGTTTGGCGGTGACGAACGGGGCGGTATTCCTAAGTTCCAGCGGAAAGTGCATCACAGCCACAAGGCCCGCGGAAAAGGGTCATCAAGAAAAATGCAAGGAAGAGAACTGAAATGGGTATCACCCCAATATTGCCCTTGTTGGCTCTGGGCCTTTCCGCCCTTGCCATCCTGCTGCTGCGCCGTCCTGCCGTTGCCTGGGGCCTTGCGGACATTCCCGGCGGCCGAAAGCAGCACCAGGGTATCGTGCCGCTGACCGGGGGGCTGGGGGTCTTTGCCGGTTTCCTGCTGGTGCAGCCGCTGCTCGCGGTGCCGCTGGGCGAGCTGCTGCCGCTCTACGTCGGCCTGGTGGCGCTGGTAGCCTGCGGGGTGATCGACGACGCCCGGGACATGCGCAGCACCGTCAAGCTGGGCGTGCAGCTGGCGGTGGCCGCGCTGATGGTGCTGTGGGGGCAGCAGGTGATGGTCACTCTGGGTCGCTTCCCGCTGGTGGGCGAGGTGCAGCTGGGTTGGCTGGCGGTGCCCTTTACCATCGTGGCCGTGGCGGGGCTGATCAACGCCATCAACATGATGGATGGGGTGGACGGCCTGGCCGGCGGCAGCGCGCTGAGCGTGCTGGGCTGGCTGGGGTTCGTGGCGGCGCTACAGAGCCAGCTCACGCTCCTGGCGGTGATCGTCACCCTGGCCGCCTCAGTGGTGGGCTTTCTGCTGTTCAATATGCGCCACCCCCTGCGTCGTCGCGCCAGCGTGTTCATGGGTGATGCCGGCAGCATGGCGCTGGGCTTCGCCATCGCCTGGTTCGTGGTGGCGCTCTCCCAGAGCGAAACGGCGGTGGTCAGCCCCATCGCCTACGGCTGGGTGCTGGCCCTCCCGGTAATGGACACCCTGAGCCTGATGGTGCGGCGCCTACGCAAGGGGCGCAGCCCCTTCTCGGCGGATCGCGATCACCTGCACCATATCTTCCTGCGCGCGGGCTTCTCGCCGGGGCAGACCACGCTGATCCTGATGCTGCTGGTGGCGGCGCTGGGCGCGGTGGGGGTCAGCTTCTCGCTGGCAGGCGTGCCCGATGGGGTGCTGCTGGTGGGCCTGGTGGGCCTCTTTGCCCTGCACGATCTGTTCGTGCGCCGCGCCTGGCTGACCAGCAAGGCGCTGCGCCGCCTGCACCTGGCCACGCTGGGGGCGGCTCGGGTACAGCAGAGCGAGCGGCTGGCGGTGCGCCTGCGCCAGCGCCCCCTGGTGGGCGGCAAGCGCCGGCGCCTGGCGGTGCTGGGCGCCTACGTGCTCTGCTTCACCCTGCCGCTGAGCATGCCTCTGGCGATGGCAGGTGCGGCCATGATGCTGGCCGCGGCGCTTGCCTCGGCGCCGGCACTGTGGCGGGATCTGTCGCGGCTGCCGCTGTTCTGGCTCAGCCTGGCGCTGAGCGGCTATGTGCTGGTGCGGCTGGGGCTCGGCGGGGCGTCGCTTGAGGACGAGGGCTTCAACCTGCTCGCCCTGACCGGGCTGCTGAGCCTTCCGCTGGCCTGGTGGCTGGCCCAGCTGCGGGTGCACTGGACCTGGCTGCTGCTGGCCCTGTTGAGCGGTGGCGCGGTGGCGTTCGTGATGCAGGCCGACTGGGTGCGCCTGGAGCAGGGCTCGCTGACCAGCCCCTGGGCCTGGGGGGAGCCGGGGCGGGTGGGCTTCATGGCCAGCGCCGGGCTGATGCTGCTGCTGGCGCTGCTGTTCTCCGGCCTGCAGCGGCTGGGCACCGGCTGGCGGCCCGCCTATCAGGTGGCGGTGTCGCTGGTCTGTGCGGTGCCCGGGGTGATCATCCTGATGGGCACTGGCTTCACCACCGCCTGGCTGGCCACCCTGGCCGGGGTGCTGTGCTTTGCTGCGGCCAGCCCGGTGCTGGGGCGCCACCAGGGCTACCGGATCGGCCGGCTGGGCCTGCTGGTGGTGCTGGCCCTGGGGCTGCTGGGGGCCGGTACGCTGCAGCTGATGCTGGGCGGCGGTGCGGCCCTAGCGCTGGTGGTCGTCGAGCCGCTGCAGGCCATCGGCATGGCGCTGCGCGGCGAGCTGGATCAGGCCCGCGCGCTGCATCCGGGCATGGTCGAACGGCTGTCCCTCTGGTACCACGCCTGGCAGGCCTGGCAGGAGAGCTGGCTGCTGGGCAGTGGCCAGCTGGCCCCGGCGTCGGTGGAGGCCCGGCTGGCGGGTTACCCCAACTACTACTCGCTGGTGGCCGCGGTGGGTGCCGGCCTGGGGCTGGTGGGGTTGCTTGGCTTCGCCGCGGTGGTGCTGATCCCCGCCCAGGCGGTGGCGTGGATGGCGCTCAAGCGCGTCTGGCACTCCTCCTGGGCGCTGGGCGTGCTTAGCTGCGGGGTCACCGTGCTGGTCATGGCGCTGCTGGCCATGCCGGCGCAGTACCCGGAGTCCCTGGCGTTCATGGTGCTGCTCACTGCCGCCGCGCAGATGGCGGTGCTCCAGAAGTCCTGGATCAAGCAGAGACAAGCTCGGCTACCGCAGGCCGGCGGTCAATCACAATCGGCCTAGAGTAGGGCGAGCAGCATGGCGATAACGCCGCCGAGTCCCATCGGTAGCATCAGGTCCGGCGGTTGCTTGCCGTTCCAGATCCACCCCGTGAGCTCAACGCATGCCGCCAGCGTGATTACGCCTACCCAGGCAACCAGGTGGCTGGAAACAGTCGCAAGGCCAAGTCGTTCAATCCCCCAGAACAGCAGCCCATAAAGCACCACCCCTAGCAGCACCCAGGGCGCCCAGGCGCTGAGCTTGGGCAGCGGCAGCCGAGGCCTGCGGCGACCGGGCTGGCCGGAGCGTTTTGGCTGACGTTTTGGTGTTGGGATTTCGCCGCGGAACAGATAGGGCTGAGTGGGATTCATGGGCAGGCTCGGTTTTTAACGTTGGCGGGAGGCTAACGGGGGGTAGGGCTGGGGTCAATATGTAGCGCTCGGTGTGGTATTCGGCGAGGAGAAGTGATGGAGTTGAGTAGACAGGGAGGTGACTTTGGCTGAGTGTCTTATTTCTTTATTGGTGATCGTCTATGCTGGGGCAACGGTTTGGGCAATTCGCCACATCAAGATAAATGCGGGGAAGAAGGATGAGCTTTGGCTGACACCCTTTGTCATGCTGGTGACTGCCTTGGTGGTCAAGATTGCGGCGCACAAAGGGACCAGCGTCTCTGCAATGACAGGCTCCCCGGGATTTTTTACCTTCGTTGGTGAAACCTTCTTCGATGCCATGGTGGTGCTTTGGTCTTCTCTGCTGGGCGCCGTCTTTCTCTTGGGCACAAAGAGCTCCGCAAAGACGCCGCCAGCTGCTCCCGTTGATGGCGCTCTGCGGCAACCTGACGACAGAGCGGCCGTGGGCACGAGCCCGCAGCCGCACTCCGCCAAGGGAGAGGCGGCAGATGAAGCTGCCCTGATGGCCGGGCCGCAACAAGGTTCCCGCGGTAGTGAAGGAGCCGGGGAAGTGACCACCTTTTCCCAGCTGCTCGACAAGTTTCGTGACGCCCGCCCAGCTTCCTCCAATGCTTCCTGCAGGTGGAAGGAGCTCTTACCGCTACTCGCGCTGCTGCTGGCGGTGTTGGCGCTGATCGCCCTTCCTGCGGACTGGCGAGAACCTGGATGGGTGCGTGCCGCGGCGCTGGTTACCGTGCTGGCATGCTATCTGTACGGCCTCTGGCTGCTAGTGCTGCCCATGCGCACTCTTGTGGATCCGGTGCCGGAGCTGATGCGTGAGCTGGACAAGCGCTTTGAGCAGGAGAGTAGGTTGCGTGACTATTTGCAGGGCGTGCCGGCGGAGCAGCGGCGATTGATGTCGGCCCGCCTGGAGCGCTACATGCGCCGGCTTTCGGGAGCCAGCAAGGTTTCTCAGCTGGCCTTTGTTCTCTCGCCACTCTTCGCCTTCCTGCTGGAGCTGGTCAGCCAGGGTAAGCTGAGCAGCCTCGAGAGCGGCCCGCTGCTTATTGGTGGGGCGGTGCTGTTCGGGGCCCTGATCGGCATCATGCAGCTGCGTCGCGCCTTGGTGGAGCTGGAGTCGCTACAGTTCAGCCTGGCGGCGATGCCCGAAGGTGAAGGTAGCCAGCGTGGCTGAGCTATTTGGAATATGCTGGCGGCACTGGTGGGGTTGAGGCCGGTATTGGCGACTTTATCAAGTGCTGGCGTAGCCCCCTTGGGTCAAACCCCTGCCGCGGGGGGAACCCCGTGTTGGCGCTTATCGCGGGTAGGGCGGCCTCCGCCGGGAGTCTGAAGCGGCGGGTGCGCGGCGGGAGTTGTTTCCACCGGGGTCAGACCCTTCGGCAAACTTAGGCCAACCCCCGCCTAAGTGTGTCGAAGTGTCTGACCCCTGCAATCAAGGAATTTTCGATGTTGGACATGGATAACGTGCGTCTGGGCGTGATCGGCCTGGGCTATGTGGGGCTGCCGCTGGCGGTGGAGTTCGGCAAGGTGCTGCCCACCGTGGGCTTCGATATCAACACCAAGCGCATCGGTGAGCTGCGCGATGGCATCGACCACACCCTGGAGGTGTAGCCGGAGCTGCTGGCCGAGGCAAGCCAGCTGAGCTTCGCAAGCGACCTCGAGGCGCTCAAGGCGTGCAACGTCTATATCGTCACCGTGCCGACCCCCATCGACGCGAGCCGCCGGCCGGATCTGACGCCGCTGATCAAGGCCAGCGAGACCCTGGGCCAGGTGATGGGGCAGGGCGATGTGGTGATCTACGAGTCCACCGTCTACCCGGGCGCCACCGAAGAGGCGTGCATCCCGGTGGTGGAGCGGGTCTCCGGGCTCACCTACAACCGCGACTTCTTCGCCGGCTACAGCCCGGAGCGGATCAACCCGGGCGACAAGGAGCACCGGGTGACCACCATCAAGAAGGTCACCTCCGGCTCTACCCCCGAAGTAGCCGACTTCGTCGATGCGCTCTATGGCCGGGTGATCACCGCCGGTACCCACAAGGCGAGCTCCATCGCCGTGGCCGAGGCCGCCAAGGTGATTGAGAACACCCAGCGCGATATCAACATCGCCCTAATCAACGAGCTGGCGGTGATCTTCAACCGCCTGGGGATCGATACCGAGGAGGTGCTCCAGGCCGCCGGTACCAAGTGGAACTTCCTGCCGTTCCGCCCGGGGCTGGTGGGTGGCCACTGCATCGGCGTGGACCCTACTACCTGACCCACATGGCTGAGCAGGTGGGCTACCACCCGGAGATGATCCTCGCCGGGCGGCGCATCAACGACGGCATGGGCGCCTACGTGGCAAGCCAGCTGATCAAGCAGATGATCAAGCGGCGTATCCACGTGGAGGGGGCCCGGGTGCTGGTGATGGGCCTCACCTTCAAGGAAAACTGCCCGGACCTGCGCAACACCCGGGTGGTGGATATCCTCAATGAGCTGGCCGACTACAACGTGGCGGTGGACGTCTTCGACCCCCAGGTGAACAAGGCCGAGGCCGAGGCCGAATATGGCATTCGCCCGGTAGAGGCCCCCGAGGCCGGTGCCTACGACGCCGTGATCCTGGCCGTGGCCCACCGCGAGTTCCGCGAGCTGGGGGCGGAAGGCATCCGCGCCTGGGGCAAGCCGGAGCACGTGCTCTATGATCTCAAGTACGTGCTGCCCAAGGAGAGCGTGGACCTGAGGCTGTAATCAGCCTTCGTGGCCCCTCCATCGGGGTGCCTTCTCCACCGGGGTCAGACCCTTAAATGGACTTAGGCAAAGGGCCGCCTAAGTTCATTTAAGGGTCTGACCCCTGCCGGTGTGGCTACCCCTGCCACTGTGCTACTGCCGCGATGACCCTGCAATTAAAGGAACGTGATGAGTCGTTATGAAACCCTGCGGGGCGAGCTTGCCGCTGCGCCGCGTACCTGGCTTGTGACCGGCTGTGCCGGCTTCATCGGCAGCAACCTGCTGGAGAACCTGCTCAGGCTCGACCAGCGCGTGGTCGGCCTGGACAACTTCGCCACCGGCTTCCAGGCCAACCTGGATGAGGTGCGCTCGTTGGTCAGCGCCGAGCAGTGGGCGCGCTTCACCTTCATCGAGGGCGATATCTGCGACCCGGCCACCTGCCGGGAGGCGGTGATCCTCGATGGCAAGCCGGTGGACCACGTGCTGCACCAGGCGGCGCTGGGCTCGGTGCCGCGCTCCATCGCCGACCCGATCGCCACCAACGCGGCCAACATCGGCGGACAGCTCAACATGCTGGTGGCGGCCAAGGATGCCGGGGTGACGAGCTTCGTCTATGCGGCCTCGAGCTCCACCTATGGCGACCACCCGGCGCTGCCCAAGGTGGAAGAGCGCATCGGCAAGCCGCTGTCGCCCTATGCGGTGACCAAGGTGGTCAACGAGATGTATGCCGATGTCTTCGCCCAGACCTACGGCTTCAAGGCCACCGGGCTTCGCTACTTCAACGTGTTCGGCAAGCGCCAGAACCCCAACGGCGCCTATGCGGCGGTGATCCCCAAGTGGGCCGGCGCGATGCTCACCGACGAGACGCTGTTCATCAACGGCGATGGCGAGACCAGCCGCGACTTCTGTTATATCGCCAATGCGGTGCAGGCCAACCTGCTGGCGGCCACCGCGGACGACAAGGCCCAGGGGGAGGTCTACAACGTGGCGGTGAGCGGGCGCACCACCCTGAACCAGCTGTTCGAGTACCTGCGCGGCGCCCTGGCCGAGCAGGGGGTGAGCTACGCCCAGGCCCCCACCTACCGCGACTTCCGCCCCGGCGACGTGCGCCACTCCCAGGCGGACATCGGCAAGGCCAGCCGCCTGCTCGGCTACTCGCCCAGCCACACCATCGTCGAAGGCATCAGTGAAGCCATGCCCTGGTACATCGAGCACTTCCGGCGGGGGTGAGGATGCCTCGGGGTCAGACCCTTAAGCCGATTTAGGGGTCTGACCCTTAAATTTACTTTGTCGATGGTGCGGAAAAGAAAAAACCCGCCTCTGGGGCGGGTTCCTGGACGACGACGAAGGATCAAGAAGGCTTGTGGGCTGCCTTCTGCAGCACCAGCTGCTGACGCTGGTTGGCGCGTTCAATCACCTGACGATAGACATCACGCTTGCGCTCAGGGCTGGCGTCGCGGATGAATGCGGATAGGGGGCTGCTGCCGGTCTTGGCGTCTTTGGTCATCATATCGGCTTCCTCGTCTTTTCGGCGAGCTTCTGCAGAAGAGGCTGGCGAGCGTATCCTTCGGCAATGTGGGTGTCAATTCGTTCCACGTTCTGCACGTACTCTCCATGCGAGCCGTCGTGATTTTTGATCAGCAGATCAACCATCACTGATTCTCCGAACTCTTGCTTGATGCGATTGGTCACGCCTCTTGCAGCAAAGTATTGTTCTACAAAGCTTTCCATCGGTATTCTTCGCCCTTCCAGCGCTTCGCGTGCAGCCACAAACTCCCAAGCCAGCAACGGATCTTGATAGACGTACAGGATCTGTACAAGCCTGGATTTGTCAAGCGAGCGCGCTACGTTGTCGCGAGCCTTGGCATAGTTGGCGAAGGTGCCATCCAGTAGAAAGCTTTGGCGCTGCTTCAGGACCACGTCCAGTAGCTTTTCTACTAGAATAGAGACGGCCGGCTGAAACAGCCAGGCATTCCCCCCACGGTAATCGTCGAATTCCTCGCGAAGCTCATCAGGGTCGATGCGAAGGACACCCTGACCATTTTCGCTGAGAACCGCGATAAGTTCCTTTGAAGCCTCTGTCTTTCCAGCTCCAGGAGAGCCCGCCATGAATACCGAGACCGGGTCATCTTCCGGTGGGTACAGATTCTTATCGGCCACGCGCTTGGCAATCCGCTTCTTGTGCTTCCGGGCAAACTCGATGGCTCTCTCAGTGGTGAGGTGTTCTTCTGCCTGTTGAGCCATGATGGTTACCTTGTGTTGGTGGCCATGCTGCGAACCGGTAATTTAATCAGGTGACCTTGCATCCCTGGAAGATCGAGAGTGATGCCCTAGTCTATTCACCACGTCAGAACAGCGTAAGGCGATCAAACAAAAGTAGGAAACGAGCCATTCAGCCACAGCTAGTTGTTCTTGATGCGCTGGCGAAGCCCCTTGGGTCAGACCCCTGCCACTTTGCCAGGCCTGTGTGGTGCCGATGGCTGGCGGGGTGGCCGCCGCCGGGAGTCTGACCCGGCGGGGCGCGGCGTTGGCGGGGTATTGGCCGGTTCAGACCCTTAAGCACGCTTCGGGCTTGCGAGGGTCAATGGGCCGGAGGCGGGGACATCGGCTTGATGGTCAGCTGTAGCCCCAGAGCGTTGGCGACCTTGTTGATGGTGGAGAAGGCGGGATTGCCTTCACCTGAAAGCGCCTTGTAAAGCCCCTCACGGCTCATACCAACGTCCTTGGCCAGCTGGCTCATGTTGCGTGCACGGGCAACGTCACCCAGAGCGGCAGCGAGGAGTGAGGGATCATTCTCTTCCATCACGGCTTCCAGATAGGCGGCGATCTCCTCCTCGGTCTGGAGGTACTCGGCGGTGTCGTAGTGGCTGAATGTCACTTGGTGTTGGGTTGCCATGGGTTACTCCTTCCATTGCTTGGCAATGGCTTTGGCTTGCTCGATGTCGCTGGGCTGGCTGCCCTTGTCGCCCCCGCAGAGTAGGACGACTACAATGGGGCCTCGGGTGAGGTAATAGACCCGGTAGCCGGGGCCATGGGGTATGCGCAGTTCCGAGATGCCTTCACCGACAGGTTTGACATCGCCGGGGTTGCCGAGGCTGAGGCGTCTGAGCCGCACCGTGATCTTGGCGCGGGCACGAGTGTCACGCACGAAGGCTGCGCAGCCACCGATCAAAGACATCGGTTTTGATAAGCTCGATCATATGCCAACCCTAGTTGACAGTCTACGTGTGTCAACTCTGGTTATCATTTGCTTGCGGGGTCAGACCCTTCGGCCAACCTCAGGCAACCTTGACGCCACTGGCGTAGCCCCTTGGGTCAGACCCCTGCCAACTTGGCAGGCGGGTGTCGTGCCGATGGCTGGCGGGGAGGCTGCCGCCGGGAGTCTGACCCGGCGGGGTGCGGCGTTGGTAACGCCAGAGCGTTCGATTCAGGGCCAGGATCTGTCCTTCCGTCAGGCTGCCGGGGCGGCGCTCATGCTACACTCTAGCCAGCGATACACTGTATGTCTGAACATGTAGAAGGGCTGTGATGGGACAGGCGCTGATCAATGCCGACATGCTGAGCTGGGCCCGGGAGCGGGCGGGGCTCAGCATCGCTATGCTTGCCGAGAAGCTCCAGCAGCCGGAGGACAAGGTCGCTGCCTGGGAGGCCGGCGAGGCCCGGCCGACCTTCCGCCAGGCGCAGCAGTTTGCTCAGCAAGTGCATGCTCCTTTCGGCTACCTGTTCCTGCGCCAGCCCCCCGAGGATGATCTGCCCATTCCCGATCTCCGCACGGTGGGAGACCATGCCCCACGCGGTATCAGTGTGGATTTGAAGGATGTACTGCGCGATGTGCTGCGCCGTCAGGTCTGGTATCGCGACTATCAGATCGCCATGGACGAAAGTGCTGTGGCGGTGGTGGGCCGCGCCAAGGGTGTAATGGCCGCAGCAGTAATCGTGACAGACATGCGGGAGTGGCTTGAGGTGCCGCCTCATCCGGACAGAGGGAATTGGGAAGCGTACTTCCGCGATCTGGTTCAGCGAATCGAGCGGCTGGGCATTCTTGTTATGCGCAGCGGCATTGTCGGGAACAACACGCGGCGAGTGTTGAGCGTGGAGGAATTTCGCGGCTTCGCTATCGCCGACCCCGTCGCACCGGTGATCTTCATCAATGCGGCCGATGTGCCTGAAGCGCGCCTGTTCACGCTTGTGCATGAGCTGGCTCATATCTGGCTGGGAGAGTCCGGGATTTCCGATGGAGATCCAGCCAACCGCAGACGCACCGAGAAGCTGTGCAATGAGGTCGCGGCGGAATTTCTGGTGCCGGAGGCAGAGTTTTTGCCACTGTGGCAGGAAGTAGAGGATTGGAAAGCCAACCTGGCGCCGCTGGCCGCGCATTTTCATGTGAGCCAGTGGGTTATTGCTCGCCGGGCCCAGGAGCTCGAACTGATTGCAGAGCACGACTACCGGCGATATGTGGTCAATCGGCTGGAGGCCTACCGCAATAGGGAAGAGCGCGGTGGAGCAAGCTTCGATCGTGTGGTCCCCGGGCGGGTCAGCAAACGCCTGGCCCAGGCGGTGGCAAGTGAGGCGATGAGCGGGCGGCTGTTGCTGAGAGATGCCTACCGGCTGATTGGCGTGAGACCACATAGGCTCAAGACGTTTGCCCGCAAGGAGCTCGGCCTGTGACCTACCTTCTTGACGCCAACACCTATATTCAAGCGAAATCACTTCACTACCGGATGCATATCGTGCCGGGGTTCTGGGACTGGTTGGATCAGCAGTTTGGAGTTGGACAGGTTGGCAGCATCCGCAGTGTCTATGACGAGCTGTCGGCAGGCGGCGATGAGCTGAGTGAATGGGTGAAGCTGCGTCGCCACCAGTTCCTTGCCGTAGATGACGAGGCAACACAGACCGCCTTCGCCGACATTGCGGACCATGTTGCTATGCATTCGTCCTATCAGGAGCCGCATGTCAGCAGCTTTCTTGCCGGCGCTGACCCGTGGCTGGTAGCAAAGGCCAAGGCCATAGGCGCCCAGGTGGTGACCAATGAAGCCAGAGTCGGGCCGGGTAGCAGGAAGGTCAAGGTACCCAATATTTGTGATCAATTTCAGGTGGCATGCCTCGATACGTACGACCTGCTGGATACCCTTCGGGCAAGATTCGTTCTCGACTGACCGTATCGGCCTGGCGGGGTCAGGCCCTTAAGTGGAATTAGAGGTCTGACCCTTCGGCCAACCTCAGTCAACCTTGACGCCACTGGCCTGGCGTAGCTCCTTGGGTTAGCCCCTTGGGTCAGACCCCTGCCACCTTGCCAGGCCTGTGTGGTGCCAGTAGCTTGGGCGGTGCTCGCCGCCGGGAGTCTGACCCGGCGGGGTGCGGCGTTGGTGGGGGCTGCCCCCAGAAGTCGAAGCTTGAAACATAAGGAACTGCTGTGAACATTGCCATTGCCGGTACCGGCTACGTCGGTCTCTCCAACGCCATGCTGCTGGCCCAGCACAACCGGGTCGTGGCGGTGGATATCCTGCCCGAACGGGTCGCGATGCTGAACGAGGGGCGCTCGCCCATCGAGGATGCCGAGATCAGCGAGTTCCTGGCCCACCGCCAGCTGGACTTCACGGCGACCCTGGACAAGGAGGCCGCCTACCGCGATGCCGACTTCGTGGTGATCGCGACCCCCACCGACTACGACCCGAAGACCAACACCTTCGATACCTCGAGCGTCGAGGCGGTGATCCAGGACGTGATGGCGATCAACTCAGGCGCGGTGATGGTGATCAAGTCCACCGTGCCGGTGGGCTACACGGCCGAGGCCAGCCGGCGCTTCGGCACCGAGAACCTGCTCTTCTCGCCGGAGTTCCTGCGCGAGGGCAGGGCGCTCTTCGACAACCTGCACCCGTCGCGGATCATCGTCGGCGAGCACTCCGCTCGGGCCGAGGCCTTCGCCGGCCTGCTCAGGCAGGGGGCGCTGGACGACGAGATCCCGGTGCTCTTCACCAACAGCACCGAGGCGGAGGCGATCAAGCTCTTCGCCAACACCTATCTCGCCATGCGGGTGGCCTACTTCAACGAGCTGGACAGCTACGCCGAGACCCACGGCCTCGACACCCGCCAGATCATCGAGGGGGTGGGGCTCGACCCGCGCATCGGCAAGCACTACAACAACCCCTCCTTCGGCTACGGCGGCTACTGCCTGCCCAAGGACACCAAGCAGCTCCTGGCCAACTACCAGGACGTGCCGAGCAACATCATCGCGGCCATCGTCGATGCCAACCGCACCCGCAAGGACTTCATCGCCGAGCAGATCCTCAAGCGCAAGCCGCGGGTGGTGGGGGTCTACCGGCTGATCATGAAGACCGGCTCCGACAATTTCCGTGCCAGCGCCATGCAAGGCGTGATGAAACGCATCAAGGCCAAGGGCATCGAGGTGGTGGTCTATGAACCGGTGCTCGCCGAGGAGACCTTCTACGGCTCCCGGGTGATCCGCGACCTCGACGCCTTCAAGGCCGAAGCCGACGTCATCCTCAGCAACCGCATGGCCGAGGAGCTCCAGGACGTCGCCGAGAAGGTCTACACCCGCGATCTGTTCGGCAGCGACTGAGCGAGCCACCCAAGCCTCGGGGTCAGACCCTTAACCCCGCTTAGGGGTCGTACCCTTAAGGAAACTTCGAAGCCCGGCCATGTGCCGGGCTTCGGCGTTATTGGGAGGAGGTGGGATCGGTTAAGAAAAAATCATTGTTGGGTTGTGTACTGAAAATTTTCTTGCTGTAGTGAACGAAATATCCCACGCCTCGGGCATGATGATGAAAAACGTTGGCTATGCGCACCTTCATGAACACCTGGCGCTGGGTGTCTTGCCGCCGCGATGCCCGGCACGCGTGCGGCCGGTGACGCGCATGACGCGGTTCGGGGAGGAGCTGGCGGTTCCGCCGGAGCGTTCGCCTGCCGATGATGACCTGCTCGCCCATGTGCTGTTCGCACTGAAGCATGAGGGCGTGGATCTGGCCATTCTCGCCGAATCGCTGCCTCATCTGCCAGTTGATGTGCTGGTGGCATCCCTGGAGGCGTCACCCAACGGTATCTACCTGCGCCGTCTGGCCTGTCTCTACGAGGCCTTCGTGGCACCTCTGCCGCTCGAGCCCGCTGTCAAGGGGCGCAGCGTGCCGCTGTTCGACCCCAAGCACTATGTGACAGGCCCTGCCAGCCGCAATAGCCGGTGGCGGGTGGACGTCAATGGCCTGGGCACCCTCCACTACTGCGCCGTCGTGCGGCGAACACCTGAGATCGAGGCGCTACTGAAGGAAGATATATTGGCCGAGGCGCGTGCCTTCATGGCGTCGCTGCCACCGGGCATGCTGGACCGCGCGATCCAGTGGGCCTATTTAAGCGAGACGCAATCTTCGTTCGAGATCGAGCGCGAATCGCCCTCTCCCGATAAGCAGCAGCGCTTCATGCAGCTGCTGCGCAAGGCACATGACGGCCAGCCGCTGGATGAAGGCTACCTGGTGGCGCTTCAGAACAGCGTCGTCAGCAACCCTTTCGATAAGGCGGCGGCCTTTCGCCATGAGCAGAACTACCTGCACAATGGGCTGCCCGGCGCTATCGGTGTCAGCTATCTGCCACCACCTCCGGCGCTCTGTGACGCCCTGATGGCAGCGCTCATGGGGTGGGCCAATGCGCTGTCTGAGGCCGGTGGCAAAGCGAGCAGCGAGAGGGTGCCGGCACTGGTGGCCGCTACCGTGATCTCGTTCGGCTTCGTGTTCCTGCACCCCTTCATGGACGGCAATGGTCGTATCTCCCGCTTTCTGCTGCATCATATGCTGTGCCGGCTGGGCGAGTTGCCGCGTGGTAATCTGCTACCCATTTCCATTGCCATGAAGCGCCATGAGGGGGAGTATCTCGCGGCACTCGAAGCCTTCTCGGCACCGGCTCGTGAACAGTGGCGGGTCAACTGGATCGACGCCGACCATCATGATTTTCACTTCGCTGGGAGTGAAAGCCTCTATCGATATTGGGATGCTACCCAGGCCGTGGCCTTCACGCTGAGCATGGCACGCGAGGCGCTGAGGGAAGACTTGAAGGCGGAAACTCGCTATCTGGCCTGTTTCGATCGCGTCTATCGCGCCATCGATGCCCGTTTCGATGTGCGCGGCAGCGATCTGTCACGCCTGGTGATGATGTGTCTGAGCCAGGGTGGCCTGCTGTCGAAGAATCGCCGCCGGCAGTTTCGCTACCAGGTGCCCGAGGAGGTGCTGGACGCCATCGAAGCAGAAGCCCGCAAAGCCCTCGACGAGTGCGCTGATCAGGGTCAGACCCTTAAGCCCAATTAGGGGGCTGGCTCCTGCGTTGCGCCCCTGGTCAGCCCTGCCATCCGCTGTTGTGAGGCTGCCACGATTCGCAGAGCTGGGCACTTTGCCGTATAGTGTGGGCAAATTGCCAAGAGGTGTCGGCTATGGAGGCCTTGAAAGAAGAGCGCAAGCACGAGCGAGACATCGAAAAGGAAGTCCTCAGACTCCTGGGGGGTAGCGTCGGCGACACGCTGGACGCGCTGATTCGCTCGGGCATTCCGCTGGTCGCCCTGGACAACCTCAGTGAGCACGGCGTCGATGTCACTCGTCTTGGCCTCATCAATCGGCGCACCCTGCGTCACCGTCGCCAGAAGTCAGAGTCCCTGTCGAGCGATGAGGGGGATCGACTCTACCGTCTGAGCCGGATCGTGGTGCTAGCCGAGGATGTGTTCGGCAACCAGGAGAAGGCCGCCAGGTGGTTGAGCAAGCCGCGCCGGGCCCTGGATGGACTGAGTGCCCTCGATGCCATCAAGACGACCCCTGGCTTCCTCGCTGTCGAGGAGCTGCTGGAGCAGCTGCGCCATGGGTACGTGGCATGAGCGAGGCGTGTCTCTGGCGGATTTCGCAGTTCGAGGATCTCTCGGGTATCGGCGGGACCATGGTGCCAGGGCGCTGGCACCACAAGGGTCGACCGATCGTCTACCTCGGCGACTCGCCGGCCCTGTGCCTGCTGGAGATCCTTGTCCACCTTGAGGCTTCCGCGGACGAGCTCCCGGAAGCCTTCTCGCTGCTTCGCGCATCGCTTCCCGCCAGGGAGGTGGAGAAGGCTCCCACGGTCGACCTGAGTGCGAACTGGCGCGAGGATCTGAACACCACCCGGTGCATCGGGGACGACTGGTTGGCGGCGGGCGAGTCGCTCCTTCTGCGCGTGCCCTCCGCGATCGTGCCGCACAACGTCAACTACCTCTTCAATCCCCTGCATCCCGCGGCCGACCAGGTGGCGCTCTCCAGCGAATCCTTCCCGGCGGACCGGAGGCTCTTCGCTTAGGGGGCGTGCCCTTAAGGCAACTGCGAAGCCCGGCCATGTGCCGGGCTTCTGGTTATTGCGGCTCGAGGAGGCTGATGCCTACGTCAGCCCGGGGCATCGTCGTGCGTTCCGAGCAGTGGGCAGCGTTGCCCGCTAGGGTGGGGGGACGGCAGCTACTTTGCATTTAACGCTGTCCCATGGCTCAGACTCGGGCCTGCTGGATATTTCCCTAGCGGGATATAAACCGCCCTGCTACAAGTAGTCAGAGAGAATTTTCCCGATAGGGATAATTTCATTGACACCAGCGTCGAAGGCTTTTAATTTTCCCTAACGGGAAAACTATTGGAGCGTTTCATGCGCCTCGGCACCCCAATTCACGATGCCGCCACCCTTGGCCGGCTGATCCGACAGACGCGAAAGCAGCAGAACCTGACGCTCGAAACGCTGGCAGGCCTGTGCGGGTTGAGCATACGTTTTCTCAGCGAATTGGAGAACGGCCGGGAAACCTGCAGCCTGGTACGCGTGCTGCTGGTGCTCGATGCCCTGGGAATAGAACTGACCGCCGAACCGCTCGAGACAGCCGCCACATGAGCCGACACGATACCCTGCACGTTTGGCGGGAGCATCGCCTGGTCGGCACACTGTGGCGAGGTGGCGGCGAACGCCTGATCGGCTTCGAGTACGACAGCGCATGGCAAGCCACCGGCCACGCCATTTCCAACAGCCTGCCGTTGGAAAAACGCACCTGGCTACCCGAAGAACAAACGGCCCATCGCTGGTTCGGCAACCTGCTACCCGAAGAGCAAGCCCGCATCGCGCTGCTCAAGCGGCTTGCCATACCCGACGACGATTTCGCCCTACTGGCCGCCATCGGTGGCGACTGCGCCGGCGCACTCACTCTTCTTCCGCCCGAGCAGCAGCCGGCCAGCCAATGGGAAACGACACCGCTGGCGCTGGATAAACTCGCACAATGGGCCGCCTACCGCGAGCGCTACTCGCTGATGGGCTCCGAGGGAGACGACCACCCCCCACGCCTCTCGTTGGCAGGAGCTCAGGATAAAATCCCGGTAGTGCTCGACAACGGCGAACTCAAACTGCCGCGGGGGGCTACCCCTTCGTCGCATATTCTCAAGTTCGCCGTGGAAGGCCGCGAACTGATCGTCTTGAACGAACTCTTTCTCAACACGCTTGCACGCCTCGCCGGTCTGGCCTGCCCCACCACGACACTGGGTCAGGCGGAAGGCCATGCCTACCTGCTGGTGGAACGCTATGACAGAAGCGGTATCGGCACCCAGGCGCTGCGCCGTATTCATCAGGAAGACTTCTGTCAGGCCATGGGGCTCTCGCGAATCGAGAAGTACCAGGTGCCGGACGGCCCGCGTTTTGGGCAGTGCATTGCCACGGCCCGACAAGCCTGTCGCCCCAGCGCCGCCTCGATCCAGCACCTGCTGCGCTGGCAAATTTTCAATGTCCTGGTCGGCAACACCGATGGTCATGCCAAGAACCTATCGCTGCTACAGAACGAGCGCGGTCAATGGCAAATCGCCCCCGCCTACGACCTGGTAGGCACCCTGATGCTGGGCTACCACCGCGACCTGGCTTTCTCGGTCGGCGAGCGGTTCAATTCTCAGCAACTGCTGCCGCGCGACTGGCAAACCTTCGCCAAGGAGTGTCGCTTCAGTTACCCCTTCGTGCGCCGCGAGATACACTCACTCGCCGCTAGGTTGCAGGAGCTATTGGAGGCCGATGAACTGCGGCAGGCCTTGAGCGATGCAGGGCTGAGCGAACATGGCTGGGTAAGGCTTCAGCAGCAGCGCCAGCACATTCAGTCTCAATGCAACAAGGCGCAGCACTGGTAGCAGGTGAACCGTACCGGCTTTCTGGTATGTCCCTTGCCGGCGGGGTCAGACCCTAAGCTTGCTTAGTTCCCCTCCGGCTCGATTCGATCCCGCTCTTGCCAGATGAGCCGAAACCGATCACTATTCGGCTCATGTTGTGAGCTGAATGTAGCGGCTATTTGGCTCCTCCGTCCTGCTGGAGGTCTGGCATGACCGATCACACCTCGACATGGATCTGGCAGCACCCCGGCTGGCCGAACTTCACCTGGCACGCGGCCGAGATTCAGCCGCGGGTCCGGGCATGCTGGCGGGATCTCGGCATCTTGCTGGGACGAGCGGGGGCCCTGGCCTCCGCGGATGACCAGAATGCAGAGGCGAGAGCCGCCCTGGATACGCTATTGCAAAACATCGTCACCTCCTCGGCCATCGAGGGAGAGCGTTTGAATGTGGCGTCAGTTCGCTCCTCCCTGGCCCGGCGCCTTGGCGTGGAGGCGCCGGAAGGCGCTACCTCCCCCCGTTCCGAAGGCCTGGCGGAGCTGATGCTGGATGCCACCCTCAGGCCTGACACGCCGCTGGACGCCGAGAGGCTGTTTCAATGGCATCGCTGGCTGTTCCCTGAAGCTGAGGCCGCGCTGACGACGCTGCGGCCAGGGCAATGGCGAGGGATGGAGCCCATGCAGGTGGTGTCGGGGCGTCTGGATCGTCCCAAGGTACATTTCGAGGCGCCGCCGCGAGAGGGGCTGGAACACGAGGTCGAGCAGTTCCTCGCATGGTTTGAGGCCAGCCGTCATGATCCGGCACTGGACCCCCTGGTCCGGGCGGGCCTGGCACACTTCTGGTTCGTGACGCTGCATCCGTTTGAAAATGGCAACGGTCGGATTGCCCGGGCCATCGCCGATCGCGCCTTGGCGCAGGCGGATCAGCAGAGTATCCGCCTGTATGCCATGTCGGCCGCCATCCTGGAGCGCCGTGCCGACTACTACCGATGCCTGGAAGCGAGCCAGCGGGGTACGCCAGACCTGACGGCCTGGCTTGTCTGGTTCCTGGAGACGCTGGATACCACCTTGCTGGACGTCTTGGCGCAGGTCGAGGGGACGCTGGCCAAGGCCCGCTTCTGGCAGCGCTTCAGGTCGGCGGGCCTGCTCCCCGAGCAGGTGAGTGTGCTCAACCGCCTGCTGGATGGAGGAGAGCGAGGGTTTGCGCACGGCATCAGTGCATCGCAGTACCAGAAAGTCGCCAAGGTCAGCAAGGCAACCGCTACCCGCCACCTCGTCGGGCTGGTCGAGAAGGGGTGCCTGGTGAAGCTACCCGGAGGAGGCCGCAGCACGCGCTATCAAGTACCGGATGTGCTCCGTCGGGAGTAGGTGTTTCTCAGCGCCCGTCCGACCCCGTCAGCCGCTCTTAAGGGGCTGACCCCGCCAGCCGTTGCCGCCAGGCCTCGCTGCCGTAGGGGTGGCCGCGGCGAGTCTGCTGGCGGATCTCCTCCAGGGTGTCGTCGGGCAGGGGCGCGTCGAAGAGCTGCCGGTAGTGGTGACGGCGCTGCTCGGGGTCGCGGGCGCTGGCCAGGTAGAGCGCATGGGGCGTGATCCGCGGGTCCTCGGCGCCCAGGGCGTTGGCCGGGTAGCTGGACCAGCGGTAGTCGCCGGGATGGGCGACTATGCCGGCGCGCACCGGATTGAGCTCGATATAGCGGTAGCAGGCGAAGAGGTAGGGCTCTTCCCCCACCAGGCAGGAGTAGTAGCGGCCCTCGAAGAGCCCGCCGGTGCGCTCGTGGCGCCGGTTGAAATACTGCGCGTAGCGCTGCCCGAGGCTCTTCATCATCAGGCTGATGCCCTGCGGGCCGTCGCGGGGCGTGGCCAGCAGGTGAACGTGGTTGGTCATCAGCACATAGGCGTGCACCTCGACCCGATACTCCCGGCGGGCCTCGTCGAGCAGATCGAGAAAGCGCTCGGCATCGCTGCGGAAGTGTAAGCATGTGCTGCGGTTGTTGCCGCGCTGCACCAGGTGAACCGGCGTCATCGGCAGGAGAATACGAGCGGGGCGGGGCATGGCCAATCCCCCATTCATGGCGTGCGGTGGCCTGCCTTAGTGTAGCCCAACCTCAGCCTCCTTCGGGGTCAGACCCTTAAGGGAATTTAAGGGTCTGACCCCTATAGCCCAACGGGTGATGCATGTATGACGTGATCAAGGCGCTGGCGTCCCAGCTGTTGATGCCGCTGCCGGTCAGTCTGGGGCTGATGGCATTGGGCCTCGCGCTGATAGCTTGGCGCTGCCGCCGTGCGGGTGGGGCGGTAGCGGCTATCGGCCTGGCGATTCTGTTGCTGGCCAGCTGGGGGCCCATTGCCGAGCGGCTGCTGATGCCGCTCGAGACGCGCTATCCGGCCCTGGAGGCGCTGTCAGAGGATGAGGGCCTGGCAGCGGTGGTCGTGCTGGGTGGCGGCTGGGCGCCGGAGGCGCCGCGCTCGAGCGTGAGCCGGTTGAACGACAGTTCGGCGATCCGCCTGATGGAAGGCATTCGGTTATGGCGGCAGAACCCCGAGCTGCCGCTGGTGTTCACCGGCGCGAGCCGTGATCCTGACATAGCCCCGGTAGCCCGGGGATATGCCGCTGCCGCCGCGGAGCTGGGCGTGCCGGAAGGGCGCCTGATGGTGCTGGACTGGCCCACCGATACCGGCCTGGAAGCCCAGGCCGTTCGTGAGACCCTGGGCGAGGGCGCGCGGGTGGTGCTGGTCACCTCCGCCTCGCATATGCCGCGCTCCATGCGCCACTTCCGCCAGGCCGGCCTTGAGCCACTCGCCGCGCCCACCCACTACCTGACCCAGCATCAGCCGGCCGGCCAGCTTCGCCACTGGGTGCCATCGGCCACCCACCTGCGGAAGTCGGAGCGGGCGCTCTATGAAGCGCTGGGCCTGCTGGCCGTTGGCTGGGAGCATGAGGGCTAGCCCCACCGCATCGGGGTAACCGCCCCCGGGTCAGACCCTTAATTACCCTTAAGGGTCTGACCCTGAAGTGGGCTTCGCTGCTGGTGCGGCATCTTCCAGTTGCTTGCCGGCAAACTCGAGCAGCTGCTGGTACTCCTTGCGGCTGATGATGCCGGCCACAATCGAGTCGTCGAGGTTCAGATAGTCATGTACCAGGGCGTTGCGCAGCCCGATCACCTTGCTCCAGGGGATATCGCTGTCGTCGTATCCCAGGCTGCGCAGCTTCTCGAAGGCCTTGCGCGCATCGCTCGGTACGACGCTACCTAGCGACTTCAGGCGCTGCTTGACGATGCCGATGCACGCCTCGGTGAGCAGCTGCAGATTGCGCTCGGCCGCTCGGTGGAGAAGGGGGCTCAGGCCTTGCGGTGACAAGGCGGCCTGATGGAGCTGCTCGAGCTCCTCTGCCAAGGTGGCGCAGTGCTCGCGCATGGCATCGATGTATTCCTCTTCCACGTCCAGACTCCCTTCGCCATCAAGCAAAATGCCGCTGGTGATATTGATGATCGAGCTCCCACATCGAGGTGATGCGATTTTCCTCGCGGATCAGGCGCAGGCGGTCGTTGGCCTGTAGTACCTGCCCGGTGCGGATCACGACATGAGCGAGGGGCAGGGGCGCCAGGTTGATGTCGATGATGGAGAGCTGCTCATGCGCCAGGCCCAGCTTATCCTGCCAGGCCTGTGCCAGGATCTCGGGACGCAGCCGGCGCTCCAGCGGATCCTGGTGGAAGTCCTGAAATGCCACGGCGAGGTCATAGTCGCTCTCCGCCGATTCGGTGCCCTTGGCACGGGAGCCGTAGAGCCACAGCACTGCGATGTCGTGCTCTGTAGCGGCCAGATCAGACAGGCGACGCAGGACGGTTGACTGTTTAGGCATTCGGCGCTCGCCAGTGAAGTATTGCCGCCCCAGTGTACCACCCTGTCGAGAGCGGGCCACTGTCCGCCGGTGGACCACCCGCGCTACCATGACGACATTGATTGCTGGAGAGTCTCTGTGCCCGATATTCGCCTGCGCATCGAACTGCTCGATACCGACCCGCTGGTCTGGCGCCGAGTAGTGGTGCCCGAGCAGATCAATCTGCACCGTCTCCACGAGCTTATCCAGGATGTGATGGGCTGGGGGGACTGTCACCTCTACGAATTCGAGTGCAACGGTCGCTTCTACGGCGAGCCGGACGAATGGAGCGATCGGCCCATCGCCCTGGCGCGCAATGCCAAGCTGAAGTCGTTGGCGGCTCGCGCCTTCCACTACCTATACGACTTTGGCGACGGCTGGGAGCATCGCACCGTGATCGAGGCGACAGGGCTGAAAGAAACCAACCCCTGCCCGCGACTGATCGATGTAGGTCAACCAGGCAACAAGCGGATTCGTCTGCGCAGAAGGGCTGCCCTTGACATCACGCGGTAACTTCATCAAGCATGTCCTGTGTCCTGGGACTAGGGACACCCTGGTGAGGTGCCTCATGAAAAGTCAAGATATTGGCCTGCTTTTAAAGCTGGTGTCCATAAGGGGTAGGGAAGGGCCTGGCCACGACACCCACGCTGGCAAGGGGGCAAGGGCGCTTCCCGATGACTGGCGAGACTGGGCGCTGGATGATCTCGACATCGACAGGCATCGGGAGGGCTTGCCCGGGCTCGATGGCGATCAGCTGCTCTCCCGCTACAGCGTGCGAGCCTTGGCCGAGCAAACCGGGATCAGCAAGAGCCAGGTGAGCCTTGCCCTGCAGCGCTGCCTGGAGGTGGGCCTGATCCGTAGGGAGCGCGGCACGGGGGTGCCGCGCGCCAACGGCCGGGCCCTGTTCAACTTCATCGTGCACGGGGTGCGCTATGTATTTCCGGCCAAGCCCGGCGAGATCACTCGTGGCATCGCGACGACCTTCGCCGCACCGGTGCTCGAGGGCCAGCTATATAGCTCGGGTGAGCTGCCGATGGTGTGGCCGGATGCTCGGGGCAACAGCAAAGGCCAGGCCATCGAGCCGCTGTTCAAGAGTGTGCCCTTCGCGGTGCGTCGCGACCCCGAACTGTACGCCATGCTGGCCTTGGTCGATGCCATTCGAATTGGCCACCCCCGCGAGAGCAAGGTCGCTGCCGAGCGACTGGCAGAGTATCTGGAGTAAGCGATGAGCCTATTCGACGATCAGCGGGCCATGCTGCGTCAGGTGGCCGAGGCCCTCGGGGCCGAACTGCGCAACCAGGTGGCCTTCGTCGGGGGGTGTACAACCGGGCTGCTACTGACCGATTCGTTTACCCGCGAGCAGGTACGAAGCACCGACGACGTGGATCTGATCATCAGCGTCATGACCTATGCGCACCTGCACCGCTTCAAGGAAGCGCTGAAGGCCAAGGGGTTCAAGGAGCCCTCTACGATGGATGAGGAGGTGCCCATCTGCGCCATGAAGCTGGGGGAGCTGCGCGTCGACCTGATGCCGGACCATGACGAGGTGCTGGGCTTCAGCAACAGGTGGTACCCCGAGGCGCTCAAAACGGCAGTGCCCGTCTCATTGGGCGGCGATCTCACGATTCGCGTGGTTACGCCGCCGCTGTTCGTTGCCACCAAGCTGGAGGCCTACAAGGGGCGCGGCGAGGGTGATCCTTTGTCGAGCCACGACATCGAGGACATCCTCAATCTGGTGGATGGCCGCCCCGAGCTGCTCGACGAGGTGCGAGCAGCCGACAGCGCACTCCAGGCCTACATCGCCGCCGAGCTCAGAGAACTCCTTGGCAAGGATGATTTTGGTTATGCCGTGCAGAGCCAGGCCGGCGACCCAGACCGGGAAGCGCTGCTCTTCGAGCGCCTGGAGATTCTGGCCGGGGAGCGGAGCTGATGCGCGCCCGCTGGTTTAGCCAGCAAGGCCGGGAGCGTGCCCGCAACAGCGATGCCGTAGCCGTGGGTCAGCAAGGCCAGTACCTCCTGGCGGTGCTGGTCGACGGTGCGGAAAAGGGGCCCCGGGGCGCGGAGCTGGCTCGGCACTGGGCCGATACTGTGTTGCAGGCGTTGGCCGAGGCAGCCGCTCTCTCGCAGGCAACGGTTGATTCACGCCTCAGACAGGCACATGCCCAGCTCCGCGACGGCTTTCTTCGCGATATCGCCAGCTATTGCATGGTCAGCCTCGACCTGGAGACGCTGGCGGTCCACGTCTGGCACTGCGGCGACTGCCGGGTAGGCCTGCGACGCCCAACAGAGACGCGCTGGCTGACCACGCCACACATCCTGGCACATCAGCCCGGCCTGCCACCTTCACGCGCACCTGAAGAGCAAGAGCGTCGGGAGCAGCAGCTGACCCGCAGCCTGAACGCCAGGCGTTTCTGTCCTCCCGAGCACCAGGTTTTCTCGCTGCAGCAGGGCCAAACGCTGCTGCTCAGCACCGATGGCTACTGGCAGGAGCACCTTAATGCAGGCACGCCACTGCACTGCCTGCGGGACGATGCCAGTCTGCTCATCTTGCCACTCGTGTCCGCACTTGATCAGATCGATCAGGCGTCGGATACCGACAACCTCCGGTCCTGACTTAGGCGCGTGCTGGGCAGGAGATCGAGAGAGGGCGATGTTGCAGAATACGCATATGTTGGCGCCACGCTGCGCCTGAAGGCCTGTGGCTGGGCACTGATCAACCGAGAATAGCCGCGTTACCATGCCACGAAATACCCGGATGGAGAATACTTGTGCCCGATATTCGACTGCGTATCGAACTGCTCGACACCGACCCGCTGGTCTGGCGCCGGGTGGTGGTGCCTGAGCAGATCAATCTGCACCGTTTCCACGAGCTTATCCAGGATGTGATGGGCTGGGGAGACTGCCACCTCTATGAGTTCGAGTGCAACGGTCGCTACTACGGCGAGCCGGACGAATGGAGCGACCGGTCCATCGCCCTGGCGCGCAATGCCAAGCTGAAGGCGCTGGCGGCTCGCGCCAAGGGTGGCGCCTTCCACTACCTCTACGACTTTGGCGACGGCTGGCAGCATCGCATCGTGATCGAGGCGACAGGGCTCAAAGAGACCAACCCCTGCCCGCGACTGATCGATGGCGCTATGGCTTGTCCCCCCGAGGATATCGGCGGCGCGGCTGGCTATGCGGCCTTGAAGGCGGCGGCGGCCGGCGAGAAAGACCCCTATGGCCAGGAGCTGCTGGAGGCGCTGGATGGCGAATTCGACCCCGAAGCGCTGGACGAGGAGGAGATCGCCGACATGCTCGAGCCTTTTCAGGCCGGTTTTCGGCGCCTCTGCAGCGCGTCCCGCACGCCGCGCCCGGCCCGGGCGCAGCCCCTCGACATGGAAGCCTCGCTCAAGGCCCAGGGTATTCACAGCATCGAGGAGCTAATGCAGGTGCTGCAGGGCGAAATCGACAAGAACCGCCAGTGAACGACTCGTGAAGACGGGGCCGGGACGCTGCGCAAGGACAGACTCACGTTATCAGGCGCAGTTCGCCTTACGACCACCGAGAGGCACTAAAATGAGCATCGAACCCGAACTGATTCAAAGCCCTCTGAGCCAATCCATCACGCGAGATGGGCACTCCTTGCAGGTTGATATTTACCGACTGGAGGATGAGGTCGACTGGGTGCTGGAAGTGGTCAATGAGACTGGCACTTCGCATGTATGGGACGACCGCTTCGCGACCGATCAGGCTGCCTTGGGCGCGGTATACGAGGCGATCGACGAGGAAGGTATCACCGCCTTTCTGGACTGAGAGCGAGTCGGGCCCTTGAAGAGCAAGCGGCTAGGGCATACGGCAGCGAAGAATTGTCTACCATTCTTCGCGACCAACATCCGGCATGGCCCGCCACTGGCGTAGCTCCTCGGAGTCGGCAGCGCTCGGGTCGCATTGGGCCAACAGCTCGTCGAGCGAGTAGGGGCGTTGTGCCGCAAAGCGTGGCTGCGCCAGAAGCGCTGCATGTTCGCTCAGCGCCCTGCGCAACCACGCGGCCACGTCTGCTTCGACGCGATCGTTTTCCTCGGGGTCTACCAGAGCAACCTGGTTGCCCTGTCGTCGCAAGTAGAAGGCGGCAGGAACCGTGATGGCGTAGCCGCCGCGCACATAGGCGACGATATCGCCGCTGAGCTCTGGCAGGTAGGCGCGTTCGCTCTGCAGGCATGCCAGCGCCTCGCGAAATGTTGCCACGGGCTCGGGAAAGCGATCGCGGAGATCGAAAACGCGATAGGCAAATATTGCTTCAAGCTGATCGGCTGTCGTTGTCATGGTGCGCTCTCCGTCTCGATATCGAAGGCCACGATCTGTCGCTGCTCCCGGGAGAACTCCACCCCGATCAGGTGAAGCGGCCTGCCGGCGGCTCGGTACTTGTCGGCATAGCCGCGGGCCTTGATCTGCTCCAGCGCCTTTCCCTCGGGCAGCTGTTCCACCACCTTGAACTCGAACAGGTAGAGGTGGCCGAAGGCCGCCACGGTCATGTCGACCCGGCCGTGATGACTGGCGTCTTCCACGGTGATATCGAGACCCAGGGCGGCGAAGTGGCTGTAGAAGACGCTGGCGTAGACCTGTGAGAAAGAGTGGCCTTCATACTGCGCTTTTGGGTTGTGGTGGTTCTTTCGGTACCAGTCGTGGGGCAGGCCGGCATAGAGGGCCTTGAGGTGGGCCTCCAGGCCTGCCAAGTTGTGCTTCTGTAAATGCTTGAACAGGCTGCGGCGCTGGCTGGGACCATTCTCGACCCCCAGGGAAGGAAGGAGGGCGTGGTTCAGGCTCGTCTCTACCTCTCGGTTAGGAAAGCCAAGTGTGTATTGACGATAGCCCAGCATGGGCTCCTCGACGTTCTGGATGGTCAGATACCCGGTCTGAAAGAGCAGGGCGTCGGTACTGATGTCATCAACATCGAACTGGCTGAGAAGTTCGTACTCCGTCTCCCACTGATCCAGCTGAGGTGTAAAGACCCCACGCTGCCTGAGGATGTCCACCAGAAATGTCGGCGTGGCGCTCTCGAACCAATAGGGGCCGAATTCTCGCTTCTGGAGGAGCAGTAGCACGTCAAAGGGGTTGTAGACAGAGGCAACCTCCTGTCCACCCCACCGATAGCCGTTGTACCAGCGGCGGATCTCGTCACGCTGAAGCCCCAGCAGCTCTGGGGCAAATACCTTATCGATGTCGTCGTCGGTATAACCGCAGATGGTGCTGAAGGGAGTATCCAGAGTAATATCATTGAGGTTGTTCAACCCCGAGAACAGGCTGACCTTGCTGAACTTGGAGACGCCGGTGATCAGTACTAGGTGTAAATGCGGGTCGGCGTCCTTGATCACGCTGTAGAGGTTCTTCAGCCCTTCACGCAATTCGCGGGCCCGCTCGGGCTCAAGGATGTTATCGAGGATCGGCTTGTCGTACTCGTCGATCAGCAACACGACCGGCCGGCCGGTTGTCTGGTGCGCCAGCTCCAGCAGGTCAGAGAACTCGCCGGGAACGTCCGCCTTGGGGGTTGTCGGCAGGTCAAGGTACTCGCGGCTCTTGCGCAGCTGGTGGCGAATACGCTCGTCTAGCTCCTCACGGTTGCGCATGACGCCGCTGCCGAAGCTCAGCCTAACCACTGGGTGAGTCTGCTCCCAGTCCCAGCGGTCATGGAGGTAGAGCCCCTCGAAGAGCGCCTGGCGCCCCTCGAACAGGCAGCGCAGGGTGTCGAGCAGCAAGCTCTTGCCGAAGCGCCGGGGACGCGAAAGGAAGTAGTACTTGTTCTGCTGGACCAGGCGCTCGATCACCGGGGTCTTGTCGACGTAGTAGTAGCCTCCCTCGATGATCTCGGAGAAGGTCTGGATCCCGATGGGCAAGCGTTTCTTCCCGGTGGCGGACAAGGCAACCTCCTGTCGGCGAGCAGCATGGGGCAGTGGCATGGCGATTGGCGCTGAGTGTTGGGCTGAGGATAGCATGCCGGCCGTCGCGAGCGGCGGGGCAGGCCAGCCTGGACGGCGAACAGGGAAGAGTAGGGCATCATCGATTTCAAGGCAGCAGGGCTGTCCGTCTCTGCCCATGGAGGCTTGCGGAAGTCCGGCGTATCGCCAGCAGCTGCCTGAGAAGTGGTAAGCCTCACCCGTGGCGCGTCAGCGCTCAGGGTGGGGAACTGTCACGCAGCAGCTCATTTGTAGGCGCGGAATATCAACACCTTCGGTGGCGAAGGGCGTTCAGACGGGCGTGAGCGAGGAGGCGCGGCTTGTCTCCAGGCTCCCTGCATGGCGTTGTGATGGGTTCATGCGATATCTCATGAAGCATTTGGACGGCGATTGATAAATCAATTGGACGAAGATTTATAAATCATCTGTACGATAGCTAAGAAAGCAGGTAGACGATAGACAAGGTTGCAATTAGACGATAAAGTGCTGCTCAATCGGACAGAGTATGAGCCACGACATGGCCTTTCCTTATCTTCCCCGGCAAATTCGCGACCGAGTGCTCGAGTCTCTCGCCGACACGCCAGTGGTGTGCCTGCTGGGGCCGCGACAGGTAGGCAAGACGACTCTCGCCCAGCGCATCGACCCCGAGCGTAGCTATCTAAACCTTGATGACCCAGCGCTGCTCGCAGCGGCGAAAGAGGATCCGCTCGGCTTCGTCGAGAGCCTGCCTGCACGCGTTATTCTTGACGAGGTGCAGCGGGCGCCGGAGCTGCTGTTGGCGATCAAGGCTGTGGTTGACCGTGATCGCCAACCAGGCCGCTTCCTGCTGACAGGCTCTGCCAACCTGTTGTTGCTGCCCAATGCACAGGACTCCCTGGCTGGCCGCATGGAAGTTATCTACCTGCATCCATTGACCGAGCAGGAAAAGCGAGTCAGTGACTCGGCTCTTCTCGGCATGCTGGTGGAGGGGACGCTGAGGCCCAGGATGGTGCCGGATACCGTGCCTCTCTCTCCCGCGGCAGAGGTGCTCTGTCAGGGCGGCTATCCCGAGCCCAACCGACGGCCGCCTCGGCGGGCTCGCCAGTGGTATCGCCAGTACCTCAACGCCATCGTGCAGCGCGATGTGCGCGATATCGCGGCCATTCAGGACGAAGACGGGATGCTTCGACTGATAGAGTTGTTAGCCTATCGCACGGCCAGTCTGCTCAATGTCAGTAATTTGAGTAAGGAGCTGGGGATGGAACGCGCCACCATCACCAAGTACCTTGGTATCCTGGAACGCCTTTTCCTGATTCAGCAGCTCCCTGCCTGGCATCGCAATCATGCCAAACGGCTGATCAAGAGCCCCAAGCTACACCTGGTCGATACTGGTCTTACCGCAGCACTGGGGCGCCTTGCACCGGAGCAATGGCTGACTGAGGCAGAACGCTTCGGCTCCCTGTTGGAAAGCCATGTGGTCGAGCAGTTGATCGCTCAGGCTTCCTGGGTAGAACCGGAGTTGCGCTTTTCTCACTACCGAGACAAGGATCAGGTGGAGGTCGACCTGGTCATCGAGCGAGGCCAGGACCTGTGGGGGGTGGAGGTCAAGCGCTCCGCCAGCGTCCAGGCCAAGGACGCCGCTGGCCTAGCCCGGCTTGCTGACCAGGCCGGCAAAAGCTTCCGTGGCGGTATGCTGATCTACACCGGCCGCCACTGCCTCAGGCTGCAGGTACCAAGATGCTTCGCGGTGCCGATCGGCATGCTATGGGGAGAGGAGCCAGGCAAGACCATCTCTAGCGAGGCTGTGATGCAGGCCTTGGCCGACCAAGCCCAGTAACTGCACTTGACCTCCTCCCCTCCCTACGGGCGTTCATGACATGCCGGGCGCCGCGAGCGGCGGGGCAGAGCTGGCCCAGAGGGCGAGCAGGGAAGATGCCCTGCCCGCCGATACGCCGATGTGATGGCTGGTGAACGCCGTTCGGGCGCTCACAGGCCGAAAAAATCGCCTCCGTGGTTCTCGAACGCATCCGCAATGCGAATATAGCGCTCGAAGGTGCGCTGGTCCCGATGGCCGCTGACCCGCTTGATCTGCACGTCGCTCTTGCCGCGCAGGTGCGCCTCGGTGATAAATCCCGCCCGGAAGCTGTGCGGTGAGTAGCTTTCCTCGAGCAGCCCCGCCGCCGCCAGCCCCTTTTTCATGCGCACCGCCAAGGTGTTGGCTGTCATCCGCCCGGCGCCCAGTCGCCCACCGAGGGTCACGCCCCGAAATATCGCGCCTTTCTGTATGCCGGACACCGCCAGCCATCGCTCCAGCATGCCCACGGGACAGTAGCGCGTGCCGGGTGGGGCCCGCATGATGCTCTTGGTCTCGATGCGTCCGGAGCGGTTCATCTTGCTGTAGTGCAGGGTGACGATCACCCCCTCCGGCCGCCACTCCAGGTCCTCGCAGGCGATCACCACCACCTCGCTGCGCCGAAACGCTCCGTAGAAACTGAGCAGAAACAGAGCGCTGTCGCGCAGACCATGCAGGGTGTCACGATCGACCACGTCCAGCAGTCGATGCAGCTCCGCGAGCCGCAGCGCCGGCGCCGAGGCCTGGCGAGTATCTCGCGACTTCTTGATGCCGCGAATCACGCTGCGCACTGCCATCGATTTCACCGGCGAGGGCAGATTGTGATAGCGGTGCCACATGTGCAGTGAGTTGGCGTAGCGCTCGATGGTGGCCGGCTTCTTGCCCAGTTTGTTCTGTGCCGAGAGAAAATTTGCGATATCAACGTCGGTGGCTGGTAGCACGCCGCCTGCCTTCTGGTAGACCTTCAGGTCCGAGCGCATACCGCGCACGGTGTTGGGCGAGACGCTTTCCGAGAGCAGTCGCCGAGCCTCCCGAGACAGCCCTTCGACGGGTGCTGTCATGGCGCCCTGGTCATAGGGGCTTTGCCGACGCCGAGTCAGCGATTGACGCGATGGACTACGTTTCATCGTCGACTCCTCCCTCAGGGTGTCAGCCGCAGGGCGATCAGGCGCTCGAAGAACGACTCGGAAAATGCCACGTCGGGCGCCACACTGATCGTGGCCTCCGAGCTGGAGGTGCCCATGGTGACCGAGACGCTACTGCCGGCCGAGGCTGTGTCGGACGGGCTCTCCGCCGGTGCGTCAGACAGATCCGGTGCGTGAGGCGTAGGAGGGGAGTCGTCCGGTGGCGGTGCACCGTGCCCACCGGTGGGGGGCGTTGTCTCGCTGCTCATTGAAACGGTGGCCAGGTCCTGGGGGAGGTCGTCGCTGAGGCGGCGTGCCATTTGTGCGAGGCGCGTGTCGTTCAACGCATAGAAAAAGCAGTCACTGTCTCGCTCCCCCTGCCGGCGGATAATTCGGCCTAGCACTTGTCGGAGATGTTGCTCGGTGCGGATATGGCTCAGGTAACAACCAACGCGCAGGCGCGGAATGTCGACGCCCTCAGCGACCATGCCCACTGCGACGATCCAAGGCGTTGATGCATATCGAAATGCGTTCAGACGGGCGTGAGCGAGAGGGTCGCGGCTGGTAACCAGGCACACTTCATGACCGTCTGCCTCCAGTTGTTGTGTCACCGCCTCGGCATGCTCGATATCGGCGGCAATGACCAGTCCAGCGGCGCTCGGGTCCTGATGGCGGAGGGTGTTCAACTGTTGGGTGCCGAGAGCCAGCAGGCGCTGCATAGGGGCATCCAGCCGGACCAGGCTGCCGTAGTCGATGGCGGGATGGCGCAGCAGCTGCGGGATACTGACGTAGCGGTGGGTCTCCTGGCGGCCGGTGCGTGGATGAAAGCTGCTGAGTTCGATGGCTCGATTGTCCACGAGCTGTACATGCGGGTAGCGGCACACGCCATCCCGGATGGCCTCTTGCAGGGTGTAAACAAAGTCCGGTTGCAGGATCTGCGATCCCGACGTTTCCAGGGCCGCACTGCCAGCTATCGCCCCCTCCGGTACATCCAGCCTCGCCGCGGCTCCCTTGTCATCATCGACGACCTCCAGATACCGCAGTAGCGGCATGCAGCTCCCGTCGGTTCGCCACGGCGTGCCTGACAGCGCCAGGGTGTAGGTGACATGGCGTTCCAGGGCCATCAGCGTGCTGCCCCACTGATTCGGGCCCTCTCCGCCCAGAGTTCCGGCTGCGTGGTGGCTCTCGTCCCAGACCAGCAGCACGCGATGCCGCTGGCCCAGGCGCCTCAGGGCATCCAGCCGTCCCGGGAGGGCCTGGTAGGTCATCCCGGCACCGGCGGCGCCCATCTGACCGTGCATGGGGTGTCCGGTGACGGTCTGCAGCGTCTCGATGGCGGCCTGAACCACGGCCCGAGTGGGGCCGCAATAGAGGACATAGTCGATATCGCCGCGCCTGATCAGTGCCCGGGCGAGTTCGGCCGCCACGCGCATCTTGCCGGCGCCGGGCGTGGCCTGACACAGAAAGTGCGGATGCGCTCGCGACAATGTTGTCAGTGCCTTCTGCAGGCAAGCCGACTGCCAGGGGCGCAGCGGCGGCAGAGAAGGGCGCTGCGCATCGCGTGACGCGGGTGGCAGAATCATGAGCGTTCCTCCTGACCGGCTGACATCCCGGACCCACCGCCGTGTGCCAGCCGCTGCCGAACCTTAAGGTTGGCATCCCACTGGCCCTGCAGGCGGCCACTGTGCTCGATGGCCGCCTCCAGTAGCGGGGCGATCTGCGACCGCTCATCAGGGAATGATGCGATCAGGTGCTGGTAGTGTTCTGCTTCGTTGATGAGCGCCTGCATGGCCGTCTGCAGGTAGCGGCGTTCCTGCTCCAGGTGTTCGAGCAGTGGCCTGGCGGATGTCTTCGATGAGTCGGTCTGGGAGGACGGCGCTGATGAGGGTGGTGGCGTCGTTGTCTCCGACGTTTCTGCAGTGGAGTCCAGTTGCATGCGGTACAGACCACGGTTCTTTCCGCGCACCCCGATCCGTACCACCAGACCATGCTTCTCCAGGGTCCTGAGCCGATCGCGAACCCGAAAACGCAGTAGATTCGGGTCAATGCCTTCGAGTTCTGACCGCTTGAGCAGCTGGTCACGGATCTCGTAAGTGGTGAAGGGATCGCCTGTCTCTGCAAAGCAGAGCAGTTGATGATCGAGCGCTTCGGCGATCATGCGCGAAAGCGGATCATGTCGGCGAGACTTCGGTGCGGGCAGGGTATTACCAGGATCGACGCGCGGGCTCATTCACTCACCTCCTGCACTGCCTCCAGGGCGATAGCATCGGCGGCACGCGAGAGGGCCTCGGCCTTGCGCATGTGGGCGTGGTAGCGGCGGTAACGAACTTGCAGGCTGCTGTTGGAGGCCAGGGAAGCCATGGCCATGGCGCGATGAGCGGCAGCACGCGCGCGGCGGTTGCTGCGATGGGGAAATACGGTCGGGTGGACCATGGGTAGGGCTCCTTTCTGTTGGAGCCGACCCCGCTGTCGCCAAACAGGATGGGGGCGGCCGTACGCAGGTTGGCGAACCGGCCAGAAAGGACACCGGCAGACCCGAGAGTCTCCCACGCACGACCGCCATAGACACGGCAGGCAAACAAAAAGCGCCTACCATGGCAGCGGCGCTTATGCGCCTTTCTGGATTCGGGTCGCCAAACCCGGCCGAGCGATTTAGCTCGACGTCCATACAGTAGCAACGGATGCTGGATGTGTAAAGACCCGGTCGGCAGGGCTGAGCAATCATCGTCCGAGACACAGCGCCCCGCATGGCCAACCATCACGACCACAGCTACAAGCTCCTGTTCTCTTATCCCGAGATGGTCAGGGACCTGCTCACTGGCTTCGTCAAGGAGGCCTGGGTCAGTCAGCTCGACTTCTCCACCCTGGAAAAAGTCAGCGGCTCCTACGTCACTGACGAGCTGCGTGACCGGGAAGACGACATCATCTGGCGGGTGCACTGGGGAGACGACTAGCCCTATGTCTACCTATTGTTGGAGTTCTAGTCGATCGTCGACCGCCTCATGGCAGTGCGAATCATGAGCTACCTGATGCTGGACGAAGGCGCTATCGTCGAGGTGACCGATGAGTCAAACGAGACGCGCAACGTGACGGTAGCCTTGATCCGGCTATAGCATAACCGCGATGATCAGTATATGCGCCGCCACTCGTGTTTATTGATTTCTGGCGCCCGTCATTATCATTAGAAAACCCTTTTTTATTGGCTTAGTAAAGGTCGATCTCCACGGTTTTTAGAGCCCTTTTTGGCCAGGATGTCCCCATGAATCAACCCCAGCGTATGGGCGTAATTCTCCAATAGTGTTGCGGGGTCACGGTGCCCGATCCACTTGGCCACATGCAGCAGTACGGTGCCCCGTGCTAGGGTGTCGCGCCCTTCGGCACCGCAGAAATAGCGTAGCGTTTCTTGCAGTATTTCCGGCTGGAACATCCAGTGATGCCGATGCTGTAGCGTCTCTGCAAATCCCGGATGCTGCGCCGCATGGAGGCGAACTAGCGTCCACGAAACGGCCGCATGGCGAAGACCGTGAAAATCGATGTCTTCACCAAGGCGGTATCGCATCTCCTCAATCGCTAGCGTGATGAGATGACGTCGCTTATAGGCATCCGGAGAATGCCGCGGGCCAAATAGCGCAATGTCTGCCAATGCCGTGTCACTGCATGACTGTTTGCGCACCTCAATCCATCCTCCTAGCTCTATTGTCACCGCTGGCGGGGCCATGATATGCAAAGCGATACGGCGTCTGGATGCCGCCGTCTTTCCACCGTGTATATCGATCCAGCAGCGGCTTATTCCGCTCTCATCAGGTGCGACTATCTGGATGTCATTGAGCGTCAGGGACTCGATTTCTGAGGCGCGCATGCCAGCGTAGAACCCCAGAGCTATCACTAGCGCTATCATTTGACTTGAAGAACCGTCGGGCATTCCGTTGGTGAGCTCTTCCCAGACGGTGTACATATGATCGGGTGTTATAATCCGTGTGCGAAGTACGCTGGGTGTGAGGTTGTTGGTGCGTTTTGGAAGTGTAATTTCTTCTAGCAGGCCATGCTGTTGGCAGAATCGAAAAAATCCTCTCATTGAGCCCCGAAACGATTCTAGCGTCGCTGCCGACCAGCGACTGCCCTCTCTGGCTGCCATTTCCAGCTCCAGCACGACCTCATCGTCCCAGTCGTTAAGGTCTAGCACGGCGTCATGAAAAAGTAGCGTGACAGGCGTTAGGCGTGAGAGGTACGTTTTTGCCGAGCTGATCTTATTACCTTCCGTGCGTAGTTGGTGATACAAAAAATGCAGCACCCAGCCAGGGTAGTGCCCGCTGAACCCCAGTAATTTGTCGATCCTACCTTCATAATAAACCAATAGCGCTTGCATATCCTCGGCGTGCTCATCGCCTTTGACCGACGTTTTCGACTGGCGCGCGGTTTCTGACAGGAACTGCTGTAGGAGATTTTTTACCCGTCGACGCCAATCCAGCGGCAGGTGGTCGGTGTCGATCTGATGCACCCCTGCCGGGCGCGTAGCAGGGATGGGGGGCGTGGCGGCAATCAGCGTCGTGTCTGCTCGCGCCTCATGGGGCGACGGGAAGTCGACCCTCGATTCGCCTTCGGGGGCGCGAGGAGGGCGATGTCGACTCTGGCGATCAGGTAGGCGTCCCCTTGGGTTGCCTGGTGAGTAGTGGTGCGCATTGTTCTGTGCCAACCGGAGGGGCGTGGGGGTGCAGGTGGGCAGCGGGTAGTCGTGCAGTAACGTGCTCCACAGCGGAGGTGTGCCAAGCATTACCGCTACATAGCGGCAGGATTGCGCTAACTGCGGCCAGCGCTTGATATGCGAGGTTGAGCGACGCGACGTGACCTGCGGGTCCTTCAATAGCTGCCGAGCCGCCAAGGTCAGGCGTTTGCGAAGTTGTTGTTGGCGCTGTTGCAGTGGCAGCGTCAGCGCCTCGTCATCAGAGGCGAATAGCCAGGCGTCTGAGGTACGGTTCTTCTCATGGGTCATGATGGCCCGCAAGGGAACCCACAGGGAGTCGGGAAGCGCAATCCGGTAGTGCCCGTCATCCAGGCCAGACGCATCCGGAGAGGAAGGGATGGCCAGCGAGCGATGCCGCTTATCGATATGCTGCAGGGTCAGCTGAGACAGAGTTCCCAGCATGACCCGTTCGCTCATGCCGAGTCGCGTCATCAGGCGAATAGCCATCACCAGCAACCAGGCGTCACCCGTGTTCGTTGCTCGGCACCAGCTGTGCAGGCTGCGATCCAGCTCCTTCATCGCCATGGCGGCCGTAAAGAGGCGCGAAGACGTGGGTAAGGCGGTCGGGCGGTGTGTCTGCACCGGTTCGGGGATGAGCACTGCGCTGCAATCGGGCAGGGTGTTCAACTGCGCCAGAATACGGTTAACACGTTTTCTGGCTATGGCGTGCCTGATGGGGCTCCCGGCAGTTTGGCGATGCTCCATCAGTCCCTTGACGAGGTGGCGTGCCTCGTCTCCGCCCAGGGATAGCGGCGGTGTCTGTGGTCCATCGAAAATGGCCGCCAGGACCCACTCCGTGTCAGGCAATGATCGTGGGTCCACCAGCGGATTGCCCTCGGCTTTCCACAGGCTGACGATCTGGTCTGCGTTGTTTACCACCATGGCAGGCGTCTCCAGTCGAGGGGGCGGTAGCCGCAATGGCTCAGCCACTCGGTCAGGGCTCGGCGCAATCCATGTTGCTGCCCGAGCGTGGCCTCGGTGCGAGGCGATGAGAGCATCCGGCCGTGCCGCGTGTGGCCCAAGAGGTGATCAACCTCGGCATCGGGACAATGCTCGCGTAGCCAACTGGCAGTCGAGTGGCGACACACGTTGTGTGGCCAGGCGGCCAGCGGAGGCAGCGCGGCCATATCTCCCCAGTGCATATCACGTAGCGTGATGGCCTTTCCTCGCCGCGAGGGTGTCACCCAGTGCGGTGTCTGGCATATCGCGGTTCTCTGATCATCCAGTCGTATGTGGCCCTCGGCCACTCGGGTGAGGATGGCCTGCGTCCACTGGTGATAGGCCTGTAGGCTGTTGTGGACGGTGGTCAGCAGCGGAATGACACGCGACTCACGGCCCTGGCCGGAGGCCTTGTCACATACCCACTGCAGCTCGCCTGTCAGGCAGTGTTGGCTGCTGGGACCGATAGGGCGTGCGCCTGTGGCGAGATGCCAGGCGAGCAGTTCATGAGTGGACACCAGCTGATGAAGGGTCGTGACGGCCGTCAACGGTATCGGCTCCCCTGGCCACCATGCCGCCAGCTCGGCGCTGGGGTCCTGCATGGCGTCGCGTAACCATTGAAACAGCTCTGCGAAGGCGCTTGCCGGTTGCGCGACTCCTGACCCTGCCATCGCCATGTCGCGATGGAGTATCAGAGTGGGAGTGGCCGGTCGCGTTGGTGACGCGGGGACGGACCAGCCGAGCCGTCGAAGCGCCTGCTCGAAAATATCCTGGTGCTCTGCTCGCGGAATACGCCGGTAGGCGGCGGGTGCTGAAAGGCCGAGCCCGAACTGTCCGGAGAGTGAGGCCGCCGCCACGTCGTCCCGCGCATGGGGGCGGCAGTACAGCCAGCTGCTGGCACTGAGCCGATGAGCGGTAGGGGTAACGCCGGGGGTATCGGCAAACACCCGGCGCAGTTGCTGGTTCAGTGAAACACGCACGCCCTGAAACGGCCGCTTGGGAAACGGCACCTCGAGGCCCGTCAGGACCGTGGCCAGCGACGCCGGCAGTGCTAACATCACCCACGTGGCGCCAGGCGACGTTTCGCGTGGCACAGGTCCATCCAGCAGGCGGTAGATAAGCAGCTGATGCTCGGGCAGCCAGTATGGCCGATCATCGGCGTCGGCAATGAGCGCCTCGAGGTCGCCGGCTTCCTGCACAGTTAGGCGGGCCAGCCTGGCAGGTGGCAGCCCGGTACTGAGCAATAGTGTGGCAAACAGTTGGCAGGCCGGTGTCAGGGGGCTCGACATGACCTGATCTACCTGGTCCTGGGTGAGGCGGGCGAGATCAGTGGTGCACTTGAGCGAGGTTGTCGGTGCGCCGGCGAGCCAGCCTCTGACCAGCCGGCGATCATCCGCCGGTGTCTGCAACGAGGGTGTCTGGCGCTGCAAGATGATCGTTTCGCTTGTCGCTTCATTGGTACCATGGCCGTCCACCGCCGGGCGTGCCCGCATGCCCATATCGCGCAAGGTGGCGTCGCCAGTTGCGTCATGTGACGACACATCCCGTAGGACGGCATTTCGGCGTGTCATCGGCGGCCGGCTCGACTGTTTGGCCAACTCCGTGACGCGTGCGGCGTGCCACTCATCCCGTTTGGCGACGCCTCCACGCCCGTCGCCACTTCCACGCCTGCCGCCACCGCTCCCCTTTCGTTGTCGCTGGATTCCGCCCGGCTCAACCTCGCCTCGGAGCAGCATCTGAAATGTCTCGATTTTACGCGCAAGAAGTTTGTCGATGAGCCCATAGAGGGCGTCAAGATGCAAGGCGGCGAGCAGCGTCTCCTCGCGAGTTCCTTGTGCGTCCTCCGGCTGCCATCCCGATGCAATGATAGCCATCATCACATCTCGAATAACCAAGACATGCTTGTAGAATTGATCCCGTGAGATCATGCTGCCGGGTGCGGTCTCATGAAAAATATTGCTGAGAAAATGCCTGGCGAACTGGCTGGCATGACACTGAGGGTTGCCCAATTTATCGGAACGGGTGAGGGCAAAATAAACCGGATAATTTCTACCGGGTCGTTCGGGGCGTGCCGAGCTGATATCGGCTGATTTCCGAATAGCATCTAGGCTTGTCGCGCTGACCATGATGCCATGATCAGCGGCATAGATAGCGGAGGCTGCGTCGAATGCCTCGACATACATAGGCGGCTGGGAATAGGAGACGATGGCCAGGACTGTGCATTTTTCACTAGGGTCAAGATCAAGGGCGTCTAGGGCCTCTTTCCAGCACGCCCTGATCTCAGTTGGAAATGGGATCTCATCCGTCATGCATCCTCCTCGGTGAGTGCGAGGTGAAATTGGTGATCCTCACTAGGGTCGGATGGGGAGCTCATGGTTGGCGATCGAGTGCTGCTTGGATGGATATCATCGCTGGGTCTTGCCTCCTGCGCTGGAGGAGATGTGGCGGAAACCCCTTGCGCCACAATGTTCGTGTTTTCATGTTCAACCGTGCTGTTTGTCGTCAGGCCGTTGATATTTTGGGGAGACGTGTCGCTTTCTTTGGTCTTATTCTTTTTTCTTATGGACTTAATCCCGGTGGTGTTTTTTAAACTTTGAATTGATCGATCGCCAAGGTTGGTGGCCGAAAATAGAATCTTGTAGTGCCGATGTGCAAGGGATGTTCTGCCGAACAGGTCCTGGGCGATGGCCCTATAGAGGGCTCGGTCGGTTTTCAGCGTATTGGCGGCGACCTCTGCCAGGCTATTCTTGTTGGCGTCTTTTTTTCGGTAGTGCAATGGTTGCAGCTGACCATAGAGGAAATGCAGGGTACGCAGTGACATGTCCAGCGAAGCGGCCCTGAGGGTGTAAACCACGAGGCTATTGGGCTCCCGAGTCCCCGTGCCACCATTCAACTGCAATTGGGATACGACAGCATCGCGATTCAGTAGGACCTCACCGCCCTCGGCATGCACAATCAGCACCGGCGGGTGACTGAGCAGTTGGGGTGTAGGGTCGTCAGACATGCTGCCAAAATCCTGCGGACCCAGGATATCCTGGGTGGCGCGCGTCTCCTGTATTGCCGGAAGGGTGAGCGGGTGCGTCGGCAGCGGCCGGATGCGTACTGCGTTGTTCATGGGGTGGCTCCCAGGTGTCTGACATGACCGTGTGGGAGTGATAAGGGGTACCAAACCACCCGCTGCCGGTAAGCAGCGATTTTCGGGAGTCCACGCCACGCGGAGCGGTGGGCTATGCAGCTGAAAATACTGGCAATTTTCTTGAAATACTCAAATGCTAGTAAGCGAGCTGACAACACCGCTTGTCAGTGACCAGGCGTTGTGCTGCCAGTTGTGAGGCAGGGGTGCGTGGAGCTGGTTGGCCTCCGGGGTCGACATCGGCAGCCGTTCCAGTACATCCTTCAGGTAGGCATAGGGCTCGGCCATGCAGCTTGGGCGCCTTGGATCAGGTTCTGGCAGGCCAGGGTCGATGAGCAGTCCCGTAGCAGACTCTTCCAGCAAGCCTTCTGTCGGCAGTCGGGAATTCCCGTCAGCTCCTTCAATCTCTGGAAGTGGCGACTGGCTGGCGAGGCGCCAATGCTCTACCTCATGGCTGACGATTCGGCGCACTTCGCGCCGGTGTCGCTAACGGAGGAAGATGCGGGCGTGACTTCAGAAGCGTACTCGCAATGTTTTAACGGGGTATCATAGCCTGATAGTTGACGTATAATGCCCTATCCTAAATTGTGAGAATTTTTAATATATGTTTGGTTGTTGTAATTTCTGCATAAAGATTTGAGTGTAAACATGTCTCGAAAAAAAATAAAATCGGCGTGCCATCTTTTCCCACCAGAAATCATTGACCGCATAGTGCCATGGGCTGGATCCAGAGAATCAGCCTGTGACTGGTACCTGAACTACCCGATAGCCGCATTGGGTGGTCTAACTCCAGAGGAATTGGTGCATGAGGGCAGGGTGCAAGATCTAGTTTCATATTTAAAGCACATAGAAGAAGGTGGGTATGCGTAGTTAAATTTTTTATTTTTTATGAAAATGAACTGTAAGTTAAGGTTGTGCAGCGATGTTTTTATGGTTGGGGGGGAGGGGTGTCCATCCTTGTATGTGCTAACTTTATGATTCTTCACAGACTGGGTGAATGCGGGTTGCCCAAATCCAAGTGGACACCTGGACTATGCATGCATAGTCCAGGTGTCCACTTATGCATCAGCGCACAGCCCGGCAGCGGCTAGCAATGTTCGACAAGGCGGGTTGATCCATCTATACCCGACAAGGCTTGGCGATCCTGTTCTGAGAAGAGCGCCAAAAAAATCTGCAGGAAGGCATCAATCGATTCAGTAAACAGGGCTTGCTCGAAGGTGTGGCCCGGGGCATCTACTGCCTCTTCGTCATTGGCCAGAGAGTTCCGAGGAGGGCGTGTTCATCGGACGCTTACACCTGACTGTCTATGGTGGTGATCGCACACTCAGAATCAGGTGGCTAGATTCATTATGCCACTACAGTGGTGTGTGGTATTGGTTGCTCGCTGAGGATGCTGGGCTAAAGTGGGAGAGGGGGGCGAGTCGGCAGGCGAGATATGGTATAACCTATTGAAAAACGAGGAGCAGCTGGCGGGCAGCTGGCGGTTCCGCCGGAGCGTTCGCCTGCCGATGATGACCTGCTCGCCCATCCAGAAACACATTGCCGCCGGTTTGACGGGACTGTGTGGGCGTCTAGTCTAACTGTATCTTTGGGTGCAGCTGAGACATGGAAATGTGCAAGGATGCCAGCCCAGTAAAAACCCTGTATCAACGCTTTCACCAAGCTGCTCGCCAGGCGACACACCCCGTCATCGCGCAGCAGAACCTCGCTACAGGTACGGGAAAAAGCTACTGGGCGCTGGAAACTGCTGCCGAAACGCTGATCGAGGCCAGAGAGAAGGGCGAGTCAGTCGTGATTGTTTACGTCGCCCCTCAGCATGCCCACATCGACATCACCAACCATCATCATGACCCACAAGCCCTGCCTGCCGCCCAGCAGAGACTGCTGACGCAGGGGATTCCTTGCGTCAAGGTTCCCTCGCGCACCCAGCTCACCGACCCTGATCAACCCCACTGTCTCTACCAAGACGTGCGGGCGTTGGAAGCCGGGCTGAAGAAGAAGGCGGACCGGCAACGAACCAGCCCCGGGCTGCTGGACAGATTGCAACAGATTCTGAATGACGCTCATCTACAGCAAGACGACGAGCTCTATGCCAGCGATGACGTCTCCGAGACAATAGTAGAAACTGAAGAGAGCGATGGCCGCTCAGATACCCTTGCCACGTGCATGAAGCTGATCCGGCGCCGCCATGAGCAACTCGTCAGGCTGCGACAGGAGGGATTTGATGACGACGCGCTCGAGGCGCCAGTCGATCAGCTGAAGAAGGCCCACGGGCAGCTCTATAGCCTGCTGCAGCGAGCCGTGATCGGCACCTTGAGCCAGGCTAGCCGAGAGGGCGCGACCCTTGAAGGCGTGCTGGGAGAGGCTGCCCTGGTGGCGCCATTCCAGCTGCTGGAGCGCCAGCTGTTTCCGCTGTATCGCGTCATGCGTGACCACGCACAGGCCCTTGGCCTGGTAGCAATGACGGCTGATCGGCTGATGACCCACCTGACATTTCCGCGGCGCCGTCGTCTCCAACGAGCGGGTTGTGGCGATTTCGGTCGTTACAGCGGGTACCTGGAAGATGCCGTTCATGGCTTACAGGAGGAGGCGGCGGAGATCATCGGCCTCGACGAACACCGGACGCGTTTCCTCTTCCTGATTGACGAGGCTGATGCGGTCAAGGACATCATCGGCAAGCCTGCCAAGTTGGGCGGCGGTCGGATCTATCTGCGGGGCCTGATCCTGGATCAGGGACGTGCCACTCAGGTCGGGCAGACGCTGCTGCATGAGATGCCGTTGCTATTTCGGCCCCAGTCGGAGTTCTTGACGATCATGCAGGGCTACCAGTCGCTGGTGGCAGAGCACCCCTGTATCGACCAGCAGTGGCTGCTCAAGACGCCGGCGGATCTAGGCGCTGTCTCGCCCATGACGCCTGAGGCTGCCTCGGCATTACGCCGCTTTCGGGCGACGCATCGGCTGGGCACCACGCATCCAGCACACCACCGCCAGCAGGCGGCCCTGCGCTCTCGGCTGCTCCATCTGCTTGCCTTGCAGTATGAGCAGCATCCTGTCATTCAGGGTGCGCCGGAAGAGATGCTGCAGGCGTTCCATGAGCGGCTCCAGGCCCTGTGCCAGGGAGCATCCTGGATCAACCTCAATTTGGATGACCCCACCGTCGCCAGTGCCGGGAGCACCGGTGCCTTCACCGGTGGAAGCTGGGCCTTCATCAACCTGGATGACGAACGCTTGAGCGGGCTGGTGGCTCACCGCGACAGCGGCGCATTGAGCGATGTGCAGCTGGTCAGCAGCACTTACCTCGAGACGTTGGGCAAGCCTGACGACGGCGCCATGACCTTTCGTCTCGAGGACGCGTTCGAGACGATGCTCACCATCGCCGCGCTGGTGCACGAGCTGGGCACCGATGACCCTGCGGACCCCAGCGACAGGTTTGCGATCCTGCGCAATGCCTACCGAGCAGGCAATACCACGACCTCGGCGCCATTGACGGCCCTGCTGCGGGATCTGTCCCACGTCCGAGTACGCTTGCTGATGCAGGCGCGTCGGCCCATCGACCCGCTTGTGCCCATTGATGATGACCTGGCGTTTCGTACGCCACACCTGGTCATGCAGTGGGTGCCCGACTTCGAGGACCGCTACCTGCCTGGTGAACCCGGCGTTTCGGTGGTTCCCAGCATAGGTTATCGAGCCTGGTCGGCAGAGCATCACCTGGAGCGACTGATCTCACCGCAGGCCTACTGCCACAACTTGCCTCGATACCCGGTCGTGGCGGAGGGCGATAGTATGGCCCCCGCCGCTACTGGTCACGATCGAGACGTCGTCGAGCGCCCGACGCATTCGCTGGTGCTGATCAGTGCCACCGGCGGCTTCGATGCTACTCATCTGGGCGGGTTCTGTCTGGATATGCTGTCCCGCTCTACCCATGTCGCCTACGTGCCGATGTCGGATGAAGATCTGACATTGGCCCGGCAGGCGAGGGAGCAGCGCCAGCAGGGCGTTAACGGCAATCCGGGGCGGCCGGCACCCAAGGTGGCGGAGATTCCCGAGCAAGCGGGATTGTTCGCCTCGGGCAATACGCCTGAGCTTACGCGGTCGCTACTGGCGGCTGCTGATACCCAGAGCCCCTACAAGCGCCGTGAGCTTACCCGCATCGGTGATCTGATCGCGCTGCTCAGCCTGGGGGCCGGGGCGGTTGATGAGAGCATGCTGGTGTCATCAGCGCTGCGCGACGTGCTGTCATCGGTGCAAGCGGGGCCACGGGAGGCTGGCAGCCCGCTGGTGGCGCTGATGCTGGTGCAGAGCCTCAAGCACTTCCGTCAGTCTATTAAGGACTTGCCGACTCGTCAGGCCGAGCTGAAAACGATCGTGCCGCAGCACCTCTACGGCCTCGAACCGGGGCATCGGCGGCATGGGCGGCGTCCGGTATTGGTGATGAGCTATCAGAGTGGTAGTGCTGCCAGCACCGATGCTCAGCTGCAGCGTGCGCTGGCGGCGTCTGATAGCGAGGCCACCAGGGCGCTGGCAGAGTTTTTGGGACGTTCCCCCGAGCAGCTACCCCAGGTCGAAGACGCCACTGACCTGCTGAGGCGAGACCTGGGCTGCCATATCGTGGTGGTCACGCCCTATGGCTCGGCTGCCAGGGGGATCAATCTCAAGGTAGACCGATACGCTGGCGACGGTCACCAGCGGGATGTGGATCTCATCGTGCTTGGGATGTCGCCGTTCTACTCCGAGGCGAAGCCCAAGTTTGAGCCGCTGAGCGGGCCACCTGGCGAAGACGCCAAACCCGAGAGTCAGCGCGAGCGAGCGGACCGGGAGCATCGAAATCAGCGCCGCTTCTCGGCGAACAACCTGATTACTCACCATCTGGCCTTCACCGGCCTTGAGCTCGCCGCGCGGCTCAATGAAGGGAGCTGGGGGCGTGTCGAGGATATTCCGTCGCAGCGCTATCAGGCACGGGACATCCGGCTCCATCCCGACAGCTATCTGCCGCCATTTGGCCGCTTTCTCGCCGAGCAGCATGTGATCGATCTGGCGCGCACCACCTTCCAGGCGGTCGGGCGCGGTGAGCGAACCTCGGCGTCCCAGCAGCAGGGCGTTCTGGTCTGCGAAGAGATCGTGCGAGACCTCCTGGCCGCCGACCCCATCCTCTACGGACGAGACGATAAAGGGTGTTCCCTGGCGAATCGGCTGCATGCGGCATCGCTCAACAGCATGACGCTGATGACCTTCGCACGGCAGCAGCGTCATTCGCTCTACCAGCTGCCGTCGCCCTCGGCGCTGGCGTCATACCGGCGCCGTGTCCGCGAAGGGGATGAGGCCTTCAGTGATGCCCCCGACGTGCCGGGCTGGAAGAACCAGCAGCTGGCAGCCATTCGCAGGCTCAATGAGCAACACCACGCGCCGTCGCCCTTCCATGAGGCGACGAAAGCGATAGTCAGCGAAGAGGTCGCCCAGGCGATAGTGGCGCGCTGGGAGGCCTGGCACAGCCCTGATCTGCTCTTCGATTCGACGCGAGACGCTTACGAGCAGCGCCTGCTGACGCAGGGTATGCCCGCCGAGGTGCTGGCGATGATGTGGCTGCCGCTGGACTCACGAAAGCAGTTGCCGATTCGTTACGGACCGCACGGGGGGTATCAGGAGGTCGTCACCCGACTCCCCGGTGCCGAGCATCCTGCCGCGGTTCATGGCTATCCCGACCCGGGTAGGCTGCTGCGCTATCAGTTGCCCAGATCGTTTGTCGACTCCCCTTCAGGATCCGCAGGGCATTACCTCAAGGCAAGGCTTTCGGAGCAGGCAGGCCCCTCCCTTCGCTGGCACGAGAAGTCATGTGTCCTGCACCCGACGCTGCAGCCGGACTTCGATGGTATCTGGGGAGAGCTGGCTCTGGATGCCTGGATTGAGGTGGCTCAGACCGCCTATCCGCCGCTTGCCGAGCTGAAGCGACTGGCAGCGATGGAGACGCTGGGGATATTCGAGTGGTTCGACCGCTGCTACGCCGTCGATGGCACCTCAGGGGCACGCTGTCTTGTGGCGGTCGATGCCAAGCACTACGCACGGCGTACGGACCAGCGTCATGGTCAGCGCTTGCTCGACAGGGCACAGGACAAGATGGCTCGACTCAGAGATTGGGCGCAGCAGCGAGGTTATGAGCGATGCCTGGGGGTGTACGTCAATACTCAGCCGCAGCCTCAAGAGGTCGCACGACCGAAGCATGCGCCAGGGGACGTGCTGGTGATCAACGCTTTCGTGCGCATTGCGCTCACGGATGCCAATGCGCCCAGCGATGTTACCCCGGCAAGAGAGCGAGGAGCCTCTTCGCCGCTTGTGGATTTCAATCATGCCGCGGCCGTGGCGCTGCAGCATGCGATCAACTGTCAGTAGACAAGGCTTATCTTATCGGAGGATACCATGACGTCGTCAGCGCCCATTTCATCCCCCAGGATGGACCTGCGGACCAATGTCATCGACCTTGGCTTGGATCCGCATCGCCCTGGCGCCGGCGATCGTGCTGCACAGCTGGCCGAGCGGCTCCTCTCCTACTGCCATGCGCAACTGTTGCCTGGCGAATCACTGGCAATTGTGCCGCTGCTGTATCCCGAAGAGCAGGCGATTCCCGGTGAGGTGGATGTGGACCCGGACGCGCCTGAACAGGCCGCGCGTCAGGAGGAAGAGGGCGGCGACGATCCGTTGGCGGTGAGCGTGGGGGAGACGCGCGCTTCTAGTCGGCTGGCGTCGCAGTTATCGGGCGCTGAAGTGGCGGAGCAGTTGGAGTTGGGCAGTGGCGATGTGATGGGTGCTGAGTCACTGGACTGGGACGCTGCATGGGTTGACCCCATTAGCGATACCATTTCGGGGGCACGCTTGGGTCGTATGGCTGCTGCCAGGGCCACTCGGCTGATTGCCCTGACTCATGGATATGGGCGCACACAGGCGCGCTCACTACGTTTCGCCTGCGTGCTGGATGTCGGTATGTGGGGGAACCGGCCTCAAGATAGAGCCGCCAGTGTCATGGGGATCTTCGGGGGGCATCGGCCGGATCAGCCGATGGACACGCTCTGGAGGCAAGCCACAAAGATGGATGGAGCGCCTCAGTGGCGCAAGTGGGTTTATGACAACCAGATTCATGAGTGGGGCGGTAGGCGCGGGATGCAAGGCAAGATCGCACTGGTAAGACTCATGACGCTGGCGTTCCGAGTCTCGCTGCGGCGGGCCGGTCTCGATGGGGATGCTCGGGATCATGATATGGGGCTGCTGCTGGGTGAGGCGGTGTTGCTGCAGGCCTCGCTTGATCGCTCGAGGGATGGTGCGGGCGTTCTGAGGGGCTACGAGGTACGCCTTGAACTCGATGCTCGAGGCCGGCTGGTTGTTGAAATGCCCCGGCGAGTGCAGCGACTACCAGCCGAGCTGGCGGATGCCCTGTCAGAGGCGCCGTATCGGCTGGGGTCGAGGGCGGTGGCGGTGCACAGCCTATGTCTGGCACGCCGTTACAAGTTGAATGCCACCCGGTTCGGCAGCCAGATGGAGTTCTTCTATTTCCTGTCGGGATCGCGCCAGTCGCGACTGGAGCACAGGGTACGGACGCGCGGTGTGGATCCAGAAGCGGCGGCGGCGTGGCAGGACGACCAGACGAGACGCGTCATGAACAGCGGGTTGGTGCTCAAGAATCGCGGCATGGATCTCGTCGAGGCCTTTCTTGATGAGCTGGGAGAGGATGTTGAATGGAAGTCCGAGCGATTCCAGCCAACTCAAGTCACCCAGGTGGCGATTCGAAAAGCAGGGACGCAGCAGCCAGCCTTCCGAGACGTTCCGGTCACTGACCTGCAGATTGTGTATTCACCAGAGCTCCGGCGAGATTCGCGTTGGCCACGCCTGCACGATGGATTGATCCAGGCGCTGGAGCAGAAAGTGGCGGCTGGTGGTTCTGCAACTGAGCTTAATTGGCGAGTGGTTGACACCCTCGAAGAGACAGTGGCGGCGAACCCTGTGCTCTACGTGCAGTTGCCGGAGACGCTTCGCACGTCCTCGGGGGCTCAGCGCCCTTCGAGTGCCTGGTACGAATTAACCAGAGGGCAAGGGAGGAAACCGCTGGTCGGGTTTTCTCATGCCCTGGCGGTTCGCGAACTTGAGCGGGAGCGGGGCAGGGGGGCTGCATTGACCTTTGACCCTTATACGACCCTGAAGCTTGAGATTCACGACGCGGTATGGTCCGCCTGGCGGCCGATCCAAGGGCTGAATCTCACCCTTGACATGGTGGATGCGCTCAGTGAGGGAGTGGTGGTGGAGAAGTCGCTGCTGGCGCACAAGCTGCGAGAAATCATCCAAGAGCTCCGCCTGAAGCAGGGGCTGGGAGTGCGGCGCGCGTTTGTCGTGCGACATCAGCCACCTGGCGTTGCACAGGATGCGGGACTGATCGCCATGCGCCCAAGCGACAAGCACTACGTGTGCCTGAAAGCACTGTCGCACCGTGGTGCGCCGGCACGAGCTGCCATCATGGAGTTCTGGTGGCACCAAGGGGAGCTGCATATTGGGCAGGTGGCGATTGCGAGCCATCGGCTTCCCCGTGATGAGCGGGTGGGCGGTGGCAGGCGAATGAAATCTGCTGATGTCGCCCGGCGCCAGATCGCCAGGGCTTATGAAGATGCACTGACCAGTCTCGAGGCGCCCTGGTGCGCCCCCTTGTGTGAGCACGTCGACCATCTGGCAGCCTCCAAGGCACTGACGAGCGGCCAGACACTGCTCTACTCGGTAGTCGACGACACCCTGCTGAGAGAGGAGCAGGTGACACATGGTAAGCCGGAGTTGCTGGGTGCCACCTGGCGAGACTTTCCTTTTGAATCATTGCTCACCGATGGCCAGCTTGGTAGTGAACACCTTGGGCTGAACATGGGACGCTCGGGGAGTAGGGGGCGGGTGCCGTTGGCTCAACAGTTGATCGGCAATGCCCGTGAGGATGTCTATCTTCAGCCTGAGGAAGCGGCCGTGAGGGGGTTTCGGGCCTTGATCAGTACCCAGCAGTCGGTACTGCGCAACAATCCTGTGATCGAATGGCGGGTCCAGGGCCGAGACCCTGAGGCGCCAGACCGCATAGGTGATCTGCATGACCCTCACCTGGCGCCGGTCTTCAAGACCTATGTCGAGACGTTAACTCGAGATTTGCTCAAGGTAGGCCAGGTGAGCCGCATGAGCCTGCCTGGCAAGCTGGTGAGTGTCCTGGTCGGGAATTAGCCATGCCCGCCCTTGCGCTCCCGACTGTGTTTCAACTGGTTTGCTTCACTCCCCTGAGGCTCTCCCGGCATGCCCTGCCACTAAAGGCGAGCATCCTCGTGGGGCGCCTGCCACAGCGCCCGGTTTCGTCCTGCTTCCTTGGCGGCGTAGAGCCCCCGGTCAGCGCGTTTAATGGCGGGTTTCAGTGACTGCTCACCCGTGCTGACCAGCGTCACGCCCAGCGAGGCGGAGTAGGCGAGCCGGCCCCCTTCGACGACTTCGTGCCCGACTTCGGCCGGGCTGGCCTCCACCGCCTGGCGCAGGCGTTCGGCGACCTGCATGGCCTGCTCGCGGGTCGTGTCGGGCAGCAGGACGGCAAATTCCTCGCCGCCCATGCGGCACAGCACATCACCGTCGCGAAGCTGATGGCGTGCCGTGCCGGCGAAGGCCTGCAGCACCAGGTCGCCGACGTCGTGGCCGTGTGTGTCGTTGATGCGCTTGAAGTGGTCCAGGTCGACGGCAATCAGGCAGAGTGGGGTTCCGCTACGCCGAGACCGGGCGATTTCCAGCGCGGCCTGGCCCTCCAGGTAGCGCCTGTTGCCCAGCCCGGTCAGCGGGTCGGTCAGGGCCTGCCGTTCCAGGCGTGCCTCCAGCTGTTTGCGCTCGCTGAGGTCGAAGACGGTAGCGCGGGTGTACTGAAACCCGTCGTCGGTGACCTGGGCGGTGGCCTGAATCGCCACCGGCAGGGTGGTGCCATCGCGACACAGCAACTCGCATTCGGCGGCCCCTTCCTGCGCCTGGCCCAGCACCTGCTGGAAGGCGGTATCGAAGGCGCCACGGGTCTCGGGGGTGATGAAGTCCCGATAGTGGCGCTGGCCGATGACCTCGTCGGCGCGATAGCCCAGCCAGTCGAGCTCGGTGCGATTGATCTTGATCACCCTTCCCTCGGCGTCCAGCGAGTGGTAGCCACAGGGGGCATTCTCGTAGAGATCCTGGACCTCACCGGCGTACTGGCGGGCTTCACGGGACAGCAGCAGCGCGCGCTTGCGCAGTTCGCGTTGACGATGATGGCTCAGCACCCAGAAGACCGCGAAGGTGACCGACAGCAGGTAGAGCAGGGCGATGGCCAGCAGTGGATAGAGGCTCTCGTTCATGCCCAGGTGCAGCACCCCGGACTCAATCTCGAGGGTGGTTTCCGCCATCACGCGCAGCTCCTCGGCCCGATGGTGCCGATGAGCCCGGAAGATCGGGTAGAGCAGTGTGCTCACCAGCACCACCGGAACGAGGATGGCCGCCACCAGGCGAGCCCAGAGCGATGTCAGCATCAATGACAGACTCTCAAAAGGGTCCAATAACGAAGAGCGCGCGTCGACGGCCTGAAAGGCAAGTCAACACCTGGCATCGGCTGCCGCTGCGTCGTCGCGTGCAGTATCAGGCAATCGCCTCGGCAACGCCATCCAACTCGAGCAGCGGTGTGGTCAATGGATACTCCCCTCTTGCCCATCGCGCGCCGATATCTCACTATCGACCCTGCTGAATGGAAGCAGGATAACGATGTCGTGCAGGGAGGCACGCGAGTGCTCAATGAACTTACGCTCATGGAAACCCAGCAGGAGGTGCATGAGCTGATCGCTCGGCAGGCACCTCTGGAGCAGACGCTGGCGGCCATCGGTCGCTGGATTACGGCGATGCTGCCCGATGCCATCGTCGCCTTCATGCGCTTCGATCCGGCCAGCCAGACGCTGAACCTCTATCCCAATCCCGTGCTCTCCGAGGCCTACCAGGCACGCCTGCAGCAGGTGCCGATCGGGCCAGACTCGGCCTCCTTCGGCTGCGCCGCCTTCCAGCGTGAGCTGGTGGTAACCGAGGACATTGCCAGCGATCCGCGCTGGACTCGGTTCTGTGAGGCGGCAGGTCGCGAAGGCCTGAACGCCTGTTGGTCGAGTCCGGTGATGACCACCGACGCCGAGCTTCTCGGCACCTTCGGCACCTACTACCGAGAGCCCTGCTATCCCTCGGACACCAGCAAACGGCGGCTGAAGCAGGCTGCGGCCCTGGTCGCTCTGGCGCTGATCCGCGATCGCGACACTTCCCGCCATCGGGCCCTCTCCGAATGGCACCGCTCGCTGTTTGTGAACCACCCGGATGGCGTCTATGAATTTGACCTGGAAGGGCATTTCCAACGCGGCAACGTCGCCCTCAGCAGGATCACCGGCTATCCGGAAGCCGCCTTGATCGGGCGCCACTTCAACGAGTTCATCGAACCCGACTACTGGGCGGTGACCCAGGCCGGCTTCGATGCCGCGAGGGAGGGGGGCTCACGTCAGTACGAGACCATGGGCTCCCACCGCGATGGCCACCCCTACCACCTGGAGATCATCAACTTCCCGGTGACCCTCGACGGCGAGGTCGTCGGGGTCTACGGCATCTGTCGTGATATCACCGAGCGCAAGCGCCAAGATGCCGCACGGCATCTGCTGGAACGAGGTATCGAGGCCACGCCCAACGGGGTGCTGATGGCGGATGCCACCCAGCCGGATATGCCGCTGGTGTATGCCAACGAGGCTTTCTGTGCGCTGACCGGCTATGTCCCCGATGAGGTGCTGGGACGTAACTGCCGCTTCCTGCAGGGGCCCGATACCAACCCCACGGCGGTGACCACGATTCGCCAGGCGATTGCCGCCCGGCAGCGCCATGAAGTGACCCTGCTCAACTATCGCAAGGATGGTACCCCCTTCTGGAACCACCTCTCGCTGAGCCCGGTGGTCGACGAACAAGGCGTCTGCACCCACTATGTTGGCATCCAGCAAGACATCACCCGGCAACGGGACCATGAAGCGAAGATCGCCTATCAGGCGACCCATGACCTGCTGACAGGCCTGCCCAATCGTACCGCCTTTGATGAACGCCTGGCGGCCGCCTTTGCCCAGGTCCAGCAGACCCAAGGGCTACTCGCGGTCATGCACCTGGACCTCGACGGCTTCAAGGCCGTCAATGATGGCCTTGGCCACCACATCGGCAACCGGGTGCTGAGCGAGGTCGCCGGACGCCTGACACACCTGATCGGGTCGGGGGACAGTCTGGCTCGCCTGGCCGGTGACGAGTTCGTACTGCTACTGCCAAACCTGGCGAGTCAGCAGGACGCTATCGCCCTGGCCGAGCGTATTCTGGAGGCGCTGAACCGCCCCTTCCTGATTGAGGGCAAGCCGCTGCATGTCACCGCCAGCATTGGCATCGCCTGTAACTGCCCCGTCACCGAACAGGCCCACGAGCTGCTGCAGCGCGCCGATCTGGCCATGGCCCGGGCCAAACGGGAAGGACGCAACACCTGGCACTGGTACCGGGGCAATGGCCAAGCCACCACCGAAGACAGCGTGCTGCTGCGTCATGACCTGCACACCGCGCTGCGTGAGGATCAGTTCGAACTGCACTATCAGCCCATCGTGGATGCCATCAGCGGGCGAATTCGCGGTGTCGAGGCGCTGGCCCGATGGCGCCACCCCCAGAAGGGTATGCTGTCCCCCGGCATGTTCATCCCCCTGGCCGAGCAGACCGGGCAGATCATCCCGCTCGGGCGCTGGGTGCTACACCGGGCGTGTGAAGATCTTGCTACCCTCAATGCTGCGGGAGGCCCGGTGGTCCCGGTGGCGGTGAACATCTCCTCGCTGCAGTTCCGCCGCGAGGGTTTTGTGGAGGAGGTGCAGCAAGCACTGGCCCAGTCGGGCATGCCTGGTAAGTTCCTGGAGTTGGAGGTCACCGAGAGCGTGCTGCTGGACGGCGCCGATCAGGCAATTGCGCTGGTTCAACGGCTAAAGGCGCTGGGGGTCCGCGTTGCCCTGGACGACTTTGGCACCGGCTTCTCCAGCCTTAGCTATCTCCGCGACCTTCCGATCCACAAGGTCAAGTTGGACCGCGCCTTCATCCAAGACATCCTGACCAGCCGCAGCAATGCTGCCATCGTGCAGGGCATCATCACTATGGCGCACCATCTGGACCTAATCGTGGTCGCCGAGGGGATCGAGGAGAGGGCACAGCAGCAGGATCTGGTTCGGCGAGGCTGTGATCTACTTCAGGGCTATCTGTTCGCTCGACCGATGCCGCTACAGGCACTATTCGATTCGGTGCCAATCGCGTAGTGAAAGCTGCATTACGTGGTCTCCAGCCTGCGTTACAGGCGCCAAGATCGCCTTGTTCGACTAGTCCGGACAACGTGGTTCGTCGGCATTCGGATCGCGTGCGATATGGCTGTGCCCACCGGAAGGAACCTTGGTGTAGCCACAGTGGCTACTTCCTAAGTAGCCAGAGGAAGGGGGATATCATCTCTCAATCTTCTAGAGTTGCCTCCCGGCTGAGCATCCGGCTCCACTTGCTTTCGTTGTAAGCCCTGTCTTACAGCGCTTGTCGGCAATCAGCTCGGTTCAAGAAACTGAACCCCGGGCCGGTGACTGGTAGAATCGCTCCTTCTTCTGGTATTTCTCCTTCCTCAAGGATGAGAGGTCTCACCCTGTGCTCATGAGTTTTCTTCAACCGCTGTTCCGGTTGCCCCGGCCGCACAAGCGGGCGATCCAGCTGCTGGCGGATGCCGGGCTGATCGTGGCGAGCTTCCTGCTGGCGATGCTGCTGCGCCTGGACAGCTGGGCGTTCGCCCGCGATCCGCAGGTCTGGGCGGTGCTGCCGGTGATGATCCCGGTAAGCCTGGCGATCTTCATTCGGCTGGGCTTCTACCGCGCGGTAATCCGCTACATGAGCATGAAGGCGGTGAAGGCGGTACTGGCCGGGGTGGCCGGCTCCGCGCTCACCCTGGTGGTGGTGAACTACCTGTTCAACCTGCCGGTGCCGCGCTCGGTGCCGTTCATCTACGCCATGCTGGCGATGCTGACCATCGGCGGCGTGCGCTTTGCACTGCGCGCGCTCTATCTGCGCAACCAGCTGCGCTACAAGACGCGGGTCGTGGTCTACGGCGCCGGGGCGGCGGGCCGCCAGCTGGTGGTGTCGCTTCGCCACGGTTCGGAATACGAGCCAGTGGGCTTCGTGGACGATGCCCCGGGACTGGAGGCTGCCTTCATCCAGGGCCTTAAGGTCTATGCGCCCGGCGATATCCGCCGGCTGATCGACGACTACGGCGTCGAGAAGGTGCTGCTGGCCATCCCCAGCGCCACGCGGGCGCGGCGTCGCGAGATCCTCGAGCGCCTGGAACCGCTGGACGTGCCGGTGCAGACCATTCCCGGCATGGCCGACGTGGTGGCCGGCCGGGCCCAGATCAATGACCTGCGCGATGTCTCGGTGGAGGACCTGCTCGGCCGCGACCCGGTGCCGCCGGAGCCCGAGCTGATGGGCGCCAACATCACCGGCAAGGTGGTGATGGTGACCGGTGCCGGCGGCTCCATCGGGAGCGAGCTGTGCCGCCAGATCCTGCGCCAGGCCCCGGCGCAGCTGCTGCTGCTCGAGCTCTCCGAGTTCAGCCTCTACCGCATCGAGCAGGATCTTGTGCAGATCGCCCGCGAGGAGGGGATCGCCTGCCCGGTGAAGGCGCTGCTGGGTTCGGTGCAGCACCGCAACCGGGTGCAGAAGATCCTTGATGCGTTCAAGGTGCAGACGATCTATCACGCCGCCGCCTACAAGCATGTGCCGATGGTGGAGCACAACGTGGTGGAGGGGCTGCGCAACAACGTGATGGGCACCCTGGAAACCGCCCGGGCGGCGGTGGAGACCGGGGTGGAGAGCTTCGTGCTGGTTTCCACCGACAAGGCGGTGCGACCCACCAATGTGATGGGGGCGAGCAAGCGCCTGGCCGAGCTGGTCTGCCAGTCCATGGCGCGGGCCCAGAGCGCCACCCGCTTCAGCATGGTGCGCTTCGGCAACGTGCTGGGCTCCAGCGGCTCCGTGGTGCCGCTGTTCCGTCGCCAGATCGCTGCCGGCGGCCCGGTGACCGTGACCCACCCCGAGATCACGCGCTACTTCATGACCATTCCCGAGGCCGCCCAGCTGGTGATCCAGGCGGGCGCCATGGCCCGCGGCGGCGACGTCTTCGTGCTCGACATGGGCGAGCCGGTAAAGATCGCCCAGCTGGCCGGTCATCTGATCCGCCTCTCGGGGCTGGAGCCCAGCTATCCGGGCATCGACGACAACGACCGGGTCGCCGGCGACATCGAGATTCGCTACACCGGCCTGCGCCCCGGCGAGAAGCTCTTCGAGGAGCTGCTGATCGGCGAGAACGTCAGTGCCACCCGCCACCCGCGGATCATGACCGCCAGCGAGATCTCTCTGGGCTGGAACGAGATGGAAGGGTTGTTGGAGTCGCTGTTCGACGCCTGCCTGATCTTCGATGCCCCGCGGATCCGCGATCTGCTGATGCAGGCCCCGCTGGGCTATCGCCCCCAGAGCGAGCTGGCCGACCTGGTGTGGGAGCAGCAGGGGTTTCGGAGCGAGATGCGCGTTCCCGCGCCGGAGGATACCAAGGTCGTTGCGATGCGCCCACGGTCGACGTCCACGGCCAGCTGACGCGGATCCTGCCTCGGCATGATGTCGTCAGGTTGGCCCCGACCAGAAGCCGCCGCTTCGAGCCCTCGAAGCGGCGGCTTCTACGTTGATGGCCCGCCTGCCACGGCGGTGATGGTGCGCTGAAACCGTATTCGCGGTAGCTTCATCAGGGGCTGCTGTCGTCAGGGCCGGCAATCGTGCTGGCGAGAGAAGATGTCATCACGGCGACCTTAGCGCCGAGGGGCGGGATCCAGGGAGGGGTCATGCCGATTACCACACGTCATCTGATGTTGGACAGCCTGCTGCTGCTGCTGGCGGCCTCGTTCATCATCGTGGGTCTCAACGGACTGCTGCTGGGCTGGATGGAGCTCGTCTATTCGCCGCTGCACCTGCTGCTGGTGGCCGACGGCTTCATGGCCATGCTGCTGGCGGGGGCGGGTCTGATGGCCCTGCTCGCCGGGTCGTCGGGCGCCCGCCTGTTGGCCGGCGGGCTGCTGATGGTCCTGTTGCTGCATACCCTGGCCCATGCGCTGCTGAGCCCCATCGGCATCATGCCGGCCGGAATCGAATCGCGGCTGGCGATATTGCCCGCCGTGGCGATGTTGCCGGTGGCGGTGTTTCTGCTCATCGGCCGGTCCGGCGGGCCCTGGCGGCGGCTGTGGCTGTCCCTCGGGAGCGTGCTGGCGGTTCTCGGTGGGGTCGCGATGTTGCCGCTGATCCCCGTGCTCCGCCCCTGGTTTCTGACTCGCTTCGATCCGGCGCTGCTGGTGGCGCTGGTGGTGGCCGGACTGCTTGGCGTTGGCATCATGGTAGCGGCCCTGCGCGACGAGCGGCCCCTGCAACTGGGGCGCTATGCCGTCATCACCGGTCTGGTGGGCGTCATGGCCAGCAGCCTGGCCTGGTTCGTGCTCAGCTCCCAGCAGGATGAGGCCCTGGAACGCCAGGCGACCTACCTGCTGGATAACATCCAGTTCAACGCCGAGCAGGCGATGATGTCACGGCTGGCCCTGATGCGCCGCATGGCCGAGCGTCTGGATGCCGGCAATGGGGAACTCGACTCGCAGGTGCTGCAGCGAGACCTCATGGCCTATCTGCGCGACGTCAGTAGCTTGAAGGCCGTGGGGCTCTATCGGCCGGGTGCCGAGTGGGCCTGGCTCAGCGGACGGGATGCCGCCAGCCAGCGGGTGCTGGTGGAGAAGGTGGAGCAGGCGTCGGTGCAGGAGTGGCTGAGGGTGGATATCGGTCAGCCGCGCCTCATGCTTGCCGCGCCCGAAGCCCCGTGGATGGGACTGCTGGCCGTTGCCGTTCCCAGCAGCGGCCACCAGCTCCTGTCGCTGGTGGATCTCTCCGAGCTGCTGTCCCAGGAGCTGCAGTGGCAGCTGGGGCTCTATCGGGTGGTGGTCCTGCGTCAAGGCGAGACGTTGACCGAGCTTCGCCAGTCGACGCTTGCCGCGGGGGAGGCAGAGAGCGCTTTCGTGCATCACCTGATGCAGCGGCGTGATATCGGGCTGCCCGGCGGACCCATGCTGACGCTGGAGGCCTATCCGGGCAGCCAGCATGACTGGTTGCTGGCCGGTCTCATGCCGGTGGGGGTCGCCAGCGGGGGGCTGACCCTCAGCGGCATGCTGGTGTTCAGCCTGGCGCTCGCCGGCCAGCTGCTGGGGCGCACGCGTGCCCTCGGTGAAGCCCGCCAGCAGCTCGAGGCGCAGCAGGCCGTGCAGACACTGATCCTCCGCGAGGAGCCGCTGGCGGATATCCTGTCGGCCATCTGCCGCATGCTGGAGCAGCAGGTGCCGGGTTCGTTCTGCTCGATCATGCTGGTCAATGACAAGCGTACGGCCCTGGCGCTGGCGGCGGGCGATAGCCTCCCCGAGGCGTTTCGGGAGGCTGTCGCGACGCTCCCGATCGGCGACGGCATCGGCGCCTGTGGCAGCGCGGCCCAGCTCGCCGATACCGTGATCTGCGAGGACCTGGGGGAGGATCCGCGCTGGGAGGGCTACCAGGGGCTGGCACTGTCCAACGGGCTGCGGGCGTGCTGGTCATTTCCGGTATTCGGCAGTGATGGCAAGGTGCTCGGTACCCTGGCGAGCTATCTGCCCGAGCCTGGGGCGCCCGGCGTCGCATCGCGTCTGTTGCTGAGCAAGGCGGCCGACCTGGTGGCCCTGGCCGTGGAGCGCCACCAGAGCCGGCGCACCCTCCGGCTGCTCGAGCGCAGCGTCGAGGACAGCATCAATGGAGTGGTGATCGCCGATGCGATGCAGCCGGACCTGCCGATCATCTTCGTCAACCCCGCCTTTACTCGAATCTGCGGTTACACCAGCGACGAGGCGCTGGGGCGAAACTGTCGCTTCCTGCAGGGACCGGACACCGACGCCGGGGAGGTGTCCCGTCTCCGGGAGCAGCTACGGGGGGAAAGCCAGGTCCATGTCACGCTGCTCAACTATCGCAAGGACGGCACGCCGTTCTGGAACGCGCTTTCCATCTCTCCGGTGCGCGATGACCGGGGCCAGGTGACCCATTTCGTAGGCATGCAGCATGACGTGTCGGAGCAGAAGGCCTATGAATCCCGGCTGGCCCACCACGCCAGCCATGATGCCCTGACCGGCCTGATCAACCGTAGTCGCTTCGAAGAGCGCCTGGCCCAGGAGGTGGCGCTGATGAATCACCTCGACGCGCGGCTGGCAGTGCTCTTCGTCGACCTCGACGATTTCAAGCCGATCAACGACACCCTGGGCCATGCGGTGGGCGACGATATGCTACGTGAGGTCGCCCGGCGCCTTCAGGCCTCGGTGCGACCGGGAGATACGGTCGCGCGCATGGGCGGCGACGAATTCGTCCTGCTGATGCGCGATATCTCTCGCGAGGGACAGGTGCTGAGTCTGGTGGAACCTCTGATGCAGGACATCGCGCGTCCCTATCGGGTCGATGACCATGAGCTCTACCTGACCTGCAGCGTGGGCATCGCGCTGAGCAACCCGGCGATGAATGAGCCCCGCGAGCTGATCCAGCAGGCCGACATGGCCATGTACAAGGCCAAGCAGCAGGGCCGCAACGCGTATCACTGGTATACCCACGAGATCACCGAGCAGCTGGGCGAGCGGGTGGCGCTGCGCAACGAGCTTCAGGAGGCCATCGAGGCTCGCGGCCTGGAGCTGCACTATCAGCCACTGATCGCGCGGGATGGCTCGCTGGCTGGTGTCGAGGCGCTGCTGCGATGGCAGCATCCGGATCGCGGCTATGTCTCGCCGGAGGTCTTCATTCCCCTGGCGGAGTCCACTGGCCAGATCATTCCGCTCAGCCGCTGGGTGCTCGAGCGGGCCTGCTGCGACATGGTCCTGCTGGGTCGGCAGGGCGTCGGCACGGTGAGGGTGGCGGTCAACCTGTCACCGCTGCAGTTCCACCGACCGAACTTCCTGGCGACATTGCGCGAGGTGCTGCAGCAGACCGGCATGCCAGCGCACCTGCTGGATCTGGAGCTGACCGAGGGCATCCTGATGGACAATACCGAATCGGCCATCGATATCCTGCATGCGCTGAGGGGCATGCAGATCGGGGTCTCCATCGACGACTTCGGTACCGGTTTCTCCAGCCTGAGCTATCTGCGTGATCTGCCGATCAGCAAGGTGAAGATCGATCGCAGCTTCATTGCCGAGATCACCAGTAACCCCCATGACGCCGCTATCGTGCAGGGCATGATCTCCATGGCGGGGCACCTGGGGCTCGAGGTCGTGGCCGAGGGCGTCGAGACGCCGGCCCAGCGCCAGCAGCTTGACGCCTGGGGCTGCGATATCTATCAGGGGTTCCTGCTGGCCCGGCCGATGCCGCTCTCGGCGTTGTCACGGTGGATTACCGAGTCAACGGAACCATCAGGGTAAGATGATGTGTCATGCCTGATCCCCGGCTGGGCCCGCCAGATGACGTCCAACAATCAAGGAGAGCACCTTGAGCCTGAAATTGCGCTTCATGCTGGTGGCGGCTGTGCTCATGCTGGGGGCCTCGCTGCTTGCCTGGCTCAGCTTTCAGTACATGGCCGAACGTATCGTCGAACAGTGGGGGCGACGGGTCGCCGAGGTTCAGGTGCAATACGACAGTGCCAGGCTGTTGCAGCCCCTTCAGCGTGAAATCGCGCTCGCCCAGCAGCTGGCCAACTCTCAGGTGTTGCGCAGCTGGATACACCATCCCGAGGATCCGGAACTTGAGGCACGGGCGTTTCGTGAGATGGAGAGCTTTCGTCGCAACTTCCGCGATGGCAACTACTTCGTGGCCCTGCTGGAGAGCGGCGGCTACTACCACAACAACGCGGCCAATGAGTTCGGGGAAGATCCGCTGCGCTACCATCTGCGCGCCAACCGTCCGGCCGATGCGTGGTTCTACCAGCTGATCGAGGAGGGGCGAGACTTCCACCTCAACGTCAATCCCGACGTGGAACTGGGCGTGACCAAGCTGTGGATCGATGTGCTGATACGCGACGAGCATGGCGACATTCTCGGGATGGTGGGCACCGGCATGAATCTCGAGACCATCCTCGAGCAGATCGTGGACATCGACCAGCAGGGTATCACCACGGTGTTCGCCGATTATAACGGCGCCATCCAGCTCTACCGTGACCCACGATTCATCGATTTTGCCAGCCTGGTCAAACCCGAAGGGCAGAAGCGTACCGTGGACCTGCTGTTCGACCTGTCCCGGGACGGCGAACGAGTGCTCGACCGGATGCGCTCCATGCGCGACAACCCCCTCGACAATCCTCTCGTCTATACCGACTTCGTGACCGTGGACGGCAAGCGCCACCTGGTGGGTATCGCCTTTCTCTCCAGCATCGGCTGGTTCGAGATCACGCTGCTGGACCTCGATGAGGTGATGCCCGTGGCCAGTTTCGCGCCTGCGATCGGCTTGATGATGGCCTTCATGCTGTTGAGCCTGCTGCTGTTCTACTGGGTGCTGCGTCGCCTGCTGCTCAACCCCATGGCGGCGCTGGAGCGTGCCATGGTGGGACTGCGTGAGGGCCGTCAGGATGTCGCCCTGCCTCGAGGCGTCGGCGAGATGGGCCGCTTGATCAACCACTATCGAGACATGGCCAGCGAGGTCATCCGTCACACCGGGGAGCTGGAGGCGCAGGTCAAGGCACGTACTGAGCAGCTTGAGGAGCTTGCCCGGGTGGATGTGCTGACGGGGCTGCTCAATCGCCGCGGCATGACCCAGCGGCTCGAGGAGCAGGCGTCCCGCGCGACCCGGGACGGGGAGTGCTTCGGGCTTGTCTGGGTTGATATTGACCGGTTCAAGGAGATCAACGATACGTTGGGCCATGCCGCTGGCGATGAGGCGCTCTGCCAGGTGGCCGAGGTACTGCAGACCAGCCTGCGGCCCTATGATCAGGCGGCGCGCTGGGGAGGTGACGAGTTCCTGGTGCTGCTGATGCCCTGTCGGCCGGAGGACCTGGTGACCATTGCGTCGCGCCTGCGTGAGGTGGTGGCCGAGAGGACGCAGCGGTCGGAGGGCGGCATCACGGTCAGCGTCGGGGCCAGCCTGGTTCGCCCGGGCGAAGCGCTGGCCGGCGCACTTCAACGCGCCGACGATGCGCTCTATCGCGCCAAGGCGGCCGGACGCAACCGGCTGGTGGTGGCCGAGACGGAGTGACCCCGTCACATCTCATGCAATGGACCAGCTCGGAAATACGGGGCATCCCGTTTGATACATCGACGATTTCGCTGATGCGCAGGTCGCCGCACACCGGGCAGAGCATGCAGGTCTGCTCGGCCGGCAGGTTCCGCGTCTTGCCTATGCCAGGCGATGGCGCCTTCTACCGCCTGGCGAGCACCGGTCATCAGGTCGGGTCTGCGTGAACGCCTTATGGCCGGCGACGCTCAGCGTGCCGTGGGTGGGCTTGAACCCCGCGACACCGATGCCTCGCAGTGCCGCGGCAGATGACGTGGCGCTGCCTTGCGCGTGTGTCTCTTCCTCGGCCGGCGCCGATCCCGGGCATGGTGGGTCAACGGTTGGCTCCCGGTACCCAGAGCACGTCATCAGTGCCGTTGGCATTGGCCTTGCGGGCTGCGACGAACAGCAGGTCCGAGAGCCGGTTCATGTAGCGCAGTGCCTCATAGTGGGCCGGCGCCACTTCCAGCAGCTGGCTGATCAGCCGTTCGGCCCGGCGGGTAATCGTGCGAGCCATGTGCAGGTGAGCGGCCAGCGGCGTGCCGCCGGGCAGGATGAAGGAGCGAAGGCTGGCCATGTCCGCATTGAGCTCATCGATGCGCGCCTCGAGAAATTCCACCTGCGACGCGCTAACCCGCAAGGGCGGGTAGGGCGGCGCCTCCCGCTCGGGGGTGCAGAGGTCGGCACCGACATCGAACAGGTCATTCTGCAGAATGGCCAGCAGGCGGTGCATGTCACCCTCTGAATAACACTGCGCCAGGCCGATCGCGGCATTGGCTTCGTCCACCGTGCCGTAGGCGGCCACTTGCAGGTCATGCTTCGGTACCCGGGTGCCATCGCCGAGGCCGGTTTGCCCCTTGTCCCCGGTGCGGGTATAGATCTTGTTGAGCTTTACCATCCCATGTCCTCCCGCCGGCGCTTCATTGCCGGCTGTCCAGGGCGAGCGTCCGCAAAATGTCTGCATAGGCCTCTGGCAGCGTCGGCGCATCGAGCAGCTGCGGGTGGTGATCCAGTAGCTCGGAAACGCGGCGAACGATCAGCGACTGGACGTGGTAATGACGTCGCCGCCTAAGCGTTTCGCCCGCATTGCGATGGTCCGATTGCCAGGCGAGATGCTCTGTCACCGCCGAGTCCAGTGCCATCAGCCCTTTCTCCTCGGCCTGGCTGACTTCGATCACCGGTGGGTGCCAAGCTCCCTGAGGCTGCGACCGCTGAACGATGCCACGAATCTCCGACGCACTCTTTTTGGCACCGGGCAGGTCGGCCTTGTTGATCACGTAGATATCGGCCAGTTCGAGAATCCCCGACTTCATCGCCTGGACCGCATCGCCGGCGTTGGGCTGCAGCACCATGACCAGGGTGTCCACCGAATGGCGTATGGCATGCTCGGCCTGACCGACGCCGACGGTTTCCAGCAGCACTTCGCTGAACCCATAGCCCTCCACGGCTTCCAGAAGGTCCAGTACGTTGTCGGCGAGGCCGTCGTTGGAGCTGCGACTGGCTAGTGAGCGGATATACAGGTCCGGCTCATTGGCGATGGCATCCATGCGGATGCGGTCGCCCAGAATCGAGCCGCCCGAGAGGGGGCTGGTGGGGTCGATGCCGAGGATGGCCACGCCCCCCTGGTCGCGGCATGCGGCCAGTCGGTACTTGGCCAGACGGCTGATCAGGGTGCTCTTGCCGGCACCCGGCGCCCCGGTAAAACCGATACGCGAGGTGTCAAGGGAGGGTTCCGGCCGCTGGGCTCGGTAGGTCAGGCTCTCGGTCACCGAGGCCTGGGACAGGCGGGTCAGTTCTCGGCCGAGCGCGCGGCGCGTGCGAGGGGCGAGACCACTCATGATGTCAGCCTCCGCGGACGTTATTGGAAGGGTCAATACGCCAGCCCAACTCCGTTAGCTGGCCTGCATCCTCGTCAAGCAGCGGTGGTGCACCGTATTGAGTCGGCTGACCCTGGAGCTTGATGGGGTTACCCACCATGCGAATCTCGCCATGGGCCGTAGGTACCGAGACCACCATCTCTCGGGAGCGGGTTAGCTCTGACTCAAGGGCGTCCTCAAGGCTCTGCACACCGGCGACGACGACGCCGAGCGGAGCGAGCCGTGTCACCCAGCTGTCGGTGGAGCCCGTGGCCAGCACCGCCTGGACGTCAGCAATGACCGCTTCGCGGTTCGCGGTCCGGGCGGTCATGGTGGCGTAGCGCGGATCCGTGATCCACGCCTCGCGGTCGATTTCCCGACAGAAATCGGCCCAGAAGCCGTCATGGGTGATGAACAACGCCAGGTGTCCGTCGCGGGTGGGAAAGATCTGCGCCGGTACGATGTAGGGATGCCCACCACCGGGATATCGCTGTGCCTTCTGGCCAGCGTTGAGATAGGCGCCAGCCAGGTAGTTGAGCTGAGAGAGCATGGTGTCGTAGAGCGAGACATCTACCTGGCCGCCCTTGCCCTCGACCAGCTTGGCGGCTAAGCCAAGCGCGCCCATGATCCCGGCGGAGTTGTCGACGACCGAGTAGCCCGTCTTTACCGGCGGTCCATCGGGATCACCGGTCATGGCCATGACGCCGGCCAAGGCCTGAATGACGTAGTCGTAGGCGGGTTTCTCGGCGAAAGGGCCATCGAGGCCGAAGCCTGTCAGGGCAAGACAGACGATCTTCTCGTTATGTCGGCGCAGGGCCTCGTAGGTGAGCCCCAGCTTGCGGATTGCCGCGGGCCGAACATTCGTGATCAAGGCGTGAGAGCTAGCCGCAAGCTCGCCCAGCCGCTGTTGACCTGCCTCGCTGGTGAGATCAAGGCTGACGCTGCGCTTGTTGCGGTTGAGGCTGGCAAAGTAGGCGTTGTGGGGGCCGATGAAGTGGGGGCCGATCTGGCGGCCGATGTCCCCCTTGCCGGGAGCCTCGATCTTGATCACTTCGGCACCCAGGTCGGCCAGCAACATGCCACAGTAGGGGCCCGCCAGCATGTGGCTGACCTCGAGGATGCGAATCCCGCTGAGGGGGCCAGAGGGGGTAGCCGTCTGTGTCATGATAGCTCCCTCTCGATGGCAAGAATGACTTCATCCAGCGGCATGTCGGCGGTGAACACGCCGCACACGCCGGCCTCCAGCAGCGCCTCTCGGTCCTTTTCGGGAATGGTGCCCCCGACGAAGATCTTGATGTCGCCGGCGTCATACGCTTCGAGGCAGCGCATGGTGTCGCTGACCAGTGCCATATGGCTGCCGGACAGCATGCTCAGTCCCACGACATCCACGTCCTCGTCTACCGCCACCTTGGCGATGTATTCCGAACTCTTGCGCAGCCCGGTATAGATGACGTCGGCGCCGGCATCTCGAAGCGCCAGGGCGATCACCTTGGCGCCCACGTCATGGCCGTCGAGGCCGGGTTTGGCGATCAGGATTCTCTTGCCTTTCAAGCTCATGGGGTGTCTCCACTGGTGGCGGGGGATAGTCGGCTCACAGTCGAATGGGTTCCTGAAACTCGCCCCACTGCGACTTGAGCGTGGCGACCATCTCGCCCACCGTGGCGTAGGCATGACAGCAGTCGATGAGATAGGGCATGAGGTTCTCGTCATCCTGCGCTGCTGCTTTCTCGAGGGCCCTCAGCGTCTGCTCCACCTTCGACGCATCGCGTTCGTCCAGCAGGCGTTGATACTTTTCCTGCACTCGCTGCGCGGCCTGGGGGTCCACCTTGAAAACTTCCCCGAAGTCGTCCGTCTGGTCGTCGCGGCGGAAGTAGTTCTGTCCGACGATCACCGTCTCGCCCTTGTCGACCTTTTGCTTGCGTTCATGGGCCCGCTCGGCGATACGCGCCTGCAGGTAGCCATCTTCAATCGCTTTCTCCACACCGCCGTATTCGTCGATCTCGTCGATGACTCGGCGTGTCTCCTCTTCCATCTTGTCGGTCAGCCACTCCACGTAGTGACTGCCGCCCAGGGGGTCCACCATCTTCGAGATACCGCTCTCGTAAGCGATGATCTGCTGGGTGCGCAGCGCGATTTCCGCGCTGAACTCGGTGGGGATCTGGAAGGCCTCGTCGTAGGCGCAGGTGAATACCGACTGTGCGCCACCCAAGGTGGCGGCCAGCGTCTCGATGCCCACGCGAACGATGTTGTTGTAAGGCTGGGCGGCGGTCAGCGAGGAGCCTCCGCAGACCACCCCGAACCGGAAACGCTGCGCCTTGGGGTCGGTGATGCCGAAGCGCTCCTCGAGCAGTGTCGCCCAGAGCCGCCGTGCCGCGCGGAACTTGCAGATTTCCTCGAAGAAATCCATGTGCACATAGAAGAAGAAGCTCAGCCGGTTGGTGAACTCGGTGGCGTTTCCGCCGCGCCGAATCAGTTCTTCCACGTAAGCCAGGCCGTTGGCCAGGGTATAGCCGAGTTCCTCCACCGCAGTGGCGCCGGCGTCTCGCACATGGGCGCCGGCGATGCTGATTGGGTTGAAGCGTGGGGTCTCGCGGTTCGAGAACAGGATGGTGTCGGAGATCAACCGCATCGAGGGCCGCACCGGGAAGATCCAGGTGCCGCGGGCCACGTACTCCTTGAGAATGTCGTTCTGGATGGTGCCGGTAAGTTTCTCGCGTGGCACCCCCTGCTTGTCGGCCACTGCGCAGTACATGGCATAGACGATGGCCGCGGTGCCGTTGATGGTGAAGGAGGTCGAAATACCCCCCAGGTCGATGCCATCGAACAGGATCTCCGCTTCGGCGAGGTTGGACAACGAGACGCCCACCTTGCCCACCTCGGAGCGCGCCATGGGGTCGTTGGGGTCGAACCCGCACTGGGTCGGCAGGTCCAGCGCCACCGACAGCCCGGTCTGGCCGCTCTCCAGCAGGAAGCGATAGCGTGCGTTGGTGTCTTCCGCGGTGCCGAATCCCGAGTACTGGCGAAAGGTCCATAGCCGCCCCCGGTAGCCGTTGGCGAAGATGCCTCGCGTGTAGGGGGGCTCACCGGGGCTGCCGGGGTCGGGATGGTGAAGCATGTCGGGCGTGATCCGCTCGGGAATCTCGATGCCGGAGGCGGTTCGCGGTGTCGGGATGGGCGGCGTGCGGTTGGTATCGCTCATGAAGACTTCCTCGCTTTCAGGATCTTGTCGGCGGCTTCCCAGTGATCGTCATGGGTCCAGGTGGCAACCAGGTGGCGCGTCTCGATATCGGCCAGCGCCTCTGTCGACAGACCGTCGGCATGCCCCAGCGCGAGTGCCTTGAAAGCCCGGAGAACCTGTGGGGCCTGAGCGAGCATGGGCTGTGTGAAGTTCTCAACGCACTGCTCTAGCGTCTGCCCATCATGGGCCACGTGATCGATCAGGCCGATGCGCTCGGCGGCATGGGCGTCGAGCAACTCGGAGCGGGTGAGCAGGCGCAATGCCAGCGGTGGCGGCAGGCGACGGAAAAGCCGAACGCCACCTCCCCAGGCGGTGGAAATGTTGAGCTTGCCCTGAATGAAGCCGATGCGGCTGGTCGGCGGGGCGACGATGAAGTCACAGGCCACGGCGAGTTCAGCGCCTCCGCCGAGCGCATCTCCGTTGAGAGCGGCAATCACCGGGACCGGAAAGTGACTTACTGCATCGAGGGCGCGTCTTGCCTCATGGCTCATCTCGGCGGCTTGCGCTTCGCTGCGAACCTGAGCCAGATCCTTCAGATCGCCACCGGCCGCGAAGCTCTTGTCACCGGCACCCGTGAGCACGACGGCTTTCCACTCGGTCCCGGCGGCGTATTCGGTGAAGACGTCAGCGATCTCACTGAGTACCGCCCGCGACAGGGCATTGCGCTTCTCGGGGCGATGGATGGTGATCCTCAGGAGAGGGCCTTGCGAGTCGACAAGGAGGTGTTCGGCCATGGAGGCGCTCCGACGGAAGATGTTGTGGTTGTTAATTTCCGCATAGTGAATAAACATACTTATATGTGAAATTATCTGTCAAGTTATGGTTCCCCGGACGTTACCTCGTTCAGGGAGGTCAGCCCTGCGGCAGGAGGCGCGGCATGTCGAAATTCTCACCACCACCACCGAAGTCCCTGGCGGGTCAGCCAGCCAAGCCTTGGGGGGAGGCTTGGGTGGTGGTGGCCGCGACCACCTGGGTCCAGGCGCTCACCAGTGCCGCCATGCTGCTGGTACCCGTGTTGGCGCCGCAGATCGCTGCCGATTTCGGTGTCCCCACCGGTCTGGTGGGGATGCAGGTGAGCCTGCTCTATGGGGTGGCGATGCTGGTGTCATTGCAGGCAGGATCATTGGCGAAGCGCCTTGGTGCCTGCCGGGCCAGCCAGGTGGCCATGGTGCTGGTGATGACAGGATGTGCGGTGGCGGTGGCAGGAACCCTGGCCACCCTGCTGGTTTCGACGTTGTTGCTTGGCGTGGCCTATGGACTGACCAATCCGGCGGCGGCGCAGCTCCTGGCTCGCTATACGCCGCTGCAACATCGCAACCTGCTCTATTCCATCAAGCAGTCCGGCGTGCCGCTGGGTGGTGTGCTGTCGGGTGCGCTGGCACCGTCAATGGCTCAGGCCTGGAGCTGGCACGTGGCCTTTGGGGTCCTGTGTCTTGCCGCGTTGGTTACCGCTCTGGTACTGCAGCTGCGTCGTCGCGAGTGGGACAGTGATCGCGTCCCGGAGGCGCGTTTGCGGGGCGCCGGCAGCCTGGGTGTGCTCTACCGGCGTCCACCGATTCTGTGGCTGGGAATGACCGGCTTCTGCCTGGCCGCGGCGCAGCTGTCCCTGTTGAGCTTTACCGTGGCGTTCATGGTGGAAGAGCTATTGATCACCCTGGTGACAGCCGGGGTGATCATGTCGGTCATACATGCATCGGGGGTGTTTGGCCGCGTCGGCTGGGGGATGCTGGCTGATCGGCTAGGCAAGAGCATGCCGGTGCTGTTCGGTCTGGCCATCGCCATGCTGGCGGTCTTTGTGGCGGTCTCGCTGCTGGGCCCCGGCACACCGAGCTGGCTGGTGATCGTGCTGCTGAGTGCCGCGGGGGCTACCGCGATAGGCTGGAATGGGGTGTACCTGTCCGAGGTGGCACGACGAAGCCCTCAGGGAGAGGTGAGCGAGGCCACTGCCGCGGTACTGGTACTGACCTACATGGGGGTGCTGACCGGGCCGGCGCTGTTCAGCGTCTTCGTTTCACTGGGGGGCAGCTATGCGCTGGGCTTTCTGCTTCCGGGATTGGCATCACTGTTGGCGCTGTTCTGTCTGCGTTGTGCGGTTCGGGTGCCCGAGGCGAGATCTCAGAGGGCGGCAAGCCGGTCGCCATGACGCATCAGCGCCTCGCGATAGCGGTCATAGTGACGGGACATGCGCTCCATGGGGCCGGCGATGGCCAGCCCCAGTGTTTCACCGAATACCGGGCGCGCGATGGCGAGCGCCATTACATCGTCGACGTTCTCCCCGCGGGTGACGAAGTAGCCACGGCGCTGGCCATTGAGGATGTCGTCGAGTAGCTGGTCGCGGTCGGTGATCGTGCTCGAGGTCACGGAAGGCATGGTCAGGCGCTCCAGCAGGCGCTTCAGTTGCTCGCCATGTTCCTCGCCGAGCATGGCCTTGCCGATGGCGCTGGAGTGCAGTGGCTTGGCGTCTCCCGGCGTCGCCGCATAGCGCACGGTATGGGTGCCTTCGATGATGTCCAGGTAGACCACCCCGTCACCCTGGCGCTTGCCGAGGATCACCGTCTCACCCAGCTCATCCCGTAGGTCGTGCAGCAGGGGAGAGGCGCTCTCTAGTAGAGGGTCATGGGTGGCGATCGACTGGGCGACCTGCAGCAGCCGCTTCGTCGGGTAGACACGCTTCTTCTGCTCCAGCACGTAGACGTAACCGAGCGCTTGCAGGGTCTTGATCAGGGCATGGCAGCTGCTGACGGGGGCGTCGATGCGCTTGGCCAGATCCGTGAGTGGCAGGGGGGTCTGGGCCTCGGCGAAGGTCTCGAAGAGGCTCAAGGTGCGGGCCGCCGTCTTGACGCTGTCAGGCCGGCCGAGAGGCCCTGGGTGGTTATCGGCATGGCGGTGGGGGGAGTGTTTCATGGTTGCACGTCCTTGCTGTCTCGTCGCCCGGCTGAAGGCGCACCTGGCCATTGGCCGCTTCCGCACAACGCCAGGTTACTGGATGATCGGGGAGTTGCAAAAGCGTTGGGGCCCATGCTCGAACTTGTTCACGATGATGAATAGTATTACACAGGCGTGAAAACCTGCTAGGTTTGTACTAAACCTGATAACGATGCCGGTGGCAGGCCCCGAGGCTTGAGCCTGGCGAACAACAACACCCAGGACGGGCTCGACTCCCAGGGCGGGAACTCAACGCATCACCGACACGCCACGAGGACAATAACAATGCATCCCATTTTTAAACCCGTGCTCCCCCTTGGGCGACATGCCCTTACCCTGGGCGCCGCCGGCATCCTGGCAGTTGGGCTGGTGCCGCAAGATGCCCAGGCCCAGGCAAGAATGGCCATGGGCGGCACGCATAGCGGTTCGGCCTTCTACTCCTACCAGGTGGCCGTTGTATCCGACTGGAACGATAACGTTGACGGCGTCAACATGAGCATTCAGGAGTTGGGGGGCGCCTCGGCGTCGACCCAGGGGCTGTTGCGTGGCGAAGTCGACATGGGCATTGCGGTGACCTCGTCGGATCACCAGGCCATGCAGGGCGAAGGTGAATACGGTTCACCGGCAGAGAACCTGCGAACCCTGTATTTCTTCGCACCCCTGCCACTCAACTGGGTCGTATCGGCTGATTCCGACATCCATTCGCTGGAAGACCTGGCCGGGCAGGATTTCAACTCCGGCGGCCGGGGAACGGCCACCGAAGGGCAGACCGAGACGGTGCTGGAGGTGCTTGGCATCGAGCCCGACTACTACCGTGCCGGCGCCAGTGATGCACTGGATGCCTATCAGAACCGGCGCCTGGATGCCTTCGTCAAGGCCGGCCTGCATCCCGATGGCTACATTCAGCAGGCGCATTCCTCTCGTCCGGTCAGGCTGCTGTCGATGACCCAGGAACAGGCGCAGCAGGTCGCCGACGCCCGGGCCTACTTCAGCGTCGGCGAGGTCGATGCCAAGGACCACTACGGCGAACAGCAGAGCCCGCTGGTGACCATCCAGACTGGCATCGGCATTAACACCACCAGCGACCTATCCGAAGAGGCCGCCTATGGCATCGTGGCGCGTGCCTTCTCGGAGCCGGGCATCCAGGCCGCGGCAGATGGTTATGCCCCCGCGGCCGATATCGATCCGCTGCAGCTGACCCTCAATGCGAGCGTGGCACCGCTGCATGCTGGAGTGGTTCGCTACCTCGAAGAGCAGGGATACGACGTCCCCGACCGTCTCATTCCGCCCGAGTATGCCGAGTAGGTTTCTGCTTGGCAGACTTTTCCCTATTCCGTTGCATGGTGGGCGGAGGAGAGCCCTGGGCTTTCCTCCGCCCGTTTGCCGTGAGCTCGAGCCGTCGGGGCCTTTTCTATGAGTTCGGATGAACGCGTCGCGCATCTTCGCCGCTTCAGCGGGGTGGCCGGCTGGCTGGTCGGTAGCCTGGCGCTGGCATGGATCCTGTTTCACGTCGTCACTGCTGGGGTGGGCACGCTCCCCAACTATCAGCAGCGCGCCGTCCACCTGGGTGGGGCGCTGTTCTTCGTGTTTCTGCTTTACCAGGGACGTGCTCGCTTTCCACGCCTGCAGCTCTTCCTGATCGACCTGCCTTGTGCCTGTGCCTGCCTGGTGCTGCTTGGCTACGTGTTCGTCAATTATGACGCCATCGTGATGAGCAACTGGTACGTGAACGAGGCAGTCGAAAAGCTCTTCGGGGTCACCCTGTTCCTGTTGTTGCTGGAGGCCGTTCGACGCACCTTGGGCTGGATGTTCGTCGGACTGATCACGGTTTTTTGCTGCTACGCCTATTTTGGTCCCTACCTCCCGGGCCCGTTCGGGCACAGGGGGCTGTCGTTGGAGCGGATGATCTACGTCTTCTACCTGGGCAACAACGGGCTGCTGGGCACGCTGATGGGGATCTCTGCCACGGTGGTAGCGCTGTTCCTGATCCTGGGTGCCCTGCTCAATGTCAGCGGGGCCGGCGATACCTTCATTCGTATCGCCATGCGCCTGGGCGGGCGCATGCGTGGCGGTGCGGGGATGGTCGCGGTCATCGGTAGCGCCTTCATGGGCATGATCAACGGCAGTACCGTGGCCAACGTGACCAGTACCGGGGTGCTGACGATTCCACTGATGCGCAGGCTGGGCTTCAACCGCAATCTGGCGGGGTCCATCGAGGCCGTCGCTTCCACCGGCGGCCAGATCATGCCACCCATCATGGGGCCCGGGGCCTTCCTGATGGCGGAACTGCTCGGAATTCCGTATCTCGAGGTGGTAAAGGCCGCACTGGTGCCTTCGGTGCTGTTCTTCACCGCACTGCTCCTGGGGGTCTATCTGATGGCTCGGCGATACGGTCTCGAGGCGCTGCCAGCGCAGCTGATTCCGTCTCGACGCGAGGCCTTCGAACCGCGGGCGATGGCCAATCTTCTGGTGCCGATCGTGGTGCTGCTGTTCTTCATCCTGCAGCACTACACGATCCAGACGGCGGTATTCTGGTCACTGATGTCGATCATCATCATGATGTTCCTCAACTCGCTGCTCCCGCAACGCCATCTGGATAGCGATGCCTGCGATCGATCATGGGACCTGGCGGGGCTCGAGGCGCCGACTCCCCGGCAGAACGAAGCGTCGACCAGCCAGCGTCTGGTCGGCCTGCTTCGCGCGACCTACGAGGGGCTCTACAGCGCAGCGCTCAGCGTTGTCTACATTGCCATGATCATTGCCGCTGCCCAGGTCATGGTCTCGGTCATCAACCTGACCGGACTGGGCGTCACGCTGTCGCAGGTGATCCTGTCCATCGGTGGAGATTTCCTGATCGTCTCGCTGCTGCTGACCATGGCGCTAGCCATCGTGCTCGGGATGGGCATGCCGACGCCGGCAGCCTACGCGGTGGGGGCTGCGGTGCTGGCTCCGCCCTTGTTGAACCTGGGCTTCGAGCGCCTCCCGTCCCATCTGTTCCTGTACTTCTTCGCCAGCGTGTCGGCGATCACACCGCCGGTGGCCGCGGGGATCTTCGCCGCGATTGCCATCAGTGGGGGAACCTTCCTTGGCACCGCTCGCTATGCGCTGACCCTGGCCTGCAGCCTTTTCCTGCTCCCGTTCCTGTTCATCCTCAACCCGGAGCTGACGCTGGCGGGTGAACCGTTGACCATTCTCCTGGCCGTGTTGAGCGCGATGCTGGGAATCGGCTTTCTGTCTGTCGCGGCCATCGGTCAGCTGGGGGAAAGCATGAAGCTGCTGCCTCGGCTTCTGGTGGGTGCAGGCGCCATCGTAATGGTCACCCCGGGGCTGTGGTTTGACATGGTCGGCATGGTCGGCGTGCTCGCGGGCATCTCACTTCATCGCCTTCCTGCCAAGCGAGGTGACAAGCATGCATGATCTCATGACCGATGAGCAGCGTGAGCGTCGGCTGGCAGGGCCATCGCGAAGGGGACTAGCGCTGATTTGGCGGCACAATGGGGCGCTGACCGTCACCGGGCACCCCCTCTGTGGACAGCCGCTGCAGCGGGCGTCGGCTGTCCGACGCCCGCATTGTCTCCCTGAATCACGCATACCCGGTAGAACAAATTGACTTCCGGTAAAGTGGGACGCGCGCGGGTGACCGGGTTGCCAATGCAAGCCTTCTCTCTCGCAGGAAAGACCGTGCTGATCACGGGTGCCGCAGGCGGCATAGGTGCCGAGACGGCACGTGTCTGCGCGGAACAGGGCGCTTCGCTGGTTCTTGTGGATGTGGACGGCTGCGGCGCGCTGCTCGAGGAGCTGGGCGAGGGCGGCATCCGGGCCACGGCCCACGCCGTCGATGTCACGGATCGCCACGCCGTGGAAACACTCATCGACAGCCTACCCGAACTGCATGCAGTCGTCGCGAATGCCGGAGTCCATCCCATGGATGAGTGGCAGGACGACGACTGGGACGCCGCTTTCCAGCGCGTCATAGACGTCAATCTGATGGGCGTGATCAACGTTGTCCGGGCCTCCCTGCCGCGACTCTCTGCCCAGCAGCAGGGAAAGGTCGTGATCGTCTCCTCCCTTGCGGCGCGAATGGGTGGGTTGCTGGCGAAGCCGCACTACGTGGCCTCCAAGGGCGGACTTGCCGCCCTGGTGAAGTGGCTGGCGAGAAAGGCGGCCCCGAATCGGGTGAACGTCAACGCCGTTGCGCCGGGGGCGACAGCCACGCCGATGACGGATGGCTGGGGCTACTCGGCCGAGGGAATACCGTTGAAGCGTCTCGCGACGCCGCGGGAGATTGCCCTGCCCATCGCCTTTCTCTGCTCCGAGGGCGCGGATTATATGTGCGGCGCGATGCTGGATGTGAATGGCGGCGTGTTCATGAATTGAAGCGCGCCCTGAAAATTATTTCGAATAAAAAGCAAATGCGAGGAGAAGACAATGAGACTGCGGGAACGTGTCGCGATCGTTACGGGGGCCGGTTCGGGGTTCGGGGAGGGCATCGCACACCGTTTCGTTGAGGAGGGCGCCTGCGTTATCGTCAATGACGTCAACAGGGACGCCGGTGAGCGCGTGGCCGAAAAACTGCGGAGCGAATTCGGCGCGGACAGGGCCGCCTATCAATACGCAGACGTCGCAAACCGGGAGGACGTGCGTCAGCTGGTGGCGGCGGCAGTGGAGCGCTTCGGAAAGCTGGATATTCTGGTCAACAATGCCGGTGTCTCCAACCGCAACATGCCTACACTGGAGATCGCGGAAGACGATGTGGACCGGATTCTCGCAGTCAACATCAAGGCCGTGTGGCTTGGCATCTGCGAGGCGGTGCCTGTGCTCCGCCGTCAGGGTGGCGGCGCCATCATCAACATCGCGTCCACAGGCGCATTCCGTCCACGCCCAGGTCTCACCATCTACAACGCTTCCAAGGCGGCTGTGGTCAACATGACGAAATCGACAGCCGTCGAGTTCGCCCCGGATGCAATCCGGGTAAACTGTATCTGTCCGGTCGCCGGCGATACACCGCTGCTCGCCACCTTCATGGGCGAAGACAGCGATGAGAAGCGCGACGCCTTCCGTGCCACGATCCCCCTCGGTCGGCTGTCACAGCCGCTTGATATTGCCAATGCCGCCCTGTATCTGGCCTCCGAAGAAGCGGCCTTTATTACCGGTGTGGCGCTTGAAGTAGATGGTGGTCGCTGCGTCTGATTGCCTGATGACCGCGGCCTTTATTACCGGTGTGGCGCTTGAAGTAGATGGTGGCCGCTGCGTCTGATTGCCTGATGACCGCGGCCTTTATTACCGGTGTGGCGCTTGAAGTAGATGGTGGCCGCTGCGTCTGATTGCCTGATGACCGCGGGGTTTATTACCGGTGTGGCGCTTGAAGTAGATGGTGGCCACTGCGTCTGATTGCCTGATGACCGCGGGGCCTGGCTGTCGCCGGCCCCCGCGCGTGCCTGGCCTGTCAACCGAAGTGGTTGACGACCGTCTTGGTCGTGCAGAACTCCTCCATAGCGAGGAAACCCTTCTCCCGACCATGGCCACTCTTCTTCACGCCGCCGAAGGGCAGTTCCACGCCGCCTCCGGCGCCGTAGCAGTTGATGAACACCTGGCCCACCGCGAGCCGCTGCGTCATGCGCTGTTGCACGCGGCCATCCCGCGTCCAGATGCTTGCGATCAGCCCGAAATCCGTGTCGTTGGCAAGGTGTACGGCGTCGTCCTCGTCCCGGAAGGGGAGTAACGCGAGCACAGGCCCGAAAACCTCCTCGCGGGCGATGAGATCGTCCCTGGGCACCGGGCCGAGCAGCGTCGGCGGCACGTAGTACCCATCCGGGGAAACGCCCTCCGCGTAGCTTCCCTGGGCGAGCAGGGGGATCTGCGTCTCGGCTGCATGGCTGAGGAAGCGCTCCACGCGGGCCTTCTGCCGAGCACTGATCAGTGGGCCGCAATCGAGGTCCATTGTCGGGTCACCAACCCGCAGTTGCCTGAAACGCTCGGCGAGCCGTTGGGAGACGGTCTCGAAAATGCTCTCCTGGATGAGTACCCGGCTACCGGCTGAGCAGGTCTGCCCAGCGTTCTGCAGTATGGCACTCACCAGCAGGGGCAGGGCCGCTTCCAGATCAGCATCCTCGAAGACAATCTGCGGTGATTTGCCACCCAACTCGAGCACGCAGGGGGCGAAGTGCTCGGCCGCGGCCTTCTGAACCGCAATGCCCGCCTCGGGTGATCCGGTGAAGGCGACGAAGCCGACCCCGGGGTGAGCAGCGAGTGCGGCGCCGGCCTCGGCACCTGTGCCGGTGACTACGTTGATCGCACCGGGGGGAAACCCCACCTGAAGTGCCAGTTCAGCAAGGTACAACACGCTCTGGCAGGCATCCTCCGCCGGCTTGATGACGGTGGCGTTGCCCACCGCCAGAGACGGCGCCAGCGTCCGGCCGAACATCTGCGCTGGGTAATTCCACGGGATGATATGCCCCGTGACACCGAATGGCTCGTGGATGACCGAGACGTTGTAGTTTCTGAGGTAGGGAATGGTGTCACCGTGGAACTTGTCCGCCGCGCCCCCGTAGTACTCGAAGTAGCGCGCCACGGCGGTGACGTCGGCGCGGGCCTGTTTCATCGGTTTCCCAGTATCCCGGGCTTCGATGTTTGCCAGTTCGTCGGCCCCCACAAGAATCCGCTCCGAAAATCGATGGAGCAGGCGACCACGTTCCACGGGCGGCAGCGCGCCCCAGTCACCTGTATAGGCCGCTCGCGCAGAGTCGACTGCATCAGAGACGTCCTTCGCACTGCCACGGCCAATGGTGCCGAACTCTTTGCTGCTGCTGGGCTCCACCACCGGCAGGGTCTCGCCGGACGATGCCTCTCGCCATTCACCGTTGATCAACAGACTCTTCATGGATACCGCTCTCCTCGTACTTGTTTTCTGGTGGCCGTTCCCGCTCCGGGAGCCGCTGGTTTGCTTTCGGTATACACGTAGGTAGATTAATTTACCAACCAGTAAAGTCGTGGTTGACGCCCCGGGCAAGTCGGTATACGTTGATTTCAGGCTGTCGATAACAAATTCAGTATTTCGAAAAGAATGTCGGGCCTGACTCGCCACCTCTGGCGAAGACAACAAGAGTTCCACTCAACCAGCTGATTAATAACGATAAGGTAAGGAGTAGGACATGGGTATTTCACGCCGTGTATTTCTTGGTTCCGCGGCCGGCGGTCTGGCGGTTGCCTCGGGTATGTCGCCGGTATTTGCGCAGCGTGCGCGAGTGCGGTGGAACATGCCCACCTCGTGGCCGTCGGGTCTGCTGCTTCAGGATTCTGCAACCATGTTAGCTAACCGGGTGGCGGAACTTACTGATGGCGAATTCCAGATCCGTGTCCGGCCGGCCGGGGAGCTGGTGCCGCCGCTTGAGGTGTTCAACGCCGTGCAGGCGGGCACCGTCGAGTGTGGCCATAGCTGGAGCGCCTACCTGATCGGCCAGAATCCCGCCCTTATGCTGGAGGCCGGCATTCCGTTCGGCCTCACCACCGAGCAGCATGCCACTTGGCTGCGCGATGCCGGTGGTGCGGAGATGCTCGATGAAGTACATGCCCGCTTCAATGTGAAGTCCTTCCTTGTCGGCGACATCGGCGGTCAGATGATGGGTTGGTTCAACAAAGAGATCAACAGCTTGGAGGACCTCCGTGGGCTGCGTCTGCGCATTGCCGGGCTGGGCGGGCAGATCTTCGAGGATGTGGGTGTCTCTGTGCAACTAATCCCGGTGGGCGAAATGTTGGCAGGGCTGGAACGGGGCGTCATTGACGGTGCCGCCGGGGGGACACCAACAGACAACGTGCGGCTCGGCCTTCACCAGGTTGCCCGCTACTGGTACTACCCGGGCTGGAACTCGCCAAGCGCCGCCATGAGCGCCTACGTGAACAGGGACGCCTGGAACGAACTGCCCGACGACTTCAAGACCGCGTTCGAGACGGCTGCGCTGGCTGCTCACAGTGAACATGTTACGCATTGTCAGGAAATGGACAGGAAGACTATCGCGGAACTTCGCGAAACGCACCCGGAGATCGAGTTCCGCGCCTTGCCTGATGACGTTATGCAGGCAGTGGAGCAAGCGGCCAACCGGCACTTCGACCGGTTCGCCGAAGAGGAGGAGGACTTCGCGCGCATCTTCCCGGAATGGCAGAAGTTCGCCGCTGAAATCCGCTCGGTGCAGGACATGACGGTCTACCCCCTTAACCGTCACAGGAACGTCCACGGCTAGGTTAGCGGGCGCGTTGCACCATGGATGTGGCTGGAGGGGGGGGGACATGGGTTACCTACTTGGGCTGAGCCGCCTGATTGACACATTCAACCGGGGCGTTGCGAGTGTGGCGATCTGGTGCTGTCTCGCCATGATCGTTGTCTCCTTCGGAAATGCATCACTCCGACGCCTGGGGCGCAGCATCGGCGAGAACCTAACCTGGGGGACGGCGCTAGATCTTCAGTGGGTGCTGTTCAGCATGATGTTCCTACTGGTCGGCGGCTACACGATTCTGACGGACTCCAACGTCCGGGTGGATATTGTTCACGCTCGGCTCGGCAAGAAAACCAGAAGCGCCATCGAGGTGTTCGGTGCGGTGTGCTTCATGCTGCCGTTCTCCCTGCTGGTGATCTACATGTCCTGGCCAATGGTGGCCAATGCCATCGCCGTATGGGAGCGCTCGACCCTGCCCGGCGGGATCTCTCCCTGGGCCATTAAGCCACTGGTGCCAATCGCCTTCGTGCTGGTGCTTCTGCAGAGCGTGTCCCACGCGATAAAGCATACGGCATTCATGCTCGGGCGCGGGCCCGATCCCCACGAACCCGACTCTAGAAAAACACTCTCCGAGGCAGACTAAACGATGGATGGCATTCTCGGTCTCGCGATGTTTGCGCTGCTCATGGTGCTGTTGTTCACCGGGTTGCCCGTCGCCTACGTGCTTGGTGGTGTGACCCTGCTGGCCGGCGGCGTGGGCCTGGCTCTGGGCGAGTTCAACTTCTTTTTCCTGCAAGCCCTGCCGCAGCGAATCTTCGGCATCATGCAAAATTTCACGCTCATCGCGATTCCGTTCTTCATCTTTATGGGGCTAATCCTCGAGCGGGCGAAGATCGCCGAAGATCTACTGACCACCGCTGGATTGTTGTTCGGGCGGCTCAAGGGCGGCATCGGTCTCTCGGTGGTGGGTATCGGCGCGCTGCTTGCGGCCAGCACTGGCGTAATCGGCGCCTCGGTGGTTGCCATGGGGCTTATCTCGCTGCCGGTGATGCTGAACTACGGCTACGGCAAGGGAATCGCCAGTGGCATCGTAGTGTCGGCGGGGTCACTCGGCCAGATTCTGCCACCGAGCATTGTTCTGATCGTGCTGGGTGACCAGCTCGGCGTGTCCGTGGTCGACCTCTTCGCAGCAGCCCTAATCCCCGGGCTTATGCTTGTCGGTGCCTACATACTCTTTCTGGCCGGGCTGGCATTTGTCCGGCCCGAGCTGGTGCCGGCGATACCGGAAAGCGAGCGCTCATCGATCAGCACGCTGGAACTGACCAAGCGGGTCCTGCTGGTCATGATTCCGCCGCTGCTGCTGATCGTGGTGGTGCTCGGGAGCATATTCACCGGCTTCGCCACCCCCACCGAGGCAGGCGCGGTAGGTGCCATCGGCGCAATGGTGCTTTGCCTGTTGCGTGGCCAACTCCGCTGGGGGCTGCTGCGACAGGCGCTGGACTCCACCGCTCGATTCACCAGCATGATCCTGTTCATCCTGATCGGGGCGACGGCCTTCGCGCTGGTGTTCCGCGCCCTGGATGGCGACTGGCTGATCCGCGACCTGATGGCGATGATGCCAGGTGGGGCGGCAGGCTTCGTGATCCTGACCTTGCTGGCGATCTTCATTCTTGGCTTCTTCATCGATTTTTTCGAGATCGTCTTCATTCTCGTGCCGGTGCTGCTGCCCGCCGCAGTCATGTACGAGGTCGATCTTATCTGGTACGCCATCCTCATGGCGCTCGTCACCCAAACCTCGTTCCTGACGCCACCGTTCGGCTTTGCGCTGTTCTATCTGCGCGGAGTGGCGCCGAAGGGCATAACAACTATTGATATCTACCGCGGTGTTGTGCCCTTCATCGCCCTACAGGTTGTGGTCGTTGGCATTGTCTATATATTTCCGGAAATCGCGCTCTGGCTTCCTTCAATCCGCTAGTCGATGCGCCTGAGACAGGTAATGGCCTGCCTTGACACTGGTAACCAGTAAGGAGAGAAGTGCATGACCTGGGAGCCCATTACTATCGGAGCCGCTCTTCGGCGTACCGCCGAATCATACCCGGACCGGCCTGCGGTGATTGGTGAACACAGCCGGCTCAGCTTCGGTGAGCTCGACCGCATGGTGGACGAGGTGGCGGCGGGCCTGATCGATGTCGGTATCCAGCACGGTGACAACGTGGCCGTCTGGGTCGCCAACTCCCCGGAGTGGGTCGCGATCTGGATGGCCTGCGCACGTATCGGGGCCGTACTAGTGCCGGTGAATACGCGCTTCAAGACACGAGAAGCCCGCTACGTGCTGCAACAGTCCAATGCCAGCGTGCTGATCATGATGGACCAGTACTGGGATATCGACTTCTTCGCCATGGCGCAGGAGATGGTCCCAGGGCTGGATACCATGGAACCTGGTAGCATTGTCTCGGATGACCTGCCGGCGTTACGTTCCATCATCCTCTGGAACGACGTGGCGCAGCCAGGGACATCCACGCTGAACGCCCTGCGAGAGCGAGGCCGCGGCAACGATGGCCTGGCGCAGCGCGAGGTGGAGGTGTCCGTCGACGATACGGTGATAATCGTCTACACATCCGGCACGACGGGCAACCCCAAAGGGGCTATGCACTCCCACGTGATGCTGCGCAATGCGGCCAATGTGGCCCGCGAAATGCACATCGAGCCCGGCGAGCGCATTCTCGGACACATGCCTTTCTACCATATTGCCGGCACGGTCACCGAGGTGCTGCCATGCATACTGCTCGGCTGTACCCTGGTCACCATGTCCAAGTGGGATCCGGACAAGGCAATGGAGATCATTGCCCGTGAGCGGGTCAACTTCCTTGGCGGCATTCCAACGCATTTTATTGATTGCATTGATGTGCTTCGCAAAAAACCGTATGACACCTCCTGCCTGAAAAGTGCCTGGATCGGTGGCGCGCCGGTGACGCCCGACGTTGCCAGGGCGGCCTTCGAAATCATGCAACTCGATGCCCTCCAGGCGGTCTACGGGATGACCGAAACCACCTCCACCACGGTGCTGAGCGAGTTCGACGCCCCGTTGGAGGTACTGTTCGACAACAAGGGCAAGCCCGTCGGCGAGTTCGAGGTGATCGTGGTTGATGCCCGTAGCGGGGAGAAGTTGCCCGCCGACGCGGTGGGGGAAGTCTGGGTGCGGGGCCACATCGTCATGCAGGGCTATTACCGTAATCCCGAAGCAACCCGCGAGGTGATAACGGAGGATGGCTTCTTCCGGACGGGCGATCTCGGTTGCTTCGACCGCCAAGGGTACCTGAAAATTACCGGTCGGGTGAAGGACATGTTCATCGTTGGCGGGACCAATGCCTATCCTGCCGAAATCGAGCGGATCATCCAGGGCCATGACGCGGTCAAGCAAGCAATCGTGGTGGGTGTGCCGCACCAGCGTCTCGGCGAAGTCGGTTTTGCCTATGTCCAACTTGCGGAGAACGCGGCCCTGACTCGTGACGAGTTGCTGGTGTACTGTAGTAGCAACATGGCCGATTACAAGGTTCCCAGATTCGTGCAGTTCGCCGACGAATTCCCCCGGACACCAACCGGCAAGATACAGCGTTTCGTCCTGGCGGAGCAGGCACGCGAAAAGAGCCGGAACGATAGTGCCGACTGAGGCGGGTGGTGGACGCCCCCGCCCACGGATTGAGCCCAAGGAGTAACAGACGACCGATGGCAATGCGCGACGAAGTGCAGAGTTTCAAGAAGGAACGCATCCTGGAGGTTGCGGCAAGGCTCTTTTATGAACGCGGTTACAGGGGAACCAGCCTTGACGCAATAGCGGAACGGCTGTCGGTCACCAAGCCCTTCATCTACCAGCATTACAGGAACAAGTCGGCTTTGCTGGTGGAAATCTATCTACGGGTGGTTCACCGGTCGGTGGACTGCGTCAGCCGGTCGCGCCGGACCTCGGGGTCGCCGACTGCGCGAATTCGGCGTTTTGCGGACGAGTACACGCGCCTGGTGATCGCTGAGCAGCGGACAACAGCCATCTTCTTCCGGGAAGAGAACAACATCCCCGATGAGTACAAAGACGAGATCAATGCACTGAAGGGCCGCTTTGACAATGAGCTCTCTGCCCTTATCCAGGAGGGCGCCGACAGCGGTGAGTTCCATATCGCCGATGTTCGTATGGCGACACTGGCCATCGTCGGGATGATCAGCTGGATCTACACCTGGTACCGGCCGCACGGCCGCCTGTCGGAGACCGGGCTTGCCGACAGGATGGTCATGTTCACAGAGCGCATCGTCGGTGTTCTGCCCGCCGACGCCGCGGAAGCCGGGAGGCCTTGAGGCATATGGGCATCGAGGTGTTTCAGGGGGGCGGCGGCATCGCACGCATCACGATCGATAACCCGTCGCGTCGTAACGCGCTGGATATCACCATGTTCCGGGATCTGGCGGATGCCTGGCGTGTGCTCGACGCGGATCGCTCGGTGCGCTGCGTGATACTGAGGGGCTCCGGCGAGGAGGCCTTCTGCTCCGGCGCCGACCTCTCTGTGGACTGGGACGCATGCCAGGACCGGGATGTTCTCATCGACCAGGCGCTGCTGAAGAGCCGGGTTTTCAGCAAGCCCATCATCGCTGCAATCAACGGCCACTGCGTTGCCGGGGGCTTCGAGCTGGCGCTTGCGGCCGATATCCGGGTCGCCCGAACGGACGCCCGCTTCGGGCTGCCGGAGGTGCGGTGGGGTATCTTCCCTTCCGGTGGGGGGGCGCTCAAGCTGACCCGACAGATACCGCGCGCACTGGCGATGGAACTGCTGCTCACCGGCAGGTTGATCAGCGCCGAGCGTGCCTGCGAGTCGGGTTTCCTCAACGCCGTCGTGGCCTCATCAGCGCTCGACGACTGGGCGCTCTCCGCCGCCGAGGCGATCTGCTCGAACAGTCCTGCGGCGGTGCAGGCCGTCAGGGCATTCTGCGCCGGGCTTGAGCTGGGTGATCCGGCGTCGTCAGCACAGGCGCTCCGCGAACAGACCTGCGTTGACCGGGTCCGAGAGAGTGGTGACTGGCGTGAGGGCGTCGCGGCTTTTCTCGAGAAACGCACGCCCGACTACCCGGACCGCTGAACAATATAATGGCTGCCGTTGCAGGACGCTGCTGCGCCAATTTGGTACCGAAATCTACCGAAGGGTATAATTTACTACCTACTGGTTGTGCCAGCATGTCACCGGCACTGGAGAGACCATGACGACCGAAACGCACAACAACAAGGCTGAACTCGGCGAGGCGCTCCGCGCCGCGAACATTCCGTCGCTGCTGATGACACTGTTCCAGTTGACCGGTGATGACAAGTGGCTGCGCGCCCCCTACAAACCCACCAAGAACCGGGGCCTGGGCGATCATCGCACCGGTGGGCTACCCGAGCAGCGCCAGGAGGAGATACGCGCTGCTGCCGGCACGGCAATCGCCGAGTGCCTGAACGGAGCGCGTGCACGGGTGCCATCACCAGACACCACGCTGCTGCATCGGATGATGGAAGTGTGCATGGGGGAGGAGGTGCCGCCAGACTACATCCCCATGGTGGCCTCCCAGATGGGCTTCGGTGCCGACGGCACGGAAGCCGGGCCAGGCTCACCCGATAGTGTCGCTGATGCTGGACTGACCGTGATCATCGGTGCGGGTGTCTCCGGTCTCCTGGCTGCGTTGCGCCTGAAACAACTGGGACTGCCGTTCGTGATACTTGAGCGGCAGAGCGACGTCGGCGGCAACTGGCTCGGTAACCGCTACCCCGGCTGCGGCGTCGACACACCCAGTTACCTGTATTCGTATTCGTTCTTCCAACGCGACTGGTCGACGCATTTTGCCAAACGCGACGAAGTCATGACGTACCTGCGGGACATGGCTAATGAGCATGGCCTGCTCCAGTACATCCGGTTCGGCGTGGACGTGGCAGCCGCGCGATACAACGAGACGGCACGGCGTTGGCAACTCGAGTTGCAGCCCCGGGACGGGGATGCCTACACTCTGGAAGCCTGTTTCGTCATCTCCGCCGTGGGGCTGTTCCACACACCGAAGGTGCCGGCGTTCCCTGGGCTGGAGCAATTCCAGGGAGCGATCTTCCATTCGGCGACCTGGCCGGATGATCTGGATATTAGCAAAAAGCGCGTTGCTATCGTCGGAACCGGGGCCAGCGCCATGCAGATCGTGCCGGCGATCGCCAATAAGGTGGCGGAACTGCATGTCTACCAGCGCTCACCGCAGTGGATTGCGCCCAGTGACGAATACTTCCAGCCGCTGGAGTCGGGCCATCACTGGCTGGTGAATAACGTCCCCTACTACTACAACTGGTATCGGTTCCGGCTCGCTTGGACCTGGACTGACAAGATCTACCCGGCGCTCCAGAAAGACCCGGACTGGCCGCATCCGGAACGTTCGATGAACGCCATCAACGACGGCCATCGGGAGTTCTTCACGAAATACATGATGGATATGCTCGACGGCCGGGATGATCTGCTGCGCAAGGCGCTGCCGGATTACCCACCCTTTGGCAAGCGGATTCTCCTCGACAACGGCTGGTTCACGACACTTCGCAAGCCGCACGTCTCGCTGCACGCCGAGGCCGTGTCCGGTTTCACCAAGACGGGTATCACCTCGGCCAGCGGCGAGCATGTGGAGGTGGATGTCATTGTCTTGTGCACCGGCTTCGAAGCGCAAAATTTCGCCCAGACGGTGGATTTCCGCGGTCGTGGCAATGTTGCCCTACGGGATGCCTGGGACGGGGATAATGCCCGTGCCTACCTGGGTATCGCCACACCGGGCTTCCCAAACCTGTTCTTCATGTACGGCCCCAACACCAATCCGATCGGCGGCAGCTACATCAGTATTGCCGAATGTCAGGTGAATTACATTGGCAACCTGCTGGACCGCGTGCGGGAGCAGGGCGCCGATGCGGTGGAAATCCGCAAGGATGTGCATGATGCCTACAACAGGGACGTGGACAGCATTCACGAGGGCATGGTGTGGGCCCACCGGGGCATGCAGACCTATTACCGGAACAGCCGGGGGCGCGTAGTGACAAACATCCCCTGGCGCTTCGTGGAATACTGGAACATGACGCGTACCGCCGATTTGTCCGAGTATGTCGTCGAACCCGCGGACAGCAACAGGGCTGCCCTTGCGCCGCAGCGCCATCACGGCTGATGCCGATGCCAGTCCGTTGCACTCTGGTAGGCGGCACCGGCCGCCGCCAGTTCCAGCTCTGAAAATGGGTGGCCGACCAACTGGAAACCGACCGGGATGGGCTTTCCCGCAGGCGATCGCATGAACCCGCAAGGCAAGGTGATTGCGGGCAGCCCGAGGTAATTGAAGGGGCGCGTCAATCGGGTCAACGCCGCCATGTCGGCCCGATCTATCGAAGGTTTGCCCGCCTGCCAAGTGATTGATGGTGTCGGCATGGCGATCACCGGAGTGTGCAGCATGTCCACATACGCCATGACCTGATCTAGGAATTCGGCCAGACGCAGTCCGCGCAGGCCGATGGCCTGATTGTAGGCGACGGCGGGAATACCGAGACCGAGCTGCAGTCGCCTGCGGATCGCACGCGAGTAGGCATGGGGTCGGGTTTGCAACGACGTCAGGTGCACCGTGGCTGCCTCGGCCTGTAACGTGACGGCGGCGAGCGCATTGAGTTCGTCGTAGTCGAAATGCGGTACCGGCACGAGGTCAGCGCCGAGTTCCCGCAGCGCCTTGAGGCTGTCGTCAAGCAGGGCCTGGGCATCGTGGTGGAGGTAATCCCGGAAAAACCCTTCCGGCACGCCAATACGGCGCCCCGCCAGCGAGACGCAGCCGCCGACGGCCAGCGCGCTCCCCATGGGGTGCTTGCTGCTGGTTGCGTCGCGCGGATCATGCCCTGCAATGGCTTCAAGTAGCAGCGCACAGTCCCCGGCAGTGCGGCCAAGCACGCCGACGTGATCGCAAGAGAAACTCACAGGAAGCACCCCGTGCCGACTGACGCGCCCATAGGTCGGTTTGATGCCGGTGACACCGCAGAGGGCAGCCGGAATGCGAACGGATCCACCGGTGTCCGACCCCAGCGAGCCGAAGACTGCCCCGCAAGCCACCGCAACGGCGCTGCCGCTCGATGAACCGCCGGTGATCACGGTTTCATCCCAGGGGTTGCGGCACGGACCGATGTGGCATTCAAGGCCTGAGGGGTCAAGGGCGGCCTCGGTGGTGTGCAGTTGGCCCAGATCAACAGCGCCGGCGGCATCGAGACGCTCAAGTACGGTGGCCGTCGCGTTGGGCACGAATCCGCGTCGCGCCGCCGCACCGCTTGTGCTTTCCCGACCGGCACGACCATAAAGCGCCTTATGTGCCAGCGGAATGCCCAGCAACGGGGAATCCGCCTGACCCGCCTGGCGACGCCTATCGGCGCAGCGTGCCGCCACGAGGGCCGCCTCCTCGTCAACGGCGATGACGGCATTGAGGTCGCGACCAATGGTGTCGAGGCGTTTGAGCGAGTCGATGGTCAGTTCAGTCGCAGAGACCTCCCCGCGCCGCATTGCCTCGGCAGCAGCCGTCAGCCCGAACTCCGGCCTCGTATAGGCGGGTTCCGGTCGGACTCGCTCTGAGGGCCCGGTCCCGTCCGGTGTAACGTCCTGCGGATGTGCCCTCTGCGCCATCACAACCGCGAAATCCGACGGCTCCGATAGCGGCCAGGGGGCTTGCCATGCATGATCGAGCTGGTCGTGCCAACTCCGCAAGGCGCTACTCTGGTGACCACAGTCGGACGAGGACAGGTCTAGACCAAACCAGGAGTCCGCAAGGCCGATGGCATCTCGCAGGTGAGTATCGTCTTCACGTCGGTCGGACATCGGGACACACCTTTGCTGAATCAGCCGTGCCTTGCCCCTGCTAATATGCAGGCAGCGGGTTTCGCGGGTCAGTGCAAGAAGGAAAATCGACATGACTATTTTTAGGATTTTCCTGCTTGTATGTAAAGCAGCATGTATGAAGTGGTCTAATTGGAGCGGACACCCCTGTCAAGCGACAGCAGAAAGTCCCCCCTCTGATCCTCTCGCTACCTGCTCGTGATGGTGGATGGAATCGGGCTTTATCGTAACCGGCCGCTGAACACACCTTCCGCGGAAGGCCTTGTGCGGTGACATTAGGTGCCCACGTAACAATAGATGGGCACCTATTCATGACACCCCCAAGCACCGAACGTGAGATCCGTCGCCGCCGTCGCTACGCCCCGTCGTTCAAGGCCAAGATCGTCGCGGCCTGCCTGGAGGGCGACGCTTCAATTGCCCAGGTCGCGTTGCAGCATGGGCTCAACACCAACCTCGTCCAGACCTGGATCCGTAAGGCCAAGCGGCAGAGCCAACTGCCGGCCGTGCCGGATTTTGTGCCCCTGCCGGTGCCGCCATCAGCCGACCTGCCAACGCCACCTGCCACTGCCAGCGAGATCTGCATTGAGCTGCCCTCATCACAGGGCACGATCACCGTGCGGTGGCCCGTCGCCGAGGCGGCTCAGTGTGCCCACTGGCTAAAGGGGCTGCTGGGATGATCCGCATCGACGAGATCTGGCTGGCCACCGAGCCGCTGGACATGCGCGCCGGCCCGGACACGGCCCTGGCTCGCGTGGTTAAGGTGTTCGTCGCGGCGCGCCCGCACTGTGCCTATCTCTTCACCAACCGGCGCGGCAAACCGCATGAAGGTACTGATTCACGATGGCCTGGGCGTCTGGCTATGTGCCCGGCGCTTGAACCAGGGCAAGTTCCACTGGGCCGGTAACTGGCATGGCGATCGCGTCGCGCTCTGCCCCGAGCAGGTGACGGCGCTGGTTCAAGGACTGCCCTGGCAGCGTCTCGGCGCCGGCGGAGTGATCTCCGTCGTGTGATCCGCGGCACAGACGTGGCGGCCCGGCTATTCGCGGATGCGCTAATCCCGCTGTCAGCGTCGGGCTGGCATACTTGTCGGATGACCACGTCGCCCGATCTGTCTCAGCTCTCTCCCGATCAGCTCCGCCACCTGGCGGCAACGCTGATGTCGCAGGTGGAGGAAAAGGATAAAGCCCTCCGCCACAACGAGCAGGTCAACCAGAAGCTGACCTATGAACTGGCATTGCTCAAGCGCCACGCCTTCGGCAAGCGCAGCGAGCAGCTCAACGTCCTGCAGATCAGCCTGCTGGAGGAGGTGGTAGATGCCGACATCGCTGCCATCGAGACCAAGTTGGAAGACCTGAAGCTCGCCTCCACGCCGCCGGCGGCCAAGAAGGCCCCCAAGCGCGCTCCCTTGCCCCCCGAACTGCAGCGCACCGAGATCCACCATGACCCGGAGAGCGAACATTGCGCCTGCGGCTGCCAGCTGCGGCGGATCGGCGAAGAGAGCAGCGAGAAGCTCGACTACACGCCGGGCGTGTTTCACGTCGAGCGGCATATCCGTGGCAAGTGGGTCTGCGACCAGTGCGAGACGCTGACCCAGGCGCCGATGCCGGCCCAGATCATCGACAAGGGCATCCCCACCGCCGGCCCGCTGGCCCAAGTGTTGATCGCCAAATATGCCGATCACCTGCCGCTCTATCGTCAGGCGCAGATCTTTGCCCGCACCGGCGTGGCGATTCAGCGCTCTACCCTGGCCGAATGGGTCGGCATCTGCGGCGTGCGACTCCAACCACTGATCGATGCGCTACGCGACCTGCTGCTCAGCGAGCCGGTGCTGCATGCCGACGAGACGCCGGTGCCGATGCTGGCCCCGGGCAAGAAGAGAACCCACCACGCCTACCTCTGGGCCTATGCCACTTCGCCCTATGCCGGGTTGAAGGCGGTAGTCTACGACTTCAGCGAGGGGCGCGGCGGCCAGCATGCCCGCGACTTCCTTGGCGACTGGCGGGGCAAGCTGGTCTGCGGCGACTACAGCGGCTACAAGCAGAGCTTTGCCAACGGCGTCACCGAAATCGGCTGCATGGCCCACGCCCGGCGCAAGTTCGTCGATCTGCACGTGGCCGACAAGAGCCAGATCGCCGGTCAGGCCATCGAGCTGATCGGTCAGCTCTACCAGGTGGAGCGCGAGCCCCAGTCACTGAGCGCTGAAGAGCGCCAACGGCTGCGGGAGACACGAGCAAAGCCCATCGCCGGCGCGCTGCACCGCTGGATGTTGGCTCACAGAGAGAAAGTGCCGAACGGCTCGGCGACAGCGAAAGCGCTGGATTACAGCCTGAAGCGTTGGGCGGCGCTGACGCGCTACCTCGACGATGGCGGGTTGCCGATCGATAACAACCGGGTCGAGAACCTGATTCGCCCCTGGGCGTTGGGTCGCAGCAACTGGCTATTCGCCGGATCACTGCGCAGTGGCCAGCGTGCCGCCACCATCATGAGCCTGATCCAGTGCGCCAAGCTGAATGGCCATGAGCCCTACGCCTACCTGAAGGATGTGCTGGAACGGCTGCCGAGCCAGAAGGCCAGTCAGCTCTACGAACTCCTGCCTCACAGCTGGCAGCATACCGCCTGATCACTGACAACCGGTGATGCCCGTTTGCTTACATCTTTCCTGCCTCTCTGCCGGCATGGTGCATACACGGAGGGATTCTGCACCATGGGCGGGCGTGGCGTTGTCAATGCCAAAAACCCCCAAGCCGGCATTTTCTCACCTAACGCGCTGATTATTTCCAATTAATACCTTCCTGGCATCAAAAGTGCTGAGTGTTTTGCATTCATAATTCTTTGCACTTGCTAACCTGAAGGAGGGTCACCAATGAATGCCCCTATATCCCATTCGGCCACGCTGCCTGAACAGAAGCGTAGTCCATTGCCACTGCGAGAAAGTGTCATTTCCCTGGAAGGTGTAAAGAAAACCTTTACGAGTTCCAATAGTGAGAGTGTTGAGGTCATCGAAGACATTACCTTGGATATCAAGCAGGAGGAGTTTGTCAGCATCGTTGGGCCGAGCGGCTGCGGGAAAAGCACGATGTTTAATATTATTGCAAGCCTTCTCGAGCCAAGCGACGGCAGCATCACTCTACGTGGAAGTGATCCGAACTGCGGCGCTCGGATCGGCTACATGCTACAGCGTGACCTGCTGTTCCCTTGGAGAACTATCATCGATAACGTGTGCCTGGGCCTCGAGATACAGGGCATGCCCAAGGCGAGACGCTATGAGATGGCCAGGGATCAACTGGCACGATACGGACTTGCTGATTTTGCCGAACAGTATCCCAGCACTCTGTCAGGAGGAATGCGGCAGCGGGTTGCATTGATACGCACACTGATTACTGAGCCGGACCTGATTCTTCTTGATGAGCCTTTTTCGGCTCTTGATTACCAGACCCGTCTTGTGCTGGAAGAAGAAATTGTCTCAATTCTTAAAGAGAACCATAAGACAGTTGTACTGATTACGCACGATATCGGTGAAGCTATTGCTATGTCGGATCGCGTAGCCGTGATGACTCAGCGACCGACATCAGTCAAAAAAATTTACGATGTAGGACTCTCTCGTGAGCTCGGTTCATGTCTCAAGGCTCGCAGTGATGCTCGATACCAAACCTTTTTCGATCGGATCTGGGATGACTTGGACATCCAGATTACCGGGGGTGATTCATGAGCGAGTCTCAGCTTCATACGCATGTAATCCGAGCCGGTAGTGTCAAGGAGAATAGCGAGAGCTTATCCGGTAATACACTATTGACCGATAATCTTTTTCGCAGTGCGGGATTAGCGTTGGTGATCGTTATCTGGCAGTTAGGAGTGAATCTTGGCTGGATCAACTCCTTCCTCATGGGCTCACCCGTGGGAATTGCAGGCGAGGCCTGGCGGCTCATTCAATCCGGACAGTTGCTGAACGATACTGTTGCTACCGTCTATGCGACTGTTGTCGGGTTCCTGATGGGCAGCATCCTTGGCTCGATTGCCGGTTTGCTGCTTTGGTTCTCGCGCACCACGGCACGCATCATTGATCCATTCATGGTGGCGCTCAATGGTCTGCCGAAGATTGCGTTGGCACCGATGATCATCATCTGGTTTGGCTCGGGCATGTTTTCGAAGATAATGCTGGCATTTGTTGCCACCTTTGTTGTTGCGTTGCTTTCCGCCTATCAGGGTACTCACCAGATAGACCGTAACCTGATCAATCTGATGCGCTCGTTGGGTGCCAGTCGTCGTGAAATCTTTTCCAAGGTGGTGGCACCAGCGACCTTGCCGTGGATCATTTCTGCATTTCGGTTGAATATCGGTTTTGCACTGATTGCCGAAATCGGAGGGGAATTCATCTCGTCAGATCGTGGCCTCGGGAGAATGATCTTCGTCGCTGGCAACCTCTTCAATCTAAATGTCGTGTGGGTTGGTGTCATCATGCTGATGATTGTTGCCATCGTGCTGTACATCATTGTCTCACAAGTTGAGAAGCGTCTCTTGCCATGGGAAAAGGGGCAGAAGTAAGTAGTTTTGCTGTATCAGCAAGATTTAGCGTAGTTTCACATAAACAAAGGGGTATTATAAAATGAGTCACTCTTCATCCTACAAAGGTGTCGTCCTGGGCACAGGCCTGCTGGCAATGAGTGCTTCCTTCAGCACTCAGGCCGACGAGATGGATACCATCCTGATCAACGAGGCTTTTCATTCGTTGCTCTATCTTCCCGTCTATGTGGCCAAGCACGAGGGGCTGTTCAATAATCACAATATCGATGTGCCGGTGGTGCGCTCTGCCGGCTCCGGTCCGGCCGCGCTGGCCTCGGTGCTTTCCGGTGAGTCGCAGTTCTCGGTGCATGGTCCGGAACATGTCGGCTTTGCTCAAGAGCAGGGTGGCAGTGGTAAGGCTATCAGTGCAGTGGCTAACAGTGCGCCGGTGTGGGTGCTTGCCCACCCAGACCTGGGTTACTCCTCGCCTGCAGACCTCGAGGGCAAGGAAGTCGTGGTAGGGTTGGCACCGGGCACTTCCAACACCCTGATCAGGCGTCTGATCGAGGATGCCGGTCTCAACGGTGAAGTGACTGTCACCGAGGTTCAGAACGGATCCGAGCTTGGCCCGGTACTGTCCGGCCGAGGCGATATTGCCGTCGCCTACCAGCCTCAGGTGGAGCAGGGCATCTCGCAGGGGCTGGAGATCATCCATGCATTTACGGATGATTATCCTGAGTATGCGTTTTCGACTATCAACACCTCGCAGGAGATGATTGATAACAACCCCGACCTGGTCGTGCGTTTCGTGAGTGCCATCAATGACTCTCTATCACTGATCCATTCCGATGCCGAAATCGCGAAGGCGGTAGCTCGACTGGAGTTCGGTGACCTGCAGGGTGATGTCGTGGATGCTGCGGTACAGCGCATGATCGACAATAACGTTTATCCTGAGAGCGTTATGATCACCGAAGACGCCTTCGCTAACGCCATCGAGATGCAGCAATTCGTGGGCAATATCCAAGGAGAGATGTACTACGAGGATATTGTCGATATCTCATTTGCAAGTGATGTCTTGGAATAAACACCACAACTGCGTAACCACGGGTGGGGCTATTCAGACCCCACCCGTCTTTTTGAATGGAGTGAGTTCTGAATGCTGTCAGCGCTACTGTTCTACTCCTTGGTGGGTGCCGTGGCCGGACTGATTGCTGGCTTGTTCGGCATCGGTGGAGGAGTGGTTGTTGTGCCGGCGCTAATCGTGGCCCTCAATCAGCAGGGTGTGGACCCTGCGGTGGTGATCCATCTTGCTATCGGCACTTCACTTGCAATCATCACCGCCACCGGCGCTGCCTCGGCGATGGGGCATTGGAAACAAGGTGCGGTGTCTGTCGAACTGCTCACTCGTATGCTTCCAGGCCTCATTCTCGGTGCAGTGCTGGGTGGCCTCATCGCTGGGCAACTTCAGGCCGAACGTCTTGAGCGCTACTTCGGGGTGTTCATGCTATTGCTGGCGTTGCGCATGCTGCTTGCCAAGTCCCCAAGAGCGGGCAGGAAGCCGGCCGGATTGCCGGCGATGTTTACTGCAGGAACGCTGATCGGCACCTTTTCGGCACTGTTTGGTGTGGGTGGGGGGGTTCTCAGCGTACCCTGGCTTGCCAGGAACGGGGCTCGCCTCACGATGGCGATAGGTACCTCAGCGGCATGTGGGCTCCCGATCGCTGCGGTAGGGGCCGCGACCTTTTTCTTCACGGGTCAAGGGCAATCCATACTTCCCGCCTACAGCTCCGGTTATCTCTATTGGCCTGCATTCGCCGGTATCGCTCTGTTCAGTGTGCCCTTTGCCAGGCTGGGCGTGCGGCTTTCCCATAATTTATCGCCGCGGCTGCTCAGGCGTCTATTTGCGCTATTGGTGGTGCTGGTTGGCTTGAAATTGATCATTTAGGCGGACCGCCTGTCTGCCTGACACCAAAGGAGAAACAACGTGAATGATAATTCCGATATGACCATCAACGCGTATCAGGCCGCCCTGGCCGAGGGTCGAGCCAAGCCCCTCGACTGGTGGAACTCCTGCACGACGCGTATCGAACAGCGTGAGCCGGAGGTTCAGGCCTGGGAGGCCCTGTCTGCTGAGACTCCGAAGTTGTCTGGCGATTTGAGAGACAAGCCTTTGTACGGCGTGCCGGTGGGCATCAAGGACATCATCGAGACCGAGGACTTTCCGACCCGCTGGGGAACGGGCGGCTATTTGCATTCACCTTCATCTCTTGTCAATGCGGCGCTGGTGACATTGCTGAAGGAGCAGGGCGCGTTGATCATGGGCAAGACAGTCACAACCGAGCTTGCCTACTTCACTCCAGGGAAGACGTGTAACCCCCACGACCCCTCCCGAACACCCGGTGGCTCATCGAGTGGCTCCGCAGCCGCGGTGGCTGCCGGCATGGTGCCGCTTGCCTTCGGCACCCAGACCGCCGGCAGCATGATTCGCCCGGCGAGTTACTGCGGGGTATTCGGTTTCAAACCGACGTTCGACACGCTCAGTGCCGCCGGCGTCAAGTCGTTTGCCCCCTCGCTGGATACCGTAGGGTGGTTCGCACGCCATATCGAGGACATCTGCACCACCTTCTCGGCGCTGACACGGGCGCCTCGTATTGCGCCCCGGGATGACCTCGTTGGTGTGCGTGTCGGTGTCCACAGTCTGCCCAGTGCTCTAACCTTCGAGGATGATGTCGAGCGGGCGCTTTTGGATGCTCAGGCAAGGCTGGAGAAAGCAGGGGCCGAATTGGTGCCACTGGCACTGGACGAACGCTACGAAGCCTTGGTGGAGCAGCAGAAGGTCGTGATGGCCTATGAGGCGGCCCAGACGCTTGCCAGCGAATACTCCCGGCTTTCCGCCTGCATGGGGCCCAAGCTCGTTGAACTGATCGAGGAGGGTCGGGCGATTGGTTATCCTCGCTACCGTGAGGCGATGCTCGCGGCAGCAAGCCTTCAACAGGAATTAACAACTGTTTTCGAGACTCAGGTTGACGTGATACTTGCCGCGAGTGCGACCGGCGTGGCGCCAAAAGGTCTCGAGGCTACCGGCGACCCCGTTTACTGTCGGGCCTGGACGCTACTTGGTGTGCCTTGCCTCAACCTGCCGTTGAGCCATGGTAAATCCGGCATGCCGCTGGGGGTTCAGCTGGTGGCTAACCGCTGGCAGGATGATCGACTGTTGGAGATCGCCAGTACGCTGATGGCAAAGGAAGCGACTGAATAGGCCATTCCAGAATAACCAGAACCCCATGCCGGAAGCCGTGCTGTTGGACCGGAATCCAGAATTTTCAGGCGTGATGACTGGCTGCAATTGCTTTCTTTTCGTCGAGATATCACCAGGCCTTGCCGTGTGGCGAAGGCCTGGGTTAACTCAAGCCAGTAGGTTAACAAAGAACAATGTGAAACCAGGGACGAAGGTCACGATCATCAAGGCGACAATTTCACATGCCACAAAGGGTAAGACAGCCTTGGCAGCCTTAGTGAACGGGATGCCGGCTATCTGTGAGGCCAGGTAGAGGGCTAGCCCGATTGGTGGAGTGATGTGTGCCATCGATAAATTGGTGGTCATGATGGCGCCAAAATGCACGGTGTCTACGCCAACAGCCTGTATGGAAGGTAACAGAAGCGGCACGAGCAGGTATATTGCAGAGACCGGATCGAGAAACGCGCCGGCAAAAAACAGGATGATGTTAACGAGCAGCAGCATGATAACGGAACTACCACCGCTTGCGGTTAATAGCCAATCTCTCACCTGCATTGCCGTTCCATCTACCATGAGTATAAAAGATAGTATGGAAGCCATGGCCAGAATGAGCATGACTACGCCAGTAGTCAGCCCGGACTGTAGCATTAAGTAGGGATAGTCTGTCAGGCGAATTTTGTGGTAGAAGAAGCGGTCAATTAAAAATACATATATAACGGCTACAGCGGCGGCCTCAGTGGCCGTAAAAATTCCACCATAGATGCCCCCAAGAATTATAATCGGTGCCATCAGCCCCCAAAAGGCATCTTTAAAGGCAATCCTGAAGGCGGGCCAGTTTCTTTCGATATCGGCAATTGGGAAGTTTTCCTTCTTGGCCACAATGTATATATATGTGCATAATACGACCGCCAAGATTATGCCGGGCCCGATGCCCGCAGCAAAGAGAGCCGGTATAGATGCGTTAGCAATCACTCCATAAAGAATCAGGTTGATGCTGGGTGGGATGACCACCCCGAAGGTGCAGCCTGCTGCAACGGTAGCGCATGAAAACCCTAAGGGATATCCGGCCTTTTGCATGGCCGCGATCATGAAGCCTAACGCTGCGATTGCGGCAACATTGGATCCCGACAGCGCTCCCAGAAACGCGCCTGCTACGATCACTGTGATGGCAAGCCCTCCAGGGATGCGCCCAAGCATGAACTGTGCCAGATAAACCAGCTTTCCTGCTATTCCAGTTTGAGCAATCATGTTGCCTGCAATGATGAATAGCGGTATTGCCAGTAGTGTGAAGGAATCGATTGCGCCAGAAAATATCTGGGGCAATGTCGTAAACGGTGCAATTTGCTGATACGCAAAAACTGCAACCCCACCCAAACCCAAGGCAACAGAGATGGGGAAGCTCGCAAACAGGAAGAGAAAAAAGAGCAGTAATGCAACTATTCCGGAGCTGGTCAATATGTCCATTGGTGGCTCGCTTAAGATTTTGGTGTGGACCCAAGGTTGTCTTCAGATATTATGTTGGATGACACAGGAACATTCGGGTATCTACTCATCCCTATAAGATCGCGAACAATGGCTATGACACAGCGTATTGAACACATGCACAAGGCCGCAAAGATTCCGGCATTAACTGTCCATACTGGAATGCCAGTAGCAGGGCTGGTCTGCCCAACTCTCATCGACTGGTTGAGGAACTTCCAGCTGTAATAAGAAAGAAAGCCGAAGAATGCGGCTGTTATGCTCAAGATGAATAAATCTGAAGTGCGGCGTATTTTGGTTGGTAGAAAATCAACCAGGATTGGCACTCCTCCATGCTTATTATATTTAAAGGCTGCTGCCGCACCAAATAGCGATGCCCATAGAAACATATAAGTTGCGACTTCATCAGCTCCTGCAATAGGCATGCGAAATACATACCTTGCAATGACCGCGGTGAATGTCAAGATGACTATGCCAAACATGCAGATGACCACGATGATTTCTTCAAAATGGTCGATCAGGAATATTGCTGGTTTCTTGAAGAGCTTCATTTGGACTCTCCCCATTTTTATGAATGTCAGGCGGCCTGCAAAGCAGGCCGCCTGCGAGATGCTACTGTTGAGCTGCAACTCCTTCTTCAAACAGGCTGACGAAGTCTTCGCCCAGTGACTCCTTGTATTGCTCATAGACGGGCGCGAGGACCTCCTGGAAGGCACTCAGTTGATCATCGCTGAGCGTAGTAACTACCATTCCGGCGTTTTCCAGTTCTGCTACCAGGTCAATATCTTCCTGCTTTACCACCTCACGCTGGAAGTCCATGGCCTCCTTGGCAGCGCGGCGGAACATATCTTGGTCTTCTTCACTCAAGCCTTGCCAGACAGGGCCGCTGCCGATGAATGCCAGCGCATCATATGAGTAGTTCCAGATCGTCACATGGTCCTGGACATCATGGAACCGTGAGGACCAGATGAGAGAGAGGGGGTTTTCCTGTCCATCGACGGCTCCAGTCTGCAGGGCAGTGAATACCTCAGCGAAATTCATGGTAGTGGGAGAGGCACCCAACTCCTCGAAGATGGCCAAGTACAACTCAATGCCGGGTACACGAATGCGCAGTCCATCGAGATCTGCCGGCTCGGTGATGGGGCCACGTGAGTTCGTGACTTGGCGGAAACCATTGACGCCCCAGGCTAGCCCAACCAGGTCCTGCTGCTCCAAGTCCTGTAGCAGCGTGTCGCCTGCTTGGCCGTCTAGCACTGCATTGGCTGTGTCATGGTCTGGAAACAGCCAGGGCAGTCCTAGTACCTGGTATCGAGAATCCAGCCCTGTCATCCAGGTGGTTGATTTGATCAAGAAGTGTATGGCCCCTGACTGAGTCATTTCCATTTCTACACGATCGCTGCCGCCTGCAAGTGCAGCATTGGGGTGCAGGCGAACTTGGAAGGCACCTTCCGAGTAATCGGCTACCAGGTCACGAAAGCGCTCGGCACCTTGGTGCCAACTGGAACCTTCAGCCACGTTATATGAGACATTAACAGGCTGTTGCGCATAGGCGGCACTGCTAGCCATCAGGCCTGCCAGAGAGATGCTTGCTGCAAGTAAGGTTGTCTTGATAGTCATGGGGAATCTCCAAAGGATATCTAATTTTAATTTCTTAGGTTGGTGCAGGGTTTTTGGTGTTGAGTGATGCTTAATTCTCTTTTTCGATGGGGTTTATAGTTCTGAATATTCATCGATGATTTTCCCATTTGTGCCGTAGATTTCCTTGCCTATATGCAGAATGTTTTCTGCTGCTTAATCCTTCTTTATTGCCGTTGTTAATGGGTTAGTGATTACTCTACAACGCGAACTGTTTGGTCCTTTTTGGTGCGTTTTTGTCTCATGATTCACCTCTCAAGTCTCATCATGGTGCAGAGTGATATGCTCCATCAGCCTGGTAGCACGGGAAAAGAATAATGAATTCAAAATTTTGGGCCATGGGCCACCCTCCTGCTTTTGCTTCATGGGGTTGATCATGCCTATCACGCACTAATGCCAATGCATGATCCATGCCAACAAGTCATGAGGTATTTCTCTTTTTCAGCAGGGCTATGCGTTGTGATGGAGCTTGCGGTCGGTAATTGACATCCTCATACGGCTCGAGGTCATCGAGTCCCTGAGCGAAGCGAGAAGGTCAAATTTTTGAATACTTGATGGGGAAGGCCGAAGACTCGTGCTTGAACCGCTACCTCGCCTTTTGCCAGCCGGCGACCAACTCACGGGCCTGCCGACCGACCTGCTCGGGAGACTGGCCGGGGCGGTAGAGGGCGCCACCGAGCCCGGCGCCGTCGATGCCGGCGGCTCGGTAGGCCGCGAAGTTCCCGACCCCGATGCCGCCCACGGCATAAAGCCGGGTGTCCGCCGGAAGTATCTCCTGTATCTGGATATCAAGAAGCTGGGGCGCTTCGCACGCCCGGGCCATCGGGTCACTGGCGATTGCCAGCAGAACACGCCTGGCGCAGGGTGGGGGTATGTCCATGTGGCCATCGACGACCACTCGCGGGTGACCTTCGACACCCTCTAACCCAATGAATCGGGCTGGGGCGCGTGCTACGCGCTGCTGGGCGCCGTGCGCAACTACCGCAGGCTTGGTGTCCGCTTCACCCGTTTTCTAAACGATAACGATTCCGCTGCTTGTGCCAGCGCATGGGTTCAGTTTTGCGTATCGCCTGACAAGCCTATGCGCGGTCCTACGATAGCTCAGCGCAGCCAGGCCGGCATCTGCCGGCCTGGATTACTGCCCTTCAATTGACCGGTTGGGTCTTTACGTGAACAACTTGGTGGGCTTACACCATTAGACGCCACCAACCAGCTTTTCGATGACTTTGGCTATGTTGCCGATCTATTCGAGTTGACGGATTGGGTTGCCATCGCGCCAGGCCTTGATGTCCTCGACCATCTGTCGATAAAAGAGCTCGAATGTCTGCTGGCTGGTATACCCTAGGTGTGGCGTCAGCAGCAGCCGACCACTGTCGATCAGCTCCTGGTCCCGGATCGGGGCGTCATTGGGCAGGGGCTCTACCTCGAAGACATCGATGGCGGCCGAGCCTACAACACCTTCTCGCAATGCCTGTAGTAACGCTGCGTTATCGATGATGGGGCCGCGTGAGGTATTGATCAGGCAGGCATCGGGCCGCATATGATGTAGTGCTTCGCGGCCGATCAAGCCATGGCTGCGGGGTGATAGCACCAGATGCACCGATACGATATCCGCCTGGCCCAGCAGCGCCTCCAGCGAGCGGGCATAGGTAACTCCATGCTCCAGGCAGGTGGCTTCGGTGAGGTTCTGAGACCATGCCGCCACCTGCATGCCAAACGCTTTGGCCAGGGCGGCGACCTGCTGACCTACCTTGCCAAGTCCGACGAGACCCAGGGTGAGACCGGCGAGATCGCGGCCGAGCCCTTGCTGCCAGTGGCCCTGGGCCAGGTGGCTGGCCTCCACCACGATCCGCCGCTGACTGGCCAGCATGAGGGCCAAGGTGAGCTCGGCGGTGGTGGTCTTGCGAAGCTCGGTGCCGCAAACCGTGATGCCTTGGCGCTGTGCGGTGTCGAGATCAATCGCGAGGTTGCGTGTACCTGACGTGACAATCAGTTTCAGCTGAGGAAGCCGTTCCAGCAGGGAGCCGGGCAGGGGCGTGCGTTCACGCATCACGCAGAGCACATCAAATAGCCTCAATCGCTCCACCAGCTCGTCGTGCTCCTTAAGCGTGTCACGAAAGACGCTGACCTCGCCCAGTCCCGACCAGTCGGCCAGCCGAAGGGCGTCGTTGCCGTAATCATCTAGAATGGCGATCTTCATGACACGGCTCCTTATGCCCCGCGGGGTGACCAGTCGACAGGCCCGTCTTCATACTTGAGCCCCTTCTCGATGACCTTGTCGCGCAGGCCCAGCAGGTCCAGGGTATTGCCACCCTGCCGGATGGCTTGACGCATGGCCTCTTCCTTGTCGATGCGCTGACGGGAGGCCTCCAGTACCTCGGCAGCCTGCTTGCGTGTCACCATGACCACGCCATCGTCGTCGGCCACCACGACGTCACCGGGGATTACCAGACGACCACCGCATTGGATTGGCACGTTGACGGCGCCTACCGTCTCCTTGACGGTCCCTTGAGGGCTGACGGCACGTGACCACACCGGGAACCCTTGGGTCCTCAGATCCTTGACGTCGCGAACCCCGGTATCCAGCACGACCCCGGCGCCGCCACGCTGCGACACGAACTCGGCGAGAATGTCGCCGAAAAAGCCGTCGAGGCTGCGCGAGGTGGTGCCGACCACCAGTACGTCACCGGGCTGCATGAGCTCGATGGCGACATGCAGCATCCAGTTATCGCCAGGTGCACAGAGAACGGTGACGGCAGAGCCGGCCACGGCGGCTCCCGGCACCACGGCGCCAATCTCGGGCTCCATCGCCCCGGTGCGCCCCTGGGCTTCATGTACCGTGGCCACCCCGCATTCGGCCAGCCCTTCGATGACAGCGGCGTCGGCGCGCTCGATGGTCTTGATGGCGACTTGGTTCATTGTGTTGTTCCTCGTGAGGTGTGTTGTAGGACTAGACCTTGACGGTGGTGCGGTGGCGAGGCCTCAGGCTGCCCCAGATGACCCACAGCAGGAGCAGCACCGACATGGCCAGAAAGCCGGCGCTGACGGGGCGCTCCAGAAACACCATGAAGTCGCCTCGGCTCAGCAACATCGAGCGGCGCAGGTTCTCTTCCAGCATGGGGCCGAGGATGAAGCCGAGCAGTAGCGGTGCGGCCTCGAACCCCAGTTTGATAAGCAGGTAACCCACCGCTGAGAACCCGGCCACGAGCAGGACATCGACGACCGAGCGCTCCAGGCTGTAAACGCCTGCGCAGATCAGCAAAATGATGGCGGGAAAAAGCAACCGGTAGGGGATCTGCAGAATCCGTACCCACACCTTGATGAGCGGGATGTTGAGGACGAGCAGGATCAGGTTGCCGATCAGGAAGCTGACGATCAGTCCCCAGAAGAGCTCGGGGTTCTCGGTCACGACGCGAGGCCCGGGCGCGATGCCGTGAATCATCAGCGCGCCCAGCATGAGTGCCATGATGGCATCACCAGGAATTCCCAGGGTCAGGGTCGGGATGAAGGATGACTGCGCCGCGGCGTTGTTAGCCCCCTCCGGGGCAGCGATCCCCGGCACCGCGCCCTTGCCGAAGGTCTCGGGCTTGGACGAGATGCGTTTCTCGACCGCATAGGCCATGAAGGAGGCCATGGAGCCACCGCCGGTGCCGGGCAGGATGCCCACGGCCGTGCCCACGCCGGAACCGCGCAGAATGGGCCAGCCTGACTCTTTCCACTCCTTTCGCGTCGGTAGCAGCGAGCGGAAGCTCACGTTGATGCCGCGTGCACCGTCTCCCGTCTTGCCGATGCTGGAAATGACTTCTGACACCCCGAACAGGGCCATGGCGATCACGATAATGCTGATCCCATCGAACAGTTCGGGCACCCCGAAGGTCATGCGCATCACGCCGCTATTGACATCGATGCCGATCAGGCCGATCAGCAGGCCAAGCACCACGCTGGCCAGGCCTATCAAGGGCCGGCCCTGGCTGATGGAGCCGGCGGCCACCAGGCCCAGCACCATCATCGAGAAGTAATCGGCGGAGTGGAACGACAGCGCCAGCTGGGCTAACGGCGGGGCCATCAAAATCAGCACCAGAATCGCAAAGCAGCTGCCGAAAAACGATGCGATAGTAGTGATCATCAGTGCCGCGCCGGCGCGCCCTTTCTGCGCCATGGGGTAGCCATCCAGACAGATGACGGCGGAGGACGCCGTGCCTGGCAGGTTGAGCAGGATCGAGGCAATGGAGCCGCCGTACTGGGCCCCGTAGTAGATGCCGGCCAGCATCACCAGCGCGGCGGTCGCCGGCACATGGAACGTCAGGGGCATCAGCAGGGACACGGCTGCCAGGTGGCCGATGCCAGGCAGCACTCCCACAATCATGCCGACGCTGACGCCAAGCAGGCAGTAGAAGAGGTTTTCCAGAGTGAGGGCGGTGGCCAGACCGAGCTGAAGACTCTCCAGGAGATCCATGGGTCACCTCCAGGTCACGAAGGGAATAGGCACGCCCAGCACCAGAGCAAAGAGCGCCCATACGGCGGGGACCAGCCCGGCTGCCAGCAGGATCAGCGTGGCAACCTTCGCCCCACGATCCGCCAAGCCGGCCAGTACCACCACGGCGAACCCCGCAGGGGCAAACCCAACTCGAGGCAGCAGCAGGGCAAAGGCGAGAATGGCCGCAGGAATGACCAGCCAGGGGCGCAGGTTCAGCGCCGGCAAGCGATCACGGACGCGAAGGGCGCCGAACACGATACCGGCCCCCAGCAGGACCAGCAGCGTGCCGAGGGTCATGGGGAAGAAGCCAGGGCCCATGCGCCGTGGGGTGCCAAAGCTGTAGTCGGAAGACACCACTAGCACCAGGCTACCTAACAGCACGCAGACGAGCCCTGCCAAGAAGTCCTTGGAGGTCAGTACGTTCATCGCGAAATCCTGTCAGAGATGGCCGGGACAGGGAGAATCGGTCCCGGCCGGATGGCGTCAGTCGGCGCTGATGTCGGCAGCTTCGATGATGGTCGAGAACTGCTCTCGCAGGTCACTCAGCATCTGGCCGAACTCCTCGGAGGTCATGGGCGAGACGATGGCGCCACGCTCGGCAAAGGTGTTGCGGGCCTCATCCGTCGCCAGAAATGCCGATACGTCCTGATAGATCTTGTCGGCGATCTCGTCACTGACCCCAGACGGGGCAAACAGGCCTGCCCATTGGCCCGCGGCGACGTTGGGCACCCCGCCTTCGATTAGGGTTGGCAGGTCAGGGTGGGATTCCACACGTGCCTGTCGCGCCACGCCGAGCATCTTAATGTCGCCGCTGTCGACGAATGGCCCGACAGAGGAGAGGGCCAGCACACCGACTTCCGCCTCACCGGAGGCCACGGCGGTGGCAGCCGGGGCGCCGCCACGATAGGGGATATGCACGGTATCGATGCCGGTCTCGTAGTTGATCCACTCAGGCACTATGTGATTTAGGGAGCCGATACCGGCTGACGCAAAGCTGATCTCACCCGGGTTCGCCTCGGCATAGGCAATGTACTCCTCCGTCGTGTCGAAAGGTGCCTCGCTGTGGGCCGCAAGGACCAGCGGCGTATCGCTGATCATGGTGATCGGTCGAAAATCGGTAGCTGGGTCGTAGGGTGTCTCGTCAAACAGATAGGGGTTGATGACATTGACCCCCATATCGGCCACAAACAGGGTGTGACCATCGGGGGTGGCCCGGGCCACGGCGGTGGCCGCGACGAAGCCAGCACCCCCGGTCCGGTTGTCCACGATGACCTCCTGGCCCCAGGTCGAACTCATTGCCTCGGCGACGGTACGTGCGGCGATGTCGGCAATGCCGCCAGGGGCGTAGGGGACGATGATGGTTACTGTTTGGTCTGGCCAGGCGTGCGCGGCGAGAGGGGTGGTGGCGATTGCAATGGCGCTGATCGCGCCGGCGAGAGCCTTCTTGTTGTTCATGGCGTGGTCCTTGATTGCTGTTGATGTTGTGGTGACTGCCATTACCGTTTGTCGAGCCGAGCGCCTCGGGGTAAGGCGATGAGGCGTGCCGACAGACCGGGTCTTGCCCTCCGATGGCTGGCCTGGGGCCGTTAGGTCCTGAACACAGATTTGACCAATTTATCGAATTGGTCAAGCAATGGTTGCCCAATTATTCAATTGCGCCTAAAGTTGATGCTGAGGGACTGAATCTTGCTGGGGAGGGAGTTATGGACGAGCAGCACGCGGCACTCATTCAATTGCGTGCCTATTTGTCTCAGGGGGATAGGCGGGCAAACGAGCGCCTCCCCCCTGAGCGTGAGCTGGCACAGCTGATCGGTGTCACGCGGGGTGAGCTTCGCAAGGCCTTGTCAATTCTCGAGCAGGAGGGATTGGTGTGGCGGCACGTCGGCAAGGGGACCTTCGTGGGCGACCGTTCAGCCCTCAAGGCCTTCGATCCAGCGAGCCTGCTGCAGCAGTGCAGCCCCTCTGATGTGATGCGAGCCCGCATGACACTCGAGCCGGCCCTGGCGGCTCAAGCGGCACTTCAGGCAACGCCAAGGGACATCGACGAAATGCTCGATGTTGCCCGGCGTAGCCGAGAAGCCACCACGTGGCGAGAGTACGAAGCCTGCGACAACCAGTTTCACAAGCTCATAGCCGACTCCACTCAGAACCTCATCATGTCGTCGATGTTCGACATGCTGTCGGCCGTCAGGCGCGCCATGGTGTGGGGGCGCCGGCGTAGCACCAGTCCCCATCCACCGGCGGATCACCACTCGTTCGATGAGCATGAGCGGGTCATTCAGGCTATTGCCGATCGTGACCCCGGTGCCGCCTCGGCCATGATGCTGGAGCATCTGCTCAGTGTGGAGCGAAAGCTGCTCACCTCTCACACCCCCGTGGGCTTGGTCCGAACGCGTCAAGATGGGCTGGTCCAATAAGAATCACCACAACCACAACAACGCCGTCGAGAGACTCGACGCTAGGAGGCCCTGGTTTATGACAACGCAACGACTTGATGGCACCGTGCTCGACCGCTGCCGAGCGCTATCTACGTCTAGCTTGAGCGATGCGCTCGATAAGCACGGATTGCCGGGCGCAGTGGAAGGACTTAATCCCCTGATACCTGATGCCTGTATCGCGGGCCAAGCGTTTACCCTTGCCTATCTGCCCGTTGGCGCCGCAGGTGGCACGGTTGGGGATTTCATTGATGACCTGGGCCCTGGCGATGTCGTGGTGATCGACAATCGCGGTCGAACCGATTGCACTGTCTGGGGCAACATCATGACCGAGGTGGCCAAGCGTAACGGCGTCGAGGGCACCGTGGTGGATGGAGTCAACCGTGATCTCCAGGAGAGCATGGCTCTCAACTATCCCATCTGGTCGCGTCAGGGGCACATGAGGACCGGCAAGGACAGAGTGATGCTGCAGGCTGTCAATGTGCCGGTTTGTCTGGGCACTGTCCGAGTAGAACCGGGTGACGTCGTGTGTGCCGATGGGAATGGTGTCGTGGTGATTCCCTTGGCACACATCACCGAGGTACTCACTGTCGCTGAGGGTATCGAGCGCAAGGAGGAGGAGATCCTCCAGGATGTGCGTGGTGGCTCGGCGCTTGGCGAGGCCCGCAACCGACACGGCTATCATGCCCTCCAGACGCCCGACCCGGCGTGACGGATACACACTTTAACCGTTCGATTTGAGGATGACTTGATGACGTCTCATTCCTTTGTCATATCAGCCCCTGAGCAGGCGAGCCTTCCCGTAGAGGGCACGGATCAGCGTTTCCCCGTGCATCGGATTTACTGCGTTGGGCGCAACTATGCGGCCCACGCCGTGGAGATGGGCCATGATCCGGACAAGGAGCCGCCATTCTTCTTCCAGAAAAGTGCCACCACGCTGATCACGGATGATGGGGATTTCCCCTATCCGCCTGCTACCCAAGATGTCCATCATGAAATCGAAATGGTCGTGGCCCTCGCCAAGGGTGGTGTCGACATACCAGTGGAGGAGGCGTTGGACCACGTCTACGGATATGCTGTAGGCCTCGACATGACGCGACGTGACATTCAATCCGTGATGAAAAAAATGGGACGCCCGTGGGATACCGCCAAAAGCTTCGAGGGTGCCGCTCCCTGCGGAGCCCTGGTGCCTGCCACGGAGATTGGCCACCCTAGCTCTGGCGCTATCTGGTTGAAGATTAATGGCGAACTTCGCCAAGAGGGTGATCTGGACCAGATGATCTGGAAAGTTCCCGAGATCATTGCTCAGCTGTCAACGCTGTTCCAGCTGCGTGCTGGCGACCTGATCATGACAGGTACACCCTCGGGAGTCGGGGCCGTCAACAAGGGTGACACCTTGGAAGGGGGAGTCGAGGGTGTGGGGGCGCTTCACACCCGTGTTATCGATTGATAATAGATTGACCTTTCTGTTATCCCTCTTTCACTTCATGGCATGGGGCCCGCGAGGGCCCCAGTTCTTATGCTAATACTATCAATCTTAACCCTGGTTGTGGCGGGCCTGGTCAAGGGGGCTATTGGATCGGGTGTCCCGCTGATAGTCGTGCCTATCTTGACGATTCTTTTCGATGTGCAGACCGCCATTGTAGTCCTACTGTTGCCCAATCTTCTCAATAACATTTGGCAGGCGTGGCATTATAAGCGCCACCTTCTTCCTGCACGTTTTCTTGTCATGTTTGCGCTGTCGGGCGGCATTGGGGTGGTGGTTGGCACTTGGGCCCTTGTGCGCATCAATGAGACAGCTCTCTCGATTGCGGTGGCGATGACCATCCTGTGTTACTTAGCCCTCAGATTTTTACAGCGAGAGGCTTGCCTCACGCGCTCGCTGGCGAACAAGTTGGTCGTGCCGGTTGGGCTGTGTGGAGGTGTTTTGCAGGGAGCGGTGGGCATGTCTGGGCCTGTCTCAGTGGCCTTCTTGAACTTCATGAGATTAGAGAGAAGGGAGTTTATCGGATCTATTTCTACATTTTTTACGGCGATCACAGTGGTTCAGCTCCCTGCGTTGATGTCCTTGGGCATCGTCACTTGGCAATTAGCCCTGGCGAGTGTGGGAGCGTTCATTGTTATTTCAGCTGCCATGCCTCTTGGAGCGAGGCTTGGGCAACGCCTTTCTCGTGAGTGGTTCGATAGAGCGGTAATGTTGTTGCTGTTTATTGTGGCCATGAAAATAATTTTTGAGGAAATTCTGGTTGCTCATGCAGCTTAGCCTGGATATCTCACCAGGCTGGCCAGAAGCATGGAGGTTACGGGCTCGCCGGGTATGGCAGCGTTTAAGGAACCCCTATCAATTCGGTTCCACGCGGTCGAGGTGACTCAGAGTGACTCGATCACCCCATCGGGGATCGTCTTCTGACCACGTTATGTGGTCTTGTTTCCCTGGTAGTCGTGGCGGGATTTATGCAGCTTGATGTCCATTAACCTGCTTCCAAATGAATTGCTTTAGAAGCTCTTTGGCTGCCAGTAGAGGATAACTCCTATAGCTCATTTGATCATCCGGGACCCTGCAGGTATACACCTAGACTAGGTATTCATAGTCTAGGTGTCCACTTGTGTTTGGGCAGCCCGCGTTCATATATTTTAGGTCCGCTCAATGGCACATACCCCTTTGCCGTGTAACGCCCAACCGGCCGGAGAGCGCCATGACGACCCTTGCCGAGACCCAGTGCCAGGAACTCTTCGTGCTTCAGGATTTCGTCGATACGATGAGGCCTCCCTGTCCGCAGACAGGGTCAACGCGGCCCAGGAGAAGCAGATCAACAACTGCCGTGAACAGGGCGCACTTCACTCGATTTCTTAGTCGAGATGGAATCAGTCAATCTTCCACGCGGCGACCAGCTCGCGGGCCTGCCGGCCGACCTGCTCGGGAGACTGGCCGGGGCGGTAGAGGGCGCCACCGAGCCCGGCGCCGTCGATGCCGGCAGCTCGCCAGGCCGCGAAGTTCCCGACGCCGATGCCGCCCACGGCATAGAGCCGGGTGCCCGCCGGCAGCACGGCGCGTAGCGCCTGCATGCCGTCGATGCCGACCTGGACGGCGGGGAATAGCTTGAGGCCGGTGGCGCCGGCGTCCAGGGCATCGAAGGCCTCGGAGGGGGTGACGATGCCCGGCCAGCTCTGAAGGCCTAGGCGGTGGGTGGCCTCGATCACCGCCGGGCGGCAGTTGGGCGAGACCACCAGCCGCCCACCGGCGGCCTGGACGTCATGCACCTGATCGACCGTCAGCACGGTGCCGGCTCCCACCAGGGCGCGCTCGCCCAGTGCCTCTACGAGGCGGCGGATGCTCTCCAGCGGCTCAGGGGAGTTGAGCGGTACTTCGAGGGTCGTGATGCCGGCGGCAACCACTGCCTCGCCCACCGCCACCGCCTCCTCGGGGGTCACGCCGCGCAGGATGCCGATCAGGGGCAGGGGCTCAGGAAGGGGCATGGGGTGTCTCCCGTGTCGTGTCTCATTCGGCGAGGGGTGGGTGGGTCAGGGTTCGATGGGTCTGAGCGCGATAGCCCAGTGCGAGGCCGGCCAGCACGGCGCGCTCGCCGTCCAGGCAGAGGCTGGCGTGGCCGGCGGCCTCCAGCGCCAGGGCATACCGGTCACAGAGTGCCGCATCGCCGATCAGGGTAATGGGCCCCTCTGGCGCCTTGCCCGGGTCGGAGAGGGCCAGGCCGGCCAGCTCCAGGCCGATGGTCAGCCCCGAGAGGCGTGCGGCCAGCCGGGTGGCGCGGGTCCTGCCGGGGGGCAGGTCGGCGTCCAGCAGGTCGGCAGCTCGCAGGCCGAAGAGGCGTGCCGAATAGCGTCCTGGCTCGGCCAGGGTCTCGCGGACGGCCGTGACGAAGGCTTCGCGACCGCCGGAGTCGGCCAGATCGTGCTCGCCCTGTGCCTGATCCACCGAGTGCCTCAGCACCGACTGTCGGGCCAGCAGCGCGTAGAGCTCGCCCGTGAGGAAGGTGGTGAAGTGGGTCACTGTGCCTTGCTCGAGGCGGGCCCACTTGGCGTGGGTGCCGGGCAGGCAGACGAGCCCCGTGGCCTCGGGCTCGCTGGCGACCAGGCCGGCGAGCTGGGTCTCCTCGCCGCGCATCACGTCGAAGTGGCCAGCGGTGGTCTGGCAGAGTCCCGGCAGTAGCCGGACCCGCACCCGCGGGTCCCGGCACGGCGGCGCCACGGCTCCCCGCGCCAGGGCGTCCAGGCGGGTCGGCACCGGCAGGTAGGCGGCCTCTCGCCAGCCCTGCCTGGCCCCGGCCATGCCGCAGACCAACACGTTCCGCTGGCCGCGGTCGGGCAGCCAGTCGCCGATCACCTTCAGAAGGGCGCTCTCGTAGTCGTCGGGGGCCAGCGAGAGCATGCCGCGGTCGCTGCCGCCGCTGGCCAGGACGTCGTCATGGGCGTCCAATGCCCAGGCGCGCAGCCGGCTGGAGCCCCAGTCGACGCCGATCCAGCGCACTCGCTCGCCCAGGTGTTCGCTCACCATTCGGCCACCGAGCCGTCGTCATGGGTCCACAGCGGGTTGCGCCAACGGTGACCGACCTTGGCGCGCTCCTCGACGAAGGCCTCGTCGATCTCCACGCCCAGGCCGGGCCCCTGGGGGATGGCGCAGAAGCCGTCCTCGATGGCCAGCGCCGACGGGTCGACCAGATAGTCCAGCACGTCGTTGTCCTGGTTGTAGTGGATGCCCATGCTCTGCTCTTGGAGGAAGGCGTTGTGGCTGACCGCATCCAGCTGCAGCGAGGCGGCCAGGGTCAGCGGGCCCAGCGGGCAGTGGGGCGCCAGCGCCACATCGAAGGCGGATGCCAGGGCGGCGATCTTCAGCCCCTCGCTGATGCCGCCGCAGTGGGAAAGGTCGGGCTGGACGATGTCGATCATGCCGTCGGCCAGCAGGTCGCGGAACTGGAAGCGGGTGTGCAGTCGTTCGCCGGTCGCCAGCGGATAGCCGAGCCCGCCGGCGATCTCCTTCAGGCAGGGCAGATGCTCGGGCGCCACCGGCTCCTCGACGAACATCGGGTGGAAGGGCTCCAGTTCGCGCAGCAGCGCCTTGGCCATGGGTCGATGCACCCGGCCGTGGAAGTCGATGGCGATGCCCACGTCGGGGCCCACGGCCTCGCGGGCCTCGGCCACCCGGGCCACCGCCTCGTCGACCTTGCGGTGGGAGTCGACGATCTGAAGCTCCGCCGTGCCGTTCATCTTGAAGGCGGTGAAGCCCTGCGCCACCAGCGCCTGGGCGCCGGCCCCCACGTCGGCGGGGCGGTCGCCGCCGGTCCAGGCGTACATGCGCATGCGGTCGCGCACCGCGCCGCCCAGCAGCTGGTGCACCGGCACGCCCAGGTCGCGGCCCTTGAGGTCCCACAGCGCCTGGTCGATGCCGGCGATGGCGCTCATCAGGATCGGGCCGCCGCGATAGAAGCCGCCGCGGTACATCAGATTCCAGAGGTGCTCGATGCGGTGGGGATCCTGTCCGACCAGGAGGTCGGCCAGCTCGTGGACGGCGGCCTCCACGGTGGCGGCACGCCCCTCGACGACCGGCTCGCCCCAGCCGTAGCAGCCCCCATCGGTCTCGATCTTGAGGAACAGCCAGCGCGGCGGCACCTGCCAGGTCCTGAGTCGGGTGATCTTCATAGTAGCTCCAGTGTAGGTCGTGGCTGTTGCCCGGTTCAGTTGCCGCGCACGGCGGCCAGATCGGGCAGCCAGGTGACGATGCCCGGGAAGGCGATCAGGATCACCAGCACCACCAGCAGCGTCGCGTAGTAGGGCAGCATCGCCCGGACCAGCGCCTCCATGGAGACCTTGCCCACGCCGCAGCCCACGTACAGGCAAGTGCCCACCGGCGGCGTCAGCAGGCCGATGCCGAGGATGAACGCCATCAGCACGCCGAAGTAGACCGGGTCGACCCCCACCGAGGTGACGATCGGCGTGAGCATCGGCGCCATGATCACCATGGCCGGGGTCAGGTCCATCACGAAGCCCACCAGGGCCCCGGCCAGGTCCATCAGCCGGCGGGCGATGCCGCCGTGGCTCATCACCTCCCCCACCAGGATGAAGAACGGGATGGCCAGCAGCGGGAAGCTGTTGACGCCGCGGATCGACTGCTCGATGAGGATCGACAGCGGGATATCGGAGAGCACGGCCATGACCACGGCGGCCACGCCCAGGCCGAAGGCGATCGGCAGGCCGAGCGCCAGCGAGGCAAACAGGATGCCCAGGAAGATCCACAGCATGGTCTAGCGACCTCCTTGGTGGTCCGGCGAGGCCGGGTGGCGGATCTGCGCCAGGCTCTGCCAGGCGCGCCACAGCGCCACGGCCAGGATGAAGGCGGCGCAGAGCACCAGCGAGAGGTTGATCAGGTTCCACGGCACGCCCAGCAGGGCCGTGCGGCCGGTGGAGCGGGACATCACCACGTAGCCGCCCCACAGCACCACGCCCATCAGGCCGGCGATGATCAGGTGCTGCAGCAGGTAGAGCGTGTGGGCGGCGCGAGGCCGCAGGCGGCGCACCAGGAAGTCGACGGCGATGTGCTCGTAGCGGGCGAAGGCCGCCGCGGCCCCGATGAAGATCAGCCAGATGAACAGCATGCGCGCCAGCTCGTCGGCCCAGGGCAGCGAGTGGTTGAGCAGCGAACGGCCGACCACGTTGGCCGAGACCGCCACGATCAGCGCCACCAGCAGGGCGGCGATCAGCTGCTCCATCGCCAGGGTCACCCAGCGGAACAGCGCCGGCCCGCGGCGAGTCTCGGTGTCGATCTCCAGCGGCGCCCGGTTGGGGTCGTCGAGGTAGGCACCCGCCTCGTCGATGGCCGCCTGGATATCGCGTGCCTCGTGGGGGCGCGGTGCCGATGAGGAAGGGGAAGGCATGAGGCTACTCCGGGGGGCCGGGACAGGCGTCAGGCCTGGGATCCCGGCCGGTCAGTTCGCTCCCGGCCCGCCGGACGGCGGGCCGGGAAGGTCGACGCGGATCAGTCGTTCATCACCGACTCGACGATCGCCTGGATGTCATTGATCAGCTCCTCGCCGATGCGCGGGGCCCACTCCTCGTAGACCGGCTGCACGGCCTCCTGGAAGGCGGCGATCTGCGCGTCGTCGAGACGGGTGATCTGCATGCCGCGCTCCTCGAGCTGCTCGCGGGACCAGTCGTCATACTCGGTGGCCAGCTGGATCTCGTACTCGGCGGACTGGCGGGCGGCCTCCTGGACCAGTGCCTGGTACTCGGGCGCCAGGCGGTCCCAGGTGCGCTCGGACATCATCATGATGAACGGCGTGTAGACGTGGCGGGTCTCGGAGCCGTAGTCCTGCACCTCGTGGAAGTTGGAAGTGAGGATGGTGCTCCAGGGGTTCTCCTGGCCGTCGACCACGCCCTGCTCCATGGCCGAGAACAGCTCGCCGAAGGCCATCGGCGTGGGGTTGGCGCCCAGCGTCTGCCAGATCGCCAGGTGCACCGGGTTCTCCATGGTGCGCACGGTCAGGCCACGCACGTCCAGGCCGGCCACGTCCTCCGGGGAGGTCACCGGGCGAGCGCTGTTGGAGAGCTGGCGATAGCCGTTCTCGGAGAAGGTCAGCGCCTTGATGCCGGTGCCGTCGAAGGCATCCAGCATGGACTGGGCCACGTCGCTCTGCATCACCGCGACGGCGGCCTCGCGGGTGGGCAGCAGGAAGGGCAGGTCGAAGGCCGCCAGCTCCGGGACATAGGTCACCGCCGGCGAGCTCGAGGGGTAGCTCAGGTCCAGGGTGCCGGTCTGCAGCATCTCCATCATCTGCACGTCGTCACCCAGCTGGCTGTTGGGGAAGATGTTGACGGTGATGCGGCCCTCGGTGCGCTGGCTGAGGATCTCGCCGAAGTACTGGCTGGAGAGGTACTGGGGGGAGGTCTCGGCCAGGCCGATGCCCATGCGGAGGGTATGGCTGCCGTGGTCGCCGACCACCTCGCCGTCGATGGCGGGCGGGTCGGAGAGGTCGGGTGACTGGGCCTGGGCCGCGAGGGCGACGCCCAGGGTCAGGCTGGCCACACCGGCCAGGGTGAGCGTGCTGCGCCGGAATATTGTCATTGTGAGACTCCCGTGTTGAGTCACGAGGCACGAATTGCGTCGCGTGCTTTGATGAAATGCTGCATTAGGTACTATGGCGTTGTGTATGCTTGTATGACAAGTATGCCTGCGTAAGAATCTTCATCATTGCGACCCCTCGTCGGAGGTGACGCGTCACCAAGGAGTCTCGACGTTACATGACCCCCAACCCTTTCAAGCAGCGCCTGCTCCACGGTGAGCCCATGACGGGCATCTGGCTGGGCCTGGCCAGCCCCTACGTGGCGGAGCTGGCGGCCACCATCGGCTTCGACTGGCTGTTGCTGGACGGCGAGCATGCGCCCAACGACCTGGCCAGCCTGCTGGGCCAGCTGCAGGCCATCGCGCCCTATGCCAGTGCGCCGGTGGTGCGCCCACCCGTGGGCGATACCGTACTGATCAAGCAGTACCTGGACATCGGCGTGCAGAACCTGCTGATTCCCATGGTGGAGACGGCGGAGCAGGGCGCCGAGGTGGTGGCCGCCACCCGCTATCCTCCCGAGGGTGTGCGCGGCATGGGCAGCGTCCTGGCCAGGGCCTCGCGGTGGGGCCAGGTCGAGGACTACCTCGACCGGGCTGGCGAGGAGATCTGCCTGATCCTGCAGCTGGAGAGCCCCGGAGCACTGGCCAACCTGGAAGCGATTGCAGCAGTGGAGGGGGTGGACGGGCTGTTCATCGGGCCGGCGGATCTCTCCGCCGCCATGGGCCACCGCGGCAATCCCGGACACCCCGAGGTCCGCGCAGCCATCGACGACGCCATCGGGCGGATCCGCGCTACCGGCAAGGCTGCGGGGATCATCACGCTCGATGAGGATGAGGCTCGCGACTATCTGGAAGCCGGATTCGGCTTCGTTGGAGTGGGGGTCGATGCCCTGGTGCTGGCCGAGGGGCTGCGTGGGCTGGCTGGGCGGTTTCGTTCGTCCTGACTGGCTTGCCCCAGCGCCTTCTCGCGGTCAGGTGTGTCCGGATTCGTCGGGCAATATCCGGCCGGGGTTCATGAGCCCGGCCGGGTTAAGCAGTGCCTTGATGCCTTTCGCCAGTCCCCGTTCCACAGGCGAGAGGCGCGCCAGCCAGGTTGGCATCCTGTTTTGTGCGGCCAGTGCTGTAATCTCGACGCTGGTGCAGGACGTTAAACTGGTCAACGCGAGGCGCCAGGCGCAAGTTATGACTCCTCCTGCCAGGCTTCGCCGCTTTCAGGGGTGTGACATCATCACTGGGGGTTGGCTTTCAGCCATTGCCAGTAGTCCTGGATGCCATCGCGGATATTTGTGAACTGGGGAGTGAATCCGAGTTCTCGCTTGGCCAGCGATATATCCAGCGGTGCCCCCCTTACCACGAAGGGCCCGGGGCCGAGCCGGACGTTGGTGCGGTGGCCGATGATATCCGCCACGTCTTCTACGATCTGCAGATGGTCGACGGCCACACCGCAGGAGATATTGAAGTTGCGCTGGCTGACGCTTTCCTTCTCGAACAGCTTGACGATGCCGCTCGCTGTGTCATGGACATGGGTCCAGTCCAGTCCCTGCTCGGAACCGTTGGGGGCCTGGATGTCGTCGAGCCCTTCCAACGGGCCAAACAGAGCCTGGTACACCAGGTGCATGTGTGAGGGGCGCTTGCCCGGGCCGTAGACGAAAAACAGCCGCGCGTTGCGTACGTCCATCCCGAAGGTGTCGCTGTACTGCAGGCCGTAGAGCTCGCCGGAGATCTTGGTAGCGCCGTAGAGGTCGGTGGCCTTGTAGGGGGTAGCCTCCCCTTGGGGGCCGGGGGCATCGCCGTACACGGCGCCTGAGCTCATGTTGACGACCTTATCAATCCCCAGGATGCGGCATATCTCGAACACGTTCAGGGTGCCGGTGGCGTTGATCGAGATGTGCTTGAAGGGGCGTTGTTGGAAGTGCGGGCCGGCGATGACCGAGACGCCGTGGATCACCCCTTCGAGGTCGTCGCGGTGACGCAAAAATAGCTCGAACATGCTGTGATAGTCGAGGACATCGACGCTTTCGAGTACCAGCTTGTCTCGGACCTCCTCCAGATAGTCGAGTCCGAGGCGGTCGAAATGGCTCGCGGCCATGTCGCAAATGATGACCCGCTTGCCTTTCTTGGCCAGTTGGTAGGCCACCCAGGACCCGACGTGGCCGAGCCCCCCCGTGATCAGAACGGACATGATGTGAACCTCCTCTATTTGAGTACTAGGTTGGGCAGGAACATGACGACCGCCGGGAAGCAGATGATGATCAGCAGTACCGCCAGCAGCGGGATATAGAACGGCAGGGTTTCCCGCACGAGGCTGGCAAAGGGCATGCCGGTGATCTTCTGGATCGTGAATAGCACGGTACCGACCGGGGGTGTGATCAGGCCGATCATTAGGGTAAAGATCATCACCACGCCGAAATGTACCGGGTCGATGCCGTACTGCATCACCACGGGAACTAGCAGCGGGGTGAGCAGGAACAGCGCTGGCACCGAATCGATGAACAGTCCGATCAGCAGGATGAACAGGGCCAGCAACAGCAGCAGACCGAGTGGGTCGGTCACGGTGGCCAGAAGGAAGTCGGCCACCAGGGAGGTAACCTGGTAGCGGGCCAGCACCCAGCTATACAAGGCGCTGCCGGCAATGATGAACAGGAGGGCCGCGGTATCGATGGCGGTGGCGCGCAGAATCGTCAGGAATTCCCGGAAGCTGATCGAGCGATAGACCAGGAACGAGATGATCATGCAGTAGAGCAGGGCGACCACCGAAGCCTCGGTGGGAGTGAACACGCCCGAGAGGATCCCCACAATGATGATCAGGGGCGTGAGCATCGGCAGCAGGCCACGAGAGATGGCGAGGGTGAACTCGCTGAAGCGCGCCCTGGCTCGGGTGGGGAAGCCACGGCGATGGGAGATGATGGCGACCATCACCATCAGGCCCAGTCCCATGATCAGCCCGGGAATGATGGAGGCCAGGAAGATAGCGGCGATCGAGGCATTGGCCAGGGCGCCATAGATGACTGCGGGGATGCTGGGTGGGATGATCGGGCCGATGGTCGCCGAGCTGGCGGTGACCGCGGCGCTGAAACCTGTTGGGTAGCCGTCGTCCTCCATGGCTTTGATCTCGAGCGCGCCGAGTCCTCCGGCGTCGGCGACCGCCGAGCCCGACATGCCCGCGAAGAGCATGCTGGCAACGACGTTGACGTGCCCAAGGCCCCCCTTGAGGTGGCCAACCATAGTGCGAGCGACATCAAAGACGCGATCCGAGATGCCAGCACTGTTCATTAGTCGCCCGATGAGCAGGAAGGCGGGGATGGCCAGAAGGGTGAAGCTGTTGACTCCGTACAGAGTGCGCTGGGCGATCATCTCCATGGGGATGGCATCGAAGCCCCGAGTATAGCCCAGCACCAGTGCCGAGGAGGCAATCATGGCGAAGGCTACGGGCACCCCCAGCATCAGCAGGACGATCAGTCCGACGAACATGATGACGAAAACTTCCATGGTCAATCACTCCTGCCTTCTTCGGTGGTCGGAGGGCCGCCCGCGATTCGCCGGTAGAGATCGCCCAGCAGCAGACCGATCATCAGCAGCGCGGAAATCATCTGGATGAAATAGATGTAGGAGAAGCTCATGCGAAAGGTGCTGGCTAGGATCCCAGCGGTACGCCCCATCATGTTCCAGGCGCCGACTACCAGCATCAGCAGCACCAGTACGCAGATCACATCCGCCACGCTGGCGGCGATGTTGCGAAAGGATGGTCTCAGGATGTCCGTGACGAGCGTGATGCGGATGTGTTCCTGGTAACGCAGCGCAAGGACGGAGCCTAGGAAGATCTCGGCCAGGAACAGGTAGCGCGAGGCTTCGTCGGTCCAGGACACTGCGATGCCCAGTGCGTAGCGCGAGATGACCTGTACGGCCATGATGATGAGCATCAGGGCGAAGGCCGCCATGACGACGCCGGTCAGCAGTTGCCAGAACAGATCGATCGCACGGGTAACGCGTTCCGCGGTTTTCACGGGCGCCTCCGGGAGCATGTGGATAGCAGGGGTGAGCCCGGGGCGGTCCGACGTGCAACTGGCTGGCCGGATCGCCCCTCTCGTTCACTCCTCGACAAGTGACAGGACGTAGTCGCGTACCACGGGGTGATAGCCCTCGGCGATGCGACGAATGGCGGGTTCGGCAGCGCTGCGGAAGGCGGCGACGTCTGGCTCAACGACAGTCATGCCTTGCTCCTGGAGCTGCTCGTAGAGGCTGTCCTGGCCGTTAGCAACCATCTCGTCTCCCCAGCTGGTGGCCTCCTCGATGGCGCCGAGGATGATCTCACGGTCGTCATCGGAGAGCCGCTGGTAGAAGTCCTCGTTCATCAGCCAGTGGAAGAAGGAGTAGACGTGTTCGGTACGGTTGATGTGGCTCTGGACCTCGAAGATCTTGCCCGCATGGATCAGGTCGACCGGGTTTTCCTGCATCTCGATCACTCCGGTCTGCAGTGAGGTATAGACCTCTGGCCAGGCGATGGGGCTGGGCAGGGCACCGATCTCCTCCCAGATCTGAATCCAGGGGGCTATCTCGGGCACGCGCATGCGGACACCCTCGACGTCCCCCGGCGTCTCGACCGCAAAGTTGGAGGTCAGGTTGCGCGGGTTGCGGGCGGAGAGCCCGACCAGCCGCATGTTGCCATTGGATACCAGCTGTTCGTTGATCAACTCCCCGGTCTCCCCCTCGTAGACCCGCCGGGCTTCTTCGCTGGCACCGTAGACGAAGGGCAGGTCGGCGGCGGCGAATTCTTCGGCGTAGAGAGTCATTGGCATCGAGCCGCCCAAAGCGATGGCATATTCGCCGTAGCTGGCCCCTTCGAGGTGGTCGCGTTCGCCACCCACTTCCGTGCCAAGCAGCGTGACGGAATACGCACCGTTGGTCTGTTCCTCGATGCGCTCCTTGAGCCGCTCGCCGACCTTGAACATGGCGTGCGAGGGTTCCACGTGGATAGCGATAGCCAGCTCTTCGGCGGAGGCTGTCGCCGCAGTGCCGAGGGTGACGAGGCCAGCGAGGGCGATGCTACCTGCAGTTATTGTCTTCATGTTGAGTACCCCTTTGCGATTCAAGCTTGGGTGGCGTGTTGTTGCTTCATCCTGAAAACGGGCTTGTAAAGGCCCGCAACGCGACGGCGAGGTCGGGTTCCTGTCTGGCATGCTTTTCCAGGGGTACGCCCTGGGCCGTGGCGGCCCAAGCGGCTCGGAGGCTACGGCAGCCGGCGGCGACACCGTTGGGGTGCCCCATGATGCCGCCGCCGCAGGTGAAGATGAGGTCGGTCGACTGCAGGGCGGCGAAGGTGGCGGGTACCTGGTGAATGGTCTGGGCCGAGGAGAAGACTGGCATGGCACGGTCGTCGCGTTGCGGCTCGTCGAGCAGTGGAGTGAGGCAAGCGCGGGCGGAGTCGATCACCGATTCGTCGGCCTCGGCGAATTTGCTGCCAAGCCCGTTGACGTGCAGATGATCGGCCCCGGCGAGGCGCAGCAGGGCCTGGTAGGCGCGATAGTCGATGCCGATACGCGGATATCGGTAGAACAGTCCCCAACCGTTGCGGTGTCCATGGATCGGCAGCTGGGAGTGGCGCCGCAGTGCCACCAGCGATGCCAGGCCGATCCAGTTGACGCTGGCCATGACGCAGGTGCCGCCGTGGTCGCGGACGAGGTCGTGACGCCAGCGCATCTCGTCCAGGTCGCCGGTGATGTTAAAGGCATACATGGGCTTTCGCCCGGTACGCTGGGCATGCGCCTCGATGACCCGCATGACGGCGGGCACGCGCTTGGTGAGGGGTGAGTAAGGAGGATCGGCGATCAGCTCGTCGTCCTTGATGAAGTCGATGCCGGCGTCGACGAGTTGAGCCACCAGCTCTGCCGTCTGTTCCGGGGTGAGCCCCACGCTGGGTTTGATGATGGTACCGATCAACGGGCCATGTTCGACTCCGGCCAGTTGCCGCGTGCCGGGAATGGAAAACTGCGGCCCGGGGCATGCTTCGATGAACTCGCGGGGCAAAGTGATATCCGTCAGGTGGATGCCAGAGAGTTCGCGCAGCTCAGTGAGGTTGCCCAGCACCGTGGCCAGCAGGTTGGGCAGGCTGTTGCCGACGTTCTCTAGCGGCCAGGAGAGGGTGACGTCGGCTCGGGTGTAGACGTCTCCGGACAGCGCACCCGGCAGCGATGGTGCGTCGGCCGTGTCCAGGCAGACCACCGATTCAACCCGTGCGGCATGGCGTTCACGCAGGGCGTCGGTCTCGCCGGCGAGCTTGAGAAAGGTGCCGGAGGACTGCTCGCCGGCCATGGCCGCGGCGGCCAGATCCGGATCGAGAGGCGTCTCGATGCGATATCGGGCATTGAGCCGGGGCGTGCCCAGCGGGGGCCGGGTGTGTGCCATGGTGCGTGCTCCTGCCGGGATGAACCCGATCGATGTTGTTGTTCGAGGAAAGCTAGCACGGGTTGTTTGGTAGCGCTACCATCCTGTTCAGGACAGGTAGACTGATGGCGACACTGCGATTAGCGGCTGAGGAGCTGGCCATGGCGACAGAGAGGTCGGGCATTCGAGAGAGGCGCCGTCACCGCGGCGATGATCGAGTGACCATCGAGGACGTGGCGAGGCGAGCCGGAGTGGCGCCGATCACGGTGTCGCGGGCCTTGAATACACCGGACAAAGTGTCGGACAAGCTGCGAGAGCGTATCGAGCGCGCAGTGACTGCGCTGGGGTACGTGCCGAACCTGATTGCCGGGGGGCTGGCGTCGGCGGGAACGCGAATGGTTCCGGTGGTGGTGCCGTCGCTGTCGATCCTGACATTCATCGAGGTGATACACGGTATCCAGCAGACTCTGGAGGCGGCGGGCTATCAGGTCCTGCTGGGCTCGACGGACTTCGACCTGGGCCGTGAGGCGGCGCTGATCGATTCGGTGCTGGGCTACTCGCCCTCGGGGGTAATCATGACTGGCCTACGGCATCACGACAGGACCGTGGAACGGCTAAAGGCCTGGCAGCGTCCGGTGGTCGAGATCATGGAACTGGGTGATGCCTGCATCGACATGAACGTGGGGGTGGAGAATGCCGAGGCCGGCGCCTGCATGGCCCGGCATCTGCTGGCACGTGGCTACCGCCGCATCGCCTTCCTTGGCACCGGGATGACCCACGACTACCGTGCTAGGCAGCGTTACGAGGGGCATCGTCGTGTGCTGGCGGCGGCCGGGCTGGAGAGCGACCTGCTGTTCCACCGGGAGGAGCCCTCGTCGTACGAGGCGGGGCGGCGTGTCTTCCTCGAGGCGCTTGAGGCGCGCCCAGATCTCGAGGCGCTCCATTTCGCCAATGACAACCTAGCCGCCGGGGGGATTCTGGAGGCCAACCGGCGTGGCATCCGGGTGCCAGAGGAGGTCGCTATCGGCGGCTATTTGGGGCTCTCGCTGGGGGAGCACATGACCCCGCGTCTGACCACGGTGGCGGTGCCGCGCTTCCAGATGGGCGTCGAGGCGGCCAGGCTGCTACTGGCGCGGCTGGAAGGCCGGAGCCTGCCCTCGACGCGGATCGACATCGGTTTCGAACTGACCGTGCGTGAGAGCACCTGATTCCCCCAGGCTGAGGAGAGCGAACCATGACACGACTGCTGGCAGCCTTCTATGGCGACGATTTCACCGGTTCGACAGAGAACCTGGCGCAACTCTGCCGCCATGGTCTGCGAGGTCGTCTCTTCTTCTCCAGTGCCTGCCGGGAGACGATCCTGGCCATGGCACCGGGGCTCGACGTGGTGGGCTTGGCGGGTACGGCCCGCGGGCTGACACCGGCGGCGATGGACGGGGAGGTCGAGCCGGCCCTCGCGCTGATCGAGGCCCTGGATCCGCGCGTCAGGCAGTTCAAGGTTTGCTCGACCTTTGATTCGTCGCCGACGGTGGGCAGCATCGGTCATGTCATGGAACTGGCTCGACAACGTTGGCCAGGGTGCGCCCTCCCGGTTCTGCCCGCCACCCCGGAATTCGGCCGCTACACAGCCTTTTCCCACCTGTTCACGCGTTACGGGGGCGAAATCTGCCGGCTGGACCAGAATCCCGCAATGGCCCATCACCCCTCGACGCCCATGACAGAGTCCGATCTGCGGCGACACCTGGCAGTACAGACGGTTATCCCCTCGGCGGCGGTGACGCTGCTCGACTATCGCTCGGCGGACGGTGGTTGGCAGGCGTTGGCGGAGGCCGTCGAGGAGGGGCGCTTCGCCGTGCTGGATGCGACCGATCGGGATGAGCTTCGCCACGCCGCTGCGCTGATCCTTCGGCTTGCCGAGACGCGCACCACCCTGGCGGTGGCCGCCCAGGGGCTGGCCGACGCCCTGGGGTGGATCGCTACGCGAGATGGAGGGACTCGCCGGGCGCTGCCGACACGCTATCCGGGCGTTTCGCGGCTGCTGGTGCTCTCCGGCAGCTGTTCGCCGCAGACGCGTGGTCAGCTCGCCCATTTCGAGGGGCAAGGGGGGGAGATCCTTGCGTTGGCGCCGGATGACGCGCTGCGTGACCCAACGAACCTCGGCCGACAGCTTGCCGGCCAGGTGCGAGCGCGGTTCGAGGCAGGCTGCGATGTCGCTGTGGCGACCACCCGCAGGCCATCTGACATCGTCGCTGGTGCGTCTGCCGAGAACCTGGCCCGGGCCGTGGGGCAGGTGTTCGCCGACCTTGCCTACGAACTGCGGAACAGCGGCGACATCAACCGGGTGGTGTTCGCCGGCGGCGATACCTCAAGCCATGCCATGCGCCGGCTCGGTGCCGATGCCTTGGAGCTGGTGGCCTTCGACGAGGCCCAAGGTGGGCACTTGTGCCGGCTGGTGGCCACTGATTCCCTGATCGATGGGCTCGAGGTGGTGCTCAAGGGAGGGCAGATTGGCGGTGAGGAGTTCTTCTCGCGGGTGAGGCATGGTGCCACGGAGGCTTCCTGAGTTGCCGTAACGGCATAAACCGGGACCGCTAAAAGAATGAGCCGCACCACTGAACTGATTAACGTCGGCAGGATTGTCACCCTGCTGTCGGGTCCGCGCGAACTCCGCTGCCGTCCCGGGGCGAGCCACCCCGGAACGGCTCACGTGCTTTCGCCCTGGAGAAGGGTGAAGCCGACGTCGTGTTGGCGCCGGCGGACCGACTTGCCGGCCAGGCGCCGGAGCACTTCCTCGGCGGCCACCCGTCCGATGGTGGCCCGGGGGGAGAGGATGGTGGTCAGCCGCGGCGTGACATGTCGGCCGAGGGGCAGGCCGTTGAAGCCGGCGATGGCGAGCTGGCCGGGCACGTCCAGGCCCAGGCGCTGGGCATGGAGGAGGGCGCCGGCGGCGAGGTCGTCGTTGGCGAAGTGGATGGCGGTGATGCCGGGATGACGTTCCAGGGCAAGATCCAGACCCCGGGCCCCGCCGTCGAGGCCGCCCGGCCGGCCGATGTCCAGACAGGGGGCGGCAAATCCCTGACCCTCGATCACTTCGCGGTGGCCCTCGAAGCGCAGTCCGGCACGGTAGTCGTCGACCATGCCGGCGCCGACGTAGGCGATGGCGCGGTGTCCGCGTTCCAGCAGGTGGCGGGCCATGCAGCGGCCGGCCTCCTGATGGTCGAGGCCGACGTTGAGATCCAGGGCGTCGCCCAGCTCCATCACCTCCATGATCGGCTGGTCCCAGCCCTCGAGCAGGGTGCGACAGGCGGGGCTGTGGCGCAGCCCGGCAGTCACCAGCGCCGAGCATGACCAGCCGAAGAAGGTGCGGATCATCTGGTACTCCCGCTGCAGGTCGTAGTCGGTGTTGCCGAGCAGGATCTGGTAGCCCTGGGCCTCGAAGGTCTCCTGCAGCCCCTGGATCACCTCGATAAACACCGCGTTGGCCAGCGACGGCACGATCACCGCGATGAAGCGCGAGCGGGCCGACGCCAGGCTACCGGCCACCAGGTTGGGCACATAGCCGATCTGCTCCACGGCCTGAAGCACACGGGCACGCGCGGCTTCGCTGACAAGCTCCGGGGTGTTGAGGGCGCGTGAGGCGGTGATCGTGGAGACGCCGGCGGCCTCGGCGACCTCCCTGAGCGTGGGCTGGGTCGAGCCACGACGCCGGCGCGGTTCTATCGGTGTGCGGCTAGACATTGGTCGCATCTCCCCGTTCGGTGCTTGCCGCCCGTTAGGCGATCATCTAGAACAGTTGTGAGGCAAATGATAGCGCTAACATGTTAGCGCTACCAATGCAGAATCGGATGTCTCGGTGTGGCGAGCGTTTCGGTGCACTGGACAGTTCCAGGCAACCAGCGGAGGCGGGCGAGTGAACAATTCGACGGGGAGCAAGCCCCGGGTAGGGGTGATCGGCCTGGGTGCCATGGGGCTGGGCACCGCCACCGCCCTGCGGGAGGCGGGGCTGGAAGTGATCGGTTGCGACATCTCACCTCAGGCGCGCCAAGCGTTCGAGGCCCGGGGTGGGCGTTGTGTCGCGGCCCCTGAAGCGCTGGCCGGCCAGTGTGAGGTGGTGCTGCTGGTGGTGGTGAGTGCCGAGCAGGTCGAGGCGGTGCTGTTCGGCGAGGACGGGCTGGCCGGGCGCATGTCTCCCGGGGGGCTGGTGATGCAGTGCGCCACCGTGGCGCCGAGCTTCGCGCGCCGGCTGGGCGAACGCTTGGCCACCGACGACCTGCTGATGCTCGACGCGCCGATCAGCGGCGGGGCGGCTAAGGCCCGCAGCGGCGCGCTCTCGGTCATGGCCTCCGGCACCGAAGCGGCGTTCGCGAAAGCGGCGCCGGTGCTCGACGCCATGGCCGCCACCGTCTATCGCCTGGGGGATGAACCGGGCATCGGCTCCAGCATGAAACTGGTCAACCAGCTGCTAGCCGGCGTGCATATCGCCACCGCCGCCGAGGCCATGGCGCTGGGGATCCGCATGGGGCTAGATCCCGCTACGGTCTATGAGGTGATCACCCACTCGGCCGGCAACTCCTGGATGTTCGAGAACCGCGTGCCCCACATCCTCGCCGGCGACTACACCCCGCTCTCCGCCGTGGACATCTTCGTCAAGGACCTGAACATCGTGCATGAGACCGGGCGCGAGCTTGCCCTGCCCACGCCGGTGGCGGCCAGCGCGCTGCAGCAGTTCACTGCGGCACGGGGGGCCGGCTTCGGCCGGGAGGATGATGCCGCGGTGATCAAGGTCTACCAGCGGCTCTCCGGCATCGACCTGCCCGAGGCGGCCAACGACGACGGGGAGGCGTGACATGTCCATCGTGCTCGGGGCCATCGCTGACGACTTTACCGGTGCCACCGACCTGGCCAACAACCTGGTGCGCGGCGGCATGCGCTGTGTGCAGATGATCGGCATACCCGATGGCCCGCTGTCTCCTCAGGAGACCGCGGCGCTGGAGAACGTCGATGCCATCGTGGTGGCGCTGAAGTCGCGCTCCTGTCCGGCCGGCGAGGCGGTGGCCGATTCCCTGGCCGCCCTCGATTGGCTGCAGGCCCGCGGTGCCCGGCAGATCTTCTTCAAGTACTGCTCGACCTTCGACTCCACCGACGCCGGCAATATCGGTCCGGTCAGCGATGCCCTGCTGGAGCGCCTGGGAGGATCGCAGACAGTGATGGTGCCGGCCTTTCCGGTCAACGGCCGCACCGTCTACCAGGGGCACCTGTTCGTCGGCGACCGCCTGCTCAACGACAGTGGCATGCAGGACCATCCCCTCAACCCCATGCGCGATGCCGACCTGGTGCGGGTGCTGTCCCGGCAGACGCCGCATCGGGTGGGCCTGGCGGCACGTCCGGTGCTGGAGCGTGGCGCCGAGGCCGCGCGCCGTCATCTTGATGCCCTGGCGGAACAGGGGGTGCGTCACGTGATCTGCGACACCCTCGACGAGCATGACCTCGAGGTGCTGGCCGAGGCGGTGGTGGACTTCCCGCTGGTCACCGGCGGCTCCGGTCTGGGCCAGGCGCTGCCCGGCCATTATCGGCAGCGTGGATGGCTGGCCGATGTCACCGAGCCGGGCCGGCTCGAACCGGCCGTTGGCGGTGCCCTGGTGCTGTCGGGCAGCTGCTCCCGGGCCACGCTCGGACAGGTGGCGCACTTTCTCACGGGTCATCCAGGGTTTGCGCTGGACCCCTTGGCACTTGCAGAAAGTGACGACCACCTGGCGGCGGCGCTGGCCTTCACCCGCGGCCACCTGGCCGACGGCGGGCCGGTGCTGGTGTATGCCTCCGCCGACCCCGAAGGGGTGAGGGCGGCGCAGGCGACGCTGGGCATCGAGCGCGCCGGGCGGCTGGTCGAGGAGGCCCTGGGGCAACTGGCGAGGACGCTGGTCGATGAGGGGGTGGGACGCCTGGTGGTGGCCGGGGGAGAAAGCTCCGGAGCGGTGGTCTCGGCGCTTGGTGTTCGCCAGCTGCGCATCGGCTCGCAGATCGACCCCGGCGTGCCCTGGACACAGGCGCCGCTGCCGGGACGGGCAGCACCGCTGTCGATGGCACTCAAGTCCGGCAACTTCGGTGGCGAGGACTTCTTCACCCGGGCCTTTGAGGTGTTGCCGATGGAGACGACACCATGAGCGCACACGACGAGAACGACCTGCGCGAGCAGATTGCCACCCTGGGCAAGTCGCTGTTCGACCGCGGGCTGACCATGGGATCGAGCGGCAACATAAGCGTCCGCACGGACGACGGCGGCTGGCTGATGACGCCGACCAACGCCTGCCTGGGGCGGCTGGACCCGGCGCGGATCTCGCGTCTCGATCGCGACGGCCGGCTGCTCGACGGCGACGCGCCGACCAAGGAGAGTTTCCTGCACATGGCGATGTATGGCGAGCGGCCGCAATCCGGGGCGATCGTCCACCTGCATTCGACCCACTCCGTCGCCGTCTCCTGCCTGCCCGAGGTGGACCCCTGCGACTGCATTCCGCCGCTGACCGCCTACTACGTGATGCGAGTGGGCCGGCTGCCGCTGGTGCCCTATCACGTGCCCGGTGACACCAGCCTGGGCGAGGCGGTACGAGGCCTGGCGGGCCGGCACAGCGCCGTGCTGCTGGCCAACCACGGCCCGGTGGTGGCCGGCAAGTCGCTCGAGGCGGCGGTCTACGCGACCGAGGAGCTCGAGGAAACCGCACGGCTCTATCTGCTGCTGCGCGGCCAGAACCCGCGCTGCCTGACGCCCGAGCAGGTCGCCGAGCTCGAGACGCGCTTCCCGCGCGACTGACGACACTCGAACAGGACCCGATCATGATACGACTGGCCGCCAACCTCAGCATGCTGTTCAACGAACACGACTTCCTCGACCGCTTCGCGGCCGCGGCCGATGCCGGCTTCCGCGGCGTCGAGTACCTCTTCCCCTATGCCCACTCGCCCGAGGCGGTCGGCGCGGCCCTGCGCGATGCCGGGCTGGAGCAGGTGCTGTTCAACCTGCCCCCCGGCGACTGGGAGGCCGGTGAGCGCGGGCTGGCCAGCCTGCCCGGCCGCGAGGCCGAGTTTCGCGACTCGGTGGTTGAGGCGCTGCGCTATGCCGAGGCGCTCGACTGCCCGCGCATCCACGCCATGGCGGGCTTGCTGCCGGCGGACGCCGATGTCGAGACCCGGGCAGCGTACCAGGCGACCTATCTGGACAACTTGCGCTTCGCCGCCGGCGAGGCGGCCAAGGCGGGGCGCGAGGTGCTGATCGAGCCGATCAACACCCGCGACATCCCGCGCTATTTCCTCTCTCGCCAGGCCCATGCCCTGGCTGTGCTGGAGGCGGTGGGCGCCGACAACCTCAGGCTCCAGTTCGACCTCTATCACTGCCAGATCATGGAGGGAGACCTGATCCGCCATCTGGAGCGGCAGTTCGAGCGGATCGGCCATGTGCAGATCGCCGGGGTGCCGGAACGCCACGAACCGAACGTCGGCGAGGTGCACTACCCGGCGGTCTTCGAGCGGCTCGAAGCCCTGGGCTATCGCGGCTGGGTGGGCTGCGAGTATCGCCCGGCCGGCGGCACCCGCGAGGGGCTGGGGTGGGGCAGGGCATACGGCCTGCGTGATGCCTCTTCGGGAGCCTGACCTCGGGCCGCCCCGACAGCATCGGCACAGCAACGCCGCGGCATAACAAGCACACAAGGACAACAGGAGCCAGACACCATGCATATCGCCATCACCGGCGCCGCCGGTTTCCTCGGGCAGCGCCTGGTCAAGCAGCTGGTCGAGCGGGGAGAGCTCGGTGGCCGGACGATTCGTCGCCTGACGCTGATCGACCAGGTGGAGCCGCCCGCCCCCGATGCCGGCGGCATAAAGATCGTCTCGCGAGCGGTGGACATCACCACGCCGGGTGGTCTCGATGACGTGCTGGCCGAGCGGCCCGACGTGATCCACCACCTGGCGGCGGTGGTCAGCTCGGCGGCCGAGGCGGACCTGGACCTCGGCATGACGGTCAACTTCGATGCCACCCGCGCCCTGCTGGAGGGGTGCCGCCGGCATGGCCTCGCCGAGACACGGCTGGTCATGGCCAGCTCCGTGGCGGCCTACGGGGGCGAACTCCCCGACGTGCTCGATGACATGACCGCCGTCCAGCCGCAGACCTCCTACGGGACCCAGAAGGCAATGTGCGAGCTGCTGATCAACGACTACAGTCGCCGCGGCCTGATTGACGGACGCGTGTTGCGCCTGCCGACCATCGTCATCCGTCCCGGGCGTCCCAATGCCGCGGCGTCGAGCTTCGCCTCGAGCATCCTCCGCGAGCCCTTGAACGGCGAGGAGGCGATCTGCCCGGTGCCGCTCGACCAGGAACTGTTCGTGCTGTCACCGACCCGGGTGATCGAGGCCCTCATCCGCGGCGCCGAGGTGCCCGGCGAGGCCCTTGGGGCCTTCCGGGCCCTGATGCTGCCCGGGATCACCGTCAGCGTGGCGCAGATGCTCGACACCCTTCGAGAGGTCGCCGGCGAAGAGGCGGTGGCCAGGGTTCGTCACGAGCCGGACGAACGGATCCGCCCCCTCGTCGCCAGCTGGCCGGCGCGCTTCGAGACCGCCAGGGCCGACCGCCTGGGGTTCCAGCGCGATGCCAACTTCCGCGAGATCGTCGAGGCCTACCTCGCCGAACGCGCATGAACTTGCCGCCCGGCCTGACCGGTGGGCATGTCGCCGGGCCGTTGCTCCCGAGCGGGATGCACGGCCCATGATCCACGCATCACCACGACCGCCACAACGACCGTTACAACAACAATCGAGGACATTGCCATGACCCAACGCTTCGCACGCCGCGCCCTCACCGCCGCCATCGGCGGCATCATCGCCACCGCGCTGATCCTCCCCGCCCAGGCCGCCACCGAGGTCAACGTCGGCTACGCCATTCCCAGCGAATCCCACTACGGCGAAGGTTATCGCGCCTTCAAGGAGACCCTCGAGCAGCTCTCCGGCGGCGAGTTCACCGCCGCCGAGCACCCCAGCGGCTCGCTGGGCGGCGAGCGCGCCATGATCGAGGGCCTGCAGATCGGCACCGTGGACGTGGTCATCACCTCCACCGGCCCGCTGGGCAACTTCGTGCCCGACACCTATGTGCTCGACCTGCCGTTCCTGTTCACCAGCTACGACCAGGCCCGCTGCGTGCTCGACGGCGAGATCGGCCAGGAGCTGCTCGGGCAGATGGGCGAACACGACCTGGTCGGCCTGGCCTGGGCCGAGAACGGCTTTCGCCACATCACCAACAGCCGCCGCGAGATCACCGAGCCTGGCGACGTCAGCGGCCTGAAGATCCGCACCATGGAGAACCGCATCCACCAGGACGCCTTCGAGACGCTGGGCGCCAGCCCCACCCCGATGGCCATGCCGGAGCTGTTCACCGCCCTGCAGCAGGGCACCGTGGACGGCCAGGAGAACCCGCTGACGGTGATCACGGCGGCCAAGCTCTACGAGGTCCAGGACCAGCTGTCGCTGACCGGGCACGTCTACTCGCCGGCGGTGATCCTCGGCTCGCCGGTGCTGCTCGACGGGCTCAGCGACGAGCAGCGCGGCTGGTTCATGGAAGCCGCTCGCGCCGGCGCCGAGGCGACCCGTGCCGAGGTCTCGCGGCTGGAGGACGAGGGCGTGGAGTTCCTGCGCGGTGAGGGCATGACCGTCAACACCGAGGTCGATGCGACGCCGTTCCAGGACGCCGTGGACGCGGTGCATGAGCGATTCGTCGAGCAGTATGGCGACGCCATGCTGACCCGTATCCGCAACAGCGACTGCTGAGCCGCCTGCCCATGGGCCGGTCATGCGTGACCGGCCCCGACCGACTTGGGGACTCACACTATGGTGTCCTGGTTTCTCCGTTTCGAGTTCTGGTTGACCCGGCTGGCGATGGCGATCGCGATACTGATGCTGATCGTCTCGGTGTCGCTGGGCTTCTACCAGGTACTGACCCGCTTTATCTTCAATGCCCCCTCGACCTGGTCGGAGGTGCTGTCCCGCGCCACCATGATCTGGTGCGTGTTCCTGGGCGCCGCGGCGACCTTCCGCGGTGGCTACATGATGGCGGTGGAGGTGATCTACAAGCTGGTACCGCGGCGCACGATGCTGGGGCTCGAACTGATCATCGGCACCTGCTGCCTGCTGGTGCTCGGCGTGCTCTTCTATCAGGGCATCCTGATGACCGATCGCGTCAGCCGCCAGACCCTCTCGGCGCTGGAGGTGTCGATCTCCTGGGCCTATGCGGCGATTCCCGCGGGCAGCGCTGTGGCCATGGTGGCCGTGGTGGGGCGCCTGCTGGCACAGATCACGGGCCGCGAGGGGCTGGGGCCCCAGCATGACGAGGCCGCCGAACAGGAAGCGTTGACCGATACCGGCCTGTCCCTGTCTCCGGCGAAGCCCGGGGGAGATGCCAACCAGGCCGCCGCCGACGTTAAGCACCACACCCAGGGAGGGCCTCGCCCATGAACCTCGCCATCGGGCTCTCGTTGATCATCCTGTTCGCCGTCGGCGTGCCGATCGCCGTTTCTATCCTGCTGGCCTCGATCATCGGTATCGAGTACTTCTCGAACCTGCCGCTGCTGATGGTGCCGCAGCAGATGTTCGTCGGCCTCGACCATTTCCCGTTGATGGCGATTCCGTTTTTCATCCTGGCCGGCAACCTGATGGCGGGGGGTGGCATCTCCAGCCGCCTGGTCGACCTGGCCAAGTCCATCGTCGGCGGGGTGCAGGGCGGCCTGGCCATGTCCTGCGTGCTGACCTGCATGATGTTCGCTGCGGTGTCGGGCTCCAGCGTGGCCACGACCTTTGCCATCGGCGCCATCCTGATTCCGGCCATGGTACGCCACGGCTACCCGAAACCGCTTGCCGCCTCCATTCAGGCCTCATCGGCGGAACTGGGGGTGCTGATTCCGCCATCGATCCCGTTGATCCTGTTTGGCGTCAGCACCAATACCTCCATCGGCCAGCTGTTCATCGCCGGCATCGGTCCGGGGCTGCTGATCGGGGGCGCTCTGCTGGTGTTTCTCTATGTGTTCTGCAAGTTGCGCGGCTACGGCTTGCAGGATCGCGAGGATCGCAGCGAGTTTCTCGTCGCCTTCCGCCGTGCCTGGGCCGCCATGCTGATGCCGGTGGTGGTGATCGGCGGCATCTACGGGGGCGTCTTCACTCCCACCGAGGCAGCCGCGGTGGCGGTGTTCTATGCCCTGGTGGTGGGGGGACTGGTCTACCGCGAGCTGACCCTGGCCGACCTGGGCCCCATCCTGCGTCAGAGCGTGATCTCTACCGCGTCGGTCATGCTGATCATCGCCGCCGCGGCGCTCTTCAGCTTCCTGATCAGCCGTTCGGGGCTGCCTCGCGAGGTGGCCGGCTGGGTGACCACGGTGTTCGACAGCCCCTGGACCTTCCTGCTGGCGGTCAACGTGCTGCTGCTGGGCGTGGGGATGTTCATCGAGACCGGGGCGGCGATCCTGGTACTGGCGCCGATCCTGACGCCGATCGCGATGCAGTTCGGGGTCCAGCCGGTGCATTTCGGGCTGATCATGGTGGTCAATCTGGCCCTTGGCATGATCACGCCGCCGCTGGGGGTAAACCTGTTCGCCGCCTGTGCGGTGGCGAGGATCTCGATCGACCAGATGCTGCCCCACCTGGTGCGTTTCGTGCTGGTGGTATTGACCTGCCTGATGGCGATCACCTACATGCCCTGGATCTCCATGGGGCTGGTCAACCTGCTCTATTGATCCGCTGTGACAAAGACAACGATAAGGAGTGCAACGATGTCGCTACGACTCGCCATGCCACCCCGGGGCGCCCTGATCGGCGGCGCCTGGGTCGATACCCGCGACACCCTGGAGGTGGAGGCCCCGGCCCGTGGCGAGGCCCTGGCCCGTATCGCCCGCTGCCGCCCCGAGGAGGTCGACGAGGCTGTTGCGGCCGCCGGCCGCGCCTTCTCCGGCCGCCTGGGCGACTGGTCGACGTGGAGCGCGCGTCGGCGCAGCGAGTGGCTGCTGGCGTTCGCCACGGCCATCGAGGCCGACCACGAAGGCCTGGCCGCGCTCGAGTGCGCTGATACCGGCAAGCCGATGACCCAGGCCCGTGGCGACATCGCGGCCTGTGCCCGCTACTTCCGCTTCTATGGCGGGGCAGCAGACAAGCTGCATGGCGAGACGATTCCCTTCGACAACGACTTTGCGGTGATGACCCTGCGTGAGCCGTATGGCGTCTGCGCGCAGATCATCCCGTGGAACTATCCGGCGCAGATCTTCGGCCGCTGCGTGGCGGCGGCGCTGGCGGCCGGCAATACCGTGGTGCTCAAGCCCGCCGAGGATGCCTGCCTGAGTGTGCTGCGACTGGCCGAGCTGGCCGTCGAGCATGGACTGCCGCCCGGTGCCCTGAACGTGGTGCCGGGGCTGGGCAGCGAGGCCGGGGCAGCGCTTGCCGCCCATCCCGGCATCCAGCATCTCTCCTTCACCGGTTCGCCCGAGACCGGTACCCGGGTGGCGCAAGCGGCAGCGGAGCAGCACGTGCCGGTGACCATGGAACTGGGCGGCAAGTCGCCCCAGTTGCTGTTCGCCGATGCCGACATGGAGGCCGCGCTGGAGGCAGTGGTGCGCGGCATCATCCAGAACGCCGGCCAGACCTGCTCCGCCGGCAGCCGCCTGCTGGTGCAACAGGAGTGTGCAGAGTCGGTGCTGGCACGCCTCGCCGAGCGCTTCGCGGCGCTGCGCTGCGATGCCGGCGAGGTGGATGCAGATTGCGGGCCCCTGATCAATGCCCGCCAGCGGGACAAGCTCGAGGCACGGCTGGAGCGCGCCCTGGCCGACGGCATCCGGGTGGTGGCACAGGGCCAGCTGGCCGAGGGGGCACCGGCAGGGGGGCACTTCGTGGTGCCTCAGGTGCTGGCGGATATTCCCGCCGGCCATGAGGTGCTGCGTGAGGAGCTGTTCGGCCCGGTGCTGGCAGTGCAGACCTTCGCCGACGAGGCCGAGGCGCTGGAACTGGCCAATGCCACCGACTTCGGCCTGTGTGCCGGGGTCTGGACCCGCGATGGCGGGCGGCAGCTGCGCCTGGCCAAGGGCATCCGCAGCGGCCAGGTGTTCGTCAACAACTACGGCGCCGCCGGGGGCGTCGAGCTGCCCTTCGGGGGTGTCGGTCGCTCGGGCCATGGCCGCGAGAAGGGCTTCGAGGGCCTGAGGAGCTATACCCGCATCAAGACGGTGGCGATCCGCCACGGGTGAGCTTTATATACCGTTATCTCGATGCCTGCCCATTGGCTGGCATCATTGCGTACCGTCTTCAACCTGATAGTGGAGTCATCCGATGAGTCACCCCCTGCGTGTCGGCATGGTCGGCGTGGGCCTGATGGGCCACGGGATCGCCAGCAACATCCTGAAGGCCGGTCACCGGCTCTGTTTTCTGGACCACCCCGGCAACCAACCGGTGGAGGACCTGCTGGCCGCCGGCGCGGAGGCCAGGGCCTCGGGGCGCGAGGTGGCCAATGACGCCGAGGTGATCATCCTCTGCGTGACCGGCTCGCCCCAGGTCGAGGCGGTGCTGTTTGAACCCGGTGGTGTGCTCGAGGGGCTGCGCGAGGGTAGCGTGGTGGTCGACTGTTCCACGGCACTGCCGAGCTCCACCGAGCGGGTCGCCGCACGCGTGCAGGAGGCGGGAGGCCGCTTCATGGACGCGGCCATGACGCGAACCCCCAAGGAGGCGGCGGAAGGGCGGCTCAACCTGATCGTGGGCGCGCCCGAGGCCTTGTTTACCGAGCTGCATCCGCTGCTCGAGAGCTTCGCCGAGAACATTACCCATGCCGGGACGGTGGGCGCCGGGCATACCCTCAAGCTGGTCCACAACTTCGTCTCCCTGGGGTTCTCGGCGGTGCTGGCCGAGGCGACGGTGGCCTCGCGCCATGCCGGCATCGACGATGCGGCCTTCCTGGAGGTGCTGGGCAAGGGCGGCGGTGGCGGGGTGATCCTCGAGCGTCTGAGGCCCTTCATCGAGGCCGGCGACGCCTCCGGTTTCCGTTTCAGCGTGGCTAATGCCAGCAAGGATATCGGCTACTACCATGCCATGACCGACGAACTCGGCGTGGCCCGCGGCGTAGCGGCCGCGGTTCGCGACCTTTACGGGTCGATCGACGACCAGGCACTGGCGGTGCCGGAGGTCATACGGGTGCTGGGGGGAGGAGAAGAGTGATGCTGAGGGCTGGCTGCAGGGCGGGAGGATGACATGAACGCTTTTCAGTCACTTTCTCACCGGCAGCAGGGGCTGCTGCTGACCGGGGCTGGGGCGCTGATCATGGCGCCCGACGCCCTGCTGATCAAGCTGGCGGCCCTACCCGATGCCGAGATCCTGATGTGGCGCGGCTTCCTGTCGGCGCTCGGCTTCCTGCTGATCGTGCTTGCTCGCCATGGTCGCGGCACCCTGGCGGCCTATCGTCGCTGCGGCGGCATCGGTATCGCCGTGGCGCTGCTCTTCAGCCTGACTACCTGTGGCTTTGTGTTGGGCAACCAGTACACCAGAGCAGGCAACGTGCTCCTGATACTGGCCACCTCGCCCCTGATCGCCGCGGCCCTCTCCTGGTTGATTCTCAGGGAGCGCCTGCCCCGGCGTACGTGGGCCGCGATCTGGATATGCCTTGGCGGCATTGCCCTGATTGTTATTGACGATATCGATGCGGGTTCCTGGGTGGGCAATGCCTTTGCTCTGCTGGCGGCGACGACCCTGGCGCTCAATTTCACCCTGTGCCGCACCCGGCCGGGGGTGGACATGAGTCCGATGCTCACCTTCAACGGACTGATCGTCGGGAGCGGCGCCACCCTGGTGCTGATGATGGGCGGTGGGGTTACGCTGCCGGCGCCGAGTCAGCTGGCGGTGGTGGGGGTGCTCTGCCTGGTCATCGTGCCGTGCGGGGTGACACTGCTGCAGCGTGGTCCTCTCTACCTTCCCGCCGCTGAGGTAGGGCTGCTGCTGCTGCTCGAGGTGGTGGCGGGGACCTTTCTGGCCTGGTGGATCATTGCCGAGCAGCCGACGGCCCTGGCCATGGTGGGAGGCTGTGTGGTGCTGGTGACGCTGGTTGCCAAGGGGCTCTACGAGCGGCGGCTTGAACGCCGTGTGCTACCGGCGGCACAGACCGAGTAGTGGCTGTGTCCAGGCTTCACCCCATCGTCAGTTGCTTGCCCAGTGTGCTCTCTCCGGCTTCGATGCCCAGCGCCTTGGCGGTGCCGTCGAGGATCGCCTGGGCGGCGCGGAAGGCCTCGTGGGGCTGCCGGGCCCGGATGTGCTCCATCAGTACCCGGTGCCGCTCCAGGCTCTCCTCGGGCTCTTCGGTGCTGACGTTGGACATCGAGATCAGCAGGTAGATGGAGGGGCGCAGGATATGCGAGAGCTGTGACCAGACGATGTTGTGGGTCGCCTTGAAGATGGCGGCGTGGAAGGCGACGTCGTGGTCGCTGTGGAGGCGCCGCTCTTCCTCGCTGTCGCCATGCTGGAGATGGCGCTTCATGCCTTCCAGGGCCTCTTCCAGGGCGACCAGATCGCGGGCCGTGGCGCGATGGGCAGCAGTCATCGCCACATAGGGTTCCACGTCCAGGCGAAAGGAGAGGATCTCTCGCTGGATCATGGGGTTAGGCGCCGCGTAGCGGGTCATCCACTCGGTGACGGTGGGATCGAGAATTCGCCAGTCGGCAAACTCCCGAACCTTGGAGCCGTGGCCCGAGATCCGCTCGATGATGCCGGCATCCACCAGCTGTCGCAGGTCGCTGCGTACCGCCGAGCGGTTGAGGCTGAACTGCTCGCAGAGGTCGAGTTCCCTGGGCACGAAGTCCCCCGGTCGATAGTGCCCCGAGAAGATGGCCTCGGCCAGGTACTCGCTGATGCTGGGACGGGGGGCGTGCTTGGCGGTCGCTTTCACGGGAGGCTCTCGAGAGGAATTCGGGCAAGCTGCCATGGACGGGGTGGTGGGTCAACCGGACAGGGCGTTGCGGCGCCGGAGCTCGAGGATCAGGGCGCTGTGATCCAGTTCGCCGTCGCCGTTGGCGACCATGTCCTCGAACAGCTGGTTGACCAGTGTCGCCACGGGCAGCTCCAGGTCGAGCGAGTCCGCCATCGACAGCGCGGTGCGGGTGTCCTTGAGCTGCCACTTGGCCGGACCGCCGGGGGCGAAGTCCTGCTCGATCATCCGCTGTCCATGGGCGCGCAGGATCGTCGAGTCGGCAAAGCCGCCGAGCAGGGCCTCGCGCACTCGGGCCGGGTCGGCACCGCCGCGCTCGGCCAGCAGCATGGCTTCGGAGACGGTGGCGATGGTGCTGGCCACCACCAGCTGGTTGACCAGCTTGGCAAGCTGCCCGCTGCCTGCCGGGCCGATCCGCACCGGTCGCCCGAGGGGCTCGAGGAAGGGCAGGGCCCGCGCGAAGGTTGCCTCGTCCCCTCCGGCCATGATCGCCAGGCTTCCGTCGATAGCGCCTCGTTCGCCGCCCGACACCGGGGCGTCCAGGTAGTGGACGTGGCGCTCGCCGGCGGCACGGGCCTGGTGGCGAGCGGTCTCCACCGGAATGGAACTCATCACGATCAGCAGGCTGTCCGCCGGCATGGCGTCGAGCACGCCGTGCTCGCCCAGGATCACCTCATCACAGACCGGCCCCGAGCTCAGCATCACGATCACGACCTCGGCGCCAGTGGCCGCCGCCGCTGGGCTTTCTGCCGGCGTGGCGCCCAGAGACGCCGCCTTGGCGGCGGTGCGGTTCCACGCGCGGACATCATGCCCTGCGTCGATCAGGCGCCGGGCCATGGGGCCTCCCATGATGCCGGTGCCGATGAAGCCGATGGTCCGAGGTTCTTGCATGGTGCCTCCAGGTATCATGTGCTTCTGCGTCAGAGAGTTGCCTCAGAGCGCCTTGATTCGGGTGTCCGGCATCGACGTCTCGAAGCGAAGCGGGTTGCGCAGTGGGCGGCCGAAGGCGGGCAGGGAGATCTCGAAGCGGTCGCCGTCGCGGGTGCGAATGTCGTCGGCGAAGCTCAGGGTAGCCGTGCCGAAGAAGTGCACGTGGACGTCTCCCGGACGGCGGAAATTGGCGTACTTGAAGTGGTGGTGCTCCAGGTTGGCGAGGCTGTGGGCCATGTTGGCCTCGCCGGTGAGAAAGGGTTTCTCCCAGAGTGTCGCGCCGTCGCGGACGATCCGGCTCCCCCCCTCCAGGTGAGCGGGGAGTTCGCCGACCAGCAGTTCCGGGCCGAAGCTGCAGGCGCGCAGCTTGGAGTGGGCCAGCCAGAGGTAGTTGAAGCGCTCGGTGACGTGGTCGGAGAATTCGTTGCCGATGGCGTGACCGACCCGCCAGGGGGTGCCGTCGTCGGCAACCACGTAGAGCCCGGCCAGCTCCGGCTCCTCGCCGGCATCCTCGGCGAAGGCGGGCACCGGGATGTCGGCCTCCGGTGCCACCACGCTGCTGCCGTCGCCCTTGTAGAACCACTCCGGCTGGGCGCCTTCCTGGTCCCTTTCCGGCTTGCCGCCCTCGAGCCCCAGTCGGAACATGCGCATTGAGTCGGTGAGCTGGCTCTCCTCGACCTGGGTCTGGGCGTGCATGGCATCGCGGGTATCGGCGCTGCCCAGATGGGTGAGGCCGGTACCGGTGACCAGGCAATGGGCCGGGTCAGGGTGGGTGAGCGGTGGCAGCAGGCGCCGCTCGTCGACCAGTGACTGATAGTCGAGGCGGGTATCGGTGAGTGCCGCCTCGACGACGGCTGCCAGCGGCTGGCCGCTGGCAATGGCACGTCGGGCCAGCTGGTAGGTGCTGTCCTCGAGCAGTCTGACCTGCTCGTCATTCTCGACCAGGGCGGCACGTACCTGGCCCTGATGGTCACACTGGATCAGTCGCATGTCGGGTCTCGTTCGATGCGAGGGCCGGCCATGGATGACCGGCCCATGGGCGGGCGGCTCAGCAGTCGCTGTTGCGGATACGGTTCAGCATGGCGTCGCCATACTGCTCGACGAAGCGCTCATGCACCGCATCCACGGCGTCCTGGAACGGCGTCGCATCGACCTCGGTGTTGACGGTCATGCCCTCACCGCGCAGGAACTCCACGCCCTCGTCCTCCAGCCGCGAGACCTCGGCACGGGTCGCCTCGGCGCCGGCGCGAGCGGCTTCCATGAACCAGCCGCGCTGCTCGTCGCTGAGCCCGTCGAGCAGCACCGGCGAGCCGAGGATCACCGCCGGCGAGTAGACGTGCCCGGTCAGCGACAGCTGGTCCTGCACCTCGTAGAGCTTGGCCGCCGTGATCACCGTCAGCGGGTTCTCCTGGCCGTCCACGGTGCCCTGCTGCAGGGCGGTGAACAGCTCCGGCATGGCCATCGGGGTGGGACTGGCGCCCAGGGTCTCGAAGGCGTCCTGGTGGATGCGGTTCTCCATGGTGCGGATCTTCAGGCCGCTGACGTCGCCAGGCTCGGTGATCTCGCGGCGGCTGTTGGTGATGTGGCGAAAGCCGTTCTCGGCCCATGCCAGGCCGACCAGGTCGTGCTCGCCCATCTGCCCGAGCAGCTCCTGGCCGATCTCGCCATCGAGCACGCAGCGGGCCTGGTCGTAGCTGGTGAACAGGAACGGCAGGTCGAGCACATAGGTGTCGGGCACGAAGTTGCCCAGCGGGCCGGTGGAGGTAATGACCACGTCCACGGTACCGATCTGCAGGCCCTCGATCATGGCGCGCTCGCCGCCCAGCGAGCCGCTGGGGTGCTCGGCGGCGGTGAACTCGCCGCCGGAGAGCTGCTCGAGGGTCTCCTTGAAGGCGCGATAACCTTCGCCGTAGTGGGATTCGCTGGGAATGGCGTAGCCGACGTTGACCTCGGTGGCGGCCTGTGCCGGGAGGATCAGCGCGGTGGCGATGATGCCGCCGATGGCGGCGGTGAGGGCGCGGCGTGCGAAGCGTTGGGTCATGGCAATGTCCTCGATTGTTGTTGTAACGGTCGCTGTGGCGTTAGTGGTTGTGACATTCAGCGGTGATGAGGCCTGGGCCTCGGTGGTCTGACTGTCGTCCGGCGGACGGCAGCCAGGTGTCTTGCCGGTGACTCATGCCCGGGTCATGTCCAGGGCAACGTCGACGATCATGTCCTCCTGGCCGCCGACCATCCTGCGCCGACCGAGCTCCACCAGGATATCGACGGTCCTCAAGCCGTAGCGCTCGGCGGCCGCCTCGGCGTGGCGCAGGAAGCTGGAGTAGACGCCGGCATAGCCCAGTGCCAGGGTCTCGCGGTCGACCCGCACCGGGCGGTCCTGCAGCGGGCGCACGATGTCGTCGGCGGCGTCCATCAGGGTGTAGAGGTCACAGCCATGGCGCCAGCCGAGGCGGTCGGCGTTGGCGATGAACACCTCCAGCGGGGCATTGCCTGCCCCGGCACCCATGCCGGCCAGGCTGGCGTCGACCCTGTCGCAGCCTTCCTCCACGGCGACGATGGAGTTGGCCACCCCCAGGCCCAGGTTGTGGTGGGCATGCATGCCGGTTCGGGTCGCCGGGTCGAGAGCGTCCTTGAGCGCTCGGAAGCGGTCTCGCACGCCGTCCATGGTCAGCGCGCCGCCGGAGTCGACCACGTAGATGGTCTGGGCCCCGAACTGCTCCATCAGCCTGGCCTGCTCGGCCAGGCCCTCGGGCGTCTGCATGTGGCTCATCATCAGGAAGCCGACGGTGTCCATGCCGAGCTTGCGGGCGTGCTCGATATGCTGTCGGGAGACGTCGGCCTCGGTGCAGTGGGTGGCGATGCGCGCCCCCCGGGCCCCGGCGCCATAGGCGGCGTCAAGGTCATGCACGGTGCCGATCCCCGGCAACAGCAGGGTGGTGATGAGGGCATGCTCGACCACCTCGGCCGCTGCCTCGATCCAGGCGAGATCGGTATGGGCACCGAAGCCGTAGTTGAAGCTTGATCCCTGGAGACCATCGCCGTGGGCGACCTCGATGGAGTCGACCCGGGCCTCGTCCAGGGCACGGGCGATGCGCCTGACATCATCGAGGCTGTATTGGTGGCGAACCGCATGGCTGCCATCACGCAGGGTGACATCGGAGATATAGAGCGTCTTGTCGATGCGGGTAGGGGATGTCATGGCGGTTCACCTCAGACGGTGGTGCCCAGCAGGCGGGTCTCGGCGAGGCGCTCGGCGCAGGCCTTGGCGGCAGAGGTCATGATGTCCAGGTTGCCGGCGTAGGCGGGCAGGTAGTGAGCCGCCCCCTCGATTTCCAGATAGATGGAGGTCTTGAGTCCGCTGACGCGGCCGATGCCCTCTATCGTCAGCGGTGCTGACTCCGGAATCTCCTCGAACTGGACCCGTTGCTTGAGGCGGTAGCCGGGAACGTACTGCTGCACCGTGCGGGCCATCGCCTCTACGGAGGCCTCAATGGCGCCGCGGTCAGCGGGTCGGGAGAGCACGAAGATGGAGTCGCGCATCAGCAGCGGTGGCTCGGCCGGGTTGAGGATGATGATCGCCTTGCCGCGTTGTGCCCCGCCGCACGCCTCGATAGCCCTGGCGGTTGTTTCGGTGAACTCGTCGATATTGGCTCGGGTGCCGGGGCCGGCCGACCGGCTGGCGATGGAGGCGACGATCTCCGCATAGTGCACGGGGGTCACCCGGGAGACCGCGGCGACCATGGGGATGGTGGCCTGGCCGCCGCAGGTCACCATGTTGAGGTTGGGAGCGTCGAGATGAGCGTCCAGGTTGATCGGCGGGACCACGTAGGGGCCGATGGCCGCCGGGGTCAGATCGATGACCTTGACGCCGTGTGCCTCGAGAAGCGCGCTGTGATGCGGGTGGCTCGCCGCCGAGGTGGCGTCGAAGGCGATCCTGATCTCGTCGAAGCCGGGCATGGCCAGCAGCCCGTCGATGCCTTCGGCGGTGGCGGGCACGCCGAGCGCCCTGGCGCGAGACAGGCCATCGGAGGCTGGATCGATGCCGACCATGGCGCCCATCTCCAGGTGCTCGCCGTGGCGAAGGATCTTGATCATCAGGTCGGTGCCGATATTGCCGGAGCCGATGATGGCGACCTTGACGCGCTGTGTCATGGGGCTGCCTCGTGATCGGGACGGGGGTGTCAGTGAAATGTCGAACATAGGCTGTATTTGTTCAACATAAACTTTCGTATGTATCGACTAATTCCCGCTCCAGGCCTTACTGTCGATCGGGTCAGGAACCCGAGGCCGCCATCCGAGACTCCCCCGGCGGCACGAACAGGAGCAATTCCCATGTCACCCAACAACAAGAATGATCGGCGCCCGCTGCGCTCGGCCGAGTGGTTCGGCACCAACGACAAGAACGGCTTCATGTACCGCAGCTGGATGCGCAATCAGGGCATTCCCGACCACGAATTCCAGGGCAAGCCGATCATCGGTATCTGCAATACCTGGTCGGAGCTGACCCCCTGCAATGCCCACTTCCGCAAACTCGCGGAGCACGTCAAGAAGGGGGTGCTGGAAGCGGGGGGCTTTCCCGTCGAGTTCCCGGTGTTCTCCAACGGCGAGTCCAACCTGAGGCCGACGGCGATGTTCACCCGTAACCTCGCCAGCATGGACGTGGAGGAGGCGATCCGCGGTAATCCTGTTGATGCGGTCGTGCTGCTGGTGGGGTGCGACAAGACCACCCCGGCATTGCTGATGGGGGCGGCATCCTGCGATATTCCCACCATCGTGGTCAGCGGTGGGCCGATGCTCAACGGCAAGCACCAGGGCAAGGACATCGGTTCCGGCACCGTGGTCTGGCAGCTCTCCGAGGACGTCAAGGCCGGCCGGATCTCGCTGCACGATTTCATGGCGGCCGAGGCCGGCATGTCGCGGTCCGCGGGAACCTGCAACACCATGGGAACGGCTTCCACCATGGCCTCCATGGCCGAGGCACTAGGGACTTCCCTGCCGCACAATGCGGCCATTCCGGCGGTCGACTCCCGTCGCTACGTGCTGGCTCATCTTTCGGGCATGCGTATCGTCGAGATGGTGGAAGAGGGACTCGACCTGTCGCGGGTGCTGACTCGCGAGGCGTTCGAGAATGCCATCCGCGTCAATGCGGCCATTGGCGGTTCCACCAATGCGGTGATCCACCTCAAGGCGATCGCCGGGCGCATCGGGGTCGACCTTGCCCTCGAGGACTGGACACAGATTGGCCGCGGGACACCGACTATCGTTGACCTCCAGCCCTCCGGCCGTTTCCTGATGGAGGACTTCTACTATGCGGGCGGATTGCCGGCCGTGCTGCGTCGGCTCGGCGAGGCGGGGCGCCTACCGCACCCCGGCGCATTGACCGTCAACGGACAGTCGCTCTGGGACAATGTCCGGGAGGCGCCGATCTACAACGATGAGGTGGTGCGTCCTCTCGACACGCCGCTCTGTGCCGACGGCAGCATGAGCATCCTGCGTGGCAATCTGGCGCCCAACGGCGCGGTGCTCAAGCCGTCTGCGGCGACTCCTGAGCTGATGAAGCACCGCGGCCAGGCAGTGGTGTTCCAGGACTTTGACGACTACAAGGCCCGTATCGACGATCCCGACCTGGCGGTGACCGCCGACAGTATCCTGGTGCTGCGCAACTGCGGCCCGCGGGGCTACCAGGGGATGGCCGAAGTGGGCAACATGGGATTGCCGTCCAAGCTGCTCGAGCAAGGGGTCACCGACATGGTGCGCATCTCGGATGCGCGCATGAGCGGCACTGCCTACGGCACCGTGGTGCTGCACGTGGCCCCGGAGGCCGCTGCCGGTGGCCCCCTGGCGGCGGTTCGCGACGGTGACTGGATCGAACTGGACTGCGAGACGGGACGGTTGCACCTGGAGGTGAGCGACGATGAGATCGCCGCTCGCCTGGCCGAGCGCGACCCGACCGAGGAATCCCGGCTGATCGCCCGTCAGGGCGGCTACCGACAGCTCTATATCGAGCACGTGCTGCAGGCTGACGAGGGCTGCGACTTCGACTTCCTGGTGGGCAAGCGGGGAGCGCAGGTGCCGCGACACTCCCACTGAGACAAGGCCACGGCATGCCGATGCCGCCACTCCGTACCCAGACCGGGTGGTTTCACCCGGCCTGACGCCTTCCTGCCTCGCTCCTTTCCGGGCGAGGCCAGTCACTGCCTGTCGGGCAATATCCGGCCCGGGTTCATCAGCCCGGCCGGGTCGAACAGTGCCTTGATGCCCTCCACCAGTTCCCGCTCCACCGGCGAGAGACGCGCCAGGTAGGCGGCCTGCTTGGTGCGGCCGATGCCATGCTCGGCGCTGAGGCTGCCGCCGAACTCATCGAGGATCTCGAACAGCCGGGTCTCTAGGTCGTGGAGGTGTGCCTTCTTCTGCGCTTCGGCCATCCCCGCCGGCGGCAGGATGTTGAAGTGCAGGTTGCCGTCGCCGACGTGGCCGTAGGCGATGATCTCGCAGTCGGGGGAGCGTTCATGGATCGCTCGGCTGGCCCGCGTCACGAAGTCAGGGATCGCCGAGATGGGCACCGAGATATCGGTGCGCAGGTGTTCGCCGCGCCGCCGCTGTCCCTCCAGCATGCTCTCGCGGAACAGCCATAGCCTTGCCGCCTGGGCGTCGCTAGAGGCCAGTGCGCCGTCCCTGATCAGGTCGGCCTCCATGCCGTGGGCCAGCAGCCCCTCGAGCATGGCGTCCAGGTCCAGGGCGCCGCTTGCACTGACCTCCATCAACACGTACCAGGGGTGGGGTGCGTCCAGCGGATCGGTCAGCTCGGGGGTGGCCTCCATGGCGAGCTCCAGGCAGCGCCGGGGGATCAGCTCGAAGGCGCTGAGCAGGTCGCAGCACTCGCGCCGCGCCTGGCCGTAGAGGGCGATCACCGCTTCCACCGAGGGCAGCCCGAGCAGTGCCGTGCGGCTCTGAATGGCGCGGGGCGAGAGCTTGAGCACCGCGCCGGTGACGATACCCAGCGTCCCCTCGCTGCCGAGGAACAGCTGGGCGAGGGCATAGCCGCGGTTGTCCTTGTGCAGGGCGGTCAGGCCGTCCCAGACCCGGCCGTCGGGGAGTACCACCTCCAGCCCCAGCACCAGCTGACGCATCATGCCGTGGCGCAGCACGTTGAGGCCGCCGGCGTTGGTGGCGATGTTGCCACCGATCTGGCAGCTGCCCTGGGCGCCCAGCGAGAGCGGGAAGTCGCAGTCATGCTCGGCGGCCGCCTGCTTGACGGTCTCCAGGATGCAGCCGGCGTCCACCGTCATGGTGAAGTTGACCGGGTCGATGTCGCGGATCCGGTCCAGGCGCTCCAGGCTGATCACCAGCTCGCCGCCGCCGGCGGCGGGCAGGGCGCCGGCCACCAGGCCGCTGTGGCCGCCCTGGGGCGTCATGGCCACGCCGTGGGCCTGGCAGAGTCGCACCGTCTCGGCCACCTCTGCGGTAGAGGCGGGGCGTGCCACCGCCAGCGGCAGGCCCAGGCGCTCCCCCGCCCAGTCGCTCAGGTAGCGGGCCATGGCCGCGGGGTCGCGCAGCAGGCCGCGCTCCCCCAGGCGCTGGTGCAGGGCATCGAGCAGGTCTGCGTGCGGGCTCGGGTGGTCCATGTCACGCCTCCTCCTGCCAGGCGGCACCGTCGGGGAAGCGGTGCTGGGCCAGGGCGTCGGGGCTCATGGTGATGCTGTAGCCCGGCGCTTCGGGGACCCGGTATCGACCGCGCTCGATCACCACCGGATCGAGGAAGTGCTCGTGGAGGTGGTCGACATACTCCAGCACGCGCCCCTCGAGGCTGCCGGAGACGGCGATGTAGTCGAACAGCGAGAGGTGCTGGGTGTATTCGCACAGGCCCACGCCGCCGCCGTGGGGGCAGACCGGCACGCCGAACTTGGCGGCCATCAGCATCACCAGGATCACCTCGTTGAGCCCGCCGAGGCGGGCGGCATCGAGCTGGCAGTAGTCCAGCGCCTCGGCCTGGAAGAACTGCTTGAACATCACCTTGTTGTGGCAGTGCTCGCCGCTGGCCACGCCGATGGGGGCCACGCGGTGGCGGATCTCGGCGTGGCCGAGGATGTCATCGGGGCTGGTGGGCTCCTCGATCCACAGCGGGTCGAACTCGGCCAGACGGCGCATCTTCGCCACCGTCTCGTCGACCTCCCACACCTGGTTGGCATCCATCATCAGCACGTTGTCCCAGCCGATCTCCTCGCGCAGCAGCGCGGCGCGGCTAGCATCTTCCTCAAGGTTGCCACCGATCTTCTGCTTGAAGTGGGTCCAGCCCTGGGCCAGGGCCTCGCGGGCGAGGCGCCGCACCTTGTCGTCGTCATAGCCGAGCCAGCCCGCAGAGGTGGTGTAGCCGGGGTAGCCGTCGCGGCGCATCTCGGCCTCGCGGTCGGCCTTACCGGCCTGCTGCCGGCGAAGCAGCGCGATCGCCTCCTGCGGGGTCAGGGCGTCGGTGACGAAGCGGAAGTCGAGGCAGCGCACCAGCTGCTCCGGGGTCATGTCGGCCAGCAACTTCCACACCGGCTTGCCCTCGCGCTTGGCCCACAGGTCCCAGAGGGCGTTGACGATGGCCGCGGTGGCCAGGTGGATGGCGCCCTTGTCGGGGCCGATCCAGCGCAGCTGGCTGTCCCCGGTGAACTCCCGCCAGAAGGCGCCCATGTTCTCGGTGATGGCGGCCAGGGAGCGCCCCTCGACCAGCGGTGCCAGCGAGCGCACCGCGGTGACGACGATCTCGTTGCCGCGACCGATGGTGAAGGTCAGGCCGTGGCCCTCGGGTCCCCCGTCGTCGACGTGGAGGATCACGTAGGTGGCGGAGTAGTCGGGCGCGGCGTTCATGGCGTCCGAGCCGTCCAGCGAGCGGGAGGTCGGGAAGCGGATGTCCTGGACCTCGACTTGGGTGATGGTGGTCATCGATTGCTCCGAATGGGGGTGTACGGTTCAGCAAAAATCCGCGTGAACCCTCGCCCACTCGGGCGGGGAGGTAAGCGGGCAGTGCGATAGCACTGCGGGGTTTGCAGCATTTGGCCAGTCGGAATAAGCTGTTCATATATCCAGTATCTGGCGGATTGCTATGCTGAAGGCCACGAAGATACGTATCTATCCTACGACCGAGCAGGCGGCGTTCCTGAACCGCCAGTTCGGCGCGGTGCGTTTCTGCTACAACACCGGTCTTCGCATCATATCTCATCGCTACCAGCGTCACGGGCAGTCGCTGAGCGCCAAGCACGACATCAAGAAGCTCCTGCCGGTCGCCAAGACATCGCGCAAGTACGGCTGGCTGAAAGAGGCGGACTCCATGGCCCTCCAGCAGACGTGCCTGAACCTCGATCATGCCTTCCAGCGCTTCTTCGATCCCAAGCAGAAGGCCGGCTATCCGCGCTTCAAGAGCAAGCGGGGCAAACAGTCCAGCTATCACTGCGTCGGCGTCAAGGCCGGCGACGACTGGATCAAGGTACCCAAGCTCGGACCGATCAGGGCCAGGATGCATCGCAAGGTCGAGGGTAGACTGAAAAGCATCACCCTGACCCGTACCGCCTCCGGCAAGCACTACGCCTCGTTGCTCTTTGACACCGAGCAGGCCGCTCCCGAGCCGATCCAGTCCGTCGAGGGTAACAAGGTGATTGGCCTCGACATGGGGCTGTCGCATCTGGCCATTGACTCCAACGGCCGCAAGATCGCCAACCCTCGCTTCCTCAAGCGGGCGCAGCAAAACCTCAAGCGCAAGCAACAGGCGTTGTCCCGCACGAAGAAGGGCAGCGCCAATCGCGCCAAGGCACGATTACTTGTCGCCAAGGCGCATGAGCGGGTCGCTAATGCCCGCCACGACTTCCAGCACAAACTTTCTCGACAGATCGTTGACGACAACCAAGCGGTGATCGTCGAGACGCTGAAGGTCGGCAACATGATGAAAAACGCCCGCCTCGCCAAACACATCGGCGATGCGTCCTGGTATGGCTTGATCACCAAGCTGGATGACAAGGCCAGGGAGCAGGGCAAGTATCTGGTCAAGATTGACCCGTGGTTTGCCAGCTCCAAGACCTGCCATGTCTGCCATCACAAGAGGGACGCCATGCCGTTGAACGTCCGGTCGTGGGAGTGCCCGGCCTGCCACACACAGCACGACCGGGACATCAACGCGGCGTTGAACATCAAGCATCAAGGCATCATCCAGTTGAAGGCGGAAGGGCTGTCCGTCTCTGCCCATGGAGGCTTGCGTAAGTCCGGCACATCGCCGGCTGCTGCCTGAGAAGTGGGAAGCCTCGCCCGCTAGGGCGGGGAGCAGTCACCGGTTTGCCAGGTGGCGCATCAGGTCGCGGATACCGTAGGTCCAGGGCGGCAGTCGGTCGCTGCGGCCGACCGGGTTGACCAGGGCGCCCAGTGCCGGGGTGGCGATGGTGACTCGGTCGCCGAGGTGGTGGGTGAAGCCCTGGCCCGGGCCATCGCGATCCTGGATGGGGGAGAACATGGTGCCGAGGAACAGCATGAAGCCGTCCGGGTACTGGTGGTGGTCGCCGATGGTCTGGCGGACCAGGTCGAGCGGGTCGCGGCTGATCTCGCGCATGTCGCTGGCTCCCTCTAGCCGGAAGCCGTCGTCCTCGCCCTCGATGCGCAGCGAGACCTGGCACTGGCGCACGCTGTCGAGGGTGAAGCGCTCATCGAACAGGCGGATGAACGGGCCCAGGGCGCAGGAGGCGTTGTTGTCCTTGGCCTTGCCCAGCAGCAGGGCGCTGCGCCCTTCGATGTCGCGCAGGTTGACGTCGTTGCCGAGGGTGGCGCCCTTGACCCGGCCGCGGCTGTCCACGGCGAGCACGATCTCGGGCTCCGGGTTGTTCCAGCGCGAGGCGGGATGCAGGCCCACGGCGGTACCAAAGCCCACCGAGGAGAGCGGCTGGGCCTTGGTGAACACCTCGGCGTCCGGCCCGATGCCTACCTCCATGTACTGGGACCAGGCGCCCCGCGCCTGCAGGGCCTGCTTGAGGGCCATCGCCTCGTCGGACCCCGGGGTGATGCGCGACAGGTCGGTGCCGATCATCGCCTGGAGCTCGTTGCGCAGCTCGGTGGCGCGGGCCGGGTCGCCGCCGGCCTGCTCCTCGATGACCCGCTCGAGCAGGCTGACCGCGAAGGTCACGCCGCAGGCCTTCACGGCCTGGAGGTCGCAGGGCGCCAGCAGGTAGGGCGCCCGGGCCGGGCTCGCCTGGGAGTTGGCGATCAGGTCTTCGAGGCGGCCCAGCGACGGCCCCTCGGCGTCGCGCACCATCGCCAGCGGATCGTCGTGCTCCAGCAGATCGGCCATGGTCGGCCCATGGGCCGTGATGTCGATCACCTCGCCTTCGCGCACCGTGACCAGCGCCGGGCCGGGGCGGTCGCCATCGCACCAGACGCGGCCGACCAGTCGTGCCTCGGTCAGGTCATGGGGAAGAGAGTCTGCAACGGACAGGGGATTCATCGGCGCCTCCGGGTCGGCGAACTGGCGGTTGGTCCGCCAGCGCCTATCATGTTATTGATGTCGTGCTGTATGACAGGTATGCCATCTGTGACTCACTCTAGCGCACCCTCCGGTTTCGGGTCGATAGCCATCGCCACGGGCCGAGAAAGGGCTGGGAGAGTGGGTCGTTCATCACGCCAGCCTTCAGGAGAGTGGCATGTTCGACGAGTGGAAGGGCAAACGGGTATTGATCACCGGCGCCAGCCGGGGCATCGGCGCGGCGGTCGCCAGGCAGCTGGGGGCGCTGGGGGCGAGGGTGGCGGTGCACTACCACGCCAGCGAAGCGCCGGCCGAGGCGGTGGTGCAGGCGATCCGTGAGGCCGGCGGCGAGGCCTTCACGGTCAAGGGCGATGTCAGTCGCGCCGGCGAGGCAACGCGGATCGTCGATGAGGCCGCCAGCGGGCTCGGCGGGCTGGACGTACTGATCAACAACGCCGGCGACATGCTGGGCCGGGTCTCCCTGGATGAGATGGACGACAGGCAGTACGACCGGGTGATGGATCTCAATGCCCGTTCCGTGGTGATGGCGAGCCGGGCGGCACTGCCCCATTTCCGCCGGCAGGGCAGCGGCAACATCATCCACACCACTTCCATCGCGGCGCGCAACGGTGGGGGCCTCGGCGCCGGCCTCTACGCCTCGGCCAAGGGCTTCGTCAGCACCCTGACCCGCAACATGGCCAAGGAGCTGGCCGGCGAGCATATTCGCGTCAATGCCGTGGCGCCGGGCACCATCGCCACCGACTTCCATGGCCGCCACTCCAACGAGGACCACCTGGCGGCGGCCCGCGCCTCGATTCCCATGGGGCGGCTGGGTACCTCGGAAGAGTGCGTGGGGGCCTACCTGTTCCTGGCCACCGATGCGCTGAGCGGCTATGTCACCGGGCAGGTGATCGAGGTCAACGGCGGGCAACTGATGCCATGAGTACCGCGACCCGCTACGACATCGCCATCACCATGGGCGACCCGGCCGGGATCGGCCCCGAGATCATCTGTCGCGCCCTGGCGGCCATGACGCCTGCCGAGCGCGCTACCACCCTGGTGGTCGGCGACCCGGCCATCTATCGCCGCGCCGCCGAGATGCTCGGAGCCGCGCTGACCTTCGTCCCCCTCGATGCTCCGTCGGCGCCGGCGGACAGCGTGGCGGTGGCGGTGGTCGAGCACCCCGCGGGCGAGGCGATGCCCGACGGGCAGATCAGCGCCGCCGCCGGCGACATGGCCTTTCGCTGCGTAAAGGCGGCGGTGGAGCTGGTGCAGTCGGGACGCGCCGGCGTGATCGTCACCGCTCCGCTCAACAAGGCGGCGCTGCACGCCGCCGGCCATCACTACGACGGCCATACCGGTATGCTGGCGGCGCTGACCGGGGCACCGTCCTCGTTCATGCTGCTGGCTTCCGAGACGCTCTCGACCCTGCATGTCTCGACCCATGTGTCGCTGCGCGAGGCGATCGAACGGGTCTCCCCCGAGCGCATCACCGCCACGGTCAAGGCGGGCCACGCGCACCTGGTCAAGCTGGGCATGGCGGCGCCGCGCATCGCGGTGGCCGGGCTCAACCCCCACTGCGGCGAGGGGGGGATCTTCGGCGACGAGGACGACCGGATCATTGCCCCGACGGTACGGGCGCTGCGTGAGCAGGGGCTGGACGTGCAAGGGCCGATCTCGGCGGACACCGTCTTCTACCGGGCGAGCCGCGGCGAGTTCGACCTGGTGGTTGCCCAGTACCACGACCAGGGCCACATCCCGGTGAAGCTGATCGCCTTCGATACCACGGTCAACGTCAGCCTCGGCCTGCCGATCCAGCGCACCTCGGTGGACCACGGCACGGCCTTCGATATCGCCTGGCAGGGGCGGGCGGATGCCACCAACCTGGGCTCGGCCATCGCCTACGCCCGCCGGCTGGTGGCAGGACAGGCTGCATGAACCGCTGCCGGGTGGCGATCGTCGCCGACGACCTGACCGGGGCACTGGATGCCGCCGCACCCTTCGCCGCGAGGGGGGCCGTGACCCGGGTGGTGATCGCTCTGGAGCAAGTGGAGAAGGCGCTTTCGTCCTGGGCGGGCGACATGCCCGAGGTGATCGCCGTGAATACCGAGTCCCGCCACCTGGCGCCCGAGGCCGCCGCGGCGCGGGTGGCCCGGGCGGCCCGCGCCCTGGCGCCCCTCGCCCCCGAGTGGTGGTTCAAGAAGATCGACTCCACCCTGCGCGGCCAGGTGGTGGCCGAGGCCCTGGCGCTACGCCGGGCGACCGGTCGCCGTGTGCTGCTGGCCCCGGCGGTACCGGCCCAGGGGCGCATCGTGCGTGATGCCGAGGTGTGGGTGGACGGCGAGCCGCTGGCCGCCACGGCCTATGGCCAGGATGCGCGCTCGGCGCCGCCGGTGGGCCCGCTGGACCGACTGTTTGCCGAAAAGGGGGTGCCGCTGGTTCGCTATCGACCGCTGCCGGGGGCCCTCCTGCCGGACACGGACTGCGTCTGCGATGCGGCCGTCCCGGCGGACCTGGCGCGGATCCAGGACGCCATGGGCGCGGCCGCCGCCGACTGGCTGCCGGTGGGAGCGGCGGGGCTGGCCGTGGCCATGGCCCGGCGGCTGTTCGGCGAGGGGAGACCCCGTCAACCGTCCCTTGCAGGGATAACGCGGCGCCTCTATGCGCTGGGGTCGAGAAGCCCCCGCGCCGCCGAACAGCTGGCCCGCTTGCGCCAGGCCTCGCCCGGGCTGGCGGTGGTCGAGGCGCTGGGGCTGGGCACGGTCGAGCCGGCAGCGGAGGAGGGTGGCCTGGTGGTAGTGCCCGGGACCGGTCAGGCCTCGGCCGAGGCGGTCGCGGCGGCCATGGGCGAGCGGGTCGCGGGCCGGGTGGCGGCGTGGCCGGCGGGCGCCGGGCTGCTGTTGCTGACTGGCGGTGACACTGCCATGGCGGCGCTGCAGCGGCTCGGCGTGGCGTCCATCGAGGTAGTGGCCGAGTGGGCCCCGGGTGTGCCTCTGGGGCGCCTGGAGGGCGACCCGGCGCGACCGGTGATCACCAAGGCGGGAGGCTTCGGGGAGCCTGATTTGCTGGCGGCGCTCGAGCGGGATCTGGCGGCCTCGACACGGGCCGCGAGCGAGTGTGACCAAGGTTGACGATCCGGGTATTGCGCGCCCACGCCAGAGCGTCTAACTTGGTCACTGGTGGTATGATACGTATACAGCACGACACTCAGCCTAAGGAGAACAACAAGATGACTCAACCACGCCAACTCAAGCTGGCTCGCTGGGTATCCATGACGCTGCTGGCCTCGAGCATCGGCATCGCCGGGATGGCCCAGGCCCAGGAGACCCTTCGCTTCGCTCACGTCTACGAGACCTCCGAGCCCTTCCATAAGTGGGCCGAGTGGGCCGCGGAGCAGATCGAGGAGCGCACCGAGGGGCGCTACACCATGCAGGTCCACCCCGCCTCGTCGCTGGGCAAGGAGGAGGACATCAACGAGGGCCTGGAGCTCGGCACCGTGGACGTGATCTACACCGGCACCCAGTTCGCCGGCCGCTCCTACGGGCCCATCGGCATCGCCGGTGCCGCGTACATGTTCCGCGACTTCGATCACTGGCAGGCCTACGCCGACAGCGACCTGTTCCAGGAGATCGCCGAGGGCTACCAGAATGCCACCGGCAACGTGCCTGTCGCGCTCAACTACTACGGCGAGCGCCACGTGACCTCCAACAAGGCCATCAACACCCCGGCGGACATGGAGAATCTGCGCATCCGCGTGCCGAACGCTCCCCTCTACATGATGTTCCCGCGGGCGGCCGGCGCCAACCCGACCCCGATCGCCTTCGACGAGGTCTACCTGGCGCTGCAGCAGGGCGTGGTAGATGCCCAGGAGAACCCGCTGCCGACCATCCGTGCCAAGGCCTTCCACGAGGTCCAGGACTATATCAACCTCACCGGGCACATCACCGATTCCCTGATCACCATCGTCGGCGGCCCGCGCTGGAACCGGCTCTCCGAGGAGGACCGCGAAATCTTCCGCGACGTGTTCGAGGAGGCGGCGCGCAACAACACCGCCGAGATCGTCCAGGCCGAGCAGGACCTGGTTGCCTGGTTCGAGGAGCAGGGCAATACCGTGAATCAGGTCGATCGCACCCCCTTCCGTGACGTGGTGATGCCGCATCACCTGGGCGACGCGGCCACCTGGGACGAAGAGACCTACGACCGCCTGCAGGCGATCGGTCAGTAACCCCTTCTCTTCATCCTGACCCCTGCGCCGCCCGGTACGCCGGGCGGCGCAGGCAAGGAGGCCAGCCATGTCCGAAAAACCCGAAGGTCAGGGGCCCGTCATCGATTTCGAGGCGGCCTTCGAGGACGATGACGACTTCCGTTTCGCCGATCACGCCGTCGAGGACTACGTCACCCTGGTGGTGTTCTGGGCGCTGATCTTCGTCGTCTTCCTGCAGTTCTTCACCCGCTATGTCATGGGCGACTCCACCACCTGGACGGAAGAGATCGCTCGCTACCTGCTGATCCTGGTGGGTTTCATCGGCAGCGTGATGGCCGTGCGCAAGGGCAGCCACATCATGGTGGAGTTCTTCTACCACTACATGCCGCCGTGGCTGGTCAGGATCCTCAATATCCTGGTCGATCTGGCCTGCGTGCTGTTCTACAGCATGATGGCCTGGATCACCTATCAGCTGGCCGGCCGCACCGGGGGCATGATGATCTCGGTGGATGTGCCCAAGAGCGTGCTCTACTACGCCGTCTGTGCCGCCTTCGTGATGATGGCCCTGCGTGGCGTCCAGCGCATGGTGAAACACTATTTCTCCGAGCCGGGTCGCCCCTAGCCGGGCAATACCTCCCTCAACAACGACAACGCTGCAAGAGGCCCTGCATGTCCCGACTCTCCGTGATGCGTTGGCAGAAGCCCATCGTCACGCCGCTGCTATCGACGCTGGCCGTACTCGGCTGCGTGATCCTGGCGGTGATGGGCTACCATCTCTCGTTCCTGTTCTTCTCGCTGTTCACCATGCTGGTGCTGGGCGTGCCCATCGCGGTCAGCCTGGCCGGCTCCTGCCTGCTGTTCGTGCTGATCACCGGACAGGTGCCCAACGTGGTCATTGCCCACCGCATGATCAACGGCATCGACAGCTTTCCCCTGCTGGCGATCCCCTTCTTCATCTTCGCTGGCAGCCTGATGAACAACGCCGGCATCACCGAGCGCATCTTCAACTTCGCCAAGGCCCTGATGGGCTGGATGCGCGGTGGCCTGGGGCACGTCAACGTGGGGGCGAGCATCGTCTTCTCGGGGATGTCCGGCGCCGCGGTGGCCGACGCTGGCGGCCTCGGCATGATCGAGGTGAAGGCGATGAAGGATGCCGGCTATGACGAGGAGTTCGCCGTGGGCATCACCGCGGCCTCCTCGACCATCGGGCCGATCATTCCTCCCAGCCTGCCGATGGTCATCTACGGCGTGATGGCCTCGGCCTCGGTGGGGCAGCTGTTCGCCGCGGGCCTGATTCCGGGGCTGCTGATGGGCGCGATGCTGATGGCGATGATCTTCCTGATCTCGCGGCGCCGTGGCTACCAGCGCGATGCCGTGTTCTCGTTCGGCGTGCTGGGGCATACCTTCGCCCGGGCCTTCCTGTCGCTGATGACGCCGGTGATCATCGTCGGTGGCATCATCACCGGGGCCTTCACGCCCACCGAGGCCGCCGTGGCCGCGGTCTTCTACGCGCTGATCCTCGGCGTGGTGGTCTATCGCACCCTGACCTGGCGCAAGCTGCTGCGGGTCAGCATGGAGACGATCGAGACCACCGCGGTGATCCTGTTCATCGTCTCGGCGGCATCGATCTTTGCCTGGATCCTGACCAGCAACCAGGTCACCCAGAGCGTCATCGCCCTGCTCGGTCCCTTCGCCGACAGCAAGGTGGCGGTGCTGATGATGACCAACATCGTGCTGATCATCGTCGGCTGCTTCATGGAGACCATTGCCGCCATCACCATCCTGGTGCCGGTGCTGCTGCCGCTGGCCGTTGCGGTGGGGGTCGATCCGGTGCACTTCGGGGTGATCATGGTGCTGAACCTGATGATCGGCCTGCTGACGCCGCCGGTGGGCATGGTGCTCTACGTGCTCTCCCGCGTGGCCAACGTCAGCTTCGAGCGCTGCATGCGCGGCACCATCCCCTTCCTGATCCCGCTGGTGATCTGCCTGCTGCTGGTGACCTTCATCCCGTCGCTGTCCATGTGGCTGCCCACCCTGGTCTACCGCTGATCCCAAGAGAGGAGCCATTCGACGATGAACGATACCCGGCATGACCCGCGACAGCAGGAGGTCCGCGTCGCGGTCGACGACCTGGAGCGCTTCATGGGTGAGGCGCTGACGCGGGCCGGTGCGGACGCGGCCTCCTCGGCCGCGGTCACCCGCGCCCTGGTCACGGCCTCGCGCATGGGCACCGACAGCCACGGCCTGCGGCTGCTGCCGCACTATATCCGGGCCCTCGAGGGAGGGCGGATCAAGGGGGCGCCCGAGATGCATTTCACCCGGCGCCTGCCGGCCACTGGCGTCCTTGACGCCGGGGATGGCTTCGGCCACCTGGCCGGCTACACCGCCATGGCCCATGCGGTGGAGATGGCAGAAGCGGTCGGCCTGGGCGCGGTGGCGGTGGGGCACTCCTCCCACTTCGGCGCCGCCGGCTGCTATGCGCTGGCCGCCGCCGAACGCGGCATGATCGGCCTGTCCTTCTGCAACTCCGACCCCTTCGTGCTGCTCCACCAGGGGCATTCGCCCTTCCATGGCACCAACCCGATCGCCTTCGCCGCGCCGGTAGAGGGGCAGTCTCCCTACCTGCTGGACATGGCCACCAGCTCGGTGCCCTGGAACCGCGTGCAGCAGTATGGGGCCATCGGGCGCGAGCTGCCGGACCAGGTCGCCGCCGACGCCCGGGGCCGGGTGACCCGGGTGCCGGCCGAAGTGGCGGCCCTGCTGCCCCTGGGCGGCAGCGACTTCGGCTTCAAGGGGGCGGGGCTCGGCGGCATGGTGGAGGTGCTGAGCTCGACCCTCTCCGGCATGCTCAACGGCTTCCGGCTGCTGCCCATGGGCGGGCCGGACATGGCGACGCCGCGCGGGGTCGGGCACTTCTTCCTGGCCCTGAACCCGGCGGCCTTCGTCGACCGGGCGACCTTCGCGGCCTGCCTGGCCGAGTACCTGGCCGACCTGCGAGCCCAGCCGGCGGTCGACGGGGCCGAGGTGCTGGCCCCCGGGGATCGCGAGTGGCGCTGCCTGGCGCGACGCGACGCCGAGGGCATCCCCCTCGACAGTGCCAACCAGGGCGCCTACGCGACCCTGGCCGAGACCCTGGACGTGCGGCCGCTGCGGCATCTGGCCTGAGCGGGGCAGGGCCGGAATGCGGTAAGATGGACACTCTGAACACCGGGTCACCAGGAGAATCAGCCCATGTCTCGATATCGGATCGAGCGCAAGACGCTTTCCGAGCAGGTCGCCGAGCAGCTCGAGGCGGACATCCTCGACGGGCGGCTTGGCGAGAACGACCAGCTGCCCTCCGAGCGCGAGCTGATGGAGCAGTTCGGCGTCGGGCGCCCGGCAGTGCGCGAGGCGCTGTTCCACCTGCAGCAGCTCGGGCTGATCGCCATCAACAGCGGGACACGCGCCCGGGTGATTCGGCCCACCGCCGAGGCGGTGATGGCGCGGCTCTCCGGGGTGACTCGCCAGCTGCTCTCCAAGCCCGACGGCCAGCAGTACTTCCAGGAGGCCCGGGCGCTGTTCGAGATCTCGCTGGCCCGCTATGCGGCTCGCCATGCCGGCGACGAGGACCTGGCGCGCCTGCGCGAGGCGCTCCAGGAGAACCGTGACGCAGTGGGCGATGAGGCGCGCTTCAAGCGCTCCGACAACGACTTCCACGGCGTGCTGGCGAGCATCGCCCGCAACCCCATCTTCGACGCCATCCACGTGGCGCTCTCCGAGTGGCTCGATGACCGCCGCGCCCAGGTGCTGCAGCAAAAGGACGAGGACAAGGCGGCGCTGGCGGCGCATATCGAGATCGTCGAGGCCATCGAGTCCCGCGACCCGGACGCCGCCGAGGCGGCCATGCGCCGCCACCTGGATCGCCACTACGGCACCTACATGCAGCTCAAGAAGCGCCTTTCCGACGCAGGTTGATTCGCCGCCGTGCCGCACCCAAAGGCCCGCCCCCCTCAGGAGGCGGGCCTTTGCGTACTGTGCATAGGGGGCATCCGGCTACAGCGAGACGCCGCGCTTCCAGGGGATGAAGTCGTACTGGGCGAGCTCCACGGCGCGGGGGGCGTAGCGCCCCGAGGCGGTGTCGATGCACAGCCGCAGCAGGCGGTCGGCCAGCTCGTCCATGCTCGCTTCGCCGCGGATGATGGGGCCGGCATCGAAGTCGATCACATCATTCATTCGCGCGGCGAGCTCGCTGTTGCTCGAGATCTTGATCACCGGGGTGATGGGGTTGCCGGTGGGCGTGCCCAGTCCGGTGGTGAAGAGGATCAGGTTGGCGCCGGAGCCGGCCAGGGCGGTGGTGGACTCCACGTCGTTGCCCGGCGAGCAGAGCAGGTTGAGGCCGGCCCGCGTGTGGGGCTCGGTATAGTCGAGTACATCCACCACCGGGCTGTCGCCGCCCTTCTTGGCGGCGCCGGCCGACTTCATGGCGTCGGTGATCAGGCCGTCGCGGATGTTGCCCGGGGAGGGGTTCATGGAGAAGTCCGCGCCCACCCGGGCGGCGTGGCGCTGGTAGGCGTCCATCAGCGCTCGGAAGCGCTCGGCCACGGCGTCGTCGCGGCAGCGGGCGATCAGTTCGTGCTCCACCCCGCACAGCTCGGGAAACTCGCTGAGGATGCCGCTGCCCCCGAGCGCCACCAGCCGATCCACCACGGCGCCCACCAGCGGGTTGGCGGAGAGGCCGGAGAAACCGTCGGAGCCGCCGCACTCCACGCCCAGGGTCAGCGCCGAGAGCGGCGCCGGGGCGCGCTCGACCCGGTTGGCCTCGGCCAGGCCATCGAAGATGGTGGTCAGCGCCTCGCGGATCAGCGCCGATTCGCTCGTGCTTGCCTGCTGCTCCAGGTAGTGGACCGGGCGCAGGCCGTCGGGGTCGCGCTCTGCCACCGCCTCCTTGAGCATGTCGATCTGCGCCTTCTGGCAGCCCAGGCTCAGCACCGTGGCGCCGGCCACGTTGGGGTGGCAGATATAGCCGGCCAGCAGCCGGCACAGCGCCAGGGCGTCGTCGTCGGTGCCGCCGCAGCCCAGGGTGTGGGTCAGGAAGCGCACCCCGTCGACGTTGGGAAAGAGCCGTTCGCCGGCAGGCGCGGGCGGGGCTGTGCCGGTGGCACCGTGGAGCAGCTCGCGGGCCATCTGCTTGTAGTCGCGGTAGGGGTCCTCGCCCAGGGCATCGGCCACGCACTGGCGCAGCACCTCGATATTGCGGTTCTCGCAGAACACCAGCGGCACCACCAGCCAGACGTTGGCGGTGCCGACGCCGCCGTCGGGGCGGTGGTAGCCATCGAAGGTCACCCCCTCGAACGCCGTCACCTCGGGGGCGCGCCATTCGCCGCGCCGCGCCTGAGGCTCGGTGGTGGCGGTGCTGTGCTCGGTATTGTCGGTGGTGATGGCCGCGCCCGCGGGGATGGGGCGCGTGGCGCGTCCCACGGTGACGCCGTACATGATCACGGTGTCGCCGGGAGCGAGGTCGTGCAGGGCGAACTTGTGCTTGTGGCGGATCGGCTCGGCCAGGCGCAGCCGGCCCCCGTCGTCGTCGATCTCGCTGCCGGCGGGCAGGTCCTTGAGGGCGACGCGCACGTTGTCGTCGGCGTGCACGCGCAGGCTGGCCAGCTGGCCGTGTTCACTGGCGATGGTCTGGGGCATGGACGGCCTCCGCTTCGGCGTGTTCCGGGAATTCGAGTTCGATCATCGCCTTGACCACGCCGCTGCCCGGGACGCACCAGCCGGGCAGGTGATCGGGCAGGGCGTCGAGTTCGGCGCGGTGGGTGATCATGGCGCTGGCCTCAAGGCGGCCCGCCGCCATCAGCCGGCACACCGTGTCGAAGTCCTCGCGGGTGGCGTTGCGGCTGGCGAGCAGGGTCATCTCGCGACCGTGGAAGTCGGGATCGTGGAAGGCGATGTCCGCCTTGACGATGCTGACCAGCACGTAGCGGCCGGCATGGGCGACCAGGTCGAAGCCGCGGCACATGGCGGTGGGGTTGCCGGTGGCGTCGAACACCACGTCGGCCAGTTCGCCGTCGCCGAGGACTGCCAGGGCGGCGGGAACGTCCTGATCGGCAGGGTTCAGCGTCTCCAGGATGCCCAGCCGCTCGTGGCAGAAGGCCAGCCGCTCGGCGTTGGTGTCGACCATGACCACCCGGGCCCCGCGTTCCCGGGCCAGCTGGGCCACGCCCATGCCGATGGGCCCGGCGCCGACGACCACGGCGAGCTCCCCCTCGGCCAGTTCGCTGCGGCGTACCGCATGGGCGCCGATGGCCAGGCATTCGACCAGGGCGAGCTGGTCGAGCGACAGGGAGGCGTCGCTCACCAGGTGATCGGCGGGGACCGCCAGGGTGTCGCACATGCCGCCGTCTCGGTGCACCCCGATCACCTGCATCCGGCGGCAGCAGTTGGTGCGGCCCCGGCGACAGGCCCGGCATTCTCCGCAGTGCAGGTAGGGGATGACATAGGCCTGCTGGCCCACCCGCGCCGGGTCGACCCCGTCACCCACCGCCACGATCTCGCCGGCCAGCTCGTGGCCGAGCACCCGGGGGTAGGTGAAGTAGGGCTGGTTGCCACCATAGGCGTGGATATCGGTACCGCACACCCCGACCCGGCGGATGCGCAGCAGCGCCTCGCCGGGCCCGCACGACGGGGCGGCGCGCTGCTCGAGGGTCAGGTGGCCAGGGGTCTGGCAGACGACGGTGCGCATGGCGATCTCCGATCAGCGGCCGGGTTCGGCGACAACAGCCTGATGCTGCTCGCCGAGCCCGGCGATGCCCAGGCGCATGCGCTGGCCGGGCCGGAGGTAGGTCGGCGGCTGCTGGCCCATGCCCACGCCGGGCGGGGTGCCGGTGGAGATGACATCGCCCGGCTGCAGGCTCATGAAGCGGCTCAGGTAGCTGATCAGGAAGGGGATGCGGTAGACCATGGTACGGGTGTTGCCGTCCTGGTAGCGGTGACCATCCACCTCCAGCCACAGGTCCAGTTCATGGGGATCGGCGATCTCGTCCGGTGTGACCAGCCAGGGGCCCAGCGGGCCGAAGGTGTCGCAGCCCTTGCCCTTGTCCCAGGTGCCGCTGCGCTCCAGCTGAAACTCGCGTTCGGAGACGTCGTTGACCACGCAGTAGCCGGCCACATGGTCCATGGCGTCGGCCTCGCTCACGTAGCGGGCCTCCTTGCCGATCACCACGCCGAGCTCCACTTCCCAGTCGGTCTTCGTGGAGTCCCGCGGGATGATGACGTCGTCGTCGGGCCCACAGATGGCGCTGGTCCACTTGTTGAAGACCACCGGCTCCGGCGGGACCTCGGCCCCGGTCTCGGCGGCGTGGTCGGAGTAGTTGAGGCCGATGCAGATGAACTTGCCAACCCGCCCGACGCAGGGGCCAAGGCGGGTATCTGCCGGGACCTTGGGCAGGCGGGAGGCGTCGAGCTCGGCGAGCCGGGCCAGCAGGTCGCGGCTGAGGTGGCGGCCGTCGAGGTCAGGCAGGTGGGCCGAGAGGTCGCGGATCACCCCGTCGGCGTCGAGCAGACCGGGTTTCTCGTGGCCCGGGGGGCCGAAGCGAAGCAGTTTCATGGGCTCTCCTTGTTGTTGGTGATTCGCTGTTGGTGATTCGCTGTTGGTGATTCGCTGTTGGTGATTCGCTGTGCGTGACGCGTGGTTCGGTGTCCGGGGCGGTCGATTCAGATCAGCCAGCCGCCGTCGATCACCTGGGCGGTGCCGGTGGTGTAGGCGGACTCGTCCGCGGCCAGGTAGGTGGCCAGGGCGGCGATCTCTTCGGACGTGCCCAGACGACCCAGCGGCTGGCGGGCGAGGAACTCGGCCTGCACCTCGGCCTCCGGGCGGCCCTGCTGGCGGGCCTGCGCCTGGATGCGCTGGCGCAGCGAGGGGGAGTCCACGGTGCCGGGGCATATGGCGTTGCAGCGGATGCCCCGGTCGATGAAGTCGGCGGCGATCGACTTGGTCAGCCCGATCACCGCGGCCTTGGTGGTGCCGTAGGCGCAGCGGTTGGGCACGCCCTTGAGGCTCGAGGCCACCGAGGCCATGTTGATGATGCTGCCACCGCCGTGGTCGATCATGGCCGGGAGCAGGGCGCGGGTCAGCCGCGCCATGGCGGTAACGTTCAGCGCCAGCGACAGCGCCCAGTCGTCGTCGCTGCCGGTCAGCAGCGAGCCGCTGGCCACGAAGCCGGCACAGTTGAAGAGTACGTCCAGGGGCGGCAGTTCGGTCGCCAGGGCCGTCACGGCCGCGGCATCGAGCACGTCCAGGCGGCGGGTCTCGATGCCTTCCCGTCCCTCCAGTGCCTTGAGCTTTTCGCTGTCGATGTCGGTGGCGATGACCCGGGCGCCCTCCGCCGCGAAACGCAGCGCGGTGGCGTGGCCGATGCCCTGGCCGGCGGCGGTGATCAGGGCCGTCTTGTCCTTCAATCGCATGTCTCGGGCGTCCTCGGCGGGTGTCGGATGGCGCGGGCCGTCCATGGGTTGGCTGGTATGACAGGATGCTAGGATGATGGTCGGTCAGAGTATGGCCCAGTTCCTGGAGGCTTGCCAACCCGTAGGCGACCCGCCGGCGCCCACCGGTCCAACAAGAAGGCGGCCCGCAGGCCGCCCATGATCACACGCGTGGACTCGTCGTCTCGGTTATTCCCGCTTGCCGTCGACGAGGCGGCTGACGCCCAGCGGGTTGCCCTCCTGGAGGGCCTCGGGCAACAGGCCGGCCGGCAGGTTCTGGTAGCACACCGGGCGCAGGAAGCGGTGGATGGCCGCGCTGCCCACCGAGGTGGTGCGGGTGTCCGAGGTAGCGGGGAAGGGGCCGCCGTGAACCATGGCGTGGCACACCTCGACGCCGGTGGGCCAGCCGTTGGCCAGGATGCGTCCGGCCTTGCGCTCCAGCACCGGGAGCAGGGTTCGGGCGGCCTCGAGGTCGCCGTCGTCCATCTGCAGGGTGGCGGTGAGCTGTCCTTCCAGATGCTCGGCCACGGCCTTGACCTGGTCGAGGTCGTCACACTCGACCACCAGCGACGCCGCGCCGAAGACCTCGGCCTGCAGTGCGTCGCTGGCAAGGAAATCACCCGCCGAGGCGGCAAACAGCGCCGGCTGACAGGCACAGGGTCCGTCGCCCACCGGACCGCGGGCGATCTCGCGGGCTTCGCTCACCAGGGCGCCCACGCCATCCTGGTAGGCGGCATGGATCCCTGGGGTGAGCATGGTCTGGGCCGCACTGCCCGTGATGGCTTCCCCGGCGGCCTCGATGAAGGCATCCAGGGCCTGGCCCTTGATGCCGATCACCAGGCCCGGGTTGGTGCAGAACTGGCCGGCGCCCATGTTCAGCGAGCCAACGAAGCCCTCGGCGATTGCCGGGCCGCGCGCCGCCAGTGCCTCCGGGAACAGGAACACCGGGTTGATGGAGCTCATCTCGGCGTAGACCGGGATCGGCTGCGGCCGCGCCTGGGCGGTGGCCAGCAGCGCCAGGCCGCCGGCGCGCGAGCCGGTGAAGCCCACCGCCTGGATGCGCGGGTCGGCGACCAGCGCCTGGCCGATCTCCTTGCCGGCACCGAACAGCAGCGAGAAGACCCCCTCGGGCAGCTGGCAGCGGGTCACGGCCGCCTGCACGGCACGGCCCACCAGCTCGGAGGTGCCGGGATGGGCGGAGTGGGCCTTGACCACCACCGGGCAGCCGGCGGCCAGCGACGAGGCGGTGTCGCCGCCGGCCACGCTGAAGGCCAGCGGGAAATTGGAGGCGCCGAACACCGCCACGGGGCCCAGGGCCACGTGGCGCTGGCGCAGGTCGACCCGCGGCAGCGGCTGGCGATCGGGAAGCGCGGGGTCGATGCGCACGTCGAGCCACTCGCCGGCACGCACCACGCCGGCAAACAGGCGCAGCTGGCCGCAGGTGCGGCCGCGCTCGCCCTCGAGCCGCGCCCGGGGCAGGCCGGTCTCGGCCATGGCGCGGGTGATCAGCTCATCGCCGATGGCCTCGATCTCGTCGGCAATGGCTTCGAGAAAGGCGGCCCGCACGTCGAGCGAGGTCTCGCGGTAGCTGGCGAAGGCCTCCTCGGCAAGCTGGCAGGCCCGGGCGACCGCGTGGCGATCCAGTCCCGGGTAGTCGGGGGCCAGGGCCTCGCCGCTGGCCGGGTCGATGGCGCGGATGACGGCCTGATCGCCGGTGACGGCCTCGCGGCCGATCAGGGAAGTGCCTTGCAGTGTCATGGGGACTCCTTAACGCGGGAATACGGCTTGTGGTACCGGGGCAGGCGTGCTACCTATCATGTCATCATACAGCCCTACACTAGGGCAATTCTCGCCGTCATGCCATTGCCCGGCCCCGCGGCCCTGATCAGTCGGAGTTCTCATGTCACCCACTCGCCCCCGAGTCCGCCCCGACCAGCTTCGCTCGCGCTGGTGGTTCGACAATCCCGACCATCCCGGCACCACCGCCCTGTGCATCGAGCGTTACATGAACCAGGGCATCACCCTGGAGGAGCTCACCGGGGGCCGGCCGATCATCGGCATCTGCCAGTCGGGCTCCGACCTGACGCCCTGCAATCGGCACCATGTGGAGCTCGCCAGGCGGGTCAAGGAGGGGATCCGGGCCGCCGGCGGCGTGCCCTTCGAGTTCCCCATGCACCCCATCCACGAGAATGTGCGCCGGCCTACGGCGGCGCTGGATCGCAACCTGGCCTACCTGGGCCTGGTGGAGGTGCTGCATGGCTACCCGCTGGATGGCGTGGTGCTGACCACCGGCTGCGACAAGACCACCCCGGCGGCGCTGATGGCCGCCGCGACGGTAAACATCCCGGCCATCGTGCTCTCCGGCGGCCCCATGCTCAACGGCTGGCACGGCGCCGAGCGCGTCGGCTCGGGCACCATCGTCTGGGAGATGCGCCGCCGGCTGGCCGCCGGCGACATCGACTACGCCGAGTTCCTGTCGCGCATCACCGAGTCCGCCCCGTCGGTGGGCCACTGCAACACCATGGGCACCGCCTCGACGATGAACTCCCTGGCCGAGGCGCTGGGCATGAGCCTGCCCGGTTCGGCGATGATCCCGGGTCCCTACAAGGAGCGCGCCATGGTCGCCTACCAGACCGGCGAGCGGATCACCGAGATGGTCTGGGAGGACCTGCGGCCCGGCGACATCCTCACCCGGGAAGCCTTCGAGAATGCCATCGTCACCTGCTCGGCGCTGGGGGGCTCCTCCAACGCGCCGATCCACATCAATGCCATCGCCCGCCATGCCGGGGTCGAGCTGGACAACGACGACTGGCAGCGGCTGGGCCATGGGATTCCGCTGCTGGCCAACGTCATGCCCGCCGGGGCCTACCTCGGCGAGGAGTTCCACCGTGCCGGGGGTGTGCCGGCGGTGATGCATGAGCTACTTGAGGCCGGCCGGCTCCACGGCGAGGCGCTCACGGTCAACGGCCAGCCGATGGCCGTCAACCTGGCGGGGCGCGAGACCCGGGACCCCGAGGTGATCCGCCGCTACGCCAATCCGCTGGTGGAACATGCCGGATTCCTCAACCTCAAGGGCAACCTCTTCGACTCGGCCCTGATGAAGACCAGCGTCATCTCGCCGGACTTCCGCGAGCGCTTCCTCAGTAACCCGGACGACCCCGAGGCCTTCGAGGGCCGGGTGGCGGTGTTCGATGGCTCGGAGGATTACCATGCGCGCATCGATGACCCGAGCCTGGGCATCGACGAGCACACCATCCTGGTGATGCGCGGCGCCGGCCCGGTGGGCCATCCCGGCGGCGCCGAGGTGGTGAACATGCAGCCCCCGGAGGCGCTGATCCGCCGCGGCATCGAATCGCTGCCCTGCCTGGGGGACGGTCGCCAGTCGGGCACCTCGGGGTCGCCGTCGATCCTCAACGCCTCGCCGGAGGCGGCTACCGGCGGTGGCCTGGCCTTGCTGGAGAGCAGCGACCGGCTGCGCATCGACCTGCGCCAGGGAGAGGTGCGGCTGCTGATCGACGAGGCCGAGCTCGCGGCGCGGCGGCAGCGGCTGGAGGCACAGGGGGGGTATCGCTACCCCGAGCACCAGACACCCTGGCAGGAGATCCAGCGCTCGATGGTGGAGCCGCTGGACCGCGGCATGACCCTGGCGCCGGCCACCAAGTACCGCGACGTGGCGCGCCGCAGCCCGCCTCGCGACAATCACTGAACGGAGCGGTGCCGATCGAGCACCGCACCGGGAGCCTTACCCATGCCGCATCCAGTCGTTGTGCCCGCGGGGCCCCGGACGGGCAGCCTGCGCATCGTCCACCTCGGGCTCGGGGCCTTTCACCGCGCCCATCAGGCGGTCTATCTGGAGCGTTACCGCCAACGCAGCGGCGATACCTCCTGGGGCATCTGCAGCGCCAATCTGCGCTCGAGCATCGCCCTGGTGGATGGCCTGCGTGAGGCGGGCCACCGCTATCACGTGGCCCAGTTCACCGACAGCGAGACCGTCACCCTGCGCGAGATCGGGGTGATCGAGGAGGCCCTGTTCACCGGAAAGGACAAGCTCACCGGTCGCGACGGCCAGGGGCGGTGGGGTCGCGACCTCGAGGCCCTGCTGGCGCGGCTGGCCGCCCCCGAGACACGAATCGTCACCCTCACCGTCACCGAGAAGGGCTACTTCCTCAACCCGGCAAGCGGCATGCTGCTCTTCGATGACCCCATGATCGCCGCCGACATCGCCGCCCCCGAGGCGCCGCGCACCGCGCCGGGGATCCTGGTGGCGGCGCTGGCGCGACGACGCGCCCGGGGGATTGCGCCCTTCACGGTGCTCTCCTGTGACAACATGCCGGACAACGGCCGGTGCGCCCGCCATGCCGTGGTCCAGCTCGCCGAGCGCCAGGACGCCACCCTGGCGGACTGGATCGAGCGCGAGGGGGCCTTCCCCAGCAGCATGGTCGACGGCATCGTGCCGGCCATGACCGAGGCCGATTTCACCAGGCTATCGGCGCTGGGGATCGAGGACCCCAACGCCGTAGTGGCCGAGGCCTATCTCCAGTGGGTGGTGGAGGATGACTTCCCTCTGGGACGGCCGGACTGGACGGCCGACGGCGTGGAGATGGTCGCCGACGTCGCTCCCTTCGAGGCCATGAAGCTGCGTCTGCTCAACGCCAGCCACTCGCTGCTGGCCTACCTGGGGGCTCCCGAGGGCATCGAGACCGTCTACGAGGCGGTGAGCCGGGACGATCTGAGGGCCCTGCTGCGTCGCTACATGCTGGAGGAGGCGGCGCCGACCCTGGTCATGCCCGAGGGCACCGACCTGGCGACCTACGCCGAATCGCTGCTGGCGCGCTTCGCCAACGACAGCCTGCGCCACCGCCTGCACCAGATCGCCATGGACGGCAGCCAGAAGCTGCCTCAGCGCTGGCTGATCGGTACCTCGGCACGCCGTGAGAAAGGCTGGGAATCGCCTTGTATTGCCCTGGGCCTGGCGGGCTGGATCCGCTATACCGCCGGGCGGGACACCCGCGGCAACACCTACGTGGTGGACGATCCCCTGGCGGCGCGGTTTGCCGACCTGCACGCCCGTCACGGGCAGGCGCCCGAGGCGCTGGTCGGTGCCTTCCTGGCCATGGACGATGTCGTCCCGTCGGCGCTGGCGGCGGATGCCGACTTCGCCGAGGCTGTGCTCGCCGCCTACCGCCGACTGACCGAGCAGGGGCTCGACGCAGCGCTCGCCCACCTGACGTAGGGGCCAGGCGCCTCTACGCCAGTCCGGCGAGCGTCACCGTCGGTCAGCGAGCCAGCCAGCCGCCGTCCACCGCCAGCGCATGACCGTTGACGTAGGCGGCGGCGTCGGAGCAGAGGAAGATCGCCGCGCCGGCCAGGTCCTCGGGGGTCCCCCAGCGCCCGGCGGGGATCCGCGCCAGGATCTCGGCGCTGCGGTCGGGGTCCTCGCGCAGCGCCTGGGTGTTGTCGGTGGCCATGTACCCGGGGGCGATGGCGTTGACGGTGATGCCGTGGGCCGCCCACTCGTTGGCCAGCAGCCGGGTCAGGCCGAGCAGGCCGCTCTTGCTGGCGGTGTAAGAGGGCACGCGGATCCCGCCCTGGAAGGAGAGCACCGAGGCGACGTTGACGATGCGGCCAGGGGCCCGGCGTGCCACCAGGTGGCGGGCCACCGCCTGGGCCAGGAAGAAGGCCGCCTTCAGGTTCACGTCGACCACCGCGTCCCAGTCCGCCTCGCTGAACTCCAGGGCGGGGGCGCGGCGGATGGTGCCGGCGTTGTTGATCAGGATATCGATCCGCCCGGCCTGGCTCAGCGCCTGGTCGACGATGTCCGACGGGGCGTCGCGGCCCAGTTCCGCCGCGATGCCGGTATAGCGACGCCCCAGGGCCTCGATTTGCTCCCGGGTTTCGTCGGCCTCGCGGCGGGTGACGCCGACGATGTCGGCGCCGGCCTCGGCCAGCGCAATAGCCAGGCCCTGCCCGAGCCCCTTGTTGCAGCCGGTGACCATGGCCACACGGCCGGCCAGCGAGAAGCGGTTCATGACGCCCTCCAGGCGGCCTCGTTGACCAGGCTGATCGGACGGTCGCCGTTGAGTGCCAGGATGAGGTTGTCCACGGCGCGCTGGGCCATGGCGGTGCGCGTTTCGTGGGTGGCCGAGCCGATATGGGGCAGGGCCACCACGTTAGTCATGTGGGGCAGCGGCGATTCCGTCGACAGCGGCTCCTGTTCGAAGACATCCAGACCGGCGGCGCGGATGCGCCCCATCTCGAGCGCCTCGATGAGCGCCGCCTCGTGCACCACCTTGCCGCGGGCAATGTTGACGAAGATGGCCGAGGGCTTCATGAGGGCAAATTCGTGCTCGCCGATCAGGTGCTCGGTCTCGGGGGTGAGGGGGACGGTGACGCAGACGAAGTCCGATTCGGCGAGCAGCGCGTCCAGCTCGCGGTGCTCGGCGCCCAGCTCCGCTTCCAGCGCCGGCTTGGGCGAGGCGTTGGAATAGAGCACGCGCATGCCGAAGCCCAGTGCGCCGCGACGCGCGATGGCGGCACCGATGCGGCCGAAGCCGATCATGCCGAGGGTCTTGCCGTGGACGTCGCTGCCGAAGTGCGCAGGTTCCACGCCGGCCTGCCAGTCGCCGCGCTTGACCCACTCGGCCAGCTCCACGGCGCGCCGGGCGGCGGCCATCATTAGCAGGAAGCCGGTGTCAGCGGTGGTCTCGGTGAGCACGTCCGGGGTATTGCAGAGCAGGATGCCGCGTCGGGTCAGCTCGTCGACCGGGTAGTTGTCGTAGCCCACCGAGATGGTGGCGATGGCTTCCAGCTCGGGCGCCGCGTCCAGCAGCGCGGGGGTGACCGTCAGGCTGGCGCCGATCAGGCCGTGGGCGCCCGGTAGCGCGGCGCGGAAATCGGGATCATCGGCGGATGCGAGGTCGTTGAAGGTCTGGACCTCGAAATGCTCGGCGAGCTGGGCCAGCTGGGCCTCGTTCAGTCGGCCATAGGCCAGGACACGCTTCTTCATGGGTAGGCTCCTTGGTTGTTGTGTTCGGGTCATTCGGTTTCCAGGGCGGCGAGGCGCTCTCGGCTCGGCAGCCCCTCCATGTCGCCCACCACCTGCACGGCCAGCGAGCCGATCAGGTTGCCGCGGCGAACGGCCTCCCGGGGGGAGCGGCCGTCAAGCAGGGCGCTGATCACGCCCACGGCGAAGGCGTCTCCGGCGCCCACGGTATCCACCACCTCGGCGACCGGCACGCCCGGCAGGGTGAAGCTCTGTTCCTGGCCGCCCAGGCGGCCGCGGTAGTAGCTCCCCTCATGGCCCAGCTTGATGATCACGGCCTGGGCGCCGCGCTCGAGATAGAAGTCGGCGATCGCTTCGGGGCTGTCGCGCCCGGTGAGCAGGCGCCCCTCGGCGAGGCCCGGCAGCACCCAGTCGGCCTCGGCGGCCAGCCCGTTGAGGGTGGCGCGCATGTCGGCCTCGCTCGACCACAGGCTGGGCCGAAGGTTGGGATCGAAGGAGACGCTAGCCCCCTTGGCGCGGGCCCGTTCCACCAGGTGACGGGACAGCTCACGGGCGCTAGTGGATAGCGCGGGAGGAATGCCGGTGGCATGGAGGTGGCGCAGGGCGGAGAAGTCGACGCCGTCGGCATCCCCCGGGGCCAGGCAGCTGGCGGCACTGCCGCGGCGGAAGTAGGTGACACGGGGGTCGGCACCGCCCTCCGCACGCTCCTTGAAGAGCAGGCCCGTGGGGTGGTCGGGGTCCACCCGCAGGTGGCGACAGTCCAGCCCCTCGGCCTCCAGCGTGCGGCGGATGAAGGTGCCGAAGCCGTCGCTGCCCACCCGGCTCAGCCAGCCGACATGGAACCCCAGCCGGGCCAGGCCGATCGCGACGTTGGTGTCGGCGCCGGCGATACGGCGCTGGAAGTGCTCCACATCGGCCAGCTCCCCGGGGCGTTCGGCGACGAACATTGCCATGGCTTCGCCGAAGGCGAGGATCTCGGGGACGGGCGTCTGGGGGTGGGTCATGCGGTGCCTCGTGTGAGCGGAAAGGTTGTCGTGTTGTCGGCGGACAGGAAGGGCGCCCTTGCCGCCGTCCTGCCTCAGGCCGGACGGCGGGTGGAGCCTCTGGCAATCAGGGTCGGCGCGTGGCGCCGTGCTGTGGCCTCTTGGGCGTCATCATCGTATCCAAGGCGCTGAATTCCGCCAATCTCGACGAGCTACTCGGAGGGACGCAAGGGGGCTGCGACGCCATGCTTGGTTATCGTGGCCAGGCTCATGCTTCAATAGGCAACCGTGTCATGGATCACGAGCGAGAGCCAGCCGATGGAGTGGAGAGAACCGAGCCGTGCGGTCGCGCCGTCGAGTGCCGGCGACATGGCCGTGGCGTGTATGGCGGTGGCGCCGCTGCTGCTGCCCATGGGGTACTGGCTGGCACCGGTGGCCGTGTTGCTCGCCGCCGGCCTGGCCTGGCGCGATCGCCCTTCCCGCATGGCCTGGGCCGGTCCGCCGGCAGTCACCATGGCCGTATTGCTGGCCTTTGCCGGGGCGGAGTTGGTGGCGGGGCTCTGGCACCATGTTACCTGGCAGGACGGGGTGACCGAGGCGATGCCGCTGGTGCTGGCGGCGGGGTTGGCCGCCACCCTGGGGCCAGCGGTGCGGTGTTTGCGGCCACGGCTGTCATGGTGGTGGGGTGGTCTGGCCCTGGGCGGGGCAGGCAACGGGCTCTGGGCGCTATGGCAGGCGGTCATCCACGGGACGAGCCGTGCCAATGGCCATCATGAGGTGAATGCGATCCTGTTCGGCAACATGGCGCTGTTGACCGGGCTGTTCTGCCTGGCAGGGCTGGGTTGGGCATTGCAGCAGGCCAATCGTCGATTCTGGCTGCTGGTGATGCTGCTTGGCGCGGCGGGGGGGCTCCTGGCCTCGGCGCTATCGGGTACTCGCGGCGGTTGGCTGGCCCTGCCGCTGGCGACGCTGGTCTTCTATCGCGCCTACCTGCGTCGCTGGCCCCGGCAACGGCGATGGCTGGTGGTCGGCGGGGTGGCACTGCTGCTGGCCGGCTTCTACCTGACGCCGCAGAGCGGGGTGCAGTATCGGATCGGTGTGGCGATGGACGAGGCGGTGGACTACCTGGCAGGGGAGCCTCACGGCTCCGTCGGTGCGCGGCTGGAGATGTACCGCGGAGCGCTTGTGCTGATTGCCGACAGACCCTGGATGGGCCATGGCCACGATGGGTATGCCAGTGCCATGAGCGAACTGGTGGAGCAGGGGCGGGTGGCATCGGGCATGGATCGTTACTGGCACGCTCACAATGACCTGCTGGATGCCTGGGTGCGCCGTGGCCTTCCGGCGATGCTCAGCCTGCTGGCGCTCTACCTGTTGCCGATCTGGTATTTCGCGCCCCGCCTCGTTGCCCGGGATCCCGCGATGGGCAGCCTTGCCGTTGCCGGCCTGCTGCTGCCGGTGACCTTCATCGACTTCGGGCTGAGCTATGCCTTCCTCGCCTATCCGATCGGGATTGTCGTCTATGGCGGCTGGCTGGGTGTGCTGGTGGGCTTGTGGGACGGACAGAACAGGGTCACAACGGCGCCATGAGAGTGGCGTGCTGCCGAACCACCTCCAGCATTGCCTTAGCCGCTGCGGACGGTGGCCTCTGGTTCCCGAGCGATGTAACGCCTTATCGCATTCCCTAGCTCAATAGCGGTGTCTGCTCCAGTCGGGCATGTTTCGCATGCTTGCGAATCTCGTTCAGCATCGCCTTGGCGGCGGCCGAGAGTGGGGTGCGCGTAGGGGTGATGATGCCTAGCTGGCGAGGCACTCTGGGTGATATCAGGGGACGCCAGCCCAAGCCTTCCTTGGAGATCTGCAGGAAGCTCAGCGAGGGCAGGGCGGAGACCCCCAGGCCAGCCGCGACCATGCGCCCGACCGTGCCGATCTGGCTAACCTCGCAGAACAGGTTCATTTCTCGGTCCAGGTCTCCGAGAACCCGCTCGATGGCCTGACGTGTGCTCGACATCCTGTCGAGATCGATGATCGGGTAGGCCAGGAGTTCGTTCCAGCTCACTTCCTGCTGGTTCAGCAGCGGATGCCCGGCAGGGCAGACTGCCACAAAGTGATCCTCGATCAATGGCTCGAAATGCATGGCCTCGCGGTTGCGTGGTTGAACGGAGAGCCCGATGTCGGCGCGTCCCTCGCTGACCAGTTCGTCGATCTGGCTGGCCAGCAGGTCATGCACGCTGATTTCCAGGTTCGGGTACTGCCGTTTGAAGTCGGCCAGCACCGTGGGCAGGAACCCCGCCGCCAGGGTCGGCAGGGCCGCGATCGATACCCGGCCGGCCTGCTTGCTGAAGAGCCGGGCGACATCGTCCAGAGCAGAGTCCCAGTCGCTGACCAGGCGCCGTGCCACCGGAAGGAAGCGCTTGCCTTCCGGGGTCAACTGAATCCCCTTGCGGGAACGATTGAACAGCGTTCCCCCCACCGCGTCCTCCAGCTTCTTGATCGAGAGGCTCAAGGCCGGTTGGGACAGGTGCAGGTTCTCCGAGGCCTCGATGAAGCTCCCGGTGGCGGCGATCTCGATGAAGGCCTTGAGCTGCCTGATGGAAATTGACATAAGAAAAACAAAACCAAGCTTCGATTATTTAAATTTGAAAAATACAGTGCCTGGCGCTCATAGTAAATCTCATACAAGAACAACAGGATCACGCCATGTCACTCGGGCTCAGCCATGACAGCCCCCTTGCCATCGTCGGCTGCGGTACCATCGGCGCGAGCTGGGCAGCCTATTTCCTATCTCGCGGTCTTCCGGTCGTTGTCTATCACCATGGCGACCAGCCGGAAGGGGAAGTGCTGGAACGGATTGCTGCTCACTTCCCCAGTCTTGGCAGCCCTGTTCGCGAGCCACGTATCTGTCACGATCTCGAGGAAGCGGTGGCGGATTCTCCCCTGATTCTCGAGTGTGCTCCCGAAAACGTCACGCTCAAGCGCCAGTTGATCGCGGAGATTCAGGCCTACGCTGGCTCCGGGGCCATCATTGCCAGCAACACCTCGTCCCTGACCCACTCCGACCTCACTCTTGGCGTCGCCAGTCCGGATCGCGTGGTGATTGCGCATCCCTACAATCCCCCCCATCTCGTACCGCTGGTTGAGATCTTTGGCGTCGACGATTCGATATGCAATGCCGTCAAGACCTTCTACGCCAGCCAGGGCAAGTCTCCGGTCGTGCTCAATAAGGAGATGGTGGGCCACCTGGCCAACCGGCTGAGTTCAGCCCTGTGGCGCGAGGCGCTCTATCTGTTGCAGGAGGGGGTGGCCAGCGTCGAGGACATCGATCGGGCCATCACCGACGGGCCGGGACTGCGGTGGGCGATCAATGGCCCCTTCCTGACTTATCACCTCGGTGGCGGCAGCGGGGGCATCCGGCAATACCTGGCCAATCTCGGCGAGAGCCAGGTCTATCGCTGGAACTCCCTGGGCACCCCCAAGGTGGATGACGCCCTGATGGCGCGCATCATCGAGGGTGTCGAGTCCGCCTACGGCGACGACAGCATCGACGAGCACTTTCGGCGACGCGATCGCCAGTTGACGTCGCTACTCAAGATTCGACCCCCCGTCGACTAGACAAGGACAGCACCGTCATGCGGTGAGAAGGACCTGCTGCCCCCGAGGCAGTGCGACTCCCCCTTGCCTGCGGAAGGCCAGGGTTACCACAAGCACAATCAGGAGAGACCCCATGAAGCCGACAGCCACTCGTACTTCGCGACTGCTCAAAGGGTCGGGCCTTGCCGGCCTGACCGCCCTTGCCCTTACCGTAGGTGCCACGGCTCAGGCACAGCCCTCCAACCTCAGCCTGCTCAGTGGATCGCCCGGTGGTACCTGGTATCCAATCACGGCGGGCATTGCGGAAATCTTCGGGAGCGAGGGGACACGTACCAATGCCGAGGTCGGGGCCGGCCTGGCCAACGTCTCGCGCGTGAGTGCCGGCCAGGCCGAACTTGGCGTGACCACCTCCACGGTGCCGCCGGTGGCTCAGGCCGGTCAGGCGCCCTTCAACGAGCCGATCACCAACGTGCGGGCCCTGGCGGCCCTGTTCCCGAGCTACCAGCACGTCGGGGTCACCCGAGACTCCGGTATCGAGTCGGTGGAGGAACTGGTCGGGGTCAGCGTCAACTGCATGGCGCTGGGCAACTCTACCCAGGCCGCCTTTGTGGACCGTCTCGAGGCCGCCGGCATCAGCGAAGAGGATCTCGACTGCGCCCGCGGCAGCCACAACTTTGCCTCCGATGCCATCAAGGATGGCAACCTCGAGGGCTTCACCCTGCTCTCAGGCTACCCCAATGGCACCTTCACCGAACTCTTCCACACCGTCGACATGAAGCTGCTGCCGCTCTCCGAGGAGGAGTTTGAACGGATCAGTGAAATCAACCCGGGTTATGCCTATTCCTCCATCCCGGCCGGGAGCTATCCGGGCCAGGAGGTCGATATTCCCACGGTGACCTCGGATCTGATCCTGTTCTCCCATGAGGACATGCCGGAGGAGGATGCCTACTGGATCGTCAAGACCATGCTCGACAACCTTGAGCGCATCCAGGGAGTGCATGCGGCCATGGCGCCGTTGAGCGGCGAGTACATGGCCAATATCGCCGGCATCGAGCTGCACCCGGGTGCCGTGCGCGCCTATGAGGAAGCCGGCGTCGAGATCAACAACACCTTCTGATCACGTCTCGCCAACCGCCAGGGCAAGCCCATGAGGTCGAGCCAATGACACTCTCCCAAGACACGTTCCGAACAGGGTTGAAGCACATGGTCACGGCACTTGCCGTCGCCATGTCTTTCTACCACATCATGACGGCCTTCTTCGGGACGCCGATCTCCGAAGTGCATTTGCCCGTACACCTCGGGTTTGCCCTGGTGATCATCTTCTGGACCTATCGCAAACCTGCCACAGGGTCCCTCGGGACCCTGCTCATCCTGCGAGACCTGGGGCTGACTGCCATGGCGGTCAGTGGTTGTGCCTATCTCGCCCTGAATTCTGCCGAGCTGCAGCAGCGGATGCTCTATTTCGATCCACTCACCACGCCGCAGCTGCTGTTCGGCGCCATGCTGGTTTTTACCGTGCTTGAAGCGGCACGCCGGGTGGTCGGCTGGCCCCTGGTGATCCTGGGCGCGACGGCCATCGCCTACGCGCTGTGGGGCAACTACCTGCCGTCCGTGCTGTGGCATCGCGGCTACAGCTTCGAATCGATCATCGAGTCCACCTACCTGACCCAGGATGGTCTCTGGACGACGCCGTTGAGAGTCACGGCTACCTATGTATTCCTGTTCGTGCTTTTCGGTGCCTTCCTGGTTTCATCAGGAGCCGGCACCTTCTTCACCGACCTGGCGCGCAGCCTGACCGGTCGCTTTACCGGCGGTGCGGCCAAGACCGCGGTGGTCTCAAGCGCCCTGATGGGGTCTTTGTCGGGCAGTTCAGCGGGCAATGTCGTGGTCACCGGCTCCTTTACCATCCCGACCATGAAGCGGGCCGGCTTTCCGCCACGCTTTGCCGCAGGGGTGGAGGCTGTCTCCTCGTCGGGCGGGCAGTTCATGCCGCCGGTGATGGGCTCCGCCGCCTTCATCATGGCCGAATTCATCGGCATGCCCTACATCGAGATCGCCCAGGCGGCCATCATTCCGGCGCTGCTTTATTTCATCTCGGTCATCGCCATGGTGCACTTCGAGGCACGGCGCCTCGAGCTCTCTCCCGAGGTCGCGGATGTCCGCGCTTTCGAGGTGCTCAAGCAGCGCGGCTACCTGCTGCTGCCAGTGATCGTGATGCTGGGCGTTCTCTCCAGTGGATATACGCCCACGCTGGCGGCGCTCTATGCGCTCGGCTCCCTGGTACTTGCTCAGGTGGTGTTCGAGCGGGAGTCTCGCACGCTGCTGGTCGAGAATTGCCTCAAGGCCATGAATGATGCGCCGCGCATCATTGGCCAGATCACTATCGCCAGCGCCGTGGGGGGCATCATCGTCGGGGTCGTGACCCAGACCGGGCTCGGGCTGCGGATGAGTTCCATCGTATTGAGCATTTCACAGGGCAGCCTGCCCTTGCTGCTGGTCCTGACCATGCTGTGTGGGGTGATTCTGGGGATGGGTATGCCCACCCCGGCGGCCTACATCATCCTCGCCGTATTGCTGGCCCCGGGGCTCGTCGAGTTCGGCGTCCCCATTCTGGCGGCGCACCTGTTCGTCATGTATTGCGCCGGAGTGTCGGCGATCACGCCACCGGTGGCGCTGGCCTCCTATGCCGCCGCTGCCATTGCCGACTCCGATCCCTGGCGCACCAGCCTGACCGCCCTCAAGCTCGGACTGGCCAGCTTCATCGTGCCCTACATGTTCGTTTTCGCCCCGTCTATTCTGGGGCTCGGTTCTGGCCTGCAGATGACGATTAACTCGCTGGCGGCAGGCGTCGGCGTCATTGCACTGGCCGCCTCGCTGATCGGCTGGCTCTGGATTCGCATGAATCTCTACCTGAGGGCGCTGCTGTTCGCGGCTGCCCTGATGCTGATCATGCCCGGGATGCTGGTTGACCTGGCGGGCGGTGTGCTGATTGTCGTGATCGCGACCTACTGCTTCGTCGCGAGCCGCCAGCAGGGCAGGAGAGAGCCTATTCGCCCCCCCGTGAAACAAGATCTGTAACCACGCTGGAGACACGACATGCAGTCAAGGATCGAGTTGCCCTCGGCACACGACATGGACCCGCAGCAGCACGCTATCTACCAATCGGTGCTCAAGACCCGGGGCAATGCCGATGGCCCCTTCCTGGCCTGGCTACACAGCCCCGGGCTTGCGGGGCCCGCTCAGCAGCTGGGCGCTTTCTGCCGCTATGACACGCAGCTCTCCCTGGTCGAGAGTGAGCTCCTGATACTTTGCGTGGCCGCGCACTTTCACTGTGACGGCGAGCAGCAGATCCATGAGCCTATTGCGATTGAGGCGGGCCTGCCGGAGGCAACGGTGGCAACCCTTCGCGAGGGCGGCTGGGCGAGCCTCGAGACCCCGAGGCTCAACCTGCTTCAGACCCTTGCACGCCAGTTGTTGGACCAACGCCGAATCGACGATGACACCTTCGACGCCGCACGGCAGGCGCTTGGCACCCAGGCCCTGGTCGAGGTGGTGGGCATCATCGGCTACTACTCGCTGGTGGCCATGACGCTCAACGCCTTCGAGATGCGTGTGGATGTGTCTGGATCGGAATGATCGTCTGCTGACAGTTGGTGCAGGCCTTGTAGACGGCATTCCTTCAGGATTCGCCTGGCTGCTCGACGTGATGAGCGGGCCCTCCTGGTGCTGAGCCGGGTCTTCAATACACTCCTGCTCATCCTGAACGCGCCGCGGCCCTTGCCGCGGCGCTTCTTTATAGTAGAAAGGACCCTGAACGAAAGTCGTCCGGTAACCAGAGCCGGGGGGGCGTTTCGCGGTTTAGTCACCATGCTACACTCGCCACACAACCAGAACTCGAATGACTACTACGCAGAGGACTTACGTTATGCTGCCCGCCAATCACGTGCGCCGGCTGCTCGTCTCCCTTGTGTTTCTCTCCCTCTGGCCCGCCGGAATCACCCTGGCCAGCCCCGACGTGGTGGTGTTCCAGCAGGGCGAACAGGAGACGCGGGTCGAGGTCGAGGCGCTGCGCGAGCGTGCCGACGTGCACTTCACCTTCTTCGATCCCTACCTGGCGGAAGAGGTCGACATCACCGGCCTGGTGTTCCGCGATCTGCTTGTGGAGCAGTTCGGCGAGGTGCCCGAGCGTCTGGCGTTCACCGCCTGGGATGACTATGAGGTGACGCTGGGAGGATGGGACGACCCCAACTGGATCCTGGTGACCCATCATGACGGGGAGCCCCTGGGCCTGCGCGAACGTGGCCCCGTGCGCCTGGTGGAACGCGACTATGGCGATCGCGATCCCGCCAACCTGCGCAACTTCAACGACTGGGTCTGGATGATTCGCGGGATCGAGGTCCCCCGTTGAGATGGCACCGCATCAGGCGACGCTACATCGGCTGGCTGTCGCTGAGCCTGATGAGTTTCACGGCCCTGATGCTGCTGATCACCTACGAGACGCGCTGGGTTCACCCCGAGATCCACGCCTACTTCAGCCAGTCGGGCAACCTGACGGGCCAGCAGCTGGCGACCCGTTCCAGGCGCTACCTTGAGGAGAGCCTGGGCATCCTGCTGGAGGAGGGCGACAGCGATGCTGTCGCACAGCGGGCCCGGTTCCAGATCGAACTGGGCTACAGCCTGTTCGACATCGGCGTCTACCGCAACGAGTATGCCTGCACCGTGCCCAGCCTTCAGCGCCTGGACGGGCTACATGACAGCCTGAGCAGCGGCATCGTGCCGTCGCCGGCACTGCTCAGCCAGGACCTGCTGGCCCCCATCCGCTGCCTGACCGAGATCGAGATGGATCAGCTCGATCGCCGTGCCCGGGTGACCAATCAGTTCGTGGAGGAGACCCGTCGCCACCAGACCCAGGTGCTGGTGGGCAGCCTGGCCATCTACCTGCTGGGGCTGGGGTTCTGGGGGATGCATGAGCGTAAGCGCCGGCAGGCGGACCGGGCCACCCGCGAGAGCCTGCGCTGGATGACCCAGGCCCTGCGAGACCCCCTCACCGGGATCGGAAACCGTACGGCGCTCCATGACGACATCAATGACCAGGCCGGGCGAGCCCTGGGCCTGATCCTGATCGATATCGACTACTTCAAGCCCTACAACGACGCCCTGGGCCATCCGGATGGTGATCGCCTGCTGCGTGAGCTGGTCTCGCTGATCGACGAGGCGCTGGGCGGGAAGGCGCGGCTTTATCGCATGGGCGGTGACGAGTTTGCCGTACTGCTCCCCTGCGACAGCGCCGACACTCTCGAGCAGGCCTGTGCGCTGGTGGTGGAGGAGGTCCGCCGGGCAGCGCTGCCCCATCCTGACCACCCGGCGGGTCCCCATGTGACACTGAGCGTTGGTGGGGTGCAGTTCATTGCCGAGCGAGAGGCCTTCACCGAGGCCTATGCCGCGGCGGATCAGGCGCTCTATTGGGTCAAGGCCCAGGGACGCGATGGCTGGCAGACGGGAAGGGTGGTGCCCATGGATCGGGTGGACAGCCTCTGACCGCATGGCCCGCCTTCACAGACAGGCGACATTGAAACCATCGAAGCGGCCGCCTCCGGCGTAAGTCCTGAAGGCACTCACGCCTCTGCGGTGATTTTCCAGGCGAGAGATAAAGCGGCTGTGGAACGGCTATGTTGCACTGCACAAAAATGACTGCTACTATGCAGGTCATAGAACGGGATCTCCCGTTACATGGCACCAAGAACCCTGGAGGTTCTCATCATGACCCAGACATTCTCTTTCGATTCCAAGCAATTCGACACCGCTCAGCTCGAGTCCATGTTCTTCGCCCCGGCTCGCGCCTTTGCCGCGCTGTCCGTCGATTTCGCCGAGAAGCTGGTCACTGCCCAGCTCGACGCCACCAAGGCCTATGCCGACGTCAACCTGGCGCAGCTGCGTCGCCTGGTAGAGGTCAAGGACGTCGAGGGCTTCAAGAGCTACCTGGATGGTCAGCAGGAGGTCGCCAAGGAGCTGACCGAGCGCCTGAAGGGTGATGCCGACAAGGTTGTGGCCCTGCAGCAGGACTTCGTCGAGCAGAGTCAGAAACTGACCGAGGGCAGCGTCAAGCAGGCCCAGGAGAGCGTTCAGAAGGCTACCGAGACCGCCACCAAGTCTGTCAAGGAAGCCGCGCCCAAGGCAGCAACCAAGTAAGACTTCCACCCGGCCCTCGGGCCGGGTTCTGGAAGAACCCCAGCAGGCCGCCGATCTTTGATCGGCGGCCTGCTGCTTTATGGGTCACCGCGGACGGAGTGGAGGTGGCCCTTGCCTGCGGCAGTGATGCCTAACGTTCTTGCCGAAGTGGAAGGATCAGACCTCGGCACCGGGGAGTCGAGCGACCGGGCGGCTCCAGATGGTCAGGAAGCGTTCGGTGGCTCGGGCCCGCTGCGATTGAGGCTTGCGGGTGCTGCGGGGCAGGGGCTGGTCCCAGATGGTGGGGATGCGCTCGTTGGTCATGGTGCTCTCTCCTGGATGGCACTATATGGAAAAATTTTCCATTTATTCTGGTGCCACTATGTCTTAGACCAAGGTCGCAGTCAAGATCTAATGGAATATTTTTCCACATACGCTCCCTCGACCGTTGCTGCTATATGAGTCATCTTTAAACGAATGAGACATCATAAGCCGGCCGACTTACAGGGAGAACGCGATGGTCGAGGCGCTGAGGGTTTCCGAAGTCTACCGGGCCTGCCCGGAGGAAGCGCTGAGGTTCGAGGTCACAAGCGAGCTGGAGTCGCTGGACCTGCTCAGCGGTCACGCCCGAGCGAAGGAGGCGCTGGCCTTCGGGACCTCGATCCGCAGCGATGGCTTCAACCTCTTCGTGCTGGGCCAGCCCGGGCATGGTAAGCACAGCCTGGTGGGGCGTTACCTGATCGATCGCTCACGCAACGAGTCGCCGCCACCCGACTGGTGCTACCTCTACAATTTCGAGGACCCCTCGGTGCCGCTCTACCTGCAGCTGCCGCCGGGCATGGGCCGCCAGCTGCGACGCGACATCGAGGGGCTGGTCGAGGAACTGCGCGGGGCGATCCCGGCGGTGTTCGAGAGCGACGAGTACCAGAACCGCCTCCAGGAGATGAAGCAGGCGATGGGGGAGCGCCAGCGCGATGCCATCGAGGCGGTGAGACGCGAGGCGCGCGAGCAGGGCATCCTGCTGCTGTCGACCCCCAACGGCTTCACCTTCGCGCCGGCCGACGATGACAAGATGATGTCGCCGGACGACTACGAGAAGCTTCCAAGTGAGGAGCGCGACCGCATCGAGCACACGGTGGAGATCCTGCAGCGCAAGCTGACCAAGGCGATTCGCCGCATGCCGCGCCTGGCCAAGGAACTGCGCGAGCAGATCAACCAGCTCAACGAGGAGGTGATGCAGTCGGCGATCGGCGCCCCCCTGGGCGAGCTGGAAGAGCGCTATGCGGAGCAGGAGGGGGTAATCGCCCATGTGGCGGCGATCCGCGAGGCGATCCTGCAGCACGTGGACGCCTTCCTCTCCGACGAGCCCGAGATTCCCCCGGAGGCGGTGTTCAGCCGCTTCCACCTCAACCTGCTGGTAGACAACGCCGACACCGAAGGGGCGCCGGTGATCTACCAGGATCTGCCGGGCCACCAGCACCTGGTGGGACGCATCGAGCACCACGTCCACAACGGCACCCTGCTGACCGATTTCTCGCTGATTCGCGCCGGGGCCCTGCACCGCGCCAACGGTGGCTACCTGGTGCTGGACGTTCGGGGCGTGCTGACCCAGCCCGGTGCCTGGGAGACCCTGAAGCGCATCCTGCGTGCCGGCGAGATCCGCACCGAGTCGCTTGAGCAGGCCTACGGGCTGATCAGCACGGTGAGCCTGGAGCCCCAGCCGATTCCGCTGGACGTCAAGATCGTGCTGCTCGGCGAGCGGCTGCTCTACTACCTGCTCTGCGAGCACGACCCGGAGTTCCTGGAACTGTTCAAGGTGATGGTCGACCTCGAGGACGAGCTGCCGCGCAACGAGGAGAGTCTGGCACTCTACGCCCGGATGATCGCCACCCTGGCCCGGGAAGCGGCGCTTCGCCCGCTGGACCGCAGCGGGGTCGCGGCGACCATCGAGCGGGCCAGCCGCCTGGCCGACGACCAGCATCGCCTCACCGCCCGCCATCGGGACCTCAGCGATCTGCTGCTGGAGGCCGATCACTGGGCCGGCCAGGAGGACACTGCGGTTATCACCCGGGCGCACGTGGAGAAGGCGGTCCAGCAGCAGCTGTGGCGCGCCGGGCGTATCCGTGAGCGCAGCCATGAGCACATCACCCGGGGCACGGTGATGATCGCGACCGAGGGCAGTGTGGTGGGGCAGGTCAACGGGCTCTCCGTGCTCGCGCTGGGCGACTATGCGTTCGGCCAGCCCACCCGCATCACGGCCACGGCCCGTCCCGGCAGCGGTCAGGTGGTGGATATCGAGCGCGAGGCGCGCCTGGGCGGTCGTATCCACTCCAAGGCGGTCATGATCCTGTCGCGTTACCTGGCCGGGCGCTACTCCCGCGAACAGCCGATGTCGATCTCGGCGAGCCTGGCCTTCGAGCAGTCCTATGGCGGCATCGAGGGCGACAGCGCCTCGGTGGCCGAGGTATGCGCGCTGGTGTCGGCCATCGCGCGGGTGGGGCTCGACCAGCGCTTCGCGGTGACCGGTTCCATCAACCAGCACGGTGAGGTGCAGGCGGTGGGCGGGGTCAACGAGAAGGTTGAGGGTTTCTTCGATGTCTGCCGCGTGCGCGGCGAACTCGCCGGGCAGGCGGTGATCCTGCCTGCCGCCAACGTGGAGCACCTGATGCTCAAGGGCGAGGTGCGCGAGGCGATGGCGGCGGGCCACTTCCACCTCTATGGCATCCGCCACGTGGACGAGGCGCTGGCCCTCTTGACCGGCCAGGTACCCGGCGAGTCCGACGAGGCCGGGAACTTCCCCGCCGAGAGCCTCAACGGGCGGGTGCAGGCGCGGCTCGAGGCCTTCCGTGACGCCGTGAAGGCCGCTCGTGGCAGAGAGGACTATGAGGCGGGCGATGGCGATCGGGCCAATTCCGCGGAGGAGGGGCATGATGACCCCTGAGGAACCGGCAGCTGAAGGGCAGGCCAGTGGCACTTCTGCGGACCAGGACGAGACCCGGGTGCTGGCGCTGCTGGATGCCTCCCGCCAGAGCCTGGCGGCACTCTCCGCCGCCGTGGCACTGGCCGACGACGTGCGTGCCGAACTGGTGGCCCTGTTCGTGGAGGACCTCGACCTGATCCACTCCGCGGCCTTCCCGTTTTCCTGCGAGGTGGGGGCCAGCACCGGCCTGGCACGCCCCTTGAGCCGGTCAGATCTGGAAGCCAGCCTGGCCCGCCAGTTGCAGCGCGTTACCCAGGCGGTGGAAGCCGCAGTGGCCGGGCGGGAACTACGCCATCGACTGCAGGTGAGCCGCGGTCGGGTGGTCAGCGAGGCGCTCGCCCAGGCCGGGCCGGGGGATGTGCTGGTGCTGGGCAAGGCGGGACTCTCGGCTCGCTGGGGTGCACGGCTGGGATCCACCAGTCACAGTCTGATCCTCGAGGCACCCTGCACGGTGATCATCTGGGATGAGCGCCACCCTCCGTCGCCCGGCCCACTGCGCTATTTCCGTGGCCAGGCGCCGCGCCTGCCCTGGGGAGAGAGCCTGGAGGAGATCGCTCATGATGCTCCGCTGTTCCGCGGACGCGAGGAACTGGCCCCGATGGGAGCCGAACAGCTCGAGCGCTTCCTGGCACGGTCACGCAGTGGGGCGCTGCTGGTCAGCCGTGAGACGCTCTCTCGGCTGATCGACCAGGAGCCTGACGTGCTGGCAAGGATCCCTATCCCGGTTATCGTGGTGCCGTAGGCGTCTTCCCCCTGTGGCACAATGGCCGGCCGGCACTGCATTGGAAGGACTCGCCCGATGGCGTATGTACTGGTAATGGGCGGCCTGGCCCTGTCCGTCAGCTTCACCCTGGGTTGGATCCTGGTGCGCAGCGGACGCTGGGCCTGGCAGCGGGTGGCTGGCGGCTCGGGAACTCGCAAGCCCAGGCCCCGGGCGCGCAAGGCGCCTGCGCGGCAGGCTTCCCCCCGCTCGCGTCCTACCGCTGCAGCCCGCAAACCCAAGGCGGCGACGCCGCCCAGTGAACCCTGGCGGTTGACCCGGGGCCTGGCGGCCCTTGTCGGGACCCGGCCGCTGACCCTGCTGGCCTTGCTGCTTTACGGCTTCACGCGCCTGGCCGAATTCGGGATGACCCAGCGGCCCCAGGTGGCACCGGCCGCCTATCATACCCTGGTGACCGGCCTGGGCTGGGTCTCTGCCGCGCTGCTGGCCCTGGCCGTGCTGCATCTACTGGCGGTGTGGCGCTGTCGACGTCACTGAGTTCTTCCCGCGCTGCCCCACCCCCCGCCGTAGACCTTCCTGTTCGTCCTGACTCAAGGGACACCACGACCAAGCCCACCTTCGGTGGGCTTGGTCGTTTCTCATCTCGCTAATGGAGATTTCTCATCTCTTGGCCTGCCTCCATCCCATTATCGAGCAGCGTTCGAAAATGGCGGAGGTGCCCTTCAGCACGTCACCAAAATGCGAATGTGACTGTTCTGTAAGTATGTAAGCTCAATGTGTCAGTCAGCAGAACATGATCACAGTTCTCTGTGACAGCGTCATGAATTCTCGCGAGAGCCAACGGCAATGATTGTCTCGCAAGGATGTACTCGACGCAGGGACATGTTGCTGCTGGCTGTCGCCGTTTTATGACGGGAAAAAAACCATAGAAAATCGGGGCCTCGGAAAAATGCCAATACATTCCGGGGCGGTAGCGTGTCAAAGGGTCAACGGGGGAGACGCCACATGGACTCTCAGGCGCAAGTAAAAAATCATCAAGCCATGGCGAGTGACGGCGCCGAAAACCCGATAAGTGCGGTGCGAACCATTCTGCTCGTACTGTTGCTGGTGACACTCTCCCTGATGGGGGGATGTGCATTTGCGCCCGGGGGGCATATCAATGAAAAGAACCTCGATGAATCACTGGATTCCCGCGTGGATGTTATGGAAATCACGCCGGAACTGGTGAGCCGCTATCGGGTGATGGGTCCGGCCTCTCAACCCTTGCCCGGCACGTTGCGCCAGGACATGCAGAGTTATGAGTACCGAGTGGGACCTGGCGACGTGCTAAGCGTGATCGTCTATGACCATCCGGAGTTGACGATTCCCGCCGGAGGAGAGCGAGGCGCTGCCGAGACGGGTAACCGTGTGCGCCCCGACGGCACCATGTTCTACCCCTATGTGGGGCGAGTCCGAGTCGCCGGCATGACGCTCGAGGAGGTCCGTAGCCTGCTGACCCGACGTCTCTCGGATGTCATTACCGACCCTCAGGTTGAGGTAGGCATGGCCGCCTTCCGGTCACAGAAGATCTATGTCAGCGGGGCGGTGGAGAGTCCGGGCACCCTGCCGATCACCATCGTGCCGATGACCGTACTAGATGCGATCAGCGAAGCGGGCGGCGCCCGCGCCAATGCCGACTGGCACAACGTCTTGCTGACACGCGATGGTCGTGAGGAAAGGCTGTCGCTCTACGCCATGTTGCGTCAGGGCGACATGACCCAGAATCGCCTGCTGCGTGATGGTGATCTGCTGCATGTGCCCACTTCCGAGAACCAGAATGTGGTGGTGCTGGGGCAGGTCATCAAGCCCGGTGCCATTGCCCTGGGTAACGAGCGCCTGACCCTGACCGATGCCCTGGCGCGGGCAGGTGGGGTGAACGAGAGCCGTGCTCAGCCCTCCGGCATCTTCGTGGTTCGCGGCAACGCCCCGGAAAGCGACACCCTTGCCACGGTATATCAGCTGGATATCAGCGATGCGACTCGCCTGATGCTGGGTACGCGCTTTCCTCTCCAGCCGCAGGATGTCGTCTATGTGACGTCGGCACCGCTGGCCCGCTGGAACAACGTGATCTCGCTGTTGATCCCGTCGGTCACGCTGCCGGGTGACGTTGCAAGGTCGGTCGATAATGTCGGGGATCTATAACAAGAGATCATGGCCATGACAGTCTTTCCGAGTCACCATGGGTTGTCGAGTGAACCGCCTCGTGACACCCCGGATATCAGCCTCGTCAAGCTGGTCTCCACTCTGCTGGAACATAAGTGGAAAATCCTCTTCATCGGGGCTCTGTTTCTGCTGGGGGGCTATTTCTACGCCAGCTCCCAGCCGAGGATCTATCAGGCGGATACCCTGATACAGATCGAGGGACAAAAGAGCACGCTGGGGCTTCTCGAAACCCTGGCAGTGGGAGAGCAGGCGGGAAACCCTACGACTGCCGAGCTTGAGATCCTGCAGTCCCGGATGGTGATGGGAGAGACCGTGGATCGCCTCGACCTCGCCATCCAGATCGAGCCGCGGCGTATGCCGATGGTCGGGGATTTCCTGGTCAATCACGGCTTTACCCGAGAGCAGGTGGATCGGCTGACGCCGGGCGTGCTGGGGAGCTGGCTGGGGAGGATAGGCGGCTGGGAGCAAGACGAGGGCGGCCCTTTCGTGTGGGCGGGTGAATCCCTGCGGGTGTCACGCTTCGACGTGCCGCCTCATGCCGAGGGCAGAACCCATGTGCTGAGGGTGGCCGATGAAGGCCAATATAGCCTGACCCGAGACGGTGCGACCGTGCTGGCCGGCCGGGTGGGGGAGACGGTTCAGGACGAGGCGTCCGGTTACCGTCTCTTCGTCAGTCAGCTGGAAGCCCATGCCGGGGCCGAGTTCGAGATGCGTCGCGTCGCGCACCTGGATGCCATCGCCCAGTTGCAACGTCGCCTGACGATCGAACCACGTGGCAAGGATTCCGGGGTCTATCAGGTGATGCTGAGCGGTCAGGACCGCGAGCAGATTGTCCGGGTGCTCGACACCATCACCGGCGTGTTCCTGTCCCAGAACGTGCAGCGTCAGTCCGAGGAGGCCGAGAAACAACTGGCGTTCCTCGAGGAGCAGATTCCGCAGGTGAACGTGGAGCTGACAGGCGCCGAGAATGCCTTGAATGACTATCGCGCCCAGCGCGATTCGGTCGACCTGACCTTCGAGACGCAGAACCTGCTGGGTAGCCTGGTCGCCGTGGATAACCAGCTCTCGGAACTGGCCCTTGCCGAAGCGGAATTGGCCGAGCGCTTCCGTCCGACGCACCCGAACTATCAGGCCCTGCTGCGCAAGCGCTCGCAGCTGCAGGCCGAGAAGCTTCAGCTCGAGGCCAATGTCAACGACCTGCCGGAGACTCAGCAAGAGGTGCTCCGCCTGACCCGTGACACCCAGGTGAACCAGCAGATCTACGTGCAACTGCTCAACAAGCGGCAGGAGATGCGATTGGTCAAGGCGGGTACGGTCGGTAACGTGCGAATACTCGATACTGCCGTGCTGCAGCGTGGCAGCATCGCACCCCGAGTCGGCTTGCTCACGGCTGGCAGCGCATTGCTGGGGATGCTCCTCGCTATCGTCGGGGTGATGCTCAGGCTGGCCTTCAGCCGTGCCGTCGAGACGCCCGAGCAGCTGGAGGCAATCGGCTTGCCGGTCTATGCGATCGTGCCGGTCTCTTCGGGTCAGAACAAGCTGTCTCACTATCTGAGGCGTCGACGCAAGGATGGGGTCCATGTGTTCCGAGGACTGCTGGCTATCACCGATCCCGAGGAGCCAACGGTGGAGGCTCTGCGTGGCCTGCGCACCAGCCTCTACTTCGCCATGCTGGAATCCAGTGACAACCGCTTGATGATCACCGGGTCGAGCCCCGAGGCCGGCAAGAGTTTCATCGCGGCCAACCTGGCCGTGGTTTGTGCCCAGGCCGGCCAACGGGTGCTGCTGGTCGACGCCGACATGCGCAAGGGACACCTGCACCACGCCTTTCATCAGGCCGGCAAGGGTGGGCTGTCGGAACTCATCAGCAACCGCATCGGCGTCGATGAGGCCGTCCGCGCCAGCGGTATCGAACACCTGGACTTCATCTCCCGGGGCATTGTGCCCCCCAATCCCTCTGAGCTGCTCATGCAGAAGCCCTTTCATGACCTGCTTGACTGGGCCGCTCAGCACTACGACCTGGTAATACTGGATACACCGCCCGTGATGGCGGTAACCGATGCGGCGATCGTCGGCAAGCATGCCGGCTCCTGCCTGATGGTCGCTCGCTATGGCGTCAATTCTCCCAAGGAGCTCGAAATCACCAAGCGCCGTCTGGAACACGCGGGAGTGAGAGTGAAGGGGGCAGTGCTCAACGCGGTGGCCTATTCCACCAACCGGCAGTACGGCTACTACAACGTCTACGCCTACCGGTAGCCTCTGTTGCCTCATCAGGTAATGGCGTTCATTCCAGTCAGGGAGGAAAGGCCACATGCTCGCGTATCTCTGGGCGCTTGGCATCATCCTGTCCCAGTTCTACCTGTTACCCAGCGGCCTGCCTCAGCCGGCGCACCTCCTGTTTGCTCTCAACTTCCTGCTGTTGGGCTACTTCTATTCGTTGACGCTGACCTTCAGGAGTCATGAGGAGAGGCTCACCGCGCTCTTTCTGCTGGCCTTCTGTGCCTATGCGGTCATCGCCAACCTGACCTGGGTGCTGGTGGAGCAGAATCCCGCCTTCATCAAGGCATCCATCTACTGGGTCTATGGCTGCCTGATGTACCTGTTCCTGCTGCCGTCACTGAGGGATGAACGAGTCAGAAAGGCAGTTGTTACCGCCTGTTCTCTCAGCATCGTGGCACTGTTCCTCTTCTGGGCCACGGGACTGGGGCGCTACGAGGTCGGGACTCGTTATCAGGGGTTCTTCAACGACCCCAACCAGATGGCGTTCTATGTCATCTGCGTGTTCTCGGCCTTCTTCTATCTGCTGCGAGGCAAGGGCAGCGGACAGCTGCTGTTCGTGATCGGCGTGCTCAGCGTGGTGCTGGTGTTCGTCACCCAGTCCCGCTCGGCATTGCTGGGCATCGGATTCTCCCTGCTGGCGGCCTATCTGCGCTTCATCGACACCATTGCAGTGGGGTCCGGCACCAGGGACCGGATACTCGCCACCCTCATCGGGATCATGGCGGTCCCGCTATTCCTCTACCTGTTGTTCAGCCTGGAGACCGCCGATATCGCCATCTCACGGTTCTCCGGTACCGATGTCGGCAGCCAGGCCGAGATCAGGGGCTACGCAAGGCTCCTGGAATTTCCCGGTTATCTCTTCCTCGGCGCCGGCCAGGGGCTGGATCTGCGCTTCGGAACCCGGCACGAGATTCACTCGACCTGGGTGGCGGTGCTCTTCTACTACGGGATAGCGGGGTTTGCGATCTTCATGGCGTTCATCGCCAGGATATTCCTGCGCCTGGACCTGGCCGGGAAGATCGCCTTCCTGGGGCCCGTGTTCTATGGCCTCTCGACCTACGGCGCCAGGACGCCCATCTTCTGGGTCTTCCTGGCGGCAGCCGCTGTAGCCGTCCGAGAAATCCGAACGGCGCCCTCACTGACCCCTGCCAAGGAGCTCTCACTATGAAAATCGATGGTCATCGACACTGCCGTGTCCTCCGACCTTGTGTCGGGAGGGACGTGATGGAGACGTTGCTGGCCGAGAGCCACCGGGTGGATGCCCCGCGAGTCCTTCACGTGGAGGGGCTCCCGGACCCTCGGGGGCGTTGCGCCTCATGATCGCCAGACGGTGGCTTGGCGCAGCGTTGGGCGTTGTCCTGGCGGCCTTCATGGTAACGGCCGCCCCGAGCGGGCCGTTCGTCTTGACGGCTCGCGTGGAGACGACGCCGGTGGAGAGCCGCGGTGACGCCGCCGATGACAGTGCCATCTGGTTCAACAGAGCGTCGCCGGGTGAGAGTCGTGTGCTGGCCACGGACAAGCTGCGCGGCCTCGAGGTGTACGACCTGCATGGTCGGAATGTGCAGTCTCTACCCCTGGGACGGCTCAATAACGTTGATCTCCGCCAGGATGTGCCGATGCGCGGAGGCTATATGGACCTGGCCGTGGCCACGCATCGCGATGAACTGGGGCTGGCAGTATTCGAGATCCAGGACAGTGGCCAGGTGAGGTTTCTGGGCCTGGCCAGGACGGGGCTCGAGGAGATCTACGGGGTCTGCCTCTATCGGTACGGCGAGCAGCTGCATGTCTTCAGCAATGGCAAGGATGGGCGCTACATGCAGCATCGGCTGGCGGTTTCCGACTCGGGCCCTGAAGTCACGTTGCTGCGCGAGTTCCGCCTGGATAGCCAGCCCGAGGGCTGTGTGGTGGATGACCCCTCCGGCCGGCTCTTCATGGGTGAGGAGTCGGTCGGCGTCTGGGTGATGGCGGCATCGCCGGATGCGGCACTGGATAGGGATCTGGTGATTCGTGCCGAGGCGCCACTGGCAGCCGACATCGAGGGGCTCGCCCTGCATGGAAGCGAGTTCCTGCTGGTCTCGAGCCAGGGCAACCACCGGTTCGCGGTGTTGGAGGCCGCGCCCCCCTATCGCCTACGCGGCATCTTCCGGATCGACCATGATCCCGTTGCCGGAATCGGTCACGTGCGTGATACCGACGGTGTCGCGGTCAGCGCTCATGACTTCGGTCCCGGATTCCGGCAGGGGCTGGTGGTGGTTCAGGACGGTGACAATGCTCCCCGGAACCAGAACTTCAAGTACCTGGCCTGGGCGCAGATCGCCGAGGTCCTTGGCCTCGACGACGCGATCGGACAAGCAAGGAGAAGGTGACATGACCTGGCTAGACGCCTTGATGACGATGCCTCGACATCGCAAGCGCCACATGCTGCAGCTCATCGATGCGCTGACCGTGGCGACCAGCCTCAATCTGGCGGTCATGCTGCACCGCGACACCGCCCTCGCGCTTGGGGACGGTCGTCTGTGGGGCCTGACAGTCCTGGTGGTTCTCACCACCTTGCTGTGCTTTCACTGGCTGGGAGTCTACCGGCTGGTGCTGCGCTACATGAATCACACTGCTGTCCTCGGCCTGGGGGCAGGGGCGCTGACGTCGTCGCTGGTGCTGCTGCTGCTCGACAAGGCGCTGGGGAGCATGCTCTCCGCCTCGGTGGCGGTGATCCATGGGCTGGTGCTGCTGGTGGCGGTGGGTGCTGTGCGCTATGTACTGCGGGAGCTCTATCTGGTCAGTCAGCGTCGTCAGCGGCGCCCGGTGCTGATCTACGGCGCGGGTGCTGCCGGTTGTGAGCTGGTGTCAGCCCTGCGTCATGGGGGGGAGTACGAACCAGTGGCTTTCATCGACGACTGGCGTGGGCTCGAGGGCACCCTGGTCGACGGGCTGCGGGTTCATCGGCCCTCGGACCTGGAGGCCCTGGTGGACGAACATCATGCAGCGATGGTCCTGCTGGCGATCCCTAGCGTAACGCGTAGCCGACGGCGCGAGATCCTTCAGCGGCTCTCCAGTCTCTCCATCCCGGTGCAGACGATTCCCGGCAGTGCGGATGTCATTGCCGGGCATGCCAGCGTCAGCGAGATTCGGGATGTCGCGGTGGAGGATCTGCTCGGGCGGGAGCCGGTCCCCCAGTTTCCGGACCTCATGGATGCCAATATCCGCGGCAAGTCGGTGATGGTGACCGGTGCCGGTGGGTCCATCGGCAGCGAGCTGTGTCGTCAGATCATCGATCAGCAGCCCGCCCGTCTGTTGCTGGTCGACAACTGCGAGTTCGCGCTCTTCACCATCGAGCAGGAGCTCCAGGCTCACCCCGGCGTCGGCAAGTCAGGCGTCGAGATCAAGCCCCTGCTGGCCTCAATCCAGCGACGCGATGCCCTTGAATCCATCTTCGATGGCTTCGAGGTCCATACCGTCTACCACGCCGCTGCCTACAAGCATGTGCCAATGGTGGAGTACAACCTGATCGAGGGGATTCGCAACAATGTGTTCGGCACCCTGAATCTGGCCCGGGCAGCCATGAAGGCCGGGGTCGAGACCTTCGTGATGGTGTCCACCGACAAGGCGGTACGCCCGACGAACGCCATGGGGGCCTCCAAGCGCCTGACCGAGCTGATCTGTCAGGCCTTTGCCCATGCGGGGTCCGGCACCCGCTTCTGCATGGTGCGTTTCGGCAACGTGCTGGGCTCCAGCGGCTCGGTGATTCCGACCTTTCGTGAGCAGATCGAACGCGGAGGGCCAGTGAAGGTGACCCATCCCGAGATTACCCGCTTCTTCATGACGATTCCCGAGGCGGCGCAACTGGTGATCCAGGCAGGCGCCATGGGTCGAGGTGGCGAGGTCTTCGTACTCGACATGGGGGAGCCTGTCCGCATCCAGGATCTGGCGGTCAACATGATCCGGCTCTCCGGGCTGGAGGTGAAGGACAGCGAGCACCCGGATGGGGACATCGAGATCATCCATACCGGGCTGAGGCCGGGCGAGAAGCTTTTCGAGGAGTTGCTGATCGGTGAGGCGGTGTCCGGGACCCGGCACGACAGGATCATGACCTCGCGTGAACCCTTCTGGGAGTGGCCACGGCTCGAAGCCTTCCTCCACGAACTCGAGCGGGCGCTGGGAGCATTCGATCACCTGGAAACACGACGCCTGCTGCAATCGGCGCCCCTGGCCTACTGTCCCGGCGAGGGCATGGCCGACCTGGTGTGGCAGGCCCGAAACAACCACTTGCCGGCGAGGACCGGGACAGCCTCGGTCGGAGTGGAGGCGGTGAATCTGTCGAGTCCAGTCGGACTCCCTTCATCCAAGCCCGTGTGAACGAAGTGGAATGGTGAAGCCATGTTGAAGGATCTACGAGAATTCTATGGGCTGTTGAGCCGAGCCCAGCGTCGACGGCTGCTCCAACTACAGGGTCTCATCATCATCATGTCGCTAGCCGAGATCGCGAGCGTTATCTCGATAGGGCCCTTCATGGCCGTGGTGGGGGACATGCAGCGACTCGAGGGTGAGGGGAGAATGGCCTGGGTGTACCAGGCCAGTGGCCTGCAGAGCCCCGAGGCGTTCCTGACCCTGCTGGGCAGCCTGGTGCTGCTTGTTCTATTGCTGGCGGCGATGTTTTCCATGTACACCACCTGGCGGCTGGCGCTCTACAGCGCCAGTGTCGGCGCGGAGCTGTCGAGTCGCCTCTACCGTTACTATCTGCACCAGCCCTGGCTGTTTCACTCCGGACAGAGTTCCAGTCGCTTGATCAGCAAGGCGTCCCAGGAGGTGCAGCGAACCACGAACAAGATCATCGGCCCGAGCCTGCAGCTCAATGCCAAGCTGGTGATGGTCTGTATCATGACCGTGGCGATCTTCCTCTATCAGCCCGGGGTGGCCTTGGCCGGCTTCCTGATCTTCGCCGTTGCCTACCTGCTGCTCTACAAGACGGTCCGTCGTTTCCTGGTGGCCAATGGCCGGCGGGTCTCTCGCGCCCAGGCTAAGCGCATCAAGCTGATGACCGAAGGCTTCGGAGGGATCAAGGACCTGCTGCTGCTGCATCGTCAGGGCACCTTCGTCTCACGCTTCGAAAGGGCCAGTAGCCGGGTTGCCCGTGGGCAGGGAGTCACCCAAGGGCTCAGCGAGGCCCCCCGGTATGCCATCGAGCTGGTGGCCTTTGCCTCGATCATCCTGCTGGTGCTCTACCTGCTTAACCTCTACGAGGGGAATCTGGGGGCTATCCTGCCCGCGCTGTCGATCTATGCCCTCGCCGGATTCAAGATGCTACCGGCCTTCCAGAAGATCTACTCATCCGTATCCGAGATCCGAGGCAATCTGGCGTCCTACTACAGCATTCGCGATGACCTGATAGCGAGTCGCGAGGTACCCAACGAGGCGGGGAGCGGATCGGAGAGCGAGATGGCGCCCCTGGTTCCTGAGCAAGCCATCGACCTGCAGGACGTGACATTTGCGTATCCGGGAAAGAAAGACAGGGCATTGAACGGCTTGACATTGACCATTCCAGTCAACCGGATGGTGGGGTTGGTAGGAGCGTCCGGAAGCGGCAAGAGCACTGCCGTGGATTTGCTGCTTGGCCTGATCCAGCCGGACCAGGGCAGCGTGCTGATTGATGGAGTGCCCCTCACCGCCGGAAATCTTCGCCGCTGGCAGGCGTGCCTAGGTCTAGTGCCGCAGCAGATATTCCTGGCGGATACCTGCATCCTCGAGAATGTGGCCTTCGGCGTTGCGCCGGAACAGATCGACGTAGCCAAGGCTCTGGAGGCCCTGAGGATGGCGCAGCTCGATGAACTCATCGAGAAGCTGCCCGAGGGCGTAAATACCTGGGTCGGTGAGCGTGGCGTGCAACTCTCCGGTGGACAGCGTCAGCGGATCGGAATAGCCCGTGCCCTGTATCAGGAGGCGAGGGTGCTGGTGCTGGATGAGGCCACCAGTGCACTCGACGGCATCACCGAACGCCGTGTGATGGAGGACATCCAGGCCCTGGCGGGCAACATGACTATCGTACTGATTGCTCACCGACTGACCACTGTCAAGGAGTGCGACATGATCTATATCCTCGACGCCGGACAGGTGGTAGACAGCGGAACCTACGATGAACTGGCCGCACATAATGCGACCTTCAAGATGATGGCTAACTTGTAATTCCCTGCTCAGGCATCACAGCTTGCGCGGCCTCACAATCCAGGTTTCTGTTCCCATGACCGAAATCAAAGTGCAGCGGGCACCCTCAAGCCCCTTCTTTTCCGTGGTAATTCCTGTCCACAACAAGGTCGACTATCTCGAGCGATCACTGGCTTGCATCTATGAACAGACGTTCGGTGATTGCGAGATCATTGCCGTCGATGACTGCTCCAGTGATGGTTCATTGGAAATATTGAAGCAGCATGAAAGGGCGGGGAAACTGCGGCTCTACCAGCGACAAGAACCCGGGCCGGGAGGGTACGCGGCAAGGAATCTGGGGGTCAGTCATTCAGTTGGTAAGTGGGTCATGTTCTTTGATGCTGATGATGTTGTTGATGTGAATCATCTCGCCGTTTTCCATGAGGCCATCACTGATAATGATGATCTTGATTTTTATTGTGGTAACTATGTAATGAAAGTGGGTGACAAGGTGGTGGGTAAGAACAAAGGTATTCGGTCAGGCCGATACAATAAACTTGACGGGTTGACGTTCTTTGCCAATAACGACTTTATTCATATGAATTCGGCCTGCATCCGGAGGGAGCTTTTCGACAGGCTAGGTGGGTTTCCCGAAGGGAGGTACAAGCGAGGAGGAGATGTGTATTTCTGGGTGAGGCTATTGATAAACATAGATCATTTTTATTATAGCGAAACGGTCACTTCCGAATGGCATCTGGATAACAGCCATGTGACCAAAAATCCTGACAACTTGACGCTGCATCCACTGGCTGACTTCATCGAAGTGGAGAGTCCTAAACTGGACAGAGAGTGTGACATACAGCTGAGGAGAATCATAAATAGAAAGATTATTGCATGGGCAACAGAGAAAAAACTTCAAGGGAAGCAGTGTTACCGGGATTTTCCACATGTCAGCCTGAAAGGTCTGGGGTATCAAAACATCATAAGGATGTTGGTGCTGTCCATGCCGATCAGTGTCTATCAGGTAGTTGTTGATATGAAGCGCTCATGGAGAGCATGATGGCGAGCTGCAGGGTGGTTTCCACAAGAAATTGAAAAGCGGCGGCCAATGCCGATACGGCCGCCCTCTGACGACATAGTTAAAGCTTTGAGATAAAGCCTGCCTCTCCAGGTGGTTTATATGAACGTCACTAGAATACTGAAGCGTGTCACTCTTGATGTTGCCTGGATGCCCGTCGCATTGTTGACTCTTCTTGTTCCTCGAAATCGGAGGCTATGGGCATTCGGAAGTTCAAGCGGAAAGAAGTACGCTGATCACTCTCGCATGCTCTTCGAATGCCTTCATGATAACAGGGTTGATACGGACATTCGTGTCGTTTGGAGTACTAGGTCCGATGAAATATTTCATGAGTTGATGAGTCGTGGTTACCCTGTTTTAAAATCGAACAGCATTCGTGGTTTTATGACAACATTGCGTGCTGGCGTATGTGTCTATACCCATTACGCTAACGATCACAATCGAATTGCGGCATTCGGTGCCTACAAGATTCAGTTATGGCATGGCATACCGTTGAAGCGTTTCAAGTCAGTATCCGGCCTGCTCGATAAGGGGCGTATAGGTAGGCGCTATCGTGACATTCACAATCGGATGCTTGATTTTCAGAAGATCATGTTCCCTTGGGCCAATCCGACGTGGGATTTGCTGGTATTTCAAAGCGAAGTCGACCGTGACCGAACCGGCATGGCGTTCGATGGAACTTACCGCCGCGGCATCGTTGCGGGATCGGTCAGGATTGAAAACTTGAGGAAGCAATTCGCTTCGCCTGATCGCAAGTCGGATGAGAATGCCGCCAGAAAAATTCTCTACGCGCCAACGCACAGGGCACTTGGGCGGGAGTCACTATTCGAAAAGGTACCCGTTCCGGCTGGAAATGCGCTACACGCTTCGCTTCGCAGGATGGGTGCAACTATGGAAGTAAGGCTGCATCCGTTCCAAGAACGGGAGCCTGTTCCAGAGGCATTGAATTGTGGGCCAGTTCGTCTTGTCGATAATCGGACATGTGATGATATCTACAATGATCTTCACACTTTCGATATCCTGATAACCGACTACTCGAGTATTTTTATCGATGTCCTCCCGCTAGGGATGCCGGTTATATTTCTTGCCCCGGACTATCTGGAATATTCGAAAGATGACCAGGGGTTCTTCAGCGATAAGTATTCCGTTCCGGGGCCTGTTGCCACCACATGGGAAGAGGCTCTGCATTATTGCAATGACATCCTGGAAGGAGCCCATGATCATTGGGTGGAATGCCGACGAGATGCCGCTCAATTTTACTTTGATGGCAGTGATGAATCAGAGTCGGCCATGAAAAAAATCGTTGATGTGGCAAAGCGCGACTTGAGCATAAGTTAGGTGTTGACAGGTCTTTACTAGGTTTTGAGTTTTCCTGGTAATGCCACCGTCCGTTTGTCCTGATGGTATCGCTGTTGGTAGCCCACTGCGTGCTCGAAATGTCAGCACCCCATGTTGGGAATGTCGAGAAGTGCCTTGGTTCGGAGGATTCGAGCTATGTCAATGAAATCAGGAAGAGCTGCCGTAGTAGTCAAGAAGCTACTAGCCAACCTTGGGTATAATATAACAACGATAAGTTCAACCAAGCCCACTGCCCTGCTTTCCTTTGAGGGAAATCCAAGAGCTTTGAGGTACTTGAAAAAGAGTGGGGAGTTCCTGATTACAGGTAAGGTAGAGGACGGCCGCTCACTTTTTGTTTTTCCACTTGATGACAAGAACAGGCATCCCTTCGTTAGAGCTGTCCAGGCGGCGCTAGATGTGTCGCTAATCGGTGGAGATGAAAGAGAGGCGATCAGGAGAAGACTTATGGGCTTCTACTCCCTGTATCGCCCAGCTTCCGCTGCCGAGGTGCTCGGCGCTGCCGCTGAGGAAATACCCATGCTCGGTGATCAGCCACCTTGGGTCGTGATAAAGCCTTGGGAGGATATGTCAGTACAAGAACGCATAGAGAAGATTATTAGAACAGAGCGCGAAGATAACAGCCAGGTATCAACTGCTCCGATGAGTGTTGAGCATGGATGCAATTTCTGCGGACCAGTTTCGGGGGAAAAGCTGAGTGTCGAAGCCGAGAGGCTATACAAGATAATGAAGTCAATCATCAAGAATGGCTTCATGAGGCATGACTTTAAAGATGGCGATATTCGCGCAGACATCCTTGTGCAGACCTCCGGCAACTGGAAGTGGCTCGTCAAGTCAGGGCAGCATCGGGTTGCAGTCTTGAGCGCCTTGGGGTATCGAGAGTTCCCCATCAGGGTTGAGAGCATCGTATGCCGAGATGAAGTGGACTTCTGGCCTCAGGTGCTGGCCGGCAACTACTCCAGGGAGATGGCATTGCGTGTGTTTGATAATATCTTTAGTGGTGTCGGAGTACATGAACGATATTGGGCTAGAATTCTTGCTGAGGCCGCTTGACCTTGATCTTCATGTGATTGCTGGCAAACAAAGGGATGGGTGGAATATGAAAATCAAGAGAGCTATCAGGCGCCGCATTTCGATTGCTATGGGTCGCCCCCAGACACAGCGTAGATTTATTGATTCTGCGCTTGGGGTAAGCGGGTTTCTTGAAGTACTGAAGGCAGAGGGGATCGATTATGCGGTACTGCGCTGGTTCGAGGAATTGCCGCATGTAGCGCCTGGTGAAGATATCGACATTCTTGTGGCAGATCAAGATGTAGAAAGGTTGACGTTCTATACAAAATTTATCGGCAAGAAAAACGATACCCCTTGTGATATCTATAGTGTCAGTGGTCTGCCAGGCACCAGTTCAAGGAATATGCCTTATTACCCCGTGCCTGTCGCCAGAAAGATATTGAAAAATGCCATTTGGGTGAATGGGCTCGTCAGGGCTCCTTCCTGTGATGACCATTTCCTGTCGATGTGCTATCACGCTGTCTATCATAAGGGTTATGCGTCAGCGATTCCTTCCGAAAATGCCGATCGGAACCGGAAGGTTGTTCTTTCCTGCGATCATGATTATATGGGAACGATCAAGAGATTGTACGAAGCTTCAAGTTTAAGGTTGAGTGATTTTAGCATTACGCTTGAGGCGCTGGACAGGCTGTTGGATGAAGCTGGTTGGAAGCCGGCTTATGATACACTACAAAAAATGTCGGTGAAAAATCAGTGGATTCATGATGCCCTCTTGTCAAATGTGGTAGACACCCAAGAATCCTTGAGAGGTTTGACGATCTTCTTGGTCAGAGAAATGGGCATGCCTTATTTGGAGACCATCAAGGAAATCCTCTTTGAGGAAGGCTTTGATCATGTGCTGGAAGGGTGCATTCCAGGCGAAGACGTTGGTTTGGTGGCAGCCGGTATTCGAGGGGGAAACTGGGGGAAGGGACCTTGGCCAAAAAGTGGCGGGTTGCCTGCCTATTATTTTGTCGTTTACGATGTCAAGCTAATTCCCCCCACTGAAGCAGCAGAAAAGGAACATCCAGGCCTTGTTAATGAAAGGATCTCCCTGGCCAAGATCAAGATAAGGGACTACTACAACCGAGAGGTGAGCTCTCAGGAGCGATGCAACATCATACACTCGGCTGACAATGCCGTGCAGGCCCTTGATTACCTCAATATCATAGGTTCTGCTAAAGTTTCTTACGTTCAGGAAGTTGCTGAAAGAAAGCATGCTGCTTTTTCCACGCACTTTAAAGTTATCAAGGATCTCAGTAATCATGCACGACGGGCCAAGGTTGAGCTGATTGAATATAAAGGGCAAAAGGCCATATGCAAGACCTTCAAGGAAGGAAGGGAAGAGTTCCTGAATAGAGAGGTAGTTGCACGTGAGGTAGGAGCAGGTCTGGATGAAGTGTCGGAGATGCTGGAGGTTGGGGATAATTATATCGTCATCGATTTTTATGATGGTTCTATTGATGAAATATCCTGTGTCAGGCCCCTCTTTCACAGTAATGCCTACTTGCCGGTGTGGGCGATTGAAAAAATGAAGAACATCATACTCTACTATCGTGAGCGTGGTTACGAGTGTGTGGATTTTACTCCCAGAAACATACTTTTCGATTCAAGGATGGGCTTGAAAGTTATTGATTTCGAGTTTCTTCAGAAGGGGGATGCTCCTTCGGACAGCCTGGTGGGAAACTTCGCATGGTACTCTGCACCTGATAGCTTTCAAGGCGATCTTCCCAAGTGGAAAAACAACAGCTCTCTGTATCGACGGCGCTGGTTCCGGTACACTGGGCTTCCCTTGTTCTTCTGTGTCCACGATTTCCCAAAATCAGTGCTGCACCTTGTGAGAGGGGTTACGTTTATCTGCTTCTCTGTCAATAATGCCCGGAGAAAGGCTGTTTCACTTCCCCAGAAACGACATTACATGAATAACTGATCATTAGCATACGGAGACGGCAGGCTTATGGATCGTTGCGTCTTCGGCTGATAATTTATCACATCCTAATCCTCACTTCTTGTGTCGTTTTTACATCGGCATGTTGGTTTGGCTGTTTAAGGAGCATACAAGATGACAAAAGTCGTGATCACTTACGGCACCTTTGACATGTTCCATATCGGGCATCTCAACCTCCTTCGCCGTATTTCCATGCTGGGGGACCGTCTGATCGTGGCGGTGTCCACGGATGAATTCAACGCAGGGAAAGGAAAGCGAACCCTTATACCATTCGAACAACGTGCAGAAATTGTTCGTAATATTCGCCATGTGGATGAAGTCATACCAGAAGTCTCCTGGGAACAGAAGGTTGACGATGTGAAACGCTACAAGGTCTCTGTGTTCGCGATGGGGGATGACTGGGCAGGGAAGTTTGATTTTCTTTCTCCCCATTGCGAGGTTGTTTATCTACCTAGGACGGAGGGCATCTCAACGACCGAATTGAAACGCTCGCTCAGTCGTTTCTGCAGTGTTTCCCGGGAAGATATTATTCGCGCTTTCGACGTCATCGAACAGTTACGCAAGGATTTTGGTTAGACCACTCATCACGCTTCTTCTTTTGTTTCACTAAACCTTGATCAGGTTTCTGAGCTTAAAGTATTTCAAGACAGAGACGGCAAGATATCAACGGGTGGGTGAAGCCCATGACATTGCTTCTTCAGTGCCTGATCTCATGCCAGTGGGATGTGTGACGTTCTTCTGCTTTACCTGACAGGGTGCTTGCCGTATTTAATAACTCGGTGATGCATTCTAGTGGCTCGATAATTTCTTTCCGGTTTTGATGTGAGTGGAATGTTCATGAAAGTAGTCATTTGTGACTTTGATGGCACTCTGTTGAAAAAGCACTCGTTCCCGATGTGGGTTTTCTACATTGTGAGGTGTAGTTTAAGGAAGGGGAACCTTCCTGTTTTCTTTCGATTCTCGACTGCTCTGGCCCTCAGGTGGGCAGGAGTCATTTCTTCCTCTCAGTTCAAGACTCTCCTTATGCGCAAGAGATACCCGGTAGAGTACGATACCCTATTCGTTGAAAGCCTGAAGGTTCATGTCAATCCGCTGGTGGTTGAAAGACTCAGCAAGATCGATGGGTGTTATGTGCTTTCATCGGCCTCACCACTTTCCTATTTGGAGCATGTCGCCGAGGCGTTTGATATTAAATTTGATAAGGTCCTGGGTAGTTATGTTTCCGAGGGGGTTCTTTTTGAGAATTATGCAGAGAATAAGGTGTTGGCGCTTCATGAAATGATTGATGTTGCCGATGATATTGTCTTGTTTACCGATCATCATATGGACCTGCCGCTCATGAAGCTTTCAGATGAGGTCTTCCTGGTAAATCCAAGTAAAAAAACACGTCGGAAAGCTGATTTTGAAGGCGTGAGATACATGGTGATAGAAGGTTGAGGTGAGTACTGCATATAGGTTTATTTAATGATGAATCCTGTCTCGACATTATAACCCTCGATATTTACTTGCGTCCTCTTAGATATATCCATCCTCAGGCCTGACGATAGATCGTCAAGGGAAAGATAACCGTGCTTCATTTGTGTGTATCCAATTGTCGGTGACCATCATGCCAGAACCTGCACGGTTGCTTGCTGCTGCCCGCCAGTTTCCCATCAGGGCGCTGGCCAAGGTGGGGATTGGTGTCTATAGAAGCCATGACCTTCGAGGGGTGCCAATCTCTGTTCTGGAGTTGCTGGAGCGCTATCGCAAGCGCCCCTGTGTCGTGGAGTGCCCGCTTGCTCTCTGTCGATGGTTCGGCCCCACCGGCCTGGCCTATGGAGCCGGGTCACTGCACCCCTATGTCCAGAGCCTCCTGCAGCACCTGCGTGGTCAATGCGACAGCTATCAGGAGACATGCCTGGCGCATTACTGGCGCTCATGGACACCGGCAACCCTCGCACAATCCCTTGGTATCCGTCCCGAGTCGGCTCACCCATTGCTCAACGCCAGTCCTCCACTGAGTGATTTCATGCCATGGGGAAGCAAGTTGCAGCTCGAGGCCCTGCGGTGTGCGGCAGAGTCACATGCACGGGGTCCACTGGTGCAGGGCAAGAGCCTCGCATCCCGCGAGATCGCGGTGAGGCAGGTAGGGCCAAAGCCCGACTGGTTCGGCGAACTCAGGATCCAGCATCTTGTTTCTCTCCATGAGCAGATTGCCTCGGAGGGATATCGTCAGCGTGCTTCGGCGTGCCTCCCATATATCCGCCAGCATCTTGTCGTCGATTGCATGGTGCGCGACGACGATGTCCGGTTTCTCGTGGCCAATGGCCAGCATCGCGCCTCCGTGCTGTCTGCGATGGGGCAGGAGTTCGTGCCGGTGTTGCTGAATGTCTCCCACAAGAGGGGCCCTTCGGTCATACGCCGAAGCGAGTCCTCGGATTGGCTGCTGGTTCGAGCGGGGATCATCGCGGAGACGGATGCGCTCGATATCTTCGACAGGGTTTTCGACGCTCGGCAGCCAGATGGGTTTCCGGTGCTGATGCGTGCCGGAGATGCCTGACCCTGGCCCAGCGATCTTCATGGCTCACACCCCAACCGGCGCTACGCATGCTGGGGCCACTCTATCTCTTCCGGCGGTGTGTCTATCCCCTTTGCCACTTTGTGCGTGCCCGCTCCCCTCGAGTGCCTATGGTCCACCGTGCCCATGCGCAACATGACTTCGTTACCCTGACGTAATGGGAGTAGTTGTATGTCGATTCTCGTGACAGGTGGGGCCGGTTACATCGGCTCACACATGGTGCTCGCTCTGCTCGAGCATCACCATGAGGTGGTGGTACTGGACAACCTGAGCAATGGGTCGACCGTATCACTCGATCGGATCGCCGCGTTGACCGGCAGGGAGGTGCCCTTTATCGAGGGTGATGTGCGCGACCGTAGTCTACTGGATTGGCTGCTGCGCCATCATCAGATCTCCGATGTGCTGCACTTTGCCGGTCTTAAGGCGGTTGGTGAGAGCATCGAGCAGCCGATGCGCTACTTCGACAATAACGTGGCGGGGGCAGTGACTCTCTGCCTTGCCATGGAGGCCGCTGGTCTCCGGCGCCTTATCTTCAGTTCCTCGGCGACCGTCTATGGTGACATCGACACCGTCCCCTACCACGAGGCGTTGCCCACCGGCGCGCCGACCAATCCCTATGGACGTTCCAAGCTGATGGTGGAAGAGATGCTCAGGGATCTGGCCTCGGGTGACACTCGATGGTCGATCGCATTGCTGCGTTACTTCAACCCTGTCGGGGCTCACCCCAGTGGATGTATCGGTGAGGACCCGCTGGGTATTCCTAACAATCTTGTCCCCTTCATTACCCAGGTCGCCGTCGGGCGCCGTGATGCCCTGTCGGTGTTCGGCAATGACTACCCGACCCCTGACGGCACCGGGATAAGGGATTACATCCATGTGATGGATCTGGTCGAGGGGCACCTGGCGGCGATGCAGGCCATCGCCAATCGCCACGGTGTATCGGTATGGAACCTCGGCACCGGCCGAGGATACTCGGTTCTGGACATGATCCAGGCCTTCGAAAAAGCTGTCGGTCGTCCGATTCCCTACCGGGTCGCCCCGCGGCGGGCCGGAGATCTGGCGCAGTGCTGGGCCGATGCCGCAAAGGCCCGTCGCGAGCTGGGCTGGAGCGCCAGGCGAGACCTGGCGGCAATGACAGCGGATGCCTGGCGATGGCAGGTAAACAACCCGGGGGGGTATGCCTCCTGATCCGCCCTTGCTGAACGTCAACGACCGCTACCTCCTGTGCCCGTCTGGCATTGCCAGCCCATCGTCTCGAGAGTCAAACGCCATGAATTACCTTGCGCGCCTGTTGCAGCAACTGGGCTGGTTACCTCTATGCCTGCTCGGCTTGCTCAGTTCCCGTGACGACAGGCTCTGGGTGTTTGGTGCCTGGCTTGGCCGACAGTACGCGGACAACACACGGTATCTCTATCGTCACGTGCGCGATCATGATCCGGACATTCGTGCCGTCTGGTTGAGTCACAGCCCTGAGGTGGTGAAACAGGTCCGCGACGAGGGGGGCGAGGCCGCCCTGGCCTATTCGCTGGCGGGTATCAGGATCTCGTTGCGAGCGCGACTCTTTCTGGTCACTCATACCTCGGAGGACGTCAACGCCCATGCCTCTGTGGGGGGAGCCCTGGTCAACCTGACCCATGGCACTCCCCTGAAGCGAGTCGGCAGGGATGCCAGGTCCAGCCGTCTTGGCGTGCTGACGCCGCTGTTTGACCGCTATCTGCGTCATCTGCTGCCGGGCAAGCGGGGACCGGAGCGGGTTCTGGTGGCGTCGGGTGTCGGGCGCCAGCGCATGACATCGGCCTACGGCCTTCCGACCGAGCGTGTGCCGGTGCTTGGCTACCCCCGTTGGGCCGCCTTCCATACCGACACCGCTTCGCTCCTGCGTCGTGAGGGGATCGAGCCACGTCATTACAAGGGGATCGTGCTCTATGCCCCTACGCTCAGGCAACAGGGCAGGGGCGGGCTGGATGTGGCACAGGGCGATCGGCTCGAGGCGCTTCTGCCCTGGCTTGAACAGGAGCAGTTGATCCTGCTTGTGCGAGGGCATGTTGACTTGACGATGACGGGGGTCGAGGGGCTGGCCGGGCGCACCTCGCGGGTCGTGCAGGCCTCATCAGACCGCTTCCCTGACGTCAATGAACTGATGCCCGAGGTCGATGTGCTGATTACCGACTACTCAAGCCTGATGTTCGACTACGCCTGCTTCAAGCGCCCGATCATCCTGATGGCGCCGGACCTGGACGACTACCTCCACCGCGATGTCGGCATCTATGGTGACTATTTCGAGGACGCTCCTGGACCGGTGATCAGTGACTGGTCGCAGGTGCCTGCCGCCTGGTTGGAAATTGCTGAAGGGCAGCACGATCAGCGACTGGCTCGTTTCACCGCTCGCCATGCCGCCATGAATGACGGAAGGGAGTGCGAGAGGGTCACCACTTACCTGCGCGAACATTATCAAGATCACCACAAGTGAGCCTTTTCGGGGTGGCTCCCTCTATCCATAGTTAAAGGGCTTGAGCATGAAGGTTGTTCTTATTGGAACGAATTCCTCTTCGATTTTCGGCTTCAGAAAGCTTCTCCTGCAATCCCTGGTGGAAGTGGGTCACGACGTTAGAATACTCACGGCGGACTTGAGTCCTGAGCTCAAGAGGCGTGCAAAAGAAGAGCTCAATGTCGAGGCTGAGGAATACCGGCTTGCCAGACGGGGGATGAACCCGCTGCTGGATGTGAAGAACGCCTGGAAGTTGTACCGACGTTTAAAAGATCTCGATCCCGACTTTGTTTTCTGTTACTTCTCCAAGCCTGTCATCTGGGGGGCGTTAGCCGCCAGGTTTGCAGGTGTGAAGCGTCGATACGGCATGCTGGAAGGCTTGGGGTATTACTTTACAGTCCACCCCAGAAGCGATGGCTGGAAAAAAACCCTGATCCGAGGCACTCAAGTTTCCCTCTTTCACCTTTCCCTGCCCCTGCTTAAAGGCCTTGTTGTGTTGAATCCGGACGACAAGAAGGACCTGGTCGAAAAATATCGGATTCGTGTTGACAATATAATGGTGCTGGGAGGTATTGGGCTTGACCTTCACGAGTACCCCTATTCCCTTCCGAAAAAGGATAGGATCCGTTTTATTTTTGTCGGGCGACTGTTGGAAGAAAAGGGGATTAACGAATATCTCCAGGCTGCTGAGATCATCAAGAGGCACCACCCCGCGACGGAGTTTGTCATTCTTGGAAAGCCGGATCCCGGCAATCCCGGTTCGGTGGATCTAGCGTATCTGGATCGCCTGGTGGAAACCGGCGTAATCATCTATCCCGGCGTCGTATCCAACGTTGCTGACTGGCTTGAAGAGAGCAGTGTGTTTGTCTTGCCCTCCTACAGGGAGGGCGTGCCACGCAGTACCCAGGAGGCGATGGCCGTTGGGCGGCCCATCATCACGACGGATGTCCCGGGCTGCCGCGAGACCATTCGCGATGGCGAGAATGGCTTCAAGGTTCCGCCTCATGATGCCACTGCCGTTGCAGAGGCGATGGAGCGTTTCATTGCTCAACCTGACTTGATTTTCAGCATGGGCTGTCGCTCTAGAGAACTAGCTGAGGAACAGTTCGATGCTGATGAAATTAATCGAAGACTGATTGACTTCCTGAAACTTTAATCTATGCGGGGCCACTCCAGCCGACTTGGGTGAATCATCTGTTTGATCTGGAAGGTTCCGACTCTTGGTTTTGAGTCGGTAATGCCACCTGCCTGCAAGAAAAACCTTAGCGATAGTGCAATTCTGGAGTAGGCGAGATGCCTTTGAGACCGATGGTAACCCCGTGTACACCAGCTACCGGCCCTATGCTCCGATACCTTCCACGGCTTCAGTCGATACCCCTTAAGCCGGGCAGAGTGTGCAAATAACTAATAACAAGTAACAAGTAGCAAGTAACAAGTGACAAGTAGCAGGGGAAAGAATACCTCTCATTTTCCATAGGGTGTGACATGCAAAATGAAGCCGAACCCACCGTGCTGTTGACTCAGGGCTGGTGCCGAAGCAGTTATTCGGCGCTGCGAGGTCTGGCGCAGAACGGTGTCAGGGTAGTGGTCGCCGACACCTCTCGGATCGGCATGTGCCAGGCCTCGCGTCTGGCACATGCAAGGGGGCGCTATGCCTCGCCCTATGGTGACCCCGACGGGTTTGTCGCAGATGTGGCCGGCCTCTGTCAGCGTCACGGCATCGGCCTGATCCTCCCGGGGCACGAGGAGGGCGAACTGCTGGTGCAGGCGCGTGAGGCCGGGCGGCTGCCGCCGGGCGTAGCGCTGCCCATGGTGGATGCGGCCACCCTGGCGCTGGTCAACGACAAGGACCGCATGAGCCGCCTGGCGCGGGAGTGGGGGATGGCGGTGGCTACCATCGTCGACTATTCGAACCCGGCGGAGGCCGGCCGGGTGAGCGACCCGGCCCGCGAGTACGTGGCGCGGGCGAGGCGCGGCAACAGTTCCAAGGGGGTGCGCTTTTCCAAAGGCGGCGAGGCCCTCGCGCAGACCCTGGCCGAGATGATGGTAGCGTTCGACCTCGACCCTGCCCGACCGCCCATCGTTCAGGAGCGGGTGGACGGTGATGGCTGGGGTGTCTCTTGCCTCTACTGGCATGGCAAGCGCATTGCTTCCTTCACTCATCGCCGGCTGCAGGAGAAGGTTGCCACCGGGGGGACCAGCACCCTGAGGGTGAGTGCCGCCCATCCAGCCATGGAGGCAGATGCCCATCGCCTGCTGGAGGGGCTTGAATGGCACGGGCTGGCGATGCTCGAGTTCAAGCACGACCTGGCGACGGGACGCCATGCCTTCATCGAGGTCAATCCTCGACTATGGGGCTCCATCGACCTCTCGCTCAGCGCGGGGGTGAACTTCCCCTGGCTGCTCTACCTGGCCCAGACCCGCGGACCGGCCGTCGCCCGGGCCCACTTCCGTCCCGCCCGCCAGGGCGTAGTGGCGCGCTGGCTGCTGGGCGACGTGATCCGCCGCCTGGACCTGGCCCGGCGCGGCCGTCTCGGGTCGGCCCTGCGGCTGGCCGATGGCGCGCGTGCCGACAGCTTCGACGACGCCAAGTGGGATGATCCCCTGGTGCTGTTCGGCGAGGGGCTCTACTACCTGGCCAAGGGGCTTCGGACCCACAGCATGAACCCGCTGGAAGCGGGAATGGTGCGCTGACATGGCTCTCCTCGATTACCACCTGCATGACCTCCTGTCCCCCTGGCACGGCCTCGGGCCGAGCCCTCCCCAGCGCCTGGTGAAGCGGTTCTTTGACATCGTGCTGGCCCTGGCCCTGCTGGTGCCGCTGCTGCCGGTGATCGTGCTTACGGCCCTGGCCGCTCGTCTGGATACCGGCGCCTCCGGTTTCTTCCTGCAGGAGCGCATCGGGCGGGGAGGTCGACCGTTCCGGGTCGTCAAGATCCGCACCATGCGCCCGGTGCCCGGCACGACGGTGACCACACTGGGAGACCCTCGTATCACCCGGCTCGGCGGCTGGCTGCGCCGCTCCAAGCTCGATGAGCTGCCCCAGCTGTTCAATGTCCTGGCCGGCCAGATGAGCTTCGTGGGCCCGCGCCCCGATGTGCCGGGTTTCGCCGATGCCCTGGGTGAGGAGGGGCGGGTGATCCTCTCCGTCAGGCCGGGGATTACCGGCCCCGCCACCCTGAAGTACCGCGACGAGGAGACCTTGCTGGCCGGGGTGGAGGACCCCGAGCGCTTCAACCGCGAGGTGGTCTTCCCCGACAAGGTCAGGCTCAACCGAGACTACGTGCTGCACTGGTCCTTCACCCGGGACCTGGTCTATCTGTGGCGTACCGCGTTTCCCCGCCCCGGTCCCGGGGCGGAGGAGCGCTGAGTCGCCGTGATCGTTGCAGGCGCCCTGGGCGCCGGGAGGAATCGATGGAAGGCTGGCCACGTCATGAACCCGATGAAATCGATGCGGTGAACCGCGTGCTGCGCTCGGGGCGTGTCAACTACTGGAACGGCGAGGAGGGGCGCGCCTTCGAGCAGGAGTTTGCCGACTTCCACGGCATGCCCCATGCCATTGCCGTGGCCAATGGCACCCTGGCGCTGGAGCTGGCGCTGCGGGCCCTTCAGGTGGGCGAGGGCGACGAGGTAGTGGTGACGCCGCGCAGTTTCATGGCGTCCGTCTCCTGTGTGGTGGCCTGCGGAGGGCGCCCGGTGTTCGCCGACGTCGACCCGGACTCCGGCAACCTCACCGCCGAGAGCGTCGCGGAGGTGCTGACACCGCGCACCCGGGCGGTGGTCGCCGTGCACCTGGCGGGCTGGCCCTGCGACCTCGACGCGCTGCGAGCGCTGTGCGATCGCCATGGGCTCTTCCTCATCGAGGACTGTGCCCAGGCCCATGGCGCCCGATGGAACGGCAAACGGGTCGGCAGCGTCGGTGATGCGGCGGCCTTCTCGTTCTGTACCGACAAGATCATCTCCACCGGAGGCGAGGGCGGCATGCTGTTGCTGAAGGAGGCGGCGGCCTGGTCGCGCGCCTGGAGTTACAAGGACCACGGCAAGTCCTGGCAGGCGGTGCATGCCGAGCATCCGCCGGGCTTTCGCTGGCTGCACGGCAGCTTCGGCAGCAACTGGCGCCTGACCGAGATGCAGGCGGCCATCGGGCGTTGCCAGCTGCGCAAGCTGGACGCCTGGTTGGCTCGGCGGCGCGAGAATGCCGGGCTGCTCGCCGATCGGCTCGCGGGGCTTGCGGGGCTCCGAGTGCCGGTGCCGCCACCTCAGGCCGTGCCGGCCTGCTACAAGTTCTACGCGTTCGTTCGGCCGGAGGTGCTTCGGAAGGGCTGGAGCCGCGATACGATCGTCGACCGGATCACTGCGCGTGGGGGGGAGTGCCTGCACGGTGGCTGCAGCGAGATCTATCGGGAACAGGCCTTCGATGGCACGGACTTCCGTCCCCCCGAGCGGTTGCCGGTGGCCAGGCGCCTGGGCGAGACCAGCCTGATGTTCCTGGTCGATCACACGCGAACGCTGGAACAGGTCGATGCCTTGGCCGAGAAGGTGCGGGAGGTCATGGAAGACGCGGTGCCGGGGAGCAACGAATATCTTGCGATGTCCCCATCGACCGGATCCGAGATGGCATCGGCCATGACCCCACGCTGAGGGTGCCAACAGCCGGAATCCATGACGACGCCGCGGACCCCGCGGCGTCTCGCGTTTCGGGAGCAGGCGAACCCCGCTTCCCGCTGCCTGTCCTATCCTGCGGGATGACCAAAGGAGTTCGATGTGCTCGCAAGTATCCAGCGATTCTTCCAGCAGGCCCTGGCCGAGCCCGAGGCCCAGCGTGACGACACCCCCACCTTGGAGCTCGCGGCTGCCGCGCTGCTTTGCGAGGTGATGCGTGCCGACTACCGGGTCGACCCCGCCCAGCTCGCGGCCCTGCGCGAGTTGCTCATGACGCACCTCCATCTGGAGGCCGAGGCCGTGGAGTCGCTGATGACCATGGCCCGCGAGGAGGTGGAGAGCTCCGTGGACCACTACCAGTTCGTCAGCCTGATCAAGCAGCACTATGACTATGGCAGGCGCGTCGAGCTGGTGAGGATGATGTGGGTGCTGGCACTGGCCGACGGAGAGCACCATCACCTTGAGGAGCATCGCATTCGCCAGCTGGCCGACCTGTTGCACGTGAGCCATGCCGACTTCATCCGAGCCAAGCTGAGCGTCCAGGAGCAGCGGGACTGACGCGATATAGTTGAGGAAAATGATACGCGTGGGACAGTAAAGTGTGATTTTCTAGACGTGCCTGGCGGGTCCATGCTGAGGGAAACGGGCCGAGTGTTGATCCCGTATCGAGACTGTCAGAGGAGGCGAGGAGATGCTGGAAACGCGGCCGCTGTACCCGGACGAGCCGGCCACCGAGGTCGGGCTGGAGCAGGAGGCGCCGACCTCCGTCGCTCTCAACCGTCACTACTGGATGCCATTCAGTGCCAACCGTGACTTCCACGCCAACCCGCGCGTGATCACTGGCGCCGACGGGCGCTACTTCATCGATGATCACGGGCGACGGCTGTTCGACTCCCTCTCGGGACTCTGGACCTGCGGTGCCGGCCACAATCGGGTCGAGATCCAGCAAGCCGTGTCGCGTCAGCTGGGACAGCTCGACTACGCGCCGGGCTTCCAGGTGTCTCATCCGCTGGCCTTCCAGCTGGCGGAGAAGGTGGCCAGCCTGACGCCGGCGGGGCTCGACCATGTGTTCTTCACCGATTCCGGCTCTGAGTCGGCCGATACCGCCGTGAAGATGGCCAAGGCCTACTGGCGGCTGAAGGGGCGCCCCGAGAAGACCCGCATGATCGGCCGTGCCAAGGGGTATCACGGCGTCAACATCGGCGGCACCAGCCTGGGGGGGATCGGCGGCAACCGCAAGCACTACGGCCAGCTGATGGACGTCACCCACCTGCCCCACACCCTGCAGCCGCACCTGGCCTTCACCCGGGGGCAGGCCGAGACCGGCGCCGAACTGGCCGATGCGCTGCTCGAGCAGATCGCCCTGCATGACGCCTCCAACATCGCCGCGGTGATCGTCGAGCCGATGTCGGGCTCCGCCGGGGTGATCGTGCCGCCCAAGGGCTATCTGGAGCGCCTGCGGGCCATCTGCGACGCCCATGACATCCTGCTGATCTTCGATGAGGTGATCACCGCCTTCGGGCGCAGCGGGGCGCGCACCGGGGCCGAAGCCTTCGGGGTGACACCGGACCTGATGACCGTGGCCAAGCAGCTGACCAACGGGGCGGTGCCCATGGGGGCGGTGATCGCCTCCGGTGAGATCTTCGACACCTTCATGCATGCCGGCGGCCCGCAGCATGCCATCGAGTTCCCCCACGGCTATACTTACAGCGCCCACCCGGTGGCCTGCGCCGCCGCCCTGGCGGCCCTGGACCTGTTCGAGCAGGAAGACTTCCCGGGGCAGGTGCGGGCCATTGCCCCTGCCTTCGAGGCCCGGCTCCATGCGCTGAAGGGGCGCTCCCACGTAGTGGATATCCGCAACTATGGCCTGGCCGGCGCGATCCAGCTGGCGCCCCGCGACGGGGATCCCACCGTGCGCCCCCGCGATGCCCACCTGGCCCTGTGGGAAGCCGGTTTCTACGTGCGCTATGGCGGCGACACCCTGCAGTTCGGCCCGCCCTTCGGCACCACCGAGGCGGAACTGGAGCGCCTGTTCGATGCCGTGGCCGGCACCCTGGACAGATTGACGTGAGTCCATCGGCAGCCCATCGAAGGCTGCTAGACTGAGACCATTGCAGGCCCCGCTCCCGCGGGGCCTGCGCGTTTTCACCTGCAGGGAGCTGCTGAGATGTCGCGCGAGATCATCGTTCTGGGGGCCGGCATGGTCGGCGTTTCGGTGGCCTGGCACCTGGCCAGGCGGGGGCAGCATGTGACCCTGGTCGACCGGCGTGAGCCCGGTCGCGAGACCTCGTTCGGCAATGCCGGCATCATCCAGCGCGAGGCGGTTCGGCCCTACGCCTTTCCCCGCGACCTGGCCACGCTGATGCGGGTACTGCCCAATCGCCAGGTGGACATCCGCTACCGGCCCGGCGGCATGGTCAGCGCCGCGGGTCCGCTGCTCAGGTACTGGCAGAACTCCTCGCCGAGCCGCTATGCGCGCATCGTGCCGGAATATGCCTCGCTGATCGCGCTCTCCCTCGACGCCCACGCACCGATGATCGAGGCGGCCGGCGCCGAGTCGCTGATCCGCAAGGAGGGCTGGCTGGAGGTCTATCGCACCGCCGATGGCCTGGCCGAGCGCTGCCGCGAGGCCGAGGCGAACGCCGAGCGCTTCGGCGTCGAGTACCGCGTGCTGGATCCTGCCGCCCTGGCCGCCATGGAGCCGGACCTCGCCGAGGAGCCGGCCGGCGCCATCCATTGGACCCAGCCGTGGACGGCCGACGATCCCGGTGGTCTGGTGCAAGCCTATGCCCAGGCCTTCCAGGCCGAAGGCGGGCATGTCATGCAGGCGGAGGTCCAGGGGGTGGCACGGGTGGGGGCCGGCTGGCGGGTGACCACCACGGAGGGCGCCCTGGAGGGGGAGCAGGTGGTGATGGCCATGGGGCCCTGGTCGGAGAACTGGCTGGGCAAGCTGGGCATCGCGGTGCCGCTGTTCGTCAAGCGCGGCTACCACATGCACTATGCGGCCGTCGGCGAGGCCCGGTTGAACCACTGGGTGATGGACGCCGAGGTCGGCTACCTGCTGGCCCCGATGCGGGCCGGAATCCGCCTCACCACCGGCGCCGAGCTGGAGCGCCTCGAGGCGCCTGCCCACCATCGCCAGCTGGCGGCCGCCGAGGCGGTGGCACGCCGCCTGTTCCCGTTGGGCGAGCGCCGTGATCCCGAGCCCTGGAAGGGCGCGCGCCCCTGCACGTCGGACATGAAGCCGGTCATCGGGCCGGCCCCCGGCCAGCCGGGGCTGTGGCTGGCCTTCGGCCACGGCCACCAGGGCTTCACCCTGGGGCCGGCCACCGGGCGGCTGCTCAGTCAGATGATGGCCGGCGAGACGCCGGAGGTGGACATGAAGCCGTTCCGCGCGGACCGCTTCTGAGCGTTTGGCGCGCCGTCAGCGGCGGGCCTGGCGACGCTTGAGCTGGTGGAGGGCCAGTTTGGCCAGCAGCGTGATGACGAACATCAGCCACCCGGCGGTCGCCAGGATGTTGAACAGCAGGACCTTCTGCTCGCCGCTGAGCGGAGTGAACAGGATCTCGACGACCACGCCGATCAGGAAGGCCAGCGTCAGCGGCAGGGCCAGGATGTGCATCCACATCTCGGTACGTCGCTTGCGCACATGGTAGCGGCGCAGCAGGACCCGGATCGGGCGATGCACGAAGCTCACCAGCACCAGGGTGCCGAGCAGCAGCAGGGCGGTCATGGTGGGCTCGACGCTGCCGATCCGGGCGGAGACGCTGATCGACCAGAACACCACCAGCCACATCAGCCCCGCCAGGCTGGCTACCAGATCGGCATAGCGGCGCACCTTCGGCATGGTCTCTCCCTCGGTTGGTCTGCCGGCATGATACGGGAATTCAGCGCCGGGTGAAGAGCTTGCGCACCCAGTACCAGCGATTGATCAGCAGGGCGGCGAAGATCAGCCCGCATCCCGCCAGCTGCAGCACGGTCATGGTCTCACCATACCAGGCGGCGGCCAGCAGGGCCGTCCAGACCGCCTCGAGCATCAGGATCACGGCGGCGTGGCTGGGCGTGGTGAGCCCCTGGGCGTGCACCTGCAGGAAGAAGCGCAGGGTGCTGGCCAGCAGGACGCTGGCGGCCAGCCAGCCGAGGGTGATCCCGTCGACGCGCGATGGCCAGGGCTCCACGGCCAACGACGCCAGGCCCAGGACGAGGCCCACCGTGACCAGCTGCAGCACCGTCAGGGGCAGGGCCGGCAGCCGACGCACCACGCGCGAGTTGGTGTTAATCAGCAGCGAGAAGAGCACCGCCGAGCCGGCGATCAGCCACTGGCCCGGCTCGATGCGAAAGCCGGCGTTGAGCGAGAGCAGGCCGAAGCCGATCAGGGCCACGGGAAGCGCGATCCAGGTGGTGCGCGGCGGCCGGTCACCGAACAGCAGCCTCGCCATCACCGGCACCAGCAGGATGCCGAGGCTGTTGATGAAGGCGCTCTCGCCGAGGTGGTGTGAGTGGTAGAGGCCCAGGATCCACAGCGTCAGCGCCCCGCTGAACAGCACGCCGACGCCAGCCCCGGCCAGGAGGTTGCGCCACGAGATGCGCCTCAGGGCAGGCCCGGCGAAGGCGGCGAGGACCAGGCCGGCAAGCAGGAAACGGCTGCCGATGAACAGCAGCGGCGGCAGGCCGTTGAGCGCTTCCTTGGAGAAGATCCAGCCCGAGGCCGCCAGCAGCGTCACCAGCAGCAGGAGCAGGTCGGCGCGCAGCGGGGCGCGAACGATGGGGTCGGGCATGGGGCACCGGGCGACGGGACATGGGGACGGCAATGTTAGCAGGCAAAGGGCCTGTCGTCTCCGGCGACCGGCAGCCTTGGCCGGGGGCTTCCGGTATACTGGGCAGACGCCCGAGAACGTTCCAGCCGAGACAGGACCCGCCGTGACCTCACTGACCCTGACCCGCCCCGATGACTGGCACCTCCACCTGCGCGACGATGAGGCCCTGGCCGCCGTGGTCGGCGCCTCGGCCCGCCAGATGGGGCGAGCCATCATCATGCCCAACCTGCGGCCCCCGGTAACCACCACCGAGCAGGCGCTGGCCTACCGCCAGCGTATCCTGGCGGCGCTGCCCGAGGGCAGCCCTTTCGAGCCGCTGATGACCCTCTACCTCACCGACAACACCCCCGCCGAGGAGATCGAGCGCGCCCATGCCAGCGGCCTGGTTCACGCCGTGAAGCTCTATCCGGCCGGGGCCACCACCAACTCCGATTCCGGGGTGACCGACCTTTCGCATTGCGACGGCGCGGTCGCCGCCATGGCGCGTCTGGGCATCCCGCTGCTGGTGCATGGCGAGGTGACCAGTGCCGACATCGACATCTTCGACCGCGAGGCGGTGTTCATCGAGCGGGTCATGAAGCCGCTGCTGGAACGTCACCCTGACCTCAAGGTGGTGTTCGAGCACATCACCACTGCAGATGCCGCCGAGTTCGTGGCGGCGGCGCCCGCCAACGTGGCGGCGACCATCACCGTTCACCACCTGCTGTTCAACCGCAACCACATGCTGGTGGGCGGTATCCGTCCCCACTACTACTGCCTGCCGATCCTCAAGCGCGAGCGGCACCGCCAGGCGCTGCTGGCCGCGGCCACCTCCGGCAGCCCGAAGTTCTTCCTCGGCACCGACAGCGCGCCCCACGCCCAGGGCGACAAGGAGAGCGCCTGCGGCTGCGCCGGGGCCTACACCGCGCCGGCCGCCATCGAGCTCTATGCCACGGCGTTCGAACAGGCGGGCGCCCTGGATCGCCTGGAAGGCTTCGCCAGTCACTTCGGGGCCGACTTCTATGGTCTGCCGCGCAACGCCGACAGCGTCACCCTGGTTCGCGAACCCTGGCAGCTGCCCGAGTCGCTGCCCTATGCCGGTGGCCAGCGCATCGTGCCACTGATGGCCGGCGAGACCCTGGAGTGGAAGCTGGCCGAGGGCTAGGTTCCCCTGGCCCTGGTGGGTCAATCACTCGCCGTTGACCTGGCGCTCCAGGAAGGCGATGCCCGCCTCGATGGCGCTGCCGCGGGTCAGGAAGCTGAGGAAGTGCCCGCGGCCATGCTGCAGGTAGAGTTCGTTCTCGACGCCCCGGGCCTCGAGCTCGGCGCGAAAGTCAGTGGCATGGTCGAGCGGGACCAGGCGGTCCCAGGTGCCGTGGAACAGGAAGAAGGGCGGGGCGCCGGGGCGGACCTGCCGGGCCGGGGAGGCGAGCGCATACTGCTCGGGCACCTCGGCGCGGGTGCCGCCGAGGAACTCCACCACCAGGCGACCATCGGGGAACTTGAACAGATCGCTGGGGAGGCCGCCTGCCAGCACGGCGGCGAGACGCGAATGGTCGCCGCCATGGGGCGCGGCCAGCTCGCCATCGCTGCCGGACAGGGCCAGCAGGCTGACCAGGTGGGCGCCCGAGGAGAAGCCCACGCCGACGATGCGGTCGGTGTCGACCCGCCATGCCTCGGCGTTGTCATGCAGCCAGGCCATGGCCTGCTGAAGGTCGTGCAGCTGGGCGGGGAAGCGGTATTCAGGGGCGAAGCGGTGCTCGATGTTGAGGGTCACGAAGCCGCGGCTGGCCAGCTGTTCGGCGATGCCGCCCATGTCCTCCGGACCGCGATTCTGCCATCCTCCGCCATGGACGATCAGGGCGGCCGGCCGCAGCCCGTTGCCCGGAGTTTCCGGCAGGTTGACCTCGGCTTCGAGCGTCTCGGGCCAGTCGTTTGGGGTGTAGGCCTGGCGTGGCAGCGATCGGAAGGGCAACTCTGGGGACTGCTGCTCCGTGCCGACCGACCCGCTGACGGCAGGCGCCGCCAGGTGGGTGGCGCCGCAACCGCTTGCCAGCAGGGCAATGGCCATCATCAGGGCCAGCACCGCGCCCTTCACCCGCGGTGCTCCGCCGGCCCGGGCGATTCGCTCAGGCGCGTTCGGTGAGCGTGTCGGCCGATGCATCGGCGTTCAATCTCGCCAGCCTGGCCACCATCGCCTCGACCATGTGCGCAGAATGGGTAGCGGCCTGGGTCAGGAACTGCTCGAAGGAGAGGTGGTTGTCGCCGCCGCCGGCGATGTCGGAAAGGGCGCGTATGACCACGAAGGGGCAGCCGTAGAGGTGGCAGGTCTGGGCGATGGCGGCGGCCTCCATCTCGGCGGCGAGCATGGTCGGGAAGCGCGTGCGGGTCTTCGACACCAGGTCGGGGCAGGCCATGAAGACGTCACCGGTGGCGATCAGCCCCTCCACCACGCGAACCTCGCCGAGGGACTCGACGCACTCGCGGGCGATCGTCACCAGGCGCGGGTCGGGCCGATAGGCCGCTGGCATGTCGGGCACCTGGCCGTGCTCGTAGCCGAAGACCACCGCGTCCACGTCGTGGTGGCGTACCTCGCTGGAGACCACGATATCGCCGATCTCCAGCCCTTCGCCGAACCCGCCGGCCGACCCGGTATTGATCACCGCCTCGGGACGGTACATGTCGAGCAGCAGGGTCGTGCCTACGGCAGCGTTCACCTTGCCGATGCCTGACTGCAGGATCACCACCTCGACGCCATGCAGCAGGCCGCTGTGGAAGGTGGAGCCCACGTGGGTGCGGGTCCTGCGCTCGTCCAGCAGGGAAGCCAGGTGCTCGACCTCCTGGGACATGGCGCCGATGATGCCGATGCGCTTCATGCGAAGATTTCCGTCCATTCGTTGCGTTTGGCAAGAAAGCCGCGGGCAACCGCCTTGGCGCCTTCCAGGCTATGGCTGGCCGCCCAGCCGCACTGCATCTCGTTGCAGGCGGGCACCTCATCGGCCACCAGTACGTCCTCGAGGGTCTTTTCGACCAGCTCCAGGACGCCTTCGTAGTCGTCGTGGTTGATCATCGCCCAGTAGAAACCGGTCTGGCAGCCCATCGGGCTGATATCGACCACCTTGTCAGAGTGGTTCCGCGAGAGCTCCGCCATCAGGTGCTCCAGGGAGTGCAGCGCCGGCATCTCCATGTGCTCCCGGTTCGGCTGGCAGATGCGCATGTCGTACTTGTGGATGGTGTCGCCGTTCTCGCCGGTCTTGATATCGGCCAGGCGGATATAGGGTGCCTTCACCTTGGTGTGGTCCAGGTTGAAGCTCTCGACATTCATCGTCCTGTCGCTCATGCATGACCTCGCGAATCGGTGAAGGTGGGGAAGGGCGCGCATTCTAGCGAAAACACCCGGAGACAGCCATTCCGCTGCCCCGCGCAGGACTCGCCTGACCACCCCTGACGCACTCTCGGACCCCCGGAGGGTCACCCGGTTCCCGTTACCGCTCCCCCGCATCGTGCAGGTCAGCGGCCTGCAGCGTGTTTTCGAGCAGGGTCGCCACGGTCATCGGGCCGACGCCACCGGGGACCGGAGTGATCCAGCCGGCCCGCTCGGCGGCGGTCGCGAAGTCCACGTCACCGATCAGGCGACCATCATCCTGACGGTTGATCCCCACGTCGATGACGATGGCCCCCTCCTTGACCCACTCGCCCTTGACCAGTCCGGGCTTGCCGACCGCCACGACCAGCAGCTCGGCGCGGCGGACGTGCTCCTCGAGGTTGCGGGTAAAACGATGGCAGACGGTGGTGGTGCAGCCGGCCAGCATCAGCTCGAGCGCCATGGGGCGGCCGACGATGTTCGAGGCGCCGACCACGGTAGCGTCCAGGCCGCGCACCGCCAGGCCACTCTGCTCCAGCAGGGTCATCACGCCCTTCGGCGTGCAGGGGCGCAGCAGCGGCAGGCGCTGCGCCAGGCGGCCGAGGTTGTAGGGATGAAAGCCGTCGACGTCCTTGTCCGGGCGGATCCGCTCGAGGATCGGGCGTGCATCGAGGTGGGCCGGGAGCGGCAACTGCACCAGAATGCCGTCGACGCGCGGATCGGCGTTGAGCTGATCGACCAGGGACTCCAGCTCGGCCTGGGTGGCATCGGCAGGCAGCGTGTGACGAAAGGACTCGATGCCGGCCTCGACGCAGGCGTTATGCTTGTTGCGCACATAGACGGCAGAAGCGGGATCCTCGCCCACCAGCACCACGGCAAGTCCCGGTGCCCGGCCCCCGTTGTCGCGGCGCGCCTGCACCTGGCGGGCAACCTGCTGGCGGACTTGGGCGGCTATGGACTTGCCATCGATCAGTTGGGCGGTCATCGAGCTTCCTCTGACGGTAGGGTGGGTGGCGCGGGCACGGGACGCGTCCGCGTGGCGACACTGCGGTGGGCAATTTTCGCATGCCGGGGCGCCGAAACAAAGCGCTCGGAGGGCGCCGTGGCGGCCTTCACGCTTGACCCCGGAGGAAAGTCACGTAGAATACGCAGCGCTCGACGAGGCCCCTGCGGTGGCGTCAGGGCCGTCTGATGATCGGCGGAGTGTAGCGCAGCCTGGTAGCGCGCCTGCTTTGGGAGCAGGATGTCGGGGGTTCGAATCCCTCCACTCCGACCACAACCTGTTGATTGAAGTGCGAAAAATTCGATCTAAGGGTTGCGGTCAGGCGACCTGGGACGTAGAATGCGCCCATAGCTCAACCGGATAGAGCAACGGCCTTCTAAGCCGTAGGTTGCAGGTTCGAGTCCTGCTGGGCGCGCCATCTCATCCAGAGGGGCGCCGGTCGGTAGAGCGAATGTCGAAATGGTGGATGTAGCTCAGTGGTAGAGCCCCGGATTGTGGCTCCGGTGGTCGTGGGTTCGATCCCCATCATCCACCCCATTTCGATATCAGTCAGTTGTTCAAGGCAGTGGTGGATGTAGCTCAGTGGTAGAGCCCCGGATTGTGGCTCCGGTGGTCGTGGGTTCGATCCCCATCATCCACCCCACTCCCTTGTGCCTCGACTCTCTTTTCCCCTGTTTCTTTCCCCTTCGTCTCGTGCAGGCTGCCTTCTCGGCGAGTCGCCATTTCCCGTGCCCGCCGTCCGCGATGCGACCCCGGACGGCGTTGCTCCGTCGGCATTCTTCCGGGGCAGGGCTTGTAATGTGGCGCGTCGCCCCCATCTGATGGGCATGGCGCTTGCCAGTGCCGGGCGGGATTCATAAAATCACCCCCTTGATCTTTTCCACGCATTCAACAGAACGCCCCAGTCGGTAGAGGACAATTCATGCAAGTTTCCGTCGATACGACCTCCCAGATCGAACGCCGCATCACCGTCCAGGTGCCGGCCGCCGAAGTCGACGAGGCCGTCGCCGCCCGTCTCAAGGATGCCGCCAAGAACGTTCGCATGGACGGCTTCCGCAAGGGCAGGGTGCCGATGTCGGTGATCCGTCAGCGCTATGGCCATGACGTGCGCAACGAGGTCGTGGGCGAAGTGATGCGCGAGCGCTATGTGCGCGCCATCTCCGAGAACGAGCTGAACCCGGCCGGCTTCCCCCAGATCGAGGCGACCGTCAACGAGTCCGGCAAGGACCTCGAGTTCGTGGCGACCCTCGAGATCTATCCCGAGATCGAGCTCGCTTCCATCGAGGGCACCGAGGTCGAGCGCCCGGTGGTCGAGGTCTCCGAGTCCGACGTCGACGAGATGATCGAGACCCTGCGCAAGCAGAACGCCGACTGGGAAGAGGTCGAGCGTGCCGCCGAGGATGGCGACCAGCTGACCATCGACTTCCAGGGTTTCCTGGGCGACGAGCCCTTCGAGGGCGGCAGTGCCGAAGGCCACAACCTGGTGATCGGCTCCGGCAGCTTCATCCCCGGCTTCGAGGAGCAGCTGGTGGGTGCCAAGGCCGGTGAGGAGAAGGAGATCAAGGTCACCTTCCCCGAGGACTACCAGGCCGAGCACCTGGCGGGCCAGGAAGCGACCTTCAAGGTCACCGTGCACAAGGTCAGCGGTCAGGCCCTGCCCGAGGTGGATGCCGAGTTCGTGAAGAAGTTCGGCGTCGAGGATGGCGACCTGGAGAAGTTCCGCGCCGAGGTCACCCGTAACATGACCCGCGAGGCGAGCCAGGCCGTCGACAACCGCGTCAAGCAGCAGGTGCTGACGGCGCTGCAGAAAGCCAACGAGATCCCCGTCCCCCAGGCGCTGATCCAGCAGGAGACCGACGGCCTGAAGCGCCAGGCGGCCCAGCAGTTCGGCCTGGGCGAGGACTTCGATGTCTCCCAGCTGCCCAACGAGCTGTTCGCCGAGCAGGCCAAGAGCCGTGTCCAGGTCGGCCTGCTGCTGGCCGAGGTGATCAAGTCGAACGAGCTCGATGCCACCGACGACGAGATCCGGGCCAAGGTCGAGGAGTTGGCCGAGCAGTATCAGGAGCCCTCCCAGGTGGTCGAGTACTACATGGGCAACGAGCAGATGAAGACCCAGGTCAAGTCCGCGATCCTCGAGGAGAAGGCCGTCGACAAGCTGCTCGAGCAGGCCAGCGTCAAGGACGTGAACATGACCTACCAGGAGGTCCTGGCGGCTGCGCAGCAGCAGGCCGAGGCCGACGAGGAAGAGAACGCTGAGGAAGAGAGCAAGGCCTGATTGGCCTCTCCCTTCGCCGAGGGTGCGCCGTGAGCCGTGCCCTCGGCGCCCCACGCTTCCATTCATCGGATGCAAGGACATCACACAGATGAGCAACGAGTTCGATATTCAGAACGCCGGCGGCCTGGTGCCGATGGTGGTCGAGCAGAGCGCCCGCGGCGAGCGTGCCTACGACATCTATTCCCGCCTGCTCAAGGAGCGTGTGATCTTCCTGGTGGGGCCGGTGGAAGACTACATGGCCAATCTGGTGGTGGCGCAGCTGCTGTTCCTGGAGTCCGAGAACCCCGACAAGGATGTGCACCTGTACATCAACTCGCCGGGTGGATCGGTCACTGCCGGCATGTCGATCTACGACACCATGCAGTTCATCAAGCCCGACGTCTCCACCGTGTGCATCGGCCAGGCGGCGAGCATGGGCGCCCTGCTGCTGGCCGGTGGGGCGAAGGGCAAGCGCTTCTGCCTGCCCAATTCGCGGATGATGATCCACCAGCCGCTGGGGGGTTACCAGGGCCAGGCTTCGGATATCGAGATCCACACCCGAGAGATCCTCGGCATTCGTGACAAGCTCAATCAGATCCTGGCCCATCACACCGGTCAGGACATCGAGACCATCGCCCGGGATACCGACCGCGACAACTTCATGAACGGCAGCCAGGCCGCCGAGTATGGCCTGATCGATGCCGTGCTGGATAAGCGGCCGACATCCTGATAGCGTGATTCTTATCACGCCCTGACACCGTTCCCGGCGGCCCCGTGCCGCCGTTGTGAGCTCGGCGGTGGGTCATCCGGTCTGATCGGGTGGAGCTATCGCCAACTTGAGAAGAGGTATGCGAATGGCCGACGGCAAAGGCAAGGACGAAGGCGGCAAGCTGCTCTACTGCTCGTTCTGCGGCAAGAACCAGAACGAGGTGCGCAAGCTGATTGCCGGCCCGTCCGTCTATATCTGCGATGAGTGTGTCGACCTCTGCAACGACATCATTCGCGAGGAGGTGCTCGATGCCGATGCCGAGAGCGACGAGGAGCGCCTGCCCGCTCCTCGCGAGATTCGTCACACCCTCGACGACTATGTGATCGGCCAGGACCGCGCCAAGATGGTGCTGTCGGTGGCGGTCTACAACCACTACAAGCGCCTGCGGTCCGAGGTGAAGAACGACGATGTCGAGCTCGGCAAGTCGAACATCCTCTTGATCGGGCCGACCGGCAGCGGCAAGACCCTGCTGGCCGAGACCCTGGCGCGCCTGTTGAATGTTCCGTTCACCATCGCCGACGCGACCACCCTCACCGAGGCGGGCTACGTGGGCGAGGATGTCGAGAACATCATCCAGAAGCTGCTGCAGAAGTGCGACTACGACGTGGAGAAGGCCCAGCGCGGCATCGTCTACATCGACGAGATCGACAAGATCTCGCGCAAGTCGGACAACCCCTCGATCACCCGCGACGTGTCGGGCGAGGGCGTACAGCAGGCGTTGCTGAAGCTGATCGAGGGCACCACCGCCTCGGTGCCGCCCCAGGGCGGCCGCAAGCACCCGCAGCAGGAGTTCCTGCAGGTCGACACCGGCAACATCCTGTTCATCGTCGGCGGGGCTTTCGCCGGCCTGGACAAGGTGATCCGTGACCGCGCCGAGAAGGGTGGCATCGGCTTCAGTGCCGAGGTGAAGAGCAAGGACGAGTCGCGCGGCGTGGGTGAGCTGCTGGCCGACGTGGAGCCCGAGGACCTGGTGAAATTCGGTCTGATCCCCGAGTTCGTTGGGCGTCTGCCGGTCATTGCCACCCTGACCGAGCTCACCGAGGATGCGCTGATCCAGATCCTCACAGAGCCCAAGAACTCCCTGATCAAGCAATACGCCAAGCTGTTCGAGATGGAAGGCGTCGAGCTGGAGTTCCGTGAGGATGCCCTGCGAGCCGTCGCCGGCAAGGCCATGGCCCGCAAGACCGGCGCCCGCGGGCTGCGCTCGATCCTGGAATCGGTGCTGCTCGATACCATGTACGAGATTCCCTCCCTGGAGGGGGTGAGCAAGGTGGTGATCGACGCCTCGGTGATCGCCGGCGAAAGCGAGCCGCTGCTGATCTATTCCCAGCAGCAGGAAGCGGCCCGGGTCGACGGCACCGACGGCTGAGCCAGAGCCCGGGGCAGAGGCCCCGACGCGGGAGCGACTCCCTTGACCATGTGCCGTCCCGGATGGAAGGGCGCATGGCGGTGGAACCGCTCCCGCTTTTTTTTGGGCCTGGCCCGCCTTCGCGCTTCAGGCGCCTTGCAAAGACGCTTTGCTGCCCCCATTTCAACGATATTCATCCGTTTTTGTTGAGGAACGTCTGCGATGCAGCAGAACGCCGAACAGACCCTGAGTCTGCCCCTTTTGCCGCTGCGGGATGTGGTCGTCTACCCGCAGATGGTCATTCCGCTGTTTGTCGGCCGGGAGAAGTCGATCCAGGCCCTCGAGGCGGCCATGAGCGCCGACAAGCGGGTGCTGCTGGTCGCCCAGCGCGAGGCCAGCAAGGATGATCCGGACAGCGAGGACCTGTTTGCCATCGGCACCGTGGCCGAGATCATGCAGCTGCTGAAGCTTCCCGACGGGACCGTCAAGGTGCTGATCGAGGGGGTTTCCCGCGCCGACGTTGGCCAGATCCACCAGGGCGCGGAGTACAGCCGCGCCGATGCCGTGCTGCGCGAGAGCGAGCCGCTCAGCGAGCGCGAGCAGGAGGCCCTGGTACGCGTGCTGCTCAACCAGTTCGAGCAGTACGTCAAGATGTCCAAGAAGGTCCCCAACGAGGTGCTCAACTCGCTGTCGGGCATCGAGGACCCCAGCCGGCTGGTGGACACTATCTGTGCCCACCTGTCGCTGAAGATCGACGACAAGCAGCAGCTGCTGGAGATGGACCGGGTGCGCGATCGTATCGAGCATCTGATGGCGCTGATCGAGTCGGAGATCGACCTGCTCCAGGTGGAGAAGCGCATCCGCTCGCGGGTAAAGGACCAGATGGAGAAGTCCCAGCGCGAGTACTATCTCAACGAGCAGATGAAGGCCATCCAGAAGGAGATGGGCGAGCTCGAGAACGTGCCCAACGAGGCCGAGAAGTACGAGCAGGCCATCGAGGAATCCGGGATGCCCAAAGAGGCTCGCGACAAGGCCACCCAGGAGCTCGGCAAGCTGAAGATGATGTCGCCGAACTCCGCCGAGGCCACGGTGGTGCGCTCCTACCTGGACTGGCTGGTGTCGGTGCCGTGGAAGAAGCGGACCCGGGTCCGGCATGACCTGGTGCATGCCCAGCAGGTCCTCGACGAGGACCACTATGGCCTCGACGAGGTCAAGGCGCGCATCCTCGAGTACCTGGCCGTGCACAAGCGGGTCAAGAAGCTCAAGGGTCCGGTGCTCTGCCTGGTGGGGCCTCCCGGTGTCGGCAAGACCTCGCTGGGACAGTCCATCGCCCGGGCGACCAACCGCAAGTACGTGCGCCTGGCACTGGGCGGCGTGCGCGACGAATCGGAGATCCGTGGCCACCGTCGCACCTATATCGGCTCGCTGCCGGGCAAGATGATCCAGCGCATGGCCAAGGCCGGCGTCAAGAACCCGCTGTTCCTGCTCGACGAGGTCGACAAGATTGGCATGGACCACCGTGGCGATCCGGCCTCGGCGCTGCTCGAGGTGCTGGACCCGGAGCAGAACGATACCTTCAGCGACCACTACCTGGAGCTGGACTACGATCTCTCCGAGACCCTGTTCATCTGCACCGCCAACTCGATGAACATTCCCGGCCCGCTGCTCGACCGGATGGAAGTGATCAGGCTCCCCGGCTATACCGAGGACGAGAAGCTGGCCATTGCCCGGCGCTACCTGGTGCCCAAGCAGCTCAAGGCCAACGGCTTCAAGGAGGAGGAGCTCGAGTTCTCCGACGAGGCGCTGCTTGAGCTGATCCGCTACTACAGCCGCGAGGCGGGGGTGCGGGAGCTGGAGCGCCAGATCGCCAAGGTATGCCGCAAGGTGCTGCGCGAGCGCCTCGAGAAGGAGAGCAAGGAGGGCGCCCAGGCGGCCCAGTTGCTGGCCGCGGCCGATATCGAGCCCTATGCCGGCGTGCGTCGCTACAGCTATGGGCTGGCTGACCAACAGGACCAGGTGGGTCGTGTCACCGGTCTCGCCTGGACGTCGGTGGGGGGCGAGCTGCTCAACATCGAGTCGGTGGTGACCCCGGGCAAGGGGCGCATCAACAAGACCGGTTCGCTGGGCGATGTCATGAAGGAGTCGGTGAGTGCGGCCCATACCGTGGTGCGCGCCCGGGCCCTGTCGCTTGGCATCGATCCTGAGCGCTTCGAGAAGGAGGACCTGCACATCCACGTCCCCGAGGGCGCGACGCCCAAGGACGGCCCCAGCGCGGGTATCGCCATGGTGACCGCGATGGTCTCGGCCTATACTGGTCGCCCGGTGCGCTGCGACGTGGCCATGACCGGCGAGGTCAACCTGCGCGGGGAGGTGATGCCGATCGGCGGGCTGAAGGAGAAATTGCTGGCCGCCCGGCGCGGTGGTATAAAGACCGTGCTGGTGCCCGAGGAAAATCGCCGTGACCTCAAGGAGGTACCGGACAACATCAAGGATGCCCTCGACATCAGGCCGGTACGCTGGATCGATGAGGTGCTGGATGTGGCGCTTGCGAAGAGAGCGGAAGAGCCCAGCGAGGAATCCCGCCCGGACGATACCACCTCCTCACCGTCGATGATCAGCACGCACTAACGATAATTTCTCCACCATGTCGGTGCCAGAAGCCCGGCATGGTGGGGTCTGGCGCCGCAGTTTGCTTGACAGTCCTTTCATCGCATTGCTATAAATTGCGCCATGCTGTGATCGCGTCTGCCGGTTGAAAAGCTGCGCCGATTAGAGCCAAATTCCGAAATAGTCAAGGGGTGAAGTGTGAACAAATCCGAGCTGATCGAAGCCATCGCTGCGTCTGCCGACATTCCCAAGGCAGCCGCTGCCCGTGCCCTGGACGCCATGGTCGACACCGTCACCGATAGCCTGAAGAAAGGCGAGAGCGTGTCGCTGGTGGGCTTCGGTACCTTCGCCGTCAAGGAGCGCGCTGCGCGCACCGGCCGCAACCCGCAGACCGGCCAGCCGATCGAGATCAGCGCTGCCAAGGTGCCGAGCTTCAAGGCCGGCAAGGCGCTCAAGGACTCCGTCAATTGAAGTGACGCGACCCGTTCGCCGATCCGACGCTTGATCTTCTCACAGGCGCATCGCCCCCGGCGGTGCGCCTGTCTTCGTTTGTCGAGCGCCATGGAGGCGGCCACTGCCATCCGCCGGTGGTCGCCAGCAGGCGCGTGACGCGTATAATGTGGCGCGTTCCCGATACCACAATCGCCACTTTCATCTGCCGAGGCCTGCATGCTGCAAAGTATTCGAGACCGCTCCCGGAGCTGGGGCGCCAAGATCATCATCGGGGCCGTGGTCGTCACCATGGCGCTGTTCGGCGTCGAGTCCCTGGTGGGACTGTTCGGCGGCGGTGGTGATGACATTGCCAAGGTGAATGGCGAGCCCATCACCCGCCAGCAGCTGGAGCTCGAGGTCCAGCGCGCGATCCGCAGCGGCCAGGTGCCGCCCGAGCAGGAACGCGCCCTGCGTGCCCAGATGCTCGACCAGCTGATCACCGACCGGCTGCTCACCCAGTATGCCGAGGAGGGCGGCCTGCACCTCTCCGAGGAGCAGCTCGACCAGATCATCGTCTCCCTGCCGGAGTTCCAGGATCAGGATGGCCGCTTCGACAGCGAGCTGTTTCGCAACCGCCTGGCCAGTGCCGGCTACACGCCGGTGGCCTTCCGTGAGGAACTGCGCGTCGACATGAAGCGCCAGCAGCTGCAGCAGGGCCTGGCCTTCAGCGACTTCACCCTGCCCAGCGAGCAGGAGGCCCTGGCCGCCCTGCAGCGCCAGACCCGAAGCTTCCGCCACCATACGCTCGGCGCGGATGACCTCGAGGCGGAGGTCCAGGCATCCGAAGAGGCGCTGCAGCGCTATTACGAGGCCAACGCCGACAGCTACCGTCGCCCCGAGCAGGTCCGCCTCGAATACGTGATCATCGATCGCCAGGCCATGGCCGAGGAGGTCGAGATCGACGAGTCGGCCCTGCGCGACGCCTGGCAGGAGCGGACCCGCGACGCCGATCGTCGTATCTCTCACATCATGCTGACCTTCAACGGCGATCGCAGCCGTGACGAGGCCGTGGCCGAGCTGGAGGCCGTGCGTGCCCGTCTCGATGACGGCGAATCCTTCGCCGAGCTGGCGGCGGAGGTGTCGGATGATGCCGTGTCGGCGGAGCAGGGCGGTGACCTGGGCGTGATCAGCCCGGGCTTCTTCGGCGATGCCTTCGACGATGCCGCCTTCTCCCTGGACGAGGGGCAGGTCTCCGATGTCGTCGAGACGGAGAATGGCCTTCACCTGCTACAGGTCACTGGCCTGGAGCGAGAGCCCTTCGAGGACATGCGTGACGAGCTGCGCCGTGAACTGGCCGTGTCTCGTGTGAGCAGTGAGTTCAACGAGCGCGTCCAGCGACTGATCGACGAGAGTTTCGCCGCCGACGACCTGCAGAGCGTGGCCGATGACATTGGTCTGGAGCTGCAGACCAGTGACTGGGTCTCCCGTGATGGAGCCGACGGGGTACTCTCGGAGCCGGGCGTCATGTCGCAAGCCTTCAGTGCCGACGTGATGGAGGAGGGCTTCAACAGCGAGGTGATCGAGCTCGACAACGATCGACGCATGGTGCTGCGTGTCGCCGACCATCGTGACGCCACGACCCTGCCTCTCGAGGAGGTGCGGGAGCGCGTCGAGGCCAGCGTCGAGGCCTCCCTGCGCCGGGATGCCCTGGTGGCGCTGGCGGCCGAGCGCGTCGAGGCGCTGCGTGCCGGCGAGTCGCTCGACATCGAGTGGCAGCAGGCCGAGGGCGTGGCTCGCCAGCAATCCCGGGGGCTGTCCAACGCCCTGGTGGAGGCGGCGTTCCGCCTGCCGGCACCCGAGGGGGATGCCCCGGTCTATGGCCACGCGGTCGACGGTGACGAAGTGGTGCTGATCGCCCTGGAGCGCGTCGAGGAGGGCGAGATCGACGCCCAGGTGGAGCAGTTCGTCGCCAGCATGGCCGAGCGGCTGCGTGCCCAGGCCGCCATCCAGGGGCTGCTGGACGACCTGCGCGACAAGGCTGATATCCAGCAGTAACACCTGCATCCAGCCGCAAGCCACGAGGAGCAAGCGACAAGGAACCCCCTTGGCTTGCTCCTTTTTCGTTGCTGGGCTTTTTTCTTGAGCCCTCGAGCCGTGTGTTATAATGTAACACTTTCTTGCTGCCTGAGGAGTGCCCCATGCCTGCCCCCCTGGCCAATGTCCCCGTCCATCTGATCACCGGCTTCCTGGGCAGTGGGAAGAGCACCCTGATCCATCGCCTGATCGAACAGAAGCCCGAGGGTGAGCGTTGGGCGGTGGTGATCAACGAGTTCGGCCAGGTGGGGATCGACCAGGCGATGTTTGCCGAGCGCGAGGACCTGGTGGTCAAGGGGCTGCCGGGAGGCTGTCTCTGCTGTCAGCTGGCCTTCGTGATGCAGGCGACCCTGGTCAACCTGTTGCATCGCCATCGACCGGACCGGCTGATCATCGAACCCTCTGGGCTGGGCCATCCCGCTGGGCTGCTCGAGGTGCTGCGCGGTGAGGCCTTTGCCGGGGTGCTGTCGCTGCAGGAGGTTGTTGCGGTGCTCGACCCGAGGCGGCTGGACGACCCGCGCGTGCGCGAGCACGAGACCTTCCGCGATCAGCTGACCCTGGCCGATGGCGTGGCGCTGACCATGACCGACCTGGCCACGCCCTCGCAGCGGGCGACGGCGCGGGCGTGGCTCGGTGAGCTATGGCCTGCCAAGCGCTGGGTGGCGGAGGCGCCCCATGGGGCGCTGCCGCTGGCGCGGCTGATGGCATCTGGCGAGAGGCTTCCCCCGGGCGGGGTCGCGGGTGACAGCACTGCCCACCGGCAGCTGCGCCAGGCGGCGGCCGGCAGCGTGGTGCTGGACGACTTCGCCGTGGTGGCGCCACAGCCGGGCCGGCCCGTCCGGGAGCAGGGGGAGGCGCTCGGCCATGCCACCCTGGGGTGGCGCTGGCACCCGAACGATACCTTCGATCTGGATCGGCTGACCCTGGTGCTGGGCGAGCTGCCCGCCGGGCTGCGGGTCAAGGGCGCGTTGCATACTGACGCCGGCTGGAAGCTCTATAACCGCGCCGCAGGCGCTGTCAGCCTGACCGACAGCGCCTGGCGCCGCGACTCGCGGCTGGAGCTGATCGGCGAGGCAGGGCGGCTCCCGGATGCCAACGCCCTGGAGGCGTCGCTGGAGGCCTGCCGGACGACCCCATCCTCAACCGCCTAGCGGAAAATCCTGCAGTCGAGGCTCGCCATGGTCGTCGATGACGATCTCCCAGCCTCGCCCCGGCTGCCAGTCGCCCAGTACATAGCGCCTGGCGGGGACGTCTCCGACGGTCAGTTCATGCACCGCGGGGCGATGGGTGTGGCCGTGAATGAGGGTCGTCACGCCGTGCTCGGCCATCACCTTCACCACTTCGTCCGGGGTCACGTCCATGATGTCCTCGGCCTTGTTGGAGTTGGCCTCCCCGGACTGTTCGCGCAGCTGCCTGGCCAGGGCGATGCGCTGATCGATCGGCATCGACAGCACCTGCTCCTGCCAGAGCGGGTGGCGGGCCTGGGCGCGGAAGGCCTGGTAGGCCTCGTCGCGGGTGCAGAGGCTGTCGCCATGCATCAGCAGGACGGGCCTGCCGTCGATTTCGACGAGGCTGGGGTCGGGCAGCAGGGTGGCGCCGGCCTGCTCGGCGAAGCGCTCCCCCAGCAGGAAGTCGCGGTTGCCGTGCATCAGGTAGAGGGCGGTGCCATCGTCTGCCAGGCGCTTCAGCGCCAGGGCGATACGCTCGGCCAGGTCGGCGTTGCCGGTGGGGTCGTGGCCCGACAGGTCGAGCAGGTCATCGCCGATCCACGCCTCGAAGAAGTCGCCGAGGATGTAGAGGGCGTCGCTGCCGCAGGCACGCTCTTCGAGCCAGCGCAGGAACCCTTCGGTGATCTCGGGGGCGCCGGGGTGCAGGTGCAGGTCGGAAATCAGCAGGGTCGTCATGGTCGGCTCTTGTGCTCTGGCAGGCATCGACGGAAGGAAAGGCAACACGCCCGCGCAGGCGGGCGTGGGGCGGGTAGCCGCGGGACTCAGGCCTCCTTGACGTAGGCCTTCTGGATCACCACGTCCTCGGCCGGCACGTCGGCATGCATGCCGCGCCGGGTGGTAGCCACGGCCTTGATCTTCTCGACCACCTCCATGCCCTCGGCCACGCGGCCGAACACGCAGTAGCCCCAGCCCTGGATGGACTTGCCGCTGTGGTTCAGGAAGTCGTTGTCCGACACGTTGATGAAGAACTGTGCCGTGGCGGAATGCGGGTCCTGGGTGCGGGCCATGGCCAGGGTGCCAGTGGCGTTGGTCAGGCCGTTGTCGGCCTCGTTCTCGATCGGGTCGCGAGTGGGCTTCTGGTTGAACTCCAGATCGAAGCCGCCGCCCTGCACCATGAAGCCGTCGATCACGCGGTGAAAGAGGGTGTTGTCGTAGAAGCCGTCGCGCACGTACTGCTCGAAGTTGGCGGCGGTCTTCGGGGCCTTCTCGTGGTCGAGCTCGACGGTGATGTCACCGAAGTTGGTCTGCAGAACGATCATCGATAAGTTCCTGTGCGGTAAAGGGGCCTTGCCTTGGCGTTGCCCATGGACGTGGCGCTATAATACCGGTTTTGCCTCGAGGCGCGAAGTGAGCGCCCGCACCTTCAATCCAGAGGTCGATTCTTCCACTATGTCCACCGACACCACCAGCGCGCCGAATTTCATTCGCAACCAGATTCGCGACGAGCGCGAGGCCGGTCGCACCGGCAAGATCGTGACCCGCTTCCCGCCGGAGCCCAACGGCTTCCTGCACATCGGGCATGCCAAGTCGATCTGTCTGAACTTCGGGCTGGCCGAGCAGTTCGGTGGCGACTGTCACCTGCGCTTCGACGACACCAACCCGGCCAAGGAAGAGCAGGCCTACATCGATGCCATCAAGGAGGACGTCAGCTGGCTGGGGTTCGAGTGGGCCGGGCCGGTGCGTTTCGCCTCCGACTACTTCGACCAGCTCTACGCCTGGGCCCAGCACCTGGTCCGCGAGGACAAGGCCTACGTGGATGACCTCTCGCCCGACGAGATCCGCGAATATCGTGGCACCCTGACCGAGCCGGGCCGTCCGAGCCCCTATCGCGAGCGCAGCGTGGAGGAGAATCTCGACCTGCTGGAGCGCATGCGCACCGGCGAGTTCGCCGAGGGGGAGAAGGTGCTGCGGGCCAAGATCGACATGGCCTCGCCCAACATCAACCTGCGCGACCCGATCCTCTACCGGATCCGCCACGCCCACCATCACCAGACCGGCGACAAGTGGAAGATCTACCCCTCCTACGACTTCACCCACGGGCAGTCCGATGCCATCGAGGGGATCACCCACTCCATCTGCACCCTGGAGTTCGAGGACCATCGGCCGCTCTACGAGTGGTTCCTGGACAACCTGCCGGTGCCGGCCAGGCCGCGCCAGATCGAGTTCGCGCGGCTGAACATGAACTACACCCTGACCTCCAAGCGCAAGCTCAAGCTGCTGGTGGACCAGGGCATCGTCGATGGCTGGGACGACCCGCGCCTGCCGACCATCTCCGGCATGCGGCGCCGGGGCTATACCCCGGCGTCGATCCGCAAGTTCTGCGAGATGATCGGGGTGACCCGCGCCGACGGCGGCCTGGTGGATATCGCCATGCTCTACCACGCCATTCGCGCGGACCTCGAGGACAACGCGCCGCGGGCCATGGCCGTGCTCAAGCCCCTCAAGGTGGTCCTGACCAACGTGCCGGAAGGCCATGAGGAGACCTATGAGGTCCCCGGCCACCCGGCGCGGGACGACCTGGGCGTGCGCCAGGTGCCGTTCAGCCGGGAGATCGTCATCGACCGCGACGACTTCATGGAGGAGCCGCCCAAGAAGTTCTTCCGTCTGGCCCCCGGCAAGGAGGTGCGCCTGCGCAACAGCTACGTGATCCGCTGCAACGAGGTCATCAAGGACGACGCCGGCGAGATCACCGAACTGCACTGCTCGGTGGACTTCGACACCCTGGGCAGGAACCCGGAGGGGCGCAAGGTCAAGGGCGTGATCCACTGGGTCAGCGCCGCCCACGGCGTGCCCATGGAGGTGCGGCTCTATGACAACCTCTTCCTCGAGGAGCAGCCGGACAGGGACAAGGACGCCGACTTCCTGGAGCATCTGAACCCTGAGTCGCTGGTGGTCTGCCAGGCGATCGGCGAGCCGAGCCTGGCCCAGGCCGCTCCGGAGAGCCGCTTCCAGTTCGAGCGGGTGGGCTACTTCTGCGCCGACCGTCACGCCAGCCGCGAGGGGCACCTGGTGTTCAACCGCACCGTGGGCCTCAAGGACAGCTGGGCCAAGGCCCTGAAAAAAGACGCGCAGAACAAGGGGTGATCGTGAGCAACGCGCTGCAGATCTACAACACGCTGACCCGCCGCAAGGAAGCCTTCACGCCCATCGAGCCGGGCCGGGTGCGCATGTACGTGTGCGGCATGACGGTCTACGACTACTGCCACCTGGGCCACGCCCGGGTGATGGTGGCCTTCGACGTCATCACCCGCTACCTGCGCTACCGGGGCTTCGATGTCACCTATGTGCGCAACGTCACCGACATCGACGACAAGATCCTGCGCCGCGCCGACGAGAACGGCGAGACCATCTCGTCGCTGACCGAGCGCATGATCGAGGCGATGCACGAGGACGAGGCGCGGCTTGGTGTTCTCCCCCCGGATAGCGAGCCGCGGGCGACCCGCCATATCGGCGATATCATCGCGATGATCGAGACCCTGATCACCAAGGGCTACGCCTACGCGGCAGACAACGGCGACGTCTACTACCGGGTGCGCCGCTTCGAGGGCTACGGCAAGCTCAATAACCGCGATCTCGACGAGATGCGCTCGGGAGCGCGGGTCGAGGTGGACGAGCACAAGGAGGATCCGCTCGACTTCGTGCTCTGGAAGGCGGCCAAGCCCGGCGAGGCGAGCTGGCCGTCGCCCTGGGGCGAGGGGCGCCCCGGCTGGCATATCGAGTGCTCGGCGATGTCCAAGTGCTGCCTGGGCGACACCTTCGACATCCACGGTGGCGGGCCGGACCTGACCTTCCCCCATCACGAGAACGAGATCGCCCAGTCCGAGGCGGCCAACGGCAAGCCCTTCGTCAACACCTGGATGCACGCCGGGGCGGTGCGGGTGAACCACGAGAAGATGTCCAAGTCGCTGGGCAACTTCTTCACCATCCGCGAGGTGCTCGAGCACCACGACCCGGAGGTGGTGCGCTACCTGCTGGTGGCCAGCCACTACCGCAGCGCGATCAACTATGCGCCGGAGTCCCTGGCCGACGCCCGCAAGTCCCTGGAGCGCTTCTACAATTCTTTGGAAGGGCTGGCCCTCGAAGGACAGACACTCGTGGGTAGCGAGTCGTCAGCAGGGGAGAGGGATCGCCAGTTCGACGCGCGCTTTACCTCCGCCATGGACGACGACTTCAATACCCCCGAGGCGCTCTCGGTGCTCTTCGACCTGGCCCGCGAACTCAACCGGGCGAAGAAGGAGTCTCCCGAGCAGGCGCCGGCCCTGGCGGTGGAGCTCAGGCGCCTGGGCGGCATCCTGGGGCTGCTGCAACAGGACCCGGCGACCTTCCTCAAGGGGGGCGCCAGCGACCTACCGCTCTCCGAGGAGGAGATCCAGGAAAGGATCGATGCCCGCGCTGCGGCCAAGAAGGCGAGGGACTTCGCCGCCGCCGATGCCATCCGCGATGAGCTCGCCGCCCTTGGGGTCATCCTCAAGGACTCCCGGGAGGGCACCACCTGGGTCGTCGAGAAGCCCGAAGGCTGAGCGGCAAGCGAGAAGCGTGGCGCTCAGCGATGTTGGACGCCCTGCCCTGCGAGGGAGCAGGGCGTCCGGCGCTTCGGTGCTTCTTGGTTGTGTGCCATGCTGCTCAATAATTTCCGTGCCCTTGCTAATCTGTGCGCTATACTGCGCAAATAATGTGTTGAATGGCCATTATTGAGTAGTATTGTTCACAGGTGGAATCATGAGGCTGACGCTACAAATTCACTTCGGCCGGGTCTGGCACGATGCCGCCGAGATTTCCTTGCAAGACCCGGAGCGAGGCGTACATGGCCCGTCTCGCCTGCGTTATGCAACCGACTATGCCGTCGAGTGGATGTTCCACGACGAGCGGCATGCAGCCAGCCTGGTGCTGCCTGTGGAGCTGATGCTGACTCACGAGTCCCCGCGCTGGTTCGGTTTTCTGGAGGACATCATGCCGGCGGGAGCCAGCCGCCGCTTCTGGGTGGACTTTCTCGGTATCCATCACCTTTCGATCGGGCGCCAGGACGCGGAGCTTCTGGCCCGCGGGACTATCGCGCCGGTCGGTAACCTGCGCATCAAGGAGGCGGTGCCCGACAACAGCCTCAGGGATAGCCTGGGAGAGCGACGCTTTCCGGTGAAAAGCGTGGTGGAGCGAGATATCGACTTTCTGGAGTATGCCCAGCAGATGGGAGCAGCCAGCGGGGGGGCGACCGGGGCCGGTGGCGAGGCCCCCAAGCTGCTGCTCAGGCTCGCCGAAGATGAGCAGGTCTGGATCGATACCTGGCAGGAAGAGGTTCACCGCCCGGATCAGCCGATGCTGGTCAAGTTTCCCCGCGGCCGGCGTACCGACGATGACTGCGATATTCTTCGTGCCGAATATCACTACTACCAGGAACTGGCGTTGCTGGGAATCGATACCGTCGAGACAGGGGCCATGAGACTGATGGAGGGAGAGCGTTATCCCTCGCTTTGGCTGCCGCGGTTCGATATGCACCATCACGACGGCGTCTGGATTCGCTACGGCCTGGAGTCCGTCTATTCACTGATGGGGGCGGCGCCTGGCTCCTTCCTTCGCCACGGTGAGACGCTTCGCCAGTTAGTGGGCCTGCTGCAGGCGCAGTATCGTGTCCGTGAGCTCGGCGAACCCTTCGAAGCGTCGGCTTTCGTCATCGAATGGGTGCGGCGCGATCTGCTCAACATCGCGTTTGGCAACTCCGACAACCACGGTCGCAATACGGCGCTGCTGAAGCGCCCCGAGGGAATATGGCTCTCACCGGTCTACGATTTCGCCCCGATGCGAGCCGATCCTGAGGGAGTGACACGAACCACCCAGTGGGGCCCGCCGCTCGAGGCCGGGGGCGAATACGACTGGTACGCCATTGCGGAATCCCTGTCGGACCTCGTGGACCCCGATCAGTTGATGGAGGCGCTGCGGCGGCTGGCCGTCGACCTCAATGGGCTGGATGAACGCCTGGCCGGGCGAGGCGTTCCCACTCGCATTCTGGATATGCCGTCCGTAGGCTTGCGCACGCTGGGTACCCGACTCAAGCGCTGGGGGCTGCTATGAAATCTCGCAATGTCGATGACCGAGAAGGGGCGCTGGTGGTGGTGCTGAGGCGTTTCTATGCGGGTGAGCTTACCGATGGCCAGCTTCTGAGGACCCTGCGTCGTGATGTGCTGGGGCTCTCCCAGACCCGCTACGCGGCGCTGGTCGGCATCAGTCGGCGTACCTTGTCGGATCTGGAGGGTGACAAGGGCAACGTCACCCTGGAGATGAAGAACCGCGTCTTCCGGCCCCTGGGGCTGGAGGTCAGTCTGCTGCCGCGCAAGCGTTCCCTGCTGGCGCAGGCCCTGGACTCCACTGAGTAAACGAAAGCTGGATTGGGCTCATCCTACCTTTCTCGCTGGCCGCACCGCCTTCTTCCGCGATGACTCGGCGGTGCTGGCCGAGGCCGCCGGCGCTGTCCGCCGAGACGTCAGCGATTCGGAGCGGGCGGCAGGGGGATCTGTCGCGGCCAGTCGTCGGCGACCACGAACAGCCGCCGCCACCCCATGGCCTCCTGCCACACCGCCAGCTGAAGGGGGGGCGCGGTAGCCTGGAAATGCTGGGCCAGCTGGGACTCTAGCTCGCTCAGTGGCAGCAGGTGCTCCCGGCGAGGCAGGGCGAGCCAGTGGGGTTTGCGCAGCCAGGCCCCCCGAGTGCCTGGCGGCAGGCCGTCGCGGTAGTCCCGCCATGCCCCCCAGAACAGCCAGGTGCCTCGCAGGTGTGCCGGGTTCGCTTCCCGGGGCGGCGGCAGCGGCCGATGCCAGGGCGTGAAGAGCACCCCCGGCATGGCCAGCTGCCGCCGGATCGCCAGGGGACGATCAATTTCCATGGCCCGCGGGGCCAGCAGCGCTCGGATGACCTCGCGGGCCTCGGGGGTCTCGGTCAGGCGGAGCTGGCGATGGTGGAGGTGCTCGCGCTTGCCGGCCAGGCTGTCCGCACCGCCGGGGCCGATCCAGCGCGCCTGGGAGGTGTCGTCGCCGGGCCCTTCGGCCAGACCGAGGTAGAACTTGATCGCCACCTCCAGGTGGATGGGCTCGGGCGAGCCGACCCGCCGGTAGAGCAGGTCGAGCTCGCCGAGGGTCTGCTTGCCGCGGAGGATGCGCAGGTTGTGGGCCAGCAGCTCGGTGCCGGGGGCGGCCGCCAGCAGGAACTGCCAGAGCCGCTCGTGATAGAGCCCCATGCGGCCCGTCAGGGTCTCGCCCACGCAGGCTTCCAGCGCCTCGGGGCTGGCTTCCAGGTCGTCCAGCCAGGCGGCTAGGTGGGCGTCGTCGGCAAGCCCCAGCGTCTCTCGGCCGGGCCGCCCCGGCCAGGGCATGGTGAGCAGGTCGGGCACCAGCAGCAGCCACGCCAGGTCGCGGACCAGCGGATGGTGGCAGCGGTCGAGCAGGGGCGGCAGGGCGGGTGGCATGGGGCGGGCGTCCTGTGCGTTGGCGGCGGGGTCTGCAACGACTCCTTCGAATCCTTATACTCAGGGTACATTCCTGATCCTTTGGGTGGTATTCCGCCATGCGTATCCCCTTTGCTCGCCTGACCGTGGTCGCTGCCGTCTCCGTGCTGGGCCTCTCCTCCGTCCAGGCCGATGACCCGGTGGTGGTCTCCTCCAAGATCGACACCGAGGGTTCGGTGCTTGGCCAGCTGATCCTCCAGCGCCTCGAGGCCGGCGGCATCGAGGTGCAGGACCGTCTGCAACTGGGCGGCACCAGCATCGTGCGCGAGGCCCTGCTGACCGGCGAGATCGACCTCTATCCGGAGTACACCGGCAACGGCGCCTTCTTCTTCGACATGACCGACAGCGACGTCTGGCACGATGCCGAGGCGGCCTTCGAGACGGTCCGTGAGAGGGACGCCGAGAACGACCTGGCATGGCTGACGCCGGCCTCGGCCAACAACACCTGGGCGATGAGCGTACGCGGCGACCTGGCCCGAGAGCACGGCCTGGCGACTCTCGAGGACCTGGCGAGCTATCTGGACGCTGGCGGCGAGTTCAAGTTCGCGGCCAGCGCCGAGTTCGTGGAGTCCGAGCAGGCGCTGCCGGCCTTCCAGGAGGCCTATGGGTTTACGCTCGGCGATGACCAGCTGCTGGTGCTCTCCGGCGGCAACACCGCCTCTACCATGCGCGCCGCGGCCCAGCAGACCAGCGGCGTCAACGCCGCCATGACCTACGGTACCGACGGCGGCCTCAACGCGCTGGACCTGGTCGTCCTGGAGGACACCCTGGGGGTGCAGCCGGTCTACCAGCCGGCACCGGTGGTGCGCGCCGAGGTGCTCGAGGCCTATCCCGAGATCGAGTCGCTGCTGACGCCGCTGTTCCAGGCGCTGGATCTGGAGACCCTTCAGCGACTCAATGGCGACGTGGCCGTCAACGGGCTTGACCCTCGCCAGGTCGCGGCGGACTTCCTCGACGGCCTGGACGACTGAGGCCGCCGTGCGCAGGGAAGCGCCACTCCCCAACCGCGTGCTGACCGCGCTGATGCTGGCCGCCGCCATGGCCTGGCTGGCGCTGCCGTCGGTGAGCGTCGCCCCCAACCGCATCGTGCCCGGCACCCCGCTCCATGCCCACGAGATCGTTGGCTGGGCCGGGGCCCTGGCGGGCTGTCTGCCGTGGCTGGCCATGGTGGTCCTGGCCTGGCGACCCACGCCCAGCCGGTACCGCGTTGCGCTGGGACTTGCCGTGCTGCTGCTGGCGGCCCTGCCGGCCTGGCTGGCGGTTGCGGCTGGCCTGAGGATCGATCCGGCCACGCCGCAGGCGCGTCTCGGAATCGGCGCCGCGGTGTGGCTGCTGCTGTTCCTGCTCGGCCTGGTGCTGATCGAGCTGCGCGGGCGTCTGGCCTTGCCGCGGCTTGCCGTCTGGCTGCTGCTGGCGCCGGTGGCGCTGGCCTGGTGGCTGGCGTCGTCACATGGCCTCGAGTCGCTGGCGCTGGTGCAGGAGTATCGGGGGCGCAGCGACCAGTTCACCTCGGCGGTGATCCAGCACCTGCGTCTGGTGGCCGGCGCCGTCGGGGCCAGCCTGGTGCTGGGCGCGGGCCTGGCCATGGCCATGCGCCGGCATGCCGGCCTCGAACGGCTCGGTTTCGCGGTGCTCAACTTCCTCCAGACCATTCCCAGCCTGGCGCTGTTCGGCCTGCTGCTGGCCCCGCTCGCCTGGCTGGCCGCCAACGTGGCCTGGCTCAATGCCCTGGGCGTGAGGGGGATCGGCTGGGCACCGGCCTTCCTGGCCCTGCTCGGCTACAGCCTGCTGCCCATGGTCCGCAACACCTTCGTGGCGCTGGAGGGCGTGTCGCCGCAGGTGCTGGAGTCGGCCCGGGGCATGGGCATGAGCCGCACCCAGGTATTCCTGCAGGTGCGCCTGCCGCTGGCGCTGCCGGTGGTGATCGAAGGCGTGCGCATCACCACGGTCCAGGCGATCGGCCTGACCGCGGTGGCCGCACTGATCGGCGCCGGCGGACTCGGGACCTTCATCTTCCAGGGGCTCGGCCAGGCCGCCATGGATCTGGTGCTGCTGGGCGCCTTGCCGATCCTGGCCATGGCGCTGGTCGCCGATGGTCTGCTCGGCGCCCTGGCTCGGCGGCTGGATCCCCGGCAGTCGCCATCAGTGGAGCAGGGAGCCACGTCATGATCGAACTCATCGAGGTCACCAAGCGATTCGGCAGCGAGACCGCTGTTGATCGACTCTCGCTGCGGGTGGAGAAAGGCGAGCTCTGCGCCCTGGTGGGGACCTCCGGCTGCGGCAAGTCCACCACCCTGCGCATGATCAACCGCCTGATCGAGCACAGCGAGGGCGAGATACATCTGGAGGGGCGCCAGGTCCGGGAATTCGACGAACAGACGCTGCGGCGCCGCATCGGCTATGTGATCCAGAGCACCGGTCTGTTTCCCCACTGGACGGTGGCGCGCAACATCGGCCTGGTGCCGCGGCTGCTAAAGTGGCCAGCGCCCCGCATCCGAGAGCGGGTTGAGGAGCTGATGGCGTTGCTGGGGCTGCCGGTGGAGAGCTTCGCCGACAAGTACCCACACCAGCTCTCCGGCGGCCAGGCCCAGCGGGTCGGGGTCGCCCGGGCGCTGGCCGCCGACCCGGATATCCTGCTGATGGATGAGCCCTTCGGCGCGCTGGACCCGATCACCCGCGAGTCGCTCCAGGCCGAGCTGCGTGACCTGCAGTCACGGCTGCACAAGACCATCGTGTTCGTCACCCACGACATGGACGAGGCCCTCGGCCTGGCCGACCGGCTGGTGGTGATGAAGGCCGGGCGCATCGTCCAGCAGGGCTCACCCCTGGAGCTCCTGCGCGACCCGGCCGACGACTTTGTGGCCTCGATGCTGGGCGGGGACGACCGCGGCCTCAAGGAGGCCGCCCTGACCCGCGTCAGCGAGCGCATGCTGCCGCTGTCGCCCCGGCTGATCGCCCGTGCCCGAGTGCCTCGGGAGGCGACCCTGCACCAGGCGCTGGCGGTGATGTTTCGCGAGCACGCCGACCGCCTGACGGTAGTGGATGAGGACGACATGCCGGTAGGCGAGCTCTCGCTGCGTCGCCTGGTGGGAGCCCGCCGGGATGAGTGAGTCGACCTTCCCGCGCCGCCGCGCCTCGGCATGGACTCTGTGGCGAGCACCGCTTATCTGGTGTGGCCTGCTGCTGGCGCTGACCTTCGGCATGGCGGCACTGGAGCCGCTGTTCCGGGCGGTCGAGCCGGGCAGCCGCCAGGTGATCTATCCCCATGCCGACTTCCTGACCCTGCTGGGGCGTCACCTGCTGGTGGTGGGCGTGGCCGCGCTGCTGGCGGTGGTTATCGGCGTGGGGGCCGCGGTGCTGGTCACCCGGCCGGCGGGCCGCGACTTCCTGCCGCTGGTGGCCCAGGCCGCATCCATGGGGCAGACCTTCCCGCCGGTGGCCGTGCTGGCGTTGGCGGTGCCGGTGCTGGGATTCGGCACCTGGCCGATCATCGTGGCGCTGTTGCTCTATGGGCTGCTGCCCATCGTGCGCAACACCCTGGCCGGCCTGCAGGGCATCGACCCGTCGGTGCTGGAGGCGGCGCGCGGCATGGGCATGGGCGGTGTCCCGCAGCTGCTGCAGGTCGAGCTCCCCCTGGCAGCGCCGGTGATCCTGGCGGGCATTCGCACCTCGGTGACGATCAATATCGCCACCGCCGCCCTGGGGGCCACGGTGGGGGCCAGCAACCTCGGCGCGCCGATCATCTCGGGGATCGTCAACGGCAATACCGCCTATGTCCTCCAGGGCGCCGTGCTGATCGGCCTGCTGGCGCTCACCGTCGACAGCGTCTTCGAGCGCTGCCAGCGGCTGGTTCGCCGAGGTCAGGATTGAAGATCGTCCCTCCACCTGATCGGTACTGGTGTTAAGGGCAGGCGACCACCTTATTGGACCAGGGCGTTCAGCCGGTCGGGGAAGTCGGTGAAGATGCCGTCGACGCCCCAGTCGAGCAGCATTCGCATATCTTCTGTCTCGTTGATGGTATAGACGTGCACCAGCAGGTCGTTGGCCTGGGCCTGCTCGACGAAGGCGGCATCGATCACCTGCCGTTCATCGTCATAGGTCAGGTTGGTGCCGATTCCCAAGGCATACTCGCGGATCGCCTGGAAGTCTGCATCGTCGATCTCGCTCGGCCCCGGCGTCACTCCGGTCCACTCCACCAGGCGCTCGTCGCCGTTGTCTTCCGGGTAGTACCAGACCAGTTGGATCAGCGGCACGTCGTCATTCAGCGCCTGTATCTCGAGCAGGCTCGGCTGGCTGAACGATTGGATCACGGCCGCGCCGGCCTGGATCAGGCCGTGGGCCTCCAGTTCATCGACCAGCGCTTCCTCGATGCCGGGATAGAGTTCCGGTGACTTGGTCTCGAGGTAGTAGCGAGTGTCGGTCCCGAAGTGCTCGATGATCTCGCCGAGGGTCAAGATCTGCACCTCGGAAAAGGCGTCGTCGGCATGCTCTTGGGAGGAGGCGTTGAACCAGCTACCGGCATCCAGCGCCTTGAGCTCCTCTAGGGTAAAGTCCTTGAGCTCACCCTCGCCGTCAGTAGTGCGGTCAATCGTCTCGTCGTGAAATGCCACCAACTCGCCGTCGGCGGTCATCTGAATATCCAGCTCCAGATAGTCCGCCTCCATCTCGTGCGCGAGCTTCAGCGCCGGCAGCGTCTGCTCTGGCGCATGGCCGCTGGCACCGCGGTGGGCGATCACCTGAAGGTTCTGCAGATCATCAAACTGCTGCTGAAGAGCATCTGCCTGGGCAGAGAGCGGCAGTAGCAGGGCACCACCGCCAAGAAATGCGAGGGGAATGCTCACGCGCCGGAAGCAGCACAGGTCGAAGTGCATACCATCTCCTTTATTGAATGTTCAATCAATAACGATACGGGCGTGAGGGTTTGGGTGCAAGATCGGGGTAATGCCTGGTCAGCTGGGTAGTGCAAGCGAAGGCTGGATGGGTGCGCGGTGTGAGGGGGGAGGTCGGAGAGGTGAATTATCGATGGCCGGCCCACCTGCGAGCTCGCCTGATTATTGGTCAACGCGCAGGGTGGTCGATGGCCGACAGATAGGAGGGCACGCTTCAGGAGGTCAATCCGCAGAGAGCAGGGACTCGATCGCGCCACGCATCGCTCGCGACTCCGGTTGAACCCGAGACCCGAAATGCGCGACCACCTGCCCCGACGCGTCCACCAGATACTTCGTGAAGTTCCAGCGCGGCGCCTCGCTCTGCCGTGCCAGCTCGGCAAACAGCGGATGGGCGTCGGCGCCGGTTACCTGGATGGGAGCGAACATATCGAAGGTAACGCCGAAGTTGATGAAGCACACCTCTGCCGCCCCCTCCTCGTCGATCTCCTGATTGAAGTCGTTGGAAGAAAACCCCGCGACTCTCAACCCCTGTCCGGCGTAGCGCTGGTGCAGGGCCTCGAGCCCTTCGAACTGGCCAGTGAAGCCACAGCGGCTGGCGGTATTGACCAGCAGCAGCGGGGAGCCGCCAAGGGTCTCCTTCAGATTGACGACCTCGCTTGAATGCAGGCGACGCAGGTCGTGATTGAGCAGCGTATCCCCATCGGCCTGGATCGGGCCGGCGATGAGGGCGGCGGCGATTGCGACAACGGGCAGGGTGAGCTTCCACATGGTGATCGAATTCCCGAAATGGCGGACCCCAGGGTCGGAACAGGATTGACCACGGCCCCCGCCAGAGGTTCTCGACAGAGAAATCGACCAGGTATTTCGCTTCTGATGGCAAGAAGGGTGCACGGATCTGCATTTTACGTTAACGTCACCTTGGGTTGCGTTGACCCGCCAGGGGCAATCCTTCTGGCAAAGGGCGATACAAGCGACAACACTGCCCTCAAAAGGGGTAGAGGATCCTGAGATGACAACGACACAAGATATCCATGCGCCGGATTTCCTGGCCGGCGACGAGTTCTCGATACCCACCTTCCGCCTGCTTCGGCAGGACGGCACCCTGTTCGAGGGGGCCGAGGCGCCGACGCTCGAGCGCGACCAGGCGCTGAAGATCTACCGCACGATGATCGCCACCCGGGTGCTCGACGAGCGGATGATGGCCGCCCAGCGACAGGGTCGGCTCTCCTTCTACATGCAGTGCACGGGGGAGGAGGCCGCGGTGATCGGGGCGGCGGCCGCGCTCGACGATGCCGACATGATCATGTCCCAGTACCGTGAGCAGGGCGCGCTGGTCTACCGCGGGTTCAGCTACGACGAGTTCATGAACCAGCTGTTCGGCAACGAGCTCGACTACGGCAAGGGGCGGCAGATGCCGATCCACTATGGGTCGCGCAAGCTCCACTACATGACCATCTCCTCCCCGCTGGCCACCCAGATTCCCCAGGCGGCCGGCTACGCCTATGGTCAGAAGATGGCCGGCGATGGCCACTGCACCCTGTGCTTCTTCGGCGAGGGCGCCGCCTCCGAGGGCGACTTCCACGCCGCGCTCAACATGGCGGCGGTGCACGAGGTGCCGGTGATCTTCTTCTGCCGCAACAACGGCTATGCGATCTCCACCCCCTCCATCGAGCAGTTCGCCGCCGACGGGGTGGCGCCGCGGGCCTTCGGTTATCGCATGCACGTGATCCGGGTGGATGGCAACGACATTCTGGCGGTGCTCTCGGCGACCCGCGAGGCGCGCCGTATCGCCGTGGAGGAGAACCAGCCGGTGCTGATCGAGGCGATGACCTATCGCCTTGCCGCCCACTCCTCCTCGGACGACCCCTCCGGCTATCGCTCGAAGAAGGAGGAGGAGGCCTGGCGTGAGAAGGATCCCATCCTGCGCATGCAGCACTGGCTGGTGGCACAGGGCTGGTGGAACGACGACGAGGAGAAGTCGCTCCAGGAGTCGCTGCGCCGCGAGGTGCTCGAGACCATGAAGCGTGCCGAGAAGCGTCCCCCACCCCCGTTGGACAGCCTGGTGACGGATGTCTACGCCGATGTGACCCCGGCCCTGCAGCGTCAGCTCGACCGGCTGAAGACCCATATCCGCAAGTACCCGGAGGCCTACCCCAGGGGGGCGCGTTCGCTGGACCCGGACGTGAGCGCCCATGACGATGCCGCCAACGAGGGAGGGGCCTGACATGCCGACCATGAACATGCTGCAGGCGATCAACAACGCCCTGGACATCGCCATGGCGGAGGACGAGAAGGTCATCTGCTTCGGCGAGGACGTGGGCTTCTTCGGCGGCGTCTTCCGGGCCACCAGCCACCTGCAGGAGAAGTACGGCCGGGCGCGCTGCTTCAACACGCCGCTGGTCGAGCAGGGCATCATCGGCTTCGCCAACGGCCTGGCGGCCCAGGGCTCGGTGCCGGTGGCGGAGATCCAGTTCGCCGACTACATCTTTCCGGCCTTCGACCAGATCGTCAACGAGACGGCCAAGTACCGCTACCGTTCCGGCGACCTGTTCAACGTCGGCGGCCTGACCATCCGGGCCCCGTACGGCGGGGGGATCTCCGGGGGGCACTATCACTCCCAGTCGCCCGAGGCCTACTTCGCGCACACCCCAGGCCTCAAGATCGTGGTGCCGCGCAACCCCTACCAGGCCAAGGGCCTGCTGCTCTCGGCGATCCGTGACCCCGACCCGGTGCTGTTCTTCGAGCCCAAGCGCCTCTATCGCGCCTCCACCGGCGAGGTGCCCGAGGAGGACTACCAGCTGCCCATCGGCGAGGCGGAGGTGATCCGCGAGGGGACCGACATCACCGTGCTCGGCTGGGGCGCGCAGATGGAGGTGATCGAGCGGGCCGTGGAGCTGGCCGAGAAGGAGGGCATCTCCTGCGAGGTGATCGACCTGCGCTCGATCCTGCCCTGGGACGAGGACACCGTGGCCGAGTCGGTGCTCAAGACCGGCCGTCTGGTGATCACCCACGAGGCGCCGCTGACTGGCGGCTTCGCCGGCGAGATCGCCGCCACCATCCAGGAACGCTGCTTCCTCTACCTGGAATCGCCCATCGCTCGGGTGACCGGCCTGGATACGCCTTTCCCGCTGACGCTGGAGAAGGAGTACCTGCCGGACCACCTCAAGATCTTCGAAGCGATCAAGGCCAGCGTGGCCTTCTGATGCCAGCTAGCGCGTCGGAAGCGAGCCAGGACAGACAGGAGTGAGCAAGATGAGCGATTTCATGCTGCCCGATATCGGCGAAGGTATCGTGGAGTGCGAGGTGGTGGAGTGGCGCGTGGCCGAGGGCGACGTGATCGAGGAGGACCAGCCGGTGGTCGAGGTGATGACCGACAAGGCGCTGGTCGAGATCACCGCGCCCGAGGCGGGCCGGGTGACCCGGCTCTACGTGGAGAAGGGCGAGATCGCCAAGGTTCATGCCCCGCTGTTTGCCTACGAGGCCGAGGGGGAGGAGACCGCGAGCCCGGCCGCCGAGCCGCCCGCATCCTCGGCGCGAACGTCGGCGACGCCCGAGCCGTCCGCCGGGCCCAGAGGCGGAGACACCCCCGGAGGCGGGTCGGACAAGGACTTTATTCTCCCGGATATCGGCGAGGGTATCGTCGAGTGCGAGGTGGTGGAGTGGCGCGTCGCCGAGGGCGAGATGATCGAGGAGGACCAGCCGGTGGTCGATGTCATGACCGATAAGGCGCTGGTCGAGATCACCGCCCCCGAGGCTGGGATGGTGAGCCGGCTGCACGTGGCCCAGGGCGAGATTGCCCGGGTGCATGCGCCGCTCTATGCCTATCGGCCGGAAGGCGAGGCCGAGGCCGCCGAGGAGGCGCCCCGCCCGCGGCAGGAGGCCAGTGCGTCACCCGCCGAGGCCCGGCGAGCGGCGCCCACGGCGGCCCCGCGACCGGTCAGTGATGGCGGGGAGCCGGGGCGCGGCCCCTATGGCCGCATTCCCGCGGCACCGGCGGTCCGCCGGCTGCTGCGCGAGCACGGCCTGGCGCTGGACGAGGTGGCCGGTTCCGGCAAGCAGGGGCGGGTGCTCAAGGAGGACGTGCTGCGTCACCTGGAACACGGGGATGAGGCGGCCTCGTCGGCTGCGTGGACCGAAACCGCGTCGCAGTCGCCCACGCCCCAGCCGGCCGAGCAGGAGGTCCGCGTGGAGCCGCTGCGTGGCGTGAGGGCGGTCATGGCGAAGCGCATGGTCGAGTCGGCCACCACCATTCCGCACTTCCAGTACGGCGAGGAGATCGACGTCACCGAGCTGCTGGCGCTGCGCGAGCGCCTGAAACCGCTGGCGGCGGCGGAGGAGACCCGGCTCACCCTGATGCCCTTCTTCATGAAGGCCATGGCGCTGGCGGTGCGCGAGGCGCCGATCCTCAACGCGCGGCTCAACGACGCGGCCAGCGAGATCCACTACCTTCCTTCGGTCAACGTGGGCATGGCGGTGGACAGTCGAGCCGGACTGCTGGTGCCGAACGTCAAGGGCGTGGAGCGGCTGAGCCTGCTCGGCGTGGCGGCCGAGGTCCAGCGTCTCACCGAGTCCGCCCGTGCCGGCAAGGTGAGCCAGGAAGACCTCAGGGGCGGGACCATCAGCATCTCCAATATCGGTGCCATGGGCGGCACCTATGCCGCACCGATCATCAATGCCCCGGAGGTGGCGATCGTGGCCATCGGCAAGACCCAATGGCTGCCGCGTTTCGATGCCGAGGACCGGGTGGTCAAGCGAGCGATCATGACCGTCACCTGGGCCGGCGACCACCGGATCATCGACGGGGGCACCATCGCCCGCTTCTGCAACGCCTGGAAGGGCTATCTGGAAGCGCCGGAGACCATGCTGCTCCATCTGGCGTAACACCATGACCCAGGCGCCCCTGCAGCAGTTCTACATTCCGGAGGAGCAGTCGGTTTATCTGCTCAGCCACGACGATGCCCGCAAGCTCAAGGCGTGGGTGTCGCTGTGCCAGGCCCAGCTGGAGCAGCTGGGCTACCGGGAGATCGAGCTGATCGGCAAGGGCGCCTACGGCTTCGTGTTCGCCGGGCTGACCGCTCTGGGCGACCAGTACGTCTTCAAGTTCACCCGGGTCAACCTGCCCCAGCACCTCCAGGATCGCCTCGAGGAGGAGGCCTTCATGCTGGAGCAGGTCGAGCATCCCCGGGTGCCCCGGCTGATCGCCTACCAGCGGGTGCGCAACCAGTCGATCCTCGTCATGCAGCGGGCCCCGGGCCTCAACCTGGAGGAGGTGTCGCTGCGCGAGGGTCGCCTGTCGCCGCGCCTGGTGGTGCACATCGCCGACCAACTGGCCGATATCCTGCGCGCGCTGCGCCGGGAGTCCGGCCCGGCGGGGCGGCCCATCGTGCATGGCGACATCAAGCCCTCCAACCTGGTCTTCGATGGCAAGACCGAGAACATCGCGCTGATCGACTGGGGCTCCTCGGTGTTCGCCCAGCTCGATGCCAACCAGCAGTTCGTGGCGGCCAATGTCATGGAGCTGATGTCAGACAACCTGCAGCAGACAAACGCCCGCCTGGGCGATGTCTACTTCATCGGCGAGGAGCAGCTCAACGGCGCGCTCTCCTCTCCGCGCTTCGACGAGCAGGGCGCCGCCGGCACCCTCTATGCGCTGGCCTCGGCGCAGTCCTGCCGCTTCGGCCATCGGGCGATTCCCGCGACCTCCCTGGGCCTGCCGGTGGAGTTCGCGCGCATGCTCGACGGCATGCTGGACCCTGACCCGCGGCTGCGCCTGAAGGCCGGCGACTACTTCATCCGCGAGATGCCTCGGCTGGCTCGGCTGGTGATGATCGACCTGCCCGAGCCACCGGCCCATGCGCTGGTGCCGGTGTGGGTGCGACCGGCCGAGCGGGAGATCGATACCGTGGTCTACAGCTCCCGCAAGGCCTTCCTGCGCGAGGAGGGTGCCGCCGAGACCCTCAACGACGTCAACGACGTGCAGCTCGACCGTTACTACAAGAACTTCATGCAGGGCATGGGCGAGACCGAGAAGGCCTTCCTGGCCTCGGTCAGCCGCCTCGGCCGCTACCCGGTGGTGGGCGGCCTGGCGGTGCGCTGGGAGGCCGACGGGGTCTACATCGATACCTCGCTGAACCTGCACGACGCTTCGCGGCGGCCGGCCTTCATCGCTGCGGTCAACAACATGGTGCACCTGGCCCGGGCCATCTACCGGCAGGGCATCTTCAAGAGCTGCCTGTTCAACGCCCGCGACACCCTGCATCTCGAGCGTGACAGCCAGGAGCAGCCGTTCGTGATCGAGCCGGGCATGCGCCTGGCCTACGAGGTCAGTGCGGTGCCGGAGCTGGAGGATCGCAGCCGGCTGCACAGCTACTTCGAGGATGGGCCCGACCCGGAGGAGTTCCTGGTGCTGCCGGAGGCGATCATCACCTCGCTGGAGGCGCTCAACGAGATCCACCATACCGGCATGATCATCTTCGAGGCGCTGCCCGAGCATCTAAAGATCCACTCCTACTATCGGCTGCTCGATCCCTTGCGGGAGGCGGAGTTCCGGCGCCGGCTTGAGGATATCCTCGATGCGGTCGGGCTGATCGAGGGGCTCGGGGTCTCCGGGTTCATGAAGATGCCCTACAAGGACACTCGCTTCTTTCCCCACGTGGAGCGTCAGCCGGAGCGCTTCTATCCCCGCAACCCGCGGCACGCTGTCGAACAGGAAGGATGATTGCTCGAGCCCGTCCAGCCTCTCCGGGTGACGACCTTGTCAGATGAGCCGAAAATCCGCACTATACGACTCAATGAGTGAGCCGAATATCGCGGGAATCGCCTCGCCGCCTCGTCTCTCTGGAGCCTGGACATGCCTCATCACGCCGTGACCTGGATCTGGCAACACCCCGACTGGCCTGATTTCAGCTGGCAGGTGGCCGATGTACAGCCTCGACTACAACGTTGCTGGCGCAATCTTGGCATCCTGCTGGGGCGGTCAGGGGCCCTTACGCCCGCGGGTGATCTGGAGACAGAGACCAGAGCGGCACTGGATACGCTATTGCAGAATATTGTCACCTCCTCCGCGATCGAGGGAGAGCGTCTCAATGTGGCATGCGTTCGCTCATCGCTTGCTCGGCGACTGGGGGTCGACGTGGCGAACGGCCAGCCCTCGCCTCGCGCCGAAGGTCTGGCGGAGTTGATGCTGGATGCGATCCTCAATCCCGACTCGGGGCTGGATGCCGAGAGGCTGTTTCAGTGGCATCGCTGGCTATTTTCTGATGCCGAGACCTCACTGACGACACTGCGTCCCGGCCAGTGGCGAGGGATGGAGCCGATGCAGGTGGTGTCGGGTCGGATCGATCGTCCCAGGGTGCATTTCGAGGCGCCGCCTCGAGCTGGCCTGGAGAGCGAGATCGAACAGTTTCTCGCGTGGTTCGAATCCAGCCGTCATGACGCCGCCCTGGACCCCCTCGTTCGGGCAGGCCTGGCTCATTTCTGGTTTGTGACCCTGCACCCCTTTGAAGATGGCAATGGACGTATCGCTCGGGCCATTGCGGATCTTGCCTTGGCGCAGGCCGATCAGCAGAGCATTCGCCTCTATGCCATGTCGGCGGCCATCCTTGAGCGACGGGCCGATTACTATCGCTGCCTGGAGGAAAGCCAGCGGGGTACGACAGACCTCACTACCTGGCTGGCCTGGTTTCTGGATACCCTGGAGGCCACGCTGTTGAGCGTTCTGGCTCAAGTCGAGCGGACCCTGTGCAAGGCCCGCTTCTGGCAGCGCTTCGGAATGGCAGAACTGCTCCCGGAGCAGATCAAGGTGTTGAACCGACTGCTGGATGGAGGCGAGAAGGGGTTCGAGCACGGGATCAGTTCATCGCAGTACCAGAAGGTGGCCAAGGTCAGCAAGGCGACGGCGACACGTCACCTTGCCGGGCTTGTCGAGAAGGGCTGTCTGGAGAGGTTGCCTGGAGGAGGGCGGAGCACACGCTATCAGGTACCGGAGCGCTTCTATCGGCGGGACCTGTTCGCGGCGCTTGCCGTGGCGGACGCGAGTGCCAGGGGGCGGGCCGATTAGCAAAAATGCGAAGCCTCGCCCGCTAGGGCGGGGAGCAGTCACCGGTTCATGGCCTGGGGCAGGTAGAGCGCGATCTCGGGGAAGAGGTGCATCAGGGCAATGGCCACCAGCATCAGCAGGAAGAAGGGCAGGGTGGCCCGGGTGATGGTCAGGATGTCCTTGCCGGTGAGGCCCTGGATCACGAACAGATTGAAGCCCACCGGCGGGGTGATCTGCGACATCTCCACCACGATCACCAGGTAGATCCCGAACCAGATCAGGTCGAAGCCCGCGGCGCTGATCACCGGCATGATGATGGCGGTGACCAGGAGGATCAGCGAGATCCCATCGAGGAAGCAGCCCATCACTAGCAGCAGCAGGGTCAGCGCCACCAGCAGCATCGTTGGCGAGAGCCCCATCTCACCGATGGCACGGGCGAGCTGCATGGGCACCTGGGTGAATCCCATCGCCGAGGTCAGGAACGACGCCCCGGCGATGATGAAGGCGATCATGCAGGCCGTGCGGATGGCCGCGAACAGCGATTCCTGGAAGACGGCCTTGCCGAAGTGCCCGTTCCAGCGGGCAATCAGCATCGACAGCACGACACCCACTGCGGCCGCCTCGGTGGGCGAGGCCAGCCCGCCGTAGATGCTGAAGATGATCCCGCCGATCAGCGCCAGGATGGGCAGCAGCGACCAGGTCTGGCGCAGCTTCTGCGCCAGCGGCAGTGACGACTCGTCCTGGCCGGTCAGTCCCTTGCGGTTGCCCTTGAGAAGTGCCCAGGCGATCAGGTAGGCCATGAACAGCGAGAGGATCAGCAGCCCGGGCCCGACGCCGGCCATGAACAGGCGGGAGATCGACTGCTCGGTGACCACGCCGTAGACGATCAGCACGATCGAGGGCGGGATCAGCAGGCCCAGGGTGGAGGCGCTGGCCAGGGTGCCGATGGCCATCTGCGGATCGTAGCCGCGCCGCTCCAGTTCCGGCAGCGTCATCTTGCCGACCGTCGCACAGGTCGCCGCCGACGAGCCGCAGACCGCCGCAAACATGCCGCTGCCGATGATGTTGGTGTGCAGCAGGCGTCCTGGCAGGCGGTTCAGCCAGGGCGACAGGCCGCGGAACATGTTGTCGGCCAGCCCCGAGCGGAACAGGATCTCGCCCATCCAGATAAACATCGGCAGCGCAGTCAGGTCCCAGCCGTAGCTCGCTCCCCAGAAGTCCGAGGCGAGGATGGGGCCGGGCGAGAAGGTACTGAAGAAGGCCAGGGCGACCCAGGCGGTGCCGATCAGGGCGAAGGCGATCCAGACGCCGCTGCCGAGCAGGATCGCCAGGGTAAGGATGCTGGCCAGGCTGAGGATCAGCAAGGTGGTGTCTCCCTCTCGGCAGGTGTCATGGCAGGTCGCTGTCGTCGCCGTCGGTGAGTTCGCGGAAGCGATCCGGCTCCCTGGCCGCGATGCGCAGCGTCAGCACCAGGGCCTCGGCCAGCGCCAGGCAGAGCAGCCCCACGCCGGTCGCCAGGACGGTCTGTGGGATCCACAGCGGGATCGACAGGAAGCCGGAGGAGACGTCCCGGAACTCCAGGCTCTCGCGGGCAAGCTCGATGAGCCCATGTCCCAGCAGCAGGCTCAGGGCGAGTGCCACGATCAGGCAGGCCACCTCGAACCAGACCCGGATACGCGAGGGCAGCCGCGAGATCAGCAGGGTGACGCGGATGTGGGCATGGTGCACGAAGGTATAGGCCAGCCCCAGGAAGGTGGCGCCGACCAGCAGGTAGGCGGCGATCTCCGACACGCCGGTGATACTCAGGCCGAGGCGTGGTATGCCGACCAGGTGCAGCAGGGCATCGACGACCCGGAAGGTCACCTGGAGCGCCACCAGGGCGCAGATCGTGACCATGCAGGTCGCCGCTCCCCAGGCACCCATGCGGTAGAGCAGCGCAAACTTGAAGGTCATGGCGGTGATTCCCGATGGCTGGCCGGCGCGGCGGCGTGGCACCGCGCCGGCCGGCGGTCAATCCTCGAGACCGGCGCGGTAGGTCTCGAGGAGCTCCAGGGCCTGCTCGCTGGCACGAGCCTGCCAGTCCTCGAACAGCTGGTCACCGGCGGCCTGCAGGGCGGCGGCGACCTCGTCGTTGGGGGTGGAGACGGTGACTCCGTTGTCCTGCAGGGCCTGCAGGCTGGTCTCGTTGTTGTCGCGGCTCATCTGCCAGCCGCGTGCCTCGGCGCGCTCGGCCGCCTCCAGCAGGGCCTCCTGGGTGGCCTCGTCGAGCCTGTCGAAGGAGCGCTGGTTGATGAAGACGATATTCTTGGGCAGCCACAGGTTGGCATCGGTGTAGTGGGAGATGTAGTCCCAGGCGGTCATGGCATTGCCGGTAGCGCTGGAGGTGATCATGGCATCCACCCGTCCGGTGCTGAAGGCGGTGGGGATGTCTGACTCCTCGGTCTCGGTGGGGTTGCCGCCGAGGTTCTGCACGAAGCGCTGGGTGTTGATGTTGGGGGCACGCACCCGAAGGCCTTCGAACTGCTCGGGGTCCTCCAGGGCGTCACGGGTATAGATGCCCTGGGCCGGCCATGCCACGGCATAGAGCGGCACCAGCCCCTCCTCGGCGAACAGGTCGGTGATCATCGGACGCGTGGCTTCCCACAGGGCCATGGCCTCCTCGTAGCTGCCCGCCACCCCCGGCAGGGTGTCGATCTCGAAGATCGGATCCTCGTTGGAGAGGATCGACAGGAAGACCTCTCCCGCATCGATGGTGCCACGCCGGACGGATGGCTTGATCTCGCCGTGGGCGACCAGCGAGCCCCCGCTGTGCACATTGATGCGCAGGGCGCCGTCGGTGGCCTCCGCCACATCCTCGGCAAACTGCTTGACGTTCTGGGTGTGGAAGCTGGCATCGCCGTAGGGGGTTGCCATGTTCCATTCTGCCGCCAGGGCGGTGCCGGAGACGGCGAGGCAGGAGAGGGTAACCAGCAGCGGCTTGAAAGGGCGTGGGGTCATCATGAGGACCTCCTGTGGAATGCGCGTTGAGTCATGCAGGTCATTCCGAAGCCTAGCAGCTCAGCTGCACGCGGTTGGCGGGCCGTTTGGACAATCCCTAAACGGTAGCCCGGCAGTCGAGGTGAAACGGGCCCTGCCGTCCCCCGGGCCAGCCGGGACACCTCGGGCCGCGAGGCTGTGATAGGATTATCCCATGATCAAGGGCGGTTAACCGATGGTGGCGTCTATCATTCGACTTGACCGCCCCTTTCGCCGACGCCACTGAGAGTGCCCCATGAACATCAGGACGCTGGAAACCTTTGTGTGGATTGCTCGGCTGGGCAGCTTCCGGGCGGCTGCCCGGCGGCTCTATGCCTCCCAGCCCTCGGTGTCGGCGAGGATTTCCAGTCTCGAGGATGAGCTGCGCACCGAGCTGTTCGACAGGACAGGACGCAAGGCGGTGCTGACGGCCAAGGGGCGACAGCTGCTGGTCTACGCGGAGAAGATCCTGCAGCTTCACTCCGAACTGCTGGAGACGGTCGCAAGCCCCGATGCCATCCACGGCACGATCCGCCTGGGGGTCTCCGAGACCATCGCCTATACCTGGCTCCCGCGGCTGATCGAGAAGATCAGTGAGGCCTATCCGGCGGTCAATCTGGAGCTTGATGTCGATATCTCCCTCAATCTTGCCGACAAGCTGGTGAGTCGAGAGATCGATATCGCCTTTCTGATCGGCGAGGTCAGCCAGCCCGACATCATCAACCGACGCTTCTGCCGCTACCCACTGGTCTGGGTCGCCAGCCCCGGCATCGAGCTGCCCGCGGAGCCCATTGGCCTCGCGGACCTGGCCAGGATTCCCATCATCACCTATCCGCGGCGCAGCGAGCCCTATGCCAATATCCGCTCGCTGATCAATCCCATGAATCACCCCACCCAGATCCATTCGAGCTCCTCGCTTTCCACCATCATTCGCATGACCGTCGATGGCCTCGGCGTCAGTGCACTGCCTCGGGAGATCCTGCACCGGGAGCTGGCCTCAGGAGCCCTTCGCGAGTTTCGCGTCGAGGCCTCGCTGCCCGACCTGGTCTTCAACGTGGCCTACAGTTCGGCACCCGGGGCCACGGTGCTTCGCGCGGTGGCGGAACTGTCGCTGAGCACGGTGAGCGACGCGTCTCGGGAGAGTGAAGAGATCGTTTGATCAGCTTATTCGATCAAAGGTGATCCTGAATATCGATTTGATGCAATCAAATGTTCTGCCTTACCTTGAAGAGACCGCATGGAGAGGCAGAACAATGTCCCACAACACTTTCCCCCATGCCGATCACGATCCGAGAGCCGTGCGCCTCGCTGCTCGTGATGGCACCCTGGTCGGGCCCACCGCGGGCCTCGCCAAGGGCTTCGTCCAGGTCAACCTGGTGATCCTTCCCGAAGCCCAGGCCAACGGCTTCCTGCGTTTCTGCCAGTCCAACCCCAAACCCTGTCCGCTGCTGGCGGTCAGTGAGCCAGGCGAGCGAGGCTGTGCCGCCCTGGCCGATGATCTCGATATCGCCCGCGATGTGCCCGCCTACTGCCTCTATCGCGACGGGCGGCTCGACCGGACGGTCCATGATGTCTCCGACGTCTGGCGTGATGACCTGGTGACCTTCGCGCTGGGGTGCTCCTTCACCTTCGAGCACGCCCTGATCCAGGACGGCCTGCCGGTGCGCCATATCGACGAGGGGCGCAACGTGCCGATGTACCGGACCTCCGTGCCGCTGGTGCCCGCCGGTGGCTTCGGCGGGCACCTGGTCGTCTCGATGCGCCCCTATCGGGCCAGCGATGCCATCCGCGCCATCCAGATCACTACCCGTTTCCCCCAGACCCACGGTGCCCCGGTGCACCTTGGCGATCCTGCCCTGATCGGCATCACCGATCTCCACTCGCCGGATTACGGTGATGCGGTGTCGATGGGCGATGACGAGCTACCGGTGTTCTGGGCCTGCGGCGTGACCCCGCAGCAGGTCCTGATGGACGCCGGCATCGAGTTTGCCATCACCCACAGTCCGGGCCACATGCTGATCACCGATATCCCCGACAGCCGCGTGGCCCTGTTGTAGCCCCTTCTGGAAAAACAGAGGAACTCCCGATGATTACAAGAAAACGTCTCGTCGCTTCGGTCGCTGCCGGCATGCTGGTCAGCGCGTCCCAGGTCCCCGCACAGGAGCTCGATGAGACCAGTTTTGCCTACGTCGGCAGCTGGAGCAGCCTGTCGCTCTACCAGAACTTCGAGCGGCCGTTCTGGGAGCGTCACCTGCCGGAGGCCTCCGGCGGCCGGATCTCGACCGATGTCACGACCTTCGACCAGATGGGCCTCGGAGGCGGGGAGGTGTATCGCCTGATGGGACGTGATGTCATCGAGGTGACCTCCACGGTGGCAGACTACGCCGTCCAGGATGCACCGGAGCTGGAAGGCCTGGACATGCCCATGATCGCACCGGACGTCGAGACGGCGCGGAAGGTGTCCGACGCCTACCGGCCGGTGTTGGCCGATGCCTTCGCCAAGCGCTATCAGGATGCCCAGCTGCTGGCGGTGGTGCCTTATCCGTCGCAGATGGTCTTCTGCAATGCCGAGATCGATGGGCTCGCCGATCTGGCCGGCAAGAAGGTCCGGGCGAGCGGGCGCGCCACCGCCGAGTTCCTCGAGGCGCTGGGAGCCGAGGGCATCACGCTCAACTTCAGCGAGGTGCCGGGCGCCCTGCAGCGCGGCGTCATCGATTGCGCCGTGACCGGCTCGCTGTCCGGTTACAGTTCCGGCTGGTACGAGGTGTCCACCCACCTCTACCCGCTCCCCGTGGGTGGCTGGGATCATGTGGTGACCGCCATGAATGGCAAGAAGTGGGCCTCGCTCTCGCCGGACACCCAGGAGTGGTTGATGACCGAGATCCGGGAGAATTACGAGGAGCCGGTCTGGGAATCCGCGGTGGAGGAGACCCGCGAGGGGATTGCCTGCCTGACGGGGGAGGGCGAGTGCACCCGCGGCGACCCCGGCGACATGGTGCTGGTGGAAGCCACTGACCAGGACTTCGTTGAGGCGAGCCGCCACCTGGAGGAGACCATCCTGCCCAACTGGGCGAATCGTGTGGACCAGGAGTGGGTGGACCGCTGGAATGAGACCATCGGTAGCGTCACCGGGCTGACCGCCGCCAAGTAAGCTTCCGACCAACCCCTGGCGACCGGGCTGCATGGCAGCCCGGCCTCGCCCTGGAGAGTGACATGTTGCAAACGGTAAATACCGCTCTCGATCGGGTGCTGAACGGTGTGCAGGTGGGCTCGTTATGGATGGCGCGAGCCGGCGGGGTGCTGATCCTCATGACGGTGGTGCTGGTGACCGTCGAGGTGTTCTCGCGCCAGCTGATGGGACGCTCCGCCGTCCACGCCACCGAGCTGACCGGCTACGTCATGGCGATAAGCACCAGCTGGGCGTTTGCCTACACCCTGCTGCGCAAGGCGCATATCCGTATCGACGCGTTGTATCTCAACTTTCCCATGCGCATTCGAGGCGGCCTGGACCTGCTGGCGCTGTTGGCGATGGCGCTGTTCTGCGTGCTCGTGGTGGGGGCCGCCTTCGAGGTCGCCAAGGATTCGTTCACGGGGGGCGCCCGAGCCAATACGCCGCTGGGGACCCCGGTTTGGATCCCTCAGTTCCTGTGGGTGATGGGACTCGCCTGGTTCAGCCTGGCCGTCGGCCTGATGACACTTCGTGTGTTGCTGGGGCTGCTGGCGGGGGATGTCGAGGGCGTGCAGCGGCTCGCCGGCAGTCCGACACTCGACGAGCAGATCAGCGATGAAAACCACGAGGCTACCTCATGATCCTGATAACATTGCTGGTCCTGCTTGTCCTGCTGGTGTTGAGCATCCCGGTGGCCGCCACCCTGATCATGCTCGGCCTGTTCCTCGACGAGTTCTTTTCTCCCTTCCCGCTGTCCCGGGCCATGGGCGATGTCATCTGGTCGGCGTCGGACAGCTTCCTGCTGATCGCGATTCCGCTGTTCATACTCCTGGGGGAGATCCTGGTGCGTACCGGGATCGCCAAGGGTACCTATCGTGCTCTGGAAAGCTGGCTCTCCTGGCTGCCGGGTGGCCTGCTGCATGCCAACATCGGCACGGCGACGCTGTTCTCTGCGACCTCGGGGTCCAGCGTGGCGACCGCGGCGACCATTGGCACCGTGGCCCTTCCCCAGGGCAAGGAGATGAAGTACGACCCCAGGCTGTTCACCGGGTCGATCGCCGCCGGCGGTACCCTGGGTATCATGATTCCCCCTTCCATCAACCTGATCGTCTACGGCTTCCTGACCGAGACGTCGATCCCCAAGCTGTTCGCCGCCGGCCTGGTGCCAGGGCTCCTGCTGGCCCTGTTGTTCATGGCCGGGACCGCGTTGATCTGCATGTGGCGTCCGAGCCTCGGGGGGCCCAGCAGCTCTCATGCCTGGTCGGAACGTATTTCGGGCCTTAGGCATCTCCTGCCGGTACTGATCCTGTTCGGTGTCGTGGTCGGGTCGATCTACGCCGGGTGGGCGACCCCGACCGAAGCGGCCTCGCTCGGGGTGATCGGTGCGCTGCTCATCGCCCTGTTCATGGGCAAGCTCTCGCTGCGCATCATCGTCGAGGCACTGGACGGCACCATGCGGACCACGGGCATGATCATGCTGATCATCATCGCCTCGTACTTTCTCAATTTCGTACTGGCCTCTACCGGAGTCACCCGTGAGCTGACCGGTTTCCTTGAGGCCGCGGGCCTCGGGCCCTATGCCACGCTGATGCTGGTGATCGCGCTCTATATCGTGCTCGGGTTCTTCATCGAGACGCTGTCGCTGATGGTGATCACGATTCCGATCGTCGCGCCCATCATCATCGGGATGGGGTTCGACCCGGTGTGGTTTGGCATCCTGCTGATCCTGCTCATCGAGATGGCGCTGATCACGCCGCCGGTCGGGCTCAACCTCTACGTGGTCCAGGGGGTGCGCCAGGGGGGCTCGTTCAATGATGTGATGGTGGGCGCCATGCCCTATGTCGGCTTCATGTTCCTCATGGCCATCCTGTTGATCCTCTTCCCGTCGCTGGCCATGTTCCTGCCGAACATGCTGGGCTGAGGGAAACGCGATCCATCCGTTCCGGGGGTGTCACGGCGAGGCATGACGCGCCGAGTCACCCCGGGCCACCACGTCACACTCAATGACAGGAACCAGCGTATGACGATATTTGAACTGGCGGACAGCGGCGATTCCGTGGACGTCGAGGTGCAGGAACTGATCATTGCCGGCTGGGCCGGGCGCGAGCAGGCGGGGATCGACGAGCATATCGAGGAGCTCAAGGCGATCGGCGTCACCCCGCCCTCGACCACGCCGCTCTTCTATCGCGTCGCCGCCGACCAGCTGACCTCTGAAGACACCATCCAGGTGCTGGGCGAGGCCAGCAGCGGGGAGGTGGAAGTCGTCCTGATCGGCACCCCGGAGGGGACCCTGGTGGGCATCGGCTCCGACCATACCGACCGCGAGGCGGAGGCCTGGTCGGTGGCGCATTCCAAGCAGGTCTGTGCCAAGCCGGTGGGCCGACAGGTCTGGCGGCTCGAGGACGTCATCGACCACTGGGATGAGCTGACGATGGCCTCCTGGGCCACGATCGAGGGGGAAGAGGTGCTCTATCAGCAGGGCGGTGTGACCGGTCTGCTGCCCCCGGATGAATTGCTACGGCGCTTCGGACTCGAGGAGACGGGACTGGCCCCCGGCCAGGTCATGCTGTGCGGCACCCTGCCGGTGATCGGCGGTGTGCGGTCCGCCGAAGCCTTCCGCATGAGGCTCGAGGATCCGGTGCGTCGCCGTGCGCTTGATCACCGGTATCGAGTGGACGTGCTGCCGGTGGTGGCGTGACGCGCCGATGCTGAGCGTGCTGCTGGCCAAGCTGCTCGCCACGGCAGTGGTGGTGGTCGGGGTCTCCCTGGCGGTCGGCAAGCTGGGTCCAAGGCTCGGCGGCATCATCGCCGGCACGCCCATCGTCCTTGGACCCGGCTACTTCTTCATGCTGCAGGAGCATTCCACGGCGTTCATCCAGGCCGCCGCCCTGTCGACCCTGCATGCCCTGGTGGCCACGCTGCTGTTCAGCATCTCCTTCGTGGTGACCGCCGGACGCCTGAACGCCTTGGCCAGTCTGGGCATCGCTACCCTGTGCTGGGTTCCCGCGGCGCTGATCTTCTCGAGGGTGCCAGGGGGAGTCGGGGTGGCGGTGCTGATGTACCTCGCCATGCTGCTGCTGGCCGAGGGAGTCAGGCGGGCCCTGCGCCTGACACAGCCGGTCGTCGTGGCTCGCTCCGGTTGGTTTGACCTGCTGCTGCGCGGACTGCTGGCCGGGGTGCTGGTGAGCGTGGCGACCACCCTGGCGGTGAGATCCGGGCCGCTGCTCTCCGGCATGCTGGTGGGGTTTCCGGTGGGCCTGTTCACCATCGGCTGGACCCTGCATGAGCGTTACGGGGCCGACGTGGCGCGGGCCACGGTGAGCATGGCCCAGAAGGGCATGCTGAGCCTGGTGGCCTTCGGGGTGGTGACTGCGACCCTGGTGGGACATGTGCCGCCGATGATGGTGTTCCTTGGCTCGCTGCTGGCCTCCATGGCCGTCAGCGCCATGCTCTTTCTGGTCAGCCAATGGCAGTTCCGGCGCGACTGTGCGCGCAGGCGGGACGCCATCGGGCCCTGATGGGCCACATCATCGAGAAAACAATGACAAGGAGCCTTGCCCATGGCCAAAGAAGACGTGAATCCATCTGACCCCGCCGCCATCACTGACTCACGCTCCGGCGGGGAGGACGAGCGTCGGATCCTGCGCCGAGACCCCGACCCGCATCTGTTTCGGCCTGTCCAGTTCCGCTCGGTCAGGGCGCGCAACCGGATCATGCTGTCCCCCATGTGCCAGTACTCGGGACGCGAGGGGCTGTCCAATGACTGGCACTTCATGCACCTGGGCGCCCGAGCGGCCGGAGGGGCCGGCTGGGTCTTCACCGAGGCCGTACATGTCGAGCCCAGGGGGAGGATCACCCCGTACTGCCTCGGCCTCTGGAATGACGAGCAGCGCGATCGGCTGGGGCGGATTGCCGCCTTTGTCGAGTCGCAGGGCGCCGTCCCGGGGATCCAGCTGGGCCATGCCGGACGCAAGGCCTCGGTAGGGCGCCCCTGGGAGGGGTCTCACCCCCTGTCGCCCGCCGAGGGTGGGTGGACGGACCTGGTCTCGTCCTCTTCGCTCCCCTATGCCCGGGGTTGGGCGACGCCTGAGGCCATGTCGGTCGACCAGATCCAGGCGTCCCACGCCAGCCTGAAGGCCAGCGTACGCCGTGCCCGGGAGGCGGGCTTCAAGGCCCTGGAACTGCACGGTGCCCATGGCTATCTGATCCATCAGTTCCTGTCGCCGCTGAGCAATCGGCGCGAGGATGGCTATGGCGGCAGCTTCGACCATCGCATCCGCTTCCTGCTCGAATCGATCGACGCGACCCGAGAGGAGTGGCCGGAGGAGTTGCCCCTGTTCCTGCGCCTGTCGTGTACTGACTGGGTCGAGGGAGGCTGGGACCTGGAGCAGACCGTGCGACTCGCTGCCCTGCTGCGAGAGCGGGGGCAGGTCGACCTGATCGACTGCTCATCGGGGGGCAACGATCCGCGCCAGGCCATCCCCATCCATCCCGGCTACCAGATCCCCCTGTCCCAGGCGGTTCGAGATCGGGCCGGGATCGCCACCGGTGCCGTGGGCCTGATCCATAGCCCCGATCTCGCCGAGTCGGTGGTGGCCAACGGACAGGCCGACCTGGTGATCCTCGGTCGTGCCCTGCTGGCTGATCCGGTCTGGCCGCTGAGGGCCGCCGCCGCGCTCAAGGCGCGCAACGTGGAATGGCCGAAGCAGTACGAACGGTCCAACATCTTCTAGGGCCCCGGCATCCATCCGCCTGGCCCCAACCTGCTCGCAAGGAGATCATCCATGACAGCTATCCTGCTCAACGCCGACATGGGAGAGAGCTTTGGCCCCTGGGTGATGGGGATGGATCACGAGGTGATGCCCCACGTCGACCTGGCCAACGTTGCCTGCGGCTTCCACGCCTCGGATCCCGACGTGATCCGCATGACGGTACGCCTGGCCCGCAAGCACGGGGTCAGGGTCGGGGCCCATCCGGCCTATCCCGACATGGTGGGCTTCGGTCGCCGCTCGCTGGCCTGCTCCTCGGAGGAGATCGAGAACCTGGTGCTTTACCAGCTGGGGGCGCTGGCGGGGCTGTGCCGGGCGGAGGGGCTCGCGGTCAGCTATGTGAAGCCCCACGGCGCGCTCTACAACGACATGGCCCGCGACCCGGAGATCCTCTCGGCGGTGATGCGGGCGATCCTGGCCTACGATCCCGCGCTGCCGCTGATGACCATGGCGACCCGGGATACCTCGGCGGTGCGCGAGCTGGCGGCCGAGCACGGTGTCACCCTGTGGTTCGAGGCCTTCGCCGACCGCGCCTATGACGGCGAGGGGCGGCTGGTGTCGCGCCGCGAGGTGGGGGCGGTCCACCATGATCCCGAGGTCATCGTCGACCAGGCGACGCGTATCGCCCGGGGGCTTCCCCTGACCGCCAGCGACGGCAGCGAGTTGGTGCTGTCCGCCGATACCCTCTGCGTGCATGGCGACAACCCCGAGTCCATCGCCGCCGTGAAGGCGATCCGCCAGGCCCTGAGCGACCTCGAGTCGGCCTCATGAACGGTAGCGCTGCCATGAGCCTGCCGCGGATCGAGTCTGCCGGACTCGACGCCTGGCTGGTAAGGCTGTTCGACCGCATCGACGAGGCCAACCTTCCCTGGCTCACCGCCCTGACCCGGCGCTGCGAGGCGGCGTTCGGCGAGGCGCTGGTGGACCTGGTGCCGTCCTACACCACGCTGCTGGTGGTCTTCGATCCGCTGCGCCTGGCCCCGGAAGCGGCGCGTCACCGGCTGGCGCAGCTGCTCCAGGAGCTGGCGCCGGACGAGAACGCGGCGGCGGGGGAGATCCACGAGCTGCCGACCTGGTACGACGCCAGCGTCGGACCGGACCTGGTTCGGGTGGCGGAGCATACCGGGCTCTCCGTCGAGGCGGTGATCGACTGCCACGCCGGCACCGACTATCGCGTCTTCGCCCTGGGCTTTGCCCCCGGCTTCGCCTTCATGGGGCTGCTCGACGCGCGCCTGGAGATGCCGCGGCTCGAGACGCCTCGCCAGCGGGTGCCGGTGAACAGCGTCGCCATCGCCGGGCGCCAGACGGCGGCCTATCCGGCAGTCACCCCAGGGGGCTGGAACCTGCTCGGTCGGACCTCGGCACGGCTCTTCGATCGTGATCGCGACGGCTTCAGCCTGCTGCACGTCGGGGACCGCGTGCGCTTCGTCCCGGTAGACCGGAGGACCTTCGAGTCGCAGGGGGGCGATGCTACCCCCATGGAGGCGGGGCGATGACTGTGGTTGGCAATAAATATACCGTTATCGCATTTCGCGTAACGCGTGCCGGCCCCCTCGCACTGCTGCAGGATGCCGGTCGCTTCGGCGTACGCCGCCTGGGCGTGACCCAGGGCGGGCCGGCGGATGTGCACGGCTGGGCCTGGGCCAACCGCCTGGCGGGGAATGCCTGGGGCACGGCGGCCCTGGAGATCACCTTCGGTGGCCTACACCTGGTCGCCGAGCGCGACCTGACCGTGGCGGTAGCCGGGGCCGACCTGGGCGCAACCCTCGAGGGCGAGCCGCTGGCGCTGTGGCGCCCGGTCAGGATCCGCGAGGGTCAGACCCTCGTCTTCGCCACGCCGGTGAACGGACTGAGGGCCTATCTGGCGGTCGCCGGCGGCTTTCGCGCCGAGCCGGTGCTGGGCAGCGTCAGCTGCGTGGTGCGCGAGGGACTCGGCGGGTTCGACACCCGGGGAAGCAAGCTGGCCGAGGGCGACCGGCTTGCCGTCGGGGAGGGGAGTGGAGAGTCGGTGGCCGAACGCGGCATGCCGGAAACGGCGAGGATCGACTATCGGCAACCGGCCCGGCTGTCGCTGTTGCCCGGTGCCCAGGTGGGGGAGTTCACCGGGACCAGCCTCTACCGGGCCTTCAATGCGGCCTGGCGGGTGGACGACCGTGCCGACCGCATGGGTGTGCGCCTGACCGGTCCGAGGCTGCAGTGTCGCCTCGCCTCGATGATCTCCGAGGGCATCGGCCTGGGGGCGGTGCAGGTGCCGCCGGACGGGCAGCCCATCGCGCTGCTCAATGATCGCCAGACCATCGGGGGCTATCCGCGGCTCGGGGCACTGACGCCGCTTGCCGCCTCGCGGCTCGCCCAGTGCCTGCCCGGCCAGGAGGTCCACCTGGTGGCTGCCTCCCGGGAGCACGCCCTGGACGAGCATCGCCACTTCCTGGCGAGCGTCGGTAAGGGCTGACCCCGGACCGCCTGTTGCGCAGGGTAGGCCGGGGATCAGGCCCCCAGGCCGCTCTCGCGCAGCAGCTGGTCGATGGTGCGTTCGACGCGAGGCGGGTGGGTCCCTTCCAGCAGCAGCTGGGCCTCCAGCCCGGTCAGCCCCTCGGCCAGGCAGCGCTCGATCAGCTCCGCCTTGCCCAGGCCGGTCTGCCGGCACAGCCCATCGAGGCGTTCCTCGAGGTCGCGGGGTAGTCTCAGTAGATGGGGCATGTCGTCGTCTCCATGGGGGCCGTCGGCGAGCGACCTGTATCCAGAAGGTAAGTCGTCGGTCGCCGCCTGTCACCCATGGTGTCGCCGGGTCATGACAGCGGCATGACGATGGCTTGACCCTTCCGGGGCAGGCAGTAGACTGCCTGAGCCTTCTGCCCCGGGACGACCCGGCCGGCATTTCGACCCGCGGGACGACCCGCCCGGCATTTCGACCCGCGGGACGACCCGCCCGGCGTGGATGTTCGCATGACCCTTGCCTGGACCTACCTCGTGATCGCCGGCCTCCTGGAGGTCGCCTGGGCGCTTGGCCTCAAGGCCTCCCAGGGCTTTACTCGCCCGCTGCCCAGCGTGCTTACCGTACTGGCCATGGTGGCCAGCTTCTATCTCCTGGCCCAGGCGATGCGGGTGCTGCCGGTGGGCACGGCCTATGCGATCTGGGTGGGCATCGGGGCCATGGGGACCGTGGTCCTGGGGATGCTGATCTACGGCGACAGCGCCTCGCCGCTGCGCCTGGTCAGCCTGGTACTGATCCTGGCCGGCCTGGTGGGACTCAAGCTGGCCGGCTGATCAGGCCAGCCCTCGGCGCTTCATCACCTCGGTGATGATCGGCACCGGGGTCATCAGGTGCTCGCGCATCATCTCGGCGGCCTCATCGCTCTTCCTGGCCAGGATCACCTCGACCAGGGCCGCATGCTCCTGGCGCTTGCGCGCCAGGGCCTCCTCCGAGAAGACCGTCTCCTGCAGCCAGAGGTGGCGATAGCGCTCCACCTGGTCGAACAGGCTCTCGCGCACCTGGATCAGGTGGGGGGAGCGGCATCCGCTGGCGATCGCCGTGTGGAAGGCCTTGTGGCGAGTGTCCCACACCTCCAGCAGCTCGTCGGGCGAGTTGACCTCCATCACCTTGGCGAGGGTATGGACGCGGGCCAGGATCTCGGCCTCCCAGCTGTCGTCGCCGCGCTCGATGGCCAGCTTGAGCACCAGCCCCTCGATCTGGGCGCGGGCGTCGTAGAGGTCGGCGAGTTCGGCCAGCGACATCGGGGCCACCCGGTAGCCACGCTGGCTGATGGCCACCACCAGGCGCTCGGCCACCAGCTGGGAGAGCGCCTCGCGAAGCGGGCCGACGCCCAGGTTGTAGCGCTCCTTGAGGCGGCTCATCAGCAGCTTCTCGCCGGGCTGGAAGGCACCACGGATGATGTCGCTCTTGAGCCAGTGGTAGGCACTGATGCCGAGGTTCTGCTTGGGGATGGTGTCCATGAGGTGATCATTCCCTGTGATTGACTGCCATGATAGCCGAACATCGCCACTCGTGATAATCGGGCTGTCCAGGGCTGGAATGTTGGCAATCGGTCTGAGTGGTGGATATTCTGGCGGGATTTCCCTTCCCGACTCAATCCCGGTTCCGGACCAGCGAGGTGTGCCGTGTACGACTTCATCATCATCGGCGGGGGCATCCTGGGCATGTCCACCGCTATGCAGCTGGCCGAGCGCTATCCCGACCGCCGGATGCTGCTGCTGGAGAAGGAGGAGGGACCGGCTCGCCACCAGACCGGACACAACAGCGGGGTGATCCACGCCGGCGTCTACTACACCCCGGGCAGCCTGAAGGCGCGCTTCTGCCTGGAGGGCAACCGGGCGACCAAGGCCTTCTGCGAGCGGCATGCCATTCCCTACGACGAGTGTGGCAAGCTGCTGGTGGCGACCAGCGAGCTCGAAAGGGAGCGCATGCGCGCGCTCTGGGAGCGCACCGCAGCCAACGGGCTGGAGCGCGAGTGGCTCGAGGCCGATGCGCTGCGCGAACGCGAGCCTAACATCCGGGGGCTCGGCGCGATCTTCGTGCCCTCCACCGGCATCGTCGACTATGCCCGGGTGACCGAGGCCATGGCGACGGAGTTCGAGCGTCGCGGCGGCCAGGTGGCCTACGGCCACCGGGTCACCGGCCTCGAGGAGCGCCACGGTGAGGTGGTGGTGTCCACCTCGGCGGGGGAGTTCAGCTGCCGCTACCTGATCTCCTGCTCAGGCCTGATGGCCGACCGGGTGGTGAGGATGCTCGGCCGCGACCCGGGCTTCACCATCTGCCCCTTCCGCGGGGAGTACTATCGCCTGCCGGCGCAGCACAACCATATCGTCAACCACCTGATCTACCCGATTCCCGACCCCGCCATGCCGTTTCTTGGCGTCCACCTCACGCGGATGATCGATGGCAGCGTGACGGTCGGGCCCAATGCGGTGCTGGCCTTCAAGCGCGAGGGCTATCGCAAGATTGATCTGTCGCTGCCCGACATGGCGCGGATGTTTACCAACCCCGGCATCCTCAAGGTGCTAGGGGCCAACCTGCGGCCGGGACTCCGGGAATTACGCAATTCGCTGTTCAAGTCGGGCTATCTCGAGGAGGTCCGTAAGTACTGCCCGAGCCTGACCCTCGAGGACCTGGGGGAGTACCCGGCCGGGGTGCGGGCCCAGGCGGTGTCGCGGGATGGGCGCCTCATCGACGACTTCCTGTTCGTCAACACCCGTCGCACCGTGAACGTCTGCAACGCGCCGTCCCCGGCTGCCACCTCGGCCCTGCCGATCGGTGCCCACATCGTCGCCCGGGTTCAGGAGCAGGTCGAGGCGTGAGGGCGCCTCACCGGGCGTCGATGACCCCGTGGCTCCACTCGACCAGCGCTTCGGCGAGGCGGTCGGCGGCACGGCCGAAGGCCTCGACCACCGCCTCGACCGCCACTCCCTCGCTGGGTTCGCGCACCTCGAAGCGACGACTGGCCAGCAGCCGCCGCTGCGCCTCGTCCTCCAGCCGGACATCCAGGCGGATCACCACCTCGGGGCTGCCCGCCACGTACTCGCTGTGGAAGGCCCGCAGGTCACTGGCCAGGGCCACGTCCGTCTCGAGACGCCCGCTCTCGTCGAGCACGGCGGTCAGGTAGCCCGCCTCCAGAAAGGCCTCGATCACCCGGTCACGCAGCAGCGTCGGCGCCTGGTCGCTCCAGCGTGCGCCCTCGTAGACGCTGATCCTCTGGGAGGTGGGCATCACCAGGATGCGCGAGCCCGAGAGGAGGGCGTTGGCCTCGGGGGTCTCGACCCGCAGCGTCGCGTCGATCGAGGCGCGACTCGAGGGCTCGGCCGACGTGACTGGCAGGACATGGATCTGCAAGGGGGCGCGCTCCGGTAGGACCGAGCATGCCGGGAGGGCGAGGAACAGGGCGGCGATCAGGGCCGTGCGGGTCATGGCGAAAACTCCTCGATCGGTTCACGGCCCAGCAGGAAGTCGGAGGGGCTCTCCTCGAGCCGTCGCGTGATGCGACTGAGATTGCCCAGGGTGCTGCGAAGCTCGCGCATGGCAGGGCCGAGGTCGCCGAAGCCCTGCATGCCGCGATCCAGCGCTCCCTGATTCTGCTCGAGGAGCCGCTCGAGGCGTCGGGTGGCTCCTTCCAGGGTGGTCATCGCCTGGCCGGCGCTGTCCACGGCCTCGCGCCCCTGCTGGTCGACCAGGCTGCCGGCGCTCTCTCCCAGGCGGGTGAGGGCCTGCAGCAGGTCGCTGGCCTCCCGGCTCAGCCGCTCGACGATGCCGACGATCTCGCCGAGTTCCCCGCTGCGATCCGCCAGTTCGCCGCTGAGCTGGTCCAGGTTGGCCAGGATACTGTCGATGCGCCGGGTGTTCTCCTCGGAGAGCAGGCGGTTGGCGTTGACCAGCAGCTGGTTGAGGCCTCCCACCAGGGTCTCGCCGTCGGCCAGCAGCGAGCTGAACGGTGAGGGCTCGGCCATGATCAGCGGCGGGTTCTGCCGGTCGCCTCGCAGGCGGGGGCTCTCGGGGCTGCCGCCCTGGAGCTGGATGCTCATGCTGCCGGTGATGTTGGCCAGTGCCAGGCTGGCGCGGGTGTCCTCGCGGATGGGGATGCTGTCGTCGATGCGGATCCTCGCCCTGACCAGGCGCGGGTCATCGGGGTCGAGGTGCAGGTCGGCGACGTCGCCGACCCGTATGCCGCTGAAGAGCACGGCATTCCCGGTGTCCAGGCCGCTCACCGGGCGGTCGAAGCCGACCTCGTAGAAGGTGTACTGGCGGTCGGCGTCGGCGCGGCCGAGCCATAGCGCGAAGAGCAGGGCGGCGGCGACGGCGATCACGGTGAACAGGCCGATCACCAGGTGGTGGGCTCGGGTTTCCATCAGTCAGCCTCCGAAGGATGAGCGGCGTGATGCGCCGCCCGGCCGCGCGGGCCGTGGAAATAGTCGCGGATCCAGGCGTCGTCGCTGGCCTCGACGACCGATAGGCGGTCGGCCACCAGCACGCGCCGCTGGGACAGCACGGCCACCCGGTCGCAGGCCGTGTAGAGCGTATCGAGGTCGTGGGTGACCAGGAAGACGGTGAGACCCATGGCGTCGCGCAGCGTCATGATCAGCCGGTCGAAGTCGGCGGCGCCGATCGGGTCCAGTCCGGCGGTGGGCTCATCCAGAAACAGCACCTCGGGATCCAGCGCCAGGGCCCGGGCCAGGGCGGCCCGCTTGATCATGCCCCCGGAGAGCTCCGAGGGCATCTTCAGCGCGGCATCGGGGGGTAGGCCCGCCAGGGCCAGCTTCAGGCGCCCGAGGGCCTCGGCGTCGCCCCGTGGGAGCCTGGCATGCTCGATCAGCGGCAGGGCAACGTTCTCCTGCAGGTTCAGCGAGGAGAAGAGCGCCCCGCGCTGGAAGAGCACGCCGAAGCGCTGCTCCAGCCGCGAGCGCTGGCGGCTCGGCAGCTGCTGCAGGTCCTCGCCGAACACCTCCACGCTGCCGCCGTCGGGGCGCTTGAGCCCCACGATGCTGCGCAGCAGCACCGACTTGCCGGTGCCCGAGCCCCCCACCACGCCGAGGATCTCGCCACGCCGGATATCCAGGTCCAGGTCTTCGTGGACCACGTGGCTGCCGAAGCGGTTGACCAGCCCGCGCACCCGGATCACGGCTTCCTCGGCGCGGATCACCAGCCCATCTCCATGAAGAACAGCGCGGCCACGGCGTCGAGGAGGATCACCATGAAGATCGACTGCACCACGCTGGAGGTGGTGTGCTCGCCCACCGAGCGGGCGCTGCCGCTGACCTTGAAGCCCTCCAGGCAGCCGATCACCGCGATCAGGAAGGCGAACAGCGGTGCCTTGCCTATGCCCACCAGGAAGTGGTTGAGGGGGATGTCGCGCTGCAGGATGGCGATGAACTGCACCATCGGGATATCGAGCATCAGCTGGCAGACCATGGCGCCGCCCAGGATGCCGCTGAGCATGCCGACGAAGGTGAGGATCGGCAGGGTCACCATCATCGCCAGCAGGCGCGGCAGCACCAGCAGCTCGATCGGGTCGAGTCCCAGGGCGCGGATGGCGTCGACCTCCTCATTGGCCTTCATGGAACCGATCTGGGCGGTGAAGGCGCTGGCGGTGCGGCCCGCGAGCAGGATGGCGGCCAGCAGCACGCCGAACTCGCGAAGGAAGGCGAAGGCCACCAGGTTGACGGTGTAGATGGTCGCGCCGAAGTCGCGCAGCACGGTGGCACCCAGGAAGGCCACCACCGCGCCCACCAGGAAGGTGAGCAGGGCGACGATGGGCACGGCGTTGAGGCCGGTCTGGTGGATATGGGAAATCAGCGAGGTGATCCGCCAGCGCCAGGGGCGCAGCAGCGAGACCATGAGGGCGGCCAGGGTCAGGCCCATGAAGCCCAGCAGCTGTCTTTGCTGCTGCCACAGGGCATGAATCTGTTCGCCCAGGTCCACCAGCATGTCGGCCAGGGGCGAGGCGCGGCGGCGCTCGGGCGTCAGCGGCGCCTCCAGGGCGCCGGCTACGGTCTCGAGCAGGGCCTGGCGCTCGGCGGGCAGGTGCGGCGCCCAGTCGCGGATCCGCTTGACCCGCTCGGCGCCGAGCAGTTCGACCAGCAGGCTGGCGCCGGCGGTGTCCAGGCCGGTCAGCTCGCCGAGTTCCACCGACCCGGTGTCGATGTCGCGGGGACCACCCGCGACCTGGGCCTTCAGCGCGGCATGATGGGCCAGGGTCCAGTGGCCGGAGATATGCAGGTGGCCCGAACGGACGTCGAGTCGGCCGGGCGAGGCGTCGGTCGAGGCCATGGCGTGACGTTTCCTTGCCGATGAGTTCCCTGAGTTGACGGCTCCATCATAGCCGCTCGGCGCCGGCATGTATGCCCGCCGCTCACGACTCCGGCGGGTGGGAGAGCGCCTGCCAGGCGGCATAGGTGCTGAGGAACACCCGGCCGGTGATGTCATCGAGGAAATCGCTGCGCTTGAGGTGATCCATCACCGGCCCCTTGACCTCGGCCAGGTGCAGGGTCACGTCGGCGTCCCTGAGGCGGGCGTTGGTGGCATCCAGGCTCTCCAGCGCCGAGGCGTCGATCAGGTTGACCGCCGAGCAGATCAGCACCACGTGCTCGAGCCCGGGGTGACGGACCACCAGGGCATGGAGGGTATCCTCCAGGTAGCGGGCATTGGCGAAGTAGAGGCTCTCGTCGATGCGCAGGAAGGCCACGTGGCCCAGGGTCTCGACCTCGTGGCGCTCGACGCTGCGAAAGTGCTCGGTGCCGGGGATACGCCCGACGATGGCGCTGTGGGGGCGGCTGGTGCGGTAGAGGAAGAGTCCGATGGAGAGCACCACGCCGCTGATGATGCCGGCCTCGACCCCTTCCACCAGGGTCAGCAGGATGGTGATCGCCATGGCCGAGAAGTCGCTGCGCGAATAGCGCCATGTCTGGCGGATCATCGGCAGGTCTACCAGGGTCAGGATCGCCACGATGATCGTCGCGGCCAGGGTGGCGATGGGCAGGTGATGGAGCAGGGGGGTGAACAGCAGGGTGACCAGGCCGATGCCCAGGGCCGCGAAGAGTCCTGCCATGGGCGTCTGGGCGCCGGCCTCGTCGTTGATCACGGTGCGCGACAGCCCGCCGGTGACCGGCATGCCGGCGGAGAACGCCGCGGCCAGGTTGGCCCCGCCCAGGCCGATCAGCTCCTGATTGGGCGAGATGCGCTGGCGGCGCCGAGCGGCCAGCATCTGGGCCATGGAGATCGACTCCACGAAGCCCACCACGCTGATCAGCAGGGCCGGCACCAGCAGCGCTCGCCACAGCTCGAGTTCGAACAGCGGCAGCGTCAGCGGCGGGATCCCGGCGGGGATGGCGCCAATCACCGCCACGCCCCGCTCGGCCAGCGAGAAGTGCCAGGTGAGCGCGGTGGTGGCCACCACGGCCAGCACCGGGCCGGCGCGGGTCAGCAGGGTGGCGGTGGCAGCCGCCAGCCCCAGGCGCTGGAGCAGGGACTGGCCGTGGCGGCGCATGGCAATCAGGAACAGCAGGGTGCCGACCCCGATGGCCAGGGTAGGCCAGTGGGTCTGCGCCAGGTTGCCCGCCATGCTGACGAGCAGCGCGGTGACCGTATAGCCGCTGGCCGGGATCCCCAGCAGGTGAGCGGCCTGGCTGGCGGCGATCAGCACCGCCGAGGCCGACAGGAAGCCGGCGATCACCGGGTGGCTGAGGAAGTTGGCGAAGAACCCCAGGCGCAGCAGACCCATGGCCACCAGCATGGCGCCGGAGAGCAGCGACAGCACCAGGGCCGCCGCCAGGTAGTCGGGACTGCCGGGGGCGGAAACGCCGGACAGGGCGGCGCCGGTCATCAGGGCGATGATCGCCACCGGACCTACCGCCAGGGTGCGGCTGGTGCCGAGCAGGGCGTAGAGCACCGCCGGCAGGATGCTGGCATAGAGCCCCACCACCGCCGGCAGCCCGGCGAGGATGGCGTAGGCCAGGGACTGGGGAATCACCATCACGGTGACGATCACGCCGGCCAGCAGGTCGGCGCCGAGCAGCCGTCGGTGGTAGTGGGGCAGCCAGGTCAGGACTGGCAGGTAGCGCTTGAGCATCCGTTCAGGCACCGTCGGGGGATATAACGCTAGAGACTAAACGATATTAGTGGTGACGTTCAGAGTTGGTTAGCATCAGGTGAAATATCCTCGTTGACCTTATCCGTCCACAACAACCGCAAGGACACCCCATGAAGCGCGAAACCATTGCCCTGCACCACGGCTATGCCCCCGATGACCAGCACTCGGTGGCGGTGCCGATCCACCAGACCACCTCGTTCTCCTTCGACAGCGCCCAGCACGCGGCGGATCTCTTCGACCTCAAGGTCGAGGGCAACATCTACTCGCGGATCATGAACCCCACCTGTGCGGTGCTCGAGCAGCGCGTGGCGGCCCTGGAGGGCGGGCTCGCCGGCCTCGCCGTGGCCTCGGGCATGGCCGCCATCACCTATGCCATCCAGACCATCGCCGAGGCGGGCGACAACATCGTCTCGATCAGCGAGCTCTACGGCGGCACCTACAACCTCTTCGCCCACACCCTGCCGCGCCAGGGGATCGAGGTGCGCTTCGCCGACAAGGACGACCTGTCAGGCATCGAGGGGCTGATCGACGCGCGCACCAAGGCGGTCTTCTGCGAGACGGTGGGCAACCCCTCGGGCAGCGTGGTGGACCTGAAGGCCCTCGCCGAGGTCGCCCATCGCCACGGCGTGCCGGTGATCGTCGACAATACCGTGCCGACGCCCTTCCTGTGGCGCCCCATCGAGCACGGGGCCGACATCGTCATCCACTCCGCCACCAAGTACATGGGCGGCCATGGCACCACCGTAGGCGGGGTGATCGTCGACTCCGGCAAGTTCCCCTGGGCGGACTACCCCGAGCGCTTCCCGCTGCTCAACGAGCCCGACGTCTCCTATCACGGCGTCTGCTATACCCGTGACCTGGGCGAGGCGGCCTTTATCGGTCGCGCCCGGGTCGTGCCGCTGCGCAACATGGGGGCGGCGCTCTCCGCCCAGGCGGCCTGGAACCTGCTCCAGGGGCTCGAGACGCTGTCACTGCGCATCGAGCGCATCTGCGACAACGCCCAGCGGGTGGCCGAGTACCTGGAGGGGCATCCCTCGGTGACCTGGGTGAAGTACGCCGGCCTGAAGAGCCACAAGGACCATGGGCTGGCCAGGGAGTACATGGGGGGACGCGCCTCGGGGATCCTCAGCTTCGGCATCCAGGGAGGCCGCGAGGCCGGGGCGCGCTTCTATGACGCCCTGGGCATGATCCTGCGCCTGGTCAACATCGGCGATGCCAAGACCTGCTCGTCGATTCCGGCCTCCACCACCCACCGCCAGCTCAACGACGAGGAGCTCGTCGCCGCCGGCGTCACGCCGGACATGGTGCGCCTCTCCATCGGTATCGAGCACATCGACGATATCCTTGCCGACCTGGACCAGGCGCTGGCCGCCAGCCAGCGCTGAGCACCTCTTCCCTGCCGGTCGCCGCCTTGGTGAGGCGGCGACCGGCGGGGCTCACCGGTACTGGGCCATGAAACGTCGGTCCAGCCACCCCTTCCAGAGCAGGGCGCTGCGCCCGGCCCACCAGTGCCTGCCCCGGATGGCCAGGCCCAGTCCCTCGCCGAGGTCCAGGATCGCCAGGGCGCGGGGCTGTGGCTCGAAGTGTCGCAGATCGCGGCCCGCCAGGCGGGCGATCAGGTTATCCAGCAGCACCGGGGCCTGGCGCACGCCGTAGACCCCCAGGCGCGGCAGCCGATGGTCGCGCATGGCGGCGCAGTCGCCGGCGGCGAAGATGTCGGGGTGGCCCAGGCTCTGCAGGGTCGCCGACACCGCCAGTCCCCGGTCGGGGAAGAGCGGCAGGCCGAGGTGCTCCAACACGGCGGGCGGTGCCAGGCCGCCGGCATGGATGACATGGTCGGCCTCGACCAGCGAAAGGCTGTCCTCGCCGCTGCGCGTCTCGTCGGTGCGCAGCATCACCCCCCGGCCCAGAGTGCCGGTGACCTCGGCCCCGGTGATCACGCGGATGCCGCGTCGCGCCATCAGGCGGGCGAGGAAGCGTCGCGCCCCCGCCGGTGCGTCCGGAATCAGGCTCGTCCCCCGGGTCACCAGGGTGATGGCGCAGGCAACGCGATGGCGCCTGGCCAGGGCATGGAGGTTACTGGCGACCTCGATACCGCTGGCGCCGCCCCCCACGACCACCAGGGAGGGGCACTGCCCCGCTCGGAAGTCGCGGGTCAGGCGGTGATGGAGCGCCACCAGGCAGGGCAGCGGCTTGACCGTCCAGACCGCTGGTCCCGGCTGGCGCGCGACCGGGGAAGGAGTGCGCGACCCCACGTTGAGCGAGAGCAGGGTGAAGGGCAGGTGCCGACCGTCCTCGAGCAGCGCCTGCTTGCCGGCCAGGTCCAGGCTGGCCAGTCGACCCCGGATCGGCGTCACGCCGTGGCGCCGGGCCAGGCGGGCCGGGTCGAGTCGATCGGCCGACGCCGGCAGGCGCCCGCTCAGCACGCCGCCGGCCATGGCCGAATACCAGAAGCCGCCCGGGTCAACCAGGCACACCTCGGCATCACCGAAGCGCTGGCGGTGGCGAATCAGGTGCAGGTGGGCGTGACCGGCCCCCACCAGCAGCAGGCGGGGGCGTGGGGTGTCGGGGGCATCGGGAGTGAGGGGCATCGCGTGATGTTAGCGGAATGTGCCGGTTGGCGCGACGCGGCGCTATTCGGTGGCGGTTACCGACGCCCGGCGCGGGCGCGAGCGCCATGCCGACCAGGAGTAGAGGGCCAGGCCCGCCCAGATCAGCAGGAAGGTGGCGAGCTGGACCATCGACAGCGGTTCGCGGAAGACCATCAGGGCGATCAGGAACTGGATACTGGGGTTGATGTACATCAGGAACCCCAGGGTCGCGAGGCGCAGGCGTCGCGCCGCCCCGGCGAAGGCCAGCAGCGGCAGGGCGGTGATCACCCCGCTGGCGACCAGCAGCAGCGTGACCTCGGCACCGCCCAGGAAATGCGAGAGTCCGGCCTGGCTCAGCCAGGCGAGGGTGAGCAGGGCCAGCGGCAGCAGCAGCAGGGTCTCGACGAACAGCCCCGACAGGCCGTCCAGCGGCACCTGCTTGCGCAGCAGGCCATAGGTGCCGAAGGAGAATGCCAGGCCGAGGCTGATCCACGGCAGTTCGCCGAGCAGCACCAGCTGGATGAGGATGGCCAGGGCCGCCAGCGCCACGGCCACCGCCTGCAGGCGATGCATGGACTCCCGCAGCACCAGCATGCCCAGCGCCACGTTGACCAGCGGCGTCATGAAGTAGCCGAGGCTCGCCTGGAGCACATGGCGGGTCTCCACGGCATAGATGTAGAGCCCCCAGTTGATCGCGATCAGCACGGCGCAGCCCAGCACGCGGCCGAGTCGTCGCGGCTCGCCCAGGGCGTCGCGGATGGGGCCCCAGCGGCCCAGGAGGGTGACCAGCCCGACCAGGAACAGGCAGGACCAGAGCACCCGGTGGATCAGGATCTCGAAGGCCGGCACCCCGTCGAACAGGGCGAAGAACAGCGGGAAGCAGCCCCAGGCGATATAGGCGCCCAGGCCGAAGGCGACGCCCTTGGTGGCCTCGCGGTCGGGCAGGGAGACGGGAGTGGCGGACATGGGAGCCTCGCAGCGAAAAGGAGTCAACTTAGCAGGCTATTGGCTTGCCCGCCATGGCCCCGGCGCATCGGCTGACGGCGGCGCGGCAGTGGGGTAGGCTGGCGGGGATGACAGCCACCGGACCGGAGTCCCCATGAGCGAACTCAGAACCACCCTGGTGCAGTGCGACCTGCGCTGGGAAGATCCCGAGGCCAACTGCCGGATGCTGGAGGAGACCCTGGGCGACCTCGGGGCCACCGAGACCGACCTGATCGTGCTGCCCGAGATGTTCTCCACCGGCTTCACCATGAACTCCCGGGAGATGGCCGAACCCATGGAGGAGAGTGCCACCGTGGCCTGGCTCCAGGCGCAGGCCCGCCGGCGCGGCTGCGTGGTGACCGGCAGCGTGGCCGTGGTGGAAGGTGGGGACTACTTCAACCGGCTGATCTGGGCGCGCCCCGACGGCAGCCTGGCACACTACGACAAGCGCCACCTGTTCCGCATGGCCGGCGAGCACGAGCGCTATGGCATGGGCCACGAGCGGGTGATCGTCGAGCTGAAGGGCTTTCGTATCCTGCTCAGCGTCTGCTACGACCTGCGCTTCCCGGTGTGGCTGCGCCAGCAGCCGGCGCCGGATGAGCACTTCGAGTACGACGCCCTGCTCTGCGTGGCCAACTGGCCGGCGCCCCGTCGCCACCCCTGGCGCATCCTGCTCCAGGCCCGGGCCATCGAGAACCTCTGCCCGGTGATCGGCGTGAATCGGGTCGGCGAGGATGCCAAGGGGCTTCCCTATGCCGGCGACTCCATGCTGGTCGACGCCAAGGGCGAGGCGCTGATCGACGAGCCGCGCGATACGCCCTTCGTCAAGACCGGGTCGCTCTCGCTGGATGAGCTGCGTGAGTTCCGTGAGAAGTTTCCCGCCTGGCGGGACGCCGACCACTTCACCCTTTCCGATGGGGTCGGCTACTGATGCGCCTGGACCGCTTCCTCTGCGAGACCACCGACCTGACCCGCAGCCTGGCCAAGAAGGCGATGCATCGCGGCGAGGTCAGCGTCGACGGCGAGGTGATCAAGAACCCCGCCACCCAGGTCGGCGAGACGAGCCGGGTGACCTGGAACGGCGAGCCGCTCGCCCTGGTCGGGCACCGCTACGTGATGCTCCACAAGCCCGAAGGCGTTGAGTGCACCGCGCGGCGGACTCTCTATCCCCGGGCCATCGACCTGCTCGACCTGCCGCATCTCGAGCGGTTGCAGACCGTCGGGCGCCTGGACGTGGATACCACCGGCCTGGTGCTGCTCACCGACGACGGCCAGTGGTCCCACCGGGTCACCTCGCCGAAGCGCCGCTGCGGCAAGGTGTATCGGGTGACCCTGGCCGAGCCGCTGGAGGGGGAGGCCCTGTCGCAGGCCATCGACGCCTTCGCCGAGGGGCTGCTGCTCGACGGCGAGGATAAGCCCACGCGGCCCGCCGAACTCGTCATGCGCGAACCCGGCGTCGCCGAGCTCACCCTGTTCGAGGGCAAGTACCACCAGGTGAAGCGGATGTTCGCGGCCATCGGCAACCACGTCACGGCGCTGCACCGGGAATCGATCGGGCCGCTGGCGCTGGGGGACCTCCCCGTGGGGGCGTGGCGTGAACTGACCGAGGAGGAGATCGCTGCCTTCTGAGTGACGTCACTCCAGTGACCAGGTCTCGCTACGGTCGCGTCCGCGGTGCTTGGCCCGGTAGAGCGCCCTGTCGGCGAGCCGGGTCAATGCCAGAGGGTCATCGCCGTGCTCCGGGAAGGCCGCGACGCCGCAGGAGAGAGTGATGGCCTCGAGCTCACGGTCGCGATGGCGGAATCGATAGCCGCGCACTCCCTGGAGCAGCCGGCCGATCCGCGCCTCGGCCGTGGCTGCCGTTGCTCCCGGCATGACCACCACGAACTCCTCGCCCCCCAGCCGGCACACCACGTCCCCATCCCGGAAGGATTGCCTGAGCAATCCGCCCACGGCGGCCAGGACGGCATCGCCGGCCTCGTGCCCGTGCAGGTCGTTGAAACGCTTGAAGTGGTCGATGTCGATCATGACGAGGGCCAGCGGCGTACGGGTACGCCTGCCGCGGGCAGCCTCGTGCTTCAGCAGTTCGTCGAAGTGGCGACGGTTCTTCAGGCCCGTCAGGGCGTCCTCGTAGGAGAGCCCCTCGAGCTTCTGCACCAGCCGGCCGAGCTCGAGGGTGCGATCGGCCACCTGCTGCTCCAGGGAGTGGTTCAGCCGGTCGAGTTCCTGCCGGGTGCGTCGGTAGTGCCACAGCGACACGCCGACGATCGCCAGGGAGAAGCCCAGAGTGCCCAGGCTCAGGGGCACCGTGCGCCACGCGACGAGGCCATGGGCGACCAGCATGTCGGCCAGCAGCAGGGGGGCGAAGAGGATGAAGCTTGCCACCACCAGGCGCTGTTCATGGCTCAGCCGGGTGAACTGCCACAGGGCCAGCAGCAGCATCAGTGGCAGGGTGATCGCCAGCAGCGCATCGAAGGCCGGGAAGGTCAGGGAGAGGCTGATCGCGCCGGCCTGGACCAGGCCGATGGCCCCGACGAGATAGGCCAGATGCAGCTGCCACAGGCGCCGGATCCAGCGGCGGGGCGTCTCGTCGAGCCAGCTGGCCAGCAGGATGCCCATGGCCACCGGCAGCGTGAAGTAGCTGGCCGCACGCAGGGTATCCCATAGCAGCGCCCGGTCGAGCAGCAGCTGGCGGATCGGGGCCTCTGCCAGCAGCATGGTGCCCGAGGCGAAGGCGAATAGGGCGAGGCCCCCGAAGGCGCGGCGATCCGGCCCCAGCAGGGCGAAGATGCCGGCCAGCACGGCCAGCAGCAGCACGAAGGCCCCTACCGTGAGGTCCTTGAGCGAGTCCTGGATTATCTGCTTGAGCAGCGCGATCCGGTCCATGATGCGGATTTCGCCCCACAGGCCGATGTCGGTGTAGTAGGAGTAGACCCGGACGTGGAGGGCCTTGCCGGCGAAATCTTCGGGCAGTTCAATCAAGTGCCAGGGCCAGCCGGCGAAGTCGCCCTGACCCTGTGCATCGAACTCGCCGTACTGGTAGAGGAGCTCGCCGTCCAGGTAGATCTGTCCGATCAGGTCGATGCTGGTGAGATAGAGGACCGGGTCGCGCCACTCGCCGTCGGGCAGGGTGGTGCGGAACCAGACGTGCCGTCGCCCCTCGCGGTCCGGCGGGTTCGAGGGGTAGGCGATGTCCTGCCAGCCCTCGTCCTCGGCCAGCCAGGCGGGGCGGCCGTCGGGGGCCAGGGGGGAGTCCCCCCAGCGGTACTCCCAGCCCTGATCCACCGCCAGGGGCGGCGCGGCGGACTGGGCGGCCGGTACGACCAGCAGCAACAGCAGCAGGGACCACAGCAGGGCGGGGAGGCAGCGCATCGTCGGGGCACCGGGCGGGGAACCCGGCGAGTATACGGCAGGCCGGGGCCATGAAATGTCACGCTTTGTCGACGTTGAGCAAGGGGCCGTCAGCCGTGACCCGCCGTCGGTAACAGGCCAGCTGCGGCGACCAGGGCGCGCGTGTAGTCGCTGCGCGGCTGCTCCAGCACCGCCAGGCACTCCCCCTGTTCTACTACCTCGCCGTCCCTCAGCACCATCACCCGATGAGCCATCGCCCGCACCACCGCCAGGTCATGGCTGATGAAGAGGTAACTGAGCCCGCGACGGGCCTGGAGGTCGCGCAGCAGGGCGACCAGCTGCTTCTGCACCGTACGATCCAGCGCCGAGGTCGGCTCGTCCAGCACCAGCAGCTCGGGCTCGAGGATGATGGCCCGCGCGACGGCGATGCGCTGGCGCTGCCCGCCGGAAAACTCGTGGGGATAGCGCGAGGCGCAGTCCTCGGGCAGGCCGACCTCCCTGAGCGTCGCCTGGACCCGCCTTACGACCTCCTCCTCAGCGAGTTCGGGGTAGTGGAAGCGCAGCCCCTCGCTGATGATCTCGGAGACCGGCAGGCGAGGGGATAGCGAGCCGTAGGGATCCTGGAAGACCACCTGGAAGCGCCGTCGCTGTCGACGCAGCGCCTTGCCGGAGAGCCGGTCGAGCCGCTCCTCGCCGAAGGTGATCTCGCCGTGGCTCTCGGTGAGCCGCAGCAGGGCCAGGGCCAGGGTGGTCTTGCCGGAGCCGGACTCTCCGACGATACCCAGGGTCTCGCCCGGCGCAATCGCGAGATCCAGGGGCCTTAGCGCCTCGAAGGCGGGCGGGCGCCGTGCGAACAGGCGCTTGGGCCGCTGGAAGCGCACGCCCAGCCGGTGGGCCTGCAGCAGCGGTGCGCCGCGTCCGGCCGGGGCGGGGCGCCCCTCGGGCTCGGCATCGAGCAGCAGGCGGGTGTAGGGACTCCGTGGCGAGGTGAAGACCTCGGCGACCGGCCCTGTCTCCTGTTCGCGCCCTTGGAAGAGCACGCAGACCCGGTCCGCATGGCGCCGGACCAGGTTGAGGTCGTGGGTGATGAACAGCATGCCCATGCCGTGGCGATCGCGCAGTTCGGCCAGCAGGGCCAGGATCTCCCGCTGGACGGTGACGTCCAGCGCCGTGGTCGGCTCGTCGGCGATCAGCAGCTCCGGATCGTTGGCGATGGCCATGGCGATCATCACCCGCTGCCGCTGGCCGCCAGAGAGCTGGTGCGGCCAGGCGTCCAGCAGCTCGTCGGGCCGCGGGAGCTTGACCTGGACCAGCAGCTCCCGGGTGCGCTCCCGGGCCGCCCGGCCGGTGAGCCCTTGGTGCAGGCGCAGGGTCTCGCCGATCTGGCGGGCCACGGTGTGCAGCGGGTTCAGCGAGGTCATCGGTTCCTGGAAGACGAAGCCCACCCGGCCGCCCCGCAGCCCCTGCCAGTCGCGCCCCCGCAGCCGGGCCAGGTCGGTGTCGCCGAGCCAGCGGCCCCCCTCCACCCGGGCGTTGTCGGGCAGCAGGCCCATGGCGCCCAGAGCGGAGACGGACTTCCCCGAGCCGGATTCGCCCACCAGGGCCAGGGTCTCGCCGCGGCGGATCCGCAGGGAGAGCCGGTCGACGACCGTCACCTCGTCGAAGGCGACGGTCAGGTCATCGAGACGCAGCAGGTCGGCGGCGGATGTCTCAGGCATTGCGGGTATTCCTCGGCGGCGGAGTGGGCGAGGCGGCATGCTGGATATGGCGTGGGTCGAAGGCGTCGCGCAGCCCCTCGCCGATGAACACCAGCAGCGAAAGCATCAGCGACAGGCTGACGAAGGCGGTGATGCCGAGCCAGGGCGCATGCAGGTTGTTCTTCCCCTGGGCGACGAGTTCGCCCAGCGACGGCGAGCCGGGCGGCAGGCCGAAGCCCAGGAAGTCCAGGGCGGTCAGGGTGGTGATCGCCCCGGTGAACAGGAAGGGGATGAAGGTCAGGGTCGCCACCATGGCATTGGGCAGTACGTGGCGCCACATGATCAGCGGCGGCGTCAGCCCCATGGCCTTGGCGGCACGCACATACTCCAGGTTGCGGGCGCGCAGGAACTCGGCGCGCACCACGTCGACCAGCCCCAGCCATGAGAACAGCAGCATGATGCCGAGCAGCCACCAGAAGCCGGGCTGAACGAAGCTCGCCAGGATGATCAGCAGGAACAGCACCGGCAGCCCGGACCAGATCTCGGTGAGCCGCTGGCCGATCAGGTCGGTCTTGCCCCCGAAGTAGCCCTGGATGCCGCCGATCAGCACCCCCATCACCAGCGACCCGGCGGTGAGCACCAGGGCGAAGAAGACCGACAGCCGGAAGCCGTAGATCACCCGGGCCAGCACGTCGCGCCCCTGGTCGTCGGTGCCCAGCCAGTGGCGAGCGTCGGGAGGCGCCGGGGAAGGGCGCATCATCTGCATGTCCAGGGTCTGGTAGGAGAAGGGGATCACCGGCCAGAACGCCCAGCCGTTCTCCTCGATCTGCGCCTGGACGAAGGGATCATGGTAGTCGGCACGGGTGGGCAGGAAGCCGCCGAACTCGGTCTCGGGGTAGTCCACCAGCAGGGGCAGGTACCACTGCCCGTCGTACTTCATCACCAGCGGCTTGTCGTTGGCGATCAGCTCGGCGGCCAGGCTCACCGCGAACAGCGCGGCGAAGATCCACAGCGAGACCCAGGCGCGGCGATTGGCGCGGAAGACACCGAAGCGGCGGCGGGTGATGGGCGAGAAGCGCCCGGCCAGTGTCGTGGAGAGGGGTGCGGCCATCGGCTCAGGACTCCCGTGTCTCGAAGTCGATGCGGGGATCGACCCACACGTAGGTCAGGTCGGAGATCAGCTTGAGGATCAGCCCGATCAGCGTATAGAGGTAGAGGGTGCCGAAGATCACCGGGTAGTCCCGCTGCATTACGGCCTCGAAGCCCAGCAGTCCGAGTCCCTCCAGCGAGAAGATCACCTCGATCAGCAGCGACCCGGTGAAGAAGATCGTGACCAGTGCACCGGGCAGGCCGGCGATGATGATCAGCATGGCGTTGCGGAAGACGTGGCCGTAGAGGGTGCGACGGTCACTGGCTCCCTTGGCCCGAGCCGTCAGCACGTACTGCTTGTGGATCTCGTCGAGGAAGCTGTTCTTGGTCAGCATGGTCAGGGTGGCGAAGCTGCCGATGGTCATGGCCACTACCGGCAGGGTGATATGCCAGAAGTAGTCCTTGACCTTGCCCCAGGCGGAGAGCTCGTCGAAGTCCGGCGAGGTGAGGCCGCGCAGCGGGAAGAGGTCCCAGTAGCTGCCGCCGGCGAAGAGCACGATCAGCAGGATCGCGAAGAGGAAGCCGGGGATGGCGTAGCCGACGATCACCAGCCCCGAGGTCCAGACGTCGAAGCGGGACCCGTGTCGCAGCGCCTTGCGGATCCCCAGCGGGATCGAGATCAGGTAGACCAGCAGCGTGGTCCAGAGCCCCAGCGACACCGACACGGGCAGGCGCTCGATCATCAGCTCGACCACCGGGCGGTCGCGGAAGAAGCTGTTGCCGAAGTCGAAGGTGGCGTAGTCGGCGATCATGCCCATGAAGCGCACATGGGCGGGCTGGTCGAAGCCGAACTGGGCCTCCAGCTGCTCGATGAAGCGGGGGTCGACCCCGCGGGAGCCCCGCGACTCGTCCCTTACCACCACGTCGCCACCGCCCGCGTCCAGCCGGGTGCTGGCCATGCTGTCGATGCCCTCGAAGCGGGCCAGCATCTGGTCGATGGGGCCGCCGGGCGCGGCCTGCACGATGACGAAGTTGAGCAGCATGATGCCCAGCAGGGTAGGGATCATCAGCAGCAGGCGGCGCAGGATGTAGCGGCTCACGTGTCGTCGTCCTTGTGGCAGGAGGGGCGGTCGGCGTCGGGGCGTCAGCGGCGACGCAGGCGCTGGTTGATCTCGGCTTCGCGTTCGGCATCCACCCACCAGGCCTCCAGGTCCATGCCGTACTCCGGGAAGGGCTCGGGCCAGGCGAACTTGTCCCAGATCGCGATGCGGGTCTCGCCGGAGTGGTAGTGGGGGATGAGGATATGCTCGTGAAGCAGCACCCGGTCCAGGGCACGGGCGATGGTGTTGAGCTCCTCGCGGCTCTCGGCGCGGATCAGCCGCTCGACCAGGTCGTCCACCACCGGGTTGGCCAGCCCCATGAGGTTGCGACTCTGGGGGCTCTCGGCGAAGTCGCTGGTCCAGAACTCGCGCTGCTCGTTGCCGGGATTGTTGGACTGCGGAAACTGGCCCACCGTCATGTCGAAGTCGAAGCTGCGCAGACGGTTGAGGTACTGGTTGATGTCGACGATGCGGATGCTGCCCTGGACCCCGAGCCGCGACATGTTGCGCAGCATCGGCTGGGTCACGCGCTCCATGCCGGTATCGAACAGCAGCACCTCTACGGTGAGCGGCTGGCCGGACGCCTCGTCGAGCAGGCGCCCGTCGCGCACCACGTAACCCGCGTCATGCAGCAGGTCCATGGCGAGCCGCAGCCGTTCGCGCAGCTCAAGGGGGTGGTCGATGGGCACCGGCTCCTCGAACACCCGCTCGGGCAGGGCCTCGCGGTGGGGCTCGAGCAGGGCCAGCTCGGCCTCGTCGGGCAGCCCCTCGGCGGCCAGGTCGGAGTTCTGGAAGAAGCTCTCCGTGCGACGGTAGGCGTCGTAGAAGATGTTGGCATTGAGCCACGGGAAGTCGAAGGTCAGCGCCAGGGCCTCGCGGACGCGCGGGTCTTCGAACTTGTCGCGTCGCAGGTTGTAGACGAAGGCCTGCATGCGGGCCGGCTGGCCGTCGGGCACGCTGAGTCGGCGAACCAGTCCGTCACGGTAGGCGGGGAAGTCGTAGCCGATCGCCCAGGTGGCCGCCCGAGCGTCGATGCGGTAATCCAGCACACCGGCCTTGAAGGCCTCCCAGGCGATATCCCGGTCGCGGTAGTAGTCGTAGATCAGCCGGTCGATGTTGTGGCGCCCGCGCTTCACCGGCAGGTCCCGGCCCCAGTAGTCGGGGTCGCGCCGGTAGACGATGCGCCGCCCCGGGTCGACCTCGGCGATGCGGTAGGGACCGGACCCCGGGTGGGCCGCCAGGGTGGGGGAGGTGAAGTCCCGCCCCTCCCAGTAGTGCTTGGGCAGCACCGGCAACTGGCCGACGATCAGCGGCAGCTCCCGGGAGTGGTTGGCGCTGAACTCGAAGCGTACGGTGTGATCGTCCAGTGCGGTGACGCTGGCCACGTCGGCATAGTAGGCGCCATAGAAGGGATTGCCCTGCTCCAGCAGCAGATCGAAGCTGAAGACCACGTCGTGGGCGGTGACCGGTTCGCCGTCATGGAAGCGCGCCTCGGGGCGCAGGTCAAACTCGATCCAGTGGCGCTCCGGGTCCAGGCGGATTCCCGAGGCGAGCAGGCCGTAGACCGAGAAGGGCTCGCCGGGGTTACCCTCCAGGAGGGTATCGTAGATCTGCGAGACCCCCGCCGCGGGCGTGCCGCGGATGATGAAGGGGTTGGTGGAGTCGAAGCTGCCCCCCACGGCCGCCTGGGTCAGGGTGCCGCCCCGGGGGGCGTCCGGATTGACATGGGGGAAGTGGGGAAACCCCGCCGGCAGCTCCGGGTCATCGTAGAGGGCGAGCCCGTGGACGGTGGGTACCGCCTCGGCCTCATCCGCGAAGAGGGAGGCCACGGGGGCAAGCCCGCCCAGGGTGACCAGGGCACCGAGCAGCAGGCAGCGCAGGGCAGTCGACATCGAGGACATCCTTGATCGGCTCCGTTCCCGGCAGGGAACCTCCGGCAATAAGGTGTCAGGACGCCGTCGGATTGTAAACCTCTGCCGGGAGGGAGGGTTCCTCCCGGCCCGGCTCAGCGGGAGGCCAGGCTGCGCTGGGGCAGCTCGAGCACCTGGCCGGCATGAATGACGTCGCCGTTCAGGTCGTTGTGCCGGCGGATCTCCTCGACGCTGACGCCCTGCCGCGAGGCAATGGCGGAGAGGCTGTCGCCGCTGCGTACCACATAGCCCTCGGCCGAGCCGGTGGCGGGGGGCGTCGCGGGAGACTCCAGGCGAGCCATCAGTGTATCGGCGCGCTCGGTGGGCACCAGCAGCACACGCGACTGGTTGGGGTGCGCCGTGCCGCCGATCAGGCCGGGATTCAGCTCGGCCAGCTCGCTGCGCGAGACGCCGGCCAGGCGGGCCGCCTCGCCCAGCTCAAGGGGGCGCTCCAGCGGGATCTTGGCGAAGGCCGGAGCGTCCTCGATCTCGGGGAGGGCGACCTGGTATTCGTCAGGGTTATCGATGATCGCGGCGATCGCCTTGAGCTTGGGCACGTAGTGCATGGTCTCGCTGGGCAGCTGCAGGCTCCAGTAGTCGCCGCTCTTGCCGCGGGACTGGGCGGCCCGGCGAGCGCGGTTCACGGTGCCCGCGCCGGCGTTGTAGGCAGCCAGGGAAAGCTCCAGGTCGCCCTCGTACCACTGGTCGGCCTGCAGCTCGAGATAGTCCAGGGCGGCGCGGGTGGAGGCGACCACGTCGAGGCGCCCGTCGTAGGCGCCGTTGCGCCGCAGCCCCAGGGCGTCCCCGGTGCCGGGCATGAACTGCCAGAGGCCGGCGGCACCACGGTGGCTGCGCGCCATGGGGTCGAAGGAGCTCTCCACGAAGGGGATCAGGGCGATCTCGCCCGGCAGGTCGCGCGACTCGATCTGCTCGGTGATCCAGGCCAGCCAGGGGCGGGCCCGCTCGGTGATCTCGACGATGTTGTGGGGACTGGCACGGTAGTGGTCGATCCAGTGCTGGACCCGCTCGTCGTGGGGCTCGTCCTGCCACTGGAAGCTGGCTCGCAGCCGGCTCCAGGCGTCCCTCGGCTCCAGGGCGAGCGCGTCCCAGAAGTGCTGGCCGAAGGAGGGCCTTGAGCTCGTCTGCTCGCTGGCGGTTCCACCCGCCTCGGCACCGCCGGGGGGCAGGGTGGCCGCCTGGCTGTAGGTGCCGGCAGCCATCAGGGATCCCAGCAGGGCGGCCGCGCTGGCCAGCCCGAGAAGACTGCGACGGGTCGTGTGGTAGGTCATCCGGTAGTTATCCTCCTGGTCGCGGGCGAACCCGGCATGAGCCGCCGGGGCGCCGTGGCGTCCATCGGGTTCAGCTCAGAAATGGTCTTTCCAGGCGCGCAGCGTGGCGAAGGTGGCCTGGTCGCTGTCGGTATCGCCGTGGCTTGATGCGGCCTGGCGAACACCGGCATCGGCGCAGCGCAGGAAAGGGTTGATGCGTTTCTCCCGGCCGAGGGTGCTGGGCAGCGTGGGGCGGTCGAGCTCCCTCGCGCGCTGGCACTCCTCCATGGCCTGGGTCACGTCCGGATTGTGGGGGTCCGCGGCCATCGCGAATCGCAGGTTGGCCAGGGTGTACTCGTGGGCGGCGAACACCAGGGTGTCGTCAGGCAACGCTGCCAGCCGCGTCAGCGAGGCATGCATTTGCTCGGGCGTGCCCTCGAAGAGCCGCCCGCAGCCGGCGCTGAACAGGCTGTCGCCGCAGAACAGCAGCGGCGGGATCCCGGCGGTGAAGTAGGCGATGTGGTCCAGCGTATGGCCGGGGACCTCGTGCACTTCGAACAGCCGCCCCATGACACGCAGCTCGTCACCGTCACCCACGGCCTCGTCGATGCCGTCGATCCTGGGGTTCGCCGGACCGATCACTCGAGGGGCGTAGCGCTGGATGAGGTCCGGCAGACCGCCGGTGTGATCCTGGTGATGGTGGGTGATCAGCACCGTGGAGAGGGACAGCCCCTCGCGTTCCAGGAACTCGATGACCGGTGCGGCATCACCCGGGTCGACGACGCAGACCTCGGTGCTCGTATCCTGGCGGAGCAGCCAGATATAGTTATCGCCAAACGCGGGAATCGGTGTCACGCTCAACATGGGCATGGCGTCCTGAATGGGCATGAACGGGTCACAAAATCCGCCCACCTTGGAGGATCTAGCGCACCATGTCAACTTCCCCAACCGCCCACGCCCTGGCCGGGCTGGTTCGTGACGGGCGCCATTTCTGGGCGAGTCCGGGCGGCCAGGCGGTTCGCCAGGCCGAGCGCGCCTGCCTGGGTCCGGTCTGCGAGCGGCTCTTCGGTGCTCACAGCCTGGAGCTCGGCATGGCCACCAGCCTCGCCGACATGTGCCCGGTACGCCATGCGATGCGCTGGGCGCCGACCCGGGAACTCGCCGAGCACCCGTCGACCCTGGTCTGTCCGCCGGACGCGCTGCCGCTGCCCGATGACTGCCTGAACCTGGTGGTGGTGCACCACCTCCTCGAGGTGGTGCCCGACCCTCACCATATGCTCCAGGAGGCGGCGCGGGTCACCGCCGACGGGGGATTCCTGATCATCTTCGGCTGGATGCCACTCTCCTCAGCGGCCCTGGCGCGTGCCTGGCCGCCATGCCGCCGCCGGCTGCCCTGGCGCGGCCACTGGCGCACGCCGGCCCGTCTGCGCGACTGGCTCGCATTTGTCGACTTCGAGATCGAGCGGGTAGACTACTGCGGTTTCCATCTGCCCGGCAGCCTGCCGCGCAATGCCATGCTGGAGACCCTGGGGCGCCGCCACAACCTGCCGCTGGGCGACAGCTACATGATTCAGGCTCGGCGCAGGCCCCAGCTGGTGCAGCCCCAGGGAACCCGCCTGAGCTTTGCCCGGCCCTTCGGCGGCTCGGCCCTCGGGGCTACCCGCCTGGGCCAGCGCTTCGAGTCGGAACAGGAAAGGATGACCGAGGGTGACTGATTCGAATGCCGCCGCCTCGCTGCCCGAGGTGACCATCTATACCGACGGCGCCTGCCGTGGCAACCCGGGCCAGGGTGGCTGGGGAGCCCTGCTGCTGAGCGGTCGCCACGAGAAGGCGCTCAACGGCTTCGAGGCCGTGACCACCAACAACCGCATGGAGCTGATGGCCGCGATCATGGCGCTGCGCGAGCTCAAGCGTCCGTGCCGGGTCCAGCTGTGGACCGATTCCGAATACCTGCGGCGCGGCATCACCGAATGGATCCACGGCTGGATCAAGCGCGGCTGGAAGACCGCCGGCCGCCAGCCGGTCAAGAATGCCGAGCTGTGGCGTGAGCTCCACGAGGAGACGCACCGCCATCAGATCGAGTGGCACTGGGTCAAGGGCCACAGCGGCCACCCGGGCAACGAGCGGGCCGATGAGCTGGCCAACCAGGCCATCGACGCCCACCGCGCCCGCGCCTGACCCTCGCCGCACCACGGCTGCTGTGCCAGATACCCGCCCGAGACACGAGAGATCCGCATGCGCCAGATCATCCTGGATACCGAGACCACCGGCATCGACCCGCGCGAAGGCCACCGCCTGATCGAGATCGGCGCGGTGGAGATGGTCAACCGCCGGCTGACCGGCAACACCTACCACCAGTACATCAACCCCGAGCGCGAGATCGAGGCCGAGGCGATCGGCGTCCACGGCATCACCAACGAGCGGGTCGCCGACGAGCCGCGGTTTGCCGAGATCGCCGATGCGTTCTGGGCCTTCATCCAGGGCGCCGAGCTGGTGATCCACAACGCCCCGTTCGACGTGGGCTTCATGGACCACGAGTTCGATCGACTCAACCGCCAGCGGGGTGAGCCCCGGCTGGGCCCGGTGGCCGAGCACTGCCGGATCCTGGATACCCTGCAGCTGGCCCGCGACAAGCATCCCGGCCAGCGCAACAACCTCGATGCCCTGTGCAAGCGCTACGAGATCGACAATGGCCACCGGGTGCTGCACGGCGCCCTGCTCGATGCCGAGATCCTCGCCGATGTCTATCTGGCGATGACCGGCGGGCAGACCGCGCTGTCGCTCGACGCCATGGCGGGCGGCGAGGGCGATTCGGTGGGCGCCTCCGGCCTGGCGATCCGCCGCATCGCCATGTCGCCCGGCCAGCTGCGGGTGGTCCGTCCCGACGAGGCCGAGCTGGCGGCTCATCGCCAGAAACTGGCCAGCATTCGCGAGGCGGCGGGGGAGTGCCACTGGGACCGCTTCGACGGGGGAGCGCCCCACTGATGCTGCGCCGCGAGCTTCCCCTCGAGAACACCTCCGGCCACGTGATCCGAATCGCCCAGGGGCGCATCGCCCCGGCCACCGACGGCGGCCCGCTTCAGCCGGTCATGGCGTGGACGCCGGCGATGCAGCCGCTCTGCTACTGGTACGACAGGCCGGTGGCGCTTTCGCTGGAGGAGCGGGCCGGGGAGGGATGGCTGGACGGTCGCGGCTGGCTGTCCCGGCTGCCGGAATCCTGGTTTGCCCTGGTCGCGACGGCCTTGCAGGTGGGCGCCTGGCTGCGCGACCACCGCTTCTGCGGACGGTGCGGGGCCCCGGCCGACCGTCTCGACGCCGAGTTCGCCATGCACTGCCACGCCTGCGGGCACCGCAACTATCCGCGCATCTCTCCATGCATCATCACTCTGGTGACCCACGGCGACGCGCTACTGCTGGCCCGCAGCCCGCGGTTTCCGCCCGGCCGCTACTCGACCCTGGCCGGCTTCATCGAGCCGGGCGAGTCGGCCGAGGAGGCGGTGAGACGGGAGATCTTCGAGGAGGTAGGGCTGCAGGTCGGACGGATCCGCTACTTCCGCAGCCAGCCCTGGCCCTTCCCCCATTCGTTGATGCTCGGCTTCTTCGCCGAGGCTGCCAGCCGCCGCATCCGCATCGACGGCGTCGAGATCGCCGATGCGGCCTGGTTCTCCCCCCGGAAGCTACCCCAGTTGCCGCCGCTCTATTCGATCTCCCGAGCGCTGATCGAGACTCACCTGGCCGAAGTGGCGGGGCGCTGACGAACCACGGGCCGCCCAGAGGCGGCCCGTAGTCGTCCCTGGCGTGAGGAGACGATTCACCCGTTGGGGAAGAGGCTGGTGAGGCGGGTGGCCAGCATCACATTGCCGGTAGCCTTGAGCTTGCCGGTCATGAAGGCGGTCATGCCGTTGACCTCGCCGGTCATGATGCCCTTGAGGGTGTCGGTGGACATGCTCAGGCTGACGGAGGGGTCGTCATGCTCGCCCTCCTGGATCTCCAGGGCGCCATCCTTCACCGCCAGGTAGTGACTGCCGGCATCGCTGAAGTGGAACTGGAAGACTTCGTCCATGCCGCTGGCGGCCTGGGGGTCGAAGCGTGACTGCAGCTTGTCGAGGGTCGAGATGCTCATGGGGGCTCCTGCTGGGTGGTCCGGGTTCGATGGCAGCCCCGAGCATATTTCAAACGAACGTTTCAATCAAGGCCCGCCCCCGGCATCGCAAGCCCCGGGCGCGCGCCAGGATGAGGAGGAGAGAATGAGCGAGTGGCTGTCGGACTTCGGCATGTTCCTGGCCCAGCTGGTCAGCCTGGTGGTGATCGTCGGCCTGGCGGTGGCCGTGGGTGTCAGGGCCCGGGGCGAGGGTGGCGAGAAGACGCGGTTGCGCCTGGAGGAGCTCAACGAGGCCCGCGACTATCGCCGTCGCCGCCTCACTCTGGCTGCCAGCGAGCCGGGTGAGCGCAAGCGCCTGCTCAAGTCGTTCCGTCGCGAGGACAAGGCCCGGGGAAAGGCCGGTCACAAGGCGCAGGCCCCGCGCCCTACGGTCTGGGTACTCGACTTCCATGGCGACATCCGCGCCAGCGGGACCCCGCGCCTGGCCGAGGAGGTCTCGGCGCTGATCGACGCGGCCAGCGAGGGGGATGAGGTAGTCGTTCGCCTGGAGTCCGCGGGCGGGCTGGTCCATGCCTACGGCCTGGCCGCGGCGGAGCTCGACCGGCTGCGCGAGGCCCGGCTCACCACCACGGTGTGCATCGACAAGGTGGCCGCCAGCGGCGGCTACCTGATGGCATGCGGCGCCGATACCCTGCGGGCGGCCCCGCTGGCGGTGATCGGCTCCATCGGCGTGGTGGCCCAGCTCCCCAACGTCCATCGCCTGCTCAAGCGCCACGACATCGACGTGGAGCTGCTCACGGCAGGCCGCTACAAGCGCACCCTGACGGTGTTCGGCGAGAACACCGAGGAGGGACGGGAGAAGTTCATCGAGGAGCTGGAGAGCGTCCATGAGCTGTTCAAGCGCCATGTGGCCGAGCGGCGTCCGGCGCTGGACATCGAGGCGGTGGCCACCGGCGAGACCTGGTATGGCCGCGAGGCGCTGGCGAAGGGGCTGGTGGATACGCTGGGCACCAGCGAGGCCTATCTGGTGGAGCGGATGAAGGAGGCCCGGGTGGTCAGCGTCAGGCTCGAGCCGAAGCGCCGCCTGGGGGAGCGCCTGGGGCTGGCGGTCTCCACCGGGGTGGAGCGGGCCATGGAGAGGGGACTGGAGCTACTGGAGAACAGCCGCTGGCATCGCCGCTAGGAGGGCGGAGCCCCCTCAGTCGACCCGGTCCAGCCCCAGCCTGCCCAGGGCGTCGATGATCGTGCGGGCGCTCTCTCCCTGAAGGGAGTAGTAGATCGTCTGGGAGGCGCGCCGGGTACTCACCAGGTTCTCGCGGCGCAGGATGGCCAGGTGCTGGGAGAGGGCCGACTGGCTGAGGGCCAGCCGCTGGTTCAGTTCGGTCACCGACAGTTCCTGGCCCTCCAGCAGGCAGAGGATCCTCAACCGGTTGTCGTTGGCCAGGGCCTTGAGCAGGGCAGTGGCCTGGTCGATGACCGGGTCCCCACCCTCGAGAAGTCGCGATGCCACGCTGCTGGAACTGCCCATGTCGATCCCCTGCGCTCGCCATTGCCCTGTCGGCATGCCGCGATGAGCCGGCATGACGTCCCGCCTTCGTCGCTGGACGACGAATGGCCCTTTGCTGTTTTAACTATCGCTCAAGCATAGACCAGTGGCGAGGTGGCCTGCCCGCCCCATTTTCGTTGAAGCAGGGTTTTTGCCCTGCTCGGCGACCCGCGGCCCCGGCACTGTTGTCGACAATAAGCCCCCAAGGGTCTCCCCCTTTTGTCGAAAGTTAGCCTTTGGTCGGAAGGCAATCGCCCCGTTCTGCATTACAGTGTCAACAATCAACGACCGCCATCGTATTGCAGACAGGAAGACCATGAGCACCTACGCTAACGAATTCCGCCGCTCCATCGACCAGCCGGAGGCCTTCTGGGCCGAGCAGGCGCGTCGCATCCCCTGGTTCACGCCGCCCTCCACGATCCTCGAGTACGACGAGGCCAACCATGCCCGCTGGTTCGTCGATGGCGAGATGAATATCAGCCATGCGGCCCTGGACCACCACGTGGAGCAGGGGCGTGGCGACCAGCCGGCGATCCTCTGGGACTCCCCGGTGACCGACAGCAAGCGCACCCTGACCTATCGCGAGATGCGCGACCAGGTGGCGAGCTTCGCCGGTGCGCTCAAGGGCCTGGGGGTCGAGAAGGGCGATCGTGTGGTGATCTACATGCCGATGGTGCCCGAGGCGCTGGTGGCCATGTACGCCTGTGCCCGGCTCGGGGCCGTGCACTCGGTGGTGTTCGGCGGCTTCGCCCCTCACGAACTGGCGGTGCGTATCGAGGATGCCGCCCCCAAGGTGGTGGTGGCGGCCTCCTGCGGCGTCGAGGTCAACAAGGTGCTGCCCTACAAGCCGATCATCGACGCGGCCATCGAGCAGAGCGCCCACAAGCCGGACGCCTGCGTGGTGTTCCAGCGCGAGCAGCATCTGGCCGAGCTGGGCCCGCGGGACCACGACTGGGCGACCCTGCTGGAAGCGGCGACGCCGGCCGACTGCGTGCCGGTCAAGGGCAGCGACCCCCTCTACGTGCTCTACACCTCCGGCACCACCGGCAAGCCCAAGGGGGTGGTGCGTGACACCGGCGGCTATGCCGTGGCGCTGGCCTACTCCATGGATGCCATCTACGACGTCGATCCGGGCGAGGTCTTCTTCTCGGCCTCCGACGTGGGCTGGGTGGTAGGCCACTCCTATATCGTCTATGCGCCGCTGCTGCGCGGATGCACCAGCGTGGTCTACGAGGGCAAGCCGGTGAAGACCCCGGATGCCGGCGCCTTCTGGCGGCTGATCAGCGAGTACCGGGTCAAGAGCTTCTTCACCGCGCCCACCGCCTTCCGGGCCATCAAGAAGGAGGATCCGGACGGCAAGCTGCTGGCCGAGTACGACATCTCCTGCCTCAAGGCGCTGTTTCTGGCCGGTGAGCGCCTCGACCCGCCCACCTTCCACTGGCTGGATGACCTCCTCGACGTCCCGGTGATCGACCACTGGTGGCAGACCGAGACCGGCTGGCCCATCGCCGCCAACCTTCACGGGCTGGAGCCCATGCCCACCAAGGCCGGCAGCGCCACCGTGCCGGTGCCGGGCTTCGACGTGCAGATCCTCGACCGCGAGGGCGAGCAGGTCGGCCCCATGGAGCAGGGCAGCGTGGTGATCAAGCAGCCCATGCCCCCGGGCTGCCTGGTCGGCGTGTGGGGCGACCCGCAGCGTTTCCATGCGGCCTACATGGCGGCCTTCCCGGGCTACTACCTGACCGGCGACGGCGGCTACTTCGACGAGGATGGCTACCTGTTCATCATGGGGCGCACCGATGACGTCATCAACGTGGCCGGCCACCGACTCTCCACCGGGGAGATGGAGGAGGTTGTCGGGGCCCACCCGGCAGTGGCCGAATGCGCGGTGATCGGCATCCATGACGCCCTGAAGGGCCAGCTGCCGGTCGGCCTGGTGATTCCCAAGGATGGCTTCGAGGGCCGCGAGGCGGACCTCGAGCAGGAGCTGGTCGCCCTGGTGCGCGAGAAGATCGGCCCCATCGCCTGCCTGAAGCAGGTGCTGGTGGTGGACCGTCTGCCCAAGACCCGTTCGGGCAAAATCCTGCGCAAGCTGCTGCGTAACATCGCCGACGGCAAGGAGTATGGCGTGCCCTCGACCATCGACGATCCGGCCAGCCTGCAGGACGTCCACGACGCCATGAGGGCCCGGGAGGTCGGCGCCGCCCACGAGGCTCGCCAAGTCTGATCCTTTCGCCATCAAGATCCTCAGCGCCGCCCACCCGGGCGGCGCTTGCGTTGGTCGGCATGGCCAGCACGCGCCCGGGCCCGTATAATGCGCGGCTGCTCGCTGCCAACGGCAGCCCGTTCCACGAGGGTTCCCTCACCCCTCCACCAAAAAGGATACCCGCATGTTCGTGCTTTCCGATCTCCAGTACCGTCGCTGCCTGACCCTGCTGGTCGGCTTCCATATCCTGGTGATCGCCGCCAGCAACTACCTGGTGCAGCTGCCCTTCACCCTGTTCGGCTTCCATACCACCTGGGGTGCCTTCAGCTTTCCGTTCATCTTCCTGGCCACCGATCTCACGGTACGCCTGTTCGGCAAGGAGCCGGCACGCGCCATCGTGATGCGGGTGATGCTGCCGGCCCTGCTGATCTCCTATGTGGTCTCCGTGGTCTTCCCCCGGGGAAGCTTCGCCGGGCTCGAGGCGCTGGGGGAGTGGAACCTCTTCGTGGCGCGCATCGCGGTGGCCAGCTTCATGGCCTACCTGATCGGGCAGCTGCTCGACGTGAGTGTCTTCGACCGGCTGCGTGGCCTGCGGGCCTGGTGGGTGGCGCCGGCGATCTCCACGGTGCTCGGCAACCTGGCCGATACCTTCGCCTTCTTCTCCATCGCCTTCTACAACAGTCCCGACCCCTTCATGGCGGCCAACTGGCTGGAGATCGCCTGGGTCGACTACGTGATCAAGCTGGCCATCAGCCTGCTGTTCTTCCTGCCGCTCTATGGCGTGCTGCTGGCCTGGCTGAGCCGCCGCCTGGTGGCCGCCACCGGCAGCCCCGACCTGGCACCGGAGGCCGCCCGGGCCCGTTCCTGAACCCAAACCTGCGCGAGGAGAGAGCCATGCCCATCGAACTGAACCATCTGGATAGCGACGCACCGGAGGCGTCCGGTGAGGGAACCCCGCTGGTGGTCATCCACGGGCTGTTCGGCAGTGCCGACAACTGGCGTTCCCACGTCAAGCAGTGGCAGGCGCATCGTCGGGTGATCGCCGTCGACCTGCGCAACCACGGCCGTTCGCCTCATGCCCAGGGCATGGGGTACGACGCCATGGCCGAGGACGTGCTGGCCCTGATGGATCGCCTGGGCATCGAGCGGGCCCACGTCCTGGGCCACTCCATGGGGGGCAAGGTGGCGATCACCCTGGCACGCCTGGCACCCGAGCGGGTGACCTCGCTGGTCGTCGCCGACATCGCGCCGCGTGCCTATGGCCACGACCACGACGTCGTCTTCGCCGGGCTGCGCCGCCTGGAGGCCGGACACCCCGCCAACCGCCGCGAGGCCGACGAGCTGCTGGGCGAGCACGTCAAGGAGCGGGCGGTGCGGCTGTTCCTGGCTACCAACCTGGAGCGGGCCGAGGAGGGCGGGCTGCGTCTGCGCCTGGGGCTCGACGAGATCCAGCAGGACTACGAGACGATCATGGGGCCGCCGATGGGAGAAGGGGCCTTCGAGGGCCCAACCCTGGTGCTGCGCGGCGCTCGCTCTCCCTACGTGACCGACGACATGCTGCCGGCCCTGCGCGAGGTACTGCCCGCCGCCGAGGTGGTGACCCTGGACGCCGGGCACTGGCTGCATGCGGAGCAGCCCGAGGCCTTTCGCGAGGCCGTGGAGCGCTTCGTCGCCGACCACTAGCGGGGCAGGGTCACCAGCGTGAGGCTCGACGCCTCAGGGCCATCGAGATGGCGCCTGAGGATCCGGTAGGTATCGACATCGAAGCGTCCCTGCCCGGCGGCGAGCGCCGTCAGCGCCGAGAGTGACGCGGCGCTGCCGAGATGGCACCAGTGATCCACCAGGTGCCAGGCCTGTCGGTCGCTCTCTCCCTTCTCGCCGATGGCCAGGCGGCCTTCCCAGGGCCAGTGGTGAATCTGCAGCCGTGACAGCGCGGCCCGCCCGCGGGCGGCATGGACTTCCGGCGTCTCGTCGCCTCGGCAGGCCCCGCGACAGCGCCCCAGCTGGCTGGCAAAGCAGGCGCCACGCCCCGACTCGAGGCCCAGCATGCGCAGGCAAAGCGCCTGGTCGGTGGCGATCTGCCGCAAGGCCTGGCGGGCCTCCCGTGAACTGCGAAAGAGGCCCATCAGCCCCTGTGCCTGGGGGCCGGTCAGCGTCTCGGTGCTCACCAGCTCGGGCCGCAGCGCTCCCGCCGGCCATGACCACCCGGCCAGGCGCCCGACCCGTCGCAGCCGCCGGTTCATGATCGGCAGCCGCTCCTTGATCAGCCGAGCCTCGAGCAGCTGGGCGCCCAGGTCGCCGGCCGTCTCTTGCCAGTCGAGATGGCGCACCTGCTGGGCCAGGCGCATCTCGCGTTCCTGTCGGTGATCCGCCTGAAAGTGGCTCATTACCCTGGCTCGCAGGTTGACGCTCTTGCCGATATAGAGAGGCAGGTTGTTCTCGCCATACAGCAGATAGACGCCGGGCCCGGCCGGCAGCTCCTGGAGCAGGCCCGGGTCGAGGTGTGCCGGCAGGCTCGGCTGCCGGCGCTGGCGGCGCACTTCCTCCTCGAGCCGCGGTGCCGGGTGGCGCCGCTGCCAGCACTGCCAGAGCGACAGCAGCGCCTCGGCATCCGCCATGGCGCGGTGACGGCCGTCGGCGTCGAGGCCATGGCGCTCGAGGAGGGCGGCCAGGTTGTGGTGGCGATGCTCCGGCGCCAGGCGCCGGGACAGGCGCAGGGTGCAGATCACCTCGGCGCTGAACGCTTCGCCGGCGCGCCTGAAGGCGTTGCGCAGGAAGCCGTAGTCGAAGCGAGCATTGTGGGCGACCAGGATGGCGTCTCCCAGCCATGCCCTCAGCTCGGCGGCGATCTCGTCGAAGGTGGGGGCGCCCCGGAGCATCTCCTGGCGAATGCCGGTCAGTGCGGTGATGTGCGCAGGGATGGGTACCTCAGGGTCGATCAGACGGTGCCAGCGTGCGGTAACCTCGCCACACTCGACCCGCAGGGCGGCGATTTCGGTGATCCGGTCGCGGGTCGTCCGGGTGCCCGTCGTTTCCAGGTCGAGGAATATCAGGGGCGCTTCCATCAGGGCGCTCCGGGATCGACCCCCAGCCGGTCGACCGGGGTCTCCTCGCCGACCAGGCCACGCTCATAGAGGAAGCGTTCGAAGCCGGCATACCGCTGGCTGTCCATGGCGGCGGGGCGAGTGCTGAAGCGCCGGAGAATCTCGGGCCAGGCGGCGCGGTTGGCCGGGGTGTCGATGCTCGGCTCCGAGGCGATCAGCCGCCGCCAGGCCTCGTCGGGGAATTCGATCATCCAGGCGGTGGTCTCCTCGAGCGCGGCGATCAGCTTGCGTATCGCCTCCTTCTGGCCACCGAGGCGATCACGGTTGGCGACGAGGATCAGGCCGTCATGGAGCGGAATGCCATGCTCCTCCACCCGCAACAGCTGTGCGGACGCCCCCTCGTCAGCCAGCTGGCGGGGGAGCTGCAGGCGCGAACTGACGATCAGCCCGTCCACCTCGTCATCGACCATGGCGGCGGCGAGGCCGAAGTTGACGTCCGTCAGCGTCAGCTCGGCGGGCACGAGGCCGTGGGGCTTGAGCAGCGCCGGCAGCAGGATGTCACGACCATCCTCGTCGGCGTAGCCGACCCGCTTCCCGGCCAGCCGCGCGAGGGACGCCTCCCCCTGCCCGTCCCGCAGGATCACTGCCGCCAGCGGCAGCCCCACCAGGGTGGCGACCCGGATCAGCGGCAGGCCACGGTCCACCTGCAGGTGCAGCAGCGGCTGGCGGGTCACTGCCAGGTCGACGCGTCCCGCGGCGAGCAGCCGGGTCGGCACGCTGGGGTCGGCCGGGGTCGAGAGCACGATCTCCAGGCCGTTGCGGGGGAGCACGCCATTGTCCCGGGCGAGGATCAGGGGGGCGTGGCGCGGGCTCGGGTACCAGTCGAGCATGATCTCGAGGCGCTTTAGGGGAGGTGGCGCCAGTGGCTCGGGGGCCGCGACGGCCACCGTCGGCACCGGCTCGATATCGGCCTGCTCGGTCTCGGGGGCGACGGGCGACGCCGAATCGTCATCGCCGCTCGAGGCCGCTTCCTCTTCGGGCATCGCGACCGCCTCGATGGCTTGCTCCGGGGCCGGGGCCTCTCCGCTGATGACATCCAGGCGAGGCACCATGACCTCGGTCTGCAGGGGCGGAAAGGTCGGCGGCGGGGCCGGCAGGGCCCCCTCGTCTGCCTCGCCGGGCAGGGCGGCCAGAAGGCCGAGTAGCACCAGGCAGGCGAGCCGCCAAGGCCGGTCGGTCCGGCGTAGGGCGAGTGTGGTCATGCGGGGAGCTCCAGCGGCAACAGCGGCAAGGGCGCTTGGCGCGGCGCCAAGTTTAGCCGCTGCGGCATATCCTTGGCCAGCCTCTCCCTGCGGCCGTCGCCGTGCGCCGGGCGGCATGCGATAATGCGGTTTCCTGCCGCCGTGAGGATCCCATGGACGCGATCAATACTCTCTTTCTGCTCAGCGGCTTCCTGATTGCCCTGAGCGTGCTGGCCAGCCGGCTCTCGGCGCTGGTGGGCGTGCCGCTGCTGCTGATCTTCCTAGGTCTCGGCATGCTGGCGGGGGAAGAGGGACTCCTGGGCATCCAGTTCGATGACTACTCCCTGGCCTTCATCATCGGCCACCTGGCGCTCGCCATGATCCTGCTGGACGGCGGCCTGCGCACCCGCCTCAAGACCTTCCGCGTCGGCTTCCGTCCGGCGCTATCCCTGGCCACCCTGGGGGTTTTCATCACCAGCGGCCTGGTCGGGCTGTTCGCCATGTGGATCTTCGACTTGTCCCTGCTACAGGGGCTGCTGGTCGGCGCCATCGTCGGCTCCACCGACGCGGCAGCGGTGTTCTCTATGCTCAGTGGACGCGGCGTGAACCTCAATGAGCGCGTCGGGGCGACCCTTGAGATCGAGTCGGGCACCAACGATCCCATGGCCATCTTCCTGACCCTGGTGCTGGTCGAGATGCTGGTGGGGGAGGTCGGAGGCATCCTCGACACCGGCCTGTTCCTGATCACCCAGTTCGGGCTTGGCCTGGTCATCGGCGTGGGCGTCGGCTGGTTGAGCGGCCGTCTGCTGCGCTGGGTGGACCTGGCGCCGGGGCTCTACTCGCTGCTGGCCCTGGCGCTGGGTTTCTGCGTCTTCGGTCTCACCAGCCTGCTGGGGGGCAGCGGCTTCCTGGCCATCTACCTGACCGGGCTGATGATCGGCAACCAGCCCGGACGCCATCTCAACTTCATCCTGCCGGTGCACGATGGCCTGGCCTGGCTGAGCCAGATCGGCCTCTTCCTGGTGCTGGGCCTGCTGGTCACGCCCAGCGAGATGATCGAGTACGCGCTGCCGGCCTCGCTGGTCGCCCTGGCACTGATCTTCGTCGCCCGCCCGCTGGCGGTGCTGATCGCCATCAAGCCGTTCTTCAAGTTTCGCTGGCGGGAAACCGGGTTCATCGCCTGGGTGGGCCTGCGGGGTGCCGTCCCCATCGTGCTGGCCATCTTCCCGGTGATTGGCGGCGTCGAGAACGCCTCGCTCTATTTCAACGTGGCCTTCGCGGTGGTGCTGATGTCGCTGCTGATCCAGGGCGGATCCCTCTCCTGGGTGGCACGCTGGATGAGGGTCGAGGTGCCGACTAGCGTCACGCCCAACCGCCGCGGGCCGCTGGGGATCCTGCCCGAGAACGACTACGAGATGTTCGTCTACGTGGTGGAGAACGCCGATCTGGAGGACGTGCCGATCCGCCTGCTGCGCTTCCCCTCCGGCGCCCTGATCTCGGCGCTGTTCCGCGAGCACGCCATGCTGCACCCCAAGGGCAGCACCCGGCTGCAGCGCGGCGACGTGATCTGCGTGATCGGACGCACCGACGACCTGCCGGCCCTCAACCGACTGTTCAACGGGGATGCGAAGCTGAAGCAGGAGCGGGCCTTCTTCGGGACCTTCACCTTCGACGGCGAGGCGCGCATGCAGGATATCGCCGATGCCTATGGCCTGACCCTGAGTCCCGGCGAGAAGGACATGAGCCTCGCCGAGTTCGTCTCCCTGCGAGTGGGGGGACACCCGGTCGTGGGTGACGACGTGGACTGGCACGGCATCCACTGGGTGGTGAGCGAGATGGAGGGCAACACGGTGACCCGGGTGGGCCTGCGGCTCTATTGAGGGAGAGGGCGGTGCTGGCCCTCAGCGGGCAGACTGGCGTGTGGTCAACTCGACCTCCACCGACTGCTCGGGGCTGGCCAGCCAGACCATGCCGTCCTGCAGGGTGGCGTTCAGGGACATATTGCGCTCCGCCAGGCCGGCCAGGGCCCGCACCGAGTCGGCCGCGACATCGATCACCGACAGGTTGTCCAGGCCGGCGAGCTTGCCGGCCAGCGGCTCCCACCAGAGGTCGGCGCCATGGCCGCTGTAGGTGTAGAGGACGACCTGCCGAGCCCGGCCGCAGGCGCGACGCAGGCTCTTCTCGTCCGGCTGGCCCAGCTGGATCCACAGCTTGATGGCACCGGTCAGGTCCTTGAGCCAGAGATCGGGCTCGTCCTCGGTGCTGACGCCACGGCCGAAGGCGAGGGCCTCGTGGGCATGCCGGGCGAAGGCCAGCAGCCGGACCATCATTCGCTCGTCGGTTTCCGAGGGATGGCGCGCCACGGTCAGGGCATGGTCGGCGTAGTAGTGCCGGTCCATGTCGGCGACCTGAAGCTGCACCTTGTGAATGGTTGCCTTGAGGGCCATCAGCACGTCACCGAGGTTGAGGTCGGGCAGGGGAGCCCGGCAGGAAAGGGACCAGAAACGAAAAAGGCACCCGCAGGTGCCTAATTCTGAATAGAAAGTGGCGGAGGGACAGTCCGCCGCTACCTCAACAAAATCAGCACGATAGAAGGGATTTTCTCTCCTACCCAACTACCTACCCAACGTAATCTAATGCGCTTGGGTTGTGCGGCATGATACGCCATAAGCTCGGAATTGGCAGTAAGCCGGGGCTCGGTTTTCACCGGCTGGTGATCCTCGCCGGTTGCCTCGCAGCCGGCCGCGCGCGGGGTCACTCGGCAGCGCCAGCACCAGGGCCAGAGGTATGCGCTCGGGGTGGGTGGCGCTGGCGCAAGGCGTGGGCCTCTTGCGGGCCAGTGGTTCGGAAAAACTGGGTTACCGTTATCGCGGAGGGGGCGCGGTGGTCTGCACCAGGCGGCCCGGTGGTTTCGCTCCTCCCCCTGCCATGCTCGGCCGGCCGCCAGCCTCTACCGTGGGGCTGCGGATTTTGCGGATTTGCGGAAAACCGCGCGGGGTGGGGCTCGGGGGCTGCGGATGCGTTGCGGATGGTTGCGGATTTCCGCAGGGCGGCGCGCGGGCTGCGGTGATTTCTCGGCAGTTAGCGATGACGCAGCAGGCTGGCCACGGTCGGCGCTCGGCGGTTGCTGGTGATCCTGAGCGCCAGCACCAGAGCCAGGTGGTCGCCCAGCCGGCGCCGCTGCCTTTCCTGATCGCGCGGTCTCGGGCTGGCGTCAGCAGCGGCAGACCTCGGCGGTCCAGGGTGAAACGTCCGGAAAAAGTTTCCTTATTTCGCGCGCGTGAAAAAGCGATTGGGGGCGCGGTGTCCGGTCCTTGGCGCTCTAGGGATTCTATGCCCCCCGGCCCTGGGCAGTGGCGCCAGTAGGCGGCGGCCGTTGTGGCTCCCTTGCATCTTCCCCGGTTCGATTCCCAAGCTTCGCCACCTTCCGCACCTTGAAACCTCGCAGCCATGCGGGTTCGGGGCGGGTGGTGGTGGTGATCCATGCTGCCGGAAATTCACCGGCCGGCCGGGAGTCAGCGTCCCCGTGGCCGGTGGATCATGCCAGGGAAGAACCTAGCCGATACATCAACCGGGAGACGCGCGGGCGGCTGCTCAGGTTGTCATATCATCGGGCGAGTTCCGGTCTCGAATCGCTCGCCGGGTCAGACGCGGCGCGGGTTCCTTCCCTCGTGCCAACCGGAAACGGAAATGACAACCGGGCGAAAATCTCGCACATAGCGCGCGGCCGGGGCTCGGCGTCCCCGCAGGTAGGGGGTAGGGGTCGGAGTACCTTTTTCGTCAGCGGTTTCCTACATCATCGGGGCCAGGCTTGAGCCATCATCAGGGTGGCGCCTGCAATCGCGGCCACGGTCGCCAACGGGACGCGCCCAGCGGATCGCAGCACGGCCACGGATGGCCAGTCCCACGCGCCAGCGCCAGCCGGGCGGCCCTGCCCTCAATGGATCGGCGTCACCGGCCCGCTGGTGATGCCCTCGGCAATCCCTTCACGCTCGGCGTGGTCGATGATCTCGCCTTCGGTTGTGCCCAGCGCTTCGGCCAGGTCAGCCAGGTTGTACAGCGCATTGCCGTCAGCGTCCCGGCCGGTGGGCCTCAGACCAGGGAAGCACTCGGCCATGCCTCGCCGCAGCTCGGCTTGTACCGGCCGCGTCAGGTACGGCGGGTGTCGGTCATCGAATGCGGCCGCTATCATCGCGTCAGGGCTCACGGCGGCCTGCCGGAAGGCGCGACGGGCCTTGCGGTCGATATTGGCCAGCAGCACCAGCACATGCCGCGCCAGCGGCCGTTGCAGGCGTGCGGGTGGCATAGCCAGCTTCCAGGCGGCCCACGCCTGGGCGGGGCTCAGGTGGGCGATACCTTCGCCGCTCTCGGCGGCGGCGGCCAGGGCCTCGGGGGTGATGGTGGTCATGGTGGTGGTCTCCTATCGGGTCAGCGCCGCACCAGCGCCAGCAGGGTGCGGTTTGCGGCCGTGCGGCCTCGGTTGTCCTTGGCCTGGGGCTTGGGCTCGGCTTCGGCGGCGGCCTGCCAGGTCTCGACATAGCGGCGCGCGGCGCGCTCGGTCGCGCGGGGCGGTAGGGTGTGCAGGCGCCGCAGGATGAATATCCGGTCCTCGGGCAGCAGGGGGCAGCGCTCGCCTATCCATGTGATCCAGTCCGGCCGGTCGGCCAGGCACTCGGGCTTGGCCTGCCTGGGGGTGTGGGCATCCAGCAGGTCGGCTACCTGTTGCCGGGCCTCCTTGATGCCCTGGGCGGCCTCGAAAGCGTCATCAATCGCGGCGGCCAGGTTGGCGCGGGTGGGCCTGTCCATCGGCGCCAGCACATAGCGCAGCCGGTTGGCCAGGGGCAGGCCAAGGTCACGGCCGGCGCCTTCCACCAGGGCGGTGATGATCGCCTCGGCTTCATGGGCTGGCGCTGGAAAGGTGGGCTGCGGATTTTGCGGATTTGCGGAAAACCGCGCGGGGTGGGGCTCGGGGGCTGCGGATGCGTTGCGGATGGTTGCGGATTTCCGCAGCGGGGGCGGATCGCCTGCCGGCTCCTCCCTTGCCTCGCTGCCAAGCGCCATCAGGTCGATGGCCGGCCGGCCCTGGGCGGCCGGCTGCTCACCGGCCGGGGGCTCGCCGCCTTCCCACAGGCGGCGGCCAATCTCCATCAGGTCGATCATGGTTCACGCCTCCACAGCCAGGCGCCAGCTCGCCGGGATGCCGCGCGGGCTGCTGCCGTCAATTTGCAGGTGGCCGGTATCCACGAGAAAGGCCAGCAGCGGCCGGGCCTTCTTGGCGCTGCGGTACTCGCTGGGCAGGCGCTTGAAGTCCTTGGCATCCAGCCGGCCGCCATGGGCCTTGATCCAGTCCAGCAAGTCGCGGGCTTGCAGCTCCTCGGCATCCTGCCGGGCCTCGGCCGTGCGGATCGCCATCGACTCCAAGTAGTAGGCCACCAGCCGGCCGGCGCGCTCGATATGGGCCACGGTCGGCGCGGCCTCGCCTTCCACCAGCGCCAGCACGGTGGCAATGCGCGCGGCGTTCTCGGCGGCCTTGCTGGCGAACGGCCGCACGTCACGAAAGCGGCCCTCCTCGCCGCTCTGCACCTCAATGGCGTCATGCAGCCGCGCCCACGTCGCGTAAGCGTCCCCCTCGATCCTCGCCAGCCTGGGGGTGATGCTGCCGTTCTCGTCCAACTCCAGGGGCGTGCGGATCAGGTCGGACAGGGCAGACCAGTAACGGGCTATCGCCGGGTCATGGTGCGGCCCTTGGCTGGGGTCGCGCCCTTTCAGCAGCCGTTGGCCTACCAGGCTGGGTTCCTGAACGATCAGGAAGCGTGCCAGGAAGCCTTGACCTTGCAGCAGCGGGTCGCCCAGCACCTTGGCGGCCACCACAGGTTGCAGCATCAGGTGGGCAGACAGGCGGCGGCCGGCCAGAACGCCAGAATCACCGGCCGCGCCTCGGGTGCGGGTGATCGGGTCGCCATCCCACAACTTGGAGACCATGGCCACGGTCCGGCCGCGTCCTTCCTCGGACATGCCATGCCCCCCGAAAAACCCCACGCCTTCATCCGAGAACAGGCCGGCGCTCGGGTGGTTGTGTTGCAGGTGGCGATAGATGCCCTCGGCGGTGGGCTCCGAGAACGTCATGCTCGGCGTGGGCGGTGGCTGGGGTTCCTCGGCGTCGATGCTGGCCAGGGTGTCTTGCAGGTAGGCGGCCTCGCCTTCGCTCATGGGCTGCCGGCCCTTGGGCTTGGCGCTGCTCACCAGGGAATCACGGCGCATTTCCCACGCCTCGCGGGCGGCCTTGAAGGCTGCCAGCTCCTCGGGGTGGTGCTGGCGCTTCTCGGCCTCAAGCTCGCGGATCGGCGCCAGCGCCAGCCGGTCAAGGCTCGATTTTCGCTCGCCGCTGCCGGCTATCGACAGGAAGAACAACGATACCGGCCCCCTGCCGTGCGGGCCTCGGGCCACGTCCACCAGTCCTTGCACGGCCAGGGCGGCCGCAGCCAGCACGGATTGGCCGGCCATGCCGGGCGGGGTCTGAACGTGATAGGCCAGCCGCTCGGCGGCTTCGCCCAATATCGGCCCCAACGCTTCCAGCGGGTAGTCGGGGGCGGTCTCGCGCTCGGCCAGGGGTAGGGGCGCGGTGTCGATGCTGCCGGCGCGCTCGGGCGGTTGCTCGCCTTGCTCTCTCACTGCGGCCAAGGTCATGGGGCCACCTCCTGCTGGCACCGGGCCAGGTCGTTGAAGTCGGTACAGGCACAGCCGGCGCAAGGGAAACGCGGCCAGGTCAGGTCCGCGCGGATCGCCTGGGCGGCGGCCCGGCCGGCCGTGATGCCTGGGTTTCCTTCGGTGCGGTGGTCGTTATCGGCGGCCACGGTGATGGCCACCTCAGCCGGCAGGCGCTGGCGCAAGGCGCGGCCCACGGTCGCCAGGTTGTTGGCGGTCATCGCGGCCACTACGGGACAGCCGGTGGCCTCATGCAGTGTTGCGGCAGTTGCCCAGCCTTCGCACAGGTAGACGCGCCCAGCGCCAGCCAGGCGGCCCACCAGGGACGCGGCGCCCTTGAGACGCGCGCGGGGCAGGAAGCGCTTTCCGCCATCGGGGTGGATGCGTTGCAGGTTGACCAGCACGCCATCGCAGAACAGCGGCACCAACAGCACGTCGCCATGCTGGCGTAGGCCATGGGGCGCGGTGCCCTTGGCTTGCAGATAGGGGTGATGGTGGCCGGCCGGCTGGGCGGCGGCCCACAGGTGGCGCGCTCGCTGGGCGGCCTCGGCGTGGTCTCGCTGGCGCTGGGCGTCTCGCTCTCGCCGCGCGCGCTCGGCGGCCTGCCGGGCCTGCTCTGCGGCGGCGGGGTCATGCTCGCCGGCAAGGGTGACGGTCTGCTGCTCCCCGGTATGCCAGTACCCATAGACGGCCACCTCTGCCGTGGGGCAGACATACCAGCCAGACAGGTTCCCTCGGCGCTTGTCGGGTGCATCGAAGCGGTGAACATCTCCATCGGCACAGATCGCCAGGCCAGTGACGCCTCGGGCGGCCAGGGCCTCGGCCAGCGCGGTGGTGATGCTATGATGGTGGGGCGCGTGGTGCGCGCGTGCTTGTCCCGGTGCCCGGCCCTTGTGGCCGGGCGCTCTCGTCTCAGCTCTCACGGAACGGGCCTCCTCCATCGGCATGGGCGGCATCCAGGGCGTCGAAGATGCCGCGCATGGCGGCGCCTACCTGCCCGGTGGCATCGGCCAGCGGTTGGTGGTGGGCCTGGGGCTCGCCGGCATCAGCCAGGGCGGTGGCGATGGTTTCCAGCCGGTTGCCCAGCGCCAGCAGGTCGCTCGCGCTTTGCACCAGCACGGCGGCTTGCTCAAAGGTCATGGTGGCCACCTCCCCGCGTCTCGTGGATGAACTCGGCGCGCTCCTCCATGGCCACGGATACCATCGCCAGCAGCATCACCAGACCATCCCGCTCGCTTTGCAGTAGGTCATCCCGCGCCAGCAGGCTGGCCAGCGCGCAGGTGGATAAGCTCGCTCGGCGCAACAGCGCTTCATCGCCCACGGTCAGCGCGTAGGAAACGGCCAGGGTGTCTTGGCTGGGGCCTTCCCCTTCCTCGCTGCTGGCGCTCGGCAGTGGGGCGCGGCGGGTGGCCACGGCGCCCACGGTTGGCCGGTGGCCGTTCTCCTCCTCGCACAACAACAACGCGCGGGGCTCGGGTAGGTCGCTGGTGCGGTCGCATTCCTCGGCCAGCTCACGGAGTAGGGCGGCCAGCTCGAAGCCTGGGGCCTCCTCGATGCGCTGGCGCTGCTCAGGATCGGACAGGCGTGCGGTATCAAAGGTGATGGTGGTTTTCATGCCGCGCCCTCCCCGGTGGTGCTGGTGCGGGCGGCCCCGGCTGCTGCCTTGTCCAGCTCATTGGCCACGCAGGCCAGGGCGAACGCCAGGCGTTCGGCTTCCGTGCCCTGCCGGCAGCGGGTGGTGATGATGGCGGGCGCCTCGGGGTCGAACGTGGCATCAATCGCGCCATCCGCCTGGGGCTCAATCCAGCAGGCGTCAGGCCGGCCGGTGGCCTTGAGTGCGGATCGCCAGTCCTGGGCGGCTACCTGCTGGCGCTCGCCGCTGCGGGCCAGGTGAACGGTGAAGGTGGGGGCGGATTGCTCCAGGCGTAAGCGGTCGAACGCCTGGGCCAAGCGCTGGGAAATGGACGGGCTCATGATGCGTCCCTCCCTGCCTCGGCTTCCCATGCTTGTAGATCAGCCAGGCGGAAGCGGGTGCAGTTGTCGCCCAGCTTCACCGGCTGCGGGAACTTGCCTTCACGCGCCCAGCGCCAGATGGTCGGCACGCTCACATTCTCGCGGCGCGCAGTCTGGGTCACCGTAAGGAATACGGGGGCGTCATGGGATTGAACTGTCATTGCACTTCACCTTGTGTTGCGGGGTTGCAAGGTGAAGGCTCGCGGATCAGGCGGGCGGGGTATTGGTCAGTTTTCGTCGGTTTCTGACCAACGCTTGGTTACCCAAGCTTCTAGGCTGCCTTCCTTATCCCATGGTCTGGGCTTACCGGGTCCGAATGCCTCACGCAATGCGCGGGCATCTTCGGAGTAGTAGGCGCGCTTCACCACAGAAGCGGACATGCCGTAGGGCTTTCCGGCTCGCTCGAATAGGGTCTCATCGATGGGATTGGCCTGGGGGTCGCTGGCGTGCAATGACCAGGCATCGAACGCGGCGCTCTCTCGCGCCAGCTTGCGGCGGTCAAGTTTGCACTTCGGGGTCAGGGTCAGGCCGGCGTTTTCTCCGATGAACTGGCCTTCCTTGTCCGACCAGGCGCTTACAGCCAAGGCCAGTGTTTGCAGATGCTCATCTTCCAGCGGCCATTGGTCGATCAACCAGCCGTCCAGGGCGCGCAATGCCGCCATCAGCTCGGCCAGCTCCTCGCTATCTTCGGGATGGTCGCGGAGCATGGTTCCCTCGGCATAAAGATCAGCCGGCCGGCCCTCGCGGACATAGCGCGCGGCATGGATGGATGACTCCAAGGACGGGCTTCGGGTGGCCACATGCCGCAGCGCCACGCGCGCGGCATCCTCTCGGTCGCTCGGCTGCGGCTCGGCGTAATCGGAGGTCAGCTTGTCGCTACTCATGTAATCGGCCAGCCGGTCAAGCACGCTTTCCAAGTCGGCTTGGATCGCCTTCAACTCGTCATCCATGGGCGCACCTCCTCGGGCTGGCGCTGGGCTCGGGCGGCACGGTGGGCCACCAGGGCCAGGTGGTTTGATCGGTAGCCGGCCGGCCGCTGCTGGCGCCTGGGGCTCGGCAGCGCAGGGCAGGGCAGGGCAGGCGGCCACCTTTTCCGCAATCGTCCGCAAAACGTCCGCAGGCGGCGCGGCCGGCAGTGGTGCGGTTTTCCGCAAGTCCGCAGCATCCGCAGCCGGCCGGCGCCAGCGTGGTGCGGTTCAGGCTCGGGCGGCCCCGGCTGCTGCCTTGTCCAGCTCATTGGCCACGCAGGCCAGGGCGAACGCCAGGCGCTCGGCTTCGGTGCCCTGCCGGCAGCGGGTGGTGATGGTGATCGGCGCTTCGGGGTCGAACGTGGCATCAATCGCGCCATCGGCCTGGGTCTCGATCCAGCAGGCATCAGGCCGGCCGGTGGCCTTGAGCGCGGATCGCCAGTCCTGGGCGGCTACCTGCTGGCACTCGCCAGTACGGGCCAGGTGAACGGTGAAGGTTGATTCGCCCTTCTCTGAAAGGAGGTAGGCATCGGGTGCAAGGCCATCAGATACAGCAGCCATAGCGCGGCGCGCCGCCTCATGCTGGGTTAAGCGCTGATCGGTGGTAACGGTGGTCTCGGGCTTCATGTCGGCTTTCCTCATTGCTCGGCGGCGGCTTCGCTGTTGCCGCCTCGGATCGGGGCCACGTTGCCGGTGGCCGGTGGGGTGGCCAGGAAGCGCGCCCATTGATTCATCAGCGTGGCGCGCTTGGCCAGCAGGTCGCCGCGACGATAGGCGGCCTCGGCGTGATTCTTGATCGTGTGGGCCAGGGCCATCTCGGCCACATGGTGCGGGGTGCTGGTGCGCTCGGCGGCCCAATCACGAAAGGTCGAACGGAAGCCGTGGACGGTCGCCTTGTCGTATACCTTCATCCGCTTGAGTACGGCGGCCAGGGTGGCGTCGGACAGCACGCCTCCTCGCGGGGCAGGGAATACCAGGGGGCTATCCTCGCGGCGGGGCAGGGTGGCCAGCAGGGCCAGGGCCTCGGGCGCCAGCGGTACGCGATGCTCGCGGCCTGCCTTCATCCTGTCAGCCGGTATCGTCCAGACCTTGCCGGCCATGTCGATCTCGTCCCATGTCGCCGCGCGGGCCTCGCCGGATCGGGCGGCCGTCAGGATGGTGAACATCAGGCACCGGGCGGCTATACCGTCGCGCTTGGCCAGGGCCTCCATGAAGCCGTGCATTTCATCCATCGGCATGGCGCGGTGATGCTCCACCTTCGCCACCTTGGAAGGCTGGGGCAGGATCGCGTCTAGGTTGCCTTTCCAGCGGGCGGGATTCTCGCCGCTGCGGTGGCCATGCACGGATGCCCACGACAGAACAGCCTCGATGCGCTGGCGAACGCGGGTAGCGGTCTCGGTCTTGCTCTGCCAGATCGGTTCAAGAACTTGCTTGACGTGCGCCAGCTCAATATCGGCCACGCTCATGGCGCCAAGCACCGGATAGGCGTAGGTCTCAAGCGTGCTTGCCCATTGCTTGGCGTGCTTCGGGTTGCGGGCCTCGGCTTGCTTCTTGGCTATCACCGCCTCGGCTGCCTTCTCGAAGGTCATTTCCTTGAGTCGCGCGGCCAGGGCGGTGGATCGCAGGCGCTGGCGCTCGGCTACCGGGTCGATGCCCTGGGCGATGCGCTCGCGGGTTTCTCGGGCCTTGTCTCGGGCCATGGCCAGGGTGGTGTCGGGGTAGCCTCCAAGGCCAATGTCCCGTCGCTTGCCGGCCACGGTGGCGCGCAGTATCCAAGTACGGGCGCCGCTCTGGGTCACTTGCAGGTGAAGGCCGGCCACGCCTCCCACGGCGAATAGGCCAGGCGTGGTCAGGCGCTTGACCTCAATGGGCGTCAGCTCTCGGGCTTTTCTCGGCATTGCGGCATACCCCACAAAGTACCCAACAAAGGATTCACGCTTGTAAGATATGCCCTAATACGCCTTAATACAAGGTGATACGGTAAGTGACTGATTTAGAAGGGTTCAATTTCCTACAGACGAAAAAAAGCCGCTGAAAACAGCGGCTTTTTTAAGCGTCTGGCGGAGGGACAGGGATTCGAACCCTGGAAAGGCTTTCACCTTTGCCGGTTTTCAAGACCGGTGCATTCAACCGCTCTGCCATCCCTCCGGCTCACGGGTCGGCATATTACCAGTTTTCCCGGGTGGGTCAAGAGCACCAGCGGATCAAGGCGTTAGCCAAGCGGGGCGTCCTACGGCACACTGGAGGCAAAGGAGGGAGCCCAGCATGTCAGATTTCCGAGACGAGGCCGCCCTGCGCCCGGTGCCGGCGGTGTCGGCCGCGCTGATTCGCGACGGCTGTATCCTGATGGTCCGGCGCCGCCACCCGCCCAATGCGGGACGACTGGCCCTGCCCGGTGGCAAGGTCGAGGCCGGCGAGAGCCTCCGGGACGCCGCCGCGCGGGAACTGCACGAGGAGACCGGCGTCGAGGCCAGTGCCGAGGGCGTGCTAACGGCCATCGACCTCTTCGACCATGATGCCCTGGGCGGCCTGGTGGCCCACTACGTGATCGTGGTCATCGGCATGCGCTGGCGAGGAGGCGTCGAGGCCGCCGCCGACGATGCCACGGAGCTGCGCTGGATGGACCTCGCCACGCTGGACGCGGTGGGCTCGGACGTCTGTGAGACCGCGGCGGAGGTGGCCAGAGGCCTGCTTCAGTCGGCATCGGGTGAGGAAACAGCGTTGAGAGCTTGTGCCTCAACGTCTTGCGCCGGGAACCTCTAGTCGGCATTCTAGGTCAACTGCCAAGATCACTAGACCACAGGGAGCACTGGATCCATGGCTTATCAAGACACTCAGCTGAGCCGCCAGCAGACACAGGCGGTCGGCACCAACAAGGTCCTGCGCAACACCTATGGCCTGCTGGCCATGACGCTGCTGTTCTCCGCCGTGACCGCCGGTGCGGCCATGGCGATGGGCCTCGAGCGCATGAACATCCTGGTGTTCTTCATCGGCGCCTACGGCCTGATGTTCCTGGTGCACAAGACCGCCAACTCCGCGCTGGGGCTGCTGTCCACCTTCGCCTTCACCGGCTTCATGGGCTTTACCCTGGGTCCGATCCTCAACGCCTACCTGGCACTGCCCAATGGCGCGGCCCTGGTGATGAACGCCCTGGCCATGACCGGCCTGACCTTCATCGGGCTCTCCGCCGTGGCCTTGGTGTCCAAGAAGGACTTCAGCTTCCTGGGTAACTTCCTGATGGCCGGTGCCATCGTGCTGATCCTGGCCATGGTGGCGGGCCTGGTCTTCCAGATCCCGACCCTGATGCTGATGGTCTCCGCCGGCTTCGTGCTGTTCGCCTCCGCGGCGATCCTCTACCAGACCAGCGAGATCGTTCATCGGGCCGGCGAGACCAACTACATCCTTGCCACCATCACCCTCTACGTATCGATCTACAACCTGTTCGTGAGCCTGCTGTCGCTGCTCGGCATCATGAGCAACGACTGATCCCTCAGGCTCAGGCACGGTTCGGCTGGCCCCGCCTCGGCGGGGCCAGCCTGTTTGCGGAGACCCTCTCGTCATGCGCTATGCCATCCTGCTGCTCGGTGCCCCCTACAGCCGCCAGGCCTCGCACTCCGCCCTGCGCTTCGCCCGTGCCCTGGTGGCCAGGGGACATGGCCTGGAGGGCGTCTTCTTCTACCATGACGGCGTGCACAACGCGGCGCGCCTCGCCGCCCCCCCGCAGGATGAACCCCATCTCGTCGATGGCTGGAAGGCCCTGAACCGCGAACAGGGCGTGCCGCTGCAGGTGTGCATCGCCGCGGCGCTTCGCCGGGGCCTGCTGGACGAGCGGGAAGCGGCCCGCCACGGCAAGCAGGGGCACAGCGTCGAGCCCCCCTTCGAGCTGACCGGGCTCGGCCAGCTGGTCGACCTGGGGCTGCGCTGCGATCGCCTGGTCACCTTCGGCCCCTGAGGCCGAACCGTTGAAGGAGCAAGGCCGATGAGTGAGGAGTCCACCCGGGAGAACGTGGCCGACCTGCTGGTGATCCTGCGCCACGGGCCCCATGGCTCGAGCTGGCTGCGCGAGGGGCTGGATGCCGCCCTGGTGGCGGCGGCCTTCGGCCGGCAGGTCTCGCTGCTGTTCATGGGCGAGGCCGTCACGGCCCTGGTCAAGGGCCAGCAGGCGGGCGCCCTGGGCCAGAAGGGCACCGCCGCAACCCTCGAGATGCTGGCGATGTATGATATCGATACCCTGCTGGTGGAAGCCGAGGCCCTGGCGCGCTTCGGTCTCGTCGAGCAGGACCTGATGCTGCCGGTGAACCTGCTCGATGCCGAATCGCTTCCCCGCCTGCCGGCCAAGCACCGGCTGGTGCTGACCTTCTGACCGTCCCCACCGCGGGCCGGTCCGCGGCCCGAGGAGCCGATCATGCTGCTGCATATCCTGAATCGTTCCCCCGCCACCAGCCTGGTCTATCGCCAGGCGCTGACGGCCATCGGCCCCGAGGATCGCCTCCTGCTGATCGAGGATGGCGTCCAGGGGGCCATGCCGCAGCTGGTGCGCCATTTCGAGGGGCTGGAAGGGCGACTCTTCGCCCTGCGTGAGGACCTGGCGTCACGTGGCCTGGAGGGGCATTGCGACCCGGCCGTCCAGGTGGTCGACGTCGACGGCTTCGTCCTGCTGACGGAAGAGGCGGACCGCACGGTGAGCTGGTACTGATGGCAACGACGGAGATCGCACGCCACCTGACGGTGGACGGCCGTGACATCGCCCTCGACCCCGAGGGCTACCTGATCGAGCTGGCCGACTGGTCGCCGGCGGTGGCCGAGCGCCTGGCGGCCGAGGAGGGGCTGACGCTCGGCGACGAGCATTGGGAGGTGATCGAGGTGCTGCGTGACTTCTACGCGCGCTTCGAGCAGGCCCCGGCGATGCGCCCCCTGGTCAAGGCCGTGGGCCTGGCTCTGGGGCCTGAGAAGGGGCGCTCCATCCACCTGATGCGGCTGTTCCCCGGCAGTCCGGCCAAGGTGGCGGCCAGGCTGGCTGGCCTGCCCAAGCCGGCCAACTGCCTCTAGGCGGCCATGAACTTCCTGGCCCACGCCTGGCTGGCCCAGGGCGGCAGCGACGACTTCCTCTACGGCAACCTGATCGCCGACGGGGTGAAGGGAGCCGACCTCACGGCCTGGGCGGCAGAGGTGGCCGCCGGGATCCGTCATCATCGCCGCGTGGATGCCTTCGTGGACGGCCATCCGGTGGTGCGCTCGGTGCGGGAGAGGGCGCCGTCACCTCAGCGCCGCTATGCGGGCATCGCCCTTGACCTGGTCTGGGATCACTTCGTGGCCCGCGACCTGGGGCTCGCCCGCCAGGAGTCCCGGCTGGTGGCGCGCTGCTACCGGCTGCTGGCCGATCGCCCCGCGCCGGCTCGCCTGGCTCCCATGATGCCGGTGCTGGTGGAGCAGGACTGGCTCCATCGCTACGCCGACTTCGCCTTCACCTGCCGGGCCATCCGCGGGATCGGCCAGCGCTTGTCGGGGCCCAACCGGCTGGCCGAGCTGGTCCCCTGGCTGGTCGGCGACTATCCCCGGCTGGAGGCCGACTTCCAGCGCCTCTGGCCCGAGGTCAGGGCGGCGCTGGAAATCCCCGAGGCGTGATCCTCACTCCACCCGCAGCCACAGGCAGTCGATGATCTCTCCCGGCTCGACGTGGCTCTCGGCCGGAATCACGGCCAGGGCATCCGCGCTGATGCAGGAGGAGAGCACCCCGGAGTTCTGGTCGCGGAAGGCCCTCGCCAGGACCCCCTCTTCGGTGAACTCCAGCGCCACGCGCATGTAGTGCCGGCGTGGCCCGGTGGTGGTGGCGAAGGCGGCCCGGGCCTTCAGCCTGGGCAGGCTGGCCAGGGACGGGCAGCCCTGCAGCGCCCCCATCAGCGGCCTCAGGAACAGCCAGGCGCCGACGAAGCTCGACACCGGGTTGCCCGGCAAACCGACGAAGCGCGCCTCGCGGCCCGCCTCACCGGGCAGCCGCCCCAGCGCCAGGGGCTTGCCCGGACGGATGGCCAGGCGCCACAGGTCGAGGTGTCCCAGCCGCTCCAGTGCCGCCTTGACATGGTCCTCCTCGCCGACGCTGACGCCACCGGTGGAGATCACCACGTCGGCCTCGCGGGCCGCGGCGGCCAGAGTCTCCCGGGTCCCGGCAGCGTCATCGGGCACCGAGGCGACCCCGACCAGCTCGGCACCGAAGCGTTCCAGCAGGCGCCTGAGCATGGGCCGGTTGGAGTTGTAGATCTGCCCCGGGGCCAGGGGCTGGCCGGGGTCGACGATCTCGTCGCCGGTGCTGAGCAGGGCGACCCGCGGGCGGCGGCGGACTCGAACCTCGGTGATGCCCTGGCCCGCCAGGTGGCCCAGCGCCGCCGCTTCCAGCCGTTCGCCCGCCGTCAGCAGCGTGTCCCCGGCCGCGACGTCGCGGCCGCGGCGGCGCACGTTGTCACCCTCCGGGATGCCATCGGGAATCTGGACCCGGTCGCCTTCCACCTCGACCCGCTCCTGCATCACCACGCAGTCGGCCCCCGGCGGGAGCTCGCCGCCGGTGAAGATGCGCGCACAGCTGCCCGGTGCCAGGGCAACGACCTGGGCCCCGGCGGCGATGCGCTGGCTCACCGGCAGCCAGTGACCGGCGTCCGTGTGGCACAGGGCATAGCCGTCCATGGCGCTGTTGTCGAAGGGTGGCACGTCGAGTCGCGCCATGACCGCCTCGGCCAGTACCCGCCCGGCGGCCCGCTCGCAGGGCAGGGTCTCGGCAGGCAGCGGGGTCACGTCGGTGAGCAGTGCGGCCAGGGCCGCCTCGACGCTCTGCAGGTCAGCCATGCTGGCCTCGTTTGGGAATCAGCAGGTTGGCCAGAGCTTGGAGAGAGTTGCAGGGCTTGTGCCCGCACTGGGGTATCTCAGCCATGCTGGCCTCGTTCGGGAATGACCAGGTTGGCGAAGTTGCACGGCTTGTGGCGACTGTCGAGCTGCTCTGCCAGGATGCCGTCCCAGGCGGTGCGACAGGCCCCGGTGGAGCCAGGCAGGCAGAACACCACCGTGGCATTGGCCAGCCCACCCAGGCAGCGGCTCTGCACCGTGGAGCTGCCTATCTCCTGCCAGCTGAGGTGGCGGAACAGTTCGCCGAACCCCTCGATCTGCTTGTCCAGCAGCACGCCCACCGCCTCCGGGGTCGAGTCGCGACCGGTGAAGCCGGTCCCACCGGTGGTCAGGATCACCTGCACCTCGGGGTCGGCGATCCACCCCGCCACCACGGCGCGGATCCGGTAGATGTCATCCGGCACGATCTGCTTGTCGGCCAGGCGGTGGCCGGCGGCGGTCAGCCGCTCCACCAGGCTCTGGCCGCTGCGGTCGGTTGCCTCGGTACGGGTGTCGGAGATGGTCAGCACGGCCACCGAGAGGGGAATCATCGCCTCGCTCATGTCACGAGCTCTCCCCGGCCTGACGCTTCTCGGCCTGGCGGGCCTCGTAGGCGGCCAGCTGTTCCGGCGTGGCCTCCTGCTGGTACTTCTCCTTCCACTCGCGGTAGGGCATGCCGTAGACGAACTCGCGGGCCGTCTCGTAGTCCAGTTCCGCACCGCGCTCCTCGGCAGCGGTCACCAGCCACTTGGAGAGGCAGTTGCGGCAGAAGTCGGCCAGGATCATCAGGTCGATGTTCTGCACCTCCTTGTGCTCGTTGAGGTGCCCGAGCAGGCGGCGGAAGGCCGCGGCCTCGAGCTCGGTGCGGGTCGCGTCATCGAGGTGTTCCATGGGGTCTCTCCCTGGCGTGATGGATGTCATGTTGTCGCCAGCATAACAAAAAGACACCGCCCGAAGGCGGTGTCGAGGGGTAGGGCTGTCAACGGGTCTCATCCGGGCCGGGAGGCGGCCTCGTCACCGCCGCCGGGCGCGGGGCGACCGGCGGTAAGCTGCTCCTCGGGGGTCGCCTGGTCCTTGACCTCCTCGTACCAGAGGTTGTGGTGATCCCTGGCCCAGGTCTCGTCGACATAGCCAGTGGTCATCCCCTCCAGGGAGCCCTCCGAGCCGATGGTGCCGATGTAGATGTGGCCCAGCGCCACGGCCGTCAGGCCCAGGGCCCCCACGGCGTGGATGATGTTGGCCCACTGCATGGTGTCGCGGCTCTGGCCGTAGTTGGGGAAGTCCAGCACGAAGCCGCTGGCGACCACCGCCAGCCCGGCCGTGGCCAGCAGCCAGAACCACAGTTTCTCGCCACCGTTAGCGAAGCCGGCGTCGGGGTGCCCCTTGCCAACCAGGCCACCGCCCTGCCTGAACCAGTCCAGGTCATGGCGCTTCGGCCAGTTGTGCTTCAGCACCCGGGCCAGCAGCACCACCAGCAGGATGCCGAACAGCGGGCCCAGGTAGTTGTGGGCGACCTTCGAGGCGGAGATCATCGCGCCCCACACGGCATCGCCGAACAGCGGCCGGAAGACGAACTTGCCGTAGAGCAGGTTCAGGCCGGAGAGCGCCAGCACGATGAACAGCGTGGCCACGGTCCAGTGGATCGAACGCACCACCAGCGGCCAGCGCAACAGCTTGCGGCCAGTGCGCGGTTCGCTGAGGTCCTTGCGGCCGACGATCACGTAGAACAGCGCGATCACCACGATCATCCCGCCGACCGCGATCAGGCCGAAGGGGGAGACCCAGCGGTTGCGCAGCTGACGCCAGCCCTCCCCGCTGGCGTTGATCAGGTTGTAGGTGGAGTCGGCCCGGCTGTCGCGGAAGTTGGGGCCGACCTCGCCGCTGCGCACCTGTCGCCAGGTGTCCGGCGAGACGCCACCCACCGCGGTGGCGGCCTCGCGATCCGGGTCGGCCTGGGCCAGCACCGGCTGGGCACAGGCCAGGCCCAGCAGCAGCGCCAGGACCAAGGCCAGCATCCGCCACAGCGGCCAGGCAGTTGGCATATCCATGGAGCCTCCTTACCCCTGGCGGGTGGCGTCGTAGGCGAGGTTGTCGGCATCGGCGCGGGGATTCCCCGACCAGCCGCCGTCCGCATGGCCGCGCTGCACCACGCGCTGGCGGAAGATGTCCGCCACCGTCTGCGCGTCGCCGGCCAGCAGGGCCTTGGTGGAGCACATCTCCGCGCACAGCGGCAGCTTGCCGTCGGCGATGCGGTTGGCCCCGTACTTCTCGTACTCCTCCTCCTTGCTCTCCGCCGGCCCGCCGGCACAGAAGGTGCACTTGTCCATCTTGCCGCGCTCGCCGAAGGCGTTCTGCTTGGGGAACTGCGGCGCCCCGAAGGGACAGGCGTAGAGGCAGTAGCCGCAGCCGATGCACAGGTCCTTGTCGTGCAGCACGATGCCGTCGTCGGTCTTGTAGAAGCAGTCGGTGGGGCAGACCGCCATGCACGGTGCGTCGTCGCAGTGCATGCAGGCCACCGAGATCGACACCTCGCCGGGCTGTCCGTCCTCGAGGGTCACCACGCGGCGGCGCTGGATACCCCACTCGACGTCGTTGGCGTTCTTGCAGGCGGTGACGCAGCCGTTGCACTCGATGCAGCGTTCCGCGTCGCACATGAATTTCATCTGAGCCATGGGAATCTCCTGGTAGGCGAGCGCAATCAGCTGGCTTTCTCGATACGACACAGGGTGCACTTGGTCTCCTGCATCTGTGTCACGGTGTCATAGCCGTAGGTCGTGGCGGTGTTGGCCGCCTCGCCGAGCACGTAGGGCGCTGTGCCTTCCGGATAGCGGTCATGCAGGCTTTCGCCCTGGAACATGCCGCCGAAGTGGAAGGGCATGAACACCACCTCGCGGGCTACCCGGGGCGTCACCAGGGCCTGGACACGGACGCGGCCGCCTTCGGCCCCCTCGACCCACACCATGTCGCCGTCGGCCACCGCCAGCTCGTTGGCCAGCGCCGGGTTGATCTCGACGAACATCTGCTGCTGCAGCTCGGCCAGCCACGACATGGAGCGGGTCTCCTCGCCGCCCCCCTCGTACTCCACCAGGCGCCCGGAGGTGAGGATGATCGGGTAGCGATCCGAGTTGTCGTTGTCCTGGATGCTCTTGTAGAGCGTCGGCAGGCGGTAGTGGGAGGCGACGTCATCCCAGGTGGGGTAGTCCGCGACCAGGTCGCGGCGGCTGGTATAGAGCGGCTCACGGTGCTTGGGGATCGGGTCCGGGAAGGTCCAGACGTTGCAGCGCGCCTTGGCATTGCCGAAGGGGGCGCACTCGTGGGCGATGGCGACCCGCTGGATGCCGCCGGAGAGGTCGGTCTTCCAGTTCTTGCCCTCCGCCTCGGCCTGCTCCTCCGAGGTGAGGTCGTCCCACCAGCCCAGGTCCTTGAGCATGGCATCGGTGAACTCGGGGTAGCCGTCGTTGAGCTCGGACCCCTCGCTGAAGGAGCCATCGGAGAGGATGTTCTCGCCGTTGTGCTCGATGCCGAAGCGGGCCCGGAAGGTGAGGCCGCCCTCGGAGACCTTCTTGCTGGTGTCGTAGAGGATCGGCGTGCCGGGGTGGCCCATCTCGGCGGTGCCCCAGCAGGGCCAGGGCAGGCCGTAGAAGTCGCCATCGGCGGGACCGCCCTCGGCCTGCAGGGTGCGGAAGCTGAAGGTGTGCCAGTTCTGCTGGTGGTCCTTGAGCCGCTCGGGGCTCTGGCCGGTGTAGCCGACGGTCCACATGCCGCGGTTGAACTCGCGGGTGATGTCCTCGATGAGCGGCTCGGTGCCGTTCACCTCGATGTGCTTGAACAGCTCATCGGCGAAGCCCAACTTGCGCGACAGCAGGTACATGATCTCGTGGTCGGGCTTGGCCTCGAACAGCGGCTCGATCACCTTGTCACGCCACTGGATGGAGCGGTTGGTGGCGGTGACGCTGCCGGTGGTCTCGAACTGGGTCGCGGCGGGCAGCAGGTAGACCCCGTCCTGGCGGCCGTGCATGACGCCGGCCACGGTGGGGTAGGGGTCGACGATGACCATCATCTCGAGCTGCTGCATCGCCTTCTGCATCTCGGGACCGCGGCTCTGGGAGTTGACCGCATGGCCCCAGTAGAACATCGCCTTGAGCCGGGTACGCTGGGAGATCGCGTCCTCCTCCTCGAGCACGCCATCGACCCAGCGCGACACCGTGATGCCGTTGCTGTACATCGGCTGGCCGTCGGCATATTCGGTCTGGTCGAAGCGGCTCTTCAGCCAGTCGAGGTCGAGGTCCCAGACCCTCGCCCAGTGGGCCCAGGCCCCCTCGGCGAGGCCGTAGTAGCCGGGCAGGGAGTGGGACATCAGCCCCAGGTCCGTCGCCCCCTGGACGTTGTCGTGGCCACGGAAGATGTTGGCGCCCCCGCCGGACTTGCCCACGTTGCCCAGCGCCAGCTCGAGGATGCAGTAGGCGCGGGTGTTGTTGTTGCCGGTGGTGTGCTGGGTACCGCCCATGCACCAGACGATGCAGCCCGGGCGGTTTTCGGCCAGGCGGCGCGCGGTGTCGAACATCTGCGCCTCGGGCACGCCCGTGATGCGCTCCACCTCACTGGGCGGGAAGCTGGCCACCTCGGCGCGGACTTCGTCCATGGCATAGACGCGCTGGTTGATGTACTCCCGGTCTTCCCAGCCGTTCTCGAAGATGTGCCAGAGCAGACCCCAGATGAAGGCCACGTCGGAGCCGGGGCGGATGCGCACGAAGCTGTCGGCCTTGGCGGCGGTGCGGGTGAAGCGCGGGTCGACGACGATGATCTGGGCGTGACTGCGCTCCTTGGCCAGCAGGATATGCTGCATGGCCACCGGGTGCGCCTCGCTGGGGTTGGAGCCGATGAACATGATCGACTTGCTGTTCTGCATGTCGTTGAGCGAGTTGGTCATCGCCCCATAGCCCCAGGTGTTGGCCACCCCGGCCACGGTGGTGGAGTGGCAGATACGCGCCTGGTGATCGGTATTGTTGGTGCCGGCCAGCGCGGCGAACTTGCGCATCAGGTAGGCCTGTTCGTTATTGAACTTGGCCGACCCCAGCCAATAGATGCTGTCGGGACCGTGCTGCTCGGTGAGCTGGAGTACCTTGTCGCCGATCTCCTCGATGGCGTCCTCCCAGCTCATGCGCTGCCATTCGCCCCCCACCAGCTTCATGGGGTACTTGAGGCGCCGGCTGGAGTGGCCGTGCTGACGCAGGGAGGCCCCCTTGGCGCAGTGGGCCCCGCGGTTGATGGGGTGGTCGAAGGCCGGCTCCTGCCGGGTCCAGATGCCCTCCTGCACCTCGGCATAGACGCCGCAGCCCACCGAGCAGTGGGAGCAGATCGTCCGCTTGGTCTCCACCGGCGAATCGAGTACGGGGGTCTTCTCCGTGGCCTCGCTGCGACGCATCATCGGCGCGCCCATGAAGCCGGCCGCGGCGAGGCCGCCGGTGGTGGCGCCGCTGCGCTTGAGGAACTGGCGGCGAGAGATACCCAGCCCTGGGGCCTTGGGGGCATCACTTTTACGAGTCAGACGCATGGTGTGATCTCCTGGCTGTCGAGCCGTCAGTCCCGCAGGGTGGCGTAGAAGGTGCGGATATGGTCGGTTTCCCGGTAGCCCTCGGCCTGGTCGGCCGGGGACTCGGCGCGAGGCGTCTCGGCCTGCACCAGGGTGACATGACCGACGGCGGCAGCCGCCCCGGCGGCAGCGGTGCCGACGCCCAGGGTCTTGAGGAAGCGACGGCGTTGGGGGTTGTTGGTCTTGTTCATGGAGGTCTCCTCGTTCATGCCGTGGCCTTGAGTTGGCGCGATGTCGGGTGGGTCTTTGTCGTTGTCATGGTCACTCTCGCGATCCGGCGTCAGTCGGGGGTCAGGGCTCCACGAGCCTGACCGGTTCCTGCGCTGCCTCGCGGGCGAGCAGCGCCTCTTCCCTGTCGATGAAGGCGCGGCCGAGTCGGCCGAGCCCGGAATAGAAAGCACTCTCCACCCCAGCCAGGTCCGTCAGGCAGGCCGGCGCCCAGGGGGCCAGGTGGGTCATGAAGAAGCGGGCCTCGGCGGGCGAACCGGCCTCGATGAGCAGGGCCATCGTCTCGCAGAGCGCCGCCAGGTGGTCCTCCGGGTCACGGGTCTGCTCGTCGCGCTCGATGCCCAGCGCCTTGAGATCGCGGCGCAGCGCGACCAGGGCCTGGTCCATCAGTTCCCCATCGCGGTACCAGGAGGCGTAGGGAATCACGTCGCCCTGGATGACGCCGACAAGGTGCCGGAAGTGCTCCCGCGCGAGCGTCTCAGGCCGGGAACCGCGCGACGCCTCGACGAGCTCGCGCCAGGATGCCGCCAGCGGACTGGCCTCGTCCTCGACCTCGAGATCGCCCAGCCAGGTCAGCAGCTCGGCATCGGGCGCCTCGCGCAGCAGGCGCGCCAGCAGGCGGTAGACATCGGCTCTCAAGGCCTGGACCTCGTCCGGCTCGGTCACCGCCTCGTGCATGACAGTCTCGCTCATCGGTTTCACACCTTCAGTTGCGATTCGGGGTCCCGTGCCAGCTCCTGCCATACGTCCCGAACGCGGCAGTCCTCGCACATCTCGAGCCGCGAGATCGCGTCGCCGGCGAAGTAGGGATGGTCGGCCAGCTTCGCCTTGATGCTGGCGATGGTGCTGGCGGTGGCGAACGGCTTGCCGCAGCGAATGCAGTCGAAGGCCGCCTCCGCATGGCAGACGTGCCGCCGGTGGCGGGCAGGGTCGGCCAGGAAACCCGGGACCAGGGCGATGGCCTCCTCGGGGCAGGCATCCGCACAGAGGCCACACTGCACGCAGTCGGCCTCGCGGAAGCTGAGCTCCGGACTCTCCGCGCCGGCCGCCAGGGCGGGCGTCGGGCAGCTCGCCACGCAGGCCATGCAGAGGGTGCAGCGCTGGGTGTCGACGGCAAGACCCCCATAGGCGGCCTCGCGGGGCATGATATGCCGCTCTCCGTCCTGCTCTCCCAGGGCGGCGAGACGGTCGAGGACCTGGTTGAGACGGTCCCGCTTGCCCGCAGCATCGAGCACGAAGTCGTCGGCGGGGAGCGGCGGGCAGGCGGGCAGGGCATCCCGGGCCCGGGTGTCGCCGACAGCGACCACCGAGAGGCGCTCGGCCGGATGCCCCAGCGCCTCGAGGAGGGCGTGCGCCTGGGCCAGCTGGTCGTCGAGGAAGGCGACCAGGCGCGCCGGCATGTCGGGGTGATGCTGCAGGCGCACCTCGGCGGCACCGCCGGCCAGGGCCGTCAGCCACTGGTCGTGCCCGGCGGCGCCGAGCTCCTCGAGGGGCACGTCGAGGACATGACCGGCCGGGGATTCACCGGGCGGCAGGTGGTCGCTCGCCACGAAGCGCACCACCGGCTGCCCACCGCCTGCCTGGCGGTAGGCCGAGAGCCAGGCCAGCAGGGTCTCCTGCTGGCGATGGGACTCGGGCATGCGGAACTCGATGGCGCCGGTGGGGCAGGCGCTGCTGCAGCTGCCGACCCCGTGGCAGCGGTAGGGATCGATCTCGATATGCGACCCGACGCGCCCCTTCAGGCTCTGGATGGCATCGGCGGGGCAGACCTCCAGGCAGCGCGTGCAGCCGGTGTTGCCGCTGGCCGAATGGGCACAGAGTTCATGGTGGATCTGGAAGTAGCGGGGCTTGTCGAACTCGCCGACCAGGGCGGCGAAGGCGTCGAGCCGGGCAGGGACCTCCGGAGCGGTCCAGCGGGTAGCGACATACCCGGGCGGCGGCAGCTCCAGCGCCAGGACCGGGATCTCGCCAAGGTCGAGGACCTGGTCGAAGTGGTCGCGGTCGGCCAGGGCACGAGCCAGGTCAAGAGGGGCCTCGCCATGCTCGAGGGTGACCCGGAAGCGACCGAGGTATCCCGAGACGCGCAGGCTCGCCGCCTGCTGACGGGTCAGCCGGTGGTGCGCCAGTCCGGCGGTACCGGCCAGCAGGCTCTCGTCATCGACGCCCTCCGCGGCGTCGGCGGGGGAGGGCTCCGTGAACAGCAGCGTCAGGGAGCGAAGCCCCCGCTCCCGCAGGGCGAGGGCAGCCAGACGCACGTCACGTTCGTTGCCGAGGATCAGGGCGTGGCCCTGGCTGAGGTACCCGACGCTCGCCGGGGTGAGGTTGAGTGGCCAGGAGGCACGGCGGTAGGCTGCCTCCCTCGCCTGACGGTTGCCGCCATCGTCCACGGCAATCGTATCGATTCGCTGATTCATGCCACCTCACGGTCAGGATGTCATCGTTATTATTTTGTGATGCTAATATTCAAGTCTGGTCGGTTTGGGTGATCCTGCCACCTCACCCTTGGTCTAATGCCTCCCCGCGGGAGGCCGAGCCGCGACCGGCCAGGCTCTCTTCCTCTTGCCGGCCATCGGCGTCGTTGTGGGCCGAGCTGGCCGATGCCGTGTCCGGCCCCTGCGAGTCGTCTGATGCCTCACCGGCCGGCGCGCCCGTCACCTCGGCGGTGTCCGCCTCGGACTCCGCCTCGTCGACCCGTCGGGTCCACTGCCTGAGTCGCTGGGCGAGCTCGCTGGCGAGGGGCTTGAGCCGCTGGCGATAGTCATCGTCGTAGTCATCGAGACCGTCACGAATCCCGTAATGGTCGCCCGAGAACATGCGGCGCAGGGCCCGTCGACGCAGGCCATCGCTGACGCCCGACTGCAGGAATGCCGTGAAGTCGCTGCCGGCAGGGAGGTCCTCGGGGTCGGGAAGGGTGGCATCCAGGCTGCCCGGCTCGGGCTCCGTCGCGGCCGGCTGCTCGGCCTCCTCCCGCGCGGCGACCGGCGACTCGGCCGGGGCCTCTTCCTCGAGCTCTTCGCCGAGCTTGCGGCGTGACCAGCGGTCCAGTCGGCTCATGCGGTCTGCTCCCGGGCGCGGCCGGCGCCCTTGCGCTTCTTCTTGCGGCCCTCATCCGGGGCTTCCCCGTGGCGGGCGAGATAGGCTTCCATCCAGGCCTGGACCGCCAGCGGCATCGCCACCTCGAGCACCTGCTGTTCGCCATCGAGCCAGGCGGCAGCGACGTCCTGGCTGGCCGTTATCGCCGACGGGCAGGGGGTGGCGCCGCTCTCTCCGGCGCGCACGAACAGCCGTGGCGTGCCCGCCTCGAGATTGAAGCGATAGGCGGCACGTTCGGTCAGAAAGAGCTGGAGCCTGAGCACCCAGGGGCCGGCATCGCCGGGCGACAGGTCGGTGATGGTCCACCGGGTCGAGGTGAACCCCTTGACCTGGCGGGATTCGCTGGCGAGGTCGAGGCTCAGGGTGGTCTGACTGCTGGAACGGGGCATGGCGTCGTGCTCGGCGGGGGTGTCATGGTCTGTGACTCTTCAGTAAAGACACCGGGAGCGGGGAATGCCATCATTCCCCTTCAACGCTTTGTCGAGGAGCCGTCGATGCATGAGATCAGCCTAAGCCGGGCTCGCCTGCCCGCCACCCTGGAGATCGAGGTCTTCGACGAGTTCGGCGAGGCGAGGCGCCAGGCCATCGCCGCCGAACGCGCCCTGACCCTCTACCTCAACAAGCGCGAGATCGTCACCCTGATGACCCTGGGCGCGGATCCCGAGGCGCTGGTGGTGGGCTACCTGCGCAACCAGGGACTGATCGCCGCCCGGGAGGACCTGCTGGCGGTGCACGTGGACTGGGAGGTGGAAGCGGCGGCCGTGGTGACGCGGCACGAGCCGGAGGACCTGGAGGAGCGGCTGGGGCACCGCACGGTGACCACCGGCTGTGGGCAGGGCACGGTGTTCGGGCGGCTGCTCGAGGCCATTCCCCGCCACCCCCTGCCCGAGACGCCGCTGCGCCAGTCGGTGCTCTACGGGCTGCTGGAAAACCTCGGGGAGCACAACGAGACCTACCGCAGCGCCGGCGCCGTGCATGGCTGCGCGCTCTGCCGACAAGAGCAGGTGCTCGACTTCGTCGAGGACGTCGGGCGCCACAACGCCGTCGATACCCTGGCGGGGCGCCAGTGGCTGGCGGAGGCGGATTCGGGGGGCGCCGACATCTTCTACACCACCGGCCGGCTGACCTCGGAGATGGTGCTCAAGGTCGCCCAGATGGGGATCGGGGTGCTGGTCTCCCGCTCCGGGGTGACCCAGAAGGGGGTGGAACTGGCCGAGCGCTTCGGGGTCATGCTGGTGGCCCGGGCCAAGGGGCGTCACTTCCAGGCGATCCACGCCGGTTCGCGCCTCGAGCTCGATGCCATTCCCCCGCGGCGCCCCGGGGACCGACTGCGCGCCGGCGGCCGGGGATGACCCCCGGAGGGGGCGTCAGGCAGCGCTCTCGCCCCGGGTGCAGACCGACAGCACCACGGCATCCTCGTCACTGACCGACACCAGGGCGTGGCCCATGTCGCTGTCGAAGTAGATGCTGTCGCCCTGGACGAGGTGCAGCGGCTCGTAGAACTCGGTATAGAGCAGGATCTCGCCGTCGAGCACCATCAGGAACTCCTCGCCGTCATGGCGCACCCACTCGCTGAACTCCTCGAAGGCCCGCGCCCGCACGATGGTCTTGAAGGGGATCATGCGCTTCTGGGCCAGCTCGCAGCTGAGCAGCTCGTGCTCGTAGGTGGGCGTGGGGTGCTGCTGGCCATGGCCACGACGGGTCAGGTCGCGGCGCCCCATGGTGCGGGTCTGCTGGCGGGGCGGCGAGAGCAGCTGCGGCAGGTCGATGCCGAGCCCGCCGATCAGCTTCTGCACCGCGGTGAAGGTAGGCGAGATCTGGTCGTTCTCGATCTTGGAGAGCGTCGAGCGGGCCAGGCCGGTGCGCTGGCTGACGTCCTCGAGGGTCCACTGGTTGGCCAGACGGATCTCCTTGAGCCGCTCGCCGAGGCGCAGGGGCTCGACGAAGGGCTTGCGTCCCGAGGCGATGCGCAGGGCGGCATCCTGGTCGGTGGTGGCAGTCATCGCGAGATTCACTATAGGAAACAGAGTTTCCCCTAGACTACCACAGCCTCGCCCGGGTGAGGCCCCGGGGGCCCGCGTTCACGCCGGGCCAGTCCGCTATCGTGCCGAGGGCGAGGTTTCCCGTGGCCGGGAAACCCCTCAGTCGGCGAAAGGCAGGCCCAGCAGCGCCTTCATATGGGCCTCCACGCTGCGCCCCAGGGAGTCGAGATGGTAGCCGCCCTCGAGCACCGAGACCAGGCGGTTGTCGGCGTAAAGGGCGGCGATCTCCATGGCCATGTGGGTGACCCAGTGGAAATCCTCATCCTCTAGGCAGAGCTCGGCCATCTCGTCCTCGCGATGGGCGTCGAAGCCCGAGGAGAGCAGCACGATCTCGGGCTTGAAGCGGTGCAGGGCCGGCAGCCAGTCATCCTCGATGGCGCGCCGGAAGGCGGCGCTGCCGGTGCCGGCTTCCAGCGGCGTGTTGACCACGTTCTGCCATTCGCTGCGCAGGTAGCGCCAGGGGTAGAAGGGGTACTGGAAGCTGGTGCAGACCAGCACCTCGGGGTCATCCTTGAAGATGTCGATGGTGCCGTTGCACTGGTGCACGTCGAAGTCGAGGATGGCGATGCGTCGGGCACCGTACTTCTCGCGGGCGTGGGCGGCGCCCACCGCCACGTTGTTGTAGAAGCAGAAGCCCATGGCATCGGTGGCCTCGGCATGATGGCCCGGGGGACGCACCGCACAGAAGACGTTGTCGGCCTGGTGGCGGAAGACCTGGTCGACGCCGCGGATCACCGCGCCGGCGGCCACCCGAGCCGCCTTGAGGCTGTCCGGGTTCATCATGGTGTCGCTGTCGAGGGTGACGATGCCCTGCTCGGGCACGCACTTGTCCAGCGCCCGCAGGTGCCGTACCGGATGCACCCGGGCCAGCTCCTCCTCGGTGGCCTCGCGGGCCTCGGACTGCATGGTCTGCTGCAGGATGCCGGACAGCGACAGCCTGGCCCGGATCGACTCCAGCCGCAGGGGGTTCTCGGGGTGTTCGGGGCCCATGTGATGAAGCTGGCAGTGGGGATGAGTGATGTAACCGGTGATCATCGGTGCCTCCAGGCTGACTGGGATCACTTTACTTTGGCTCGGCCCTTGCCAGACAGTCACAATAGGTCGTACACAGTAGTCAGCCATCCATCGGGACAACCCTCGGGAGAGCGTCTTGAGCACCCGTTTCCTGCGTCACTTCTTCGAGCCTCGCACCATCGCCGTGATCGGCGCCTCGGAAAAGCCCCACTCCCTGGGCGGCCTGGTGATCCGCAACCTCCAGGAGGCCGGGTTTCCCGGCACCATCTGGGCGGTCAATCCCAAGGGTTACGAGAGCGTCTTCGGGCAGCCCGCCTTCGCGCGCATCGCCCAGCTGCCGGAGACCCCGGACCTCGCGGTGATCTGCTCGCCGGTGGACACCGTCCCCGGGCGCATCGCCCGGCTGGGGCGCTTCGGGGTGCGTGCCGCCCTGGTCCTGTCCGGCGGCTCCCACCTCGACGAGGCCCGCGACGGCAAGGCCTCGATCCGCGAACGCATGCTCAACGCGGCGCGGGAGTCCGGCATCCGCGTGCTGGGCCCGGAGTGCATGGGCCTGATCGTGCCGGGCCGCAAGCTGAACGCCTCCTATGCCAGCCAGCCGATCAAGGCCGGGCGGGTTGCCTACCTGGGCCAGTCGGGCATGCTCGGCACCGCCATGATCGACTGGGCGGCGGGACGGGGCGTGGGCTTTTCGCACCTGATCACGGTGGGCGACAGCGTCGACGTGATGCTTCCCGACCTGCTGGACTACATCAACCAGTATTCACCGACCCAGGCGATCCTGCTCCACCTGGAGAAGATCCTCGACGCCCAGCACTTCATGACGGCGCTGCGGGATGCCTCGCGCAACCGCCTGGTGCTGGCGATCAAGAGCGGACGCACCCCCGAATCCGACCTGACCGGGCTGCCGCCGACTCCCGGCGTCGCCAACCGTGACCAGGTCTTCGAGGCCGCCTTCTCGCGGGCCGGCGTGGTCCGGGTCCAGGACTCCGACGAGCTGTTCGACGCCCTGATGACCCTGTCGCGCATGAAGCCGCTGCGCGGCGACCGTCTGGCCATCGTCTCCAACGGCCTGGGCCCGGCGATGCTCGCTATCGACAAGCTGATCAGCGCAGGAGGCAAGCTGGCCAACTTCACCGAGGAGACCCGAGCGGCGCTGGAGCGCGGTGACTTCGACATGAGCAAGCCGGGCGAGAACCCGGTGGACCTGGGGGGCAACGCCACCCCCGAGAAGTTCGTGGATGCCATCGAGATCGTCGCCAACGACCCCAGCGTGGATGCCGTGCTGGTGGTGCATGCGCCCACGCGGCTGGCCCCCTCCAAGACCACCGCTCAGGCGGTCGTGGCCAACCGCAAGCGTTTCCGGCGCAACCTGCTGACCAGCTTCATGGGACTGGAGGAGGCGCTCTCGGCGCGCCACGAGTGCAACCTGGCCGGGATCCCGACCTATGTGTCACCGGAGAAGGCGGTCAAGGCCTTCATGCACATGGTGGACTACCAGCGGGTGCAGGCGCTGCTCCAGGAGACGCCGCCGAGCCTGCCTTTTACCACCACGGCCGACATCCGCCGGCGCTGCCGGACGCTGATCCGAGACGCCAAGGCACAGGGGCGCGAGACGCTGTCGCACTCCGAGACGGCCCAGGTGCTCGAGGCCTACGGCATCTCGGTGGCGCCGAGCCGCTACGTGGCCACCCCCGAGGAGGGGGCCCTGGCCGCTGAGGAGGTCGAGGGCGCCATGGCCCTCAAGGTGATCCACGAGGGCAACTGCCGGCCGTTTCGCTATCGCAAGCACCCCCACCGGCTCTCCGCCGGCCTGCTGCAGGACCTGCGGACCCCGGAGCAGGTCGCCGAGGGGGTGCGACAGCTGGGCGAGAAGGTGGCCGAGAAGTTCCCCGCCTTCGAGGTGCGGGAGTACTGCCTGCAGCCGATGCAGCGGGGCAAGCATTCGCTGCAGGTGTGCGCCGGGGTCACCCGGGATCCGGTCTTCGGCCCGGTCATCGTGTTCGGCATCGGCGGCTACAAGGTCAACATCCTGGCCGACCGCCAGGTGGCCCTGCCGCCGCTGAACATGACCCTGGCCGAGGACATGGTCGACCGCACCCATGTGGCTCGCCTGATCCACGAGCACTCCAGCGACCCCGACCGCGATATCCAGCGGCTCTGCCAGCTGCTGGTCAAGCTGTCGCAGATGGCCAGCGACCTGCTGGAGCTGCGCGGGGTGGAGATCAACCCGCTGCTGCTCAACCGCGACGACATGGTGGCGGTGGACTTCGCCATGGACCTCGGCGCCCCGGCCCGCTTCGCGATCATGCCTTATCCGGAAGAGCTGCGTGAGTGGGTGACGCTCAAGAACGGCTGGGAGGTGGAGGTGCGTCCGATCCGCGCCGAGGATGCGCCGCTGATCACTATCTTCCACCGCCAGCTCTCGGAGGAGAGCATCCGCTTCCGCTACTTCCACAACAAGTCTGACCTGACCCAGCGTGACCTGTCGATGCTGTCGCACATCAACTACGACCGCCAGATGGCCTTCATCGCCGAGCACCTGCGCGACGACGGCAGCAAGGAGATGCTCGGCGTGGTCAGGGTGTGGAACGACCCGGACAATATCCGCACCGAGTTCTCGGTGATCATCCGCGATGATCTCCAGGGGCTCGGCATCGGCAGCCTGCTGATGAACAAGATGATCGACTACTGCCGTAGCGTCGGCACGCTGGAGATGATCGGCAAGATCATGGTCGACAACCACCCCATGCGCGCACTGATGAAGCACCTCGGCTTCAAGCAGCGCTACAACATGGAGGAGCAGGTGGTGGATGCGGTGCTGCGGCTCAACGAGCCGGAGAGCGAATGGCAGCGGCACCGCCTGGAGAGCCAGCCCGATTGAGCGCGCTCCGTGCGCCGTCCCTCCCCAACGACATCCCCCCGCCATTGGCGGGGGGATGTCGTTGGGGGCACGGGGTGGAGCCCCGGGACGCTCAGGGCGCCATGCGGAAGTGCTGCCAGCTGCCGTCGCGGCGCTCGTAGCGGAGACGGTCGTGCAGGCGGCTGGGCTGCCCCTGCCAGAACTCGATCATCTCGGGGATGACGCGGTAGCCGCCCCAGTGGACCGGCCGAGGGATCTCCTGGCTCTCGTAGGCCTGCTCGAAGCGGTGCTGGCGCTCCTCGATCCAGGTACGATCGGGGATCACCACGCTCTGGGTGGCGATCCAGGCGCCGAGCTGGCTGGCCCGCGGGCGGCTGGCGAAATAGGCGTCGGACTCCGCGGGGCTGACCTGCTCGACCCGCCCCTCGACCCGCACCTGGCGAGAGAGGGACGGCCACCAGAACACCAGGGCGGCATGGGGCACGTTGGTCAGCTCGCTGCCCTTGTGGCTGTGGTAGTTGGTGTAGAAGACCAGGCCCTGGTCATCGATGCCCTTGAGCAGGACGATGCGGGCGTGGGGCCGGCCCTGGCTGTCCACCGTGGCCAGGGTCATGGCATTGCCGTCGTCGCCCTCGCTCTCCAGGCCCAGGGCAAGCCACTCGTCGAACAGCTCCATGGGGTCCTCGGTGGCCTGGGCCTCGTCCAGCTGCCCGCCCTCGTAGTCGCGTCGGATATCGGCGATATTGCGTGTCATGATGTTCTCCTCGAAGTTTGTTGCATGGTCGCCGGTCCGGGCGGCGAGCTCAACACCAGAATCGTCGTGGGCCATGGATTTGTGCGAATAAGCCGATGCCGGTCAAGCACCTCGCTTCGTCAGGGCGTCCAGCCGATCTGCACCATGGCCATGTAGGCCCCGGTGCCGGCGACGATCGAGAGCAGTGCGTGCCGACGCCAGAGGTGGAGGAGGGCCACGACCAGGGCCGCCACGACCATGGGCCAGCCGTTCGCGGCGGCGTTGAGCTGCCCCTCGGCGAGGGGGCGGAAGTCCCGCAGGGCGTAGATCACCAGGATCATCATCACCGTGGGGGGCAGGTAGCGGCCCAGGTGGAGGATCAGCGGGTGGTCGGCCTGGCGGGCCAGGGCCATGAAGGGCAGCACCCGGGTGGCGAAGGTGGCCAGGGCGCAGACCGCGATGAACAGCAGCAGGGTCGGGGTGCTCATGAGGCCATCTCCCCGTGCCGGACCTGCTGCCGACGGTAGTGGATCAGCAGGATCAGGCTGGCGGCGCCGATGGCCCCCAGCAGCAGGTGGCGATCGGGCAGCAGCAGCAGGGCGCCAAGGCCCGTGGCCAGGGCGATCACGAAGGGCAGGGCGCGGCGCAGGCGCCTGGCCTGCTCCAGGGTCAGCACGATGAACAGCGCGGTCAGGGCAAACTCGATGCCGCGGCTGTCGAATTCCAGGGTGGTGCCGATCAGCGCGCCGGCCAGCGACCCCAGCACCCACCAGGCCTGGTTGAGCAAGCTGATCCGGAACGCCAGGCCATGGTCCTGGGCGCGGTCGGCGGGCAGGGTGGTGAGCAGGGAGTAGGTCTCGTCGGTGAGCGAGAAGATCAGGTAGGGTTTGCGCCAGCCGGCACCGCGGAACCGCTTGAGCAGCGAGAGGCCGTAAAAGAGATGGCGCGAATTCAGCATCAGGGTCGCCACCGCGACCTCGACCAGCCCGGCACCGGCAGCGAGCAGCGCCACGGCCAGGAACTGGCCGGCGCCGGCATAGATCACCAGGGACATCAGCAGGGCGGCCCACCAGGCGATGCCCACCTCCACGGCGAGGATGCCGAAGGCCGCCCCGAGGGGCAGGTAGCCGAACATGACCGGCAGGGTAAGCAGGCTGGCGTCGCGCCAGGGGTGAGACGATGACAAGGGGGAGCTCCTTCTGCAGGCCATCGGCATGGGAGGGTGTCATGGAATGGGCTATGGTAAGCCAAATGTTCGGGACTGGCAGCCCGGCTCCGCAGAATCGACTGTAAATAGCAAGGAGGCGAGATGACACGACTGAAGGTCTGGGAGTTGCCGGTGCGACTCTTCCACTGGGGACTGGTCGGAGGGGTGGCGCTGGCGTTCTACACCATGAAGACCGAAGGGGCGCCCTTCGTGTTTCCGATGGATATCCATGCCCGGGCGGGCTATGTACTGCTGGGGCTGCTGCTGTTCCGCTGGCTGTGGGGGCTCGTCGGCGGGGCCCACGCGCGCTTCTCGAACTTCCTTCGCTCGCCGGCCACCCTGGTCGGCTACGCCCGCCAGCTGCTGACCGGGCGGCCTCCCGCCTACGCGGGACACAACCCGCTGGGCGGTATCATGGTGGTGGTGATGCTGCTGTCGCTCTCCTTCCAGGCGGCCAGCGGGCTCTTCCTCACCGATGACATCTTCTTCAGCGGGCCCCTCCACGGCCTGGTGGAGCGCGACACGGCCCGCACGCTGAAGAGCCTCCACCACCTCAACGCCAACCTGCTGGTGGCGCTGATCGCCGCGCACCTGCTGGCCCTGGTGGTGCATCGGCTCAAGGGGGAACGGCTGGTCGGGGCCATGATCACCGGCCGCAAGACGCTTCACGCCGTCCCCGAGGACGAGCCGGCCGAGGCGCCGGTGCCGCGCCGGGTCAGCCCCTGGGTGGCGCTGGGCGTGATCGCCCTGTCCGCGCTGCCGGTGCTCTGGCTGTGGAACGCCTAGACCCGACCGGCCAGACGCAGCAAGGCGGCCATTCGGCCGCCTTGCTGTCGGGCTGGTGAGTGCGCTGCCTCACTCGGCCCGGTAGTTGTCGTGGCAGCCCTTGCAGCTGTTGGCCACGGCACCCACCTGGCGACGCAGGGCGCCGAACTCCTCGCCATCGTCGACCATCTGCGCCAGGGTGGCGGCCTCCTGCTGGAAGGTCTCCCGGCGCTCGTGGAACCCGTCCCAGTCATCGCCGATACCGGCCAGAGCATCGGTCTCGGCGCCATGGCCGTCGCCCTGCAGGGTGCCGTCCATGAACCCCTCCCAGGGCAGGTTGGCCGCTGCCGCCAGGTTGGCGGCCTTGGTGGCGAAGACCTCCTCGTCGTAGTCGATGTTGCCCTGGGCCATGTCGCCCATCGGCCCCAGTTGCCAGGCCAGGACGCGCAGTGCCGACTGGCGATACTCGATGGCGTCCTCGGGTTCGGCAGCCTGGGCCATGACCGGCAGCATCAGCGCGGTGGAGAGGCCCAGGGCCAGGAGGGGGCGGAAGGTCACGGTCATCACGAACTCCTTTCGTTGGCTTGTCGGTTACGCGGCTTGATGTAGGTCAAGCCCCATCAAGCCTAGCACGCCACCGACTCAGTCGCCGCCGGACCGGGCGCGCAGCTGTCGGCTGCGGAAACGCGCATAGCCGGTACAGCCGGCAAACAGCGCCAGGGAGGCGAAGGCGATCAGCAGCCCCAGCAGGCCCAGGCCGGGGAGGATCGCCACGTTCACCCCGATCATGAAGTAGAGCAGGCTGACGAAGGCCAGCCAGGCGTGGCCGCGGGGGCGGCGGCCGATCAGCGACGGCAGGAAGAGCAGCAGCGGCAGCAGGAAGGCCAGTATCGGTCGCAGGTTGCCTCCCTCGACGCGCAGCAGCAGCACGCCCCAGGTCAGCATGGCGAGGGTCAGCACCAGAAAGCTGCCGAGCACCAGGCGCCGCATCCGGTCGGTGAGAGCATCGAGCCCCTGCTCGTCCTCGAGGCGTTCGAGCCAGGCCTTCATGAGTGCGACTCCTGCAGGGTGGCCAGGGCCATCGCGAGCCGGGCCAGGCGCTTGCCCTGGGCCCGCGCCAACTGGCGCTCGTGGTCATCCAGTGTCCGGTCACTGCGCTTGCCGGCGAGATGGCTGGCCCCGTAGGGGGTGCCGCCGGTGGTCGTCTCCATCAGCTCGGTCTCGCTGTAGGGCAGGCCGGCATAGACCATGCCGTGGTGCAGCAGGGGCACCAGCATGGTCAGCAGGGTGCTCTCCTGGCCGCCATGCAGGCTGGAGGTGGAGGTGAAGGCGGTGGCGGGCTTGTCAATCAGCGCCCCGCCCAGCCACAGCTCGCTGGTGGTGTCGAGGAAGTGCTTGAGAGGGGCTGCCATGTTGCCGAAGCGGGTGGGGCTGCCGATGGCCAGTCCCGCGCAGTGGCGCAGGTCATCCAGGCTGGCGTAGACCGCACCCTCGTCGGGGATCTCGGGATCGACCGCCTCGCAGGTAGGCGAGACCGGGGGCACGGTGCGCAGCCTCGCCTCGATGCCGCGGCAGGATTCGACGCCGGCGGCAAGCTGTTCGGCCATGGCACGGGTCGCGCCGTGGCGGGAATAGTAGAGGACCAGCACATAGGGAAGAGGGGCGCTCATCGGGGCTCCAGCGGCAAGGGTGAGGGCGGGTGATGGGAGGCCGGGTGATCCAGGTCGTCGATCAGCGGGAGACGACCAGGGCCAGCACCTCCTCGGGGGGCCGACCAATCACGGCACGCCGGCCGTCATCGGCGATGGGGCGTTCCATGATCCGGGGATGGGCGACGAGCGCCCTGACCACCTGCTCGGGGTCAGCGGCATCGGCGGCGAGCGCCTTCCACTCGGGCTCCTGGCGACGCACCAGGGCGGCGGTGTCGCCGTCGAGCCGGGCCATCAACACCCGCAGTTCCGGTTCGGAGAGGGGGTCGTCCAGGTAGCGCCGCACCTCGACCGCCACGCCGTGTTCCTCCAGCAGCGCCAGGGCCTGGCGGGACTTCGAGCAGCGCGGGTTGTGGTAGAGGGTGATGGCGGTCATGGGGAACTCCTGGGTCACGGCGGGGCGTCCACGGGACGGGTCGGCGGCTATTGTAGAAGGCCGCGACGCTCGCTCACAACCGCGCGCCGGCGGCGGCCTCCTCGGGCAGCCGTCGATAGACCCAGGCCTCCCGCCCGTCCGCGAGCTCGAGCCGGACCCGCTCGTAGCGGATGCCCAGGCGCTCGTAGCGATCCAGTCGGGCGAGCTCCTCGGCGCTGACCGTGATCACCTCGCCCTCGACCCGCTCGCCGGGCGCCTCCTCGAGATCCAGGCCGGTGCGTCGGAAATCCTCCAGCACCGCCGATCGCGACTCGCCGGCGCGGCCGGTGACCACCCAGCGCACCACGCCCGAGCGCAGGGTACCGTAGACGAACACCTCATGGGGGCCCTCGCCGATGGGGGCCAGCCCGTCCGGCGGGTCGTAGGTGAAGGGGCTGAGCATGGTCAGCCAGAGCCAGCCGGCCACGGCGAGCGGCAGGCCGAGCAGGGTGGTAAGCAGCAGGCGACGTCGGGTCATCGGGCCTCCGTGAGGGACGGCAGCCGCCCTATCGTGACATCCGCGGGAATCGCTGTCTGCCGTCGGCGAAGCACCCTGCCCGGTGGTGAAGTGCGCTGGGCGGCTCTGCTAGGATGGAACTCCCCTTGACGACGGGAGGTGCCCCATGACCCAGCCTGCACGCGATGATCTGGACTTCCGGGCCCTGATGGGCGATGTGGCGCCGCTATCGAGGGCCCGCAACCGGGCCGACCCCGGCCGCCGGCAGGGTGGCCCCAGCGAGGCGCAGCTGGCTCGTCGCGAGAGCGCCGCCGCCGAACAGGCGGGCCGCAACTTCCTCTCCGATGACTTCGTCGATCTCGTGCCGCCCTTCGATCCCCTGGCGTATCGCCGCGACGGCATCCAGCAGGGCGTGGTGGACCGCCTGCGCCACGGTGGCTATGCCGCCCAGGCCAGGTTGCACCTGCTGCGTCGGCCGCTGGAGGAGTGTCGTCGCGCACTGCCTCCGTTCATCCAGGAGGCCCACTCCCATGACCTGCGCTCGGTGCTGATCGTCCACGGTCGCGGCCAGGCAATCGACAGCCCGGCCAACGTGCTGCGCTCCTACCTCGCCAAGTGGCTGGCCCAGTTCGAGGAGGTGCAGGCCTTCGTCTCTGCCCAGCCCTCCGACGGCGGCCTCGGCGCCACCTGGGTGATGCTGCGCAAGAGCGACCGCGCCCGCGCGGCCAACCGCGAGCGGCAGCAGAAGCGGCGGGGATGAGCGGTCGATAGCACACGGAGGCAAGGGCGCCGGGGACAGGTCTGGAGGGGGTCTTTTTCCAGGGAAGGAAAAAGTAGCTTACAGCGAGGTATTCACAGCGCCCACGAACAGGCCTGTCGCCGGGAGAGCCCTTGCCGGGCAAGCTGACGTGCGACAGGCCTGATGATGGTCAAGCGTAGGCGGGGGCCTTCTCGCGGGCCTGCGCCCACTCCCGTTCGCGGCGCCGGAACAGCGGCTCGGGCTGGTCCACCGCCGGCTGGTAGGCGCGGCTGAAGGCGCCGAGGGCCTTCAGGGCATCCTCGACCCACTGGTCCTCGCGCAGCGACAGGGCATCGAAACCGCAGCGGGTCATGAAGTAGAGCTGGTCCACCAGCACGTCGCCGATGGCGCGGATCTCGCCGACATAGCCGTAGCGCTCCCGGAGCAGCCGGGCCAGGCTGTAGCCGCGGCCGTCGGTGAACTTCGGAAAGTCGATGGCGATCAGCGGGGCGTCGGCCAGCTCGGCGGCCAGGGTATCGGTGAGCTCGGTGTCGCTGGATAGCCAGGGGGCCTGGCCGGCACCCGCCTGCCAGGTGGCCAGCGGCACGATGGCCCGCTCCCCGCTCGTTGCGGCGTCGGCGTCGGCGTCGGCGTCGCGGACCAGGATCCAGGCGTCCGCGGCCGGCTGGCCGGCGCGGATCAGGGGGCGTGGGGTGGTGGCTTGATCAGGCATAGACCCGCTCCTTGAAGGGTTTGAGACCGATGCGGCGATAGGTGTCGAGAAAGGTCTCGCCGTCGCTGCGTTCGCCGACGTAGACCTGGAGCAGCCTGTCGATCACATCCGGGACCTTCTCGCGGCTGAACGAGGGGCCCAGAATCTTGCCCAGCGAGGCACCGTTGCCCTGGGCGCCACCCAGCGAGATCTGGTACCACTCCTCGCCCTTCTTGTCGACGCCGAGGATGCCGATCTGGCCCACGTGGTGGTGGCCGCAGGCGTTCATGCAGCCGGAGATGTTGAGCTCCAGCGGACCCAGGTCGTAGAGGAAGTCGAGGTCCTCGAAGCGCTCCTGGATGGCATGGGCCACCGGAATCGACTTGGCATTGGCCAGGCCGCAGTAGTCGCCGCCGGGGCAGCAGATCAGGTCGGCCAGGGTGCCCACGGTGGGATTGGCCAGGCCGAGGGCGTCGAGCTCCTGCCACAGCGCCTCGAGGCGATCCACGGGCACGTCCGACAGCACCAGGTTCTGCTCGTGGGTGACCCGCAGCTCGCCGAAGCTGTATTCGTCGGCCAGGTCGGCGATCTGGTGCATATGCTCCCAGGTGACGTCGCCGGGGGATTGGCCGCGCCGCTTGAGCGACAGGGTGACCGCCTTGTAGCCGGACACCTTGTGACCCTGGACATTGTTGGTCACGAAGCGGGCGAAGGCACGGTTCTCGGCCCGCAGGCGCTCGAACTCGGCAATGGCGGCCTCGGCGACCGGGCGGCGCTCGGGGTCGACGAAGTGCGCCTGCATCGCGGTGACGGTGTCGCGCGTGAGGGTCTGGGGGCCATCCTTGAGATGGGCCCACTCGGCCTCCACGCGGCGGGCGAACTCCTCGGCCCCCAGCGCCTTGACCAGGATCTTGATGCGCGCCTTGAACTTGTTGTCGCGGCGGCCGAACTGGTTGTAGACGCGCACCAGCGCCTCGAGGTAGGTCAGCAGGTGCTGCCAGGGGAGGTCCTCGCGCACCACCTCGCCGATCATCGGCGTGCGCCCCAGGCCACCGCCGGCCAGCACCGTGGCCCGGACCTCGCCGCGGTCGTTGCGCCACAGCCGCAGCCCCACATCGTGCACCTGGATCGCCGCCCGGTCCTCGGCCGCGCCGGTCACGGCGATCTTGAACTTGCGCGGCAGGTAGGCGAACTCCGGATGGAAGGTCGACCACTGGCGAATCAGCTCGCACCAGGGGCGCGGATCGACCTCCTCATCCTCGGCCACCCCGGCGAACTGGTCGGTGGTGGTGTTGCGGATGTCGTTGCCGCTGGTCTGGATGGCGTGCATCTGCACGCTGGCCAGCTCCGCGAGCATGTCCGGCACGGTCTCGAGCTTCGGCCAGTTGAGCTGCAGGTTGGTGCGGGTGGTGAAGTGGCCATAGCCGCGGTCGTAGTCGCGGGCCAGGTCGCCGAGCTTGCGCAGCTGGTAGGCGGCGAGCATGCCGTAGGGGATGGCGATGCGCAGCATGGGGGCGTGTCGCTGGACATAGAGGCCGTTCTGCACGCGCAGCGGCAGAAACTCCTCCTCGCTGAGTCGGCCGGCCAGATAGCGTTCCATCTGGCCCCGGAACTGGGCGACGCGTTCATTGACCAGGGTCTGATCGTGAGAGTCGTAGCGATACATTCAGCCGATCCTGCTGCAGTGAAAGTGGCATGGCGTAACCGCCACCATACCGACCGGCTTTTATTCTTGGAAAGAATAAATACTTATAGTTTTTATGCAAAAAGTAATTACCGGCTGGGTGCTGGGCCCGGGCCGCCGTCAGATTTTCAGCTGCTGCCAGCGGCGGCGCTGCCAGATGGCGGCGAACCAGGCCGAATTCAGGCAGCGGTAGCCGAGCTGGGCCCACCAGATGCCGAGCAGCCCCTGCTCCAGGCCCACCCCCACCCACCAGGCGAGCGGCAGGAACACCAGCCACTGCAGGCTCAGGGTGGTGGTCATTACGGTGCGGTTGGCGCCCGCACCCAGCAGGGCCTGGGCCAGCACCAGGGCCGCGGCATCGAGCACGATCATCAGCGCGGTGAGCTGCAGCGGTAGCCGGCCGAGCGCGATCAGTGCCGGGTCGTGGAGGAACAGGCCGAGCACCCGGTCCGGGAAGAGTGCCATGGGCAGGGCCAGGGCCGCGAGGCAGAGCCAGGCGAGGTGCACCACCTCCCAGCCCCAGCGGTGGGCGTCGCCGTGGGCCTCGCGCCCCAGCGCCTGGCCGACCAGACTCATGGCGGCCATGCCGAGTCCCACGCCGGGCAGGATCAGCAGCAGCGACAGGTTCACCAGCACATGGCCCACGGCCACGCTGGCGGTGCCGATCTGGCCGAGGATCCAGAACAGCACCGCGTAGCCGGCGGCGAACCACAGCTGCTGGAAGGAGTGAGGCATGGCCAGGCGCAGGGTGGTGAAGAAGGTGAGTCGCCGCGGCAGCCCGGCGAGGAAGCCGCTGGCGGAGGCGTGCCGGGCGCTGAGCGCCGCCCAGATCACCAGGCCGGCGAACAGCGACAGGCTGGTTCCCGCGCCGGCCCCGGCGGCCCCCATGGCCGGCAGCCCGAGGTGGCCGAAGATCAGGCCGATGCTGGCCAGCACGTTGATGAGGTGCATGACCAGGATGATGCGCAGGTAGATACCGGTCTGCTGGATGCCGTTCCAGTAGCCGCGGAAGCAGAAGATCATCGCCACGGCGGAGAGCGACAGCACCCGCCAGCGGAAGTACTCCACCGCCACCGCGTTCACTGCCGGGTCCTGGTTGAGCAGGGCGAGCAGGCGGGGCGCCTGCCACAGGCAGAGCAGGGTGATCGGCAGGGCGGCGATCACGGCGATCACCAGGCCCGCATTGAGCGGCATGGCACGTCGTTCCCAGTCCTCCTCACCGTGACGGCGCGCGGTCTGGGCCTGCACGCCGGAGGAGAGGCCGAACACCAGGGCGGTGATCATGAACATGGCATAGCCGCCGATGCCCACGCCGGCCAGCGGCACCTCGCCCAGCGAGCCCACCAGCGCGGCGTCGATCAGGTTGATCAGGCTCTGCGACAGCATCCCCGCGATGATCGGCAGGGCGAGGCGCAGGATCCTCTTGCGTCGGGTAAGCTCGGGCAGCATGGGCATCCGCTGGGTCGGAAATCACAGCCGCCGGCGTGTGTCGGCGGCCTGGGCTCAGGCCGGGTCGTAGGAGAGTACCGGCGACAGCCAGCGTTCCAGCTCCTCCAGGGACATCTGCTTGCGCTCGGCCATCGCTTCCACCTGATCCCGGGTGATCCTGCCCGTGGAGAAGTACTTCGACTGCGGATGGGAGAAGTACCAGCCGGCCACCGCCGCCGCCGGCCACATGGCGAAGCTCTCGGTAAGCGTCAGGCCGCTGTTGGCCTCGGCATCGAGCAGGCGGAACAGGGTGGCCTTCTCGGTATGGTCCGGGCAGGCCGGGTAGCCCGGCGCCGGACGGATGCCCTGGTACTTCTCGGCGATCAGCGCCTCGTTGTCCAGCGACTCCTCGGGCACGTACCCCCAGAACTCCTTGCGCACCCGCTCGTGCATGCGTTCGGCGAAGGCCTCGGCCAGGCGGTCGGTCAGCGCCTGTACCAGAATGGCGTTGTAGTCGTCGCCCGCCGCCTTGTACTGCTCGGCCAGTGCCTCGACCCCGTGGCCGGTGGTCACCGCGAAGCCGCCGATCCAGTCAGGCTTGCCGCTCTCCTTCGGGGCGATGAAGTCGGCCAGGCTGTAGCAGACGCCATCGCGGTTCTTGGCGGTCTGCTGGCGGATATGGTGCAGCCGTTCGACCACCTCGGTACGTGACTCGTCGGCATACACCTCGATCACGTCGTCGTCGACGCTGTTGGCCGGCCAGATGCCGATCACGCCGCGGGCCTGGACGCGCTTCTCGTCGATCAGCTTGCGCAGCATGGCCCGGGCGTCGTCGAACAGGTGGCGCGCGGCCTCGCCGACCACCTCGTCATCGAGGATCTTCGGGTACTTGCCCGAGAGCTGCCAGCTCATGAAGAAGGGGGTCCAGTCGATGCGCTCGATCAGCTCCTCGAGGTCGTAGTCGTCGAATGCCTTGAGGCCCGTGAAGGCCGGCCGCGGCGGGGTGTAGTGGGTCCAGTCGACGGTGAACTTGCGCGCCCGGGCCTCGGCGTAGCTGAGCTCGGCAGCCTTGGGGCGCCGCCGGGCGTTGCGCTCGCGCACCTTCTCGTACTCGGCACGGATCTCGGCCACGTAGGCCTCCTTGAGGCCCGGCGAGAGCAGCTTGCCGGCCACGCCCACGGCCCGAGAGGCGTCGGTGACATAGATCACCGGGTGCTCGTAGCCGGGCTCGATCTTCACCGCGGTGTGCGCCTTGGAGGTGGTGGCGCCGCCGATCATCAGCGGCAGGCTGAAGCCCTGGCGCTGCATCTCCTTGGCGACGTGGACCATCTCGTCGAGCGACGGAGTGATCAGGCCGGAGAGGCCGATGATGTCGGCATTCACCTCCCGTGCCGTCTGCAGGATCTTCTCCGCGGGCACCATGACGCCGAGGTCGATGACCTCGTAGTTGTTGCACTGCAGGACCACGCCGACGATGTTCTTGCCGATGTCGTGGACGTCGCCTTTCACCGTGGCCATGACGATCCGGCCCTTGGCCTGCTGGTTTTCCTGTTCGCTCTTCTCGGCCTCGATGTAGGGAATGAGATAGGCCACCGCCTGCTTCATCACCCGCGCCGACTTGACCACCTGGGGGAGGAACATCTTGCCGGCACCGAACAGGTCGCCGACCACGTTCATGCCATCCATCAGCGGCCCCTCGATCACCTCGATGGGTCGCTCGGCACGGCTTCGGGCTTGCTCGGTGTCCTCCTCGATGTAGGCGGTGATGCCCTTGACCAGGGCGTGCTCGATGCGCTTCTCGACCTCCCAGGAGCGCCACTCGAGGTCCTCCTTCTTCGCCGCGCCGCTGCCGTCGCCCTTGTACTTCTCGGCCAGGTCCACCAGGCGCTCGGTGCCGTCGGAGCGGCGGTTGAGCACCACGTCCTCCACCGCCTCGCGCAGCTCCTCCGGCAGGTCGTCGTAGACCGCCAGCTGGCCGGCGTTGACGATGCCCATCGACAGGCCGGCGCGGATGGCGTGGTAGAGGAACACCGAGTGGATCGCCTCGCGCACCGGGTTGTTGCCGCGGAAGGAGAACGACACGTTGGAGACCCCGCCGGAGACCATGGCGTGGGGGAGGTGCTCGCGGATCCAGCGGGTGGCCTCGATGAAGTCCACGGCGTAGTTGTCGTGCTCCTCGATACCGGTGGCGATGGCGAAGATGTTGGGGTCGAAGATGATGTCTTCCGGCGGAAAGTCCAGCTCGTCCACCAGGATCCGGTAGGCGCGCTGGCAGATTTCGGTCTTGCGGGCGAAGGTGTCGGCCTGACCCACCTCGTCGAAGGCCATGACCACCACGGCGGCACCATGGCGACGACAGATGGTGGCCTGCTCGCGGAAGGCCTCCTCACCCTCCTTCATCGAGATGGAATTGACCACTGCCTTGCCCTGCACGCACTTCAGGCCCGCCTCGATGATCTCCCACTTGGAGGAGTCGATCATGATCGGCACCCGGGCGATGTCCGGCTCGCCGGCGACCAGGTTGAGGAAGCGCACCATCGCCTCCTCGGACTCGAGCATCCCCTCGTCCATGTTGATGTCGATGATCTGGGCGCCGTTCTCCACCTGCTCCAGGGCCACCTCCAGGGCGGTGGTGTAGTCCTCCTCGACGATCAGGCGCTTGAAGCGCGCCGACCCGGTGACGTTGGTGCGCTCGCCGACGTTGACGAACAGCGAGTCGGCCCCGATGTTGAACGGCTCGAGCCCCGAGAGCCGGCAGGCCCGCGGGCGTTCGGGCACCGCGCGCGGCGCAAGGCCCTGGATGGCCCGGTGGATAGCGGCGATATGCTCGGGGGTGGAGCCGCAGCAGCCGCCGATGACGTTCACCAGGCCGCTCGCGGCGAACTCGCCGACGATGGCGGCCATCTCCTCGGGGGTCTGGTCATACTCGCCGAACTCGTTGGGCAGGCCGGCATTGGGGTGGGCGGAGACGAATGTGTCCGCCTTGGTCGCCAGCTCCTCGAGGTAGGGACGCAGCTCCTCGGCCCCCAGGGCACAGTTGAGGCCGACGGTGAGGGGGCGGGCATGGCGCACCGAGTTCCAGAACGCCTCGGTGGTCTGGCCAGAGAGGGTGCGGCCGGAGGCGTCGGTGATGGTGCCGGAGATCATCACCGGCAGGCGCTCGCCACGGGCCTCGAACAGCTCCTCCAGGGCGTAGATCGCCGCCTTGGCGTTGAGGGTGTCGAAGATGGTCTCGATGAGGATCAGGTCCGCCCCCCCCTCGATCAGCGCCTCGGCGGCCTCGAGATAGTTCTCGCGCAGCGCATCGAAGGTGACGTTGCGCCTGGCAGGGTCGTTGACGTCCGGGGAGAGCGATGCGGTGCGCGAGGTCGGCCCCAGCACGCCGGCCACGTAACGCGGCACGCCGGTCTCCTCGGCCACTGCATCGCAGACCTCGCGGGCCAGGCGTGCCGCCTCGCGGTTGAGCTCGGGGACCAGCGACTCCATGCCGTAGTCCGCCTGGGAGAGCCGGGTGCTGTTGAAGGTATTGGTCTCGACGATATCGGCCCCGGCCTCCAGGTACTCGCGGTGGATCCGCGTCACCAGGTCCGGGCAGGTCAGCACCAGCAGGTCGTTGTTGCCCTTGAGGTCGCTCGGCCAGTCGGCGAACCGCTCGCCGCGGAAGTCGTCCTCGGAGAGGCCGGCATTCTGCAGCATGGTCCCCATGCCGCCGTCGAGCATCAGGATGCGTCGGGACAGGCTGTCGGTCAGGGTGGCGGTCTGGGCGGTAGGAACGGCGGCCATGGGTCGGGTCAATCTCCAGGGTGTTCAGCGTCGGGGACTCGGCTGGCGGCGGGCTTCTTCGCGCCCTTCGGCCCCCATGCTCGGAGGGCGTGCCACCAGTGGCAGGCGGCCGCGTCACGGGAGGGCATCGGCGGCCGGATAAGCCCACCATGGTAGCAAAAGGCGACGCCTCAGGGCAGTAGGGAGCAGGGCCCGCGGCCCCTCCGCTCAAAAACCGAGCAATTCACTCGGGATTGTCTCATCGCGTCGCCTCGCTTACCATTGGGGCATGACATTCCCGGCACGCGGCCTCGAGACGTACCCCCGTTACCGCGCCGCGGCCCGACCAGCGAGAATCCCATGAGCGAACCGATCCAGATCACCGACAGTGCCCAGGACTACCTTGCCGAGCTGCTCGAGAAGCAGAACGTCGAGGGCATCGCCGTGCGCATCTTCATCACCCAGCCGGGCACTCCCTACGCGGAAACCTGCCTGGCCTACTGTCGCCCCGGCGAGGAAGAGCCCACCGACGAGCCGCTGGAACTGCCCAAGCTGCGGGTCTACCTGGACAAGAACAGCCTGCCGTTCCTCGAGGAGGCAGTGGTGGACTTCAATGCCGACCGCATGGGCGGACAGCTGACCATCAAGGCCCCCAACGCCAAGATGCCCAAGGTCAATGCCGACAGCCCGCTGGAGGATCGCGTCAACTACATCCTCTACAGCGAGATCAATCCCGGCCTCGCAGCCCACGGCGGGGAGATCAAGCTGGTCGAGCTGACCGAGGAGCAGGTAGCCGTGCTGGCCTTCGGCGGCGGCTGCCAGGGCTGCGCGGCGGTGGACCTGACCCTCAAGGAGGGCGTCGAGAAGACGCTGATGGAGCGCATCCCGGAGCTCGCCGGCATCCGCGACGTGACCGACCATACCGACACCACCAACGCCTACTACCGCTAGGGCGCGACCGGGAGGCGCCCACCTCGCGGACGCCTCCCGCTACTCCCCGACTCTCCCTGAAGGCTCCGCTGCGGCGGGGCCTTCGTCGTCTTCGTCGCGCGCCTCCCGGGCCGGCGGGGTCTGCCACAGGCAGCGGTGGAGCTGCGACTCCAGGTCACGCAGCCGCCTCGCCTGCTCCTCCAGCAGGCGCTTCTGCTCGTCGATGCGCGCCTGGAGCAGTTCCTGCTCGTGCTGGCGGGTGCGCAGCTGCTCCTCCGCCTGGCGCCGGGCCCAGTCGACCTCCCGGTGTCGCTTCTCCTCGTCGGCGAGCCGTCCCCGGGCCTCCTGGAGCTGTGCCTCGAGGCGCTCCAGCCGCCGGTCCTGCTGGGCCTCCCGGGTCGCGGCGGCCTTCTCCGCCGCCTGGCGCTCCTGTCGCGCCTCGTCGAGCAGCCCCATCAGCCGCGCTTCGGCGCTCTCGTGGCGCTGCTCCTCCTGGGCCAGGCGCTCACCGTGCCGGGTGTCGCGCTCGGCCAGCGCCTGCTGGTGCTCGCCGGCCTGCTGCTCCATCTGCTGCTGCTGCCGCGCCAGCGCCTCCTCGAGCTGCGCCTGGCGCGATGCCATCCGGCCCTCCTGCTCGAGCAGGGCTTCGCGCTCCGCTTCGCTGCGGGCGAGGGCGGCGCTGCGCTCCTCCAGGCGCTGCTCGGTACCAGCCAGGTGGGCGGCCAGCGCGGACTCCCGCTGTTCGGCATCCTCGACGCGCCGCTGCGCCTCGGCCATCTGCTCGCGCGCTTCCTCGGCGCGCCGGTCGGCCTCCTCGCGATAGTGGGCCAGCGCCTCGTTGGCGGCCTCCTGGGCCTTGTGCCACAGCGCCTCGGCCAACTCCTGCAGGGCGGCGGGCATGCCGCGCGGCGGGGGAACGTCACGGTTCGCCTCGCGACGGACGCGCCATTCCCGCATGTGGTCGCTGATGGTGGTGAAGCTGCCGGTGCCCAGCACCTCGCGCACCTTCTGCACGCTGGGCGACTCCCCGCGAGCCAGCAGGTCGTCGATCGCCCGCTGTACATCCTCGTACTGCACTCCGCTGCGCGCCATCTCGCTCTCCTTGTCCGGTCATGGCCCAGGGGCCCCATGGATGCCGGCAGCATAGCGCGGCATGCCCGGCAAGGGAAGGTTATTACATGATACGTTTTATGTAATTTACATTACGATAAATGATATAAATTCAAGATTACGCGGCTTATCTTGCTTTTCCATGGGAGTGGCAGGGATACTGGCACGCAGGAAGCAAGGAGCAAGGCGCTATGGGCAGGATGAAAGAGGAGCCAGGAGTGCACAGTGCAGGCCGTGAGCCGGTGCCGGCGGACGCCGTACCCGGCCTGGTGGAGCTTCCGACCGCCGGGCAGGGCGCCCATATCGCCGCGCGCAGTGACGCCGAGGCGGTGGCCCGGTGGCTGGTGGAGTATCGGGCCAGCCCGCGCACCCTGAGCGCCTATCGCCGCGAGGCGGAGCGCCTGCTGCTGTGGCTGGGCGAGCAGGGCCTCGGCCTTGCCGAGGTGAGGCGCGAGCACCTAGATGCCTTCGAGTCCTTCCTGGCCGACCCGATGCCGCGCCACCGCTGGGTGGGGCCGCCCCGGCCGCGTCAGGCCGCCGACTGGAAGCCGTTCCGGGGCCCGCTGTCGCCGGCCAGCCGGCGACAGAGCCTGGTGATCCTTCAGGGCCTCTTCGCCTGGCTCGTCGAGGCGGGCTGGGTGGCCCACAACCCCTTCCGTCTGATGCGGGACAAGCGTCGGCGACTGGACAACCGCCAGCCGGGCATCGAACGCTACCTGGAGCGACCGCTCTGGGTCTGGTTCTGGGCCTGGCTCAACCGGCCGGTGGAGGAGGGCGCGTCACCCCGGGTGCGCTACGAGTGGCAGCGCCGCCGCCTCATCTTCGGCTTCGCCTACCTGCTGGCCCCGCGGATCAGCGAGATGAGCGCAGCGCGCATGGGGGATTTCCATCGGCGTGAAGGCCGCTGGTGGTGGCGGGTGACGGGCAAGGGCAGCAAGGTCGCGCGGGTGCCGGTACCGCCCGACATGGCGGCCCTGCTGACGGAGTGGCGGCTCTTCCTGGGGCTCGCTGCGATGCCGCAGCCCGACGACGCCACGCCGTTGCTGCGCGCGCTGGACGGTCGGCGCAGCATCGGCGACAACCGCCTCTACCGGCTGATCCGCGAGACCTTCCGCGAGGCCGCCGAGACGCTGGAAACGGAGCAGGGGGAGGGCGGCCGCCCCGCGGCCATGCGCCTGGCTGCCGCCACTCCTCACTGGCTGCGCCATACCGCCCTGACCCACCAGGCCCAGGCCGGGGTGGAGCTGCGCTACCTGGCTGCCACCGCCCGCCACTCACGGCTGGACACCACCTCCCGCTACCTCCACGCCGAGGACGAGGCCTGGCATCGCCAGCAGTCCCGGCACGGGCTTTCCGTATCGAAGCCCCTTGACTCCCAGAATGGGAGCTCATAATGTTCTCCCAAAAAGGGAGGTCGCGTGAGAGTCATCGCGAAGCGCACGCTGCGAGAGTTCTGGGAACAGGGATTCGAGGATGCCAGGACGCCACTTACCGAGTGGCACAACATGATGTTGAAGGCGTCCTGGGCGACGCCCCAGGAGCTGAAAGCCGAGGTTCGCACGGCAAGCATCCCCAAGGCAGGGCGTGTCGTCTTCAACATCGGGGGCAACAAGTACCGAGTGATCGTCGCGATACGCTATACCCAGCAGATTGCCTGGGTGCGCTTTGTGGGTATCCATGCCCAGTACGATCAGGTTGATGCGGAGACCGTGTGATGAATATCCAGCCTATCCATGACGATGCCGATCTCGCGCGGGCCTTTGCCCGCATGGAGGAGCTCTGGGCCGCAGAGGATGGCACCCCGGAGGCCGATGAACTCGAAGTGCTCTCCATCCTTATCGAGAAGTACGAGGATGCGCACTATCCCGTAGGTCCCTCGGATCCCGTCGAGGCAATCAAGTTTCGCATGGAGCAGCAGGGCCTGACTCAGCGAGACCTCGAGCCCTATATCGGTTCGAGCGGGCGCGTGTCCGAGGTGCTTAATCGCAAGCGCAAGCTGAGTCTCAACATGATCAGGCGACTTCATGAGGGGCTGAAGATACCCTACGAGAGCCTGCTGACCGAACCCCGAGCGGACGCACACGGCACCTGACCGATATAATCGCCTCGTTCACCACAAGGAGCTCCCATGACGACCGAGACCACCGCCGAACAGGCCCAGCAGGCGCTGATCGACGAGTTCGCGATGTTCGACAACTGGATGGATCGCTACCAGTACATCATCGACATGGGCAAGGCGCTGCCCGCCTTCCCGGAGGAGTGGAAGACCGACGAGCTCAAGATCCAGGGCTGCCAGTCCAACGTCTGGATGCACCACCGCCGGGACGGCGAGGTGATCCACTTCGACGCCGTCTCCGATGCCGCCATCGTCTCCGGCCTGATCGCCGTGCTGATGCGGATCTACAACGATCGGCCCGCCGACGAGATCCGTGACACCAGCCCGCACTTCCTCGAGGACCTGGGTCTCGACAAGCACCTCTCTCCCACCCGCAGTAACGGCCTGCATGCCATGCTTAAGCGCATCCACGAGGTGGCGGAGAGCGAGGCCGCCTAGGCCTGACCCCGTGCCGCCGCCCGGGCGGCCATGCGTCTCCCGCGCTCGCGATCCAGGATCGCCTCCGCATCCAGGGCGGCGATGGGGGAGTCGGGCTCCCGCGGGACCTCGCCGGCCAGCTGCAGGGCCAGATAGCGGCCGCAGCAGACCCGCAGGAAGGAGGCGAAATTGGCGGGATCGTGACCCGCCTCGGCGCTCTCCCGGGACAGCCGGGCCACCAGCCGGCTCAGGCTGAGCCCGTCCCGCTGTCCGATCTCCTCGAGCACCTCCCAGAAGAAACGCTCCAGTCTCACGCTGGTGGAGAGACCGTCGAGTCGCATGGAGCGAGTCTGCGCCTCCCATTGGTCGGGATCGGCGCCGATGAAGAGTCTGCACATGATGCCGTCTCCTGCCTGGCGGGCCCATCGCCCGCGCGCTCATCATGAGGGCGGACGACAGGCGCCGCAAGACGGGGCCTCAGGCGTGGGCGATGCGCGTTCCCAGCACGGCCAGGAACTGGGCGATCCAGTCGGGATGGGCGGGCCAGGCGGGGGCGGTGACCAGCTTGCCATCGGTGACCGCGGCATCCACGGCGATGTCCGCGTAGCGGCCACCGGCCAGTTCCACTTCCGGGCGGCAGGCGGGGTAGGCGGAACAGGTGCGCCCCTCGAGCACTCGGGCGGCGGCCAGCAGCTGGGCACCGTGACAGATCGCCGCCACCGGCTTGTCGGCCTCGAAGAAGTGGCGCACCAGGGCGATCACCGACTCGTTCAGGCGCAGATACTCGGGGGCGCGGCCGCCGGGAATGACCAGCCCCTGGTAGGCGGCCGGGTCGACGGTGGCGAAGTCGGCATTGAGCGTGAAGCGATGACCCGGTTTTTCGGTGTAGGTCTGGTCACCCTCGAAATCATGGATGGCGGTGGCAATGCTCTCGCCCGCCTTCCTGTCGGGGCAGACGGCATCGACCCGGTGGCCCACCGCCTGCAGGGCCTGGAAGGGCACCATGATCTCATAATCCTCGACGAAGTCACCGCACAGCATCAGCAGCCGTTGACCGGACATGGCGTATCTCCTTTGTAGGGTTGTCATATAAAGGGGAGCTTACGCTGTCAGTCTGGCACAGGCATGCGACGCCAGGGTGTTAGCCGGCTACTACAGGCCGTGGGTCCTGGGGGGGCTCAGCGCCGCTCGGCGCGATCCCCGGGCTCACGCGGCCTGAACTGCTCGTCGAGCTCCGGGTCCTCGCGACACAGCGCCTCGCTGGGACCCCCGGGCACCGGGTCGATGCCGCCCTCGCAGCCCGGGTGGCAGCGCGCGATGCGCCGCGCCGCCAGCAGGCCGCCCCGGAAGGGCCCATGCACCTGGATCGCCTCCACCGTGTAGCTCGAGCAGCTCGGCCAGTAGCGACAGCGCGGCCCCAGCAGGGGGCTCAGCGTGACCTGGTAGACCTTGACCAGGGCGATCATCAGCCACCCCAGGCCGCGGCGCAGGCCGCGGCGCAGGGCGCGCAGCAGCCGGGCCAGCCAGGCGGCGAGGCAGGGCATCTCAGGTCTTGCCGTAGAGGGTGTCGGGATCGATCAGCGGGGCCGAGGTGACCCGCGCCGCGTCGCCCTCCAGGGCCACGTAGAAGCAGCTGCGCCGCCCGCTGTGACAGGCGGGGCCGGTCTGGTCCACCTGCAGCAGCAGGGTGTCGCCGTCACAGTCCAGGGACGCACCCTTCAGGTGCTGCTGCTGGCCGGAGCTCTCGCCCTTGCGCCACAGCTTGCCGCGCGAGCGCGACCAGTAGCAGACCCGCCCGGTGCGCAGGGTCTCTTCCAGCGCCTCGCGGTTCATCCAGGCCATCATCAGCACCTCGCCGCTGTCGTGCTGCTGGGCGATGGCGGGAATCAGCCCGTCATGGTTGAAGCGGATCGCCTCGAGGATCTCGCCGATCGGGCGGCGGCTGTCGCATTCGGCCCGCTCCAGGGCCTTGAAGAGTTCTTGCATGGCGGGTGTCCGGGGTTGGTCGATATCGGTGGCGCGGCGTGACGATCAGGACGCCGGCGCGGCGCCGTGGCAGGCCTCGCAGTGGCCCAGCAGCTCGATGGTCTGGCGCTCGACGCAGAAGCCCAGCTCGCGGGCGCGCCGGAACAGCTGGGCGTTCACCTCATCGAGGTGCAGCTCCTCGACCCGGCCGCAGAGCCGGCAGATCAACAGCTGGAAGCCATGGGCGTGCTCGGGGCAGGGACAGGCCACATAGGCGTTGAGCGACTCGATGCGGTGCACCAGTCCCTGATCGATGAGGAACTCCAGGGCACGGTAGACCGTCGGCGGCCGGGCGGAGGCGTGTTCCGCGGCCAGGCGGTCGAGCAGGTCATAGGCCTTCAGGCTGCCCGGCGTGTCGGCGATCATCTCCAGCACGCGGCGGCGGATCGGCGTGAAACGCACGCCGCGCTGCTGGCACTGCCGTTCGGCCTGGTGCAGCAGGGCATGGGAGTCGGTCATGGCAGCCTGCGGTGGCGAAGTGGAAGGCAACATTCTACGCACCGCCCGCGTGCCGGGCCAGTCGGCCCGTCACGCGGGCTCAGCCGGGCTCGAACGCGGTGGCGACCTCGGCACTGGTCTCGAGCTCGCTGTGTCGGGCAAAGTGCTGCTGGGCAAAGGCCACCCGCGCCTCGGGTGCCACGCCCTCCGGCTGCCGCTCGATCAGGTCGAGCCGATTGCGCAGCCCCTCGCCGTTGGCCATCTGGATCGCCAGGCCGGGACGGGCGTTGAGTTCCAGCAGCATCGGCCCCTGGTCGCGATCGAGCACCATGTCGGTGCCCAGGTAGCCGAGCCCGGTCATCTCGTAGCAGCCGGCGGCCAGCAGCAGCAGGGTGCGCCAGTCCGGAATATGCAGGCTGGCGAGCTCGTGCCCGGTATCGGGGTGGTCGTGACGGGTGCGGTCGAACTGGACGCCGCGGATGGCCGTGCCGGTGGCGATATCCAGCCCGACCCCCACGGCGCCCTGGTGGAGGTTGGCCTTGCCGTCCGATGCCGCCGTGGAGAGGCGCATCATCGCCATCACCGGGTAGCCCTTGAAGACGATGACCCGGATATCGGGCACCCCCTCGTAGGTGTACTCGGAGAGCCGTTCGTCGAAGTTGATCAGCGCCTCGATCACCGCCACGTCGGGCGAGCCGCCCAGCGAGTAGAGGCCGGAGAGGATGTTGGAGACATGGCGCTCCAGGTCGCCCAGGCCCAGGCGAGCCCCGCTGGGCTTGACGAAGGCGCCATCCTCGACGTGCTCGATGACCAGTATCCCCTTGCCGCCGCTGCCCTTGGCAGGCTTGATCACGAAGCCGTGGTGGCCGTGCAGCATGCCGCTGAGCTGCTTGACGCCGAACTGGGTGGTGACCGTACCGATCAGCGCCGGCGTGGTGATGCCGTACTCCTGGGCCAGCAGTTTGGTCTTGAGCTTGTCATCCACCAGCGGATAGAGCCGCCGGTTGTTGTAGCGGCCGATGTAGCGGATGTTGCGCCGGTTCATGCCGATGATGCCCTTGGCGCGCAGCTTGCCGGGGGAGGTCCACATGGCGCTCAATCCTCAGTGACCGGCTTGAAGCGACGCAGCTCGAGCAGCCGGTAGCCGGTGTAGTTGCCGAGCAGCAGGATCAGCGCCATCAGGATCATCTGCACCCCCAGGAAGTTGAAGGTGATGTGGCGCACCCAGGGGTTGTTCATGGCCAGGTAGGCGACCACCGCGGTGAGCAGGCTGCCACCGCCCTGGATCAGCACCTGCTTGGGCCCTTCTTCCTCCCATAGGATCGACATCCGCTCGATGGTCCAGGAGAGGATGATCATCGGGAAGAAGGTGATGGTCAGCCCCGCATTGAGGCCGAAGCGGTACGAGAGCACCGAGAAGAGCGAGATGATGGCGATGACCGTGATGATCACCGCCGTGACTCTCGCCACCAGCAGCAGGTTCAGGTAGGAGAGATAGTTGCGGATCACCAGGCCCACCGCGACGATCAGCAGGAAGCCGACCAGGCCGGTGATCAGGGTGGTCTGGATGAAGGCCAGGGCGATCAGCACGGGCATGAAGGTACCCGAGGTCTTGATGCCCACCAGCACGCGCAGGATGACCACCACCAGAGCGCCGATGGGGATCAGCAGGATGGTCTGGAACAGCGCCTGTTCCTCCAGCGGCAGGCTATGGATCGAGAAGTTGAGCAGGGTGTCCTCGGCCAGCTGGTTGCGCACCGCGGCCGCGGCGGGCTGGTTGTGGGTCAGCATCGAGAAGGTGACCCGCGAGTTGGTCCCGCCCTGGACCTCCAGCACGGCCTGGCCGGAGGACTCCCAGAGCAGCAGGTTGTCGGGCCGACCCTGCTCGCCGGTGGCCGGGTCGAACAGCGCCCAGCGCTCGCCGTCGAAGACCTGGACCCAGTTGGCCAGGGTCTGACGCCGGCGCCCGTCCTCCAGCAGCAGGCCGCTGACCTCCCGTGCGGGCACGCCGGCCTGGTTGAGCAGGCGCACCAGCAGCGGGCCACGCTCGAACTGGGTCAGCAGCAGGCGCGTGTTCTCGCCCTGGCGCTCATCGCCGAAGTCGCGGATCAGCTCCCGGGCGAAGGTGAAGGAGTCGGCGCTGCGGCTCCAGGCGCGCTCGATCACCTGGGCGGCGGCGGTGTCGTAGGGACGCTCCCAGACGATATCGCGGCGCAGCGGCGGGGGCGTGACCTCGGGCGGCCGCGAGTCCGGGGCGACCAGCAGCTGGGTGGTGTAGTAGAGCTGCTGGCTGCCGGAGGCCTCGCGGATCGACCACTGGGCGCGGCGCGCGCCGCCTTCCTCCAGGAAGGAGAGCCCGAAGCCGGGCGAGGCAGTATGTTCGGTGAGCAGCCGGAAGCCCTGCTGGTTGGACGGCAGCGCCATGTCCACCAGCACCGGTCCACCCTGGGCATTGAAGTTCACCAGCGCCTCGACCTCCCACACCTGGCGCTGTTCACCCGGCGTCCAGGGAACCTCGAGGGCGACGTGGCGATGGACGCTCAGGCCGATCCCGGCCACCAGCAGCAGGCCGACGAGCAGATAGAAGGGCAGTCGTGACATGGGTCATCCTTGCAGGGAGAGGGGGCCCGGGTGGGTCTGACACTCAGGCCTCTTCGTCATCGTCATCTCGATCATCTTCCTCGTCGAGCTCGGCTTCCTCTGCCGGGCGCCCGCCGGGGAATTCGGGGCGGTCGTGAAGGTAGGCCTCGGCCACATCGATCACGGCGATATCCATCAGGAAGCGCCTGCCGAGCAGCACCGGGTAGTTGAGGTGGCTGCGGTCGTTGAGGGTGAACTCGACCGGCTCGCGGATCGGCCCGAGGGTCATCATCAGGCTGACCACCGGCCGGGACTCCTGGCCCGCGGCCTGCAGGATGCGCACCCGGCGCTCGATGGGCGCCTCGATCCACTCGTCGCGCACCCCCTCGACCACGGAGTCGTCCTCGGCCAGGCCGAGCTTGAAGCGGACCCAGTTCTCGCCGTCGCGCTCGAAGCGGGTGATCTCGCTGGCCGATAGGGACGAGGTCTGGGCGCCGGAATCGACGCGGGCCTTCAGGTAGGTCCCGACGTCGGGCAGCCCGATCCACTCGCTGCGGCCAACCACGGCCTTGTTGGCCAACCCGAGCTCGTCGGCGGCGCACTCGCGCGTGATCACCATGGGGTCGCCGTCGGCGCGCTCCAGGCGCTCGATATCGGCCCGCAGGTGGCGCAGAAGGCTACCGACCTCGCGGACGTCGGCGCTGAGCGAGTCCTGGCCGCGGGTCTGGGCTTCGACGCTCTGGCGCGTCAGGTCACAGCGGGCCGCCAGGTCGGCCTCGAGGCGGTCGATGCGAAAATGGAAGGCATCGGGGCCGAGCACGGGTTCCGGCTCCGAGGGCTCGATGGGCAGGGCACAGCCGGCCAGCAGCAAGGCAAGGGACAGGGCTCCGGTGGGCAGCAGGCGTAGGGGCATTAGGCAAGGGCATTCCTTGAATGGGTGGCATGATGATAAGGAGTCGCCGGCAGGGTTGTCCAACGGGGGATGGCGCAAAGCGTGTCAAGAATCGCGCTTGTCGCGTAAGGGAATGTCACCGAGGCACACCCGGGCATTCCTTATTTAACATAATATACATTATGCGAACTTATGGAGTGGTCAGCTTTATCATGGGATCGCGTGAAAGCATCCCCCGCGGCATCAGGTCAATTATTGATGGATCTCACATCGGAAGTCCTGAAAGCGTGCCATGCTGCGGAATGAGTCCTGGCGTCAGCTGCCCAGCTCGTGCTGCCGGGAACTCGAGGGAACCCCCAATGACTGGACCGGCAAGGACACCCCCATGAGGCATTCAAGGCACCCCGTTCCGGCGTCGCGTTTCGCCATCCTGCCGCTGTCCCTGGCCATCGCGCTGGCCAGTGACGCCATGGCCCAGGAGTCGACCAACTGGACTCACAACGTCGGCGTCACCGTCGCCAACGAATACAACGATAACGTCTTCTACGAGCGCGAGAACCGCCGCTCCGACACCGTGACCCTCGTCTCGCCCTTTGCCGAACTGGTCGGCAGCGGCGAGCGTCACGAGGTACGCCTGCGCGGCGATGCCCAGCGCGGCAAGTACCACGAGTTCGGCAGCGAGAACTATACCGACTGGCGCCTGGCCAGCGAAGGCCGCTTCGCCTACAGCCTGGCCGGCAGCGTGTTCGGCGGCGTGTCGCTGGCGCGCGGCCACGAGGAGCGCTCCTCGCCGGATGACGTCAATGGCGAGGAGCCGACCCGCTATGACCGTGTCGGCGCCTTTGCCGGAGTCAACCACACCTTCGGCCGCATCACCGCTCGCGTAGGCGGCACCTGGGAGTCGCTGGACTTCGATAACGTGCCGGCCGCCGGCGGCACCAGCATCCTCCAGGACGACCGGGATCGCCAGATGAGCACCTTCGGCGGGCGCTTCGGCTACCGCCTCTCCGACCGCCTGGAGCCTTTCGTCCAGGCGGCAATGGATGTGCGCGACTACGACGACCCGGGCACCATCGATCGCGATTCCGAGGGCTACAATGCTGGCGCAGGGCTGATCTACCGCCCCCGCGCCGACCTCCACGCCGAGCTGATGGGCGGCTGGATGGAGCAGGACTACGACGACCCGGGCCTCGATGACATCAGCACCTTCGACGCCGGTGCCGAGCTGCGCTGGCAGCCGGAGGGCTCTCCCAACCGCCTCACCGCCCGGCTGGACCGCACTATCGAGGAGACCACCATCGAGGGGGCCTCGGGGAGCGTGCGCACCGGCATCAGCGCCCAGGCTACCACCGCCATCCGCCCTGACCTGACGCTCAGCGCCCGGGCCAGCTACAGCGACCACGACTACCGGGGCACCTCCCGCAACGACAACCTGCTGGGGCTGGGGATGGGCCTGCGCCACTACCTGAATCCGCACCTCTTCGTCGGCGTGGACTACGACTTCCTGCAGCGCGACTCCAGCGAGCCGGCCGAGGATTTCGACAACAACCGCCTGATGGTCAGCCTGGGGACCCAACTGGAGCGCGGCTACGAGGATGCCGCACTGCTGGCCGCGGCGCGCCATACCGACACCCTGGGCGGCTTCTATCTCGGCCTGCAGGGCGGGCTCGGCGAGGTGGGCACCGCCCAGGCCGGCCCTAGGGCCACCGGCCAGAACGGCACCCTGCGGGCCGATTTCCGCGATACCGGCGAGACGCTGGGGCTGTTCGGCGGCTACGCGCTGACCTTCGATGACTGGCGGCTGGCCCTGGAGCTCGAATCGGACCACGCCGGTCCCGGCTGGGAGCATGTGCGCAGCGGCGATGGCCGGGCCTTCTCGGTGGAGAAGCAGCGCGACATCGGGCTGGGCCTGCGCGTCGACCGGTTGCTGGCCGGCGGCAATGCCGTCTACGGTCGCTTCGGCCTGGTGCGGGGCCGCTTCGACGCACGCTACGCCGAAGGCGGCGAGAAGCTTCAGGACGAGGCGTGGCACGACGGTCGGCGGATCGGCGGCGGCCTCGAGGTGCCGCTGGCCACCACCCTGGGCCTGCGCATGGACTACAGCTACACCAACTACGATGACATCGACATCGGCACGGGAGACGCCCGCGACGACTTCACCTTCGAGGAGAGCCTGATGCGCCTCGGGCTGGCCTGGCACCCCTGGCGACAGGCCAGCGCACGGGCCCCGGTCGCACCGACCGCCCATGATGGCTTCTATCTCGGTGCCCATACGGGTTACGGCAGCCTGGTCACCGACCTGCGCGGCCCACGCACCGCGCCCACCGAGCTGGCCGCCGAGTTCGGCGACAGCGGCGGCCTGACCGGCCTGCATGCCGGCTACGGCAGGACCTTCGGCCGGATCTACCTGGGGGCCGAAGTCGATGCCGAGGTAAGCGACATCACCTGGAACCACGAGCGCCTCCCCAACGGCCGCACCTACTCGGTGGATCGGGAGTCGAGCCTGGGCCTGGCGCTGCGTGCCGGCTACGTCATCGACAGCGGCGCCCTCCTCTACCTGCTGGCCGGATCGGCCTGGACCGACTTCGAGACCCGCTACGCCCGTGGCCGGCAGCGGGTCCACCTGGACGAGACCGAACAGGGCTGGCGCTTCGGCGGCGGCCTCGAGGTGCCCCTCAGCGATGACCTGCACCTGCGCATGGAGCTGACCCAGACCCGCTATGACGACGTCGAGGTCGACTACGGCACCGGGGTGGATCGGCTGGAGAGCGAGGAGCGACTGATGCGCCTGGGGCTTAGCTACCGGTTCTGACAGGGCCTGGACAGCGGGCGCCTGTGACCCGGCACTGCCGACCAGGCGCCTGCGGTCAAATGCCGCATGACATATTGATATGCATCAACGCGTGGGTTCAGGGAGCGGACTATCTTCAGAATGCAGGCGCATAAACGACGATGGCTCTGCTCGTTTCAACATGACCAAGCATGTGACCATGGCGTCACTCAGGGGGTTATCATGAGCACCTTCTACAAGAAGCTTTCCCACTCCCGTCTCGCCGCACTCACGGGGGGAGCCATCCTGCCGCTGGTCGGGGCCGCCTTCATCGGCGCCGCCACCCCGGCCGAGGCGTTTCTCGTCGACCGCGCCGAGGCGCAGCAGGGGCAGGGGCAAGGCCAGGGAGCCGGACGCGACGCCCTGAACGTCGGCCGCGGCATGGGCCCGGGGGGTGCCGGCCGGGGCCAGGGCCGCTCGGTCGAATCCGACATCTTCCGCGACGCTGGCGGTCGCCCCACCGACCGTGGCGGCCGTCCGGATGATACCGGGGGCGGCGGTCCCGACAGCGGCAAGGGCGGTGACTACGGCGATATCGTGATCATCCTGCGGGCCGATGACGGCACCCCCATTCTCGACGACAACGACAATATCCAGCCCTGTCTGACGGTGGACTGCTCCGAGTACACTCAGCTGGTGGAGGCCGAGGATGGCAAGTATGAGCTACCGGAGGGGGCCATCGCCGTGGAGTTCGGCCGCCTCAACGTGGCCCGCTCGCCCTCCAGCGTGACCGATCGCGCCCTGACCGAGCTTCTCACCGCCTTCGACGGCCAGACCATCGACTCTCTGGAGTGGACCGATGAGTCCGGGCGCCTGATCACCCCCTCCGGGGCCACCATCGACTCGCCGATCGAGAACCTGGCGCTCTACGTCGCCCTGCTCGAGGCCTCCCGTGAGGACCCGGTGGATGGCGTCTACACCCTGTCCATGACCACCAATCCCCGCGGCCACGATCCCTCCGAGACCTTCAGCATGGACGTCTCCGCCGACCTGGTGATGCCGCTGCTGGCCTCCTCCTTCGCGGCGGCCTCGGACAAGTTCGGCGACCTGACCATCGACAAGGTAATGGGCATCACCGGCTTCCTGGGCCTGGAGAGCGAGCTCTCTGCCCTGGTCAGCAACCCGGACTACACCTACGACCGCCAGGACACCTATGACGGGGTAATGGTGGATATCCTCCAAGCGGTGGAGATCGAGGGCCAGACCTACTACCAGGTGGTATCGGTCAACCTCTATGATGTCGTGCCCTTCAGCGATCCGGTGATCATCGAGGACAACGGCTACGGCATCGATACCTTCACCATGCAGGCGGACGACGCGGTCAAGGTGCTGCTCTACGTGCACGACTACGCCATCGACGCTGAATAGGACGGAAAGCCACTCGGCCAACGCATATGGCGGCCCCCTTGCGGGGCCGCTCTTGTCTCGACAGGAGGCATCCATGAAAGCGCGACACTCCCCTGCCCTGCGACGGCTGCTGGTGGCCGGCCTGCTGCCACTGGCCCTGGCGGTGGGCAGTGCCCAGGGCGAAGTCTTCAGCGCCTCGCCCTCCCTCCTCGACCCTGGCCTGCTGTTGGCCAGCAGCGACCATGCCGATGGCCACGACAGCCATGGCGGCGGCCACGACCGCGGTCAGCGCGGCGGCCAGGGCCAGGGCAAGCGTCTCGGCAAGGGCGCCGGCACCGGTGAGGCCCGGGGCGGCCACTCGGTGACCGATGACATCTTCCGCGACGAGGGCTTCACCCGGGCCAACCCGGACCGCGGCGGCGGCCCGCCCGAGGGGCGCGGCGACCACGAGGACGGCGACGACCACGACCATGAGGAGGGGGATGACCACGATGGCGGCCCGCCCGAAGGACGTGGCGGTGGCCATGAGCCGGGAGAGGAGCACGACCACGAGAGCTGAGGCCGCATCTGGCCGGCACCCCTGCCCGAGCGGGAACCGGGAGCCGGCCATGTCAGGCATGGCGGCAGCGATCATGATCGCCTAGTATTCCTGTACCTTTATTTGACAAGGATACAGAAATGTACAGGAAAATGGCATGGTGGCTGGCCCTGGTGCTGCTCCTGGCGGGCTGCAGCAGCGTCGACATCGATCGCTACGCGGACACCACCCCGAGGCTCGATATCGGCGAGTACTTCGCCGGCCAGACCCGCGCCTGGGGCATGGTCCAGGACTACCGTGGCGAGGTCCAGCGGCGCTTCACCGTGGAGATCGACGGCGACTACGACGGCGACACCCTGACCCTGGACGAGCACTTCGTCTACGACGATGGCGAGACCGACCGCCGGGTCTGGACCTTCCAGCGTCAGGACGACGGCCGCTGGATGGGCCGCGCCAACGACGTCGAGGGGCCGGTGGAGGCTCGCCAGTCGGGGCACGCCTTCAACATGACCTATCGACTGCCCGTGGAGGTCTCGGGTCGCGAGATCACCTTCACCCTGGACGACTGGATGTTCCTGCAGCCCGACGACCGCCTGATCAACCGTACCGCCATGAAGAAGTTCGGCATCACCCTGGCCGAGGTCACCATCGTCTTCGAACGCCTCGGCGGAGACGCCGACTCCCACAACGCAGACACCTTCTCGGACACCAACGCAGACGCCCCCGGCACCTGAGGTGCCGGGGGCGTCATCATGCCTTGGCGTGGACCGCCGGGGCTCAGCCCTCGTCGGCCGGGGCGTAGGAGCCATCCTCGCGATGCACTTCCTTGCCGGTCAGGCCGGGCGTGAAGACGCAGGCCAGGTGCATGGTCTTGCGGGCGCGCAGCAGGTGCTCGTCATGCTGGTCGAGGATATAGATATCGCCCGGCTTGATCGGCCAGATCTTGCCGTCGGCCAGGGTCTCGACCTCACCCTCACCCTCGATGCAGTAGACCGCCTCGAAGTGGTGCTTGTAGTGGATGTGGGTCTCGGTCCCCTCGTAGATACGGGTGATGTGGAAGGAGCAGTTGCCGCCATCATCGGCCAGGCTCAGGCGGGTGCTGTCCCAGTTGCCGTTCTCGGCCTTGACCAGGCGATCGGTCTTGCGGCATTCCTCGAGATTGCGAACGATCATGGATGATCTCCAGTGGTGTCCAGGAAGGACCGGCCGCTGACGCCGGCCGGTCGGTGACCGGGGCCGCCCGGGGGCGGTCCCCTCAGACTATCAGCTCAGCGCCTGCTTGGCGCTGGCCTCGAGGATGTCCAGACCCTTGTGCAGGTCGGCATCGGGGATGGTCAGCGGGCAGAGGCACTTCACCACCTCGCCGTCCTGGCCGCTGGTCTCGATGACCAGGCCGTTCTCGAAGGCCTGGTGGGTGATCTTGTCGGCGACCTCGCCGGTGCCCACGTCGATGCCGCGCATCAGCCCGCGACCCCGCACGGAGGCCTCGATGCCCTGCTCGCGGATCCAGGCGGCGATGCCGGCGAAGCGCTCGGCAACGATCTCGCCCTTGCGCTGCACGTCGCGCTCGAACTCGTCGTTGCCCCAGTAGTGGCGCAGGGCCGCCGCGGCGGTGGTGAAGGCCAGAGCGAAGCCGCGGAAGGTGCCGTTGTACTGGCCGGGCTTCCAGGCGTCGAGTTCCGGGCGCATCAGCACCTGGGCGAAGGGCAGACCGAGGCCGGAGAGCGACTTCGAGTTCGTGACGATGTCGGGCACCACGTCGGCATGCTCGAAGCTGAAGAACTTGCCGGTGCGGCCGCAGCCGGCCTGGATGTCATCGACGATCAGCAGGATGTCATGGGCGCGGCAGATCTGCTCAAGGCGCTTGAGCCAGTCGGTGCTGCAGGCATTGATACCGCCCTCCCCCTGCACCGTCTCGACGATCACGCCGGCCGGCACGTCGAGGCCGCCGGACTTGTCGGTGAGCAGCTTCTCGAAGTAGTCCAGGGTGTCGGTACCGTCGCCCAGGTAGCCGTCATAGGGCAGGAAGGTGCCGCCCACGGTGGGCACGCCGCCGGTGGCCTCGCGGAACTTGCGGTTGCCGGTGGTGGCCAGCGCCCCCATGGTCACGCCGTGGAAGCCGTTGGTGAAGGTCACGATGTTGTGGCGACCCTTGGCATTGCGCGCCAGGCGAATCGCCGCCTCCACGGCATTGGTGCCGGTCGGTCCGGGAAACTGCACCTTGTAGTCCAGGCCGCGCGGCTTGAGGATCAGCTCCTCAAGGGTGGCCAGGTAGTCCCGCTTGGCGGCGGTCCAGAAGTCCAGGCCGTGGATGATGTTGTCCTCGGCCAGGTAGTCCAGCAGCGCCTGCTTGATCTTCGGGTTGTTGTGGCCGTAGTTCAGGGTGCCGGCGCCGGCCAGGAAGTCGATGTACTCGCGACCATTCTCATCGGTGAGGCGGGCGTTGGTGGCCTTGGTGAAGACCACCGGGAAGGAGCGGGAATAGGTGCGAACGTCGGATTCCATGCGTTCGAGGATCTGGGTCTGCATGAGCGACCTCCTGTCGGTAGGAAGTGAAGGACGAGAGGAACCGGCGGCCGGCATGACGCCGGCCGTCGACAAGACGGGAAGGAATCAGATGCGGTCGGTCTGGAAGGGACCAATGCGCACCAGGTTCTCGGGGTCGTGCTCGCCACCGAGCTGGTCGGTGGAGAAGTACTCGCGGCTGTTGAGCGGCGCCTGCCAGCGATCGGCGAGACGACGGAACAGCCCCCAGGAGGCCTGGTTGTCAGGGGTGATGGTGGTCTCGAGGTGGTGGACCTCGACCAGTTCCGGGCGAGACATCACGGCCTCGACGAGGCGCCGGGCCAGGCCGGTGCCGCGGGCCTTCTCGCCCACGGCGACCTGCCAGAGGAAGTAGGTGTCCGGGGCATTGCTCTTCACGTAGCCCGACACGAAGCCGACGATCTCCCCCTCTTCGTTGGTGGCCACCGCGCAGGTGTCGCGGAACTGGGTCGCCAGCAGCAGGTAGGCATAGGCGGAGTTCACGTCCAGCGGCGGACAGGACTTGACCAGTTCGTAGATGCCCCAGCCGTCGTCCGGGTTCGGCTTGCGGATGAACAGCGGCATGGCATCGAAGCCGACAACGGCATCGGCCACGGTCGGGCGGGCCAGGTCGGCGGAAGGCGTGAAGGGTTCGGTTGTTGTCATCTCGGCTGGTTCGCTGTAGCGAATTTGGAAGGCATTATAACAGTGGCATCCCGCATTTCAAAGCTGGGATTATTCTGCACACGCAGATCCATAACAGGAGATTATGCCAGTGCCGTGAACGGTCGCCGGAACTCTGCCTGTTGCCTGGGTGGCGCCACGAGACGCGCCCTGCCCTTCCAGAATAGCCCACTTCCGGCGTCCCGGGAGGGCGAGGCGAAAAGCCGACGGGCCGCCCCGAGGGGCGGCCCGTGATGCCGACGACAGACCCTCAGGCGCTCAGCGCCGCGTCGGAGAGCGCATGGTGACGAACTCCTCGGCCCCGGTGGGATGGATCCCCACCGTGGCGTCGAAGGCGGCCTTGGTCAGGCCGGCACGCACCGCGATGGCAATGCCCTGGATCACCTCGCCGGCCTCCTCGCCCACCATGTGGGCACCGACCACCACGTCGCTGGCATCGTCGACGATCAGCTTCATCAGGCAGCGCTCGCTGCTGCCCGACAGCGTGTGCTTCATGGGACGGAAGTCGGCGGTGTAGACGCGGATCTCACCGCACTGTTCGCGGGCCGCCTCCTCGGAGAGCCCCACGGTGCCGATGTTGGGATGGCAGAAGACGGCCGTGGCGATATTGCGGTAGTCCAGCGGTGCCGCGGGCGGGGTCTCGCCGAAGTGGTGCTGGACCATGTGCATGGCCTCAGCCAGGGCCACCGGGGTGAGCTCCGGCCCGCCGGTGACGTCGCCCAGCGCGAGGATCGAGGGCAGCGAGGTCTCGAAGCGGTCGTTGACCCGCAGGTAGCCGCCGTCGTCAAGTTCCAGGCCCAGCGCCTCCAGGCCCAGCCCCGCCAGGTGCGGCCGGCGGCCGGTGGCGGCCAGCACCGCGTCCACCTCGAGTCGCTCGCCGCTGGTCAGGGCCACCGCCAGGCCACCCTCGACTCGCTCGATGGCGGCGATGTTCTCCTCGAAGTGCAGGTTGACCCCCTTGACCGCCATCTGGTCCCGGGTGAACTCGCGCACCTCGCGATCGAAGCCGCGCAGGAACAGCTCCCCGCGGTAGACCAGGTGCGTCTCGCTGCCCAGGCCGTTGAAGATGCTGGCGAACTCCACGGCGATGTAGCCGCCGCCCAGCACCAGGAAGCGCTTGGGGAAGGTGTCGAGGTCGAACACCTCGTTGGAGGTCAGGGCCAGCTCGCTGCCGGGGAAGTCGGGCACCCAGGGCCAGCCCCCTACGGCCACCAGGATCTTCGCGGCGGTGTGTGTCTCGCCGGCCACCTCCACGGTGTGGGGGTCCACCACCCGGGCGCGACCATGAATCAGCTGGACCCCGGCCCCCTCGAGCAGGCGTCCGTAGATGCCGTTGAGACGCTTGATCTCGCCGATCTTGTTGTCGCGCAGCGTGGCCCAGTCGAACTCGGGCGCCCCCGGGAGCTGCCAGCCGAAGCCGGCGGCGTCCTCGAAGGCGTCATGGAAATGGGCGGCATAGGAGTAGAGCTTCTTGGGCACGCAGCCCACGTTGACACAGGTGCCGCCGAGGTAGCGATCCTCGGCCACGGCGACCCGGGCACCGCTGGCCGCCGCGGTGCGGGCCGCACGCACACCGCCTGAGCCGGCGCCGATGACGAAGAGGTCCCAATCATGCTGGGGGGCGAGGTTCTCGGACACGGGGGGGTCTCCTTCTGCTGTGGCCACAAGGGCCGACACGTCGTGGCCGCATCATACCAGCCGGGCCGGGGCCTCGGCAGGCGTCGATTTGACCCACCGTCGGTCAGGCGGTAAAAGGAGCCACCGGTCGCAAGACCAACTCCGTCATACCACCGGATACGCTCTCCCCGATGAACCAGGAAATCGAAGGCCTGCTGGACAACAACCGTGCCTGGGCCGCGCGGGTCAGCCAGGATGACCCCGACTTCTTTGCCCGCCTGTCGCGGCAGCAGAACCCCGCCTACCTGTGGATCGGCTGTTCCGACAGCCGGGTGCCGGCCAACCAGATCATCTCCCTGCCACCCGGCGAGGTGTTCGTGCACCGCAACGTGGCCAACCTGGTACATCCCAACGACCTCAACGCGCTGTCGGTGCTGCAGTACGCCGTCGAGGTGCTCGGCGTCCGCCACATCATGGTGGTGGGCCATTACGGCTGCGGTGGGGTGCGCGCGGCGGTCAGCGGCGGAGACAACGGCATGGTCGACATCTGGCTGCACTCGGTCCGGGAGCTCTACAGCCGCCATCGCGCCTCGCTGTCGACACTGCCCCTGGACGAGCAGGTGGACCGCATGTGCGAGCTCAATGCCCGGGACCAGGTGATGAACCTGTGCCGAACCAAGATCGTCCAGCACGCCTGGCAGCGCGGCCAGGAGCTGGCCGTCCACGGCTGGGTGTACGGACTGGCGGACGGGCGGGTGAAGGACCTGGACTGCACGGTGTCGGGCCTGGATCAGGTGGATACCCTCTACCGCATCGATCGGCTGACACCGGCCGGCTGAGGGTCAGTACCGGTAGCGACGGTGACAGCTGCGGCAGGTCAGGCTCAGGTCCGACAGCTCGCGGGTCGCCGCCGCGTAGTCCTCCGCCTCAGCGGCGGCCCGCAGCGCCTCGACGCGGGTCTCCAGGGCGTCGAATCCCTCGCTGAAGGCCTCCCACTCCTCCCAGATGCGGGCACGGGCCTCGGAGCCGCGCCCGTGGCTGCCCTCGATGAAGGCCGGACGGAGATGGTCGCCGCTGGCCCGCTCGGCCAGTTCCTCCAGCCGGGGCGCCGCCCCGCGGGCGTCGCGGTTGTTCACCAGGTCGAAGCGCAGCTGGCGCACCAGCCGCTCGATCTCCTTGAGCTCTTCCCGCCGCCAGGTCACCGCCTGGCGCGGCTCCTCGAAGGCCGGGGCGCTGCCGTTGGCCGTGGCGGCGTCCGCGGCCGGTTCGGCCAGCAGCTGCGTCATCGGCAGGCCGGCGAGCAGCAGGACGAATAAGGGACGGGTGAGCATGTCGTCGACTCCCAGGTGGTCCGGAACGCGGGGGCTCCTGCATCGCGCAGGAGGAGCGCATGATGCCAGGCCGCAAGCGGGCTGTCTTCCCCGCCCACAGGCGCGGCCGCAGGCGTTACACTCAACAAGACTCCCCATCGCATCACAGGACCCCCGATGACCGAGCTCGACCAGCAGCAGCGTGACCATCTCCGGGCGCTCGATGATGCCTATGCCCGGGTGCTGGAGGCGCAGGGGCTGGATGGCGTGCTGCTCTACAGCGGCCATCCCGCCCGGCACTTCGGCGATGACCAGCACGCCAGCTTCGCCGCCTACGGCCACTTCATCCACTGGACCGGCCAGGCCGAGCTGGCCCACTGCTGGCTGCTGATTCGGCCGGGCCAGGTGCCGGTGCTCTACCTGCATGCCCCGGCGGACTTCTGGCACCTGCCGGCGCGTCTGCCCGAGGCGCCCTGGGTCGACCACTTCCGGGTCGTGCCCCGCGACCGGCTCGACCCGCCCGCCCTGCCCCCCGGTCGCCATGCGGTACTGGGCGATGTCGCACCTGCCGACGCCAGCGCCCTGGGGGCCGAGCTCAACCCGGCGGCACTGGTCACCGCCCTGGACGAGCTGCGCGTGCGCAAGAGCGACTACGAGGCGAGCTGCCTGCGCGAGGCCAACCGTTGCGCCATGCAGGGCCACCGGGCGGCCCGCGAGGCCTTCCTGGCCGGCGGTGCCGAGCTCGATATCCAGCTCGCCTACCTGGGGGCCTCCCGCCAGCGGGAGTCCGCCCTGCCCTACGGCAATATCGTCGGGGTCAACGCCCATGGCGGCGTGCTGCACTATCAGCACTACGCCCTGGAGGCGCCGCCGCGCCGACACAGCCTGCTGGTCGACGGCGGCCACCGCCATCGCGGCTACTGCGCCGACATCACCCGCAGCTGGGTCGGCCCCGACGCCGACCCGCTGTTCGCGCCGCTGGTCGCCGGCGTCACCGCCCTGCAGCGGCGACTGATCGACTTGCTCACCCCCGGGGTGAGCTTCGTGGCACTGCATCGGCGGATGCACGAGGGCCTGGCGGAGCTGCTGGTGGCACACGGCCTGGTGACGGCCTCCCCCGAGGCGGCCCTGGCCAGCGGCATCACCCGCGCCTTCTGCCCCCATGGCCTGGGCCACCTGCTCGGCGTGCAGGTCCACGACGTGGCGGGCCGCCTCGACGGCGAGGGCCAGCCCCTGCCGCCGCCCGCCGAGCATCCGGCGCTGCGCCTGACCCGGGAACTGGAGGCGGGCATGGTGGTCACCATGGAGCCGGGGTTCTATGTCATCCCGATGCTGCTCGCGGCCCACCGCGGGCGCTCGGAGCTCGACTGGGAGCGGGTCGACCGCCTGGCCAGCCACGGCGGGATCCGCATCGAGGACAACGTCCGGGTCACCGACCGGGGCCCCGACAACCTGACGCCCCAGGACGAGTGACGCCGCCATGACCGGTCAGCTCCATCCCGCCGACTTCCGCCCGCCCCGCGGTCTGGCCAACCGCCACGTGCAGACCCTGCTGCCACGCCTGCTCCCGCGCCGCCGCCTCCCCCACCGCGTGGAGATCCTCGAGCTGCCCGACGGCGACTTCGTGGAGCTGGCCTGGGCGGACCCCGCCCCCGCCGACCCGGCGGCCCCGGTCTTCGTGCTGTTCCACGGCCTGGAGGGCTCCCTGCACTCGCCCTATGCTCGGGAGCTGCTCGCCACCGCCGCGGGCCTCGGCTGGCGGGCCGTGCTGATGCACTTCCGCGGCTGCGGCCGCCTGCCCAACCGGCTGCCCCGCGCCTACCACAGCGGCGATACCGCCGACGCCTACTGGCTGATCGGCCAGCTCGGCCATCGCTATCCTCGGGCCCTCAAGGTCGCCGCCGGCGTGTCGCTGGGCGCCAACATGCTGGTCAAGCTGGTGGCCGAACAGGGCGGCGACGGCCTCGACCTGGCCGGCGCCATCGCCATCAGCGCCCCCCTCGACCTGGCGGCCTGCGCCGAGACCCTGCACCGGGGCTTCGCGCGGGTCTACGAGCGCCACCTGCTGGCGTCCCTCAAGGCCAGGACCGCGGCCCGCCTCGACGCGCTGCCCCTGGCCCTGGACCGGGCGGCGCTGACCGCACTGGACAGCCTGCGCGACTACGACGACGCGGTGACGGCCCCGCTGCACGGCTTCGCCGGCGCCGAGGACTACTATCGACGCGCCTCGGCCGGACGGCTGATCGGCGAGCTGGAGCTGCCCACCCTGCTGCTCCACGCCGACGATGATCCCTTCATGCCCCCGGGACTCTTCGCGCGGCTGCCGTCGCCGGGTGACGCGGTGCGGGTGGAGGTGGCCCGGCACGGCGGGCACGTGGGGTTCATGGAACGCCGTGGCGGCCGCCTGCGTTCCTGGCTGGCGCGCCGAGTGGCCCGCCAGTTGGAGGACTGGTCCCGCCCGGCCGGCGGCCAGGCGTGGCCCGACCGGCGGCGGGTCAGCCGATCGGGCAGCTGACGCCGGTGCCACGCAGGCCGCAGTAGCCGCCCGGGTTCCGGTCCAGGTACTGCTGGTGGTACTCCTCGGCGTAGTAGAAGGCCGTGAGTGGCGCGATCTCGGTCGTGATGGTGCCGCCGCCGGCACGCGCCAGGGCCTGCTGGTAGGCCTCGCGGGTCCGCCGGGCCGCCTCGAGCTGGTCGTCGCCGGTGGTGAAGATCGCCGAGCGGTACTGGGAGCCCACGTCGTTGCCCTGACGGTCGCCCTGGGTGGGGTCGTGGGCCTCCCAGAACACCTGCAGCAGCCGCTCGAGGTCGATGCGCTGAGGGTCGTAGACCACCCTGACCACCTCGGCATGGCCGGTGCGCCCGGTGCAGGTCTCCTCGTAGGTGGGATGAGGGGTCACCCCGCCGGCATAGCCCACCGCCGTGACGACCACCCCGGGGAGTTGCCAGAACAGCCGTTCGGCCCCCCAGAAGCAGCCCAGGCCCAGCACGATCTCCCGCAGCCCCGCCTCGAAGGGGGGCAGCATGGAGCGGCCGTTGACCCGGTGCACGCCGCTGACGGTGATGGGGGTATCGCGCCCCGGCAGGGCGCGGGCAGGATCGAGGGTCATGGTCGTCTCCTGGTTAACGGGTTGAATATGTTAACGGGTTCATTCGTCGAGCCTGGGCGGCTTGCCCGGCCGGCTGAAGGCATAGACGAGATCCACGGCCTGGGCCGCCCCTGAGATCGCCTCCAGGTAGAGGTTCCGCCACAGGGTATAGCGTAGGGTCAGCTCGGCGATGGGCGAGAAGACCCCGACACCATAGCTGATCTTCAGGTCGTCGGTGAGCTGGCCGCTGACCACCACCTGGCTCTCCTCGCCGGTCCCCGCGGTCTCCAGGGCCAGCTCGGAGATGCCGAAGGCCTCGCCGATGGCGCCCACCGCCCCGCCGGTCTGGCCGAGGGTCAGGCCCAGCAGGGCCTGGGTCAGGGCCCCATCGGTATCGCTGTCGTCCGGGGCTCGGCCGCGCAGCAGGTAGGAGAGCGCCCGCGCCTCGTCCATGGCCGGCTCGGAGAAGACCCGCAGCTGCGGGGACTCGGCGGTGCCGGTGACGCGCAGGCCGGCGATCACCCCGTCCTGGGTCACGTTGGGGTTGCGGATCGCCTCGAAGCTCAGCAGCGGCTGGTCGGGGGGGCCGCTGAACAGCAGCTGGCCCTCGCGGATCAGCAGGTCCTGGCCGTAGGCCCGGAAGCGTCCGTCCACCAGGTTGACGTCGCCGAACAGCTGAACCGGCCCGCTCTGCTGGCGCACCTCGAGCACGCCGGACAGGCCCGACTCCAGCCCGTAGGCGGAGAGCTGCATGTCCGGGCCGAGGCGCAGCTCGATCTGGACGTCCACCGCCATGCCCGCCTCGGCCAGGGCCTGGGCGGCGCTCTCGCCGGGCTCCCCGTCCGCCACCTCGTCGGCGCGCTCGGCCTGGCGCTGCGCTCGCTCCTCGTCACGGCGGGTGATGATGATCTCGTCGGGGCTGGGCGATACCGCCGACGCCGGCAGCTCGCCGACCTCCAGGCGCGCCCAGGGAACCTGCACATTGCCGCGCACCTGCAGCCGGTCGGGACGCACGCGGATCTGCAGGTCGGGGGCCATGCGCAGTTGGCCGAAGGCCGGCAGCACGGCCAGCAGTGGCTGGTCGCGACCGTCGATGTCGACGGCGACGCGCCACTCGTCGGGGCTCGGCCAGGCGGCATCGCCGCTCAGGTCGAGACGGCCCTCCTCCGCGGCGATGAAGCCGCTGATCTGGCCCCGGTCACCGTCCAGCCGGACCTCCAGCTCGCCATCGCGCACCTCGAGGGGGACATCGGCCCCCTGCACGCGCAGGCCAGCGAGGCCGATGCGCCCCGCCAGGCCCGGCGTCTCGCGGGTCCCGGTGATCCGCACGTCGCCGGCGAGGCCACCCTCCAGAGTCTCCATGCCGGCCACCAGGGTACGGAACCGGGAGAGCTGCAGGTCGGACAGCACCAGACGACCGTCCAGGCGACCCTCGCCGGCGGGGTCGTCGATGCGCATCTCCAGGCCGACCTCCCCGGCCTCGGCCAGAACCAGCGACAGATCCACCGCGGCACTGCCCGGGTCGGCCCGGCCCGCCACCGTCAGGCGCGTGGCCGGCAGCTCCCAGGGCTGGCCGTAGGCATCGAGCCCCGCCACCTCGAGCTCGCTCTCCAGGCGCAGGTCGGCCTGCCAGACCGTTCCGCCCTGGCGCCATTCGGCTACCAGCTCGGCGTCGGTGGCCCCGTCCAGGCGCCAGTCGTCGGGTACGACCTCCGCGAGCAGCGACATCGGCAGCGCGCGAAGCGACAGCCGCGCCTGGCCGCTGTCGGCCGAGGCGTCCAGCGCCTGGTCGAGGCACAGGGCCCCGCCCTGCTCGCGGCGCAGGCAGAAGGGCTGGACCCGGGCGCTGCCGGCGACCAGGTCGGCCTCGAAGGCGAGCGCCTCGTCGAGGCGGATATCGCCGAACTCGGTATCGACCTCCAGCGGCATCAGGCGCCCGGTATAGCGCTCTCGGGCCGGGTCGAGGCCGCCCTCCAGAGCCAGCCCGGCGCGGGAGAGCGGCATGCCCCGGCCGGCCTCGGCCGACAGGGTCAGGCGGTGGTCGGAGAGGCGGCCCGCCAGGGCCAGGTCGATCTCGCTGAAGCGCTGACCGGCGGCATTCAGGCGCTCGATCTGCAGGCCCAGGTCGAGCGCCGGATCCTCCAGGCCGCTGACCCGACCGGCCAGTCGCAGCCGATCGAGGCGATGCTCGGCAAAGCGCAGGGCGTCGGCGGTGAACTCCAGGTCGAGCTGGGGCGCCTCGAGGGTGCCGGTGGCCGCGAAGTCGCCGGCCAGGGTGCCGGAGAGGTCATCGTGCAGGCTCGCCAGGGCCGGCATGTCGATCTCGCCGGCCAGGTCGAGCGCCTGCTCGCTGATCCGCCCCGCGGCCGACAGTCGGTTGTCGCCCTGCCGGAAGTCCAGGGTGTCGACCCGCCACTGCATCGCGCTGTTGCCGGCGAGGCGGGCGCGCAGGGAGAGCGGCAGCTCCTGGAGCTCGCCGTCGATGGCCAGGCGCGGCACCTCGACGGCCCAGCCCTCCCCGGACTGGGTGAAGGCGGCCTCCAGGTCACCGTCGAGGCGCCCGCTGATGCCGTCGACAAAGCGGCCCGGGTCGACGCGGTCCAGCCGCACCCGCGCCTCCACGGCCAGCTCCTCGGCCCAGTCGACCCGACCGCGGGTGGTCACCGATGCCCCGCCCAGGGTCAACGACAGCGGCGTCCAGGCGAAGTGCTCGAGGTCGCCGGTGCCGGTCAGGGCCACCCGGGTATAGGGAACCTCGGGGCCCTCCACCATCAGCGAGGCGGCGACCCGGTAGTCCAGCAGGCTGCCCTCGAGGCGCAGGGTGAGGGCCTCCACCAGCCAGGGCGCCACGGGGTCGGTCGGCTCGTCGTCAGCGTCCGGCATGGCACCGGGCAGCGGCCACTGGATCAGCTCGCTGGTGAGCGAGGCGGTGAAGGGCAGCGTCGGGTCCAGGACATCCAGGCGGGCGTCGAGGTCGGCATTGACGGGCCCGGAGAGCCCGAGGCGCACCACCAGGTCGGCGAGGCTGCCGTCCAGGGCCAGGTCGATCCGTTGCCCGGCCAGCTCGGGCAGTCGATCGGGCAGCCAGAGCGCCGCCTCGAGGCGCGCCTCGAGCGGATAGTCCTCGCGCAGCGTGACGCTGGCCGCTAGTCGCGCGTCGGCGTCGCGGTTGCTCACCGTGAGCGGCCGGATCATGATCTCGTGCCCCTGGCCCGAGAGGGTGAGCGCCAGGCGCTCGACACCGTACTCCATGGCCCCCTCGATGCGGGTGTCCTCGACCAGCAGTTCCGGCACCTCGAGGCGCAGCGGCAGCGAGATCTCGGGAAGCTCGCGGCGGGGCTGGTCGACCAGGGGAGCGGCGGCCAGGCCCTCCAGCTCGGCGGCAACTTCCGCCGGCAGCGGGGAGCGCACGGCGATCGCCGCGTCGATCGCCTCGGCGACGACCCGGGGGCCCTCGTGCTCGCCCTCGCTGAGGGCCAGCTGCGCACCCGGGGAGAGCGGTAGCAACAGCCGGGTGCCGGCCAGGCGCGTCGGCAGCAGGGTCAGGGTATCGTTCTCGGCAACGGCCCCGCTGGTGAAACTCTCCCAGCGCACCCGGGTGCCGTCGGCGAGGCTGATCTCCACGTCGATCAGGGCCAGCGCGCGGATCTCCACCGGGAACGGCAGGTGGATCTCACCAGGCGGCTCCCCCGGCTCGGCGGGCGCGTCGTCCGGCTCCCCCTCGCCCAGGCGGATCCTCGCCCCCTCCACCGCCAGGGTATCGAGGCAGAGGCGGCCGGCGAGCACACAGTCCTCCGCCCAGGCCAGTTCGAGGCGCCGCACGGCGACCCGGGCGGGGCCCGCCTCGAGGCGCAAGCCATGCAGCACCAGGCGGTCGAGGGGGGCCCCCTCGGAGGCCTCGAGGGCATAGAACCCGCGCTTGTCCCCCTGCTCCAGCAGCAGGCCGGTGCCCCAGGGGGACAGGGCCAGGCCGAGTACCAGGATGACCAGCCCCAGGAGCCAGAGCGGGAGCAGGATCAGCAGGCGAAAGAGGGCCCAGAGGAAGGTCAGAACTCTGGACCGATGGCGAAGTGAAGGCGCCACGCATTGTCCTCGTCGTCGAAGGGGTGAGCGATATCGAAGCGGATCGGCCCCACCGGGGAGATCCAGCGCACGCCGAGGCCGGCGCCGGTGTTGAGGTCGTCGGGGCCCCACTCGTCGAAGGCATCGCCGGTGTCGATGAAGGCCGCCCCCCACCAGTCGCCGGTCACCCGCCGCTGCAGCTCGGCGGTGGCGGTGAACAGCTGCTGGCCGCCGGTCAGCCGCCCCTCCTCGTTGCGCGGCGCGAGGCTTTCGTAGGCGTAGCCGCGCACGCTGCGGTCGCCGCCGGCGAAGAAGCGCAACGACGGCGGGATCTTGCCGAAGTCATCGGTCTCGATGGCGCCGAAGCCGGTGCCGGCCACCAGGCGCGTGTTCTCGCCGAACATGCGGATCCACTGGCTCTCGCCGGTGACGCGCACGAAGTCGGCATCGGAGCCCCACAGGCCGTCGGAGACCTCGAAGGCGATGCGCTGGCGGTCTCCCCAGCTCGGGAAGGTGGGATTGCGGGTGCGCGTCCGGGACCAGCGGATACCGGGATAGAGCAGCAGCACCTGCTCGGACTCACCGCCCTGGGTGAAGTCCTCGAAGGTGCTGCGCACGTAGAGGGTCTGCACCCAGCGGTTCTCGAACTCCCAGCGCCGAGCCGCCTCCAGGGTGGCCTCCAGGGAGCGGGTGTCCTCGTTGTCGCGATGGCGGAAGCCGTACTGGAACTGGTAGCGGTCGCGCAGCGGGTCCTCCAGCGGCAGGGTATAGACCCCGCTGAAGCGCTGCTCGGGCGCGGCAAGGTAGAGGTCATGATCCAGGCTGTGGCCGAAGCGGTTGATCCACGGCTGGTGCCAGGCCAAGCGGGTGCGCGGGCCCACGTCGGTGGCGTAGCCCACGCCGACCTCGAACTGGTGGCGGTCGGCCGGGGTGACGGCAATGTCGATGGGGACCACCGGCGGCCCGGTCCGCACCACCCCCGTGGCGCTGCCGATCGCGGCCGCGCTCAGCCGCGGGCCGTCTGCCTCGGTGGCCGGCGCCTGCCGGTCGGGAACATCGAGTTCCTGCCACCAGTCGAGCGGCGCCTCGTCCAGGGCGAGGCCGCGGCCCTCGACGAGCCGGGGACGCACGGTGATCGAGCCGAACCATTCGGTCTGGCCCAGGCGCTGGTTGTAGCGGGCCAGCTCGCCGGCCAGATAGGGGTCGCCCGGCGCGAATGGCAGCAGGTTGAGCAGGCGCTCCCTTTCGATATGGCTGCCGCTGATGGTGACGTCCCCGAACCGATAGCGGGGCCCGCTGTCCAGCGCCAGGTAGAGGCGCGCGCTCTCGGCGAAGGGTCGGACCTCCATGCGCCGGTCCACGAAGCGCCAGTCGAAGTAGCCACGCTCCAGGGAAAGGTTGGCCAGGCGGCCACGCAGGCGGTCATAGGGGGCATGCACGAGCGGGTCCCCCTCGGCCAGGGGAAAGGCGTCGATCGCCTCCTGGAACGGCGGGTCGCCCTCGGCATCGCCCTCGAGCCGGAACGAGAGCGTCTCGATGCGCACCCGCGGCCCGGGCTCGATGGCGAGCTCGACGTACCGGGGCGGTTCTTGCTCGTCGAGGGTCAGCTCGAGCACCGGCTCGTAGTAGCCGTAGACCCGCATCGCCTCCCGGGTCCGGCGCTGCACCTCGCCCTCCACCCGGGTCCGGCTGTACTGGGTGGCATCCAGGCCATCCAGGTAGAACGCGACGTTCTCGGCCACGTCCCCCGACACCCCCTCGAGACGCGCTTCGAGGGCCCAGGCCATGGGCGGCATGCCCAGCAGCGTCATGCCGGCACAGAGCGTCGCGGCGCCCAGGCGAGTGACCCTGTGATTGTCCATATCTCGACGCCTTCCTGTCTGCGACCCAACGGTACGACTCGGTGCGCGGCAGAGACGCCTCAAGGCCGCAGGGCCTCGAGGCGCGCGCTCAGGGCCAGCTGGGAACGGCGCAGCTCGCCGATCTCGGCCTCCAGCGCACCCAGCCGGCCGGCCAACGCCTCGAGGCGTTGGGCCTCATCATCCCGTGAGCCGCCGGCCGCTTCAACCTCTGCGGCCACCCCGGCCAGACGCGCGGCGAGTGCCTCGACGCGCTCCTCGCGGGTCCTCGCCTCCTCGGTCAGGCGCTCCTCGAGGGAGGCCTGGGCCTGCTCCAGGCGGGCCAGCGCCTCACCGCGACCGGTATCGGCCTCCAGCTCGGCCAGGCCCTCGTCGAACTCGGCGAGGCGCCGGGCATCGCGTTCACGCGCCTCCGCCAGGGCCGCGATGCGCTCCTCCAGCGCGGCACGCCCCTCCTCGCCGGCCCGCTCCAGAGCATCCAGCGAGGCGCCGGTCGCCGCCAGCATGGCCTCGCGGGTGGCGGCGGCCTCGCCGATGCGGGTGAGGCGCTCTCGCAGTCCCTCCAGGCGCTCGTCCAGATCGTCGTTCCGTTCCTCGAGCCGCTCCTCCAGGACGCCGAGATGGCCGTCAAGGGCCTCGTCGCGGCGCTCCAGCGAGGCCAGGCGGCCCTCGATCTCGTCGAGGGCCTCCCCTTCGCCCAGGGCGGTGTCGAAGCGGGCATGCACGTTGGAGAGTTCGCCACTCAGCCGGGCCAGGTCCGCCGTAAGCCGGTTGCGCTCCTGCCAGCCGTACCAACCCAGGGCACCGCCGGCGGCGACCAGTCCCAGGATCAGCAGCCACAGCGGCCAGACGCGGGGAGGCGGCGGGTGACGCAGGCGGTAGGCCGACAGGCTGCTGTCCGGATCCGGCACGATCGGTCTGGCATACCGGCGGTCATCCGGGCGCTCTGCCATGGCGAACTCCTTCTCTCGAGCGGGGGAATGGCGGCCACCGTGGTCCCGCGGGGGGCGGGAGGCGGAATTGGCGGCCCTTGAGCCGGGTGCTATGATGCCGCGGCACCCTGCACGGCGTGGCAACAGTGTAAGGTTTTTTTACCCCGGAACGCACGAAGCGGCGGCCAACGCAGCGGCGCCCTCGAGATTCGGGGAAAGGATTCCGCACTGTCACGCCGTGACTATCGTGAAGACCGAGGAGAACCTGAATGGCATTTGAACTGCCCGCCCTGCCGTATGACAAGAACGCACTCGAGCCGCACATCTCCGCCGAGACCCTCGAGTATCACTACGGCAAGCATCATCAGGCCTATGTGACCAAGCTCAACGAGCTGGTCAACGGCACCGATGACGCCAGCAAGTCCCTGGAAGAGATCATCAAATCCTCCTCCGGCGGCCTGTTCAACCAGGCGGCCCAGGTCTGGAACCACACCTTCTACTGGCACTGCCTGTCGCCCAACGGCGGCGGCGAGCCTTCCGGCTCCCTGGCTGACGCCATCAATGCCAAGTTCGGTTCCTTCGACAAGTTCAAGGAAACCTTCAATGCCAATGCCGTGGCCAACTTCGGCTCCGGCTGGACCTGGCTGATCAAGACCGATGACGGCGGCGTCGACATCGTCAACACCAGCAATGCCGACACCCCCATCGCCCATGGCCAGACCCCGCTGATGACCATCGACGTCTGGGAGCACGCCTACTACATCGACTATCGCAACGCGCGTCCCAAGTACCTCGAGAACGTCTGGAGCGTGCTGAACTGGGACTTCGTCGCCCAGAACTTCGGCTGAGTTCGCAGCGCGACAGGCGCTCAGCGACGCCCCGAGACGAGACGGCCCCGCATTGGCGGGGCCGTCTTCGTTCGCGGGGCACTGGACAGCTGGAGGTCCTGCCCGGATCAGGCAGGCAGCGGGTCGGCCCGGCGGCCGATACCGCGGTAGTGCAGCCCCTGGGCGGCCACCCACGCCGGGTCGTAGATATTGCGCCCGTCGAGCAGCAGCTTCTCGTCGAGCCTCGCCGAGAGCCTTGCCCAGTCGGGGTTCCAGTAGGCCTTCCACTCGGTCACCAGCATCAGCGCGCAGGCCCCCTCGCAGGCGACGTAGGGGTCGCCATCGAACACCTCGAGCAGCGGATGTTCGCCGACCTCGGCCAGCAGCGCCGGGATCGCCGAGGGGTCGTGCAGGCGAACCCTGACCCCCTGAGCCCACAGGGAGCGCAGCAGGGTCAGCACCGGGGCATGGTCGATGCGCGCGGTACCGGGCTTGAAGGCGGCCCCCCAGATCGCCACCGTGCGCCCCTCGAGGCGGCCGTGAAAATGCGACCAGAGCTTGCGGAACAGCGTCTCCTTCTTGTGCTCGTTGATGTCGAGCACCTGCTCCAGCAGGGCCGAACGGCGCCCGCTGGCCGACTGCACGTCCGCCAGGCGCATCAGGTCGCGGGAGAAGTTGGGGCCGCCGAAGCCGCAGCCGGGATAGAGGTACTCGTAGCCGATCCGCGAATCGGAGCCCATCCCCTGGCGCACGAACTCCACGTCGACGCCCAGGCTGTCGGCGAGGCCGGCGATCTCGTTCATGTAGCTGATGCGGGTAGCCAGCATGCCGTTGATGGCCAGCTTGGTGAGCTCGGCGGCGCGACGCGGCATGCGCTGGAACACCTCGCTGCGTCGGTTGAAGGCACGCAGCAGCTCCCTGACCCGGGCCTCGGCGCCGGCATCGTCGCAGCCCAGCAGCCAGCGCCCGGGGCGGGTGAAGGTATCCCAGGCCCGCCCCTCCTCGATCAGGTCGGGCAGGGCCACGGCGTGGCCCTGCCCCTCGAGCAGGGCCTCCAGCCGCTCGGTCTCGCCCACCGGAAAGGTGGAGTTGTTGACCAGCACCAGGTCGCCCGGCGACGCCTTCGCCAGCCGTGCGAGCAGGGGCGCGACCTCGCCGCGCTGCTCGGGGGACAGCGAGAGCCACACCACTTCCTGGTCCGCCAGGCACTCGGCCGCGGTGGCGCCCTCCTCGACCAGCCGCAGACTGCCGCTGGCCTGTGCCTCCTCCAGCTGGAGCAGCAGGCGCGGCTCGCGACGCAACCAGTCGGCCCGGGCGAGCGTGGCCCAGGGGGCGGCCGCATGGGGCAGCCAGGTGACCCGGTGCCCGACCCAGGAGAGGGCCGCCGCGGCGGTGGCGGCGGCGAGTTCACTGCCGTGGATCAGCACACGCATGACGCTCACTCCTCGCCGGCGTAGCGGGCCAGCAGTTCCCGGAAGCCTTCGCCGTAGCGGGCATGGCGGCGCCCATAGGCGAGGATCGCCTCGAGGTAGCCGAGCTGGTGTCCACAGTCATAGGTCTTGCCGCGCATCCGCCAGGCGTCCACGCCCTGCTGGCGACGCAGGGTCTCGATGGCATCGGTGAGCTGGATCTCGTTGCCGGCCCCCGGCGGCGTCTCCGCCAGCAGCGGGAAGATGCTGCCCGGCAGCGCGTAGCGGCCGATCACCGCCAGGTTGGAGGGCGCCTGCTCCACCGGCGGCTTCTCGACGACGCCGGCCAGCGGCCGTGACTCGCCGGGCCCCGGGACCTCGCCGCCGGTGTCGACGATACCGTACTTGTAGACCAGCTCGCGGGGCACTTCCTCGACCATCAGCTGGGCCCGGCCGGTCCGCTCGAAGGCGTCCAGCATGCCGGCGAGGTCGTTGCGCTCGAGGCCATCGTCATCCACCAGCACGTCGGGCAGCAGCACCGCGAAGGGCTGATCATCGCCGATCACCGGCCGCGCGCAGAGCACGGCATGGCCGAGGCCGAGGGGCTCGGACTGGCGCACGCTGATGATATTGACGTCGCCGGGCACGATGGAGCGGAGCTCCTCGAGCAGCTCGTGCTTGCCCTTCGCCTCGAGGCTCGCCTCGAGCTCGAAGTGCTTGTCGAAATGGTTCTCGATGGCGCCCTTGCTGCCATGGGTCACCAGCACGATGTCGCGGATGCCCGCCGCCACCGCCTCCTGCACCACATACTGGATCACCGGGCGGTCGACGATGGTGATCATTTCCTTGGGGATCGCCTTGGAGGCCGGCAGGCAGCGGGTGCCGAAGCCGGCCACGGGAAGCACGGCCTTGTTGATCATGGTGAAGTCCTTGTCCGGGATGTGATCGTCATCCCGCTCTCGCCCTCACTGCGATGGCGTGGGTCATGGGAAAGCCTCCCCGAGAGCGGGTAGAATGGCCATGATACCGGACGATCCTCGACCTGCCACTGTGTCGACTCGGCGACAAATCAGGTTGGGACAGCAAGTTGATTCCACGATTCCACAACGGACGGAGAGCTCAGATGGGCGCAAGTCACACGCAAGCGGGCAACGTCGATCCCGGCGAGATCGCCAAGTTCGAGGCCCTGGCCAGTCGCTGGTGGGACCCCGACAGCGAGTTCAAGCCGCTGCATGACATCAACCCCCTGCGCCTCGACTTCATCGACGCCCGTGCCGGCCTGGCCGGCAAGCGGGTGGTGGACGTGGGGTGCGGTGGTGGCCTGCTGGCCGAGGCCATGGCCCACCGTGGCGCCGAGGTCACCGGCATCGACCTCGGCGAGGCGCCGCTGGCGGTGGCCCGGCTGCATGCCGAGGAGAGCGGGGTCGAGGTCGACTATCGCCATGTCAGCGTGGAGGCGCTGGCCGAGGAAGCACCGGGCCGCTTCGATGTGGTGACCTGCCTGGAGATGCTCGAGCACGTGCCCGACCCGGCCTCGGTGGTGCGCGCCTGCGCGGCCCTGGCCAAGCCCGGCGGCCAGGTGTTCTTCTCGACCCTGAACCGCAACCCCAAGGCCTACGCCCTGGCGATCCTGGGCGCCGAATACCTGCTGCGCATGCTGCCCCGAGGCACCCATGACTACGCAAAGTTCATCCGTCCCGCCGAGCTTGCCGCCTGGTGCCGGGGGGCCGGCCTGGAGGTGCGCGAGCAGAACGGCCTGGTCTACCACCCCGTCACTCGCCGCTACCGCCTGTCGGAGCGCGACGTCTCGGTAAACTACCTGATGCACTGCCGCCGGGAGGCCCCGTGAGCGAGATCGCCGTGCGGCCCGAGGCGCTGCTCTTCGACCTCGACGGCACCCTGGTGGATACCGCCCCGGACCTGGCCCGGGCCACCAATGCGCTGCGCGCCCACCACGGCCTCGCCCCCCTGCCCTATGCGACGATCCGCGCCCAGGTCTCCAACGGCGGCAGCGCCCTGGTGACCCTGGCGCTGGACATCGCCCGGGAGGCCGAGGGCCACGACGAGGCCCGCGCCTTCCTGCTGGCGGCCTATGGCCAGGCGGTCGCCGAGGAGAGCCGGGTCTTCGCTCCCCTGGAGCAGCTGCTCGAGCGCTGGGAAGGCGCCGGCCGCCCCTGGGGCATCGTCACCAACAAGCCCCGCGCCTATGCCGAGCCGCTGGTGGCCGCCCTCGCACTCAGGCCCGGGGCGCTGATCTGCGCCGACGACCTGCCGGTGAAGAAGCCCGCGCCGGACCCGCTCTGGGAGGCCGCCCGTCGCCTGGGGGCGACACCGGCCGCCTGCTGGTATATCGGCGACCACCTGCGGGACATGCAGGCGGCGCGCGCCGCCGGCATGGCGGCCGTGGCGGTGGGTTACGGATACATCGAGGAGGGTGACGACTATCGGCGCTGGCCCGCGGACCTCTGGTTCGAGACCAGCGAGGCGCTGGTGGCCGCCATCGCCCCTGCTGAGACAGCTCCCACCCGCTGACCAGGGATTTGATCTGGTCACCCCTCCCGCCGGCCACGATACTGGTGTGGGCGGTCGCCGCTGATGGCGGTCGGCGGCATGCCCCTGGCGGAGGGGGCCAGACGATGAAGCGTTGTCCTCACTGCGCGAGCCATGGCATCTACAAGAACCGACGGTCACTTTGGCGGCGCCTGGTCAGGCTGCCCCACTCCTACCGCTGCATCGACTGCGGCACCAGCTTCTCGCGACGGGCACTCCTGGCGGCAGAATCGGCACGAGAGGGGGGGCACGCCGAGCCGGATCCGGAGAGTGCCGAGAAGGCGAGGAGGAAGTCGCTACCGGTGCCCGCCGGCCTGAAACGCCTCAGGCCTTTCGGCCTTGCCCTCGCACATCATGCCCATGACGTCGCCGGCCTGCCCGGCCGATGCGCCCTCGCGGTCAAGGGTTGCCTGCAGCGTGCCGGGCTGATGCCCATCCCCGTCTGGGTGGTCAAGCAGGTGGATGGCGACATCCTGCATCTGTGCGGCAGCGGCACCCTCTATCATCCCCGCCAGCGGTCATGGCGCGTCCTGAACGCGCTGAGGCAACACCGCTACCAGGGCGGCGTGCGCCTGGGCAGCACCGGCATCGTGCTGAACAGCCGACTCTTCGCGGCCCTGATCCCGCTCGATGAGCTGACCCTGAAGGGGCCGACACGGGGCCGCTGGCAGGGGCGCGAGTGGCGCATCGCCCGAGTTCCACAGCACCGCTGGCAGTACGAGGGGCGTCTCATGGTCCAGGCAGGGGCGAACGATGAAGGCGAACCACTGATCAGCAGCGAAGACGTCTCGCGAATCCGGGACCAGGTCGATCCGCAGGCCACACCGCCCGGCATGGCCATCTTCCAGCCGGGCAGCGGCCGCACCGGCAGCCACTCGATCCGAGGGCCGATCCGGCGGCGCGATTCATGACCGAGGCGGCTGGGCGTCGAACTTCTCGCCATTGTGGCCGCGGCTGTCGGGGCCCATCAGCCACAGGTAGGTGGGCATGATCTCCTCGGGGGTCCGCAGGGTCGCCGGATCCTCGCCGGGGTAGGCGCTCTTGCGCATCTGGGTCCGCGTGGCGCCGGGGTTGAGGCTGTTGACGCGGACATTGCCCAGGTGCTCCAGCTCGTCGGCCAGCACCTCGACGAAGCCCTCGGTGGCGAACTTGGAGACCGCATAGGCCCCCCAGTAGGCACGTCCCCTGCGCCCCACGCTGGAGGAGGTGAAGACGATCGAGGCATCGGCCGAATACTTGAGTGCCGGCAGCAGCGCCTGGGTCATCCAGATCGGGCCGTTGAGGTTGACCTGCATCACCTGCTCCCACAGCTCCGGGTTGTACTGCTCGAAGGGCGTGATGCGCCCCAGCAGACCGGCATTGTGGAGCAGCCCATCGAGGCGGCCGAACTCCCGGTCGATGGTCTCGGCCATGTCGTGGTAGTCCTTGAGGGTGGCCCCCTCGAAGTTCAGCGGGAAGATCGCCGGCTGCGGCCCCCCCGCGGCCTCGATCTCGTCGTAGACCTTCTCCAGCTTCGCGATGGTACGGCCCAGCAGGATGACCGTGGCACCATGGCGCGCGAAGGTCAGGGCCGCGGCCCTGCCGATCCCGTCGCCGGCGCCGGTGACCAGGATGTTGCGCCCCTGGAGAAGGTCGGCGGGCGCCTGGTAGTCGATCTTGCAGGTCGTCATGGATGCTCCTTGGTGGATCAGTTGCTCGACTGGCGCAGGAAGTCGTTGGCCAGGCCGGCCGCGGTGCTCTCCGGATACTCTTCGCGGACGCGCTCGAGTAGCTCGCGGCTCGCCTGAGGGTCACCCTGGCGCGCCTTCAGCAGGCCCAGCTTGTAGAGGGAGTCGGGCACCTTGCCGCTCTGGGGGAAGTCGTCGAGCACGGTACGGAAGGCCGTCTCGGCGGGCTCCAGATTGCCCTCGGCGGCGTGCAACTCGCCCAGCCAGTAGTGGGCATTGGCGGTGAGGGTATTGTCGGGGTGGTCACCCACGAAGCGCTCGAAGGCGGCAATCGCCTCGCCGAACTCGCGCGCCTGCACCCGGGCGAAGGCCTGCTGGTAGGCCGCCTGGGCGTCTGGATCGGCGCCGCTGGGCGACGGCGCCTGGACGACCTCTTGCGCGGCCTGCTCGTCGACCTGGGCGCTGCTGTCGACGCCGACGCCGGCAGGACCCGACGCCAGGCGATCCTCGAGGTCCATGTACTGCTGCCGCGTCTGGCGGCGCAGCTGTTCGAGCTGGTGGCGGAGCTCCTCGACCTGGCCACGCAGCTGGCGAATCTCCTCGTCATGCTGCTGCACCTGGTTGAAGATCACCAGGCTGCCACCCGCTTCCTCGCGGGTTTCCGTCTGCTGGTAGAAGGAGCGCGGCTGGGCAGTGAGGTCCTCGACCACCGGCTGCTGGGCAAGGGCAGGGAGCCATACGGACAGCGGGAGCACCAGGGCTCCCGCGCCGCACAGTCCTTTCAGACCGTGTTTCATGCGTGTCTCCATCGACGCGGGGGGCGTGCGACCAGGTCTCAGTAGGCGAAGACGACCCGACGGTTCTGGGCGTAGGCCTCCTCGTTCTGGCCACGCGCCGCCGGACGCTCCTCACCGTAGCTCACCACCTCGACCTGGGAGGGCGAGACGCCCTGCACGGAGAGGAAGCGCTCCACGGAACGGGCGCGACGCTCGCCGAGGGCCATGTTGTACTCGCGGGTACCGCGCTCGTCGGTGTGACCCTGCAGCACCACGCGGGCGCTGCCGTTTGAGCGCAGGTAGCGGGCATGGGCGGACAGCACCGGCTCGAACTCGCTGCGGATGCGATCGCTGTCGAACTCGAAGTAGATCGTGCGCTGCTCGGGGATCCGCCCGTCGGCCTGCTGGCCCGCGGTGCCGCCGGCACCGAGGCCCGTACCGCTGACCTGGCCGCTGCCGGCCGCGCCGCTACCCGCGGCACCACCGCTTGTGCCATCCAGGGACCCGTCCTGGGTTCCACCACTGCTGGAACAACCGGCCACGAAGGCCAGGGACAGGGCGACCGCCAGGGTCCTGGCGTAGGGCTTGAGTTGCATCGTGAGACTCCTTGCTGGGATCGAATGACACCATCATTCGTCAATGGTCAGTTCAGAAAGGGCGACCACGCGGGTTCGCGGACGTCACCCTGAGCCGAGGGCAGCCGGAAGGACGCGCGTCCATCGGCGGTAACTGCCCCCAACACCCCGCTGTTTCCCTGCTGGGTGGCGAAGATTACCATGGTCCCATTGGGTGCAACACTGGGAGATTCATCCCAGCGCGACTCGCTCAGGACCACCAGGCGACCGCTGTCGAGGTCCTGCCTGGCCACCTGGTAACCGTTGTTGCTGCGGTGGATCAGGAAGATCGACTCGCCGTCCGGCGCGAAGCGTCCGCGGGCGTTGTAGTTGCCCGTGAAGGTGAGCCGCTCCTGCTGGCCGCTGCCGAAGTCATGGCGATAGAGCTGGGGGCCGCCGCTGCGATCGGAGGTGAACAGCAGGCTGCGACCGTCCGGCGACCAGGACGGCTCGGTGTCGATGCTGGAGTTGTTGGTGAGGCGCTGGAAATCGCGTGAACCGATGTCCATCACATAGATCTCGGGCTGACCGTCCTTGGAGAGGGACATGGCCAGGCGACGACCGTCCGGCGACCAGGCCGGCGCCCCGTTGATCCCCTCGAAGGAGGTGGCGCGGGCGCGCTGGCCGGTGGCGAGGTCCTGGATATAGATGGCCGGGCGCTCGGTCTCGAAGGAGACATAGGCCAGCTTGCCCCCGTCGGGCGACCAGGCCGGCGAGAGGATCGGCTCGCGGGAGCTGAGCACCTGCTGGCTGTTGCGGCCATCGGCATCCGCCACGTAGAGGGCGAACTGCATGTCGTCGCCGACCCCCTGGGCGGTGACGTAGGCGATTCGCGTGGCGAAGGCGCCGCGGATGCCGGTCACCGCCTCGAAGATCTGGTCGCTGATGTAGTGGGCCGCGCCGCGCAGCTCTCCCTCGCTCGAGGTCACCACCTCCCCCAGCATGCGGCGCTCGCCGCTGACGTCCATCAGCTCGTACTGCAGGCGGTAGCCGTTGCCGTCCCGGCTGGCTCGCCCCACCACCAGGTAGCGCACGTCCAGCCCCCGCCAGTCGCCGTAGCGCACCTCGCCGCTCTCGCTGGGGCGGTCAAGCATCTGGCGGCGCGGCAGCGGGTCGAAGTAGCCGCTGCGCTCGAGGTTGTCATGGATCACCTGGGCGACATCTTCGGGCAGGTCGTCGCCACCGGCGAAGGGAACCACCGCAACCGGCGTGGCCCGATCGCTGCCGCGGGTGATCTCGATGGTCAGGTTGGCCTGGGCCAGGGTGCTGAAGATCAGCAGCATGGCGGTCAGCCAGGATGTCATCAGGGCTTTCATCAGCGTACATCTCCCGGTCTGAAGCGCAGATTGAATTGACGGTAGTCCCGTTGTACGGCGGCTGGCAACTGTCGCAGTTCGGCGAAGGGCGCGGCCGCCTCCACCGCCTGGATCGCCGAACGGTCGAAGGCGCTGTCGCCGCTGCTCTGGGAGATCGAGGCGGCGAAGAGCTCGCCGGAGGGGCCGAGACGCACCGCGACCTCGGCGCTGGCACCGGACGGCACGTTGGGCGGTATCACCCAGGCCTGCTCCACCGCCCGGCGCACCAGGTTGATGAAGCTGTTGGCGGCTTCTTGCCCCTGGCGGGCATTGGCCGCGGCCTCCTGCTCGCCCTCGATGGCCCGCTGCAGGGCTGCCTCGGCCTCCTCGGCGGCCCGGCGTGCGGCCTCCTCCTCGCGGCGGCGCTGCTCCTCGGCCTGGCGCTGACGCTCGGCCTCCGCCTCGGCCTGGCGCTGACGCTCGGCCTCCGCCTCGGCCTGGCGCTGACGCTCGGCCTCCGCCTCGGCCTGGCGCTGGCGTTCGGCCTCCGCCTCGGCCTGGCGCTGGCGTTCGGCCTCCGCCTCGGCCTGGCGCTGGCGTTCGGCCTCCGCCTCGGCCTGGCGCTGGCGTTCGGCTTCCGCCTCGGCCTGGCGCTGGCGTTCGGCCTCCGCTTCAGCCTGGCGCTGGCGTTCGGCCTCCGCTTCGGCCTGGCGCTGGCGTTCGGCCTCCTCCTCGCGGCGCTGGGCCTCGAGCTGCTGCTGACGTTCGGCCTCCTGCTGTTGGGCGCGACGCTCCTCGGCCTGCTGCTCGCGCAGCCGGGCCTGCTGTTCGGCCTCCTCGGCACGCCGTGCCGCCTCGGCCTCGGCGGCCTGGCGCGCCTCCTCGCGGTCTCGGGCCTCGGCCTCGCGCTGGGCCTGCTGTTCGGCCTGGCGCTGCGCTTCACTGGCCTCGGCCTCCTGTTCGGCCTGCCGTGCGGCCTCCTCCGCCTGGCGCTGCTCCTCGGCCTCCCGGGCCTGGGCACGCGCTCGCGCCTCCTCGGCCCGCTGGGCCTGGTCGGTCACCGTCTCGGTGCTGACCAGCGTCGCCTGGACGATGGAAGACGAGGTCGGTTCTGGCTCCTTGGCCGGCAGGCTGATCACGCTGAACACCACCACCCCGAGATGCAGGGCGACGGCAAGGATCGTCGGCACGCCATAGCCCACGCGCTGGTCGTGTCTGGCCATCTCGACTCCTCAGCCTTCCCCGCTGGGCGGCGGTTCCGAGATCAGGCCGACGTTGCTCACGCCAGCGATCTGCAGGGTGCTCATCAGGGTGACCACCTGGCCATAGGGGACATTGCGGTCCCCGCGCACCATGACCGGCGTGCCGGGGCGCCGCTCGAGCAGGATGATCACCCGGTCGGCGATGTCATCGAGGCTGACCGACGTCTCGTCGCCGCCGACCGACAGGAAGTACTGCCCCTCGCGATCCACCGAAACGATGATCGGCTCGCTGTCCTCCATATCGTCGATGGGCTCGGAGGTGACCTGGGGCAGGTCGACCTGCACGCCCTGGGTCAGCATGGGAGCGGTGATCATGAAGATCACCAGCAGCACCAGCATGACGTCGATGAAGGGCACGACGTTGATCTCGCCCATGGGCTTACGCCCGCCGCCGCGATTGAATGGTCCATGCATGGCAAGACTCCCTCAGGCGGCGCCGGATTCGGTCCGGCCCTGCAGGTTGCGGTGCAGGATGGAGTGGAACTCCTCGGCGAAGTCCTCGTACTTGCCCAGCAGGCGGCCGGACTCGGAAGAGAGCCGGTTGTAGAAGATTACCGCGGGGATGGCGGCAAACAGGCCCATGGCGGTGGCGATCAGCGCCTCGGCGATCCACGGCGCCACGGTGGCCAGGGTCGCCTGCTGGGCCATGGACAGGGACTGGAAGGAGCCCATGATGCCCCACACGGTGCCGAACAGGCCGATGTAGGGACTGGCCGAGGCCACGGTGGCCAGGAACACCAGGTGCAGGTTGAGTCGCTCCTCCTCCCGGGACCAGGCCACCCGCATGCTGCGCTGCACGCCGTCGAGGATCGCCTGGGGGCTGCGGGTCTTGGGCAGCAGGCGGTTGAATTCGCGGAAGCCGGCGCGGAAGACGTGTTCGGCGCCCTGGGTCTCCTGCTCGGCGGGGGTCTCGCGGTAGAGTTCGTTGAGGTCGACCCCGGACCAGAAGCGCTCCTCGAAGACCTGGTGGGCCTTGCGGGCACGCCGCATCACGAAGGTCCGCTGGAAGATCACGATCCAGGAGAGGATCGAGCCCACCGTGAGCAGCAGCATCACCAGCTGCACCACGGTGCTGGCGCTCATGATCAGGTGGGGAATGGACATGGAGTCGTTCACGGGCATCCTCGTCAGGCTTGCGGTTGGGCTGAGGGGTGTCGGGCCAGGACCTCGGCGAGCGCCGGCGGCCAGGCAACGGGTCTGAGACGCGCGGCATCGACACAGGCGATGTCGACCCTCGCCTCGCAGAGGGGTTCCCCGCGACGGGTCACCGCCTGGCCGAACTGCAGCCGGGCGCGACCGTGGGACAGGATGGCGGCGCTGACCTCGAGGCCGTCATCCAGTCGGGCGGGCTTGGCGTAGCGGCACTCCAGGCGGTGGACCACCAGCTGGATGCCGGCCTCGAACAGCTCGCGCTGGGTGATCCCCTGCGCGCGGAGCCATTCGCTGCGTGCCCGCTCCATGTACTTGAGATAGTTCACGTAGTAGACGATGCCACCGGCATCGGTGTCCTCGATGTAGACACGCACGGGCAGCTGGAAGGCGCTCACGGGCGGGTCTCCCCCGCCGCGTCGGCGACATCGTCGGTCGGGGTCAGGTCGAAGTGCCGCCACGCCTGGCGGGTCACCACCCGTCCCCGGGCCGTGCGCATCATGAGCCCCTGCTGGATCAGGTAGGGCTCGATGACGTCCTCGATGGTGTCGCGCTCCTCGCCGATCGCCGCGGCGAGGGAGTCGACCCCCACCGGGCCGCCGTCGAACTTCTCGATCATCGCCAGCAGCAGGCGGCGGTCCATGTGGTCCAGGCCGTGGTGGTCCACGTGGAGCATGTCCAGGGCCCGGTCGGCGATCTCGGCATCGATCCTCCCCGAGCCGCGCACCTCGGCGAAGTCCCGTACGCGACGCAGCAGGCGGTTGGCGATGCGCGGTGTGCCCCGGGAGCGGCGCGCCACCTCCAGCGCACCCTCGCGCTCGGCCTCGACGCCCATCAGCCGGGCGGAGCGCGCGACGATCTCGGTGAGCTCGTCGATGGCGTAGAACTCCAGGCGCTGGACGATGCCGAAGCGGTCACGCAGCGGCGAGGTCAGCAGGCCCGCCCGGGTCGTGGCACCGACCAGGGTGAAGGGCGGCAGGTCGAGCTTGATGGAGCGCGCCGCCGGCCCCTCGCCGATGACGATATCGAGCTGGAAGTCCTCCATGGCGGGGTAGAGGATCTCCTCCACCACCGGCGAGAGGCGATGGATCTCGTCGATGAACAGCACGTCGCCGGGCTGCAGGTTGGTGAGCATGGCGGCCAGGTCGCCGGCCCGCTCCAGCACCGGGCCGGAGGTGGACTTGAGCCCCACCCCCATCTCCGCGGCGATGATGTGGGCGAGCGTCGTCTTGCCGAGCCCCGGCGGCCCGAACACCAGGGTGTGGTCGAGACTCTCGTCGCGTCCGCGGGCGGCGCCGATGAAGATCTCCAGCTGCTCGCGCACCCGCGGCTGGCCGATGTAGTCGGCCAGCCGCTTCGGGCGGATCGCGCGATCGATGGGCTCCTCCCCGTCGCGCAGGTCGGCGGCGATCAGGCGATCACTTTCCAGCATGGATGTGCCTCCTGCAGGGCCGGTGCTCGGCTCGGGTCCGCATGGCCATCACCCGGCCATCCGCCGGCTCAGGGCGGCCTTGATCATCGCCTCGGTGCTGCCCTCGCCCTCCAGGCCGACGAGCATCCTGGCGGCCTCGGCGGGCTTGTACCCCAGGCTGACCAGCGCCGCCTCGGCATCCGCCAGCGGGTCCTGCTGGCCAGGCTCGGGGGCGGCGCCGGCCAGGCCCGCCAGGGCATCGCCGGACGGCTCCCAGTGGGGGAAGCGGTCGCGCATCTCGATGATCAGCCGCTCGGCGGTCTTCTTGCCGACCCCGGGCAGGCGTGTCAGCGCCTTGGCATCGTCGTCCATCACGCAGCGCATGAAGGCGGCCTCGTCCATGCCGGAGAGGATGGCGAGGGCCAGCTTGGGGCCGACCCCGTTGACCTTGATCAGGGCTCGGAACAGCGCCCGCTCCTGTTCACGCAGGAAGCCGTAGAGCAGATGGGCATCCTCGCGCACGGTGAGGTGGGTATAGAGGGCGACGGGCTCGCCGGAGCCGGGCAGAGCCACCAGAGTGTTCATCGAGGCTTCGAGCTCGTAGCCCACCCCGGCGACATCCACCACCAGCCAGGGCGGCTGCTTCTCGAGCAGGGTGCCACGCAGGCGTCCGATCATGGCGCAGTCATGTCCTTGGCATCAGTTCCATCGCGGCCTCGGCGGCCGCTGCTGACGCCACTATACTGGTCGCCCGCGCGGCTGGCCAGCCTGGGATCAAACAGCGTTCGACAATCTTGCGGCGTCGCTGTCGGGCGACAGCGTCAGGGACGAAAGTCGCGCCAGGTCCCGCCCTTGCGGCGGCTGCGATGGCCCCCGAAGCTGCCGGCGGTGACCAGGCCGCGCCGAGCATGGGCGTGGGTCAGGGCGATGGCCAGGGCATCGGCGGCATCGGCCTGGGGCGTCGCCGAGAGTCCCAGAATGGCGGTGACCATGTGCTGGACCTGGGCCTTGTCGGCACGCCCGCTGCCGGTCACCGCCTGCTTGATCTGGCGGGGGCCGTACTCGCTCACCGGCATGCCATGGTTGGCGGCACAGACGATGGCGGTGCCGCGGGCCTGGCCGAGCTTGAGGGCCGAGTCGGCGTTCTTCGACATGAACACCTGCTCGATGGCGAACTCCGCCGGGCGGTGCACGGCGATCAGCTCGCTGACCCCGGCGTAGACCTGGGCCAGCTTCTGGGCCAGGTCGTCGGCCTGGATGCGGATGCAGCCGCTGGCCACGTAGCGCGGCGTGGCGGTGGACACGTCCAGCACCCCATAGCCGGTGATCCGCGAGCCGGGATCGATGCCGAGGATCAGCATCCGGCCGGCTCACTCCATGGCATCGAGCACATCGTCGTCGAACTCCGCATTGGTGGTCACGTTCTGGACGTCGTCCAGGTCCTCGAGCATATCGATCAGGCGGATCACCTTGCGGGCCAGCTCCTCGTCCGCGATGGGGGTGGTGGTCTCGGGAAACCGGCCCAGCTCGCTGCGCTCGGGTTCGATCCCCGCCGCGATCAACGCCTCCTTGACGTCATGGTAGGCGTCGGGGGCGGTGACCACCTCCAGGGTACCGTCATCGAGGGTGACGATGTCCTCGGGCTCGGCCTCCAGGGTCGCCTCGATGACGGCTTCCTCGGTGACCCCCCCGGGCAACGCCAGGCGCCCCTGCTGGTGGAACAGGAAGGCCACCGAGCCGCTGGTGCCCAGGTTGCCCCCACACTTGTTGAAGGCATGCCGCACCTCAGAGACGGTACGGTTGCGGTTGTCGGTCAGGCACTCGACCAGGATCGCCACCCCCTCGGGCCCGTAGCCCTCGTAGACGCACTCCTCCATGGCGTCACCGTCGGCATTGCCGGCCCCGCGGTCGATGGCTCGCTGGATGGTGTCCTTGGTCATGTTGCTGCCCAGCGCCTTGTCGACGGCGGTGCGCAGCCGCGGGTTGTCGGCCGGCTCCGGCCCGCCCTGCCGGGCGGCCACGGTCAGCTCACGAATGAGCTTGGTGAAGATCTTGCCGCGCCGGGCGTCCTGGGCCGCCTTGCGGTGCTTGATATTGGCCCACTTGCTGTGGCCTGCCATCGCGTCCTCCTTGCCGAATCGGGAAGTCGAGACAGGACCGGCGCCCTGGGGCGCCGGTCTGCTGCTGCGGGGAAGCGGCTTACTCCTGCCCTTCCGCCTTGGCCTTCTGGCGCAGGCGGATATTGAGCTCGCGCAGCTGCTCCGGCCCCACCTCGCCAGGCGCATCGGTCATCAGGCAGCCGGCGCTCTGGGTCTTCGGGAAGGCGATCACCTCGCGAATGGTGCGGGCGCCGGCCATCAGCATCACCAGGCGGTCGAGGCCGAAGGCCAGGCCACCATGGGGCGGTGCGCCGTACTGCAGGGCGTCGAGCAGGAAGCCGAACTTCTCGCGGGCCTCCTCCTCGCCGATCCCGAGGATCTCGAACACGGTGGTCTGCATCGCCTGGTCGTGGATACGGATGGAGCCGCCGCCCAGCTCGGTGCCGTTGAGCACCATGTCGTAGGCCCGGGAGAGCGCCGACGCCGGGTCGGCCTTGAGCGCCTCGGGGGTGCACGACGGCGAGGTGAAGGGGTGGTGCAGCGGGCTCAGGCGGCCGTTGTCGTCGGCCTCGAACATCGGGAAGTCTACCACCCAGAGCGGCGCCCAGGGGCGGGTATAGAGGTCGAGGTCCTCGCCGAGCCTGACACGCAGCGCACCGATCGCCTCGTTGACGATGCGCGCCTTGTCGGCACCGAAGAAGATGATGTCGCCATCCTCGGCGCCCACCCGGTCGAGCAGTGCCTCGACCACGTTCTCCATGAACTTGACGATCGGCGACTGCAGCCCCTCGAGGCCGGCGGCGCGGTCGTTGACCTTGATCCAGGCCAGCCCCTTGGCGCCGTAGATGCCGACGAACTTGGTGTACTCGTCGATCTCCTTGCGCGAGAGCTTCGCCCCGCCCGGCACGCGCAGCGCGGCGACACGGCCGTCCGCGGCACTGGCCGGCCCGGAGAAGACCTTGAAGTCCACCTGCTGCATCAGATCGTCGACGTCGGTGAGCTCCAGCGGGATGCGCAGGTCCGGCTTGTCGGAGCCGTAGCGGGTCATCGCCTCGGTCCAGGTCATGCGCGGGAACTCGGGCAGTTCGACCTCGAGCACCTCCTGGAACAGCTGGCGGATCATCGCCTCGGTGATGCCCATGATGTCGTCCTCGGAGACGAAGGAGGCCTCGAGGTCGATCTGGGTGAACTCCGGCTGGCGGTCGGCGCGCAGGTCCTCGTCGCGGAAGCACTTGGCGATCTGGTAGTAGCGGTCGAAGCCGGCCACCATCAGCAGCTGCTTGAACAGCTGCGGCGACTGGGGCAGTGCGAAGAAGCTGCCCGGATGGGTGCGGCTCGGCACCAGGTAGTCCCGGGCCCCTTCCGGCGTGGCGCGGGTCAGGATCGGCGTCTCGATGTCGAGGAAGCCCTGGCCCTCCAGGAAGGCGCGCACGCTGTGGGAGATCCGCGAGCGCAGACGCAGCTTCTCGATCATCTCCGGGCGGCGCAGGTCGATGTAGCGGTGCTTGAGGCGCACCTCCTCGCCCACCTTGCCGTGCTCGTCGAGCTGGAAGGGCGGCGTGGCGGCGGTGTTGAGGACCTCCACCTCCCTGGCCAGCACCTCGATCATGCCGGTAGGCATGTTGGGGTTCTGGGTGCCTTCCGGGCGCAGCCGCACGCGGCCCTGGATGCGCAGCACGTATTCGCTGCGAGCGCGGTCGGCATTGGCGAAGGCCTCGGCGGTGTCGGGGTCGACCACGACCTGGGCGATGCCGTCGCGGTCGCGCATGTCGAGGAAGATCACGCCCCCGTGGTCACGGCGGCGGTGTACCCAGCCGCACAGGGTGACCGTCTGGTCCACCAGGGTCTCGTTCAGCTGGCCGCAATAATGGCTGCGCATGTCGTATCCTGTTCTGTTGCGTGATGAATAAACGGGCGATGGGCGGCCCTCAGGCCGCCGCGCCATCCTTCTTTGTCGATGTCTTGGCGTCGCCGGCCGGAGCGGCGGCGTCACCGGCCAGGTTCTTCCTGTCGCCGGCCTTGAAGTCGGTCTCGTACCAGCCGCCGCCGGCGAGTCGGAAGCCGGCCGCGGAGATCAGGCGGGAGAGTTCGGAGGCCTCGCAGGCGGGGCAGTCGGTCAGCGGGGCGGCGCTGAGCTTCTGCAGCTTCTCGAGACGGTGGCCGCAGGCCTTGCACTCGTATTCGTAGATGGGCATGGTTTGATCACTCCGGAAAATGACAGACCCCGGGTCTGGATGCCGCCGGCACACGCCGGCAGCCACGAAATATGCGGCCGGCCCGCAGCGATTCCAAGCCTGCCAAAGCCCGACATTATAGCGTGCCCGGCACCCTTGCGGGCAAGGCGCACCGCCCGGGCACCACAAGGAAGCCAACACGATGAAAGCCGTCATCCTCGATGCCGCCAGCCTCGGCCCCGATATCGACCTCGCCCCGATCCGTGCCCAGGTCGACACCCTCGAGGTACATCCCCAGAGCAGCACCGCCGAGGCCCGCGAGCGGCTGGCCGGCGCCCGCGTCGCCATCGTCAACAAGGTGGTACTGGACGGCGCCACCCTGGAGGCCCTTCCGGACCTGGAGCTGATCTGCGTGCTGGCCACCGGCACCAACAACATCGACATGGCCGTCGCCGAGCGCCTGGGCATCGCGGTCAGGAACGTCACCGCCTACGGCACGGCCAGCGTCGCCCAGCACACCCTGATGCTGATGCTGACCCTGGCCAACCGCCTGCCGCTCTACCAGCGCGACGTGGCCGGCGGGCGCTGGGGCGAGAGCCCCTTCTTCTGCCGCATGGACCACGGCACCCTGCAGCTGGAGGGCAAGCACCTGGTCATCGTCGGCCAGGGGGTGCTGGGCAGCCGGGTCGCCCAGCTGGCCGAGGCCTTCGGGATGCGCGTCACCTTCGCGGCTCGCCCCGGCAAGGCGGATGACCGCCGCCCCTCCCTCGCCGAGCTGGCCCCCGAGGCCGACGTCATCAGCCTGCACTGTCCGCTGAGCGACGCCACCCGCCACCTGGTCGATGCCGCGCTGCTGGCCACCCTCAGGCCCGGCGCCCTGCTCGTCAACTGTGCCCGCGGGGGCATCATCGACGAGGAGGCCGCGCTGGCCGCCCTGCGCGAGGGCCGCCTGGGCGGGCTCGGCGTCGATGTACTTCCGGTGGAGCCACCCCGTGACGGCCATCCGCTGATCGATGCCCTGGCCGAACCGCTGAACCTGATCGTCACCCCCCACAACGCCTGGATCACCCCGGAGGCACGCCAGAACGTGGTGACGCTGACCGCGGAGAACCTGCGCACCTGGCTGGCCGAGTGAGGGAGGGACAGGCCATGCTCTATAACCTCGGCTCGATCAACCTCGACCACTTCTATCGCGTCCCGCACCTGGTCGGCCCCGGCGAGACCCTCGCCAGCCATGACTACCGGGTCGGTCTCGGCGGCAAGGGGGCCAACCAGTCCCTGGCCATGGCGCGGGCCGGCGGCACCCTCTGCCACTGGGGACGACTGAGTCGCCAGGATGCCTGGGCTCGGGACACCCTGGCCCGGGCCGGCGTGGACGTCACCGGGGTGGAACTGGTGGACGAACCCAGCGGCCACGCGGTCATCCAGGTGGATGACCGGGGGGAGAACGCCATCATCCTGTTCCCCGGCGCCAACCACGGCTTCCGCGCTCCCGGCCTGGCGGCGCTCCTTGCCGGCACCGCCCCCGGCGACTGGCTGCTGCTTCAGAACGAGTGCAACGGCCTGGACCAGCTGATCCCCCTGGCGGCAGACCACGGCCTGCGCATCGCCTTCAACCCGGCACCGATGACCGAGGCGGTACTGGACCTGCGGCTGTCGCACTGCCAGCTGCTGTTCGTCAACCGTCCCGAGGCGGCCCAGCTCACCGGACAGGCCGTCACCAGCGAGGCAGAGGCGCTGCTGGATGGCCTGGCGCGCACGCTGCCGACCTGCGAGACCGTGCTGACCCTGGGCGGCGAAGGCGCCTGGTACCAGCATGGCAACCAGCGCCGCCACCAGCCGGCACTGCCGATCAGGCCGGTGGACACCACCGCCGCGGGGGACACCTTCATCGGCTACTACCTGGCGGCCCTGCAGGCCGGCCACCCGGTGGCGGAGTGCCTGCGGCGCGCCGCCACCGCGGCGGCGCTGGGCGTGCAGCGCCCCGGTGCCGCCGAGAGCATTCCCGACGGCGACGAGGTCGAGCGCGCCCTGCGCGACGGCCTCGCCTGACGCTCCCTTCCTACACCGCTTCGCGAGGAAACTTCGTGGCACACTCGATCATCTTCGATACCGACCCCGGCGTGGACGACGCCCAGGCCATCGCCATCGCCCTGCGCCACCCCGAGATCGACCTGCTGGGGATGACCACCACCTACGGCAACGTGGACGTGGAGGTCGCGACCCACAACGCCCTGCTGCTCGCCCAGCTGGCCGGCCGCGACGATGTCCCCGTCGCTCAGGGGGCCGCCGCGCCGCTGGTCAAGGAGCGCCATCCGCCCCCCGCCCATATCCATGGCGCCAACGGCCTGGGCGACATCGAGCTCCCGGCCGTCCGCGGCAAGGCCGATCCGCGCAGCGCGGCCCGGTTTATTATCGACACGGTCAACGCCCGGCCCGGCGAGGTGACCCTTGTGGCCGTGGGGCCGCTGGGCAACCTGGCCGCGGCGCTGCAGCTCGACCCGTCCATCATCGGCCGGGTCAGGCAGGTCGTCATCATGGGGGGCTCGATCCGCGAGGGGGGCAACGTGACCCCGGTGGCCGAGGCCAACATGTTCAACGACCCGGATGCCGCCGCCCGGGTCCTCACCGCCGGCTGGCCGCTGGTGCTGGTGGGGCTGGATGTCACCCACCGGTGCGTGCTGAACCCGGCCCACATGGCGCGCATCGAGGCCGGCCAGGGCGAGCTCGGGCGAGTGCTGGCGGGGAGCTACGCCTTCTACCGCGACTTCTACCGTGAGTTCCTGGGCATCGACGGCTGCTGCCCCCACGACAGCTGTGCCCTGGCCTGGCTGCTGCGTCCGGAGCTGTTCACCACGGCGCGCGGCCACCTGACGGTGGCGACCGACGGCGATGCCGAGGGGCAGACGATCTTCGCGCCGCAGGGGCGTGCCTTCATCGAGGAGCGCTGGTCGCGCACCCCGCCGGTAGAGGTCTGCCTCGAGGTCGACGGCCAGGCCGTCAGCGACTGGATCGCCGACACCCTGGCCTGACGCGCCGCAGAGCTAGACGGTGCGGAAGTCGTCCGGGTCGTGGGTCTCGATCACCTCGAGTTCCACATGGGTGACCCGGGCGTTTTCGGGCCCCTTCCAGAGCCACTCACTGACCGCCTTCACCGCGTCGGGGCCGCCACACAGCAGCACCTCCACCCGCCCGTCGGGCAGGTTCCGGGCATGGCCGGTGACGCCATGCTGCAGCGCCTTCTCCTGGGTCGCCCGGCGATACCAGACCCCCTGCACCTTGCCCGTAACCAGGGCCTTCACGCAGCACTTCTCCATGGGCTTCTCTCCCGTCTCCGTTGGCGGCCGGCAGTCGCCGGGCCGCTCGAGCTGACTTGCCACCTTTCTACCAGCCGGGCCCGGCTTCAGGCCAGCCTTCGGGGCTTCCCGTCCCCGGGGTGATGCCCTAGTCTTGTCACTATCCCCGGACGTTTCACGGCCAAAAGCCTTACGCGGCCGAGGATCGCCCTACCCGGGCACCCCAACCACAATGACAATCCTCACGAGGGAGTCTTCGCCATGCCGGTCTTCAACCACCCGGAATTCGACCATCACCAGCAGATCGTCTTCGGCAGCGACGCCGCCAGCGGCCTGCGCGCGATCATCGCCATCCACGACACCACCCGCGGCCCCGCCCTGGGCGGCCTGCGGATCTACCCCTACGCCAGCGAGGAAGCGGCGCTAACCGACGTGCTGCGGCTCTCCCGCGGCATGTCCTACAAGTCGGCGCTGGCCGACCTGCCCCTCGGCGGCGGCAAGGCGGTGATCATCGCCGACCCCCGCCGCGACAAGACGCCGGAGCTGCTGCGCGCCATGGGACGCCTGGTGGACTCCCTGGGCGGCGCCTACATCACCGCCGAGGACTCGGGTTCCAGCGAGGCGGACATGCAGGTGATCGCCGAGGTCACCGACCACGTGGGCGGGCTGCGCCGCGAGGGCGGCGAGTCCGGCGACCCCTCGCCCTTCACCGCCTGGGGCGTGTTCTGCGCGCTGAAGAGCGCCGTGCGCCACGGCCTGGGCCGCTCCGACCTGGAGGGAGTGCGCGTGGCCATCCAGGGCATCGGCCATGTCGGCGAGCACCTGGCGCGACACCTGCTTGATGCGGGGGCCCAACTGGTGCTGACCGATGTCAACCGCGAGGCGCTGGCCCACCTCGCCGAGGAGCTCGGCGCCGAGGCCGTCGATCCCGAGGCGATCTTCGACGCCGACGTGGACCTCTTCACGCCCTGTGCCCTGGGGGCTGCGCTGGATGCCGACGTCGTCGAGCGGCTCAGGGCCAGGGTGGTGTGCGGAGCGGCCAATAACCAGCTGGCGACCCCGCAGGTCGCCGAGCGCCTGCGCGAGCGCGGCATCCTCTACACGCCCGACTACGTGGCCAATGCCGGCGGTGTCATCGAGATCGCCTGGCAGCGGCGTGACGACTACGATCGCGCTGCGGTCATGGCCCATATCGAGGGCATCGAGGCGACCCTGGACGAGATCTTCGCCCGGGCGAGTCGCGAGCAGCGAAGCCCGGCGGCGGTCGCCGACGCCCTGGCGAGGGAGCGGTTCGGCCGGGGCTGAACCTTCGGCCCTTCGTCCGCGACACCCCCAGGCCGGCACCTGCCGGCCTGGGGCCTTGGCGGCGGCGCCCTCAGGAGTGGCCGCCGTCGGCATCCATCAGCTCACGCCTGACCACCACGGCGGTATTGCGCGGCACCAGCGGCCGCCCCCGCTCTTCCAGGTGGCAGCGGGTGAAGGCCGCGCCGAAGAGCAGGATCAGCGAGCTGTAGTAGACCCACAACAGGATCATCACCACCGAGCCCGCGGCCCCGTAAGTGGAGGCGGTGGCGGTGTGGGAGAGGTAGATGGCGATACCCGAGCGCCCCACGGCAAACAGCAGCGCGGTGACCACGGCGCCCACCAGCACGTCCTGCCAGCGCAGCACCACGTCGGGCAGCACCTTGAAGATGGTCGCGAAGAGCGCGGCGATCACCGCCAGCGACACCAGGAACTCGGCGCCGGTGGTCAACAGCCCCACGTAGGGCAGCAGGTTGTCGGCGGCCTGGAGCATGGCCCGGAGCATCACCCCCAGCACCAGCGACACCAGCAGGATGAAGCCGATGGAGAGCACCACGGTCAGCGACAGCAGCCGGTTCTTCACGAAGATCAGCAGGCTGTTGCTGGTGGGCCGGGCGGTGACCCCCCAGATGGTGTTGAGGGAGAACTGCATCTGGGCAAACACCGTGGTGGCACCCACCAGCAGGGCCCCGATGCCCAGCAGGCTGGGCAGCAGCCCCGACTCCTCGATGCGCGAGCTGGCCACCGCCTGCTCGATGGCCGCCGCCGCCTCGTGCCCCATGGTGTCCTGCAGCTGGGCGACGATCTGGCCCTGGGCGGCATCCTCCCCCATCACCAGGCCGATCACCGTCACCGCGATGATCACCGTCGGCGCCAGGGAGAAGAGCGTGTAGAAGGCCAGCGATCCGGCATAGCTGAAGGCGTTGCGTTCCAGCCAGAGCCGGATGGCCCCGTGGATCACGTTCCACCAGAATCGCAGCGCTTCCCTGAGCCTGGTCGGCGTGATCTCTCTGAGGTTGAGCATGAGTGTCCCCGCATCCCTGTGTGACCATCAGCATACCCGACTGTAACCGAGTGTGCCGCTTCCGGGCGCATTGCACCGGCCTGCGGCGCTGACCATAATGGGCGGCGCCTTCCCACCGCCCGCCAGGAGTGCCCATGACCGACTGCCCGGACAACGCCTCCGACGCCTGCGACTTCGACTGCCTGGTGTTCATCGGCCGCTTCCAGCCGCCCCACCTGGGCCACCTGGCGGTGATCCACGAGGCCCTCAAGCGCGCCCGCCAGGTGATCGTGATGGTCGGGTCGGCGTGGCAGGCACGTTCGCTGCGCAACCCGTGGCGCTTCGAGGAGCGCCTGCAGATGCTGCGCGGCGCCTTCGACGACGAGGACAATGCCCGGCTGGCGATCGTGCCGCTGCTCGATGCCCTCTACAACAACGACGTCTGGGTGCGCGACGTGCAGCGCAAGGTGCGCGACATCGCCAGCCCCCAGCACGCCCGCCTGCCGCGCATCGGCCTGATCGGCGCGAGCCGTGGCCAGTCGAGCTACTACCTGTCGCTGTTTCCCCAGTGGGAGTCGGTGAGCGTTCCGCTGGTGGAGGGGATCTCGGCGAGCCAGATCCGCGAGCGCCTGTTTCGCTCCGCCTCCTCCGCCGACGACTACCTGAGCACCGGCGCGTCCCACGACCTGCCCCCCGGCGTGGTGGCCGACGTGCGGGCCTTCTGCGCCGGAGACAACTATCGCCAGCTGATCGAGGAGCAGCACCTGCTCGACCAGTACCGCAGCGCCTGGGCCCAGGCGCCCTACCCGCCCATCTTCGTGACGGTGAATGCGGTGGTGGTGCAGTCGGGTCACGTGCTGCTGGTGCGCCGCACGTCCGCGCCGGGCAAGGGGCTCTTCGCCCTGCCTGGCGGCTTCATCAATCCCCATGAGCGGCTGCTGGACGCCTGCCTGCGCGAGCTCCGCGAACGGGTGCGCCTCAAGGTACCGGAGCCGGTGCTGAAGGGGTCGCTGCGCGGCCAGCGGCTGTTCGATGAGCCCCACCGCAGCTGGCGGGGCCGCACCCTGGCCGAGGCCTTCTACTTCGCGCTTCGACCGGAGCAGCAGCTGCCCCAGCTCAAGCCGGTGAAGGGGGGTGACCATGCCCGCTGGGTGGCCCTGGCCGACCTGGAGCCGGATGCCCTGTTCGAGGACCACTTCTTCATCATCCAGAACTTCCTGGGGCTGCCCGCCGACTTCGGCGGCCCCTGACGCGGCAGTGAGCGTCAGGCCTGGAGGAAGTCGCGAGGCAACTTCTGCATCTGCCGCCAGAGCTTCTCGACCCCGGGCTTGTGGACCAGCGAGCAGCGGTAGAGGCGGATCTCCAGCGGCACATCCCACTGCTCGCCGCCGGCGCGCACCAGCCGGCCCGCGTTGAGCTCCTCGCGGATGCAGAAGTCGGGAATCCACGCCATCCCCATGCCCTGCAGCACCATCCCCTTGAGCCCCTCGGCCATGGCCGTCTCGTAGACGGTCCGCAGGCGCATGCGCAGCGGATCGTTCTTGAGCAGCATGCGCACGCTGCGCCCCAGGAAGGCGCCCTGGGTATAGGCCAGGTAGGGAATCGACTCGTTGCCCTCCAGCGGGAAGCGCGGTGCACCGCCCTCGTCGGGCAGGCTGACCGGCACCATCTTGACCTGGCCGATGGAGAAGGAGGGAAACACCTCGGGGTCAAGCTGCATGCTGGCGTAGGGATCGTAGTAGGCCAGCATCAGGTCGCAGTTGCCCTCGCGGAGCACGTGGATCGCCTCCCCGACGTTCATCGCCACCAGCCGGGTCGGCAGCTCGCCGAGCCCCTGCTGCAGGCGCGAGATCCACGGGGGGTAGAAGCTGAGCGCCAGGGAGTGGGCTGCGACGATATCCAGCGCCTCGTTGGCCATGGCCAGGCCGCGCAGGTGGCCCAGGCTCTCGTTGAGCTGCTCCACCAGGTTGCGCGCCGTGACCAGGAACAGCTGCCCCTCGGGCGTCAGGTCCACCGGCGTGGTGGAGCGATCCACCAGGGTCACCCCGATGGCCTGCTCCAGGGAGCGGATCCGGCGGCTGAAGGCCGGCTGGGTGACATGGCGCTGGCGGGCCGAGGCGGAAAAGCTGCGGGTGTTGGACAGGGCGACGAAGTCTTCCAGCCACTTGGTCTCGAGGTTCACCATGACTCCCGAACGCTGAAGGGTGGGTGGCCGCCGTGGGACGGCCATCGAGGAACACTAATCTATCACTGGATGGGGGACAGCAGGTAGGCGGCACGCGAGACCAGCTTGCGCCACAGCGGCCGCGAGGTCAGCTCGTCAAGGCTGATGCGGCGGCAATTGGCGAAATCCTTCTCGAGCATCAGCCGCACCTCGGCGGCGAAACGCCGGTCCGGCAGGAAGGCAGTGATCTCGAAGTTGAGCCGGAAGGAGCGATTGTCCAGGTTCACCGTGCCGACGCTGGCCGCGGCATCGTCGATCAGCATCACCTTCTGGTGCAGGAAGCCGGGCTGGTAGCGGTACACCTTGACCCCGGCCCGCAGCATGTCGGGCAGGAAGGAGAAGGCCGACAGGAACACCAGCAGGTGGTCGGGCCGCTCGGGGATCATGATCCGCACGTCGACGCCGCGCATGGCGGCCAGGCGCAGCGCGTCCTGCACGCCCTGGTCGGGCACGAAGTAGGGGCTGGTGACCCAGAAGCGCTCCCGGGCGCTGTGGATGGCGTGCTGCACCAGCAGGCCGGCGGTATCCTGACGGTCCGCCGGCCCCGAGGGCACGATCACCACCTGATGGCACTCGTGACAGCTCACCTGGGGCGTCCAGGCGAGGTTGATCACCTCCCCGGTGGCCCAGTGCCAGTCTTCCCAGAAGGCCTCCTGCAGGCCCAGGACGCTGGGACCGGTGAGCTTCAGATGGGTATCCCGCCAGGCCCCGTGACGCCCCTGCCCGAGATACTCCACGCCCACGTTGAAGCCACCGACCCACCCCTCGCGACCATCCACCACCAGCACCTTGCGATGATTGCGGAAGTTGAGCTGGAAGCGATGCCGAAAGCCCCGCGAGGAGCGAAAGGCGCTCACCTCCATCCCGCTGCTGGCCAGTTCGCGCAGATAGCCTTCGTTGAGCTTGTGGCTGCCCACCTCGTCATAGAGGAAATAGACCCGCACACCGCGATCGGCGGCTCGCTGCAGGCGCTGCTTGAGCTCGACGCCCAGCGCATCGTTTCGCACGATGAAGAACTGGATCAGGATGTACTCCCCGGCGCGTTCGATGCCGTCGAAGAGGCTCTCGAAGGTGGCCTTGCCGTCGACCAGCAGCTCGGCACGATTGCCGCTGGTCATCGGCATCTGGGCAAGCTGCTCCACGGCCCGCACATCGGGGTCGCGGGTCTCGGCCACGAAGGGCTCCAGGGGCTCGCGATAGCGGGCCAGCACCCGACGCAGCACGGTGTCGCGCTCGCCGCGGGCCGACACATAGCCGTAGAAGCGCGGCTGGCCGAAGATCCAGTAGGCGGGCACCGCCAGGTAGGGCAGCGTGATCAGGGAGAGGATCCAGGCGACCGCGCCCTGGGAGGTCCGGCTGGAGAGCAGCGCCAGAACCGCCGACAGGATACCCAGCAGATGCACCATAAAGATCGCCAGACCGAACAGCCAGGATGTCATGGGCTCTCCCTGAAAAAACAGTGTTCTACAGCATACCCAAACGGCAGCGGCCCCGCCAGATGGCGGGGCCGCGGTAGCGCCAGAAGCGACGGGGTCATGCCCTTTCGGCGATGATCTCCTTCCACTTGGCGGGGCCTGTCTGGTGCACCGAGGTGCCCTGGCTGTCGACCGCCACGGTCACCGGCATGTCCTCCACCTCGAACTCGTAGATGGCCTCCATGCCCAGGTCCTCGAAACCCACCACCCGGGATTTCTTGATCGCCTGGGCGACCAGGTAGGCGGAGCCGCCCACGGCCATCAGGTAGACCGCCTTGTTGTCACGGATGGCCTCGATGGCGGCCGGGCCGCGCTCGGCCTTGCCGACCATCCCCAGCAGGCCGGTCTCCTCCAGCATGGTGCGGGTGAACTTGTCCATGCGGGTGGCGGTGGTGGGACCGGCCGGGCCGACCACCTCGTCACCCACCGGATCCACCGGGCCCACGTAGTAGATGAAGCGCCCCTTCATGTCCACGGGCAGCGGCTCACCCTTGGCGAGCATGTCCACCATGCGCTTGTGGGCGGCGTCGCGGCCGGTGAGCAGCTTGCCGTTGAGCAGCAGGGTGTCGCCGGGCTGCCAGGTCTGCACCTCTTCCGGCGTCACGCTGTCGAGGTTGACGCGCTTGACGTTGTCGCCCGCCTCGCGGGTGATCTCCGGCCAGTCCTCCAGCTTCGGCGCCGGCAGCGCGGCGGGGCCGGAGCCGTCCAGGGTGAAGTGGGCGTGGCGGGTGGCGGCACAGTTGGGGATGATCGCCACCGGCTTGTTGGCGGCGTGGGTCGGATAGTCCCTGACCTTGATGTCGAGCACCGTGGTCAGGCCGCCCAGGCCCTGGGCGCCGATGCCGCTCCGGTTCACCTTGTCGAACAGCTCCAGGCGCAGCTCCTCGGCGCGGTTGGCGGGGCCACGGGCCTGGAGCTCCTGGATGTCGATGGGGTCGAGCAGCGCCTCCTTGGCGATCTCCATGGCCTTCTCGGCGGTGCCGCCGATGCCGATGCCCAGCATGCCCGGCGGGCACCAGCCGGCGCCCATCTTGGGCAGCTGCTCCATCACCCAGTCGACGACATTGTCGGAGGGGTTGAGCATGGCGAACTTGGACTTGGCCTCGCTGCCGCCGCCCTTGGCCGCCACGTGTACCTCGACGGTATCGCCGGGCACGATCTTGTGGTGGATGACCGCCGGGGTGTTATCGCCGGTGTTCTTGCGGGCGCCGTCCGGATCCGCCAGCACCGAGGCACGCAGCACGTTGTCGGGCAGCTGATAGGCGCGGCGCACGCCCTCGTTGATCATGTCGTCCAGGCTCATCTCGGCGTCCCAGCGCACGTTCATGCCCACGTGCACGAAGACGGTGACGATGCCGGTGTCCTGGCAGATCGGCCGCTTGCCGAAGGCGCACATGCGTGAGTTGATCAGGATCTGGGCGATGGCGTCCTTGGCCGCGGGGTTCTCCTCGCGCTCGTAGGCCGCCGCCATGGCGTCGATGAAGTCCTTCGGGTGGTAGTAGGAGATGTACTGCAGGGCATCGGCGACGCTCTGGATCAGGTCGTCCTGGCGAATCACGGTCATCAGCAAGGGGCTCCTTGGCGTTGTCGGCTTGCCCGCTCGCGTGCCGGCTCCCTGGCCGGTGTGGCGGGCTCGAACGGCGAGCATTATACCCCACCCCGCCGGCTGTCGACATTGGTGCCGCCGAAGGTCGCAGATGGTGTCATGCAGCAAGAGAGATAACGGTATAAAGCAGAAAAGGAGGATCCTCAGGCCGGCGGCTGGCACCGGGGACAGGCGTAGAGGCGCCGGGAGGCGACCATGCCCCGCTCGATGGTCGTGCCGCAGGCGTGGCACGGCAGGCCGTCGCGCTCGAAGACGGCAAAGCGCCAGCGGCGGCGGGAGGCACCACTCCGCCGCTCGGCCGCCGCCCACTCGGGGCGGTTGGTCACCCCGGCCTGGTCGTAGGCCTGGCGGGTCACCTCGAGGATACGGCGAGCCAGCCGCTCGAGGGCCGCCTCGTCCAGGTCCATGGGCCTCACCTTGTGGTGGAGGCCGGCGAAGTAGAGGATCTCGGAGCGCAGGTAGTTGCCGATGCCGGCGAACAGCGCCTGGTCCAGCAGCAGCCCGCCCAGCCCTCGCCGCCGGAAGCGCGGCTCGACGAGTCTCGCCATGCCCTGCTCGACGCTCACGCCATGGGTCAGCAGGTCGGGGCCGAGCCGCGCCAGGAAGGGGTGCTCGCCTAGCCTGTCGCCGGGCCAGAGCGAGACGTCCGAGGCACTGTAGAGGCTCGCCGCTCTCCCCCTCGCCACCAGCCGAACCCGCAGCGAGCGGCCGGTATCCGGCTCGCGCTCGGCGTCGTGGAGCTTCCAGACGCCGTAGAGCTGGTTATGGGAATAGAGCACCCGGCCATCGTCGAAGCGGGTCAGGAGCGCCTTGCCCCAGCTGTCCACGGCGGTGACGCGCCGCCCCACCAGCGAATCCGCCTCCCGCGCCAGCTCGGGAAAGGCGAACCAGGCGTGTTCCAGCCGCCGGCCGGCCAGCTGCTCATGGACGCGGTCGGCGGCGCGGCGTATCTCGGGACCTTCAGGCATGGTGATTCCTTATCGATCTCTATACCCCCACACATCTCGATCGGGGCTTTCCCGGGGGCAAGCCTGCGGAGAGGCGCTGTAACCCCCCTCCCTGGGCGCTACCGATGTCATCCCTGGCATAGGACCTCCCCTTCGGCTTGCCCCCGGCGCCCCTCATCCTGGCGAAGCCACAAGGCTACCTACCCCAGCGCCAGCTGACGCTCCCTGAGTTCATGCAGGCGGTCGCGCAGCCGGGCGGCTTCCTCGAACTCCAGGTTCTGTGCTGCCTCGTGCATCCCGTCCTCGGTTCGCGAGATCTCCTTGAGCAGGTCCGCCGGAGACAGCTCGGCGGGGTCGTAGAGCGCCTCGCGCTCGGCCACCTTGCGCTCGCCGCGCCGCCCCTTGCCCTTCTTGCCGGGGGCCTGGGCGGCCTCGAGGATATCGGCCACCGAACGGGTCACGGTGGTCGGGGTGATGCCGTGGGCCTCGTTGTGGGCGATCTGCTTGGCGCGGCGCCGCTCGGTCTCCTCCATGGCGCGGCGCATGGAGTCGGTGACCCGGTCGCCGTAGAGGATGGCCTTGCCGTGGGCGTTGCGCGCCGCGCGGCCGATGGTCTGGATCAGCGAGCGCTCGTTGCGCAGGAAGCCCTCCTTGTCGGCGTCGAGGATCGCCACCAGCGACACCTCGGGGATATCGAGCCCCTCGCGCAGCAGGTTGATGCCCACCAGCACGTCGAACTTGCCCAGGCGCAGGTCGCGGATGATCTCCACCCGCTCCACGGTGTCGATGTCCGAGTGCAGGTAGCGCACCCGCACGTCGTGCTCGTCGAGGTACTCGGTGAGATCCTCGGCCATGCGCTTGGTCAGGGTGGTCACCAGCACCCGTTCGCCCACGTCGGCGCGCAGGCGGATCTCCGAGAGCAGGTCGTCCACCTGGGTGGTCGCCGGCCGCACCTCGAGCTCGGGGTCCAGCAGGCCGGTGGGGCGCACCACCTGCTCCACCACCTGGCCGGCGTGGTCGGCCTCGTAGGGGCCCGGGGTCGCCGAGACGAAGATCGTCTGGGGGCAGATCGCCTCCCACTCCTCGAACTTCATCGGGCGGTTGTCCAGGGCCGAGGGCAGCCGGAAACCGTACTCCACCAGGGTCTCCTTGCGGGAACGGTCGCCCTTGTACATGCCCCCCACCTGGGGAACGCTGACGTGGGATTCGTCGATGAACAGCAGCGCATCCGCCGGCAGGTAGTCGAAGAAGGTGGGCGGCGGCTCACCCGGCTGGCGCCCGGAGAGGTAGCGGGAGTAGTTCTCGATGCCGTTGCAGTAGCCCAGCTCCAGCATCATCTCGATGTCATAGAGGGTGCGCTGCTCGAGCCGCTGCGCCTCCACCAGCCGGTCGTGCTTGCGCAGCCAGTCCAGCCGCTCCACCAGTTCCGCCTTGATCGCATCGATGGCCCCCAGGATCGTCTCCCGGGGCGTGACGTAGTGGGACTTGGGGTAGATGGTCATGCGCGGCAGCTTGCCCCTGACCTCGCCGGTGAGCGGGTCGAACAGGCTGATACTGTCGATCTCGTCGTCGAACAGCTCGACGCGGACCGCCTCGTCCTCGGCGTCGGCCGGGAAGATATCGATGACGTCGCCACGCACTCGGTAGGTGCCGCGCTTGAAGTCCATGTCGTTGCGCGTGTACTGCAGCTCCGCCAGGCGGCGCAGGAACTTGCGCTGGTCGATCAGCTCCCCGCGGGTGAAGTGCAGGCGCATCTTCAGGTACTGGTCGGGGTCGCCGAGGCCGTAGATCGCCGACACCGAGACCACGATCAGCGCATCGCGCCGCTCCAGAAGCGCCTTGGTGGCCGAGAGACGCATCTGCTCGATATGGTCGTTGATGGAGGCATCCTTCTCGATGAAGGTGTCCGACGACGGCACGTAGGCCTCGGGCTGGTAGTAGTCGTAGTAGGAGACGAAGTACTCGATGGCGTTGTCGGGAAAGAACGCCTTGAACTCGCCATACAGCTGGGCCGCCAGGGTCTTGTTGGGCGCCATGACGATGGTCGGGCGCTGCAGGCGCTCGACCACATTGGCCATGGTGAAGGTCTTGCCCGACCCCGTCACCCCGAGCAGCGTCTGGTGGGCCAGCCCCGCCTCCAGCCCCTTGACCAGGCTGTCGATGGCCGTGGGCTGGTCACCGGCGGGCTGGAACTTCGAGGCGAGGCGAAAGGGCTTGCTCATGGTGACTCCGCGCTGGAGCGGACGCCACCGGGGCGTCCGCGAATCGGGCCGGCCGGGTTCAGGCCCCGGCGGCGCTGGTGGTCCGGGTGGTCACCTCCACGGTGGAGGCGGTCATCAGGCGATGGATCGGGCACTTGTGGCTGATCTCCTCCAGCCTGGCCAGCTGCTCCGGGTCCTCGATGCCGTGGAAGGTCATGACCACTTCGAGTCGGTAGGTGCCCCGGCGTTCCTCGCTGTCGTCACGGTTCACCTTGACGCTCACCCCCTCCAGGGGCCATTTCTTGCGCCGGGCGTACATCTGCGAGGTGATCGCCTTGCAGGCGCCCAGGGAGAGGTCGAAATAGTCGTGGGGGTCGGGCGCGCTGCCCTCGCCGCCATAGGCCTCGGGCACGTCCACGAAGAGGTCCTCGAAGCCGTCGAGTTCGACCCGCTGGCGGTAGATGCGGTTGCGTTCGCTGATGACCTCTATGGTCTTCTTCATCATGTGACCTCGATACCAAGTTTGAGGGATTCCACGGCCCGGATCAGGGCCTCGCGCTTCACCCTTCCCTCCACGTCGGCGCCATGCCGCCCCACCTCGACACTGTCGACGCCGTCGAGCATCATCAGCGCCGTGGTAATGCGGTTGATCTGGTCGGCGTTCTCGACGCCCTTGAAGCTCAGCGACTGGTGCGCCATGGCGATCTCCCCGGTGGCCGGCCCCTGCCGGGGCCGCTGGAACGGACAAGCGACAGCCGCCGAGTCTAGCATGGCCTCGGGGCGCCGACAGCGGTTGCAATGTCGCACGGACGCCCGCATTACGTCAGGATACCTTCATCGCACACGACGCTTGAGGAGCCCGCAGATGAATGCATGGACCACCGCCCTGGGCGGCCGGCAGGAGGCCGGGGATCGGGTCGTCTTCGACACGCCGGCACAGGCTCGCCTGGCCCTGGACAGCACCGTGATCGCCCCGCTGGCCCACCTGGGCGTACTCGACATCACCGGCTCGGGCGCCGAGGCCTTCCTCCAGGGCCAGACCAGTGCGGAGGTCGGCCTGGCCGATGGCCGCTTCGCGCCGCTGACCGCCTTCTGCACCCCCAAGGGACGCATGCTGGCCAACGCCCAACTGCTGCGCCTCGCCCCCGAGCACTACCGCCTGATCATGCATCGGGAGCTGGTGGTGCCCCTGGCCGATCACCTGAAGAAGTTTGCCGCCTTCTACAAGGTCGACTTGAGGACGCGCGACGACCTGGCGCTGATCGGCCTGATCGGCCAGGGGGCAACCGCCACCGCCGAGGTGCGTTTCGACATCGTGGCGCCCACGGTCTGGCACCATGCCGGCCAGGACGACACCCAGCTGCTCACCCACCCCGGGCCGCGCCCCCGGGTGCTGGCCTGCCTGCCCGCCGAGCAGGCACCCGCCTGCTGGGAGCGGCTCGCCGAATCGGCCAGCCCGGTGGGCAACGCCGTGTGGTGCCTGCACGACATCCAGGCCGGGATCGCCTGGCTCACCCCGGCACATCGCGACGCCCTGCTGCCGCAGATGATCAACTGGGAGGCGCTGGGCGGCATCAGCTTCAAGAAGGGCTGCTACACGGGGCAGGAGGTGGTGGCGCGGGCGCACTTCCGCGGTCAGGTGAAGAAGCGCCTGGTGCGGGCCCAGCTGGACGGGAGCGAGCTGCCCGCCCTGGCAAGCCCGGTGGAGACCGCCGACGGCAAGGCCGTGGGCGAGGTGCTGGCCGCGGAGCTCGACGCCTACGACCAGGCGGAGATCCTGGCGGTGCTGAGCACCAAGGAGGACCTGGGCCCCCTGAGCGTGGCGGGCCAGGCGCTCAAGCTGCTGAAGCTGCCCTACCCCATCGAACGGCTGGACCCGGAGAGCCTGGCGGCCAGGCGCTGATCAGAGGCCGAAGAGCCGCCTGGCGGTGGCGGTGCTCGATGCCGCCACCGCCTCCAGGGATTGGCCGCGCAACTCGGCGACCACCCGGCACACCTCCGCCACCCGCGCCGGCTCGTTGCGCTCGCCGCGGTGCCCGACCAGCGGCATATCGGGGCTGTCGGTCTCCAGCACATAGCCCTCGTCGGGCAGCGCCGCCACCGCCCGCCGCAGGCGCTGCGCCCGATCGAAGGTGACCGCTCCCCCCAGGCCGACGGCGAAGCCGAGCTCGAGAAAGGCCGTCGCCTGCTCGGGAGAGCCCGCGAAGGCGTGGATCAGCCCGCCGCCGGGCAGCGCCAGCTGGCGCAGCCGCTTGGCGACCCGGTCGTTGGCCCGCACGCAGTGGATCACCACCGGCAGGCGGCGATCCCTGGCCAGGCGCAGCTGGGCATCGAACAGCCGCCACTGGGCCTCCAGGGTGTCGGCGAAGCGGGCATCGATGCCACACTCGCCGATCGCCACCACCTCGGGATGCTCATCCAGCGCCGTCTCCAGAGCCGCCAGGTCCTGCTCGCCATGCTCGCCCATGAAGTAGGGATGCAGCCCCAGGCAGACGCTGACGTCGTCGCGCCTCCCCAGCGCCAGCACGTCGGGCCAGCGCTTGCGCGTCGTGCCCGGCACCACGACATGCGTGACGCCCACTGCCCTGGCCCTCTCGAACACCGCCTCGCGGTCGGCGTCGAAATCGGGGAAGTCCAGATGGCAGTGGGCGTCGATCAGCATGGGGGCGTCAGTGCTCCCGGGTGGGCTGGAAGCGGATCTCCGGCCAGCGCTCCTGGGTCATCTGCAGGTTGACCCGGGTGGGTGCGATGTAGGTCAGGTAGCCGCCGCCGTCGATGGCCAGGTTGGCGCTGGCCTTGCGCTTGAACTCCTCGAGCTTCTTGGCGTCGTCGCAGTAGATCCAGCGGGCGGTATTGACGTTCACCCCCTCGTAGACCGCCTCCACCTTGTACTCCTCCTTGAGGCGGTGGGCGACCACGTCGAACTGCAGGGTACCCACGGCGCCGAGGATCAGGTCGTTGTTGTCCAGCGGCATGAACACCTGGGTGGCGCCCTCCTCGGAGAGCTGCTGCAGGCCCTTCTGCAGCGCCTTCATCTTGAGCGGGTCCTTGAGGCGCACTCGCTTGAACAGCTCAGGGGCAAAGTGCGGGATGCCGGTGAAGCGCATCTCCTCGCCCTGGGTGAAGGTGTCGCCGATCTGGATGGTGCCGTGGTTGTGCAGGCCGATGATGTCGCCGGGCCAGGCCTCCTCGACCTGGGAGCGGTCCGAGGCCATGAAGGTCAACGCATCCGCGATCTTTACATCCTTCCCGATGCGCACATGGCGCATCTTCATGTTCTTCTCGTACTTGCCCGAGCAGACCCGCAGGAAGGCGATGCGGTCGCGGTGGTTGGGGTCCATGTTGGCCTGGATCTTGAACACGAAGCCGGTGAAGCGGCCGTCATCGGCCTCCACGGTGCGGGTGTCGGTCTCGCGAGGCTGGGGGGGCGGCGCATACTCGACGAAGCCGTCCATCATCTCGCGCACGCCGAAGTTGCCCATGGCGGTACCGAAGTAGACCGGGGTGAGCTCGCCGCGCAGGTAGGCGTCATGGTCGAAGGCGTGGGAGGCCCCGCGCACCAGTTCCACTTCCATGCGCAGCTCCTCGGCCTGCTCTTCGCCCAGGACCTCGTCCACCTCGGGGCTGTCGAGCCCCTCGATGCGCCGGTCGTCGGGAATGCGGCTGCCCTGTCCCTGGGTGTAGAGGTGGATGGTGTCGTTGTAGAGGTGGTAGACGCCCCGGAAGTGGCGGCCCATGCCGATCGGCCAGGTCATCGGTGCACACTGGATGTTCAGCACCGTTTCCACCTCGTCCATCACCTCGATGGGATCGCGGATGTCGCGGTCCATCTTGTTGACGAAGGTGAGGATCGGCGTGGTACGCAGGCGACACACCTCCATCAGCTTGATGGTACGCGCCTCGACGCCCTTGGCGCCGTCGATCACCATCAGCGCCGAGTCCACCGCGGTGAGGGTGCGGTAGGTGTCCTCGGAGAAGTCCTCGTGGCCCGGGGTATCGAGCAGGTTGACGATGCGTCCGCCATAGGGGAACTGCATCACCGAGGTAGTCACCGAGATGCCTCGCTCCTGCTCCATCTTCATCCAGTCGGAGGTGGCGTGGCGGTCGGCGCGCTTGCTCTTCACGGAACCGGCCATCTGGATGGCGTTCCCGAACAGCAGCATCTTCTCGGTGATGGTGGTCTTGCCCGCGTCGGGGTGCGAGATGATCGCGAAGGTGCGTCTCAGCCCGACTTCACGGGCCAGGGTAGGGTCTGACATCGATGATGGATTCGTCTTCGAGGCACCGGAAGGTGCGTGAGTGGTAGCCAATTCGGCGATGGGCGCATTCTACGCCGCTCGCGCGATGAAATGTAGGGCGCCGCCGGCGCCCGCTCAGCCCGCTTCGTCGCCCTCGCCTTGCGCCGCCTCGCGCCAGCCCTGTTCGCTGGCCTGGTATTCGCGCACCAGCTGGTGCAGGAAGGCCATCCCGGCGGAGCTCAGGAAGTAGCGCTCGGCGCCGCTGCGGAACAGGAAGTGGCGTCGGGCCAGGTACTCCATGGCCTCGGGCCATCCCTTGTCGATACGCGCCGTACGCAGGATATCCAGGTACTCCTCCTCGGCGCCCATGGCCTCGAGGTCGGCCTCGCGCAGCCCGGCATCGGGGCGACCGAGGAACTCCAGGTCGCGGCCGCTGCGGGCGAAGTAGCGGCCGATCAGCAGCAGGATCACCTGCACCCGGAGCGCGTGCTCGTCGTGCTCGTCATCCTCCTCGTCGACCAGCTCGCGCAGGTAGAAGAAGCCGCCCGACTCGTGGAAGGCGAGTTCGTAGCCCAGATGCTCGTAGAGCCGCCGGAAATGCCCCAGGTGGTTGTAGACCACGTTGTAGAGCGGATTGTCGACCAGTTCGGCGCGGTTCAGGTCCCACACCTGGCGCAGCAGCACCCGCCCCTGGGAGAACTCGCGGTAGATGGCCGCGCTGTGGGCCGGCAGCACCTCGTCGAAGCTGTCGGCAGTGCGAGCGGTGGCATCGGTCATGGGGAAGGCTCCTCTTCCAGCCGGCGACGGCGGTAGACGTAGACGTCGCCGGCCTCGCCCTCGAGCAGGCGAAAGCGGTTGGTGGTGCGGATGGCCAGTCCCTCGGGGCCGGCGTGGGCCAGGCGGTTGAGCACCGCCAGCAGGTCCGGGAAGCGATAGCCGTCGATGAAGGCATCCAGGCGACCATGCAGCTCGCGCACCAGGTCCTCGGTGGGCCGCAACTCCAGGCCGTCGATCCAGCGGAACAGCGTCTCGATGCGCCGGGCGTCGGTGCGGGCCTCGCCCAGCGAGGCCGTCAGGTCGGGTAGTGCCGGCGCCTCGGCACGGCGGCGCAGGTCGGCCAGGCGCAGCTCGATCTCCGAGAAGAGCAGCCGGTGGTAGCTGGCGGACGCCCCGAAGGCATAGGCGCGCGGCCGCAGGAAGCCCTTGAGCCCGGGGACGAAGGCGTTGCCCCGCACGAAGTCCCGGCCGCTGAGCCGGGTGACCCGCAGGTCGCGGCCGCGGGTGCGCTCGTGGAGCGCCTGCAGCCGCGCGAAGTGGTGCTCCATGGCGTTGTACTGGAGCATGCCGCGGCGGGTCTTGCGCAAGAAGTTGTCGACCTCCCGAGCCACGACCTGGATCGGCTTGTGCATGGCGTTGAGGCTCAGCGCCACGCGGAATACCTGATCGGCCCGGGACTGCTTGCCGTGGCGCTCGAAGAGACGGGTGAGCCCCTCCAGGGTGGCGAAGAGGTTGGCCCCGTCGGCCAGGCGGGTATCCGGGTTGAGGAACGCCAGGGTCGGCTTGATATGGCGCTCGTAGAGGTGCGCGATGCGCTCGAGCATCGAGCGACGATAGGCGGCGAAGCGCTCCGGCGCCCGGCTCGCCTCGCCGGAGATGTCGGCAAGGTCGCTACTGACCCCCTGCATGCGCACCACGTTCTGGCGCAGCAGGCCGATCAGCTGGCTGAGCTGGGCATTGAGCTCGTCGGCGAGCTCCGTGAAGTCCGGGTCGGCCTCACTGAAGCTCGCCCCCTCGAGGCGCCCGTGCAGGTCGCGCAGGGAGACCAGGCGAGTGCGCAGCCGGGCATCGGTGAGCTCGCGGTAGAGCGACAGGTCGCAGAGGCGGAGCAGCTCCAGCAGCGACTCGTCGAAGACCAGCCGCTTCTCCCCCTCGACCTTGTCGATGTCGCTGACCAGGTTGGCATGGAAGAGGTTGTCGCTGCTGAAGGCGCGCTGCAGGCGACGCCGCTCCTGGGCGCTGAGGTGGCGACCGTGATCCATTACCGCCTGCTGCAGGTCCAGCTCGCGCACGTGGCGCACCCCCTCGCTATCCATGCGCTGGACCAGCCCCAGCAGGATGCCGGCATGCTCCAGCAGGATCCGGGTGGTCTCGAGGGTGTTGAACCGCTTACTCATCGTCCACCTCGAGTAGCGAGGCCTGCTCCTGCCCCAGCCAGGCGGTCACCTCCCCCTCCCCGGCGAAGCCCTCCGGCCCGCCCCAGTAGACCAGGCTGCGGCGCGGCGAATAGGGGCGGGCGGTGCGCATCTGGCCCACCTCCAGGTGGCGGCCGACCTGGTAGATCAGCTCGGGGCTGGCGCTGTGGGTGGCCGCGGCGAACAGGTTGAACCCCTGCCGACCGAGGCGCTCCAGCAGCGACGGCACCTGGCTGACGTCCACGCTGGCCAGTTCGTCCAGCACCATCGGGAAGGCCAGGCCCACGCCGGGATAGAGGATGCGCCGCAGCAGGCGCTGGACCAGCTCCAGGTTGATCAGCGCGGTGGTCGAGGTGGACTGCCCCTTGGCATCGAGGCGGGTCTCGCTCTGCTTGCGGGTGCGGTAGCTGATGCCGGTGATCACCCGGTCCATGGTCAGCCGGTGGCCGCCCTGCCCCGGCGTCTCGCCGAAGAACTCGGCCACGAAGCCCTGCAGCCGCTCGTAGAAGGCGTCGGAGAGCAGCTGCCCCGAGTAGGGATCGATTGCCTCGGACTCCTCGACCAGGTTGCGGAACTTGGGGTGGCAGTGGATCTCCACCCGGATCTCGGCCAGGTCATTGATGGTGACGCCCTCGAGCTCGTCGTTGAGCCGCCGCTCGAAGCGCTGGATATGCTCGGCGTTGGCGCGCAGCGCCTGGCGGTAGCTGGCCACCGTCTCGTTGTGGCTGGCGACCTGCTCCTGGAGCAGTTCGCGATGGCGGGGCAACTCCCGGTAGAGCAGCCCGAGCTGCTCGCAGGCACCACGGATCACCGCGGCACCGGGACTCTCGTGCTGCAGCTGCCCCTCCTCGTCGGGCAGTACCCCGGCGCGCACGAAGTCCTTGAGCAGGTCGAGCACCTTGAGGCGCTGCAGGTCCAGCTCGTGGAGCGCCGCCTCGATGGCCTGCCAGCGGGTCTCGGTCAGCGACTCGGCGGCGAGGGCCTCGGCCGCCTCGATGCCGGCCAGCTGGGGACTGCGCGCCTGCAGGGCGGTGACCGACGCGCGCAGCCGCTGCAGCTCGGCCTGGCGTTCATCGATCCTGGCCAGGGCATCGCGGGCCCGCGCCAGGGAGCCCTGCAGCGCCTCGGCATCGCGACCGGCCTCGGCCAACTTGTCGCGGTGCCCCTCCAGCAGGCTTTCCTGCTCGGCGATGTCCCGGTCGGCATCCTCGAGCCGCGTCTCCGCCCCGGCGAAACGCTTGAGGGCCCGGGCCTCCTCGCGGGCGGCCTCGAGCTCGCGCCGGGCCTCCTCGATGCGCCGCGGCCGGTCGATCCCGGCATCGTCATCGGCCAGCTCGGCCAGCTGGCGTTCACAGCGGCGGCGCTCCTCCTGCAGGTGACGGCGACTCTCCAGCAGGTCCTCGGGGCTCGAGTGGCGGGCGGAAAAGCGGGTATCGAACCAGCGAAACGCCTCCGGTTCGGCCTCGAACAGCCCGGCGAAGGCGACGATCGCCGCCCGCGTGGCCTCGTCCAGCGCCTCCCCAGGGCTGGCCTGGACCAGCCGCGGCTCGACGGCCATCAGCGGAGCCACCACCGCCTCCGGCAGCTGGCGCGCCAGCTGCCACTGCTCCCCGGCGATACGCCGCGCCAGGGTCTCGAGCCGGGCATCGAGATCCTGGAGCTGGGCGGCGAGGCGGGCCCGCTGCCCCTCGGCCTGGGCGGCGTCCTGCAGCGCCGCCAGCTGCTGCGCCTGCCCCTCGATCGCCTCCTCGAGCATGGCGCGAATCTCCGCCTGGGAGCAGCCCGGGTAGCGCGACACCAGCAGCTCGCCGCGACGCCGATCCTCGTCGGCCTGTTCGCGCTGCCGCCGGGCCGCCTTGAGGGCGCCCCGGGCCTCGCCGCTGGCCTGCTCGAGCTCCTTGACGCGCTGACGAACGCCTTTCAGCGCGCCGTCCTCCCGGGCCAACGCCTCGGCGGCGTCGGCACGCTCCCGCGCCAGGCTGGCCAGGCAGCCCTCGACGCCCTCGCGGAAGGCGGCGAATTCGCCGCGCACCTCGCCGCCATGGCGGTAGGCCTCATAGGCCCGGGTCAGGCGGTCGAAGCGCGGCTGCTCGCGTTCGACGCGTTTCAGCTCGAGGTCGCGGGCCTTCAGCTCCTCGTGGCGGCGCAGGAACTGGTCGATGTCGAAGTCGAGCTCGTCGCTGGCGAACTTCTTGTCTGCCTCGACGATGCTGGCCACCGCCGCCGCCATGGCGCGATCGTCGGTGCTCATCTCGAACAGCAGCAGGATGAGGGTACGCAGCGACTCCACCTTGCGGGCATCGGCATCGGCCAGCGGGAAGACGCTGTAGCGCGAGGCGTCGGGCGACATCAGGTCGCTGGCGTAGAGCAGCCGCCTGAGCCGCGCCGGGTCGCTGGTCACGAGACTGTCCCGGGAGGCCCGCCGGGCGGCATCGATCACCCGCTCGGCGGAGAGCTCCGGCACGCGCCCGCCGATGCCGTCCGGGTCGTCGTCGACCCGCCAGAACAGCCCGCGCAGGGCCTCGTAGGGCAGGGGCACGAAGAGCCGGTCATACTCCAGGTCCCCGCGGCCGCGATAGAGCACCTGGCAGTGCACCCCGTGGGGGTTGCTGACCTCCATCACCAGGAAGCTGAAGCGGCTGGGGAAGTAGTGCTGGAAGCTCTCCTCGTTGGCGTAGAAGCCCCCCGCCCGGGCATTGCGGAAGGCGAACTTGAGCCGGCTCTTGCGAAAGTTGTTCTCCGGCAGCAGGAAGAGGCGCAGCGCGTTGAGCAGGCTGGACTTGCCCAGGTTGCCGGGTCCCAGCAGCAGCGCATGGCGATCCACCGGGATCTCCACGTAGCCGAAGCCGGCGGAGTCGACCAGCACCAGGCGGCGGATCTCGAATCGAAAGGCGTCAGTCATCCATCGGCTCCAGCAGAATCTCCTGTTCCATGAAGTGCCCCGTCTCCCGGAGGGCCCGGGCCAGACCGTGAAGCCCCAGCCGCTCGGCCAGCGCCACCGCCGCCAGGGCCCGCTCGGTATCGCCGGGGTGTCGCCGGAAGCGGTCATGCCATGCCGGCCACGCGGGCGGCTGCAGCAGGTCGGCGCGATCGCCCAGGGCGTCGCGCAGCGAAGCGAACATCCGCAGCCCGCCGAGATCGTAGTCGAAGGCGCAGAGCACCCGCTCGTAGCCGGAGAGCCAGTCGACGACCGGCCGGCGGTTGATGCGGCTGCCGCCACCCAGGATCACGTCGGCCTCCTCCGGCCCCAGCGCCAGGCCCGACCACCGGGAGGCCAGCTGGCGCATGGCCAGGGGGCGGGCAAAGTTCTGCTCGTTCTCGACGATCAGCGCGGTGCGCCTTGGCGTGAAGCCCTGCAGGACGTGCTGGCCCTGCAGCACCACCACTCCGGGCCGCGCGTCACGGAGGCCGAGATGGTGCACCAGCAGGTAGGCGGTGTCACCCGCGACGCGGTGGGAGTCCCCCTGCCGGGTCGCCTCCAGACGATCCCGCGGGCGGCGCACGCGGGCCTCGAGCACCTCCAGCTGCGCGGGCTCCCGGCAGGTCACAATCCAGCGGTCGATGGCGACCCGCTCGGTGGCAAACAGCTCCCGGTGCCGGGCCTGCCAGGGCGCCGGCAGGCGGCGCACGAAGGCCGCATAGTTGATCGGCTCGCCGCGGCGGATCGCGGCGAGATAGCGCTCGAGGCTCATGGGGGCTCCCTCCCGGCCGGCACACCGCCCTAGCCTACCAGAGCCCCGCCCGTGCGTGACCGGGGAGGCCGGCGCCTGCAGGCGCCGGATCGGTTATCATCGGGGCAGAGATCCCGACGGAGTCGCCATGCCCATCACCCAGCCCCTGCCGCTCTCCACGCCGAATCGCAACCTGGTGCGGCTGACCATCGTGCGCGGGATCACCTGGACCGGCTTCCTGGCCGCCATCATCGTCGGCGTGGAGCTGCTCGGCTTCCAGCTGGAGGTGAGCGCGGTGATCTCGGTGGTGCTGGCCATGGCGCTGATCAACCTGGCCACCTGGTGGCGCCTGGGTCGCCACTGGGCCGTCACCCATGGCGAGTACCTGGCCCACCTGCTGGCCGACGTGGCGGGCCTGACCCTGCTCTTCTACTTCACCGGCGGCTCGAGCAACCCCTTCATCACCTACTACCTGGTGCCGGTGACCATCGCCGCGGCGACCCTGCCCTGGCGCTTCGCCTGGATCATCGCCGTCACTGCCATGCTCGCCTACACCTTCCTGATGGGCTTCCACCAGCCGGTACCGCAGCTGACCCACGGCCACCGCGCGGCCCAGGCCCTCGACCTGCACGTGCTGGGCATGTGGCTGAACTTCGCCCTCTCCGCCGGCCTGGTGACCTTCTTCATCTACAAGATGGCCCATGCGCTGCGCAGCCGGGAACAGGCGCTGTCGCGCACCCGCGAGTCGGCGCTGCGCAACGAGCAGGTGCTCGCCGTGGCCACCCAGGCGGCGGGCACCGCCCATGAGCTGGGGACGCCGCTCTCGACCATGGCGGTGCTGCTCGCCGAGATGCGCGACGAGGCCGGGAACAACCCGCTGCTGCAGAAGGACCTGGAACTGCTGCGCCAGCAGGTCGACACCTGCAAGACACGCCTGCGCCAGCTGGTCGAGAGCGCCGACCGACGGCGCATGGCAGAGCCGGAGAGCTGCGACGCCGAGCTGTGGCTGGCCGGCGTGGTGCAGCGCTGGCTGGTGCTGCGCCCCGACGTCAGCCATCGCATGGAGGTGGCCGAGCGGCGCGGCCGCCCCTGGCTGTCGGTGGATACCACCCTGGACCAGGCGTTGACCAACCTGCTCAACAACGCCGCCGATGCCAACCCCGACGACATCCTCATCAGCCTCGACTGGAACGACGACGAAGTGGTGATCGACATCCGCGACCATGGCCCCGGGGTCGCGCTGGCCATCGCCGACCAGCTCGGCGAGACCTTCGTCTCCACCAAGAGCAAGGGCATGGGCATCGGCCTGTTCCTCACCCATGCCACCATCAACCGCTTCGGCGGTGGCGTCAGCCTCTACAATCACCCCGAGGGCGGGACCCTCACCGAGGTGGTGCTGCCCCGCCACCATCCCGGCAGCTGACCCGGCGTCGCCACCGCCCCGAACCCGCGAGGACACCATGCAAGAGCAAGAGACCCCTGAACGGCTACTGATCGTCGACGACGACGAGATGTTCTGCCATGTGCTGGATCGCGCCCTGAGCCGCCGCGGCTATCGGGTGCTGGTCGCCCACGATGCCGAGCAGGCCCTCACCCTGGCCCACCAGCATCGCCCCGAGCTCGCCACCCTCGACCTTAAGCTGGAGCACGAGTCCGGGCTCAAGCTGCTGCCGGAGCTGCTGGAGATCGTGCCGGAGTGCCGGGTGGTGGTGCTGACGGGCTACTCGAGCATCGCCACGGCGGTGGAGGCAATCAAGCTCGGCGCGGTGAACTACCTGTGCAAGCCGGCGGATGCCGAGGAGGTGCTGGCGGCCTTCAGCAAGGAGGGAGGCGACCCGGAGACCGAGGTGGCCGAGCAGCCGCCGTCGATCAACCGCATCGCCTGGGAGCATATCCAGAAGGTGCTCCAGGAGCACGACGGCAATATCTCGGCCACCGCCCGCGCCCTGGGGATGCACCGCCGCACCCTGCAGCGCAAGCTGCAGAAGCGGCCGGTGAGACGATAAGGAACAAGAAACAAGGAACAAGGAGCGAAGAATCAAGGGGTTCCTTGTCGCTTGCTCCTTGTGGCTTGCCGCTGGCCGAAGGCCCTTACTGCGCCGTCCAGCCCAGGTCGATGTTCCAGCTCGCGCCGGTGACCGCGCCGGCGGCGTCTGAGGCCAGGTAGGCGACCAGCTCGGCCACCTCCGAGGGTTCGATCAGGCGCTTGACGGCGGCATTCTTGAGCATGATCTTCTCGATCACCTCCTGCTCCTCCATGCCGTGCAGCTTGGCCTGGTCGGCGATCTGGTTGTCCACCAGCGGCGTCTTCACGTAGGCGGGGCAGATGGCGTTGGCGGTGATGCCCTGATCGCCGCCCTCCAGGGCTGCGGTCTTGGTGAGGCCGATCATGCCGTGCTTGGCGCTGATATAGGCCGACTTGCCCGGCGAGGCCACCTGGGCATGCACCGAGGCGATATTGATGATCCGCCCCCAGCCGTTCTCGCGCATGGAGGGCCAGACGGCCTGGCTGAGCAGGAAGGGCGCGGTCAGCATCAGGTCGATGATCTGCCGCCACTTGGCCTCGGGGAACGTCTCGATGGGCGAGACGTGCTGGATGCCGGCGTTGTTGACCAGGATATCCACCCGACCGAAGCGCTTGATCGCATCGGCCACCGCCGCCTTGCAGGCCTCGCCGTCGGTGAGGTCGGCCTGGAAGAAGGCCGCCCCGGCCCGCTCGGCGACCTCCTGGCCGGCGGGATTGAAGTCCACCGCCAGTACCTGGTGGCCCTGTTCGCGGAAGTGACGCACCACGGCCTCGCCGATGCCGCTGCTGGTACCGGTGACCAGGGCGACGCGGGGAGTGGAAGTGGCAGACGCTGTCATGGACGACTCCTTGTGGGATGGCAGAGTGGGATGGCTGAACGTAGCGATGGATGGCAACCCGTCCAGCATAAGGGCCCGGCCCGCCGGGCGCTACCTCACCGCGCCTCGTCCGGCGCCATGACACGCTCCATCAGCTGCTGGGCCAGGCGGCTGGCCGCCTCGCGGCCCGGGAGGTCGGAGAGGTCGTCGAGCAGCACGCGACGCCAGCACCAGTGGTCCGCATCGACGTGGAAGGCCTCCAGGTCATAGTGCCCGGAGGGCAGCGCGATCCGGAGACGGCTCCCGGCGGCCGGGGCCGGCAGCCCCGCAGACGCTGGCAGCCCCGCCAGCGCCAGCGACAGCGGGGTGACCAGGGCGCCGAGCAGCAGGTCGCCGTGCTCGGCGTCCCGCAGGGGCTGGAAGCAGAGGGCATCGGCCACCAGGCGGGGATTGAACTGCGGCAGCGCCTTGGCCGCCTTCAGGTGGTGGTGGGTCCACGCCTCGGCCAGCGCGCGCAGCCGGGCATACTGTTCGGGGTTCAGGGCCTGCATGGGCATCTCCCGTGGGTGGGGGCGGGCAGTATAGCGGAGCGGCACGGCCCGGGCAGCGCCTGGCCCGCCACGCTGCTAAGCTGAGGGCCTGCCCATGCCATCGAGGGAGCCCCATGACCGACGCCGAACGCCTCGAACTGGCCATCGAGATCGCCCGCGAGGCCGGCGAGATGATCGCCGACGCCCGCCGCAGCCAGACCTTCGGCCAGCGCTACAAGTCGGGCCAAGAGCTGGTCACCGACGTGGACGTGGCCGTCGACACCCATATCAGCGCGCGACTCCGCTCGACCTGTCCCGACGAGTCGCGGCTCAGCGAGGAGCTCGCGCCGGATCGCAGCGAGCTCGCCAGTGGCCAGCCGCTGTGGGTCGTCGACCCCGTCGACGGCACCGTCAACTTCGCCCACGGCCTGCGCCACGTGGCGGTCTCCATTGCCTGGGCGGTCGAGGGGCGGGTCAGGGTGGGGGTGGTGCACGCCCCCTTCCTGAGCGAGACCTTCACCGCGGTGGCCGGCCAGGGTGCCCACTGCAACGGCACGCCGATCCGCGCCAGCCGCTGCCACGACCTGTCCCACGCCCTGGTGGGCACCGGCTTCCCCTATCGCCGGGACAGCCGCCCGCCGCTGATGCGCCGCCTGGCAGGCGTCCTCGAGCGCTGCCAGGACGTGCGACGCAACGGCTCCGCCGCCCTGGACCTGTGCGACGTGGCCTGCGGCCGCCTGGATGCCTACTACGAGAGCGTCTCCCCCTGGGACTTCGCCGCGGGCTGGCTGATCGCCCGGGAGGCGGGGGCCACCACCGGGCACCTCTACCCATGTCCCGAGGGGATCCCGGAAGACCTCTATGGCGAAAACCTGCTGGTCTCGAGCCCGGCCCTGCATCGCGAACTCGGGGAGCTGCTGCGTCGTGCCGACGCCGGCGAGCTGGATGGCTCCTGGGCATCGCCGTGACGCCAGGCATCTACCCCGCCTGGCGTCCCCGACTAGGCGTCCCCGACTAGGCGTCCCCGACTAGGCGTCCCCGACTAGGCGTCCCCGACTAGGCGTCCCCGACTAGGCGTCCCCGACTAGGCGTCCCCGACGATAGGCGCCGCCAATGGCGGGACTCGAGGGCCGCTATTGGCCTTCGCCGTCGCCATCGGTCACAATGCCCCTCGTTCTGATAACCACCCCTGATTCCGAACTGGCACCCGCCTGCCGCGGCGCCATTACCCGTTCCCACCAGCGCCCAGGAGCCCGTCCATGCACGTCACTATCTTCGGTCGTCCCGGCTGCCCCTTCTGCGTCTTCGCCAACGAGCTCGCCCAGCAGCTTGAGAGCGCAGGCGCCATCGAAGGCTTCCGCTACGTCGACATCCAGGCCGAGGGCATCACCAAGGCCGACCTCGAGAAGACCATTGGCAAGCCCGTCCATACGGTGCCGCAGATCTTCGTCGACCAGACCCCGATCGGCGGCTTCACCGAATTCGACCGTTACGTGCGGGACCGGTCGCTGCTGGACACCGTCGCCGCTCGCTGACCCCCTGACGCCGCCCCGGGCGGCGGTTCGTGGTGATGCCGTCGTGGGGCGCCCCCCGACCGGGTGCGGATGCTACGCTGGGGAGGTTCCCCCACGTCACGGAGTCGCCCATGGCGCATCCCCCCACGTCACCGGCCGCCGAGGCCCACTGGCACCAGACCGGCGAGCAGCATCGTCGCCTGATCGACAGCACCCGTTCCCTCGAGGCGCTCACCACCGCGGTGGTCCACCCCTGTGACGAGCCTTCCCTGGCCGGAGCCCTGGCGGCCTGGCGGGAGGGAATCATCGTCCCTCTGCTGATCGGCCCCCGCCACCGCATCGAGGCCGCCGCCGAGGCCCTGGGGGAGTCCCTGGACGGCCTGACGCTGATCGACACCCCCCACAGCCACGCCTCCGCCGAGCGAGCGGTCGAACTGGCCGCCCAGGGCGAGGTCGAGGCGCTGATGAAGGGCTCCCTGCATACCGACGAGCTGATGTCCGCCGCGGTGGATCGCCGCACCGGGCTGCGTACCGAACGGCTGATGAGCCATGTCTATGCCCTGGACGTGCCCAGCTACCCCCGGCCCCTGCTGATCTCCGACGCCGCCCTGCATATCACCCCCGACCTGGCGGCCAAGCGCGACATCATCCAGAACGCCATCGACCTTGCCCGGGCGCTGGGCATCTCTAGACCTCGGGTAGCGCTGCTCTCGGCGGTAGAAACGGTGCGCTCCACCCTGCCCTCCACCATCGAGGCCGCGGCGCTGTGCAAGATGAGCGAGCGCGGCCAGATCCACGGCGGGGTGCTGGATGGTCCCCTGGCCATCGACAATGCCGTCTCCCTGGCGGCCGCACGGCAGAAGGGGCTGGGCTCCGAGGTGGCCGGACAGGCCGACATCCTCATCGCCCCCAACCTGGAGTCGGCCAACATGATCGCCAAGCTGCTGATCCACCTGGCCCGTGCCCAGGCCGCGGGGCTGGTGGTGGGTGCCCGGGTGCCCATCATGCTGACCAGCCGGGCCGACGACGCGGAGACACGCCTCGCCTCGGCGGCCCTGGCGATGCACCTGGCCCGGGTGACCCCGGCCCCGGACGACGCCCAGTGAGCCGCCTGCTGGTGATCAACGGCGGCTCGGCCACGCTCAAGTTCGGCCTCTATGACGACGGGCGCTGCTCCCTGCGCGGCCTGGTGGAACGGCTCGACGAGGCCCCGCGGCTCCGGCTGCTGCAGGGGAGCCTCGACGATGACGACTTCCCCGCCAGCGAGGGCGGCCACGCGGCGGTGGCCGAGGCGCTGCTGGCCTGGCTCGACCGCCGCGTCGGGCTGGCCACCCTCGACGGGATCGGCCACCGGGTGGTTCATGGCGGCACCGCGCTCGACGCGCCGGTCATGCTGGACGATGACCACCTGACATACCTGGCCGGCCTGGAACCCCTCGCACCGCTGCACCAGCCCCCCGCCCTGGCCATCATCCGTGCGCTGCGCGAGCGCCTGCCGGCCATGCCCCAGGTAGCCTGCTTCGACACCGCCTTCCACCGCACCCAGCCGCGGGTGCACCAGCTGTTTGCCCTGCCCCGCCGCCTGGCCGACGAGGGGGTGCTGCGCTACGGCTTCCACGGGCTCTCCTATGCCCATGTGGCACGGCGGCTGCCCGAGCTGGTGGGCGAGCGAGCCCGCGGGCGGGTAGTGATCGCCCATCTGGGCCAGGGCTGCAGCCTGTGTGCCCTGCAGGACGGGCGCAGCCTGACCACATCGATGGGCTTCACCGCCCTGGACGGCATGATGATGGGCAGCCGCTGCGGCAGCCTGGACCCCGGGGTGGTGCTGCACCTTCAGCAGCAGCGGGGCATGTCCGCCGAGGAGGTCGAGCGGCTACTCTACCGGGAAAGCGGTCTGCTGGGCGTCTCGGGGCTCTCCGCCGACATGCGCGACCTGCTGGCCAGCGACCACCCCCATGCCGAGGAGGCGGTGGCGCTGTTCATCGAGCGGCTGCTGCGCGAGATCGGCGCCCTGGTGGCCCTGCTCGGCGGCCTGGATGCACTGGTCTTCACCGCCGGCATCGGCGAGCACGCCGCCGAGATCCGCGCCCGCACCGCGCGGCGCCTGGCATGGCTCGGGGCAAGCCTGGACGAGGGTGCCAACCGGGAGCATGCGCCACGCTTCGACGACGGCAGCGGGCCCGCCCTGGTCGTGTTGCCCACCGACGAGGAGGCCGAGATCGCCGCCGCCACGCGTCGCTGCCTGGAAACGTCTTCCCCTCGTTGAAAGCCCCCCGGGGTGCTGTGCCTATACTTCCCGCCAGCATCATGACAAGGGAAGCGTAACGATGCAGAGGGAAGAGTTCGTCCAGCAGCTCTGGCTGGACTATGTCCACCAGCACCCCGAGGTCGGCGGGCTACGTCTGTGGCCGGTCGATGCCCCGGTCGAGTACCTGGCGCTGCTCACCCTGAACCACGGCCCGTTCGGCATGGATGCCCTGCTGCCGACCCTTGCCCACCTGGGCTATCGTCCGCGCCACCGCCACGCCATGGCCGACCGCGGGCTGCTGGTCAGCCTGCTCTCACCCCCCGACGACGGCCCCTGGCTGGTCCTCGGCGAACTGCAGCTGGGCACCCTCTCCCGGCGCCCCAGGGAGCGGCTCGAGGCGCTGGTCGCCCAGGCCCCGCGGGAGGACCAGCGCGGCCAGAACCTGCTGTGCCGCGGCCGCCCCTGGCCCATGCCCGACTGGGAGACCTACCTCGCGCTGTGCCAGGCGCATCCGCTGGCCGGCCTGCTGTCGATCAACGGGCCGCGGATGCACCACGCCGGCTTCGACTGCGGGCGTCTGGGCCAGCCCATCGCGGTGCTCGACGACCAGCTGCGGCAGGCCGGGCTCAGCGGCAGCACCGATCGCCACCACGGGATCTTCCCGGTCTCGCCCCTCCTCGACTACCGCTTCTACCCCACCTGCTCCCGGCGCCTCGCCTTCGCCCAGGGTGACGAGCATCGCGTGGAGCTCGGCGGCCTGGCACTGGTGCAGAAGGAGGTCTCGGCCAACCAGGAGCGTGCCGTGGAGCTGCTGCTGCCCCACCACACCCGCTGCGAGGTCTCCTGACCCGCCGCCCCTGTCGCTGCAGCGCCGCAGAGTCATCCACAGAATCTGTGGATAACGCTGTGCAAGAGCTCCCGTCATCCCGCCGGACCCCGCGCCCCGGCGGCGCCCGAGGCGAAACGATCAGTTTTTCGACAGCCCGAACGGCCGCGGCCCGGACACAGGGTCCGGGCCGCGGGGGTCATGCCCTGCTCGTCAAGGAGCAGGCGTCAAGGATCAGGCGTCGAAGGTCATCTCCGGGACATGGTCCGGCACGACGAGCTTGCCGGCCGTCTTCTCGACGATCTCCTCCACCGAGACACCCGGGGCGCGCTCCTTGAGGTGGAAGGCGCCGTCCTTGATCTCCAGGTAGGCCAGGTCGGTCAGCACCCGGTTGATGCAGCCGGCGCCGGTCAGCGGCAGGGTGCACTTCTCGAGCAGCTTGGATTCGCCGTGCTTGGAGGCATGGGTCATGGTGCAGATGATGTTCTCGGCGCCGGCCACCAGGTCCATGGCGCCGCCCATGCCCTTGATCAGCTTGCCGGGCACCATCCAGGAGGCGATGTTGCCCTCCTGGTCCACCTCGAAGGCGCCCAGCACCGTGAGGTCGACGTGGCCGCCGCGGATCATGGCAAAGGATTCCGCCGAGTCGAAGATCGCCGCGCCCGGGCGGGCCGTGACGGTCTGCTTGCCGGCATTGATCATGTCCGGGTCGACCTCTTCCTCGGTGGGGAAGCGACCCATGCCCAGCAGCCCGTTCTCGGACTGGAGCATGACGTCGATGCCCTCGGGGACATAGTTGGCCACCAGGGTCGGGATGCCGATGCCCAGGTTGACGTAGAAGCCGTCTTCGAGTTCGCGCGCCACGCGCTGCGCCATCTGTTCGCGAGTCAGTGCCATCTTGTTGCCTCTTGCGTTCGGGTGAGAAGCCTAGGGGTTCGTGCAGCGTCGCGCCTTCAGCCTTCGCGGACGGTGCGCTTCTCGATGCGCTTCTCGAAGGTGCCCTGGATGATGCGGTCGACGTAGATGCCGGGGGTGTGGATCTGGTCCGGTGCCAGTTCGCCCGGCTCGACGATCTCCTCGACCTCGACCACGGTGATCTTGCCGCAGGTGGCGGCCAGGGGATTGAAGTTCTGGGCGGTGTCGCGGTAGACGACGTTGCCGTAGCGATCCGCCTTCCAGCCCTTGACGATGGCGAAGTCGGCGTGGAACGCCTCCTCGAGGATGTAGTGGCGGCCGTTGAACTCGCGCACCTCCTTGCCCTCGCCGATCGGCGTGCCGTAGCCGGTGGCGGTATAGAAGGCGGGGATGCCGGCGCCACCGGCGCGCATCTTCTCGGCCAGGGTGCCCTGGGGCGTCAGGATCACATCGATCTCGCCATCCAGCATCTGGCGCTCGAACAGGGCGTTCTCGCCCACGTAGGAGGCATAGATGCGCGAAATCTGCTTGTCCTCCAGCAGCAGGCCCAGGCCGAAGCCGTCGACGCCGCAGTTGTTGGAGAGCACGGTGAGGTCCTTGACGCCGAGGCGCTTGATCTCGGCGATCAGGTTCTCCGGGATGCCGCACAGGCCGAAGCCGCCGGCGGCCACGGTCATGCCGCTCTCGATGCCGGCCATAGCCTCTTCGTAGGAGTACACGCGTTTGTCGAATCCGGACATAGTGGCGCCTCGTGTTGTTGTCGATGGATCTTGCGGGGTGAAGGATAGCGGGTCACGGGTGACACGATGGGACCTAGTGTTGTGCTTGGCCATATATTTGTTAAGTTTGTTTTTCTTATCGATTGATTTGATCAGTCTATTAATTGGACCTTGGTAGTATGTCGATGACCGTCAAGCAGCTCCGTGCCTTCCTCGCCGTGGCCCAGACACTGAGCTTCACCCAGGCCTGCGAGCGGCTGCACCTCTCCCAGCCGGCGCTGAGCCTGGCGATCAAGGGCCTCGAGGAGACCCTCGGGGGGCGGCTGCTGATCCGCAGCACGCGCAGCGTGCGCCTCACCCCCGAGGGGGAATCCCTGGTACCGCTGGCCAAGCGGCTGCTGGCCGAGTGGGACAACACCGAGGAGCTGCTGCGCCAGCGCTTCACCCTGCAGCTCGGCCGGCTGGCGGTGGCCGCCATGCCCTCCTTCGCCAGCAACCTGCTGCCCCCGGCGCTGATGGCCTTCCGGCGCCGCCACCCGCGGGTCAACGTCACGGTCCACGACGTGATCAACGAGCAGGTGATCGACATGGTCCGCAATCGCCAGGTGGAGCTGGGTATCGTCTTCGAGCCCGAGGCGACCGGCAGCCTCGGCTTCACGCCGCTGTTCATCGACCGCTTCGTCGCCGTGGTACCGGCCGACTCCCTGCTGGCCGGCCACGAGCGACTCGACTGGGCGACCCTGCTGACCCACGACTTCATCGCCCTGCAGCGCCCCTCCATGGTCAGGCGGCTGCTGGAGCAGCAGCTGCGCCGCCGCGGCATCACCCTGCCCTGCGCCTTCGAGAGCCACCAGCTGGCCACGGTGGGGCGCATGGTGGCCAGCGGTCTGGGCGTCAGCGCCGTGCCCTCGCTGTGCCGCCGCCAGATGGAGGCGCTGGGGGCGCGCTGCCTGCCCCTGGAGGCGCCGGTGATCGAGCGGGCGGTGGGCATGATCACCCACGGCGAGCTGTCGGCGGCGGCGCTGGCCCTGCGCCAGGTGCTGGTCGAGACCATCGCCCCCCCCGAGGGGAGCCGCCCGGCCTGAGCCGCGGCGCTGGGCAGCCGTGCGACGATCCTTTAGCATTGCCGCAACCACCCGACCGCGCCACCCCCGGCCCACCCCACAGGGAGAGACGCATGCCGATCCTCAAGGGGCTCGTCAGCCTCCTGCTGCTTGTCCTGACCACCGCCTTCTGGGGCATTCCGCTGATCCTGCTGACCCTGGTCAAGCTGGTCACCCCGGGGCGTCGCCTGCGCCGCCGGGTGCTCCAGGGCCTCAACTGGGTGGCGCTCAACTGGGTCGGCAGCAACCTCTGGTGGATGCGCCGCTGGCTCAAGCCCCGCCTGGCGATGACACTGCCCGAGGGGCTGTCACGGGACCAGTGGTGGCTGGTGCTCTCCAACCACCGCAGCTGGACCGACATCTTCCTGCTGTTCCTGGCGCTGCACCGGCGCATCCCCATGCCGCACTTCTTCGTCAAGCGCCAGCTGATCTGGGTGCCCATCGTCGGCCTGGCCTTCTGGGCCATGGAGTTCCCCATGCTGCGCCGCCTCAGCCGCGAGCAGCGCGAGCGCAACCCCCAGCTGGCACGCCGCGACCGGGAGGCCACCGAGCGCATGTGCCGCCACGCCCGGGAGCGCCCCATCGCCATCTACAACTTCGTCGAGGGCACCCGCTTCACCCCGGCCAAGCACGCCGCACAGGACTCCCCCTACACCCACCTGCTGCGCCCCCGGGCCGGCGGCATCGCCCAGGTGCTGAACCTGCTCGGCGACCGGCTCGGTGGTATCCTCGACGTGACGCTCCACTACGAGAATCCCGACCCCACCTTCTGGGGCTTCCTGTGCGGCCGGGAGGGGCGCGTGGCCCTCGTGGCCAGGCGCCTCGAGATTCCCGCCTGGATGCTCGACGGCGACTACGACGACCCGGACTACAAGGAACGCTTCCACTCATGGCTCAACGCCCTGTGGCAGGACAAGGACGACGCACTCTCGCACTCCTCCTGATCGCGCTGCTGCTTGCCGGCTGCGCCTCGCGCCCCGACGGAACCACCACCCGCGACACGGCCAGCGCCGCCAGCGGCTGGGTCACCGTCCAGCGTGGCGACACCCTCGGCGAGATCGCCCGGCGCGGCGAGGTCCCGCTGGAGCGCCTGCAGCGCTTCAACCCGGGGGTCGACGCCCGCCGACTGGCGGTGGGCCAGAGACTGCTGATGCCCACCCAGCAGGAGCGCGCTCCCTCCGGCGGCCCCTACCGCTACCAGGTGCGGCCCGGCGACACCTACTCCAGCATCGCCCGGCGCTTCGACACCCGGGCCTCGCGGATCCAGGCCGCCAACCCCGGCATCGAACCCACCGCCCTGAGGGTCGGCCAGGTCATCCAGGTACCCCTCTCGGGCGGCGGCGCCACGGCGAGCCGCGGAACGTCCGGGAGCGGTTCGGGCGGGAGCAGCGGAGGCTCGCCCCCTCGCGCCAGCCTGCCGGACCCCGGCGACCTGCCCGCCTCGGCCCGCAACTGGCCCTGGCCGCTGGCGGACTACCGCATCGTGCGCCGCTTCGGCAGCGACGGGCGGGGGACCCTGCAGCCGATGCTGCTGGCCACCAGCCGGGGCGCCCAGGCACGGGCGGTGGCCGACGGCGACGTGCGCTTCGCCGACAGCATGCGCCAGCTCGGCCAGGTGGTGATCGTCCACCATGCCGACAACCTGCAGAGCGTCTACGCCCTGTGCGAGCGGACGCTGGTGGCCGACGGCGACCGGGTCAGCCGCGGCACCCCGCTCTGCGAGGTGGGCTACAGCAACACCACCGAGCGCCACGACCTGCTCTTCGACCTGCGCCACGGCGGCAAGCCCATCGACCCGCGCCGCGTCCTGCGCTGATTCCGGCGCACTGTCACCGACGGGTCACGGGGGCGTCGCCGAGGCGTCATGCCGGCATGACATCCTCGACACCTGACGGGGCCCCTTCCGGGCCCGCGACAGGACGAGGAACGTCATGCGCATCTGTCTGGTGAGCGAGACATGGACGCCCGACATCAACGGGGTCGCCCACACCCTGGGCCAGCTGAGCGGCGAGCTCCACTCGCGCGGCCTTCGGCTGCAGCTGATCCGCCCCCGCCCCCTGACCCCGGCCCCGCCACGCAGCGCCGGCATGGAAGCCGAGCTCAGGGTGCGCGGGGTCTCCGTGCCCGGCTACCGGGAAGTCCGCCTGGGCCTGCCCGCCAGCCGCGCGATCCTGCAGCTGTGGCGCGAGCAGCGCCCCGACGTGGTCTACCTGGCCACCCAGGGGCCGCTGGGCTGGTCCGCCCAGCGGGTGGCGAGGCGCCTGGCCATACCGACGGTCGCCGGCTGGCACACCAACTTCGACCACTACTGCCGCGACTACGGCTTCCCCTGGCTCGCCCCGCTGGTCATCCGTCGCCTGCGCGCCTTCCACAACCGCTGTGCGGCCACCCTGGTCCCGACCCGCGACCAGGCTCGAGCCCTGGCGGCCCAGGGCTTCGACAACCTGCGCCTCATGGCGCGCGGCATCGACGGCGAACGCTTCTCCCCGGCCCATCGCGACCCCGAGCTGCGCCGCCGCTGGGGCGCCGGCGAGCATCGCCCGGTCGCCCTCCACGTGGGGCGCCTGGCCCCCGAGAAGAACCTCGACCTGCTGCGCGACACCTTCCTGGCGATGCAGGACACCCGGCCGGACCTGCGCCAGGTGATCGTCGGCGACGGGCCCGGAAGGCGCCTGCTGGAACGGGCCCTGCCCGAGGCCCACTTCACCGGCTTCATCGACCCGGAGGCGCTGGTACGCCACTACGCCAGCGCCGACCTCTTCATCTTCCCATCGCTCTCCGAGACCTGGGGCAACGTCGTGCTCGAGGCCATGGCCAGCGGGCTCGGCGTGGTGGCCTTTCGCCACGCCGCCGGCGCCGAGCTGATCGACGACGATGTCAACGGCGTTACCGCGCCCGCCGACGACCCGACGGCGTTCCGCGAGGCGGCGGTGACCCTCTGCCAGCAGCCGGCACGCACCGCCCGGCTGGGGCGTGCCGCGCGCCAGCGGGCCCTGGCCTACACCTGGCCGGCCATCACCGACGACTTTCTCGCCACCCTCGACCTCGCCCGGGAGACACCTCATGGAACCTCGCGCCCACGCCCTGCTTGAACGGCTCGACCTGGTGGAGTGGCGGCTCTGCCAGCGCATCGGCCGGCTCAACCTCTACCGCCCCTGGCTGATCCTGCTGCGCCTGGCCAGCCGGCTCGGCGACTGGCCGGCCTGGGTCGCGCTGATCCTGGCTCAGCCACTGCTGCACGTGTCCGGCGGCTGGCGAGCCCTGCTGCAGTACACCCTGACGGCCCTGGTGGCCATCGCCGTCTACCGGCTGATCAAGACCCGCCTGTGCCGGGAGCGTCCCTTCATCACCTTCGTCGGCAACGTGCGCTCCCACGAACCGGCTCGGGACCGCTACAGCTTCCCCAGCGGGCATACCATGCACGCGGTGCTGTTCCTGGCGCTGACCGCGAGCCATCTGCCCTGGCTGGCGCCCTGGCTGGTGCCGCTGGTGGTCCTGATCGCCGTCTCGCGGGTCGGCCTCGGCCTGCACTACCTGAGCGACGTGGCCGCCGGAGCCGCGCTCGGGCTGCTCTTTGCCCTGGCGAGCCTGGCCCTGGTCGGCTGAGCCTCGTGGGATCGCCCCCGCCATGGCATCCTTGGGTGATGCCGACCGACATCCTGCTGCCCGACCCGCCCCTGTGGCTCACGACTCCCCTGCTGGGAGAGCCTGCCGCTTCGGCACTGCTGCACACTCTCGATGCCGAGCTGGCCTGGCAATGCCCGACGCTGCGCCTCTATGGCCGGGAGCACCCCATCCCCCGCCGCCAGGTCTGGATGGGCGACCCCGAGGCGCGCTACCGCTACTCCGCTCGGGACTTCCATCCCGATCCCTGGCACCCCACCGTGGCCGCCCTTCGCGACCGGGTGACCGATGCCCTGGCGGCCTCCGGCACACCGGCCCGCTTCAACAGCGTGCTGCTCAACCGCTACGCCGATGGCGAGGAGCGCATGGGCTGGCACAGCGACGACGAGCCCGAGCTCGGGCACGACCCGCTGATCGCCGCCGTGTCGCTGGGGGCCGAGCGCCCGCTGCGCTTCCGCGGCAAGCCGGGCGTGGTCCGTCCCGGCGACGCGGGCCCCATATCACCCTTCAACGTCTGGCTGCCCCACGACAGCCTGCTGGTGATGGGCCCCGGCGTGCAGGGCGCCCTGCAGCACGCGCTGCTGCCGCGCAAGATCCCCGGGCTGCGCATCAGCCTGACCTTTCGCTGGGTGGGTGGCTGATCGGCTCGCTTCCAGGCCAGTGGCGGGCTAACATGCCTGCAAGGATGATAACGGTATAAAAAACCACACCCCACAACGCACAGCGGCCACCCTCGGGTGGCCGCTGTGCGTTGCCATGGTCGCCGGGCCGGCTCAGCCCCGATAGTAGCCCGGCGTCACGAAGGGCATCCGGCTCACCGTCATCGGCAGGCGCTTGCCGCGCACCTCGGCGTAGACGGTGGCCTCCACCTCGGCGTGCTCGATGGCCAGGTAGCCCATGGCCACCGGCCTGCCCACGCTGGGGCCGAAGCCGCCGGAGGTGACCACGCCGATGCCCTTGCCCTCGGCGTCAAACAGCGCGGCGCCCTCGCGCACCGGGGCGCGCCCCTCGCCCAGCAGGCCGACGCGCTTGCGCCGGTGGTCCTTCGCCTCCACCTGGTGCAGGATCAGGTCAGCGCCCGGGAAGCCGGCGGCCCGCTCGCCGCCGCGCCGCCGCGGCTTGCCGATGGCCCAGACCAGGCCGGCCTCCACCGGGGTGGTTTCGGTGTCGATGTCGTGGCCATAGAGGCAGAGCCCCGCCTCGAGGCGCAGGGAGTCCCGCGCGCCCAGGCCGACCGCCTCCACCTCGGGCTCGGCCAGCAGGCGGCGCGCCAGGGTCTCGGCCTGCCCGGCCGGCACCGAGATCTCGAAGCCATCCTCGCCGGTATAGCCGCTGCGGCTGATCCACACCGGGATGCCGTCGACCTCGAAATGGCCGTGCTGCATGAAGACCATCTCGCAGGCCGCCGGGCAGAGCCGGGCCATCACGTCACTGGCCCGGGGTCCCTGCAGCGCCAGCAGGCCACGGTCGAGCCCCTCGACCTCATGCCCCTCGGGCAGCCCCCGCCGCAGATGGGCGATGTCCTGCTCCTGGCAGGCCGCGTTGACCACCAGGTAGAGGTAGTCACCGGCGTTGACTACCATCAGGTCGTCGAGGATGCCGCCCTCCTCGCCGGTGAACAGCGCATAGCGCTGCATGCCTTCGGGAAGGCCGACGATATCCGCCGGCACCAGGGTCTCCAGCGCCTCGGCCGGGGACGGCCCCCGCAGCAGCAGCTGCCCCATGTGGGAGACATCGAACAGGCCGCAGGCGGCGCGGGTATGCTCGTGCTCCTTCTTCACGCCGAGCGGGTACTGGACCGGCATCTCGTAGCCGGCAAAGGGCACCATTCTGGCGCCCAGTTCCACGTGCAGGTCATACAGGGGCGTTCGCTTGAGTTCGCTCATCTCGTCTCCCTCGGGGGTAGCCGGGTGATGGGGCCCGACGCTCGAGAGGTGCCCCGGGGGGCACCTCTCGAGCGCGTCGGACTTGGATCAGCGCTTGTCGTGGTCGAGCTCCTCGCCCGGTAGGATCTCCTTGCCGTCGAAGTAGTCACGGGTGAGCTTGAAGACCACCGGCGACAGCAGCGCCAGGGCGATCAGGTTGGGAATCGCCATCATGGCGTTGAAGGTGTCGGCCATCAGCCAGATGAACCCCAGCTGGGCGATGGCCCCCAGCGGGATGGCCAGCACGAACAGCACCCGGTAGAGCATGATCGAGCGGGTGCCGAACAGGAACTGGAAGCACTTCTCGCCATAGAAGGACCAGCCCAGGATGGTGGTGAAGGCGAACACCGCCAGGGCCAGCGAGACGATCTGGTTGCCGAAGCCGGGCAGCGCCGCATCGAAGGAGAGCGCCGTCAGCGAGGCGCCGGCCTCGCCCTCGACCCATACCGTGGAGGTCAGGATCACCAGGGCGGTGATGGTGCAGATGACGATGGTATCGATGAAGGTCCCCAGCATGGCGATCAGGCCCTGGCGCACGGGGTTCTTGGTCCTGGCCGCGGCGTGGGCGATAGGCGCACTGCCCAGGCCCGCCTCGTTGGAGAAGATGCCGCGGGCCACGCCGAAGCGGATAGCCGCCATCACCGCGGCACCGGCGAAGCCGCCCATGGCCGCATGGGGATTGAAGGCATAGTAGAAGATCATGCTGAAGGCCTCGCCGATCTGGCCGGCATTGACGATCAGCACCAGGATGCCGGCGATCACGTAGAGGATGCCCATCACCGGGACCAGCTTGCCGGCCACCTTGGCGATGCGCTTGATCCCGCCGAGGATCACCGCGCCGGCCAGCACCATGATCACCACGCCGGTGAGCCAGTGCGGGATGCCGAAGGTGGAGTCCAGGGCGTCCGCCACGGAGTTGGACTGCACGGTGTTGCCGATGCCGAAGGCGGCCACGGCACCGAAGAAGGCGAAGGCGCCGCCCAGCCACAGCCACTTCCTGCCCAGGCCGTTCTTGATGTAGAACATCGGGCCGCCGACGTGATAGCCGGTGCTGTCGGTCTCGCGATAGCGCACGGCCAGCACCGCCTCGGCGAACTTGGTGGCCATGCCCACCAGGGCGGTAATCCACATCCAGAACACCGCCCCCGGGCCGCCCAGCGCGATGGCCGTGGCCACGCCGGCGATGTTGCCGGTACCGATGGTGGCGGAGAGCGCCGTCATCAGGGCGTTGAAGGGCGAGATCTCGCCATCGTCATCGCCCTTGGGCTTGCCGTCCGGCGCCTTCTTCGGGTCGCGGCCCTGCCACATCAGCCTGAAGCCCATGCCGAGCTTGCGGATCGGCATGAGCTTGAGGCCGATCTGCAGGTAGAGGCCCACCCCCAGCAGCAGGATGAGCATCAGCGGCCCCCAGACCACGCCGTTGATGGCACCGAATATACTGTTCAAGGTTTCCACGAGAATCTCCCTAATTCGCTTGTTGTTGTGAACTGCCGTCTCGCGGCGGACTGGACCAGACGAATCTCTCGCCACAGCCGGCACCGATCGAAGGATCAGCAGAACGAACCCGCGTAACATAGCGGATCATGCCGTCTCAGCACCAGCCTCGAGTGCGCCATACCAATCAAGCAGGGCAGAGTCATGTTTCCTATCGGAAACCGGCGGCGCCCCGGTGACGCCATCGCCTACGCCTCTGAGCGCAGAAGTCGCGGCGCGTAAGCCGGCCCCGCCCGGGCCAGCCTCCAGAAAGCGTAGTGAGCGCATCGCAACGCGTCGACTCGCCGCGCACTGCCCGGCCGACGGCAGCCTGAGGGCGCCCCCTCTCCCGCCGCGACTGGACGTCGGCCCCGCCGCGGGCCACCCTGAGGGGGCCGGCGACGCCCCGGGCACGGGGCGCCGACACCCGGAGACTCGCCAAACGCCGTCAATGGCGTTAGCATTCGCGACACCAGAAACCTTTTTCGTATAGGAAAACGTGATGAGCTCAATCCCCGCCAACCTGCGCTACGCCGAAAGTCATGAATGGGTGCTGGACAACGGTGACGGCACCGTGACCATCGGCATCACCGACCACGCCCAGGAGGCCCTCGGCGACGTGGTGTTCGTCGAGCTGCCCGAGGTGGGCCGCAGCCTCGACACGAAGGAGGAGTTCGGCGTCATCGAGTCGGTCAAGGCCGCCTCCGACCTCTATGCCCCGGTGGCCGGCGAGGTGATCGCCGTCAACGAGGCCCTCGAAGATGCGCCCGAGACCGTCAACGAGGCGCCCTACGAGGGGGGCTGGATCATGAAGGTGCGCCTCGCCGACGCCGCGCAGCTCGACGACCTGCTGGATGCCGACGGCTACCAGGCCGTGGCCCAGTCCGACGACTGAACCCGGCTCCCGCCACCGCTTCTCCCCCGGCCCCCGGCCGGGGTTCCGTCTATCGACCCGCGCCGCTGCCGATCGGCGCATCCACACGCACAGGGTGTCCCATGGCTCTCGACAATCGCCGCCTGGCCGAACTGGCCGCTCATGACGACTTCATCCAACGCCACAACGGCCCCAGCCGCGACGACGTCGCCACCATGCTGGCGCGCCTGGACATGGAGAGCCTGGACACCCTGATCGCGCGCACCGTGCCCGCGGACATTCGCCTGGGCCGCGAACTGGAGCTGGACCCGCCGCGGAGCGAGGCCGAGGCACTGGACTACCTCAAGCGCCTGGCGCGCCAGAACCGGGTCTTCAAGAGCTACATCGGCCAGGGCTACCACGGCACCCACCTACCACCGGTGATCCAGCGCAACGTGCTGGAGAACCCGGGCTGGTACACCGCCTATACCCCCTACCAGCCGGAGATCGCCCAGGGCCGCCTGGAGGGGCTGCTCAACTTCCAGCAGATGGTCATGGACCTCACCGGCATGGAGCTCGCCAACGCCTCCCTGCTGGACGAGGCGACCGCCGCCGCCGAGGCCATGGCGCTGTGCAAGCGAGCCAACAAGAAGGCGAAGAGCGACGCCTTCTTCGTCGCCGATGACGTGCTGCCCCAGACCCTCGACGTGGTGCGCACCCGCGCGGCCTACTTCGGCTTCGAGCTGATCGTCGCCCCGGCAGAGGAGCTGGCCGAGGCCGACGTCTTCGGCGCCCTGCTGCAGTACCCCGGCGAGAGCGGCCGCGTCCACGACCTGGCGCCGCTGCTCGAGACCGCCCGAGAGCGCAATATCATGACCTGCGTGGCCGCCGACATCATGGCGCTGGTGCTGCTCAAGGAGCCCGGGGCGCTGGGCGCCGACATCGTGGTCGGCAGCAGCCAGCGCTTCGGCGTGCCGATGGGCTTCGGCGGCCCCCATGCCGCCTTCTTCGCCACCACCGACAAGCTCAAGCGCTCGATCCCCGGACGCATCATCGGCGTCTCCCGGGATGTCCGCGGCGGCCAGGCGCTGCGCATGGCGATGCAGACCCGCGAGCAGCACATCCGCCGCGAGAAGGCCACCTCCAACATCTGTACCGCCCAGGCGCTGCTGGCCAATATCGCCGGCTTCTATGCCGTCTACCATGGCGCCGAGGGGCTGCGCACCATCGCCTCGCGCATCCACCGTCTGACGACCCTGCTGGCCCGGGGCCTGCAGGAGAAGGGAGTGGCCCTGGCCCATGAGAGCTGGTTCGACACCCTGCGCCTGACCGGCGTGGACGCCGGCAAGCTCCACGGCCGCGCCCTCACCCACGAAATCAACCTGCGCTACTTCGCCAACGGCGACGTGGGCGTCACCCTGGACGAGACCACCACCGCCCACGACCTGGACGTGCTGTTCGACGTGCTGCTGGGCGAGGAGCATGGCCTGTCGGTCAGCGCCCTGGACGAAGGCGCCGTGGCGGACGGGCTCGGCGGCATCCCCGCCGCCTGCCGCCGCGAGAGCGACTTCCTGACCCACCCGACCTTCACGCGCTACCGCAGCGAGACCGAGATGCTGCGCTACCTCAAGCGCCTGGAGAACAAGGACCTGTCGCTGACCCACGCGATGATCCCGCTGGGCTCCTGCACCATGAAGCTCAACGCCACCAGCGAGATGATCCCCATCACCTGGCCGGAGTTCGCCAACGTCCACCCCTTCGTGCCCCGCGATCAGGTGGCCGGCTACAAGCAGATGATCGACGAGCTGGCCGCCTTCCTGGTGGAGGTGACCGGCTATGACCACATCTCCATGCAGCCCAACTCCGGCGCCCAGGGCGAGTATGCCGGGCTGGTGGCGATCCGCCGCTACCAGGCGTCCATCGGCGAGGGGCACCGCGACGTCTGCCTGATCCCAAGCTCCGCCCACGGGACCAATCCCGCCTCTGCGGCGATGGTCTCCATGAAGGTGGTGGTGGTGGAGTGCGACGAGCACGGCAACGTGGACCTCGACGACCTGAGGGCCAAGGCCGAGCAGCACAGCGAGCGGCTCTCCGCGATCATGATCACCTACCCCTCTACCCACGGGGTCTTCGAGGAGAGCGTGCGCGAGGTGTGCGAGATCGTGCACGCCCACGGCGGCCAGGTATACGTGGACGGCGCCAACATGAACGCCCAGGTGGGCCTGACCCGCCCCGGCGATTTCGGCGGTGACGTCAGCCACCTCAACCTGCACAAGACCTTCTGCATTCCCCACGGCGGCGGCGGCCCGGGCATGGGCCCGATCGGCGTCAAGGCGCACCTGGCGCCCTTCGTCTCCAACCACGTGGTCACCCCCATCGAAGGCGTCAACGCCGACTGTGGCGCGGTCTCGGCGGCGGCCTTCGGCAGCGCCCTGATCCTGCCGATCTCCTGGGCCTACATCAAGATGATGGGGGCCCGGGGGCTGCGCGAGGCCACCGAGCTCGCCATCCTCAACGCCAACTACGTCGCCGCCCGTCTCGGCGAGCACTACCCCGTGCTCTACAAGGGGCGCAACGGCACCGTGGCCCACGAGTGCATCATCGACATCCGCCCGCTCAAGGCCGCCTCCGGCATCAGCGAGGAGGACATCGCCAAGCGCCTGATGGACTACGGCTTCCACGCCCCGACCATGTCCTTCCCGGTACCGGGCACGCTGATGATCGAGCCCACCGAGTCGGAGTCCCGCTACGAGATCGATCGCTTCTGCGACGCCATGATCGCGATCCGTGAGGAGATCAAGCGCGTCGAGGCCGGCGACTGGCCGGCCGACGACAACCCGCTGGTCCACGCCCCGCATACCATGGCCGACCTGATGGACGAGGCCTGGGCGCGCCCCTACTCCCGCGAGCTCGGCGCCTTCCCCTCCGAGGCGGTCAAGGCGGCCAAGGTCTGGCCGTCGGTGAACCGGGTCGACAACGTCTTCGGCGACCGTCAGCTGATCTGCTCCTGCCCGAGTATCGACGAGTATCGCCACTGATCGAGGCGACTGACCCGAGCGCCGGTCGCTCGACGCAAGTCCTTCAACACAGCAGGCCCCGCCATCGGCGGGGCCTGCTGCGTTGGAGGACCGGTTTGACCAATTCAGAAATGAAACTTATATAGATATGACAGGCTCGGGCGTCCCACCCGTGCCTCATCTCCGTACGACACCACAACAATCACAGGAGAGACCCCATGACCTCCCCGTCATCCTCCATGCCCCCGGAACCGACCCATACCCTGGACAACCCGGCACGCCGCACCCTGCTCAAGGGCAGCGCCGGCGCCCTGGCGGCGCTGGGCCTGATGCAGCTGACCCCGGTCGCCCGGGCGGAACAGGCCACCTCGCTGCCCGACTACGTGGCCTGGAAGCGCCAGCAGGACCTGATCGTCCACGGCCGCGAGACCATCGAGACCGAGCGCGCCGCGATCCGCAGCGGCGTGGTCACCCCCAGCCGCACGCTGTTCGTGCGCAACAACCTTCCCGCCCCGGACGCAAGCATCACCGATGACCCCGATGCCTGGGAAGTCAGCATCGAGGGCGTCCAGGAGCCACGCACCCTGACGGTCGGCGAGCTCAAGCGCATGGACGTCACCACCGTGGCCTCGGTGTTGCAGTGCTCCGGCAACGGCCGCGCCTTCTTCCCCCACGGGGCCAGCGGGACCCAGTGGTCCGTCGGCGCGGCGGGCTGCGTGGTCTGGACCGGCGTCCCTCTCAAGAGCGTGGTGGACGCCCTGGGCGGGCCGGTCGACGGCGCCCGCTACATCACCGGCACCGGTGGCGAGGAGATTCCCGAGGGGCTCGATCCCAAGGACATCATGGTCGAGCGCTCGGTGCCCATGGAGGCCATGGAGAGCGCGATCCTGGCCTGGGAGATGAACGACGAGCCCCTGGACCGCGCCCATGGCGGGCCGCTGCGGCTGGTGGTCCCGGGCTACTATGGGGTCAACAACGTCAAGTACGTCAAGCGCCTGGCCATGACCGAGGAACAGACGGATGCCAAGATCCAGGCCTCCGGCTACCGGGTGCGCGACGTCGGCGTGGGCGGCTCGCCGGACCAGCCCTCCATGTGGGACATGAACGTCAAGTCCTGGGTGACCCTGCCCCTGGACACCACCCACGAGGGCGAGAACCTGATCTACGGGGTCGCCTTCGGCGGCACCACGGCGATCGAGCGGGTCGAGGTCTCGGTGGACGGGGGCGACAGCTGGCAGGAGGCGGAGATCATCGGCCCTGACCTGGGGCCCTACGCCTGGCGCCCCTTCGTCATCAAGGCCAGTCTCTCCCCCGGCGAGCACCGCATCGTCTCACGGGCCACCGACGTGGCGGGCAACAGCCAGCCCCGTGAACGCACCGAAAACGAACGGGGCTATGGCCATAACGGCTGGGAGGATCATGGCGTCACCGTGACGGTCTGATCCCCCTCCCCATCGGGCAGCGGCCACCCGGCCGCTGCCTTCCGCATGACGCAAGTCCCTTCTGCAAGAGGAACGTCCATGGCGAAGTCCTTCGCGCCCCTGCTCGGCGTGACCGCCCTGCTCTGCCTGCCCGCCCTGGCCGACCAGGACCCGACGGCACGCGGCCAGGCCCTGTTCACCGGCGAGGCCACCCCCGCCTGCGCGATCTGTCACACCCTGGCCGCGGCCGGTACCAGCGGCCAGATCGGCCCCAACCTCGACGAGCTGGGCCCCACCGCCGACATGGTCAGGAACGCGGTCAGCCGCGGGGTCGGGGTCATGCCGGCCTACGCGGACGCCCTGTCCAGCGACGACATCGAGGCCCTGGTGACCTTCGTCACCGACGCTACCGGAGGCGACTGACCACCCCCGTCCGGGCCGCCCGTGGCGGCCCGGACACCCTCCTCCTGCCCTCATACGAACCCCGGCTGCTCGCTGTAGCCGAAAAGCGCCTGGCGGCGCTGCTCGCGGAAGTCCTCGAGCAGGCGGACATAGCGACGCGGGATCTCCATGCCGCGGCGCCTCACCAGATGCAGCGTCTCGTGGACCGCCACCGGCAGGTCCAGCTCCTTCACCTGGCGCTGCCACGGCGAGGTCTCCAGCACCAGCCGCGACACCACGGTGAACCCCAGCCCCCGGGCCACCGCGTCCAGCACCATCCCCACCTCGTTGGTGAAGCCCTGGCGGCGGAAGTGACTGATCGAGCGGAACTCCTCCGGGAAGTTGCTGCGCAGCAGGGCGCCGGCGTGGTTGAGGCCGTCGGAGTAGTTGATGAAGCCGATGCCCATGAGGTCGGCCAGGCCACTGCCCGCGAAGTCCGCGGGCACCACCAGGCAGAGCGGCTCGCGGTGCCAGGGCTCGACCTCGAGGTCCGGATGGCGGACCTGGTCGGTGACGATGCCCAGGTCGTAGCGTCCGGCCTGCACGTCCTGAGTGATCTCGTGGTTGAAGGCGAAGCTGTAGCTCACCGTGAGGCCGGGATGCATCTGCTGCTGGCCCAGCAGGAAGGGATAGAGCATCACCCCGACGCTGCCCGGCGAGGCCAGGCGGCAGTCCCCGGAGTAGAGGGAATCGGCATCCAGCGAATGGCGGAACTGCTCGTGCTCGGCGAACAGCTTCAGGGCATAGTCGTAGGCCCGTCGACCCGCCTCGGTCAGCGTGAAGCGGCGACCATGACGCTCGAGCAGCGGCTTGTCGAGGTACTGCTCGAGCTTGCGCACGTGCTGGCTCACGCCCGGCTGGGTCATCTCGAGGCGACGGGCCGTCAGCGTGAAGCTGCCGGTCTCGACCAGGGTGATGAAGGTGCGGAAGTAGAGGGCGTTGAACATGGCGTGGCACGTCGCTGGCGGTGCCCCATTCTAGCACTCCCCCCGCCCCGGGCGTGATAGCATCCCCGTAGCTATCCCCGAACGACAAGGACGCCTGAATGCCCGACACCATTTCCAGCATCATTTCGCCGGAAGGCAGCCTGGAGATCCTCTCCCAGCATGAGGTGGCGCGCCTGCACGACACCTCGAAGCGCGGCCTGCACGACCTGCTGCGCCGCTGTGCCCTGGCCGTGCTCAACTGCGGCTCGCCCACCGATGACAGCGTGGCGCTGATGGAGACCTACGCGGACTTCGACATCGAGGTGGTCCCCCAGGATCGCGGCGTGCGCCTCAAGCTCACCAATGCCCCGGCCGAGGCCTTCGTCGACGGCAAGATGATCCGCGGCATCCGCGAGCACCTCTCGGCCGTGCTGCGCGACATCGTCTACGTCTACAACGAGATCCAGGGACACCAGCGCTTCGACCTCTCCACCGCCGAGGGGACCACCAACGCGGTGTTCCACATCCTGCGCAAGGCCGGCACCCTGAAGCCGGGGCGGGATCCTAGCCTGGTGGTCTGCTGGGGGGGCCACTCGATCTCGCGGGAGGAGTACGAGTACAGCAAGGACGTGGGCTACCACCTCGGCCTGCGCGAGATGGACATCTGCACCGGCTGTGGCCCCGGGGCCATGAAGGGCCCGATGAAGGGCGCCAATGTGGCTCATGCCAAGCAGCGCCGGCGCGAGGGCCGCTACCTGGGAGTCTCGGAGCCCGGCATCATCGCCGCCGAGGCCCCCAACCCCATCGTCAACGAGCTGGTGGTGATGCCGGACATCGAGAAGCGCCTGGAGGCCTTCGTGCGCCTGGGCCACGGCATCATCGTCTTCCCCGGCGGCGTAGGCACCGCCGAGGAGATCCTCTACCTGCTCGGCATCCTGCTGCATCCCGACAATGCCGACATGGCGCTGCCGGTGATCTTCAGCGGGCCTGCCGACAGCGCCGACTACTTCCAGCGCATCGACGAGTTCCTGGCCTACACCCTGGGCGAGGAGGTCCGCCACCTCTACCGCATCATCATCGACGACCCCACCGAGGTGGCGCGCACCATGCGCAAGGGCATCGACCAGGTCGGCGACTACCGCCGCGCCCGCCAGGACGCCTTCTACTACAACTGGCGACTGACCATCGACCGCCACTTCCAGGAGCCCTTCGAGGCCACCCACGAGGCCATGGCCGGCCTGGCCCTGCATCGCCAGCAGCCGGTCCACGAGCTGGCTGCCAACCTGCGCCGCGCCTTCTCGGGCATCGTGGCCGGCAACGTCAAGGAGCAGGGCATCCGCGCCATCAAGGCCCACGGCCCCTTCCGGCTCAGCGCCGAACCGGAGCTGATGCGCCGCCTTGATGCGCTGCTGGACTCCTTCGTGGCCCAGGGTCGCATGAAGCTCTCGGGCGACTACGTGCCCTGCTATACGCTGGGGTAAAGCGCCAAGCTGCAAGCTGCAAGCTGCAAGCTGCAAGCTGCAAGCTGCAAGAAATCAGGGTTTACCAACGCAAGGAGCAAGCCAAGGGAGGCCTTGAAGCTTGCTCCTTGCGGCTTGTGGCTGGCTCAGCCAGGCACCCTGACCCACAGCCACAGCGCGTGGAGCAGCAGCCCCAGGGTGGCGCCGTGGGCGAGCAGCAGCTCCCAGCCGATGAAGTCGGTGAACAACGCGTGGTAGAGACCCATGCCCGCCAGGCCGGCCACCAGGCTCACGCCCAGGCGGCCCAGCAGCGAGGGCAGGCGTCGCCGGGCCTCGCCATCCAGCATCCGCCAGTGGACCAGCGCGACAGCCGCCACCACGGCCAGGGCCATCAGGATCAGCGAGAGCCGGGTCTCGTGGCCCCCCGCCAGGTAACGCGGCACCGTGGCCAGCATCAGCAGCACCAGCCCCAGCATCAGGCTGACGCGCTCGGGGGTCGGCTGCGCCCCCACCTCAGGCCACCTTCAGCTGCTGGGTCTCGATCCACTCCTCGACCCAGGGCAGCGCGGCATCATCGGCCATGAAGGTCTCCATGGCGTCGATCTCCAGCCGTTCGCCGAGGCGCTGGGCGCCCTGCCCCTCGAGCAGCGCGTCGAGCTGGCGGCCGGCGCCGCAGAAGGTCTCGCCGTAGGAGCTGTCGCCCAGGGCGATCAGCCCGTAGCGCAGCGAGGGCAGGCCGGGGCTCTGCTCGTCCAGGGCGCGGGCGAAGGGCAGCAGGTTGCCGGGGATGTCGCCGCTGCCGGTGGTGGAGACGCAGAACAGCGCCAGGTCGGTGCGCGACCCGGTGAGGTCCTCGAGGGCAGGGTTCTCGAAGATGGCGACCTCGTAGCCGGCCTCCTCGAACAGCGGCTTGACCTGCTCGGCAACGTCGAGGGCGCCGCCATACATGGTTCCAACGAAGATCTTCAGCATGGGCATGTCTTGGATTTACCTGAGAATAATACTCGGATACTAACACGACGCATTGCCGGACCGCATCCTTGCCAGGAGCGAGGCGGGGCATTTCGTCGCACCCGTTGCCCTGCTGGTCGCGGCAAAGACCCAGTATAATGGTCGGTCATTTCCTTCCCCTGCACGGAGGCGGCATGCAGCAGACCTTCGAGGCCTGGATCACCCCGATCATGATCGGCGGCCTGATCCTGTTCATGGCCTTCATCATCTGGGACCTGGCGAAGAAGTCCAACGCCGGTCGGTTCGGCACCATCATGCTCTTCGTGGTGCTGGGGGCCGGGATGCTGGGCTACGTCTTCAAGGTGGTGATCACCTGGCTACTGGAGAACGGCGGCGGCGTCTGACCTGGCCCCCTGATCACGCGAAACGCCACCCCGAGGGGTGGCGTTTCGCGTTGACGGGCTCATGCCGGCACAGGGTCACGGTTCCCGTCAGGGCGCCTCCCCGCGGTAGCCCTCGACCTGGCTCTTGAGCTTCTGGCCGGGACGAAAGGTGACCACCCGCCGCGCCGAGATCGGGATCTCCTCGCCGGTCTTGGGGTTACGACCAGGCCGCTCGCGCTTGTCGCGCAGGTCGAAGTTGCCGAAGCCCGACAGCTTGACCTGCTCGTTCTCGCGCAGGCAGGCGCGGATCTCCTCGAAGAAGGCCTCCACCATGGACTTGGCCTCGCGCTTGGAGAGGCCAAGTTCGGCATGCAGGTGTTCGGCCAGCTCCGCCTTGGTCAGTGCACCCATGTTCACTCCCTCGTGGTGGGGTCCGCCATGCCGACCGACCTCCACCCAGCGGAGAGCCTGGGCGTCCGGCGATCATCCGCGCAGTTCCGCCCCCAGATGCTGACGGGACTCGGCGACGATGGCATCGACCAACTGATTGATTTCCTCGTCATTCAGCGTGCGCGAAGGATGCTGCCAGGTCAAGCCCAGCGCCACGCTCTTGCGCCCCTCCGGCACGCCCTTGCCCTGGTAGACGTCGAACAGGCGACACTCGGTCAGCCATTCACCGGCCTGCCCGCGCAGCGTATCCAGCAGCGCCTGAACCGGCAGCTCCTCGTCCACCAGGAACGCCAGGTCGCGACGCACCTCGGGGTAGCGGGAAAGCGGCGTGAAGGCCGGCACGCGGCCATGGGTCAGGGCATCGAGACGCACCTCGAACAGCACGGCATCCACCTTCAGCCCCAGCTCGGCGCGCACGGCCGGGTGCAGGGTGCCGATCCAGCCGGCTTCCTCGCCGCGATGCAGCACCCTGGCGCACTGGCCGGGGTGCAGCGCCGAGTGTTCGGCCGGCTCGAAGCGCCACGCCTCGGGCTCGCCGCCCATGGCCAGCAGGCTCTCCAGGTCGCCCTTGAGGTCGAAGAAGTCGACCGGCGACTTCGCGCCGGCCCAGCCCTCGGGCTCCCGCGAGCCGCATACCAGGGCCCCGAGCATGGGCGTCTGGTGCAGGGCATCGAGATCGCCGCGGAAGGTCAGGCCGGTCTCAAACAGCCTTACCCGGGTCTGCTGGCGGTTGAGGTTGTGCTGCAGGGCACGCACCAGCCCCGGGAAGAGGCTGGCCCGCATCACCGACAGGTCGCTGGAGATCGGGTTGGCCAGCACCGGCGAGACGGCCTCGGGCAGCAGGGCCCGCTGCATCTCCGGGGCCACGAAGCTGTAGGTCACCGCCTCCTGGTAGCCCCGGGCGACCATCTGGCGACGCAGCAGCGCCAGGGGCGTGCGTGCCTCCTGATCGGGGCGCAGCGCCAGGCGGGCCGCCGGGCGACGCACCGGAAGCCGGTTGTAGCCGTGGATACGCGCCACTTCCTCGATCAGGTCTTCCTCGATGGCGATGTCGAAGCGCCAGCTCGGCGCCTGGGCCTGCCACCCCTGGTCGGTGGTCTCGACGGCCATGCCCAGCCGCTCGAGGATCTCGGCCACCTCGTCGACGGGCAACGACTTGCCCAGCGCCTGCTCGAGGCGGGCGGCCCGCAGGCGCACCTCGCGCTCCCCCGGCAGGTGCTCGGCACTGGCCACCTCGACCAGCGGCCCCGGCTCGCCGCCGGTGATCTCGAGCAGCAGCGCCGTGGCGCGCTCGGCCGCCTCGCGGGCCAGCCGCGGGTCCACCCCGCGCTCGAAGCGGTGGGAGGCGTCGGTGTGCAGGCCGTAGGAGCGCGCCTGGCCGGCCACCGCCAGCGGCGAGAAGTAGGCCGACTCCAGGAAGATGTCGCGGGTCTCACTGTTCACCCCGGAGTGCTCGCCACCCATCACGCCGGCGATGGCCAGCGGGCCGCGCTCGTCGGCGATCACCAGGGTCGCGTCGTCCAGGGTGATCTCCTTGCCGTCGAGCAGCACCAGCCGCTCGCCCTCGCGGGCCAGGCGAACCACCACGGCCCCGTGCAGGTTGGCGCGATCGAAGGCGTGCAGGGGCTGGCCGAGCTCGAGCATCACATAGTTGGTGACATCAACGACCGAGTCGATGGCGCGAATGCCGCTGCGACGCAGCCGCTCCACCATCCACAGCGGGGTCTCGGCGCCGACGTCGACGCCCTTGATCAGCCGGCCCAGATAGCGCGGACAGCGCTCGGCGTCCTCGACGCGCACCGGGAGGGTCTCGTCGTGGCTGGCCGCCACCGGGGCGATGGCCGGACCCTGTACCGGCAGCCGGTTGAGCACCCCGACCTCGCGGGCCATGCCCTTGAGGCTCAGGCAGTCACCGCGGTTGGGCGTCAGGTCCACCTCGATGGTGTGGTCGTCCAGCCCCAGCCAGTCACGGAACCCCTCGCCCACCGGCGCGGCGGCCGGCAGCTCGAGGATCCCCGGCGAGGTCTCCTCCTCCAGGCCCAGCTCGGAGGCGGAGCAGATCATCCCGCGGGACTCCTGGCCGCGCAGCTTGGCCTTCCTGATCTTGAAGTCGCCGGGCAGCACGGCGCCGACCCGCGCGAAGGGCACCTTCTGCCCCACCGCGACGTTCGGCGCGCCGCAGACCACCTGAACCGGCTCGCCCGAGCCATCGTCGACCCGGCAGACGTTCAGCTTGTCGGCGTCGGGATGGGGGACCTTCTCCACGACCTCGGCCACCACCACGCCCTCGAAGGCCGCTGCCACGGGCTCCACCGCGTCCACCTCGAGGCCGGCCATGGTGATCTGGTCGGCCAGCGCCTGGGTCGCGAGCTGCGGCGAGACCCATTCGCGCAGCCACTGTTCGGAAAATTTCATGACAAATCCTGTGTTGTGCGGGTGCGATGGACGATCAGGCGAACTGCCTGAGGAAGCGCAGGTCGTTCTCGAAGAACAGCCGCAGGTCGTTGACCCCGTAGCGCAGCATCGCCAGGCGCTCGGCGCCCATGCCGAAGGCGAACCCCTTGTAGCGCTCGGCATCGATGCCGGAGTGGCGGAACACCTCCGGGTGCACCATGCCGCAGCCCATCACCTCCAGCCAGCCGCTGTGGGAGCAGACCCGGCAGCCTTCGCCCGAGCACATCACGCACTGGATATCGACCTCGGCGGAGGGCTCGGTGAAGGGGAAATAGGACGGGCGAAAGCGGACCGAGAGGTCGTCGCGCTCGAAGAAGGCGTGCAGGAAATCCTCGATGGTGCCCTTGAGGTCGGCGAAGCTGACGTCCTCGTCGACCAGCAGCCCCTCCACCTGGTGGAACATGGGGGTGTGGGTCAGGTCGGAGTCGCTGCGATAGACCCGCCCCGGGCAGACCACGCGGATCGGCAGCTTGCCCTCCTTCATGGTCCGCACCTGCACCGGCGAGGTGTGGGTGCGCAGCAGTCGGGTGGCATCGAAGTAGAAGGTGTCCGCCATGCCCCGCGCCGGATGGTGGGCGGGGATATTGAGCGCCTCGAAGTTGTGGTAGTCGTCCTCGATCTCCGGGCCCACCGCCACGTCGTAGCCGATACGGGTGAAGAGCCCCTCGATGCGCTCGAGGGTACGGGTCACCGGGTGCAGGCCACCACTCGGCTGGCCGCGGCCCGGCAGGGTCACATCGAGGCGTTCGGCGGCGAGTCGTGACTCCAGCGCGGCCTTCTCCAGCCCCTGGCGACGGGCCTCGAGCTCCTCGAAGAGCGCCTGCTTGGCCTCGTTGATCCGTTCGCCGGCCGCCGGGCGCTCGACGGCCGGCAGCTTGCCGAGGCCCTTGAGCAGTGCGGTGATCTCGCCCTTCTTGCCGAGGTAGCGCACGCGCAGCTCGTCCAGGGCCGGGATGGTGTCGGCGGCCTGGATGGCCCGGCGGGCCTCGGTGACCAGAGTGGGAAGATGGTCCATCCGTTGCGCTCCGAATTCGATGGTCTTGAGCATAAAAAAACAGGGGAAGAGCGGCTGCTCTTCCCCTGCGACGTCAACCACCGTCCGGCCGCGGCCGGACGGTACTGCCTGACGATGTCACTTACTGGGCAGCCTTGGCCTTCTCGACGATGGCAGCGAAGGCCGCCTTCTCGTTCACGGCCAGGTCCGCCAGGACCTTGCGGTCGATCTCGATACCGGCCTTCTTGAGGCCGCCGACGAAGCGGCTGTAGGAGAGACCGTGCAGACGGGCACCGGCGTTGATGCGCTGGATCCACAGGGCGCGGAACTGACGCTTGCGCTGGCGGCGGTCGCGGTACGCATACTGGCCGGCCTTGATGACGGCCTGCTTGGCGACGCGGAACACGCGGCTGCGGGCACCGTAGTAGCCCTTGGCCTGCTTGAGAATCTTCTTGTGACGGCGACGTGCAACGACGCCACGCTTGACACGAGTCATAGCTTACTCCTGACGATGAATGGGTCTACCAAGGGTTACAGGTTGGGCAGCATCCGCTGGATGAGCGCCTTGTCGGCGTCGTGGATCTGCTTCATGCCGCGCAGATGACGCTTCCGCTTGGTGGACTTCTTGGTCAGGATGTGGCTACGGAACGACTGCTTGTGCTTGAAGCCGTTGGCCGTCTTCTTGAAGCGCTTGGCAGCGCCGCTGTTGCTCTTGATTTTCGGCATGAGTTTAACTCCGCTCGAGGTTTCTTGAGAAAACCCGGGGCCGACGGAAGGCGAGGACGCCTTCCGCCCGTTGGACTGGCCGTCGGATCACTTCTTCTTGGGGGCAATGATCATGATCATCTGGCGCCCTTCCATCTTCGGGAAGGACTCCACGGTCCCGATCTCCTCGAGATCGGCGGCGATCCGCTCCATCAGCTTGCGGCCGAGATCCTGGTGCGCCATCTCACGACCGCGGAAGCGCAGCGTGACCTTGCCCTTGTCGCCACCTTCGAGGAAGCGGATCAGGTTTTTCAGCTTGACCTGATAGTCGCCCTCGTCGGTGCCAGGCCGGAACTTGACTTCCTTGACCTGAATCTGCTTCGTCTTCTTCTTCTGCGCAGACTTCTGCTTCTTCTGCTCGAAGACGAACTTGCCGTAATCCATGATCTTGCAGACGATCGGATCGGCGTTGGAAATCTGCACGAGGTCCATTCCCGCGGCTTCGGCACGCTCCAGTGCATCACTGGTGGGCACGACGCCCAGCTGTTCGCCGTCGCTGTCGATCAGGCGAACCTGATCCTCGGTAATGCGCTCGTTCATCGGGGGGCGCTTATCCTGGACGCGCCCTCTTGGGTTGCTTCGCTTGATCGCTCAGTCTCCTTAAGACGATTGACGATGTCGTCAGCCGAGTTCGGCGTTCAGACGCTCGATGAGGTCATCGACCCGCATGGTGCCAAGATCCTCGCCGCTGCGTGTCCGCACGGCCACCGAGTCGGCCTCGACTTCCTTATCCCCTACCACGAGGAGATAGGGAACTTTCTGCAACGTATGCTCGCGGATTTTAAAGCCGATCTTCTCGTTCCTCAAGTCCGCCTTGACGCGAAGGCCGATTTTCTGCAGCCGCTGCTCGAGATCGAGGACATAGTCGCGCTGCGCATCGGTGATGTTGAGGATCACCGCCTGCTGGGGCGCCAGCCACAGCGGCATGGCCCCGGCGTAGTGCTCGATCAGAATGCCGAGGAAGCGCTCGAAGGAGCCCAGGATCGCCCGGTGCAGCATGACCGGGGTCTTGCGGGCCCCATCCTCGTCGACGAACTGGGCGCCGAGGCGACCCGGCAGGTTGAAGTCGAGCTGCAGGGTACCACACTGCCAGACCCGATTGAGACAGTCGCGCAGGGAGAACTCGATCTTGGGCCCGTAGAAGGCGCCCTCGCCCGGCTGCAGCTCCCATTCGAGCCCGGTGGCGTTCAGCGCCGCCTCGAGGCCCGCCTCGGCCCGATCCCACATCTCGGGCTCGCCGAGGAAGTCATCGGGACGGGTGGAGAGCTTGAGCTCCACGTCGTCGAAGCCGAGTTCCTTGTAGACCTTGAGGGTCAGGGCGATGAAGGCCTCGGCCTCGGCCTGGATCTGCTTCTCGGTGCAGAAGATATGGGCGTCGTCCTGGGTGAAGGCGCGCACCCGCATCAGGCCGTGCAGCGAGCCGGACGGCTCGTTGCGGTGGCAGCTGCCGAACTCGGCCAGGCGCAGCGGCAGGTCCCGGTAGCTCTTAAGCCCCTGGTTGAACACCTGCACGTGGCAGGGGCAGTTCATGGGCTTGACGGCGTACTCGCGCTTCTCGGACTCGGTGGTGAACATCAGGTCGCTGTAGTGGCCCCAGTGGCCGGACTTCTTCCACAGCGAGAGGTCCACCACCTGGGGCGTCCGGATCTCCTGGTAGCCGTTCTCGACCTGCACCCGGCGCATGTACTGCTCCAGGGCCTGGTACATGGTCCAGCCGTTGGGATGCCAGAACACCATGCCCGGCGCCTCCTCCTGGAGGTGGAAGAGGTCCATCTTCCTGGCCAGCTTGCGGTGGTCGCGCTTCTCCGCCTCCTCGAGGCGCTTGAGGTAGGCCTTGAGCTGCTTCTTGTCCGGCCAGGCGGTGCCGTAGATGCGGGTCAGCATCGGCTTGGTGGCGTCGCCGCGCCAGTAGGCGCCGGCCAGCTTGGTGAGCTTGAAGGCCTTCAGGTGCCGGGTGTTGGGCACATGGGGCCCCCGGCACATGTCGGTGTACTCTTCGTGATGATAGAGGCGGATGGTCTCGCCTTCCGGGATCTCGCGGACGATCTCCTGCTTGTAGGGCTCGTCGCGATGCAGGAAGGTGAGCATCGCCTTGTCGCGATCGACATATTCGCGGACCACATCGTAGTCCTGGTCGATCAGCTGCTTCATGCGCTTCTCGATGGCCTCGAGGTCCTCCGGGGTGACGGAGCGGCCGAAATCGATGTCGTAGTAGAAGCCGTCGTCGATGACCGGGCCGATGGCCATCTTGGCCTCGGGGTAGAGCTGCTTGACCGCATGGCCGATGAGGTGGGCGCAGGAGTGGCGAATGACTTCCAGGCCCTCGGGGTCACGGGCCGTGAGGATCGCCACCTCGGCGTCACGGTCGATGACATCGGCGGCATCCACCGGCACGCCATCGATCTTGCCGGCCACGCAGGCCTTGGCGAGGCCGGGGCCGATGCTCTCGGCGAGCTGCATCACGGTGATCGGTTCGTCGAAGGGTCTCTGGCTGCCGTCGGGCAGGGTCACGATGGGCATGAAGGAGTCCTTGTGCGCAGTGGTGGCCCATACGAAAGACCACATGTCGCGTTGAACGAGAATGAAGGGTGAAGCGCCGCCCGCTGCCGGCCTTCACGGCCCGGCGCATCGTGGCGGCGGGGGTGAGACGGCGCCGGCCTGGCACGGCGAGGCGGTACCTTACCAGAAGCGCGCGCCCTGGTGCCATCCTGCCAGCACGCAGCAGGGGCGCCCGAAGGCGCCCCTGTGCGCGAGCCGTCAGGCTCGATCGGACATCTCAGCGGCCGGCTTACTGGCTGCTGATCTCCACCCGACGGTTCATGGCACGGCCTTCGTCGGTGTCGTTGGTGGCGACCGGACGCTCCTCGCCGTAGCCCACGGTACGCATGCGACCGTTGGCGACGCCCTGGGAGACCAGGTAGTCACGCACGGACTCTGCACGACGCTCGGACAGCCCCAGGTTGTACTCGTTGGAGCCAACGGAGTCGGTGTGACCAGCGATGGTCACGCGAACCTCGGGATTGTTGTTGAGGGTGTTGGCCACCTGGTTCAGCTCGGAGGCGGCACCGGGGCGCAGCTCCGCGGAGTCGAAGGCGAAGGTGACGTCGCTCTGCAGGGTCACCGGCTCGAACTCCGGCACCGGCTCGGGCTCGGGCTCCGGCATCGGCTCGGGCTCGGCCACCGGCTCCGGAGAGCGGTCGGCACACAGCATCGCACCCAGGGCGGCACCGGCGACAGTACCGGTGGCGGCACCTTCCTCTTCATCGGAGCTGCCGCTGGTGGCGTAGCCGATGCTGCCGCCGATCAGGCCGCCAGCGATGCCGCACACCACGGGCTGCTGGTACCAGGGACGGTCCGAGGAGGGATCGGTATTGGGGGTGGCACAGCCGGCGAGGCCGACCACGAGGGCAGAACCGAGCAGCAGGCCAGTCGTAGATTTTTTCATTTTTTCAAACTCCTTGTTTGACACTGTTCCCGAGGGCGGCATCTTTCCCACCGCCCTGGTGATCCCGAACGATCGGCCGGCGCGGGTCGGCAATCCATGGCCCACGACGACGTGCGGTGGCGACACGACAAAGGCGTCCGAGTGCCCGCCACACATGGCACGCTGCCAAGCTTGCAGCACCACGCCATATCTTTCAATCGTCATCTGTTGAAGTTAGCAGAAAGGGGCCGCGGCGCCACAGCCCATCGCGATACTAGTGCAGGCTGCCCGGCCAGCCGCGGCGAAACTCCAGCGCGGCCCTGGCCGCCTCGAGTACCGCGCCACGCAGTTCATCCTCGACGACCAGACGCTCACGGTCCTCCTTGAAGCGCTCCTTTGGCGAGAGCGCCATGCGTGCGTCATGGGTATGCAGGTGGCGGGTCCGGGCATGCACCTCGCCGAAGGGGCGGAAGGCGTCGCGCTCGAGCAGGCGCGGATCGAGAATCTCCAGCAGCACCTTGCAGCGCCAGGAACCCTCCGTCACGTCGACCTGCTCCTGCAGCAGGGCCGAGGCCACCAGCTCCAGATTCTCGAGACAGTTCTCGTGGGCCCGCTGCTCCTCCTCGGCACGGAAGGCGCGGCGGCGGCGCACCTCCCGCCACAGGGTGAAGGCATAGGCGGCAAGGCCGGCGATGATCGCCAGGGCCACGCCGGACAGGATCAGTACAGTGGTCGTCGTCATCGGAGTGTCCGCGGGAAGGGAAGTGGATATCAACTGAGAACCATTCTACCCTCGCGGCGCGCTGCACCCAAACCGCGTCCCTCACGCGGGCGGCAGCCGCGAGACCCACCGACCGTCCGCGCAGGCAATGAAGTGGCCATTGACCAGGCTGGCGCCCTGGTCACAGCGCAGCGGGGCGAGCCCCTCGACCGCCAGCACCACCCCGCCGGCGCCCTCCAGCACCGCCTGCCCGGCAGCGGTGTCCCACTGGCAGGTCGGCGCGAAGCGCGGGTAGAGGTCGGCCGCCCCCTCGGCGATGCGGCAGAACTTGACCGAGCTGCCGCAGCGCACCACCTGCGCCCCGGGGATCGCCGCCACCCACTGGCGGGTCCGGGGGTCGAGGTGGGCTCGGCTGGCCAGCACGCGGGGCGGCCAGCGGGCCGCCACCCGGATGGGCTCGCAGCGCCCCCCCGACCAGCGCCAGGCCCCTCGCCCGGCACCGCCCGCCCAGCTGATCCCGACGGCCGGGGCATGCACCACCCCCAGCACGGGCCGACCCGATTCGATGAGCGCCACGTTGACCGTGAAGTCATCGAAACCGTCGACGAACTCGCGTGTGCCGTCCAGCGGGTCGATCAGCCAGAAACGCGTCCATCGGCGGCGCTCCTGCCAGGGAGTCGCCTCCCCCTCCTCGGAGAGCAGCGGCAGCTCGGAGAGCGTCCGCAGCCCCTCGACCAGGCAGCGATGGGCGGCCAGGTCCGCCGCCGTGACCGGGCTCTGGTCGGCCTTGAGTTCGACCCGAAAGGTACGCTCGCGGACGGCCAGGATCGCGCGACCGGCCTCCACGCAGAGGGCCACCAGGCTGTCGAGGCTGGGAACGGACGGGGTCATGGGCGCGGCTTCCATGGCGACAGGAGGACATTGGACGACTCTGACAAAAGATCGGGCCGACCGCCAGCCCGCCCACGAGCGGGGGCCTCGGCGTCACGAACCGGGCGCAAGCATTAGACGAAAGGCTAACTCGACGACGCTTTCCACCGGCTACAACTTAAGTAGAATGCGCCGCTTCCCCGCGTCGCCTGCGACGCCAACCTGCTGAAGGAGTCACCATGCAGACCCGCGACGACGCTCCCGACAAGGTACCGGGCCCCTCCACCGCCGGACGCATCGGCCTCTGGCTGGGGCCCCTGCTGCTGCTGGCCACCCTGCTGCTGCCCGCCCCCGAGGGGATGAGCGACACCGCCTGGGCCTGCGTGGGCATGGCGCTGCTGATGGCCAGCTGGTGGTCCACCGAGGCCATCCCGATCCCGGTCACCTCGCTGCTCCCGCTGGTGCTGGTGCCGGCGCTGGGCCTCGGCAGCATGGGCGAGGCGGCGGGCAGCTACGCCAACCCGATCATCTACCTGTTCCTGGGCGGCTTCCTGCTGGGGATCGCCATGCAGCGCTGGAACCTGCACCGCCGCCTCGCTCTGCACGTGCTGAAGCTGGTCGGTCACCAGCCGCGGCGCCAGATCGGCGGCTTCATGATCGCCACCGGCTTTCTCAGCATGTGGGTCTCCAACACCGCCACGGCGATCATGATGCTGCCCATCGGCATGTCGGTGATCGCCCTGCTGGGCGACACAGACCCCGTCGAGCTGAAGCGCTACGCGACCGCCCTGCTGCTAGCCATCGCCTACTCGGCCAGCATCGGTGGCGTCGCCACCCTGATCGGCACGCCGCCCAACGCCCTGCTGGCCGGCTACCTGGCCGAGGACCGCGGCATCGACATCGGCTTCGCCCAGTGGATGGTCATCGGCCTGCCGATCAGCGTCGCCATGATGGCCGCCGCCTGGTGGTGGCTGACCCGCCGTGGCTTCCAGCTGGAAAGCGGGGGCAGCAGCGCCGGCATGGTCCACGACGAGCTCGAGCGGATCGGCCCCATGAGCGCTGCCGAGACGCGGGTCGGCGCGATCTTCTCGCTCGCCGCCCTGGCCTGGGTGGTACGCCCGCTGCTCAACGACCTCGGGCTTGGCTGGCTCTCCGATACCGGCATCGCCATCGCCGCCGGCATCGCGCTGTTCCTGGTGCCCAGCGGGCGAGGGGACGGCGAACGCCTGATGGTCTGGGAGGAGGCACAGAAGCTGCCCTGGGGCATCCTGCTGCTGTTCGGCGGCGGCCTGGCCCTGGCCGGCACCATCACCCGCACCGGCCTCGCCGAATGGATTGCCGCCCAGCTGGGGGTGTTCGGGACCTTCCCGCTGCTGGTGATGATCGGCATCGTGGTGCTGGTGATCATCTTCCTCACCGAGGTGACCTCCAACACCGCCACCGCGGCCGCCTTCCTGCCGCTGCTGGGTGCCCTGGCCCTGTCGCTGGACATCTCGCCGCTGCTGATCACCGTGCCGGCCGCCATCGCCGCCAGCTGCGCCTTCATGATGCCCGTCGCCACACCGCCCAATGCCATCGTGTTCGGCACCGGTCACATGAAGATCCAGTCGATGATCCGTGCCGGCTTCGCCCTCAACCTGATCAGCACCGTGCTGGTGACCCTGATGGCCTACTTCCTGATCATCACCCTCTGGTGACCGGCGCCACCCCACCCGGAAGCAGGAAGCCCGGCAGTGCCGGGCTTCCTGCGTCATGGGGCACGTCGCGCGTCACAGCGTCCAGGCCACCGCGTAGTGGTCGAGCAGCAGCACCCCGAAGACGCCGAGGATGTAGCGGATCGAGAACCAGAAGGCGGCCAGCGGCGCGCGGGGATCCTGGCCGCGCCAGACCTTCCAGTTCCAGAACATGAAGCGGGCATTGAGCACCGCGACCCCCACCAGGTAGACGGCGCCGCTCATGCCGATGACGAAGGGCATCAGGGTCACCGCCACGGTGAGCCAGCCGTAGAGCCACACCTGCAGCCGGGTGAAGGCCTCGCCGTGGGTCACCGGCAGCATGGGCACGCCGGCCCGCGCGTACTCGTCACGCTTGTGCAGCGCCAGGGCCCAGAAGTGCGGTGGCGTCCAGGCGAACACGATCAGCATCAGCAACAGCGGCTCCGGGCCGAGCTGCCCGGTCACCGCCGTCCAGCCCAGCAGCGGTGGCGCCGCGCCCGCCACCCCGCCGATCACGATGTTCTGCGGCGTGGCATGCTTGAGGAAGGCGGTGTAGACCAGCGCATAGCCGATCAGCGAGCCCAGGGTCAGCCAGGCGGTCAGCGCATTGACCTGCCAGACCAGCAGCCCGATGCCCGCCACCGAGAGCAGCGTGGCCCAGGCCAGCGCCACCGAGCTCGGCATCCGCCGGGCCGCCAGCGGCCGTCGCGAGGTCCTGAGCATCATGGCATCCAGGCGACGATCCACCACGTGGTTGAAGGCCGCCGCCCCACCCGCGGCCAGGCCGATGCCGGCCAGTCCGAAGAACACCACCGCCATCGAGGGCAGCACCGGCCGCGCCAGCGCCATGCCCACCAAGGCACAGACCAGCATGACCACCACCACCCGCGGCTTGCACAGCGTCATCAGGTCACGCCACCCCCAATCCGCCGATACCAGCAGGTCGGCCCGCTCCAGTTCCGCTCGAGATGTCACAGCCTCAGACATGGGCCCACTCCTTCTCTACCGATTGTTGTTTGGTGGCCTGCGGGGCCGACTCGCGCCAGCCCCAGACGGCCAGTGCCATCATCACCACCAGGGCCACCGCGCCGGCGGTGTGCAACAGGGCCAGCCAGAGCGGCAGCCACAGCAGCACGTTGGCGATGCCGAGCCCCAGCTGCAGGGCGAACACGCCAACCAGGCCCCCCAGCCAGGGCCGCAGCCGGGCCTCGTGCCAGTGGCGAAGGGCCAGCACCAGCAGGGCCAGGCCCAGGGCCAGGGCCCCCAGCCGATGGGCGAACTGGATGGCCGCGCGGGCATCGGCATGCAGCTGGCCGTGCAGGTAGTTGGGCCCCACGCTCTGGGTCAGGTGGAACCCCTCGCTCCAGTCCATGGCGGGCCACCACTGGCCGTTGCAGGTGGGAAACCCCTGGCAGGCGATCCCCGCATAGTTGCTGGAGACCCAGCCGCCCAGCGCCAGCTGCCCCACCAGCAGCAGCATGGCCAGGGCCCACAGCGGGGTCAGCGGACGGCACGGCGCCGCCACCCCACCCAGGGTCAGCCTGCCGGCGGCGAAGCGCCGCAGCCGCAGGTGCAGCCAGAGGAACAGCAGCATCACCGAGAGTCCGCCCAGCAGGTGCAGGGTAACCACCTGGGGCCACAGCTTGAGGGTCACGGTGAAGGCCCCGAAGGCGCCCTGCAGCAGGATCACCCCGAGCAGCGCCAGGCTGACCCCCCAGGGATAGTCGGCACGCCGCCGCAGCGGCGCCCCCAGCACGACCAGGGCGATCACCAGCAGCCCCAGGGTCGAGGCCACATAGCGGTGGACCATCTCGACCCAGGCCTTGAAGCTCTCCAGCGGCGCATCCGGGGTATGCGCCAGGGCGCGGGTCTCGTCGGGCACCACCAGCCGCCCGTAGCAGCCCGGCCAGTCGGGACAGCCCAGGCCCGCGTCGACCAGGCGAGTCCAGACGCCCACCAGGATCACCCCGATGGTGAACAGCACCCCGATCAGGCTCAGGGTCAACAGCTGGCGCACCCGGCGCCGCGAATCGTTCATCGTCACCTCGCTCTCTCCCTGCAGGTCAACGCCGCGCCAGCTCGCGCTCATCCCGTCTCGTCACCTCGGGATTCATGCGCAGCAGGCGATTGATATCATCCAACACGTCGCGGGCGTCGGCATCGGCGCCATAGCCCAGCACCGGCAGTCCCTGGGGGTCGAGCACCCAGAGTCGGTCGGCCTCCCGCCAGCCGGGCGCCACCGCCCAGTGAGCCACGGCTTCGCCGGGCAGTGCCGCGGTGTCACCGCCGATGCGCAGACGGCTGACCCGCGGCGCCTCGCGGCCCAGGGCCCGGTGCAGGCGCCACCACTGGTCGGCCAGGGCCTCGCAGCGCTCGGCGCAGTCGAAGGCCAGCACCCAGTCGCCGTGAACGTGGTCGGGGACGGTCTCGGTCAGCGGCCACTCGGCCAGGGTCGGGATATCGGGCACCAGGTCGCCATGGGCGGTGCGCTCGTCGGGAATACCGATGCGCCACGACACCATGATCCAGGCCACCAGCAGCGGCAGGGCGAACAGGGCCATCAGCGCCAGCAGCTTGAGGCGCGGATGGCGGATGGAATGGGGGCGGCTCATGGGCGCGTCTCCTCGGCAGGGGCAGACAGGGAAAGGGAAGAGGATGAACGGTCGCGCCCCAGGCGCCGGCCGCCGATCAGCATCACCAGAAAGGCCGCCAGGGCCAGGCCCCACCACTGCACGGCATAGCCCAGGTGGCGGCTCGGCGGCATCACGCTGGGGGTCCACCAGGGCTCAAGGCGACCGGGGCCGCGTTCCAGGTGCAGCCAGCCCGCGTGGGCGAAGGGCAGCGACCAGGCCGCCAGCTCGATGCGCTGAAGGCGCTGCCCCTCGCGGTTGGGGCCGAACAGCGGCGCCCCCTCGCCGGCCACCTGCCAGCGCCCCTCGAGAGTGACGCGCCCGGATGGGGTCTCCACCGTCGGGGTCTCGCGTCCGGCGCCGCTGGCCAGGAAGCCACGCTGAACCAGCCAGAGCCGCCCGTCATCGCCGCGCAGCGGGGTCAGCGGGGCGACGCCATGGCGCCCTTCGAGGGTGCGGTTGTCGAGGAACAGGGTCTCATCGGCGAGGTACTCGCCGGACAGGGTCAGGCGGCTGCCGTCGGGGGGCGTCTGGCGGGGGGCCTCCAGGTGCGGGGCCGCCTCGAGCGCCGCGAGGTAGTCGCGCTTCTCATCGGCGCGCTCCCACTGCCAGCCCCCCAGGAACAGCCCCAGCGCCACGAGGGGCAACCAGAGCCCCCACCAGAGGCGTTGCCGCCACCGCCCGGGGCGGGCATGCTGGACATCATCTTGCTTCAAGGAGTTTCCCATGTTGCTGAAGGTCCTGATCGCCCTGGTCTTCCTGGGCATGGTGGCCAGCCTGGCCGCCGGTGCAGGCTTCCTGCTGCGCGACGGCAGCGCCTCCCGTCGGCTGCTCATCTCGCTCAAGGTCAGGGTCGCCCTCGCGGCCACCCTGCTCGCCCTGCTCTTCTACGGCTTCCACCTCGGCAGCCTCGGCGGCTGAGCCGGTGCGACCGGCGCCCCTCGCCGGTTCAGAACACATAGACGAAGATGAACAGCCCGATCCACACCACATCCACGAAGTGCCAGTACCAGCAGGCCGCCTCGAAGCCGAAGTGGTCATCGCCCGAGAAGTGGCCGCGCTGGATGCGAGCGAACATCACCGCCAGGATGGTGGCGCCGATGATCACGTGCAGGCCGTGGAAGCCGGTCAGCAGGAAGAAGGTCGCCCCGTAGATCCCCGCCTGAAGGGTGATGCCGTAGTGGGTGTAGGCCTCGTAGTACTCCACGCCCTGGATGACGATGAAGGTGACGCCGAGCAGCAGCGTGCCGAACAGCCAGTTGCGGGTGGTCTCGCGATGCCCCTCCTTGAGCCCCTCGTGGGCCACGGTGAGGGTGATGCTCGAGGCCACCAGGATCAGGGTGTTGACCAGCGGCAGGTGCCAGGGGCTGAGCACCTCGCGCGGCCCCTCGACCCCCTCGCCGGGCGGGTTCATCAGCGGCCAGCTGGCGGTGAAGTCGGGCCACAGCAACGCCGCCACCCCCTTGGCCCCCTCGCCGTCCAGCCAGGGCAGCGCGAAGGTGCGCACGTAGAAGAGCGCCCCGAAGAAGGCCGCGAAGAACATCACCTCAGAGAAGATGAACCAGCCCATCCCCTGGCGGAAGGAGCGGTCCATCTGGGCATCGTAGAGGCCGGCCCGCGACTCCTTCACCACGTCGCGGAACCACAGCGCCATGACCGTGAGCACCGCGGCGAGCCCGATGGCCATCACCAGGCTGCCGCGGCCATGCACCAGTACCAGGCCGGTGCCCACCATCATCACGCCGAGGGCGAGGGAGCCGAGGATCGGCCACTTGCTGGTCGCGGGTACGTAATAGCTGCCACCACTCATGCCTCATCTCCTTTGCCGGCAGTCGCCCGGGCCTGAAGCGGCGCCTTGTCGCGGGTGACCGGATACAGGGTATAGACCAGGGTCAGGGTATTGACGTCGCTCGGCAGGTCCCGGGCGACCTGGAACACCAGCGGCAGCTCCAGGCGCTCGCCGGCCGTCAGGTGCTGCTCCTCGAAGCAGAAGCAGGTCATCTTGCGCAGGTGCGGGGCGGCACTCGAGGGCGAGACACTGGGCACCGCCCTGCCCCAGCTGCCGCTGTCGCTGCGGTTGTGGAAGGCGAAGTTGACCTCGGCGCTCTGCCCGGGGTGCACGCGGATCTGGCGGGTCTCCACGTCGAGGTTCCAGGGCAGGCCGGAACCGCTGCGGGTAATGAACTGCACGGTCACCATGCGCGACTCGTCGACCTCCTCGTGGATGAGCGCCTGGGCCGAGCCGCGGGTCTTGCCGTTGATGCCCGTCACCTCGCAGAAGACGTCATAGAGCGGCACCAGCGCGAAGGCGAAGGCGAACATCCCCACCAGCGCGGCCACCGTCCTCACCACGGTGCGCCGCACGCCGGGATAGCGCTGTGAGTCATCGCGGGAAGAGAAAATGGCCATGCTCAGTGCTCATGCCGCTGGAAGGTCGGCGGCGTCTCGAAGGTGTGCAGCGGGGCCGGGCTCGGCACGCTCCACTCGAGGTCCTCGGCCCCCTCCCAGGCCTTGGCCGGCGCCTTCTCGCCGCCGCGCACGCAGAGGATCACCACCGCCACGAACACCAGCTGGGAGGCGCCGAACATGAAGGCGCCCAGGCTCGACACCAGGTTGAAGTCGGCGAACTGCAGGGCGTAGTCGGGGATGCGCCGCGGCATCCCGGCGAGCCCGGAGAAGTGCATGGGGAAGAAGGTCAGGTTGACCCCGATCACCGACAGCCAGAAGTGCCACTGGGCCAGCTTCACGTTGGGGTAGTGGCCGGTCCACTTGGGCAGCCAGTAGTAGACGCCGGCCATGATCGCGAAGACCGCCCCCGGCACCAGCACGTAGTGGAAGTGCGCCACCACGAAGTAGGTGTCGTGGTACTGGAAGTCGGCGGGGGCGATGGCCAGCATCAGGCCGGAGAAGCCGCCGATGGTGAACAGCACCACGAAGGCCAGGGCGAAGAGCATCGGCGGCTCGAAGGTGATAGAGCCGCGAAACAGGGTGGTGATCCAGTTGAATACCTTCACCCCGGTGGGCACCGCGATCAGCATGGTCGTGTACATGAAGAACAGCTCGGCCACCAGCGGCAGCCCTACCACGAACATATGGTGCGCCCAGACGAGGAACGAGAGGATGGCAATGGAGGCCGTGGCGTAGACCATGGAGGCGTAGCCGAACAGCCGCTTGCGGGCGAAGGTCGGGATGATCGCCGAGACGATACCGAACGCCGGCAGGATCATGATGTAGACCTCGGGGTGCCCGAAGAACCAGAACAGGTGCTGGAAGAGCACCGGGTCGCCGCCGCCGGCGGCATTGAAGAAGCTGGTGCCGAAGTTGATGTCCATCAGCATCATGGTGATCACCCCGGCCAGCACGGGCATCACCGCGATCAGCAGGAAGGCAGTGATCAGCCAGGTCCAGACGAACAGCGGCATGTCCATCATCCGCATCCCGGGCGCCCGCATGTTGAGGATGGTGGCGACGATGTTGATGGCACCGAGGATCGAGCTGATGCCGGCGATATGCAGAGACAGGATGAAGAAGGTGGTGGACGGCGGCGCATAGGTGGTAGAGAGCGGCGCGTAGAAGGTCCAGCCGAAGTTGGGGCCGCCGCCCGGCATCAGCAGGGTCGAGAGCAGCAGCAGGAAGGCCACCGGCAGCAGCCAGAAGCTGAAGTTGTTGAGCCGCGGCAGGGCCATGTCCGGCGCGCCGATCTGCAGCGGGATCATCCAGTTGGCCAGCCCAGTGAAGGCCGGCATGACCGCCGCGAAGACCATGATCAGGCCGTGCATGGTGGTCATCTGGTTGAAGAACTCGGGATTGACCAGCTGCAGGCCCGGCTGGAAGAGCTCGGCGCGTACCACCAGCGCGAAGATCCCGCCGATGAAGAACATGATCAGCGAGAAGATCAGGTAGAGGCTGCCGATCTCCTTGTGGTTGGTGGTGAGCAGCCAGCGCAGCAGGCCGCGGGGCGGCGCGTGGTGCGCCGATGCCTGACCGCCGGCAGCGGACGCGGTGCTCTGCTCGACGGGGTGATGCGGAGGCAGCTTGGGCGCCATCGTGAATCTCCCTGATCTGTCGTTGTTCTTGGAGAAAGGGTCGTAGGGGTGTCGAAGCCGGCGGCGGCGCTACTGCGCCAGCCGCTCGGCGACATCCGCGGGTTGGACCGCCTCTCCGGTATCGTTGCCCCAGGCATTGCGGGTCCAGGTCACCACGGCGGCGATCTCGACCGGGTTCAGGGTGCTGCGGAAGGCCGGCATCGCCGTTCCCGACACCCCGTTGATCACGGTGTCGAGATGCCACTCCAGATCGTCGATCAGCTGCTGATTGCCGGCCAGGGCCGGGAAGGCCGGCGGACTGCCCTGGCCCTCGGCCTGGTGGCAGGAGGCGCAGATGCTGCCGTAGACCCCCTCGCCGCGCTCCATCAGCTCGGCCAGCTCCCACTCGCGGTCGACCCCCATGGCCTCCTGCTCGGCGGCCTCCTTGCGCTCGGCGAGCCAGGCGTCGAAGTCATCCTCTTCCATGGCCTCCACCACGATGGGCATGAAGCCGTGGTCCATGCCGCACAGCTCGGCGCACTGGCCGCGATAGATCCCGGGCTCGTTGATGCGCACCCAGTTCTCGTTGACGAAGCCGGGAATGGTGTCCTGCTTGACGGCCAGATCCGGCACCCACCAGGAGTGGATGACATCGTCGGAGGTCATCAGGAAACGCACCTTGCGGTTGATCGGGAGTACCAGCGGCTCATCGACCTCCAGCAGATAGTGCTCGCCACGAGCCTCCGCCCCGCGGATCTGGTCGCGCGGCGTGCCCAGGTTGGAGGTGAAGGCGACATCCTCACCGAGGTACTCGTAGCGCCAGCGCCACTGCTGGCCGATGATCATGACGTCCAGCTCGGCATCCGAGGCGTCGTACATCTTCTTGAGGGTGGCGGTGGCGGGCACCGCCATGCCGACCAGGATCAGCAGCGGCACCGCGGTCCAGATCACCTCGACGGTGGTGTTCTCGTGGAAGTGGGCGGACTTGGCGCCCTTGGAACGGCGGAAGCGGAACAGGGAGTAGAACATCACCCCGAAGACCACCACGCCGATGATCACGCAGATCCAGAAGATGGTCATGTGCAGGGAGTGGATCTCGCGACTGACGTCGGTGACCCCCACCGGCATGTTCCAGCCATTGGCCATGGCCAGGGGAACCCCCAGGGCGAGCCCCAGGCTACCCGCCATCCACACGAGCAACGTGCGCATCGGCGCCTCCTCTTCACTTGTTGTTGTCGTATCGCGCCACCCGGTGAGGGCCAGGGGAAGACTGCTGCCATCATCACCGGCGAGGTGTCTTGCGCTGTGCGATTAACGCAATATTAGCCACGTCTGACATGGAGTATAGAAGGCACTGGCTGCGACACCCTGCCACACCGCGCTCCGCTGCCAACGCGGGTTTCAACGGGCGGCCTGGATGGCCACCAGCGCCACCACCCCCACCAGCAGCATCGCCATCACAATCCCCACCAGGATGAAGGCCCCGGGGCGTCCCTTCTCGAAATCCTCGCGACGCCGCTCCTCCCTCTGCACCCCGAAGAAGGCGGCCAGTACGGACTTCACCACGCTCCACATCCGGTTCTCTCCTGCTGCGGTCGAGTCGTCGCCTGTGGCTTGACCCCCATCAACCCTGGCACGAATAGAGGGGGGCAGCGGCCCATGGCTCTCCTATACTCTAGACGGTTTACAGCGATTTCCTGCAACTCGCCTCACCCCTCTCGGGGCAGCGAAGGAGCCGATCATGACGAAGAAACCGTTCGGGATGGACATGGCCAGCGCCAATCCGATGCTGGAGTGGTGGCAGCAGCAGTGGATGAAGGGCGGCAACCCCATGGCCCGCATGCAGCTGGCGTGGATGGAGAGCATGGCCGAGGCCATGCAGTTCGAGGCGCAGTTCCTCAAGGCGATCGCCGAGAGCGGGGAGCGCCTGTCGAAGTGCTTCGACGGCGAGGGTCCCACCAGCCCGGAGGAGCTGCAGGAGTGCTACCAGAAGCTGGTCAAGGAGGTCAGCGACGCCCAGATGAAGCGCATGGAACATGCCAGCCAGCTCACCCACGACTTCCGCAAGCGGATCTGGGAAGAGATCTGACGACGATCCAGGCACTGACGTGAAGCACTACCGGGCGCCCCCTTCACGGGGGCGCCTGCCGTTGCGGCTCAGCTCAACCCGAACAGGCGCGTCAGCAGCGGCAGCAGGAAGGCGGTAAGCAGGCCGGTCAGGCCCATGGCGAGGCCCGAGAAGGCCCCGGCCACCGCCCCGATGCGGGCGAACGCCTGGGCCGTGCCGAAGCCATGGGCCGACAGCCCCAGGGCGAAGCCCTGCACGGCGGGGTCGCTGACCCGCAGCAGGCGAAAGACCCAGGGAGCCAGGGCACAGCCGATGGAGCCGGTCAGCAGTACCAGCCCCGCCGCCAGGGAAGGAATGCCGCCGATCTGCTCGGCGATCCCCATGGCGATGGGCGAGGTCACCGAACGCGGCGCGAGCGACAGAAGGGTGGCCGGCTGGGCGCCCATCGCCAGGGCCACGCCCAGGGTGGTCACCACCGCGGTGACGATACCCACCAGGCAGGCGATGAGCAGCGGGCCCAGCAGGCGGCGCACCCGTTCGCGGTGGTCATAGAGGGGAATCGCCAGCGCCACGGTGGCCGGACCCAGCATGAAATGGATGAACTGCGCTCCCTCGAAGTAGGTGGCGTACTCCATGTCCACCAGCAGCAGCAGGCCGATCAGCATGGCGATGGAGAGGGTCACCGGGTGCAGCAGCGCGGTGCCGCCCAGCGCCCGGTTGATCCACACGGCCAGCGCGAAGACCACCAGCGTCGCCAGCAGCGAGAGCAGCGGGTTGCCGGAGAGGTAGACCCAGAGCTGGTCGAGGTCGGCGACATTCATGCCCGCCCCCTCCCCCGTCGCCGGTTCAGGCGGTCCAGCACCCAGACCGTCGCCACCAGGGTCAGCGCCGTGGAGACCACCAGGGTCACCAGGATCGCCCAGACGTCCATGCCGATCAGCCGGAAGTGGGCCATCAGCCCCACCCCCGCCGGCACGAACAGCAGGGTCAGGTAGCGCAGCAGGCCCTCGCCGGTCAGCCGCAGGCTGTCGGGCACCTTGCCGCGGATCATCAGCCCCACCAGCAGGATCACCATGCCGATCACCGGGCCGGGAATCGGCAGGGTCAGGCCACGCGCCAGCAGCTCACCCAGGAACTGGCAGGCCAGCAGGATACTCATCCCCATGATCAGCGGCATGTGCGCCCTCCTCTCGTCGTGTCAGGTCAGGCGGCCGCGACCCGGCTACGCCCGACCGTCGGCCGGCCTCAGTGCAGCTTGTGGACCTCGTCGTCCGACACCGGCACCGGCTCGGCACCGGCATCCTCCAGGTCGGCCCAGGGCTCGCGCGGCGCCTCGGTGCGTTCACCGGTCCGCGCGGCATAGCGCTCGCGGTGCAGCGCCTTGAGCAGGCCGGCGATCATCAGCATGATCACCACCGAGAACGGCAGCGCCGCCATGATCACCGCCGCCTGCAGGGTCTCCAGGCCACCGGCCATCAGCAGCACGGCGGTGAGCAGCCCCAGCACCACCCCCCACAAGATGCGGTGGAAGGTGGGCGGCTCGGGATCGCCCCCCGACAGGATGGTATTGATCACCAGGGTCCCGGCATTGGCGGAGGTGATCAGGTAGGTGGCGATCAGCACCACCAGCGCCAGCGACACCAGCCCGCCGGCCGGCCCGAGCTCCATCGCCTCGATGGTGGCAAACAGCGCCGTGGCCACGTCACGATCCACCGCCGCGACGATGCCGCCGACCCCGAACAGCTCATGGTAGAGCGCGGTGCCTCCGAACAGGCCGATCCACACCACGGTGATTACCGTGGGCACCAGCAGCACCCCCATGACGAACTCGCGAAAGGTGCGCCCCCGCGAGACCCGTGCGATGAACATGCCCACGAAGGGCGACCAGGCGAGCCACCAGCCCCAGAAGAACACCGTCCACTCCGCCTGCCAGCCGTCGTCCCGGGTGGCATTGGTGTGGAACGCCATGCTCATCAGGTTCTGGATGTAGTCCCCGGCGGACTCGATGGTGATGGCGATCAGGTACTGGGTCGGCCCGAACAGCAGCAGGAACACCACCACCGCGATGCTCAGCCAGAAGTTGGCCTCCGAGAGCAGCCGCACCCCGCGCTTCACCCCGGAGACCACCGAGAAGGTGGCCACCGTCATGATCACCGCGGTTACCGCCAGCTGCAGCCACACCGAGCTCTCCCACCCGAACAGCGCCCCCAGGCCGGCATTCATCTGCTGCACGCCGAGCCCCAGGGTGGTGGCGATGCCGAACACCGTGCCGAACACGGCCAGCACGTCCACCGCATCGCCCAGCCCGCCCTCCACGCGCTTGCCGAATATCGGCTGCAGCGCCGAGCGGATGGTCAGCGGCAGTTTCCAGCGATAGGCGAAGTAGGCCAGCACCAGCGCCACGAAAGAGAAGATCGCCCAGCCGTTGAGCCCCCAGTGGAAGTAGGTCAGCCGCATCGCCACCCGCGCCGCATCCGGGGTCATGCCCTCGGCGATGAAGGGGTTCTCCTGGAACTGCAGGATCGGCTGGGCCACCGCCCAGAACAGGATGCCCACCCCGGTGCCGGCGGCGAACAGCATCGACACCCAGGAGAAGAAGGTGAATTCCGGTTGCTCGAAGTCGCCGCCCAGGCGCACATTCTTGTAGCGCCCCATGCCCAGCCACACCATGAACAGCAGCAGGAAGGCCACCAGCAGGACGTAGTACCACTCGAGGAAGGGATCCAGCACCCCGCGTGCCATGGCCAGTCCCGTGGCCAGTCGCTCGGTGAAGAAGGCCCCGTAGACCAACGCCACCGCCACGATGACCACCGCCACCAGCGTGATACGCGGATTCATCCCCTTGAAGAGGCCTCGCTCTGCCTGCCCGTACATGCCGTGATCCTTCTCGCCTGGGTAAATGGGGCGGCGGCACCGCCGGAAGCCACATGATAGAGCATAGGCAGGCGGAGTTCAGGACGGACATCTTCCCAAGCAATTGAATCGAAAGTGCAAAAGGGGCTTTTCATTTGCCCGCGAACGCGCTAGTATACGCCTCGTTCTCGGGGGACAGGCCAGACGGCCAGGAAGCCGAAAACAGAGTCGGAGCGTGGCGCAGCTTGGTAGCGCGTTGCAATGGGGTTGCAAAGGTCGCAGGTTCGAATCCTGTCGCTCCGACCACTAGACACTTGACAGAACAGCCGCTTACGGATCATGCCGCGCGGCTGTTTTGCTGTGCATGGTAATAACCTTGCGAACTGTGGTAAGAAAAGTCGGCCACTGGTCACCCGCCCAACGATCCCGTGCCCGTGATCAGCCAGATGAGACAGGAGAACCTGATGAACTTCTTTTTTGGTTTTCTGCGGGTCTGTGAGGTGATCAACTGGCTGATAAGCCGGATCGCTTGCCTCTTCTTGAAAGCCTTGTTACTGACTCCACTTTGGATCATCGGATTCGTTCTTTATCAGCTGCTCTACTAGGTACTACCCCGCTTGAGAAGATCGGTACAGGCCATCTCTTCCACAAATGAAGACTCAGTGTTGTTACCTGAGTCTTCACAAGAGTGACCAGCTCGAACAGTGGCTATCGGCGATCCAAAGAGCACTTCCAAACAGTCAGCTAGCGTATGCGGCAATTTTATCCATGAGTGTTCGTCTTGCCCGATCAAGGGCATCCGGGTTCACCTTGTTGGAAAGGGCTTCTCGGGGCTTACGCTCTAGAAAATAGGCGATGCGCTCAGCGTTTGCACCCGATGGATGAGGCATTCCATCCAGCACCTGATCCTGGCTCAGCGCACCTTGATTGACAAGCAACTGGAAAACTTCAGAAACCCTTGGGCCAAGAGGCAGGAAAAGGTTATCTGGCAAGGCACGGATCTCCTCAAGGAGTGAGCTTTCGATCTGCTCACGTAATGTCGACTGTTTCAACATCGCTGGGGTGCCGTTATAGTTCTGCCCATTCACGAACACCGGATAACGAAGCACTGAGGTATAGTGAACCAAGTGCGAGTGACTCCCGAATAACTGTTCGCTATCGTGGATTCCGAGCCATGATGGAATCCCCAGATAATCCAGCATCGTTACAAGGTTGCTCCGCATGGGCCCGCTGAAACTTGCAGTCTGTTTGGCCTGAGAAAGCGCCTCTTCATGGGCGAGCCCTTCTCGCAGGCACCGGCGTGCGGCATTGAGAGCATTACGGGCCTGCTGAAGCCCGGGCGTGATACCACTGATAGTGATCCGAGCCTGACGGTTGACATACTCAAATGGAGCATAGTAGATTTCAATGTTGCCGCTACGTACAAGCCTTAGAGACTCCGGCAAATGATCCTGGCTACCTAGCGGCTGCATATGCTGAATTATATCGGCAAATTGGGAAAAATGGTTCATTATCTGACTTCCTCTACAGGACTTGGGTGAATGATGGCCAATGAGAGGTGAGCAAGGTGCTCGACCACGGCTTTTAGTACTCGGAGTGACGGCACAGTCACTTGCCAGAGCTTGGCAGGTCGCCCTCCAGGAAAACCTCGGTCATGGAAGTGGCTAGTAGATTCGTAGGTGCGGTCAGCGGGATCGACCACCCCAAGTGACAACAATCCCCTGTCCGGCTCGAAAGGCAGGGTCAGGATACACTTTCTCAGCCCCCCTGAATTGATCATTACACAGCGATTCGAACGGGGTATACGCCAGGTCGTCACACTGCCCTGAGGTTCGACATAGATCTGCTCCCAGTCGGTCATGACATCAAGCCAGACATCAGCCGTCTGCCCATTGATCGGGAGGCGATCATCGAGAAAGTGACAGGTCACAGCCCATGGGAACTGTTCTTTTCTAGACACCCATGCGATAGCGGGAAGAGCAGGGATACGCTTCAAACGATCTCGAGGAATTTCTCTTCTTGACAGAGCATTCTTAACGGTCTCCAACTTCAGGCCGGAAGCAATAGCAATTTCTTCAATGGAAAAATATTGCTCCACCTCTGGGTGGGCTGAACTGAGATCATACTCGCCCAGGAATACTCCCCTGTGACTGCCATCCTTTTCACCGCAAAGAATCCACTCGATCTTGTAGCGCAGCAGGAACACTGCCAGAAGGTGTGTCAGTGATTTATAGGATGCAGCCGCATAAAGCTCAGCGGCAATAGCACCAAACCCCACGAAAGCCCGGAAATCCAGGACGTCATCGTCGAGTAGCTCAGGGTTTTCAGGCAGAGCGACATAATCCAACACAGCGAATCGATAAAGCCTCTCCGCAATGGACGCAAATCTCTCCTCGACAATGGTACTATTAGCCCTGATATTGCTGTCTTCACGGGGGTGCCTGCCAGTATAAAGAACCGCCGGGAGATTTGAGGTCGAAAAGTTTGCAACATCCTTGATATCTTGCCGTATTTCCTGGGGGTTCAGGACCTGGCTAATGGCCTCTCCGAATGGATAGTTAATCAGCAGATCGTGGAAGTGAAAGGTTGCCATCGCAAAACTCCGTTGCCTAGTGCAGATGGCGCAATCATCTGACAAAGCGAAACAAACAGCAACAGTGATTTTCAATATCACAGGTTTCGTTTTAAGCATCCCCACGTGGATTCTGGCCAGGGGCCAAGAAAAAAATTTCCAGGGGGCTGAAGCGCCACAGCTCGCGTTTTGGCAAGGGGGATCATCGGCCCGGAGGTCGCTCTAGATCAGAGGGCAGTTGCCACAACAGGTAGGCCTGGAGCCAAAAAGTTGCGGACAATAGAGAGAAACTTTCTGTTCTGCAGCCGATCATCTTGCTCAGGATAGTTTAAAATTAAAACATAATCATAACCATTCGCCACTCACCCAACCAAGATTTGACCGCAGCACTTCATAATGAAACTAGTCATTTATTCATGTTCGGAAGCCGATGCTGTTTGATAAGGAAGCTCACGCCTAACTTCCTTCACCGACCGATGCCCAATTTTATATAAGCCGCGAACCTGCCTATCCAGTGACTGGCAGCGAACAGCATAACCCTCGTCAAAAACCTTTCTGACCATTTCTTTCTCATTAACCTCCTCACACACTTCAAGCACATTACCACCCGTACCACCCGGAGAAACTCTAAAAGCGATATTCCCGGTTCCTCTCCTCTTCATCTTAACAGGAAAGACTTCTCTCCCATTATAGAGAATAAAGGTGAAAACTTTGGAAATTCGATCCTGATGATTATTCATCATTCATTCTCCAGAATCTAAAGTGTCAATAAACGTCAAAACCACTCGCTCATCTGTCCGTAGCCGAAGACGAACGCCAGTTTGCGGGCGCGGGTCAGGCTGACGTAGAGCAGCGCGCGTTCCTCGTTCTCGCGTTGGCGGCGGGTCACGGCGTCGGCGGCGGCGTTGACCACCGGCGCCAGCGGCACCAGGCCACGGTTCGCCGAGGCCACGAAGACCGCATCGAACTCCAGACCCTTCACCCGGTGCATGGTAGCCAGGTTGAGCTCACCGTCAGGCGTGGCGGCGCTGCGGCCATCTAGCTGGTGGCAGGGCTGCCCGCGGCTCCCCAGGGCGGCCTTCAGCTCCCCCAGCTCCCGGTGGGTGCGGGCGATCACGCAGCACGCCTCGGGGGCCAGGCCGTGGTCACGGATGGCGGCCAGGATCGCCTCGGCCTGTTCGTCCATGGAATCGAAGGCGCGCACCTCCGGGGCGGGGCCATGCATCAGGGAGTGATAGAACTGCTGGGAGTCCTGGCCTCCATCCAGGTCATCCACCTCGACGCCTTCCAGGATGCTCACCGCCAGCTTGCGAGTCTCGTCGGTGGTGCGGTAGTTCACCTTGAGGCGTGCGCTGCGGCCGCGGATATCGATGCCGCACTGCCCCAGCACCACCTTGTTCTTGCCGTAGATGCGCTGATGGCCGTCCCCGACGATGAACAGATCGTTGGGGGCCGGCGGCACCAGAGCCCGCAGCAGCATGAAGGCCTGGGAACCCATGTCCTGGGCCTCGTCCACGATCACCGAGCAGAGATTCGGGCGCAGGTCCGGGTTGGCCTCCAGTAGCTCCCGGGCGTCACGGTAGACGTCGTCGGTCTCCTTCAGGTGGTTGCTGGCCAGCAGGTGGCGAAAGCGCTCGAACACCGGCCAGATCTCCACCCGCTGCTGGCGGTTGAGGCGTGTGCCCCGGCCGATACGCGAGGCGTGCTTGTAGCCGTCCAGGCTCTGGATCGACTGGGGCTGGATCACCCTCGCCCACTCCTCCTGGAAGAAGGCGAGCCCCAGATCGCTAGTGGCCGGCTTCTCCGCATAGGCCTCTTCCCAGAGGCGCTTCTGCTGCTGGGCATCCAGCAGCAGGCCGTAGTCGTAGCCCTGCTTCTTGAGGAAGCTGACCACCCAGGCGTCCAGGTTGAGCACCTCGATGCGCTCCAGCGCCTGGCGGGAGCAGATCTTGTTGAGGTTCTGGCGGATATCCGCCGCCAGATTGCGCGTAAAGGTGGTAAAGAGCACCTTGCCCTGTTCTTCACCGGACTGTGGGGCGCTGGCCACGTTCTCGGCCAGCCACTTGGCCCGGTGCATGGCCACCACCGTCTTGCCGGTGCCGGCGCCTCCCAGCACGCGCACCGGCCCGTTCTTCTTCCCTTCGGCCAGGCGCCGCTGGGCCGGGTGCAGGAAGACCCGCCACTTCTCGATGGACTGGTTGAGCACCTCCTGCAGCGCCTGCTCGTTGTCGGCCACGGTAAAGCGCGCCTGGGACTCCGGCCGCGCCAGGGCGGTCGCGTAGTCCTCGGTATCCACCGCCTCGGGGGCGGCGGGCACCACCTCGGCATAGGCCTCCTCGAAGCTGGCCCCCGCCATCAGCATGAAGAGCCCCTCGTAAGCGTCGGCGGGGATCTGCTCGCTGTGGTGGGCGCTTTCCAGGTCCGCCTCGATGGTCATGCTGCGCACCAGGGGCAGCGCCTCCTCGGGAACGCCCAGCTGCAGCAGCTGGCGGTCGCGAATGGCATCGAAGAGTCCAGGCAGCACCGGCGCAGCAGGCTGGGTGGGAGCGGCCTCCTCCCGGCGCTCCTCTACCGTGAACACCTGCAGGCTGCCGGTATTGGGGTTGATCTCCACCTTGCGCTTGGCGGCCCAGGCGTAGGCCGCCTCGTGGTGGTCCACGTAGAGCATCAGGTAGAGCTCTTCCTTCTCGGCGGCGGCGAGGATGATGCGCACATCCTGATTGGCACGGATCGAGCGCAGCTTGCCGTCCTTGAAGGCGGTCAGCTTCTCGTAGTGCAGGCCGCCGTGCTGCGGGTCCTGCTGAAAGAGCATCACCGCTTTGTTGGCCTGGCTCTGCTCGTTGGGGGTGAGCTTGAGTAGGCTGTCGAAATACTTTTCCGAGAACGCCACGCTGACCATATTAGGCTCCTTGTTCTGACTCGCTCGCAGAGTCCAATCCGTTGATAACCGCCACCAGCTCTTCCGGGTCCGTGATCACCCGCCAGCCCTTGGCCTCCAGGTGCGGCCGGATGGCCAGCTGCTCGTCGTCATCCTCAAGCAGGAAGGCAATACGCGGCGTCTCGAAGAGGAGCTCCGCCAGGCCGATGACCTCCTCGTCGTCATTGACCACGTCCTCCCCCACCTGGGGCGCCTCCGGCCAATCGACCTGCCGCCCCCGTAGCGCCTCGGCCAGCTCTGCGTCCAGATGAGCGTACCAGGCAGGCTCCGGAGACACTGCCGGCTGCTCGGCAGCCGCGGCGCGGCGCTCGGGCCAGAGCAGTCCGGCGGCGATGCCGCTGTTGCGGGACTCGAGGGTCCAGGCATACATCAGCGGGAGGAACTGCAGCAGGTTCACCGCCGCCCAGAAGCGCTGCCAGGAATAACGCGCGGCCTCCTCATTGCCACGGCGAAGCTCATAGGAGACCGACACCATGGCGCTGTCGAGATCGAAGCGTTTGACCAGCCCCTCCCCGGCCAGCAGCCGCAGCACCATGGCCGCCGCACCCTGGTCACCGGTCAGTTCCACGGCACCGGCCAGCACCACCGGCTGCGGGGTGCGGTCGGTAAAGGCCGCAGGCAGGCCGTGGAGCGAATCGATCACCTGCTGCTTCATGGCCGGATCGGCCAGGGCCCTGGCCGGCAGGCACTGCAGCACGAAGAGCAGCGCGTGCCGGGCCAGCGTCTCGGGCTGCTGATCCGCCAGGAAGCCCATCAGCAGCTCGAAGGTCACCTGGCCGAGGTGCTGGGCCGGGTTGGACACTCCGCCGAGCTTCGCCAACCCGGCGATGGCAGCATGGTGCTGCTCCGGCGAGGTCATGCCCGCCGGCAGCGGCACATCCATGGCCTTGTCGCCCATCACCTGGTTGACGTCGTACCAGTTGAGGCTCCACACCACGTAGCCCGCGTGATGCAGCGCCTGGCGCTTGAGCAGGTCATCGCTGGCCTTGTCGGCATGGAACCGGTAGCCATCCAGGAAGATCGCCACCGGGGACAGGCCGCTGCGTACCGGCCACAGCACGAAGTCAGGACGGCTGGCGAACTGCACCCCCTGGGCCAGACCCAGGTCCACCTGGGGCTCCATCTCGTAGGCCAGCTCGCCGATGGTCAGCCGGTAGCCGTGCTTGCCGCGGATCACATCCTGGGAGACCCGCACCCGCTGCTGGCCCACGCATTCATGGCCGGAGAAGCGCGCCAGCGCCTCGGGGAAGCGCGCCTCCAGCTCGCTGTCGATCCAGGGGTTGCCGGAGAGCGCGCTCAGCCCCTGCTCGTCCTGCACCCACTGGTGGCCGCCCTCCACGATCTCCTTGAGCATCTCCAGGGCCAGCGCCTTGCTGGTGCTCTCCATGCCGTAGGCGTTGCGGTACTCCAGCAGGCAGCGGTAGCAGCCGTCCATCGGTTGTGAGTCGGGAGAGCTGTTGGCGTAGCAGTCGCAGGCCTGCATCACCGCATAGGCCAGGCGGAACACCTCCTGCATATGCTCCGCCCGGCTGAGCAGCTCGTGCAGGTAGCCGGTACCGCCGGGCACCGAATCGTAGAGCACGATGAAGTGGCGCCGCTCGTCGGTCTCGCCGATGGGCTCGCTCTGGTAGGCCACCCGCAGGTGGTCCACCTTGCCGCCGAAGCGCCGCTTCAGGCCCAGCTGCAGCGCCGCCACGAAGGAGTTCACCTGCTCGTCGGTGCCGCCGCTGGAGAGCCTGGGCAGCAGGATGCGCAGCGCCTCGGAGGCGAACCGCCGATAGAGATAGAGGCAGTTCTCGATGCCGTTGTCCTGATGTAAATCGCCCTGTTTCCCATTGGGGAGCGTCTTCGTCCCCTTGGCGTAACGGCAGGACTTCAGGTGGACGGGCTCCTGCTTGCCGGCGGCGGCCGCCCGGGTCTGCACCGAGCCGCACTCCCGGCAGATCGGGAAGCCGGCGCGCTGAAGCTCCTCGCCGGCCACCTCGAAGGCCATCTCCTCCCCCTCCCGGCGGCCGAAGTTCACCTCCAGGAAGCGGGCGCTGCGGATGAACTCGAAGCCGAAGGGGCGCTCCCTGTCATCCAGCACCCAGGTGATGGTGATGTCCGAAGGGTCGAAGTCGATCAGCATCTGCTTGTTGAAGAAGACCGGCTCGCGGTCGTCGGTGCGGTCATCCAGCTGGGCGTCCCGGGCGTTGGTGAAGGCGTAGACCTGGGTCATCTTGAGCATGCTGGTGCGCGCGCTCTCGTCGCCCCAGCGGTTGGTATGGCAGCGCGGGCAGGTGCGGTCGTTGAAGCCCGCGGTGGGGTCGTCGGCCGGCGCCGAGTAGTGGCAGCGCGGGCAGAAGCGCCACTGCTGGATGTTGCGCCCCTTCGCGGTCTCCACCCGGGAGACCCTCACCTTGCGATTGCCGGCATAGAAGACCGCCTCCGGCGCCAGCTCGGTAAGTGCCGCCTGGGCCGGGCGCTGGTACTCGTACTCCCGCTTGACCAGCTCGCGCTTGATATCGCCCTGGGCACCGCCCGCCTCGGCCCCCTCACCGCCCGGCCTCTCGGTGCGGAAGATCACCGAGTGCAGGGTCGCCCCCTCCTCCGGGAAGGCGTAGTTAGGCAAGAGCCCCTCGTCGGTGAAGAAGTTGAGCGTCTCGCGCTTGTTGAGCCGGATGCGCAGGCTGCGGTAGCCCGCCACCTCCCGCTCCAGCTCGGCGATCTCCGCCTGGGTATGCTCATCCTGGGGCCGCTGGCGCAGCTTCTCCAGCTGGCGGTCCAGCTCCTTGATGGTGGTTGCCATGCGGCTGCGCTCGTCGGCCACCAGCTTGAGCCGGCCCAGCAGGTAGAGTTCCAGGCGGTCATCGATGTGCTGGGGTCCGCCGAACAGGTATTGGCGCAGCAGCTCCAGGTCGTCGCCGCCGAGCTCGGTGGCCACGTGGCCGGCGAAGCCGTCCCAGATCTCCTGCATGTTCTGCTTCATGAAGGCCAGCAGCGTATAAGGAAAGCGCTCCTCCTGGGCCTTCTCCACCGCATCCAGCACCGGCTGCATGGTCTGGGGAATCTGGTTGTCACCCCGGGCGCTGCGGGTCCAGCAGTCCATGGCGTAGGCCAGCAGCTGGCGGCGCAGCACGTGGCGCGCCTTCAGGAACACCGCCGGCGGCTCCACCGGGGTATCCAGCATGCGCCCCGGGTCGGCGTAGAAGACCAGGTCGTGGGGGCGGCCGTTGGCCACCGTCAGCACGAAGGCGTTGCCGTCGCGGCGCCCGCCCCGGCCCACCCGCTGCAGGTAGTTGGCCTGGGCCGGCGGTACCGAGCAGAGCAGCACGCTGGAGAGGTCGCCGATATCGATGCCCATCTCCAGGGTCGGAGTGGCCGAGAGCAGGTTGTACTCCCAGGGCTTCTCGCCATGGATAAAGCTGTCCTCCACGCGAATACGCTCGCTGGCGGCCAGCAGCCCGGTGTGCTCGTGGGCGATCACCCGATGGATCTCGCCATCGCGGTAGAGCCCGGCGTAGAGGGAGTCCCGCACTGGCACCGGGGTCTCGTAGGCCAGCTCCGGGCGGGCGGCGCTGAGCAGGGGCAGCCCCAGCCAGGCCTCGGCGTGGGATGCCGGCACATGCATGGGGCGGTAGCCCGGGCACTCCACCCCCTGCACCGCCGTGGTGATGCTCAGCGCCTCCGGCCGCAGGGACCACAGCCGCACGCCGCGCTCGTTGGCCTCCTCGTTCAGAAGGCCGCTGTCGCGCAAAGCCGAGAGCGCCGCCGCCAGCACCTGCTCAAGCTGCTTGCGATCCACCAGGGTCTCCGGGTTCAGGCAGGCCAGCCAGCGCTCGTACCAGGATTGCGCCGCACTGGCCTGACAGAGCACCTCGTAGCCCTCCCCCTTGGCGGTGGCCGGGTAGCGCGGCCGCGGGGAACCCGGGCCGATGGGCGGCGCATAGCTCAGAAAGCTCAGCAGGTAGGCCTTGCCGAACTTCTGGCGATAGCCGGCCAGGTCCTCAAGCCCAAGCGCCCCCTGGCCAATCAGGTGCTGCATCACCCCCAGCATGAAGCCCTCGGCCGGCCGGGCCTCGATGCGGTAGCCGAGGGTGTTGTCCACCGTCTCCGCCCAGGCGACGGCCGCCTGGCGCACCGGCTCAAGGGGCCAGGCGAGCGCCGCGATCCCCAGGCGATTGAGCGAGCGCCCCACCTGGGAGCGCCAACCCAGATCCTCCAGGGCCTGCCACAGCATCCGCTCGCGGATCAGCCTGAGCAGCGGCGCCGGCTCCTTCACCTCGCCGGACTGCTCGAAGAACTCGAAGTCGCCCCGGTAGCGCTTGTCCGGCGGCATGAATTCACGCAGGTAGTCTGACAGCGCCAGGCGCCCCTGCCCGCCTCTCTCTCGCTCCCCCTCGGCCGAGGCCAGCCACCAGGCCTCGAAGCGCGCCGGCAGTTCCAGCAGCGGAATCGGTTCGCTGCTGCCCTCCAGCAGCTGGGTCAGCGCCATGCGCACGTTGTTCTGCCAGGTGCGGGCGGCAAAGAAACCGGCACGATGGGTGGCATCCTGGACCGAGTCGCTGAAGGTGAGCAGCTTGCGGTCGTCGTTGTCGCGACTGCTGAAAAGCCGGTGGATCGCCACCGCGCTGAGGCTTGCCGCCCGGGCACCGAACACCACCAGGGCGGAGCGCGCCGAACACCAGGGGCAGTCGTGCTCGTGGATCACCTTGTTGATGCTGCCCCGCTTCACCTCCTTGAGCTGCTGGGGCTTGCTGACCCGCACCAGCGCATCGGCACCGGCCTGGCACCCCCGGCACTCGGCCGTGCTCTCCACCGGCGCGGTGGTGCCGCACTCGCGGCACACCTTGAAGTGCTCCAGCCGCATGCCCGCCGGCGACTGCGCCTCGCCCCGCTGCCAGGGCAGCAGCAACGCGGTTTCCGGCTGCTGACCGAAGAAGGCGGAATAGATCGACTGAAGCTCCGTCTCCACCACCTGATCGGTGGGGTGGCTCATCTCCATGCGGGTCAGCCAGGCGGTACCGTGGCACTCGCGGCACTGCACAAGGGGCAGGCGCACCTGGCGCTGGTCCCGGGGCGGCTTGTCGTCACCGAAGGAGAGCAGCGGCGGCAGACGGTTGGCGGCGGCATTCTCTTCCGGCACCTCAGGAGAGCCGGCAGGCACTCCGGGCTCACGCAGGGTACCCACGATGCGGCGCAGCTCCCGGGACCAGAGCTGCAGGCGCAGCTGCACGAAGGGGCGGCCCACCGCGTCTCGCGCATGGGCCATCAGCGAGAGCAGCGCGATCAGGGCGAGCTCCGGCTGGCGCTGGAAGCGACCGGGGATCTGCCCCGCCAGGCGCTCGGCCAGCTCACGAAAGGTGGGCGTACCCGGACTCAGCTTGATCTGGCGCAGCAGGTTGGCCAGCTGGCCGTGCTGCTTGAGCTCCCGGCCCAGGGCGATGCGGCCGGCATCATCCATCAGATCGCCTTCCGGTGCCTTGCTGAAGTAGAGCTCGTAGGCCTTGTGCAGGTACGCCGAGAGCCCCTGGCGCAGCGACTCTCGAAGCGCCTCCGGGCCGACCTCGGGGTTGGGCGAGAGAAAGGCGATGTTGTCGAGGAAATCAGAGTCGCCCTGGCGCCGCTCGCTGATCACCGCCTCGCGGCCGAAGGGGCTGGAGAAGATATCCGAGGCGTAGTGCAGCAGCCCCTCGACGCTCTCCTCGCCCCCCAGGGTCGCGGAGGTGCCCACACAGATCAGCTGCTCAGGCGTCATCTCGAAGCGGGCGCGCAGGCGGCGAATCAACAGCGAGAGATCGGTGCCCTGAGCGCCATCGAAGGTGTGCAGCTCGTCCACCACCAGGTAGCGCAGGGTCTCCGGCCCGTTGTGGGCCCAGAGTGGCTGGTCCTTAGGGCGCATCAGCAGGTAGTCGAGCATCTTGTAGTTGGTGAGCAGCACATCCGGCGGGTTCTGGCGCAGTACCGCCTTGTCGGTGATCACCTGCTGCGGCCCCATGGCCTGGGTACCGCGGGCATCGCCACCCACGAAGAGGCCCACGCGCAGCCCCTTGAGCGCCGGCTGGCCATGAATCACCTCGGCAAAGCGCTTGGCCTGGTCCGTGGCCAGGGCGTTCATGGGGTAGATCACGATCGCCTTGATGCCCGGCCCCGCCGCACGCTGGCAGTGGTCCAGCACCGGATAGAGGAAACACTCCGTCTTGCCCGAGCCGGTGCCGGTGGCCACCAGGGCGTTGCCCGCCGCTCCGCTGGAGACCAGCCGCCGCCACGCCTGCTCCTGGTGGGCATAGGGCGGGTGCTCGGTCTCGAAGCCAGGGAAGAAGTCCTTCGCGGCGCTGCCGGTAAGGAACGGCAGCCCCACCGAGATATAGGGCCCCTTGAGGAAGGCCTCCCCCTCCTGCTGCTCCTCCACCAGGCGGCGGAACTCGCCCTTGAACGGCGCGGTTTCGGTTTCATAGCCGGTGACGATGAATTCGCGCAGCGCCGCGGCGACTTCGCTGGCTAGCAGGCCGGGGATCATAGAGGTCCATCTCCAGTCGGTGGCGTGACATCAAACGCGACGAATCGGCCCGGGGTACCGGGCGACGAGTTCGTCGGCGGTAAGCAGCAGGAGGCCTTCCGCCTCCGCCTGAGCGACAAGGATCCTGTCGAAAGGATCCTTGTGAAGGGGTGGCAGGTGGGCAACCCCCAGGGTGTGCTGGGCGCTGATGCTCAGCTCGCTGTAGCCGTTGTCGACCAGGCCGCGCCTCAGCAGGTGGGGGTCCACGTGAAAGTCGGGGCGTTGCAGGCTGTTCTTGATCACCACTTCCCAGAGGCTCGCCGCACTGAAATAGAGGCGATTGGCATCATCGACGATCAGCTCCACCGCCTCGGGCGAGAGCTTCTCCGGCTCGGCGGCAGCCCACAGCAGTACATGGGTATCCAGCAACAGGTTCATCTCATACCCCGAACATGCTGGCGATTTCCTGCTCAGCCATGCGGTCGAAATCATCGGGCACGCGGAACTCGCCCGCCAGGAAGCCCAGCCGCCTCTGCTGCTCGGGCGCCGGGCTGTCGATGGGCGTGACGCGCACCATGGGCTTGCCAGCCTTGGCAATGATGAAGCCTTCGCCCTGCTGGGCGCGAGCAATCAGCTGCGAGAGTCGCGTCTTGGCCTCATGGATGTTGACGGATTCCACGGCACACCTCCGATCTAGTTCAACTAACTTAGCTTAGTCGAGTGGCGCTCGGTTGGCCATTTACCTCGCAGACACCCGACCAACCCCAACTGGCTGGTACCCAGCTCCCCCGGCCAGGGCCAGGGCCAGGGCCAGCAGAGCCATGGCGATACACTCCTGGACCAGCCCCCCTTCATCACCGCCCCCTCCACGGTCTACCGGCACAGCTGGAACATCGTCATGAACCCGGTGACGGCGGAGGGGCTTTACGAAGAAGTGATCGAGGAGCCCTTTGCTCTGGATACAAGGCTTGACCCACCTCCCCTGTGAGCATCGCTGCATCGTTAACGAGCTGCTTGTTGAATTGAAGCAAAATCAATCCAGGCCAAGAGATTTCATCACCTCACTCTCACTGACCACGTCTGTAGTGACAACTGCATCCTTCAACAGCAGTTTTCCACTGAGCAGCCTGTCGAGGTGGACGTCGAATGAATCAAATTCAGGATGCAAGGCGGTTGGAATATGGATGTAGACGTCTCTCTTCTGCCCAATACGGTAAACCCTGTCAGTAGCCTGTGCCTCCTTGGCAGGGTTCCAATGACGCTCCAGATGAATGACATGGTTGGCACCCACGACTGTCAGGCCAACACCAGCCGCTACCGGAGACATGATGATGATGTTAAAGCCATCAACGGATTCGAACTGCTCTATCAGCCCCTTCCTTGTCAGGCTGTCACCTTTTCTTTCTACCGCAGATGTATCCCCATTGATAATACTGACATCAAGGCCGTAAATCTTGTCTAGCCACACCTTCATGAAGCGCTGCACATTTTTAGAAAGTATAAATATAATAACTTTCTCTTGCGCTGATCTTATCTCATCAAGGACATCAAGGGTCACTTTCATCTTTGCCGACTCTGACATGATCATACGATATGAGCCAGGCTTGGAAACAAGAGATTGCAACGGTTCATTAGCTCGCGGATGAAGAGATATTGCCCTCAGCTTCTGAAGCGTCGAAAGAGCAAAGCCACGAACATCGTCTTCTTCTGCGCGACGCTTTCGATACGACTCAATCGTCTCATTGTAGGCCGAGAGCTGGGAACCATTCATGGAGCAAGACAGCTTAGGATTATAGGAAGCCCCATGGGAGGCAGTAGGCACGCCACTAAGAATGCTCTTCGAAGGCAGGGCTGATAGCTGATCCTCCTTGATACGACGCAACATGAAATCACCGGCAGCCTTGCGCAGGTCGCTCCCAACCGAACCACGAACGAAATCCTTTTCGTCCTCTTGGGCACGAAGTATCGGGGTTACCCAGCGATCCCTGAAATAGGTCCAATCCCCCAGAAGCCCTGGCTGAGCGGTATCCATCAGGCACCAGAAGTCACCCAGCGAATTTTCAACAGGTGTGCCCGTCGCTAATATCTTGATATCACTATTAAGCCCTTTTGCCGCATGGGTCTGCAGGGTGTTGGGGTTCTTGAGGTTTTGCGCCTCATCAAAGATCACCATCCCCCAGTCAACGAGGCAGAGAGAGAACTGGTAGTCACGAAGCGTTTGATAGGTGGTAATAACGAGACGCCTGTTGACATCAAGCCTCTTCACACCTGCATCAGGGCCTACGTGAAGAGCAAAGCGTATCTTGTCGGGCTCCATCTGACCCTCCTCGTCCAGGAGCTCAGATGCCTGAACGGACTCTCGCCTCTCCCCTTTCTTCTTGAATTCAGAAAGATCTCTTCCGGATTGCAATACCTTGACATCTTTAAAGGGAATGCTCTTGTAAGTCAGCGAAACCTCCTGCTCCCAATTCTCGAGTAGGCTTAGAGGAGCAACGATCAGGACAGGTTTCTCCGGAAGACCTTGCAGTTTCCTGTGAGACAGATACTCATTGATGGCAACAAGTGACATGTATGTCTTACCGAGGCCCATGTCGTCGGCCAGAAGTCCGCCTTGAATGCGCTCAAAGCTTTCAGAGTCGTCGAGAGCACTTAGCTCAATCAACCGCAACATCCAGTTAACACCCTCTTCCTGATGAGGGAAGGGTTGTCTAGCATAAGCCTCCCAGTCAGCCTGATGCTGATGGCTATGATGCTTGAGCTTTTCTAATAGTTTCTCGCCGACATCTTCGGCATCTTTTACAATGACACCGACCTGGGTTTCACTTTTCTCGGCAGAGTCTTCTGGGGCAGCTGCTGACTCCTCAGGCTTATCAAGTGAAGCCGCCACCTTGCCAAGAATACTTTCCACTTTTTCATGGTCAGATACATCAATGCTCTCTCCTTGGAAGTCAATCGTCTGTGCTCCCTGAGAGTATGCTGCATCAATCTTATCCTGAAGTTCCGAAAGCTCCTCATGGCTTTTGACAAGTTTATTGATAATCTCAGGAGGTGAAGCCGAGCTTTCGACACCGAACCAGTCGCTTTCACCTTGCCCCAGACCTCCGAAGTCCATGTGCTTGATCTTACCTACACCAAGCACCCGCACCGAGAATCCAAGGTCCAGATTAACAAGAGAGGCATCAAGAAACGCAGAAGGAGATTTGATAAAATCGGCAACACTCTCTGCAGGAATTCGGCGATTACTCATCACCTCCCTGATACCACCCATCTTCTCCTCGTCAAGTATAACAACATTGTTTTTTATTCTAATTACGCCGCCACGCTCATCCAGATCAAGCTGACCTAACCTCCCCTCTATCTCATCAAGGCCATACCCCTCACCTATACTGGGAAAAAGCTCCAGGCTGCCATCGGGCAACTGCTTTGCAATAACGCCAACATCTTCAGCCGTTTCCACATTGATTCGTTCAAAGTGGCTAAGATCAATATTCATGCCACTGCGCTTGGCTAATTGCAATGTTGCCAGAAGCAACAGATTCTCACTGCTCGTCTTTAAATTTTCGGGAAGCAGTGAATGCCTGTCAAGGGCCTGAAAGGCTTGCATCTGCGGCTGGTCGAGAAGATAGCGGTGACCAGACCCTACTTCCATCAGAGCGCCCTTGATACGACAAGGCGCCTTACTTCCACCAAGCTCTGGAAGTATCTTTACAGAGAAAGCCTTGCTGCTTGAGTGCCCATCAATGGAAACCTTGAACTCACCAGAAAAACGTGGCGGGAGCCCCAGAATTTCTGCCTGCTCATTATCAAGAGAGGCGGCAACACTAGCGTCGAGACTGAATCCATTAGGAAATCGCGAGGCAAGCTCCTGCTCCTCAAGCATACGGAGGACAACGCCCTGAAGATTAATGTTGGGCGCACCCCCACCGGAAAGAAACCTTTCAAACTCGACTTTCTCAAGGTACAGCTTGACACCATCAGCATCAAACCTAATCTCAAAGCTTTCCGGCCCGTCTTGGCGATCCGTAGTGTCAGGAAGAATCCTCCTGATGACTTGAGCAAGCTTATTCTTCATCACCCAGCACCCCGCTGTTTTTCAGCACTCTCTCGCCTTCGCCCGAGTTGATCCAGTTGAAGTTTGAGACTTGTATGCAGTACCCCTTCAGGTCCAAATGCAGCACATGATTGATAGCTTTTAATGGAAGACCCAAATGCCTGGAGATATCCCTTGCCTTGCTGTCAGGGTGCCTGTGGAGATAAAGCAATATCTGAATGGCCAGAGGTGAGAGAACACTCTGATCACGATCAGCATTTGATTGGCTTTCTTTATGATCAGTACCAACATTATTGGCAGATTCACTAGATACTCTAGATACAAACCTTTTCGCCGGCCTCACAACGGGAAGCCCAAACCTCTCCACATACCTTCTATAATCCTGCTTGCTGAGGAGGGCTTCAACATCCAGGCTAATACCGTTTTCTGACAGAAACTCAAACACCTTGTTCTGCCAAGTCGAAGGGCTATGAACAACGGCGGTATACTCGAGGCTGGGATAGTCTTTCTTGTAGGTCTTAGGCACCATTTGTGTTAATTCAAAGTGGGAAAGACTCGTCACTTCATAGCCCACATACTTACGGCTTGGCGGAGCCAGATACACCCAAAGCTTGAAGCTATGCGAGCCTTCAATCAAGTGAAAATCACCACAATCCAGATAAATAATTGCCTTGTCGGAAAGCTGCCCGTCTAGCTTTATGTAGTTTACCTTCAACTCATTCTTCAAAATCTTCCTGACTGAATACTCAGCCTTGCTGCCAAGCATCAACCTGGTACTCTTGATCATCCTGAGCCGAAACAACCCTTCCAGAAAGGTTCTTCGGGCGGGAAACATCCTCTTAAGCTCAGAATTACCAGTGGATTCACCATATTGCTCAAGGGCCTGAAGAAAGAGACGGAGATCCTGTTTGGAAAACCAGCCACGCACCTTTTCTACCCTTTGTTCACCAAGGGGGGCCCACCACTCCCGATAGCTCTTGACCCTGCTCGAGACACGCGGATCGCCGGCCAGGCTCAGCATGAAATCCTGCCAGGCTTCACTGGCCTCGGTAACACGGTCAATCAGAACCTCCAGGGCGGCGTGCCCTATACGCTTCCCTTCTCTTCCATATGGCGCTTTGGAGACGTCGTGATGCAATAGCTCATCGAAGACAGGAGACCATTCCTTTTCATCTATCTCATGAAGCTTTTCTATATAGTAATGGGCGCGACAGATATCAGCATATCGACCGCGGTCAAACTCTTTCAATCCAAACTTCGAGAATGCATCCTCTAATGCTATACCATTCTTGATGGCAAGCTTGACAAGATGCGCCGGCCCATCAATCTTTAGAATCCAGTCGCCTTGTTGCTTTACAGCCGAGATCAGGTCATCTGCAGTCATCTCTTCGCCCAGATTTTCAACCTTTTTTATCTGGTCAACAAGGAGATCCTCAAATACTTCCCTCAAGGAATCATCATTTTCCGAGGAATAGCGATCTAGTCTGTCAAATTCCTGAAAGTATAGCTGAAGCATATTGAGAAGCGGCACTCTACCTAGCCGGGGTTGCTGAGCGTCAACCATGATTTCAAGCAGCCTGGGGCTCATCAATCTCTTGAGCACGTCAGAATCATCGAGCCACAGCTGGGTGAGGGCCCGAACGGCTACCCTTTTCTTGAGCAGAGCTGGTAACACCCCGAAGTTTCGGCTCCTTACCACATCCAGTAGCTTCTCTTCAGCCTTGAGGTAGGCATCACCGCGGCCGACGTCGTCTTCAATCTTCCTTGTCGATTCGACAAGCTCAATCCACGGTTCAAGAGACGAGGACTTCCAAGTTATCTTGACAAGCTCGAGAGGTGGCAAAATCACTGCGAATCACCTACAAATGCATCCTGCACCGCTCTATAATCTTCCACGGTGGGGCGACGGATGGTAAATCGTATATCAATTCGCCGATTAGCCCTGAGCTCTTCTTCTGTCTCTTGAAACTCTGTAACAGGCCGAGTATCAGCATAGCCACTAACAGAAAATATCGGATGGCCATCCTTGTTTATCAAAGTATCCAGCCGTCGCCCATCCGGAAGAACCTCCAGCCAGTGCTGCCAGAGGGAAATGGCACGAAAAGCCGAGAGCCCCCAATTGCCCTTGCCCATCATTCCTTGGTAGGGCCGATTATCTGTATGACCTTCAACGAACACAGTGTCTAGATAATCCACCCGGTCATCTTGAAGGATTACATCAGCAAGAACATTACCAATCTGAGTTGCGGTATCCTGATACTGAGGGCCGAGATCAAATTGAGCTGTATCAAAGCCGAGAATGTCGTTCGGTATACTCAGTACCGTATCGTTCTCGCTGACCGAAACGCGTATGCCTCTCCGCTGCAGCTCCTCGGCTGCTTCATGCAATATCGTTCTTCGAACTTCTTCAGCCTGGCGCAGCATCTGAATTTCTTCGGTAAACTCCTGCTGCTGCTCCTCCAACTGCTCCCTGATTTCCATCAGCTGGACAATAAGAACGACCGACGCCAGAATAAATATTATCAGCAGTACCGACATGATGTCCGAAAAAGACATCCAGTATGGATTCTCTTCGTCTACTGGAGACTTCCCACGTCTATTAAAACTCATCAGCGACGCTCCAGATCATCCACAATACCGCTGATTGCCGTGACAGTTCTCTTCATCTGATCGGCAAACGACAGCGTATTGGTATTCCAGGCTTCCATCCTCTCGGAAACTTGCTCGCGAACCTCCTGGCTATATGTCTTAAGCCACTCTTCGGCTTGCTTCTCAATGTTTTCCACCTGCTCACTCAGTGAATCACCAAGCTGCGTAAACTCATCACGCAGCTTACGGATAAACTCGTCATTACGGCTGCCAAGCTCGCTGAAACCTTCATTGGCGAATTTCGCAGCAGAATCAAGCTGACGGGCAGCATCGCTGATGGCTTCCTGCATGCTCGCAAGTGTACGCGCGTGCTCGGAGATGCCAGAAAGCACTTCACTATTTCTGGTTGACACTTTCTCCAGGCTTTCTGTGACGGCACTGACCCTTTCATCAAGAAGCACTGTGGCCTTGTGAAGATTAGCCGACAAGGTGCCTAGCTGGGCAGAGCTATTTGTCATGTTCTGACTACTACGTTCAGCAGAACTTGCCACCTCGCTTAGCGCGGAAGATAGCTTTTCGTATTGGGACGATATACCTGTCAAGTGCTGATTTGCAGTTCTGGATGCCTCTCCAACCTGTCTCATCAACTCTTGCTGCGCATTGACAAGCTTTTCTACCAGACCACCGAACCGTTCTTCGATAGCCTTTTGCTGCTCATCAAACTGAGCTGCGCGCACCTGATCCCGTTCCTCTGCCAAGGCAACCTGGCGCTCAATCGCCGCAGCCTGATCTTCAGAAATCTTCTGAAGACTTTCTTCATGTGCTCGCTTCCGTTGCTCATCCCGCTCAGATGCCTGATGGAACTGGGTATCCATCGACTCTGTCATGCGTTCCATGAAGGATTCAAACTTCTCCGCCAGCGCAGACTGTTGCTCCATGGCTGTCTCGCGTTGCCTGTCAAGCTGCTCGGACAGCTCGCGAGATGTGGTCTCGACGTGCTCACCGCTTTTCTGTTGCTGCTCAGTTAGCTTCGTGAAGAGTTCATCCATCCTTGTACTCATTGAGCTTACTGCCTGATTCACCTCTTCAGCAGCAGTTCCAAGTGCCTTGGTTTGCTCACTCCCTGCTGTCTTCATACCCTCCATGAAGTTCGAAACAAGCTTTTCAAGGACCTCGTTTGATTGATTGCTTGCATTATCAACCAGAGCCTGTATGGCTGGTGCCATGACATTGTTAAGAGAGTCTGAGATAGCCTGCTGCATGGCCTCGCTCATTCCTGACACGGTTTCCTGAAGCCTGTCTCCAATGCGCTCGTGAAGCTCCTGAAGTGCTTCCTTGCTTGCCTGACTGGACTCAGCAATATGCATCAGAGAGTGCTCAGCTGGCATTCTTTGATAGAGAAAATCAATAGTATGCTGAAGCTTGTTGATACGCCTCAGCGCACTTCTTTCCACAAGCTTTTCGATAACATTAAGTAGCAGGCTCAGCCCAATACCCCATACTGATGTCAAAAAGGCAATAGCGGCGCCATTTATCATGCTCGCGATACCCACCCTGAGGGTATCGACATCATCAGCATCGACCTGAAGGCCTCTCAAACCAATTGTCAGGCCAATAAAGGTACCCAGCACACCGATCGCAGTCAGAAAGGTCGGTGTGGCTGCCAGCAGACGGCTTGACGTCAAGCCGTAGGCTAATGTTCTTCCATTGAAGAAATGGTCGGCGTCAAGAGTATTATAAAGCTTATCCCTATCAGGAGAGTACACCAGGCTTTCGTCAAACTCTTCCCACAGCTTTCCAGCCTTGACGCGTGAGCTTTGCGCCTTCTCCAGGATTTCCTGCCGCTTCCAGGCCAGCTCTTCCCGCGTCTGGCCTTTTATCAAACTCTCAACCAGCCTGACACTTCTACGATACTTAATATAATAGTGAGAAAGTGAAATAATGGCGATAATCATGATCGCCATCATTCCCAGCCAGAACCAGTCGCTCACCACAAGCTCCTGATACCGGGAAATATTCATGGCATGAAAATTGGGAAGAAGATGCGAAACCGAATCAATCATTCTTTACACTACCCGATAACTTTAAAAGAGAAATCACCCAATATTGATGTACAGTATCGGATTACTGCTACCCTTCTCGAACCACCCTGACACATCCATGCCCTTGTATCTATGCCTCTCGTCTTCACCAGCCACCTCCTCCACGAATTCCCAGCGACCGTCGATGTAGACGTCTTCGAGAGGCCTCGTATGGTAGGAAGTGGAACCTGCCGGGTGCCATGACAGCACCCGGTAAACCTCGCGCACGACACCGCCTGCAACTGCCAAGGCCAGCTCGACCCGCTCGCGTCGCTTGCCAATCCTCCACACCCCACGCGTCACTTCATAGAGCTCCTCATCGGAGATCCCTTCATGCCAGCTGCGGGAAATCCGTATCAGGACTGAAGGTTGGGTAATCTTCATACTGGCGAGCCCTCCTTCATGCAGTGGCTTGCTGAACCAGCTGGTGTGACAGCAGGTAGGGTGCCTGGCGTACTTCTTCCAGGTGGTAGAGGTGCCAGCCTGCCAGGGTTGGCGGAATTGGGGACGCCTTACCATGTTCGTTCCAGATGCCCACTCGGTGCTCCGGCCAGGCAAGCTCGAAGTTCCCCACGACCTCCCCTTTGGCATCCTCCACGTCCTGCCCGATGACCGGCTCGGGCAGATCCTGGTCGATGATCCACTCAACGATGGGCACGGCTTCCATATCATCCAGGTGCTGCGCCCAGGCTGGAAGCACCGCCAGGGGGTCATCGAGGACCTGCTCCGCCACATGACGCTTCAACTGGTCAACATCTTCAAAGACCTGGTAGCCGGAACGATTGGCGATCTTGATCACGTCGCCATCCTCGTTCAGCAACAGCACTGCTGGGGCGCTCAGGCCAGGCTGGATTCCATCGGGCCAGGCCAGGTCCAGAATTGCCAGGGCTTCACTGCTCTTGGAATCATCCAGCTCGAACTCGAGCTCACCGGTCGGCAGCTTGTGGCTTTCCATCCACGCCTGCAGCTCACGCAGCTGTAGCTCCTCCTCCTCGCTTTCGATACCGCCCGGGACGACACGTACCGACTCCGCGATAACCGTGGCGTCCTGGCTGTCATCGAAATGGTAGAGCTCTTCCAGAAGTCGATTGGTCGCCTCGGCGAGGAGCTCACGCCGCGCCTTCAGGAAATCGGGGTAGTGCTCGATCGCCCACAGCTCACGCTGCATCGGCACCCATTGACTTTGTAACGCATCCGGGTAGCTCTTGAGCACTTCCTCGAAATACTCCACGGGAAGGCGATTGGAGATGCTGAGATTCGAGCCCTTGGTCAGGAAGCAGAAGTTGGCGAGTGAGTTGACCTGCTTGTGGTCGTAGCCAAACTCGCGAAGCCGATGCTTGGGGAAGATGTGATGCAGCTCCAGGGATGAGTTGCTTCCCAGCATGTTCTTCTTGAGCGCAATCCCGAGCCCCCAATCCTGCGCCTCACCGGTACGGGTAAGAAGGTAGAGCAGCGAATAGAAGCGGTTACCACGGGTATGGCCGGCAAAATGGTCGGCGCGAACCTTGAGGCTGCCACGCCAGAGATGCAGCTCCTTGATCAGCGCCTGGATCCCATGTGGCTGGTTGTCGAGCAGGATGTCGAGGTCACGCGAGAGCACGCTCTCGGTCGAGCCAGAGTAGCGCCCCCAGATGGCCGAATGGATGAACCAGAAGAGCATCGCATCCAGGGTGACCTTGTCGGTGATCTTGCCGCCCTGCTCCTCGACAAAGCGCACGAGCACCGGGAAGCTGTAGTGCCCTGTGAGGACCTGTTGATGGTCCAGGCCAAGGCGGTCGCCGATCACATCCAGCAGATAGCTGATGTGCTTGATCGCCTTGTTCAGCCCGACCACGAACTGCTGGCCGTCCAGGTCGTGGATGAAGGAGAACTTGGCCTCGTTGGTGGTCAGGGTGGTGATACAGCGAAGCAGCCAGTCAAGGGAGAAGTGGAAACCCTGAGCCCGCCAGTCATCCAGGGCCTTGCGCATCCTGGCCCGTGCATCCGGCTGAGTGGAGCAGATACGTGCCAGCGCAAGGTCACCCTTGGAGAGCTTGGTCCCGCCACTGTTGACCTTGTTGAAGATCTCCACGACTACGTCCAGAGTCTTGTCCTGACCGGAGATCTGCTCCACATGGACCTCGATATCACGGACATCGCGAAGCCGGTTGAGCCGGTTATTGTACCGACTGCCCTCCTTGAAACTCAGCTCCAGGGACTCAGCCAGTCGTTCGGTCACCGACTCTGCACCGTCGATCATCAGCTGTGTCACGCTGATCCACTTTGGGTCGTTGGCCATCTTGCTGGGCATGTAGAAAGAGAACTCTTCGTTCTCCACATTGAAATAGAGGTCCATGAAGGCACGCTCGTCGCCATCGAAGAAGGCGGGTGGCCTGCCGCGCACGATGCCGTAGAGCGACGTGATGCGCTGTTGGCCATCCAGCAGCAGGTTGACCGTGCCGGCATTGAGCTGCTGGTCGCCCCTGTGCCCTACCGTCGTGGCATCGGTCGCCCAGGAGAGCAGGCTACCCACGGGATAGCGCTTGTAGAGGGAGGTCATCAGGCCGCGAACCTGGTCGCGGTTCCACACGTAGCCGCGCTGAAACTCGGGTAGCGCCGTCTGACCGTTATCGATCTGGTCGAGCAGCGTCGAAATCTTCATGGTTGTACAACTCCCTGCGTATCACTGCTTTCCATGGCTATTCATCTGCATGCCGACCCTTGAGGTACAGCGCCACGGCACCCTCGGGATTCGAGGCAGAGACGGTATCCACATGATCATAGCCACGGCTTGAAAGGTGTTTCTCGCGCCAGCGATTGCCGTTGATGCCACAGGCGACATAGATCCCGAGCGAGATCAGGGTGGCCAGGCCGCCGATAGCGGTGTCGACGGGGAACATGGCGAGCACGATCACGGCGACCAGCAGGCCGGCGCCGAGCCCCCACATCTTCTTGACGAGGGCCCAGATGGGACCGAAGAAGAAGCCTGGCCAGGACCAGCCCTGCTTGACGGCTTCGTGGCGCCCTTCAGGGTATTCAAATATTTTGAATTGCTTCATACAATCCTTGCCATTTATTTCAGGAAGAGAAAAACTCCCTGAAGAATAAAAAGCGGTCAACATTTGATCAAATATTGACCGCGGTATATTTAATTCATCCTTACGAAGCTTTCATATCCTGACTCCAGGGATCCAGTGGAAACACACCTGACGTTAGCACTGCTAACAACGCCATAGGCATTCCTTACAACCACCAAAGCGTTACCAAAAACATTCACTGTCGCTCTTGTCTCTTGGGGGCCGACTTCCCTGACAATGATGTTGATATTTCCAGACATATCTTCAAACCGCGCTCTGTAAAGACCAATATTACCGGTAGGCTCTCCACAGTCCACAACACCCATGCCGGGGTTCAATCCATAATTTGAGGAAATCAACCCCGACGCCTTGTCAACATTGTCAATAGGTATATTATTGCTTGCAAACCACTCGACCGTACTGCTCCAAACTTCATCGTAACTCTGATCAAAAACAAAGTTGTTATCAATATTTCCTTGCTGCATGTTTGAAACGCCAGCAGCTGCACAACCTGTCAGCGAAGCAATAGCAGCCAATGCGATCATTTTTTTCATTTTACCCTCTCCCTTATTATCAAAAGAAGTTTTCTGGTGAACTACTTGAGGAACCACTATCATCAAAGAACCTACCCGGACCCTGAGACACCTCATAACACTTTGAAGCCGCTCTAGACATTGCAGCCATTGAGCCACGCAAGCTGAACTCTAAAAACATTGTCTCAGCATCCTCTCTTGTTATTCTAATCCTAAGCACTTGGCCATTACGCATATCACGAGACAAAGCCTGCTTGTCAGGGATTACATAGTTCAAATACAGACCTGAATCACCTCGCTCGACCTCCATTTTCACAAGCCCATTCTGGATATCCCTGGTATCAACCCGAAAATCAGCTTGCGAATAACCAAAATCCCCCGTGGAAGAATACCTCTCCTCCATCTCAACTCGCGAGGTAAAAACAGGGGAATCGCATAGCCCCGGATAATAGTCAACAGTGAAGTTAGTATCCGAATAACTTGTTGAGTTTGCAGCTCTGAAGGTGCGCTCGTTGCCGAGGTAAAGTTCCAGCGACGCCCAATCACCATGATTGCGGTAGTCGCGCGTATTGTACGTCGCCGACCAAGCGTTGGCTGAAAAAGCGATAGTCAACAAAAAAGCTGAAATAATGTGAAATCTCATATCATGCCTCCTCCTCAAAAATCTCCCATGCCACCCGATAATCCTCTTCCCGATCCGGGCGGAAGAACGGGGCCTTGTACTCCACGGTGGTTTCCCAGGGGCCGTCGGGGAGTGTGTCGTCTTCATAGGTCTTGCGGACGACGCCTTCCTGCATCTCCTTGATGTCCTCCCAGCCAAGGGCGACGTCGTACTCGGTACGCTCAGGGGATTCGAAGGAGTAGTGGATGCCCTCCTTCAGCTCGGCGGGCTTGGCCTTGCGGGGCAGGCCGACGCCGACGAGGCCCTTGCTGGGGGTGAAGACGATGCGGCCGTTCTGGTCGTACCAAGTATCGGCCTCGTACTGGCGCATCACCGGGAACTGCACGCGGTAGATGGTGAGCAGCTCTTCCAGGGTGAGGCCAAGCGCCTGGGCGACGAGGACGTCGATCTCCACCAGGGCCTGGCGGCGGGCGTAGTCGCTGCGCAGGGCGTTATGGCGCTGCCACTCGGGGGTGAGGTTGGCGAAGAAATCCCGGGGCAAGGCGCTTTCGGGGGCATGATCGGCGGCGGCCCACTGCTGCTGGCGGTAGGAGCCTTGCCAGTTGGATTGCCAGAGTTCGGCGTAGTGTTTGGTAAGGCAGCAAAGTAGCAGACCGCGGAACCTGATACGTTCATCAGTAACCAACGGCATCAGACGAAGAACTGACTCGTATAAATCGCCCTTTCCAGTTGTTTTAAGCCAGAAATCGAAGACCAGAGATGCGCAAGCTGCGCCAAAGTCCAGCATCACAGACTGATCTTTGAAGGTGGTGGAAATAACCGGGTGAATGTGTGACACCCCTTTAGGAGCGATCATTCCAAGTAGGGTACGCTCACCTGATTGGCTAAGCTGTCTACGGCAGAACAGCCGATAATACTCCGTCACCAGCCGCTCTCGATGCTCACCCTCCTCCACCCAGGGCACACGCGGGGTACGGTCGCGGTAGGTGACAGTGTCGCAGGCGGGCACATAGTTGGTGCGCGGCAGGTAGTCATCCGGCAGGGTCTGCAGGTCGAGGGTGTCGTAGGCCTTGTTGGTCTCACACACCGCACGAGGCGTGTTGTAGAACGGATTGCCGACAAAGAAGTGGGGGCCTGAGACTACCCACTGTTCCGGGCTTTCCGGAAATTGGGTATCCCGCTTGATAGTGCCGTCTCGCTGGGCATAGGTTTCGTCAAACATCACCGTAGAGAAGTACTGCCCTTTCAGGTCGCCCAGTCGCCTGGGCTGGGCGGCAAATTTCTCCAGCACATTGGTCAGCTGCCGAGCGTGCAGAGCCGGGAGGCGGGCTTCCAGAGCATCGGTACCGGCTTCATCGTAGAGCTGGGCAAAGAGCGCCAGCTCATGCTGACCGATCTCGATGATGCGGTCGCGGTGGCCATCGAAGTTCCATTTCACCTTGACCCGGCCATCCGGCAGCTCCATTTCCTCCTTGATGCCGGGCACCTGTCCTTTACCATCATGGGCAAAGGACATGTCGACTGTGCCGGGAATAAACAGATTCGAAATGTGCTTGAACACCGGTGCTCTGAAGGGGCCATGGACGTTGATGCTGAACAGCGTCTGGTTGTGCACCTCAGCGAACAGCTTGGTCTCATTGATGAACTGGAAATGCTGGCGCAAACGCGGATAAAGCTCCCGCCGAAATCCCGCACCCTTGGGGTCATCGTAGATGCCTTCCGGGTGCAGGAAACCGCTGACGCCCTGTTCATTGGCATGAGCCCAGGCACGGGGCAGGAAGCACTTGTAGAGGTTGGTCTGCACGCCCTTGAGCTGCGGGTAGTTCTGGGTTGCGTTAAGGAACGCCTGGGAGCCTTCGGCCTCGGCCAGCTCGGCAAACCAGGCGGTTTCCAGCTCTGAGCTGCGAGCGAAGGCGGCCTCGCGCTGGTCGGTGAGCTGCTTGGCGCTGAGCTTGTGGAGCACGAAGCGGGGGTTGTGGTCGCCGAGGATGCCGCCCTCCTGCCACTCCACCTTGCGCCAGGGCGGGTTGCCCAGGGTGATGTCGAAGCCGCCGCGGGTGGCGAAGAGATCGGCGAAGGCCAGTTCCCAGTGGAAGAAGCGGTAGTGCTCGCCCAGCTCATTGGCGAGCTTGAGGGTGGCGAAGAAGGGGTTATTGAAGAGCTTCTCCAGGTTGAGCTCGCCGCGCTGGTTGCTCACCTCGCGGGCGGCGCGGGTCTCCTCGCGCAGGCTCTGCTGGGGCTCGTCAGCGGCGAAGAGGTCCTCCACCGGCTTGGCGAACAGGTCCTCGCCAGCGCCGTCTTCCACCGGGTCGCCACCGCCCAGCAGGCTCTCCTGCTCGGGGGCGAAGGCGAAGGTGCCGGCGCTGTTGAGGATGGTGTTGAGGTCGAAGAGCCACTTCTGGCGGTCGGGCAGCTGGTCGACCTTCTCCAGGGGCCAGAACCAGAGGGCGCACCAGTAGTCCATGGCGAGCTTCAGCCGCCGATAGGGCGAGGCGATGCGGGCGTGAGTATTGAAGATTCCGCTGGTGCGGATATCGTCCTTGGCCTGGGTGCTGATGTGGCGCTCCTCGCCGCCCGCCTGGCCCCACAGGGTGTAGCTGTCCTGGGTGCGCTGGCGGTCCTGGGCCAGCATCCGGGTGTGCTCGCGCCACAGGCGGTCCACGGCGTCGGAAAGGCTCTGCAGGGTGCGGATCTCGTCGTCGTCCAGCGGGGCGCAGAAGGCCTTTTTCCACGCCTTGATCGTCTGGAACGCCTCGGGGCGCAGCTGCTTGGCGACCTTGTCGCTGTAGCCGACCATGCCGGGGTCGGGGAGCAGGAAGTGGTAGATTTCGTGCGAGCGACGGCTAGCGCCGGCGTCATCGTCTGATCGCCCAGACATCTGGGCTCCTACAGGGTGGCTTAGCAGCGTTTCCGGAGGCAGGCGGCGCGGGGCCTGGTTGTACCAGTAGCCCTCCTTGGCCTGCTTCTTCAGGGCGCGCACCGGGTAGACCTCGCGGCGGGCGCCGATCAGGCTGTTGCCGGTAAAGAGCTGGTAGCCGAACCAGGGCACGCTGTGGCCGCCGGAGAGGGCGTTGAGCCACAGTGAGACCTCGGCCAGCTCCACGGCGATGGGGTTCAAGTCCACGCCGAAGACGTTGTGGTCGGCGATATGCATCTTCACCCGCTGGAGTTCCTGCTGGTACGCCTCGTGGGGGATGCGCTGGCCGAGCTCCTGCTCCTTGCGGGCGAGATACGCCTGGGCGAGCTGGTTGACCGCCTCGTTCAGGAACGCCGCGCTGCCCATGGCGGGCTCGCACACCGTCAGGTCGAGGATCTCATCGGCGCTTAGCTCGTCGGTGAGCCGCTCCTTCAGGGTGTACTTCACCAGGCTCTTGGTGAGCACCTCCGGGGTGTAGTAGCTGGCGGATTTCTCCCGGTCGCGCCCGGCCATGCGGTAGATGAACTTGCCTTTCGGGTGCACGCGCAGGGTCTTCTTGCCTTCCACGTAGTCGTAGACGCGCTCGTTCTCGTGGAACTCCTCCAGCTGCGCCCGGGTGACGAAGTAGCCGGTATCGAGCTCGTCCGGGTTGATGTTCTTGCCCTTGGGGGCGACCTCATAGAGCTCCTCGGTGGCGAAGAAGCCGCGGTAGCTGAGCAGCGCCTCGTAAACGGCGCCGAGCTGGTTGATGCCGAGCTGGGTGTAGCTGACCCGGCCGCGGCGTCTCTTTCCACGCGCAGAGGTGCTCGGGCGGGTCAGCGACATGCTCTGGATCACCCGCTGCAGGGTGGCGTTGCTGAACACCACGCGGTTGAGCAGCGGGGTCCTGGCCGGGTCGAAGAGGTGGCTGTCCAGGCCCTGCAGGGTGAAGGCGTTGGCGGTGCTCTGGTGCAGCTGGTCGCCCTGGCGGCTGGCCCGGTAGCCCTCGTAGATCAGCGCGAACATGCGCTGCAGGCTGTCGTGGAAGTAGCGCCCCTGCCGGCTCTCGTCGCTGGTCAGGCGCACCATCTCCAGGTCGCGCAGGCTCTCCAGGCTGTAGCCCTGGCGCCAGGTGTCGTCGCCCACGGGCAGGTAGCCCAGCTCCGGGCGCGCCTCGATGTAGAACAAAAAAAGGATGCGGTACATGGTGCGCAGGCACTCCCGGGAGAGCTGCTCCGGGTCCAGGGCGTTCTGGCCGCTGTAGATCCCCTCCTTGCGGCTGCGGGCCTGCTCGATCAGCTGCTCGGCGGCCTCGTTGCCCAAGAGCTCGATGGCCTGACGCAGGGCGTACTTGAGGTCGTCGGAGACGGCGAAGGCGTGCTTGTGGCTGTTCTCGTCCAGGCTGTCCAGGCGGCTCTGGCCTGGGTTTCCCTGTTGATCGACGGGCGCCAGGCTCTCGCGGTGCAGCAGCACGGCGGTGGCCTTGAGGGTGCGGTCGTCGCGGCGGCCGAGGATCTCCTCCCAATCGAAGCGCAGCATGCGGTTCTGGGACCACTTGTAGCGGTCGACGAGGATGCCCTGGCGGTCGGAGAGCAGCAGCACCCAGCGCGGCGGGCTCTCATTATGAGGCGCGGCCTGGCGCAGCACCGCCTGGTCAAGGATCTGGTACCAGCTCTGCCCCGCCAGGGCGTCGAAGTGGGGGCCTTCGCCGAAGAACTGCCGGGCGTCCAGGGTGAGCGAGAGCGGGTCCTCGCCCTCGTTTTCCGGGTCCAGGGCGCCGAGCACCCAGAGTTTGTCGCCCAGGGCGGCGAGCACCGGCAGCTCGGTATTGGCGGCCACCTCGCGGTTGTGGGGCTGCCAGGGAATGCCGAGCACGCCCATCAGCTCGCGGAAGAAGTCGCGCTGCTGGCGGATGCGTTCCACGGCGCTGCGCTCGCTCTTCAGGCGGTGGCGCAGGGCAAAGTAGCCCTGGTGGAGGTTGCGAAGGGCGCGATGGGGCGGCTCGCCCTCGGCCTCCCAGGCCTTGAGGGTCTCGGCCAGGTCGCCCTCGAACACTTCGGCCAGGTAGTGGGCGCTGAAGAATTCGTTGTCGTTGGTCAGGCCAATGAAGGTGGCGGCGGTGTCCTGAACGGCCATGTTCTCTTGCTCCTTTGCCCTGCGGCTTCCGTCGGCCGGGCGCTTTCAATCTAGCCCTTTACTCAGGGTCGCGGGTCAGCACGGCGATGATCTGGATAAAGGGGACCGGCTCGATGGTGAGGGTGTCCTCCACCCAGGTGCGGTAGTCGTCGAACACCGCCTCGATGCGGCCCAGGCGCTGCTCCCGGCGGCTGGCCTTGAAGTGCTCGGCCTGGCGGGAGCTTTCCAGCGCCATCTCCAGCTGGTGGACCTGGCGCGCCTGCAGGGCCTTGAGCTCGGCGAGCTGCCGCTCCAGCTCCGGCCGGGTGGCGGCGCTGAACTCGGCCTGGCGCTGGGCCATCTGTTCCCGGGCGGCAGCGATCACCGGCCGGCGCAGGGCCTCGAGGGGCTCCAGCGCCAGCGGCCGGGCGCGGTTGGGCAGCTTGCCGTCAAGCCCCAGGCGCGGCAGCCAGGTCTCGGCGTCGAGCACCTCGAGCACCTCGCTCTGCTCTCCGGCACCCGCCCGGCCGGGGCGGCAGCGGATGGCGAACCACTCCCAGATCACCGGGTGGGCCTTGCGGTTGGGGATCAGGCCACTGACCAGGAAGACCGCCTCGCCGGCGGGCAGGGTGTCGTTGATCGCGGGGGACTCGGGCAGGGCCAGCACCGGGGCGCTGTGGCGGGCCACCTGGGCGAGGAGCTTCTCCTCCAGCCACTGAATGGCGGGGTGCTGGGGCCAGAGGTAGTGCAGCTTGGGCCAGGCGTTCTCGTCCTGGCGACTGCGGCGGATCTCCTCGGCGAAGCGCTGCTTGTCGGCGGTGAGCACCAGGCTGCCGTGCTCCGGGCGGATCTCCGGGGGCAGGAAGCGGAAGCGGTAGTCGAGGTCGTCCGGCGGCGTCAGGGTAATGGTGGCCCGCTCGGGGTTGGCGCTGAACTCCACCTGGCGCCGCTCGCGGTTGAGCGCCTCCAGGGCCTGGCGGGCGAACTCGAAGTCGCCGGGGAAGAGGCTGTAGCGCTCCACGGTGGGCGAGTCACCCCCGTCCGGCTGGGGCGAGCCCGCTGCCTCGGGGTTGAGGAACAGCGCCAGCAGGTCGTCGCCCTCGTTGCTGTCGTCGGGCTGGTAGCGGGCGTCGAAGGCGGCGGCATCGGTGCCCTCGGCCATGGCCTCCATGGTCAGGGCCTCCTCGGCCTCCGGGTCGTGCACCTTCATGAAGGTGGCCGGGTCGCCGATGTTCTTGTAGGCCTGCTCGTCCTTCTCCTTGAGGATCTCGAGGATGCGCTGGTCGCCGCGCACCTTGGGGTTGTCGCTGCGGTTGATCAGGTAGGTGATGATGGGAGTTTCGCTCTGGCCGTAGCGGTCCACCCGGCCGTTGCGCTGCTGGAAGACCATCAGCGACCAGGGCAGGTCGAAGTGCACCAGCCGGTGCGAGAGGTAGTGCAGGTTGATGCCTTCGCTTGCCACATCGGAGCAGAGCAGCACGCGCAGCGGGGTTTCCGGCTTGCCGAAGGCCTCGACGATGGCCTGCTGTTCGATATCGCTCATGCCGCCGTGGAGGATCTGGATGGCCTCCCCCTTGAGCTTGAGGTCCACCTGCATCCGCCCCTGCAGCCAGTTCAGAGTCTCGATGCGCTCGGAGAAGATGACCAGGCGGTCCTCGGTGTCGCTCTTATTCCAGCCGAACTCGTTGCTCTTCAGCAGCGCGAGCAGCTGCTGGTACTTGCCGAAGCTCGGGGCGTCCAGGTTGCGCAGCGCCAGGCGCAGGCTCTCCAGGGCCTGGATCTCGACCTGCTCGTCGTCGCTGGGCTGGCGGGGGCTCGCCTCGCTGCCGGCGAGCTTCCTGATGCGCTGGGCCACCGAGACCTCCGCCGCCGCAGGCGAGCTGAAGATCGCCTTCTGCAGGCCGATGCGCACCAGTTGGCCGTTGCGCTCGGGCGAGTGCTCGCCGCGATAGGTGAAGGGCACGTCTAGCAGGGCCTGATAGGCGGCCTCTTCCTGGGGCGAGGCGTCCAGGACAATGTCCTTGACCACGCGCTCCTTGAATTCCTGCTGCACCTGGTCGCGGATGTCCTTCTTGAAGCGGCGGATCACCAGGCCCTTGTCGCGGAAGTCCTCCCGGGCATAGTCGTCCGGGTCGGAGATCGCCGTGGGGTCGAGCATGTTCATCAGGCTGGCAAAGGACTTCGCCTTGCCGTCGTGGGGCGTGGCGGAGAGCATGATCAGGGTATCCGAGCGCCCCGCCAGCAGCTGGGCGAGCCGGGCTCGCTGGGAGCTGGTCCCCCGCTCGGCCACGTTGTGGGCCTCATCGATGACGATGATGTCCCAGTAGGCCTCTTCCAGATGGCGGCGGTACTCGTTGTCCTGCTTGAGGGTGTCGATGGAGATGATCGACTTGTCGTAGTAGTAGAAGGGGTTGTGGTTGCCCGGAATATGGTTGCGCACCCGCTGCAGGCCGGCGGAGTCGAGCCTTGTAAGCGGGATAGTGAAGCGGTTCCACAGTTCCTTCTGGAACTGGGTCATCATGCTCTTGAGGGTGAGCACCAGGATGCGCTTGCCGCGGCCGCGGCGCATCAGCTCGGTGATCAGGATGCCGGCTTCCAGAGTCTTGCCCAGACCCACGGCGTCGGCGATCAGGATGCGCTGGCGATTCTGCTTCAGCGCCTGCAGGGCCGGGTCGAGCTGGTAGGGCACCGGGTCCATGGCCGCCTTGTGGCCCAGGTGGATGCGGGCATCCGCCGGGGTGATCTGGCGGCGCTGGGTCTCGATGAACAGCCGGCTCTTCTCGAAGCCGGGGGTCAGGTCCTGCTCGAAGCGGGTCTCTGCGGGGTCGAGCACGCGGATGGCGTCGGCGCCCTCCTCCAGCCGGGTGAGAAAGCGCGCGCTCTTGCCGCTGACCAGCTCCGAGAGGCCGTCCACGGTGAGCACATAGCCGCCGTCATCGCTGGGGTCGGCCCGGCGGACGATCCATTCGCAATCGCGGATCACCACCCGCGCACCGGGGGCGTAACGCGCCTGCATGTCTCTCGCCTGCATCCCCCCGGATTGCGCACCCTGCTCCTGCATCCCGTGCTCCTGCATACCCGCCTCCTTTACCCACGCCTCCACCTGCTTGCCACAAAGGGAAACGCGCTGGAAGCAGCGAAGAGGTTGGCAAACGGGGCCCACATCCCCTGTCACCAGCTCAAGCCGCTAAGTCCATTTGTTGCCATGGGCAGTCACCCAATCGGCTTAGGGTATCACCGGCTCGAACGGGCTCACAGTAGCCGAAGCGGGCCATGTAACATTTCTTGACCGTCCAAAGGTATGGTTGACTGAAACTGCCTGGAGGCCCTGCCAGCGGGCGTCAGGGCATGGTAGATTTCCCCACCTTCGCTCATAGACCACCTTCATCACACCATGCTGCCGTCCATGCCCATCCGTTCGCTCAAGCGCCTTGCCCTTACCCTGCTGCCCCTGCTGCCCCTGCTGCTGGCCGCCGGCCCTGCCGGCGCGTCGCTGATCGACACGGCGGAGCCACCGTCGGGCTACGTGGGTAACTCGCCGGGTCAGCACTTCCTGGATAACGTCGAGACGGGGATCAGCCTGCTGCCCGTGGAGGACGGGGTGGTCTGGCTGCATATCAGCGTGAAGGAGCGCACCCTCTCCGTGGTGCGCGGCCGGCACGTGATCCATGAGATCCCCCACTTCGCCATCGGCATCAATGGCGCAGTCAACCTGCGCACCCGTGGCAGCGCCATGACGCCGAAGGGGGAGTTCCGGGTCGAGCGGATCAACCCCAATAGTCAGTACGCCACCTTCATCGGCATCAACTACCCGAACCCGCGGGTGGCCGACCAGGCGCTGGCGGAAGGGCTTATCACCCTGGAAGAGGCCGAGCGGATTCGCCGCTACTACCAGCAGCATCGCCTCTCCTACCCCAATACCGCCCTGGGGGGCGACATCGGCATCCATGGCCTGGGCAACCGCGACCCCTTCCTGAATCGGCGTGTCGACTGGACCGAAGGCTGCCTGGCCGTCGAGAACGACCAGGTACGCCTGCTCCACTCCCTGGTTGAGATCGATACCCCGGTGTTGATCCAGTAGGCCTGCCGCTCTACCCGGCCGTGGCCCGAGTGGCTAGGTGCAGCCGCCCGGCGACCTCCTCCAGCTCCTGAACGATACCCTCCATCGCCTCGATGCGCGCGTCGAGGTACTCCTGCGCCTCGCCGTCGGTGGCGTGGCGGCTGTCCAGCTGTGCCTGGCTGGCGGCACTCTTCAGCGCAGTGGCCAGCGCGCGAAGGGTGTCGGCGCTGCGGTGGGCCTGGGCGGCGTTCTCCCGTTCGGCGTCGGCGCCGTGGCGGAAGAAGATCGGCACCACGCTGTCGTCGGCATCGAAGGCGATGGCATCACGCAGGGCGAGGATCGACGAGTCGTAGCCGCACCCGGTGCCGCTGCCATTGCCGGCGCTGTCGCGCACGAGGTGCCCGGCATGGTCAAGGATGCGCCACTCGAAGGGCTCATCTCCGTAGACCTCGATGCAGCCGGCTTCATAAGGACGGTCGATGCGGTGCTGAATGTTCATCTCGGTGGCCTCCGGACAGGCTGTGGCAACGCCAGCAGGATCGCGGCGCCGCTGGCTAACGCTCTCTCCAGCATAGGGGCAAGTGAAGGACGGGATCTTGACCTGGCCCCGGGAATCCCCGGTTAACGTGGCGATATCACACCGGATGGAACCCCGCGCCGTGCGGCGGAATGGGAGACGACGAGGCGGTACTGGCATGGCCCGTTATCAGGGCGAGCCTGGAACGCAGGACACAAACGAGAAGGGAAACAGGGGGGTACAACAGATCGGCCGTCCCTGGCCGGGCAACCTCGCCGCTCAGGGGAGGTAGGCCTCGATGGCCTCTCTCGCGGCCTGCTGTGCGATGGCGTAGGCAGCCCAGTGGCTGAGAACTTCGCTATCCAGGGCAACGGTCGGAACGTGGATGGACATGGCGTGTCTCCTCTGTATTGGCATGACCAATTAACCACGAATATCGATTTTTGTCGAGAGTCGCGACAATTTGCCACTTTTGGCGCCAAAAACGTCCTGCCGGCAAGGAGCTAGGCCGCTCCCTTGACCTGGCGCCTCGCCATCCCGGGCCCCGCCTGCGATGCTGAAGGGGAATCCTCGCCGGACGAGGGCATCATCGGAGAGCGCTGCGATGCAGGAACACGAGCGGACCCTCATCGCCCTGGACGATCTGGGGCGCGAGTACATCATCGACATGTTCGTCAGCGTGCGGGACATCAGCGACCTGGCCCATGCCGGCGCCGTCGGCGGCGGCGGCGGCGAACCCAGCTTCCGGACCCGCGAGGGGCACGCCGTCACCCATCTGGGCGGCGGGGAGTTCTCGGTGCGGTTGCCGGGGGAGGAGCAAGGGGTGACGGTGCGCACCGACGACCCGGAATTCGTCTGACCCATGCCCACGGCCGCAACGAGCCTGCTGCCCAACCGGCTGAAGAATGCCCTGCAGCACCTGCTGATCCTGGCCGGCCTGGCCCTGGTGCTCGCCGTGCCCGGCTACCTGCTGGCCGGCCTGTTCGGCGTGATCTGGTGTTTCGCGCTGGTGGCGCTGACCCTCTACCTCAGCGGCCGGGTACCCGCCCGGGTGGTGCTCGCCAACGCCAGTGCCGGGCTGCTGCGCCGCCACCAGGCGCCCGAGCTCTACCGGGTACTCGAGGCGCTCTATCGGCATGCCGGGCTGACGGCCGAACCGCTGCTCTTCTATTCACCCTCACCGGGACTGAATGCCTTCGCCGTGGGCGATCGCCATGACGGCGGCATCGCCATTACCGAGGGCCTGGTCCGCACCCTCAACCTGCGCCAGCTCAGCGGGGTGCTGGCCCACGAGGTGAGCCACCTGCGCCATGGCGACACCCGGGTGATGTCCATGGCGGCCACCATGACCCGGCTGACCATCTGGGGCGCCTTCCTGGTGCAGCTCGGCCTGGTGATGATGCTGCCGCTGGTGATGGCCGGGGAGATCGAGATGCCGTGGCGGGAGCTGCTGGTGGTCGGCCTGACCCCCACGCTGAGCACCCTGCTGCAGCTGGCCCTGTCGCGAAACCGCGAGTACACCGCAGACCTGGAGGCGGTGGCGCTGACCCACGACCCCCGCGGGCTGGCCTCGGCGCTGGCCGTGCTGGAACGCCACGACAGCCTGTGGCTGACGGCCATATTCGGCCGGCAACCTCCCGCCTGGCTGCGCTACCTGCAGACCCATCCGCCCACCCATGAACGCATCCGGCGCCTGCTGGCCCTGGACGGGACAGCGGCGGACGGCCCGGCCCCCCGGCGCGCGCCGCCGCCGGAGGCCCCGGTGGTCATCTCGCGCCCCGATGCCCAGGGCCGGCGCTACTGGATCCTGAGGCGACGCTGAAGCGCCGCCCGGCGACAGGTGGCTAGATCAGCTTGAACGGCTCGATATCGCGGAAGATGCCGGTGCGGGTCATGTCGCGACGCAGGGTGAACGCCTCGAGGGCCTGGACGGGATCCACCTCGTCGAGGCGGTCGAAGTGGATCTGCTCCCACTGGCGGCGGCTCACCTTGGCGCTGAACAGGTACTGGTCGCGCTCGCCGCCGGTGGCGGGGTCGATGACCTGGCGATACCCGGAGACCCTCGCCTCCTCCACCCGCGGCAGCCGGGCGAAGACGGCTCCCAGCACCCGGAAGGCGATGCCGTGGACGTGGTCGCGGTAGAGCTTGCGCTGGCGGGTCGCGCTGAGTCGGCGCGACGAGAGCCTGAGGCGGGTCGCGGGCAGGCGCCAGAGCCGGTCGGGCATCTCCTCCTCACCCGGCAGGTCGATGTCCACGGCGATGGTCCGGCCTGCGTCCCCCAGGTCGAAATCGACCAGCGTCTCGCGAGGCCAGTCGATCTCGGCGAGGCGCTCCGCCAGGGTCTGCTCCATGGCCGCCGGGTCTTCCCAGACGCCCTCGCTCTCGCGCTTCTGCCGGGCGAACTCGCGGGCATCGAAGTCGGCCTTCTGCCACTCCCACTGCCGGTAGGCCTCGCCATGGGCGGTGCGTCGCTGACGGTTCTGCGCCTCGTGGCGCTGGCGGGCCGGCGGCCACAGGCGGTGCCACCAGGCAGCCGCCGGGAGGACCAGCGGGGCGGGAGGGGCCTCGGGGAAGTGGCGGGCCTCGTAGCCCTGTTCGTCGGGGGACGGGGTCTGCTCGTGCAGCCGGCCCAGGCGCTCGATGTCGGCATTGAGCCTCTCGCAGTGGGCCGCAAGCTCCGCCCGCAGCGCCGGCTCGGCATGGCGGCGCAGCACCCGCACCTCATCGCGGCTCATCGGGGTGCCGTCGGCGTGGCGGTAGCGGACCTCTCCGGATGCCTCGATCTCCAGCTGCAGGGCCAGCTCGCCCCCATCGGCCAGGTGGGCCTCGAACCCGGAGGCGCCGCCGCCGGCCGCGGCCCCATCGCCCGAGGCACCGGGCGGCGAGGCGCGATCGAGCGTCTCGCGCCAGGCAAGGCCGGTACCGGGAATGCCGCCATGGGCCTGGACGCCCCGCGCCCCGACGCTCAGGCTGGCCCCCCGCGGCCCCACCGAGAGGCCCAGGCCGCGCTTGCTCAGGTTGAGCCTGACGCCCGGCGCAAGGCGAATGCGACGCTGGAAACGGAATCCCACGCTGACCTCCCCTGTCGAATGCGCTGTCCTGACCGCAGCCTAGCACGGACGGCGGTTCCGGGCCCCGGTGCCGGCCCCAGACGCAGGAGGGCGGCGCCCGTCACCGGACGCCGCCCTCCCGATCCCGGGCCAACCGCCAGTCGGCCGCCCGAGAGTCCCGCTTACTGGGCGGGCTGCTGCTGTTGCTGCATCTGCTGCTGCATCTGGCGCATCTGCTCCTGCTGCTCCTGAACGCGGCGCTCGAGCTCGTCGCGCTGCTCCTGGGTCAGGGTCGCCTGGAGGCGAGATTGCATCAGCACGCTCTCGGCGGTCATCTCGCCGGTCAGCTGGCCGAGACGCTCGGCATCCTGGCGGATGGCGGCCTCGTCGAAGTCGTGGCCGATGTTCTCCTGCAGCTGCATCTGCACCGACTGGGCGTCGGCCTGCAGCGACTGGATGCGCTCCTGGGAGTCGCTCAGCAGCGCCACCAGCTCCTGCTCCTGGCCGGCCTCCAGTTCGATCAGCTCGCCCAGCTGGGCCACCTGGTCCTGGGCGCTCGGCGGCCCGCCCTGGGGCATCTGCTGGGCCAGGGCCGGGGCCGCCAGGGCCACGGTCAGCGTTGCGGCGGCAAGGGACTTCGCGAATGACATGCAATCTCCTGATAAATCATTGGGATGTCACGACCCTAGCACGTCACCGAAGGGAATGGCACCCACCGCCCGGCGACGACTTGCGCTAGAATCGCAGGCCACCATCCGTGACAGCCAGGGAGCCATCGCGTTCAACATGAAATACCTCGGAGCCCATGTCAGTGCCGCCGGCGGCGTCGACCAGGCGGTGCTGCGCGCCGTGGAGATCGGCGCCGACGCCTTCGCGCTGTTCACCAAGAACCAGCGCCAGTGGAAGGCCAAGCCGCTGGATGACGCCACCATCGAGGCCTTCCGTACCGCCTGCCGCCGCCACGGCTTCGGCCCGGGACAGATCCTTCCCCACGACAGCTACCTGATCAACCTGGGCCATCCCCAGGCCGAGGGCCTCGCAAAGTCCCGGGCGGCCTTCCTGGACGAGATGCAGCGCTGCGAGCAGCTGGGCCTGACACTGCTCAACTTCCACCCCGGCAGCCACCTCAAGGCCATCGACGAGGCCGACTGCCTGTCGCGCATCGCCGAGTCGATCAACGAGGCGCTGAGCCGCACCCGGGGCGTGACCGCGGTGATCGAGAACACCGCCGGCCAGGGCAGCAACCTGGGCTGGCGCTTCGAGCACCTGGCCACGATCATCGAGCAGGTGGACGACCGCTCCCGCGTCGGCGTCTGCCTCGATACCTGCCACGCCTTCGCCGCCGGCTATGACCTGCGCACCGCCGAGGCCACCACCGCCACCCTGGACGAGTTCGATGCCGTGGTGGGGCTCGACTACCTGCGCGGCATGCACCTCAACGACGCCAAGAGCGAGCTCGGCAGCCGGGTCGACCGCCACCACAGCCTGGGCCAGGGCAACATCGGCCTGGCCTGCTTCACCACCCTGATGCGCGACCCGCGCATCGACGGGATCCCCATGGTGCTCGAGACCATCGACCCGTCGATCTGGGCCGAGGAGATCGCCTGGCTGCGCGCCCAGCAGGAGGCCACCCCATGATCCGCATCCGCCCCTTCCAGCCCGAGGACTGGCCGGCCCTGTGGGCCTTCATCGAACCCGTGTTCCGGGCCGGCGAGACCTACGCCGTGCCCCGCGACATCACCGAGCAGGACGCCCACCGCATGTGGATCGAGCTCCCCCGGGCGGTGCGTGTCGCCGTGGACCGGCGCGGCACGCCCCTCGGCACCTACTATCTCAAGGCCAACCAGGCCGGCCCCGGCGACCATGTGGCCAACTGCGGCTATATCGTCGCGCCGGCCGCCCGCGGCCAGGGCGTCGCCGCCCGGCTCTGCGAGGACTCCCTGGCGCTGGCCAGGGAACTCGGCTTCTCGGCCATGCAGTACAACCTGGTCGTGTCGACCAACGAGACCGCGGTGCGCCTGTGGCAGGCCCATGGCTTCGCCATCGCCGGCACCCTGGCCGGTGCCTTCCGCCATCCGGCCTTGGGCCCGGTGGATGCCCATGTGATGTACCGGCGGCTGTAAGCCGGCGCCCCGGGAACGATTGACGCTACCGACGGGCTGGGGCATGCTCGATCGCTGTTGGACACCACAAGCCGTTGACACCAATAAGGAAACAGAAAAATGAAAGGCTTCCTACGCAGCACGCTGGCACTCTCCGTCTCGCTGGCCCTGGCCACCACCGCCCAGGCCTCCGAGTTCGCCGACATGGACCCGGTCACCCTGCGCCTGGCCCACGTGGTCAACGAGCAGGACGGCTTCCATATCGCCGCGGTCAAGTTCCAGGAACTGGTCGCCGAGCGCACCGAGGGCGCGGTCAGCGTCGACATCTATCCCAACGCCTCCCTGGGCGACGAGCGCACCCTCCTCGAGGGGATGCAGATCGGCACCGTGGACATGGGGGTGATCACCAATGGCCCGGTGGCCAACTTCGTCGAGGAGATGGCCGTCTTCGAACTGCCCTTCCTCTTCCCCTCGCCGGAGGCCGCCTACGCGGTACTCGACGGCGAGATCGGCCAGGAGCTGCTCGACAAGCTGGCGGACGTCAACCTCAAGGGGCTGGCCTACGCCGAGCGCGGCTTCCGCAACCTGACCAACAGCGAGCGGCCAGTGAACTCGCCGGAGGACATGGACGGCCTGCGCATCCGCGTGATGGAGAACCCGGTCTACGTGGACACCTTCCGCGAACTGGGCGCCAACGCCATCCCCATGGCCTGGACCGAGGCGCTCACCGCCATGCAGCAGGGCACCATCGACGGCCAGGAGAACCCGGTCAACGTCATCCACTCGTTCAAGCTCAACGAGACCCAGACCTACATGACCCTCTCGCGGCACACCTATGCGCCGGCGATCTTCGTGATGGGCATGCCGGCCTGGAACCAGCTGCCGGACGCTGCCCAGGAGGTGCTGGTGCAGGCCGCCCAGGAAGCCGCCGAGCACGAGCGTCGGGTGAATGCCGAGATGGAGGCCGAGCAGCTGGCCGAGCTGCGCGCCGCCGGCATGGAGATCATCGATGACGCCGACCTCGAGGCCTTCCAGGCCGCCGTGGCGCCGGTCTACGAGACCTACGGCGAGCAGTTCGGCGACTACCTGGAGCGCATCCAGGAGGCGCTGCAGTAAGTGCGAGCCCTCCCGCGTTCCCTGCTGGGCCTGCTGCAGCGGTGTGAGCGCGCCCTCGACGCCGTCATCCAGCCCGTGGTCTTCGCGGGGATGGCGGCGTTGATCGGCGTGATCACGCTGCAGGTGGTCTCCCGGGTGCTCTTCACCGCCGTGGGCTGGACCGAGGAGGTGGCCCGCTTCCTGCTGGTGTGGATCACCTTCCTCGGCGCCACCCTGGCCTTCCAGCGCGGGCGCCACATCGCCGTGACCTTCGTGGTGGACGCCCTGCCGCTGCGCCTGCAGCAGCTGGCGCGCATCGCCGCCGTGCTGGTGGCGCTGGGCTTCACGGTGGCATTGATCGTCATCGGCCATCGCTACATGCAGGTGCAGAGCTTCCAGAAGTCCGCCTCGCTGCGCATCTCGATGACCTGGATCTACGCCGTGATCCCGCTGAGCGGGGCCCTGATGAGCTGGTACGCCCTGGTCGACCTGCTCGAGCTGCTCGTCAAGGGGCCAACGGCCGGTGACCCGGGCAGCAGCACCGCCGAGGAGCCTCCCGCATGACCGGCCTGCTGTTCGTGCTGTTCTTCGTCTTCATGCTGCTGGGGGTGCCCATCGCCCTGGCCATCGGCGCCAGCACCCTGCTGGCCCTGAATGCCCAGGGCGTGCCACTGATGGTGGTCACCCAGCAGATGTTCCAGGGCATCAACTCCTTCGCCCTGGTGGCGGTACCCATGTTCATCCTGGCCGGCGACCTGATGGCCCAGGGCAAGGTCAGCGAGAAGCTGGTGGACTTTGCCGACTCGCTGTTCGGCTTCCTCAAGGGCGGGCTGTCGATCGTCTCGGTGGGGGCCGGCATGTTCTTCGCCGCGATCTCCGGCTCGGGGGCGGCCACCACCGCCGCGGTGGGCTCGAGCCTGGTGCCGGAGCTGCGCAAGAAGGGCTACGACCCCGCCTCGGCGGCCAGCCTGATCGCCGCCAGCGGCACCATCGGGGTGGTGATCCCGCCCTCGGTGCCGATGATCATCTATGCGGTGATCGCCCAGCAGTCGGTCTCCAAGCTGTTCCTCAACGGCTTCCTGCCGGGGCTAGCCATGGGGCTTGGCCTCGCCGCCATCGCCATCGTCCAGGCCTACCGACGCAACTACCCGCGGGGCACCGCCTTCTCGCCGGCCACCATCTGGCGCACCCTGAAGAGCGCCAGTTGGGGCCTGATGACCCCGGTGATCATCCTCGGCGGCATCTTTTCGGGGGTGTTCACGCCCAGCGAAGCGGCCGTGGTGGCGGTCAACTACGCCCTGCTGGTATCGCTGTTCGTGTACCGCGACCTGCGCCTACCCGACGTCTATCGCATCCTGATCCGCTCGGCGATCACCACCTCGGTGATCATGCTGGTCATCGCCACCTCGGCGGTGCTCAGCTGGACGCTCTCCAGCTGGCAGGTGCCCGGCGCCATCGCCCAGGCGGTACTGTCGCTCTCCACCAACCCCTACGTGATCATGCTGCTGGTGGTGGCGGTGATCCTGCTCACCGGGGTGTTCATCGAGACGGCCAGCGCCCTGATCATCCTCACCCCGGTGCTGCTGCCGCTGGTGACCCAGCTCGGCATCGACCCGATCCACTTCGGGCTGATCATCGTCGTGGGGCTGGCCATCGGCATGATCACCCCGCCGGTGGCGATCAACCTCTACGTGGCCTCGTCGGTCACCCAGCTGCCGCTGGAACGCATCACCCGCGCCATCTTGCCCTACCTGCTGGGGCTGATTGCGGTGCTGCTGCTGGTGGTCTACGTGCCGATCCTGGCCGGCTGGTCCGGTTGAGCCCGGCGCGACTTGACCCGCAAACGGCCAGCCAGCAGGCTGGCCCCACTGCCCTGTGCCATGAACCTCATGCCCTCAAGGAAAGCCCCGTGATTCGATCCCGACACCTGCTGCTGCCCGCCGCCGGCCTGGCCCTCGCCCTGCTGGCCGGCTGCACCACCTACACCTTCCCCGACGGCAGCCGCGAGACCCTGTGGGGCGTACCCACCGAGGACGAGACCAAGACCCCGGAGGAGCGTCAGGCCGAACCGCTCCAGTACCGGGTGCCAGGCGAGATGCCGGAGTAAGGCCGCTTCGGGCTCAGAACTCAAGCCGATTCAGGGGTGTGACCCCAAGCGCCCGGTTTCCTCGACTTTCCTCGACACCACGCAGAGGTTGTTGGCGGGCATCTCCACCACGCGCGCCGGCGCCAGGACGTGACGAGCGGCCTCGGCGGTGACCTCCGCCAGGTCGCGGATGCCCCAGCGGGGATCCCGGCGCCTGAGGTCGGCATCGAAGGCCGCATTGCTGGGTGCCGTATGGCGCCCCTCCCGCCGGAACGGCCCGTAGAGCACCAGCACGCCGCCTGGCACCAGGCAGCCCCCCGCCCCCGCCATCAGCGCCTCGGTCGCCGCCCAGGGCGAGATATGCAGCAGGTTGATGGCCACCACGGCATCGAAGGTCCGCGACGGCCAGTCGCCTTCCACGTCAAGCGGCACCGGCTCGCGCAGGTTGGGCAGGCCCGCGGCCTCGCGCCAGGCGGCAATGGAGGCCAGGGCCCGCGGATGGGGATCGCTAGGCTGCCAGGTCCAGCCCGGCTCGGCACTCGCGAAGTGGACGGCGTGCTCGCCGCTGCCGCTGGCGATCTCCAGCACCCGCGCCCTGGCGGGCAGCACGTCCCGAAGGACCTCGAGGATCGGGCCTCGATTGCGGGCGGCGGCAGGGCTCTGCAGGCGGGAATCGGTCATGGGCGCTCCTTATGGCCGGAACTTGGCCAGGCGGCTACTTGCGGCGGCGGGGCTTGCCGGACGGGCTTCCGCCCCTGGGCCGTCCGGCCTTGCCCGGCTTGGCTCCCGCCGGCTTCGATCTGCCCCCCTTGGCGGCGGACGCAGCCTTGCCGCCTCGAGACGTCGCGGACCGGGCCTTGTCAGGCGGAGCCTTGCCGCCCGCCTTGCGCTTCGACGCCTTCCCCGAGGCGGCCTTGGCGCCCTCGCCCCGACGGCTCGCGCCGGGTTTACCCGGGGCTGACTTGCCCGAACCTGACTTGCCGGCACCCGCCCTGGCGCCATTGCCCGCCTTGCGTCGGGCAGCGCGGCGGCCGGGGGCCTGGGCCTCGGAGGAGGAGTGCTCGGTCATGGCGAGGATCGTCGACACCTCGGCGGGCGTCAGGTCCCGCCAGTCCCCCTCGGCCAGCCCCTTGAGGGTGACGTTCATGATGCGCAGCCGCTCGAGCTTGACCACCTCGTAGCCGAACACCTCGCACATGCGGCGGATCTGGCGGTTGAGCCCCTGGACCAGGGTGATGTTGAAGACGAACCTGGACTCCTTGACCACCGGGCACTTCCGGGTGACCTCGCCGAGGATCGGCACGCCACCGCCCATCCCGGCGATGAAGTCGTCGGTGATCGGCTTGTTGACGGTGACCCGGTACTCCTTCTCGTGCTGGTTGCTGGCCCGCAGGATGCGGTTGACCAGGTCGCCGTTGTTGGTCAGGAAGATCAGCCCCTGGGAGTCCTTGTCCAGCCGCCCGATGGGGAAGATGCGTGCGCCGTGGCCGACGAAGTCGACGATGTTGGCCTTCTCGCCGGGCTCGGTGGTGCTGACGATGCCCACCGGCTTGTTGAGGGCGATGAACACCAGGTCCTCTTCTTCCAGCGCCAGGGGCTCGACCACCTGGCCGTTGACCTTGACCACGCTGCCCGGGAAGACCTGGTCGCCGGGAGTGGCGCGGCGGCCGTCGATGCGCACGTTGCCCTGCTCGATGTAGCGGTCGGCCTCCCGCCGCGAGCAGATCCCGCTCTCGCTGATGTACTTGTTGATCCGTTTCGAGAGGGTCTGGGCCATGGGACGCGTCCGGGACGAGGTGAAGAGTGGGCCGATTGGCACGGCGGCATGCCGCGCAGTGTAAGGGCTGGCCCGCCCGTCGGCCAGCCTGGGGCCGGACGCTTGGCAAGGAGACACTGCCTCCGACGGGAGCCCGTGTGACGGGAGTCGCTCAGGCCGGCGCCACAGGGTCATCGCCACCGAGCCCGCTGGCCGCGGCGATGAGCGCGGCGCGCAGCAGCAGGGTCTCGGGGATGGTCTCGTAGGTCACACCCTGAACCTCGACGGTGCGGCAGGCCTCGTCCCCACAGACCGAACAGCAGCGGCTTCGACCCACCTCGGCGTCCAGCCACTCCTCCATGGGCCGCCCGGCAATCCAGATGCGGTTGGACGCCAGCGGATCGGCACGGAAGGTCGCCTCGTCCAGTTCGCGGATCTCGAGGCGAGGCGCCAGCCCGAGCGGCGCCAGCGCCGCCTCGAGGGTCTCGACGGCCTTCTCCACCTCACGCTGGGTGGCGCGGCAACGATCACAGGTCTCGCCCTTGCTGACCAGGCGCTGCCACACGATAGGAAGGGATCGTTTCATCATGGAATCTCCGTGAATGGGACTCTCGTCAGACGCCTCGTCCGCAGCAGGCCTTGAACTTGCGCCCGCTGCCGCAGGGGCAGGCCTCGTTGCGGCCGGGCCTGAGCCGGGTGACCGTGGGGCTACCGTCCAGATAGAACCAGCGACCGCTCTCGCGGCGGAAGCGTGAGCGCTCCTCCAGCGCGCCGAAGCGCCGCCCCTCGCGGAAGGTAGCGCGGAAATGCACGTGCCCGTCATCACCGTCCTCGCCGCTCTCCAGCACCTCGAGGCGCAGCCAGCGGGTGGTCGGGCCCGGGGCCAGCTCGGCCGGGCGGGTGCTCGCGTGCCAGCTCGACAGCAGGTAGTCGGTGAGGTCCAGGGCGAAGGCGCTGTAGCGCGAGCGCATCAGCGCCTCGGGGGTGGGCGCCGGCTCGCCGGCGTGGAACCGGCCGCAGCACTGGGTCAGGGACTGGCCGCTGCCGCATGGGCAGCCATCGGCGGATGACGGCATGACGACTCCTGTACAGGTCGCGATAGAATGACAGCCCATGTTCAACATCGGAGATTCCCATGATACCCCTGGATGCCCCCGCCCTGCCCGCTCGACTGACCCTGGAAGCGCTGGCCGAGCGCCTCGACCCGGAGGCGCCGCCCGTCGTGGAGGTGCAGTCGCTGGACATGGGGATCTACCTGGTCCGCCTGCACCACACCGGCGGCGAGAGCCTGCTGGTGGACGAACATGGTGAGGGACGTCGCTTCACCGGCACCCAGTGGATCAGCCGCGCCCTGGCACCGCTGGGCCTGACCCATGGCACCCTGACCTGGGCCGACGTCACCGACGAGATGGTGGGCCTTCCACAAGCCCCTCCCGTCGAGCCGGCGGCACGCCTGGCCCACGGCACCCGCGTCGCCTTCATGACCCAGGGCTGACAGGCACTTGCCGACTCTCCTTGTCCTGGATCACTGCACTGCAGCATGCTGTATGGTAGTTATCTATCCAGCAGCCCCCTGACATGTGCCGGAGGAGTAAGGATGACAGCGCCGAGACACAGCGAGCCTACCGCCTGGCATGCCCTGGGCGAAGAGGAATCCCTCGACCGGCTGGAGAGCACCCGGGACGGGCTGGACGGCGAGGAGGCCCGGCGCCGGCTGGCCGAGCACGGCCCCAACCAGTTGCAGCAGGCCGAGGCGCGTCCCTGGTGGAAACGCCTGCTGGCGCAGTTCAACAACATCCTGATGCTGGTGCTGATCGTCGCCGCCATCGCCAGCCTGGGGCTGGGTCACACCCTGGATGCGGGCGCGATCTTCGGCGTGGTGCTGATCATCGCCCTGATCGGCTTCTTCCAGGAGGGCAAGGCGGAGCAGGCCCTGGAGAGCATCCGCCAGATGCTCTCGCCCCAGGCCCAGGTGCTGCGCGACGGCAGGCGCGAGACGATCCCCGCCGAAGAGCTGGTGCCGGGTGACATCGTGCTGGTGGAGAGCGGTGACCGGGTGCCGGCGGACCTGCGGCTGCTGGAGGCTCGGCGCTTTCGCACCGAGGAGGCCTCGCTGACCGGGGAGTCCACGCCGGTGGACAAGGCCATTGATGCGGTGGTCGAGGACGCCGACCTGGGCGATCGCAGCAGCATGGCCTTCGCCAGCACCATCGTGGTCCAGGGCAACGCCCGGGGCCTGGTGGTGGAAACCGGGGCCAGCACCCAGATCGGCCGCATCTCGGAGATGCTGCGCGGCGTGGAGCAGCTCAAGACCCCGCTGCTGCGCCAGATCGACCGTGCCGGCCAGGTGCTGGCGGTCTTCATCCTCGCCGCCGCGGTGCTCACCGGGGCCTTCGGTGCCCTGGTGCACGGCCAGCCGCTGGGCGACATGTTCATGGCCGCGGTGGGCCTGGCGGTCGCCGCCATCCCCGAGGGCCTGCCGGCCATCGTCACCATCGGCCTGGCGCTGGGCGTCCAGGCCATGGCGAAGAAGAACGCCATCATCCGCCGGCTGCCCGCGGTAGAGACCCTGGGCTCCATCTCCACCATCTTCTCGGACAAGACCGGCACCCTGACCCGCAACGAGATGACCGCCCAGGCCATCTGGCTGCCCGTGGGAGAGATTCGCATCGAGGGGATCGGCTTCGCGCCCGAGGGCAACTTCCATCGCGCCAGCAACGGTGAGGCCGAGCCGGAAGCCCTGGACCTGGACCTGGACGATGACCACGCCCTGCGCCACTTCCTCAAGGTGGGGGTGTTGTGCAACGACGCCGAACTGGCCGAGGAGGAGGGTCGCTGGCGGATCCACGGCGACCCCACCGAGGGCGCCCTGGTGGTGGCCGCGGCCAAGGCCGGGCTCTCCACCGAGAAGCTGCGCGGCGACCACGATCGCCACGACGCCATCCCCTTCGAGTCCGAGCGCAAGTACATGGCGACCCTCCACGAGGTGGACGGCGAGCCGCTGCTGCTGGTCAAGGGCGCCCCGGACCGCCTGCTGGAGATGTGCCACCGGGTGCGTGACAACGGCGAAGATAGCGAACTGGACGTCGAGCTCTGGGAGGAGCGCATCCACGACCTCTCCTCCCGGGGCCTGCGGGTGCTGGCGCTGGCCGAACGGTCGATCCGGGACGTCCACGAGCTGGCCGACGAGCACGCCGAGGAGGAGCTGGTGCTGCTGGGGCTGGTGGGACTGCTCGACCCGCCCCGCGACGAGGCCATCGAGGCGGTCAAGGACTGCCTGGCCGCCGGCATCCGCCCGGTGATGATCACCGGCGATCACGCCGTCACCGCCCTGGCCATCGCCAGGGAACTCGGCTTCGCCCACACCGAGCGGGCCATCAGCGGCCGCGAGATCGAGGGGATGTCCGATGCCGAGCTCGAGGAGATCATCCTCGAGGTGGACGTCTTCGCCCGCGCCGCGCCGGAGCACAAGCTGCGGCTGGTCCAGGCGATGCAGGCCCGAGGCGGCATCTGCGCCATGACCGGCGACGGGGTCAACGACGGCCCGGCGCTGAAGCGTGCCGACGTGGGCGTGGCCATGGGCATCCAGGGCACCGAGGCCGCCAAGGAGGCCGCCGAGATGGTGCTGGCCGACGACAATTTCGCCACCATCGTCGGCGCCATCCGCGAGGGCCGCAAGGTCTACGACAACATCCGCAAGACCATCACCTTCCTGCTGCCCACCAACGGCGGCCAGGGGCTGGCCATCATGCTGGCGGTGCTGGCCGGCTCCACCCTGCCGGTGACCCCGCTGCAGGCGTTGTGGGTCAACATGGTGGTAGCGGTCACCCTGGGCCTGGCGCTGGCCTTCGAGGACGCCGAGCCGGACATCATGAGCCGCCAGCCCCGGGACCCCGACGCCTCGCTGCTGGACCTCTTCCTGCTGTGGCGGGTGGTCTTCGTCTCCGTGCTGCTGCTGGTGGGGGTGTTCGGCATGTTCGGCTGGATCCTCCAGCACGGGGGGGGCGAGATGCTGGCCCGCACCGGCGCGGTCAACATGCTGGTGATGGGCAGTGCCGCCTACCTGATCAACAGCCGCTTCCTGCTGCGCAGCACCCTCTCAGTCGAGGGGATCTTCGGCAGCCGCCCGGTATGGGGCTCCATCGCGACCATCGTGGCGCTGCAGCTGGGCTGGACCTACCTGCCCTTCATGCAGGTGATCTTCGGCAGCGAGGGGCTCGGCCTCGGCCACTGGGGGGTGATCCTGGCCGGCAGCCTGGCGATCTACCTGATCGTGGAGCTCGAGAAGCGCGTGCTGCGCGCCCGGGGCGTTCGCGGCCAGCCCACCGCCAGCCGCGGCGGGCATGACCCCAGGGAGGCCGAGTCCTCGTGACTGCTCCCCGCCCTACCGGGCGAGGCTTCCCACTTCTCAGGCAGCAGCCGGCGATGTGCCGGACTTACGCAAGCCTCCATGGGCAGAGACGGACAGCCCTTCCGCCTTCAACTGGATGATGCCTTGATGCTTGATGTTCAACGCCGCGTTGATGTCCCGGTCGTGCTGTGTGTGGCAGGCTGGGCACTCCCACGACCGGATGCTTAGTGCCATTTCATCTACCTTGTACTGGCATGCGTGGCAGGTCTTGGAGCTGGCAAACCACGGGTCAATCTTGACCAGATACTTGCCCTGCTCCCTGGCCTTGTCATCCAGCTTGGTGATCAAGCCATACCAGGACGCATCGCCGATGTGTTTGGCGAGGCGGGCGTTTTTCATCATGTTGCCGACCTTCAGCGTCTCGACGATCACCGCTTGGTTGTCGTCAACGATCTGTCGAGAAAGTTTGTGCTGGAAGTCGTGGCGGGCATTAGCGACCCGCTCATGCGCCTTGGCGACAAGTAATCGTGCCTTGGCGCGATTGGCGCTGCCCTTCTTCGTGCGGGACAACGCCTGTTGCTTGCGCTTGAGGTTTTGCTTCGCCAGCTTGAGGAAGCGAGGGTTGGCGATCTTGCGGCCGTTGGAGTCAATGGCCAGATGCGACAGCCCCATGTCGAGGCCAATCACCTTGTTACCCTCGACGGACTGGATCGGCTCGGGAGCGACCTGCTCGGTGTCAAAGAGCAACGAGGCGTAGTGCTTGCCGGAGGCGGTACGGGTCAGGGTGATGCTTTTCAGTCTACCCTCGACTTTGCGATGCATCCTGGCCCTGATCGGTCCGAGCTTGGGTACCTTGATCCAGTCGTCGCCGGCCTTGACGCCGACGCAGTGATAGCTGGACTGTTTGCCCCGCTTGCTCTTGAAGCGCGGATAGCCGGCCTTCTGCTTGGAATCGAAGAAGCGCTGGAAGGCATGATCGAGGTTCAGGCACGCCTGCTGGAGGGCCATGGAGTCCGCCTCTTTCAGCCAGCCGTACTTGCGCGATGTCTTGGCGACCGGCAGGAGCTTCTTGATGTCGTGCTTGGCGCTCAGCGACTGCCCGTGACGCTGGTAGCGATGCAATATGATGCGAAGGCCGGTGTTGTAGCAGAAACGCACCGCGCCGAACTGGCGATTCAGGAACGCCGCCTGCTCGGTCGTAGGATAGATACGTATCTTTGTGGCCTTCAGCATAGCAATCCGCCAGATACTGGATATATGCACAGCTTATGCCGACTGGCCAAATGCTGCAAACCCCGCAGTGCTATCGCACTGCCCGCTTACCTCCCCGCCCGAGTGGGCGAGGGTTCACGCGGATTTTTGCTGACGCTATTTGCGCTTGGTGCGGGCGGTAGCCTCGGCAGTCGTGGGATCCTCAGGCCAGGGATGCTTGGGGTAGCGGCCGCGCACCTCCTTGCGCACCTCCGGGTAACCGCTGGCCCAGAAGCTTGCCAGGTCCGCGGTGACCTGCAGCGGGCGGCGCGCCGGCGAGAGCAGGTGCAAGAGCACCGCCTCGCGGCCATCGGCCACCCGGGGCGAGGCCTGCCAGCCGAAGCACTCCTGGAGCTTCACCGCCAGCACCGGCGGCTTGGCCTCGAGACAGGGCGTATAGTCCACCCGATGGCTGGCGCCGCTGGGCACCGGCAGCCGCTCCGGGGCCAGCTCGTCCAGGCGGGCGCGAAGCGGCCAATCCAGGGTGTCGAGCAGCAGGCGCGCCAGGGGCAGGCGCTCCACCGCATCGAGCCGGGTGATGCCATCGAGGTGCGGGGCGAGCCAGGTCTCCATGGTCGCCAGCAACGACTCGTCGGACCAGTCGGGCCACGCCGCCTGCCCATCGGCGCCCAGTGTTCGGCGCAGCAGCGCCACCCGCCCCTGCAGCTGGGTCAGGGCCTCATCCCGGGGTAGCCCCCGGCGGCGCAGCGCCTCTAGCAGCGCCGCCCTGACCGCCTCGGCCGGCGGCTTGGCCAGGGGCCTTCGCTCCAGCACCACCGCGCCCAGGCCGCGCACCTGCTCGCCGATCAGGCGGCCCTCGGCATCGGACCACTCGAGGCTCGCCCGCCACTCGGCGCACTCGGGGTAGAGCACCTCGAGCCGCTCTCGAGAAAGCCCCACCGCGCGAAAGATACGCGCCCCGCTCGCCTCCCCGTCGAGCTCCACCGCCACCAGCAGCGCGGCATGGGCCAGGGGGTGATGCTCGGGCAGGGTCGCCAGGCCCCCGCTGGCCAGGCGGAAGCGACCCGGCGCGTCCAGACGCTGGGCGATGCGCTCCGGATAGGCCAGCGCCAGCAGCTCCCCCAGCGGCGAAAGGCTGGCCACGTCCAGGGAGACATCGGCGATGCGGGCCAGGCGCTTGGCGTCTCGCTGCCACTGGCGATGCTCACGGGGCTCGCGCAGCCGGCCCTGCAGCGCCCGCTCCAGGTCACGCTCCTCGTCCAGGCCGCGCCCCTCGAGGAGTGCCACCAAGGCGCAGGCCAGCGGCAGCGAGTCGAGCGCCCGGGCGCGCTCCAGCATCGCCGCCAAGCGCGGATGGGTGGACCAGCGCCCCGCAGCCCGCCCCAGTTCGGTGAGGTGGTTCCCGGCATCCAGCAGCCCCAGGCGATTGAGCAGGTCGCGACCGGCGGCGAGCGCCGCAGCGGGGGGCGGGGTCACCCAGGCGAGGCTATCGGGATCCGTCACGCCCCAGCGGGCCAGCTCGAAGGCCAGCGGCGCGAGATCGGCCAGGCGAATCTCCGGCTCGCCGTGGGGCACCAGCGGCTGTTCCTCGGCCCAGAGCCGCAGGCAGAGGCCGCGACCCTGGCGGCCGGCGCGGCCGCGGCGCTGGTCGGCGCTGGCACGGTTGACGCGTCGTGTCGCCAGGCGGGTCAGCCCGCTTCTCGGCTGGAACACCGGCACCCGCTCCTGGCCCGCGTCCACCACCAGGCGCACCCCGTCCACGGTGACGCTGGACTCGGCGATGGCGGTGGCCAGCACCACCCGACGGCGCCCGTCCGGGTCGGGGCGCAGGGCCCGGCGCTGGGCCTCGAGGGGCAGGCGGCCATGGAGCTCCATGACGGCAAGCTCGGGCGCCCGATGTGCCAGCTCCCGGGCCAGGCGACGGATCTCCGCCACCCCCGGGAGGATCATCAGGGCATCGCCTTCCTGCTGCTCCATCGCGTCGAGCAGCGCCCGGGCCTGCTGGGGGGCGGCCTCCTCCCGGGCGTTGAGGGCGCGGTAGCGGGTCGCCACGGGGAAGGTGCGTCCCGGGCAGTCGATCACCGGGGTGCCCTCGCCCAGCACGCCGAGCAGGGCGTCCACGTCCAGGGTCGCCGACATCACCAGCAGGCGCAGATCGTCGCGCACCGACTGGGCGTCCAGGGCCAGCGCCAGGCCGAGGTCTGCCTCCAGGCTGCGCTCGTGGAACTCGTCGAAGAGGATGCCGGCCACCCCCTCCAGCAGCGGGTCCTCCTGGAGCATGCGGGTCAGCACCCCCTGGGTGACCACCTCAAGGCGCGTGGCGGGCCCCACCCGGCTCTCGCCGCGCATCCGGTAGCCCACGGTCTCGCCCACCTTCTCTCCCAGGCATTCCGCCATGAAACCGGCGGCGAGCCGCGCCGCCACCCGCCGAGGCTCCAGCAGCAGCAGCCTGCCCTCGGCGGCCCAGGGCACCCCGAGCAGCGCCAAGGGCACCCGGGTGGTCTTGCCGGCGCCGGGCTCGGCCACCAGCAGCGCCCGGGGGTGTGCCGCCAGGGCTGCCTGGATGGCGTCGAGCCGCGCCTCGATGGGTAGTCCCGCCGTCATCGAACTGTCATCTTTCTTCATATACGATTTGCCAGATATATTGACGCTTCCCTCCATGCACCCGCGACACCCCACAGGAGATTCCCATGACGGTCAGGATCGGCATCAACGGCTTCGGCCGCATCGGCCGCCTGGCGTTGCGCGCCGGCTGGACGAACCCGGACCTCGAGTTCGTGCAGATCAACGACCCGGGCAGCGACGCCGCCACCTTCGCCCACCTGCTGCAGTTCGACTCGGTGCACGGCCAGTGGACCGGCGGCGGCGATGATATCACGGCGGACGACACCGCCCTGACGGTGGCCGGCCGGCGCATCGCCTTCACGGCGAACCACGAGATAAAGGCCACCGACTGGTCCGGCTGCGACGTGGTGATCGAGGCCTCGGGCAAGATGAAGACCACCGACACGCTCCAGGCCTACCTGGACCAGGGCGTGAAGCGTGTGGTGGTGAGTGCCCCGGTGAAGGACGAGGGCGTGCTCAACCTGGTGGTGGGGGTCAACGACCACCTCTTCGACCCCGCCGAGCACCGCATCGTCACCGCGGCCAGCTGCACCACCAACTGCCTGGCCCCGGTGGTCAAGGTGATCCACGAGGCACTCGGCATCCGCCACGGCTCCATGACCACCATCCACGACATCACCAACACCCAGGTGATCCTCGATGCCCCTCACAAGGATCTCCGGCGCGCCCGGGCCTGCGGCATGAGCCTGATCCCCACCACCACCGGCTCGGCCAAGGCGATCACCGCCATCTTCCCGGAGCTCACCGGCAAGCTGAACGGCCACGCCGTGCGCGTGCCCCTGGCCAACGCCTCGCTGACCGACATGGTCTTCGAGGTGGCGCGCGAGACCACCGAGGAGGAGGTCAACGCCCTGCTCAAGGCCGCCGCCGAAGGCCCGCTTGCCGGCATCCTCGGCTATGAGGAGCGCCCGCTGGTCTCCATCGACTATCGCACCGACCCGCGCAGTTCCATCGTCGACGCGCTCTCCACCATGGTGGTGGCCGGCACCCAGGTGAAGCTCTACGCCTGGTACGACAACGAGTATGGCTATGCCTGCCGCACCGCGGAGCTGGCCGCCAAAGTGGGCCTGGCGGGATGATCGCCCGCGTCGCCGCCCTGCCCCGGGAGATCCGCCAGTACCTGCTGGTCACCGGCAACTACTGGGCCTTCACCCTGACCGACGGCGCCCTGCGCATGCTGGTGGTGCTCTACTTCTACGGGCTGGGCTACTCGGCCCTGGAAGTGGCACTGCTGTTCCTCTTCTACGAGTTCTTCGGGGTGGTGACCAACCTGGTGGGGGGCTGGCTGGGAGCGCGCCTCGGGCTCAACCGCACCATGAACCTGGGCCTCGCCCTGCAGGTGGTGGCGCTGGCCATGCTGCTGGTGCCGGTGGCCTGGCTCTCGGTGCCCTGGGTGATGGCCGCCCAGGCGCTCTCGGGGATCGCCAAGGACCTCAACAAGATGAGCGCCAAGAGCGCCATCAAGACCCTGGTGCCGGCCGGCGACGCCGGCCATCAGTCGCTCTACCGCTGGGTGGCGCTGCTCACCGGCTCCAAGAACGCGCTCAAGGGGGTGGGCTTCTTCCTGGGGGGCCTGCTGCTGACCCTGATCGGCTTCCAGGGGGCCATACTCGCCATGGCGGTGATGCTCGCCGGGGTGCTGGCGCTGTCGCTGGCGCGCCTGGACGGCGATCTGGGCCGGGCCAAGGCCAAGCCGAAGTTTCGCGAGATGCTGTCCAAGAGCCGCGCCATCAATATCCTCTCGGCGGCTCGGATGTGCCTCTTCGGGGCCCGGGACGTCTGGTTCGTGGTGGCCCTGCCGGTCTTCCTGGCCACCCGCTTCGAGTGGGACAGCTGGCAGGTGGGGGGCTTCCTGGCGCTCTGGGTAATCGGCTACGGCGCGGTGCAGGCGGTCGCGCCGCGGATCACCGGGGGTACGGCGGGGCGCGGGGCGGCCATCGCCTGGGCCGCGGCGCTTACCGCCCTGCCGGCCCTCATCGCACTCTTTCTGGAGGTGCAGCCGCACGTCGTGCTGCTGGGGGGGCTCTTGCTGTTCGGCGCGGTCTTCGCGGTGAATTCCAGCCTTCACAGCTTCCTGATCGTGCGCATGGCGCGCTCAGACGGGGTCTCGCTGGACGTGGGCTTCTACTACATGGCCAACGCCATGGGGCGGCTGATCGGCACCCTGCTCTCCGGCTGGCTCTACCTCGCCGGTGGGCTCACCGCCACTCTGTGGGTCTCCAGCGCCCTGCTCGCCGCCACCGTGCTGATCAGCCTGGCGCTGCCGAAGGAGGCGTGACGCCTATTAAGGGAAGCGCTCTGTATTTTCCAACAGACGACGCCCATGGATGACGTCAAGCGCTTCTGGTGACCAAGCTAGCGGTCGAGCCACTTTGCCAGCTTCCGCTCGACCTGTTCTTGGCTGAGAGCTCCCTCGGCCTCAGCACGCTGACTGCCTCTCAGTACCTTTTCTACGACGTAGAGATGGTACTGGATGTCTTCCATCGTGCAGTCCTCGGGAAGGGACTCGAGCAGTTGCCGCACATCGTCCTTGGCCGTATTCATGGCTTCACCTTTTAAACATGCGCCTGGCAACACTCTATCATGCCCCGCTCCCGGGCGGTCTCACCCCACATCCCTTGAGGATCACCCGGGTGAGGAAGGCGGTGATCTGCTCCACGTCGGCATCACCGAGTTCGCCCTTGCCGGTGATGCCCAGCACCTGGGCCTCGAAGTCGGCGTAGTGCTGGGTGGCGGACCAGATCAGGAAGATCAGCCAGACCGGGTCGACGGGGTCCATCAGGCCGCGCTCTGCCCACTGCTCGAAGATCCGCGCCCGGGCCTGGACCCAGCTGCGCAGCTCGCCGCTCAGGTATTCCTGCAGGAAGGGGGCCCCGCCGAGGATCTCGGCGGCGAACAGTCGGGAGCCCTCGGGGTGGCGGCGCGACAGCTGCATCTTGCTGTGGATGAAGGCCTCGAGCACCTCGGCCGGATCATCGTCCACCGAGATATCGTCCAGCAGGGCGTTCCAGCGCATCATCATGCGCTCCAGCAGGCGCACGTAGAGGTCACGCTTGCTGCCCATGTAGTAGAGCACGTTGGACTTCGGCAGCCCGGCTTCCTCGGCGATCGCCTGCAGGCTGGCCCCGCGATAGCCGTGGCGGGCGAAGACCCGCTCCGCCGCCGCCAGGATCTCCCGCTCGTTTCGCTGGCGCGTGACGCCGTTCGCCTCGCCCTTCTCTCGCGTGCCTCTCGCCGACACCGCTTGCGGCTGCCTCATCCTTCCCCCTCTGCCCCATCATGGACCGACGTCAGGATAGTGCCCCAGCACGGTGCGGGCTGCAAACGGGCTTGCAAAGCGACAGATTCTGACCCATCCTGAAATCATCCTGACCGAATGGTCAAGAACCGGACATCCCCCTGACCGATGTCATCCGGAAGCCAACAACGAAGCCAACAAAAGAGACAAAGGCGATGATCGACTTCCATCTCAACGGGCAGCCCCGCCACTGCGAGGCGTCGCCCGACACCAGCGTGCTCGAACTGCTTCGCGAGACGCTCGGCCAGACCGGCACCAAGGAGGGGTGCGCCTCGGGTGACTGCGGTGCCTGCACCGTGGCCATCGGCGAGGCCGGCCCCGACGGCCGGGTGCGATACCACAGTGCCAACGCCTGCATCACCCCTGCCCACCAGCTCCAAGGCCGCCAACTGGTCACCGTGGAGGGGCTCGCCCGAGGCGACCGACTGCATCCCGCCCAGGCCGCCATGGTCGACTGCCATGCCAGCCAGTGCGGCTTCTGCACCCCGGGCATCGTGATGTCGCTGTTTACCCTGCATGAGGCGCAGCAGCGCTCGCCCGCACCCCTGACGCCCGAGCGACTCGAGGCGGCGCTGGGTGGCAACCTCTGCCGCTGCACCGGCTACCGTCCGATCCGCGACGCGGCGCTCTCCATGGCCGACCATGCCGAGGAACGCCCCCAGTGGCTGGACCTGGCCATCGACGCCGCCGCACCGCAGCAGGAACACGCGGCCGACGCCGCCTTCGTCCAGCCCGCCACCCTGGCCGCGCTGGTCGAGGCCCGCCGGCGCCACCCCGAGGCGCCCATCGTCGCCGGCGGCACCGACCTCTGGCTGGAGGTGACCCAGCGCCTGCAGCGTTTCGAACGCCTGGTGGACGTCACCCGGGTCGCCGAGCTCAATGCCATCGAGGCGACCACCCTGGACGATGGCCGCGAGGGCTGGTGGATCGGTGGCGCGGTCACCTACGCGCGCCTCGAACCGCTGCTCGAAGAGCACTACCCGGCCTTCGCCCACCTGCTGCACCGCCTGGGCTCCGCCCAGGTGCGCAACCGCGGCACCCTGGGCGGCAATATCGCCAACGCCTCCCCCATCGGTGACACCCCGCCGGTGCTGCTGGCGCTGGGGTCACGACTGTGGCTGGCCGGGCCCGAAGAAGGTGCTGGAGAGGCTGAGCGGGAGCTGCCCCTCGACGCCTTCTTCCTCGACTACAAGAAGACCGACCTGCGGGAGGGCGAGGTGATCCGCGCCATCTTCCTGCCCCGCCCCGAGCCCGGGCGACACCTCAGGGTCTGGAAGCTGTCCAAGCGTCGTGAGGACGATATCTCGGCGGTGCTGGGCGCCTTTTCCTGGCGCCTCGAGGAGGGCGTGCTGCGCGACGTACGCCTGGCCTTCGGCGGCATGGCGGCCACGCCGACGCGGGCCGCCGCCGCAGAGGCGGCCCTGGAGGGCAAGGCACCGGACCTGGCCGCCTTCCAGGCCGCCAGACTGGCCCTGCAGCAGGACTTCTCGCCGATGAGCGACGTGCGCGGCAGCGCCCACTACCGCAAGCTTTCCGCCGCCAACCTGCTCGAACGCCTGCGCCTGGTGCTCATGATGGAAGACCAGAGACAGTCCGACACCGCAAGCTCCCCGGAGGTGATGCTCCATGCGTACGCTCACTAATCTTTCCAAGGCGCCCGCTACCGCGCCGGCCAGGGAGCCCGACACCGCGACGGACCTCTCCGCCGATGCTGCCCGGGCCCGCCAGGCGCAGCATGACCGCATCAAGGGCGATGGCCCCCTGGCCCGGGAGACCGCTCAGGCCGCCACCCATGGCCATGCCGGCAGCGCCCGGGCCCATGAGAGCGCGGTCAAGCACGTCACCGGTCGCGCCGCCTATATCGACGACCTCAAGGCACCGGCGGACTGCCTGCACCTAGCGCTGGCCCTCTCGCCGGTGGCCCACGGCCGCCTGATCCGCCTCGACCTCGACAGGGTCCGCGCGCTGCCCGGCGTGGTGGATGCGGTGGGCTTTGATGACGTGCTCGGCCATACCGATATCGGTCCGGTGTTCCCCGGCGACCCGATCTTCGTCGAGGACGAGATCAGCTATGCCGGCCAGGTGCTCTTCGCCGTGGCCGCCGACAGCCATGCTGCCGCCCGGGACGCGGTGAAGGCGGCGCTTGCGGCCGGCGTCGTCGAGATCGACGAGCAGCCGGCGAGCCTCGACCCGGTGGCCGCCGCCGAGCGCGGCGAGTTCGTGCGCCCCACCCACGTCCAGCAGGGCGTCGACTGGAAGGCCACGCTGGTCGACGCGCCGCTGGTGGTGGAGGGCGAGCAGTTCGTCGGTGGCCAGGAGCACTTCTACCTGGAGGGCCAGGCCTGCCTGGTCACCCCCACCGAGGACGAGGGCGTGGTGGTGCACACCTCCAACCAGCACCCCAGCGAGACCCAGAAGCTGGTGGCCGAGGTACTGGGCATCCCCTTCCACGCGGTGACCGTGGAGGTGCGGCGCATGGGCGGCGGCTTCGGCGGCAAGGAGACCCAGGCCTCGCCCTGGGCCTGCATCGCCGCCCTCATCGCCCGGCGGACCGGCCGCGCGGCCAGGCTGCGCCTGCCCCGGGCCGAGGACATGCGGGTCACCGGCAAGCGCCACCCCTTCCACAACCGCTATCGGCTGGCCGTGGACGAGCGCGGCGTGATCCAGGGCGGCGAGATCACGGTGATCGGCGACTGCGGCTACTCGCCGGACCTGTCGGATGCCATCGTCGACCGTGCCATGTTCCACGCCGACAACGCCTACTCGCTGGGGGCGGCCCGGGTCACCGGCCACCGTGCGCGCACCCATACCGCCTCCAACACCGCCTTCCGCGGCTTTGGCGGCCCCCAGGGGATGATGGTGATCGAGGCGGCCATGGACGACATCGCCCGCCGGGTGGGCGAGGATCCGCTCACCGTGCGCAAGCGTAACCTCTATCGCCAGGGACGCGACATCACCCACTATGGCCAGACCGTGGAGCAGCTCGGCCTGCTGCACGAGCTGGTCGAGCGGCTGGAGGCGAACAGCGACTACTGGGCGCGGCGCGAGACGATCACCGCCTTCAACGCCAAGAGCCCCGTGATCAAGCGCGGCCTGGCACTGACCCCGGTAAAGTTCGGCATCTCCTTCACCGCCAAGCACCTCAACCAGGCCGGCGCCCTGCTCCACGTCTATACCGACGGCAGCGTGCAGATCAACCACGGTGGCACCGAGATGGGCCAGGGGCTGCACACCAAGATCTGCCAGGTGGTGGCCCGGGAGCTGTCGCTGGACATGGAGGCGGTGCGCATCACCGCCACCCGCACCGACAAGGTGCCCAACACCTCCCCCACCGCCGCCTCGAGCGGTGCGGACCTCAACGGCATGGCCGCCCGCGACGCCTGTCTGACCCTCAAGGCGCGACTCTTCGACTTCGCCGCCGAGCACTATGCCCTGGACCGCGAGGCGATGCGCCTGGAGGCGGGCCACCTGGTGGCAGGCGAAGGGGAGAGCGAGCGGCGCATCCCCTGGGGCGAGCTGGTCCAGGCGGCCTATCTCGGGCGCGTCTCGCTCTCCGAGAAGGGCTTCTACGCCACCCCGCTGATCCACTACGACCGCGGCACCGGCCAGGGCCGCCCCTTCTACTACTTCGCCTTCGGGGCCGCGGTGGCCGAGGTGAGCATCGATACCCTGAGCGGCGAGTACCAGGTGGAGCGGGTCGACATCCTGCATGACGTGGGCGACTCCCTGAACCCGGCCATCGACATCGGCCAGGTGGAGGGTGGCTTCATCCAGGGCATGGGCTGGCTGACCAGCGAGGAGCTGAAGTGGAACGAGGCCGGCCGGCTGATCTCCGACGGCCCCGCCACCTACAAGATCCCCACCTACGGCGACCTGCCGCCGGTGTTCAACGTCGAACTGATGGAGGGCCACCCCAACTCCATGGCCAGCATCTACCGCTCCAAGGCCGTCGGCGAGCCCCCCTTCATGCTGGGCATCTCGGTGTGGTCGGCGCTGCGCGACGCCCTGGCCAGCCTCGCCGACTACCGCGAGGCGCCGCGGCTCGACACCCCGGCCACGCCCGAGCGGGTGCTGCTGGCCGCCGAGGCGCTGCGCTCGCGCCACAGCGGCTGGCCGCCGGCCTTCGAGGAGCCGACGCCGTGATCCGCGCAGGCGACCATCGCCCCGAGAGCTGGCACGCCGCCCTGGACCGCCTGCAGCGCGACGGCCTGCCCCACGCCCTGGCCACCCAGGTGACCAGCGCCGGCTCCACGCCCCGGGAGCCGGGCGCGCGCATGGTGATCACCGCCGATGGCGTCTTCGACACCCTGGGCGGCGGCACCTTCGAGTACCAGGTGATCGAGGCCGCCCGGGCGCGGCTCGCCGGGAAGGATGGCAGTGCCGAGGGCGGCATGAGCCTCGAGGCCTTCTCCCTGGGCGGGCGCAGCGGCCAGTGCTGCGGCGGCTTCGTCAACGTGCTGATCGAGGTATTCCCCGGCAGTGCCACGACCCTGGCACTCTTCGGCGCCGGCCACGTGGGCACCGAGCTCGTGCGGCTGGCCGCGCCGCTGCCCTGGCGAGTGCACTGGCACGACAGCCGCCCGGGGGTCTTCCCCGACTGGGCGGCGGAGCAGCCGCGGCTGGAGTGCCGCCACGCTCCCGACCCGATCGCCGCCGTGGCCGCGCTGCCGCCGGGCGCCCATGCCCTGGTGCTGACCCACGACCACGCCGAGGATCTCGCCCTGGTGGATGCCCTGCTCGCCCGTGGCGACGTCGCCTCCCTCGGACTGATCGGCTCGACCAGCAAGTGGGCCAGCTTCCGCTCGCGGCTGGGCAAGGCCGGCCATGTCGAGGCGGCACTTGCCCGAGTGCGCTGCCCCATCGGCATGGCGGCGGGTGGCACCGGGGGGGACAAGACCCCCTACGCCATTGCGCTTGCCACCCTCGCCGAGCTCTTGCCGCTGACGGCCAGCGTCGAACGCCCCGACCAGCGCGGCCTGGATCCCGCCGAGCTGCGCCACCTGTTTACTTCATGAGCCCCTGACCACAATGACGACGAACGACTCGCGCCTGCTGCGCGCCGAACTGCTGAGCTTCGATGCCGACCCCGGCGACGAGGACACCCCCGCCCCGGGCAGCGTCACCCACCACCCGGACGGTGTCCTGTGGATCGAGAATGGACGGATCCGGGCCATCGGCGACTACGCCACCCTGGCCCCCGAGCTGCCCCCGGGCCTCGAGGTGATCGATCACCGCGGCAAACTGATCACCCCCGGCTTCATCGACAGCCACGTCCACTACGTGCAGCTGGAGATCATGGCCTCCTACGGGCGCCAACTGCTTGACTGGCTCAACGACTACACCTTCCCGGAGGAGCTCAGGTTCACCAGCCGCGAGCACGCAGACGCCCTCTCCGAGGCCTTCCTCGACGAGATGCTGCGGGTCGGCACCACCACCGCCCAGGTGTTCTGCTCGAGCCACCCGGCGTCGGTGGACGCCTTCTTCGCGGCCAGTCAGCGCCGAGGGCTCTGCATGCTGGCCGGCAAGGTGCTCATGGACCGCCACGCCCCCGAGGGGCTCACCGACGATGTCGTGGGCGGCATACGCGACAGCGAGCGACTGATCGCCGACTGGCACGGCAAGGGACGGCTCGGCTACAGCCTGACGCCGCGCTTCGCCCCCACCTCCACCCGCGCCCAGCTCGACGCTACCGGCGCCCTCCTGAGAAACGACGCGAGCCTGTGGCTGCAGAGCCACCTGGCGGAGAACACCGGCGAGCTCGACTGGGTGGCGGAACTCTTCCCGGGCAGCCGCGACTACCTCGCGGTGTACGAGCAGTCGGGCCTGGTCGGACCGCGCAGCACCTTCGCCCACGGCATCCACCTGGACCGGGAGATGCGTGCTCGCCTCGCCGAGCGCGGCGCCAACCTCGCCTTCTGCCCGAGCTCCAACCTCTTCCTGGGCAGCGGGCTCTTCGACCGCCAGGCCGCCCGGGAGATGGCACTCAACGTCACCTACGCCAGTGACGTGGGCGGCGGCACCGACCTTTCGGGACTGGCCACGCTGAAGGCCGCCTACCAGGTGGGCCAGCTGCGCGGCCAGCCGCTCACCGCCTGGCAGGGCTTCTTCGGGCTGACCCTGGGCAACGCCCGGGCGCTGTCGCTGGATGAGCGTATCGGCCGCCTGGCACCCGGCATGGACGCCGACTTCGTGGTTCTCGACCCGGCGGCCACCCCGCTACTGGCCCGGCGCACGGCGCGCTGCCGCACCCTGTCCGAGACGCTCTTCGCACTGATGATGCTGGGCGACGACCGCAGCGTGACCGAGACCTGGGCCGCGGGACGCCTGCAGCATCGCCGTACTCTCACCTGAACCCCATGGAGCGTTGACTCACCGGCCGGACGACAGACTTGTCCGACCGGTCAGTCAGCGTAGGCTCGGTACGGCCTGTTATTGACCAATTGGTCAGAAACCCACAACAACAACGGGATGCCCATGAAAACCCACGACTCCTCCCTGGCCGACGCGCCCGTGCGCGGCTCCTCCTCGACGGATCGCCACTGGCTGGATCACTACTTCGGTGTCTCGCGGCGCGGCTCGTCCCTGCGCACCGAGTTCCTCGCCGGGATCGCCACCTTCCTGGCCTCGATGTACATCATCGTGGTCAACCCGGCGATCCTGAGCGATGCCGGGATTCCCTTCTCGGCGGCACTCTCCGCCACGGTGCTGATCAGCTTCATGAGCAGCCTGGCGATGGGCCTCTACGCCCGGAACCCGATCCTCGTCGCCCCCGGCATGGGCATGAACGCGCTGTTCACCTACACCCTGGTGCACGGGGCGGGACTCTCCTGGGAAGTGGCGCTGGGGTGCGTGTTCTGGTCGGGCGTGCTGTTCGCCACCCTGGCCATGTTCAACGTGCGCAAGGCGATCATCGAGGCCATTCCGCCCTCGCTGCGCTATGCGATTACCTGCGGCATCGGGCTGTTCATCACCTTCATCGGCTTCAAGAATGCCGGCTTCATCGTCGGCAGTGACGCCACCCTGGTGACCCTGGGCAGCATGGACCCCGGCCTGATCACCTTCTTCATCGGCATGATGGCCACCGCGATCCTGGTGATCCTGCGCTTCAACGGTGCCCTGATCCTCGGCATCGCCCTGACCACCCTGCTGGCCACCCCCATGGGGCGCCTGTGGGGCGGTGACGTGGTGGTGGAGTGGAGCGGCCTGGCCGCATGGCCCGACTTCGGCGCGGTGATGCAGGTGGACATCTGGGGCGCGCTCAAGGTCGCCTACCTGCCGTTCATCTTCGTGATGCTGTTCACCAACTTCTTCGACGCCCTCTCCTGTTTCATGGCGCTGTCCGAGTCGGCGGACCTTAAGGACAAGGACGGCAACCCGCGCAACCTCAAGCGCTCCATGACGGTGGATGCCTTCGCCTCGATGATCGCCGCGCCGCTGGGCACCAGCGCGGCCCAGACCTTCATCGAATCCGGCGCCGGCGTCGCCCAGGGAGGGCGCACCGGCCTGGTGGCGGTGACCATTGCCCTGCTGTTCCTGCCCTTCCTGTTCCTGTCGCCGCTGCTGTCGCTGGTGCCGGGCATCGCCACGGCCCCCGCCCTGGTGCTGGTGGGCCTGTTCATGCTGGCGCCCATCGGCAAGATCGACTGGTCGCGCTTCGAACAGGCCTTTCCGGCCTTCCTGGCGATCATCCTGATGCCGCTGACCTACTCGATCACCCTGGGGATCGCCTTCGGCTTCCTCAGCTTCGTGCTGATCAAGCTGTGCACCGGACGCTTCCAGGACATCCGCCCGGCCATGTGGGTCTCGGCCGCGCTGAGCGTGGTGATGCTGGTCACCACCCAGTGACCAGCGGGGCCGCCAGGGACGGCGGCCCTCGCCGGCGCCGTGGGCTCAGCCCTCTTCCTGGCCCGGCGGCAGCGCGAGGATCCAGCTCACCAGGCGCTCGATGTGCTCCTCGGCAACCCGGCGATTGGGGGTCATGCGCTCCTCGCCCCAGTTGCCGCTGCCGCCGTCGCGCACCGTGGCCACCAGGCGCTCCAGCGCCTCGTCGTCGTCCCGGTAGCGCTCGGCCACGTCACGCCAGGCGGGCCCACGAAGGGTCTTGTCCAGGTCATGGCAGTTGAAGCAGCCGCTGTCCCAGGCCAGGTCGATCATTGCCTCGTCCTCCTCGACCGCATCGGCCTGGGCCGGGCCCGAAGCCAGCAAGGCGACCAGCAGGCTCGCCGCCAGACCGCTCATCGTCCCCCTACGCATCTCGCTTTCCTCCCAGCAGGGCATCCCCCACACGGAACACCGTCAGGGCCGCCAGCGCGGCGGCGAAGAGCATCGGCATGCGGTAGTCGGCCCGGGTCAGGATCCACAGGTGGGTCACGCCCAGCGCCGCCGCCACGTAGACCAGCCGATGCAGCCAGTGCCAGGCAGTGTAGCCCATGGCCTTCTGCATGCGTCGGAAGGAGGTGAGCGCCAGCGGCACCAGCAGCAGAAGCGCCGCCGCACCGTAGCGGATGTAGGGCAGGTCGACCATCTCCCGGCGGATCCAGGGCCAGTCCCAGAACTGGTCGAGGCCCATCCAGGCCAGCATGTGGGCCACCAGCCAGAAGAAGGCCCACAGGCCGATCTGGCGCCGCGCGACCATGACCCCGACCCAGCCGGTCAGGCGGAATGCCGGGCTGAAGGCAATCGTCACCAGCAGCAGGATCAGGCCGGTGCGGCCGGTGAAGTGGACCACCGCCTCGGCGGGCACCGCCCCCAGGTCGCCGAAGCACCACTGCCAGGCCAGCCACACCGCGGGCAGGCTGCCGGCCAGCAGCACCAGCAGGCGGAAGGCGGTGATTCGCTGTGACGCATCCAGCATCGGGGTTTCCCTGGAGTCAGAAGTGCTTGTTCAGGTCCATGCCGGCATAGAGCTCGGCCACCTCGTCGGCGTAACCGTTGAACATCAGCGTCTCGCGCCGACCGCTCTCGCCGATGCGCCGCTCGCGGGCCTGGGACCAGCGCGGATGGTCCACCTCGGGATTCACGTTGGCGTAGAAGCCGTACTCCTCGGGGTTCTGGTCGATCCAGGAGGTGGTGGGCGGCTCCTCGACCAGGCGGATCCTGACCACCGACTTGATGCTCTTGAAGCCGTACTTCCAGGGCACCACCAGGCGGATCGGCGCGCCGTTCTGGTTCGGCATCCTCTCGCCGTACATGCCCACCGCCATCAGGGTCAGCGGGTGCATGGCCTCGTCGATGCGCAGCGCCTCGCGGTAGGGCCACTCGATGATCGAGCGGCGCTGCCCGCGCAGGTTGTCCGGGTCGAGAATCGACTCGAAGACCACGTACTTGGCCCGGGAGGTGGGCCCGTGGCGCCTGAGCAGCTCGGCCAGGGGGAAGCCGATCCAGGGAATCACCATGGACCAGGCCTCCACGCAGCGCAGGCGATAGATGCGCTCCTCGAGGTCCTGGCCGGCGAGGATATCCTCCAGGGCGAAGGTGCCGGCCTTCTCCACCTCACCCTCGATGGCCATCGACCAGGGGTCGGTGACCAGCCGGTGGGCGTAGACCTCCGGGTCGCTCTTGCGGGTGCCGAACTCGTAGAAGTTGTTGTAGGTGGTGGCGTCCTTGACGTCGGTGAGCGCCTCGTCGCCGGCCAGCGACCGGCTCTGCAGCTCGCCCTCGAGCTGCCCGGCCAGGGTCGCCTGCCAGGCTCGGGCAGGGGGCGAGAAGAGCAGCCCCGGGGCGGCCGCCGCCGCGCCCAGCGCGGCGCCGCGTTTCAGGAAGCGCCGGCGCTGCTCGAAGAGCTCCCGGGGCGTCACCTCGGACTCGGGGATGGGGGGGTAACGGTAACGTGACATGTCGATCGTCTCAGGCCAAGGGATCGCGAGGGCTCCAGCTTCCCTGATGATACCGGGGCCGTCCAGTCGCGACCGTCAACAAAGGTCAAAAATTGATGTGGCTCAAGTCACCCCGTTATCCGACGGTTTTGCTGGGTTGATATGCATCAACCCCTGTCGCTAACTTGCAGGCATAAGGTTAAGCGGCCGTTATGAAAACCGCCGACCGAAGTCAACGCAACGAGGGGAACTGTCATGATCACCAAACGCCTGCTGGCCTCGGCCATCGCCATGGGCTCCGCCATTGCCATCGCCGCCCCGACCCTGGCCGACGATGGACTCGGCGACTATCGCGACCGCTTCGAGCCGCTGCCCCACTTCCCGCCGATCCCCGCCGACAACTCCCTGACTCCGGAGAAGGTGGAGCTCGGCAAGTTCCTGTTCTTCGAGCCGCGCATCTCCTCCAGCGGCGTGATCAGCTGCGCCACCTGCCATAACCCGGCGCTGGGCTGGGCGGACCGCATCCCGCGGGCCACCGGCCACGACGGCCAGATCGGCGAGCGCAACACCCCCACGGTGCTGAACTCCGGCTTCCTGGGCTCCCAGTTCTGGGACGGCCGTGAGCCGGACCTGGAGGGCCAGGCGCTGGGCCCGATCGAGGCCGACGTCGAGATGGCCATGGACCTGGACACCGCGCTCGAGCGCCTCACCGAGTTCGACCTCTACCACGACATGTTCGCCGAGGCCTACCCGAACGACGAGGACCCGATCAACGCCGACAACCTGGCCAAGGCCATCGCCAGCTTCGAGCGCACCCTGAACACTCCCAACTCGCCCTTCGACCGCTACCTGCGCGGCGACATGGAGGCCCTGACTGACCAGGAGAAGGACGGCATGGTGGCCTTCGTGGACAACGGCTGCATCGCCTGCCACCGCGGGCCGGCGTTGACCGACAGCCAGTTCCACCGCATCCAGGTGCCGGGCTCCAGCGACGTGGGCCGCTTCGAGGTCACCGGCGACGAGGCGGACAAGTACAAGTTCCGCACCCCGACCCTGCGCAACGTGGCCGTCACCTATCCCTACATGAACAACGGCGCCACCGAGACCCTCGAGGAATCCGTCGCCATCATGGGCAGGGAGATGCTGGGTCGCGACTTCGAGGAGCAGACCGTCGCCGACATCACCGCCTTCCTGCACACCCTGACCGGCGAGATGCCCGCCTTCGAGGTGCCGGCCCTGCCGTGACCCGAGGCCCTGCCGGAAAGGCAAGTCACAAGCAGAACCCCCGGCCCGGCCGGGGGTTCTGCTTGTGGGGTCAAGTTCTACGTTGCGGGGTCAATGCCTTGTCGGCGTCAGACGCTGTCCGCCAGCTGGCGCCGCAGTGCCAGGCGGCGCCGGTCGCTGACGAAGGCCGACTCGATGGCCGTGCCGGCCAGTTGGATGAAGATCTCCTCGGACCAGCCGAAGGCCTCGTGGCAGGCGAGATAGTTGGTGAGCAGGCCGCCGCCGAAGTAGGCCGGGTCGTCGGAATTGAGGGTGACGCGCAGCCCGGCCTCCAGCAGCTGCGGAAGGGGGTGATCCGCGAGGCGCTCCACCACCCTGAGGCGCACGTTGGAAAGCGGGCAGACGGTCAGCACCATGCCCTCGTCACGCAGCCGTGTCACCAGCTCGGGGTCCTCCAGGCAGCGCACGCCGTGGTCGATGCGGCAGACGTCGAGCAGGTCCAGTGCCTCGCGGATGTACTCCGGCGGCCCCTCCTCCCCGGCGTGGGCGACCCGCGGGATCCCCAGCCGGGCGGCCCGCTCGAACACCTCGACGAACTTGGAAGGCGGGTGGCCGCGTTCTGCGCTGTCCAGCCCCACGGCGTCGAGCATCTCCCAGTAGGGGGCGGCCTGCTCCAGCACGGCCATCGCCTCGGCGGCATCCCGATCGCGCAGGAAGGCCATGATCAGCGCCGTGGAGAGCCCCAGCTCGCGCTCGGCATGGCGCCGCGCCAGGCTGAGTCCTTCCATCACCACCGGTAGTTCGATGCCGCGCACCAGGTGGGCCTGGGGATCGAAGTGCATCTCGACATGCACCACGCCCTCGGCATGGGCGCGACGGAAGTAGTCCATGGCCAGGTCGTGGAAGTCCTCGGCGGTGCGCAGCACGCCCATGCCCTGGTAGTAGAGGTCCAGGAAGGACTGCAGGTCCTGGAAATCGTAGGCGGCACGGACCTCCTCGACCGAGGCGTAGGGCAGCGCGACCCCGTTGCGCTCGGCCAGCGCGAACATCAGCTCGGGCTCCAGCGACCCCTCGATATGCAGGTGCAGCTCGGCCTTGGGCAGACGCTTGAGGAAATCACGCATGGTTCAACTCGCTCCGGTGGTTTACCTCATCCTGATAGAGAATCGGCGAATGCGCAAAGCCTCCCCCTACAACCCACGGATGAAGGCTGCCAGGGCCTCGCGCCGATCGGCCAGCCGCGCCTCGGCCTCCTCGCGCTGCGCCTCGAGGCGAGCGATGCGTGCTTCCTGCTCTTCCAGGTCGGCCAGGTAGCGCTGTCCGGGCTCGCTGTCGAGCCCCACGGCGGCGAGGTTGTCGCGGATCCGGGCCTGATGGTCGGCCGCCCGCTCGAGGCCCCGCGCCAGCGCGTTCAGCTCGGCCTCCACCTCCGCGACGCCTCGGCGGCGTTCGATCAGGGTCGCCATGGCCTCGGCGGCCTGCGGGTCGGCGGCATCGCTCCACTGCAGCAGCAGCTCGGTGTCGGCCTGTGCCAGGGCCACGGTCTGGCTGCGGGTCAGCTCCTCGCGCGCCTCCAGCGTCGCGCTCTCCCCGGCCCCCAGGCTGACCCTGAGTCGCCGGTGGGTGGGCGTGGACTCGACCAGCGACTCGGCCTCGAACCGCCACCCGGCGCGCGCCGGGTGCTCGATCACCACCTCACGGGGGCGGCGCGCATCGCTCTGCAGGGTGTAGCGGGTGGTCACCCGCGACAGCCGGGTGGCCCTCAGGGTGCCGTCGACCAGGGTCACCCGCTCCAGCTGCTCCTCGGGCGTCGACTCGGTGTCGATGCGCACCTGGCGATCCGCCGCGAAACTCGCCAGCCGCGACTCCCCGGCGGGAATGCCCGGCAGGCTGACGTCGCCCACATGGCCCACCTCCGCCGCATAGACGGTGACGAGCCCGGGAGGCAGCCAGGTGTCGGTGGCGTTCTCCAGCCGCACCGCGGCCACCGGGTGCCGTTCGCCCCGCTCGGGCTTGAACAGCGAGAGCCGCTCGGCCGGCAGTTCGGCGTCCACATAAGGGACCGACAGGGTGCGCCCGGCCTCGAGGTCGACGGGGTCGGGCAGCGCCCAGGTGGCGGCGGTGTCACCCTGGGCTGCCGTGGCCTGGCGAAGGGGGCCGGAGAAACCACCCGTGGCATCGGCCGCCAGTGCCGCGGGGGCCGCTGACTCCCGTTCGGCCAGGGAGCGCTGGAGCCCCATGGCGCCCTCGTCGGGGCGTACCGGGGCGATGCTGTCGGCGGTGACCGGCACCTCGGTGCGCTGCGGCCAGTAGCGTTCCAGCAGGCGCTGGGTGAGGGTCACCGGCGCACCGCTGGAGAGCGTGACGGCCACCTGCTCCCAGTCGCTGCCGCTGGCGTTCTCGATCACCGCCCAGGCCTGGAGGCGGGCGGGCGCCTCGTCTTCTTCCAGCAGCAGCCGGTAGGCGGTCTTCCAGACCGGCGCGGCCACCACGTAGTAGAGCCCCACGTCACGCTCGCCCTCCCCGGCGAGCTCGATGGCGATGCGCCGCACCTCGTCGGTACGGCCGCGGCCGCTGACTTGTGCCGCCTGACGCAGGCGCTCGCGCAGGCTGGCGTCGAGGATCTCGAGGCGCGCGTCGGTGTCGAGGCGCAGGGTCATGACCACCCCCTCGTCATCCAGTACCGACAGGGTACGCTGCGCCTCCTGGCCGTCGCCGGCCGGCAGCTCGTCGACGCCCAGCAGCAATCCCTCGACGCTGCGCCCGGCCGAGGCGACGCGCACCGGCACGCCCTGAAGGGTGGCCGCCAGGCGCGGCACCGAGCCCATCTCGCCGGGGCCGAAGGGCAGCCGGCGGAAGGTCTCCTCCACGGCCGAGAGGCCGTCCAGGCGCATGCCCACCAGCCGTCCCGCCGGGTCGCGCACGACCAGGCTCTTGAGGATATCGTCCACCTGCTCCAGGGGGACCTCGAGGTGGACCACCCCGCTGCCGGAGAGCGGCGCGGCCCGCTGGTAGGCCGCCAGCCCGCCCGAGGAGAGCGTCACCGCCTCGACCCGCGACTCGGCGACCGCCGGCCCCGCCGCGCCGAGGGTCACGCCCAGCAGCAACGCCGCCGCGACCCTCGCCGCCCCCCTCTCACGCCGCCCTGTCCCGCGGAACACGCTCATGGCCACCTCCCCTGTCTCGACGCGGCGCGCGGGGGCATCAGCACCCGCACGCCAGGAACCCTTCAGCGCATCAGGCTAACAGGTATAGCGCTCGAGGCGCCCCTCCACCAGCGTCAATCGGCGCTGCACCCCGGGCGGGTCGAAGGGGCCGCCGTCGAGCTGGTGCACCAGGAAGATCACGCTGCGCCCGGCCAGCCAGGCGTCGAGCCTTAGCGCCAGCCGCGACACGGTACCGGCATCCAGGCCGGCGAAGGGCTCGTCGAGCAGCACCAGGCCGGGATCGCGCAGCCACAGCCGCGCCAGGGCCAGCCGTCGCGCCTGCCCACCGGAGAGGCGCCGCCCGCCCTCGCCGACCCGGGTGGCGAGGCCTGACGGGAGCGACATGGCCCACGCCTCGAGCTCGACCCAGGCCAGCGCCTGCCACAGCGCCTCGTCGTCGGCCTCGGGCGCGGCCAGGCGCAGGTTGGCCGCCAGGCTGTCGTCGAAGAGGTCGATCCGCTGGGTCAGCGCCGCCACCCGCTCGCGCAGGGCCGCCTCGGGCCAGGCCGACAGCGGCTGCCCGTCGAGCAGCACCTCTCCGCTCTCCGGCACCAGCTGGCGCAGCAGCAGGGCCGCCACGCTGGACTTGCCGGCCCCGGAGGCGCCGCACAGCGCCACCCGCTCGCCGGGCGCCAGGGTAAAGGAGACCTCCGCCAGCGCCGGGGTGAGCGCACCGGGGTAGCGCAGGCTGACCGAGGAGAGGGACGCCGACAGCGCCGTCGGCTGGCGGGACGGGGGCGCCGCCTCGGGCGCCTTCGCGGCCACCGGCGTCCTGGCCCGCGCCTCCAGGGCATTGAGCCGCTCCGCCGCCCCGCGGGTCGCCCCCAGCCAGGTGAAGGCGGCCGGCAGCGAGGCCAGCGCCTCGCTCATGGCCAGCATGGCCAGCGGCATCATCACCATCAGCGGGCCCGACAGCCGCCCCGCCTCGAAGGCCTGGGCGGCCAGCCACAGCGCCAGCAGCGCGCCCAGGCCCACGAAGAGCGCGGCCAGCGCGTTGCCCAGGGCCACCCGGACGCCAAGGCGCCGCTGGTCCCGGTAGAGTCGCGTCTCCACCTCTTCCAGCCGCCGACGGTGGGCCGCCAGGCTGCCATAGGCCTCCAGCTCGGCCAAGCCCTGCAGTTGCTCGACCAGCCGCGCCCGCAGCGCCTCCAGGTCGTCCACCTGGCGTCGGCTGGCCGCCATGCCCAGGCGAGCCTGGCCCAGGGTGAGCCAGCACCAGCCGGCCAGCAGCCAGGCACCACTGACCAGACCCACCGTCGGGGCCCAGATCGCCAGGAAGCCGGTCAGGGCGAGGATCGCCAGCAACCCCACCCCCGCCGGGGCCAGCAGGCGCAGGTAGAGGCTGTCCAGGGTATCGATGTCCGCGGTCAGCCGATTGAGCCAGTCGCTGGCGCGGCGTCGCGACAGGGCGTGGCCGTCAAGTTCCGCCAGCACGCCGAACAGCCGGGCGCGCAGGTCCGCCAGCAGGCGCAGCACGGTGTCGTGGTTGTAGAGGCGCTCCAGATAGCGTGACACGGTCCGCGACACCGCAAAGAAGCGGATGCCCCCGCCCGGCACATAGACATCCAGGGAGGCGGCAACGCCGGCGGCCAGCAGCAGGCCGGTCAGCCCGGTAGCGGTGATGAACCACCCCGAGAGCGCCAGCAGGCCGATCGCCGAGGCCAGGGTCAGCCCCAGCAGCGCGGCCCCGGCCTGCAGCCGACCGCGGCGGCGGTCCAGCAGGTGCAGCCAGGGACGCAGGGAGCCGATCAGGGACGCCGTGCCATGACGCTCACGCATCATTGCCCTCCTCGGTTGGGCCGGCGTCCAGCGCCAGGTGCCGGGTGGCCAGCGCCATCAGCGCCGGATGGTGGGTGGCGATCACCAGGGTGCGGCCCTCTCGGGCGAGCTCGGCCAGGGCCTCCACCACCCGGGCCTCACTCTCGGCGTCCAGGCTCGCGGTGGGCTCGTCGAGCAGCACCAGCGGCGCCCGGGAGAGAAAGACCCGGGCCAGGGCCAGGCGCTGAGCCTGGCCCCCGGAGAGCCCCACGCCGCGCTCGCCCAGCGGGGTCTCGAGCTCGTCCGGCAGCTGCAGCAACAGCTCGCCCAGGCCGGCTCGAAGCAGCGCCCGGCGCATCCGCTCGGGGCACGCCTCGGGCGCGGCCAGGCGCAGGTTGTCGGCGAGGGTGCCCTGCACCAGCAGGGGGGGCTGGTCCATCCAGGCAAAGCTCAGTCCGTCCGCCACGCAGCGTTCCCCCTCGCCCGGCCCGGCGAACCCCGCCAGCAGCTGCAGCAGGGTCGACTTGCCGGCCCCGGAGGGCCCCGTCACCACCAGAACCTCGCCCGGGGCGAGGCGCAGGCTCAGCGGCCCCAGCACTCGCCCGCGGCCCGGGTGGCTGACGCAGGCGGCCTTGAGCTCGACCAGCGCTCCCGGAGCCGCCACCGGTGCCGCCTCGACCCGCACCGGGTCCGGCGTCTCCTCGAGCAGGCCCAGCAGGCCCTCGGTGGCGCCCAGGGCGGCGGCCCGGTCATGGTAGTGCTGCGACAGGGTGCGCAGCGGCTGGAAGAACTCCGGCGCCAGCAGCAGCACCAGCAGCCCGCTGAACAGCGTCAGTTCGGGCGAGGGGCCGTAGGTGATGTAGCCGAGCAGGCCGAAGCCCACATAGATGGCCACCACGGCGATGGCCACGGCGGAGAAGAACTCGAGCACCGCCGAGGAGAGGAAGGCCACGCGCAGGGTTCGCATGCTGCGCCGGCGATAGTCGTCGGCGGCGGCATGCACCTCGCCGGTGGCGGCGGCGGTCCGGCCGAACAGCTGCAGGGTGGTGATGCCGCGCACGCGGTCGATGAAGTGCCCGGAGAGCCGGGCCACGGCGGCAAACTGGTCGCGGTTGAGCCGCTCTGCGCCCATGCCCACCAGCGCCATGAACAGCGGGATCAGCGGCGCGGCCAGCAGCAGGAAGAGCGCGGCCAGCCAGTCCAGCCACAGCACCAGCAGCAGCACCGCCAGGGGGTTGAGAACGGACAGCACGAGCTGTGGCCGGAAGCGGGCGAAGTAGCCGTCCAGCGCCTCGACCTGCTCCACCAGTTGGCTGGCCAGGGAAGCGGAGTGCCGCGACGCCAGCCTCACCGGTCCCAGCCGGGCCAGGTGGTCGAGCAGCTCGCCGCGCACGGCCCGGCGGAGCCGCAGGCTGGCGGCCTGGCCGAGGGTCTCCTGAGCGTGCAGGGCCAGAGAGCGCAGTACCAGCAGCAGGGCCATGCCGGCCAGGGCCGGCATGGCCTCCGCGAGGGGCGCCCGATCGACGACCAGGCGGCTCACCACCCAGGCCAGCAGGGCCAGCTGCCCCAGGGTCGCGATGCCGGCGAGAACGCCGGCCAGCACCGCCAGCCCCAGGCGGCGGCGTTCCCCCCTGGCCCTGTGCGCCAGCCAGCGACGGGGCGCCCTGCCGGCGCCCCCCTTTTCCTCGTGGCTCATGGGCTCAGTGATAGCCCTCGCCCACCTTGACCTTGCCGCGGAAGACCCAGTAGGTCCAGGCGGTGTAGGCCAGCACGATGGGAATCACGAACAGCACGCCGATCAACAGGAACAGCTGCGACTCCGGCGCCGAGGCGGCATCCCAGATGGTGTAGTCGGGCGGCACGATCACCGGCCACTTGCTCGCCACCAGGCCCAGGTAGGTAAAGATGAACATGCCCAGGGTGGCGATGAAAGGCTGGCCCTCGCTGCGCCGACGCACCGCGCTCCACAGCCAGACGGCACAGGCCAGTGCCAGGGCCGGCAGCACCCAGATCAGCTGGATGTGGTCGAACCAGCGCGACCAGACCGCCGGGTTGACGAAGGGCGTCCAAAGGCTGATGGCCACGAACACCGCCAGCACCGCCGCCAGCAGCGCCGGGGTGATGCGGTAGGCCCACGCCTGGACGTGCCCCTCGGACTTGAGGATCAGCCAGGTGGCGCCGAGCAGCGCATAGCCGGTCATCAGCCCCAGGCCGGTCAGCACGGTGAAGGGGGTGAGCCAGTCCAGGGCGCCCCCCACGTAGACGAAGTCCTCCACGGCGAAGCCCTGGATGTAGGCGCCCACCACGGCGCCCTGGGCGAAGGCCGCCACGGCGGAGCCCCAGCAGAAGGCCCGGTTCCACCAGTGGCGATTGCGCCGCGACTTGAAGCGGAACTCGAAGGCCACGCCGCGGAAGATCAGTCCGGCCAGCATCAGAAAGACCCCGATGTAGAGCGCCGGCAGGAACACCGAGTAGACCAGTGGGAAGGCACCCAGCAGGCCCGCACCGCCCAGCACCAGCCAGGTCTCGTTGCCGTCCCAGACCGGAGCCACGGAGTTCATCATCACGTCACGGGACTCTTCGTCCGGGGCGAAGGGGTAGAGGATCCCCAGCCCCAGGTCGAAGCCGTCCATGATCACGTACATGATCACGCCGAAGCCGATGATCACGGCCCAGATCAGTGAAAGATCGAGAAATTCCATGATTCATTTCCTCCAGGTCGGGGCCGCATCGTTCTCGAAGGTGGCATGTACCGCGGAGAGCGGGCGCTTGGGACGATGCACCTCGCCGTCGACGGTATCGCGCTCCTCCTCGGGCAGCATGCCCTGGCGGACCACCCGGGTCAGGTAGTAGACCCCGGCCCAGAACACCACGGCATAGACCGCGACGTAGCCGATCAGGGTGAACAGCGCCATGCCGCCGGTCAGCGACGGGGTCAGCCCCTCGGCGTGGGTCATGATGCCGTAGACGAGCCAGGGCGCGCGCCCCACTTCGGTGACGATCCAGCCGGCCAGCACCGCGATGAAGGGGGTCACGCTCATCAGGCGCAGGGTCTGGAGGAAGCCGCGATGCTCATAGACCCGGCCGCCGCGGCGCAGCCAGAGCCCGGCCACGGCCACCGCGATCATCAGGAAGCCGATGCCGACCATGACCCGGAAGGACCAGAAGACGATCCACACCGGCGGCTGCTCCTCGGGGGGCACCGCACTGATGCCGGGCACCTCGCCGGCCGGATCATGCGTGAGGATCAGGCTGGCCAGGCTGGGAATGCCGATCTCGAAGCGGTTGGCCTGGGCCTCCTGGTCGGGCAGCGCGAAGAGCAGCAGCGGCACGTTGCCCCGGGTCTCCCAGTTGCCCTCCATCGCGGCCACCTTGGTGGGCTGATGCTCGAGGGTGTTCAGGCCATGGAAGTCGCCGATCACCGCCTGGGTCGGGGTCAGCACCAGCAGCAGCCACAGGCACATGGAGAGCGCACGGCGGTTGGCCTCCACGTCACGACGGATCAGCAGGTACCAGGCGCTGACGCCGGCCACCACGAAGCCCCCGGTGATGAAGGAGGCCATCACCATGTGGGCAAAGCGGTACCAGAAGGAGGGGTTGAAGATCGCCTCGCTCCAGGCCACCACGTGGAAGGCGCCGTCGCGCAGTTCCACCCCGGCCGGCGTCTGCATCCAGCTGTTGGCCGAGAGGATCCAGAACGAGGAGATGAAGGTACCGACGGCTACCATGATAGCGGCAAAGAGGTGGACCCCCTGGGGCACCTTGCCGCGCCCGAAGAGCAGGACGCCGAGGAAGGCCGCCTCGAGAAAGAAGGCCGTGACCACCTCGTAGCTGAGCATGGGCCCGAGGAAGTTGGCCGAGGCCTGGGAGAAGTTGCTCCAGTTGGTGCCGAACTGGAACGACATCACGATGCCCGACACCACGCCCATGCCGAACACCACGGCAAAGACCTTGGTCCAGAACATCGCGAGGCGGTCCCAGGCGGGATTGTCGGTCTTGTAGAAGAGGCCGTGAAGCACGGCGATATAGGACGCCAGCCCGATGGTGAAAACCGGGAAGATGGCGTGAAAGGAGACCACGAAGGCGAATTGCAATCGCGACAGCAGGAGAGGATCCAGTTCCATGACGCAAGCCTCATGACGGCGATGGACTCGATTTCGTCGCAAGGGATGCGGATGCACGCTCCGGTGCGTGTTGTGCCTTCGGCAGGCCCCTGAAAGGCCCGCCGTGACGCATTCCACCTGGACACCAGTGACAGGGTCAGCCTAGCAGCCCCGGCATCGAAGGGCGCCCGGAAAACGCGCCCTAGATAACCTTTGGGACTAAGCTTATTCTGTCATTGTCATTATCCTACTATTAAGGACTCGACCTCGGGAGGAAAGTTGACCCGAGTCCGTGTGTCGCGATGTCGCAGGCGCTCGCTCAGGCCGCACCGCCGCGCAGCACCAGGTGAACCAGCCAGGCGGTATAGCCGAGGTACATGGCCAGCAGCACCGCCCCCTCCAGGCGGTTGATGCGCCCCTCGCGGCCGCGCCAGCCCAGGGCGAAGACCGCCATCAGCACGGTCATGGCGGCCATCAGGCTCCAGTCGCGCAGCAGCACCTCGGCACCGACCTGGATGGGGTGGATCACCGCGGCGAGCCCCACCACCCCCAGGGTATTGAAGAGGTTCGAACCCACCACGTTGCCCAGCACCAGGTCATGCTCGCGCCGTCGCAGGGCGCTGATCGAGGAGGCCAGCTCCGGCAGCGAGGTGCCCACCGCCACCACCGTGAGGCCGATGATCAGGTCGCTGACGCCGAACCCCTGGGCGATGGCCACCGCGCCCCATACCAGGATCCGCGAGCTGACCACCAGCAGCACCAGGCCGATGCCGGTCCAGGCCAGGCCGGCCGCCAGCGACATCGGGTGCTCCGCCAGGCTCTCCTGGGTATCGACGGCGAGGGCGTCGGCGCCCTCCCGGCGGGCACGCAGGATGCTGGTACCGATGAAGGCGGCTAGCAGGACCAGCAGCAGGGCCCCCTCCAGCCTGCCGATCACCCCGCCCCACATCAGCAGGGCGGAGAGCAGGGTCGCGCCGCCGAGGATCGGCAGCTCACGTCGCACCACGGCGGAGTGCACCGCCAGGGGGGAGATCAGCGCGACCAGGCCCAGGATCAGGCCGATGTTGGCGACGTTGGAGCCGTAGGCATTGCCCAGCGCCAGGCCGGGATTGCCCTGCCCCGCCGCCAGCGCCGAGACGACCAGCTCCGGTGCAGAGGTACCGAAGCCGATCACCAGCATGCCGATCAGCAGCGGCGAGAGCCCGAGCCGGGCCGAGGTGGAGGCCGCCCCGCCGACGAAGCGCTCCGCGCTCCAGACGAGCAGGACCAGGCCCGCCACGACGGCCACTGCAGGAAGCATCATGGGATTCCCTCGTGAACATTCAGGGGTGAATGTTTGACTATGGTGTGCCTGCCGTCAACGTGTCACACTTTCCGACACGGGCCCGGCGGCAGGACGCGGCGCAGTATACGCCTATTCCCCGGTCCCGTGGATGTCCCGAAACCAGGTGGTAGACCTCACAGTGGCCCAGCGTTCCTCTCGATTCCTCGACCGTCTGCCCTCGCTGCCCGCCGAGGCGCCACGGGTGGACCGCACCCCGCCGGAGGCGCGGGCGAGACGGCGGCTGCGCGCCTGCCGGGAGTGCGACTGGGTCGTGGCCCTGCCCCCGCTGCGCGCCGGCGAGAAGGCCGACTGCCCGCGCTGCGGCCATAGCCTGGTCAAGCGCCACTTCCGTCCGGCCCAGCGCAGCATGGCGCTGGCGCTGTCGGCGCTGCTGGCACTGGCCATGGCGCTCTCCTTTCCCTTCGTCAGCTTCACCGTGGGCGGCATCGGCAACCGGATCGAGCTCTCCCAGACCGCCACCACCCTGATCGGCTTCCACCAGCCGGTGGTGGCCATCGCGGTGATCCTGACGATCATCGTGCTGCCGGCGGTCTACCTGCTCGGGGTGATCTGGCTGCAGCTCGGCCTGCTGCGGGATGACCCGCTGCCGGCCAGCCGCACCATCGCCCGTTCGCTGGCCCAGCTCAACCCCTGGATGATGGCCGACGTCTTCATCATCGGTGCCCTGGTGAGCCTGATCAAGGTGGCGGGCATGGCCCAGATCGAGCTCGGCGCCTCCTTCTGGGCCTTCTGCGTCTTCGCCTTCCTGCTGCTGCTCACCACCCAGTCCATCGATGCCGACTGGATGTGGTTCTCGCTGGCCGGCGAGCCGCGCGCCCCGGAGGGCACTCGCACCGGTGAGACCGCCGCGCCCCAGGGCCTGGCCGGCTGCGCCACCTGCGGCCTGGTCAACCGGCTCGACCCCGGGGGACGCGGACGCTGCCGGCGCTGCGGCGAACGGCTGCGCCCGCGGCTGCCCCACAGCCTGCAGCGCACCTGGGCGCTGCTCGCCGCGGCCGCGGTGATGTACGTGCCGGCCAACGTCTACCCGATCATGACCACCACCAGCCTCGGCCAGAGCTCCCCCTCCACCATCATCGGCGGCGTGGTGGAGCTGATCCAGATGGGCTCCTGGCCGGTGGCCGCGGTGATCTTCGTCGCCAGCGTGATCGTGCCGGTAGGCAAGCTGGTCGCCCTGGCCTGGCTCTGCCTGGTGGTCAACCGCAGCAGCGAGCTCAACGCCGCGACCCGTACCCGCCTCTATCGCCTCACCGAGTTCATCGGCCGCTGGTCGATGATCGACGTCTTCGTGGTGGCAATCCTGGTGGCACTGATCCGCGCCGGCTCGCTGATGTCGATCACCCCCGGCCCCGCCGCCCTGGCCTTCGGCGCGGTAGTGGTGATCACCATGCTGGCCGCCATGACCTTCGACCCCCGGCTGATCTGGGATGACCCGCTGCCCCGCCGCTCCCGTCGCCCGGCCGGCACCCAGCCCCCTGACCGTCACCCAGAAGGAACTCCCGGATGAGCGATGCCTCGCGCGTCGACGACGCTACCGAGCGCGACCTGCACCGTGCCAAGGCCTCGCCCCAGGCACGCTTCTCGCCGATCTGGATCGTGCCCATCGTGGCGATCCTGATCGGCGCCTGGCTGGTCTACGACAACTACCGCAGCCGCGGCCCCCAGGTCACCCTGGTGATGAGCAACGCCGAGGGCATCGAGGCCGGCAGTACCCTGATCAAGACCCGCAACGTGGAGGTCGGCCGGGTCGAGCGGGTCAACCTCTCGGAGGACCTGTCCACGGCGGTGATCACCGCGCGGATGAGCCCCGACAGCGACGCCATGCTGGTCGAGGACAGCCGCTTCTGGGTGGTCAAGCCCCGGGTCGGGCGCGAGGGGATCAGCGGGCTGGGCACCGTGCTCTCCGGGGCCTTCATCCAGCTGGAGCCGGGCAGCAGCGACACCGCCTCCCGGGAGTTCGAGGTCAGCGACCAGCCCCCGGTGGCGCCGGCCGGGGCCGCCGGGCTGCGCATCAACCTGGTCAGCCAGCTCGGCAATTCGCTGCGGGTCGGCGACCCGGTCACCTACCAGGGCTACACCGTGGGCCGCGTCGAGGACGCCACCTTCGACGCCCAGACCCGCCGCATGCAGCACCGCGTGTTCATCGAGGCGCCCTACGACACGCTGGTCACCGACAGCACCCGCTTCTGGTCGGCCAGCGGCATCGACCTGCGGCTGGACTCCGAAGGGTTTCGGGTCAACGTCGAATCCTTCGAGGCGCTGCTGGGCGGCGGCGTCACCTTCGGCGTGCCCGAGGACCTTCCGCTCGGCCGTCAGGTGGAGGCCGACGTCACCTTCAACCTCTACCCCGATGAGGACAGCGCCCGCCAGGGCACCTTCAACCGCTACCTGGAGTACGTGCTGCTGGTGGACGACTCGGTCCGCGGCCTCTCCCGAGGCGCCCCCGTGGAGTTTCGCGGGGTGCGGGTCGGCACCGTGGCGGCGGTGCCCTGGAACTTCAACGCGCCCCAGCCCGAGGGCCGCTCGGGCTTCTCGATCCCGGTGCTGGTCCGCATCGAGCCCCAGCGGCTGGGCATCGAGAACCAGGAGATCCAGCTCGACGAGTGGCGCGAGCGCTTCGACCGGCTGTTCGGGCTGGGCCTGCGCGCCTCGCTGAAGAGCGGCAACCTGCTGACCGGGGCGCTGTTCGTCGACCTCAACTTCCAGCGCGACCTGGCCGACCAGCACGTGGCCGAGACCTTCGCCGAGAAGACCGTGTTCCCCACCACCTCCGGGGGCTTCGCGCTGATCGAGGCCCAGGTCACCGACCTGCTGGCCAAGCTCAACGGCCTGGAGATCGAACCGCTGCTGGCGGGGCTGGACCGCAACCTGGCCGCCTCCGAGGCGATGCTCAGCGAGGTGCGCGCGCTCTCCGCCTCGCTGCAGGGAATGCTCGAGGACCCGGCGACCCGCGAGGTGCCCGGCAACCTCAATGCCACCCTGCAGGAGCTGCAGGTCACCCTGCAGGGGCTGTCGCCCGACTCCACCGCCTACCAGGAACTGACCACGGCCGTGGGCCGCCTCGAGCGGCTGATGCGCGACCTGCAGCCGGTGGCCAGGACACTCTCCGACAACCCCCGCGCCCTGCTGTTCGACAGCCTGGACACCGAGGACCCCCAGCCGCGCGCCCCGCGCCGCGACTGACCCGGCAAGGACACCGATGAAGGAGCCACGACGATGATGGCAAGGAGAGGAGTCGGCGCCGCCCTGGCGGCCATGCTGATCACAGTGACCCTGGCGGGCTGCGCCACCCCCGGCCCGGCCCCCCAGCGCTATGCGCTGCCCGACGCCGCGGACGGAGCCGGGCCCGCGGCAGGGGCCGAGGCCGAGCACCTGCTGCTGCTGCGCCCCCCGCGGCTGGCCCACTACCTGGACGTGGAGGGCCTGGTGATGCAGGTCGACGACATCACCCTGGTGGAGGCCCGCGGCCACCAGTGGGCGGAGGCGCTGGGCCGCCAGTTGGAGCGCGGCCTGCGCGCGCGCCTGGCGGCACGCCTGCCCGATACCCGGGTGATGCTCGACGAGGTCGGCGTACGCGAGCCCGGTGCCCTCGCCCTGCGCCTGGAGCTGGACCGCTTCCAGGGCCGCCACGACGGCCTGGCCGTGATCGGCGGCCAGTGGCAGCTGCGCGACGCCGAGGGACGCCTGCTGGCCATGGCGCCCCTGCAGGTGGAGACCGAGCTCGACGACGACGGCTACCCCGCCCTGGTGCGCGCCCTGGGCCGCGGCTGGGACAGCGCGGCCGATGAGCTCGCCGAGGCGGTTCGCCGCGCGCGCTGAGCGCGGCAGGCAGAGCGACCGGAGCTGGGCTATGGTCACCTCAGGCCCCCAGGGGCACTTCCCATCGACAGGGACGACACCATGCATGACGACCTGACCCGGGAGCTCGCCGAGCGCGAGCTCCGCCACGCCATCGCCCTCGAGCTTCGCGAAATGGCCAGGCGCGCCCACCGCGCCCTGCTGATCGCCCTGGCCAGCGACACCCACGGCGAGGACGCCCTGGCCGAGCTGGAACAGGCCGACCAGGCGCTGGCCGAGCTCGACGCCCTGGCCGCCCGGCATGCCTTCGTGGCGCTGCCGATGCTTCGCGACGTGCGCCGCGGGGTCGACCGCCTGGCCTGCCAGCTCTACCAGGATGGCGCCTGCGACAGCCTCGACGAGGACGCCCACGAGGCTTTCCTCAACCGCCATGCGCGCGGGCTGACCGCCCTGGACGGGATCGGCCCGGTCACGGCCCGTCGCCTGTTCGCCCACGGCATCAGCGACCTCGACCAGTTGCGCGCGCTCGGCCCCGAGGGCCTCGACGCGATCACCGGCCTCAACGCCGCCACCCTGACCCGCATCCGCACCAGCCTCGCGGCGGACGCCCCGGCCGCGGACGGTAAGTAGCTGCACCGGCGCGCAGGTTCTGGCATAATGCAGCTCGCGGCACATCATCGAGTCCCTCCTGCCGCGCCCTGAACCCGAATTTCTCACGCCCCGGCCCGGGACTGGCCACGCGTCATTGCGTGGCGCGGCCGTGGTGTTCTGCGGAGACCGCATGACCTTTTCCGAACTCGGCCTGCGTGCCGAACTGCTCCGTGCCGTCGAGGCACAGGGCTACACCACCCCGACCCCGATCCAGCGCCAGGCCATCCCCGCCGTCCTCGAGGGCGGCGACCTGCTGGCCAGCGCCCAGACCGGCACCGGCAAGACCGCCGGCTTCACCCTGCCGATGCTCCAGCGCCTAGCCGGTGGCCCGCGCCCCGGGCGGCGCGAGGTTCGCGCCCTGGTGCTGACCCCGACCCGCGAGCTGGCCGCCCAGGTCGGCGAGAGCGTGGCCGACTACGGCCGCCACCTTACCCTGAAGAGCCACGTGATCTTCGGCGGCGTCGGCCAGCAGCCCCAGGTGGATGCCATCCGCCCGGGCCTGGATGTGCTCGTCGCCACCCCGGGTCGTCTGCTCGACCTGCAGCAGCAGAAGCATGTCGACCTCTCCAAGGTCGAGATCCTGGTGCTCGACGAAGCCGACCGCATGCTCGACATGGGCTTCATCCACGACATCAAGAAGATCCTCCGGGTGCTCCCCGAGAAGCGCCAGAACCTGCTGTTCTCGGCGACCTTCTCCGACGAGATCCAGGCGCTGGCCAACAAGCTGCTGGACCGCCCGGCGATGATCGAGGTGGCGCGTCGCAACACCACCGCGGAACTCGTCGACCAGGCGATCTACCGCGTGGATCGCGAGAAGAAGCGTGAGCTGCTCGCCCACCTGATCACCGAACATGACTGGCACCAGGTGCTGGTCTTCACTCGCACCAAGCACGGCGCCAACCGCCTGGCCGAGCAGCTGAGCAAGCAGGACATCCCGGCCATGGCGATCCATGGCAACAAGAGCCAGTCGGCCCGCACCAAGGCCCTGGCCGCCTTCAAGACCGGCGACCTGCAGGTGCTGGTGGCCACCGATATCGCGGCCCGCGGCCTCGACATCAGCGAGCTGCCCCACGTGGTCAACTTCGAGCTGCCCAACGTGGCCGAGGACTATGTCCACCGCATCGGCCGCACCGGCCGCGCCGGCAGCGAGGGCCAGGCCGTATCGCTGGTCTGCGTGGACGAGCACGGCCTGCTCAAGGGGATCGAGCGGCTGATCAAGCGCGACCTGGAGAAGCGCATCGAGCCCGGCTTCGAGCCCGACCCCAATGCCAAGCCCGAGCCCATCGAGAACGGCCGCAACCGGCGCGGCGGTGGCGGTGGCCGGGGTGGCCAGCGCCAGGAAGGCCAGCGGCGTGGCGGCCAGTCCGCGCGCGGCGGCAACGCCGCCGGCCAGCGCACCGGGGGCGACGAGGCACGCGCCCCTCGCCGCCGGCGGCGTGGCGGCCAGGGCTCGCGTCAGGCCTGACCGGCTGGCGGGGTAGTTCGGAATATGCGAATGTAGCCCGCTCCTATCGACGAGTGATGCGACACCACCATGTTGAAGCGACTGCTGGGCAAGACGCCCATCGACGTCTGGGTGATCAAGCAGGTCGACACCGACCTGCTCCACCTGTGTGGACGCGCCACCCTGGAGGCGAAGCCGAGCCGCAAGGCGGTACTGGCGGCGCTTGAGGGCGGTCACTTCTCGGGCCCCGTGAAGATGGCCACCGGCGGCGTGGTGCTGAATGCCCGCCTGTTTGCCGTCCTGGTGCCCGTCGAGGCGCTGCAGCTGCTGCCCGATGGCCAGGCCCGCTGGCAGGGACGCGACTGGAGCATTGCCCAGGTACCGCAGCGCTGCTGGACCTTCCAGGGCCGGCTCACCGTCCAGCCGAACCCCGCCGCAGGACCCCACGCCCTGGTGAGCAGCGAGGATGTCACCGACATCCGCCAGCGGGTGGAGGGAACCACGCCCCGGCGACCGGGCGAAGTGGTCTTCCGGGCCGAGAACGCCAACGAGGACGACCCGCTGCTGGCGCCGAAGCACGACCCCTCCCGGGGCCCGCGGCTCGGGGCCGGCCGGGAGTGGCGACGTGACGGCGACTGAGACTCCGCGAGCCGACCGTCGCGCGCTGCTCGTCTTCATCGGCCTGATGGTGCTGGTGGGGCTCAACCTGCGCCCCGCCCTCTCCAGCCTGGCCCCGGTGCTGACCCGCATCCAGCAGGACATGGGACTCTCGGCCCTGTCCATCGGGGCCCTCACCACCCTGCCGGTGCTCTGCCTCGGCCTCTTCGCCCCCCTGGCGCCCTGGCTGGCCAAGCGCCTGGGCCCCGAGAACACCCTCTCCGCCGCCCTGCTGCTGCTGGCCGGCGGTCTCCTGCTGCGCGGCATTCCTGCCACCCCGGCGCTGTTCATCGGCACCCTGATGGTCGGGGCGGCGATCGGCATTGCCGGCACCCTGCTCCCGGCCCTGGTCAAGCGCGAGCTGCCCGCCGGTGCGGACCTGATGACCGGCGTCTACACCATGGCGCTCTGCCTGGGGGGCGCCCTGGGCGCCGGGCTGAGCATTCCCCTGGCCGACGCCCTCGGTGGCTGGTCCTCCGGGCTGGCCAGCTGGTCCGCCCTGGCGGCCCTGGGCCTGGTGGCCTGGCTGACCCTGATGCCGCGCCATGACGGCGCCACCGCGCTGCCGGGCGGCGGCGGTTCCACCCGCGAACTGCTCGGCCAGCCGCTGGCCTGGCAGGTGATGCTGTTCATGGGCAGCCAGTCGTCGCTGGCCTACATCGTCTTCGGCTGGCTGCCCACCCTGCTGGTGGCGCGGGGCTACAGCGAGGCCGAGGCCGGCTGGATGATGGGGGCCTCGGTGATGGTGCAGCTGATCTCCGCGCTGTCGGCCCCCTGGCTGGCCAGGCTGGGCCGCGACCAGCGGCCGGCCCTGCTGATCGTGCTGGGCTGCGTCGGCGCGGGCTTCTGGCTGCTGCTGCAGGCTTCGGCGGCCTGGCGCTGGCCCGGGGTGGTGCTACTGGGACTGGGCCAGGGCGGCGGCTTCAGCCTGGCATTGACGCTGATCGTGCTGCGCACCGGCAACTCACGGCTGGCCGGCAAGCTGTCGGGAATCGCCCAGGGCGGGGGCTATACCCTGGCCGCCATGGGCCCGCTGGGCATCGGTGTGATGCTGCAGTTCGGGGTCGGCCTGCCCAGCGTCACCCTGGTGCTGCTGGGCATCGTCGCCACCAGCATGGGCTTCGCCCTGTTCGCTGGCCGCAATCGCCGGCTGGAGGTCGACGCGACAGGGCGCCTCGTCACCCGCTAGGCGCTAGGGAAGTACCAGCGGGGCCAGCAGGTCGCGCACCTCGCCCTCGATGGGGATCGCCTGATTGGCGGCCACGTCGAGCAGCACGAAGGTCAGGGTGGCGTCGCTGACCAGGGCGCCATCCCTGACGCGCCGGATCTCCTGGCGCATCCTGGCGCTGCGGGTGCCCAACTCGGCCAGCCGTGTCAGCACCTCGAGGTCATCGCCGGCCACCGCCGCATCGCGATAGTCGATGTTGAGGTTGACGGCCACGAAGGCCACGTCGCCTCGCTGCAGACGGCTTGCCGCCTCCGGGCGATCATCGAAGTAGCCCCAGCGCCCCTCCTCGAGGAACTCGAGATAGCGGGCGTTGTTGACGTGGCCGTAGCCGTCCAGGTGGTAGCCGCGCACGCGCAGGGTGGTGCGGGAGATGCGGGAGTCCATGCCATGCCTCCTTGTCGTGTGAGGGCCCGATTCTAGCCAGCCGACCGCCTGGCAATCAAACGATCGTTTCACCCCGAAATAGATCCCGCTGCCGATTGCCGTCTCGCCGGCACGCCAATGGAAGGGGCCGACACGCTGGTACGCCCGCCCCCCTTCGGGGATAATGGCGGTCCTTTTCGCTCGGGAAATGCTTCATGTGGTTCAAGCACTTGCACCTGTATCGCCTGCACGACGCACCGCAGCTGGACGCGGCCACCCTCGAGGAGGCCCTGGCCGAACACGCCGCTCGCCCCCTGGGCAGCCGTGATCCGCGCCGGATGGGCTGGACCGCCCCCGCCGGCCGCGCCGGCACCGCGCGGCTGCATGACCTGCAGGGCCAGCGGCTGATCAGCGCCCTGCGCCAGGAGCGCCTGCTGCCCGCCGCCGTGGTGCGCGAGGAGGTGGAAGAGCGCGCCGCCGAGGTGGAGGCGCGCGAAGGTCGCAAGCTGCGCCGCCAGGAGAAGATCACCCTGAAGGAGCAGGTGGTCGAGGAGCTGCTGCCCCGCGCCTTCGTGCGCAGCCAGAAGATCGACCTGTGGTGGGACACCCGCCGCGGGCTGATCGGCATTAACGCCAGCTCCCGCACCCGCGCCGAGGAGGTGCTGGACCTGCTGCGCGAGACCCTGGGCAGCCTCAAGGTCACGCCGCTGGCCAGCCAGACCCTGCCGGTCCGCGCCATGACCCAGTGGCTCACCGACCCCGGCTCGCGGCCCGCCGACCTGGTGCTGGGCGACCAGGTAGAGCTCAAGGCCAAGGGCGATGACGGCGTGCTGCGCGCCCGTCAGGTGGACCTGGACAGCGACGAGATCCAGCGGCTGCTGGAGAGCGGCCGCCAGGCCAGCAAGCTGGCCCTGGAACTCGAGGGACGGCTAAGCTTCGTGCTGCATGATGACCTGGCCCTGAAGTCCCTGCGCTTCGGCGACGCCCTGATCGAGGAGGCCAACCAGTCCGATGATGGCGACGACGCCCTCGTGCGGCTGGAGACCGATTTCGTGCTGATGGCCCAGGCCCTGGGCGAGAGCATCGAGCGCCTGATCGCCTGGCTGGGCGGTGAGGCCGGTACCGCGAGCAACGTGTGAGTTCCATGATCGAGAAACGACCCGACGCCTCCTCCACGGATCCCTGGGCGGAGATCCGCCCCTATCAGGATGACGAGGTCGCCGAGGTGCTGTCGCGCCTGGCCCACGACCCCGAGCTGCTGGACGCCCTGACCCGCTTCCGCCTGCCGCGGCTGTCGCGGTTCATGCCCAGCCTGTCGCGCACCCTGGCCAGCCTGGCGATCCGCCGCGAGGTGCGCGGCGTGGCCAGCGTCCACGACTTCCAGATGCGCATCGCCCACTACATGGAGCGGATGATCCGCACCACCACCGACGACTTCCGTGCCGACGGCCTGGAGGCGCTGGATGACGACACCGCCTACCTGTTCATCGGCAACCACCGCGACATTTCCCTGGACCCGGCCTTCGTCAACTATGCGCTCTACCTGGCCGGCCGGGCGACGGTGCGCATCGCCATCGGCGACAACCTGCTCAAGAAGCCCTATGTCACCGACCTGATGCGCCTCAACAAGAGCTTCATCGTGCCGCGCAGCGCCCGCGGCAAGCGCGCCATGCTGGCGGCCTACCAGCGGCTCTCCGGCTATATCCGCCACTCCATCACCGAGGACAACCACTCGATCTGGATGGCCCAGCGCGAGGGGCGCGCCAAGGATGGCATCGACCGCACCGACCCGGCCATCATCAAGATGATGACCATGTCGCGCCGCGCCGAGGACCGCGAGGTCGGCGTCGGCGAGGCCATCCGCGAGCTGCGCCTGGTGCCGGTGTCGATCAGCTACGAGTATGACCCCTGCGACGTGCAGAAGGCCCGTGAGCTCCACGCCCTGCATACCAGCGGCAACTACGAGAAGGGCCAGTTCGAGGACATCCAGTCCATCGTGGCGGGCATCACCGGCCACAAGGGCCGCGTCCGGCTGACGTTCGGCACGCCGCTGGCCGCCGACTTCGACGGCGCCGAGGCAGTGGCCGCCGAGATCGACCGCCAGGTGCTGGCCGGCTACCACCTCTTCCCCAGCCACTACCTGGCCCTGGAGGCCCTGGGCGATGCCCCGGAGCTGGTGGACCTGACCGGCGTCACCGACGCGGACCGCGCCCGTTTCCGGGCCCGGCTCCAGCAGGTACCGGCCGAACTGCGCGACTGGTGGCTGGCCCAGTACGCCAACCCGGTACGCAACAAGGCCGGACGGATCGGCGACTGACCCCACGACGAGGGCACCATGGGCCACTCCCACGCACACCAGCATCTCCCCCCGGACCGCGGCGCCCAGACCCGCGAGGCCCACAAGGTCACCCTGATCGGGGCGCTGGTCGACTTCGTGGTGGGCGTGGCCAAGATGGTCGCCGGCTTCATGGTCGGTTCGGCGGCCCTGGTGGCCGACGGCATCCACTCCTTCTCCGACATCCTCACCGATGTCTTCGTGCTGGCCGCCACCCACTTCGGCCGCCAGGCACCCGACAGCAACCACCCCTATGGCCACGGCCGCATCGAGACCCTGGCCACCCTGTGGCTGGGCAGCGTGCTGATCTTCGTGGCCGGGGGCATCGCCTGGGCCAGCGTGACGCGACTGATTGCGGGCGAGCCGATTCCCGCGCCCGGCCTCTGGGCCATCGGCATCGCCGTGATCGCCCTGGGGGCCAAGGAGTGGATCTTCCGCTACACCCTGCGCGTAGCCAGGCGAGTCAACTCCCGGCTGCTGGAGGCCAACGCCTGGCACTCCCGCTCCGATGCCCTCTCCACCGTGGTGGTGCTGGTCGGCCTGGTCGCCGCCCAGTTCGGCGCCGGCTGGATGGACGCGGTGGCCGCGGTCATCGTCGGCGTGATGGTCGGGCAGGTCGGAGGCCGGCTGCTGTGGGAGTCGAGCCAGGAGCTCATCGATACCGCCCTGCCCGGGGAGGAGCGCCGCGAGATGCAGGCGGTGGCCGAGCGGGTGCCCGGGGTCCGGGGGGTGCACGACCTGCGCACCCGCACCCTGGGCAGCCAGGCCCTGCTCGACCTGCACATCGTGGTGCCGCCGCGGGTGACGGTCTCCGAGGCCCACGAGATCGGCAACGCCGTGACCCGCCGGCTGCGCGAGGCCTTCCCCCGCCTGTCCGACGTCACCTTCCATATCGATCCCGAGGACGACTCGGGGGAGACGGAGCACAGCCTGCGCCCCGGCCTGCCGCTGCGCGGCGACGTGGAGGGGATGCTCGACGAGACCTGGCGCAACGTGCGCGTCTGGCATGCCCGCGTCGCCCTGGACCTGCACTACCTGGACAACCAGGTGGATGTCTCGATCTTCGTCAACGCACTGCCGCCTGGCCAGAGCCTGGACGAGGCCGCCGACGAGCTGCGCCGGGCCGCCCTGGCGCTTGGTTGGGTCGGCCGGCTACGCGTCTGGCAGGGGCCCGGCAAGGGATGAGCCCCTGATCTCTTCTCAGGAAGAGTGAGCGTCATAGGACATTCGCATTAGGCAGCGCCTGCGCCTAGAATTCAGCAAACGCCGATCTATCCGAGTTCCCGGATGCCACGACCGCCACCGCATCAACCCGTGTCGCCCGGCCGCCGCCGTTTCCTGGTGGGGCTGGGCGGCCTGCTGCTGGCGACCGGGCTGGGGCTGCGCCCGGGCCTCGTCGATGCCAACCTCGATCCCTCGCGCCTTCGCCAGAGCATGCAGCGCCGCTACGGCCAGGGCGGCCTCGCCGTGCTGGAGGAGTGGTTCGCGCTGCTCGACCGCCTGCGTGGCGCCGACCTGCAGACCCGGCTGCGCGAGGTCAACGCCTTCTTCAATCGCCGCGTGCGCTGGGTGGACGACATCGACAACTGGGGCCACGAGGACTTCTGGGCGACCCCCCTGGAGACCATGGGCCAGGGCCAGGGCGACTGCGAGGACTACTCCATCGCCAAGTATGTGACCCTGAAGCAGCTTGGCGTGCCCGGCCAGCAGCTGCGCATGATCTACGTGCGCGCGCGCATCGGCCGCAGCCAGATCACCCAGGCCCACATGGTGCTGGGCTACTACGAGACCCCCGGCGCCGAGCCGCTGATCCTCGACAACCTGGTGCCCTCGATCACGCCGGCCTCGCAGCGCACCGACCTCGACCCGCTGTTCAGCTTCAACAGCCAGGGCCTCTGGGCGGGGGGCAGCGAACAGTCCCGCGCCGACCCGCTGGCCCGGCTGTCGCGGTGGCGCAGCGTGATCGAGCGCATGCGCGAACAGGGATTCATCTAGGAGACGACCATGTCGCTAATCAAGCAGCTCTGGCTGACCATCGTGGTACTGCTGTTGCTGGCCTTCGGCGGCAGCCTGTTCATCGGCGTGAGCACCAGCCGCCACTACATCGAACAGGAAGTGCAGATCAAGAACGCCGACAACGCCAACGCCCTGGCGCTGTCGATGAGCCAGCTCGACAAGGACCCGGTGACCATCGGCCTGCTGATGGCGGCCCAGTTCGACACCGGCCACTACCGGCTGATCGAGCTGCGCGACCCCGAGGGCGAGATCATCGATCTGCGCGAGGGCAGCGAGCGGGTGGAGGATGTGCCCGGCTGGTTCGTCGACCTGGTGCGCTTCGAGGTCCCGCCCGGCCGCGCGGTGATCCAGGACGGCTGGCGGCAGTACGGCACCCTGGCCCTGCAGAGCCAGCACAGCTTCGCCTACCAGTCGCTGTGGCAGAGCACCCTGGCGCTGCTCGGCTGGTTCGCCCTGGCCGGGGCGATCAGCCTGCTGCTGGCCGCCTGGATCGTGCGCACCATCCGCCGGCCGCTGAAGGCGGTGGTCCAGCAGGCCCGGGATATCGGTGACCGGCGCTTCACCACCTCCGAGGAGCCCCGTACCCGCGAGCTCAAGGAGGTGGTCCAGGCCATGAACCAGCTCTCCGGCAGCGTGCGCGACATGCTGGGGCGCGAGAGCGAACGGCTCGACCAGCTGCGCCGCCGGCTGCAGCATGATGCCGTGACCGGCGTGCTCAACCGCGAGGCCTTCCTCGGCCAGCTGCGCAACGGGCTGGAGAGCAGCGGCCGCCAGGCCAGTGGCACCCTGGCGCTGGTGCGCCTGGCGCGGCTGGGCGAGATCAGCGAGCAGCTCGGCCACGCCGATACCGATGCCCTGCTCAAGTCCCTGGCCGACAGCCTCGACCAGCTGGGCAAGGTGCGCGGCGACGGCGTGGCCGGCCGGCTGGGCGGCGGCGACTTCGCCCTGCTGCTGCCCGGCAACCTCGACCCTGCGACGGTCGGCCGCGACATCACCCAGCGCCTCCAGCTCCTGAAGCAGGAGGAGTCACGCATGAGCCTGGGCCTGCCCTCGGCGCTGATCGCCTACTCCCAGGGCGATCGGGCCAACGCGCTGATGGCCAGCCTCGACGGGGCGCTGGCCACCGCCGAGAACCGTGGCGACCTCGCCCAGCTGATCGCCGAGGGCCCCGAGCGCCTGCCGCTGTTCACCAGCCACGCGGAGTGGCGCCGGGCCCTGGAGGACGCCATGCAGACCGGTGTCTACCTGGGCCGCTTCCCGGTGCTGGACGGCCAGGGCCGCCTGCTGCACCTGGAGTGCCCGTCACGGCTGCGCCTCAAGGGCGAGTGGCGAAACGCCGGGGTGTTCATGCCGTGGATCTCGCGGCTGGAGCTCGACGCGGCGCTGGACATGGCGGTGGCCCGGGCCACCCTCAAGGAAATCGCCCGCCACGGCAAGCCGCTGGGCATCAACCTCTCGCCGGCCTCGGTGCGCAACGCCCGCTTCGTGCTGGACCTGCGCGCGCTGATGCACAGCCAGCGGGAGGCCGCCGCCAAGCTGTGGCTCGAAGTGCCCGAGTCCATGGTCATCCACGACCTGGAGAGCTTCCGCAGCCTGTGCCGCGAGCTGCAGCCCTTCGGCTGCCGGCTGGGCCTGGAGCACGTCGGCCGCGAGTTCCGGCGCATCTCCGACCTTCAGGACCTGGGCCTGGCCTACCTCAAGATCGACGCTTCCCTGGTGCGCGGCGTGGACGCAAGCCCCGAGCAGCAGACCATCCTGCGCGGCATGGCCACACTCTGCCACTCCATCGGCATCCTGGCGATCGCCGAAGGCGTCGACAGCCTGCAGGAGTCGGAGCTGCTCTATGAACTCGGCATGGACGGCGTCACCGGGCCCGGCGTTCGCCAGCACGACCGCCCCGGCGGCTGAGAACCAGCCTCCACGACGAGAAGCGCCGCCTGGCCAGCAGCCAGGCGGCGCAGTTTCGGGTAGTGAGCTTGGTAGGCGGGAGACTGCGTCTTGCGACGGGAGGCCGAAGGCCTACCGGGTAGCCATGGCACACACAAATGACATAAAACGGGTTGGCAGTCGGAGAGCCACCAAGGGTTTAGGCTACTGGTGGGAGCTGGGCTCCGCCCGGCGATTGGCGCCGCAGGCGCCCTGGCGGAGGGCATCCACCCTCTCAGATCACCCCGCCCTCCTCGTCCTCGCCACTCACCAGGCGCAGGCCATTCAGGCGCCGGCGCAACGACTGGCGCTCCATCACCTTCTGCTGGGCGGGCTCGGGCAGGTCGGTGAAGCTGATCACCCCCTTGTCCATCAGCACCTCGATGACGTCCTCCAGCACCCGCACGAAGGCGAGATCCGAGGCCTGGAAGTGCGCCTGCCCCTTTCCCGTCTCGCCCTCCATCAGGAAGGCCAGCAGCTCCGGCGAATCCGCCGCCAGGAACTCCCGGCAGTCCGGCGTCGCCTCGCGACTGACCAGTTCGATGCGACCGTCGTCGTCGCGCTTGATGTACATGGATGACGCTCCTCGGGATCCTTTAGCTCCATGCTAGCCCAGGCGGGTCGGCCGTGCATGGAGATGGTATTACTGAATGAGAAGCGCCCGGCGTTGCCGGGCGCTTGGTGGGAGTGGAAAGGAATTACTCGATATCGAGCTGGCCTGATTCAATCAAGGATTGAAGGAACTGGCCGGAATCCATTTCCCCCATATCCACATTGCTCAGGACAATGACCTGGTCAGCACCGCTGATGGAGCCCTCTTCGACGCTCAATTCTCCGGCCGCACTGATATGCAGGATGGTATTGTCTCCATCCTCCACGGCATGCACGTAGCTGGAGAGGTCATCAGCGGACTCCATGTCCTGCAGGAGGTCAGAGAGTACGAGTTTGTCAGCTCCGTCACCATCGAGAGTAAAGTCGGTGACGGTGTCAGTAGCCACGCTGCCATCGGCGCCCTGGTCACCCAGGTGCCAGACGAAGACGTTGTTGCCGCCGCCACCGGTCAGCTCGTCGTCGCCCGCTCCACCGATGATGGTGTCGTTGCCCTCGCCACCGGTGATGGTGTCGTCGCCGGCACCGCCGTAGAGAATATCATCACCAATACCGCCGATAAGCTCATTATCGCTTTCGTCGCCAACCAGGATAACACCGTCAAGGTCCCCAGATGCATCCAGTATTTGGCCAGGCTCGGCATAGAAATCAATAACACCATCTTGCGTATCACCGTCACCATCAACGGCTTCAAAACCAACGTCGAATGGTAGACCCTCATCGATCAACTCAACGATCTGGGAGACACCGAAACCGGTAATCTGAGTACCACCACCTTGATTATGGAGAACGATCGAATCAAGGAAAAGTCCACTAGGCGCATCAAAAGTGAAAGTCTGGTCGATCAAGTCGCCTTGTAAGAAGCTACCAGCAACCTCCGTGCCATCGGAATAAGTCACGACATAGTCCATTGCAATTCCTGAAGTTGCAGAGAACTCGATGCTTGCAGAGGAGAAGAGGTCGGCACCACCACTGCTGCCGTCTAGGTCAAAATCAAAAGTAACATATTCACCATTGCTGAACGTAGGCGTACCGACACCAAAACCACTAGCATTGGAATTTATTTGGTCCGCATTCCCCCCCTGACCACCAATACCAGATATCTCGACGGCCCAAAGGGTATCAGTGCTCAACTCACGAGACAGAGTACCATCTTCCAGAATATAGACATTCGGCTCCGGGCCACCAGCATCGGAAAAATCACCAGCAGTGAAGTCCCGGATCTCTGTCGTCACCAGATCGATAGGCTGGAACTGCTCATAAACGTAACTGCCGTCAGGATTCCCGACTATCTGGAAGACATCGATTCGGTCCTCACCTTCTCCTACATATGCCAGCAGCGTGTTAGTGCCCACACCTTCATATTCAAGCGAAACACCTTCATATGAAAGACCAGTCGGCGCTTGCGTCCAAATGAGTTGCGCGCCTTCCTGATCTGCGCCCATCTGAACAGCAGTCCCTTCGAATGAGAAGCCGGCACTGTTCTGGAAGATAACATTTCGGATATCAGGTACAGGCTCATCATCAAAAATATTGATGGTCAGGGTGTTGGTCTGGGTGTTACCGAACTCATCGGTGGTGGTGTATTCGATGACGTCGGTGACCTCACCCTCGCTGTGATCCGCCGGGGCGGTCAGCGTGTAGCTGTAGCTGCCGTTGGCATTGATCACATAGGTGCCGTTATCGGTGCTGCCGCTGGCGGCCACCGCACTCCAGCCCTCGGCCAGGTCGAGATCCCCGCTGGCGGTGATGGTCTGGTCACCCACGTCGGTGCCGCCGTCCAGGCCGGCCTCGTACACGGTGGCACTGGTGTCGATCGGCTCGACGCTGCCGTCGACCACGCCCACGGTCAGCGTGGCGGTGGCCTGGTCACCGTCGGCGTCCTCAATGGTGTAAGTGAAGACGTCGCTGCCGGTGGCATTGGCGTTGGCCACATAGCTGAAGCTGCCGTCGGCATTCAGCGTCAGCGTGCCGTGGCTGCCCTCGATCGCGGTGCCGACATTACCGCTGACGGCTTCGCCGTCGCTGTCGCCCAGGGCGACGCCGACCACGGCGCCCCCTTCGGCGCGGCTGTCGGCGCCCAGCTGGTCGTTGTCCTTGACGTTGCCTTCGGCGGTGTCGCCGCTGGTCAGGTCCTCGACCACGTCGGCCACCGCGACAGGCGCGTCGTCGACGATGGTCACCGTCAGGGTGTTGGTCTGGGTGTTACCGAACTCATCGGTGGTGGTGTACTCGATGACGTCGGTGACCTCACCCTCACTGTGATCCGCCGGGGCGGTCAGCGTGTAGCTGTAGCTGCCGTTGGCATTGATCACGTAGCTGCCATTGGCGGTGGTGCCGTTGGTGGCCACCGCACTCCAGCCCTCGGCCAGGTCGAGATCCCCGCTGGCGGTGATGGTCTGGTCACCCACGTCGGTGCCGCCGTCCAGGCCGGCCTCGTACACGGTGGCACTGGTGTCGATCGGCTCGACGCTGCCGTCGACCACGCCCACGGTCAGCGTGGCGGTGGCCTGGTCACCGTCGGCGTCCTCAATGGTGTAAGTGAAGACGTCGCTGCCGGTGGCATTGGCGTTGGCCACATAGCTGAAGCTGCCGTCGGCATTCAGCGTCAGCGTGCCGTGGCTGCCCTCGATCGCGGTGCCGACATTACCGCTGACGGCTTCGCCGTCGCTGTCGCCCAGGGCGACGCCGACCACGGCGCCCCCTTCGGCGCGGCTGTCGGCGCCCAGCTGGTCGTTGTCCTTGACGTTGCCTTCGGCGGTGTCGCCGCTGGTCAGGTCCTCGACCACGTCGGCCACCGCGACAGGCGCGTCGTCGACGATGGTCACCGTCAGGGTGTTGGTCTGGGTGTTACCGAACTCATCGGTGGTGGTGTACTCGATGACGTCGGTGACCTCACCCTCACTGTGATCCGCCGGGGCGGTCAGCGTGTAGCTGTAGCTGCCGTTGGCATTGATCACATAGGTGCCGTTATCGGTGCTGCCGCTGGCGGCCACCGCACTCCAGCCCTCGGCCAGGTCGAGATCCCCGCTGGCGGTGATGGTCTGGTCACCCACGTCGGTGCCGCCGTCCAGGCCGGCCTCGTACACGGTGGCACTGGTGTCGATCGGCTCGACGCTGCCGTCGACCACGCCCACGGTCAGCGTGGCGGTGGCCTGGTCACCGTCGGCGTCCTCAATGGTGTAAGTGAAGACGTCGCTGCCGGTGGCATTGGCGTTGGCCACATAGCTGAAGCTGCCGTCGGCATTCAGCGTCAGCGTGCCGTGGCTGCCCTCGATCGCGGTGCCGACATTACCGCTGACGGCTTCGCCGTCGCTGTCGCCCAGGGCGACGCCGACCACGGCGCCCCCTTCGGCGCGGCTGTCGGCGCCCAGCTGGTCGTTGTCCTTGACGTTGCCTTCGGCGGTGTCGCCGCTGGTCAGGTCCTCGACCACGTCGGCCACCGCGACAGGCGCGTCGTCGACGATGGTCACCGTCAGGGTGTTGGTCTGGGTGTTACCGAACTCATCGGTGGTGGTGTACTCGATGACGTCGGTGACCTCACCCTCACTGTGATCCGCCGGGGCGGTCAGCGTGTAGCTGTAGCTGCCGTTGGCATTGATCACGTAGCTGCCATTGGCGGTGGTGCCGTTGGTGGCCACCGCACTCCAGCCCTCGGCCAGGTCGAGATCCCCGCTGGCGGTGATGGTCTGGTCACCCACGTCGGTGCCGCCGTCCAGGCCGGCCTCGTACACGGTGGCACTGGTGTCGATCGGCTCGACGGTGCCGTCGACCACATTTATCGTGAGAGTTGCCGTTGCTTGATTGCCATCACCGTCTTCGATGGTGTAGGTGAATACATCTACCCCAGAGGAAGTTTCAGAAGGCGGTACGGGCAGAGGGTTTAGATCTGGATTATCACCAAAATCAGGATTAAGAATCAGCTCAGAACTGGTATTAACTTGTTCAAAACCAGGCTCCTGACCAATGTTCACATTCGGATTGGCCACGTAGCTGAAGCTACCATCGGCATTCAGCGTCAGGGTGCCGTAGCTGCCCTCGATCGCGATGCCCACGTTACCGCTGACGGCGTCGCCGCCGCTGTCGCCCAGGGCAACGCCGACCACGGCGCCCCCTTCGGCGCGGCTGTCGGCGCCCAGCTGGTCGTTGTCCTTGACGTTGCCTTCGGCGGTGTCGCCGCTGGTCAGGCCCTCAACCACGTCGGCCACCGCCACCGGGGCGTCGTCGACAATGGTCACCGTCAGGGTGTTGGTCTGGGTGTTACCGAACTCATCGGTGGTGGTGTACTCGATGACATCGGTGACCTCACCCTCGCTGTGATCCGCCGGGGCGGTCAGCGTGTAGCTGTAGCTGCCGTTGGCATTGATCACGTAGCTGCCATTGGCGGTGGTGCCGTTGGTGGCCACCGCACTCCAGCCCTCGGCCAGGCCGAGATCCCCCGTGGCGGTGATGGTCTGGTCACCCACGTCGGTGCCGCCGTCCAGGCCGGCCTCGTACACGGTGGCACTGGTGTCGATCGGCTCGACGGTGCCGTCGACCACGCCCACGGTCAGCGTGGTAGTGGCCTGGTCGCCGTCGGCGTCCTCAATGGTGTAGGTGAAGACGTCGCTGCCGGTGGCATTGGCGTTGGCCACATAGCTGAAGCTGCCATCGGCGTTCAGCGTCAGGGTGCCGTAGTCACCTTCGAGCGACTCGCCCACCGTGCCCTGGGTCTCACCAAAGGCCACACTGACGACCGCTCCCCCTTCGGCGCGGCTGTCGGCGCCCAACTGGTCGTTGTCCTTGACGTTGCCTTCGGCGGTGTCGCCGCTGGTCAGGTCGTCGACCGCGTCGGCTACCGCTACCGGCGCGTCATCCAGCACCGCAACGGTCAGGTTAGCCGTGGCGGCGTCGCCATCGGTGTCTACCACAGTGACCGCGAAGACCTGATCGAGTGAGCTGTCGTCACCGGGCGCGGAATGGTCCTTGGCGCCGTTCAGGGTGTAGCTGTACTCGACGGTGTAGGTGCCGTCGCCGTTGTCGGTGTAGCCGGTGATCGCCAGCACGTTGCCGGCCTCGGTGGTGATGCTGGGCAGGCTCTGCAGCACGCCATTCTGGACGATGAAGGCGCCGCCCACGCTCAGGGTGGCGATGCCGTCCGGCGCGCTGACGTTGAAGCTGCCGGCCTGCACCAAGGCACCAGCATCGGGATTCGAACCGTTGGCCAGGTTGGCCTCGTCAACGGTCAAGTCCGCGCCGTCGAGGGTCAGACCGCTGATGCTGACGCCAAAGTCTTCCTCCTCTTCGGCTTCTGCCACGGCCAGCAGCGCGGGCTCATCTTCCGGAAACTCGCCCGCCCCGAGCTGCCCCATGCCGAAGTCGAAGTTCAGCGGCGAGACCTGCTCGGCGATACGCCCCAGCATCACGAAGCTGTGGCCGCCATCCGCGCCGCCACCCGGGCCGGCACCGGCCGCGGTGGCGTCGAGGTCGGCGAGCAGGTCGCCTTCGCCCTCGTCGATGGCCGCCAGCAGCGCCTCGAGATCCTCATCCAGGGCGCTAGCCTCCTCGGCGTCCACCGCCTGTTCCGGATCCAGCTCCGGCGTCATGGCGACCTGCTGGCCACCCTCGATGACGGTGGGATCCAGGGCGTCGCCGAAGTCGAGCTCCACCCGGCCATTGTCCGAGGTGACGAGGACTTCGCCCTCCTGCAGGGTGTCACCCACGCGGAGCTCGCGGAGGTTGCCGTCGGCGTCGCGCGCCCAGGCCTGGCCGGTGATGGCAGTAACGGTAGCGATGGTCATGATCAGACTCCCTGCATGAGGAACTTGCTGTTATTCGGACGAGACGGCATAGCGCCGACGGTTACCTTGAAAGTAGGCGGGGAAACGGACGCCGAGTATTGGACCGATGGACAGGTCAGGCATCAGATTGACGCCCATCAAGAAAAGGCATTACTCCCATGCCGGTCCAGGCGACCCCTGACACCGGCACGGGGGGCGGGTGTCACTCGATATCGAGTTCCTCGTCGTCCAGCAGCTGCTGCAGGATGTCGTCGTGATAGGCGACCCCCTCCAGCAGGAACACCTGGTCGGCCGCCTCCAGGTCGCCATCGCCGAACACCCCGTCACCGCTGACATGCAGCAGGGTATTGCCCGCCTCGTCGGCAGTGGCCTGCAGGAAGTCCTCCAGGGAGTCGCTGTCGCCATCCCACTCCTGGAGCAGGTCGCGCAGGTCCAGCGAGCCATCCTCTCCGAGGCGATAGAGGGTCGGGCCGTCATCGTCAGCGGTGTCGGCGGGCTCCTCCTCACCCAGGCTCCAGTCGAGGGTCTCGGCATCGGGTTCCTCGAGGGCTCCCACCTCGATCTCGCTGTCGACCACCAGAGATACCGGCCTAACGGCGAAGGCGCTCTCGTCGCCGCTGCTGCCTGGCCCGGTGCTGCCGCCCAGGAAGGCGATATAGCTGAAGGCCTCGTCATGGTCGATGGTCACCAGGCCATCCTGCATCTCCAGTTCCTCGAGGCTGCCCTCGAAGAACCTGACGCCGTCCGCATCGTAGAGATGGTAGGTGGCGCCATGGATCGGCCCCGCCAGCTCGAAGGTGGCCAGGTCGGCAGGCGCCGCCATCTCGAAGAGGATCGCCTCGCCGAACTCGATCGCCTCGGGGTCGTCGCTGGCGGCGGCATGGTCCACGGCGTAGAAGCCGTCATCCCCCAGGGCCACGAAGGCACTCTGGTGGGGCACGTCCTTCAGGCTGTCCACCGTGGAGAGCGTCCCTGCGCCCTGCCCGACCGTATGCGCGGTGGCCGCCAGGATGACCGGCTCTTCCGGCTCTTCCGGCTCTTCCGGCTCTTCCGGCTCTTCCGGCTCTTCCGGCTCTTCCGGCTCTTCCGGTTCTTCCGGTTCTTCCGGTTCTTCCGGTTCTTCCGGTTCTTCCGGTTCTTCCGGTTCCGGCTCGACGGGTGCCTCGCCACCAGGAACGGCGGGCGGCTCCGCCGCGGGCGCCGCGGCCTCATCGCCCGGCAGGGCCTCGCGCGTCTCGGGGAGCTCGCGCTCGCCTGCCTGGTCGAATGCGTAGTTCAGCGGCTCCACGTTCTCGACGATCCGCGGCAGGCGCACGAAGTCATGGCCGCCATCCTCGCCGCCGGCACCGGGGCCGGCCGCGGCCGGGTCCAGCACCGCCAGCAGGTCAACTTCGGGCTGCTCCAGGGCAGCCAGCAGGGCGTCGAGCTCTTCGTCGCCCCGGGGGCTGTCGGCTTCGGCACCGGCCAGCGCTTCGAACACCGACGGCTCCATCTCGACGACACGCCCGGCACCGATAGCCATCGTCTCGGGAGCGTCGACCACATCCAGCACGGCGCGGCTGTTGGTGCCGGTGACCAGGAACTCGCCCGGCTGCAGGACATCGCCGATGCGCAATTCACGCAGCGCACCGTCGGCGGTGCGGGCCCAGGCCTGGCCATTCAGGGAAATCAGGGTTGCGATGCTCATGGCGGGGTCCTCCCGAGCTGACGGCGATCGAGACGAAATATGAACGACCGCTTCATGAAAAAGCATGGGTCCTATCGGTCAAAAAACCCACTGTCCTGATGGACATAACGCACCGGTCATTGACCTGGATCAGCCAGGCTGATGCTCTGATGAGAAAGCCGCAGGACCAGTTGCATCCGGTCGCGGATGCCGAGCTTGCGGAACACGGCACCGAGATGGGCCTTGACGGTCCGCTCGGTGATGTCGAGCCGCCGCGCGACCTCCTTGTTGCTCTCGCCGCGCGCCACGGCCAGCGCTACGGCGCGCTCCCGCTCGGTCAGCTCGGCCAGGACGTCATCCTGCAGACGCGCCTCGCCGCCCAGGGCCTGGAAGGTGCCGCCCACCACCCGGGCCAGCAGTTCCGGCGGCACCCAGATGCCTTGATGCGTAGTCACCAGCTCCACCTGGCGAAACAGCTCCGGCGGCGAGAGGGCGTGGACATAGCCCCGCGCGCCGGCATCCAGGGCCTGGAAGGCCTCCCGCGAGGAAGGCAGGTAACTCATCACCACCAGGGTGGCCCCCTGGCGCCTCAGCCCGGCGACAAGCTCGAGCCAGCCCGGCAGGTTGCTCATCACCCAGGCCAGGTCGCCGGCCCTGACCCGCGCACGCGCCTGGTCGGGCCCGACCCGAACCGCTCCCGCGAAGGCCTCCTGCCACCGGGGTACCTCATCGCGTCCACTGCAGACGAAGACATTCGTCATCATCGTTCTCCCATGGAATCACTCCATGCCCGCAGCACGGGCTTGAGCATGAACTGCATCACGGTGCGCTTGCCGGTCATGATGTCCACCTGGGCGGTCATGCCGGGGATCACCGACAGCTGCTGGTTGACCTCCTCGCCATCCAGCGCCCGCACGCGCACCAGGTAGAAGGTATTGTCGTTGTCGTCGGTGATGGTGTCGGCGCTGATATGGTCGAGCTCGGCCTCGAGGCCACCGTAGATGGCGAAGTCGTAGGCGGTGAGCTTGATCGTCGCCGGCTGTCCCGGCCTCAGGAAGGCGATGTCCTGAGGCGCGATCCGGGCCTCGACCAGCAGCTGGTCGTCGCTGGGCACGATCTCCACCACCTCCTGGCCCTGCTGGGCCACCCCGCCGATGGTATTGATGTTGAGCCGCTGCACCACGCCGGTCACCGGCGAGCGCACCTCGGCGAGGCGCACCCGGTCCTGAAGCCCGGCGCTGGACTCGTCCAGGGCATTGAGGTCTCCCAGGGTCTGGGCCAGGTCGTTGCGCCAGTCGCTGCGGCGTTCGATGCCCAGCTCGCGCAGCTGGGTCCTGGCTTCCTCGACGGCGGCTTCCAGCCGCGACACCGCGGCGGCCGCCTGGTCACGTTCGCCGGTGGCCCGGGACACCTCGCGTTGCAGGCGCAGGATGTCCACCTCGGACACGGCACCGGACTGCAGCAACGGCCGGGTCAGGTTGAGTTCCTGACCGGCCATGTTGGCCTCGCGCTGGGCGGTATCGCGACGGGCCTGGGCCTCGCGAAGCTCCTCCTCGCGCTGGCGGATACGGTCCTGCAGGATGTTCTCCTGCTCGCGCAGCTCCTCGCGGCGGCTCTCGTAGACCTCGCGCTCCTGGGCGACGATGCCAGGCGCCTCGGCGCGCAGCGCCTCCGAAGGGTCGAACGGCGTCTCGGTGATCAGGGCGCGCAGCCGCTCGGCGCGCGCCTCAAGCGACAGCGCCTGGGCGCGGTTCTCGCGGAAGGTGGCGACGAAGCGGGTCGGGTCGATGCGCATCAGCACCTGGCCGGCCTCGACGAGCTGCCCCTCGCGCACCAGGATCTCCTGCACCACGCCACCGTCGAAGGTCTGCACGCGCTGCAGCTGGCTCGAGGGGATCACCCGCCCGGCGCCCCTCGTTACCTCGTCGATGGCCGCAAAGTAGGACCAGACCAGCAGCGCCGTCACGGCCAGCAGCACCGTGTAGAGGAAGGCCCGGGCCCGCAGGGGATCCTGCTGCATGCGCGCCCAGTCGGCGTCGCTGGCCCAGTCGCGGTTGAGGTGCGCGCTGGTCACCCGGCGCGAGAAGAGCCGATCCATGAAGGGGCGAAACGGCTTGCCACCGGTCTCGGAGAAACGCCCGATTGCTTCGAAGCCGCGCTGTTCGGCGCTCTTGCCCTGTTTCGTCGCCATCAGCCGGCCCTCCCGATCTGGCCCTTCCGCAGGGCCTCGACCACCTTGTCGCGGGGACCGTCGGCCACCACCTTGCCGGCGTCGATGACGATGATGCGATCCACCAGCGACAGCAGCGAGGTGCGATGGGTCACGACGATCACGGTCTTGCCGTGGGCATACTCCTTGAGGTTGGCCTTGAAGGCCTCCTCGCTGGCATGGTCCATGGAGCTCGTGGGCTCGTCGAGCAGCAGGATCCTCGGGTCGTGGACCAGTGCGCGAGCGATGGCCACCGCCTGGCGCTGGCCGCCGGACAGCGCCTGGCCCCGCTCCCCGACCTGGAGATCGACCCCCTGGGGATGAGTGTTGACCAGCCCGTCCAGCCCGCTGAGCTGGATGGCTCGCAGCAGGGCCTCGTCCTCGACCCCCTCGCTGCCGCCCCCGGCGACGATGTTGTCACGCAGGGTGCCGAAGAACAGGCTGACGTCCTGGGGCACGTAGCCGATCTGGCGGCGCAGCTCAATGGGGTCGACCTGGCGGATATCCACCCCGTCGACCAGCACGGACCCGGCCGTGGGCTGGTAGAGCCCGAGGATCAGCTTGTTGAGCGTGGTCTTGCCGCAGCCGACCCGGCCCAGCAGGGCTACCTTCTCGCCCGGCTCGATCGTCAGGGAGACGTCACGCAGCGCCTCGCGCTCCTCCTCCGGGTAGCGCAGGGTGACCTTGTCGAAGCGGATCTCGCCGCGCAGCGTTGGACGGCTGACGAATGCCTTGCCCTCCGGGCGCTCCACCGGGCGCTCCATCACGCCGTTGAGGGCCTGCAGCGCGGTGGAGGACTGGTGGTACTGCGCCAGCAGGGCGGCGGCCTGGCTGACCGGGGCCATGGCCCGCGACGACAGCAGGTAGGCCGCGATCAGCCCGCCCTGGGTCAGGTCCCCCTCGATGATCAGGTAGACCCCGATGATGATCACGCAGACCGCCACGCTGTGCTGGGCCCACAGCGCCACGCTGGAGACCGAGGAGCTGACCAGGCGCAGCTGGGCCGCGGTGCGCGACAGGAACGCCGAGGCCTTCTCCCAGGTGCCCTGGATGCGGCTCTCGGCACGCAGGGTCTTGACCGTCTCGAGCTGGGAGACCGACTCCACCAGGGTCGAGTTGCGCTGGGCGCTGACCCGCCAGGTGGTCTCGGAGAGCTCATGCAGCTTGCCCTGGGCCGCCAGGGCATAGAGCAGCACGAAGAGGATGCCCACCAGCACCGGCAGCACCAGGGGCGGGCCGATCAGCGCGATGATCGCGGCGAACATCAGCACGAAGGGCAGGTCCACCAGCGCCACCACCGTGGCCGAGCCGATGAACGCGCGCACCGACTCGTAGGACTGCAGCGTCGCGGCAAAGGAGCCGGTGGACGCCGGTTTCGCCTCCATGCGCAGCCCCAGCACCCGGGCCATCAGGGTCGATGAGAGCTTGACGTCGGCGCGGCTCGCGGCCAGGTCGACGAAGGCGTTACGCATCAGGCGCAGCGCCAGGTCGAAACAGAGCACCACGAAGATGCCTGCCGCCAGCACCCAGAGCGTCTCGGTGGCATGGTTCGGTACCACCCGGTCATAGACGTTGAGCACGAACAGCGGCATCGCCACGGCAAACAGGTTGATCATCACCGAGCCGGCGATGACGTCGCGATAGAGCTTGCGATTCTCGCGGATCACGCCCCAGAACCAGTGGCGCGAGCGCTGCTTCTTGACCTCCGGGCCGCGGGCATCGAAATGGAAGCGCGGCCGGACGTAGATCGCCTGGCCGCTGTAGCTGGCCTGCAGGCCGTCGAGGCTCACCTCGGTGGCGGCCTCGCCCAGTTCCGGGAATATCACCTTGGCCCGGCGGGCCTTGAGGTCCAGCGCCACCAGCACGCAGGCGCGGCCCGGCTCCAGCAGCAGCACGGCGGGAAACAGCGCCGGGTTGAGCTGCACGAGGCGGCTCTTGACGATGCGCGCGGTGAGACCGGCGCGGGAAGCCGCACGGGGGAAGACGCCCGGCGTCAGGCGCCCCTCCTCCAGGGGCAGTCCGGCGGTCAGCGACTCGGCGGTCACCGCATGGTCATGCAGGGTGGCCAGGGTCTGCAGGCATTCGAGCAGTTCGTCGCGAACGACCGGACGTGCCGGGCCTTCTGACGGGTCCAGGGGTTCTCGCTGGCTCACGGACACCTCTATAAGTGGAGACGCCCCGCCGGCGATGGCCGACGGGGCTGATGGCAGACGCTCACGGATGAGGCGTCATCCTAGCGTAAGGCGAGTTGCCCCGCCTGCAGCGAGACATAGGCGTCCACCTCGGCATAGAGGTTCACCGCCGCGGGCTCGGCCCAGGCGAGGGACACCGGGTCGGCGCCCGCAGCAAGCGCCTGGGGCTGGGCCTGGATCGGCCGGAAGCCCAGGTCGAGGTTCTCGCCGACTCGTTCCAGGGTCACCTCGACGCGGCGGTTCTGGCGACGCCCCTCGACGGTGCCGTTGGTCGCCACCGGCTGGCGGGAGCCGAAACCGCGGGTCTGGATCAGCTCCCGGTCGACGCCCTGGCTCGCCAGGTACTCGGCCACGCTGTCGGCGCGGCGCTGGGAGAGCGGGTCATTGATGGCGTCGCTGCCGGTGCTGTCGGCATGGCCGGCGATATAGACCCGGGAGAGATCGGTGCGGTTGCGGATCTGCGCGGCCAGTTCCGATAGCTCGCCGCGCGCCTGGCCGGAGAGCTCGGCGCTGTTGATGGCGAAGAGGGCATCGGCCGACAGGGTGATGTCCGGCGCACGGGCCGGAGCCTCGATCCCCCCGGTGAAGTCGGCCAGGGTGAAGCCCATGGGGCCGTCGGCCGGACAGATCACCTCGGGATTGATCTCCACCCCGTCGCTGCCCATCTCGGCCAGGGTCGGCATGTCGTCACGTACCACGCCGAGGCTCTGCATCAGCTGCCCCATGGCGGCCAGGGTGCGGGCATCGGCGAGCGCCACGTCGTACTCGGCATTGACGTAGGCGCGGCTGGCCTCGAAGTACTCGTTCTCGCTATCCAGCACGTCGAGCAGGGTGCGCTGGCCGATGTCGAACTGCTGCTGGTAGGCGCCACGCACGCGATCGATGGACTGGCGATGCTCGTTGAGGTAGCGGAGCTGCTCACGCAGGCGGCGGGTGTCGTTGTAGGCGATCTGGGTGGTCTGGCGGATGTTGTGGCAGACCACCTCACGCTGGTTGACCGACTGCTCGACGCGGTCGCTGGCGGCGCGGAAGGAGGCCAGGTCGCTGCCGCCGCGATAGAGGTTCATGCTGGCCACCAGCTCGATGCTGTGGCGATCGCGCTGCCCCAGCGGGTCGAAGTTGCCGTCGCTGCTGTCGTAGGTGCCGGCGCGACCGCGCAGGTCGAGCCGCGGCTGGAAGGCCGCGCGGGTGCCGGCCTGCTCGGCACGGCTCGCCTCGATGTTCTCGATGGCGGCATGGAACTCCGGGTTGCCCTGGAAGGCCAGGTTGACGGCTTCCGCCACCGAGGGCGGCAGGCGGGTGTCCAGTTCGGGCGCCGGTGCCAGGTTCTCGGCCGGCAGGTTGCCGACGATGCGCTGGTAGCGGGCGGTGACATCGTGCAGGTTGGAGGCCTCGGTCATCAGGTTGGACTCGGCCAGGGCCAGGCGACCGCTGATCTGCTCCAGGTCGACGCCGCGGCCGGCGCCGGACTGCACCCGGTCCTCGATCTGGTTGAAGACGCGCAGGTGGTCGGCATAGTTGTCCTGGGCCAGGCCCACCAGCTCCCGATAGCGACGCACGTCCAGGTAGGCGCGGGCCGCCTCCAGGGCGACGTTCTCGCTGGCCCCGAGCAGCTCGTAATAGCTCACCAGCTTGGCCCGATCCAGTCGCTCCACTTCGCTGCGGGTGGCGAAGCCGTCATAGATCATCTGGGTCAGGGTCAGCTCGGCGAAGGTCGTCTCGTAACTGCCGCGGCCGTCCGATTCCCGATCCTCACGGCCGATGCCGGCCGCCACGTCGACGCTGGGCAGGTAGTTGCCGCGAGCCACGCCCACGTCGTTGCCGGCGGCGCGCAGGCCGTTCCAGGCGGCGTGCACCTCGGGATTGGTCGCGAGCGCCTGGCGCACGACCTGCTGCAGGTCGGCGGAGCCAGGCGATGCCAGGCCCGCCGGCAGGCTCTGGGCCACGGCGGCGGTCAGCGGCAGCATAGCCAGCGCCCCGCCAACGACGGCGGCGCCAGCCAGGCGGGTGAGGGTGTGATCGGTTGCGCGTTTCATGGTAGTTCCCTTATGCATGATCCCGGGCCGATCCACTTGGCTCGTCACCCGGCAGGACGTGAATGATGGCTATTCGGGTCGCATCCCTGCAGGCCACAGCCGCACCGGATGGCGCATCCTTTCCCGTTCTCCTTGATCTGCCACGAAGCATCTCGGTCGAAAGACCGGGATTGAGGAAGGTGGCAGATAGCACTCAAGGCTGATTTTTTTAATATTTGTAAAATAGCGTAACTCAGCTTCGCATTTTGTCCAGCATCATGTCACTCGTTCAAGCACAATCTCGTCTCCACTTGATGTAAGCCAGGGATTACGTGACAACGCCTTCGCGCCGCGCCCTCTCTCCCGTCCCACCAAACGTGCTATCGTCACGCGGCATCGACACGGCTGCATGACAAGGAGAACGCCATGTCCTCATCGGAAATCCAGAAGACCCGGGTCATCAACGAGCTGCGCGGTTTCATCAAGAAGCTCCTGCAGGACCCGAAGATCCTCGAGCAGTCGCTGGAGATCGCCCGCCAGCGGCTGCCCGAGGGCCGCAACCGCGAGGTGATGGCGCGGATCGCCAACGAGATCTCGGAGACCACCAGCGTGCATATCCCGGAGGATCCGGCGGAGCACTCCGAGGCGGACCGCCTCTTCCTGGAGCTCCTCAAGGAGGTGGTCGACGAGGAGCAGGCCCTCTACTGAGTCCGGGGCGCCGCTTCCCCGGCATCTTCCCAGCGCCCGGCCATCGCCGGGCGCGTTTCGTTCCGGCACGCCCCGGCCCCTCTGGTATAATGGTAACCATCTGTTTCACAAGACCTTTACAGAAAACTTGCCATGTACTACCTGCTCAAGCTCTTTCCGGAGATCACCATCAAGTCGCGCTCGGTGCGGCGCCACATGACCCGCTGCCTGGCGGCCAACGTGCGCAACACCCTGAAGCCCCTGGACAGGCGGGTAACGGTAAGGGATGGCTGGGATGCGCTGCATGTCACCCTGCCCGACGGTGCCGACGAGGCCCTCGCCAACGAGGTGGAGGCGCGGCTGACCCGCATCCCGGGGATTCACGAGATCCAGGCGGTCAGCGAGACGCGCTTCACCAGCCTCGATCAGATCGCCGAGGCCATGGTCCCGCCCTGGCAGGCGCTGATTGCCGGGCGCCGCTTCCGGGTCTCGGCCAAGCGCCGCGGCGAGCATGGCTTCACCTCGGCCGACATGGAACGCCGGATCGGCGCCCGGCTGCTGGCCGCCGCCCCCGACGCCCGGGTCGACCTGACCGCCCCGGAGGTCGACGTTCCCGTCCAGGTGGTCGACGACCGGCTGCGGCTGATCCAGCGCCGCCTGTCGGGCCCGGGCGGCTATCCCCTGGGGCTGCAGGGCCAGGCGCTGGCGCTGATCTCCGGCGGCTACGACTCCCCGGTGGCCGCCTGGCGCATGATGCGCCGCGGCATCAAGACCCACTTCCTGTTCTTCAACCTGGGCGGGCCGGCCCACGAGGCCGGCGTGCGCGAGGTGACCCACCACCTCTGGGAGCGCTACGGCCTCTCGCACCGGGTGAAATTCATCTCCGTGCCCTTCGAGCCGGTCGTCGGCGAGATCCTGCGCCGGGTCCCCGATGGCCTGATGGGGGTGGTCCTGAAGCGGATGATGGTGCGGGCCGCCTCGCGGATCGCCCGGCGGGCGAGGATTCCGGCCCTGGTGACCGGCGACGCCATCGCCCAGGTCTCGAGCCAGACGCTGACCAACCTGTCGCTGATCGACGAGGCCAGCGACCTGCCGGTGCTGCGCCCGCTGCTCACCGAGGACAAGCAGGCAATCATCGACCAGGCCCGCACCCTCGACACTGCCCGCTTCGCCGAGGCGATGCCGGAATACTGCGGCGTCATCTCGCGACGCCCCCACACCCGGGCGCGTCGCCACCAGCTCGAGGCCGCCGAGGCCGACTTCGACTTCGCCATCCTCGATGCCGCCATCGCGGCCGCCGAGACCACCCTCTCCCACCGGCTCGCCGCTCCCGACATGGCGCAGCCCGCGCCGCGACCGGCCACGGTCCCGACGGTGGACTCCCCCGGCGAGCTGGTGGCGGCCGAGGATGTCAGCGTGATCGACATCCGGCCGCCCCACGAGCGGGAGGCCTCGCCCCTGGCGCTGCCCGGCGTGCCGAGCCTGGCGATCCCCTTCTACGAGCTCCAGCAGCGGGCCGATGACCTGCCGGAGGACCGGCGCTACCTGCTCTACTGCGACCAGGGAGTCATGAGCCGGATGCAGGCCCTGCACCTGCATGACCGCGGCCTGACCCACTTCGGCATCTATCGGGACGCCTCCCCCCGATAGCGATTTCCTCCTTCGCTTCCGCCCGCCTCGGTCTACGCTTACAGGAAGATACCTTCTGTTACCGAAGGCGAGAGGGAGGAGACGCGCATGGAGCGGCGCGAACCATCATGGCATCGACCTCCGGCATCCGATGAGCCGCTGCTGTCGCCCGGCTGGCCGCCCCCGCCGGGCAACGTCGCGCCGAAGAGGGCGACGCCCGCCCGACGCCGGCATCGCTGGGGCCTCTGGCTGCTGGTCGTTACCCTGCCGGTGGCGGTGAGCCTGGCCACCCTGCTGGTGGCCGAGGCACGCACCTCGCGCTTCCAGGCCCAAGAGCTCTCGCGCTATGCCGGCACCCTCACCTGGACCCTGGCCCCCGGGCGCAGCGACCGCCTGCTGACACCGTCCCACGGTCCCTTCGACGAGCGGCTGGGCTACACCCGCCTGCCCGGCTTCGAGGAACGCCTGGTCTCCCGCGGCTACGCCATCGAGCGCCAGGCGCGCTTCTCCCCGGCGCTATTGGACTTCGCCCAGCGGGGGTTCTTCCCGCCCTACCGGGAGAAGACCCGGGCCGGCCTGAGCCTGGCGGAGTGTCGCAGCGACTCGCTCTACACCTTCCGCCACCCCCAGCGCTACTACCCGCACTTCGACGCGGTACCGCCGCTGGTACTGGACATGCTGCTGTTCATCGAAAACCGCGAACTGCTGGATGCCAGCGCCCCCCATGCCAACCCGGCCGTGGACTGGCCGCGCTTCGCCCGTGCCGCCCTCTCCCAGGTGGGCCAGGCCCTTGACATGCCCGGCCAGTCCGCCGGCGGCAGCACCCTGGCCACCCAGATCGAGAAGTATCGCCACTCCCCGGGCGGCCTGACCGCCGCCCCCATGGAGAAGCTGCGCCAGATGGTCTCGGCCAGCGTGCGCGGCTACCGCCAGGGGCCCGAGACCCTCACCGCCCGCCAGGACGTGGCGCTGGACTACCTCAACACGGTGCCGCTGTCGGCCGCACCGGGCTACGGCGAGGTCCACGGCCTGGGCGATGGCCTGCATGTCTGGTTCGCGGCCGACTTCGATGAGGTGAACCGGCTGCTGGTCCCGGGTTTCAACGCGGCGGTCGAGCCTCAGCGCCACGGGCTGGCCCTGCGCCAGGTGCTCGCGCTGATGATCGCCCAGCGTCGCCCCTCCTGGTACCTGAACCGGGGCCGCGACAGCCTGGAACGCCTCACCGACAGCTACCTGCGCCTGCTCGGTGACGAGGGCCTCCTGCCGGTCGCCCTGCAGCAGGCCGCCCTCGACCAGCGCCTCGCCTTCCGGGACTTCGGCCAGTCACCCCTGCATACCCGCCTGGCCGTGGACAAGGGGGTGCAGATGCCGCGCAGCCGCCTCGCCGGCATGCTGGGCGTCTCCCTCCACGAGCTGGATCGCCTGGACCTGTCGGCCCGCACCACCCTGCAGGGCGACCTGCAGCGACAGGTCACCGACTACCTGCACCGGCTGGCCGACCCCGCGTTCGCCGGCGAGATCGGCCTGTTCGGCGACCGCCTGCTCTCGCCGGAGAAGACCGGCGAGGTGCGCTACAGCTTCACCCTCTTCGAGCGCGGCGAGGAGGGATTCCGGGTCCGCGTGCAGACCGACAACGGCGGCCAGCCTTTCGACCTCAACGAGGGCAGCAAGCTCGAGCTCGGCTCCACCGCCAAGCTGCGAGTGCTGGCCACCTACCTGGAGGTGATCGCCGAACTGCACGGCCGCCATGCCGGCCAGCCGCAGGAAACGCTGCGCTCGCTCGAGGTGGATCGCCAGGACACCCTGACCCGCTGGGTCCTGGACCGGCTGGCCGCCGCCCCCGACCTGCCCCTGCACGACCTTCTCGCGGCCGCCATGCAGCGCCGCTACTCTGCCAGCCCCCACGAGGCCTTCTTCACCGGCGGGGGGCGCCATACCTTCAGCAACTTCCGCCGCGAGGACAACGGCCGCCAGCCGACCCTCGAGGAGGCCATGCGCGAGTCGCTCAACCTGCCCTTCGTCCGGCTGCTGCGCGACCTGGTCCAGTACAGCGTCCATCGCAGCGAGGACCGTCGGCAGCTGCTGGAGGACGACGGCGACCCTCGCCGGCTCGACTACCTGCAGAGCTTCGCCGACCGCGAGGGGCGGGTCTTCCTGCAGCGTTTCTGGCGCAAGTACCGCCACCTGGAGAGCGACGACCGCCTGGAGGCCTTCCTCGGCGGGCTGCGGATCACCTCGACCCGCCTGGCCGCCGTTCACCGCTACCTCTTCCCCGAGGCCACCCCGGAGGCGTTCGCCACCTTCCTGGCCGAGCGCCTGCCCGGCGAGGCCCTCTCTCACGGGCGGCTGGAGGAGCTCTACCGGCGCTACGCCCCGGAGAATCACTCGCTCTCCGACCAGGGTTACATCGCCCGGGTCCATCCCCTGGAGCTGTGGCTGGTCGGCTACCTGCTCGACCGGCCGGAGGCCGGCTATGCCGACGCCGAGGCCGCCAGCCGCGACGAGCGCCAGGAGGTCTACGGGTGGCTGTTTAAGACCCGCCATCGCAGCGCGCGGGACGTGCGGATTCGCACAATGCTCGAGGTGGAGGCCTTCCTCGACATCCACCAGCGCTGGCAACGGCTGGGCTATCCCTTCGACCACCTGGTGCCGTCGCTGGCCACGGCGCTGGGCAGCTCCGGCGACCGTCCCGCCGCGCTGGCCGAGCTGGTGGGGATCATCCTCAACGACGGGGTCCGTCATCCCACCCTGCGCATCGACGAAGTGCATTTCGCCGCGGGCACTCCCTACGAGACACGCTACGTCCCGGATGGCGGCCGGGCGCGCCAGGTGATGGCGCCCGAGGTGGCCGCCGTGCTGCGTGACACCCTGTCCCAGGTGGTGGAGGGGGGCACGGCACGGCGCCTGCAGAGCAGCTTCAGCCTCGACGAGACGACCCCGCTGGTGCTGGGTGGCAAGACCGGCACCGGCAACAACCGCTTCGAGACGGTGACCCGCGGCGGCCAGGTGCTCCACTCCGAAGCGCGCAACCGCACCGCCACCTTCGTGTTCTACCTGGGGGACGACCACTTCGGCACCCTGACCGCCTATGTGGCCGGCAGCGAGTCGGACCGCTTCCGCTTCACCTCCGCACTGCCCGTGCAGGTGCTCAAGGGCATGGAGCCGATCCTGCGCCCCTTCCTGGCCCCCGGCGCGCGCAGCGGCTGCCTGCCCCCCGCCCAGGGTGACTGGCTGATGGCGGCCGGCGCCGTCGGCGGTGACAGTCCGGCGAGCCTGTGAGAGGCTCGATGGCGGGGATTCCCCATTGCCTCACCGGACACGCGAGGAGCTGACATGATCAACCTCTGGACGTGGAGCACGCCCAACGGCCGCAAGGTCTCCATCCTGCTCGAGGAGCTCGGCCTGCCCTATCGGGCCCATGCCGTGGATATCACCCGGGGTGAGCAGCAGGCGCCCGAGTTCCTCGCGGTCAGCCCCAACGGCAAGATCCCGGCCATCCGTGACCCGGAGTCCGGCATGGCGCTGATGGAGTCCGGCGCGATCCTGATCTACCTGGCGGAAAAGGCCGGCCGGCTGCTGCCCACGGAGCCCACGGCGCGCTACCGGACCCTGGAGTGGCTGATGTGGCAGATGGGCGGGCTCGGGCCGATGCTCGGCCAGGCCCACCATTTCCTCCACTTCCATCCCGGCAAGGCCCCCTATGCCGAGGAGCGCTACCACCAGGAGGCCCGGCGCCTCTACGGCGTCCTGGAGCGCCGGCTGGCCGACCGGGACTACCTCGCCGGGGACTACTCCATCGCCGACATCGGCTGCTGGCCCTGGGTCTCGCGCTTCGAATGGCAGAGGATCGACCTGGCGGACTATCCCGGCGTCAGGCGCTGGTACCTGGCGATCGCCGCCCGGCCCGCCGTCCAGCGCGGCTACCACTGTCCGACCCGGGTCAACGATATCCCGCTGCCGTGAACAAGGGGATCGTCCACGGTGAAGCGCCCGGCAGCCAGGCTGCCGGGCGCTTCACTCGCGTGACATGACGGAACGTGGCGGCCGGCGTTGCACCGGGCGCCAGGCCGGTATCAGTTGCAGGGCACGACCTTGCGGGCTGTGTCCTTGGCCCACAGGCTCTGGCCGTCGGGCGTGGTGCCATGGGCGTTCCAGGTCTCGGTGACCTCGACGCAGTAGGAGCCGAGGTCCTCGACCCGCTTCTCGGGATCGGCGGGGCGGTCGTCGCCGATGCGCATGATGTCTGGGTTGGAGCTGGAGTAGTTCGGCGAGATAGCGTTGCCGGCACAGCCGGCCAGCAGGGCAGCGGCCACCATCAGGGGCAGGGTGTGGCGAAGTCGCATGGGTCATCCTCCATGAAGGGTCAGTCGTTCTGAACGGTTCCATGGATGCGTGACGCGAAGGTGATGAGAGCCGGCGAACCATCGATCCGTGTGGCCACCGTCAAACCATTTTAACCGACCCGGCGGGGGCAAGCCAATCGCTCGGCGACACGGGTGCAGCCCGGGCCCAAGACGGCTACAATCGAGGGTCTGATTTTCTTGGGAATTCCAGAGCCGACATGTCGAACACCGCACGCCACCCGCGCCAGATCCTGGTCACCAGCGCCCTGCCCTATGCCAACGGCTCGATCCACCTCGGCCACCTGCTGGAATACATCCAGACCGATATCTGGGTGCGATTCCAGAAGAGCCGCGGCCACGAGTGCCACTACGTGTGCGCCGACGACGCCCACGGCACCGCCATCATGCTGCGAGCCGAGCAGGAGGGCATCAGCTCGGAGGCGCTGATCGACCGGGTCTCCCGGGAGCACCAGGCGGACTTCGCCACCTTCGGCGTGGCCTTCGACAACTACCACTCCACCCACTCCGAAGAGAACCGCTACTTCAGCGAGCTGATCTACACCCGCCTGCGCGACGCCGGTCATATCGCCACCCGGGACATCGAGCAGATGTACGACCCGGTGAAGGGCCTGTTCCTGGCCGACCGCTTCATCAAGGGCACCTGCCCCAAGTGCGGGGCGGACGACCAGTACGGCGACAACTGCGAGGCGTGCGGCGCCACCTATACGCCGGCGGAACTGATCGACCCGGTCTCGGCCATCTCCGGGGCGACTCCGGAAGTGCGCAGCTCCACCCACTACTTCTTCAAGCTGCCCGACTTCGCCGACTTCCTCCACGGCTGGATCAGCGACGGCCATGTCCAGCCGCAGATCCGCAACAAGCTGATGGAGTGGTTCGAGGCCGGCTTCAACGAGTGGGACATCTCCCGCGATGCGCCCTACTTCGGCTTCGAGATCCCCGACGCCCCGGGCAAGTACTTCTATGTCTGGCTCGACGCGCCGATCGGCTACCTGGCCAGCTTCAAGAACCTCTGCGAGCGCACGGGCATCGACTTCGACAGCTACTGGAAGAAGGACAGCGACGCCGAGGTCTACCACTTCATCGGCAAGGACATCGTCTACTTCCACGCCCTGTTCTGGCCGGCGATGCTGCATGGCGCCGACTTCCGCACCCCTACGGCGGTCAACTGCCACGGCTTCGTCACCGTCAACGGCGCCAAGATGTCCAAGTCCCGCGGCACCTTCATCAAGGCCGCCACCTACGCGGACCACCTCAACCCCGAGTACCTGCGCTACTACTTCGCCGCCAAGCTCACCTCGCGGGTGGATGACCTGGACCTCAACCTCGAGGACTTCGCCGCCCGGGTCAACAGCGACCTGGTCGGCAAGGTGGTCAACATCGCCAGCCGCTGCGCGGGGTTCGTCAAGAAGCTGGGCAGCGGCCGGCTCTCCGCCCACTGCGCGGAGCCCGAGCTCGTCGCCCGCTTCATCGGTGCCGGCGATGCCATCGCCGAGCAGTTCGAGGCCCGCGAGTTCGGCCGCGCCATGCGCCTGGTGATGGAACTGGCCGACGAGGCCAACACCTACATCGCCGAGGCCGAGCCCTGGGTGCTGGCCAAGCAGGCGGGCCGCGAGCAGGAGGTGCTCGACATCTGCTCGGTGGGCATCAACCTGTTCCGCCAGCTGATGGTCTACCTGGCCCCGGTGGTGCCCGCCATGGCCGAGGGCGCCCGCGAGTTCCTGAAGCTCGACAGCCTCGACTGGCATAGCCGCCACGCGGTGCTGCTGGACCACGAGATCGCCAAGTTCAAGCCGCTGATGACCCGCGTGGAGCGGGAGAAGATCGATGCCATGATGGCGGCATCCAAGGAGGACCTGGTGGAAGAACAGAAGCTCAAGGAGACCCCAAGGGGCCCCTTGGCCGACGCGCCCATCGCCCCCGAGATCGGCTTCGACGACTTCATCAAGGTGGACCTGCGCATCGCGCGGATCGCCAAGGCGGAGTACGTCGAGGGCGCCGACAAGCTGCTCAAGCTGACCCTGGACCTGGGCGGCGAGACCCGCACGGTGTTCTCCGGCATCCGCGCCGCCTATGCCCCCGAGGCGCTGGAGGGCCGGCTCACCGTGATGGTCGCCAACCTGGCCCCGCGCAAGATGCGCTTCGGCCTCTCCGAGGGCATGGTGCTCGCCTCGGCCAACGACGAGGGCATCTACCTGCTCTCGCCCGATGCCGGCGCCGAGCCCGGCCAGCGGGTGACCTGAGGTCGCCGTGAGCCGACGCGAGCGGATCGCGGCCATCGACGCCCTGCTGCCCCAGACCCAGTGCGGCAAGTGCGGCTTCGATGGCTGCCTGCCCTATGCCGAGGCCATCGCCGACGGCGAGCCGATCAACCGCTGCCCGCCGGGCGGCGAGCCCACCCTCGAGCGCCTCGCCACGCTGACCGGCCAGCCGCGCGCCCCCCTGGCGGAGCCCCCCCAGTCGCCGCTGGCCGCGGTGATCCGCGAGGCCGAGTGCATCGGCTGCACCAAGTGCATCCAGGCCTGCCCGGTGGACGCCATCCTCGGTGCGGCCAAGCGCATGCACACGGTGATCACCGATGAGTGCACCGGCTGCGAGCTGTGCGTGGCGCCCTGCCCGGTGGACTGCATCGACCTGGTCCCCCACCCTGCCTGGCAGGCGGCGGAAAGCGAGACCGAGCGCGACGCCTACCTCGCCCGGCGCGCCGAGCTGGGCCGCCTACGTCACCGTGCACGCCAGGCGCGCCTGGCCCGGGAGGCCCGCGAGAAGCGCCTGGAGCGCCAGAAACGGCTGCTGCAGCAGCGCGGACGCCAGGAAACCGCGGGACCGCCGGGCGTGCGGCAGCGGCAGATGGCCGCCAGGGCCGCCGAGCAGGCCGTGAAGCGGGTGCGCCAGCAGCTGGAAAGCGCCCGGCGCCGTGGCGACGCCGAGGCCGAGGCCACCGCCCGCGCCCAGCTCCCCGAGGCCGAGCGGCTGCTGGCCGAGGCCAGAAGCGCGCTGGACAAGAGCTAGTCAAGCTGGTCCCTGTCCGAAAAGCACGCGCCAAAGCCAGTCAAACCCAAAAACCGGACCCGCGGATTTACTGCCAAGGGTAGGGGCGCCGGGGACAGGTCGAAGAGGAGGTCCTACGCCAGGGATGGCGTCGGTAGTGTACAGGGATGTATTCACAGCGCCTCCTCGCAGACCTGTCGCCGGGAAAGCCCCGGATAGTGCTGCAACGCCGCCTTTCCATTGCTACGGACTTCCATGAACGCCCAGAAACGCTTTGAAATCTTCGCGCGGCTGCGCGACCACAACCCCGAACCCACCACCGAGCTGAACTGGACCAGCCCCTTCGAGCTGCTCGCGGCGGTGCTGCTCTCCGCTCAGGCCACCGACGTGGGCGTCAACAAGGCGACGGCCAGGCTCTTCCCGGTGGCCAACACGCCCGAGGCGATCATCGACCTGGGGATCGACGGGCTCAAGGAACACATCAGGACCATCGGCCTCTTCAACACCAAGGCCGAGAACCTGATGAAGACCTGCCACCTGCTTGTGGAGCAGCACGGCGGCGAGGTGCCGAAGACCCGCGCGGCCCTGGAAGCGCTCCCCGGCGTAGGCCGCAAGACCGCCAACGTCATCCTCAACACCGCCTTCGGCCAGCCCACCATCGCCGTGGACACCCATATCTTCCGGGTCGCCAATCGCACCGGGCTCGCCAGGGGCAAGGACGTGGTCGAGGTCGAGAAGAAGCTGCTGCGCCACGTGCCGAAGGAGTTTCGCCAGGACGCCCACCACTGGCTGATCCTCCACGGCCGCTACACCTGCCTGGCGCGCAAGCCGCGCTGCGGCAGCTGCGTGATCGAGGACCTCTGCGAGTTCAAGGAGAAGGTCGAACTCTGAGCGCGGAGAGGCGATAGTGGGAGTGTCCCGCACGCCGCCGAGGAGACACCCCCGATGCCCGTGTCAGCCACCCGCAGGAAACCGGCCCGCCGCCGCCCGGTCCGCCTCGCCATCCCGCTGCTGGTGCTCTGTGGTCTCGGCGCCTCCCCCGGGCAGGCCGAGGACGCCGCCACGCTCGACAGCCCCTACCGGGAAGTGACCGAGGTCGCCCCGCCCGGCTACGACAACGACCTCCTTGGGGACACGCTCTGCCTGCCCGCCGAGCGCCGCATGGGCCACCCGACCCCCTTCGAGGCCTGGCGGGCGCGCACCGCGACCGGCAGCCACGAGGAGCGGATCATCGGCGTGGTGCTGCCGGTGGTAACCGGCCGCGGCTATCACGGCGATATCTCACTGGTGGTCGGCATCGACGCCGAGGGGGCCATCACCGGCGCCCGGGTCACCGAACATCACGAGACCCCGGGACTCGGGGATGCCATCGAGACGCGCCGCAGCGGCTGGATCCGCCAGTTCGACGGCCGCTCTCTGGACGACCCCGCCGGCGGCTGGGCACTGCAGGGGGACGGCGGCGAGTTCGACGGGCTCAGCGGCGCCACGGTCACGGCCCGGGCGGTGGTTAGCGCGGTGCATCAGGCGCTCTGCTACTTCGACGTGCACCGGGAGCGGCTGCTCGCCCCTGACGCGGAGCGCGCCGCCCCCTGAGGCCGGGGCCTCACCGGCAGCCGCGGCTTTGCATCGGCGTCCCGCCTGGTGGACGATAGAGCCCACAACAAGACCATAACGCCACCCGAGCCGGCCCATGCGAATTCACGACCGTCCAATCCAGGAGCGCATCGAGGCGCTGCTGGCCCTCTCGCGGGAGCATGCCGCGACCTACTGCAGCCCCTCGGCATCCCTCTCCCGGGAGCGCTACCTGGCCCGCCACCCCACCCGCATCCTGGCCATGAAGTGCATGGACGGGCGCTTACACCTGCCCCATGCCACCCGCACGCCGCTGGGCATCATCACCCCCTTCCGCAACCTGGGCGGGATCTTCGACCTGGGCTGGCCCTATCTGGGGGAGATCCTCACCGACGCCGTGGGCCAGGCGATACGCGCCGGCAACGGGGTGCTGCTGGTGATCACCTACCACTTCTCTCGGGGCAGCAAGGCGCGAGGCTGCGCCGGCTTCGACTGTGACCACCGGGCCGCCCTGGCCCACGCCCGACAGATCCAGGCCCAGGCGGAGCGGCTGTTCGGGCGCGACCGTCGCAACGTCTACCCGCTGGTCTGCGGGTTCGAGACCGACAGCGACGCCCTGATCGTCCACGGCGAGGACGACGCCACCCTGGACATTGGCACCCTGGCAGAGGATGCCACCCCGAGCCTCGAGCGGCGCCTGGCCTCGCTCTGCCCGGACATGGCCGCGGACATCCGTCGCGACCTGCTGCCGCTGCTCGCCGGCAACCTGGCCCACGTCGCCGCACTGCGGGGCGTGGCCCGCGACCTCGACATCGAGCACCGCGAGTGGGTGATCTGCGTCGGCCGAGGCTTCGACTTCCTCCACCTGCCCAACACCGCCCTGATCATCGGCCCCTACGGCCCCGACCTGGCCGAGCCCATCGGTACCGCCGCCGACATCATCGATGACAACATGGCCGCCGGGCGCATTCCCGACGACGGCTTCATGCTGCTCGCCTCAACGCCCTACCAGGCGGTCGGGGTCGACCGCGCCCGCGCCGAGCTGAAGTCGCGCTTCCTGGCCGACTTCGCCGCCCGGGTGATCCAGCGCCAGCATCCGCGCCTGGCCGAACGCATGCGCAGCCACACCGCCGTGGTGCACTGGCCGACCCGCCGCCTGGAACGGCTCGACGGCAGCACAGGAGGTCCGACCTGATGGAATGGCTCAAGTACCTGCTGCTGCCGCCGCTGGTGAACGTTCTGCTGATCCTGGCGGGGCTGCTGCTGGGCGCACGCCGGCTGTTCGGGGGGCTGCTGCTGACCCTGGGGCTGGCCAGCCTGCTGCTGCTCGCCACCCCCTGGGCCAGCCACGCCCTGCGCCAGGGCCTGGAGCCGCCCCCCCTGCCGGGCCCGACGGCGCTGCGCGGCGCCCAGGCCATCGTGATCCTGGGCGGTGGCCGCGACCATGTCGCCCCGGAGTTCGGCTGGGGCGACGCCCCCGCCAATGCCACCTGGCGGCGACTGGCCTATGGCGCCCACCTGCATCGCGAGAGCGGCCTGCCTATCCTGGTCAGCGGCGGCCGCGTCCACGACGAGCACAGCGCCGAGGCCAGCCTGATGGCCGCGGCGCTGCGCGAGGTGTTCGATGTGCCGGTGCGCTGGATGGAGGGCGAGAGCCGCCGCACGGCGGAGAACGCCCGGTTCAGTGCCGCCATGCTGGGGGCCGCCGGCATCGAGCGGGTGGCGCTGGTCTCCCAGGCCTGGCACCTGCCCCGTGCCGGGGCGGAGTTCGAGCGGGCCGGGCTGACGGTGACCCTCGCCCCCACCGAGTTCGCCAGTGCCCCGCCCGCGGGGCTCCACGGCTGGATTCCCCGCGCCTATCACCTCAACGAAAGCACCCGGGCCCTGCACGAGTGGCTGGGGCGCGCCGTGCTGAAGGTCCGTACCCGCCTGCTGGAGCGCCATCGCGGCGGCGCCGCAGAAGAGGCATAGCCGGCAACGGCACGCGCCCTGGTATCGCGACGCCTCGCTAGAAGCCCTCGCCCTCGAGGCGATCGGCCAGCCCCTCGAGGATCTCGAGCCCCTGGACATCGGTGGGCAGCCAGGGGAGCCGCGGTCGCGGCAGGTGGCCAAGCTCGTCGTCGATGCGCGCCAGGTAGGTCGCTTCCTGCTCGCGGCGGGCGCGCAGGAAGTCGCCGTCGGCCTCCTCGGGGATCACCCGGTTCACCAGGGTGCCGGCCACCGGGATATGCACCTCCTCCAGGGACTGCACGGCACGGACGGTCTCGAGGATCGGCAGGCGTTCGGGAGTCATCACGAACAGGAAGCCCGTCTCCTCGGCGTTCTCGATGCGCCGCCGCGCCCGGTGGAAGAGACGCCGCCGCTCGATGAGGGTGCGCGCCACGTCCCGGGTGCGCTCGTCGAGGTCGGCCAGCGGGTCCTCCTCCGGATCGTCGAGGGGCGAGGCCAGGTCGCGGCCACGCCGGGGCGTCAGGTGCGAGAGCACCTTGCCCAGTTCCTCCGACTTGCGGTTGTGGGCCAGCAGGCCGTCGGTCCAGGCGGCCATGGCTTCGGGCAGGGTCAACAGCCGCAGGGTGTGGCCGGTGGGCGCGGTATCGATGATGATCAGGTCCCAGGGCGCCGCGTCATCGGTGACCAGCCGCGACAACCGCTCCAGCAGGGCCGCTTCCTGGGTGCCCGGGGACTGCCGGGTCAGCCGCATCTGCCGTTCGAGCTCCTTCATCATCTCCGGGGCCGCGTAGCGACGCATCTGCTCGGTGACCCGCGCCAGATGGGCCTCCACCTCGGCGTCCGGGTCGATCTCCATGGCGTCCAGATTGGGCAGCAGCCGACGCGGCGTATCCCCCAGCTCCCGGTCGAAGACATCGCCCAGGCTATGGGCCGGGTCGGTGGAGACCACCAGCACCCGCCGGTCCCGCCGCGCCGCCAGCACCGCCAGGGCCGCCGACACCGTGGTCTTGCCGACCCCGCCCTTGCCGCCCACCCACAGCAGGCGCTTTTCGAGTAGCTCTTTCATATGAGATTCCTTGCTTCTCAAGCTGCAAGCCACGAGGCTGCCCCCCCCCGCATCGCACCCGGCAAGGGTTTCCTTGTCGCTTGCTCCTTGTAGCTTGTTACTGCCCGAAGGGCCTCAGCAGCACTTGAAATGATCCAGCGGCGAGCGCTCCATACCCATCCGTTTGTGCCAGTCGTGGAAGCGCTCCAGCAGCAGGGGCTGCAGCTCCAGGGTGTAGTAGGCCGCCGGGTTGGGTACGCCCATCATCTCCGAGAACACCAGCAGCATGAAGAGGTCGTCCTCGTCTCGCCGGGCGCGGGCGATGGCGCCCCGGTAGCGGGAGGAGTAGACCTCCTCCGCGAAGAAACGGGCCTGGCTTAGCCAGGCCCGAATCCGTTCGAGACGAGGATCACGACCGCGGTCATGATCGTCGTTCATGGGTCACACTCCCGTTGTCACTTCTGCTCGGCGGCCATCTCGGCGCGCGAGCGCTTGAGGGCCGAGGCACACTCCATGGCCACCATGATGGCCGCGACCAGCACCACGATGTCCAGTACCAGCAGGAAGTAGTTGCCCTGCTCGAAGAAGCTGCGCAGCTGGATCAGCAGCGCGGCGATGGTCATCACCAGCAGGAAGCAGAGCGGCACCAGGGTATACATCATCGGACGGCGCAGGCGCACCAGCATCACCGTGATGACCAGCAGGGTCAGGCCGGCCAGCAGCTGGTTGGTGGTGCCGAACAGCGGCCAGATGATCAGGCCGCCGGAGCCGTCGGCACCGCCGGCACCGAAGGCCAGCAGCAGGCAGCTGCCCACGGCCAGCAGGGTGGCGATGGCCGGCTTCTTCATCCAGGCCTGGTTATAGATCTCGCCCCACTCCTGGAAGATGTAGCGCTGCAGGCGCAGGCCGGTGTCCATGGTGGTGCCGGCGAACAGCGCCGCCATCACGGTGAGCAGGGTCGCCGCGGTGGTCTCGGGCAGGCCGATGCCGTTGTGGATGATGAAGGCGCCACCCTCCACGAAGGCGTTGACGCCGCCCTGGCCGAAGCTGGTGTACATCGCCTCCCAGTCGGCCAGGGTGGCGAAGCCGGCGGTGGCCGCGAGGATGGCGGCCAGGGCCAGCATGCCCTCGCCGATGGCGCCGAAGTAGCCGACGAAGCGGGCGTCGGTTTCCTTGTTGAGCTGCTTGGAGGTGGTACCGGAGGAGACCAGGCCGTGGAAGCCGGAGATGGCGCCGCAGGCGATGGTCACGAACAGCAGCGGCAGCAGCGACGGCGTGCCGGCAGGCACATTGTCGTTGAAGGCCGGGGCGACCAGGCTCGGGTTCATCAGCACGATGGCACCGTAGAGCACGATCAGGCCGATGAACAGCTGAAGGCCGTTGATGTAGTCGCGTGGCTGCAGCAGCACCCACACCGGCAGCAGCGAGGCGATGGCGGCGTAGGCGAAGAGGATCAGGATCCACACCGCGTTACCGGAGAGGCCGGCCACCTCGGCGGGCATCTGCAGCGGCACCGAGGGCCCGATGCCGATCAGCGCATAGAGGCAGACCACGCCGATGATGGAGACCATGGGGAGGCTCAGCATGCGGCGGTAGATCAGCTGGCCGATGACCAGGGCCACCAGGATGGCGCCCCACACCGGCACCACGGCGCTGGAGAAGTTCATCATCAGCCCGGCGATCACCACGGCGAACACCGCGTTGACCATCAGCAGCACCAGGAAGATGACGATCATGAAGATGCTGCGGGCGCGCTTGCCCACCACGTCGCCGGTCAGGGCGCCGACGGACTTGGCCTTGTTGCGCACGCTGGACCAGATGGCACCGAAGTCATGCACGCCGGCGAAGAAGATGGTGCCGAACACCACCCACAGGAAGGCCGGCAGCCAGCCCCAGATCACCGCAATGGCCGGCCCCACGATGGGCGCGGCCCCGGCGACCGAGGTGAAGTGGTGGCCCCACAGCACGAAGCGGTTGGTGGGCACGAAGTCGACGCCATCCTCGTACTCGTGGGCGGGCGTCTTGAAGTCGGGATCCAGTCGGTAGATCTTCTCGGCGATGAACTTCGAGTACAGGAAGTACCCGGCCGCCATCGCGGCAAGACCCAGGACCAGTAGGACGATGGCACTCATTCGACACTCCTTGGCGGGAGGGGATCGGCGGATGGGAAGGCGAAATTGCGTCGCCTGCTAAGCAAACAGGTGCCAATGGTCTTACCTTGTGACCGGCAAGTCCATCGGCATGCCCTGATATGAGCACCAGTTGCAACCAAAGTCGTAGAGTCATGGCCACCTGCCGGGCCCTAGGCTGGCGTGACCCTCACCTCACGACCCGGAGCGAACCGAGACGATGCAAGCGCTGATCCTTCCCCTGGCCATGGCGGCTGCCTTCGGCGCCTTCGTCGGCACCCTCTACCGCCTGTCACGGCGCCCGGGCCATGAGCGCCCCCTGCTGTTCACCCTGGTGGGCCTGGTCGCCGGCATCACCGGCTTCCTGCTCCACCAGCTGCTGGTCTGGGTGACCGGCGCCCCGGCCTGGCTGCTGCCGCTGCTGGTGGTGTTCCAGGTGTGGCTCTGGCTGGGCCCGCTGGGTCCCGCCTCGCGCCGCCCCCGCCAGGACCACCCGGGGCGCTGAGGCTCAGCCGAGGCTGAACTCTCCGACCCGGTCGACCGCCCGCCGATAGGCCTCGCGTTCGCGGCAGGCCCCGAGGAATGCCGCCAGCCGCGGGTGCTCATCGAGGCCGCCACCGGCCTCCAGCGCCAGCACCGGGAAGCTCATCTGGATGTCGGCGGCGCTGAAGGCCTCGCCGGCGAACCAGGGGCTCGCCTCGAGCGCCGCTTCCCAGTAGTCCATCAGCTGGCGGACCTGGGGCCCCAGGTACTGCTGCTCCACGCCGCGGGCGAACAGCCGCCCCAGCGGCCTGGCCAGCGCCGGAACCGGCGGCTGGCCGAGCCGGGAGAGGACCAGGCGCATCACCAGCGGCGGCATCGCCGACCCCTCCGCATGGTGCAGCCAGAAGCGGTAGCGCTCGTGGGCCTCGCTGCCCGCGGGCGGGGCCAGCCGGTCGTCCCGGTCATGGTGCGCCACCAGGTAGTCGATGATCGCGCCCGACTCGGCAATCGCCCGGCCGCCGCGCCCCTCGTCGGTGATCACCGGGGACTTGCCGAGGGGGTGGACCGCCCGCAGCGAGGCCGGGGCCAGCAGGGTCGCCGGATCCCGCCGGTAGGTGACGATCTCGTGGTCGACCCCGAGCTCCTCCAGCAGCCAGGCGATGCGCTGCGAGCGCGAGTTCTCCAGGTGGTGCAGCTTGATCATCTCGTGCTCCCGTCGATTCCATGAACCCCGCACCCTAGCACGCCCATCTCGCGCCGTGTCCTGCCAAGGTCGCCTTTGCCGGGGTCGTGGCGCCCACTAGACTGACCCTCAACAACGAATAACAGGAGGTCACCATGGCCAAGGTGCTGGTGGTGGACGATGAGGCCAATATCGTCCTGTCGCTGGAGTTTCTGATGCAGCAGGCCGGCTTCGAGGTGGTCACCGCCGAGGATGGCGAGACGGCCCTGGAGCGTGTCGCCGAGGGCGCGCCGGACCTGGTGCTGCTCGACATCAGCCTGCCGGGGATCAGCGGCTTCGACGTGCTCGAGCGGCTGCGGGCCGACCCCGACCACGCCAGGTTGCCGATCATCATGCTCACGGCCCACGGCCGCGAAGTGGAGCGCGAGAAGGGCATGGCGCTGGGCGCCGACGACTACATCACCAAGCCCTTCTCCACCCAGGCCCTGGTCGACAAGGTCAAGACGCTGCTCGCCGAGGTCTCCTGATGGCAAGACGCCTGTCCGGCCTGCCGCGCCGTCAGCGGCTGATCGGCCTCTGGCTGCTGCTCAGCGGGGTCAGCATCTTCGGGGGAGCGACCTTCGCCCTGTGGCTCGACAGCCTGTTCCATCCCGAGGGGCTGGCCAGGGTGGTGCTCTGGCTGGGCTGCTTCTCCGGTGGCGGCACCATCTTCCTGGTCGGCCTGCTGCTAGAGCGCCAGCTCTTCACCCCGCTGCGCCACCTGCAGGTGCAGCTGGCCCGCCTGGTGGCCAACCCCGATGCCCGGGACGACTACCCCCCCGAGGGCTGGCTGCGGGGCCTCGGCCCCGACCTGGTGCGCGTCCGCGAGGCCTGGCGCACCGACCGGGGCCGGCTGGCCACCGCCCACGCCGAGGGGGCGCGCAGCGCCGCGCGCATCCGCCAGGAGCTCGAGACCCTGCTGCAGGTGCTGGACACCCCCCTGCTGCTCTGCGACCACCACCGCCGGGTGCTGCTCTTCAACCAGGCCGCCGAGGCGCTCTTCGAGGGGCATCACGGCCTGGGACTCGGCAAGCGGCTCGAGACCCTGCTGCCGGCGAGCAGCCTGCAAGATGCCCTGGCCCAGCTCCCCGCCGACGGCACACCCCGGGAGGTGCTGGTGCCCAGCGACGAGCGCTGGCTGCGCGCGGTGCTGCGGCGGGTGCCGAGCAGTAACGGCGAGACCCTGCTGACCCTGACCGACACCACCGCCGCCTGGACCAGCGAGATGGGCGCCCGCGCCGAGCTCCTCGACAGCCTGCCGCGCCTGCGCCGCCACACCGCCAGCCTGGCCAGCGCCGCCGACGCCCTCACCTCACTGGGGGGCGCCACCGGCGACATGCGCCAGCGCCTCGAGGCGGTGATCGACGAGGAGAGCCAGTCGCTGGGGCAGGACATCGAGCAGCTGGGCCAGCTGGTGGAGCGCATGCAGCACGAGGGCGAGCGGCTGGTGCCGCTGTGGTCCAACGATCTCTGGGAGGCGCTCAACGAGCGCGGTAGCGATGCGGCCTGCCGCGTGGTGCCCATCGGCATGCCGGCCTGGGTCAAGGGCGATGCCACGGCGCTGCTGGTGCTGCTCGGCTCGCTGCTGGGGGAGCTGCGAGATCATGCCGGCGACCAGGAGCTGGAAGGCGAGATCTGCCTGGGTAACCGGCGGGTCTACCTCGACCTGGTATGGCGAGGCGCCCCTCTGGGCGAAGGCCAGCTCGCCGAGTGGCAGCAGGTTCACCTCGAGGACCTGCCCCTGGCGCCGCGGGTCGCCGACGTGCTGCGCCAGCACGCCAGCGACGTCTGGAGCCTGGCCGATGCCGACGGCGAGCACGCCCGTCTGCGCCTGCCGCTGCCGGCCACCGAGCGGGTCGGGGCCCCGCGCCCGCGGACCCCGCCGCGGCCCGAGTTCCACGACTTCGGCATCGCCGACCTGCCGGCCCCCGATGCCGAGCTCGCCGCCCGCCCGCTGCGCTCGCTGGAGGTGGTCGCCTTCGATACCGAGACCACCGGCCTGGAGCTGCGCCGCGGCGATACCGTGATCAGCGTCGGCGCCTGCCGGGTGGTCAATGCCCGCCTGCTGGCCAGCGACATCTTCGACGTGCGTGTCGACCCCGGGCGCCCGATCCCGCCGGCCAGCACGGCGATCCACGGCATCACCGACGACGACGTGGCCGGTGCCCCGCCGCTGCCGGTGGTGCTGCCACGCTTCCGCGACTACGTGGGCGACGCCGTGATCCTGGCCCACAACGCCGCCTTCGACCTGCTCGCCCTGCAGCCGCCCGGCGCCGGGGTCGCCCTGGACATGCCGGTGCTCGACACCCTGCTGATCTCCCGGGCCCTGGATGCCAGCCTGGATGGCCACGACCTGGACAGCCTGGCCGACCGCTACGGGCTGAGCTTCCCGCCCGGTACGCGGCACACCGCCCTGGGCGACGCCAGGGTCACCGCCGAGCTGTGGCTGGCGCTGCTGCCCCGCCTGGAGGCCCGGGGCATCGAGACCCTGGAGCAGGCGCTGGCCCTGCAGACCAGCGCCCTGGACAAGGAGGATGCCTGCGCCTCATGACGCCCCCGAGCCGCCAACGGCCGGCCCCCCGGCCATGAACACACCGCGTCTCAAGGAGCGCCTGATCGCCCTGACGGTGCTCGCCACGCTGCTCTTCGCGCCGCCGCTGATGCTGGTCTTCGACCGGCCGGCGGAGGCGGGCCTCTCCTGGCTGCCGCTCTACCTGTTCCTGGCCTGGGTGCTGGTGATCGCCCTGGCGGCCTGGCTGCTCGAACACCGGTCGGGAGACTAGCCATGCGCGAGACGAGCCGATGAGAACCGATGCCGTGGTCCTCTCGGTGGCCTTCGGCTACCTGGCGCTGCTGTTCGTGATCGCCGCCTGGGGCGATCGCCGCGCCGAGCAGGGGCGCTCGCTGATCGGCTCCCCCACGGTCTATGCCCTCTCCATCGCGGTCTACTGCACCGCCTGGACCTTCTACGGCAGCGTCGGCCGCGCCGCGCAGTTCGGGCCCAGCTTCCTGCTCATCTACCTGGGCCCGACCCTGGCGATGCTGATGGCGCCGCTGCTGATCCGCAAGATGGTGCGCATCGCCAGCGCCCAGCGCATCACCTCCATCGCCGACTTCATCAGCGCCCGCTACGGCAAGAGCTCGAGCCTGGGCGCCCTGGTGGCGGTGATCGCACTGATCGGCATCACCCCCTACATCGCGCTGCAGCTCAAGGCGATCACCGTCAGCCATGCGGTGCTGGTCAACTACCCCGAGGCCGCGGAGATGAGCCTCGCCGACGAAAGCTTCTGGGTCGACAAGTCGTTCTGGGTGGCGCTGGTGCTGGCGGTCTTCATCATCCTCTTCGGCACCCGCCACCTGGACGCCAGCGAGCGCCACGAGGGCATGGTCGCGGCCATCGCCTTCGAGTCGCTGGTGAAGCTGCTGGCCTTCCTCAGCGTCGGCGTGTTCACCGTCTTCGTGCTGTTCCACGGGCCCGGCGACCTCTTTGCTCGGGTCGCGGACAGCCCCGCCCTGGTCGGCGCGCTGGGCCTGGAGGCCGTGCCAGGCGGCGCCAGCGGCTGGGTCGGCATGCTGGTGCTGGCGTTCCTGGCCTTCATCACCCTGCCCCGCCAGTTCCAGGTGCTGGTGGTCGAGAACGTCGACGAGCGCCACCTGAAGCGGGCCAGCTGGCTCTTCCCGCTCTACCTGCTGGCCATCAACCTCTTCGTGATCCCCATCGCCATGGCCGGCATGCTGCTGCTGGGCGGCGACGCCGACCCGGACAGCTTCGTGCTGACGCTACCGCTCTCGGCCGGCCTGGAGGGACTGCCGCTGCTGGTGTTCATCGGCGGGCTCTCGGCGGCCACCAGCATGGTCATCGTCGAGACCATCGCGCTGTCCACCATGGTCAGCAACCAGCTGGTGATGCCACTGCTGCTGCGCTCCCGGCACCTGCACCTGAGCACCCGGGGCGAGCTGGCCGGCTGGCTGCTGGGCATCCGCCGGGTGGCCATCGTGCTGATCCTGCTGATGGGGTACCTCTACCATGCGCTGATCGGCGACTCCTACAGCCTGGTGACCATCGGCCTGGTCTCCTTTGCCGCCGCCTGCCAGTTCGCGCCGGCCATGCTGATCGGCATGTACTGGCGGGGCGCCCACCGTCGCGGTGCCGCCGTGGGGCTTATCGCCGGCACCCTGGTGTGGGCCTGGACGCTGCTGATACCGGGCTTCGCCCAGTCGGGCTGGCTGGACGCCGGCTTCCTGGAGCAAGGGCCCTGGGGCATCGGTTGGCTGCGCCCCTATGCGCTGTTCGGCCTGGAGGGCTGGGACATCTACACCCATGCCCTGCTGTGGAGCCTGGTGGCCAACGTCGGCCTGCTGGTGGGCATCTCGCTGTTCTCCCGCCAGACGCCCCTGGAGCAGACCCAGGCCGCGCTGTTCACCGAGGCCATGCACCCCGGCCTGATGGAGACCTCGCTGTGGCACGGCCAGACCACCCGCGGCGAGCTGCGCGCGCTGCTCGACCGCTACCTGGGGGCCAATGCCACGGCCCGGGCCTTCGCGGGCTTCGCCGACGACCCCGACAACGACGACCTGCCGGCGCCGCCGGCGCTGATCGCCCGCGCCGAACAGGCGCTCTCCGGGGCCCTGGGCAACGCCTCCGCGCGGGTGCTGATCAACTCGGTGGTGCGCGGCGAGGCCCTCGACCTGGAGGCGATCCTCAGCATCCTCGACACCACCTCCGAGACCCTGGAGGTCAACCGTCGGCTGGAGCAGAAGTCGCGGGAGCTGGCGCGCACCAGCGAGGAGCTGCGCGCCGCCAACGAGCGGCTGCGGGAGCTGGACCGCCTCAAGGACGAGTTCGTGGCGATGGTCAGCCACGAGCTGCGCACGCCGCTGACCTCGATCCGCGCCTTCGCCGAGATCCTGCGCGACAGCCAGGAGCTGCCCGACGAGAAGCGGGTGCACTTCCTCAACGTGGTGGTGCTCGAGAGCCAGCGGCTGTCGCGACTGATCGAGGAGATCCTCGACCTGGCCCGCCTGGAGAGCGGCCGCCTGACCCTCAACCCCCAGCGCCTCGACCTGGTGGCCCTGGCGCGCCACAGCGTGGACGCCGTGCACCGCCTGCAGGAGGACCGCGGGGTGGCCCTCGAGGTGCAGATCGACGTCGACGAGGCGCCGGTGGTGGGCGACCCGGACCGCCTCGAGCAGGTGATCATCAACTTGCTCGACAATGCCGGAAAGTTCGCCGACCACGACGCGCCGAAGGTGCTGCTGCGCCTGGCGCGCCACAAGAACCACTATCGCCTGGCGGTGGAGGACAACGGCCCCGGCATCGCCATGGAGGAGCGCGAGCGGGTGTTCGAGAAGTTCCACCAGATCCAGCGTCCCGGCGAGAGCCCGGAGAAGACCCGCGGCCGCCCGCGGGGCAGCGGCCTGGGGCTGCCGATCAGCCGCGGCATCGTCGCCCATCTGGGCGGCCGGCTGTGGGTCGAGGACGCCTCCCGCCTGGGCGGCGCCTGCCTGACCATGGAGCTGCCGGAGGCGCCGCCGGCGTAGGTCGCATTCCGCCCACCACTCGATTTCCACGGAGTGCAGTGGCGACTACAGGCGGCGCGCCCACTTCTGCAGGGCCCGGATCTGCTGCAGGTCGTGGCGCAGCAGCAGCCGCTGGTCCTCGCCCAGACGGGACACATCCACCCAGCCATCCGCGCGGCGCCCCTCCCGAAGGCCGCTCAACTGCTCGTCCAGCAGCAGGCCCTGCAGGCGCTCCAGCGCGGCGATCAGCGACCGGGCGTGGGCCGCCGGCAGGGCCTCCTTGACCACCAGGTCGGTCAAGCGCGCCCGGGTATCGCTGGCGGCCACGCCATGACGCAGCGAGAGCAGCCGCACGACATTGACCAGCGGCAGCACGGCCTGGCGCTTGAGGTTGAGGGCACGATCATGGGGGGCCCCCTCGTCGTCACCCGCCAGTCGGCCGAAACGATCCAGGGCCACCGGCAGTTCGTCGAGCAGCGCGGCCATCTCGTCGAGGAAGAGCCCGGCACTGGGCATCAGGCGCGCGACCCGGTCGGCCAGGGCCTCGGCCAGCGCGGGCTCGCCATGGACCGGATGGAAGTCGAGCAGGATATTGGCCTGCTGCACGCGCTTGACCCGTCGGTCGGCGGTCCAGATCGCCAGCTGTTCGCCCCACTCCGAGAGCCGCTTGCGCCACATCGGCCAGCGCGCCATCACGTGACCGCTGCACAGCGGGATCCCCGCCTCGTCCAGGCGCTCGGTGAAGCGCTCGCCCAGCGCCTGGAAGTAGCCGTCGATCTCGGTGTGGCGTGCGTCGGGATAGTCGGCGATGACCATGGCATTGTCCTGGTCCGGCCCCAGCAGGCTCTCGTGGCGACCGCCCGAGCCCAGCACCAGCACGCAGTAGGCCACCGGCGGCGTCCCCCAGCCCTGCCCCTGCATCTCGCTGAGCGAGAGCTGGATAGCCCGCCGGTAGAGCCACGCGTTGTGGTCGCTGATCAGCTGGCTGATCCGCCAGGCCGGCAGGTCGAGACGGATCAGCGCCTCGGCCAGCCGCGGCTGCCAGGCGTGGGCTCGGGCCAGCTCGGGCTCGGGGCCCAGCTCGATCAGGGCATCGCGCAGCGGGCCAAGCAGCGGCGGCAGGCGGCCGGGGTCGGGCAGGAGGTCATCGGCGAAGAGCCTTCGCCAGGACGAGGCACGGTGGAGCAGGCGCATGGCGGTTCCGTGTCGGCGGCTTGCGGGAGTCATGGGATCCCAGTGTAACCAGCGACACGGGACGGGACACTTGGGCCAAGGGCGAAGGGCCCGCCCTGCAACGACGACGGCGCCCCGTGGGGCGCCGTCGCGAACGGGCAAGGGCAGCGGCTCAGCGCGGTGCGAACATGTCGTCGCCCACCTCGTCGATGAAGCGCTGGGCCTTGCTGACCATCAGCTCGTCACAGGCCTCGCGACCGGGCACCATGTCGGAGCGCTCGAAGCGGTGCGCCTGCTCCTCTCCGTTGGCCCCCGGCTTGCGGATCCAGCCGCTGACGCGGTACTGGCCGCCCTGGTCGGCGGGCTCCGAGACGATCAGGTAGCCCTTGTACTCGACCGGCTCGGCGGCCGCGGCGTTGCCGGGCCGGGCGTCGCCGCCGCCGAACAGGCCGGATAACAGCTTCTTGAACATGGGTCTCTCCCGGGTCATCGCGCTCGGGGCAGGACGCCGGCCTGGGCCGGCGTCCGGGAGCGCGGTTCGAGGCGCCGCTCAGTCCTGCTTGCGGCCCTTGCCGGCGGCGATGCGCAGGCGCAGAGCGTTGAGCTTGATGAAGCCCTCGGCATCCTTCTGGTCGTAGGCGCCGGCATCGTCCTCGAAGGTGGCGATGGACTCGTCGAACAGCGACTGGTCGGACTTGCGGCCGGCCACAGTGGCGTTGCCCTTGTAGAGCTTCATGCGCACCACCCCGGAGACGTTCTTCTGGGTCTCGTCGATGGCCGCCTGCAGCATGCGGCGCTCCGGGCTCCACCAGTAGCCGTTGTAGATCACCTCGGCGTACTTGGGCATCAGCTCGTCCTTGAGGTGGGCCTCCTCGCGGTCCAGGGTGATCGACTCGATGGCGCGGTGGGCGCGCAGCATGATGGTCCCGCCGGGGGTCTCGTAGCAGCCCCGGGACTTCATGCCGACGTAGCGATTCTCGACGATGTCGAGGCGGCCGATGCCGTTGTCGCCGCCCAGCTTGTTGAGGGTCTCGAGCACCTCGTGGGGCCGCATCGGCGTGCCGTCGATGGCCACGATGTCGCCCTTCTCATAGGTCAGCTCCACGTAGGTGGGCGTATCCGGGGCGGCCTCGGGCGAGACACTCCAGCGCCACATGTCCTCCTCGGCCTCGGCCCAGGGGTCCTCGAGGAGGCCGCCCTCATAGGAGATATGCAGCAGGTTGGCGTCCATGGAGTACGGCGACTTCTTCTTGCTCTTGGAGAAGTCGACCGGGATCTCGTGCTTCTCGCAATAGGCCATCAGCTTCTCGCGGGAGGTGAGGTCCCACTCGCGCCAGGGGGCGATCACCTTGACGCCCGGCTTGAGGGCATAGGCACCCAGCTCAAAGCGGACCTGGTCGTTGCCCTTGCCGGTGGCGCCGTGGGAGATGGCGTCGGCACCGGTCTGGTTGGCGATCTCGATCAGGCGACGGGCGATCAGCGGGCGCGCGATGGAGGTGCCGAGCAGGTACTCGCCCTCGTAGATGGTATTGGCGCGGAACATCGGGTAGACATAGTCGCGCACGAACTCCTCGCGGAGATCCTCGATGTAGATCTCCTTGACGCCCAGGGCCTGGGCCTTGGCGCGGGCCGGCTCGACCTCCTCGCCCTGGCCGATGTCGGCGGTGAAGGTCACGACCTCGCAGTTGTAGGTCTCCTGCAACCACTTGACGATAACGGAGGTGTCCAGGCCGCCGGAATAGGCGAGCACGACCTTCTTGACATCGGACATTCGGGGGCTCCTTGTGATGAACGTCTTGAGGGGGGCAAGTATAGCGCGGCAGACGCCGAGCGAATACCGGCCGCGGGACGTCCCGAAACCAAGCTGCTAGACTTGCGCGGATTCGAGGCCGCGCCTTCGGGAGGTGGTCGACACAGGAGTCCGATCGAGGAGAGGTGCATGAGCGAGGCGATCGCCCGCGAACTGATGGCGCAGCGATTCCGCAGCTTCCTGCCGGTGGTGGTAGACCTGGAAACCGGCGGCTTCGATGCCGCCCGCGACGCGATACTGGAGATCGCCGCGGTGACCCTGACCATGGACGCCGAGGGCAACCTGCTGCCGGAGGCCACCTATGCCTTCCATGTCAGGCCCTTCGAGGGAGCCAACGTCGAGCAGTCGGCGCTGGACTTCACCGGCATCCGACTCGACGACCCGCTGCGCCAGCAGGTGGCCCTCGGCGAGTCGGAGGCGCTCAACGAGATCTTCCGCCCGGTGCGCAAGGCGATCAAGGCCCACGGCTGCACCCGAGCGGTGCTGGTCGGCCACAACTCGGCCTTCGACCACGGCTTCCTCAACGCGGCGGTCACCCGCTGCGGCATCAAGCGCAACCCCTTCCACCCCTTCTCCAGCTTCGATACCGCCTCCCTGGCGGGCCTGGTCTACGGCCAGACGGTGCTGGCCCGGGCGTGTCGCGCCGCCGGCATCGAGTTCGACAACAGCGAGGCCCACTCCGCGCGCTATGACACCGAGCGCACCGCCGAGCTGTTCTGCGCCATGGTCAACCGCTACAAGGAACTGGGCGGCTGGGCCCAGGCCCAGCGCGAGCAGGGGATGGACGAGCAGCCGTAAGCACCGAGCGCCGAGCGCCGAGCGCCGAGCGCCGAGCGCCGAGCGCCGAGCGCCGAGCGCCGAGCGCCGAGCAGGATGATACCCCCTCCATCCCAGGCGTGAACGAAGAAACCCCGTCAGTTCAACACCGACGGGGTTTCTCGTTTTTCGCCTCGACGCTTGCTGCCCGTTGCCTTGCAGCAGGGCGCTAGGCGCTTGTAGCTGGGCGCTGCCCGAAGGGCGCTAGGCGCTACCCGAAGGGCGCTCAGGCGTCGTCCTTGTGCTTCGCCGCGGTCTCCTTGATCAGCTTCTCGAGCTCGCCGCTCTGGTGCATCTCGACCACGATATCGCAGCCGCCGACCAACTCGCCCTCTACCCACAGCTGGGGGAAGGTGGGCCAATTGGCGACCTTGGGCAGCTCGGCGCGGATGTCCGGGTTGTCCAGCACGTTGACGAAGGCGAACCGCTCGCCGCAGGCCATCAGCGCCTGGACGGTCTGGGCGGAGAAGCCGCACTGGGGCAGCTGCGGCGTGCCCTTCATGTAGATCAGGATGGGATTCTCGCTGATCTGGCGCTGGATGTTCTCGACGGTGGTGCTCATGACGTCTCCTTTTCTCGTTGGACCGGGACCGACGAGCAATACCCGAGTACGCCGGTCGGCCTTGTGGATGGGAGCCATTCTACTGATGCCGGGCGCGTTGCGCATCCCCCGGCGGCTGGCTAGGATGGTCGTTTTTCCCGTGGAGCGACCCCATGGCCACCCGCCATTTCCTGACCCTGCTCGATCTCAGTCCGGAAGAGCTGCGCTACCTCATCCAGCGCGCCATCACCATCAAGAACGGCCTGAAGACCCACGGGCCGACCTATACCCCCTTCGCCAACCGGACCCTGGCGATGATCTTCGAGAAATCCTCGACCCGCACCCGCGTCTCCTTCGAGACCGCCATGGCCCAGTTCGGTGGCCACGCGCTGTTCCTCTCCTCCCGCGACACCCAGCTGGGCCGCGGCGAGCCGATCGGCGATACCGCCCGGGTGCTCTCGGAGATGGTCGACGCGGTGATGATCCGCACCTTCTCCCACGAGGGGCTGGAAGCGTTCGCCGCCGCCAGCACGGTCCCGGTGATCAACGCCCTGACCGATGACTACCACCCCTGCCAGCTGCTCGCCGACGTGATGACCTGGACCGAGCTGCGCGGCAGCGTCAAGGACCGCACCGCGGTGTGGATCGGCGACGGCAACAACATGTGCCACTCCTGGATCAACGCCGCCCGCCAGTTCGACTTCCGGCTGCGCGTCTGCTGCCCCAAGGGCTACGAGCCGCGCCAGGACATCCTGGCGGCCGCCGGCGACCGGGTCACCCTGCTGCACGACCCGGCCGAGGCGGTGGTGGACGCCGACCTGGTCACCACCGACGTCTGGGCCTCCATGGGCCAGGAGGAGGAGCAGGCCAGGCGCGAGGCCGACTTCGCCGGCTTCCAGGTCACCGAGGCCCTGCTCGACCGCGCCAGGCCCGACGCCCTCTTCCTCCATTGCCTGCCCGCCCACCGCGGCGAGGAGATCAGCGAGACCCTGCTCGACGACCCCCGCGCCGTGGTCTGGCAGGAGGCCGGCAACCGCCTGCACGCCCAGAAGGCACTGATCGAGTTCCTGCTGCTGGGCCGCGTCGAGGGCTGAGGCGTCCTCTCGAGGGGTGTCGACCTCGGCACCCTCTCTTAGACTTTCGTTGCGTTCGACCTTGGTGGTATACTGCACCGCAATACACTCCAGCGTGTAAGAGGAATTGCGGCTCATGATGATCGACACCTCCCCTACCGCCGGCATGCAGCGCAGCCTGCGCCAGTGTCTCTCGAGCATGGCGGCCCTGCTCTACCATCACGGCCACGTGCTCGAGACCGTCTCGATCCCCCATCGCGGCCTCGACCGCAATGACGTGGCGACCCTCTCCAGCGCCTCCAGCGAGTGGCAGACCTGCCAGAAGGTGCTGGTCAACAGCGATGCCGCCTCCTGGAACGAGCACAACCGGCTGGTGCTCACGCCCCTGGGCCGCGAGCTGCTCTTCGACATGTTCGGCGAAGGCGCCGCCGACTGCGCCTGACCCACACGGCTGACACCGCCTTGCTCATCGGCCCCGCCCGGCCCTGCCGCGGCGGGGCCGATGCGTTGCGGGCCCGGACTCGTCCACGGATCAGCCATCGCCCCGGCGAGCGCGCACGAAAAAGCCGCCTGGCGGATGCGCCAAGCGGCTGATTCGAGATGTCTTGTTGGTGGAGCCTAGCGGGATCGAACCGCTGACCTCAACACTGCCAGTGTTGCGCTCTCCCAGCTGAGCTAAGGCCCCACGCTGTCTCGCCTTGCGAGAACGAGGGGAATGATACGCAGCCCGCCTGGCATCGTCAACCCCCTGCCAGGAAGATCGTCCCGATCCCCAAGTAGACTTTCCAGCCAATGCCGAGTTGTGCCACTCTTTGACATGAGAGCCGAAACTCACCCCAGTCTCAATCCGACCACCCCAGACGTTCAGGAGCCGCTGCCTTGATCCGGGTACTGATAGCCGATGACCATCACCTGGTAAGGACCAGCATCGCCCACCTGCTGAATGCCGAAGCGGATATCAGCGTGGTCGGCGAGGCCGCCAATGGCGAGGACGCCATCGCCGAGACCCGGCGCCTGGAGCCGGACGTGGTGCTGATGGACATCCGCATGCCCGGCATCGGCGGCCTGGAGGCCACCCGCAAGATCCACCGCACCATGCCCGGCACCCGCGTGCTGGTGCTGACCGCCTGGCTCGAGGAGACCTTCGCCCAGCGCCTGCTGGATGCCGGGGCCTACGGCTTCCTCGGCAAGGGCTCCCAGCACGACGAGATGGTCACCGCCATCCGCGGCGTCTTCGCGGGACAGCGCTACGTCAGCCCGGAGATCGCTCAGCGGCTGGTGCTGTCGCGCATCGATGCCCCGGACAACCCCTTCGACCAGCTCTCCCAGCGCGAGATGCAGGTCGCCATGATGATCGTCAACTGCCAGAAGGTCGCCGACATCTCCGACCGGCTGTTCCTCAGCCCCAAGACGGTCAACACCTATCGTTACCGGATCTTCGACAAGCTCGGCGTGCATACCGACGTGGAGCTGACCCACCTGGGGCTGCGGCACGGGCTGGTGGAAGGCTTTGCCAGCGTCGAGTGACCCGCACGCCATGAGTTTCGACCACCGCCGCTTCCTGGGCGCCGTCAGCGAGGCTCCCGGCGTCTACCGCATGCTGGACGACCGAGGCGACACCCTCTACGTCGGCAAGGCGCGCCGCCTGAAGGCACGCCTGGCCAGCTACTTTCGCGGCGCGCTCAACACCAAGACCCAGGCCCTGGTGGCCCGCATTGCCGACATCCAGGTCACGGTGACCAACAGCGAGACCGAGGCGCTGCTGCTGGAACAGACCCTGATCAAGGAGCTGCGCCCGCCTTACAACATCCTGCTGCGTGACGACAAGTCCTACCCCTTCGTGTTCGTCACCGACCGCCATCCCTTCCCGGCGCTGGAGTACAAGCGCGCCCGGCAGCGCCGCGACGACGGCCGCTATCTGGGCCCCTACCCCAGCAGCCTGGCGGTGCGCGAGAGCCTGTCGCTGATGCAGAAGATCTTCCGCATCCGCAACTGCGAGGACAGCGTCTTCGCCCACCGCACCCGCCCCTGCCTGCAGTACCAGATCCAGCGTTGCAGCGCCCCCTGTGTCGGCCTGATCGGCGAGGCGGACTACCGCCGCGACCTCGAGCATGCCGTGCAGTGCCTGGAGGGCAGGAGCGAGCAGGTGACCAGCGAGCTGACCGAGGCGATGGAGGCCGCCAGCCGCGAACTCGCCTTCGAGGAGGCAGCCCGGCTGCGCGACCAGATCCAGCAGCTGCGCCAGCTGCAGCAGCGCCAGTTCGTCGATACCGGCGACGGCGATGCCGACGTCTTCGCCCTGGCCAGCCGCCCGGGCACGCTGTGCATCTCGGTGCTCAGCGTCCGCCAGGGGCGGCTGCTGGGCGCCCGCCACCACACGCCGGCCAACGGGCTCGACCTGGCGCCGGAAGCGCTGCTCGGCGAGTTCGTCAGCCAGTACTACCTGGGCCAGGCCCGGGAGATCCCCCGGGAGGTGATCACCAGCCACCCCCTGCCCGATGCCGCGCTGATCGGCCGGGCACTCAGCGAGCGCGCCGGCCGGCGCGTGCGCCTCACCGACCAGGTCCGAGGCCACCGCGCCCAGTGGCGGGAACTGGCGCGCACCAACGCCGAGCAGCAGCTGGCCGGCCAGCTGGCCAACCAGGCGCAGCTCACCCGGCGCTTCGAGGCACTGCGCGACGCCCTGGGGCTCGAGGCCACGCCGCGCCGGCTGGAGTGCTTCGACATCAGCCACAGCCACGGCGAGGCCACCGTGGCCTCCTGCGTGGTGTTCGACGAGAACGGCCCCCGCAAGTCCGACTATCGGCGCTTCAACATCGAGGGGGTGGCGGCCGGCGACGACTACGCGGCCATGCGCCAGGCGCTGGTCCGGCGCTTCCGGCGCCTGGCCGATGGCGAGGGCGAGCGCCCCGACGTGTTGATCGTCGACGGCGGCAAGGGACAGCTCAACCTGGCCCGAGAGGTGTTCGAGGAGCTCGGGGTCAGCGGCATCGGGCTGCTGGGGGTCGCCAAGGGCACCACGCGCAAGGCGGGGCTCGAGACGCTGTTCCTTGAGACCGTGGACCGCACCCTCGACCTGGACGGCACCTCCCCGGCCCTGCACCTGGTCCAGCATATCCGCGACGAATCCCACCGCTTCGCCATCACCGGCCACCGCACCCGGCGCGACAAGGCCAGGCGCACCTCCACCCTGGAGGGCATCCCCGGCGTCGGCCCCCGGCGGCGGCGCGAGCTGCTGCGCTTCTTCGGCGGCCTGCAGGGAGTGAAGCAGGCCAGCCGCGAGGAACTGGCGCGCGTCCCCGGCATCAGCGCCACCCTCGCCGAGGCGATTCATCGCGCCCTGCATGGATGACGAGCGCCAAGGCGGATAGAATGTCCGGGCGCCCCGGCACCACCCCACCGACCGGCAAGGACTGCGTCACGCGATGAACATCCCGAATCTCCTCACCCTGGCCCGTATTGCCTTCATTCCACTGCTGGTGGTGCTCTTCTACCTGCCCTTCGCCTGGAGCATGCCCCTGGCCGCCGCGCTGTTCGCCCTGGCGTCGATCACCGACTGGCTGGATGGCTATCTGGCCCGCCGCTGGAACCAGGCGACCCCCTTCGGCGCCTTTCTCGACCCGGTGGCGGACAAGCTGATGGTCGCCGTGGCCCTGGCACTGCTGATCGAGCGCTACGAGGCGATCTGGCTGACCCTGCCGGCGCTGGTGATCATCGGCCGCGAGATCGTCATCTCGGCGCTGCGCGAGTGGATGGCGGAGATGGGCAAGCGCGGCAAGGTGGCGGTCTCCTGGATCGGCAAGGTCAAGACCACCCTGCAGATGGTGGCGATCTTCCTGCTGCTGGCCTTCGCCCCTGGCACGCCGATCGCCGCGCTGGCCGTGGCCACCCTCTACGTGGCCGCCGTGCTGACGCTCTGGTCGATGTTCCTCTACCTGCGTGCCGCCTGGCCGCACCTCAGCGACTCGATGTAGGCCGGGATGCAAAAGCGTTTGACAGTCACCGACTTATCCGTATAATTCGCTCTCGAGTCAGGCGGGAATAGCTCAGTGGTAGAGCACAACCTTGCCAAGGTTGGGGTCGCGAGTTCGAATCTCGTTTCCCGCTCCATCATCCCTCCCGGGGATGACATCACGACTCGATGAGGCTGGATGGCAGAGTGGTTATGCAGCGGACTGCAACTCCGTGTACGCCGGTTCGATTCCGACTCCAGCCTCCATTTCCCGCTTTCCTGCTCGACACCGTGCCGCCCGGATGGCGAAATTGGTAGACGCAAGGGACTTAAAATCCCTCGGTGGCGACACCGTGCCGGTTCGAGCCCGGCTCCGGGCACCAGTCTCCCCACGCTTCGCCTGGACCGACCGCCTCACGGCGCATCGACGGGGCACCCGATCATGAAGCTGCCGCCCCTGCGCGACCCCTTCTTCACCTACCGTTTCCGGCGCAGGCTGCATGTCGTTCGCGTGCTGCTGGCACTGACGATCACCTTCGTCATCATCCGCATCTTCGAGATTCCCCACTCCAGCTGGGCGCTGGTCAGCACCGTCATGGTGATGGGCAACCTGCCGCATATCGGCGGCGTGCTCGACAAGGGGCGCCAGCGGCTGCTCGGCACCCTGCTCGGCGCGGGGTCGGGCCTCGTGCTGATCCTGCTGCCCCCGGGCCTGCCCCTGCTGGTTCCGGCCGGCAGCCTCGCCGCCATCGGCATCGCCACCTGGCTGACCTTCGGCAGCCGCCACGGCTACAGCGGCCTGATGTTCGCCATCAGCCTGTTGCTGGTGGTCGGCGACGGCAGCCATGACCTGGGCATCGGCCTGTGGCGAGCCTTCGATGTGCTGCTGGGCACCCTGGTGGGCATCATCGTGACCGTGCTGGTGCTGCCCCAGAAGGCCACCGACATGATGCGCTTCATGCTGGCCGAGAACCTCGACCGCATGGCGCGCCTCTTCCACGCCCATACCACCGCCGCCGCCTCGCTGGACGTCGACACCCGCGCCCTGCTCAAGGCCACCAGCGCCTCGCTGGTCAAGCAGCGCGGCCTGGTCGATGCGATCCATCGCGAGCGACGACTGCGCCGGGACGAGCTGGATGACATCATCTCCCTGCAGCGCCGCATGCTCTCGACCATCGAGCTGCTGCTCGAGACCCACTGGACGACCCGGGCGGGCCATGACCGCATCGAAGCCATGACCGGCCTGCGCGAGGAGCAGCACCGGCTCGCCCGGGAGCTCGGCACCCTGGCCTTCCAGGTCCGGACCGGGCAGCCCATCGAGGTCGAGATAAACCCCTTCGACCTCCAGCGCCATGCCGAGCTGGCCTCCAGCGCACGCAGCGACGAGGGTCGCGTGCTGTTCAGCCCCAGCGGCTACCTGTGGCTGAACCGCGAACTGGCCCGCCTGACCGATGACCTCGTGACCCGCCTGGGCGGCCTGAACCGCCTGCCCAGCAGCCGCCTGCGACGCGCCTCGGGGCGCCGCTGGGCACGACGGGAGTCCGCCCTGAACGACAGAGGAGCGCAAGATGACCCACGGCAACCATGATGTGCTGATCATCGGCGGCGGCGTCGCCGGGCTTGTGCTGGCCCTGGAGATCGCCGACCGGCGCCGGGTCACCCTGCTGCGGCCGGCCAGCGACGATTCGGGCGCCAGCCGCTGGGCACAGGGCGGCATCGCCGCCGTGCTCTCCCCCCAGGACGACGTCGAGGCCCACGTGGCCGATACCCTGGTGGCCGGCGACGGCCTGTGCGACGAGCGTGCGGTGCGCTTCACCGTGGAGCAGGGCCCCGCCGCCATCGAGTGGCTGCTCTCCCTGGGGGTGCCCTTCACCCCGGACACCAGCCCCGGGGCGGGCTATCCCTACCACCTGACCCGCGAGGGAGGCCACGGCGCGCGGCGCATCATCCATGCCGCCGACGCCACGGGGCGGGCGGTGATGGAGACCCTCAAGCAACACGTGGCCGACCATCCGTCGATCACCCTGCACACCGAACTGACCGCCATCGGCCTGATCGGCGACGTCGGCGGGGCCTGCCGTGGGGCACTCTGCCTGGACGAGCAGGGCCGCCTCCACGAGCTGCTCGCCGCCGATACCGTGCTCGCCACCGGCGGCGCCAGCGGGCTCTACCGCCACACCACCAGCCCCCAGCCGGCCAGCGGCGAGGGCATGATGATGGCGGCCGAGCTGGGCGCCGAGCTGATGAACCTGGAGTTCCAGCAGTTCCACCCCACCTGCCTCTATGATCCCGAGGGCCCTCCCTTCCTGATCAGCGAGGCGGTGCGCGGCGAGGGCGGGCAGCTGCTCAACATCCATGGCCACCGCTTCATGCCGGCCCTGGACCCCCGCGCCGAGCTGGCCCCCCGGGACATCGTCGCCCGCGCCATCGACGCCGAGATGCAGCGCACCGGCAGCGACCACGTGCTGCTCGACATCCGCCACCTGGGCGAGGCCGAGATCCGCCATCACTTCCCCACCATTCACGCCCACTGCGCCGGACGCGGACTGGATATCACCCGGGTGCCGATCCCGGTGGTCCCGGCGGCACACTACAGCTGCGGCGGGGTGGCCACCGGCCTGGACGGCGCCACTCGCGTGCCAGGACTGCACGCCGTCGGCGAGGTGGCCTGCACGGGCCTGCACGGTGCCAACCGCATGGCCAGCAACTCGCTGCTGGAGTGCCTGGTCTTCGCCCGCAGCTGCGCCCGGGCGCTGGCCCGGCCGGCGGCCCCGGCCACCGCTGCCCTGCGCCCCCTGGCGGCCGGCGGCCGGCCGCTGCCGCCCGGCCTGGTCGGCGAACAGCGCGAGGCGATGCGCCAGTGGATGAGTGCCCGAGTGGCCATCGTCCGCCACGATGCCGGCCTGGCCGAGGCCGCCGAGGCGCTCGCCGACCAGCAGCGTCGTCTGGCGCCCCTGGTCGCCGCGAGCCCCCCCGACGTCGAGCTCGCCAGCCTGTGGCACGCCCTGCGCCTGGCGCGGCTCACCGTGGCCAGCGCACAGGCGCGCCGGGAATCCCGCGGCCTGCACTACAACCCCGACTGCCCCGTCCATGGCGATCCCGCACCGCAGCCATCACGGATTCACCTGGTGGACCTGGCAACGCCATAGCCCCGGCCAGCGAGAACCGCCTTCGCGAAAGGCACCGCCGACGCGCGGCCCGGTCGGGCCGCTCAGGCCAGGGCGACCAGCACCCGTCGCAGGCCCCGCAGGGAGGCGGCATCGCCGCTATCGGGCCATAGCCAGAGCCGGCGGCCGTCGAGGCGCAGGCCGATCAACCAGGGCCCCAGGTAGTCGCAGCGCAGGGTCACCTCCTGCCAGCCGCCGCCCGACGCGGCACTCCGCCAGCTCCAGCGCAGCCCGCCGCCAGGCCGGGGCACGCCCCGGAGCTCGCCCCGCGGCCGCCTGCGGGCGACCCACACGACAACGCCGGCGAGCACCAGGGTCACGAGGACCGCGATGCCCGCCGGCGCATGGAGGACGACCGGGGCGACCACTGCCGCCGCCAGCAGCCCATGAACCCACAGCGCGAGTCTAGACGGGACGATGCCCAACGCTATCGGCACTTTCGGCATGCTCGATGATCAGCTGGACGATGCGGCGGCGGGCCGGCGCTTCCGGCCATTCCCGACGCATCAGCCACACGAAGAGGTCCTGGTCCTCCTCGTCGATCAGCTCCCGGAAGGCCGCCTGGTCGGCCTCGTCCAGCGTGTCGTAGCGCTGCTCGAGGAAGGGCACCAGCAGCAGGTCCAGCTCCCACATCCCGCGCCGGGAGTGCCAGTAGAGACGCTTGCGCTGGGCGGCTTCGGTGGTGGATGGCTCGTTCAACGTCGACCTCGACAGTGCGGATGGATGTGGCACCAGTATACCCGAGCCCCCCTGCCGCGGCAGCCTGCGGCGCCCGGAATCGACCGTCTCTCTGCCTATGGTCGTAGCTCGTTGTTTTATCACGACTTGCACAGTATGCTTTGAGAAAACAACAACGCGGGGTGGTACTTCCCGGTTGCGAGCCGCATACGGAGAACGTCGATGACCAAGTCCGAGTTGATCGAGCAGATCGCAATGCGACAGCCGGAGCTGTCGATCAAGGAAGTCGAAGCGGCCGTCAGGCTGATCCTCGATGACATCACCGACACCCTCTCGGAAGGGGGACGGGTCGAGATCCGCGGCTTCGGCAGCTTCTCGCTGCACTACCGGGAACCCCGCGTGGGCCGCAACCCCAAGACCGGCGAACCTGTCGCCCTCGAGGGCAAGTTCGTGCCACACTTCAAGCCCGGCAAGGAGCTGCGCGAACAGGTGGACGCCAGCCGCGCCCTCGGTTACTGAGCACCTCTCAATGCCACAACGACATTCACCACAGGGGACAAGCGCATGCGTTGGCTCAAAGGCCTGATCCTGGCCATCATCCTGCTGGCGGTCCTGCTGGTCGGCATCCTGTTTGCCGTCAATAACCAGCAGGCCCTGCCGCTCAACCTGATCTGGATCGAGCTGCCTGCCGCCTCGCTCTCGGTCTGGCTGCTGGCCTCGCTGGCCGTCGGCGTGCTGATGGGCATGCTGGCCATGAGCGGCGTCTATCTGCGCCTGCGCACCCTGCTGACTCGCGCCCAGCGCCACAACCAGCAGCAGCGCAAGGAGCTCGACCGCCTGCGTGTCCAGGAGCTGAAGGAACTCCCCTAGAATGCCCGACGTCCTGCTGCTGACCCTGTTGTTGGCAGCGGTCGCCATCGGCTGGTGGCTCGGCCGCCGCGAACGCAGGAAGGCCGAGGATCCCGCCCCCTCCTCCGGGCTGGCGCGGGACTACTTCGTTGGCCTGAACTACCTGCTCAACGACCAGCAGGACCGCGCCATCGAGACCTTCGTGGCCGCCCTCGAGGTCAACAGCGAGACCATCGACACCCACATCACCCTCGGCAACCTGTTCCGCGCGCGGGGCGAGGCCGACCGGGCGGTGAAGATCCACCAGAACCTGCTGGCGCGCCCCACCCTCAGCGGGACCCAGGGCGATCGGGTCCAGCTGGAGCTCTCCCGCGACTTCCTCAAGCTCGGCCTGCTCGACCGCGCCGAACGCCTGCTGCAGACCCTGGTACGCGACACCCAGGACGACGAGCTCCGCCTGGAGGCCAAACGTCTTCTGGTCGACCTGCTGGAGCGCGAGGGGGAGTGGCAGCAGGCCCTGAGCGTCGCCCAGCCCCAGCTGGTGCGCCACAGCGAGGAGATGCGGCGTGCTGCTGCCCACTGGCTCTGCCAGTTGGCGGAACAGGAGCGCTTCGAGGCGAGCCCGGGCCTGGCGCGCAAGCACCTGCGCCAGGCCTTGAACACCGACCCGCGCTGCGTGCGCGCCAACCTGCTGCTGGCCGGGCTGGAGCACGATACCGGCCACTACCGCCAGGAGATCCGCCTGCTGTCACGCATCCCGGACCAGGACCCGGCTTTCACCCCAACCCTGCTCGACCCCCTGGCCCATGCCTACCGCCTGCTCGACGACGAGGAGGGGTTGATCCACCACCTGCGGCAGCTGCTCGAACGTACCCCCTACACCAGCGTGATCATCCTGCTGGCCGAGACCCTTCGACAGCGCGAGGGCCCCGCCGCCGCCATCGCGCTGGTCAGGGAGCAGCTCGCCCGCGAATCGAGCCTGGGGGCGCTGGACTACCTGATGGACCTCTACCGGCAGGATGACGAGGGCGAATCACTCGAGCGCCTCGAGCTGCTCCAGCAGCACACCCGCACCCTGCTGAAAGCCCTGCCGAGGCACCGCTGCCGGCGCTGCGGCTTTGCCGGCGAACAGCTCCACTGGCAGTGCCCGCGCTGCCGCAGCTGGGGCACTACCAAGCCAATCACCGGCATCGAGGGGGAGTAGCCCCGCCTCAGGCCAGCTCCGCCTCGATGGCCGCCAGCGCCGCCATGGGGTCCTCGGCCTGGGTCACCGGACGCCCCACCACCAGGTGGGTGCTGCCCGCTGCCATGGCATCCCGAGGCGCCATGATGCGCCGCTGGTCGCCGGCCGCCGCGAAGCTCGGGCGGATGCCCGGGGTCACCTTGAGAAAGTCGGTCCCGCACAGCGCTCGCAGGCGTGCCGCCTCCTGGGCCGAGCAGACCACCCCGTCCATGCCGCTGTCCCGCGCCAGGCTGGCCAGGCGCTCCACCTGCTCGGCCGGTGTCGCCGAGACCCCCACCTCGGCCAGGTCCTCTGCCTCCAGGCTGGTCAGCACGGTCACCGCGATCAGCCGGGTCGACAGCCCGTGCTTGGCGAGGCGCTCGCGCGCCGCCTCCATCATGCGGCGCCCGCCGCCGGCATGGACATTGACCATCCATGCACCCTGCTCGGCCGCCGCCTGCACCGCCCCCGCCACGGTGTTGGGAATGTCGTGGAACTTGAGGTCGAGGAACACTTCGAAGCCGCGCCCGTGCAGGGCCTCGAGCACGTCGGGCCCGCTGCGGGTGAACAGCTCCTTGCCCACCTTGAGCCGGCAGCGGGCCGGGTCGAGCTGGTCGGCCATGCACAGCGCGGCATCCAGCGAGGCGTAGTCGAGGGCAATGATCAGGGGGGAAGCGGTAGGCACGGGCCGGTCTCCTGGCAAGTCACGAAGATGACGGCAGTATATCAGCGTTACACCACGGGCGATGTCGGCCTGAGCCGACACCAGCCGCAGGGTTTCGACTCGGAGTGCCGGCGTCAACCGCCAGGGGCTGAAGTAGGCTCGGGATGACGCGCAATGACCACTGGGGCCGACACTGCCCGGGAGCGAGGCGCACTAGCTTGAAGGGGGCACCACACCGGTGCACCAGGAGTGAGTCGTCACAGGAGAACTACCCCATGAAAACAACCCTGCAGGGAACCCTCGCCGCAACGCTTTTCGCGCTGATGCTGATGCTCTCCCCGCTGGCCGCCACGGCCCAGGAGGTCGCACCGATCGACGTCAATACCGCGGACGCTGAACTGCTCGCCGAACTGCCAGGCATCGGGCCCGCCAAGGCCACGGCGATCATCGAGGATCGCGAAGCCAACGGCCCCTTCGAGAATGCCGACGACCTCACGCGGGTCAGCGGCATCGGCGAAGGGACGGTGGCCAACCTTCAGGATCAGGTGACCTTCTGAACCAGAGGATCCGAGGAGAGAGGCCTCGGCGGTCGGTGGCTGACGCCACCGGCCGCCGGAGCCCGTTCACAGCCGCAGGCCGCCGTCGCACTCGATCACCCGCCCGGTGAAATAGGCGTTCTGCATGATGAAGGCGACGCTCTGGGCGATGTCCTCGGGCTGCCCCAGGCGACGCAGGGGCACGCCGGAGGTCAGCTTGTCGAGCATGTCCTGGCGCATCGAGGCGGTCATGTCGGTCTCGATGAAGCCCGGCGCCACTGCCCCCACCCGAATGCCGTAGCGTGCCAGCTCCTTTGCCCAGGTGGTGGTCAGGGCCACCACGGCAGCCTTGGCCGCGGCATAGTTGCTCTGCCCCATGTTGCCGGCACGAGAGATGCTGGAGATATTGACGATCACCCCCTCGTTGCCCGCCTCGATCATCTGACTGGCCGCCTCGCGGCCGCACAGGAAGACGCCGGTCAGGTTGACGTCGATCACCGCCTGCCACTGCGCCAGCGACATGGTCTTCTCGACGCGCCCCTCCTTCGCCTTGACCAGCAGGGCATCGCGCAGGATGCCGGCGTTGTTGACCAGGCCGCTCACCGGGCCCAGCGAGGCGGCGATATCGCCGAAGGCCTGCTTCACCGAGGCCTCGTCGGCCACGTTGGTCACGAAGGCGCGCGACTCGATGCCCGCCTCGTGAAGGGCGGAGACGGCCTGGTCCAGGGCCGCGGCGTCGGTGTCCAGCAGCGCCAGCCGGGCGCCGTGGCTGCCCAGCAGCTGTGCCATGGCCAGGCCCAGGCCGCGGGCTCCGCCGGTAATCGCGATCACGGCATTGTCGAGCTTCATCGTCTGTCCTCCGGGGGTTTAGGGGGCGACTGCCTCCGGCGCATGGGCCAGGACAGGCATTGACGCTCGATGCAGGAGCGTACAATAACGGTAGCAGATTTTGTGCACTGCACAACAACTTTTCACCGCTGGAAATATATTCCATATGCAATCGGCTGGCGACCTCCCTCGTCAACGCTTGATTTCCGCGCCACCGCCCCCACCTCCAGCGGAACTGTCACCCGCGGAGTGCCCATGCCCTTTCTTCTTGCCTTTACCCTCTTCGCCCTTCTCGATTTCGTCATCCTGTTCTCGGTGGGCAGCCACATCGGCCTGCTCACCACCCTGCTGCTGGTGCTGGCCACCGGGTTCATCGGCCTGCACCTGATCCGACGCGAGGGCGCCGCCACCTTCGCCCGTGCCCGGGCGCGTCTGGAGCGCGGCGAGGTGCCCTCCGGTGAACTGCTCACCGGTGCGGCGCTGATCTTCGGTGGCGCCCTGCTGATGGCGCCAGGCTTCGTCTCCGATGCCCTGGGCTTCCTGTGCCTGATCCCCGACGCCAGGCGGCTGCTGGGCAAGCTGCTCGCCCGGCTCGGGGTGCGTGCCCAGGGCGTCCACGTGCGCGGTGGAGGCTTTGCGCACGGCACGCGTCACGGGGCCGATGCCGACTGGCAGCAGGCCGCCGGTGACGCTCGGCCCGGCAATTCGCAGGGCGGCGCCTCGGCCCGTGAGGGCGAGCCCGATGGCCCGATCGAGGGAGAGTTCATCTCCCGCGACGAGCCACGTCGCTGAGCCGGGCCATCCGGGCGAAAAAATTTTTCCACGGCCCCTTGAAAGCCCCGGTGCGGGCCCCACTTATCGGACAGCAACAGGCTTCGGTGCGGGACAGGCGTCCTGCACCATCGACAAGGAAGGCGCCAGTCGCCTCCACCTCGCAGCCACGCTGCGAGGCGATGATGAAACTGCCGTGGCAGCCTGCCCCGGCCTGACAAACCATCAGGAGAACGTGAGCAATGAACATCCGTCCCTTGCACGATCGCGTCGTCATCCGTCGCGTTGAGGAAGAACAGAAAACCGCTGGCGGCATCGTGCTTCCGGGCAACGCCCAGGAAAAACCGACACGTGGCGAGGTTCTCGCCGTCGGTAACGGCCGGATTCTCGAGAACGGCGACGTCCGCCCCCTGGACGTCAAGGTCGGTGACACCGTGATCTTCAAGGATGGTTTCGGCGTCGAGAAGCAGAAGATCGACGGCGAGGAAGTCCTGATCATGAGCGAGTCCGACATCCTGGCCGTGGTCGAGGGCTGAGGCCCAGCCGTCCAGTAACCTGCTCAAGACACGACGTTCACGTCTGACGTTCAAGCAACTGACGCTCAAGTCACAACAGGAAGATTTCGAAAATGGCAGCGAAACAAGTCAAGTTCTCCGATGACGCCCGCAAGCGCATGGCGCGCGGTGTCGACCTCCTGGCCAACGCCGTCAAGACCACCCTGGGCCCGAAGGGTCGCAACGTGGTGATCGAGAAGTCCTTCGGTGCACCGACCGTCACCAAGGACGGCGTCTCCGTGGCCAAGGAGATCGAGCTCAAGGACAAGTTCGAGAACATGGGCGCCCAGATGGTCAAGGAAGTCGCTTCCAAGACCTCCGACGTCGCCGGTGACGGCACCACCACCGCCACCGTGCTGGCCCAGTCCATCGTCAACGAGGGTCTCAAGGGCGTCATCGCCGGCATGAACCCGATGGACCTCAAGCGCGGCATCGACCAGGCCGTCATCGCCGCCGTCAAGGAGATCGAGGCCCTGTCCGTGCCCTGCACCGACACCAAGGCCATCGCCCAGGTCGGCACCATCTCCGCCAACGGCGACAAGCGCATCGGCGAGATCATCGCCGAGGCCATGGAGAAGGTCGGCAAGGAAGGCGTCATCACCGTCGACGAGGGCCGTGGCTTCGAGGACGAGCTGGAAGTCGTGGAAGGCATGCAGTTCGACCGCGGCTACCTGTCGCCCTACTTCGTGACCAACCAGGACACCATGCAGGTCGAGCTGGAAGACCCGTACATCCTGCTGGTCGACAAGAAGATCTCCAACATCCGCGAGCTGCTGCCGGTGCTGGAAGCCGTCGCCAAGGCGGGCAAGCCGCTGGCCATCATCGCCGAGGACATCGAGGGCGAGGCGCTGGCCACCCTGGTGGTCAACACCATGCGCGGCATCGTCAAGGTCGCGGCCGCCAAGGCACCGGGCTTCGGTGACCGTCGCAAGGCCATGCTGCAGGACATCGCCATCCTGACCAACGGCACCGTGATCTCCGAGGAAGTGGGTCTGACCCTCGAGCAGGCCAACCTGGACCACCTGGGCACCGCCAAGCGCGTGACCATGTCCAAGGAGAACACCACCATCATCGACGGCGCCGGTGAAGAAGGCGACATCGAGGCTCGCGTCAGCCAGATCCGTGCCCAGATCGAGGAGACCTCCTCCGACTACGATCGCGAGAAGCTCCAGGAGCGCGTCGCCAAGCTGGCCGGCGGTGTCGCCGTGATCCGCGTCGGTGCCGCCACCGAGGTCGAGATGAAGGAGAAGAAGGCCCGCGTCGAGGACGCCCTGCACTCCACTCGCGCCGCGGTCGAGGAAGGCGTGGTGCCTGGCGGCGGTACCGCCCTGGTGCGCGTGCTGACCAAGATCAAGGACCTCAAGGGCGACAACGAGGACCAGACCCACGGCATCGCCATCGCCCTGCGCGCCATGGAGTCCCCGCTGCGCCAGATCGTCACCAACGCCGGTCAGGAGGCGTCCGTCATCCTGAACCAGGTGAAGGCAGGCGAAGGGAACTTCGGCTACAACGCCCAGACCGGCGAGTTCGGCGACCTGTTCGAGATGGGCGTGCTGGACCCGGCCAAGGTGACCCGCAGCGCGCTGCAGTCCGCCGGCTCCGTGGCTGGCCTGATGATCACCACCGAGTGCATGATCGCCGACGATCCGGACGAGAAGGACGCCGCGCCGGACATGGGTGGCATGGGTGGCATGGGAGGCATGGGCGGCATGATGTGATCACGCCCCCTGCCCCAGGCACCGCCTGAGACAGACCCCGCCGGCGCGAGCCGGCGGGGTTTTTGTTTTAAGATACTCACCCTCCGCTCATCACCGGACCCCAGCCGCCTGCCCATGCTCTCGAATATCCGCATCGTCCTCGTCCAGACCTACCACCCCGGCAATATCGGCGCCTCGGCCCGGGCCATGAAGACCATGGGCCTGACCGACCTGGTGCTGGTCAATCCGCGCCGGTTCCCCGACCCCGAGGCGACCCGGCTCGCCGCCGGCGCGGAGGACCTGGTGGAGCGTGCCCGGGTGGTGGGCTCGCTGGCGGAGGCGGTGGCAGACTGCGTACAGGTGGTGGGCGCCAGTGCCCGGCTGCGCAGCCTGCCGCTGCCCCACTTCGACGAGCCTGATGCCATGGCCCGGGAGCTGGTGGAGCACGCCGCCACGGACCCGGTCGCCCTGGTGTTCGGCCGCGAGCGCTCCGGCCTCACCAACGACGAGATCCGCCTCTGCAGCCATCAGGTGAGCATCCCGGCCAATCCCGAATACGGCATCCTCAACCTCTCCCAGGCGGTGCAGGTGCTGGCCTACGAGACGTTCAAGGCGTGGCGCCGGCGCCCGCAGAGCGGCTACCGTCCGGTGCGGCCCGAGGCCGAGCGCTTTCCCCGTCGCGAGCAGCTCGACCATTTCCACGACCACCTCACCCGGGTGATGCACGCGAGCGGCTTCCTCACCCAGCCCCACGCCCGGACCGAGGCCCAGCTGCAGGCGCTCTTCGCCCGCGCCCAGCCGTCGAGAAAGGAGCTCTCGCTGCTGCGGGGGCTGCTTTCCTCGGTGGAGCAGCACCTGCCAGACAGAAAGGAATAGAAGAACGGCGGCCACAGGGGCCGCCGTTCAGTTTCACGGACGCCGTCGCGCTCAGAACAGCATCGCCGCCGCCCAGCCGAAGGCGATCAGCGGGATGTTGTAGTGCAGGAAGGTGGGCACCACGCTGTCCCAGATGTGGTCGTGCTGGCGATCCACGTTGAGCCCCGAGGTGGGGCCGAGGGTGGAGTCCGAGGCCGGCGAGCCGGCGTCGCCCAAGGCCGCGGCGGTGCCGACCAGGGCCACCGTGGCCAGCGGCGAGAAGCCGAACTGCACCGCCAGCGGCACGAAGATCGCCGCGATGATCGGGATGGTCGAGAACGACGAACCGATGCCCAGGGTGATGAAGAGCCCCACCAGCAGCATGATCAACGCCGCCAGGCCACGGTTGTCGCCGATGATGTCGAAGCTCGACTGCACCAGGGAGTCGATCTCCCCGGTGGCGTTCATCACTGCCGCGAAGCCGGAAGCGGAGATCATGATGAAGCCGATCAGCGCCATCATGCGCATGCCGCTGGTGAAGAGGTCGTCGGCCTCGCGCCACTTGAAGATTCCCCCCACCGAGAGCAGCGCGAAGCCCACCAGCCCCCCCAGCACCATGGAGCCGGTCCAGAGCTGGATGCCCAGCGCGGCGACGATGGCCACCCCCGACATCACCAGCCCCAGGGTGTGGGGCTCATGCCCCTCGGGGTGATGGTGCGGGACGTTGGTGGTGGCCACGTCCAGGGCCTGGTACTCACGCGGCTTGCGATAGCTGACCAGCAGCGCCACCGCGAGGCCCAGCGCCATGCCGCCCACCGGCACCGCCATGGCCAGGGGCACCATGCCGCGGGTGATCTCGAGCCCCAGCCCTTCGCCGGCACGGTTGAGGTTGGCCAGCAGGATGTCGTTGAGGAAGATCGCCCCGAAGCCCACCGGCAGCAGCATGTAGGGAGCGGTCAGCCCGAAGGTCAGCGCACAGGCCACCGCCCGGCGATCCAGGCGCAGCTGGTTCATCACCTTGAGCAGCGGCGGGATCAGGATCGGGATGAAGGCGATATGCACCGGGATCAGGTTCTGGGAAGAGATCGACACCAGCAGCACCGCGGTGAGCAGCAGGGTCTTCACCGTGGCCTGGCGGGCCGCCGAGGCCTCCTGCCCCAGCAGGCTGATGAGCCGGCGCGCCAGCAGGTCCGGCAACCCCGAGCGCGAGATCGCCACCGCGAAGGCGCCCAGGGTCGCATAGGCCAGCGCCACCTGGGCGCCGCCGCCGACGCCCTCGTTGAAGGCGGAAAGCGTCGCCTCGATGGAGAGCCCGCCCACCAGGCCGCCCACCAGGGCCCCCACCACCAGGGCGAAGACCACCGAGACCCGGGCCAGCGACAGGCCCACCATCACCAGCACCGCAAGAATGACTGCATTCATGTCCAGAGTTCCGAAGAAGTGAAAGGGGAAGTGCGGAAAATCCGGCGGATTCTACCAGAACCTGGCCGTCCGTCCGACCGCTCGTGGCACCCGGCGGCGCCCTCTCCTTCGGGGCCCCACCTCAGAGTGGTGGCCGGCGCTCACCGCGGCAGCGCTGTCATCGAACCATCATCGAAGGGTCTCGCCACCGTCATCAACGGCGGCGATAAAGGAGTGCAGTGGGGCAAGGCAAGGGATACTGCACCACGGCGCCAGGGACGCGACGGTACAGGGCGTACCAGAGGGAGGCCTCGGGTGACGCGCGGGGCCAGGCATCGGGATGGTGCCCAGGGAGGATCGAGACATCGCCACGGCGGCCACGCCGTGGCGTTTTCATGGGCGGCCCTCAGCCGGCGTCGGTCCACCCCGGCACGCCGTCGCGAATACGCCGGGAGAAATCCGGGGCCTCGTGGGCCAGGCGGGCCCGCTCGGTGATGTCGCCGAGCCGCTTGAGCTCCCGCAGGGAGTAGCCCGGCACGAAGCCGCCGTGGTCATGCACATAGCCCGGCAGCAGCCCGGTGAACAGCAGGCGGTGGTCCATCGGCAGCCCTTCGATGATCCGGCGCATCATGCCGAACACCAGGGTGGTGCAGTTGGCGGTGATGGTATGGTAGAAGCGCGGCGCCGCCTGGAGGCGGTTGGCCTCCTCCACCAGCGCCATCAGCAGGTCGCGCCGGTCGGCCGCGTTGAGCAGCACCCGATAGAGGGTCACGCTCTCCCCCCGCACGTTGCTGCGCAGGCGCACCGCGTCCCGCTCGTCGGCGGCGATGATCGCCAGCTCGTACTGCTTGAAGAAGCCGCCGATCTCCGAGAACGCCTCCTGGCGCTCGCGCCGGACCTCGACCGAGAAGGCCACGAAGTCGTGCCGACCAGTCTCGGGATCCAGGAAGCCGAAGGAGACCAGCACGTGGGCGATGCCGGGTCGGCCCCAGCCCGAGACGAACAGGTCCACGCTGTCGAGGGCACGCAGGTCATATGTCCGCCGCTCCCAGGCGATCCGCGCCCGGTCCGGAGTCTGCCAGTCGAAGTCACGGACATGGTGCAGCGTCAGGCGGTGGGCCGCCACCTCCCCGGTGGCCAGGTGCGCCACGTCATCGGCCCAGTCGAGCGCCGCGGCCGGCGCCAGGCGGCGCCACCAGGCCAGCAGCGCCACCAGTTGCACGGCCATGCCGGCCACCGGCGCCAGCCGCGCGCCCTGCCACAGCAGCAGGCCCCAGAGTCCGCCCGACGCCAGCCAGCCCAGCACGGCCAGCCAGCGCAGGCCGCGCGGGACGGGCAGGCGGTGGCCCAGGGCCAGCCCACCCCACAGCGTGGCAAGCAGGACCGACGTCAGCAGCGTGCCCGCCAGCAGCGAATCGATCATGGCGTCCCTTCCCGGCCGGATCGTCGCAGGCTAGCACGGCGGACGGGCCCGGCCTTCAACGCGGGCTCAGCCGCCCGCCGGCGTCAACCAGTCGCGGAAGGCCTCGAGCTCCCCGTCGAGGTCGCCACGGGCCACCCGGCGATAGAGCCGCTGCAGCCGGGCGGTCACGGAGTCCGCGGAAATGGGCTCACCCACCGCCGGTGCCCCGGCACGCCCCCCGATGTGCCGGCCGTCCAGTTCGCGCAGCGGCAGGACCTCGGCCGCGGTGCCGGTGACGAAGGCCTCGTCGGCGGTGTAGAGCTCGTCGCGGGTGATGCGCCGCTCCCGCACCTCGATGCCGAGCACCTCCCGGGCCAGCCGGATCACGCTGTCGCGGGTGATGCCCTGCAGACAGGAGGTCACCTCGGGGGTATGCAGCACGCCGTCGCGCAGCAGGAAGACATTGGCCGCCGACGCCTCGGCCACGTAGCCCTCCGGGTCGAGCATGATCGTCTCGTCGAAGCCCGCCTTGACCGCCGTGTTCAGCGCCAGCATGGAGTTGACGTAATGGCCATTGGTCTTGGCCCGGCACAGGCTGATGTTCACATGGTGCCGGGCCCAGGAGGCGGTCAGCGCGCGCAGGCCGAGCGATGCCGCTTCTGCCGAGATGTAGTCGCCGAGATCCCAGGCGGCGATCATCACGTGCACCGAGAGCCCCCGGGCGCGCAGCCCCAGCCCCTCCGAGCCGAAGAACACCGTGGGTTTCAGGTAGGCATTGGTCAGGGCGTTACGGGCCAGGCACTCGCGCTGGGCCTCGACCAGCGCCGCTTCGTCGAACGGCAGCGGCATGTCCAGGGCCCAGGCACTGTCGGCCAGCCGCCGGGTATGCTCGGCCACCCGGAACAGGTGGCTGCCATGGGGCCCCGCATAGGCGCGCACCCCCTCGAAGCAACCCATGCCGTAGTGCAGGGTATGGGTCAGCGCATGGACCCGGGCCTCGCGCCACGGCAGCCATTCGCCGTCCATCCAGATCCAGCCGTCGCGATCATCGAGAGGGGTCATGGTCCAGGGTTCCTTGTCGGGGAGTTCGTTGCTGGAGAGTTCGTTGCTGAAGAGTTCGTTGCGGGAGAGCATGTTGCCGGAGAGAGCCGGCCGGCGGCGGCCCAGGCCTGGCGCCAGCCGTCGATCAGCTCACGCTGGTGGGGCTGCAGGGCCTGGTAGGCCCAGGCGGCGATCTCGTCGTTCTGGGGATCCGGCACGCGGATCTCGCTGCCGGCGAGGGTCTGGATCACCGCGTGCCCGCACAGCGGCACATAGCCCTCCGAGTAGCCCCCCTCGTGGACCATCACCAGCCGCCCCCCGCAGGCGCGTTCGGCCAGCGCCATGAGCTGTGCCGTCATGCCGGCGAAGGCTTCGCTGTTGAGCAGCATCTTGCCCAGCGGGTCCTTGGCGCAGGCGTCATAACCGCAGGCCACCACGATCAGCTCGGGGCCGAAGGCCTCGATGGCCGGCAGCACCAGCTCGGTCATGGCGTGGTCGTAGGCGCCGATCCCGCAGCCCGGCGGCAGCGGCAGGTTGAGATTGGTGCCGAGGCCCGGCCCCTCGCCCTGCTCCTCGAAGGTGCCGGTGTCCAGCGGGTAGTTGCCCGCCTGGTGGAGTGAGACGGTGAAGACGTCGGGATCCGCGTAGAAGGCCGCCTGCTGGCCGTTGCCGTGGTGCACGTCCCAGTCGAGGATCGCCACGCGGCCCACCTGCCCGAGCGACCGGGCCCGCTGCACCGCGACCGGAATGTTGCCCAGCAGGCAGAAGCCACGGCCTCGGTCGGCCTCGGCATGGTGGCCCGGCGGGCGACACAGCGAATAGGCGCGGGCAAGTTCGCCGGTGGCCACCGCCTCCACCGCGGCGCAGGCCAGCCCCGCGGACTGGCGCGCGGCCGCCAGGCTGCCCGGCGTGTAGGGGGCACAGTCGCCGCCATCGCCGCCGCGGGCGCGATCGCCCGCCGCCAGGGCGTCCAGGTAGCGGGCGGTGTGGAACCGCTCGAGATCCTCGCGGCTGGCCGGCGGCGGCTTGCGCACCGCCAGCGCATCGATCAGCCCCGAGACCTCCAGCAGGTTCTTCAGCCGCCGCTTGCTCTCGGGGCTCTCCGAGGCCGGCTGCGGCTGCAGGAACTCGCCGGGCGCCGAGAACACGCCGATGGCGCCGGGGTCGTGCCAGAAGCAGCGCTCGTGCCAGTAGAATCCGACCGCCGGGGCGCCGGCGGCCGATCCCCGATGCCGTACCGCACTCATCCATGGGACTCCTGCTGCTCCCACACCTCGATGGCGGCCGCCAGGTCTTCCAGCGACGCCCCCACCGACTTGAACAGGGTGATCGCCTGGTCCGAGGAGCGTCCGGGCACCTCGCCGTTGAGCAGCTCGGCCAGCTCCCCGCGGATCTCGTCGAACGCGAAGGCGCCCTCGTCGGCGGCCTGGAGCAGGTCCCCCGCCTCGCCCCTCGCCCCGGCATGGGTGTCCACGTAGACCTCGCTGCGGGCGAGGCATTCGCCATCGGTCTCCCGCATGGAGGGCCGGAAGGCCCCGATCAGGTCCAGGTGGGTGCCGGGGGCGAGCCAGGCCCCGCGGATCAGCGGCTCGGTGGAGAGCGTCACGCAGCTGATCAGGTCCGCCTCGCGGCTGGCGGCCTCCAGGTCGGTGACGGCCGCCGCATCGAAGCGGTCGGCATACTCGGCGGCGAGGCGCCGGGCCTTCTCCGGGTTGCGCCCCCAGATCCGCACCCGGCGGATGGGCCGCACCGCGGCATGGGCCTCGATCACCATGGGGGCCAGCTTGCCGGTGCCCACCACCAGAAGGCTCGCGGCATCCTCCCGGGCCAGCTCGCGGGCCGCCAGGGCCGAGGCCGCGGCGGTGCGTCGCCGGGTCAGCTCGCTGCCGTCGATGCAGGCCAGGGGGCGCCCGTGGGCGCCCTCGCTCAGCAGGTAGACGCCGGCAATGGCGGGCAGGCCGTGCTCGGCGTTCTGGGGGAAGACGTTGACCATCTTCACCCCGATGTAGCCCTCACGCTCCCAGGCCGGCATGAGCAGCATGGTCGCCTCGCCGTCGGGCCGGTGCATGGCATGGTGGTGGCGCGGCGGCGACTCGACCCCCTCGCGGAAGGTCACCGCAAGGCGCTCGACCAGGGCCTGCCAGGGCAGCGAGGCCGCGACTTGCTCGGCCGTGATGATGCGCATGTCAGGCCTCCGGAAGCGCCGCGGTGACCATGATCTCGACCTTCCACTCGGACTTGGCCAGCTTCGCCTCGATGGCGGCGCGCACCGGCGGACGGCCCGGCACCACCCAGGCGTCCCAGGCGGCGTTCATCTGGTCGAACTCGGCCATGCTGGTGACCCAGATCTGGGCGGCGATCAGGTGCTCCTTGGAGGTCCCCGCCTTGGCCAGCAGGTCATCGATGCGCGCCAGCACCTGCTCGGTCTGGCCGCGCATGTCGGCACTGGCGTCCCCGGGCACCTGGCCCGCCAGGTAGACGGTGCCGTTGTGGATGGTGATCTGGCTCATGCGGGCATTGCTGTCGTGATGGGTAACGGTCATGGCGTATCTCTCGCTTGCGGGGTGCCGGGACGGCACCGGTCGGGGCTGCGCTCAGGCAGCGGTGTAGCCGCCCATGAAGGCGGCCAGGTTACGGCTCAGGTGCTCGGTGGGGTAGCCCCCCTCCTGGACCAGCACCGTGGGCAGGTCGATGGCGGCCAGGCGGCGCCCCACCTCGGTGAAGTCGGTGGTCTCCAGGGCCATGCCGGCCAGCGGATCGTCGCGGTGGGCGTCCAGGCCCAGGGCCACCACCAGGGCATCGGGACGGAAGGCCTCGAGCCGCTCGATCAGGCGCTCCAGGGTCTCGAGGAAGACCGCCCCGTCGCTGCCCAGCGGCAGCGGCAGGTTGACGTTGGCGCCGGCCCCGTCACCCTCGCCCTGCTCGTCGGCGCCGCCCCAGAAGAAGGGGTAGAAGTCCGCCGGGTCGACGTGCAGCGACCCAGTCCAGACGTCGCCGCGTCCATAGAAGAGGTCCTGGGTGCCGTTGCCGTGGTGCAGGTCCACGTCGAGGATCGCCACCCGGGCATGCTGCTCGCGCAGCACCGTGGCGGCCAGGCCCGAGTTGTTGAGGAAACAGAAGCCGCCCGCCCGCTCCGGCCCGGCATGGTGCCCCGGCGGGCGGCACAGCGCATAGGCGTGACGGTCGCCGGCCAGCACCGCGTCGGCCGCCGCCTCCGCGGTGGCCGCGCTGGCCAGGATGCCGGTGAAGCTGTCGGCGGTCATCGGGCAGGCCATGTCATGCATGTGCCAGCCCACCAGCCCCACCGGATGGCGGGGGTAGTGGTGGCCGCCGCCGCAGGGATGCACGTTGGGCGCTACCACCTCGGCGGCATCGGGCAGCGCCCGCCAGCGCGCATGGATGGTCTCGAGGAACGCCAGGTAGCGGGGCGAGTGGATGCGCGCCAGGCGCTCCCGCAGCCGCGGGCTGTCGGGCTCGGTGGGAGCGGTCAGCGACAGGCCGATGTCGGCAAGCCCGCGGGAGAGCAGCTCGGCCCGCACCGGCCCCTCGGGGGAATCCACCGGTCGGCCGCGCAGCAGGAAGGTGGGCGGCGCATGGCGCTCCTGGTCGGGGTGATAGAAGAGCTTCATCTCGGGTGTCCTTAGCGCAGCAGCGAGGGGATCCAGGTGGAGAGGGCCGGGAAGGTGACCAGCAGCAGAATCACCACGACGAAGGCCACATAGAACGGCAGCGAGGCGATGATCGCCCGTTCGAAGGGCACGTTGGCGATGCGCGCCGCCGTCATCAAGGTCATGCCCACCGGTGGCGTCACGTTGGAGATGTTGAGCACCACGATCATCAGGATGGCGAAGTGCAGAGGATCCACGCCCAGCTGGATCATCGCCGGCACCAGCACCGGGGCCACCACCACCAGCGCCGGCAGCACGTCCATCACCGTGCCGATCAGGATCAGCAGCACGCAGACCAGCAAGAGCTGCAGGAAGGTCGAGTCGCTGAAGGTGGTGATCAGGCCGGCGGCGTCCCGGGCGATCCCGGAGCGGGTCACGAACCAGCCCAGCACCGCCGAGGTCGCGAGAAGGAAGAACACCACCCCGGAGAAGCGCACCGTCACCACCAGGGCATTCCAGATCTTGCGCCAGGTGAGGGTACGGTAGAAAACGACACCGATGACGATGGCATAGACAGCGGCGAAACCCGACGCCTCGGTGATGGTGGTCAGCCCCGAAAGGATGCCGCCGAGAATGATCAGCGGCACGATCATCGCCGGCAGCGCCACCAGGAAGGCCAGGGCTGCCACCTTGAGCGGCGTGGGGGCCTGCTTGGGGTAGCCCCGTTTCCAGGCCAGGAAGAAACTCACCGCGAGCAGCGCCAGGGCCATCAGCAGGCCGGGGATGATCCCCCCGGCGAACAGGTCGATCACCGAGATGTCGCGCAGCAGGGTCGCGTAGACCACCATCACCACGCTGGGCGGAATGATCGGGCCGATGATCGACGAGCAGGCGGTGATCGCCGCGGCATACTCGGCGTCGTAGCCCTGTTTCTTCATCTCGGGAATCATGATCTTGCCGATCGCCACGGTATCGGTGATGGCGGCCCCGGTGAGGCCGGCGAAGAACACCGACACCGAGATGTTGACGTGGGAGAGCGCGCCGCGCAGCCGCCCGAACAGGGCGTTGTTGAAGGCGATCAGCTTCTGGGTCAGGCCGCCCTGGTTCATCAGCTCGGCGGTGAAGATGAAATAGGGCACGGCGATCAGCAGGAAGCCGGAGACGCCGGAGAACATGCGGTCGGCGATGATGCCGAGCATGCGCTCGCCGCCCATGGCATAGCCGCCGGCGAGGCCGGAGAGGGCCATCACCACCGCGACGGGGGCACCGATCAGCAGCAGGACGAGGAAGGCGAGGATCGCAGGCGTCATGGGCGGTTCTCTCCGTCGGTGGACTCGATGAGCTCGTCGATCAGCTCCCGCTCGTCGATGAAGTGCTCCAGCAGGTCGAAGCCCTGCACCAGGTGGAGCAGGATGATGGCGCCACTGACAGGCACCACGATGGCGGTGAACTTGCCGTGGACGCGAATCTGGTCGGAAACCATGTAGACCTGGCGGGTGCCCTGGAAGTAGTCCCAGCCGTACCAGAGCAGCAGGACACCGAACAGCCCGATGACCAGCAGGCAGAGCACCGCGGCCACCACGGTCAGCAGGCGTGGCAGGCTCCGCACCAGCAGGGTCATGGCCACGTGTTCGCCGTAGCGCAGCGAGATGGTCATGGAGAGGAAGCCGATCCACGGCAGGAAGAGCCGCGCCAGGGAGTAGGTCCAGCTCAGGGTATTGCCGGTGGCCAGCTTGTAGACGAAGGCCGTGAAGGAGATGCCCAGCATGGCCAGCACGCAGGCGATGCAGGTCACGATCGCCACCTGGTTGACGATGTCACTCAGGCGGCGAAGGGGCTGCAGGAGGGTCATGGTGTCACCTCGGGCAGGCGCCCGGCCGCGGTGCGGCCGGGCGCAGGACGATGAAGGCCTGGGTGATCAGCGCCCGTAGGTGGCGACGTCCGACTCGGCCACCTCGACCCGGACGCGCTCGACCTCCTCCAGGAAGGCATCCACGCGGTCGCCGTCGAGGCCGAAGTCGTTGACGATCCAGTCGCGCCAGGCGGGGGTAGCGATCTCGGACATCCGCGCCCGCTCCTCGGGGGGCATGATGTAGCACTCCTGGAAGGTCTCGCAGGACTCCTCCCAGCTGGCGGTGGCCAGTGCCCCGGACATGCCGTGGCCGATGGCGATGGCCTCGCGGGCCGAGGTGACGATGGCCTCCTGCTGAGACTCGGTGAGGCCCTGGAACCACTCCTCGCTGACCAGCCAGGCGGCGCTGTTGTACACGTGGCCGGTGAGGGTGGTGTAGTCGGTCACCTCGTGGAAGTTGAAGGTGGTGTTGAGCACCGGGGCGTTGAACTGCCCGTCGGCCAGGCCGGTCTCCAGGGCGGTGATCACCTCGCCCCAGGGCAGCGGGGTCGCCGAGGCGCCCAGCGCGCGCATGATGGCCACGTGCCCCGGGTTCTCCTCGGTGCGGATGTTGAGCCCCTCGAGGTCATCGACGGTGCGGATCAGCCGCTCGTTGTTGGTGAAGGCCACGAAGCCGCCGCCGTCGTCGAAGGTGCCCAGGTAGCGCATGTCGGTCTGTTCGATGGTGCCGGACATGAAGTCGGCGAACCACTCGCCGTCGAAGAAGGCCCAGGCCTGGCGCCAATTATCGAAGATGAAGGGCGCGGTCATCATCTGGTAGTCGGGGTAGTAGGAGGACATCGCCCCGGTGGTGATGATGGTGGACTGCAGGGTGCGACCGCCCTGCACCTCCCGCGCCGTTTCCACCTCGGAGCCCAGCTGGCTGTTACCGAAGATCGAGACCGTTACCTCGCCGTCGGTGCGGGTCTCCACCAGGTTCTTGAAGTGCACCAGGGCCGGATACACCTCGTTGTTGCTCATGTTCTCGGGAAGGATGGTGGCGATGGCCATCTCCTCGGCCTGGGCCTGGGCGGCCGTCATGGCCAGCGGGAGTGCTGCGAGGGCGAACAGCCCGGTAAGGGATCTCATGCGCATGATGCCTGCCTCTTGTGCGTTGTTCGTTGCATGGCTCGGGGAACGACAGTGCCGCAGGCACTGCCCTGCCTCAGAGCCTAGGACGAACGGGACGAGGCTGCTTGCCCCCGGCTGCGGAGCCTTTGCCCGGGAATGCGCCGGGGCCGGTCAGGGGGCGCGGCGATCCGCCGAGGGGGTGGTGCCGAAGTGGCGCCGGTAGGCCCGCGAGAAGCTGCCCTGATCGCGGAAACCGACCAGCGAGGCCACATGGCCCAGGCTCAGGTCGCTGTGGCAGACCAGCGTCCGGGCATGGCGCAGCCGCCGCTGCTGCACGTAGGCCTGGGGCGTGAGGCCGGTCATCTCGCGAAAGCGGCTGTGGAAGTGCCCCACGCTCAGCGCACAGAGCGCCGCCAGCTGCTCGACGCGGATCTCGTCGGCCAGGTGGCGGTCCACCCAGGCCTCGAGCCGGACCAGGTCGAGGCGCTCGCAGGGGCGCCGCGCCAGGGGGAAGGCGCCATCCGCGGCCAGCGGCTCGCTCTCCAGGTGGAGGTGGATGGCCCGCAGCAGCAGCGCGGCGATCTCGCTGTGCAGCGCCGGGCACTGCTCGAGCTGCTGCATCAGGCTGCCCGCCAGCCGGTGGAGCTGCGGCGGCACGCTGAAGAAGCGCGGCCCCTCGAAGAGGCGCTCGATGCGATCGGCGTCACGCAGGGCGGCGAGGCTGCCGCGGGGGATGTCGAGGACCAGGGTGCGGTTGCGGCCATCGCCCAGGTACTCGTGTCGGCTGGAGGTGGGGATGAGGCAGCCGCGGCTGGCGGTGATCCGCCCGCCCTCGCCGTCCACCGCCAGCTCGGTGACCCCGCAGGTGGCCAGGATCAGCTGGTGGAAGTCGTGGGCGTGGTCCACGTGTTCGCGGTCGAGGGTGGTGGCGCGCAGGTCGAGATGGGGCATGGGCGTCGGGTCGTGGCAGTGGCCATGACCCATTACCATGGTCTCAGCCCCCGTTGAAGGCAAGCGACCCGCACCTCAGTAGCCCATCAGGTCCGGCAGCCAGGTGGCCACCGGCGGCACGGCGATCAGGATCAGGATGGTGGCCAGGATCGGCAGCAGGAACGGCAGCACCGCCATCACCACCTGGCCATAGCGCAGCCGGGTGATGCCCACCATCAGGAACAGCACGTTGCCGAAGGGGGGCGTGATGACTCCCACCGACAGGGTGATCACCATCACGATGCCGAAGTGGATCGGGTCCAGGCCGGCGGCCAGGGCCGCCGGGACCACGATGGGGGTGAAGATCAGGATGCTCTCCACCACCGACATGAAGCAGCCGATCAGCAGGAAGAACAGCGCGAAGGCCAGCAGCAAGAAGACGGTGGGCATGTCGATGCCCGCCACCTGCCCCGCCAGCGCCTGGGGAATGCCGATGCGCACCAGGATCCAGCCGTAGAAGCTCGAGACCGCGATGATCAGCAGGATCGCCACGCTGAACATCAGGGTGCGGCGGAAAGAGAGATACAACGCCTTGAGGCTCAGGTCGCGATAGACCAGCCCGCCCAGCACGATGGCATAGAGCGAGGCGACCGCGCCGGCTTCGGTGGGAGTGAAGAACCCCGTCCAGATCCCGCCGACGATGATCGCCGGCATCATCAGCGGCAGCACCGCGCGACGCCCGGTGCGCAACACCTCACGCCCGTCGAAGGGCACCGGCGCGGGCATGGCGACGCGCCCGCCGGCGCCCAGCCCCACGGTCATGCCCATCAGCAGCAGCGCCATCAGCAGGCCCGGGATGACCCCGGCCATGAACAGCGCGCCGATGCTGACGTTGGCCAGCCAGCCGTAGACCACCAGGGCGATACTGGGCGGCAGGATCGGGCCGATCACGCTGGAGGCGGCGGTGATCCCGGCCGAGTAGCCCAGGTCGTAGCCGCGCTCCTTCATGGCCTTGATCTCGATGCTGCCGAGGCCGGCGGCATCAGCCACGGCGGTGCCGGACATGGTGGCGAAGATCGAGCTCGCCACCACGTTGGCATGACCCAGGCCGCCCCGGGTGAAGCCTACCAGGGCCGTGGCGAAGTCGAAGATCCGGGTGGTGGTCGAGCCGGTGTTCATGATGTTGGCGGCGAGGATGAACAGCGGGATCGCCAGCAGCGTGAAGTTGTTGAGCGTCTGCACCATGCGCAGCGACATCAGCTCCACCGGCAGCCCGCCGGTTCCGGTCACCGCCAGGGCGACGAAGGAGGTGATGCCGATGGCCACCACCACCGGCAGGCCGATGATCATCAGCACCAGCAGCCCGCCCACGAAGATCGCGAGTTCCAGCATCAGGAAGCCTCCCCGCCGCTGCCGCCCACCGCCTGCCAGGGCACCCTGCCACGCAGGACCTGCCAGGCGGAGAGCAGCGTCATGCCGGCGAAGCCGACGAAGATGCCGTAGTAGAGGTAGCTGAAGCTGATGCCCAGCGACACGGTACGGTTGTTGGCGCTCATGTCGGACATGATCCATGCGCCCCAGGCCGCCAGGGCGAAGAAGCCGCAGGAGAGCAGCGCCGTGAGCCGGTACTGCAGCGCCAGCGCCAGCGGCGGCAGCCGGTGGCTGAACAGGTCCACCAGCAGGTGCTCACCGCGCACCCAGGCCGAGAGCGAGCCGAAGCCCACCGCATAGATCGCCAGCAGCGTGGCCACCTCCTCGGTCCAGGGCATGCCCAGGTCCAGCAGGTCGCGGGCCACCACCGCCGCCACGATCAGCAGCAGCACGCCGGCCAGCAGCAGCACCCCCAGCAGGTCACAGACCAGTGTCACGGCCCTGAGCAGCCGGCAGGCCAGCCGGTCGACGGCCCCACGGGGTAACGCGCGCTCTTGCCTCACGGAAACATCCTCTCGTCCCTCACGGCTCGGCGGCGCCCGCTGGGCGCCGCCGAGATCGTCGAATCAACCCATCAGGCCCTGGCGTCATTCACCGCCCAGGGCATCGTCCATCACGCCATCGGCCATCTCGGCGAGGATCCGCTCGATGGCCGGCATGGCCGCCTCGCGGAAGGCCGCCACGTCGGGCTCGATGATGGTCATGCCCTCCTTCTGCAGCTCCTCGAGGTAGAACTCGTCGAGTTCGCGCTCGCGCTCGGTGCCGTGCTGGCGCGCCACCTCGATGGCCTCGCTGATCAGCGCCTGGTCATCGGCCTCCAGGCCGTCCCACCAGCGCTTGCTGGCCACCCAGTTCCACGGGAACATCACGTGGCTGGTCAGGATGATGTGGTCCTGGACCTCCCACAGCCGGCGGGTATAGGGCGAGGAGAGGGAGTTCTCGTGGCCGTCGACCTGGCCGGTCTGCATGGCCAGGTAGATCTCCGGCGCCGGCACGTTGACCACCTGGGCGCCGATCTCCTCCCACACCTGCAACCACACCGGCAGTGAGGGCAGCCGCAGGCGGAAGCCCTGCAGGTCCTCCGGCGAGTGGATCGCCTTGTTGGCGGTCATGTGCCGCGGGCCGCGGTGCTGGGTGCCGAAGTACTTGATGCCGCCCTTCTCCTCGGCGATCTCCACCAGCCGCTGGCCGGAGGGACTCTCCATGTAGGCGTCCACCTCTTCCCAGGTGGAGAAGACGAAGGGCACGGTGATGGCGTCATACTCCGGCGCGTACTGCTGGCGCCAGTTGCCGCCGGTGATGGAGAGCTGGGTCTGGCCCAGGTTGAGCAGTTCGAGCACGGCGTTCTCCCCGCCCAGCGAGCCGGCCAGGAAGGGGCGGACGTTGAAGCGGCCCGGGGCCTGCTCCTCGAGATACTCGGCGAAGCGCTCGACGGCGGCGCTCTCGGAGCCGCCTTCGCTCATGGTGTTGTTGACCTGGATCTCGATGGTGCTGGCCAGCGCGAAGGGGGCGGCCGCGGCCAGGCCCAGGCTGGCGAGGGTGGCAAGTAGCGTCTTGCGCATGTGACGTTCTCCCGGCGGTATTGTCGTTATGGGGGTGCCGCCACGCGGAAGGCGGCTCCGGCACCCTGATCTTGGGACAAGCCTCGTCCCGGCTCAAATCGAGGTTGGAGAAGGCAGGCTTCGTGAATCACGATGTCAGAAGATAGCGCGATCTCGCGCGGGCTGTCGGCGGACACCTTGCCCGTTACGACCAAAGGAGGATATCCCGGCGACTATTCCCGAGCCCCCAATGCGAAGTATCCATCGCCTGACGCCACACGACTGCCTGGAGGGTTCATCATGCACGAAGCCAGCCCCGTTGCCTTCATCACCGGCGCCACCTCGGGCATCGGCGAGGCCTGTGCCCACCGCTTCGCCGAGGCCGGCTGGTCGCTGGTGCTGACCGGGCGACGCCGCGAGCGGCTCGAGGCCCTGCAGCAGGCGCTCGGCGAGCGCGTGCCGGTGCATGTCGCTCCCTTCGACGTCGGCGACCCTGACGCCGCGGCCCGCGCCATCGATGCCCTGCCCGCCTCCTTCGCCGCCGTGCGGCTGCTGGTCAACAGCGCCGGCCTGGCCCTGGGCAAGGGGCCGGCCCAGGAGGCCGAGCTCGCCGACTGGCACCGCATGATCGACACCAACATCACGGGCCTGGTCAACGTGACGCGCCTGCTGCTGCCGCGGCTCATCGCCACCGGCCCCGGGGCAACGGTGATCAACATCGGCTCCATCGCCGGTCACACCCCCTACCCCGGCGGCCACGTCTACGGCGCCACCAAGGCCTTCGTCGAGCAGTTCAGCTACAACCTGCGCTGCGATGTCAGCGCCGCGGGGGTGCGCGTGACCGACCTGGCCCCGGGCATGACCGAGAGCGAATTCACCCTGGTGCGCATGAAGGGCGACGCCTCGGTGGTCGGCGACTACTACCGCGGCACCCGGGCGCTGCAGCCCCGCGACGTGGCCGAGCAGGCCCTGCACATCGCCGAGCTGCCGCCCCACGTCAACATCACCCGGCTGGAGATCGCCCCGCTCTGCCAGCAGTGGTCGCCCTTCACGGTGCTTCGCGACGACGGATGAGATGGTCGACCAGGTGGCGAGCCGTCACCGGCAACGTCTCGTAGCGGCGCATGCCGATCACCAGCTCTCGCCAGGCCCAGTCGTCAGCCAGCGGGATGCTGCACAGCGCCAGGTCGCGCAGGTCGCGGTAGATGGTGCGCTGGGGGAGCACGCCGACCCCCATGCCGTGGTGGATCATCCGGCAGATGGCGTCGAAGCTGCGCACCTGGATGCGCATGCGCAGCGTCCGGCCGGCGCGGCTGGCCTGCTCGTGGAGCAGCGACTGCAGCGAGGCGTCCTGCTGCAGGCCGACGAAGTCGTACTCGGTGGCCTCGTGGAGGCACAGCGACTCACGCCCCGCCAGGGGATGGTCGCGGGGCGTCACCAGCACCAGCCGGTCGCTGCGATAGGGCATCACCTGGAGGTCCTGGGCGGGCACGTGGCCGGCGAAGATCCCCAGGTCGGCCAGGCCGTCGCGCACCGCCGCGATCACCTCGCTGCTGACCCGCTCCTGCAGGTCCAGCTTGATCTGCGGGTAGTCCCGCGAGAAGTCGCTCAGGTCGCGGGGCAGGAAGGCGATGATCGCCGAGGTATTGGAGTGGATGCGCACGTGGCCGCGGATGCCCTCGCCGTACTCGCTGAGCTCGGCGTGGAGGCGCTCGACGTCCTCCAGGATGCGCCGCGCATGGTGCAGGAAGGCCTGACCGGCCGGCGTCAGCTGCACGCCCCGGGAGCGTCGGTAGAGCAGCGGCGTGCCGACCAGCGCCTCGAGGTCGCTGATGCGCTTGCTTACCGCCGCCAGCGCCAGGTGCTCACGCTCGGCCGCCGCGGTCAGGCGCCCCTCGTCGGCCACGGTGACGAACAGCTTCAGGGTCAGGAAATCGAAACGGCGCATGGGGCCCCCGGGTGAAGGGATCGACGGACGATATCGCGGCACTATACCCGCAGGTTCGTTATCCACGAAACCAAGCTTGTCGATTGCCTAATGGCAGGCCGCCGGCTCCATGCCCCATGATAGGCCGAAGACCGCACAAGGAGTCTCCCCCATGACGACCCCGGAAACACGTCAGCTCCCTCTGGCCGGGCTGAAGGTGATCGAGCTGGGCCAGCTGATCGCCGGCCCCTTCGCCACCAAGCTGCTGGGCGAGTTCGGCGCCGACGTGATCAAGATCGAGCCGCCGGGCACCGGCGATCCCCTTCGCAAATGGCGAATGATCGAGGACGGCACCTCGCTCTGGTGGCATGTCCAGACCCGTAACAAGCGCTCCGTCTCGCTGGACCTGCGCACCGCCGAGGGCCAGGACCTGGTCCGGCGGCTGGCCGCCGATGCCGACGTGCTGGTCGAGAACTTCCGCCCCGGCACCCTGGAGCAGTGGGGGCTGGGCTACGCGGCGCTGTCGGCCGCCAACCCCGGGCTGATCATGGTGCGCGTCTCCGGCTACGGCCAGACCGGCCCCTACCGCGACAAGCCGGGCTTCGGGGTGATCGGCGAGGCCATGGGCGGCCTGCGCTACCTGACCGGCCAGCCAGGCGAGCCCTCCGTGCGCGTCGGCGTCAGCATCGGCGACTCCCTCTCCGCGCTCTATGCGGTGATCGGCACCCTGCTCGCCCTCCAGGAGCGGCAGCGCAGCGGGCAGGGCCAGGAGATCGACGTGGCCCTCTATGAGTCGGTGTTCGCCATGATGGAGAGCCTGCTGCCGGAGTACGACGCCAGCGGCCAGGTCCGCGAGCCCAGCGGCAGCGCCCTGCCCGGCATCACGCCCTCCAATGCCTATCGCACCCGGGACGGCGACTACGTGCTGATCGCCGGCAACGGCGACAGCATCTTCAAGCGCCTTATGCGCGTGATCGGCCGCCCCGAGCTGGCCGAGGACCCCGAACTGGCCCACAACGACGGCCGCACCCGCCGCGCCGCGGAGATCGACGCCGCCATCGAGGCGTGGAGCCGCCAGCACGGCCGCGACGAGATCCTCGCCGCCCTGGACGAGGCCCGGGTGCCGGCCGGCTACCCCTACACCGCCGCCGACATCGTCCATGACCCCCACTACCTCGCCCGGGAGATGATCCAGTCGTTCACCCGGCCGGACGGACGGCCGCTGAAGGTGCCCGGGGTGCTGCCCAAGCTCAGCGCCACCCCCGGGCGCCTCGGCCAGGGCGGGCCCGCCCTCGGCGCCCATACCGAGGAGGTGCTCGACGAGCTGGGCATCGACGAGACGACCCGCGCCAAGCTGCGCGACGCCGGCATCATCTGACCCCCCGACCGACCCAGGATTTCCATCATGACCCAGCTGCAGTTCAACGAGGTGGCCCCTCGCGACGGTTTCCAGATCGAGGCGACCTTCGTGCCCACCGCGGCGAAGATCCGCCTGATCGACGCCCTCTCCGCCACCGGCCTGACCCGCATCGAGGCCACCTCCTTCGTGTCGCCCAAGGCGGTCCCGGCGCTGGCCGACGCCGCCGAGGTGGTGGCCGGCATCAGGCGCCGCCCGGGGGTGGGCATCACCGTGCTGGTGCCCAACGTCAAGGGCGCCGAGCGGGCGCTGGCCGCCGGCGTCGACGAGATCAACCTGGTGATGTCGGCCAGCGACTCCCACGGCCTGACCAACCTGCGCATGACACCGACGCAGTCCCTCGAGCAGTTCGCCGCCATCGTCGAGGCGGTGCGCGCCCAACCACAGGGCCGGGAGCTCTTCATCAATGCCTCGCTCTCCACCAGCTTCGGCTGCCCCTTCGAGGGCGCAGTGCCCGAGGCCCGGGTGCTCGACCTGGTGGAACGCCAGCTGGCGCTGGGCGTGCAGGCGGTGACCCTCTGCGACACCACCGGCATGGCCAACCCGGCCCAGGTGGCCCGCCTCTGCGAGGCGGCGCAGGCACGCTTCCCGGGCATCCCCTTCACCCTGCACTTCCACAACACCCGCGGCATGGGGCTGGCCAATGCCCTGGCCGCCTGGCAGGCCGGCATCACGCGCTTCGACGCCTCCCTGGGCGGGCTCGGCGGCTGTCCCTATGCCCCGGGGGCCACGGGCAACGTCTGCACCGAGGACCTGGTGCACATGTTCGAGCAGATGGGGGTGGCGACCGGCGTCGACCTGGACGGCCTGCTGGCCGCCTCGGCCACCCTGCCCGAGCTGGTGGGGCACGAGACCCCGGGGCAGGTGGTGAAGGCGGGCAAGGCCGACCGGCGCTATCCCATGCCGGCCCGCTGATACCGGCGCCCATGCCGGCCCGCCGATACCGGCGCCCATGCCGGCCGGCACCACCGCGCCCCAAGCGTGGCCCGGTCGTTCGCCGCCGGCCTCAGTGGGTCGCGGTCGGCACGCGCGACTCGCCGACCCCGCGCACGACATAGTCCCGCGCCACGCCGATGTGGTAATCGATCGCCTCCCGGCAGCGCGCCGGATCGCCGCTGGCCAGCGCGTCCAGCAGCAGGTGGTGGCAGTCGGCGATGGTGTCCGGGTCCTCGTGGGTCTTGGTGATCAGGGTGATGCACAGGCGCAGCTCGTGGGCCAGGTCGTCGAAGCCCTTGAGCAGCCGGCGGTTGCCCACCGCGGCGATCATCATGCGGTGGAACGCCAGGTCCTCCTCGATGCGCCGGCTCTCGCTGCCGCTCGCCGCGGCCTCGCAGAGCACCTCGACCTGGCGGTGTAGGGCCCGAAGGGTCTCGGCCGAGCAGGCGTGGGCCAGGTGCTCCATGGCGTGGCGCTCCAGGCAGAGCCTCAGGTCGAAGATGTCCTCGAGCTCGCCCGCGTCCAGGGCCCGCACGAAGAACCCGCGGCGCGGCTGTGACACCAGCAGCCCCCGGCTCTCCAGCAGCCTGGCGGCCTCGCGGATCGGGGCCCGGCTGACCCCCAGCGCACGGGCCAGCCCCACCTCCGAGAGCCGCTCCCCGGGGATGAAGCGCCCGGCGATGATCGCCTCGGTGAGGTGATCGGCCACCTGGTCGACCAGGTTGGGCGACCGGATCGCCCGGAAACCCTCGCTCTGCGACTCGGACATCCCTGCACCACCCCTCGGACTTTGACCCAGACTGCGCTCATTATGGCCGACACTGCGGAGTTGTCGACCGTCGATTGCCGACTGTCGACAGTTTGCCGAGGCGCTGCTAGGTTCATTCAGGTGGCTTCTCGTACCGAACAACAACCGCAACAATCGGGGGACAGCACCATGAAGACTCCACTGGCCATCGCCATCGCCGCGGCGGCACTCTCCACCACGGCCCTCTCCACGGCGGCCCTGGCCGACGAACCTAAGACGGGCGGTACCCTCAACACCATCATCCAGCCCGAGCCGCCCGGCCTGGTGCTGGGCATGATCCAGAACGCCCCGACGCGCACCGTGGCCGGTAACATCTACGAGGGGCTGCTGCGCTACACCACGGACCTCGAGCCGATTCCCCAGCTGGCCGAGTCCTGGGAGACGAGCGACGACGGCCTGACCTGGACCTTCCACCTGCGCGAGGGGGTCACCTGGCACGATGGCGAGCCCTTCACCGCCGCCGACGTGGTGTTCTCCGCCGACGTCTTCCACCGCGAGCTCAACCCCAGCGCCCGAGCGGTGCTGCAGCACGTCGCCTCCATCGAGGCCACCGACGACCACACCGTGGTCTTCACCCTCGAGGAGCCCTTCGGTCCCTTCCTGATCTCCTTCGAGGCCGGCACCTTCACCATGGTGCCCAAGCACATCTACGAGGGCACCGACTTCCGCGACAACGAGGCCAACAACCACCCCATCGGCACCGGCCCCTTCAAGTTCGACAACTGGGACCGCGGCACCGTGATCCAGCTGGTGCGCAACGACGACTACTACGAGGAGGGGCTGCCCTACCTCGACGGCGTCAACTGGCACATCATCCCCGACGGCGCCTCCCGCGCGGTGGCCTTCGAGAACGGCACCGTGGACGTGCTGCCCAACGGCACCATCGAGAACTTCGATATCCCGCGCATCTCGGCCATGGACAACGTCTGCATCACCGACGAGGGCCACGAGTACTTCAGCCCCTTCGCCATGCTGTGGATGAACAACCGCGAAGGGCCTACCGCCGACAAGCGCTTCCGCCAGGCGGTGATGTACGCCATGGACCGCGAGTTCGCCCGCGACGTGCTGTGGAACGGCCTGGGCAACGTGCCGCTCTCCTCCTTCGGCTCCAACGCCCGCTTCCAGCACGACGGTCTCGAGCCCTACGATCACGACCCGGAGCGCGCCCGGGAGCTGCTCGAGGAGATGGGCTACGACGGCGAGGAGGTCCGCCTGCTGCCGCTGCCCTACGGCGAGACCTGGACCCGCTGGGCCGAGGCCGTGCAGCAGAACCTGCGCGAAGTGGGGGTCAACGTGCGCACCCAGGCCACCGACGTGGGCGGCTGGAACCAGCGCCTCTCCGACTGGGACTACGACCTGGCCTTCACCTTCCTCTACCAGTACGGCGACCCGGCGCTGGGTATCTCGCGTACCTACCTCTCCAGCAACATCGAGAAGGGCTCGCCCTGGAACAACGTCGAGGGCTACGAGAACGAGCGCGTCGACGAGCTGTTCAACGCCGCCGCCACCGCCTTCCCCGACGAGGAGCGCGAGGCCCTCTACCACGAGGTCCAGGAGATCCTCCACGAGGATGTCCCGGTGGGCTGGCTGCTCGAGCTCGGCTTTCCGACCCTCTACCGCTGCGACGTCAAGGACCTGATCAACTCCAGCGTCGGGGTCAACGAGGGCTTCCGCGACGCCTGGCTCGACCGGTAAGGGACCTGCCGGCCGCCGCTGGCGGCCGGCACCCCCGCACCCGACCAGGCTCCACTGACGACGCGGGGCGGCTCGCCGAGCCGCCCCATCCCCCGCCGAGGGAACCCCATGCTCTATGCCAGACTGATCCTGTCACGGCTCGCCAAGGCCGTGGTCGTGCTGTTCCTGATCGTGATCTTCAACTTCTTCCTGATCCAGATGGCGCCGGGCGATCCCGCCGCCATCCTGGCCGGCGAGGCCGGCGCCACCGACGAGGAGTTCCTGCGCCAGCTGCGCGAGCGCTTCGGCCTCGACCAGCCGCTCCACGTGCAGCTGTGGCGCTACGTCTCGGGCATCGCCATGCTCGACTTCGGCTGGTCCTATCGCCAGCAGATGCCGGTGCTGGACCTGATCCTGGCCCGCCTCCCCGCCACCCTGCTGCTCACCGGCACCGCCTTCGTGCTGTCCCTGGCGCTGGGCATCGTCGCCGGCTCCCTGGCCGCCGCCCGCGTCAAGAAGCCCTCCGGCTCGCTGATCATGGCGCTGGCCCTGGTCTTCTATGCCACCCCGCTGTTCTGGGTCGCGCTGATGGCGGTGGTGCTGTTCTCGGTCTACCTGGACTGGCTGCCGGCCTACGGCATGGTCACGGTGGGCGCCGGCCACACGGGGCTGGCGCTGGTGCTGGACGTCGGCAAGCACCTGATCCTCCCCGCCACCACCCTGGCGCTGTTCTTCATGGCCATCTACACACGCATGACCCGCGCCTCGATGCTCGAGGCCAGCCAGCAGGACTACGTCAAGACCGCCCGCGCCAAGGGGCTCTCGCCCGGCGTCATCCAGCGACGGCATATCCTGCGCAATGCCCTGTTGCCGATCATCACCCTGGCGGGCCTGCAGGCCGGCCAGATGGTCGGCGGCGCCATCCTCACCGAGACGGTGTTCGCCTGGCCCGGCATCGGCCGGCTGATGTACGAGGCGCTCATGCAGCGCGACTACAACCTGCTGCTCGGCATCTTCTTCTTCTCGGCCGCCCTGGTGATCGTCTTCAACATCATCACCGACCTGGTCTATCGCCTGGCCGACCCGCGCATCAAGGAGGGGTCATGAGCTTCTTCGCCCGCTTTGCCCAGAACCGCGGCGCCCTGATCGGGCTGATCATCCTGGTGGCGATCATCCTGATGGCCATCCTGGCCCCGGTGCTCTATCCCGAGTCGCCCTGGCGCATGGTGCAGCGCCCCTTCCTGGCGCCCATGGAGGTGGAGGGCTTCTGGCTCGGCACCGACACCATGGGCCGCAACGTGGCCGCCGGGCTGATGCACGGCGCCTGGGTCTCGCTGCTGATCGGCCTGGTCTCCACCGTGGTGGCGCTGGCCATCGGCGTGCCGCTGGGGGCGGTGGCCGGCTACTACGGCGGCCTGATCGACGACGCCCTGATGCGCTTCACCGAGTTCTTCCAGACCATTCCCAACTTCGCCCTGGCCATCGTGCTGGTGGCGATCATGCAGCCCAGCGTCACCTCCATCGTGCTGGCCATCGCGCTGGTCAGCTGGCCGCCGGTGGCGCGCCTGGTGCGCGCCGAGTTCATGTCGCTGCGCCATCGCGAGTATGTGGAGGCGGCGCGCCTGGTGGGCCAGACCAACCGCACCATCATCCTGCGCCAGATCCTGCCCAACACCCTGTCGCCGATCATCGTGCTCGCCTCGCTGATGGTGGCCACGGCCATCCTGCTGGAGTCCGCCCTCTCCTTCCTGGGACTGGGCGACCCCAACGTGATGTCCTGGGGCTACATGATCGGCGCGGCGCGCACGGTGATCCGCCAGGCCTGGTGGCTGAGCTTCTTCCCGGGGCTGGCGATCCTGCTCACCGTGCTGGCCCTCAACCTGGTGGGCGAAGGCCTCGACGACGCCCTGAACCCGAAGCTCGCCCGCGAGCGCTCGTGAGGAATGCCCATGACAGCCACTGACACCACCTCACCCGCACCGGTACTGAGCCTGCGAAACCTGACCATCGCCCTGCCCGCGGGGGCCGACCGCGATCACGCCGTGGAGGACGTCAGCTATGACGTCGCCCGCGGCGAGATCCTCTGCGTGGTGGGCGAGTCGGGCTCGGGCAAGTCCATGGCCGCCAACGCCATCATGGGCCTGCTGCCCAAGGGGGTGCGCCCGGTGGGCGGCCAGGCGCTGTTCGACGGCCAGGACCTGCTCAGCCTCACCGAGAAGCAGCACCGCCAGCTGCGCGGGCTGCGCATCGGCATGATCTTCCAGGAGCCGATGACCGCCCTGAACCCGCTGATGCGGGTGGGCGCCCAGATCGCCGAGGTCTTCGAGGCCCACGGCCGGCTGACCAGCCGGGAACGCCAGGAACAGGCGCTGGCCCTGCTCACCGAGGTAGGCATTCCCCAGCCCGAAAAGGCGATCCGCGCCTACCCCTTCCAGCTCTCCGGCGGCCAGCGCCAGCGGGTGATGATCGCCATGGCCCTGGCGCTGGAACCGGAGCTGCTGATCGCCGACGAGCCCACCACCGCGCTGGACGTCACCACCCAGGCCCAGATCCTCGAGCTGATCCGCGACCTCCAGGCCCGCCGGGGCATGTCGGTGATGTTCATCACCCACGACTTCGGCGTGGTCGCCGAGGTCGCCAACCGGGTCTGCGTGATGCGCCACGGGCGGATCGTCGAGCTCGGCGACGCCGAGACGGTGCTCAAGCATCCCCGCCATGCCTACACACGGGCGCTGATCGAGGCGATTCCCAGCGACGTGATCCCCGAGGCCCGCGGGGCCGAGACCGATACCGCCCTGCTCGAGGTGACGGGGCTCAACAAGGTGTTCCGCTCCAGGGGCGGTCTCTTCAAGCCGGCCCGGGAGGTGCATGCCCTGCAGGACGTCTCCTTCTCGCTGGTCAAGGGCGAGACCATCGGCATCGTCGGCGAATCGGGCTCCGGCAAGTCGACCCTGGGCCGCTGCATCGTACGTCTGGAGCGCCCGGACAGCGGCCACCTGAGCCTCTCAGGCACCGACTTCATGCACCTCAAGGGCGAGGCACTGCGCCGCGAGCGCCACCGGGTGCAGATGATCTTCCAGGACCCCTACGCCTCGCTGAACCCCCGCACCCGGGTGGGAATGGCCATCGCCCAGGGCCCCATCGCCAACGACGTTCCGAAGGCCAAGGCGCTGGCCCGGGCCGACGAGCTGCTGGAACTGGTCGGGCTCGGCGGCACCGCCGACCGCTTCCCCCACGAGTTCTCCGGCGGCCAGCGCCAGCGCATCGGCATCGCCCGGGCGCTGGCCCTAGACCCCGAGCTGATCGTCGCCGACGAGGCGGTCTCGGCCCTGGACGTGTCGATCCAGGCCCAGATCCTCGAGCTGCTCGAGGAGCTCAAGCAGAAGCTGTCGCTGTCGCTGCTCTTCATCACCCACGACCTGCGGGTTGCGGCCCAGATCTGCGACCGCATCATCGTCATGCAGCACGGCCGCATCGTCGAGCAGGGCCCGGCTCGCGATGTCTTCCTGGCCCCGCAGGCGGCCTACACCCGCGAGCTGCTCGACGCCATCCCCGGCCGCGAGCACGAGCTCGCCGATGCCTGACAGGCTCACCCACAACAGGCTCACCCACAAGGAGACCAGGGAACGAATGGATGCCCTGCTGAAGGAGATCGCCGAGCGGATCGGCCCGGCCAACGTGCTGGTGGGCGACGACGTGGCGGCGCGCCGGGTCGACTGGCTCACCGGCGCACCCTGCCGTGCCGGCGCCATCGTCCGACCCGGCTCAACAGACGAGCTGGCCGCGGTGATGCGCGCCTGCCATGCGGCCCGCCAGCCGGTGGTCACCCACGGCGGCCTGACCGGGCTGGTCCACGGCGCCGAGGCCGCCCCGGAGGAGCTGGCCATCTCGCTGGAGCGCATGAGTGCCATCGAGGAGGTCGATCCGGTGGGAGGCACCCTGACCGCCCAGGCCGGCGCCCCGCTGCAGCGGGTCCAGGAGGCGGCCGAGGCGGTCGGCCTGCAGTTCCCCCTCGATCTGGGCGCCCGCGGCAGCTGCACCATCGGCGGCAACATCGCCACCAATGCCGGCGGCATCCGCGTGATCCGCTACGGCATGATGCGCCAGCAGGTGCTGGGGCTGGAGGCCGTGCTCGCCGACGGCCGCGTGATCAGCTCCATGAACCACATGCTCAAGAACAACGCCGGCTTCGACCTCAAGCAGCTGTTCATCGGCAGCGAGGGCACCCTGGGCATCGTCACCCGGGCGGTGCTGCGCCTGCAGCCCCCCACCCCGGACGTGCAGACGGCGCTGGTGGCCTGCCCGAGCTTCACCGCGCTGACCGGGCTGCTCGGGCACATGGGGCGGGCGCTGGGCGGCAGCCTGGCGGCCTTCGAGGCCATGTGGCAGAGCCACTATCGCCTGCTCACCGAGGAGAGCGGCCGACACCCGCCACCGCTGGCGACCGACGCCCCCTTCTACGTGATCCTGGAGTCCCTGGGCACCGACCCGGTTGCCCACGCCGCCCAGTTCTCCCGGGCCCTGGAGGAAGCCCTCGAGGCGGCGCTGATCGACGACGCCGTGATCGCCCAGTCGGCCCAGCAGCGCCAGGGCATCTGGGCCATCCGCGAGGACATCGAGGGGCTGATCCAGGCCCTCTCGCCGCTCTTCACCTTCGACGTGAGCCTGCCGATCCCCGCCATGGAGCGCTACGTGACGGACCTCGAGGCGGCGCTGCACCGGCGCTGGCCCGAGGGCCGGCTGGTGACCTTCGGCCATCTGGGCGACGGCAACCTGCACCTGTCGGTGGGCGTCGGCGACAAGGCGCCGGCGACCCGAACAGCGGTGGAATCGCTCGTCTACACCCCGCTGGCCGAACTGGGCGGCTCGGTCTCCGCCGAGCACGGCATCGGGCTGGAGAAGCGCGACTACCTGGCGATCTCCCGCACCCCGGAGGAGATCGCGCTGATGGGCACCCTCAAGCAGGCGCTGGACCCGCTGGGGCTGCTCAATCGCCACAAGGTGCTGCCCCACGGGGCAGGCTGAGCCGACGGCATGCGCCTGTTGGCACAGCGCTTCCGGCTGACGACCGAGGCGCGCCCGCTGCTCGGGTCCGCGGCGCTGATCGCGGCCATCGGGCTGTTCTGGGGCGGCAACTGGCCCGCCGTGCGCTTCATCCTGATGGACCTGCCGCCCTTCACCCTGCGGGCGATCGGCTTCACGACGGGGGCACTCCTGCTGCTGGCCTGGGCCCGCTGGCGGCGCCTGCCGCTGGGCGTATCGGCCGAGGAGTGGCCGTGGCTTATCGCCACCGGGCTGTTCACGATCCTCGGCTTCAACCTGGCCACGGCCTTCGCCCAGCTCAGGATGCCTACCTCCCAGGCCGCGATCATCGCCTTCACCATGCCCTGCTGGGCCCTCTTGCTGGGGTGGTGGCTGCTCGGCCAGCGCATCACCGGGCGCCAGTGGCTGGGGCTGGCCTGCGGCCAGGCGGGGCTGCTGGTGCTGCTGGGCCCCGCGGCCCTGGCCGGCGGCTCCCGGGGGCTGACGGGGCCGGCGATCATGCTTGGCGCGGCACTCTCCTGGGCGCTGGGCACGGTACTGATCAAGAAGCGCGGCGTCTGGCAGAGCCACGCGGTGGTGATCACCGGCTGGCAGTTCGTGATCTGCGCGATACCCATGGTCGTGATGATGGTGGCCTGGGAGTCACCGCCACCGCCGGCCGCCTGGCAGCAGAGCACCTGGCTGGCCCTGGGCTACCATCTGCTCTTCTCGATCACCCTGGCCCAGATGCTCTGGTTCATGAACGTCAACCGGCTGACCATCGCCCAGGCCACCATCTCGACCCTGATCATCCCGACCGTCGGCGTCACGAGTGCGATCCTGCTGCTCGGCGAGCCATTGAGCGCCAAGGTCTTTCTTGCCCTGCTGCTGACCCTGGCCGCCGTGGCCATCGTCATGCTCAACCGGAGAGCCCCGTCATGACCCTCACCCTCGCCTCACCGACCGCCGCCGATCGCGCCGACTGGGAGCGCCTCTATCACGGCTATGCCGAGTACTACGGCATGCCCATGGACGCCGCGATCCTTGATACCGTATGGGGATGGATCCAGTCGCCGGACGAGCCCTTCCACGGCCGACTGGCGCGCAACGCGGACGGCGAGGCCGTCGGCCTGATGCACTTCCGCCCCATGCCCTCACCGCTGCGGGGCACCCGCATCGGGTTCCTGGACGACCTGTTCGTCGACCCGGCCCATCGCGGCAGCGGCGCCGTGGACGCGATGCTCGATGCCCTGCGCGAGGAGGCCCGCCGCCGGGGCTGGCCCTTCGTGCGCTGGATCACCAAGGAAGCCAACTACCGGGCGCGGGGCGTCTACGATCGCCACGCCACCCGCACCGACTGGCTGACCTATCAGCTCGAACCCTGACACCCTTCGACGACCACCGACCGGGAGTTTTTCATGCCGCGATTCCCCGACCACCTGACCGGTGACGGCCCCGACAACCCCTTTCCCGGGGTACGCGTGCTGGAGCGCCGCCTGGGCCGCGAGATCCCCCACCAGCTGGGCTCCAACGAGGGGCTCGACATGCCCCACCGCGCCCTGCGCGAGCGCTTCGGCGACGCCATGGCCGCCCACGTCTACAGCTACGGCGACAGCGAGGCGCTGGGCATCCGCCGGCGCCTGGCCGAGCAGAAGGGCATTCCCCTGGACGCCATGCTGGTGGACGCCGGTGCCGACAGCCTGATCGCCCTGGCGCTGCGCGCCGTGGCCGAGCCCGGCCTGCCGGTGGTCAGCACCACCGGCACCTACCCCACCTTCGGCTACTTCGCCCGCGGCCAGGGCTGCCGGCTGGTGGAGGTGCCCTACGACGAGGGTCCCGGCCGCCTGGCGCCTGACCTGGAGGCCCTGGCCCGAGCCGCCCATGACCATCAGGCAAGGCTGGTCTACCTGGCCAACCCCGACAACCCGGGTGGCCACCTGCATGGCGACGACGCCGTGATGGCACTGCGCGAAGCCCTGCCCGACGACTGCTGGCTGCTGCTGGACGAGGCCTACCACGACTTCCGCGAGGATGCCGCCGGCGAGTTCGGCCGCCGGGTGCTGCCCGGGGTGATCCGCCTGCGCACCCTCTCCAAGGCCCACGGCCTGGCGGGGCTGCGGGTGGGCTACGCCATCGCCGAGCCGGCGACGCTTGCGGTGATGATGAAGGTGAGGATCCACTATGCGGTGTCGACGCTGACCCAGGCCGCCGCCGAGGCAGTGCTCGACGCCCCCGACGAGGTGGACGCCCACGTGGCCGCGGTGCGCGAGCGACGCGAACGGCTGGCGGCGCATTTCCGCGCCCTGGGCGCCGACGTGCTGCCCAGCGCCACCAACTTCGTGGGCATTCGCCTGGCCGATGCCGACCTGGCCGGTCGGGTCCACCAGGCCCTGCTCGACGAGGGCAAGCTGATCGCCCGCCCCGCCGACCCGGCGCTGGGCCACGTGCTGCGCATCACCGCCGTGGCGGACGCCCTGGTGCCGGGACGGCTCGCCACCCTGGAGCAGGCCCTGGCCGGACGCTGAGCGTGACCGCACCGCCCGCGGGCGGTGCGGCAGGGGGATGGGCTGGCGCGACGGGCCTCAGCAGCGGCCCTTCTTGGCCTGCCCCGGCGGGCAGAAATGGCCGCCGCGCGAGTAGCCGCCCCGGTCGTCATCGATGACGATCAGCGGCTCGGACTTGATGCGGGCGGGGGTGTAGCTGCAGCCGGCCATGACCAGGCTGGCGGCGACCAGCACGAGGGGAAACCACAGGCGCCGTGACATGGGACCTCCTTGTTGTCGTCGGGGATTTTCCGGCGCCCATTCTAGCCAAGGGGCCACCAGGCTCCCATGTGGCGCGTCGGCGACAAGCGCGTCTCCATATGGAGACAGTAGCCAACTCGATGGCAAGCGGCGATAGTTGGAGCCATTAGTCTGCAAACGGGATTCCCATGGACAGCGTACGTCGCCACGCCCTTCTCATCATCGTGCTCGGCGGCCTGGTGGTCACCCTGGCCATGGGCCTGCGCCACGGCTTTGGGCTGTTCCTCGAACCCATGAGCTCGGAGCTGGGCTGGGGCCGCGGCGTGTTCGCCTTCGCGCTGGCGCTGCAGAACCTGCTCTGGGGGCTCTCCCAGCCCTTCGCCGGCGCCATCGCCGACCGCTACGGGGCCGCCCGGGTGGTGGTCGCCGGCGGCGCCCTCTATGCGCTGGGCCTGCTGTTCATGGGGCTCTCGGAGTCGGCGCTGGGCATGACCCTCTCCGCCGGCGTGCTGATCGGCCTGGGGCTCTCCGGCACCACCTTCTCGGTGATCCTCGGCGCCGTGGGTCGCGCCGTGGCGCCGGAGAAGCGCAGCATGGCCATGGGCATCGTCAGCGCCGCCGGCTCCTTCGGCCAGTTCGCCATGCTGCCCGGCACCCTGGGGCTGCTGGGGTGGCTGGGCTGGTCGGCGGCACTGCTGGCGATGGGCGCCATCGCCGCGCTGATGCTGCCCCTGGGGGCCATGCTGCGCGATCGCCCGTCGGCCAAGGCCGCCAGCGACATCAGCCTCGGCGCCGCACTCAACGAGGCCGCCGGCCACCGCGGCTTCTGGCTGCTCTGCCTGGGCTTCTTCGTGTGCGGCTTCCAGGTGGTGTTCATCGGCGTGCACCTGCCCGGCTACCTGTTCGACAGCGGCATCGCCGTGCAGGTGGGCAGCACCGTGCTGGCCCTGGTCGGCCTGTTCAACATCTTCGGCACCTACGCCGCCGGGTGGCTGGGCGGGCGGTTCTCCAAGCCGCGACTGCTCACCTGGCTCTACCTGATCCGCGGCGGGGTGATCACCCTGTTCCTGGTCGCTCCCCTCAGCCCCGGAAGCGCCTACCTGTTCGGCATCGCCATGGGCCTGCTGTGGCTCTCCACGGTGCCGCTGACCAACGGCATCGTCGCCTCGGTGTTCGGCGTCCAGCACCTCTCCATGCTGGGCGGCATCGTCTTCCTCTTCCACCAGCTCGGCTCCTTCATGGGCGTCTGGCTGGGGGGCTACCTCTACGACCTCCACGGCGACTACGCTGTGGTGTGGAACATCGCCATCCTGCTCTCGGTGGTGGCCGCCGCCCTGCACTGGTTCATCAGCGAGCGGCCGGTCGACCGCCCCGCGCCCATGGAGGCCCAGGCATGAGCCGCTCACGTCTGCTGCCGATCGCCGCCGCCCTGCTCACCGCCGCGGCCCTCGCCCTGGTGTGGTGGGGCTGGCATCACCTCGACGCCGCCCAGCTGCTGCTGGGCAGCCGGCTCTGCTGACGGACACCGCTGACCGGCTGCGCTGACCGGCGGCGCTGAAGCCCACGCTGACATCCACCCGGCGGGAGACAACCGCCACCTCCCTGCCTATACTGCACTGCAGCATTCACGGACGAGCAGGAGCAGGCATGACACTCAATTCCCCCCCACGGATCGAACCGGCAGCCGACCGGGGAGACGCCCGATGATCGGTATCCTGGCGATCGTCGTGGCGTTGCTGCTGTTGATGGTCCTGGCCTACCGCGGACTCAGCCTGCTGATCCTCGCCCCGATGCTGGCCGCTCTGGTGGCGCTGGTCTCGGTCGACACCCCGCTGCTGGCCAGCTACACCCAGGTCTTCATGGGCGCCGCCAGCGACTTCATTCTCCGCTACTTCCCGCTTTTCCTGCTGGGGGCGGTATTCGGCAAGCTGATGGAGGATTCGGGCAGCGCCGAGGTGCTGGCCAGCGCCATCGTGAAGCGACTGGGCGACGCCCGCGCCATCCTGGCGGTGGTGCTGGCCTGTGCGGTGATGACCTATGGCGGCGTCTCGCTGTTCGTGGTGGCCTTCGCGGTCTACCCGATCGCCGCGGCGCTGTTTCGCCAGGCCAACCTGCCCAAGCGGCTGATCCCCGGCACCATCGCCCTCGGCGCCTTCACCTTCACCATGACCGCGCTGCCGGGCACGCCGGCGATCCAGAACGCCATTCCCATGCCCTACTTCGGCACCTCGCCGTTTGCCGCGCCGGGCCTCGGCATCCTCACCGGCCTGGTCGTGCTGGGGCTGGGACAGGCCTGGCTGAACCGTCGGGCGCGTCAGGCACGGCTGGCCGGCGAAGGCTACGGCGAGCACCAGGACAATGCGCCGCCCGCCGGCCACCTTCGGGAGCGCGCGGCGGGCGAAGGCTTCGACCTGGCCGAGGTGACGCCGCAAGCTTCGCTTCGCGATCTGCCCCCCTTGCCCCTGGCACTGCTGCCCATCGTGCTGGTCATCGCCCTGAACCTGCTGTTCACCGCGGTGGTGATCCCGTCCATGGACACCGGGTATCTCGCCGAGCCGGCCTATGGCGCGACCGGCATCGAGGCGGTGCGCGGGGTCTGGTCGGTGATCGCCGCCCTGGTGATCGCCATCGGGGTGATCATCCTTACCAACCTCAGCCGCCTCGAGGCGCTCACCACCACCCTGGACAGCGGTGCCAATGCCTCGCTGCTGCCGATCTTCAATACCGCCAGCCTGGTCGGCTTCGGCTCGGTAATCGCCTCGCTCGCGGCCTTCGAGGCGATCAGCCTCTGGGTGACCTCGGTAGGCGGCGACAACCCGCTGATCTCCCTGGCCATTGCGGTCAACCTGCTGGCCGGCATGACCGGCTCGGCCTCCGGCGGCATGAGCATCGCCCTGGCCACGCTGGGAGACACCTACCTGGCCATGGGCCAGGCCGCCGGCATCGCCCCCGAGCTGATGCACCGGGTCACGGCCGTCGCCACCGGCGGGCTGGATGCCCTGCCCCATAACGGCGCGGTGATCACGCTGCTCTCCATCTGCGGCCTGACCCACCGCCAGGCCTACCTGGATATTGCGGTGGTCGCCGTGGGGGTCCCGATCCTCTCGCTGGTGCTGCTGATCACCCTGGGCACCCTGGTCGGTTCGTTCTGAGGCAGGAGATCCGTTGACCGCCGACCAGGCGGCCGGTGCCCAGGGCCCTATCCCAATGCGAATGCCGGTCTGGCCACCGGCCGCCCCACGGTCAGCGCCTCGCCCAGCGGGGCGGGCAGCTCGCGATAGGCGGCGTCCGGCTCGACCCCTAGACCATCGAGCACCTTGGTGAAGAAGGCCCGCCCCGCCACCACCGCCACCAGGTCGAAGATCTCGGCGTCGGCCAGGCCCGTCTGCCGCAGTCGCGCGACGTCATCGCCGGTGACCCGGCTGGCATCGCCCGCCACCCGGCGCGCGAACGCCAGCAGCTCCCGCTCCGCCGCGTCGAGGCCGCCAGGCTCGCCACCTTGGGCGATCGTCGCCACCGTCTCGTCATCGAGCCACTGGCCCAGCGCCTTGCCATGGGCCAGGGCGCAGTAGCTGTTGCCGAGCACGCTGGCGGCGGCCAGGGTGGCCAGCTCGAAGCGCCGCGGCGCGACGTGCCGGCGGATGCTGGCCAGCAGCGCCGCCCAGGCCGCCATCACCTCGGGGCGATGGCTGAAGGCCCGGGCATAGTTGGGCAGGTAGCCGAAATGCGCCTCCTGGCGCCGGTACATCTCCTGGACCGCCTCGTCGGCCTGCTCGGGCGGGATGGTGTGGATGAAGGTCATGGCATGCACTCCTGTGAGAGGGTCGCCGGCCCGGGCCCGCCGGGTCGGCGTGGTTGGAGGGCCGCCTATGCCGTTTCGGCCCGGGGGTGCAGCCAGCGGGGCAGCAGCTCGTCGGGGTCGAAGGCGGCATCGGCGCGGACGCGGATGCCACAGGCCGCCAGGCGCTCGGTCAGCGAGCCATCCCGCCACGCCTCGAACAGCTCGCTGCAGCCGCCGACCAGGCGCCCGCCGACGAAGATCTGCGGGATGGTGGTCGCCCCGGTGCGCGCCGCCAGCACCGGTCGCACCCGACCGCCGATGTCGTCGGCCTGGCAGGCCACCGAATCGAGATCCACGCTGTTCACCTCGACGCCGAGCCGGGCGAAGAGCTTGCGGGCCGACCAGCAGAACTCGCACCACTCCAGGGCGAACATCACCACCGGCGCCGAGGCGATCGCCTGGTCGACGAAGGCCACGGCCTCGGCATCCGCCGTTCCCCCGGCGGGGGCGCCCGCCGCGGGCCGCGGTGCCGGGCGAGCATCGAAGCGATACCCCGGCGTGGAGCGCGACAGGGCCAGCTCCTCGTCGTCCATCTCGTCGCCGATGCTCTCGAAGAGCGGGGTCGAGAGGTAGCGCTCGCCGGTGTCGGGCAGCATGCAGACGATGCGGCTGCCGGGCGGCGAGCGCCGCGCCACCGCCAGCGCCGCCGCCAGGGTGGCGCCGCTGGAGATCCCGGCGAAGATGCCTTCCTGACGCGCCAGCTCCCGGGCGAGGCGCAGCGCCTCGGCCCCGGCCACCGGCATCACCTCGTCGACCAGGCCGGCCGACACGGCCTGCTCGGTCAGCGGCGAGATGAAGTCCGGACTCCAGCCCTGCATCAGGTGGGGACGAAAGCCGGGATGGCTGGCCGTCGCCCCATCGCGGCCGCGGGGCTGGGCCAGGCCGCTGCCCAGCATCGGGGCATTGTCCGGCTCGGCCACCACGATCCGCGTCGCCGGGTCGGCATCCTTCAGCACCCGGGCCACGCCCTGCAGGGTCCCGCCGGTACCGAACCCGGAGACCCAGGCATGCAGCGGCTCGCCCGCGAGGTCGTCGAGGATCTCCCGGGCCGTGGTGCGCCGATGCACCTCGGCGTTGGCCGGGTTCTCGAACTGGCGGCACAGGTAGTAGCCGTGGGTCTCGGCCAGTTCGATGGCCTTGGCCAGCATGCCGCTGCCCTTCTCCGCCGCCGGGGTGAGCACCACCCGGGCGCCGAGGAAGCGCAGCAGCCGGCGGCGCTCGACGCTGAAGTTCTCGGCCATGGTCACCACCAGCGGGTAGCCCTTGCGGGCGCAGACCATGGCCAGCCCGATGCCGGTATTGCCGCTGGTGGCCTCGATCACCGTCTGGCCGGGGCGCAGCTCGCCGCGGCGCTCGGCCGCCTCGATCACGGCCAGCGCCATGCGGTCCTTGACCGAGCCCATGGGGTTGAAGGCCTCCACCTTGGCATAGAGGTGGATGTCCGGCGGGGCGAGCCGGGCGAGCCGCACCAGCGGCGTGCCGCCGATGGTCTCGAGGATGCTGTCGTGGCGTGCCATGGAGTCTCTCCTGCGCTTGTTGTCTGGGAGGGGGTACCCACCAAGCATCGCCAGGTGCCGGGAGAGCGGGCGTGGAAGCCAGCGTGGTTTTTGCGCCTCGCTCCCGGCGCACCAGCGTGGAAAAAGCGAGAGTGAGGTCGGAGAGGCGGCGGCGGGCGGGCTATACTGAATAGGTTGTCACTGGCGTGGCGCTGCCACCCGGGGCGAGTGATGAACGCGCTGACCCTCAACCTGCTGGGCGATCTCGAACTGCGTCGGGACGGCCAGCCTGTGGCGCTCCCCCCCTCGCGCAAGACCCGCGCCCTGCTCGCCTACCTCGCCCTGCACGCCCGCCCCTTCAGCCGCGAACACCTCTGCGACCTCTTCTGGGAGCTGCCCGACGACCCGCGCGGGTCGCTGCGCTGGAGCCTGTCGAAGCTGCGGCGGCTGGTGGACACCCCGGAACGGTGCCGGCTCATCGCCGACCGGCTCTCCGTCGGCCTGGATGTCGCCGACGTGGACATCGACGTGCTGTGGCTGCAGCGCCTGGTGGCCGGGGAGCTGGACGGGGCCGACACCGCCAGCCTCGAGGCCGCTGCCGTGCGCTATCGCGGCCCCCTGCTGGAAGGCCTCGACCTGCCCAACTTCCATGACTTCCACAGCTGGTGCCTGGCCGAGCGGGAGCGCGCCATGCGCGCCCAGGCGCGGTTGCTGAGCACCCTGGTGGAGCGCCTCCGGGACCAGCCGGAGCGGGCCCTGCCCCACGCCCAGGCGCTGGTCAGGCTCACCCCCTTCGACGAGACGGCGCGCGCCCGGCTGGTCGGCCTGCTGCAGACGCTGCGCCGCCCGCGAGAGGCCGAGCAGCAGTACCGGCTCGGCCTGCGGCTGCTCGGGGAGGCCGGCATTCCGGTCACCGGGGCGCTGCCACGGGCCCGCCGGGCAAGGATCGAGCCCCCCTCCCCAGCGGACGGCCCCGGCGCGCCGGAGGGCGCACTTGAGAGCGCGCCGCCCGTGCCGACCGCTCCCGGCGAGGCAGGCGTGGAGGCGCGGCTCGCCGGGCTCGACCCGGATGCCCTGGAGGTCATTCGCTGGGCCGCCGTTCTCGCCCCCGAGATCGAGGTCGCCGCCCTGGGCCGCTACACGGGCCTGGCCAGCGGTCGCATCGGTGCCGCCCTGGAGGCGGCCGAACGGTGCGGGCTGCTGGCCATCGGCGAAGGGGGCCTCGGCTTCGGCGACCCCACGCTGGCCGAGGCGGTCTATGCGACCCTCTCGCCGACGCGGCGGCAGATGATGCATCGCCGGGTCGCCGACAGCCTTACGCTGGCGGCAGTCTGCGACCTCGACCACGCCGCCACCCTCGTCCGGCACGCCGAACGCAGCGGTGATCCCGACCTCGCCGCCGCCGCCCTGGTCGGTGCCGGGCGGCTATGCCTGCGCTTCTTCGCCAACGACGAGGCCCGGCGCCTCGCCGACCGCGGGCTCGCCCTGGCCGAGCGCCTCCCCGGCGTGCGGCGGGTCTGCCTGCTGCTGGAGCTGCACGAGATCCTGATCAGTGCCGCCCCCCTGGCCGACTGGGAAGCTACCGCCACGGCGGTGGTGACCCTGGCCGAGCAGGCCCTGGAGCACGGTGCCCTGGCCCACGCCAGGCTGGGCTACCACCTGGCCAGCCACATCCTCTGGGCGCACGGCCAGTGGACCGATGCCCGCGAGGCGGCCCTCCAGTCGGAACGCGTGACGCGCTGCGCCGACGACGCCGAGCAGGTGATTGCCATGGCCGAGACCGCCCGCTGCCTGGCCATGCTCGAGCGCGACCTGGACCAGGCCCGCGCCCGGCTGGCCGATGCCCGGGGGCTGGCGAGCCGCTGCCACATGCGCCCCCCGGCCCTGCCCATGGCCGAAGGGCTGCTGGCCTGGCACGCGGGGCGCCAGGCCGAGGCGGAATCGGCCCTCAAGGAGGCCCGCACCCAGTGCAAGGCCAGCGGGGACCGGCTCGGAGAGTTCCAGGCCAACGAGGCGCTGATGATGATGGCCATCGAGCACGTACAGCCCGCCCAGGCGCTCTCGCGCTGCCGGGCTCTGCTGCTGCTGGGCGAACGCCTCCGCGACGGCAGCGAGGCGCCCTTCGCCCAGGCCGCCCTGGGCCTCTGCCGTCTGGTCACGGACGACGACCCCGCCCCCCTCTGCGATGCCCTCGGCGCCCTGCGCGATGCCGACGCCAGGCATCGCCTGGCCTGGGTGCTGAACCGCGCCGCGCTGCACCACCTGGAGCGCGGCCACCCCGGCGAGGCGCACTCGGCCGCCGCGGAGGCCCTGACGCACGCCCTGGCCCTGGAACGGCGCAGCGAGCAGCTGCTGGCCCACGGGGTGCTGGCTGCCGCCAGCCGGGCGCTGGGCGACCTGCCCGACGCCGACCGCCACGCCCGGGCGGCCGCCGGCCTGCTGCACCCGCCGGCGGGCGACTGGGCCCGCCGACGCGTCGCCGCCCTGCTGGCCACCGCCGAGGCCAGGGGCGACGCGGAGGGGGCGCCATGATCGACCTGTTCCTCGAGCGACAGCTGCCGACGCCGGTCACCCCCGACCTAGTCAGGCAGCTGACCCTGGAGGCCGGCGCCTGCCTGGACCTCCACCGGGTCCAGTGGCAGGGCAGCCTGCTGGCCCGGGATGGCCACCGCCTGGTCTGCCACTTCCGGGCGCGGGATACCGAGTCGGCGCGTATCGGGCTGCGCCAGGCCGGCGCCGAGGTCGAGCGGCTCTGGGCCGGCACGCTCCACGACGCCCCGGGCGAGGACCCGCTGGCGACGAACGTGCTGGTGGAGCGCACCTTCCCCGCGCCGGTCACCCTGGCGGCGATCCAGGCCATCGAGGATGCCGGGGCGGCCTGCCTGCAGAACCACCGGGTGTGCTTCGTGCGTACCTGCTTCGCCCTGGACCGGCGACGGATGCTCTGTCTCTACCGGTCGCCGGATGCCGAATCGGTGCGCCTCGCCCAGCGCCTGGCGGGCATGCCGCTGGAGCGGGTCTGGGCCTTCCGGCACGTCAGGCCTCTCCCGGAAAATTCCACTGCCGCCCGCTGAAAAACCACGGCGCCTCCCACGCTGGGTCCCACGCGCTCCTCGCACCCTGCCTCTCGAGACCCGCGGCACGCCGCCGTCGGGCTCGACCACAACGACAAGACGAGGAGAGACCCCATGCAAACCGCTACCCAGGCCATCGACAACGGCGTCAACGTCACCGCCCTGCTCGGCGCCCGCGAGGCCCTGGCCCAGGCCCCGGCGGCCGCCCGCTTCACCTGGCGCGCCCACTGCGACTGGGTGATGGGCACCCACAGCCGGGTCGCCGTGGAGGAGTTCCACGGCCTCGGCGAGACGCAGCAGCATCGCCAGCGCTTCACCTTCGACGTGGACCACCCCGAGGTCTTCGCCGCCGAGGACCACGGCCCCACCCCGGTGGAGTACGTGCTGGTGGGACTGGCCGGCTGCCTCACTGCCGGCATCGCCGCCGTCGCCCAGCACCGCGGCATCCAGCTGCGCTCGATCCGGGCCAGCGTGGAGGGCCAGATGGACATCCAGGGCATCCTGGGCATGGACCCCGAGGTGAGAAACGGCTTCGACGACATCCGGGTGGTCTACGAGATCGACGCCGACGCCAGCCGCGCGGAGATCGAGGCGCTGGTCGCCCAGTCCCAGAAACGCTCGGCGGTCTATGACCTGCTCACCAACCCCACCCACGTGATGGTGAGCGTGAAATGATCCCGGGGCGCCCGCGCCCGCTGCATCGCCCGGCCCGCGCCGTGACCGTCCTGGTCATCGGCGCGGGACACGCCGGGCTCGCCATGGGCCATCACCTGGCGCAGCGTGGCATCGACCATGTGATCCTGGAGCGGGGCGAGGTGGCCAACGCCTGGCGCAGGGAGCGCTGGGATTCGCTGCGCCTGCTCACCCCCAACTGGCAGTGCCGGCTGCCCGGCCAGCCCTACCCGGGTCCCGACCCGGAGGGCTTCATGGGCATGCCGGCGCTGATCGACCTGCTGGAGGGCTACGCCCGGCGGCTGGCCTCGCCGATCCACACCGGCACCCGAGTGACGGCAGTGCGCGCCACGGACGGCGGCTACCGGGTGGAGACCGACCGGGGGACCTGGCGCTGCCGGGCGCTGGTGATCGCCACCGGCGCCACCCAGCTGCCGGTGGTGCCCGCCCTGGCCGAGGCCCTGCCGCCCTGGATTGAGAGCCTCACCCCGCTGGCCTATCGCCACCCGGCGCAGCTGCCGCCCGGCGGGGTGCTGGTGGTGGGCGCCGCGGCCACCGGTGTGCAGCTGGCCGACGAGCTCCAGCGCAGCGGCCGCCAGGTGACCCTCGCGGTGGGCGAGCACCTGCGCCTGCCGCGCCGCTATCGGGGACGCGACATCCAGTGGTGGCTGGAGCAGGCCGGCCTGCTCGACCAGCGCTTCGACGAGGTGGAGGAGATCGCCCGGGCGCGGCGCGCCCCCTCCCCCCAGCTGGTGGGCGGCCCTTCCCCCCGCGACCTGGACCTCAATGCCCTGAGCGAACGTGGCGTGCGCCTGGTGGGGCGACTGGCGGGCCTCTCCGGCTCCCGGCTGCAGTTCGCCGGCTCCCTGGCCATGCACTGCAGCGCGGCGGACCTCAAGCTCGCCCGGCTGCTCGACAACCTGGACGCCTGGGCGCTGGCCCACGGCCGGCACGACGCCCTGCCCGCCCCCGAGCGTCCGGCCCCTACCCGGCTGCCGGCGCGTCCCTGCCTGGGCCTCGACCTGGCCGCCGGCGAGATCAAGACGGTGCTCTGGGCCACCGGCTTTCGTCCCGACCTCTCCTGGCTGCAGGTACCGGTGTTCGATGCCAGGGGGCGGCTGCGCCACTACGGCGGCGTGGTGGCTCCCGGGCTCTACGCCATGGGCCTGCCGTTCCTGCGGCGGCGCAAGTCCGGGGCCATCCACGGCGCCGATGACGACGCCCGGGAGCTCGCCGATCACCTGGCCGTCTGGCTAGCGGGGGCGTCGACCGGCGTCCGGGCGCCTCGCCGGCGGGAGCCCGCCCTGCCCACCCCCTGATGTCCTACCCACCGCACCGCGATGCGCGCAAGGAAGCGCGCCGCTCCCGCCATGGCGACTAGGCTGTAAGGGGGCCGAGACAAGGCTCGCCACCACCCTGTACCGCGGGACCGGCGAGGCGTCGTCGGGACGCGGCGCCCGCCAGGAGGAGTCGCTTGCGCGAAGACCACACACCCCACCGCCGCCGGCGGGGCCCGCTGGGGCTGCTGCCGGGCCTGTTGCTCGGCCTGCTGCTGACCGGCTGCAGTGCGCTGGAGCGCCAGCACGAGGCCCTGCTGGTGCTCGGCGACCTGGCCGCCGGCGAGGGACCGAGCCGGCTGAAGCAGCGCGTCCCGTCACCCGACCGCGAGGGGCTGACCTACGCGGTGGAGGGGCGTGACTATGTGGCGGACCTCTACCACCCGCCATCCCCCCGCCGCGGGACCCTGGTCCTGGTGCATGGCCTCACCGACGCGGGCCGACGGGATCCGCGCCTGATGGATTTCGCCCGCACCCTGGCGCGGGCCGGTTTCACGGTGCTGGTGCCGGAGCTGGACGGCCTGCGCGACTTCTCGGTGGGCCTGCGGGAGGTGGAAGGCATCGCCGATGCCGTTCGCCACGCCACCGAGACGCTGCCCATGGCCGGGGAGGGCCCGGCGCTCGCCGCCATCAGCTTCGCCACCGGGCCGGCGCTGCTGGCCGCCATGCAGCCGGACATCGCCCATCGGGTCCGCTTCGTCATCGCCGTGGGCGGCTACTACGACCTCACCGACATGCTGCGCTACGCCACCACCGGGGAGGATCGCGGCGGCGCCGGCCTCCGCGCACCGCCGCCCCAGCGCGACCTGCGCTGGGCCATGCTGCAGAGCCAGCTGCATACCCTGGAGGATGCCGAGGATCGGCAGCGCCTGGCGGCCCTGGCGCGACGCCGGCTGGCGGGCGACGAGGGCCCCGCCCCCGAGCTGGCCGATCTGGGGGAGCAGGGGCGGGCACTCCTTGCGCTGGTGGTCAATCGCGACCCGGCCCGGGTCGAGTCACTGCTCGCGGCCCTGCCCCCCTCGCTGCGCGACGCGTTCGACGCCCTGGATCTCGCCGCCCGCGATCTCGATGCCCTGGCGGCGAGGCTGGTGCTGGTTCACGGACCCGACGACCGGGTAATCCCGGTCAGCCACTCGCGGCGGCTGCGCGCGGCCCTCCCCGCCGGCCAGGCGCGGCTCTTCGAGGCCGGGGGACTCGGCCACGTGGAGGTCTCCTCCCACTGGCGAGACGCCTGGACGCTATGGCGGGCGATCCATCATGTACTCAGGCTGGGGGAGAGCGGGGGAAAGGGCCGCTGACCGGCGCCCGGCGCCGCTTGGCACCGGGCTTCGGCCAGGGGCCTGTGGCTACAGGTGCAGGATCTCCTCCTTGAGCGAGTAGGTGATGCCCAGCATCTCCTGGCGGGTCTGCTCATCCACCCCGTGGCGCTCCAGCACCCGCTGGATATCGTCCATGACGGCCAGGTACTCAGCCTCGTTGACGTTCATGCCTCGGTGGGCCTCCGGCATGCTCCTGCCACGATACTCCGCGGGTCCGCCGCTGCCGGCGGAGAGGAAGTCGCGAAGATGGCCCTTCAACTCCTCGAAGTGGACCGGATCGTCCCTGGCGGGCAGGTAGCGGGCTTGCACCGTCGGGTTCCGCATATGGGCCTCGACGATATCATCGACCAGGGCGGCAATCCCGCTCTCGCCACCCAGCCGTTGGTAAAGTGTTGCACTGCACATATCACACCTCCCGAGCCGGATATCCGACTCATACCGCTGATATTGCGAACCGGTAGAGCCCGGCCGCGGATAGACCCGTCGGTTCGGAGGCGACACGCTGGAATCATGACCGGGAGACCGCCGAGAAATAGAAGTCGAGCATCGTCTCCAGGGGCTCGGGATCTCCGCGCAGGCGACTGCGCAGCGCGGCTCCTTCCCAGCAGTCCACCAGCAGGTCGGCCAGTGCCCCGGGATCGCGATCGGGCGGCAGTTCCCCCCGGCGACGCGCTTCCTCCAGGCAGGTGGCGAGATGTGCGGCAATGACCTGGAAGCACTCCTCGATCCTGTGCCGAAACACCTCATTCACCCCGGAGAGCTCCTGTCCGACGCCGCCAAGCAGGCACCCCAGGTTACCTTCCTGGCGATACTTGTCTCGCGACAGTTCGAAGAAGCGACGCACCCGATCCAGTGGCGATAGCGCAGGATCGCCGAGGGAGAGTTCCAGCCCTTTATGGACATCGGCCATGTAGCGATCGATGACCTGCAGGGCGAAGTCCTCCTTGCTCCTGAAGTGATGGTAGAAGGAGCCCTTCGGCGTCTGCGTCTCCTGAAGCAGCGCCTGGATTCCCAGGTCGTTATAGCCGTGCTGCAGAAGCATGCCGAGCCCCGTTTCCAGCAGTCGCTCCTTGGTACCCTGTTTCATTGGCGCTCCATATAGACCGACCGGTCTACTCTGAATCATGGCTCACTCCTCACGAGCGTCAAATGAAATCCTGACAGGGTGTTCCGCCCAGAAACAGGCATCCGATTCATGTCCCATCCGCGCGGACAACGCCGGCCTCACCATCTAGGCTAACCACACCACTCGAGGCACATGGCCTCACTCACCGAGTATTCGGCCGCTATTGAGGAGACCTCCCGACATGCCCCACGCATCTGACAAGGTCAACTTCCCCGTCGAGAAGGCTCGTCGCTACCTGGAACCCGGCCCCATCGTCCTGGTCTCGTCTGCTCACAACGACCAGCGCAATATCATGACGATGGGGTGGCACAGCATCATGGCATTTTCCCCGTCACTGGTCGGTTGCCTGATCTCGGCCGGCAGCCATAGCTTCGAGCTGGTACGACAAAGCGGCGAGTGCGTGATCAACCTACCGACGACCGCGCTGACCGATGAGGTAATCGGTATCGGCAACACCAGCGGCGCCGTGACCGACAAGTTCGAGCGCTTCGGCCTCACCGCCGGCCCGGCACAGCAGGTGGGGGCGCCGCTGATCCGTGAGTGTCACGCCCACTTCGAATGCCGACTGTTCGATGACAGCCTCGTCGACCGCTACAACTTCTTCATCTGGGAAGTGATAACGGCGCAGGTGGCAGAGACACCGATACATCCGCAAACCCTGCACTACACGGGCGACGGTGTGTTCATGGTGTCCGGCGAAGTGATCGACCGGCGTAGCCAGTTCCTGCCGGAAATGCTGTGACAGCCTGGCCTTGTGACCCTGTTCGGCAGATGTGGACGACAAGGAAACGGCCCTGGTCGGATCCAGCACAGGGCAGAACACTCACGCGTTGAAGACCACCCGGCCCAGCTCATCGAGGTCATAGCCTCCCAGGGCCTCGGCGCGCTCGCGGAAGCGCGGCTCCCGGGCGAAGGCCAGCAGCTGCTGGATCGGCGGCTCGAAGTAGCTGCGCCGCCGCAGGGCCAGGTCGAAGGCCTCCTCGTGGAGCGGCACGAAGGCGAGCCCCTGGCGGCGCGCGGCCGCCTCGACGCCGAGCCCGGCATCGGCCTCGCCCTGGCGGATCGACAGGGCGAGGTCGTCCTCGGAAAGCGAGGGGTGGCCGGCCAGGGTCAGGCGCTCGACGCCGATCTCCTCCCGCGCCAGCAGCAGGCCCAGCAGGCGCGCCGCGCCCGCATCGGGCTGGCGGTGGGCGACCCGCACCGCCGGCCGTGCCAGGTCGGCGAGCCGCCGGATGCCCAGGGGGTTGTCCGGCGCCAGCAGCAGCCCCTGGCGGCGGCGCGCCCAGCGCACCATCACCAGGTCGCGCATGCCGCCCAGGCCCAGCCTCGCCGGCTCGTTGTAGCGCCCGCTCTCCGGGTCCAGCAGGTGCAGGCCGGCCAGCATGGCGTCGCCGTCCAGCAGCCGCCGGACCCCGTCGCCGCTGCCGTGGCAGAGCAGCGCCAGCCCGGAGCCGCTCTCGCGCACGGCCCACTCCAGCAGCGGGTCCTGGCTCCCCGCCAGGACGCTCGGCACGGACCGGCGGCTCGCCTGGTCCCCCTCCAGGTGGCTCATCAACCACAGGTCGAGGCTCTGGCGGGGAAACAGCAGCTTGCCGGTGATCCGCACACAGGGGATCTCGCCCTGGCGCACCAGGTCGTAGACCTTGCGCTCCTTGAGCCGCAGGTAGTCGGCCACCTCGGCAGTGGTCAGGTAGGCGTGGGTCGCGGGTGTCTCCATGGGCCCTCTCCGGTCTCGGCGGTGCCGACGCTCTTATCCTGCACAAGACTGCATGGATTCCATCGTTGGATGCGCGACCTCGCCTCAACGCACAAGATGCCACGAGAGAACAGGAGAACGCGATGCCCAGCGACGCCAACGCCTTCCAGACCGCCCTGGCCCTGATCCTGGGCATGGACCCGGTGCTGCTCAGCATCGTCGCGCTCTCCGTGCAGGTCTCGCTGAGCGCGGTGCTCATCGCCGCGCTGCTCGCCCTGCCGCTGGGGGCGGCGCTGGCCCTGTGGCGCTTCCCCGGCCGCGGCGTCATCATCGTCACGCTCAACGCCCTGATGGGCCTGCCGCCCGTGGTGGCGGGGCTCACCGTCTACCTGCTGCTCTCCCGGGCCGGCCCCCTGGGCCCCCTCGGCCTGCTCTTCACCCCCACCGCCATGGTCATCGCCCAGGTGATCCTGATCCTGCCGATCATCGCTGCCCTGACCCGCCAGCAGATCGAGGAGCTCCACGGCGAGTACCGCGACCAGCTGCGCTCGCTGGGGGTCTCCCGCCCCCGCATGATGCCTACCCTGCTCTGGGACGCCCGCTTCTCGTTGATCACCGTGATCCTCGCCGGCTTCGGCCGCGCCAGCGCCGAGGTGGGGGCGGTGATGATCGTAGGCGGCAACATCGACGGCGTCACCCGGGTGATGACCACCGCCATCGTGCTGGAGACCAGCAAGGGCAACCTGCCGCTGGCCCTGGGCCTCGGCCTGGTGCTGCTGGGACTGGTGCTGCTGGTCAACGCCGCCGCCCACCTGGTCGGCGAGACGGCGCGGAGGCGGCTGGGATGAACGACATGCTCCGCCCCCACGCCGCCACCGCCGGGATCGCCCCGCTGGCTTTCGACGCCGTCACGGTCACCCATCGCGACCAGACCCTGCTGCAGCCGACGGACCTGCGGCTGGCGAGCTGCCACCGCACCCTGGTGATGGGCCCCAACGGCGCCGGCAAGAGCCTGCTGCTGCGCCTGGCCCACGGCCTGCTGGCCCCCAGCGCGGGCCGGGTGAGCTGGGAGGGGACCACGCCGCGCCAGGCCATGGTCTTCCAGCGCCCGGTGCTGCTGAAGCGCTCGGCCATCGACAACCTCACCTATGCCCTGGCCGTCAGCGGGACGCCCCGCCAGGAACGGCGCGATCGGGCCCGGGAGGCGCTCGCTCGCTTCGGTCTAGCGCCCCTGGAGAAGCGCCCGGCCCGGGTGCTCTCCGGCGGCGAGCAGCAGCGCCTGGCCCTGGCCCGGGCCTGGCTGACCCGCCCCGAGGTGCTGTTCCTCGACGAGCCCACCTCGGCGCTGGACCCGGCGGCGATCCGTGCCGTGGAGGAGGCCGTGCTGGACTTCCACCGCCGCGGCACGCGCATCGTGATGACCACCCACGACCTGAACCAGGCGAAGCGCCTGGCCGACGACGTCGTGCTGCTCTACGGGGGGCGCCTGATCGAGCACACCCCGGCGGAGCGCTTCTTCAACCAGCCCCGTACCCCGGAAGGCCAGGCCTTCCTGCGCGGCGAGCTGGTCTGGTAGCCCCGCCCGACGAGGATGACAGCATGCCCCCACGCCCCTTCGCCACGCTCGCCCTGACCCTGGCGGCCCTCTCCGGCACCGGCCTGGCCCAGGCCAGCGACGACTACATCGTGCTGGCCTCCACCACCTCCACCGAGGCCTCGGGCCTGTTCGACGCCATCATCCCGCGGTTCACCTCGGCCACCGGCATCGAGGTGCGCGTGGTGGCCGTGGGCACCGGCCAGGCCTTCGAGATCGCCCGCCGCGGCGACGCCGACGCCCTGCTGGTCCACGACACCGCCGGTGAGGAGACGTTTATTGCGGAGGGCTACGGCACCGAGCGCGCCGACGTCATGGTTAACGACTTCGTGCTGATCGGCCCCGCCGGGGACCCCGCCGGCGTCGGCGAGGCGGAGAGCATCGGCGAGGCCCTGGCGCGGATCGCCGAGGTCGAGGCCCCCTTCGCCTCCCGGGGCGACGACAGCGGCACCCACCGCGCCGAACAGCGGCTGTGGGAGGCCACCGGCATCGAACCAGGCGGCGCCTGGTACCGCGAGCTGGGCAGCGGCATGGGCCCGACGCTGAACACCGCCGCCGCCATGGACGCCTACGTGATGAGCGACCGCGCCACCTGGGTCGCCTTCGAGAATCGCCAGGACCTCACCCTGCTCTTCGAGGGCGACGAGGCGCTCTTCAACCCCTACGGCAGCCTGCTCATCGACCCCGAGCGCCACCCCCACCTGAAGCACGACCTGGCCGGGCAGTGGCACCACTGGCTGCTCTCCGAGGAGGGCCAGCGAGCCATCGCCGACTTCACCGTCAATGGCCAGCCGCTGTTCTTCCCGAACGCCCGGGCCGACTGATCCGAGGATGACATCGCCTCATCCGCCGACCCGCAGGTGCCCGGCCACGCCCGGTCACACTAGGCCCGGCCGGGCCGTCAAGGGGCCGTGATCGGCCGTCGCGCCTATCGGGTATAGGTCTCGAGCTGAGCCGCAAACTCGCCGCGTAATCGCGCCCACTCCATCTTGAACCAGGGCGTAAAGTGTTCCGGATGAGCGGCCAACTCGGCATCGAGCCTGGCGGGTGATATCCAGCGCCAGTCGGCAATTTCCTGACGGTTGGGGCGCGGCTCCTCGTCACTGGTCCCCAGGTAGACCCAGCAGAGCTCATGCTCGGCGCCGCTCGAGTCGTACTGGGCCTGGTAGCGGAACTTGTAGAGGAAGGCGAGCTGCGCCTCGATGCCGACCTCCTGCCACAGTCGCCGGTGGATCGCCTCCTCCATGGGCTCGCCGCGGCGTGGATGACTGCAGCAGCTGTTGGACCAGTAGCGCGACCACAGCCGCTTGCCTTCCGCCCGCTGCTGCAGAAGCAGCTCCCCCTGTTGATTGAAGACGAACAGCGAGAAGGCGCGATGCAGCACACCGCTTCCTTCGTGACACCTGGCCTTGTCCAGATGCCCCAGCTCCCGGTCCTCGTCATCGACCAGGATCAGCTCCTCGTCATCGAAGGAAACGGTCTCGTCGCGCTCGCCTGAGCCTGTACTGATCAAGGGGTCACCTCCATCGCCATATCACTGTCTACTCCTTGCCGTTGCCTGACCGAAGGCCAGGACATCCTGCAGCAAAGCCCTCACCACCGGAGGGCTCGGCAGCCCATGCGCTCAGTGCCTGGGGCGAGCCCGAAAGCGGGCTGAGCGGCAACCCCCGGGTCACACCGCCAAACAGCAGCCTGAGCGTCCCATCATGACGTGCCGCCAGGCGGGTACTCGCGATGGCGGCCTTGACCGTGCGACGTGACACCTTGACCTCCCGCCCCGTGCAATAGGTCGGCCGGGCCGCTATCCGCCGGAGGGTGAGCACGGCCAGGCCGATGGCCCATAGGCAGAACCGCCGGATCCCCGCTTCTTCCGCGGGAACCATCAGGGTGTAGCGAAAGGCATTGCGCAGATGGGCATGCGCGACACCGACCAGGTAGCGCAGTGCCGCGGCGAACGCCGGATCACTGCGCCCCGGCGCCAGGCTCGCCACGTCCACGCCGAGCTCTCGAAACTCCCGGCGCGGCAGCCAGCAGACGCCACGTTGCCGATCGTCCCAGAGGTCCTTGAGGATATTGGTGAGCTGCAGACCCTCTCCGAACGAAGGCGCCAGGGCCAGCAGCTCGGCGCGCTTCTCACGCATGGCGCCGGAGTGCTCGCAGAACAGCTCGGTGAGCATCTCGCCCACGACGCCTGCCACGTGGTAGCAATAGCGGTCCACCTCGCCCAGGTCCGCCAGGCCCTCCAGGCTGGCACTGTCCTGGTAGTGGCTCATGCCCCGGCACATGATGCTCACACACTTGACCAGCGCCTGCTGCTGGGGCGCATCGAGACTGTGGGTGCAGCGGACGACCAGTGGCGTATTGGCCATCAACTCTCGCTCATCCGGCGACGTGGCCGGCGAGAGCAGCGGCGTGACCTGCGTGGCGAAATCCCAGGCCTTCGCCTCCCCTCTCAGCACCGCCAGGAACCGTTCCTGCAGGAGGGCCTTCTGAACCGCGGAAAGCGCGGGCTCGTCCTCCAGGGTGTCGGCAATGCGGCAGAGCAGGTAGGCATTGGTCACGACCTTGCGCAGGTCGGCCGGAAGCTGGGGGATGGTGAAGGCAAAGGTGCGTGACACCGCGCCGAGGACCTTGCCCTGATAGGCTTCTGCCTCTGCAATTCCGGAAGCCGTCGAGAGGACCTGGGCCATGGCAGAACACCCGTTGATGTGTGGCAGTTGACCGAGGCCGGTCATCTCTCCCAGCCTGACGTGAAAGCAGGCAGGCTGGCTGGAAACGCAGGCTATCACGCGTGCTTCGGGAGGGTAACGACGCCCAGCCAACGCCAGGGACGCCAGCCGCCACCGCCAACCGCTCCAGCCGGGGTCAGACTCTTAATTTCCCTTAAGGGTCTGACCCCGGGGCGGCGCCCCCCGCGGCGGCGTCGAGCCGCCGCAGCAGGTCATCGAGCGCGTTGCTGAGGAAACGCGGCTCCACGCACTCGCCCAGGTGCCCCTCGGCGAAGCGCAGGAATCCCAGCGCCGCATGGGAGAGTCGCCGGTCGCGGCGCACGATGAACTGCCAGTGGCTCTCGATGGGCAGTCCCGCCACCGGCAGGATTACCAGGTCCGGGTGCTCCGGCGGCAGCACGTGCTCGGAGAGCACGGCCAGCCCCATGCCCGCCGCCACGCCCACCCGGATCGCCTCGTTGCTGGCCATCTGCAGGGTCGGGCCCAGGGTCAGCCCCTGCTCCTGGAGCCAGCTCTCGAACAGCATGCGGGTGGCCGAGCCCGGCTCGCGCAGCAGGAAGCGCTCACCCAGCAGCTCATTCATGGCGATGCGCTCGCGCCCGGCCAGGGGATGGCCCCGCGGGGCCACCGCCACCAGCGGGTTGCGCAGGAAGCGCCCGGCCAGGGCGTGGGCAAGCGACGGCGGGTGGCTGAAGACGTAGAGGTCATCCTCCTGGCGCTCGAAGCGGGTGAGCATCTGGCGCCGGTTGCCGAAATGCACCGTGACGTCGACCTCCGGGAAGGCCTGGCTGTAGGGGCCAAGCAGCCGCGGCAGCACGTACTGGGCGGTATTGACCAGGGCGATGGAGAAGCGCCCTCGCTCGCCGCCACGCAGCGCCGAGAGGTAGTCGTCCAGGTCGGCGAAGCGCCCCAGCACCTCGCGGCTGGCGCGGTAGAGTTCGCCGCCCGCCTCGGTGGGGACCTGCCGCCCCTGGCGGGTCTCCAGCAGCGGCTCGCCCAGGGTCTCCGCCAGGCGCTTGAGCTGCAGCGAGACGGTGGGCTGGGTCAGGTGGAGCTGCCGCGCCGCCTCGCTGATCGACCCGCTGCGGACCACCGCCACATAGACCTGCAGCAGCCGGAAGGTGAGGTGTCGAATGTTCATGGCGACCCCGGGATATAGATGATCATCTATACTGCATTGCAAGCAACACAATTGGTATCAATACCATCGACTCCGCACAATCCCTGGCGTTTCCTGACCCCGACCGTGAGAGTCCCCCATGCCCGATATCGTGGTGATGTTCTTCCTGCTCGGCCTGGTGGCCGGCGTGCTGAAGTCGGACCTGACCATCCCCAAGGCCGCCTACGACACCCTGAGCCTGCTGCTGATGCTGACCATCGGCCTCAAGGGCGGCATGTCGCTCTACGGCAACCTCGGCTGGTCGCTCGTGCCGGAGCTGGTCGCCGTCGCCGCGCTGGGTGCGCTGATCCCGCTGGCCCTGATGCCGGTGCTGCGTCGCCTGGTGCGCCTCAACGCCGCCGACAGCGCCAGCATCGCCGCCCACTACGGCTCGGTGAGCGCCGGCACCTTCGCCGTGGCCCTGGCCTTCGCCGAGGGGCGCGGCCTGCCCATCGGCGCCGAGGTCACCCTGTACCTGGTGATGATGGAGCTGCCGGCGATCATGGTCGCCATCGCCCTCTACCGCCGCCATGCGGGCAAGGCCGCCGGGGAAGCGATGCAGGGGATCTGGCACGAGACGCTGACCAACCGCGGGGTGATCCTGCTGGCCGGCGGCGCAGTGATCGGTGCCATGTACGGCCCCCAGGAGGGCGCCAACGTCACCGAGCTCTTCACCAGCGCCTTCCACGCCGTGCTCGCCCTCTTCCTGCTGCAGATGGGCCTGACCGCCGCGGACACCCTGCGCCCCATTCCCTGGTTCCACTGGCGGCTGCTCACCTTCGCCCTGGTCGCTCCGCCGGTGCTGTCGCTGGCCGGCCTGGCCGTCGGCCTGGCCCTCGGCCTGCCCGCCGGCTCGCTCTTGATCCTCACCGCACTGGCCGCCAGCGCCTCCTATATCGCCGCCCCGGCCGCCATGCGCACCGCCATTCCCCAGGCCAATATCGGCCTGGCGATGCTGGCCGCCCTGGGCTTCACCTTCCCGCTCAACGTGATCCTGGGCATCCCCCTCTACCACCAGCTGATCACCTGGCTGGCCGCCTAGCCGTGTAACCCCGCCTGGCCCGTCCCGGGGCAGCCCTCGCGGCTGCCCCGCTGCCGTTAACGCCCTGTCATCTCCCCTCGCCCGTCGGCCGCCGATTCGACATTCGTCGAAGCCGGGATAGGCTGCACTTTACGTTAACGTCAACCTGACCTAGTCTTGTGCCATTACGGTTTCACCACCCGACGCGACCCGTCGTGCGCGCCCCCCTCCCGCCACGGAGCCGGAGCGCCACGACTCCCGACAAGAACGGAGCCCCGCTCATGCATACGCCCTTCAAGCCCCTCGACTTCGGCCTCGACGACGAACTGAACATGCTGCGCGACCAGGTGAACGCCTTCGCCCGCGACGAGATCGCCCCGCGCGCCGCCGAGATCGACGAGAAGAACGAGTTCCCCAACGACCTCTGGCAGAAGTTCGGCGACATGGGCCTGCTCGGCATCACCGTCTCCGAGGAGGATGGCGGCACCGGCATGGGCTACCTGGCGCACTGTATCGCCATGGAGGAGATCTCCCGGGCCAGCGCCTCCGTGGGCCTCTCCTACGGCGCCCACTCCAACCTCTGCGTCAACCAGCTCAAGATCAACGCCAGCCCCGAGCAGAAGGCCAAGTACCTGCCCAAGCTGATGACCGGCGAGCACGTCGGCGCGCTGGCCATGTCCGAGCCGGGCGCCGGTTCCGACGTGGTCTCCATGAAGCTGCGCGCCGAGAAGCGCGGCGACCGCTACGTGCTCAACGGCAACAAGATGTGGATCACCAACGGCCCCGACGCCGACGTGCTGGTGGTCTACGCCAAGACCGACCCGGAGGCGGGCTCCAAGGGCATCACCGCCTTCATCATCGAGAAGGGCATGCCCGGCTTCTCCACCGCCCAGAAGCTCGACAAGCTCGGCATGCGCGGCTCCAACACCTGCGAGCTGGTGTTCCAGGACTGCGAGGTGCCGGAAGAGAACGTGCTGGGCGACGTGGGCAAGGGCGTGCGCGTGCTGATGAGCGGCCTCGACTACGAGCGCACCGTGCTGGCCGCCGGCCCCATCGGCATCATGCAGGCCGCCATGGACATCGTGGTGCCCTACATCCACGAGCGTAAGCAGTTCAACCAGTCCATCGGCGAGTTCCAGCTGGTGCAGGGCAAGGTGGCCGACATGTACACCACCCTGAACGCCTGCCGCGCCTACCTCTATGCCGTGGCCGCCGGCTGCGACCGCGGTCAGACCTCCCGCAAGGACGCCGCTGGCGTGATCCTCTACTGCGCGGAGAAGGCCACCCAGGTCGCCCTGGACGCCATCCAGCTGCTGGGCGGCAACGGCTACATCAACGAGTACCCCACCGGGCGCCTGCTGCGCGACGCCAAGCTCTACGAGATCGGCGCCGGCACCAGCGAGATCCGCCGCATGCTGATCGGCCGCGAGCTGTTCAACGAATCTGCCTGATGCGCGGCCTCTCACCGTAGGAGCCTTGCTGGCAAGGCGATGGCAATGTTGCCCAATCGCGCTGCAAGCAGCGCTCCTACCATTCGCCTGTGAGGCGTTGGTACAAGACTTCAAGGGATCCAAGATGAGCATCCTGCAGACCCAGATCAATCCGCGCAGCGACGGCTTCCAGGCCAACGAGGCGTCGATGCGTGCCGAGGTGATGAAGCTTCGCGAGCTGACCGCGGCCATCGCCCAGGGCGGCGGCGAGAAGGCCCGCGCCCGTCACGAGTCCCGCGGCAAGCTGTTCGTGCGCGACCGCATCGACCACCTGATCGACGAGGGCTCGCCCTTCCTCGAGTTCTCGGCCCTGGCCGCCTTTGATGTCTACGACTCGGCGATCCCCGCCGCCGGCGTGGTAACCGGCATCGGCCGCGTCTCGGGCGTCGAGTGCGTGATCGTCGCCAACGACGCCACCGTCAAGGGCGGCACCTACTTCCCGCTCACCGTGAAGAAGCACATCCGCGCCCAGGAGATCGCCCGCAAGCACCGCCTGCCGTGCATCTACCTGGTCGACTCCGGCGGCGCCTTCCTGCCCCGCCAGGACGAGGTCTTCCCCGACCGCGACCACTTCGGCCGCATCTTCTACAACCAGGCGACGCTGTCCGCCGAGGGGATCCCGCAGATCGCCGTGGTCATGGGCTCCTGCACCGCGGGCGGCGCCTACGTGCCGGCCATGGCCGACGAGTCGATCATCGTCCGCGAGCAGGGCACCATCTTCCTGGGCGGCCCTCCCCTGGTGAAGGCCGCCACCGGCGAGAGCATCAGCGCCGAGGACCTGGGCGGCGCCGACGTCCACGCCAAGATCAGCGGCGTGGCCGACCACTACGCCGAGAACGACGCCCACGCCCTGCAGCTGGCCCGGGCCAGCGTGTCGCGGCTCAACTGGCAGAAGCGCGGCCAGCTCAGGATGCAGGCGCCCAAACCGCCCAAGCTCGACCCCAGCGAGATCTACGGCATCGTCGGCACCGACCTCAAGAAGCCCTACGACGTGCGCGAGGTGATCGCCCGCATCGTCGACGACTCCGACTTCGACGAGTTCAAGCGCTACTACGGCGACACCCTGGTGACCGGCTTCGCGCATATCCACGGCTACCCGGTGGGTATCGTCGCCAACAACGGCGTGCTGTTCTCCGAGAGCGCCGTCAAGGGCGCGCACTTCATCGAGCTCTGCGCCCAGCGCAAGATCCCGCTGATCTTCCTGCAGAACATTACCGGCTTTATGGTGGGCTCCAAGTACGAGCACGAGGGCATCGCCAAGCACGGCGCCAAGCTGGTGACCGCGGTGGCCTGTGCCCGCGTGCCCAAGTTCACCGTGCTGATCGGCGGCAGCTTCGGCGCCGGCAACTACGGCATGTGCGGCCGCGCCTACGATCCCAACCTGCTGTTCATGTGGCCGAATGCCAGAATTTCCGTCATGGGGGGTGAACAAGCCGCCGGCGTGCTGGCCCAGGTCAAGCGCGAGCAGATCGAGCGCGAGGGCGCCGAGTGGACGAAGGAGCAGGAAGAGGCCTTCAAGCAGCCCACCCGCGAGCAGTACGAGCACCAGGGCCACCCCTACTACGCCAGCGCCCGGCTGTGGGACGACGGGGTCATCGACCCGGCCCAGACCCGCGACGTGCTGGGCCTGTCGCTGGCCGCGGCGATGAATGCCGAGGTCGAAGAGACCAAGTTCGGCGTGTTCCGGATGTAAGGGAGGATGGCACCCATGGCAACGCAACAGACCTACTCCCGGCTGGAGCTCGACGACCGCGGCATCGCCTGGCTGACGCTGGAGCGCCCCGAGGTCCACAACGCCTTCGACGACAGCCTGATCGCCGAGCTCAACGCCCACCTGGAGCGGCTGCACGTGGCCGCCGGCCACGGCGAGGTGCGCGCGGTGGTGCTGGGCTCCGAGGGCAAGAGCTTCTCGGCCGGGGCCGACCTCGGCTGGATGAAGCGCATGGTCGAGTACGACTTCGATGGCAACCTGGCCGATTCGCGCAAGCTCGCCGCCCTGATGCACGGGCTCGACACCCTGCCCTGCCCCACCCTCTGCCGCGTGCAGGGGGCCGCCTTCGGCGGCGCCGTGGGCCTGGCCGCCTGCTGCGACATCGTCGTCGCCTCCGAGAAGGCGAAGTTCTGCCTCTCCGAGGTGAAGATCGGCCTGTCGCCGGCGGTGATCAGCCCCTACGTCCAGCGTGCCCTGGGGGAGCGCCAGATGCGCCGCTACGCGCTGACCGCCGAGGTGATGGACGCCACCACCGCCCTGGCGCTGGGCCTGGTGCATCGCCTCGCCGCCCATGACGAGCTCGACGCCGCCGTGGAGGCGATGCTCGACATCCTGCTGGCCGGCTCGCCCCAGGCCCAGCGCGCCACCAAGGCGCTGCTCGCCGAGGTGGCCCGGGAACCCGACAGCAAGGCCACCCGGGAGCACACCTGCCGGGTGATCAGCGAGCTGCGCGTCAGCGCCGAGGGCCAGGAGGGCCTGGCCAGCTTCTTCGAGAAGCGCCGCCCCGCCTGGACAAACGATAGCGACAAGACCGCCACGGAGCCTCGCTCATGAGCCCTGACATGACCAAATTCGATACCCTGCTGGTCGCCAACCGCGGCGAGATCGCCTGCCGGGTGATGCGTACAGCGCGCGCCATGGGCCTGCGCACCGTGGCCGTCTACTCCGACGCCGACGCCAACGCCCGCCACGTGCGCGAGGCCGACGAGGCCGTGCGCCTGGGCCCCGCCGCCGCCCGCGACAGCTACCTCAAGGTCGAGGCGGTGATCGAGGCGGCGCGCCGCACCGGCGCCGGCGCCATCCACCCCGGCTACGGCTTCCTCTCCGAGAATGGCCCCTTCGTGGACGCCCTGGAGCAGGCCGGCATCATCTTCGTCGGCCCGCCCGCCTCGGCCATCGCCGCCATGGGCGACAAGTCCGCCGCCAAGGCGCGCATGGCCCACGCCGGCGTCCCCCTGGTGCCGGGCTACCACGGCGACGACCAGGATGACGCCCTGCTCAAGGCCGAGGCCGACAAGATCGGCTACCCGGTACTGCTCAAGGCCAGCGCCGGCGGCGGCGGCAAGGGCATGCGCGTGGTCGAGTCCGCCGCGGGCTTCCAGGCCGCCCTGGACGGCTGCCGCCGCGAGTCCCAGGCCGCCTTCGGCGACCAGCGCATGCTGATCGAGAAGTACCTGACCCAGCCGCGCCACGTGGAGGTCCAGGTGTTCTGCGACCGCCACGGCAACGGCGTCTATCTGTTCGAGCGCGACTGCTCCGTGCAGCGCCGCCACCAGAAGGTGCTGGAGGAGGCCCCGGCCCCGGGCATGACCGACGCGCTGCGCCGCGAGATGGGCGAGGCGGCCGTGCGCGCCGCCAAGGAGATCGGCTACGTGGGCGCCGGCACCGTGGAGTTCCTGCTGGATGCGGACGGCTCCTTCTTCTTCATGGAGATGAACACCCGCCTGCAGGTGGAGCACCCGGTCACCGAGATGATCACCGGCCAGGACCTGGTCGAGTGGCAGCTGCGCGTGGCCATGGGCGAGCGGCTGCCGCTGGCCCAGGACGAGCTGACCATCACCGGCCACAGCTTCGAGGCGCGCCTCTACGCCGAGGACCCGGAGCAGGACTTCCTGCCCGCCACCGGCCGCCTGGACCGCTTCGCCCTGGACCTGGAAGGCGCCGGCCTGGACGCAAACAAGGTGCGCCTGGACAGCGGCGTGGAGAGCGGCGACGTGGTCTCCATGCACTACGACCCGATGCTCGCCAAGCTGATCGTCCACGGTGCCGACCGCGACCAGGCCCTGGCCACTCTCAACCGCGCCCTGGCCGCCCTGGACGTGCAGGGGGTGGTCACCAACCGCGCCTTCCTGCAGCGCCTGGCCACCCACCCCGCCTTCAAGGCCTGCGAACTCGACACCCGCTTCATCGAGAAGCACGAGGCGACCCTCTTCGCCACTCAGGAGGTCACCACCGAGGCCTACGCCGCCGCGGCGCTGATCGGCCTCAAGCAGCTGGCCCGCGAGTGCGAGAGCGACTCCCCCTGGGACCGCCACGACGGCTTCCGCCTCAATGCGCCCCACACCATCCGCCTCGCGCTGTGCGCCACCGGCCACGACCTGACCCGCGCCCAGGCGCCGGACGCCGATGACGTGGTGATCGTGGAAGGCACCCGGGAGACCGACGCCGACCCCTGGCACCTGACCATCGGCGACACCACCCTCACCGCCCGCCTGCAGCACCTGGAAGGCGACGCCGTGGCGGTCACCCTGGATGGCCACCGCCGCCGCCTGCAGGCCCGCCTGGGCGACAACGGCGTGGTGGTGATGGCCGACCCGAGCGGCGAGACCCGCCTGTTCTGGCGGCGTATCGACGCCATCGATCACGGCCAGCACGAGGCGGAGTCCACCCTCACCGCCCCCATGCACGGCACCGTGGTGGCGCTGCTGGTGGAGCCGGGCCAGAAGGTGGAGAAGGGCATGCCGCTGATGGTCATGGAAGCCATGAAGATGGAGCACACCATGTCCGCCCCCGCCGATGGCCACGTGGCGAGCTTCCACTTCGCCGCCGGCGACACCGTGGGCCAGGGCGACGTGCTGCTCGAATTCGCCCCGGAGGAGTAATCCGGGATTCGCGGCTGCGCTGCCCTTCGTAGGAGCGCTGCTCGCAGCGCGAAAGGAGGCCGCAGGCCTCCCCTGTCGCTGCCCTTCGTAGGAGCGCTGCTCGCAGCGCGATAGGAGACCGCAGGCCTCCCCTGCCAGAGACGGGCACCATAGCGGGCCATACGTCTCGGCAGGGGCCGGCCAGCAACGCACGCAGAATCTGCCAACACCCTGGCCCGGGCTCCCCCAACCAGGCCAATAAAGGATTGGAGACAACAGATGGCATTCCCCCAACACGTCCGCCTGGTCGAGGTCGGCCCCCGCGACGGCCTGCAGAACGAGCCCGAGCCGATCAGTACCGCCACGAAGCTGGAGCTGATCGACCGCCTGGGCGCGGCCGGTCTCAGCTACATCGAGGCGGCCAGCTTCGTCTCGCCCAAGTGGGTGCCGCAGATGGCCGACCACCGCGAGGTGATGACCGGCCTCAGCCGCCGCGATGGCATCACCTACGCGGCGCTGACCCCCAACCTCAAGGGGCTGGAAGCGGCCCTGGAGTGCGGCGTCGAGGAGGTGGCGGTGTTCGGCGCCGCCTCCGAGGCCTTCTCCCAGAAGAACATCAACTGCTCCGTGGCCGAGTCCCTGGCACGCTTCGAGCCGGTGCTGGAACGCGCCCGGGCCGCCGGCGTGCGGGTGCGTGGCTACGTCTCCTGCGTGCTGGGCTGCCCCTACGAGGGCGAGATTGCCCCCGCCAAGGTGGCCGAGGTGTCCAAGGCCCTCTATGAGATGGGCTGCTACGAGGTGTCCCTGGGCGACACCATCGGCACCGGCACCCCCCTCAAGGCCAAGCGCATGCTCGAGGCCGTCAGCGACGAGGTGCCCATGGCCCATCTCGCCGCCCACTTCCACGACACCTACGGCCAGGCGCTGGCCAACCTCTACGCGGTGCTGGAGGAAGGCATCAGTGTGGTGGACAGCTCCGTGGCCGGCCTCGGCGGCTGCCCCTACGCCAAGGGCGCCTCCGGTAACGTGGCAAGCGAAGACGTGGTCTACCTGCTCAACGGGCTGGGCATCGAGACCGGCATCGACCTCGACGCCCTGGCCGCCACCGGCACCTGGATCACCCAAGCCATCGGCCGGCCCAACCGCTCCAAGGTGGGGGTGGCGCTCGCCGCCAGGTAATCGCAACGCCAACAAGCAAAAGCCCCGAGCCAGGTGACTGACTCGGGGCTTCTCATCTCGCTGGTTATGTCCGCGTTGACACCCGCAGAACACCACACCTTACCAGGCCGGTGGTGGCTAGATTGACGCGTACTCATTCGGGTGGTTGAGCTCCCGTTTTTTCCTCGGGAAAGCGTCGTAAATCTCCCGGTGCCGGCTCAACCCGTACTCGTCGGCGCGACTCTCATAGGCCGCGACCCACTCAATCAAGTTCTCGAGATTGTCATCCTGCTCCTCTTTCGAGCTGAACTTCTCCGGCTCCCAGGGCCGTGCGCGGCAATGCGCGATACACACATCGACCCCCGGGTTAAGAAAGATAAGCTCTTCACAATTTCCCAAGATCGCTTCGATAATATCCGCGTAGCAACCCTCGATGATCCAGCTCTCATTATCGGCCATGAAACGCCTCACATCCGCAATGCTATCCGAGAGCGGGCGCCTCTCCGCCCCATCCTGAAACGCCACCTCGTCCAGGGACAGGCGAGCAGCAGCCTGCTTGGACATGATTTTCCTGGCGAGCGTGCTTTTGCCGGAACCAGCATTACCCAGAAGTATTGTTCTCAAAGTGACTCGCACTCCTGATGCCGCGCACAACGGCGCTATTTCAAGGAAAGCCGAAGGTGATTATCAAGCAGTTTTTCCGCGTGAAGAAATTTGTTGGTCGCCATTATCTCTCAATCCAGCCGAGCGCTTCAGCCGAGTGCATTACCTGACTAGCATTTCCTCTTCTAACCGCCTGCTCCATCTTCTCAAGCGGCTTATTTGGCAACGAACTGCCCTTATTCGACAACTCAATAAGTAACACGCTCACTCCCCAACCTTTAAATTCTGGGTACAAATAGAATGCATTAATATTTGTGAAAAACATTGGGCTTTCTTGTTTCAAAAGAATTGCGTTCCCCGCAATTCGTTCTCGAACTTCCAATTCGATTCGTTCAACAAAGGCGGCCTCCGACTTCCTTTCTTGAATCTCGGCCTCGAAGTACGCATGCATCCATATGAAAAAAGGAATCACGAATGCCGTTGCGAGAAACCTACTTCTAGTAGATTCAAACAAGTTTTCGTGCCAAGACTTACTCTCATCACTCTGAGATGCCAGCTCAGATCTTACTTCTTGACGAAACAGCTCTTCCAGTCGAATGTGATATTTGTCTTCATCAGTTAACATTTTTTCCATACCCCACTTTCCCAACTGGCCGAGACATGTCGAAGCCATTATTTGTTTGAATAATCTCGTACAAGACACCGTCTCTCTTATCTAGCGCATATGTGACCCCATCAATTTCGACGATTTGAAAATTCAAAGGGGAATTAGTGCTCAGCCCGTTCCCCGTGGGGGCAGTTGAACACCCAGCAACAACCAGAACTAGGAATATAATTGTAAAGATCTTCATTTTATCACCCAACTCACCTCTTACGCCCAACGCTCGCGTAATGGGCGCAAGCTTGCGAGCGAAGGGAGCGAAGGGAGCGAATTTAATGGAGTTTTTATGCGTGCTTTAACTACTTAGGACAAACAACAAATTCCAGTTTATTTCCGTCAGAGTCACGGACGTAGGCTGCATAAAATCCCTCTGCATCTTGCGCCTGTATCCTGGCTCATCTTCCACACATCCCCCTTGCTTCATGTGTGATGTGATGGTACTCACCTGACAGTCGGCCACTGAAACCGAAGTGGCCATAGCGATCCCCGTGGGTTATAGAGCGAGTGTCTGACGCTCGGCTGTAACACCATGAGGAAACGACTATGAACACCGAAGAAAAGGTAGCACGCCGGAAGCTCAGTCTCCTAGAACTGCCCAGGGATCTGCAGAACGTCAGCAAGGCCTGCAAGGTCATGGGGTATTGCCGGCAGCAGTTCTATGAGATCCGTCGCAACTATCAAACCTTCGGCTCCGAGGGGCTGATCGACAAGCTCCCAGGGCCGCGGGGACCGCACCCCAATCGCGTCAGCGAAGAAATCGAAACCGCCATTCTTGAACACAGACTGGCCTTCCCCACCCACGGCCCTGTGCAAGTCGCACAAGAGATGGCCCCTACATGGTATTCAGGTCAGCTCTACCGGTGTCAGGGGTGTATGGGGGCGCCATGACCTGCTGACGCGTCATGAGCGCCTCCTGCGGCTCGAGCGGGCCACACGCGAGCAGATGATCGAGCTGACTGATGATCAGGTACGTCTTCTGGAGCGTTTCAGTCCGGAGTTCCGCGAACGCCATATCGAGGTTCACCACACCGGCGAACTGGTTGCCGTCGACACCTTCTTCGTCGGCACGCTCAAAGGGGTCGGCAAGGTCTATCTGCAGTCTGTCATCGATTGCTTCAGCCGCTATGTCTGGGGCCGCCTGTACACCAACAAATTGCCTGTCACAGCAGTCCACGTGCTCAACAACGACGTGCTGCCCTTCTTCGAGGCTCACAACGCCAAGGTCAGCACGGTGCTCAGCGACAACGGCCGGGAATTCTGCGGACGCAAGGGCCAGCATCCGTATGAACTGTTCCTTCAGCTCGAAGAGATCGAGCACCGCACCACCAAGGTTCGGCGGCCACAAAGCAATGGGTTCGTCGAACGGCTGCACCGCACACTGTTGGACGAGCACTTCCGCGTTCAGGGGCGTACCAAGTGGTACGAGGCCCTGGAAAAGATGCAGATGGACCTGGATGACCACCTCGTCATCTACAACACCGAGCGCCCCCACCAAGGGCGCAATATGAAAGGGATGACACCCTATGTCGCCTTCAAGAAGGGGTTCCCCAAATCAACGAAGAAGGAACCCAGGAAAACGGCAGAAAATACTGCTTGACTATAGGGAGCCCGCGGGTCTTGTGTCAGGTGAATACTGTCTCTGTACATATCGCTTGAATTCAGGATTCATAGCAACTTTTAATTGAACACTAACCGCATACTCATGCATATTAGCCATAGTAGGCTACTGCGTCATCTTTCCCTTCTTTTACCATTTTCTCCATAGAGATTATTTGCTGATCTAACAGCTTTTTCAAGATTTCTATCAAGAGTTTCCTCCATTTCTATCAATGGATTACCGAGCCAATTCGAGTCTAATGCTCGTCTCACAGACTCATCATAGAGCGGCTTATACTGCTCTTTCATATGATTATAAAAAGTCTTTGCCCTAGTAGCTCTTAGCTTAATCCTTTGCACAATATTTCTCTCGTCAGAAATCTCTCTCGAGAGCTCTTTAAGCTCCTCCCAGTAGCTTCTTCCTGGTATAAATGTATCCATTAGCACATTTTCAATAAACGTAAAATCGCCAATCAAATTTCTCACAACATGGCCCCCAAGACGGCTAGAAAAAAAACTACTACTTATGTCTGCAGGCCCATAGGATCGGGTGTGAGCAAAACGGATATCACAAAGCCCAGAAAGAACTTCAAGCGTATCTGATTCGGAAAAACCTATTGCATTCAGATTCTCTCTTATGACAGGCCCTTCAATATAGGCTTCACCGTCTTCACTCCCCTTCTTGACCAAGGCTGAAAGGACATACAGCCTAAGCAACTCTCCATTACTTCTCCCTATTCTAGAGTCAAAAGGATTCCCTATGACAGAGTATTTTTCAGAATATACAGATTGGTTTCCTAGCAAAATTGACTTAAATGCCTCTTGTTTAGGCAGCACATATCTGCCGTCTTTCCGATAGTTCCTAATAGCTTTAGCGGGGTCTGTATAACCTCTAGCCAGAAACTCTCGCGTCATTCTTAGCGCCAACCTCACATCATTATTTGCCAACACATCAATCCGCTCACCCACTTCTGTACCAAGAACGGAGCTTTTGACAATATCAATAAATACGGATAGATCTGAGACCTTAAACAAAGCACCATTTCTAGCTGTAAACTCTCCTTCTTTACCCTTTAAAAGCTGTCCAGTGAGGAAAAATCTTCTAGAAATAACTGCAGAAATCTCAGGTGGCTCAATATGAACAGGGTCGAAATCAAAAGCATCAAATGTCGGAGAGTTGCGATGGTTGACGTATGTAGACTCACGCATAGCTATTATTAAATTTACTCTCAACCTGCTTGCCAAAGCTATTGCGTCTGAAAATATAGATGATTGAACTTCTTCACTTTCAAACTGATCAACATTATCGATTGTTAGAAATAATGGCGCCTTAGTCGCACCGTAAGCAACCACTTTATCAACATAAGGAAAAATGGCTTTATAATCATTCATAATCATTTCAGCCACTTTTCTATCAAAACCCTCTTCATCCTGAGCAACCAAGAACATAGGCCCTGACCGAAGTGCCTCGATTTCATCTTTATATGCAGGCCCTATAGATCTTTTGTAATCCTTAAAATAATCATCCTTTTTTAAATAATCAAAGACTTCCTTATAAATAAATTCAAGAGGAGACTCACTTTGAGAAAAATCTCTAAAATCAATATTCACCCAGTGCGGATAAGCTTTACCAGGATCCTTCCTGAAATACTCTTCTGCAGAAACTCTCCTGGTATATTGCAAGAATGTCGTCTTTCCTGTGCCAACAGACCCAAGAACTAGCATGGCTAGGGGACGGCTTGCTTGTACAGCAGAACTAATAGACTCAACAAGGGCTCTTGATTCTTTTTTCCTCATTGGCCTTTTTGGCTTAGAAGAAAATAGCGGCTCTCGCTTTTGCAAATGCATTTTAATTCTATTGTCAAATTTTTGGCGATCCGCATTTTTTACATAACACTTTTCGAGTAAATCAGTATCCGCATGGACAATAGACTCTGAAAAGGCAGTTGTCACTTCGTTTTCTATGAGTGGAAAAATCGGGTTTGGATCTTTATTTACTGGGCCGGAAAAAAACTTATTCAACCTCCTTTCTTCAAACTGATCTTCATTCCTCCCCAACAGTTCAACTGCCAGATTGCCTTCGATGACACCTTCTCTAGAAAGCAATCTTTCAAAATAAGATAGATCTTCACCTAGAAGTGTAGAAAGAGAATCGAAAATTATGGCTCTTGAGTCTGAAAAAGAAACTTGATCTGTTCTAACTCCTGGAAAAACGATCCACTGGTCACCATTGGTAACAACTGCAAAAGGGATAGACTGTTTTCTGCAATACTCTCGTGCTTGCTTAATAGCCTCTCCAGTTCTCCCTTCCATAAGGCGGCCTGTAAGAGGAGCCCTTCGCTTATCAGGAACAGTGTCAAACGTCACACCGACTCTTTTTGCCTCCACTAATATCGCAGTATCAGCCGTTCTAATAATATAATCAGCGAAAGTCGTATTGCCATCTTCAGACACTCGCTCTTCATATGAAATATCATCTAGAGTCCAGCCAAGGATTTTCTCCAGAACCTCATCAATCACCTTCTTCCTAGTTTCAGCTTCATTAGCACATGACAGAGATAGGTGAGAGTATCTTTGTATTATTTCCCTTGCATTTTTAACACTTCCCATGTCAGGACTCCTTCAACAAATCGAAGCGACTCGTTCTCTCTTAGCGCTAAAAGTAAAAAAAAACATCTTGGCTGCTCAATACGAGCCGATCGCCCCGCAAGCAACTTGCGACCAGTCGGGGAAAGACCCCAATTTTTGCTGGTGTGCGACATCCCGCCGGCATGGGACGCCGTGAGATGGCATCGCCAATAAATCGCGCTCTTACCTACATGGGTTTCAATAACTGAGAAGTTATCCAGGCACGCTACCGCCCCTACCCGGCAAGCCGTGATGGCATCCTGCCATCCCTGCGCTGCGTGTGGTGGCATATCGCCTGGCCGTCTAAGCGGCCTTGGCCATTCAGCGTATGCGACAAAACCGATGGTTGCCACACCACGATTGGTCGCAGGTGAGGCTCAACGGGTGTCGGGACTCATGCCGGCCGCCGAAGCATCACGGCGGCCAAACGCAAGGCCCCCGAGCCAGGTGAGTGACTCGGGAGCCTTGCTTGGGGGCCAACGCTCAGCGGCGGCGCACAGCACGATTTGCGGCATGCTGCTGTCAGACCGGAGGCTTCTCGCCACGGACCGCCGCTTCGATCACGGCGATGTCGATTTTCCTCATCGTCATCATGGCATCGAAGGCCCGCTTGGCGGCGGCGCGATCGGGGCTGGTGTAGGCCCTGGTCAGCGCGATGGGGGTAATCTGCCAGGATATGCCCCACTTGTCCTTGCACCAGCCGCACTCGCTCTCCTGGCCGCCATTGCCGACGATCGCCTTCCAGTAGCGGTCGGTCTCGGCCTGGTCCTGGGTAGCCACCTGGAACGAGAATGCCTCGTTGTGCTGGATGCCTGGCCCACCGTTAAGCCCCAGGCAGGGAATGCCCATCACGGTGAACTCGACGGTCAAGACGTCCCCCTGCTTACCCGCCGGGTAGTCTCCCGGTGCGCGATGGACCGCACCGACGGAGGAATTGGGAAAGGTGCTGGCATAGAACCTCGCCGCCTCCTCGGCATCGCGCTCGTACCACAGGCAAATCGTGTTCTTGGCAATCGTCGTCATGGTTTCCTCCCTCATGGCTGCAGGTCGAGTATTGCCCGGTGGCTTTCCTCCAGGCACAGGGCCACGGCCAAGTGGCCGACGCCGATTCACCCTGGTGCGCTACCGGGGCATCTCACCCTCTAGTCGCGCGACGACGGCCCAGATCGACAGCCGGCGAGAATTTTCCATGCAGGCCGATCCGACGGGTCTTGGCCGGTATGTGCTATGAATCCGGGGTCGCAAGCGCCTCCTCCACCGCCTGCTCGGCGTGGATGGCGGTGGTGTCGAAGAGGGGCACATCCGTATCGTCGTCCTGGATCAGCAGCCCGATCTCCGTGCAGCCGAGAATGACGCCCTGGGCGCCCTGCCCGGCCAGCGAGTCGACGATCTCAAGGTAGGCGGCTCTGGAGTCCGCGCGGATCTCGCCGAGGCAGAGCTCGTCATAGATAACGGCGTGCACCCGCTCGCGCTGCGCGGCATCGGGAACCAGCACCTCGATGCCCTGCGCCTCCAGGCGCTCCCGATAGAAGGCCTGCTCCATGGTGAAGCGAGTGCCGAGCAGCCCCACCCGGGTCACGCCCTGCCGGTGCAGCGCCTTGGCGGTGGCATCGGCGAGATGCAGCAGGGGAATGTCCACGGCCTGCTCGAGCTGCGGAGCGACCTTGTGCATGGTGTTGGTGCACAGCACCAGGAAGTCGGCGCCGGCCGCCGCCAGGGAGCGGGCCGCCGCGCCAAGGATCTTTGCCGTGGCCGCCCAGTCGCCGCGGCGCTGCAGCGCCTCGATCTCGGCGAAGTCCACGCTGTAGAGCACCAGCCGGGCGGAGTGCAGCCCGCCCAGCCTCGCCTTCACCCCCTGGTTGATGAGCCGGTAGTAGGTCTGGGTCGATTCCCAGCTCATCCCGCCGATCAGCCCTATCGTCTTCATCTCCCCTCCTCTTACCCCAGGATAAAGATCACGCAGGCGGCGGTGAGCGCCCCCATCACGCCGTTGAAGATCCGCCAGGCGCGGGGCGTGTCGAGCCAGCGGCCGATGGCCATGCCGAAGCCCGCCCAGAGCGCGATGCAGGGCAGCGCCACCAGCTCGGCGAAGCCGGCCAGCAGCAGGGCGTTGACCAGGGTATTGCCCTCGCCGGGCAGGAAGCCTGCCATCAGCGCCAGCCCCATCACCCAGGCCTTGGGGTTGGCGAACTGGAAGGCCGCCGCCTGCCAGAAGCTTAGCGGTCGCCCCTCACCGCGCCGACGCAGGTCCGGCGGCGGTGCGGTGGCGATGCGCCAGGCCAGATAGAGCAGGTAGCCGCTGCCCACCACCCGCAGGATCGTCTGCACCAGCGGGTAGCGCTCGAAGAGCAGCCCCAGCCCCAGGGCGATGCCGGCAAACAGCAGGAAGCAGCCCCCCAGGATGCCGAGCATGTGCGGCAGGGTCCGCAGGAAGCCGAAGTTGGCCCCGGAGGCGGTGAGCATCACGTTGTTGGGGCCCGGGGTGATGGTCATGGAGATCATGTAGAGGGCCGCCGGCCCCAGGAATGCCACCGCTTCCAGCATATTGCACCCATACAATTCAGGGGTTATTGTCGATACAGCCTGTGAATTTTCAGCTTAATGGGCACAATCCTGGCGTCAAAGGTTTTATTGTCACCATGACAATCTGGACACCCCAGCTCGCCGAGTCGGGCCCCCGCTACCGCGCCATCGCCGAATCGATCGCCCGGGCCATCCAGGTCGGCGAGCTGCCCCCGGGCCGCCAGCTGCCGCCCCAGCGCCACCTGGCCGATGCCCTGGGCGTCACCGTGGGCACGGTGTCGCGCGCCTATGCCGAGGCCGAGCGTCAGGGCTGGGTCTTGGCCCGGGTGGGCAGCGGCACCTATGTGCGCGGCGCCGAGCAGACGAACGCCTCCCCCTTCCTGGCCTCCGCCTCGGCGGAGGACGACGGCCTGGTCGACCTCAGCCTGAGCCTGCCGCCGCCCCATGCGCTGCGCGCCTCGCTGCTGGGCCAGGCGCTGGCCGGGATCGCCGAGGATCGCACGGCGCTGGAGCGCGCCGTGGCCTATCAGCCGGAACGCGGCCTGGCGGGGCACCGCGAGCGCCTCGCCGCCTGGATGACCCGCCTGGGCATGCCGGTCTCGCCGGAGGCGCTGGTGATCACCCAGGGAGGCCAGCACGGCATCGACCTGACGCTGCGGGCGCTGACGCGCCCCGGCGAGCGGATCGCCGCCGACGCCCTCACCTACCCCGGGCTGATCGGCGCCGCCCGCCAGGCGCACCTCAAGACGCTGGCGGTGCCCCTGGACGACGCCGGCATGGATGTGGAGGCCCTGGCACGGCTGTGTGCCCAGCAGCCGCCGCGGCTGGTCTACGTCACGCCGGACCAGAACAACCCCACCGGCGCGGTGCTGAGCGAGGACCGGCGCGAGCGCCTGGCGACGCTGGCCCGGCAGCACGAGTTCTGGATCCTGGAAGATGGAGTGCAGTACCTGCCGGAGGCCGAGCGCGGCACCCCGCTCTACCGGCTGGCCCCGGAGCGCACCCTGTTCGCCTTCAGCTCCGCCAAGGTGCTGGCGGGCGGGCTGCGCATCGGCGCCCTGCGGGTGCCGGAGGCGTTGCAGGAGCCGCTGGGCGCGGCGGTGCGCGCCCAGAGCTGGATGGTCCCGCCGCTGATGGTGGAGGCCGTCTGCCGCTGCGTGGAGAGCGCCGATGCCGAGCGGCTGCTGGCCTGGCAGATCGAGGAACAGGCCGAGCGCCAGCGCCTGGCCCGCCGGTGGCTGGGGGAGTACGCCCCGACCGGGCGGCCCCACGGCAACAACCTCTGGCTGTCGCTGCCGGAGGGGCTGCGCGCCGCCGAGCTGCTCGCCGCCCTGGAGGAGCGCGGCGTGCGCCTGACCGGCCCGGAGCCCTTCTGCGTGGGCAGCGAGCCGGCGCCCCAGGCGGTGCGGCTCTGCCTGGGCGGGGCCCGCTCGCGGGAAGCGCTGGCCCAGGCATTGAAGGCAGTGAAGGAGACCCTGCAGGCGCCCCCGCCGATCCCCTGGCGCACGCTTTGACCGCCGCCGGATGCCCCCGGCGCGAGCCCGATCATGGCAGCACCCAAACGCCAGCCCCCCGAGCTGGGTGAGTGACTCGGGGGCCATGTGGGGTTACGTTCAGTGGGAGTGCCCGCCAGGGGCCGCGTCGGTATCGCCGCCTCGCGCGTCCTGGCGCAATGTGCGTTCGTTCACCAGGAGCCGCCATGATTGCCGTCATCTTCGAAGTCGTACCCCACCCCGACCAGCGCGACCACTATCTCGACATCGCCGCCGGCCTGCGCCCGCTGCTGGAGGAGATCGATGGCTTCATCTCCATCGAACGCTTCGAGAGCCTGGCCCAGCCGGGCAAGCTGCTCTCGCTCTCCTTCTGGCGCGACGAGGAAGCCATCGCCGAATGGCGACGGGTGGAGCGCCACCGCGCCGCCCAGGCCAAGGGCCGCGAGACAGTCTTCGCCGACTACCGCCTGCGCGTAGCCGGGGTGCTCCGCGACTACGGCATGCACGACCGCGAGCAGGCCCCCGAGGACAGCCGCGCGCGGCACGACTGAGCACTAGGCTGACCCACCGGGCGGTGATAGGCGTGCTGGGAGGTCTCAGGGATTCGGAGTGGGCTGAACGTCAGGCCGCCACCAGCTTCTTCACCTTGAGCTCTTTGCGATGCTGTTCGGCGTGCCAAAGCTCATACTGGGACTGCTGGTTCAGCCAGCTCTCTGCCGAGGTATCGAAGGCGATGGAGAGGCGAATCGCCATCTCGGGGCTGATACCCGCCTTGCCGTTCAGCACGGCGCTCAGCGTTTTTCGGCTCACGCCCAATGCCTCTGCCGCCGCAGTAACGGAAAGTCCCAGCGGCTCAAGGCAGAGCTCTCGCAGTACCTCGCCAGGATGAGGGGGATTGTGCATCAGCATGGGCGGTACCTCAGTGGTAGTCCTCGTAGTTCATCATCCCGGCACCACCATAGTCGACCCGAGCTCAGGCCGGGGCGCGCATCCCGGCCCGGGCAGCGCGTGCCGCGTGCAGCTTCCGGTAGCTCTCGATCAGCCGCTGGTGCTTCTCCAGCCCCTCCAGGGCCATGCTGGTGGGGGTCAGGCCGTGGAAGCGCACCGTGCCCTGCACCGAGCCGATCACCGCCTCCATGGTTTCCTCGCCGAACATGCGGCCGAGGTTGTAGCGGAAGTCGTCGAGTGCCAGCTCGTCGTCAAGCACGATCTCCAGCACCGCCTGCACCGCGCGGTAGAAGAGGTTGCGCTCCACGGTGTTGTCGTTGAACTGCAGGAACATCTCGACCCGCTCCAGGGCCTCCTCGTGCTGGGCAAGCGCCAGGTTGATCAGCAGCTTCAGTTCGAGGATGGTCAGCTGGCCCCACACGGTGTTCTCGTCGAACTCGATGCCGATCAGGGTGATGATGTCCATCTGCTCGTCGAGCTGGCTCTCCTCCAGGCGCTCCAGCAGGCCGGCAAGCTCGTCATCACTCAGGCGATGGAGATTGAGGATATCCCCGCGGTAGTCCAGCGCCATGTTGGTGTTGTCCCACACCAGGTCCTCCACCGGGTAGACCTCCGAGTAGCCCGGCACCAGGATGCGGCACACCGGCGCGCCCAGCTCCTCATGGATGGCCATGTAGGCCTCCAGCCCCATCTCCTCGAGGATGCCGAACAGCGCCGCGGCCTCCTCCTGGGTGCTGTGAGAGCCGCTGCCGGAGAAGTCCCACTCGCTGAACGCGACATCCGCCTTGCTGCTGAAGAAGCGCCAGGAGACCAGCCCCGAGGAGTCGATGAAGTGCTCGACGAAGTTGTTGGGCTCGGCCACCGCCTGAGAGTTGAAGGTGGGCGGCGGGAAGTCGTTCAGGCCCTCGAAGCTGCGCCCCTGCAGCAGCTCGGTGAGGCTGCGCTCCAGCGCCACGTGGAAGCTCGGGTGGGCGCCGAAGGAGGCGAAGACGCCGCCGGTGCGGGGGTTCATCAGGGTGACGCACATCACCGGGAACTGGCCGCCAAGCGAGGCATCCTTGACCAGCACCGGGAAGCCCTGGGCCTCCAGCGCCTCGATGCCCTCGACGATCTCGGGGTAGCGCGCAAGCACCTCGGCCGGCACGTCGGGCAGCGCGAGCTCCTCCTCGAGGATCTGGCGCTTCACGGCCCGCTCGAAGATCTCCGAGAGGCACTGCACCTGGGCCTCGGCCAGGGTGTTGCCGGCGCTCATGCCGTTGCTGAGGTAGAGGTTCTCGATCAGGTTCGAGGGGAAGTAGACCGTCTCGCCGTCGGACTGGCGCACGAAGGGCAACGAGACGATGCCGCGGTCGACCCGGCCGGAGTTGGTGTCGATCAGGTGTGAGCCGCACAGCTCGCCGTCCGGGTCGTAGATGGCCCGGCAGTGCTCGTCGAGGATCTCCGCGGGGAGCGCGTCATTGGGTCCCGGCGGGAACCACTTCTCGTCGGGGTAGTGGACGAACTCGCTGTCCGCGATCGCCTCGCCGAAGAACTGGTCGTTGTAGAAGAAGTTGCAGGAGAGGCGCTCGATGAACTCGCCCAGCGCCGAGCAGAGCGCGCTCTCCTTGGTGGCGCCCTTGCCGTTGGTGAAGCACATCGGCGAGGCGGCGTCGCGGATATGCAGCGACCAGACGTGGGGCACGATGTTGCGCCAGGAGGCGATCTCGATCTTCATGCCGAGCTCGGCCAGCATCGCCGACATGTTGGCGATGGTCTGCTCCAGCGGCAGGTCCTTGCCCTCGATCCAGGTGCCCTGCTCGGCGCCCTCCGCCCCCTTGGGCACGCCCATCAGCAGCGCCTGGGCGTCCTCGTCGATGTTCTCTACCACCTCGACATCGAACTCGGGGCCCTCCTGCACCACCTTCTTCACGGTGCAGCGGTCGATGGAGCGCAGGATGCCCTGGCGGTCCTTCTCGGAGATGTCCTCGGGAAGCTCCACCTGGATCTTGAAGATCTGCTTGTAGCGGTTCTCCGGGTCGACGATGTTGTTCTGCGACAGCCGGATGTTCTCGGTGGGGATGTCCCGGGCGTTGCAGTAGACCTTGACGAAGTAGGCCGCGCACATCGCCGACGACGCCAGGAAGTAGTCGAAGGGGCCCGGCGCCGAGCCGTCGCCCTTGTAGCGGATGGGCTGGTCGGAGATGACCGTGAAGTCGTCGAACTTGGCCTCCAGGCGGAGGTTGTCGAGATAGTTGACCTTGATTTCCATGGGGCACCGGGGGAGTTGGCGTGGCAGCGGGGGCGGAAAACCCGCCATTATCCAGCTTTTCCCGCCGGGCGTCATGGCAGGGTTACAAAATGGTACCGCCTCAGCCCACCACGGCCGCCACCGGCCGGCGCAGCGAGCGGGGCATGGCCGGGCCCCGGCCGAAGCGCACCACCAGGTCGGGGCGGCCAACGGCCAGCCCCAGCGCCCGGGCGAACGCGGGGCGCACGCTCGCCTCCTCCACCGGCTGGTTGACGAAGGCGTTGCGGATGCCCAGCGTCGTGGCCTGCAGGGCAAAGCGCTGGTAGCAGCGGCCAGCCTCGACCCAGTGTGCCCGGTCATCCTTCGCCGACACGAACACCGCCAGCCCGGCTGAGCTGCGCACCTGGCGAGCCACCTTGGCATTCTCCGCCTTCGGCCGCAGCATGGCGCGCATCAGCAGCTTGCCGAGCCAGCGCGGCGCCTGGGGATTGCCGGTCGCCCGGCCGCTCAGGCCATCGCCCTTCTCCACGGCCTCGGCGTCGTTGAAGCGGATCCACGCCGCAAGCTCACGGCGGAAGGCGGGGGTCTCCAGTTGCCGCGCATTGGCCTCGAGGATGAACCCCAGCGCCCGTTCGATGGCGTCACGTTCGGTGAGCAGCAGCAGCGAGACACCCTTCCCGCTGCCAGCCGCCTGCAGCAGCGCCAGTTCGTCGGCGGCAAGCGGCGTGCCGTCGTAGTCGCCGCGGGTGCACTGGCGCGCGACGATGGCCTCGAACAGCGGCAACGCCTCGGCCTCGCCGGGCGTCAGGGCGACCCGGATCTCGCCGTCGCCCTCGGGCCGGAACTCGGCCGCGGCGGCGAGCCCCAGCGCCCGGGCGGCCAGGCAGAGGTTCTCGGTGGCACAGCCCAGCGAGACATAGAGATGGTGATCGTCCGGATCCACCACCGGCGTGCGCCGGGTCAGGTCGGGCAGGATGCGAATGGCGCCCGCCTCCACCCGGAAGCGCCAGCACTGGGTGTTGTGGCCCGAGGGGGCGAGCGTCGCGTAGCGGATCAGCGTCCGCATCCGCTCGGCTTCGCCATGCGGCGGCACCGTTTCCGACGCCCAGGTGTGCTTCACCGCCTCGTCATAGTTCATGGCGCCCTCGCGATGGCTGGCCGATACCGACACTCAGTATTGCCCAGGATTCGGCCGTCGCCAGTCGAGAAGACAGTACGCGACATGACCGGCATGCTGGACAAGGACACGACGAGGACACGTAATGAGGCAATGGCAACGGGCCTTCCGAATCATCGCCGCTGCCGGCGTCGCGGCCGTGATTGGCATGGCGGTCGCCGATGGTCACGCCCGCGAACAGCAGATCAGCGTGACGGCACAGGTCGAACGCGAGACGACGGCTGACGAGATGCGACAAGGAGCGCCCATGACCTACCTGATCGACTTCCAGGCCCCCGGCGAGGCCAGCCGCTGGCGCGCCATCAACGACGGCGTGATGGGGGGCATCTCCCGGGGCGGCCTGCGCGTGGAGGACGGCATCGGCGTCTTCAGCGGCGAGACGTCGCTGGCCAACAACGGCGGCTTCGCCTCGGTGCGCCGCGACCCCGAGGCCTTCGACCTCGGCAGCGCGGCGGGCATGGCGCTACGGGTGCGCGGCGACGGCCGCGCCTACCAGCTGCGCCTCTACAACGACCAGCTACCACGGGGCGCCGCCTGGCGGGCGAGCTTCCAGCCGCCCGCCGGCGAGTGGCAGCGCGTTGAGTTCTCCTGGCACGACTTCGAGGCGGTGTTTCGCGGCCGACTGCTGGCGGACATTCCGCCTATCGATCCCGCAGGGATTGTTCAAGTGGGGCTGATGATCGTCGACCGCCAGGCGGGGCCCTTTCGCCTGGAAGTGGCGTGGCTCGCGACGCCGTGATGCACGCCCGGCTAGACCTCGACGCGCAGGGTCGACATGGCACGGGCCGAGCCACCGGCCATGAGGCGGGAAACCTTCCCGTCGGCAATTTCCAGCTCGACCTTGATGACGCTGGGTGACGGGGGCTGCATCAGCCAGCCCTGTTCAATCAGCATCTCCCGCTCCGCCACCCCGAGACGGTCGTGGAGAAAACAGGCCAGGGGGCCCGCCGCCATGCCGGTCGCCGCCTCCTCCGCTATGCCGAACCGGGGGGCGAACATGCGTGCCCCGGCTTGGCGGCCCTTCACCCGGGTATCCGTCGAGAAGACGTAGTAGCCGATGAGGTCCAGCTCATCACTGATCGACTCGACCAGGGAAAGGCGTGGCCTCAGCTCGGTGACCGCCCTCTCGTCGGGCATGGGAACGAGCAGGAAGGCGTTGCCCGTGTTCACCACGCAGGGCGCGCCGACGCCCAGCGACTCGCCATTCCCCAGGCCCAGGGATGCCAGGATCCGGCCGCCAAGCTCGGACGCCATCTCGATGGAGGTGTAGGTCGGGGCGCGCTGCTCCATGAAGGCCATGCCATCCGCGACGAGGATATCCCGGTTGCCATCCACCGTTTCCTTGGAATGGCGGCCCTCGCCAATGATTCCGAGCTGTCGCAACAGGGAGAAAGTGGCTACCGTCGCGTGCCCGCAGTGGGCGATCTGTCGCGTTGGCGTGAAGAATTCGAGCTTGATGGTTGCCGTATCCGACGCCGAGACGAAGGCGGTCTCGGACAGGCCAACCTGCCGAGCCACCTTGAGCTTCTGTGCGGCGGTCAGCGCATTGGCATCGACCACGACACCGGCCGGATTGCCCCCCGTGCTGCCGTCGATGAAGGCGTTGACTACCTGGACATCGATGTTCATGCACTCTCCGAGCGAGGAATAGGGATTGGTCCGCGGTTACAACATGACATCGCCCGCATCTGCGGGCCTACCCACAGCACCATCATGACCATCCACACCAGGAAGAGGACCACCAGCCCGGCCAGCACCAGCGCCACCAGGCGCGGCAGGCCGAACGCCCCCTTCTGCCGAGGCCCCCGCAGCATAACCACCCCGGCTCCCACCAGTAGCGCCACCATCACCATCAGCCCGATGCTCGTCGTCATGGCCTATGCCCGAGTGGCAACGGTCAGCAGGTAGCGGTTCTCGACCACCGCCGTGCCATCCGTCGCGCGATTGTAGCGGCTGAACACCTCGTGCAGGTCGCTGCGAAAGCGTTCACGCCGCTGCTCGCCTGCCGCATCGGAGGCCCGAATCGCGGGGCCGAAGTAGCGCAGGAACACCTCCACCGCATGGTCGACGGAGCGGTAGTACTGCAGGGCGATGCGTTCCTCGCTCTCGATGGTGCGCGTGCCGGCGCCGAGCAGCGTATCGAGGCCGGCCGCGGTGCCCCAGCGCAGGGGCGGATGAAGGCCAGGTGGCGGCGGCATGTACCTGGCATTGGTGGCGAAGAAATCACCGCTCCAGCCATTCGGCATAGGCGTGGCCAGGCCGATCCGGCCACCAGGTCGGCAGACGCGCAGCATCTCGTGCGCGGCGCGGTCCTGGTCCGGGGCGAACTGCACTCCGTAGACGGAGAGCACCGCATCGAAGTGGGCATCCGGGAACGGCAGCGCCTGGGCGTCGGCCACCCGGAAGTCCACCTCGAACCCCTCGGCGGCGGCTCGCTGCCTGGCCCGCTCGATCAACGCCGGCACGTAGTCGATGCCGCTCACCTCGCAGTAGCGCCGTGCGGCGACCAGGGCGGCGGTACCGCTGCCGCAGGCGATATCCAGCACGCGCTCGCCCCCGTGAGGGCCCACCGCGGCGCACAGCGCCTCAGCCATGACCACGTTCTGGCGGGCGATCTCGTGGAAATCGCCGCTGGCCCATACCTCCTGCTGCCGTGCGGTCACGGCCTGATAGTCGACCTCCGGTTTTTCGCTCATGCTTCCCCCCTGGCCCGCCCCCCAGGCGGACATCGTGGCCATGTTTCCCTACAGCGTAATCCGCCGCCGGCTCCTCGCCAGTCGGGAGGGCGACGCAAGGGGGCAACTCCTGCCTGACGGTGGTCAGCGTGGGGCGGTCTGCACAAGGGGAATGGCCTCGGGGTGTTCAGCGGTAGCCATGACCGATCACCCTGCCACCCCGAAGAGCGCCCCTACGCCGGCGGTCAGCGCCATTGCCAAGGCACCCCAGAAGGTGACGCGGGAGGCGGCTGCGATCCGAGGGGCACCGCCGGCCTGGGCTGACAGGGAACCCAGCAACGCAAGAAACACCAGGGAACTGCCCGAGACCGCCCACATGAGCATGGAACCCGGAAACAGCAAGACGACCAACAACGGCAGCACCGCGCCGAGGGAGAAGGTGCCGGCAGAAGCCAGAGCGGCCTGGACGGGACGCGCCGTCAGAGTTTCGGAGATGCCCAGCTCATCCCGTGCGTGGGCACCCAGGGCATCATGCTGCATCAATTGGCTAGCCACAGTGCTCGCCAATGCCGGGTCCAGCCCGCGCTGGACGTAGATCGCCGTGAGCTCCGCCCGTTCCTGTTCGGGGCTGGATGCCAACTCATCACGCTCCCTCGCAAGGTCGGCGCGCTCGGTATCGGACTGCGAGCTGACCGACACGTACTCGCCAGCGGCCATCGACATGGCGCCGGCCACGAAGCCGGCCACACCCGCCACCAGGATGCCCCGGACATCGGCCCCGGCAGCGGCAACGCCCAGCACCAGGCTGGCAGTGGAGACGATGCCGTCATTGGCGCCAAGCACGGCCGCACGCAGCCAGCCTACCCGGTGCGTTCTGTGTGTCTCGAGGTGTCTCATGGGAAGCATCCCCTTGGCTGCTGAAGAAGAGAGTGGCAGGAAGACATACCGCCCGCCAGGCCTGTTGCAGTTGGTCTTGGCGTGGGGTACCGGAGGGAAGGAGGCCGAAGAGGAGCTTCTGAATGAACCGTCGTGAAAGCCCTCCCAGCCCTGATTCTGGGTATCGCCGCCATCGTAGCGGCGTCATCAACCAGACGCTGACGGTGCGCAGCACGGTGATCGGGCGCATCCGCGACACCGCCCAGGCATTGGGTGAGCTGCCGCCGACAGGACCGCCGGGGCGTTTCGGCTAGAGGTGGCGTGGTTCGGGGTGCCTTGACGGGCCTGGAGAGACATCCCTGCTTCCACTGCACAGCTGCATCGCCGTCCGGTAGCGTTCTTCCGCCACCCGGAGGTCCTCGGTTTCCCGCAGCCCCTCGCGGGCCCCTCGGACGATCATCTCGGCATGCCGCAGCAGGGCCGCTCGATCCTCGGCACGATGCGTGAATCGAGCGACCACCGCTATCGTCTCCAGCAGGCGTATCGTCACCGCAGCATTGCATCGAGCCTGCTGCCGGATCTGGTTGAACGCCACACCGGTGACCTCGGGAAACGTCGCCGACAGGGCAATCACCCTCAACCGCCCCTGACTGTCATGCCGATAGGGCGACGGCTTCTGGCGGATGGCCAACCGACTCAGCGCTGAGGCCAGGTGGTCGATGCAGGTGATGGCCGTGAAGGGGTCGTTGACCCCGGTCGACAGGGCCCGCAGGGCGATCTCCACGAGCTGGGTCACGGCAAACTCGATGTCCTGGCCCGAGGCGCGCTGGTTCCCCAGGGCGAAGGCGGCGTTGGCCCGCGCCACCGGAATGTCGGCCACCCGCTCGCCGGGCCAGACCCGCATCAGCGGACAACCGGCGACGACGTAGTGGCCGGGGATTCGCTCCAGCCGTATCACCACATCCTGCTGAACCGCCAGGGCCAGCAGGGCCTCGGTGTCGATGAACTGGAGGTAGCCGTCCGCATTCGCGGGGATCGAGCGCGACTGCCGCTCAAAGGCGTCGAGGAATTCCGCATCGGGGGGCGCCCTCGACGCCTCGGGTGCTCCCTGTCCGATATGTTCCGGAAACAGGCGGCCGGTCGCGGCAATCAGCTCCTTGCTGACGCGCGCCACGATCTCGTTGGCCTGCATCGATACGGACACGTGATGGATGAAATAGATCAACACGCCCACGCTAGCGACGGCAAGGAAGACACCGAGGGCCACCGACACGTTAGGCACGAAGGCCACTTCTTCCTCTCGCCGGATGGTCAACAGGACCAGCAGGCAGTAGAGAAAGGTGGCGACGAAGGTGCCCAGCACGACCTGGGTCGTGGTGTCGCGCAGGAAGTTGCGCAGCAGGCGGGGGCCCAGCTGTGAGGTGACCAGCGACAGGGCCACCAGCGTCATGGAGAACACCACCCCGGCAATGGTGATCATGGAGCCGGCGATGACTCCCAGCACGGCACTGGCCCCCTCCGCGCCGCCGGTGAACGTCCAGTCCCAGGCGTGCCACAGCCAATTCGTTACCGTCCTGTCCAGGGCGACGCTGAAGAAGGCCAGCAACACCGCGACGATGGCCATGAGGGTGGGGATGAACCAGAGGCTGGAACGGGTACGATCCCAATACCTGAAGATGAGTGTTTTCACGATGATGACGTCTCGGGTCGTCAGCTGTTCGACATGGCCGGATGCTGGCGTCAGGTCGCAGTGCTGGCAAGGGCCCCTTCGCAAGGGGGAGGCCCATCCATGATAGTCCCGATTCCCCCCGTCGTGGCGAGGTCCCGAGGCACCTTCTGGCCGGGTCGATGCCGGGAGACTCGGGCAGAAACTCTGGTGCCATCTTCTGAGGGCCATCCTCCTTATCCCGAATGCAATGACTTGCCTCATTCTGACTATCTTATGCAGCTAATGCGTGGAGTATCAGGGATTTTCTACCGATGCGTGCCGTCCCGCTGCGAATAGGGAGAAGGCGGCGCGATGTGGGTGCAGGCACAAGGACGACGGCCTTTTCATGGTCTACTGTCAATGAAGGACCCGGCCCCTGGCTTCGAACAATCAGGGATCATGGTCCGATGCGTAATGGCTGCTTTCGAATGGGGACGAGGGGCATCAGTGTGGACGATGCATGCTGGCATGCCGGCACAAGGTCCGGGCTGCTCCGACACTCGTAGCTGGGAGACATGACATGTCAATCGGAACAATTCTTCTGATCGTTGTAATTCTGCTCCTGATCGGTGTTATACCTGCCTGGCCACACAGCCGGGGGTGGGGATACGGTCCCAGCGGGGGGCTAGGCCTGGTGCTGATCATCCTTCTCGTCCTGTTGTTGATGGGAAAGATCTAGCCCCTCAGCCACCGCAAGGGAGGCACGAGTGACCCGAAGTCAGCCGGCGCCTTTCCATCACCCACGAGCGGAAACAAGCCGTGGAAACCACGGCTTGCTTCCGCAGGGAATGTCCTGAAAGAGCGGCACTCACCGATCGGTGCCACGTACAAAAGCACGGGGGTATAGCCGCGGCCGTATCAGGGCGGCCGCCTCTATCATCGCTGACGGTAAGCGTCTGCCGCGGCGAAATGTGCCAGTGGGTCGGCATGGGCCTTCACGAAGGCGGGACGGGCCGCCTCGACCGAGTTGAGCGCGGCAAGCCGCCAGGTCACCACCTCGTTGCGGCCTCGGGGAGCGTCAGGCATCAGCCTGGCATGCGGTCGGCCAGGCAGAACAGGATCGTACTGCTCTCGAAGAGGGCCTCACGCCCCGCTTTAGACTTAGGTCTAAGGTTGTTAGAATGCCATCGCTCTAGTCGGCGCCATGCCTCATCGGCGCCTACACCCCTCGCAACTAGGGCATCCCCATGTCTTCCCAGACCTCCCCCTCCGCCGCCGGGGCCTCGGCACTGTCACGCCTCGGCGACCCCATCGTGCTGTTGCTCACGGTCGGCTTCATCGTCGCCTTCGTCGGCCTGTCGCTCTTCGACATCGACCTGGTCGCCGACAGCATCAGCGCCGGCTTCGCCTGGACGGCGGCCACGCTGGGCACCTACTTCCAGCTCCTGCTGCTGCTGACCTTCCTGGTCGCCATCGGCGTGGCCATCTCACCGGCGGCCGGCGCCCGGGTCGGCAACCTGAAGAGCCCGCAGATCGGCACCTTCAAGTGGCTGTCGATGATCATGTGCACCCTGCTGGCCGGGGGCGGTGTCTTCTTCGCCGCGGGCGAGCCGGTCTATCACTTCGTGGTGACCCCGCCGGCCTTCGACACCGAGGCGGGCACCGCCGAGGCCGTGGCCGGTGCCCTGGCCCAGTCGTTCATGCACTGGGGCTTTCTGGCCTGGGCGGTGCTGGGCTCGCTCTCCGCCATCGTGCTGGCCCATGCCCACTACGTGAAGGGGCAGCCCTTGCAGCCGCGCACCCTGCTCTATCCGGTGTTCGGTGAGCGCGTCATGAAGGGTGGGCTGGGCAGCGTGGTGGACGCCTGCTGCGTGATCGCGGTGGTCGCGGGCACCGTCGGCCCTATCGGCTTCCTTGCCACCCAGGTGAGCTTCGGCCTGCACGAGCTGTTCGGCGTCGGCCAGGGCTACGCCACCCAGCTCGGCATCCTGGTGCTGCTGGCGGGGGTCTACGTCACCTCGGCGATGACCGGCGTCCACAAGGGCATCCAGATCCTGTCGCGCTTCAACGTCTTCCTGGCGCTGGCCATCGCCGCGGTGATCCTGCTCGCCGGCCCCACCCTGTTCCTGGTCAACGCCTTCAGCCAAGGCTTCGGCGAGTACCTGTCTTCCTTCTTCACCATGGCGACCATGAGCGCCGAGACCGCCCCGGCCTGGTGGATGCAGTGGTGGACGGTGTTCTTCTTCGCCTGGTTCATCGGCTACGCGCCGCTGATGGCGATCTTCGTGGCGCGCATCTCGCGGGGCCGCACCATCCGCGAGATGATCCTGGCCGTGGCGGTGATGGCCCCGGTGGCCACCGCCATCTGGTTCACCCTGCTGGGAGGCTCCGGCATCCACTACCAGCTGACCGGCGCGATCGACCTCAGTGATGCGCTGAACAACTTCCAGTTCGACGTGGCGACACTGACCGTGGCCCAGGCGCTGCCGGGCGGGCCCGTGATGGCGCTGGCCATCCTGCTGCTGACCAGCATCTTCGTCGCCACCACCGGCGACTCCATGAGCTACGCCATCGCCGTGGTGTGCACCGGTCACGACGCCCCCAATCGCCTGGTGCGTGCCTTCTGGGGCATCGCCATGGCGCTGATGGCGGGCATCCTGCTCTACATGGGCGCGGGACAGATCGGCGCGCTGCAGCAGTTCATCGTGATCACCGCGATCCCGGTCTCGCTGATCCTGCTGCCCACGCTATGGAGCGGCCCTCGCGCCGCCTACGCCCTGGCGCGGGAGCAGGGCATCATCGCCTCGGCCGAGAGCGCAGTGCAGCGTTGACGCCGATGGCAGGCTTCTCACGGCTCACTGCCCGGGGTCCATCACCCCCGCGTAGCGCACGCCGCTGAGCAGCGCCATCTCGCGCTTCCAGGTGGCCAGGTCGTCGGGATTGAGGCCGGCCAGGCTGTCGTGGCCGCAGGCGCGGGCCATCACCTGCATCAGCGCCGTCGAGGCGCGCAGGAAGCGCTCGAGCTGGGCGGCGGACTTCTCGACGTCGAGGCGCTGGCGCAGGTCGCCGCGCTGGGTCGCGATCCCCGCCGGGCAGTTGTTGGTGTGGCAGATGCGCGCCGCCACGCAGCCGATGGACTGCATGGCGCTGTTGGCGATGGCCACGCCGTCGGCGCCCAGCGCCAGGGCCTTGACGAAGTCGATGGGCAGGCGCAGGCCGCCGGTCACGATCAGGGTCACCCGGCCGCTGGCGCCCTGGGCGTCCAGGTGGCGCCTGGCCCGGGCCAGGGCCGGAATGGTCGGCACGCTGATATGGTCGCGGAACATGGTGGGGGCCGCGCCGGTGCCGCCACCGCGGCCGTCGAGGATCAGGTAGTCGGCGCCGGCGTCCAGGGCAAACTGGATGTCGCGCTCGACATGGTTGGCGCTGAGCTTGAAGCCCACGGGAATGCCGCCGGTGACCTCGCGCACGCGATCGGCGAAGTGGCGGAAGTCCGCCACGCTGTGCAGGTCCTCGAAGGTGGCCGGCGAGACCGCGGGCTGGCCCTCCTCGAGGCCGCGCACCTCGGCGATCTTGCCCGTCACCTTGTTGCCCGGCAGGTGGCCGCCGGTGCCGGTCTTGGCGCCCTGGCCGCCCTTGAAGTGGAAGGCCTGCACCTTCTCGAGCAGGCGCTCCTCATAGCCGAACCTGGCGCTGGCGAGCTCGTAGAAGTAGCGCGAGTTCTCGGCCTGCTCCTCGGGCAGCATGCCGCCCTCGCCGGAGCAGATCCCGGTGCCGGCGCGCTCGGCGCCGCGGGCGAGCGCCACCTTGGCCTCCTCGGAGAGCGCACCGAAGCTCATGTCGGAGACCAGCAGCGGCATCTCCAGGGTCAGCGGCTTCTTGGCCTCGGGACCCACCACCAGGCGGGTGGCCACCTCGGCGTCGTCGAGCAGCGGCTGGGTGGCCAGCTGCGCCACCATCAGCTGCAGGTCGTCCCAGCTCGGCAGGGAGTGGCGCGGCACGCCCATGGCGGCGACCGGCCCGTGGTGGCCCACGCCGTCGAGCCCCTCCCGGGCCAGCTGGTGGATGAACTCGACGGTGGGCTCCTCCTCGGTGGCCTCGGCCTTCGGGGCCCGTTCCTTGCCGCCCTCGTCCTCGGACGCCGGCGCCTCCTGGCCCACCTGGTCGCTGGCGAACCGCTTGTGGGTGCCGTCGCAGTAAGGGGCGTCACCGGTCTGCTTGCACTGGCACAGGTACGCCTCGCCGTCCTTGTCGGCGGTGAACATCTGCGGCGTGAAGCCGGTGCCCTTGTGCGAGCCGTCGCAGAAGGGCTGGTCCCGGGAGCGGCCGCAGCGGCAGAAGGCGTACTCCTTGCCCTGCTCCAGGGTGACCTTCTTGGGCTTGTTGTCGGCGATGACCGGCTGGCTCATGGCAGGCTCCTGCATCCGTTGGAAGGTGGCATCGCCGTCAGTCTGGAAGAGCGAGGCAGCCCCCGCCAGTGGCGAGGCGGGCGCTGGGTAAACGCAGCGGGCCGGCCTCGCCATCCCGGGCCCGCCTCGGCTCCTGCGCGCGGCTCACTCAAGCCGCAGCCGCATGCCGCGAAAGCGCCGGCGGTAATGGCTGGGGGTCAGGCCGACGCGGCGGCGGAACAGGGCCCGGAAGAAGCTCGGGTCGGCGTAGCCGACCTGCTCGGCTACCTCGTCGATGGGTGCCTCGCCGCTCTCCAGCATCTGCTTGGCCTCCTCCAGGCGCAGGGTGTGCACATAGTCCATGGGCGTCATGCCGGTGGCCTGCCGGAAGCGGCGCTTGAAGGAGCGCTCGGTCAGGCCGCTCTGCTCCACCATGCCGGCCACCGGGGAGTGGGTGTCGTAGTGCTGTGCCACCCACACCTGGCAGCGGGCGATCACCGCGTCCTCGGCCTGCCGGGCGCTGGACAGCGCGGCATAGGGCTGCTGCCCCTCCCCGTGCCAGTCGATCAGGTAGACCCGCGCCAGGTGCATCGCCTCGTCGATGCCCACCAGGCGCGCCACCAGGAACAGCGCCAGGTCCATCCAGGTGGTGCCGCCGCCGGCCATGATCAGCCGCTCCCCCTCCCCGCTCACCACCAGCGCGCGGTGGGCGTGCACCTCCACGCCGGGGTAGCGTCGCGCCAGCACGTCGCAGTAGGCCCAGTGGGTGGTGGCGGCCTGCCCCTCGAGCAGCCCCGCCTCGGCCAGCAGCAGCGCGCCGGTGCAGGCGGCGGCGACCATCACGTCGCGGGCGTGGGCCGCGCGCAGCCAGGCGACCTCGGTCGCATAGCGCCCGGCCAGGGGCTCCTCGGGGGCCACCAGCAGGTCGGGGATGCAGATGGCCAGGGGCTCGGAAATCGCGTCAAGGGCGGCATCGGGCTGGATCCAGGCGCCGTTGGCGGTGCGAAAGCCACGCCCGTCCCGGGAGACGATGCAGGGGTGCAGCAGCGAGGGGCGGTGGCGGCCATGCACCAGCAGCTCCCAGTCGCGGCCGGCGGCGCCGAACAGGTCGAACATGCCGTAGAGGGTGGAGGCGGTGGTCTCGGGCACCGCGAGAAGTGCGATGGTGGCGGCGGGTTCGCTCATGGCAGGAAACCCCCGGTTGCGGCGCGAAGCGCCTGCGTGTCGGCGATGCCGCGGCCCTATGCTGGTCGCGTCACTCCCCACAACGACAAGAGGACCCGATCATGTGTGACATCGCCATACCCCATGCCCACAAGGCTAGCACCGACGACTTCGAGTCGCGCCTGGTTTCGGCACTCAACGAGGGCGGGCTGCTGCTGCTCACCTCCCTCGGCCATCGCACCGGCCTGTTCGAGGCCCTGGCCGGCGCCGAGCCGGTGACGCCGGAGTCCCTGGCCGAGCGGGCCGGCCTCCAGGAGCGCTACGTGCGCGAGTGGCTCGGCGGCATGGTGGCCGGGCGGGTCATCGAGACCGACCCGGCGGCCGGCACCTACTGGCTGCCGGCCGAACATGCCGCGCTGCTCACCGATGCCGGCCCGGCCAACCTGGCGGTCTATGCCCAGTTCATCTCGCTGCTGGGCGGCGTCGAGGACGACGTGGTGCGCTGCTTCCGCGAGGGCGGCGGCGTCCCCTACTCGCGCTATCCGCGCTTCCAGGAGGTGATGGCCAGCGACAGCGGCCAGACCGTGCTGCCGGCGCTGTTCGACGCCATCCTGCCGCTCGCCCCGGAGCTCCCCGAGCGGCTCGAGGCCGGCATCCGCGTGCTGGACTGCGCTTGCGGGCGCGGCCGGGCGCTGCTGGCCATGGCCGAGCGCTACCCGGCGAGCCGCTTCGTCGGCTACGACCTCTCGGCGGAGGCGATCGACTGGGGGCGTGAACAGGCCGCGGCGGCGGGGCTCGACAACCTCAGCTTCGAGGTCCGCGACCTGAGCGACTTCGACGCCACCGCCGAGCCCGGCGCCTTCGAGCTGGTCACCACCTTCGACGGCATCCACGACCAGGGCCAGCCGCGCCGGCTGCTCAAGGGCATCCACCGCAGCCTGACGCCGGACGGCGTCTACCTGGTGCAGGACATCCACGCCTCGAGCCACCACCACCTGGACCGGGAGCACCCGCTGGGCGCGATGCTCTACGCGGTCTCGGTGAGCCACTGCATGACGGTATCGCTCGCCCAGGGCGGCGAGGGACTCGGCACCATGTGGGGCCGCGAGCGGGCGCTCTCCTACCTGGAGGAGGCGGGCTTCCGCGACATCCGGGTGCAGCAGCTCGAGCACGACATCCAGAACGACTACTTCGTCTGCCGGCCCTGAGCCTGCCCTCCCCCCGTGCATCATCCCGACCGCCGGGCGAGGTCCCCTCGCCCGGCCCTGGCGGCTCGGCTAGACTGGAAGGCTTTCCGGATCCGAGACCCGTCATGCAGGCCACCCTCGAGCAGCGCGCCCTCAAGCTCTCCATCGTCGTGACCCTGATGGTCTCCAGCCTGGGGGTCACCTTCGGCCTGCTGTCCGGGTCCCAGTCGATCCTCTTCGACGGCGTCTTCTCCACCATCGATGCGGCCATGTCGGGCCTGGCGCTGCTGGTGGCCCGGCTCGCCGTGCGCGAGGCCAGCGAGCGCTTCCAGCACGGCTACTGGCACCTGGAGCCGCTGGTCGCCGCCCTCAACGGCAGCATCCTGATGCTGCTCTGCTTCTACGCCTTCCTCAACGCCGTGCAGGGGCTGATGGAGGGCGGGCGCGTGCTCGATTTCGACCTCGCCATCGTCTACGCGGGGGTGGTGGCCATCGTCTGCTTCGCCATGGTGGCCTACCAGAAGCGCATCAATCGGCGGGCCGACTCCGAGTTCGTGCGCATCGACATGCAGGGCTGGCTGATGGCCGCGCTGATCACCACCGCGCTGCTGGCCGCCTTCGCGATCGCCCTGGGACTGGAGGGCACGGCCCACGCCCACCTCACCCCCTACGTGGATTCGCTGCTGCTGATGCTGCTCACGCTCTGCTTCATGCCGGTGCCGATCGGCATCGTCAGGCGCGCCATGAAGGAGGTGTTCCTGATCGCCCCCAGCGAGGTCGACCGCGAGGTGCATGCCGCCATGGTGCCGGTGATGGCCCGCGAGGGGCTGCTCAACTACTACAGCCATGTGGCCAAGGCCGGCCGCGGACACTTCATCGAGATCCATATCGTCACCACCCCCGAGTTCGGCGCGGGCCAGGGCATCGCCGTGCTCGACGAGATCCGCGAAGAGATCAGCACCGGGCTCTCCATTCCGCCGGCACGGCGCTGGTTCACCGTGGCATTTACTGCCGACGAGCGCTGGGCGTAGGCCTGGCTCACCCCTCCCGCGAAACCCACTCTCCCGAGCGCTGCTCGGCGCGCCCTTCCTTCTCCAGCTTGAGCAGGTGGGCCAGCGCCGAGCGGGCCGCCACCCCGAGGCGCGACTCCGGCACGTCATCGTAGGCGTGGTGGGTCAGCGCCTCGAGGCTCGCCGGCCCGTGGCGGGCCAGGGCCCGGCGCACCTTGTGCTCCCGGGCCAGGCGGTGGGTGATCAGGAAGTCCAGGGCGGCGTGGGCCTCGCCGATCAGGAAGCCGTGGCCCGGCGCGATGGCGTCGAAGGACACCTCCCCCAGGGCATGCAGGGACGCCAGGTAGGCGGCCATGTCGCCATCCGGCGGATTGATCACCACCGTGGAGCCCTGCATCACCTGGTCGCCCGAGAACAGCAGCCGCGCCGGCTCCAGCAGGTAGCAGAGGTGGTTGGAGGCGTGGCCCGGAGTGTGCAGCACCCGCAGCGGCCCCGCGGGCGTCTCGAGGCGCTCACCGTGGCGGGGCCGGTGGTCCGGCGCGAAGGTGGCGTCCTGGCTGGCCCCGGCCGGCGGCGGCAGCCCCACCAGCCGGGCACCGGTGCGCGCCTTGAGCCAGGCCGCCCCGGGGGAATGGTCGATATGAGTGTGGGTCACCAGCACCCGGGAGAGCCGCCCGCCGGCCAGCGCCAGCAGCCGCTCCAGGTGGTCGGGATTTTCCGGCCCCGGATCGATCACCAGGTGATCCTGGCCATCGCCCAGCAGGTAGCTGTTGGTGCCGGGGCCGGTCATCACCCCCGGGTTGGGGGCGGTCACCCGGGTCACCCCCGGGGCCAGCGTCACCGCCCGGCCCGGGACGATCTCGGCGCTGGCGGTGCCCTGGCGGTGCGGGTCCAGGCGGCACACTTCGGCGTAGGCCGGCGAATCCGGCTCCACCTGCCAGGCGCCGCCCGCCTTGCGGGCCGGCCAGGGGCGGCTGGGGCGCGGCGTCGGCGGGTTGGCATGGGCATGGCGCAGCAGCGCCTCGGCGGTGGTGAAGTCGGCCAGCAGCCGCAGGGTGCGCAGGGTGGGATAGCCCAGCGAGAGCCGGCCATGGCGATGGGCGCCCAGGGCCTCGGCGGGGGTCAGCCAGGCGTGGGCGATGGTCTCGCTGCCGTCGTGGCTGGCCTGCTGGCTCGGCGGCGCCAGGGCCACGAAGAAACGCGTATCGAAACGCCGGGGAGCGCCACGAGGCGTGACCCAGCGGCCCAGGTAGGCCAGGCGGTCCAGCGGCAAGGCGAGGCCGTGCCGCTCGCAGAGCGCCTGGAAGCTTACCTCCTCACAGCGCAACGCCTCGCGCCCCTCGGTCAGGATCGGGTGCTCCCCCGGCAGCGGCTGCCCCTGGCCGTCCACGGCCAGCAGCAGGCCCGCCTCCTCCAGGCACTCGCGCAGGGCGGCGATCATGTAGTCGGCGCCGCCCTCGTCGAGGCTCAGGGTCTGGCTGATGGCGGCATCATCGCGGCCACGGGCGCAGGCCCGCACATCGGGGTCGCGGGGGTCCACGGCGCCGCCGGGAAAGACGTAGTAGCCGGGCAGGAAGGCCGCCCGCCAGGTGCGCTGGAGCAGCAGGACCTCGAGACCCCGGTCGCTGTCGCGCACCAGGGCGAGGGTCGCGGCAGGACGGATCGCGGTCATGCGCGGTCCGGGGCCGGGTCGGCCGGTGGGAAGTCGGGGGGCTGGGTCATCACGGGGGTCCTGGTGGTGATGGGCGTCACCCCCAGCAATACCACGCCGGCCGCCCCCGGCCAATCGGCCCATGGCAGGGGGCGTCGCCGCCCCCCCTACTTGTCCACCACCACCTCGAAGCCGCCGTAGATCAGCCGCTTGCCGTCAAAGGGCATGGGGTGGGGGTATCGTTCATGGGATCTCTCCTCCGGTCGGGGGCCGCGACGGGGTGGTCTCGGTCGCCGGGTCACGGGGCGGAAGCTCGCGGATCGGCCGCACCTCGACGGTGCCGAAGCGCGCCGGCGGAATGCGTTCGGCGAGGCGCAGCGCCTCGTTGAAGTCGCGGGCCTCGAGCAGGTAGAAGCCGGCCAGCTGCTCCTTGGTCTCGGCGAAGGGGCCATCGGTGACCAGCGGCTCGCCGTCGCGCAGCCGCACGCTGACCGCGCTCTCCACCGGCTGCAGGGCCTGGCCGCCGAGGAAATGGCCCTGCTCGGTGAGCCGCTCCACCCCGGCCACGCACTCCTGGTTGAGGTCGTGCCACTCCTGGTCGGTCATGGCGGCGATCAGGCTCTCCTGGTAGTAGACCAGCGCGGCGTACTTCATGATGCACCTCCCGTCTCCTGCGCCGGGCAGCGGCCGGTGCGGCAGGCGATCATCCAGGGCACGCCGAAGCGGTCGGTGAGCATGCCGAAGCGCTGGGCCCAGAAGGTCTCGGCGAAGGGCATGGTGACCTCCCCGCCCTCGGCGAACCGCCGGAACACCTCGGCGGCCTGGGCCTCGTCCTCGTATTCCAGGTGCACCCGGGCGCCCTGGGGAGCCCGGTAGCATTCCCCCTGCATGTCCGCCCCCATCAACCGGCGGCCGCGAAGGTTGAGCGAGGCGTGGATGATGCGGTCGTGCCAGGCCGCGGGGACCTCCTCGGCGGCCGGGGTCTCCCCGTAGGGAATCAGCGCCTCCAGGTGGCCCCCGGTGACGTCGGCGTAGAAGCCCATCGCCTCCCGGCAGGTGCCGGGAAAGGTCAGGTGCAGGTTGAGCTCGTCGGGCAGCCGCGCCTGGCGGCGATGCTGCTCGAGGCCGGCGCTCGGCGCGAAATCCTCGAAGGTGTAGTAGCGGCGCAGTTCGAGGGTCACGCTGCCCTCGCTGTCCTCGGGGGGCCACTGCCGTGCCCAGCGGATCGCCTCCTCCAGGGAATCGACCTCGAGCACGCTGTAGCCGGCCAGCAGCTCCTCGCTGGGCGTGAAGGGGCCGGCGATCACCCGGGGCTCGCCGTCACGAAGGACCAGGCGACAGCCCTCCCGGCTCGGTCTCAGCCCATCGCCGGAGACCATCACCCCGGCCCGGAGCATCCGTTCGTTGTAGTCGGCCATGGCGGCCAGCACGCGCGGGTCGGGCTGCGGGTCAGATTCGGTCCGGGCATCGGCCTTGCGCATCAGCATGTAACGCATTCCATCTTCCTCCGTTGTGGCTTACCCCTTCGAGTCGTGCCGGCTCGGCGGAAATCGACAGCCGCCAGGCGTTTTTTTGCATCCGCACCGCGTCAGCGCTCAAGCTCGGCCAGGCGGCGTTCAAGGTAGCGCCGCTCGGGGCCCTGGCTACACAGCGCAAGGGCCCGCCGGTAGGCGGGGCGCGCCTCGTCTCGCCGGCCGGCGCGGCGCAGCAGGTCGGCCCGGGCGGCATGGAAGAGGTGGAAGTCGGCCAGGGCGGCGTCATTCCCCAGCGTCGCCAGCTGGCGCAGGCCCGCCTCCGGGGTATCGCGCATGGCCACCGCCACTGCGTGGTTGAGGGCCACCACCGGCGAGGGCTGGCAGCGCTGGAGCGCCGCGTAGAGCCGCACGATGCGCGACCAGTCGGTGGCCTCCGCCCGGGGCGCCTCGGCGTGCACCGCGGCGATGGAGGCCTGCAGGGTGTAGGGGCCGATGGGAGTGAGCGCGAGCCCCCGGGCCAGGCAGGCCAGGCCCTGGTCGATGCGCTCCCGGTCCCAGCGCCGCCGATCCTGGGCCTCCAGGGGGATCAGTTCGCCATCGTCGCCCTGGCGGGCGGCCCGGCGGGCATCGTGCAGCAGCATCAGCGCCAGCAGGCCGAAGGCCTCGCCCCGGGGCAGCAGCTCGACCAGCGCACGGGCGGTGCGTATCGCCTCCTCGGCCAGGCTGACGTCGAGCAGCGCCTCGCCGTCGCTGCGCGAGTAGCCCTCGTTGAACACCAGGTAGAGCACCCGCAGCACGCCGGCCAGGCGCTCCGGCAGGGCAGAGGACTGGGGCACCTGGTAGGGTAGGCCCAGCTCGCGCAGGCGGCGCTTGGCCCGCACGATGCGCTGGGCCAGGGTGGCGGGCCTGGCCAGCAGGGCCGCCGCCACCTGCTCGGTGGTCAGGCCGCACATCTCGCGCAGGGTGAGCGCCACCCGGTCCGCCATGGCCAGCGCCGGGTGGCAGCAGGTGAAGAGCAGGCGCAGCATGTCGTCCTGGATCGTCACGGCATCGAGGGCATCGAGCCCGAGCGGCAGGGCCTCATCCTCCAGGGGGGCCTGCTGACGGGCGTGGCGGCGGGCCACCTGGTGCCGCCGGATCTGGTCGATGTTGCGCCGCTGGCCGACGCGGACCAGCCAGGCGACCGGGTGCTCGGGCACGCCCTCCCCGGGCCACTGCTGCATCGCAGTGGCGAAGGCCTCCTGCATCGCCTCCTCGGCGAGGTCGAAGTCACCGGTCAGTCGGATCAGGGTGGCCAGCACCCTGGGAGAGTGCTGCCGGTAGAGCCGCCCGACCTCCTGTTCCATGTCCATGGGGGATCACTGCCGCCTGAGCACCCCTTCAGGATAGTCGGCGAGGGAAACGCTTACTGCCACAGGCCAGGGGGATGAGCGGCTATAGTGACGACATCACCCTTCCGCCTCAGGGGGCCCCATGCTCAGGTTCCGCAACGACCCCACCCTGCCCGCCCCGCTCTTCCCGGGCAGCCACATGGTGATCGACGACGACTACGTCTTCCTGTCGGGGCTCACCGCCGTGGACATCCAGGGCGGCGAGACGGTCATCGGCAACACCGCGGAGGAGACCCGCCTGGTGATGCGTCGCATCCAGCGCATGCTGGTTTCCGCCGGCTGCGACATGACCGACGTGGTGAGGGTCGACGTGCATATCACCGACCTCGACGAGATTCGCAAGATGGATGCGGCCTACGCCGAGTTCTTCGATGCCTGCCGCTACCCGGCTCGCACCTGCACCCAGTCGCCGCGCATCTACGGTGGCGCCCGGGTAGAGATCACCGTGATGGCGCGACGCCCCGCCGAGAGCCGGGACGCCACGCCAGCCTCGGAGGCGGATCCGGAGCGCTCCTGAACCTGGGCCCGCCCCTCAATGCAGGGCATGGGGGACCATGGGGTCCGGCCAGCCTGCCGGGTCCACCATCACCAGCAGCCCCAGCAGGATCAGCGCCGCCCCGACCGGGCGCACCAGGCGAGCGCCGTGGCGCCCGACCTTCTCGTAGAGCATCAGCGCCGCGAGCGGCGCCATCCAGGCCAGGTTGGCGATCCCCACCACGAACATCACCAGCATCAGCGCCCAGCAGCAGCCAAGGCAGAAGGCCCCGTGGCGCAGCCCCAGGTCGAAGCCGCCGGCCACGCCCCGCCGATAATGGTTGAGCAGGAAGGCGCGGGGCGCCCGGCACTTGTCCAGGCAGCGCGCCTTGAGGGCCGAGAACTGGAAGGCCCCGGCGAGCACCAGCACGCCACCGGCCAGCCACTCGGGCCGCAGGTGCAGCCAGGGCCAGTGGGCCCCAAGCCCCTCCAGCAGCGCCATGGTGAGCAGCGCCGCCAGGCCGAAGGCGGTCCACACTGCCAGATAGCCGGAAAGGAAGCTGGCCCGGGCCAGGCGCGGATGGGGCTGCCCCGCCGCTACCTGGCGATAGAGCCCGACCATGGGCAGCGTCGTGGGCAGCATCATCGCCGCGATGTGCACCTGCCAGGCCACCAGGAAGAGCGCCAGGCTGGCCCACAGCGCCATGCCGTCCGCCACCAGCCGATGGTGGTGCACCCACTGCACCTGGCCGGTCAGCTCGGCGGCGATGGCCAGCAGCCAGGCCGCCAGGATGACCCCGGCGAGCAGCGGTGCGCGCCCCCAGGCGGGGCGCGCGGCGGTGACGGCGCTCATGGCCGATGCTCCATCATCCAGCGGGTCTGGATGGTGTTGTGTCCGTCGAAGGACCACTCCATGCCGTGCTGCGGCAGGGTCACCCGATAGCGCAGCGACTTGCCGAGATAGGCCGGCGCCCCCTTCACCGTGGTGAAGGCGCTGTCGTGCAGCGTCGCGGCGGTGCCATCCGGCGAGACCCGGATGGGGGCGAAGGACGCCTCGAGCATCCCCTCGGCCTCCAGCCGCCCCTCGGCCTCGCGGGCCTCGTGGATGATCGGCACACGCTCGACGGCGACCAGTTCGCCGACCAGGCTTGCCAGGTCGGCCAGCGGTCCGCCGAGCTTGCCACCGAAGGCATCCAGCAGGGCCTCGACCTGCTCATCCTCGGCGCGACTGTCGATCAGCAGCACCGAGCGCCAGCCGCCGGCCAGGGCGTTGCCCGGGATATGGGCGACGTTCACCAGGGTCAGGCCGGAGACATCGACGCCCCGGGCCTCCCCCCTCTCCAGGTGGAAGGCGATCAGCCCGAAGCACTCGCCCCCGTCCGGGTCCTCCCCGATGAAGCAGGGGCAGGAGACCGCACAGGAGCAGATCTCCAGCATGGTGCCGTCCAGGTGATAGCCCGCCGTGGTTGTTGCGGTTGCCGTTGTCGTGTTCATGTTGCACCTCCACCAGCGCAGGATTGGGTTGCCCGCGTGGCAAGATGTCGTGAGCGATCACGGCACCGGCCACGCCGGGGCACTCTCGCTCCACAGGCCGCCTCAGTGCGGCCAGCTCCCTGGCAACCCGGGGTCGCTTCGTCACGAAGCGCGGGTCGCCGCCGAGAAGTAGAAGTCCAGCATCCGATCGAGGGGTGCCGGATCCCGTGACAGGCGGCTGCGTAGGGCAGCGCCTTCCCAGCAGTTGAGCAGCAGGTTGGCCAGTGCCCGGGGATCGGCCTCGCGGGGCAGTTCGCCCTGCTGCTGCGCCTCCTCAAGGCAGGCGGCGAGCCGACGGGTCACCTCGCCGAAGCAGGACTCGATCCTGGCCGCGAAGGTGTCACTCACGCCGGAGAGCTCCTGCCCCAGGCCGCCCAGCATGCAGCCCAGATAGCCATCCTGGCGGTACTTCTCCCGGGTCAGCTCGAAGAAGCGGCGCGCCCGCTCCAGCGGGGTCAGCGACAGGTCCCCCAGCGAGGCATCGAGCCCCCGATGCACCTCCTCCATGTAGCGGTCGATGACCTGCAGGGCGAAGTCCTCCTTGCTGGTGAAGGAGTGATAGAAGGACCCCTTCGGGGTGTGGGTCTGCTTGAGCAGTGCCTGGATGCCCAGGTCGTGGTAGCCGTGCCGCAGCAGCAGGGTAAGCCCCGCCTCGAGCAGGCGATCCCGCGTGGTCGTCGTCATTCGCCCTCCATTAGACCGACCGGTCTACTCTCAAGATAGGACGCGACCGGGCGCTGTCAAGGCGTCCGTCATGCCCGCGGAAAGCGATAGCCGCCGACATCCGGGGAGGCGGGCGGTCCGCCCCGGGTCGTGCCGGGCTCATGGCTCCCTGTCGGTGTTGTCTTCCACCCTGGCCGGGCGGGTCACGGTGCGGGCGTCGGGTCCCGCGCCCCTGGCCACGTCGTGGTGGCTGAGGACCACCACCTCCCTGGGCCACCACTCCGGGTGGTGGTCGCGGATGTAGGCGACCAGCTTCTCGCGGACACGGGCCTCCGCCTCCCAGGCGCAGAAGGGTTCCGAGCCCATCAGGTAGAAGGAGACCTCCAGGGAGGTCTCGGTCTGGCCGGTCACGAAACAGGCCAGCTGGTCATGCTCGATGACTCCCGCGTCTTCCCGGGCGAAGGCCTGGAACCGCTCTCGCAGGCAGCCGATGTCGGCGCTCAGGTGCAGGTGGAGCACCAGCCTGCGGTACTGCTTGGCCTCCTTGGCCGAGAGGTTCTGGAAGGGCTGGGAGACGAAGTACTTGACCGGCACGATCACACGGCGCTCGTCCCAGGTGCGCAACCGGATGAAGGTATAGAAGATGCCCTCCACGTAGCACCACTCGTCCTCGAACACCACGAGATCGCCGATCCGCACGGGCTTGGCCAGCGACACCTGGAAGGAGGAGAGGATATTGCCCAGGACCGCCTGGCCGGCGATGCCCACCAGCACCGTCAGGACACTGGCCGAGGCCAGCAGCGACAGACCCAGGGTCCCGAAGAGCTCGATCTGGGCCAGGATATAGACCGTCACGGCGATCACCGTCACCAGGATGATGCCGCGCCGCAGGGCATACAGCGAAGTGAGCAGCTTGCGCTCGTCGCGGTGCTTGGAGTCGTCGATCTCGCCCACCAGGCGCCGGGTCATCCGCAGCAGGAAGGTGTCCACCAGGCGCAGGGCCACCAGCCCCAGGCCCCAGGCCAGGATGACGATCAGCAGCACACGGAAGCTGGCCGTGGCCGCCCCCGAGAAGGAGACCACATAGTCCAGCAGGGTCTGGGCCATCAGCGACATGGCGATGAAGGCCAGCGGGACCCGGACGTTGGCGGTGAAGCTGCGGGGCATGCCTCCCGGCAGCCAGCGCGACACCACGCCCACCATGACGAAGACGCCCCAGCCCAGCAGCCCGATCACCACCAGGAAGAGCGGGATGGCGACCCACTCCCAGAGCTTGAGCATGCCGTAGGTCGTGTTGAAGCGATCCGGGATATGCTGCTCCAGCCAGGAGGGACCGTACTCCTCGTAGAGCAGGCCCACCGCCGAGATGGATTCCGGGGTGATCAGCCAGACCGCCTCGTCTTCCCCTACCCGGTAGCGACCCAGCCGGATGTCGTAGGTCTCCCCCTTGGCGTCCAGGGACACCAGGGGGAGATTGCGCCGCGGCTGGCCCGCCCGAGGGTGCTGTCCGGTGGCATCCTCGACCAGCGCATCCCGTCGTGCAGGCAGCTTGGAGACGTTGAGCCACTCGCCACGCCGAAGCACCTCGCTCAGCTGCCTGGCCAGCTCGCCTCCCCGGTCGGCCTGCTCCTCGGGGGTCAGGTCCGAGAGGTTGAGCAGGTGCGCCGCCTTCGCGAACTCGCCCTCCTCCGTCAGGGCCATGAAGCTGCGTACTGCCTCTCGCGGCGTCACCCGCCGGACCTCGTCGGGAGCCTGACCGAGCCCGGCGTTCAGTTCATCCGTGGAAAACCAGAACCGCCCGTCGTCCTCCTCGATCTGCGCGAGGCTCAGGGGGGAGGCCAGTGCCAGTGCCAGCAGGATCCATGCGGCGAGTGTCTTCATGTCTCTGGGCAGCCATCGAAGGGGCCCCGCGCAGCCGGGCCATGGGGGGAAAGGGGTTGCCCCGGCATGCCGCCATCGGCAGCATGTCGGTGTCGACTCCTATCCAAGTACACCTCATGGCGGGATGCAACGCCCGTGACTGCCGCACGGGACGGGCCGCCGCCCCTTCCTAGTACCCACTCTCACCGCCTTCACCCCTGACCAGGAGCCCGGATGTCAGCCACCCCGCAGGGACGCGCCCCCCACGGCCCAAGCGGCCTCGAGACACTGCTGGCGGCCCTCGAGGCGATCGAGTCGCCATCGGACAAGGTAACCTTCGAGGCGATCCTGGAGGCGATCGGCCGGCGCTCCTTCGGCCCGCTGCTGCTGCTGGCCGGCGTGGTCACCCTGATGCCGGTGATCGGTGATATTCCCGGTGCCCCGTCACTGATGGCCTGCTTCACGCTGCTGGTGAGCCTCCAGCTGCTGATGGGGCGCCGTACCTTCTGGCTTCCGGGCTGGCTGCGCCGTCGCTGGGTCTCGCGCACGGCACTCCACAAGGGGCTCGGCTACCTGCATCGCCCGGCCAGGGGGGTGGACCGCCTGCTCCATCAGCGGCTGGTCTTCCTGACCGGACGACGAGGGACCCAGGCCAGCGCCCTGGCCTGCCTGCTGGTGGCGACGAGCATGCCGCCCATGGAGCTGGTGCCCTTCTCCGCCAACGTCGCCGGACTGACACTGACGCTGTTCGGGCTGGGGCTGATGGCGCGAGATGGGCTGCTGGCGCTGTTCGGCTTCCTCCTGGCGGGAGCGAGCCTGGCGGTGGTGGGCGGCGCGTTCCTCTAGGAGCCCGTGGTTAGGAGCCTGTGGTGGCGGCGCCGGTGCGCTGACGCCGGGGGCCGGCCAGGCAGGCCGCGAGCAGGATCAGGCCCGCCACGGTGGCGATCATCCCGGCGGCACTCACCGAGACATCGAAGCCGAAGCCGAGCCAGCCGAGCCCATGGCCGGCCAGCAGGTAACCCAGCACCGCCGAGACCACCGCGAAGAGCTGGCTCCAGGCGATCTGTCGGCCGAGCCGGTTGGTCATCAGCCGTGCCGCGGCGGCGGGGCAGATGAACATGGCGATGACGATGATCGAGCCCACCGCCTCGAAGGCAGCGATGGCGGCGATGGCGACCAGGGTCACCAGCAGCAGATCGACCAGGGCCGGATGCGCCCTCACGCTGGCGGCGAAGTCGGGATCGAAGCTGCCGACCACCAGATGACGGCGGAAGACCACCAGGAAGGCCACCACCAGCAGGCCCACCCAGGCGGCGCGCCCCAGCTGGGGCGGCAGGTCGGCCAGGGCCACCGGGTCGACCAGGGCCGCGGGCCCGGTGCCGTCGAACCAGATCAGGCTCTCCAGGTTGCCGTAGAGGGCATGCTCCACGTCCAGGTGCACCCCGCTGGCGCCGTGCCACTCCAGCAGCAGCACCCCCAGGGCGAACAGGCTGGTGAACACCACGCCCATGGCGGCGCTGGCCTCCACTCGCCCGAGGCGGCGGATCAGCTCGATCATCACCACCGTGACCAGTGCCGAGACCCCGGCGCCGAGCATCATCGCCGTGGAGGCGAGCGTGCCGGTGAGCACGAAGCTGACCACGATGCCGGGCAACGCCACGTGGCTGATGGCGTCGCCGATCAGGCTCTGGCGGCGCAGCACCAGGAAGTTGCCGAGCAGCGCACAGGTCATCGAGATGATCACCGCCACGGTCAGGGGCACCAGGCTGAACATCATGAAATCGCTCATGGATGCATCTCCCGGCGGCCCATCAGCTGCGCCTCCAGTGCCATGATCGCGTCCGCCGAGAGCACCTGGGCAATGGGCGTGAGCCCGGCGTGCTCGCGATGCAGGGCGTCGTCGGGGTAGCGTTCGCGGTAGAGCGCCCAGAGCCGCTCCTCGTGCTCGGCGTCGCGCGCCGCGGCCTGGCCCGGCGGCGTGGCCACCCCGTCGCGGCGGATGTAGCCGCGGCGGCGCAGCAGCGACAGCGTCAGGCCGTCGAAGATCGGTTCGTCGCGCCCCAGGGCCAGCAGCCCCTGGCGCAGGTGGACGCGCTGCCGGAAACGCCGGTAGGCGAGCAGCGAGGCCAGCACGCCACGGCGCGGCGAGAACAGGAAGGAGGCCAGGAACAGCGCAAAGGCGCAGAGCACGATCAGCGGCCCGGTGGGCAGCCCCTCGCTGACGCTGGAGAGGGTCACCCCGAGATAGCCCGCCAGCGTCCCGAGCAGCGCCGCCAGGGCGACCATGGCCATCGGCTGGTCGGTCCAGAAGCGGGCCGCCACCGGCGGGATGATCGTCAGGGCCACGATCAGGATCAGCCCGGTGACCTTCATCCCCACCACCACCACGGCCATCAGCAGCAGCAGCAGCAGCAGGTCGACCCGCCAGGTGTTCACCCCCTGGGTGCGGGCGAAGTCGGCGTCGAAGCAGACCATCAGGAAGTCGCGGCGCATCACCAGCACCGCCGCCAGCAGCCCCAGGGCACAGGCCGCGATCAGCTGGGCCTCCGAGGCCAGCATCCCGGCCGTGGCCCCGACCAGGTAGCCGGTCAGGCCCGACTGGCCGGTCACCCGCATGGACTGGATGACGGTGATCAGCACCACGCCGAAGGCGAAGAAGGTGGAGAGCACCGCGCCGATGGCGGCGTCCTCGCCGAGCCGGGTACGGGCGCTGATTGCCTGCACCGCCCAGAGGCCCAGCGCCGCGCTGGCGGCGGCCCCGAGCAGCAGCGCCGGCAGCAGGCGGCCGTCCCCGGTGACCAGGCCCACGAGGATGAAGGCCAGCGCCAGGCCGGGCAGGGTCGAGTGGCTGATGGCATCGCTGACCAGTGCCCGCTTGCGCAGCAGCACGAAGGTGCCGACCATGCCGGCGGCGGCGGCCAGCAGCATCGACCCGAGGGTCACCACGCTGGTGTTGTAGCCGAGGCTGAAGGTCAGCGCATGCCACCAGGTCTCCATCAGCGCCCCCCGGACTCGGCGGCGGCGGGGCCGACCAGCCGCGCCAGCTGCACCGGGCTCAGGCGACCGCCGTAGGTCGCCTGCAGGTGGCGCTCGACGAACACCTCCGCCACCGGGCCCGCGGCGATGCGCCGGACGTTGAGCAGCAGCACGTGGTCGAAGTAGTCGCGCACGGTGGAAAGGTCATGGTGCACGCAGAGCAGCGTGCGTCCCTCGTCGCGCAACGACTTGAGCACCTCGACGATGGCGGTCTCGGTGGCCGCATCCACCCCGGCGAAGGGCTCGTCGAGGATGGTCAGGTCGGCCTCCTGGACCAGCGCCCGGGCCAGGAACACCCGCTGCTGCTGGCCGCCGGAGAGCTGGCCGATCTGGCGGTCGGCGAAGGCCTCCATGCCGACCCGCCCCAGGCTCTCCATGGCCCGGCGCCGGTGGTCCCGCCCGCTGAACTGCCACCAGCGCAGGTCGCGGAAGAGCCCCATGGCCACCACGTCGATGACCCGGGCGGGAAAGTCCCAGTCGACGCTGTTGCGCTGGGGCACGAAGGCCACGTGCCGCGACATCTGTTCGATCGGCCGGCCGAAGACGCGCACCTCGCCGGTGAGCCGGCGGGTGATGCCCAGTGCCGCCTTGAGCAGGCTCGACTTGCCCGCCCCGTTGGGGCCGACGATGGCGGTCATGCTGCCGGGCGGCACCACGAAGTCCACGGAGTGCACCACCGGGCGGTGGTCGTAGCTGACGGTCAGCCCCTGGATGGCAAGCGGGCTGGCGATGACCTCCCTGGCGAGGCGCGGATCGGGCATCAGGGCTGCTCCTCGAGACGGGTGAGGCGACCGAGCCGGCCGCCCACGGGGGCCTCCCCGCCCAGGGCGCGGGCGATCAGGGTGACGTTGTGGTCGAGCATGCCCAGCCAGGTGCCCTCGTAGCTGTCGGCCGGGCCCATGGCGTCGGAGAACAGCTCGCCGCCGATGCGCACCTCGTGCCCCCTCGCCTCGGCACCCTCGACCAGCGCCCGCACGTTGCGGTCGGAGACCGAGGTCTCGATGAACAGGGCCGCGATCTCCCGCTCCACCAGCAGCTCCACCAGCGACTCGATGCGCGCCAGGCCGGCCTCGCTCTCGGTGGAGAAGCCCTGGATGCCCAGCACCTCGAAGCCGTAGGCGTCCCCGAAGTAGCCGAAGGCGTCATGGGCGGTGACCAGCACCCGGGACGCCGCCGGCACGCTCTCGAGCACCTCGCGGGCGTAGGCATCGAGCGCCTCGAGCTCCTCCAGGTAGGCATCGGTGCGAGCCGCGAAGGCCTCGGCGTGCTCGGGGGCCAGCTCGCTCAGCGCGTCGCGGATGGCCTCCACGGCGAAGCGCCAGCGGCTCGGGTCCATCCACACGTGGGGGTCGGGCTGGTCGGGATACTCCTCGTCTGCCAGGCGCGCCTCGCGGGGCACCGCCTCCCCCACCGCGATCACCGGGCTGCGCTCGGCCAGGCGCGCGAGGAAGGATTCAAGCTGCACCTCCAGGTAGAGGCCGTTCCAGAACACGGCGTCGGCGCGGGTCATGGCGGTGATGTCGCCGCGGGTCTGGCGATAGAGGTGGGGGTCGACCCCCGGCCCCATCAGGCCGCGCACCTCGACGTGATCTCCCCCCACCTCGCGCAGCACATCGGCCACCATGCCGGTGGTGGCGACCAGTTGCAGCCGGCGACCCTCCTCGGCCAGCACCGGAGAAACCGGCAGCAGAGAGACCGGCAGCAGAGAGACCAGCAGCAGAGAGACCAGCAGGATGGACAGGCAGGCGACTCGACGAAACAGCGACACTCGGCACTCCTTGTACGGACTCCCCGGCGGGACGGGAGCGTGGCGGCGGGAGGGGTTCCCGCCTTTGACCCAGCCTATAGGGTACCGCGTCAGGCGCCCGATGCTAATTGGCTGCGCCTACCTGGCCCATAGGGGGTCAGAGCGTCCCGCCGACCTCGATGCGATAGCCGAGGTCGATCCGTCGCTCGCCGGGCGCCTCGCCGCGGATGCGCGACAGCAGTTCGGCGGCGGCCCGCCGGCCGATCGCTTCCCGCGGGGTGAGCACGCTGGCCAGCCGCGGCGCCATCACCTGGCCGACATCGTGGCCATGGAAGCCGGCGATGGCGATCTCCTCGGGCACGGCCACGCCGCGGCGCAGGCACTCGAAGTAGGCGCCCACGGCCACGTCGTCGTTGGTGCAGAAGATACCATCGCACTCGGGGTAGTCGGTGAGGATCTCCGCCATCAGTGCCGCCCCCACGCTGTAGGAGGAGCGCTGGGTGCGCTGGAGGGTCAGCGGGGTCAGTCCGTGCGCCTCCATGGCCTGGCGAAAGCCCTGCTCGCGCTGCCGGGTCCGTTCGTCGAGGCGCACCGCCAGGTAGAGGATCCGGCGCCGGCCGCGGCGGATCATCGTCTCGGTCATCTCGCGGGCCGCGGCCACGTTGTCGTACCCCACCGCCTGATGCAGCGGAGGCGTGAGCGAGTCCATGATCTGCACGGTGGGAATGCCGGCGGTCTCCAACATGCGGCGGCTGCGCGTGGTGTGGTGGCTGTCGGAGAGGATCACTCCGTCGACGTTGTAGGAGAGCAGCGAGGCCAGGCTGCCCTCCTCGCGTTCCCGGCTGTAGCCGTAGTGGGAGAGCATCAGATGGTAGCCGGCCGGCTCGGTCATCGCCTCGATGCCGACCAGCACATCGGCGAACACCTGGTTGGTCAGCGAGGGGACCAGCACCCCGATGGAGTGGCTGGTGGAGCGGGAGAGCAGGTCCGGCGCGCGGTTGGGAATGTAGCCGACCTGCTCCGCCGCCGCGAAGATGCGCTCCCGCAGCGCCTCTGAGACCGTCGCAGGATCCCGCAGGCAGCGGCTGACGGTCATCTTGGTGGCGCCGACCCGGTCGGCGATGTCCTGGAGCGTGGGGCGTCGTTTCTTCACGGAGCAGCGCAGTCCCTGGCTGGTGTCGAGGGGGGCGTGAACGGACCGGGCATCATGCCTCACGCCCGGTCGTTCGCCAACGGAGGAAGGCCTCGACCAGCGCCTCCGGCGAGTGGCCGACATCCAGCGTCAGCGCCTCGTCGGCAGCGGGGGGCTCCAGGGTCGCGAGCTGGCTGTCGAGCATGGTGTCACCCTTGAAGAAGTGCCCTTCCCGACTCGCCAGCCGCTCGCGCAGCTGCTCGCGACTGCCGCTCAGGAAGAGGATGGCCAGCCCCGGGTCACCCTGGCGCAGGATGTCCCGGTAGCGACGCTTGAGCGCCGAGCAGCCGATGACCACCGAGGCTTGACGCCGGCGATAGTCGGCAAAGCAGCCCGCCAGGGTCTCGAGCCAGCCCTGTCGGTCGTCATCGGTGAGGGGGATACCGCGAGCCATCTTGTCGATGCTGGACGCCGAATGGTGGTCGTCGCCATCGATGTAGTCGGCCCCCAGCCGCGCCGCCAGCAGGCGGCCGACATGGGACTTGCCCGAGCCGGACACTCCCATCACCAGGATACGCTGTGCCGTCGTCACATCCCGCCCCTTGTTCAGTTGCCGCGCACGGCGGCCAGATCGGGCAGCCAGGTGACGATGCCCGGGAAGGCGATCAGGATCACCAGCACCACCAGCAGCGTCGCGTAGTAGGGCAGCATCGCCCGGACCAGCGCCTCCATGGAGACCTTGCCCACGCCGCAGCCCACGTACAGGCAGGTGCCCACCGGCGGCGTCAGCAGGCCGATGCCGAGAATGAACGCCATCAGCACGCCGAAGTAGACCGGGTCGACCCCCACCGAGGTGACGATCGGCGTGAGCATCGGCGCCATGATCACCATGGCCGGGGTCAGGTCCATCACGAAGCCCACCAGCAGCAGCAGGCCGGCGACGATCAGCAGCAGCAGGAAGGGTTCCTGGGTGATTGCCTGCACCTGGCGCACCAGGGTCTGGGGCACCATGTTGATGGTCAGGAACCAGGCGATCACCGTGGCGAAGGCCAGCAGCAGCAGCACCATGCCGGTCAGTCGGGCGGTGCGGATCAGCATCCCCCACAGCGCCCGCAGCGGGAACTCGCGATAGACCACCAGCGAGATGAACAGCGAGTAGAGCAGCGCGGCCACGGCCGCCTCGGTGGCGGTGAACACCCCGCCGATGATCCCGCCGATGACGATCACCGGCAGCACCAGGGCCAGCCAGGCGGCCTTGAAGGCCTGCCAGAGCACATCGAGGCGAAATTTCCGGGTCTGCCCGGCGTGCTGGACGGTGGCGATGATGAAGGTGGTGACCATCAGGCCGGCACCGATCAGCAGCCCCGGGACGATGCCGGCGATGAACAGGCGACTGATCGAGGTCTCGGTGACGATGCCGAACAGGATCAGCGGGATCGACGGCGGGATGATGATGCCGATCACCGAGGAGACGGTGTTGATGGCGGTGGCGTTGGCCGCCGTGTAGCCCTGCTGCTTCATGGAGGGGATCATCATCGCGCCGGTGGCCGCGGTATCGGCCACCGCGGAGCCACTGATGCCGCCGAAGAACATCGAGCCGGTGATCGCCACCTGGCCGAGGCCGCCGCGCACGAAGCCCACCAGGGCCCCGGCCAGGTCCATCAGCCGGCGGGCGATACCGCCGTGGCTCATCACCTCCCCCACCAGGATGAAGAACGGGATGGCCAGCAGCGGGAAGCTGTTGACGCCGCGGATCGACTGCTCGATGAGGATCGACAGCGGGATATCGGAGAGCACGGCCATGACCACGGCGGCCACGCCCAGGCCGAAGGCGATCGGCAGGCCGAGCGCCAGCGAGGCAAACAGGATGCCCAGGAAGATCCACAGCATGGTCTAGCGACCTCCTTGGTGGTCCGGCGAGGCCGGGTGGCGGATCTGGGCCAGGCTCTGCCAGGCGCGCCACAGCGCCACGGCCAGGATGAAGGCGGCGCAGAGCACCAGCGAGAGGTTGATCAGGTTCCACGGCACGCCCAGCAGGGCCGTGCGGCCGGTGGAGCGGGACATCACCACGTAGCCGCCCCACAGCACCACGCCCATCAGGCCGGCGATGATCAGGTGCTGCAGCAGGTAGAGCGTGTGGGCGGCGCGGGGCCGCAGGCGGCGCACCAGGAAGTCGACGGCGATGTGCTCGTAGCGGGCGAAGGCCGCCGCGGCCCCGATGAAGATCAGCCAGATGAACAGCATGCGCGCCAGCTCGTCGGCCCAGGGCAGCGAGTGGTTGAGCAGCGAACGGCCGACCACGTTGGCCGAGACCGCCACGATCAGCGCCACCAGCAGGGCGGCGATCAGCTGCTCCATCGCCAGGGTCACCCAGCGGAACAGCGCCGGCCCGCGGCGGGTCTCGGTGTCGATCTCCAGCGGCGCCCGGTTGGGGTCGTCGAGGTAGGCACCCGCCTCGTCGATGGCCGCCTGGATATCGCGTGCCTCGTGGGGGCGCGGTGCCGATGAGGAAGGGGAAGGCATGGGGCTACTCCGGGGGGCCGGGACAGGCGTCAGGCCTGGGATCCCGGCCGGTCAGTTCGCTCCCGGCCCGCCGGACGGCGGGCCGGGAAGGTCGACGCGGATCAGTCGTTCATCACCGACTCGACGATCGCCTGGATGTCATTGATCAGCTCCTCGCCGATGCGCGGGGCCCACTCCTCGTAGACCGGCTGCACGGCCTCCTGGAAGGCGGCGATCTGCTCGTCATCGAGACGGGTGATCTGCATGCCGCGCTCCTCGAGCTGCTCGCGGGACCAGTCGTCATACTCGGTGGCCAGCTGGATCTCGTACTCGGCGGACTGGCGGGCGGCCTCCTGGACCAGTGCCTGGTACTCGGGCGCCAGGCGGTCCCAGGTGCGCTCGGACATCATCATGATGAACGGCGTGTAGACGTGGCGGGTCTCGGAGCCGTAGTCCTGCACCTCGTGGAAGTTGGAAGTGAGGATGGTGCTCCAGGGGTTCTCCTGGCCGTCGACCACGCCCTGCTCCATGGCCGAGAACAGCTCGCCGAAGGCCATCGGCGTGGGGTTGGCGCCCAGCGTCTGCCAGATCGCCAGGTGCACCGGGTTCTCCATGGTGCGCACGGTCAGGCCACGCACGTCCAGGCCGGCCACGTCCTCCGGGGAGGTCACCGGGCGAGCGCTGTTGGAGAGCTGGCGATAGCCGTTCTCGGAGAAGGTCAGCGCCTTGATGCCGGTGCCGTCGAAGGCATCCAGCATGGACTGGGCCACGTCGCTCTGCATCACCGCGACGGCGGCCTCGCGGGTGGGCAGCAGGAAGGGCAGGTCGAAGGCCGCCAGCTCCGGGACATAGGTCACCGCCGGCGAGCTCGAGGGGTAGCTCAGGTCCAGGGTGCCGGTCTGCAGCATCTCCATCATCTGCACGTCGTCACCCAGCTGGCTGTTGGGGAAGATGTTGACGGTGATGCGGCCCTCGGTGCGCTGGCTGAGGATCTCGCCGAAGTACTGGCTGGAGAGGTACTGGGGGGAGGTCTCGGCCAGGCCGATACCCATGCGGAGGGTATGGCTGCCGTGGTCGCCGACCACCTCGCCGTCGATGGCGGGCGGGTCGGAGAGGTCGGGTGACTGGGCCTGGGCCGCGAGGGCGACGCCCAGGGTCAGGCTGGCCACACCGGCCAGGGTGAGCGTGCTGCGCCGGATAAGCATCATGGCGTGAATCTCCAGTGGCTGTTGTTGGTTGTCGGTGGACTGGATGGGAGGGCAGACCGTCCCGGCGGATCAGGATGTCATCCTGGCATCCGCCCGAGATGTTACCGGTAAATGTTACCGGTAACTCCTTCGTGAAGGCTAGGTCTCGCTCCGAAGGCTGTCAACGTGAAAGCGGCATCGAAAGACTAGACCTTGGTAGGGGCTTCATGGGGAGAGGCGGGCCAGGGCCCGGTTCATTCCACGGAGCCGAACACGCCCGATTCGCGGATCGCCCGACCGACCTCGCGCAGGACCCGCTCCGCGGGTTCGACCTCGCGCTCGCCGCGGGTGCAGGCGACCACCACCACCCGGCGCTCGGCGGCACCTTCGCCGTGGAAGGCGATGCCGGCATCGCAGCTGCGGCGATGCTGGGTCCCGGTCTTGTGGGCGAAGCGGATCCCGGGGCCCAGGCCCGCCTTGAGGCGTGCCTCGCCGCTGGTGGTCCTGGCCATGATCGCCAGCAGCTCGGCGGTGGCCGCGGGACCCAGCGCCCTGCCCTCGCCGATGGCCGCCAGCAGCTCGCCGAAGGCATCCAGGCGCCCGGCGTTCAAGCCGCTGGCGTAGTAGGCGTCAAAGGCGGCATCGAGACTCGGCAGGGCGAAGCGCTCCTCCGGCACCCCGAGCCGTCGGGCCAGGGCCTCAAGGCGTGACTCGTCCGCCTCGGCCCGGCGCAGGGCGATGAAGTCCATTCCGCCCAGGGCTCGGGCGGCGGGATGCAGCCGCCCGTAGGCCTCGCGTCGCACCTCGATCAGGGACGTGATGGGCCCCAGGCTGCCGGGGTCGGCCACCAGCGACCGGGCGCGCCGATTGACCGCGTCGAGGCCCAGCCGTGCGATCACAAGGTCGGTGGCGGTGTTGTCGCTTACGGTGAGCATCGGCTCCAGCAGCTCGCCCAGGGTCAGGGTCGTCCCGGGCTCCTCCCAGTTGGTGGGGCCGGCACCGTCCACGTAATCCCGCTCGCGCAGTACCAGCGGCTCGTCCAGGGCGAGCTCGCCCGCCTCGATGCGAGCCAGCAGCTCCACCGCCACCGGCACCTTGACCAGCGAGGCCAGGTACCAGGCCTCGTCGTCGCGCCAGCCGAACCGACGCGCCTCGTCCAGCGGCCGCACATGCACGCCCAGTTCGCCGTCGAACCCGGCCTCCAGGACCGCCAGCCGCGCCTCGAGCCGTGCCGGCCAGCCCGGCATCTCTCCGGCCGAAGCGGGCCAGGCCAGGGTCACCAGCAGCAGCAGGGCAAACCGGCGCATCAGCGACGCTCCCGCAGCCAGCCGGTCAGGGCGATCCAGCCGGCGGTGGCCAGCACCAGGGCCAGGCCGATACCCAGCACCTGCGGGTAGGCATAGACCTGCCAGGCCTCCAGCAGGAAGCGGAAGACCCCGAAGATCACCACGATGTGGAAGATGAAGGCCTTGAGGGCATCGGAGCCGATCACGGTGATCGGCCGCAGGGCCGCGGCGGCCGGCTCGCCCCCGAGCAGGCAGAGCGCCAGGATCACCAGGGCACCGCCCAGGCTGAACAGCATGAAGGGCAGTTCCGGCGGATGCTTGCCCTGGTTCCAGGCCACGGCCATCAGGGCGTCGTAGGGCTCGCGCTCCGCCGCCCCCAGCGCCAGGGCGAGGAAGGCCAGCAGCATCAGTCCGCCCGCCGCGGCCAGCCCCAGCACCAGGCGCCGACGCGCCACCGGCTGCCAGTAGCCGCGCAGCGTCGCCTCGCCGATCAGCAGGCCGACCATCACCAGGGGGAGCCGCGAGAGCTGGCCCCAGGCGTAGTGGTCGTCGTCCTCGACCAGGATCGCCTTGAGCGGTTCGATGCCCCAGAAACTGGCATGGCGCTCCAGCCACCCGGCGACCAGGGCGATGGCCACGGGCAGGACCAGCCGGGACCAGAGCGGCAGCCGACGCCACAGCGGCAGTACCCAGGGCAGCCACAGCAGGGCGATGGCATAGAAGCCCAGGATCTCGACCCAGATCGGGAAGCGTTGATAGAGCAGGGTGTCGAGGATGTCCTCGGGGGCGTAGCGCGGCAGCATCTCGACCACCGTCAGCACCTTGTACCAGAACAGTACCTCCACCCCGCGCAGGATCAGCTTGAGCCGGCGCTGCGGCCAGCCCGGCTCCCCGGCGCGGGGCAGGAAGGCCACCGCCAGGGCGATGCCGAAGACCACGATGAACAGCGACGAGGAGAACTTGGTGAGCAGGTGGATCGGCACCATGCCCCAGTCGGGCACCTGGCGAATGCCGAGCAGCCCGCTCACGGTGTGGCTCAGGATCATCAGCGCGATGGCGATGCCGCGGGCCAGGTCGATGGCCTCGATGCGCCCCTGTCCGGTGGGCAGCCGCGGCCGCTCGACGAGCCCCGCCTTGATTCCCTTCCCTGGCATGGATCTCTCCTCTCCGGCAGTGGCGGCCGTCAGTCGCGGTCCGAAAGGCGGGTGACGCGCTCCAGCGTCAGGCGGCGCCCCTCGCTGGGCGAGAACGCGAAGACCCCCTCGACCCTGACCGCCTCCCCCAGGTGGGGGGCGATCTCGTCGTGGGGAAAGATCTCCACCCGGTGCAGGTCCTCGTCCTCGATCCAGTAGTGCAGCGGCTCCTCGAAGTGGCGTACCACTCCCTGGGTGGCCACCCGGCGGCCGTCGTGGGCGGCCGGCTCGTTGGCCAGCACCGGCAGCGGCACCTCGACCAGGTCCGGCTCGCCACCGCAGCCGCCGAGCAAGAGCAGCAGGATCAGGAGCAGAGAGCGATTCGGCAGGCGATGCATCATCCGGGACCTCAGGGGGAAAAGACAGGGTGCAGGGCGGCACGGCCTCCCGCCGCGCCGGCCCTTGCTGGTCCCCTATTCTGGCAGAGTCTCCCCACTGCCTCCCATCTCCGCTGGCACGTCGCGCAGCTTGGGCAGGCCATCGGCCACCCTCAGCACCGCTTCCTGGTAGTGAACATGCAGCGCCGGCTCGAAGGGCAGATCAGGCAGCAGCGCCGCATAGATATCGATCAGCCCCAGCTCCGGGTGCTCGGTCAGCACGTGGCCGCCGCAGGAACGGCACCACTTGCGCAGGCTGTTGGGGGTCTTCTGGTAGCTTCCCAGCTGTTCGACTCCCTGGGTGACGCGCACCGCATCGGGCGACCAGAGGCTGAAGGCATTGACCGGCCCGGCCGACCAGTGTCGACAGGACGCACAGTGACAATACCCCATTGCCACCGGTGTGCCGGTGGCCTCCACCGCGACGGCGCCGCAGAAGCAGGTGCCGCGATACTGCTGGCTCATGCTACACCTCCCGGATCGTCTCGACCCTTACCTGGTGGAAATGTCGGCATCCCGACAATTTTCAGTCTAGAGCCCCGTTCGGCCCGCTGCGCGACGGCAACCGGGCTATCCTCAGGGAAGGGACACGACCGTTCAGCCGGAAGGGAGGCAGCCACCGCCAGTACTCGGCCCCAGCGGCCGAAGGAGAGTGTGTCATGACCATGCCGATGACCCTCAGGGAGTACCTCAGGTCCTGCGACATCGACTTCGAGGAGCTTCCCCACCCCCGCGAGACGATCACCAGCCGCATCGCCGAGAAGTCGCATGTCTCCGGCGACCGCATGGCCAAGGCGGTCATGCTGCACAGCGACTCCGGCTACCGCCTCGCCGTGGTGCCCAGCAGCTGCGACGCCGACCTCGAACAGCTGGCCAGGCTGTTCGACGAGCACAAGGTCGAGCTCGCCTCCGAACAGCAGATCATGGAGCACTTCCGGGACTGCGACGCCGGTGCGACCAGCCCGGTCGGCCAGGCCTACGGGCTCCAGGTCTACGTGGACGACATGCTGCTGCACCAGCCCGACATCTACTTCGATGCCGGTGACCACGAGACCCTCGTGCACATGAGCGGACGGGAGTTCGACCGCCTGATGCACGACAGCCCCCACGGGCGCTTCAGTCGCCACTACTGAGCCTGGCGCGCCCTGCTTCCCCCCCGGGCCGCGATCCGCGTTGATCGCGGCCCTTTCCTGCCGCCCCCCCGACTGCGCTATCGTAGCGGCCAGCGCCTCGTCGTCCCTCGTCAGGAGATCCCATGCCGCGTCGTCGCCCTCCCCTTGCCGCCCCGCTCTTCGCCCTGGCCCTGTTCGGCCTTCCCGCGGCCGCCCCGGCCGACGAGTGTCCCGCCCCCGGCGAGTGGCAGCGCGACGGAGAGGCGATCGCCGGCGATACCCTGATGGGCGAACTGGCCGCCAGCCGGGTGGTGCTGCTGGGCGAGCAGCACGAACGCCTGGCCCACCACCGCTGGCAGCTGCACACCCTGGCCGCCCTGCACGCCCATCACTCGCGCATGGTGATCGGCCTGGAGATGCTGCCCCGGGAGGCCCAGCCGGCACTGGACGCCTGGGTGACGGGCGAGCTGGACGAGGCCGAGTTCCTCGCGGCGAGCGGCTGGCAGGAGGCCTGGGGCTACGACCCCGAGCTCTACCTGCCGATCCTGCATTTCGCCCGCATGCACCGCCTCCCGCTGGTGGCGCTGAACGTCACCCCGGCCCTGCGCGGTCGGCTGGTCGAGGCGGGCTGGGAGGCGGTGCCGGCGGCAGAGCGCCACGCCATCACCCCGCCGGCACCCGCCAGCGAGGCCTATCGCGAGGCGCTGGGCGAGGTCTACGCCCGCCATCCCAGCGAGGGCGAGCACGAGGCGGGCCTGACGCGCTTCGTCGCGGCCCAGCTCGTCTGGGACCGGGCCATGGCCGTCGGCCTCGCCGAGGCCACGGCTCCCGACACCCTGGTGGTGGGCCTGATGGGCCAGGGACACCTGACCTTCGGCCACGGCGTGCCCCACCAGCTCGACGACCTGGGCATCCGCGACCATCGCACCCTGCTGCCCTGGAGCCTGGAGGAGGGCTGCACGCCGCCGGAGGGCGTCGCCGATGCCCTCTTCACCCTCGGCGACGAGCGCGGCTTCGAGCCGCCCGAGCCCCAGCGGCTGGGCGTGCTGATCGCGGCCCACGAGGCGGGCCTGCAGGTGATGGAGGTGGTCCCCGACAGCCTCGCCGAATCGCTCGGCCTCGAGGCGGGTGACGTGATCACCGCCGCCGCGGGCCGACCGCTCCAGGCGCCGGCCGACCTCACCGCCCTGGTGCGCCGCCAGACGCCCGGCACCCTGCTGCCGCTCACCCTGCAGCGCAACGGCGCCACCGAAGAGCGGCTGGTCCGTTTCCCGGTCGCGACGCCATGAGCCGGCCCGCCCGCGCCCTGGCGGCCGGGCTGCTCGCCCTGCTGGGGCTGGCGGCAGCGGGGATGGCCTGGGCTGGCACGCCACAGGACCCCGCCGCCCGCACCCTGTGGATACGGCTCGACCCGACCACCCGCCAGCTGGAGGGCGAGCTGCGCCAGGCCCTGCCGGCGGGCGGCCGTTTCCGGCTGCTGGAGGGGCTCACGATGACCGAGGCCCGCCGCGGCGACCGGGACCTCGCGCTCACCCGAGACGCCGAGGGGCGCTGGCGGCTCCCGCCGGGTGGCAAGGAGACCGTGACGCTGCGCTGGCAAGGCACCCTGCCCGAGGCCGGTGAACACGACCGCCATCGCCTGGCCGTCGAGGGCACCCTGCTGCCGACCCGGGCCGGCTGGTACCCCCACCTGGCCGATGCGGCCGGCCCCCTGTGGCTGACGATCCGGGTGCCGGAGGGGCAACGGGCCGCGGCCGGCGGCTCGCTGCAGGAGGAGGCGCTGGTCGACGACGAGTGGCAGGCCCGCTTCCACCATCCCCGTGCCCGCGAGGTGGAGGTGGCCGCCGGGCCCTGGCGGCTGCGCGAACGCGAGGTCGAGGGCGTGCGGCTGCGCACCCTGTTCCCGGAGGCGCTGGACGCGGCCTTCGCCGAGACCTACCTGGACCACGCCACCGAGCACCTGGCTCTCTTCCAGGCCCGGCTGGGCCCGCTGCCCACCGGCAGCTTCTCCATCGCCGCCACGCCGGCGCCGGTGGGCCTGGCCTTTCCGGGCTTCACCCTGCTCGGCGAGCGCGTCATCCCGCTGCCCTTCATTCCCGACACCTCCCTGCCCCATGAACTGATGCACGCCTGGTGGGGGGCCGGCGTCGGGGTCGATTACCCGAGCGGCAACTGGGCCGAGGCCCTCACCACCTACCTGGCCGACTATGCCCTGGCCGAACGGCGAGGCGAGGCCGAGGCGATGCGTCGCCGCTGGCTGGCCGACCTGGCTGCCCTGCCCTCCGGCGAGGAGATCCCCCTGGTCGACTTCCGCGGCGGCCCCGACCCGGCCGGTCGCCTGATCGGCTACCAGCACGGTGCGATGCTCTTCCACATGTTGCGCCAGCGGATAGGCAACGACGCCTTCGACCGCGGCCTGCGCCAGCTGGCCGAGTCCTGGATGCACCGCACCGCCGACTGGGCGGCGCTGATCGAGGCCTTCGGCGAGGCCGCCGGCGAACCCGCGGAAGACCTCGTCACTCCCTGGCTCACCCGGCCCGGCCGCCCGTCGCTGCACCTGGCGTCGGTGCGGGTGGAGCCCCGCGACGACGGCTACTGGCTGAGCGGCGAGCTGCACCAGCGCGGCGCCCACGCCCCCTGGCCGATGGCCGTGCCGCTGGTGGTGGAGACCGAGGCGGGCCCGGTCCGGCTCATCCAGCATATGGAGGGGACCCAACAATCCTTCGGCATACCGCTGGCCTCGCGCCCGCGGGCCCTGGAGGTGGATCCCCACGCGGACCTGCTGCGCCACCCCGGCGCCATGCCGGCCATCCTGCGCCAGCTCACCCTGGACCCGGCCACCCGGGTGCTGGCCCTGGACGAGGCCCTGGACGAGGCCCTGGGCCCGCTGGCCCATCGGGTGCTGGGGCGCGAGGCCGAGGCGCTCGAGGCGTCCGCCGCTCCCCGGGGCGACGCGGACGAGCCGCTGCTGGTGATCGGGACCACCGGGGCCCTGCGGGCGTGGCGCGAGGCCAGCGGCCTCCCCGAGCCGCCCCGCTCGCTGGAAACCGCCGGGCGGGCACGCTTCTGGATGGCGCCGGACCGGCGGATCGGCCTTCTCGGCGGTGACGATGCCGACGCCCTGGCCCGGCTGGCCGGCGTCCTTCGTCACCATGGCCAGCGCAGCTACGTGGTGCAGGGCGAGGGCGGCGAGACCCTGGAAGCGGGCACCTGGGCAGTCGAGGAGAACCCGCTGCGCCTCGAGTTCCCCGCTGGGCGAGGGGATGGCCAGGCGCGGCCTGCGCAGGCATCATGGGCGCCCCTGTCCAACGACTCCGAGGTCCATCGCTGCCGATGAGAATCCTGATTCGCACCTTCTTCCGTGGCCTGCGCCTGGTGCTGGCGCCGGTCGTGCTGATCGCCGAGAAGCTCTCCACTCCCCAGGCCATCGAACGCTCCGAGGAGGAGCAGGCCCGGGTCGACGAGGCCTGCCAGTCCCTGGCGCTCTACCAGTTCCGTACCTGTCCGTTCTGCGTCAAGGTGCGCAAGGAGATCGCCCGCCTGGGGCTGAAGATCGAGGTCCGCGACGCCCAGCTCCACCCGGAACATCGCCGCGAGCTGGCCGAGGGCGGCGGCCGGATCAAGGTGCCCTGCCTGAGGATCGCCCAGGACGACGGCAGCGAGGAGTGGCTCTACGAGTCCGACGCCATCAACGCCTGGCTGCATCGCCGCTTCGGCAAGGGCTGAGCGCCTCCCCGGGGCGGGCCCCTGCCGTTATCCGGCCGCCGCGCGTGCCGATCCAGGGTGGACCGCAGGTGAACTGACACCTACACCTTGGATATGGAGATCCCATCGGCGACCATCGGCCGCGGCCCCCTGCCGGTGCTGCGCTTCCTGGGGCTGGTGTTGCTGGGCGCCGCCGTCGGCGGCGTGGCGGCGCTGTTCGCCGCCGGCTTCGTGCGGGGTGTGCTGTGGCTCAACGAGCTGCTGCTGATCTCCCCCCGCAGCCGGATGATGTTCGCTCTCCCCGAGCTGCTGGTCCTGACCACGATTGCCGTGCCGGCCGTCGGCGGGCTGATCGTCGGCTACCTGCATCGCACCATTCCCGAGCAACGCCCCCACACCCCCGCCGACGCCATCGCCGCCGTGCAGACCCGCCGCGGCAGGCTGCCGGCCCGCGCCGGAGGCATCACTGCGCTGAGCGCCCTGATCTCCTTGGGCACCGGTGCCTCCGTGGGGCAGTACGGCCCGCTGGTGCATCTGGGTGCCACCCTGGGGTCGCTGGGCGCACGGCTGATGCGCCTGGGCCGCTCGGATGACAACATCACCATCGCCTGCGGGGTGGCCGCGGCCATCGCCACCGCCTTCAATGCCCCGCTGGCGGGCATCGTCTTCGCCCACGAGGTGGTGCTGCGGCACTATGCCCTGCGCGCCTTCGCGCCCATCGCCGCCGCCGCGATCGTCGGCCATGTGATCGCCACCCAGGCGCTGGCCCAGGGAGCGCTCTTCCACGTGGCCGACACGGCGGTCCCGCGGGCCTGGGAGTTCGGTCTCTTCGTGGCGATCGGCGGACTCGGCGCGCTCGTCGCCGGCGCCTACATGCACGCCATCCTCGGCGTAGGCCGCCTTGCCGCCAGGCTGCCGCTGCGGCCCGAGTGGCGTCCCGCCCTGGCCGGCGCACTGCTCGGCACGATGGCACTCTGGGTCCCCGACATCCTCGGAATCGGCCAGGAGGCGCTACGCTTCGCCACCATCGCCGGGGCCTTCGGCGGCGGAGAGCTGCTGGTGGTGCTGCTGCTCAAGATCGCCGCCACCGCCCTCTGCCTCGGCATGGGCTTCAGCGGCGGCGTGTTCAGTCCCGCCCTGGTGATCGGCACCCTGTTCGGCGCGCTGTGCGGCACCCTGGTGGCCAACCTGGCCGGCGCCGCCCAGGAGAGCTTCATCTTCTATGCGGTATGCGGCATGGTCGCCGTCACTGCACCGGTGATCGGCGCACCGCTGACCAGCCTGCTGATCGTCTTCGAACTGACCGGCAACTACGCCCTGACGACCGCCGCCCTGGCCAGCGTGACCCTGGCCAGCCCCATCGCGGCCCAGCTGTTCGGCCGCTCGCTGTTCGACATCCAGCTGCGTGATCGTGGCCTGGACCTCTCTTCGGGACGCGGCCGCGCCCTGCTGATGGAGACCCCGGTGGTGGACTACCTGACCCGGGACTGCGTCACCCTCGCCCCCGACGCCTCCCTGGACGACGCCATCGCCGCGCTGGCACGGGAACGACACGGCGAGGCCTTCCTGGTGGACGCCCGGGGTCGCTACCACGGCTGTGTGGCGCTGGCCGACCTCGAGGCGGCCCGGCAGGAGCACGGCAGCCGGTACCGGGCGGGCGACTGCGTGGCCCCCGAGCGGCCGGTCCTGCGCCCCGACTCCTCCCTCTGGGAGGCCATGGCACTGCTGGAGGAGGTGACCGGCGAGGCCCTGGCGGTGGTGGACGAGGGCGTCTTCCGGGGCGTGGTCTACGAGGTTCACATCGCCCACGCCTACCTTCACCAGAGCGACGCGCTGCGCCGCGAGGAACACGGCCATGGCTAGCCGCCTGCTCGCCGCACTGCTGATGATGGTCGCCCTGGGCCCGGCCGCCGTCGCCGAGCCGCTGCGGGTGCTGAGCTGGGGGGGCGCCTACGAACGGGCCCAGCGCGACGCCCTGTTCGCGCCCTTCACCGAGCGGACAGGGATCGCCATCGAGGTGGACCGCTATGACGGCGGCCTCGCCGGGCTGCGCCGCGCCGTGACAGCCGGCGAGGCCCCCTGGGACGTGATCGACATGACCCGGAGCCAGGCCATGGCCGCCTGCCGGGAGGGCCTGCTGCAGCCACTGCCGCACGGGCTGCCGGCACCGGCACCGGACGGCACCCCCGCCGAGCGGGACTTCCTGCCCGGCGCCATCGGCGATTGCGCGCTCACCCACTCGCTGTTCGCCACGGTCGTGGCCTATCGACCCGACGCCTTTCCCGGGCAGCGTCCCACCCGCATCGCCGACCTCTTCGACCAGCAGCGATTTCCCGGCCCCAGGGCCCTGCAGCTCACCCCGGCGGTCAACCTGGAGTGGGCGCTGCTCTCCTACGGCGTCCCCCGGGAAGAGCTCTACCGGCTGCTCAGCACGCCGCGCGGCCTTAGGCTGGCCCTCGAGCGGCTGGGCGAGCTCGAGGAGACGCGCTGGTGGGAAGCCGGCGACGAGCCGCCACGCCTGCTGAGCCAGGGCGAGGTGGTGATGGCCTCGGGCTACAATGGCCGCTTCTTCGATGCCATGGTCAACCAGGGCGCCGCCATCGAGATCCTCTGGGATGGCCAGGTTCAGGAGCACGAGACATGGGCCATTCCTCGCCATGCCCGGGATCCGGAGACGGCGCGGGCCTTCATCCGCTTCGCCACTACCACCGAGCGGCTCGCCGACCTGGCGCGGCATATCCCTTACGGCCCGGCGCGCCACTCGGCGGCCATGCGGGTGAGCACCCACCCGCCGAGCGGGGTGGACATGCGGCTTCACATTCCCACCCACCCACTCAATGCCACCCGGGCCATCGAAAAGGACGAGACCTGGTATGCCCGGACCCTGGCGCGCATGGACGAGTACTTTGACGACTGGCTCAAGGGCCAGCCGTCCGAGAGCGACGGGGACTCAGCGCCTCGCCGCGGGGCATCGACAGGGACCCCCTGAGGTCGAATGCTGGCGCCGGGAAGTGGCTTACCTTAAGTTACAGCTACCGGGTGCATGGCGCTCGTGACGCCCGGCCAAGCCTCCCTCCCTGACAGGAAACGCCGACCATGGACAAGGACCCGCCTCCCCCTCCCGTCCAGCCCCAGCTGGTCCATGACGAGCTGCCGAAGGAGCACGAGGACCCGCTGATTCGTCACCTGCACGTGGTCATCCGCTACGCGGTGAAGCTGCTGGCGATGCTGATGGTGCTGGTGATCCTGTGGGGGGTGTTCGACGTCGTCTACGTGCTCTACAGCAAGTTCATGACGCCGCCCTACTTCATCTTCGAAGTCAGCGACATCTTCGTCATCTTCGGCGCCTTCATGGTGGTGCTGATCGCCATCGAGATCTTCATCAACATCCGCCTCTACCTGGGCACCAACATCCTGCCGATCCGCCTGGTCATCGCCACGGCGCTGATGGCGATCGCGCGGAAGGTCATCATCCTGGATATCGACACCATCTCGGCCGAGCACCTGTTCGCCATTGCCGCGGTGGTGATCGCCCTGGGCGTCACCCACTGGCTGGTGGGCAAGCAGGGCTGACAGGCGGCAAGCCCGCCGGGGCTCGGCCCGCGGCGGGACGCCGGGCCCGCAGCAGCAGGTTACGCGGGGTCAGCTCGCGGTCACAGAAGGTCCCCAGCTCCGCCGAGAACCCGGCCTCCATGAGCAGGCAGAGGCGATCCAGCGCCAGCCACACCTCCAGGGGCCGGCGGAACAGGTGGCGCACCAGCTCCAGGCGCGCCACCTCGGCCCGGCGTCGCCACCCCGCCGCCTCGAGCCGTGCCCAGTCGACGCCCGGGGGCAGCGCCACGTCCTTGCGCCCCGCGGCCCAGCGACAGAAGCCCTCGAAGGTCGCCGGCATCCGGCCGTAGGCCAGGCTCGGCACCGGCAGGTACTCGTCCACCCCGCGCAGCTCGCGCTGCAGCCGATCGAAGCCGAGCCGCCAGGCGCCGGCCCGCTCGCGGCTGCGCTGCACGTGGCGCGGGGCGGTGACGGTCTCCTGAACGGCAAGCGACAGGTCGTCCCGGGAGAGCGTCAGGCCATGGGATTCGGCCAGGGCTCGCCCCTGCCGGGAGAGCGGCCGATAGACCGGCTCGGCCGTGCGCTGGTAGCAGCAGGGCGCCAGGGTCACGGCGCTGCCGGCTGCCGCGGCGAGCTCCAGCAGGCGCACGTGAAGGTCGCCGCAGGCGTGCAGCGCCGCCACATGGGTGCGGGGCGACAGCCAGCCAGCGGCGTCCTCGTCCATCACGTCCTGGACCGCCATCCGCACCGCCGCGTCCTGGCGAGCGGCCAGCTCCCGGCCCTGCTCGCAGAGGGCCGGCTGCCACTCCAGGGCGGTCACCTCCACGCCATGCCAGCGCGCCAGGCTCCTGGCCAGGTGACCCTTGCCGGCGCACCACTCCATCAGCGTCTCGCCCGGGGCAAGCCGCAGCCGCGGCAGGAAGGCCTCGATCTGCTGCCACTTGCGTCCGCCCACGTGCTGGCTCCAGGGTTCGGGCAGCGACACGGCATCGGGGGAGAGGCGCGGCAGCGCCACCAGCTCGGCCAGGGCGTCCACGGGGAGCCAGGGGGCCAACGGCGAGGCGTCGAAGGGGTCTGCCTGTAGCCGGGACAGCCCCGCGTCATCGAGGGCCAGCAGGGCCGCGTGCAACCGGGGATGCGCCTCGGCCCAGGGCACGGGAGCGTGCTGGAACGGCAGCGGGCGCCACAGCGGCTGCCACTCGGCCAGCCGCTCGGTCAGGCGGTGAAGGCGCTGGGCGGGGCTCAGGGAATCGGGCATGGCGTCGCGCTCTCGGCAGGAGGGAGCATTGTAGGGGCTTCGCGTTCGGCTTGCATGGACGCCCGCCAGGCGACAGAGTTCGGGGTTGCGCCGCGTTCCCGACGGCCCGCCCTCGATCCCATTGCCCGGAGCCCCCTGCGATGCCCGACCCTTCCGAGACCCCTGCCCGCAGCGTGCTGGTCACCGGCTGTTCCAGCGGCATCGGCCACGCCGCCGCCCACGGCCTGGCCCGACGCGGCTGGCGGGTATTCGCCACCGCCCGCCACGAGGCGGACCTGGCGCGGCTGCGCGACGAGGGCCTGACCGCCCTGCCCCTGGAGCTGAACGACAGTGGGTCGATCAACGCCTGCGTCAAGTCGGTGCTGGCCGAGACCGGGGGGCGACTCGACGCGCTGTTCAACAATGCCGCCTACGGCCAGCCCGGGGCCGTGGAGGACCTCTCCCGCGAAGTGCTGCGCGCCCAGCTGGAGACCAACCTGCTCGGCACCCACGAGCTGACCTGCCGGGTGCTGCCGGTGATGCGGCGCCAGGGCGGCGGGCGGATCGTGCAGAACAGCTCGGTGCTGGGGTTCGCCGCCCTGCCCTACCGTGGCGCCTACGTCTGCTCCAAGTTCGCCCTGGAGGGGCTGACCGATACCCTGCGCCTGGAGCTGGCCGGTACCGGCATCCACGTCAGCCTGATCGAGCCGGGCCCCATCGCCAGCCGCTTCCGCGAGAACGCCTACCGCGCCTTCAAGGCGCATATCGACGTCGCGGGCAGCGCCCACGCCGACACCTATCGCGCCGTCGAGGCGCGGCTGGCCGGCCGCAACGATGGCGGCCGCTTCACCCTCGGGCCCGAGGCCGTGGTCGACCGGCTGGTGCATGCCCTGGAGAGCCCGCGCCCCAGGGCGCGCTACTACGTGACCCTGCCCACCCACCTGTTCGGCACCCTGAAGCGGCTGCTGGCCACCCGCGCGCTGGACCGGGTGCTGCTGCGCTCGACCCGCGGCGAGCGGCAGCCCTGACCCCGGCGGGCCCTCAGATGGCGTTGCGCAGGCCCAGCTCGTAGGGGTGCGGGTCCAGGTAGGTCTGGCCGCGGATATAGTCCGATCCGTGGCGCTTGAGGTAGTGGTCGAGCAGGCGGATCGGCACGGCCAGCGGCACGTGGCCCAGGCGATAGTCCTCGATGGCCGCCAGCAGATCCTGGCGGGTCTCGCCGTCCAGGGCCTCCCTGAGGAAGCCGAAGACGTGCATCAGCGCATTGGCATGGGTCTTGCGGGTGGCGGGCCGGCCCAGCGCCGCCATGAAGCGGCGCAGGTAGTGACCCATCACCGCGTCCAGGGGCCGCCGGCTCGATTCGGCCAGGTAGCGTCCCAGCTCGCGGTAGGTCTCCACGTGATGGGCCATCAACAGGTACTTCTGGCGGCTATGGAACTGCAGCAGCTCGTGGTAGCTGGGGTTGGCCTCGACCCGGCGCTTCCAGTCGTCGTAGGCGTAGACCCGGGTGATGAAGTTCTCGCGCAGCACAGCGTCGTTCATGCGCGCCTCCTCCTCCAGCGGCAGCTCGGGGAAGTGGTGACGCAGCTCGCGCACGAAGGCCCCGGCGTCCGAGTGGCTGGGCATGCCGTTCTCGCGGTAGACCTTGACCCGCTCCAGGCCGCAGCTCGGCGAGCCCTTCATCAGGATGAAGCCGCGCAGGTGTCGGTGGCGGGCGATGAAGTCGCGCCTGACCTCGGCCAGGCGCTCGGTGACATCGAGACTCGGATCAACGGTCCCCACCACCCGGGGCGCTTCCCCCGGGGCACCGACCAGCCGGATCGGCTCGCGGGGCACGCCGAGCCCGGCTTCCAGCTCGGGGCAGAAGGGCTCGAAGGCGAAGCGCTCGGCGAGCACCTCCAGGCAGTAGCGTGAGCGTTTGTGGCCCCCGTTGTAGCGCACCTGCTCGCCCATCAGGCAGGCGCTGATGCCGACGGGTATCGCGTCCCGGCTCGCCGCTTGCTCGGTCATTCTCGCGATCTCCTCTGCTCGCGTGGCGTGGGTGTGCCGACCTGCCGGCCGGGGCCGCCCCATTCTGGCACAGCCGCGGGGCGACACCACCCCCGGGCAGCGACCCGCCGAGCGGCAGACCGCCGGGCGTGGCACCATGCCACGGCAGCGACCCTAGGCGGCTCCGGTTGACACGGCGTAAGGAATGCCCCTGCCGCACTTGCCAAGTCGAGAAAAGCCACGCAGCATGGCCGCGCGGTTTCACCATGGCTGAACAGCTGAAACGGACAACAAGAGTACAAAGGGACCGAGACCCGCCCATGGGACCCAGTCATCGCGATCTGTCGATCCAGGCCTGCCTGCTGATCCTGCTCGCCGGCAGCCTGCTGATGGGGCTTGCCGGGCTGCTCATCGAGCTTTTCCCCCGCTTCCCCCTGCCCCCACAGTGGCGGCTTAGCTTCGACGGCTCACTCACCGTGCTGCTGATCGGCGGCGGACTCACCGCCCTGGTGCGCGACCACCGCCCGGGGCGGCTGGCGTGCGTGGTGGCAATGCTGCTGTTCGGCGGCTACAACCTGGCCCACAACCTGCTGGCCGGACCGGACGACGGCGGGCTCTCCTGGCTGACCGGCCACCCTCGCCTGGCCACCACGCCGGCCCTGCTGTTGCTGCTGCTCGCCTTCTGCTGCCTGGCCGGCCTGCACAGCCGGACCTGTCGCCGGATGCGCCGCCTGGTCGCCCTGCTGGCCATCGGCCTTGGCCTGATTGGCGTCATCGGCCACCTCTCGCCCGAGGCCGGGGTGGTGCGGACCGCGGTCAGCGACGACTTCACCCTGCTCGGCGGGCTCTTCGCCATGGCGCTGGGGGTAGGGCTGCTGCTGATCGCTCGGCGCAGCGACGGGCCGGTACTCGACCTGCACCGCGCCGCGGTGGCGGTCGGAGTCGTCGGCATCTCGCTGAGCATCGGCGTCTGGTTCCTGGGCAGCTGGACCCAGCACCATGCCCGCGTGGCCGAGGCCGACAAGCTGGTCGGCAACCTGACCGCCAACATGGAGCAGATCGCCGACTCGCGCAGCCAGCTGATCCGGCGCATGGTCAGCCGCTGGCAGGCCGGTGACGGCCTGCCCGAGCCTGCCGTGCGCCAGGAGGAGGCCCGCAGCTACTTCGCAGACGTACCGAGCCTCCAGGCGCTGGCCTTCGTGGATGGCGAGACGCAGACGCGCTGGCGCCGGGGGCGCGACCCCGAGGCGCTGCTGTGGCTGATGGACCAGCTGGTCTCGCCGCAGACCCTCGGCTGGCTGCGGCGCACCCAGGCCCGCGCCCACGACATGGCCTGGCACTTTCCCGACCCCGACCGCCCCCAACTGGCGCTGGTCGCCGTCGCCACCCCGGACAACCCGCGGCAGACCATGCTGGGAGTGATCGACCTGGCGGTGCTGATCCAGCGGGAATCGCGCCTGGATACCGGCAGCTTCCGGGTGGACTTTTCCCGGGAGGGCCGACCGCTGGCTACCCTGGCGGCCGACAGCGGTGAGGAGGAGGTCGCCTCGCGCCCCTTCGCCTCGGACACGGCCCGGCTGCCCAACGGACCCGGCGTGACCGTGTCGGCCCTGTCGGGGCCGATCTCGCTGGCCTCCCTGCAGGGCATGCTGCCGATCGCCGTGGGCCTGCTCGGCCTGCTCTTCTCCTACCAGCTGATCATCGGCCGCTCCCTGGTGGCCTTCCGCGGCGAGCAGGCACGGGCACTGCGGCTCAGCGAGCAGCGCTTCCGCTCGCTGTTCACCCAGAACCCCGATGCGGTGTTCGCCCTGGACACCGAGGGCACCTACCGCAGCATCAATCCGGTCACCGAGGCGATCACCGGTGCCCGGGAAGAGGAGCTGCTCGGCCGCCACTTCCATGCCGTCATCACCGAGACGGTCTCCCCGCCCGGCGACGTCCAGGAGCTCGAGGCGGCCTTCCGCAGTGCCTCGGCCGGCCGCCCCCACGCCTTCGCCATGCGCTACCGCCGGCACGACGGCCCCCAGCAGCACCTGGAGGTCTCCTTCCTGCCGATCATGGTCAATGACCGGGTCGACGGGGTGTTCGGCATTGCCAAGGACGTCAGCCGGCGGGTCGAGGCCGAGGAGCGCCTGCGCATCCTGGAGCGCAGCCTGGAAGCCAGCAGCAACGCCGTGGTGATCAGCGATGCCCGCCAGCCGGGGTTCCCGGCCATCTACGTCAACCCGGCCTTCTCCCGCATCACCGGCTACCTGGCCCAGGAGGTGCTGGGCAGGACCCCGAGCTTCCTGAGCGGCCCCGACACCGACCACCGGGACGTCGAGCGCATCCGACAGGCCCTGACCCGGGGCGAGAGCCTGTCGATCACCCTGCGCTCCTACCGCCGCGACGGCACGCCCTTCTGGAACCAGCTGTTCCTCTCGCCGGTGCGCGATGCCGACCAGCATGTCACCCACTTCGTGGGCATCATGAGCGACATCTCCGAACACAAGGAGCAGGAGAACCAGCTCGCCTACCAGGCCACCCACGACGTGCTGACCGGCCTGGCCAACCGGGCGCTGTTCGGCGACCACCTGGCCCATGACGTGGCCCTGGCACGGCGCAACGGACAGACCCTCGCCGTGCTGTTCATCGACCTGGACGAGTTCAAGCCGATCAACGACACCCTGGGCCACAAGGTCGGCGACAAGCTGCTGGTCAGCGTGGCCCGGCGCCTCGCCCGGGGCCTGCGCCCCACCGATACCCTGGCGCGCTTCGGCGGCGACGAGTTCGTGCTGCTGCTGCCGGACCTCGCCCACGCCGACGACGCCCAGGAGGTCGCCGAGCGGCTGCTGCTGGAGCTGACCCGCCCCCACAAGGTGGCAGGCCATGAGCTGCACATCTCCGCCAGCATCGGCATCGCCGTGAACGACGATGACCAGGAGGACCCCGAGAAGCTGCTGCAGCATGCCGACATGGCCATGTACAAGGCCAAGCAGCAGGGGCGCAACGCCTTCCAGGTCTACACCGGCGACCTCGACAGCAAGCTCTCCCAGCGGGTGACGCTGCGCAACGAGCTCCAGGAGGCGATCGACCGCGACCAGCTGGTGCTCCACTACCAGCCGCTGCTCGATGCCCACGGCCGGGTCGACGGGCTCGAGGCCCTGGTGCGCTGGCGCCACCCCACCAAGGGGTTCATCTCTCCCGCCGAGTTCATCCCCGTCTCCGAGGAGACCGGCCAGATCATCCCCCTCAGCCGCTGGGTGATGGAGCGCGCCTGCCGCGATGCCCTGGGACTGGTGCACGACGGCCTGCTGAAGGGACGCATGGCCATCAACCTCTCCCCCATGCAGTTCCACCGCCCCAGCTTCCTCGCCACCCTGCGTGGCGTGCTGGAGGAGACCCGGCTACCGACCCGCCACCTGGAGCTGGAGCTGACCGAGGGCATCCTGATGAAGGACACCGACGGCGCCATCGACATCCTCAATGCCCTGGCCGGCATGGGCATCAGCACCGCCATCGACGACTTCGGCACCGGCTTCTCGAGCCTCGGCTACCTGCGCACCCTGCCGATCGACAAGATCAAGATCGACCGCAGCTTCGTGAAGGATGTCACCGCCAGCGACAAGGACGCCGCCATCTGCCAGGGAGTGATCACCCTGGCCCGCGAGCTCGACCTCGCGGTGGTGGCCGAGGGCATCGAGACTCGCGATCAGTTCGAGTACCTGAAGGCGCATGGCTGCGAGGTCTTCCAGGGCTTCCTGTTCGCCCGGCCCATGCCACTCGAGGCGCTGACCGAGTGGCTCAGGGCCCACCGCCAGGGCCAGCGCTCCACCTGATGGCTGGACCGGCGAGCGGGCCGGCCGGTGCCTCGCCGGCGGCGGCCTGCCCGACCACAGGGCTCACGGGCGCTCCTCCCGGCGGGCGCACCTGTGGTATAACCCGCCTCGCAACGGACACAAACGGCTGACCCAGGGAGGATGCCATGGGCCGTCTCTTCTCGCTGATCGTGATCGCGGGCCTGCTCTACGGCGGGCTCTACTTCTACTACGGCGTTTCCGTTAAGCAGGCCATCGAGCAGCAGCTCGATGCCCGGGGCCTCACGGCGCTGGAGGTGGAGCGCGTGGACTACGGCCTGCTCGCCCCGGCCAGCACCGATACCCAGGTCTCCGCCACGGTCCTCTACCGTGGCGCCGAGGCCACCCTGGACATCCGCGTGATCGGTCATCCGATCTTCTCGGACGAGATCCGCCTGGAGCTCGACGGCCTCCAGGCCCTGCGGCTGACCATCGGCGGTGGCTGAAACCTGCCGACGTGACGTGCTAATCTCGCCGATGCATCGCCGGCAGGCTTGCCGGCCCCATGAGCCAATCGTTCAGGAGACTCCCATGGCCAGGGCAACCGCGCGTCATATTCTGGTGGACAGCAAGGAAAAGTGTGAGGCCCTCAAGGCCGAGATCGAGGATGGCCGCGACTTCGCCGAGGTCGCCCGCGAGAACTCCACCTGCCCCTCCGGCCGCCAGGGCGGCGACCTGGGCAGCTTCGGCCCGGGCCAGATGGTCCGCGAGTTCGACGAGGTGGTGTTCTCCGGCGAGCTGAACAAGGTCCACGGCCCGGTGAAGACCCAGTTCGGCTACCACCTGCTGGAGATCACCAGCCGCAGCTGATCGCCCTTCGCGCCGATCCAGGCCGCGCCGGGTAACCCGGCGCGGCTTTTTTCTTGTACAACCCCTGTATCATTCGGCGAGTCGCGCTAGGATGGTGGGCATCATCGACCACGCCAGGAGACGCACAGGATGAACGACGAGGCCTTTCAGAAGAGTATCCGCAAGCTGCTCAAGACCGTGGGCGTCACCACCCAGCAGGAGATCGAGAAGGCGGTGCAGCTGGCGCTGGAGGAGGGTCGCCTGAAAGGGGACGAGGCGCTGCCGGCCAGCGTCAGGGTGCAGATCACCGCCCTCGACCTCAACCTCACCTTCGAGGAGGACATCACCCTTGAGTAACGCACCGGTCATTGCCGTCGAGCGACTCTCGAAGGCCTATGCCGGTGGCTTCGAGGCGCTCAAGGAGGTGAGCCTGACGATCCGGCGTGGCGAGATCTTCGCCCTGCTCGGCCCCAACGGGGCGGGCAAGACCACCCTGATCAGCGTGATCTGCGGCCTGGTGAATGCCACCGCCGGCCGGGTGCTGGTGGACGGCCACGACAACGTGCGCGAGTTCCGTGCCGCCCGGGAACGCATCGGCCTGGTGCCCCAGGAGCTCACCAACGAGGCCTTCGTCACGGTGTGGGACACGGTGAGCTTCAGCCGCGGACTGTTCGGCAAGGGCAAGGACCCGGCCCATGTCGAGAAGGTGCTGCGCTCGCTGTCGCTGTGGGACAAGCGCCACAACCGCCTGATCACCCTCTCCGGCGGCATGAAGCGCCGGGTGCTGATCGCCAAGGCGCTGGCCCACGAGCCGGAGATCCTGTTCCTCGACGAGCCCACCGCCGGGGTCGACGTGGAGCTGCGCCGCGACATGTGGGAGGTGGTGCGCCAGCTGCGCGACAGCGGCGTGACCATCATCCTCACCACCCACTACATCGAGGAGGCCGAGGAGATGGCCGACCGCATCGGGGTGATTCGCCGCGGCGAGCTGGTGCTGGTGGAGGAGAAGCACGCGCTGATGCGCAAACTGGGCAGCAAGGAGCTGACGCTGCACCTGCGCGAGCCGCTGGAGACGGTACCCGGCTCTCTCGCCCGCCATGAGCTGGCCCTGGCCGAGGAGGGCCACGCGCTGGTCTACACCTACGATGCCAACGTGCCGGGCGAGGACCAGGCCGGCATCGCCGAGCTGCTCGCCGACCTGGAGGAGGCCGGCATCGGCTTCAAGGACCTGCACACCCGGCAGAGCTCCCTGGAGGAGATCTTCGTCAGCCTGGTCAGGGAGACCACATGAACCTTCAGTCAGTGAAGACCCTCTATCTCGCCGAGATGGCCCGCAGCCTGCGCACCGTGCTGCAGAGCATCGTCTCGCCGGTGATCTCCACCTCGCTCTACTTCGTGGTGTTCGGCGCGGCCATCGGCACGCGGATCAGCGAGGTGAACGGCGTAAGCTACGGTGCCTTCATCGTGCCCGGCCTGATCATGCTGATGCTGCTGACCCAGAGCGTCTCCAACGCCTCCTTCGGGATCTTCTTCCCGCGCTTCTCGGGCTCGATCTACGAGATCCTCTCGGCGCCGATCTCCTACTGGGAAATCGTGATCGGCTACGTGGGCGCGGCGGCCACCAAGTCGGTGGTGCTGGGGCTGATCGTGCTGGCCACCGCGCGGCTGTTCGTGCCCTACTCCATCGCGCATCCGCTGATGATGGTGCTGTTCCTGCTGCTCACCGCAGTGACCTTCAGCCTGCTGGGGTTCATCATCGGCATCTGGGCCGACGGCTTCGAGAAGCTGCAGCTGGTGCCGCTGCTGGTGATCACCCCGCTCACCTTCCTGGGCGGCACCTTCTACTCCATCGACATGCTGCCCCCCTTCTGGCAGACGGTGACCCTGGCCAACCCGGTGGTCTACCTGGTGAGCGGCTTTCGATGGAGCTTCTACGGCATCAGCGATGTCAGCCCGGTGGTCAGCCTGGGCATGATCCTGCTGTTCCTGGCCGTGGCGCTGATGGTGGTGGAGCGGATCTTCCGCACGGGATACCGGCTCAAGCCCTGACGCGCACGGGCCGCCATCGTCCGCGGCCCGTGCGTTGTCCATGACGGGCGGCTACTCCTCCCGAGCCAGCACCACATCGAAGGTGACGTCGATCTCCATGACGTTGTTATGGTCATGCTCCGTCATCATCGACTCCACATAGGCCAGCGAAGTGGCCACGCGCCCCTTGACCCGGCCGTTTTCGCCATCGATTTCCAGCTCCTCGATCTCGATGGGCACCTCCTCCTCCGTGCCATAGTGGGGTGTCAGGCCGCTCTCGTGAAAATAGGTCACGGAGGCTTCACTGGGTGCCCCCTGCATCACCATGAAGTTGATGCTCAGCGTGCCCTGGGTCTCGTAGCGCTCCTCGCGATGCCCCTGCACGGTCACGTTGACCATGCCCGGCATCAACTCGGAAAAATTGGCGGTGGACATGTCTCCTTCGCTGAGCACATGCCACTCTTGCGGCTCGCCGTCCAGGGTACCGCTGATCTCGTTGGCCATGACCGACGCGGCAAGGGGGAGGGCTATGGCTGCCATCAGACAGGAGAGGCCATGCGTCAGGCGGGAAATCGTCATCATCTCTACTCCCTGTGCGTTAGAAAGATCGTTCCATCCATAGCAGCGTAGCGTATCCCGATGGCACGCAAGGCCCCCTGGCGAACCTGCGCCGGAAAAAGCCTGCCTATCGACGTGTTTCACCAACCGGTATCATGCGCCCCCTCGACCACTCTAGCGGGAGGCCCCATGCCGATCCTCAACGCCATCGTTCATCGCATCGAGAAGCCCGGTGACGCCCAGGCCAGGCTGGTCGCCGCCGAGGCGACGCTCCCCCCGTCAGCCACCCTGGATGCCCTGCTGGAAGGACTCAACAAGGCCTACCACGGCAAGGCCAAGGCGTGGGGCCACTTCCGTGATGCTGAGGGGGCCGACCCGGGTAGCGAGCCGGCCTCGCCGCTGGCCGGGGAGCTGGCCGGGGAGCTGGCCGACTACCTGGCCGATGGCCGCGACTTCGCTACCCTCACCCGCACCATCGCCGAGCGCCTGAGCGACCTGGTGGAGGCCCACCTGCCGGTGGGCGGTGACCTGGTGGTGCTGGAGACCCGCTTCGGTGACGGACACTTCCTGACCCTGGCGCTGCTCCACCACCGGGAGGGGTTTGCGGTGAACGAAGGCCTAGCGGTGGTGCCGGCCCGTCAGCTCAACCTGGCCCAGATGAGCCTGGCGGCAAGAATCGACCTGGCCCAGTGGCGGGCCGGCGACTCGCGACAGTACCTCTCCTGGACCCGTGACCGGGGCGGCAAGGCCCTGGCCGAGGGCTTCGCCACCCTGCTCGGCGCCGTGGAGGGGGTCGATGCCTCCGGCGAGACCCGCACCCTGCTCAAGGCGTTCAGCGATTATGTCGAGAAGGAGGACCTGCCCGAGGAGGCGAGCCGCGAGAAGACCGATGCCCTGATCGGCTACGCCAGCGACCAGGCCAGCCGCGGCGAGCCGATGACGCTGGAGGAGCTCTCGGAGGTGCTCGACGAACAGCAGCCCAGGGCCTTCTATGACCACATTCGTCATGCCGACTACGGCCTCTCCCCAGAGATCCCGCCTGACCGCAAGACCCTCAACCAGTTTCGCCGCTTCACCGGTCGCGCCGGGGGGGTGTCGATCAGCTTCGACTCCCACCTGCTGGGTTCCAGCGTGGAGTATGACGAAGCCACCGACAGGCTGATCATCAAGCAGGTGCCCAAGCAGTTGAAAGAACAGCTCAAAGGAAAGAACTGATCCAAAGAGGATGAGAGAAATAGCACTAATAGACTGATTATTAAGGCCAACCTGATGATGTAAGCATTGGCTTACAGGAAATGTACGCCAGGTGGGACAGTATCTTGAAGCCTCTGGCATACCACCCGATTCGGGGCCAAGCTAGCTCGGTACTTCACCATTATTGCCTGGCCGGACGGGTCTGGCCGGCAGCAGGGAATCTCCACGACGCGCAGGGGAGCTCCAGGCTGACCACAGCCTGGTGGATGCTTCAAGGATGTCCGGTATGAGAGCCGAACCACGGGATGGGCAGGAGCTGAACTGGCAGGCCGAGTTTCGCAATTCGGCGATGGAGGCCCTGTTCCTGCGCACCCTGATGTCCTACCATGCCTGCCAGCTACGCGTGGCGCTGATCGTGATCGCCGGCCTCTTCCTGGCCTTCTCCCTGGCGGATTTCGCCGTGCTCGGGCCCGGCCGGCCGTTCATGGCACTGGTGGGCATGAGACTCACGGTGGTACTGGCCTGCCTGCTGCTGGCCCTGGCCGTATGGCGCCGGCCGGCGGTGGCGCACTGGCCCCTTCCCATCAACCTCGTCTGCCTGATCGGCCTCTCCGGCCTGCTGTTGACCGTTCCCCTGCGGCCCGACAGCGTTGGCATCCATGTCGCCTCGATGGTGGCAGCCAGCATGGCGCTCTACCTGTTCGTGCCCAACCGCCTCCAGTGGATGCTGGCCGCCAATGCCTATCTCTTCCTGGGCTTCCTGATCGCCGTCAGGCTCTGGGCGCCGCTGCCGCCCGGGCTGCTGTTGACCAGCCTGCTTCTGCTCGGCTTCGTCAACCTGCTCGGCTGGATGACCATCACACGCATCAAGCGACTCAAGCGCGAGCAGTTTGCCCTGCTGCTCGAGGAACGCTCGGCGAATCGCCGCCTCAAGGAGGAGATCCGCGAGCGTCAGGAGCTTGAAGCACGGCTGCGTCACATGGCCTGCACCGATGGCCTGACCGGCATTGCCAACCGTCGCCATTTCTTCGAACTGGCCGAACAGGAGCTTCGGCGCGCCCGCCGCGACGGGACGCCACTGGCGCTGTGCATGGTCGACGTGGACCTCTTCAAGCGGCTCAACGACCGCCACGGCCATGCGGTGGGCGACCTGGTGCTGTCCACCGTGGCCGGCTGCTGCCAGGCGGTGCTGCGGGATTCCGACGTGCTCGGCCGCTATGGCGGCGAGGAGTTCGTGATCGCCCTGCCGCTGGCTGACCTCGGCACGGCCGCCGCCATCGCCGAACGGCTGCGTGAGAAGGTCAGCTCCCTGAAGCTGCCAATGCTCGGCGAAGCGACGCCGTTGTCCGTCACCGTGGGCATCAGCCGGATCGAGGAGGGCGAGTCGCGACTGGACCCTGCCCTGCTGCGCGCCGACCGGGCCCTCTACGAGGGCAAGGCACGCGGCCGCAACTGCGTGGTGGTGGCCAGCCGGCCGGCGCCGGACAGCGGTGCCCCGGAGGAACGGCCGCTGTGGGCCTCCGGCAACTTGACTAGGCCAGATAAGGACGCAACCACTCACGCAGCTGCGGGCCTTGCAGCACTCCCGGCTGACGAGCCAACTCCTGGCCATTCCTGAACACGATCAGGGTGGGAATGCTGCGGATGCCGAAGCGCCCGGCCAGGGCCTGTTCCGACTCGGTATCGAGCTTGGCAAATCGCAGGTGGGGCTCCATCTCACGGGCCGCCTCGGCGAAGATCGGCGCCATCATCTTGCAGGGCCCACACCAGGCGGCCCAGAAGTCCACCACCACCGGCAGCTCGCTGCGCTCCACCAGGGCGCGGAAGTTGGCCTCGGTCAGCTCGACCGGCTCGCCGGTGAACAGCGAACGCTTGCACTTGCCGCACCGAGGAGCGTCGTTCAGGCGCGCCTGACCGACGCGGTTGATGGCGCCACAGTTCTGGCAACCAAGGGTCAGGGAGTCGGACATGGGAATCTCCGGATCGGGTTGTTGGAACTCGAATATGGCGCCAGCCCTCTCCCCCTTCAAGCGGCATCGCGTCGCGCCCCCGCCGCCCTTCATGCAGCCGGGCCACAGGCCTGCTATCGTCGCCACACCCCCTTCCGCTCTCGATGAGGCTCGTGATGCCGTCACGCCCCGACCCGCGGGTGCTGCTGCGCCTGCTGGGCCTGCTGGCCCCCTACCGATGGCGACTGGCCCTGGCGGCCCTGGCCCTGCTGGCGGCCTCGGGCAGCGTGCTGCTGCTCGGCCAGGGGCTTCGCCTGGTAATCGACCGCGGTTTCATGGCCGCCGACAGCGCCGCCCTCGGCCATGCGCTCACGCTGATGCTTGCCGTGGTGGCGGTGCTGGCCATGGCCTCGGCGCTGCGCTACTACCTGGTGACCTGGATCGGCGAGCGGCTGGCCGCCGACCTGCGCCGCCGGGTCTTCGACCATCTGCTGACCCTGGAGCCCGGCTTCTTCGAGAGCGCCCAGGCGTCCGGCCAGGCCGCCGGGGAGATCGTATCAAGGCTCACCGCCGATACCAGCGTGCTGCAGAGCCTGTTCGGTTCCTCGGTCTCGCTGGCCCTGCGCAACCTGCTGATGCTGATCGGTGCCGTGGCCCTGATGCTGGTGACCCAGCCCTGGCTCTCCGCGCTGGTGCTGCTGGGCATTCCCGCCACGGTGCTGCCGATCCTGTGGTTCGGGCGGCGAGTGCGGCGGCTATCGCGTACCAGCCAGGATCGCGTAGCGGAACTCGGGCGCTATGCCGACGAGGCGCTGACCGGCATCCGCACGGTCCAGGCCTTCACCCACGAGGCCATCGACCGCCGCGACTATGCGTCCCGGGTCGAGGAGGCCTTCATCAGCGCCGTGGCCCGCACCCGCCAGCGCGCCTGGCTGACCGGCATCGCCATGCTGGCGGTGTTCGCGGCGGTGGGCATCATGCTGTGGCAGGGCGGCCAGGCGGTGCTGGCCGGCACCATGACCGCCGGCGAGCTCTCGGCCTTCGTCTTCTATGCGGTGCTGGCGGCCGGCGCCGTGGCAACCCTGGCCGAGGTGGCCGGCGACGTGCAGCGCGCGGCGGGCGCCGCCGAGCGACTGCTGGAACTGGTGGATGCCCGGCCGGCCATCGCGCCGCCGGCGCACCCGGTGCCGCTGCCCGAGCCGCTGGCCGGCGAGCTGCGCTTCGAGGGGGTGAGCTTTACCTACCCGGGCCGGGAGACCCCGGCGCTGGCGGGCCTCGACCTGATCCTCCAGCCGGGTGAGCGGGTGGCGCTGGTGGGACCCTCCGGGGCCGGCAAGAGCACACTGCTCGCCCTGCTGCTCCGCTTCCATGACCCCGACGCCGGCACCCTGCGCCTGGACGGCGTCGACCTGCGCGAGCTGGATCCCCGCGAGCTGCGCTCGGCCCTGGGGCTGGTGGCCCAGGAGCCGGTGCTCTTCACCGGCAGCGTGGCCGAGAACCTGCGCTATGGCGACCCCGACGCCGACCTGGACAGCCTGCACAAGGCGGCCCGGGATGCCAATGCCCTGACCTTCATCGAGGCCCTGCCCGACGGCTTCGATACTCCCCTGGGGCCGGGCGGCGTGCAGCTCTCCGGCGGCCAGCGACAGCGCCTGGCGATCGCCCGGGCGCTGCTAAAGAACCCGCGGGTGCTGCTGCTGGACGAGGCCACCAGCGCCCTGGATGCCGAGAGCGAGCGGCTGGTGCAGCAGGCCCTGGACCGGCTGATGGTGGGTCGCACGAGCCTGGTGATCGCCCACCGCCTGGCCACGGTGGTGGCCGCCGACCGCCTGCTGGTGCTGGACGAGGGGCGGCTGGTGGCTGCCGGTCGCCACGCCGAGCTGATGGCATCGAGCCCGCTCTATCGCCACCTGGCCGAACTGCAGTTCGGGCGGCATGCCGGCCCTGCGGTCGCGGGCACCCCCATGTGAATGCCGTGTAGAGGCGTCACGCAACGGGCAGGCCGGCCGCCTTCCACTCCGGGTAGCCTTCCTCCAAGCGCCTGACGCGATAGCCGAGTTGTCGAAGGCGCTGACCCGCTTCGTGGGACAGCGCGAGCACGAGGTGACGGTCTTCCTGATGGGCGATGCCGCCTCCGGCGCCAAGGCCGGGCAGAAGACACCGGACGGCTTCTACAACGCCGAGCGCATGGTCAAGCGCGTCACCACCAAGAGCAACGTGCTGTTGTGTGGTACCTGCATGGATGCCAGGGGCATTACCGAGGAAGAGGTGGTGAAGGGCGCCGAGCGCAGCACCATGGACGCCCTGGCCGAGGCCACCGAACTGGCCGACAAGGTCATGGTGTTCTGATCCCTTCCTTGACGAGGAGCGATATGCCCATGGAACCGGCACGCCGGGAAAAGCAGAACGTGGTCATTCTGGTGATCAGCCAGATGCTGTTCATGGTGGCGTCGATCACCGTGATGACGCTGAGTGGGGTGGTGGGCCAGCACCTGAGCCCCGACCCGGGACTCGCCACCCTGCCCATCGCCATGATGATGCTGGGCACCGTGGCCTCTACCCTGCCGGCCTCGCTCTACATGAAGCGGGTGGGCCGGCGGCGCGGCTTCATCACCGGGGCGAGCCTGGGCGGCGTGGTCGGCGGCCTGCTGAGCTTCGCTGCCATCGCGCTGGGGTCGTTCTGGCTGTTCTGCGCCGGCAACCTCATGCTGGGGCTCTACCAGGGCTTCGCCATGTACTACCGCTTCGCCGCCGCCGACGCGGCCAGCCCCGCCTTCCGCAGCCGGGCGATTTCCTTCGTGATGGCCGGCGGCGTGGCCGCCGCCTTCCTGGGCCCCTGGAACGCCAGCGCCGCCACCGACCTGGTCGCCGCCGTGCCGGACGGTGGCCCCTATCTGGTGATCGCCATCCTCGCCCTGCTGGCCATCGGCCTGCTCAGCCAGCTTCGGATACCCCCCAGCGGTGAGCCGCAGCCCGGCGAGGCGTCCCGCCCCATGGCGACCATTGCCGCCCGGCCGAGCTTCCGGGTGGCGGTACTCGCCGGCGCGGTAGGCTACGCCATCATGGTGCTGGTGATGACCGCCACCCCGCTGGCCATGCGCGCCCGGGGCTTCGAGATGAGCCAGGTCGCCCTCATCATGCAGTGGCACGTGCTGGGCATGTTCGCGCCCTCCTTCTTCACCGGTGGCCTGATCGCCCGCTTCGGCGTGCCGCGTATCCTGCTGGCGGGCACCCTGCTGCTCACAGGCACGGTGGTGGTAGCCAATCTCGGCGCCAGCCTCGCGCATTTCTGGGTGGCGCTGGTGCTGCTGGGCATCGGCTGGAACTTCCTCTTCGTGGGCGGCAGCGCCCTGCTCTCCACCGTTCACAGCGAAGCCGAGCGCGGCAAGGTCCAGGGCGTGAACGACCTGATCATCTTCTCGCTGGTGGCACTGGGCTCACTGATGGCCGGTGCGATGCTGCATCACCTGGGCTGGGAGGCCCTGAACCTGGCCATGCTGCCGGCCATCCTGCTGGTGATGCTGGCCACGTTGTGGCTCGGCCTGGTGGCCAAGCCGCAAGAAGCAGGCTCTTCCTGATGAGCCGCTAAGAGGCCGCTGGATCGGCCAGTTCCGCCACCACCAGCAGGAAGGCACCGCCATGCAGCCATGTCGGCTCCCAACTCTCAAAATGCCTGGCCAGCCTACCGCCATCCGGCAGCCAGATGGCGCTGCTGACGCTGACACCGGTGACCGGCAGGCCGTCGAACAGTGCCCGCGCTTCCCGCGCCGTGTGCCAGCGCGCGCCCCGATAGGCGCCCTGGCCGCCACGCCGCCCCTTCTGCCACCACAGCAGGCTATGCCGATTCAGCAGCCCCAGCACCACGCGCCGCCGCGCCACCCTGACCATCTCCCTGACGGCCAGGCGCTCATCCGCGACGAAGCACAGGGCAGTGATCGACATGACCCGGTCGAAACGATGATCGGGAAAGGGCAGTCGCTGGGCATCCCCCACGACCCAGCGACGCCTGCCATCATCACGCTGCCGCGCATAGGCCACCCACCGGAGCTCGATGTCCAGTCCGACCACAGGGCCATGCTGCTCGCCCGCCAGGCCGCGGGTGAAATAGCCCGTGCCGCAGCCGACGTCCAGCAGCGCATTGCCGGGCTCCAGGGCGAGCGCCCGCTTTACCAGACCGAGCTCACGGCCGCCGATCCATCGCCCGCGTGGCGTTTCGTACCAGGCATCGTACCTCTCGGCGTCCACGTCGATATCTCCCTGTTCATTCCCTGTTCAGCATAAACGCGGAGCCGAGAGTGCTCGCGTTCCAGGAGGACCAGATGGCATCCCCCGATTCATCACACGATCATTACCGCCACGGCATCCGCGAGAACCTTCACCAGTTCACTCATCAGCTGGGCCAGGTCTTCCTGGTCGGCCTGACCATTGGCATGATGCGCACCGTGGTGCCGGCTCTAGCGGAATCCGAGTTCGGCGTCGCCGAGGGCTCCTTCATGATGCTGACGGCCTTCGTCGTCGCCTTCGGCTTCGTCAAGGGCACCCTCAACTTCGTGGCGGGTCGGCTGGCCGAGCGCATCGGGCGCAAGAAGGTACTGCTCCTCGGCTGGCTATCGGCCATCCCGATCCCCTTCATGGTGCTGTACGCCCCCTCCTGGGGCTGGATCGTCGCCGCCACCGTGTTGCTGGGCATCAACCAGGGGCTCTGCTGGTCCATGACCCAGACCGCCAAGATGGATATCACCCGGGCCGACGAGCGCGGCTTCACCATGGGCATGAACGAGTTCTCGGGATACGTGGGGGTCGCCTTGGCAGGCATCGTCACCGGCTACCTGGCCATGGGGCTCGGTCCGCGCCTGGGACTCTTCGTGTTCGGTGTCGCGGTGATCGCCCTGGCCATCGTGCTGACCCTGACGTCGATTCGCGAGACTCACGGCTGGGCAAAAGCGGAGAGCGCCCGTCACGCCAGCGGCAATCACGACGGCCCCCGGGCGCGGATTTTCCCGGGCGTCCCGAATGCTCCCACCACCGGCGAGATGTTTGCGCTGATGAGCTGGCGCGACCGGCGCATGGCGGCCTTCAGCCAGGCGGGATTGGTGGAGAAGTTCGTGGACGCCCTGGTGTGGGTCTTCTACCCGGTGTTCCTCTACCAGCAGGGGCTGGGACTCGGCGCCATCGGCTGGATCGTGGGCATCTACGGCTTCGTCTGGGGGGCTCCCAGTTCGTCACCGGCCGGCTGTCGGATCATATCGGCCGCCTCAGGCCCATCGTCTGGGGCATGTGGATCTGCGGCAGCGGCGTGGCCCTGACGCTGCTCGGCAGCGGCGTGGTCTGGTGGTCCTTCGCAGCCGCCGTCACCGGCTTCGGCATGGCGCTGCTCTACCCCAACCTGAGCGCGGCGGTGGCGGATATCTCCCACCCCAGCTGGCGCAGCTCCGCCATCGGCATCTATCGCTTCTGGCGCGATCTGGGCTACGGCATCGGCGCCCTGGGATTCGGCCTGGTGGCCCACCTCACCGGCGCCGTGACCGCCGGCTTCTGGTTCGTGGCCATCGCCATGCTCCTCTCGGGCGCCCTGGTCATGCTCTGGGGCGAGGAGACCCATCCGCGGCTCAACCCCCAGCCGGGCTCCCTGGACCGCCCCTGAGGGGACGGCAGCCCTCGCCACCCGCGTTGTTGGTATTCACGGCGTTCCAAGCTCAGAAAAGCCCCAGCTGGCGGTCGACCAGGGTGGCGAAGTCGTCGCCCACGAAGGGCAGGATGGCGTCGGCCACCGGCTGGAGCTGGCGGGTCAGGTAGTGGTCGGTATCGATGGGCGAGAAGTGGGCCTCCAGGGGCTCGGGGCCGGCCAGGGTCATCACGTAGCGGATCCAGCCGCCGTGCTGGTATTGCCGCGGCCGGCCCAGGCGGTCATTCTCCGCATCGGCCAGCCTGGCCGCCCGCACGTGGGGCGGCACGTTGCGGCGATAGTCGTCGAGGCGCCGGCGCAGCCGCTTGCGATAGACCAGCCGCTCGTCGCACTCCCCCGACCGGGCGCGTGCCAGGAAGGCCTGCACGTAGCCGCGCACGTACTCCCGCCAGGGCTCGCCGGTGAAGACCCGCCGGTAAAGCTCCTGCTGGAACACCTTGGCGAGCTCCGTCCAGTCGGTACGCACCGTCTCGAGCCCCTTGAAGACCAGCCGCTCCTGGCCATCCGCGTCCCGCACCAGCCCCGCGTAGCGCTTCTTGCTGCCCGCCTCGGCGCCGCGGATGGTGGGCATCAGGAAGCGCCGGTAGTGGGTCTCGAACTGCAGCTCCAGGGCGCTCTCCAGGGCATACTCCTCGGCCAGGTGCTCGCGCCACCAGGCGTTGACCCCGGCCACCAGCCGCCGGCCGATCGCTGCCGCCTCCTCTTCCTCGCAGGGGCGGCCCAGCCAGACGAAGGTGGAGTCGGTGTCACCGTAGATAACGGTAACTCCTTCCATCTCGATCAGCTCGCGGGTGCGGTGCATGATGGCGTGGCCGCGCATGGTGATCGAGGAGGCGAGGCGCGCATCGAAGAAGCGGCAGCCCCTGGAGCCCAGCACGCCGTAGAAGCTGTTCATGATGATCTTCAGCGCCTGGGAAAGCGGCGCATTGCCGGCACGCTTGGCGGCCTCGCGCCCGGCCCAGACCCCCTCGACGATGGCCGGCAGGGCATGCTTGGTGCGCGAGAAGTGCGCGCCGCGAAAGCCCGGCACCGAGGCGGCGTCCGAGGGATCCGCGAGCCCTTCCACCAGCCCCGCCGGGTCGATCAGGAAGCTGCGGATGATCGAGGGGTAGAGGCTCTTGAAGTCGAGCACCAGCACCGAGTCGTAGAGGCCGGGACGGGAGTCCATGACGAAGCCGCCGGGGCTCTCGGCGTCCTCTCCCTCGCCGAGGCTCGGCGCCACCAGGCCCAGGCGATGAAGTCGCGGCAGGTAGAGGTGGGTGAAGGCCGCCACCGAGCCGCCGCTGCGGTCGGCGGGGAGGCCGGTCACCGCGGCCCGCTCGAGCAGGAAGTCCAGCAGCTCCGCCTTTGCGAAGATCCGCGTGACCAGCTCGCAGTCCCGGAGGTTGTAGCGGGCCAGCGACGGCTTGTCCTCGGCGAACATGCGCAGGATCTCGTCCAGGCGCTGGTAGGGGTTGTCGATCGCCTTGCCCTCGCCGAGCAGCGTCCGGGCCACGTTCTCCAGGCTGAAGGAGGGGAAGTGCCAGGTGGCCGAGCGCAGCGCCTCGATGCCGTCGATGATCAGCCGCCCTGGGGCCGAGGCGAAGAAGTGGTTGGGCGGGTGGCCATGGGCGCGCCACTCCAGCTCGGTGGCCCCTCGCCCCAGGCGCAGTGGCACCCCGAGCCGTTCGGCATGGTCGCGCAGCACCCGCAGGTCGAACTGCACCAGGTTCCAGCCGATGATGGCGTCGGGGTCATGCTCGGCGAACCAGGCGTTGAGGCGCCGGAGCAGCTCGGCGCGGCTTGCGCAGTACTCGAGCGCGAAATCGAGTTCGCCCTCCCCGCCGCTGGCCGACCCCAGCATGAAAACGACGCGCTGGCCGCCCCCCTCCAGGGCGATGGAGTAGAGTTCCCCCCGGCCGCTGGTCTCGATATCCAGCGATACCGTGCGCAGCCGTGGGCGGTAGGCCGGGGCCGGGCGCAGGCGCGCCTCCACCAGGCCGCCCTTCCCGTCCGGCGTTCCGGTCACCGCCACCGGCGCGGTGATAAAGCGCTCCATCAGGTAGCGCTCCGGCGGGCGGATATCGGCCTCGTGGAGCATGATCCCGGCCTCGCCCAGGCGCCGCTCGAGCCGGAGCAGCTGCCGGTACTGTTCGCAGTAGAGCCCGACCACCGGGCGGCGATGGAAGTCGCGAAGTTCGAGCTCGCGCAGGGTGACACCCGGCTCACCGACCAGCAAAGCCTCGGCGGCCTTGCGCTGCTCGACGGGCAGGAAGGCCACCGCGGGCTGCACCGGCAGGCGCACCCGAAGCGGCCCCTCGTCGGTGGCCAGCCACAGGGTGACCTCGGTGCCCCGGGGCGTATCTTCCCAGTGGCGGGTCAGGATAAAGCCGCGCCGGGCCTCGCCATGGTTCATCAACTGCCCTACTCCAGCCCCGCCAGCCGGCGCAGGCCCGCCGCGGCCTCTGCCGTGGCCAGCCACGCCACCAGCGTGACATTGAGCGCCATGCAGCCCCAGAGGACAGCGCCGAAGGGCTGCTTGCGGGTCTTGTGGCGGAAGGCGCGACGGGCCAGCAGTGCCCCCGGCCAGCCCCCCGCCAGGGCGACCAGGTGCAGGGTCGACTCGCGGATGCGGCGGCGATCGCGACGCGCCGCGGCCTTGTCGATGCCATAGAGGAGCACGGCCACCAGGCTCGCCGGCAGGTAGAGCGCCATCAACAGCAGCATGGGAGGGCCCTCTGGACGTGGCGCCGCCACGAGGGCTTCACCCGCGGCCGAGGATCCTGGCGCAGGCGGAGCGAATGGGGCCTATGTGGCATGGTGCCTGTCTCCCTATCGGCGGTCATGACGGCCGCCATTGTCCTATACGACAGGACCGGGCACTACTGCCCGGTCAGCACCTCGAGCACGCGCCGTGTTCCCTCCCGGTTGCGCCGCTGCTGGTCACGATACTCGTCGGTGTCGATCTCGGGCCAGCGCTCGCCGCGGCGCTTCACCACCGGCAGGCCCGGCTCGCCGTGGTGCCAGAGCCGGTGGGGCACCTCCACCTCCCGGACCCCGCCACCGTCCAGGTCGACATGCCACACATGGTGGTAATCCCTGGAGCGACGGTGGGTCCCCGGCTCGCCCAGGCGCAGCAGCCGGGGGCTGCGGGTCGTCTCGATCAGGGTGCCGCTCCAGGCCTGGCGAGCCTCCCGGGCCGGCGCCAGCCACAGCTGCCAGGCCGCCACCGGCAGGGCCAGGGCGAGCAGCAGCAGGATGCGTCGAAGCGTGCGTGGGACCTTCTCCATGGTAGCCTCCCTGGTACCGGGTCAGTCGTAGTGCACCGCCAGCCAGACGGTCGCCTCGTCGGGGTTGGTCCAGGCGACCCGGTGCCGTCGGTGGGCGGGAATCAGCAGGTGGTCTCCCGGTCCGAGCGTTACCTCCTCGCCCTCCTCGAAGGCGACCACGCCGCGCCCCTGGAGCACCAGCACCCACTCGTGGCGCGGCTGGTCGTACCAGCCACTCTCCGGCGACGCATGGCCCCGGGAGACGATACGCTCCACCGTCACCGACTCGGCGCTGACAAGTTCCTCGAAGCGCTCCTCGGGCAGGCGGTCGGGGATCCCCTCGAACAGGTTGCCCATCACGACAGCCCCTCGACATGGGCGATCATGCGCCGGCGCATCGCCTCGTCCGGCAGCGCGCCCCGGGCACCCCCCATGTTGTCGGTCATGTGTCGGGCGCGGCTGGTGGCCGGCGTGGCCACGGTCACCGCCGGGTGGCTGATCACGAACTTGAGGAAGAACTGCGCCCAGGAACGGGCATCGAACTCGGCGGCCCAGGCCGGCACCTCATGGCCACGCACCCGCTCCCAGAGCCGGGTGCGCCCGAAGGGGGCATAGACCAGTACGCCGATGCCGCGATCCCGGGCCAGGGGCAGGATGCGCTCCTCCATGACGCGGTTGTCGATGGCGTAATCGATGCCAACGGTGTCCAGGGGCTCACGCTCCATGATCCGCTCGAGCGCCTCGTACTGTTGCTCGAAGGTGGTGGTCACCCCGATATGGCGCACCCTCCCCTCCTCGCGCAGCGCCTTGAGCAGGCCAAGCTGGGTCGGCACGTCGCCCAGGTTGTGCACCTGGATCAGGTCCAGCGGGGTCTTGCCGAGGCGCCGGAAGGAGGTCTCGATCTGCTCGCGGGCCGCCTCGGGATCGGCGCTGCCGCCGCCGCGCCCGGCCACGTTGACCTTGGTGGCCCAGAAGAGCGTCTCGCTGATGCCGAGTTCGGCGGCCAGCTCGCCGGCCACCGCCTCGGAGGCGCCGTAGCCCGGGGCGGTGTCAAAGACCCGCCCGCCCTCATCGACCAGCGTCTGCAGCACCTCGCGCAGGGCAGCGTCATCCTCGCTTCTCGCCACGCTGGCGAAGGTGGCCGAGCTGCCAAGCCCCACTGCCGGAACGCGCACGCCGGTGGAGGGGATCGCCCGGGTGATCATTTCCCCGCGAGCCGGCTGGGCGAGAAGGCCCGTGGAGAGTGGCAGGGTGGCGGCGGCCCCGGCCGCCAGGCAGAGCTTGAGGGACTCGCGTCGTGTGATCATGGGGATCTCCCTTGCGTATCGAGGGTCGTGGGTGACACGCCTGTCTCGCCGGCGATGCGCGCCTGGGTGCGGCCCAGCCACAGCGCCAGGGCGGCCCAGGCGAGCGCCAGGGGGACCGCCACGCTGGCCACTGCGGCCAGGCCCATGCCGAGCCGGCCGAGGGCCCCCTCCACCTGGGCGCCCACCACGTCGCCGGCGCGATAGACGAAGGTGTCGATGGCGGCCTTGGCCTTGTACTTCTCCTCCCGGCTGGTGACGGTGTAGAGGGTCTCCCGGGCCGGACGCATCAGGGCGCGCTGCACCGCCCGGAAGGCCGCCTCGAAGGCGATCAGGGCGGCCAGGGAGCCCACCATCGCCAGACCGATGAAGCCGAGCAGGGTCGTCATCGGCAGCAGCGCCAGGGTGAAGGCCACCCCGAGACGCTTCATCAGGTGGCCCGCCACCACCGCCTGCATCACCAGGGTGGCCACCTGGGTGATCAGGTCGATGCGCGCGAACCAGGCGGTGCGCAGGTCCAGGTCATCGCCCAGGGCGGCCACCATCTGCAGCCGCGTGAAGTAGAGAAAGGTGGCCATGATGGCGAGTATCACCACATAGGCGGCGATGCCCATGAGGTAGCGTGACCGCGCCAGGGCGCTCAGCCCGGACCAGGCGCTCCCGCCGATCCGCTCACGCTCGTCCACCATCGGGGCATCCGCCTCGCCTGCGACTTCCCGAGGCCGATGAGGCTGGCAGAGGGCCACACCGAAAGCGGCCCCCAGCGCCAGCAGCAGGAAGCCGATGGACACCGGCAGCAGTGCCGGGGTCCCCAGCGGCTCGACCAGCCGACTCGCCAGCCAGGGGCCGAAGATCGCCCCGCAGGTGCCGCCCACCGCAATCAGGCCGAAGAAGCGCTTGCCCTGGGCCAGCGAAAAGCGGTCGGCCATCAGCGCCCAGAAGAGCATGGTGACGAAGAGGTTGAAGACGCTGAACCAGACGTAGAAGACCTGGCCGGAGGCCACACCGAGTGCCGCCGGGGTCAGGGTCATCAGCAGGTAGAAGGCACCGAGGCTGGTGGCGAAGAAGAGGTAGGTGGCGGCGATGAAGCGCAGCCGTGGCAGACGGCTGACCAGCAGGCCGAACAGCGGATTGACCAGCAGCGTCACCAGGGCGGTGCCCATGAACAGCCAGCGCACCGCCTCGATGCCGCCGCGCAGCCCCAGGGCTTCCCGGGCCGGGCGCAGCACCATCAGGGCGGTGAGCACGCAGAAGAAGAACAGCACCGCCAGCACTACGGGCAGGCGTTCGTCCGGACGTACATTGAAGAGGCGCTGCAGGGTCGAGGTCATGGCCGGTCATCCAGGGGGCGCTGCCTTGACCATAGCAGCCCTGTCGGACAGGCATAAAAAAGGCCCCCCGAAGGGGACCAGGTGGAGCACGCCAGCTCACTCGGTGAATCGCCACTCTGCCTCGGCGATCATGTCTTTCTTATTGCGAAGATCAGGCCACAAATCTGTAAGGATATTTAAATACAATAGGTTAGGAAATAATCGCGATGCGGGACCTCTCCTGCATCCGGCGACAGCCATGCGGCACTGCACCATCGGTGCGCCTTCCGGGCGCCGAATGCGCCATGGCGAAGCGGGCATCCGGGTCAGAAGCGCCAGGTGGCCCCCAGCAGGGGTCCGCTCATCGACACGTCCAGGCGGGTTCCTGACGCGTCACGATCCACCGCCAGGTGGCGATAGCCCGCGGAAAGATGCAGGGTCTCGCTCACCGCCAGGTTGGCGGTGGCCACCAGCTGCCAGGTGCTGTCGGACCCGACACCGAAGCCGCCGACATCGGCGTGCAGCAATGTCGACCAGGCCGGGCTCCAGGCCGAACGCAGCCGCGCGGCGAGGACCGGGTCGACCCAGCGCTCGGTGTCACGGGCCGCGAGCCCCAGAGCCGGCACGCCCACCTCCGCCTCGATGCGCCAGGCCCGCGCCCCCGCCAGCAGGTCCAGCCGATGCTCGGGCTCGCTGACCACCTGGTAGCCCGCCAGCGCCGTCACCGAGCGCTGGCGAAGCCTGCCCTCGACGACGATGCCGGGAGCCAGCGCGCTTTCCTGGCTCAGCGAGGCCCAGGTGAGGTCCCCCAGCAGCACCCAGCGATCGTGCCGGGCGCTGCCGGTCAGGAAGAAGGCCCCCTCCAGATCATCCAGTACCTCGCCGAAGGAGCGCGAGGTGCTGACCGTGGGGGCTCCCGCCAGGGGGCGTACGTCCCCCGACAGGCCTGCCATCCAGGCGTAGGGGGTCAGCTGGAAGCGCCAGCCGTCCGTCTCGGCATGCGCCTGGGACGCCAGGCCGGGGGTCGCGAGCCAAAGCGCGGCGAGCCCCAGGGCCAGGAGCCGTGGAAGCGGCCGGGCCTTCATGAGCCTTCTCCCAGGCGCTCCTTGTGGATGCGACCGCCCTTCATGATCAGCCGCAGGTTGCGCTCCGGGTCGTGCAGGAAATCGAGGTCGCGGCTCGGGTCGCCGTCCACCACCAGCAGGTCCGCCAGGGCGCCGGGCTCGATACGCCCCAGCGCGCCGGGATAGGGGTTGCGGGGGCCGCTGAGAGCGAGCAGCTCACCGTTGCGCCCGGTGGCCATGGCCAGCACCGTCAGCGGGTCGTAGAAGCGGGTGAGCTTGGCCAGGTGGCGCAGCTGGTTCGGCGTGTTCTGCGGGCTGAAGAGGATATCGGTGCCCCAGGCCGTCCTGACATCGAACCGCTGGGCCATCTCGTAGGCGCGCACCGTGCCCTCGGCCACCTGGCGCTGGGACTCGCGGCGCGCAGCATCGGGATAGACGTTGGCATCCTCGTCCTGCAGGAAGGGCTGCAGGCTCCACCAGGCGCCCTCCCCGGCCATCATGCGCACGCTCTCCTCGTCGGCCAGCTGGCCATGCTCGATGGAGCGCACTCCGGCGCGCAGGGCGCGCTGGATCCCCCGCGGCGTGTAGACATGCACCATCACGTAGGTGCCCCAGTCCTCGGCGGCCTCCACCGCGGCGCGCAGCTCGCGCTCGGTGAACTGGGTGCTGTCCAGCGGATCGTAGCTGGAGGCGACCCCGCCGCCGGCCATCAGCTTGATCTGGGAGGCGCCGAGCATCAGCTGCTCGCGGGTGCGCCGCAGCACCTCGGCCTCGCCGTCGGCGATCGCCGCCACCCCCTGGCGCTCCTGCTCGCTGAGCGGCGTGGCGCTGCCGCGGGGCACCTCGTGGCGCAGTCGAAAATCGCCGTGGCCCGAGGTCTGGGAGATCATGGCGCCGGCGGGAAAGATCCGGGGACCGGCCACGATGCCCTCGTCGATGGCGCGCTTGAGCGCGAAGGAGGGCCCGCCCACGTCGCGCACGCTGGTCACCCCGCGCATCAGGGTGCGCTCCGCCTCCCGAGCCGCCACCAGGTGCACGTAGCCCACATCGGCGGTCATCGCCGCCACCTGGTTGATGGCGGCCAGGGTGGTGTGCCAGTGGGCATCGATCAGCCCGGGCATCAGCACCCGCCCGCCGCAGTCGATCACCTCGGCCCCCTCGGGGTCGGCGTCACCGGGCAGGAGGGCCGCGATGCGCCCCTCCTCCACCCGCACCGCCACGTCATCGCGCAGCGGCGAGCCGCTGCCGTCGAACAGCCTGAGGTGGGTCAGCAGCAGCGGTCCCTTGCGCTCCCGAGGCTTCTCCGCCACCGCGGAGGGGGCGTGCAGGCCGGCGAACAGCGCCATGACGGCGGCCGTACCGCCCAGGAAGTGGCGGCGACTGATCTCCGCCATCATGCGCTCATGGAAACGCTGAAGCAGCGGCGAGCCGCAGCTGCAGGCGCCGTGGCCATGGCGGGCCGAGTGCGCCATCGGGGGCGAAGGGGGAGTGGTAGGCGGCATGGGCAAGTCCTTGTGTCGATGGCGCCTGCGGGCCGGGTCTTCCGCAGGGCGTTGCAGGTCAGCACGATGAACCCGAGGAGAAGCGTCGCACGGCTTGAGTTGAGCAACATCAAGCCAGGCTCCTCACCTCCTTGTCATGCCATGAAAATAGCCCGGAACCCGGGCCGGCGCCATGGGCGATACCTCCTTCGCCGGCCTCACCCCTTCACCCTCCGGGAGTGCCACGCTGGCGCCACCTGAAGAGGGCCTTTTCCAGTTCCACCAGCGCGAAGAGAATGACGCCGAAGGCCAGGATGCTGGCCCACTCCTTCGCGCCCAGGGGGGCGGTGCCGAACAGGAGCTGCAGCGGCGGCGCGTAGGTGAAGAGCGCCTGCAGCACCACCAGCACGCCCACCGCCACCAGCACCGCCCGGCTGCCCAGCAGGCCGGCGCGGTTCCAGGCGGGCTCGAGGATGTAGCGGCTGTTGAAGAGGTAGGCGATCTCGCCCATCACCAGGGCATTGATGGCCACGGTGCGGGCGAGTTCGATCTCCACGCCCTGCCGCTCCATCCACAGGAAGTGGCTAAAGGTCCCGGCCAGCAGCAGCAGCGAGACGAAGCCCGCGCGCCAGACCAGGAAGCCCGAGAGGATCGGCGCGCCAGGGTCGCGCGGGCGTCGGCGCATGACCCCGGGCTCAGCGGGCTCGAAGGCCAGGGCCAGGCTCAGGGTCACGGCGGTGACCATGTTCACCCACAGCACCTGGGCCGGCAGCAGTGGCAGGGTCAGCCCCAGCAGCACGGCGGCCATGATGGTCAGCGCCTCGCCGCCGCTGGTGGGCAGGATGTAGAGGATCGCCTTGCGCAGGTTGTCGTAGACGGTGCGGCCCTCCTCCACCGCATGGGCGATGGAGGCGAAGTTGTCGTCGGCCAGCACCATGGCGGCTGCCTCCCGGGCCGCCTCCGAGCCCTTGATCCCCATGGCGACGCCGACGTCGGCTCGCTTGAGGGCCGGGGCGTCGTTGACGCCGTCGCCGGTCATGGCTACCACCTGGCCGCCCGCCTGCAGGGCGCGCACCAGGCGCAGCTTGTGTTCCGGCGTGGCGCGGGCAAAGACGTCCACCTCACGCACCAGGGCCGTCAGCTCCTCGTCGGAGAGCGGCTCCAGGGCATGCCCCGGGACGACCCCGCCCGCGGTGCGGATGCCGAGCTCGTCGGCGATGGCCCTTGCGGTCACCGCATGGTCACCGGTGATCATCTTGACCACGATGCCGGCCTGCTGGCACTGCCTCACCGCGGCGATCGCCTCCTCCCGGGGCGGGTCGATGATCCCGCATACCGCCACCAGGGTCAGGCCACCCGCCTCGACGTCGGGGAAGGCCAGTGTTCGTCGGTCTTCCTCCATGGGCTTGAGGGCCACGGCCAGCAGCCGCTGACCCCGGGCGGCGATGGCGTCCATGCGCTGCTCCCAGCGCGGCCGGTCGAGGGGGCGGTCGCCATCGCGGGTGCGCTCGCGGTCGCAGACGGCCAGCACCCGCTCGGGGGCGCCCTTGAGGAAGAGCAGGCGCTGGCCTCCCTCGTGATGGTGGTGAAGGGTGACCATGAACTTGTAGAGGGATTCGAAGGGGATCACGTCATCGCGGGGATAGTGTCGGGCGACCTCCCGGGCATCCAGGCCCGCCTTTAGCCCGGCGACCACCAGCGCGCCCTCGGTGGGGTCGCCCTCCAGGTGCCAGCCACCGTCCCGCCGCTGGAGCTCGGCATCGTTGCACAGCAGGATGGCCCGCAGCGCTTCGGCCAGCACCGGGTGCTGCTCGAGCGCCACCTCCTCGCCGGCATGGTGGATGCCGCCATGGGGCGCGTAGCCCACGCCGCTGACCTCGTAGCTCTCCTCGGCGGTGAGCAGGGTCTTCACGGTCATCTCGTTGCGGGTCAGGGTGCCGGTCTTGTCGGTGCAGATGGTGGTGACCGAGCCCAGGGTCTCCACCGCCGGCAGGCGGCGGATGATGGCGTTGCGCACCGCCATGCGCTGCACGCCGATGGCCAGGGTGATGGTCATGATCGCCGGCAGGCCCTCGGGAATGGCCGCCACCGCCAGGCTCACGGCCGCCAGGAAGGTCTCCAGCAGGTCGTAGTGGCGCCCCCAGTAGCCGAAGGCGAAGGTCATGCCCGCCAGCACCACGATGGCCCCCGACAGCCAGCGCCCGAAGGCGGCGATTTCGCGCAGCAGCGGCGTCGTCAGGGTCTCCACCTCGCCGAGCAGCGTGGAGATGCGCCCGATCTCGGTAGCCGCGCCGGTGCCCACCACCACACCACGCCCCTGCCCGAAGGCGACCAGGGTGCCGGAGAAGGCCATGCCGCGGCGGTCGCCCAGGTCGGCATCGGCATCCACGGCACCGGTCTGCTTGTCCACGGCCACCGATTCGCCGGTGAGCATCGCCTCGTCGATACGCAGGTTGTGGCAGCGCAGCAGCCGCAGGTCGGCGGGCACCCGGTCCCCGGCCTGCAGGAGCACCAGATCGCCCGGCACCAGTTGCTCGGCAGGTACGGTGCGCCGCTGGCCGTCACGCAGCACCAGCGCCTTGGGGGAGAGCATGCCGCGGATCGCCTCCAGGGCCTGCTCCGCCTTGCCCTCCTGGAGGAAGCCGACGACGGCATTGATCACCACCACGCCGAGGATCACCCCGGTGTCGACCCAGTGCTGCAGCAGGGCCGTGCCCAGCGCGGCGACCAGCAGCACATAGATGAGCACGTTGTGAAACTGGCGCAGGAAACGCCGCAGCGGACCGCTGCGCGGCGGTGCCGGCAGGCGATTCTCGCCGTGGCGCGCCAGCCGTTCGACCACCTGCTCGCCGCTCAGGCCCTGCTCGGAGACCGCCAGTTCGGCAAGCACCTCGGCGGGCTCCCGGCTATGCCAGGGAGTGGCGCTGGACGATGTACCTCTCATGCCGAGGCCCCCCGCGGCGCCTCGTGGGGCCCATCCGGCTTCGTCCCGCAACGCGGCTGCTTCATGGTGTCTGTCGCCTCCTGCCACCCTCTCCGGGCCTGCCCTCGCCCTCGGCTCCCTTCGCTTTTCGCACACTCCCATCCGGCCAGACAAGCCGGCTTGCCGAAAAACCCCGCCTTCGCGCATGCTGCTTCCTGCCAGCCACTCGCCAGGAGAGATCCCATGACCCACCCCCGCCTCGGCTTCATCGGTATCGGCCTGATGGGCGACCCCATGACCCGCCGCCTGCTCGGCGCCGGCTTCGATGTGACCGTATGGAACCGTACGCCGGCCAAGGTCGAGGCGCTGGGCCGGGCCGGTGCCCGAGGGGCCGGCTCGATCGGCGAGCTGGTGGCGAGCGTGGACCTGGTGATGCTCTGCCTGGCCAATACCGAGGTGGTGGAGAGCGTGGTGTTCGGCGAGGGCGGCGTGGCGGAGCACGCACGCCCGGGCCAGACACTGATCGACTTCTCCAGCAGCGACCCGGCGGCCACCCGCGACTTCGCCCGTCGGCTCGAGGCGCAGTGCGGCATGGGCTGGATCGACTGCCCGGTCTCCGGCGGCGTGGCCGGCGCCGAGGCCGGCAGCCTGGTGATGATGGCCGGCGGCGAGGCGGCCGATATCGACGCCATCCGCCCACTATTGGCACCGCTCGCCACCCGGGTCACCCACATGGGCCCGGTGGGCGCGGGTCAGGTCACCAAGGTGTGCAACCAGATGGTGGTGGGCTGCCAGGCCGCGGTGCTCGCCGAGATGGTGGCCCTCGCCGAGGCCAGCGGCGTGGAGGCCACCCGGCTCGTCGAGGCGCTCTCCAGGGGCTTCGCGGACTCGAAGCCCTTCCAGATTCTCACCCCGCGCATGGCGGCGAGCGACTTCGCCGACCCGCCCTGGCACCTGCGCACCCTGCTCAAGGACCTGGACATGGCGGTGGCCCAGAGCCGCCGCAGCGGCAGCGCCACGCCCATGAGCGGCCTCGCCGCCCAGCTGATGCGCGCCCACGCCACCCGCGGCTACGCCGAGCACGACCCGGCTATCCTGGTGGAGGCCTACCGACCGACGCAGCGGGAGTGATTTGTCGCCGTCACCGCCCTTCCGTACACTTGTTCGAATATCCCCATTCCTGACGATCTGTCGAGGCACACACTCCATGGCGTTTGATTCCACTTCCACCTACGTGGCCACCGAGGCCCTGAAGCAGGCGGTCAACGCCGCCGTGACTCTGGAGCGCCCGCTGCTGATCAAGGGCGAGCCAGGCACCGGCAAGACGCTGCTGGCCGAGGAGCTGGCGGCCTCCCTGGGCACGCGGCTGATCACCTGGCACATCAAGTCCTCCACCAAGGCCGCCCAGGGGCTCTACGAGTACGACGCGGTGAGCCGCCTGCGGGACTCCCAGCTGGGGGTCGAGGGCGTGGAGAACGTCGCCAACTACATCAGGCCCGGCAAGCTCTGGGAGGCCTTCACCGCCGACGAGCGGGTGGTGCTGCTGATCGACGAGATCGACAAGGCGGACATCGAATTTCCCAACGACCTGCTCCAGGAGCTGGATCGCATGGAATTCCATGTCTACGAGACTGGGGAAACCATTGCCGCCCGCCACCGGCCGATCATCGTGATCACCTCCAACAACGAGAAGGAGCTGCCCGACGCCTTCCTGCGCCGCTGCTTCTTCCACTACATCGAGTTCCCCGACCGCGAGACCATGCAGGCCATCGTCGACGTGCACTTCCCCGAGATCGCCACGACGCTGGTGGGCGAGGCCCTGGAGGTGTTCTTCGACCTGCGCCAGGCGCCGGGGCTCAGGAAGAAGCCCTCCACCTCGGAGCTGGTGGACTGGCTGAAGCTGCTGATGAGCGACGAGCTGGCCCGGGAGGCGCTCTACCAGCGCGACCCGGTGAAGGCGATCCCGCCGCTTGCCGGGGCGCTGGTGAAGAATGAGCAGGATACGCAGCTGCTGGAGCGACTCGCCTTCATGCTCCGCCGCCAGGGCAACCAGAGGCGCTGATCGATGTTCATCGGCCTGTTCGAGACCCTGAAGCGTGCCGGGGTGCCGGTATCGCTGCGCGAGCTGCTCGACCTGCACGCGGTGGTGGAGCGTGGCGTGGTGTTCGCCGACATGGAGGCCTTCTACCGGCTGGCGCGCACCGTGATGGTCAAGGATGAGCGCCACTTCGACCGCTTCGATCGCGCCTTCGCCGCCTGGTTCGAGGGGCTCGAGAACCTGGATGCCGCCATCGAGGCGCTGATTCCCGATGACTGGCTGCGTCGGGAGTTCGAGAAGCAACTTTCCGAGGAGGAGAAGGCGCAGATCGAATCCCTGGGCGGGCTAGAGAAACTGATCGAGACCTTCAAGCAGCGTCTCGAGGAGCAGAAGGAGCGCCACGCCGGCGGCAACAAGTGGATCGGCACCGGCGGCACCAGTCCCTTCGGCGCCTACGGCTACAACCCCGAGGGCATCCGCATCGGCCAGGAGGGCTCCCGCCATCGCCGGGCGGTGAAGGTGTGGGACGAGCGGCGCTTCCGCGACTATGACGACTCCCTGGAACTGGGCACCCGCAACATCAAGATGGCGCTGCGCCGGCTGAGGAAGTTCGCCCGCCAGGGGGCGGCGGAGGAGTTCGACGTCGACGCCACCATCCGTGAGACCGCTCGCGATGCCGGCCTGCTCAACGTGCAGATGCGCCCGGAGCGCCACAACGCGGTAAAGGTGCTGCTGCTGCTCGACGTGGGCGGCTCCATGGACGACCACATCCGCACCTGCGAGGAGCTCTTCTCGGCGGCGCGCTCGGAGTTCAAGCATCTGGAGGCCTACTACTTCCATAACTGCCTCTACGAGGGGCTGTGGCGCAGCAATTCTCAAGACCAGGCCAGGCGCCTCAATGAGCGCATCCCGACGATGGACATACTGCATACCTATGGCGATGACTACCAGGTGGTGATCGTCGGCGACGCCGCCATGTCTCCGTACGAGATCACCCACCCCGGCGGCAGCGTCGAGCACTTCAACGACGAGGCCGGCGCGGTGTGGCTACAACGCCTGACGGACAAGTTCCCGCGCCTGGCCTGGCTCAACCCCATGCCGCACCGCGCCTGGGACACCACCCACTCCACCCGGCTGATCCGCCAGCTGATCGACGACCGGATGTACCCCATGACCCTGGAGGGGCTTGAGAGCGCCATGCGGGAGCTGGCGAGGTAGCCTTGGGAACCGGAAGCCGGCAGACAACAATAACCTTTCATGGTTATTTAATGGAAAAATAACCCTAAAAGGCTATCATTAAGGAAGCGCTGAACAAATCGACGAGCGAGATGAAGCGCAAGGCGCCCGGAGCACAGGAACCGGAGCATATGGGGTATATGTGAGGATTCCGCGCACCGCGCAACGCAGCGATTCGCTCGCGCAGGCATTTGTGCAGTGTTTCCTTGACGCATCCTCCCGGCCTGCGAGACCAAAATGCCCCGTACCCTGGCGGTCATCACCGGCGATATCATCGACTCACGCCGCATCCAGCCGGCCGAGGCGCTCTCTCGTGCGCTGGACGCCGCACTCGAGGGACTCACCGAGCGCTTCGGGGCCTGCACGTCCCGCTATCGCGGCGACGGCTTCCAGCTGGCCCTGGCCCCGCAGCATGCCATGGAGGCGGCCGTGCTGCTGCGGGCCTCGCTGATCCGCCACTCGAGCCGCGAGCAGCGGTGGGACGCCCGGCTGGCCGTGGCGGTCGGCCCGGCCGATGGCTGGACCCCCCAACAGGGCATCGCCGAGGCCAGCGCGCCTCCATTCGTTGCCTCGGGACTGGCGCTGGATGCCCTGCCGGAAGACCAGCACCTGGTGCTGAACCCGGGAGCCCCCCCGTCAGGCTGCCTGGCCCTGCTGGTCCGCTACCTGGACGAGATGATCGAGGGGTGGACGCCAGCGGCGGCAGAGGTGGTGGCCCAGATGCTGTGCCATGCTGATTCGCAGCAGGCGCTGGCGAATCGCCTGGGTATCAGCCAGCCCGCCGTCCACAAGCGCCTGCGCACTGCTCGCTGGCCGCTCCTGCAGGAGACCCTGGCCTACCTGCGCCACCGCCTCACGGACGAGGAGCCCGCCCCATGATCCAGCCCGAATCCCTGCTTCTTGGCCTGTGGCTGGCCCACCTGGCGGCAGACTTCCTGCTGCAGCCGAGGGGCTGGGTCGAGGAGCGCTATCGCCTGCGGCAGCGTTCACCCCGGCTGGCACTGCATGCGCTGCTCCACGGCCTGCTGGCCGGCGGGGTGCTGGCGATCGCCGCGACTCGGGAGACCGGCCACGGGCCCGGGACGGTGCTGCTCGCGGCACTGGCGGTGGCAATGAGCCACTGGCTGATCGACCTGGCCAAGGCCGCCCTCCCGGCCCGGCAGCTGCGCTGGTTCCTGATCGACCAGGCCCTCCACCTGCTGGTGCTGGCCCTGATCTGGCTGGCCTGGATCGGCAGCACCCAGCCGGTGGCCGCCCTGCTGCACTGGCTGGCGACACCGGAGGTGCTGGGGGTGGCTACCGCCTACCTGCTGGTATCACGGCCGCTGGCCATCGCGATCGCCCTGGTGATGCAGCGCTGGAGCCAGCAGCTCGAGAACACCGGCACCCTGGCCCAGGCCGGGGCGCGCATCGGGATGCTCGAGCGCTTCCTGGTGCTGACGCTGGTCCTGCTCGACCAGCTGACCGCCGTGGGTTTCCTGCTGGCGGCCAAGTCGGTGCTGCGCTTCGGCGACCTGCGCGAGGCCCAGGACCGCAAGCTGACCGAATACGTGCTGCTGGGCACCCTGCTCAGCGTCTCCACGACCCTGGCGCTGGGCCTGCTGCTGCGCCTGGTGCTGTTCGGCCAGCCGTGACCCGGCGGCCAGGGCCGCGGGGTCAGGCGCCATCGCCGAACGCCGTGCCCAGCCGCTCGGCGTCGTCGATGCCGGCCATGCGCACCAGGGCCAGCGCCTCGTCCAGGCTCGCAACCTCCTCGACCATCATCAGCTCGCTGTCCAGGCTCACCGCCTTGCCGGTCTTCTCGGAGAGCAGCCGCTCCAGGGAAGCGACGTCCATGCCCTCCTCCAGCCGCATGGCATCCACGCCGGCGGCGTTGTGGCCACTGGGCAGGTAGATGGTGCCGTTGGAGAAGTCGACCGCATAGGCGACCACCCCCGGGACGATGAAGAACAGCAGGCCCACGCCGTTGGCGATGGCCACCACCGGATCGATGCGCCCGCCCAGCTGGCCCTTGCGCTCGGGGTGGAAGACAGTGCCACAGCCCACCAGGGCGGTAATCGACACGCCGACGAGCAGGCCAGTCAGGCCGCGACGAAGGAAAGGGGACATGCAGGGATCTCCATGGCATCCGGAACGGCGGCACCGGCGGTACGCATCGCGGGCCGGCAGCGCGGGAAAAGGCGCCATGAGTCTACCACAGGCCCGCGGGGCGCCCAGCGCGCCCCGCGCCGCCAGGGCGACGGCCATTTCACGGTCGCCTTTTGCCGCGCCTGGCGCTTGGCCGTACAATGCGCCAACTGCCGCCCACGCTGGCGGCCCGACCCGTTTGACGAGCCCGAGGAAACGCCGGACCCATGCGCGCCACTCAACTGTTGATCGCCACCCTCAAGGAAACCCCCGCCGACGCCGAGGTCATCAGCCACCAGCTGATGCTGCGTTCGGGCATGATCCGCCGCCTCACCTCCGGGCTCTACACCTGGCTGCCGCTGGGCCTTCGCACCCTGCGCAAGGTCGAGCGCATCGTCCGCGAGGAGATGGATCGCGCCGGCGCCCAGGAGGTGCTGATGCCGGCGGTACAGCCCGCCGAGCTGTGGCAGGAATCCGGCCGCTGGGAGCAGTACGGTCCCGAGCTGCTGCGCCTCAAGGATCGCCACCAGCGCGACTACTGCGTCGGCCCGACCCACGAGGAGGTGATCACCGACCTGGTGCGCAAGGAGATCGCCAGCTACAAGCAGCTGCCGGCCAACTTCTACCAGATCCAGACCAAGTTCCGCGACGAGATCCGCCCTCGCTTCGGGGTGATGCGCTCCCGCGAGTTCATCATGAAGGATGCCTACTCCTTCCACGTCGACGAGGCCTCGCTCCAGGAGACCTACCAGGTGATGTATGACGCCTACACGCGCATCTTCACCCGCCTGGGGCTCGACTTCCGCCCGGTGATCGCCGACAACGGCGCCATCGGCGGCACCGGCTCCCACGAGTTCCACGTGCTGGCCGACTCGGGCGAGGACGACATCGTCTTCTCCACCGAGTCCGACTATGCCGCCAACATGGAGAAGGCCGACGCCCTGCCGGCCCCCCTGGGCAGCCACCCCGAGCGCCCGGCCCCGGCCGAGGCGCTGCGCCTGGTGGACACGCCGGATGCCCGCACCATCGCGGCCCTGGTGGAGCAGCACGGCCTGCCCATCGAGAAGACCGTCAAGACGCTGATGGTCCATGCCGCCGAGGGCGGCCTGATCGCCCTGCTGGTGCGCGGCGACCACGAGCTCAACGAGGTGAAGGCCGAGAACCTGCCCCAGGTGGCCGCCCCGCTGACCATGGCCAGCGAGGAGGAGATCCGCGCGGCGGTGGGCGCCGGCCCCGGTTCGCTGGGCCCGGTGGGTCTCGAGATGCCGCTGATCATCGACCGCAGCGTGGCGCTGATGAGCGACTTCGGCGCCGGCGCCAACGTCGACGGCAAGCACTACTTCGGCATCAACTGGGAGCGCGACGTGGCGCTGCCCGAGGTGTACGACATCCGCAACGCGGTGGAAGGCGACCCCTCGCCGGATGGCCACGGCACCCTCTCCATCAAGCGCGGCATCGAGGTGGGCCACGTCTTCCAGCTGGGCCGCAAGTACAGCGAGGCGATGAACGCCACCGTGCTCGGCGACGAGGGTCGCGCCATCCACCCGTGGATGGGCTGCTATGGTATCGGGGTGACCCGCGTCGTGGCCGCCGCCATCGAGCAGAACCACGACGACGCCGGCATCATCTGGCCCGACGCCATCGCACCCTTCCAGATTGCCCTGGTGCCGATGAATGCCCACAAGTCACAGCGGGTACGCGAGGAGTCCGAGAAGCTCTACGCCGAGCTGACCGATGCCGGCTTCGAGGTGCTGCTGGACGACCGAGACCTGCGCCCGGGGGCCAAGTTCGCCGACCATGAGCTGATGGGCCTGCCCCATCGCCTGGTGGTCGGGGATCGCGGCCTGGACAAGGGGGAACTGGAATACAAGGGACGCCGTGACAGTGATGCCACCATGGTACCGGCCGAGCAGATCCTCGACTTCCTGCGCGAGCGCATCAAGGCCTGAGGCTCGTCGCCACATGATCCCCGTCGCCGCCGGCCTGGTGGCGACGTGGCTGGCCGCCACAACGGCGGCGGCCAGCGATGATACCTTCCTGGCCGCCCTGGAGGCCGACCGGCGCGCGCTGGTGGTCCAGGCGCTACCGGCAACTCCCGCCACGCTGCGCACGACACTCGACGACAGCCTCGCCGCTCCTCGCGATCCCGCCCAGATCTGGGCCGCCCGCCAGTGGCACAACGCCATGGAGCCGGCGCTGGCGCGCTTCGTCCAGGACCCGGCGCTGCGCACCGAGCTGCTCCAGCGGATCTATCTGGAGGCCCGCCTGGCCGGCCTGCCGCCGGCGCTGGTGCTGGCGGTGATCCAGGTGGAGAGTGCCTTCCGCGCCGACGCGGTCTCTTCCGCCGGGGCCGTGGGGCTGATGCAGATCATGCCGTTCTGGATCCGCGAACTGGGCCTGCCCGCCGACGACCTCAAGGACCCGTGGCGCAACCTGCGCTATGGCACCACCATCCTGGCTCACTACCTGGCGGTGGAGCGCGGCGACTTCACCCGCGCCCTGGCACGCTACAACGGCAGCCTGGGCAAGACCTGGTATCCCGAGCGGGTGATGCGCGCCTGGCAGCGCCACTGGCGGGAGCCGACAGGCGCCGGCCGCGCCACCGTCCAGCGCTGACGTCAGGCGGCCTCGATCAGCCTCGACTCGGCGAGCCGGCCCAGCAGGCCGAGCACGTCGGGCAGGATGCGCTCGGCCGACCGGTCCCCGTAGAGCTCGGCCAGCAGCTCGGCGAGGATGTCGGCCGACAGGACCTCCCGGGCCAGCAGCAGCCAGACGGCCCGCCCGCTGGCATTGAGGCGGTGGATGGCACCGCTGGGCCGGTGGATCAGGAAGAGCTCGTCGTCCAGCGGATACTCCTGCACCTCGCCCGCCGGCCGCCACGGCTGCCGCGGCGAGATAGCCTGCGCCGCCGCCGGCATGGGGCGATGGCCGGCCAGCGAGGCCAGGGCGGCCTCGCCCTTCTCCGGTGGCGCGGCCACCCGCGCCGCCAGGCAGCGCGCCGCGGCCAGCGGCTCCGAATAGCGCAGCAGCAGGCAGGGCAGGCTGGCCATGAGGGGCAGGAAGCGCGCCATCAGCGCCTCGCTGGGCGCGCCATGGGCGAAGTTCTGGCAGAGCAGTTGCAGCAGCCCCTCGCCCGGGGCCAGCGGCAGGAGCTCGGGGGCCGTCAGCCCCGCCTCCCGCTCGAGCAGCACCAGCGTGCCCAGCGGGGCCTCCTCCCCGTGGGTCGCGAGCGCCGCCTCGGGCAGGGCAAGGTAGCGGTAGCGCTCATCCGCGGGGCCGGCATGCTCGTCGGCATGGGCGACCAGGGCGGGGTCCAGGCTCGCCGGCAGCGGCAGGCGCAGCCGCGGGGCGATGCCCAGCGCCCGTCCGCGACCCTCCGGCGTCAGGGCCAGGACATCGTCGCCGAATACGCGCAGGCCGGCCGCCGCGAAGGCCGCCGTCAGGGTGCTCTTGCCGGCGCGGTGCGAATCGGGAAAGACCACCAGGCGGCCCGCCACCTCGGCAGAGCCGCAGTGCAGGCCGATGCTGTCGGGGTGCCGGTCGAAGTACTCACCGACCAGGTCGGCGATCAGGCTGCAGGCGGCCTCGACGGCGGTGGCCAGGAAGAGCCCCTCGGGCAGGGCCGGCGAGGTCTGCCAGTATCCCTCGCCATGACGGCGCAGGCGGATCGCCGGGACGGGCCCGGCAGCCTCGACGACCCGGGCGGGCCACCCCGGCATCGCCGCCTGCAGGGCGCCCAGCACCTCGGAGCAGCCGAACAGCCGCAGCGCCCGGCCGAGGCCGGGCAGGCAGAGGTCCTGACCCACGGCCGCCGTCACCAGCGGCTGGGGGTGACGGAGATCACCAGGCGAACGCCCGGGCGGTCATCCTCACGGCGGTGGTAGACATCGCGTCGGTCGCGGCGATACCCCCCGCTGGGTCGAGAGTAGCTCGGCCGGCTGAAGCTGGGGCGCGAATAGCTGGGACGCGAGTAGCTCGGCCGGGAGCGCCCGGCGCCATGCTGGGCCTGGGCCTGGCCGAGGCTGAACAGGGTCGGGGCCACATAGGCGCCGGCGATGCCCAGTCCCAGGCTGGCCAGCAACCGGCGACGGCTCTGACGCTTCTGCGAGTCGGGGCCTTCGGGATCACGATGGGTCATGGGACGTCTCCGAGGTTGTCGAACGGCGTTCATGATAGACGGCCCACTGGACAGGCTCCAGGCGCCGGCCAACGTTGCGCGGAGCCTGCACATTCATGCCCGCGCCGTCGGCGCCTGCCGACAGGCGAGAGCCGAAAGCCGAAAGCCGAAAGCCAGGCGAAAAAAAGCCGACCCATGTGGGTCGGCTACCGGGGGGATGACTCCCCCCTCCCCTGACGACTCGTGACGACGGCTGGATCAGTGCTTCTTCTTGCGGTGATCGCGAACGATGAATGCGATCCAGCCCCCGAGAAATGCGACCATCATCGCGACGGTAACCAGTCCAAAGATTACGGCATCATCCCAATACATGGTGGTGTCCTCCCGTCTCGATCTGTTGAGAGGACTGTAGCCCGGAAGCGTCGGGGGATTTCTGACCTGAATCAAGTTTGTCGCCGCGCCCGACGGTGGCCCGCGGCGGCAATTGATCCAGGTCACTTTTCACAGCACCTTCTTGTCTTCCACGCTGCCGGGGTCGGTATCCGGCGGCAGCGGATGGCCCTTGGCGAGCTCCGCCCGGGTGGCATCGCGGACGCCGAGCACCTGGAGCCGGTAGCGCAGGGTGTGCCCCGCCAGGGGGTGGTTGGTGTCGATCAGCACGCGGTCGTCGTGCACCTCGACCACGGTGACGACCTGCGGCCCGGCCTCACCCGGCGTCTGGAAGCGCATGCCGGGCGCCAGGTCATCCACCGGAAAGGCGCCGCGCCCCACCTCGCGGACCAGCGCCTCGTTGCGCAGCCCGTAGGCCTCGGCGGGCATCAGCGTCACGCTGAGCTCGGCCCCCTCGGCCTGGCCGTCCAGGGCGCGCTCCAGCCCCTCGACGATATTGTGGTGGCCATGCAGGTACTCCATGGGCTGCTGACGAGCCCGGGAGTCGTCGAGCACCTGGCCGTCGGCGTCGCTGAGCACATAGTGAAGGGTCACGACCCGCTGGGGGGCGATCGTCATGGAACTCTCCTCGAAGCGGTAATGGGGGCAGGGCCGGCCCTGCCTGAAAGGGGAAGCCCTCAGCGCCGGCGCAGCTGGGAGACAGGCATCTCCAGTCGCTGCTGGCGGTGCAGCAGATCGAGCAGCACGATGGCCCGCTCCTGCCCCTTGTGAGTGGCGAAGACGGCCTGCAGGTCCTTGAAGGGCCCCTCGGTGATCTCGACGGCCTCGCCGGCCCGGAAGTAGAGGTTGACGGTGGCATCCTGGCGGTCGCTGCCGTGCTCGCGCAGGGTGGCCACCAGGGCGTCGTCCACCGCCACGGGCATGTCGCCGAAGCCGACCAGCTTCAGCACGCCGCGGGTCGAGCGGATCGGCCGCCAGTTGCTGACCAGGCGATCGAGGCGGATGAACAGGTAGTAGGGGAAGAGCGGTTCGCTGACCCACTCCAGCTTGCCGCGGCGCTTCTTCTGCACCTCGAGGACCGGGTGGAACACCTCGTAACCCTGGTTGGCGAGGTGGTCGGCCGCGCGGAACGACTCTCCTCCCTTGCACTGGATCACGTACCAGCGGGGAACGGCATCATCACCGGACTCCAGGCTCTCATCGACGCTGTTCATGGGTCTCCTGTCGGGTGGCTGGACACTGGTATCACCGCCGGGGCTCTGCAACAATCGCCCCATGCCGGGGTCGGCAGTTCAGGGGCCGGACGGCAGGATTCCCGGCTGTCGATCCTCCAGTCTACCATCGATGGTGACCGCCTGGGATGGCCCGCTGCCATCGCTCATGGCCCGCAAGGAGTGCTCCCGAATGCCCACCCCCACCCCTCACCGCAGCTGGCGGGATGCCCTGGCGATCTACCTGCGCGCGCCGGTGATCACCATGCTGTTCCTGGGGTTCTCTGCCGGCCTGCCCTTCTTGCTGGTGTTCTCCACCCTGTCGGCCTGGCTGCGCAGCGACGGGGTCGAGGTGGCGGCCATCGGCTTCTTCTCGTGGATCGGCATCCTCTACTCGATCAAGTTCTTCTGGGCGCCAGTGGTGGACCGCCTGGCCCTGCCGCTGCTGACCCGCGCCCTGGGGCAGCGCCGCGGCTGGATGCTGCTGGCCCAGGCGCTGATCGCCGCCGGGCTGGTCGGCCTGGCCAGCCTGGAGCCGCGCGGCAACCTGCCGCTGGTGGCGCTCTTCGCCCTGCTGGTGGCCTTCGGCTCGGCGACCCAGGACATCGCCATCGATGCCTTCCGCATCGAGTCGGCGCCTGACGATATCCAGGCGGCCATGGCCTCCACCTACATCATCGGGTACCGCGGCGGCCTGCTGGCCGCCGGCGCCGGCGCCCTCTACGTGGCGTCGTGGATCTCCTGGGAAGCAGCCTACCTGACCATGGCGGCCCTGGTGGGCATCGGGGTGATCACCGTGCTGGTTCGTCCCGAGCCGGAGCGCCTGTCGCTCAACACCCAGCTGATCCACGAGCCGCGGGTGCGGGCCTTCCTGCGTGCCAGCCGCGGCAAGCCGCGCCAGCTGCGACGGCTGGGCGCGTGGCTGATCGGGGCAGTGGTCTGCCCCTTCACCGACTTCTTCACCCGTCACCGGCGCAAGGCACTGTGGCTGCTGCTGTTCGTGGCGGTGTTCCGCATCAGTGACCTGGCCATGGCGTCCATGGCCAACCCGCTCTACATCGACCTGGGCTTCACGCTGGCCACTATCGCCAACGTGACCAACGTCTTCGGCATCGCCATGAGCGTCGGCGGGGGGATCCTGGGGGGACTGCTGGTGGCGCGCTACGGCATCGGGCCGATCCTGGTGCTGGGCGCGGCGGCCGCCACCCTCACCAACCTGCTGTTCGCCGCCCTGGCGCTGGCCGGCCAGAGCCTGCCGATGCTGGTCATGGCGATCGTCGGCGACAACCTGGCCAACGGCCTGGCCAGCGCGGTGTTCATCGCCTTCCTCTCCAGCCTGACCTCCCGGGCCTACACGGCGACTCAGTATGCGCTGTTCTCCTCGCTGATGACGCTGCCCGGCAAGTTCCTGAGCGGCTTCGGCGGGCTGGTGGTCGCGGCCGAGGGCTACGCCACCTTCTTCGTGATCGCCACGGCCCTGGGCCTGCCGGCCATCGCCCTGGCGATCTGGATCAGCCGCGACAGGGAGCTGGTGCCGCCGCCGGCCCCGCGCGCCGCCTGAGGCTCAGTCCTCGAAGCGGTCGCGCAGCCAGTCGAGCGCGCCGGGACAGGGTGCCGCCGCCGGCCCCGCGCGCTGCCTGAGGCTCAGTCCTCGAAGCGGTCGCGCAGCCAGTCGAGCGCGCCGGGACAGGGTGCCGCCGCCGGCCCCGCGCGCTGCCTGAGGCTCAGTCCTCGAAGCGGTCGCGCAGCCAGTCGAGCGCGCCGGGGGTGGCGCGCCACTGGTCGCGCATCAGCGTCCGGTACTGCCACGCCTCGGCCCGGGAGCCTGGCTCGGCGATGCCATCCGCGCCGGTATGTACCGGTCGAGGATTCTCGGCACACAGCATGTCCAGGGCGTGGGCGTTGTGGCGCTGCGCCGCGGCCAGCGCCTCGGCGGCCTCCTCCCGCCGCGCCAGCCGGAACAGGGCCAGGGCGCGCCCCATGAGCAGGCCCAGCGGCGGCGGCTCGGCGGCATCCGCTGTCACCTGCTGCTCGCTCACCGCCAGGGCCTCGCTGTCGCGACCGTCGCGCAGCAGCTGGTCGAGTACCAGTTCGCGCAACCCCAGGCTGTCGTGGTCGTCCAGTGCCAGCAGGCGCTCGGCGAGCTGTCGCGAGCGCTGGCGCGCGCCGCGCTCCATGCCCACCACCAGCGCCAGGCCGGTGCGCAGCAGCACGGCGTTGTCGGCATCGTCCCAGGCCAGAGTGCCCGGCCCCTCGGCGGCCACCTGCTCGAGCCAGCGCTCCAGCCGGTCGGCCAGCGGGGCGAACAGGCTCGGCGCCATCCACGGCAGGCTGCCGAAGCGGCTGGTCAGGGCCAGAGTCAGTGACTGCACGACCCGCGGCGCGTCCAGCCATTCGGGGTGGGCACAGAGCTCGCCCAGCCAGCCGGCCGCTTCGGGCCAGGGATCATCCTCGAGCCCCATGGGTGAGTCGGCCGCCACCGCTACCTGGAAGTGCTGCTGCCAGACGGCGAACAGGGTGTCCTCGCGGGCCGTGGTGCGGTACTCCAGGCGGTCATCGTCGGTCCGGCGGATGGCCAGCTTCGGCGCCGTGGGCAGCGCCTCGAAGAGGGCCTGGAGGGAGGCCAGCGGACCGGCCAGGTCCTCCTCGGCATTCAGCAGCTGGTCGGCCAGGGTGGCGCCGGGGTTCTCGGCCAGGTCAGCCAGGAACTGCAGCTGGTCCGGCTCCAGGTCCCCCTGGCGAGCGAGCCGGCGGAACCAGAAGCGCGCCCGCTCGGCGGCCTCCTGCTCGTGGCCCTCGTGGAGCAGCAGCATGGCCTCGATGTAGGCCAGGGTCGGCGAGTCCGGCAGGGCCTGCTGGGCGCGCACGAAGGCGGCCCGAGCGCTGTCCAGGTCGTCGTTGTCCAGGTGCATCAGGCACAGCCGCTCCAGTGCCACCCCGCGCAGGAACAGCGGGCCGCGCTCGAGCACGGCGTCGAGCAGCGCCTCGCGCTTGCGATGGAAGCCGCGCTCCTGATAGAGGTCGATGAGGATCTCGAAGGCCGGCTCGGCCTGCTCCGGCAGCCGCGACCAGTCGGCGCGCTCGAACAGTGATTCGAGGATCTGCTGGGCGCGACCGCGCTGCCCGGTCTCGGCGGCGATCAACCCTGCCTCCAGCAGCGCCTGGGCCGGCGCTCGGCCGCTCTCCAGGGCCGCCTTGAGGGCGTCACCCTTCCACTCGCGCAGCGACAGCATCCACATCAGGTGGGCGGGCACCGGACCGGGCAGGGTCACGGCTCCGCAGCACTGCTTGGTCTTGCGGCCGGAGTCGCACCAGCAGGGCTCGTTGCGTCCCGGCCGGGCCAGGGGTTCGCTGGCGAAGCCGAGTCGGGCCAGGGGGGTCTGCGACCAGAGCTCAGGCGCCAGCGCCTGGGCCAGCGGCAGGTTGCCCCCCACCAGAGAGGGGCCCTCCTCGCGGGCCCAGGCCATCAGCGTCGGATAGCGCTCGTCCTTGCGAATGGCCGCCAGGGCGCCCGAGGCAAACCCCAGCAGCTGTTCCACCCATACTGCCAGCATCCCAGTCTCCACGGTCCCGAAAACGGCACAGTCTACCAGCCCACCGGGACGCTGGGCAGACGTTCACTTCCCCGCCCACTCCAGAAGCGGCCGGGTGCGGGCGTGCATGTCGAGCCGCGCGCCCAGGCGCACCAGGTTCCAGTAGTGGCCGTTGAGGGTGCGCGACAGCAGCAGGGTGTCGGCCGGCGGCTGGAGGCGGTCCATGGCGGCCCAGACCTTGGGGGTCAGGTCGCGCAGCCGGCGGTGGACGCGCACGTCGCCGAAGTCCTGCTCGCCGGGGGCAAACAGCGGCGCCACTGCCTCAGCGGATTCCCGATAGAGCGAGAGTGGCGCGCCCTGCCCCTGGCGCCCGCCCAGCCTGAGCAGCGCCTCGTCCATCGCCATGGGGTCCCTCGCCAGGGTCGCCTCGAGCAGCTGCATCATCGCCCTGAGGCGGACCTCGGGCACCGGGATCACCGCGCCGAGGTCGTAGATGACCAGCTGCCCCCGCTCGTTCACGGCGAAGTTGCCGGCGTGGGGGTCGGCATGCAGCTCACCGTGGGTGAACAGCTCCTCGGTGATCCAGTCGGCCAGGGTCTCCGCCACGCCCTGGCGTGTGGCGTCATCGCCCGCTTCCAGCTCGCGCAGCGGCGTACCCGGCTCGTAGCGCATGGCCAGGACCCTGGGACCGGAGAGCCCGGGCAGCGGCTCGGGAATCACCAGCCGTTCGAGATGGGCGTAGCGCGCCCGATAGCGCGCCAGGGCCTCGGCCTCGGCGTGGTAATCGAGCTCGCCGCGCAGGCTGGCGGCCAGCTCCTCGAAGAGCGCATCGAGCCGCGCCTGGGGCACCTTGAACCAGCGACCCAGGCGCATCAGCCGACGCACCTGGGTGAGGTCGCTCTCCAGCACCTCGGCGAGCCCCGGGTACTGCACCTTGAGCACCAGGGTCTCGCCGTCGCGGGTCACGGCACGGTGCACCTGCCCCATGGAGGCGCTGGCGAAGGGACGCTCCTCGATCTCGCGGAAGCGGTCGGCCAGGTCGCCGTACTGCTCGACCAGGCTGACCCGGATGCTCGCCCAGGGCATGGGCTCGGCCTGGCGCTGAAGGCGGGCGAGCTCCTCGGCCAGGTCGGGCGGCAGCAGGTCGTCCCACTGGGACATGATCTGGGCCAGCTTCATCGCCGGGCCCTTGAGCTCGGAGAGCCCCTCGAACAGCGCCTCGCCCAGGGCACGCCAGTCGGCCTGGCCGCCCAGCCGGGTACGGATCAGGGCGCCACCGGTCCGCGCCCCCAGGCCCAGCAGGCGCCGGGTTCTGCCTCGCTCGCGCATCGCATCGCTCCGCTGGTAGGTGGATGCCAACAATGATACAAGAATTGTACATCGATAGAGTCAGGTTACACCTGGCAGGCGCGCCAGGATACTGGAAGAATATCCATGAAACCCGCTACCGAGCCGTGCCCATGCGACTGATCATCGCCGAGAAACCCAGCCTGGCCCGGGCCATCGCCGAGGCCCTGCCCGGTGCGGCGCGCCGCGATGACGGTGCCCTGGTAGTCGGCGACACCACCGTCACCTGGTGCCTGGGCCACCTGCTCGAGCAGGCGCCGCCGGACGCCTATGACCCGGCCCTGAAGCAGTGGCGCCTCGATCATCTGCCGATCCTGCCGGCCGAGTGGAAGCTGATGCCCCGTCCCAAGGCCCGCGGCCAGTTGGCGGTGATTCGCCGGCTGCTCAAGGGCGCCCGGGAGGTGGTCCATGCCGGCGACCCCGACCGCGAGGGCCAGCTGCTGGTGCAGGAGGTGATCGAGCACCTGGGCTGGAAGGGGCCGGTATCGCGGCTGCTGGTCAGCGACCTCAATCGTCCGGCGGTGCAGCGTGCCCTGGCGCGCCTGGAGGACAACGCCCGCTACCAGCCGCTGTTTCGCGCCGCGGAGTCCCGGGCCCGGGCCGACTGGCTCTACGGCATCAACCTGACCCGCGCCTGGACCCTGATCGGCCGCCAGGCGGGCCACGACGGCGTGCTCTCGGTGGGCCGGGTGCAGACCCCGGTGCTGGGGCTGGTGGTCCGCCGCGACGCCGAGATCCGCGACTTCGTGCCCAGGCCCTTCTTCGTGCTGTGGGCGGACCTCGAGGTGCCGGGCGGCCGGCTGCGCGCCTGGTGGCAGCCCGGCGAGACGCATCCGCTGGACGAGCAGGGGCGGCTGCTCGCGCGCCCGCCCGCCGCCGACCTCGCCGAGCGGCTGCCCGGCGCCGAGGGGCGCCTGGCCCGCCTCGAGAGCCGCGACAGGCGTCAGCCCGCCCCGCTCCCCTACTCGCTCTCGGCGCTGCAGGTGGATGCCGCCCGGCGCTTCGGGCTCTCCGCCAAGGCGGTGCTGGACATCTGCCAGCGCCTCTACGAGCGCCACAAGCTGATCACCTATCCGCGCTCGGACTGCCGGTATCTGCCCGAGGAGCACTTCGCCTCGGCACGGGCCACCCTGGAGGGCGCCTGCCGCACGGACCCGACGCTGCGAGGCTGGCTGGCCGGGGCGGACTTCTCGCGGCGCTCCCGGGCCTGGAACGACAAGCAGGTGGGCGCCCACCACGCCCTCTCGCCCACCGGCAAGCCCGCCGAGCCGTCACGTCTCGACAAGGCCGAGGCCGACGTCTTCCGGCTGATCGCTCGCAACGTGCTGGCCCAGTTCTATCCGCCCCTCGTCACCCGCGAGGTCAAGGCGGAGTTCGCCATCGCCGGCGAGGCCTTCCGTGCCAGCGGCCAGGAGATCCTCGAGCCCGGCTGGAAGCCGCTGTTCACCACGCGGGAGGAGGTCCCGCCACTGCCCCCGCTCACCGAGGGCGAGACCTGCCGGGTGAGGGAGGCCGGCGTCGAGGATCGCGAGACCCGCCCGCCGGAGCCCTTCACCGATGCCAGCCTGATCAAGGCGATGATGAATATCGGGCGCTACGTCGAGGACCCGGCGGTGCGCCGCACCCTGCGCGAGCACGATGGCCTGGGCACCGAGGCGACGCGAGCCGGCATCATCGAGACGCTGGTGGAGCGCGGCTATCTGGTGCGCCGGGCCAAGGCCCTGCGCGCCACGCGGCTCGGCAGCGCCCTGATCGCCTCGCTGCCCGACGCGGTGGGTCGCCCCGAACGCACGGCGCTCTGGGAGCAGCGCCTGGGCAGCATCGCCGACGCCGGTGATGACCCGGCTCCCTTCCTGGCCTCCCTGGTGACCGACCTGCATGGGCTGCTCTCCTCCGCCGATGCCGGCCGCCTGCGCCAGGCCCTGGCGAACGCCCGCGGCGAGGAACCGGCGCCCGCCGGCCGCCCGTCGGCGAGACGCCGAGGCAGCACCGCCCGGCGCCGAGGGACGGGGACGGGCAGCAGCCGCCCGACCCGCAGGAGGCGTTCCTCATGACCGAACTGAATCGCCACTGGGTCGTCGGCCCCGGCGCCCTGGGCCGGTTGATCGCCCTTCGCCTGGCGACCCGAGCAAGCGAGGGCGTGGAGGTCGCGCTGCTGGGGCGGCGACGGCTGGCCGCCACTCAGACCCTGGTGACCCCCGAAGGGACATCGCTGACCCGGGCGCTGACGATGGCGACGGTCGATGCCCCGCCGCCTCGCCCCCCGGACGTGGTGCACCTGGTCACCAAGGCCTACGCCGCCGACGCGGCCCACCGGACCCTGGCCGCCCACCTGCCCCCGGGCACGCCCCTGGTGCTGTGGCAGAACGGCTTCGACTGCCAGCCGCGACTCACCGAGCGCCATGCCGGTCCGGTGCTGTGCGCCACCACCACCGAGGGCGCCTTCGTGGCAAGCGACGACCGGGTGGTCCATGCCGGCCATGGCCAGACCCTGGTCGGCGCCCTCGACGGCGGACACCGGGCCCTGGCCGATGCGCTTGCCCGCCGACTCGACGGGGCGGGGCTTCCCGCCCGGGCGGTGGGCGACATTCACGCTCGTCTCTGGCAGAAACTTGCCGTGAATGCCGCCATCAATCCGCTGGTGGCGCGCTTTCGCATCCGCAATGGCCAGCTGCGCGACCGCCCCTTCCGGCCGATGGTGGAGGCGGTAATCGTCGAGGTCGCCGGGATCATGGCGGCGGAGGGCGTCGCCCCGCCGGAGGGCGAGGGGCTGGACGGCTGGCGAGTCCTGGTTTGGCGGGTCGTGGCCGGCACGGCAAACAATCGCGCCTCGATGCTGCAGGACGTGCTGGCCGGCCGACCCACCGAACATCGGGCGATCCTCGGCCCGCTGCTTGCGGCCGCGGCGCGACATGGGCAGGAGGTTCCGCAGATCGCCGCGCTGCAGGCCGAGCTGTGCGGCCTGGCCACGAACCTGGCAGCCCCCGCCTCCCCTTGCTAACCTGACAGGATCACACCAATTACGCAGCAGCCCTGCCACCGCCCGGTGGCAGCAGGCCGACGCAAGGACAGGGAACATGAAACCGGGTCCCACCCTCGCCGCCCTGGTGGCCGGTCTGGCGATCGCCTCGTCACCGCTCGCCGCTGCCGACGAAACCCCCGCCTACGCGGGCCAGAACACCGACCTGATGCACCTCGACAACGGCATGGTGGTCGATGGTCGAGACATCGAGACGCCGGACGGCTACACCTCCGGCTTCCGGCTCATCGCCGGCTTCAATCCCCTGCGCCTGCCTCGCCTCGACCTCGGCGCCGAATTCAGCTATCGCGAGAGCGACGAGGTGCCGACCCGCCTCGGCGACCAGCAGATGCTCCTCAACACCGTCAGCCTGGGCGGCAGCCTGGTGGCCGGCGTGCGCCTCGGCCATCTCGGCCTCTACGCCAAGTCTGGCCTGGTCGGCTGGGAGGGCGACCCGGTGATGCCCGGCCAGGACGTCGCGCGCAGCGGCACGACCCGGGTCCAGGGCCTGGGCGCCCGGCTACAGTTCGACCGGCTGGTGAGCCGCCTGGAGTTCGAGGAGTTCGACGCCCCCGACATGGCCCACCTGAACCTGGTGACCGCCTCGCTGCATTTTCCCTTCTAGCGTCAAGCCAGCCTACTTCCATAATGAAAGGAGCAAGCCAAGGGTTTCCTTGAGACTTGCTCCTTGAAGCCTGCGGCTGTCCGACGGCCCTACCCCGTGTTGCGCAGCCCGGCGGCGATGCCCGCCATGGTGACCATCAGCGCCCGTGACAGGTCGGCGCTGATCGCCCCGTCGGCATCCCGGTTGCGCTGCAGCAGCTCGGCCTGCAGGCCGTGCAGCGGGTCGATGTAGGGATTGCGCACCTCGATGGCCTGGCGGATCAGCGGCGTGTTCTCCAGCAGCTCCTGCTGCTGCAGGATCGACAGCACCACCTCGTGCAGGCGGGAGAAGCGCCCCCGCAGCCGCTCGCCGAGCGCCTTGAGCGACGGCTCGTCCACCAGGCGATGCTCGTAGTAGGCGGCGATGCCCACGTCGGCCTTGGCCAGCAGCATCTCCAGCATGTCCAGGTAGGTGCCGAAGAAGGGCCAGTTGTCGCGCATCTCCTGCAGCACCTCGAGGCCACCCTCCCCCTCCAGGCGGGTGGCGAAGGCCTCGCCGCTGCCCAGCCAGGCCGGCAGCATCAGGCGGATCTGGGTCCAGGCGAAGATCCAGGGGATCGCGCGCAGGGTCTCCACGCCGCCGTCCTGGCGCCGCTTGGTGGGCCGCGAGCCCAGCGGCAGGCGCCCCAGCGAGCCCTCCGGCGTCACCGAGCGGAAGTAGGGCACGAAGTCGGGATCCTCGCGCACCACGCCCACGTAGGCGCGGTGGGCCACCTCGGCCAGCCGGTCCATCTCCTCGCGCCAGTGGGGCTCCGGGGCCGGCGGTGGCAGCAGGGTCGCCTCGAGTACCGCGCAGGCGTAGATCTCCATGGAGCGCAGCGCGATCTCCGGCTGCCCGAACTTGAAGCGGATCATCTCGCCCTGCTCGGTCACCCGGAGGCTGCCGTTCACCGACCCCGGCGGCTGGGAGAGGATGGCCGCGTGGGCCGGGCCGCCGCCCCGCCCCACGGTGCCGCCGCGGCCGTGGAACAGCGTCAGGTCGACGCCGTGGCGGTCGCACACCTCGACCAGGGTCTCCTGGGCCCGGTACTGCGCCCAGGCGGCGGCCAGCTGGCCGGCATCCTTGGCGGAGTCGGAGTAGCCGATCATCACCTCCTGGCGATCCCCGGTGAGCGCACGGTAGCCGGGCAGCGCCAGCAGCCGATCGATCACCTCGCCGGCATGGTTGAGGTCGTCGAGGGTCTCGAAGAGCGGCGCGATGGGCAGGGTGACGCGGCCCCCCACCTCCTTCATCAGCAGCGCCACGGCCAGCACGTCGGACGGCTCCCCGGCCATGGAGATGATGTAGGTGCCCAGCGCCTCGGGCTGTTCGCTGGCGATCACCCGAAAGGTGTCGATCACCTCGCGGGACTCGGTGGAGCACTCCCAGCGGCGCGGGATCAGCGGGCGCCGCGAGGCGAGCTCCTCGAGCAGGAACTGCTGGCGCTGCTCCTCGCTCCAGTCGCGATAGTGGCCGAGCCCCAGGCAGTCGGTGAGCTCCTCCATCACCTGGGCGTGGCGGCTCGCCTCCTGGCGCAGGTCGAGCTTGGTCAGGGTCACGCCGAATACCGCCACCCGGCGCAGGGTGTCGAGCAGGGCCCCGTTGGCAATGGTGTCCAGGCCCACGTCGCACAGCGAGCGGTAGCAGGTCAGCAGCGGCGCGTAGAGCTGGTCGCGGCTCTCGATGATCGGGCCGTCGTCGAAGCTGCGCCCCTCGAGGCACGCCTTGGCCCAGTCACGGGTCGCCTCGACCCGCGCCAGCAGGCGCTTGATCAGTTCCCGGTAGGGCTCGGCCACATCGCCCACCTCGGCCCTGAGGGCGCTGTTGGCCTTCCACATGGAGAGCTCGGCCTTGAGCTGCTCGAGATCGCGCAGGTAGAGGTCGGCGGCCATCCAGCGGCCCAGCAGCAGCACCTCGCGGGTCACCCGGGCGGTGACGTTGGGGTTGCCGTCGCGATCGCCTCCCATCCAGGAGGCGAAGCGGATCGGCGCGGCATCCAGCGGCAGGCGCTCGCCGGCGGTCTCCAGCAGCAGGTTGTCCAGGTCGCGATGGAAGTCGGGCACCGCCTGCCACAGGGAATTCTCGATCACCGCGAATCCCCACTTGGCCTCGTCCACCGGGGTGGGCCGCTCGTGGCGGATCTCGTCGGTGTGCCAGGCCTGGCTGATCAGCTCCTCCAGGCGACCCTGGGCGCGCAGGCCGCGCTCCGGGTAGTCGCCGGAGGACTCGATGGCGGTGAGGCAGTCGTCGATGGCGTCGTACTTCTGGATCAGGGTGCGACGGATGACCTCGGTGGGGTGGGCGGTCAGCACCAGCTCGACCCGCATCCCGGCCAGGGTCTCGACCAGCTTGCGCGGGGCATTGCCGGCCTCGCGGGCGCGCTCGAGCAGCTCCGAGAGGACTGGCTGCGACCCCGGCCGGTAGTCCTCGACGCGGCGGAAGCGCGCCCGGTAGTGCTGCTCGGCGATGTTGGCCAGGTTGAGGAACTGGTTGAAGGCGCGAGTCACCGGCAGCAGGTCGCGATCCGGCAGCCGACGCAGGTAGTCGATCAGCTCGCGCTGGCTCGCCTCGTCGCCCTGGCGGCCGCGCTTGGCCAGGCCGCGGATGGTCTCGATCTTGTCGACGAAACCGCGGCCCAGGTCATCGGCGATGGTGCGCCCCAGGCTGTCGCCCAGGATGCGGACGTTGTCGCGCAGCGATTCGTGCAGGTCGTGGCTCATGACCGCGTCTCTCCGGCAGCCTCTCCGCCATCGGCGGAGCGGGAAGTGGATGGGGGTTCAGCAGGGCTGGGCTCGCGGCCCTTGGCGGCCTGCCAGTGGTGCTCCATGGCCTCGAGGCCCGCCTCGTGGAGGGGGACCCCCTCGGCGCCCAGTGCGGCCTCCACGTGGCGGAAGCGGCGCTCGAACTTGGCGTTGGTCGCGCGCAGGCACTGCTCGGGGTCGGCCTTGAGGGTGCGCGCCAGGTTGGTCACGGCGAACAGCAGGTCGCCCACCTCCTCGGCGGCATGGTCCCGGTCGCCCTCGGCCAGCGCCTGCTCGACCTCGCCGAGCTCCTCGCGGATCTTGGCGATGACGCCGCGGGCGTCGGGCCAGTCGAAGCCGACCCGAGCGGCACGCTTGGAGAGCTTGGCCGCCCGGGAGAGCGCCGGCAGGGTGCGCGGGACATCGTCCAGCACCGAGTGCGGTGCCTCATCGGAAGCCCGGGCGGCACGCTCCTCGGCCTTGAGGCTCTCCCACCGCGAATGCACCTGGCGGCTCTCGATCTCCTCGGCGGAGACGCCCGGCGGGCGCCGCGAGGCCAGGCTGCCGTCGGGAAACACGTGGGGGTGGCGGCGCAGCATCTTGGCGGTAAGGGTATCGACGACGTCATGGAAGTCGAAGCGGCCCTCCTCCTCGCCGAACCGGGCGTAGTAGACCACCTGGAAGAGCAGGTCTCCGAGCTCCCCGGGAAGCTCGTCCCAGGCGCGCCGCTCGATGGCATCGGCCACCTCGAAGGCCTCCTCGAGGGTATGGGGCACGATGGAGTTCCAGTCCTGCTTCAGGTCCCAGGGACAGCCCTGCTCGGGGTCGCGCAGCACCGCCATCAGTTCGAGCAGGTCGGCGAGGTCATGGCGGCGGCTCATGAGGCCTTCCCCCTGCGCTTGCCGGGCTTGCCGCCGCTGCGCAGCCGGCGCACCTCGATGACGTTGGAGAGCTGCTGGATGCGCGAGAAGAGCCGACCCAGGGTCTCCAGGCCATCCACCTCCACGGTGATCGCCATGCGGGCGATGCCGTCATCGGTATCGGTGAGGGTATTGACCGCCAGCACGTTGACCTTCTCGTTGCCGAGCACGCCGGTGACGTCGCGCAGCAGGCCGGAGCGGTCCCAGGCCTGAACCTCGATATCGACCGGGTACTGGGTGCGGGCCCGCTCGCCCCACTCCACTTCGATGATCCGCTGGGGCTCGTCGAGGCGCAGCTGCAGGATGTTGGGGCAGTCCTGGCGGTGCACGGTCACGCCGCGGCCCTGGGTGATGAAGCCGACGATGGGCTCACCCGGCACCGGGTGGCAGCAGTTGGCCATGCTGGTCTTGAGGTTGCCGACCCCCAGCACGGTGATGTCCGACCCGCTCCCCTTGCCGGGGGCACGCCGCGGCTTGGCCAGCAGCCGGTCGAGCTGCTCCTGGTCGTCACTCTCGCCGAACAGCTGCTGGGCCTGGTGCAGCACCTGGCCGATGCGCAGGTCGCCGGCCCCGAGCGCCGCATACATGTCCTCGGCGCCGGTGTAGTTGACCTTGCGGGCGAGGGTCTCCAGGTCCATGCCCTCCACATCCAGCCGCTTCATCTCGCGCTCGAACAGCGCGCGCCCCTCCTCGACGTTCTGGTCGCGGGCCTGGTGCTTGAACCAGGCCTGGATCTTGGCCCGCGCCCGGGAGGTGCGCACATAGCCGAGGCTCGGGTTGAGCCAGTCGCGGCTGGGGCCGCCCTTGCTGGCGGTGAGGATCTCCACCTGCTGGCCGGTCTTGAGCTTGTAGGTGAGCGGCACGATGCGGCCGTTGACCTTGGCGCCGCGGCAGCGGTGGCCCACCTCGGTGTGCACCCGGTAGGCGAAGTCGATGGGTGTGGCGACCCGGGGCAGGTCGATGACGTGGCCGTCCGGGGTGAAGACATAGATGCGGTCCGGGGCGACATCGCTCGAGAGCCCCTCGCGGATGTCGCCGAAGTCGCCGACCTCCTCCTGCCACTCGAGCACCTGGCGCAGCCAGGCGATCTTCTCCTCGTAGCTGGTGCTCTTGGCCTTGGTGTCGTGGCCCTTGTAGCGCCAGTGGGCACAGACGCCGAGCTCGGCCTCGTCGTGCATGGCGAAGGTGCGGATCTGGATCTCCAGCACCTTGTTCTCGGGGCCGATCACCGCGGTGTGCAGCGACTGGTAGCCGTTCTTCTTGGGGTTGGCGATGTAGTCGTCGAACTCGTTGGGCACGTGGTGCCAACGCGAGTGGACCAGGCCCAGCATGGTGTAGCAGTCGGCCACCTCCGGCACCAGGATGCGCACCGCGCGGATGTCATGGACCTGGGAGAAGTCGATCCGCTTGCGCTTCATCTTGCGCCAGATCGAGTAGATGTGCTTGGCGCGGCCATCGACGTCGTAGCGGGTGATGCCCTGGGCCTCGAGCAGGCCCTTGAGGGTCTCTACCACCTCGGCGATGTAGCGGTCGCGATCGAGGCGCTTCTCGGCCAGCTGGCGGGCGATCGCCTTGTACTCGTCCTCGTGGAGGTAGCGGAAGGAGAGGTCCTCCAGCTCCCACTTGAGGTGCCCGATGCCCAGCCGGTGCGCCAGGGGGGCATAGATGTCGAACACCTCGCGGGCCACGCGCAGACGCTTCTCGCGGGGAGCGTCCTTGACCTGGCGCAGGGCGCAGGTGCGCTCGGCGATCTTGATCAGGGCGACGCGCACGTCGTCGATCATGGTCACCAGCATCTTGCGCAGGTTGTCCTGCTGGTCGTGCTGGCCCATCTCGTGGCTGGGGGTCTGGGAGGCGCTGATCGCCGCCATCTGCAGCACGCCGTCGATCAGCGCGGCGACCTCCTCGCCGAACTGCTTGCCCACCGCGGGAAGCTCGATCAATCCCTCGCGCACGGCCCGGTAGAGCACCGCCGCCTCCAGGGTGGCCTGGTCGAGCCTCAGTTCGCCGAGGATGTCGGCCATCTCCAGGCCCATGCGGAAGCTGGAGCCGTCGGCCAGCCAGCTGCGGTGGGGACGGTCGGCGTCGCGCTCCAGCCGCTCGGCCAGGCGACAGGCCTCGCGCAGCGCCTCGGGGTCGCGCAGCTTGACGTCCTCCTGCAGACGCGCGATCCACAGGTCGATATCGACACGCCCCGTCTCGGTGAGGGGCTGGTCCTCACGGACTTTAACCATCGGGTGACGCTCCTTGCGGCGGCTGCCCGGTCCGCGGGTGCACGAACAGCAGCATCGATTCCAGGTGTGACGTATGCACGAACATGTCGGCCACGGCGATGCGCGCGAGCCGGTAACCGCCATGCACAAGGTGTGCCGCATCCCGGGCCAGGGTCGCCGGGTCACAGGAGACGTACAGCACACGGGAAACGGGCGAGGCGACCAGCGCCCGGCAGGCCGCCTCGGCCCCCTCGCGGGGCGGGTCCAGCACCACCGTGGCCGGAGAGGTCTCCGCCAGCAGCGACGCCACGGCCCGGGGCTGCCCCAGGTCGGCCTGGCGGGCGTCCACCTGCAGGGCGTGCGCCGGCGAATTGGCGCGGGCATTGGCCGCCAGCCGCTCGACCATGGCCGGGCTGCCTTCCACCGCCGTCACGGCGGCACCGACGGAGGCCAGCGGGAGGCTGAAGTTGCCGACTCCGGCGAAGAGGTCCAGCAGGGGCGACCCCGCCAGCCCGTCCAGCCACGAGAGGGCCGTGGCGATCATCATCCGGTTGACCTCGGCGTTGGCCTGCAGGAAGTCCCCGGGGGCGAAGCCGAGCGTCAGCTCACCGGCGGCGCCCGGCACCCGGCAGGTCAGCGACGGCGCCGGGGTGAGCCACGTCAGCGACGGCGACTCACGGCCCAGCCAGCGGGCCAGGTGCAGGTCATGCCGGGCGGCGAAGGCCTGCCAGCGCCGGCGGTCGGCCTCGTGCTCCTTGAGCTGGCGGACCACCAGCACGCGCCCCTGGTCGCTGGCGAGCAGCTCCAGGTGGCCGACCCGACGGGGCGCCTCGAGCGCTGCCAGCTGCTGGTGCAGCGGCGCCAGCAGGGCGTCGAGCTCCGGCACCAGGATGGTGCAGTCGGTGATGTCCACCAGGCGGTGGGTGTGGCGGGCACGAAAGCCCAGATGGACCCGCCCCTCGGCGTCGACCTTGACCCCGAGGCGCGCACGTCGACGGTAGCCCTCGCCGGCACCGGCCAGCCGCTGCGGCTCCCCGGGGGCCTCGACGCCCTGCCTGGCGAGCAGGTCGACCAGCACTTCGGCCTTGTGGCGGCGCTGGGCCGCCATGGACAGGTGCTGGAGGTCGCAGCCGCCGCAGCGCCCGAAGTGATTGCAGGGCGGCGCGACTCGCTCCGGCGAGGCCTCGACGATCGCGCGCACGTGGCCCTCGTCGAAGCGCTTGCGGTGGCGATGGATCGCCACCTCGAGTCGCTCGCCGGGCAGCCCGCCCTCGACGAACAGCGCCTTGCCGTCCGCCCCATGGGCCAGGCCGCGCCCGTCGTGGGCCAGCCGCTCGATGGTGACCCGGTCGTCGTCGGCCGGTGGCACCGGTGCGCCGCCGGTCGGCGCTGCCTGGCGCCGCTGCAGACCGGAGACGCCGGAGCGCTCCCGCCGCGGGCGCCGCTTGCCCAGCATGGCCATATCAGGCTCCCGGGGCGAACAGGCCGGTGGAGAGGTAACGGTCGCCGCGGTCACAGACGATGAAGGCGATGACCGCGTTCTCGACCTCCTCGGCCACCCGCAGGGCGCCGGCCAGGGCGCCGCCCGACGAGACGCCGGCGAGTATGCCCTCCTCGCGGGCCAGGCGGCGCATGTGCTCCTCCGCCTCGCGCTGGCCGATGTCCAGCACCCGGTCGACCCGGGAGGCCTCGAAGATGCTCGGCAGGTACTCCGCCGGCCAGCGCCGGATCCCGGCGATGCTGGCACCGTCCTCGGGCTGCAGGCCGATGATCTGCACCTCGGGGTTGCGCTCCTTGAGCGCCCGGGAGACCCCCATGATGGTGCCGGTGGTACCCATGGAGCTGATGAAATGGGTCACCCGGCCGCCGGTCTGCTCCCAGATCTCCGGGCCGGTGCCGCGGTAGTGGGCCAGGGGGTTGTCGGGATTGGCGAACTGGTCAAGCCGCTTGCCCTCGCCGCGGGCCAGCATCGCCTCGGCCACGTCGCGGGCCTCCTCCATGCCGCCGCTCTTGCTCACGGTGATCAGCTCGGCACCGAAGGCGGCCATGGCCTGCTTGCGCTCCTCCGAGGCGTTCTCGGGCATGATCAGCACCATCCGGTAGCCCTTGATGGCGGCAGCCATGGCCAGGGCGATACCGGTATTGCCGGAGGTCGCCTCGACCAGGGTGTCCCCGGGGCGAATCTCACCGCGGGCCTCGGCCTGCTCGAGCATGGAGAGGGCCGGGCGGTCCTTCACCGAACCGGCGGGGTTGTTGCCCTCGAGCTTGGCCAGCAGCACGTTGTTGCGGCCGGCGGCGATGCGCTTGAGGCGGACCAGCGGCGTATTGCCGACGACCTCCTCGATGGTCGGGAAATGCATGCAACCTTCCTTGTGGAAACGTCTTTTCTCCATTATATCCGTGCCGAACCGGGGTGGACAGGCATCCTCGCCCGCTGTGTCATACTGTGGCCGAACCGACGCCGAAGAGCCCGCCGATGTCACTCAAGATCCGCCTGATGCTGACCATCCTGGTGCTGCCGCTACTGCTGCTGGCCGGCACCCTCGTCGCCTCCCTCGCCCAGCAGAAGGCGACCCATGAGGCGCTGCTGCGGGAGCGGCTGACGGACGCCGCCGCGCTGCTGGCGCCTCCCCTCGGCGAGGCGCTGCAGGCCGGGGATGTCGCTCACCTCGAGGACGTTGCCAAACGGCTGCTGCGCCTCGACGAGGTGCATGCCCTGGGGCTGCTGGATGACCGGGGGGAGACGCGCCTCGAGCTGGGCCACCTGCGGGCCCTGCCGCCCGCGCCACGCGATGCGGCGACCCACCTGGAGAGCGACGGCACCCGCTGGCGACTCCAGACGCCGCTGCCCGGCGATCAGCCCGCCTGGCTGGTGCTGGACGTGGATGCCGGCTCCCTGCTGCTGGCCCACTACCGCCGGATGGGGATCGCCGGGGTCCTGCTGACGGTGGCGGGTTTCGGCCTGCTGCTGGTGGCCAGTGCCACACTGAGGCGCCTGCGTCGGCCCCTGGCCGATGCCGATACGGCGCTGGGCCGGCTGGCCCGCGGCGGCACCCCGGCACCCCTGCCCCCCTCGCCGCCCGAGCTGGCCGGCCTGACCGAGCGGGTCAATGCGGTGGCGAACCACCTGGCCCAGGTCCGCATCGAGATGCAGCGCCAGGTCGAACAGGCCACCGCCGAGCTCCAGGAGTCCATGGAGACCATCGAGGTGCAGAACATCGATCTCGACATGGCCCATCGGCGGGCCGTGGAGGCCAACCGCGTCAAGTCGGAGTTCCTCGCCAACATGAGCCACGAGATCCGCACGCCGCTCAATGGCATCGTCGGCTTCTGCCGGCTGCTGGGCCGCTCCTCCCTGGATCCGCGCCAGCGGGAATGGCTGGACCACGTCCAGCGCGCCTGCAACAACCTGCTGATGCTGGTCAACGACGTGCTGGACTTCTCCAAGCTGGAGGCCGGCCGCCTGGAGCTTGAGCAACGCCCCGTGGACATGGTGGCCCTGGTGGACGAGGTGCTGGGCCTCCAGGCACCCCAGGCCCACCAGAAGGAGCTGCAGCTGCTCGGGCTGGTCTATGACGATGTCCCCGCCTCGCTGACCGGGGACCCGTTGCGGATCCGCCAGATACTCACCAACCTGGTCAATAACGCGGTCAAGTTCACCGAGCATGGCGAGGTGATCGTGCGGGTGATGGTGGACCAGGCCGAACCCGGCCGAGTCACCCTGAGGGTCAGCGTCACTGACACCGGCATCGGCCTCTCGCCGGAGCGGCAGCGCCGCCTCTTCCATGCCTTCCAGCAGGCCGAGCCCAGCCACTCGCGCGAGTTCGGCGGCACCGGGCTGGGGCTGACCATCTGTCGCCAGCTGGTCGAGCAGATGGGCGGCAAGATCGGTGTGGAGAGCACCCCCGGCAGCGGCAGCTCCTTCGCCTTCACCCTGCCGCTGGAGGGCAGCGAGGAGGAGCGTCGGCCGGAGCTCTCCCTGGCCGGTGAGCGGGTGCTGATCGAGGAGCCCCATCCGGCCACCCATCGCGCCATGCGCCACCTGTTCGGCCGCTGGGGGGCCCAGCCGGTGGACGGCCCGCTGGACAACGCCCCGGGCCGCGGGCCGGCGCTGCTGGTGGCCAGCCTGCCCGCCGCGCCCCTGGCGCCGGCGGAGATGCAGGCCTGGCAGCAGCGCCTGGACGACCTGGGCTGCCCTGCTCTGCTGCTGGTCAATGCCAGCCCGCTGGACCTGCCGAGCCTGAGCCTGCCCCATGGGGGCGAGATCCTCAGCAAGCCCCTGTCGCGCACGACCCTCGTCCAGGCCGTTCGGCAATGGCTGGGGCCGGCCACCCTGATCCCGACGTCGGAAGGCACCGAGCCCGCCGCCCCGTCGCCGGTGAAGCTGCTGGCCGTGGATGACACCGAGTCGAACCGCCTGCTGCTGCGCGAGCTGATCCGGCGCCCGGGGATCGAGGTCGACCTGGCGGCCAGCGGCGAGGAAGCCCTGGGTATCGCCCGCGGGCAGCACTATGATCTGGTGCTGATGGACATCCGCATGCCCGGCATGGACGGCATCGAGACGACCCGGGCCCTGCGGCGACTGGACGACACCTGGGCCCGGACCCCGATCGTCGCCGTCACCGCCCATGTCCTCGAGGAGGAGCGCCGCCGACTCCGGGCCAGCGGGCTGGACGAGGTGCTGGTCAAGCCGGTGGACGGCGACGACCTGGCCACCCTGCTGGCCCATCACCTGGGGCCGGGGCTCCTCCCCCCGCCGGACGGGGGCGAGGCGCCCGATGAGGCCCGGGAGGAGGACGAACTGCCGACGGTGGACATGGCGCTGGGGACACGGCTGGCCGGCGGCCGCGAGGGGCTGGCAAGGGAGCTGTTGACGCGGCTCGCCGCCTCGCTGCCGGAGAGCGAGGCGGCGATCCGGGCGGCCCTGGAGGCCCGGGAGGACACCGCGCTGCTCGACGCCATCCATGCCCTCAACGGCGCCTGCCGCTACTGCGGCGCCCCGCGCCTGGGACTGATCGCCGAGACCCTGGAGACCCGCCTGCGCTCGCGGGGGCGCCAGGCCGTCCTGCCGCTGCTCGATGACCTCTTCGCGGCCATGGCCGCCCTGCGGGACTGGGCCACGCAGGAGGAGACTCAGCCCTCCAGCACCACGAAGGCGATCGCCAGCGCCTCCTCGTCGGAGATCGACAGGTGAACTGCCCGCACCCCCGCGGCCATGGCCAGTTCGTGAGCCTTGCCGGCGAGCACCAGTGACGGCCGACCCAGGGCATCGTTGACGACCTGGATCTCGGTCCAGCGCATGCCGCGGCGCAGCCCGGTCCCCAGCGCCTTGACGAAGGCCTCCTTGGCGGCGAAGCGCTTGGCCAGGAAGGCGGCCGGGGCCGGGTGATCGCGGAAGCGATCTAGCTCCACCTCCCCCAGCAGGCGCAGGGCGAAGCGCTCGCCATGGCGCGCCATGGCGCGCTCGAAACGTGCTACCCGCGCGATGTCGGTGCCGATGCCGAGGATCATGGCTCAGTGCGGATGATCATGGTCGTGATCGTGGGCTTCCAGCGCCGCCACGAACCCCGCCTCCTGGCCGGCGATGGCCAGGCGCTTCATCTCGGCCACGGCCTCCTTGAGCCCCACGAACAGCGCCCGCGCGATGATCGCGTGGCCGATATTCAGCTCGTGGAGGCCGGGAATGGCCGCGATGGCCTCGACGTTGTGGTAGTTCAGGCCATGGCCGGCATTCACGGTGAGCCCCAGCTCCAGCGCCATCTCGGCCGCGGCGGCGAGACGGGCATGTTCCCTGGCCGCCGCCTCGCCGGTGGCCTCGGCATAGGCGCCGGTGTGCAGTTCGACCACCGCGGCCCCGGCCTCCGCCGCGGCCTCGATCTGCTCGGGCACGGGGTCGATGAACAGCGACACCTCACAGCCGGCCTCGGCGAGGCGCTGGCAGGCAGCCTGGATGGCCTCGAAGCCGCTCACCACGTCCAGCCCGCCCTCGGTGGTCAGCTCCTCGCGCTTCTCCGGCACCAGGCAGACGTGGGCCGGGCGTACCGCCTCGGCCAGGGCGATCATCTCCTCGGTGACCGCCATCTCGAGGTTCATGCGGGTGTTGAGCACCTCGGCCAGCAGCCGGACATCGCGCTCCTGGATATGGCGGCGATCCTCGCGCAGGTGCACGGTGATGCCGTCGGCACCCGCCTCCTCGGCGAGCAGCGCGGCCTGGACGGGATCCGGATAGCGGGTACCGCGCGCCTGGCGCAGGGTGGCGATATGGTCGATGTTGACGCCGAGCAGGAGTCGGGGGGGATGCATGGCGGGCTCCGGGTCAAGGGGCAAGGAATCAAGGAATCAAGAAACAAGGTTAAGCGCCAAGCAGCCAAGCAGCCAAGCGGCAAGGCCCTCACGGCTACTGCCTGGCTTCCTCGTGGTCTCGACGGCGCTGGGCAAGCTGGCGCATCAGCTCGCGGGAGCGCAGTGGGCGTGCGCCCAGCAGCGGGGCCAGCGCCGCGCGGGTCACCGCCTTGGCGGGGCCGGCGAGCCCCGGCTCGCCCCAGTCGCCGGCGGCCAGCAGGCGCAGGGTGCGGCCATCCAGGCCAGGCTCTCCGGGCAGAAAGGCCCGGCTGCCGGCGTCGAGGACATAGCGACGCTGGGGGTCCAGGGCACGACCGTCGGGCTCGCTGAAGCGCGGCAGCGCGTCCAGGGCATCGAGCAGCGCCACCTCCAGGCGGCGCAGCGCCGCGGCGCGCCCTTCCGGCCGCGGCAGCGCCTCGAGCAGGGCCCCGTAGAAGGCGAACACCTCGGGGACCGGCAGCTCCACCGGCAGCGTGCGGGTCAGCAGCTCGTTGGCATAGAGGCCGCACAGCAGCCCCTCGCCGGCCAGCAGCGCAGCACCGCCGCGACTCTCCATCAGGCGCAGACGCTTGAGCTCGCCACTGCCGGTCCAGGTGACGTGCAGCGGCGCGAAGGGCTGCAGACGGCCCCGCGAACGGCTACCGGGGCGCTGAACCCCCTGGGCCACCGCCCTCACCCGGCCCTGCGCCAGGGTGAGCAGGTCGACCAGTGCACTGGTCTCGCGGTAGGGCCGCTTGTGGAGCAGGAATGCCGGTTCAGGGGTCATTCAGTCGAGGTCATAGCCCAGGCTCTTCAGCGCCCGCTCGTCGTCGGACCAGCCGCGCTTGACCTTGACCCACAGGTTGAGCATCACCTTGGCGCCCAGGGCCCGCTCCATGTCGAGGCGCGCCTCGCGGCCGATGCTCTTGATGCGCTCGCCGTTCTCGCCGATCAGGATCTTCTTCTGCCCCTGGCGCTCCACCAGGATCAGGGCGCTGATGTGCACCACCCGCCCCTCGTCGCGGAACTCCTCGATCTCCACGGTCATCTGGTAGGGGAGCTCGTCGCCGAGCTGGCGCATCACCTTCTCGCGTACCAGCTCGGCGGCCAGGAAGCGCTGGCTCCTGTCGGTGACCTGGTCCTCGGGGAAGAAGTGGACGCTCTCGGGCAGGTGCCTGGCCACCTCGGCCTCCAGCTCCGGCACGTTGGTCCCGTGCTTGGCGGAGATCGGCACGATGGCGGCGAAGTCGCGGCGCGCCCCGACCTCCTCGAGCCAGGGCAGCAGGCTGGCCTTGTCCTGCAAGCGATCGACCTTGTTCACCGCCAGGATCACCGGGGCCTTAACGTGCTCGAGACGCTGCAGCACCACCTGGTCCTCGTCGGTCCAGCGGGTCCGGTCGATGAGAAACACCACGCAGTCGACGTCGCGCAGGGCCTGGGTCGCCGCCTGGTTCATGAAACGGTTGATCGCCTTGTTGCGATCCTTCGCCATGATGTGGATACCGGGGGTGTCCACATAGATGAACTGCACCTCGCCCTCGGTCTTGATGCCCGTCACCTGGTGACGGGTGGTCTGGGGACGTCGGGAGGTGATCGAGATCTTCTGGCCGAGGATCCGGTTCATCAGTGTCGACTTGCCGACGTTGGGACGGCCGACGATGGCCACGAAGCCGCAGGTCGTGCTCATGGGCGTGCCCCCTGTGGGTTTACCTTGCCGGGCTCGAGCCGGGCCAGTGCCTGCTCGGCGGCCTGCTGCTCGGCATGGCGACGGCTGGCGCCGACCCCGGTGGTGTGCTGATCCAGCATCTCGACGTGGCACTCCACGGTGAAGGTCTGGGCGTGGGCCTCGCCCTCCACGGTGACCACCTCGTAGCGCGGCAGCGGCGCCTGGCGAGACTGCAGGAACTCCTGCAGGCGTGTCTTGGGATCCTTCTGGGTGTCCTGGAGGGTGATGCCTTCCAGTCGTTCGGCATACCAGGAGAGGACACGGGCCCGCACGGTCTCCATGCCGGCATCCAGGTAGATGGCGCCGATTACCGCCTCCACGGCATCCGCGAGGATCGACTCGCGGCGATGGCCGCCGCTCTTCATCTCGCCCGAGCCCAGGCGCAGGTGGTCGCCGAAGCCCATCTCGCGGGCCAGCTCGGCCAGGGTCTGCCCCTTGACCAGGCGGGCACGCAGCCGCGACAGCTGGCCTTCCCGGGCCTCCGGGAAGCGCTGGAACAGCGCCTCGGCGATCACGAAGTTGACGATTGAGTCGCCGAGAAACTCGAGTCGTTCGTTGTTCTGGCCGCCGAAGCTGCGATGGGTCATGGCCAGCTCCAGCAGGGCTGGGTCGCTGAAGGCATGGCCGATTCGTCGGCTGAAGGCGTTGAGGGAGTGGCTCACGAAATTCCTGTTATCTGATGACTGAGGGGCCGCTGTCGGGGTAACGGACCAGGCCCGCCACCGGGTGGCAGGCCCGGCAGGGCCGAGGGGCCGGAGACCGCGGGGTCAGTGGATGCGGCGCATCTGGGTGAAGCTGGGAAGTCCACCGTCCCAGTGCATCCACACGGCGAAGGCGCGCCCGACGATGTTCTCCTCCGGCACGAAGCCCCAGTAGCGGCTGTCGTTGGAGTGGTCGCGGTTGTCGCCCATGGTGAAGTAGTGGCCTTCTGGCACTACTACCTCGCGCATCTGCGGGCCCGGGTCACGGGGATTATTGTAGATGCGGTGCTCCACCGCGCCCAGCCGTTCGGCCAGCAGCAGCTCGCCGGGAGCGCCCCCGGGCGCCTCCTCGAGCAGCGACTTCGGCACCGCCTCGCCGTTCACGTAGAGCTGCTTGCCCTCGTAGCGGATGCGGTCGCCGGGCAGGCCGACGACCCGCTTGATGAAGTTGACCGACGGCTCGCTGGGGAAGCGGAACACCATGACGTCCCCGCGCTCGGGCTCGTTGAACTCGACGATGCGCGTGTGCACCACCGGCAGGCGCAGGCCGTAGGTGAACTTGTTGACCAGGATGAAATCCCCGACCTCGAGCGTCGGGCGCATCGAGCCGGAGGGGATCTGGAAGGGTTCGACGATGAAGCTCCTGAGCACCAGCACCACCAGCAGCACCGGAAAGAAGGAGCGCGAGTAGTCGACCGGCCACGGCTCCTTGAGCACCTTCTCCCGGGCGCGCTCGTCGAGGCCCTCGGTGGTGCCGGCCTCGACCGTCACCAGGTTGCGCCGACGCGCCGGACGCCACCAGACAAGGTCCAGCAGCCAGATGAAGCCGGTGACGGCAACCGCCACCACCAGCAGCAGAGAGAAGTCCATGCGGTTTTCCGTCCCTAGCGTTTTGAATCGGAGCCCTGCGGCTCAGTCATTGACCTTGAGCACGGCGAGGAAGGCATCCTGGGGAATCTCCACCCGGCCGACCTGCTTCATGCGCTTCTTGCCCGCCTTCTGCTTCTCGAGCAGCTTCTTCTTGCGGCTGACGTCGCCGCCGTAGCACTTGGCGGTGACGTTCTTGCGCAGCGCCTTCACGGTGGAGCGCGCCACCACCTGACCGCCGATGGCCGCCTGTATGGCCACGTCGAACATCTGGCGCGGGATCAGCTCCTTCATCTTCTCGACCAGCAGGCGGCCGCGGCCATGGGCGTGGTCGCGGTGGATGATCACCGCCAGGGCATCGACCTTGTCGCCGTTGATCAGCACGTCGAGGCGGACCAGCTTGGCGGCCTGGAAGCGCTCGAAGCTGTAGTCCAGGGAGGCATAGCCCTTGGAGATGGACTTCAGGCGGTCGAAGAAGTCCATCACCACCTCGCTCATGGGCAGCTCGTAGGTGAGCTGGATCTGGCTGCCGAGGAACTGCATGTCGAGCTGGGTGCCGCGACGGTTCTCGCACTCCATGATCACGTTGCCGACGAACTCCTGGGGTACCAGGATGCTGGCGCGCACGATGGGCTCGCGCATCTCCTCCACGTCGGCCATGTCGGGCAGCTTGGAGGGGTTGGAGACATACATCAGCTCGCCGTTCTTCATGGCCAGCTCGTAGACCACGGTGGGTGCCGTGGTCAGCAGGTCCAGGTTGTACTCGCGCTCCAGGCGCTCCTGGATGATCTCCATGTGCAGGGTGCCGAGGAAGCCGACCCGGAAGCCGAAGCCCAGCGCGTCGGAGTTCTCCGGCTCGTACTCCAGGGAGGCATCGTTGAGGGCCAGCTTCTCCAGGGCGTCGCGGAAGTCCTCGTAGTCGTCGGCGCTGACCGGGAACATGCCGGCATAGACCTGCGGCTTGACCTTCTGGAAGCCCGGCAGGCGCTCGACATCGGGGGTCTTCGCGTGGGTGATGGTATCCCCCACCGGGGCGCCCTGGATCTCCTTGATGCCGGCGACGATGAAGCCCACCTCGCCAGCCCGCAGGATTCCGGTTTCCTTGCGCAGCGGCGTGAAGATCCCCACCTCGTTGGCCTGCCAGTCGCGACCGGTGGACTTGATGCGGATCTTCTCGCCCTTCTTCAGGGTGCCGTCGAAGATCCGTACCAGGGAGACCACGCCCAGGTAGTTGTCGAACCAGGAGTCAATGATCAGCGCCTGCAGCGGGGCATCGGGGTCGCCCTTGGGCGGCGGGATGTCGCGCACCAGGCGCTCCAGGAGCGCATCGATGCCCATGCCGCTCTTGGCCGAGACCTGGCAGGCATCGGTGGCGTCGAGGCCGATGATCTCCTCGATCTCGTGGGCGACCTTGTCCGGGTCGGCCTGGGGCAGGTCCATCTTGTTGAGCACCGGCAGCACTTCGAGGCCCTGCTCGATGGCGGTGTAGCAGTTGGCCACCGACTGCGCCTCGACGCCCTGGGCGGCATCCACCACCAGCAGCGCCCCTTCACAGGCATAGAGGGAGCGCGAGACCTCGTAGGAGAAGTCCACGTGCCCCGGGGTGTCGATGAAGTTGAGCTGGTAGGTGTTGCCGTCCTGGGCGTGGTAGTCCAGGGTCACCGACTGCGCCTTGATGGTGATGCCGCGCTCCCGCTCCAGGTCCATGGAGTCGAGCACCTGCTCCTTGAGCTCGCGCTCGGTCAGGCCACCGCAGTTCTGGATCAGGCGGTCAGCCAGGGTCGACTTGCCATGGTCGATGTGGGCGATGATCGAGAAGTTGCGGATATGCTTGAGCTTGTCGGATGAGGTGTCTTGGGACATCGAGTGATTTCTGCCTGCTGGGTTCGGGCCGGGGCCGGGCAACGTCGGAGATGCCGCCATGGGCCGGGAATGGGCGCCATTGTACCGGCATGCGCCGGCCAGATACAGCAACCCGACGGCAGGGGCCGTCGGGTTGCAGGCCGGACGCAGGCGGGAGTCAGTCGCCGGCGAGGCGCAGGGCCACGAACAGCGAGCGCCCGTCGCGGAACAGGCGCACCGGCACGGCGCGGTCGTTGGGCAGGTCATCGACCAGCGACATCAGTTCGCCGGCGCTGGAGACAGCCCGATGGTCGATGCTGACCAGCACGTCGCCGGGACGGATGCCGGCGGCGGCAGCGGCACCGCCAGGGTCGACGTCACGGACCCGCACGCCGCCCTCGATGCCGAGCTGCTCGCGCTCGGCGCCCTCCAGCTCACCCACCGCAATGCCCAGGCGCGCCTGACGGCTCTCCTGGGGGCGGCTGGCGGTGGCCTGCTCGGCGTCCGGCCAGTCGCCCAGGGTCACGGAGAGCTGGCGGCGCTCGCCGTCGCGCATCAGCTCGAGCGCCACCTCGCTGCCCGGGCTGGTGCGGCCGATCAGCCGCGGCAGGGTGCTGGAGTCGTGGACCCGGGCACCATCGACCTCGAGGATCACATCGCCGGCGCGCAGGCCGTCTCGGGCCGCCGGACCCTCCGGGTCCAGGTCGGCGATCAGCGCCCCGCTGGGGCTGTCCATGCCGAAGGACTCGGCCAGGTCGCGGGACACCGGCTGGATCATCACGCCCAGCCAGCCGCGGCGCACCTGCCCGTCGTCACGCAGCTGGTCGGCCACGTCCATGGCCACGTTGATGGGAATGGCAAACGACAGGCCCATGAAGCCGCCGCTGCGGGTGAAGATCTGCGAGTTGATGCCGATCACCTCGCCCTCCAGGTTGAACAGCGGCCCCCCGGAGTTGCCCGGGTTGATGGCCACGTCGGTCTGGATGAAGGGCACGTAGGCGTCCCGCGGCAGGGTACGGTCGATGGCGCTGATGATGCCGGCGGTCACCGAGTGGTCGAAGCCGAAGGGGGAGCCGATGGCGGCGACCCATTCGCCGACCCTCAGGGTATCCGAGTCGCCCATGGCCAGGGTGGGCAGGTCGTCGGCATCCACCTTGAGCAGCGCCACGTCGGTACGCTCGTCGGCGCCTACCAGCTCAGCCGAGAGTTCGCGGCGGTCGTTGAAACGCACCAGGATCTCGTCGGCGGCCTCGACCACATGGGCGTTGGTGAGGATGTAGCCGTCGGCGCTGATGATGAAGCCGGAGCCCAGCGACTGCCGCTCCTGGGGCCGGCCGGGGGCCGGAGCGCCGCCGGGCGGCATCGGGAACCGGTCGCCGAAGAAGTGGCGGAAGATCTCCGGGATCTCCTGCTCGCCGAACCCCTGGAAGGGGTTGTCGCGGCTCTGTACCACCCGGGTGGTGGAGATGTTGACGACGCCAGGGGCGGCCTCCTCCACCAGAGCGGTGAAGTCGGGCAGCTCCCGCGCCATGGCCGACTGCCAGGCCAGCAGGGAGGCGGCCAGCAGCATCCACAGGGAGAGGGTTCGGGTCATGCGCTTCATGGAAAACTCCTGCGAATGGTCCAGGGAATGGCGTATCGGTCAGTCATCACCGGCGCCGGGGGATCACGCCCGCCAAGTCGGGCAAACCATGGGGTCGTAGGGAGGTAGGTGGCGTCCCGGCAGCGGAGTTCCAAGCCCCCCGAGGAGCCTGACGGCCGGCAGCACGCCGACGCCGGATCATCGGGCCGCCGCCTCGCTATCGCCGCGCCACTCCAGGGTGTCGGCAACGCGCAGCAGCACCCGAGGCGGGAGCTCGCCCATCACCACCACCTGGCGAGCCTGCCCGCCGAGGTCGCGATGCCGGACGGCGGCATGGGACACCCCGAGGCGGTGGAGGCCCGGCGCCAGCAGCTCGACCTCCTCGACCGGTGACACGAAGAGACTGAGGGTCGAGAGGCCATCGCTGTAGAGCCGGTGCGCCACCTGGTCGCCGTGGCGGGCGCTGCGCGTGTCCACCGGCTGGGGAGTGAAACCGGCGGGCAGCCAGCCGATCCGCCAGGGGTCATCGGGCGGCTGGCGGCGGCGGTCGAGGGTGATGACGCCCTCGTGGAGCCGGGGGGGCTGGAGCTCGGTAAGCTGGAAGGTCTCGACCACACGCCCCGTCTCGTCGAGCAGGGTCTGCTTGAGCGGCAGGCCGGTGGCCGCATCGAGCCACAGGCGATGGCCGAAGCGCAGACTGTCGAGGGGCGAGATCTCCAGGCGACGGGCGCGTCGATTGGCGATGCGCTCCTCGCCACCCAGCTGCAGGCGGTAGAGGCTGTCGAGGTGGGCGGCGATGCCGACCGGCGAGGCCGGCGCATCGCCACCCTCCCCCGCCCAGCTCAGCCGTCCGATGCGGCCCCGCCGCTCGAAGACCATGGGCGGCCCGTCGAGGAAGCGGGCCACCCCCCGCTCCACGCCATCACGAATATCATGGGAGAGCGCCAGGGTCCTGACACCGTCATGGCCGATGCGCACCGCATTGGCCTCGAAGACATAGCAGTGACCGGCCCAGAGGCTGAGTTCGAACCACTCCAGGGCCGACTCGGGCGAGGGGCGCTCCTGTAGCTCGCGGCAGTCGAAGCTGTCACCGGCAGGGACGTCCTCGGCCGCCAGGGCCTGGAGGGCGGGGCCGGCGAGCAGCCAGCCCGCGGCCATCAGGAGGGTCCATCGGGGGCGGATCAACCGCTTCATCGGCTCCGCTCCCCTGTCAGCGCTGGCCCAGGTTGTCGCCACCGGAGGCGCGCAGCAGCGGCATCCAGGCATCACCGCTGCGATAGGCAGAGCCCTCGGCATGGCGATCCAGGTAGGACTGCAGCAGCCGGGCCTGCTCCTCGTCGGCGAGCAGCGACTGCCGGTGGCCGGGCGCCATGAACATGGGAGGCTCGGCACCCGCTCCGACGGTCATCAGGCCCGAACCGCCGCCCGTCTGGGGCAGCTGGAACAGCGGCAGGTCGACCAGCGAGGGGCGCGACGCGTCGCCGCCGGCATTCGCCGGGGAGGCCGAGGCGGGGCTGGCTTGGCCGGCCGGCACGCTGCCGGCGATCTCCGATTCGCCAACGCCGGGTGTGCCGCCCCCCGGCACGCCACCGGAGTAGAACTGCACCCCGGTGATCACCATCAGCGACACCGCCGCGGCGATCCCGGCACTGCGGGCCAGCGGCAGGGAGCGCCGGGGAGCCGCAGGGGCCTCCTCCAGCCGCGGGCCGGGCTCCTCCTGCAGGCGAGCCATGATGCCGGCGGAGAGATCGGCCGAGACATCCACGTCCGGCTCGCGGCGCATCAGACTACGCATCAGATGGTAGCGTCGCCACGCCTCGGCGGCGTCCGGCTCGTCCTCGAGCGACTTGAGTACCCGGCGCAACTCGAGCTCATCACCTTCGTTGTCCATCAGGGCAGAAAGCGATTCCCGTGCGTTCTGACTCATTCTTCACACCTCACAGTGGCAAGGCGCCCCGCCTTGCGTCCGTTGACAGCCTGGTATCGGCATTCCCGGCCCGAGCCGGGAATGACGACACCCGAGATCCACCGGCGGCGGATCGATCACTGCTTCTGACGTCACTGACGCCGGACAGTTCAGCAAAACGTCAAAAACCTTGCAGCCGGCTCCCGCCGGCTGACTCACTCCTCCACCGCCTCGCGATTGCGGGCCGTGGTCACCAGCGGCTGGATATGCTGATCGACGGCCTCCCGAGCGCGGAAGATCCGCGAGCGTACCGTGCCCACCGGGCACTGCATGATGTTGGCGATATCCTCGTAGGAGAGTCCCTCGAGCTCGCGCAGGGTGATCGCCGTGCGCAGGTCATCCGGCAGGTTGTCGATCGCCTCGTAGACCGCGGCCTCGAGCTGGTCGCGGGCCATCGCCGCCTCCGGTGTCTCGGTGTCCGCCAGGCGCCCGCTGTGGTCGACGATCTCGGCGTCGACGATATCGAGGTCGCTGCCCGGCGGCCGGCGCCCCCGAGAGACCAGGTGGTTCTTGGCGGTATTGATGGCGATACGGTACATCCAGGTGTAGAAGGCGCTCTCGGCGCGAAACTTGCCCAGCGCCCGGTAGGCCTTGATGAAGGCCTCCTGGGCCACGTCCTGCACTTCAGCATGGTCGTGAACATAGCGCCCGATCAGTCCGATGATCTTGTGCTGGTACTTCCTTACCAGCAGGTCGAAGGCGCGGGTATCACCCTTCTGGGCGCGCTCGACGAGCTGCTGGTCGGTCTCCCTGGTGCCCATTCACACCCTCCCCGCCGGGAGGCGGAAGCAAGGGGCGGGCCGTCTCGCATGGACGGGTAGAACGTGCCTGACGATGAAATGCATAGCGTCAACCTGAAGCCCTGGGGCAGCTGAAAGTCGAAGGCCGTAGCCGGAGTCGCACAAGTGTTCCCGTTTCTCGCCCATCCATCAAGCCGAACCCTGCCGAAATACGCCCGCGCTGGGACAGCCGAGGGCCCGGCGGGTTCCCCCGCGATTGATTTTTCCTCCCCCCGCGGGTGATAGTAGGCCCCACTATTATTCGCCATCAGCGCAGACACGACACAGGTAGCACAATGTCAGAGCAGCAGGTCCATAACCTCAACGTCCTGGCCCAGGACGTCCTGATCACTCCCGAGGCCCTCAAGCAGGAGGTCCCCCTCACCGAGGCCGCCGAGCGCACCGTGATCGAGGGTCGCGAGACCATCCAGCGCATCCTCGACGGCGAGGACCCGCGCCTGCTGGTGGTGGTGGGCCCCTGCTCCATCCACGACGTGGATGCCGCCCTGGACTATGCGCGCCGCCTGCGCCGCCTGGCCGACGAGGTCAAGGAGAGCCTCTACATCGTGATGCGCGTCTACTTCGAGAAGCCGCGCACCACCGTGGGCTGGAAGGGACTGATCAACGACCCCCACCTCAACGGCTCCTTCGAGATCGAGGAGGGCCTGCATATCGCCCGCCGCCTGCTGGTGGACCTGGCCGAGATGGGCCTGCCGCTGGCCACCGAGGCGCTGGACCCGATCTCGCCGCAGTACCTGCAGGACTGCATCAGCTGGTCGGCGATCGGCGCCCGCACCACCGAGTCCCAGACCCACCGCGAGATGGCCTCCGGCCTCTCCTGCCCGGTGGGCTTCAAGAACGGCACCGACGGCAGCCTCGACGTGGCCGTCAACGCCCTGCAGTCGGTCTCCCATCCGCATAACTTCCTGGGCATCGACCAGGCGGGCCAGGTGGCGATCATCCGTACCCGCGGCAACGCCTACGGCCACGTGGTGCTGCGTGGCGGCAACGGCAAGCCGAACTATGACAGCGTCAGCGTGGCCCTGGCCGAGCAGGAGCTGCGCAAGGGCGGCGTCAAGCCCAACATCATGATCGACTGCTCCCACGCCAACTCCAACAAGGACCCGGCGCTGCAGCCCCTGGTGCTGGAGAACGTCACCAACCAGATCCTCGAGGGGAACCGCTCGATCATCGGCCTGATGGTGGAATCCAACATCGGCTGGGGCAACCAGAAGGTCCCCGAGGACCACAGCCAGCTGAAGTACGGCGTCTCCATCACCGATGCCTGCATCGACTGGGACACCACGGTGAATGCCTTCAGGGAGATGGACCAGAAGCTCGCCCCGGTGCTGGCCGCCCGCGCCCGGGCCGCCTGAACCGAGCCCCCGAAAAACGCTAAAGGCCCGCCGATCGGCGGGCCTTTAGCGTTTCAGGGAGGCTGTCGAGGGCCGGCGGCGCCGGGGTCGGATCAGGCCTCGGGGACGCCGTCGATCTCGCGCACGAAGGGCGGCAGCGCATCGAGCAGCGCCCGGCCGTAGCGCCGGGTCAGCACCCGGCGATCGAGCAGGGTGATGCGCCCGCTGTCGGCCTCCTTGCGGATCAGCCGGCCGCAGGCCTGGACCAGCTTGATGGAGGCATCCGGCACGCTGATGCGCATGAAGGGGTTGCCGCCGCGACTCTCGATCCATTCGGCCAGCGTCGCCCCCACCGGGTCGTCGGGCACCGCGAAGGGCAGCCGGGTGATCACCACGTGGGTGAGGTAGTCGCCGGGCAGGTCGATGCCCTCGGCGAAGCTCGCCAGGCCGAAGATGATGCTGCCCTCCCCGGCATCGACCCGCGCCCGGTGGCGGGTGATCAGCTCGCGCTTGGGCAGCCGGTCCTGGGCCAGCACCCGCCCGGCCAGGGCCTTCGGCAGCGCCTTCTCCACCGCCCGCAGCTGCGCCCGGGACGAGAACAGCATCAGTACCGCCTCCTTCTCCCCCAGCCCCCGGACGAAGTCGACGATGGCTCGCTCGTGCCCCTCGCGATCGGCGGGGTCGACGGCCTCGCGCGGCACGCTGAGCACCGCCCGGGAGTAGTCGAAGGGGCTGGGCAGGCGCTGGTAGCGGTAGCGGTTGGCCAGCCCCGCACGCTCCTGCAGGCGCTCGAAGCGCCCCAGCGCCGTCAGTGTGGCCGAGGTGACCACAGCGCCGAAGGTGGCCCCCCACAGGCTCTTCGCCAGGGTGTGGGCCGCCGAGACGGGGCTCGCCGAGAAGGTCAGCTCGGGGTCGGCACCGAAGCGCTCCAGGGTCAGCCAGCGCGCCCGGGGCGGCTCGCCCTCGGGGTCGCCTTCGGCGAACGCCTGCCACAGGGCGTGGGCCTCCAGCGCCCGGCCGTGGAGCAGTGCCACCAGCGGCAACCACGCCTCGGCCTGCTCCCGGGGCAGCCCGGTGTGCTTGTCGGGGTCGAGGCTCTCGCGCAGGATGTCGGCCATGCTCTCCAGGGTGCGGGAGAGCTCGGCGAAGATCACCAGCAGGGCCCCGGCCAGCTCGCGCAGCGCCTCCGGGGCGCGGCCCATCTCGAAGCGATGCTGGCGCCCCTCCTCGCCATCGGCGAGCCCCTCGGGGCGCCCAGCCAGCTGGTGGCCCCGGGCAAAGGCCTCGCCGAGCTTCGGCTCCAGCGCCTCGATCGCCTGGGGCAGGCCGGCCAGCAGCCGCGCCAGGGTCGGCTGCACGGCCAGCGCCTGGTTCAGTTCGGTCAGCGACTTCTTCAGGGTCCGCAGCCAGCGCAGCGCGCCACCCACCGCGAAGCGGTGGGTGAAGTGGTTGAGCGCCTTGTCCGGCAGGTGGTGCCCCTCGTCGAAGACATGGATGCAGTCCCCCGGGTCAGGCAGCACCACCCCGCCGCCCAGGGAGAGGTCGGCCAGCACCAGATCGTGGTTGGCGACGATCACGTCGGCGGTGTCGAGGTCGCGGCGCGCGCGGAAGAAGGCGCAGGCGCCGAAGTGGCCACAGCGGCGGTTGGTGCACTGGCGGTGATCCACGGTGAGTCGCCGCCAGTGGGCATCCTCGATGGCCTCAGGCCAGCTGTCGCGATCACCGGCCCAGCGGCCATTGCCGTAGGCCTCACCCAGCGACGCCACCAGCGCCTGGAAGTCGTCGCCACCGCTGTCCAGGGCCTGCTCGAAGAGCGACAGGGTGGGATTCTCCTCGCCGCCGTCGAGGGCCTGGTCCAGGCGAGCCACGCAGACGTAGCGGCCGCGCCCCTTGGCCAGGGCGTAGTCGAAGTCGATGCCGCTATGGGCCTTGAGGGCCGGCAGGTCCTGGTGGAGGACCTGCTCCTGCAGGGCCACGGTGGCCGTGGCCACCACCAGGCGCTTGCCGCGGGCCTTGGCCACCGGCAGCGCGGCCAGCAGGTAGGCCAGGGTCTTGCCGGTGCCGGTGCCCGCCTCGAGCACGCAGACATGCTCGTCGCTGACGCGCCTGCCGGCCTCGTCGGCCTCGATGCCGGCCAGGGTGCGGGCGATCTCGGCGATCATCAGCCGCTGGCCGTAGCGGGGGGTGAGGTCGAGGCCCTCGAGCACGCGGCGATAGGCGGCCTGGATCTCGCCCTTCAGGGCCTCGTCGAGCATGGGGTCAGAGCAGGCCTTCCGGCGGATGCTCGCAGGGCAGCTTGTCGCCGATGAAGCGCTCGATCTCGGGCAGCGAGAAGGCGTCTTCCTCGCCGACGAAGCTGATCGACACCCCCTTGGCGCCGGCACGCCCGGTGCGGCCGATGCGGTGGACGTAGTCCTCCGGGTCTTCCGGCAGAGTGTAGTTGATCACGTGGCTGACGTCCTCGATGTGGATCCCGCGGCCGGCCACGTCGGTGGCGACCAGCACCTGGATCTCGCCTTCGCGGAACTGCTCCAGGGTCTTGATGCGCTGGTTCTGGGGCACGTCGCCGGAGAGCATGGCGGCATTGATGCCGGCCTTGCGCAGCAGTTCGTCGAGCTTGCGCACCAGGTCGCGACGGTTGCCGAAGACCATCACCCGGTCGAAGCTCTCCTGCTTGAGCAAGTTGACCAGCAGGCGCTGCTTGTCCTCGTCACCGACCAGGTAGACGCGCTGGTCGATGTCGGCGGCGTTCTCCACCGTGACCGCGATATCGACATGGGTCGGCTCATGGGTCCACTGGCTGGCCAGGTTGAGGATGTCCTCGGTGAAGGTGGCCGAGAAGAGGAAGGTCTGGCGCTCCTCCTTCTTCGGCGTGTGGCGGATGATCCGTTTGACGTCGGGGATGAAGCCCATGGAGAGCATGCGGTCGGCCTCGTCCAGCACCAGCACCTCGACCTGGGTGAGGTCGACGTCACGCTTCTGGTGGAAGTCGAGCAGCCGTCCGGGCGTGGCCACCAGAACGTCGAGGCGGCCGCCGAGGCTCTCGCGCTGCTTCTGGTAGTCCATGCCGCCGACCACGCTGGCCACCTTGAGGTCGGTGAAGCGCGCCAGTGCCTTGGCGTCCTTCTCGATCTGCAGGGCCAGCTCGCGGGTCGGGGCGACGATCAGCGCCCGCGGTGCGCCGGTCTTCTGGCCGTTGGGCGCCTCCTCCTCGAGGAAGTAGGCGAGGATCGAGATCAGGAAGGCGGCCGTCTTGCCGGTGCCGGTCTGGGCCTTGCCGACCACGTCGCCACCCAGCAGGGTGTGGGTCAGCGCCTCGGCCTGGATCGGCGTGCAGTACTCGAAGCCCAGGGCATGGATGGCCCGCATCAGCGGCAGCGGCAGATCGAAGTCATGGAAGCGCCACTTGCCCGCCACGGCAGGCACCTGAAACTGACGCAGGTCCCAGCCGGACGACTGGCGACGGCGCGGCTTGCGACGACGGCGCTTGGGCTTGCGATCCTGGGCCGGTGCGTTGATCTGTTCCGACTCGCTCATAGGCTTGCTGTCTAGTCCGTTTCGGTGGATAGGAGGCATGACACGATCGCCCATTGTAACAGCCTACGGCGCCAAGGGCGCGTCTCGTGCGCGCAGGCGCCTGTGGCGACGGCCGCCGGACTGGTAGAATGCCCGCCAGACCAGAGGAGTTGTTTCCATGACCCGTCGCAAGAAGACCCGCTCGCTGGCCGACAAGGTGCAGATCCGCACCGGCCGGCGCAAGGACTACAAGAAGTGGCGCCACGAGAACCCCGATCAGGTGACCTCGTCGACCCGCTACACCCAGAAGAAGCGCCAGCAGCGCAAGATCCAGGCGGCCCGCAAGCTGGCGCGCCAGGAGGCCGGCCAGAGCATCGCCATCCACCCCGAGCAGGGCCGCGACACGGGGAGCTCGGAGCAGTGATGCGGCTGGTCTCCTTCAACATCAACGGCATCCGCGCCCGGCTCCACCAGCTGGAGGCCCTGGTCAACGCCTCGCGTCCGGCGGTGATCGGCCTGCAGGAGACCAAGGTCCAGGACAGCGAGTTTCCCCGCGAGGCCGTGGAGGCGCTGGGCTACCGGGTGTTCTTTCACGGCCAGAAGGGACACTACGGCGTGGCGCTGATGGTCGACCCCGCCCAGTGCGGCGAGCCCGAGTGGGTGCGGCTGGGCTTCCCCGACGATGGCGACGAGGCCCAGCGCCGCATGATCGGCGCGTGCGTGCGCCCGGGTGGCGGCGAGCCGCTGACGGTGTGGAACGGCTACTTCCCCCAGGGCGAGAATGTCGAGCACCCGCTGAAGTTTCCCCACAAGCGCGAGTTCTACGCCCAGCTCAGGCGGCTGCTGGAGGGCCAGCATCGCCCCGACGAGCGCCTGGTGGTGATGGGCGACTTCAACATCTCCCCCGCGGACATCGACATCGGCATCGGCGAGGTCAACCGCAAGCGCTGGCTGCGCGACGGCAAGACCAGCTTCCAACCGGTGGAGCGCGAATGGCTCGACGGCATCAAGGCCTGGGGCCTGGTCGACAGCTACCGGGTCCGCCACCCGGCGGTCGACGACCGCTTCAGCTGGTTCGACTACCGTTCGAAGGGCTTCGATCGCGACCCGAAGCGCGGCCTGCGCATCGACCATATCCTGGTCACCGCGCCGCTGGCCGAGAAGGTGACCGAGGCCGGCATCGACTACCACCTGCGCGGCATGGAGCGGCCCTCCGACCACGCCCCGGTATGGACCGACTTCGCACTGTGAGCCGGTGAGAAGGGTCGACCCATGGGCCAGCGCGGCCGTTTGGACCGGGCGGGATGAGCCCCTATAGTAGGTCTCCTGCCCGCCACCCCAGGGATCGCCCCCATGCCCGACACGCGCCTCGACGCCTTCCGCCTCTCGCCCCTTCCCGAGATCCACTTCGGCCGCCAGGCCATCCACCGCCTGCCGGCGCTGATCGCCCTGCACGGCCGGCGCCTGCTGCTGGTCACCGGCCGCCGCTCCTTCATCGACTCGCCCCGCTGGCCGACCCTTCGCTCGGCGCTGGCCGAGCAGGGACTGAGCTGGGCCCAGGTCAGCATCGACGGGGAGCCCTCGCCCCGCCAGGTGGACGAGATCGTGGCGGCGCATCGCGACGGGGGCATCGACGCCGTGGTGGCCATCGGCGGCGGCAGCGCCTTGGATGCCGGCAAGGCCGTGGCCGGGCTGCTGCGCACCGGGACCTCGGTCATGGATCACCTAGAGGGCGTCGGCCGGGGCCTGCCCTACCCCGGGCCCGCGGCACCGCTGATCGCCGTCCCCACCACCGCGGGGACCGGTAGCGAGGCCACCCGCAATGCGGTGCTGAGCGAGCGGGGGCCGGGCGGCTTCAAGAAGTCGTTCCGGGACGACCAGCTGATGCCCCGAGTCGCCCTGGTCGACCCGGACCTGCTGGCCGGCTGTCCCGCCGACCAGCTGGCCGCCAACGCCATGGATGCCTTCACCCAGCTGCTGGAGTCCTATGTCTCGGCGGGCGCCAGCCCGCCCACCGACGCGCTGGCCTGGTCCGGGATGGAGGCCTTCCACCAGGCCCTCTGGACCGCCCTGGACGACGATCCCGACCGCGCCATGGAGGGCTACCCGGGGCTCGCCTACGCCTCGCTGATGTCCGGCATCACCCTGGCCCAGGCGGGGCTGGGGTCGGTGCACGGCCTGGCCTCGCCGCTGGGCGCCCTCTTCCCGATTCCCCACGGCGTGGTATGCGGCACCCTGCTGGCCGAGGCCACCGCGCTTAACATCGCGGCACTGCGCGAGCGCGATGAGGCCCCCGGGGCCCTGGCCAGGTATGCCCGCGTGGGCCGCCTGCTCGCCGACTCGCCCGAGCTGGGTGAGCAGGCGGCCTGCAACGCCCTCGTAGCGACCCTGCGCGACTGGACCCGCCGCCTGTCGATGCCGCGACTTGGCGCGTTCGGCATGACCCCCGCCGACCTGGAACGAGTGGTGGCCGGCGCACGCGGCGGCAGCATGAAGACCAACCCGCTGGTACTCAGCGATGAAGAACTGACCGCCCTGCTGGCCAGCCGCCTCTGAGAGAGCGCCCACGGCATCAGCGCAGCCGGAACTCCAGGCGCTGCCGCGCCCGGCGCAGGCGGCCATCCGCCTCGAAGCGCCATGCCGCCACGGCCGACTCGGCGGCCTCCTCGAAGGCCCGGCGCGGCCGGGCCTCCACCACCCGGATGCTCGAGGGATCGACGCGACCATCGGGCTGGATCAGGAACTCCAGTTCCACATGGCCCTCCAGTCCGCGGCGCTGGGCGCGACGCGGATAGCTAGGCGGCACCCGGCTGACCGGGACGGCCTCTCCCACCTCTACCGGCACCTGGCTGGCATCGCCCTGCGACCCGGCCGCCTCGGCGTCGGGGGCCGACGCGACAGCCGGCTCGGCGACGGGCGCCGACTCGCCTGGCGCCCGGGCCGCTGGCTCGGGCCTTGGCTGCGGTTCGGGCCTTGGCTGCGGTTCGGGCCTTGGCTGCGGTTCGGGCTCGGGCTGCGGCTCGGGCTGAAGTTCGGGCTCGGGCTGAGGTTCGGGTTCGGGTTCCGGTTCCGGCTCCGGCTCCGGCTCCGGCTCCGGCTCCGGCTCCGGCTCCGGCAGGCGAATCTCCGCGGGCCGCCGGGTCAAGGGGTCGGGCTCGGCGGCGGAAACGGGCGGCCCGGCCTCGGGTGCCTCCGGGGCATCCGACTCGGCGGGCTCCGAGTCCTCCGCCACCGAAGCCAGCCTTATCGGCATCGCCGGGTCCAGCCGCTCGACCGCCTCCCGCGGCGGCGCTACCAGCAGGGCCAGCAGCCAGAAGAGCCCCAGTGCCATGGCGCCACCACCCAGCAGCGAGAGCAGCGTGCGGGTCATGGGCCGCCTCGGGTGGCTGCCACCGCCATCTCCTCCACCCCCGCCTCGCGGAGGCGATCCATCACCTCGATCAGCAGGCCGGTGGTGGCCTGGCGATCGGCCTGGATCACTACCCCGCCGTCATCGCCGAGCAGGGCGGCCACCGCCTCCCCGACCCGATGGGCATCCACCGGACGGCCGTCGACCCAGACGGCCCCCTCGGGGGTGATCGCCACCATCAGCTGAGCGTCGGGCCGGGGGCTCGCCGCGCTGGACTCGGGACGCTGGATTTCCACCCCGCTCTCCTTGATGAAGCTGGTGGTGACGATGAAGAAGATCAGCATGATGAAGACCACGTCCAGCATCGGGGTCAGGTTGACCTCGCCGGCGTCGCCCTCGGCGGCGAGATTGCGGCGTCTACGCATGGGTTTCCTCCACGGCCCGAGCCAGGCGGTCATGCAGCCGCTGGTCCTCGCGCCGGATGATCTGTTCCAGACGGCTGGTGAAGAGCAGTCCCACCACCGCCACCGCCATGCCGGCGAGGGTCGGCAGGGTGGCCCGCGATACGCCATCGGCCATGGCCCGGGCCTGGCCGGTCTCGGTGAGCGCCAGGCTGTCGAACACTGCGATCATGCCGGTCACGGTGCCGAGCAGCCCCAGCAGCGGACAGAGTGCCACCAGCAGCCTGAGCCAGGGCAGCGGCCGGCGCAGCCGGGCAATCAGCTCCCGGGTCCAGGCCTCGCGAAGCGTCAGGCTGCTCCAGCTCAGGTGGTCGCCACGTGCGGCCCAGCGGCGGAGCAGCGCTCGGCGGGCGCGGCGGTAGCCGAGGCGAAAGAACAGCACACGCTCCAGTGCCAGGCTGAACAGCAGGGTCGCCACCAGGGCGATCACTACCAGAATGGCACCGCCGGCCTCGACCAGCCGCTCCAGGGGCTCAAGCCAGAGCGGCAGCACGGTGGCCACTCCCGTTCGCGGTCGTCGCGGCGCTGCCGCGCTGCTCCAGCCGCTCGGCCAGGGCCGCACTGGCCTGTCCCTCCACCACCCCGGCCAGGTGGCGGCTGCGACCAGCCAGGGCGGTATGGGCAAACAGCAGCGGCACGGCGGTGACCAGGCCCAGCACGGTGGTGACCAGCGCCTGGCTGATCCCGCCGGCCATCAGCTGGGGGTCGCCGGTACCGAAGACGGTGATCGCCTGGAAGGTGACGATCATGCCGGTGACGGTGCCCAGCAGGCCCAGCAGCGGCGCCACGGCGGCGAGCAGCTTGACCAGTGGCTGGCCCCGCTCGAGGCGCGGCAGTTCGGCCAGCACCGCCTCGTCGAGGCGGGCCTCGAGCGCCTCCGGCACGGGATCATCGGGAAGGGACTCGAAACGCGCGAGGACTCTCCCCAGGGGGTTGTCGTCGCGCAGCCGTGCCAGGTCGCGGCGCTGGCGGCGCATCGTCCAGCTGACACGCAGCAGGTAGCCGTACTGCAGGAGCGCCACCAGCAGGCCGATGCCCCCCAGGCCCACCACCACGTAGCCCACGGCGCCGCCCTGGTGGAAGCGCTCGACCAGGCTAGGTCGCTGGGCCAGGGCCTCGATCACCTGGCCACCGGTGGGATCCAGCGCCAGGGTCTCGCCCTCGCCGGCCTGGAAGGCGATGAGGCTTCCGGCCACCTCGGGCGGGGTCCGGGCCAGGGTGGCGAGGCTCGACTCATCGGCACCACGCTGCAGCAGTTCGCCGTCGCTGAAGGCGAGCAGGTCACCCAGGCGAACCCCCTCCCGTGAGGTGATCTGGCCCCCGGCATCGGCCACCGGCGCGGTGAAGCGCACGGCGCGACCGGTCTCGGCGGTCAGGGCCATCAGCGCATCGCCCAGGCCCTCCAGGTGCTCGCGGGTCAGCACCTCGGCCTCGTCCAGCCGCGGCGGCAGCGCCGTGCCCCCCACCGTCAGCCAGCTGTCGGCCAGGGCATCGCGAAGTTCGCCGCTGTGGCGGACCAGCACTCCGAGCACCGCCGCCAGGTCGTCGCCCGCCTCGCCCTGGCGAGCCTCCAGCTCGGCGCGCCGTTCGGCCAGCGTCGCCTCACGGGCCTGAAGGGCCGCATGACGCGTCGCGGCCTCGGCATGGGCCGCGCGCGCCTCGTCCAGGGCCGCCTCCAGGGCCTCGTCGTCCTCCAGCAGCCCTTCCAGGCGCGCCAGCTCCCGGGCCTCGGCCGCCTGTCGCTCGGCGCGCAGCGTTTCCGGCGGCTCGACCTCTCCCCAGGCCTGGCTGCCCGGCACCAGCAGCAGGGCCATGGCCAGCACGCCACACCATCCTTGCCAGCGGGTCATGGCAGTACCTCCCGGTCGGATGCCGAGGACGCGGCCAGCGAGACGGAGAGCGGCAGGTGCAACAGCTCGGGAGCACGCCGATCCCGGGCGATGTGCAGCCCATGGCGCAGCTGGCGACGCGCCGGCTCGTCCAGCGCCACCCAGCGCCCCTCCTCGGCACGCCAGACCCCACCCTGGCGACTGTCGGGCGTCAGGTAGTAGAGGCCGATCCGGCCCAGGCGCAGGAACTCTACCTCGCGGCGCGTCTCGCCCTCCTCCAGGGTGCCTCGCCAGGCGTCGAACTCGCGACCGTAGTCGAGCTCGGTCCGCCAGGCGGCCAGAACTGACGCCAGGCGCTCGGCCGCCGACGCGTCGGGGTCGCCCATGCTCCTCTCGAGGCTGGCCGCCCGAGCCCGCCGCTCCTCGACCAGGAACGGCAGGTCCCGGTCAACCCAGCGCGCCAGGCGCTCCACCAGGCGGCGCTGCAGATCGGGCAGCGCCTCGCGGGTCTCGCCCAGGGTCGCCAGAGCCGCCTCGCGGCGGTCCAGGGCCTCGGCCTGGCGTTCGAGCCGCGGAGCCAGCTCGTCACTGCGGGCACTCAGCTGGCGCGTCTCCCGCTCCAGCCGGCGCAGCTCCTCGAGCCGCTCGCGCACGTCATCATCGGCGGCCTCGATCCGCGACTCCAGCTCGGCCTGGGTGCGCTGGCCCTCTGCCTGCTGCTGCAACGCGTCGGCACTGGCCGGCGCGACCAGCAGGCAGAGGGCCACCCCCCACAGCAGCGACCTTGGACGTATCTCCACGGATTGACTCCCCTGGTGGTAGAAAAAGGTGGTAGGAAAAGGTGTTCGGTAAATGCCGCTGTCGGCAGCGGCATGACGATGCCACGAATGATAACAATTATCAATCGTGGCGTGGTGAACATCGCGCCCTGCCTCCGGGGCAGGGGATGAGGCTCCCCTGATACGCAAAGGGCCCCGCCATGAGCGGGGCCCTTTGCCATGCGGAGGGTGCCCGGCCGGGCACCCTCATTGCAGCCATGCGGTGTCGGTGGTTCAGCCGGTGGCCTGCTGGTAGCGCCGCTCGACCTCGTCCCAGTCGACCACGTTGAAGAACGCGGCGACATAGTCCGGGCGCTTGTTCTGGTACTTCAGGTAGTAGGCGTGTTCCCAGACATCCAGCCCCAGCACCGGCGTGTTGCCCTGGGAGATCGGGCTGTCCTGGTTGAGGGTGTTCTCCACCACCAGTTTCCCTTCCGGCGTGACGCTCAGCCAGGCCCAACCGCTGCCGAACCGGCCCAGTGCCGCCTTGGTGAAGGCGTCCTTGAAGGCGTCGAAGCCCCCCAGATCGGCCTCGATCGCCTCCGCGACCTTGCCCTTGGGCGAGCCACCGCCGTTGGGCGACATCATCTGCCAGAACATCGAGTGGTTGGAGTGGCCACCGCCGTTGTTGATCACCGCCTGGCGCTTTTCCTCGGGGACCCGATCCAGGCTGGCGAGCAGTTCGTCCACCGGAACCTCCTCGAGGCCGGTGCCCTCCAGGGCGCCGTTGAGGTTGTTGATGTAGGTCTGGTGGTGCCGGGAGTGGTGGATCTCCATGGTCATCGCATCGATGTGCGGCTCAAGGGCATCATAGCCGTAGGGCAGCTCGGGTAGTGTATGCGGCATAGTGACTCCTCCGTGAATGGACTTAACGAGGCAGTCGCCTCGTGACCTCAACTACACAGGATGGCAGACACGGGCGTGTGACGCTAATAATTCCCGTTATCGCTGATATAGACGGGGGTTATGGCCCATCCCCCGACACAACGACGCCGGCACCATCCGGTGCCGGCGTCTTGCCCCCATGACACGTGGGGAGGCGTTAGCTTGCTCTCGAGCTCCGGCAGGGCCTCGAAGAGATCGGCTACCAGGCCGCAAATGTGGAGAGCGTCTTATCAGAGCACTTAAGGGAAGATCCCTATCGTCGTTACAGCTTGCTCTCGAGCTCCGGCAGGGCCTCGAAGAGATCCGCCACTAACCCGTAGTCGGCGACCTGGAAGATCGGCGCCTCCTCGTCCTTGTTGATCGCCACGATCACCTTGGAGTCCTTCATGCCGGCCAGGTGCTGGATGGCACCCGAGATGCCCACGGCGATGTAGAGGTCCGGGGCGACGATCTTGCCGGTCTGGCCCACCTGCATGTCGTTGGGCACGAAGCCGGCATCCACCGCGGCCCGGGACGCACCGATGGCCGCACCCAGCTTGTCGGCGATGCCGTCCAGCAACTTGAAGTTCTCGCCGTTGCCCATGCCGCGGCCGCCGGAGATCACGACCTTGGCCGCACCCAGCTCGGGACGATCGGACTGGGCCAGCTCTTCCTTGACGAAGGTGGACAGGGCGTTGTCGGCGACGAAGTCGACGGCCTCCACGCTGGCGGAACCGCCCTCGCCCACCGCGTCGAAGCCGGTGGTGCGCACGGTGATCACCTTGAGGGTGTCCTCGCTCTGCACCGTGGCGATGGCGTTGCCGGCGTAGATCGGGCGCTTGAAGGTATCGGCAGACTCAACGGCAATGATCTCGGAGATCTGCGCCACGTCCTTGAGTGCGGCGACACGGGGCAGCACGTTCTTGCCGGTGGTGGAGGCACAGGCCAGCACGTGGCTGTAGTCCGCGGCAAGCTCCGCGATCAGCGCCGCGGTGGGCTCGGCCAGCAGATGGGCATAGGCGGCGTGGTCGGCCACGCGAACGCGGGAGACGCCGTCGAGCTTGGCGGCGGCCTCGGCGATCGCGGAGACGCCCTCGCCTGCCACCAGCACGTCGATATCGCCGCCGATCTGCTGGGCGGCCGCGACCACATGGGCGGTGGCGCCGGCCAGGGCGCCGTCGTGATGTTCGGCGAGTACCAGGATGCTCATGAGATCCGCTCCTTTCAAAGCACTTTGGCTTCGTTCTTCAGTTTGTCGACCAGCTCATCCACGGAGCCCACCTTGACGCCGCCCTGGCGCTCGGCCGGCGGCTCGACCTTGAGCAGCTTGACCTTCGAGGCCACCTCAACGCCGAGATCCGCCGGGCTCTTGACGTCCAGCGGCTTCTTCTTGGCCTTCATGATGTCGGGCAGCTTGGCGTAGCGCGGCTCGTTCAGGCGCAGGTCGGTGGTGACGATGGCGGGCAGGGTCAGCTCGATGGTCTGCAGGCCGCCGTCGATCTCGCGGGTCACCTGTGCCTTGTCGTTCTCGATGACGACCTCCGAGGCGAAGGTGCCCTGGGGCAGGCCGGTCAGGGCCGCCAGCATCTGGCCGGTCTGGTTGTTGTCGGTGTCGATGGCCTGCTTGCCGAGGATCACCAGGCCCGGCTGCTCCTCTTCCACCAGCTTGGCCAGCGCCTTGGCGGCGCCCAGCGACTCGACGCGCTCGTCGGTCTCGACGTGGATGGCGCGATCGGCACCCAGCGCCAGGGCGGTACGCAGCTGCTCCTGGGCGGCCTTGGGACCGATGGTCACCGCGACGATCTCGGTCGCCACGCCCTTCTCCTTCAGGCGCACCGCCTCTTCCACGGCGATCTCGCAGAAGGGGTTCATGGCCATCTTGACGTTGGTGAGGTCGACGTCGGAGTTATCCGGCTTGACCCGGATCTTGACGTTGTAGTCGATGACGCGTTTGACCGCGACGAGTACTTTCATGGTGTCCTCGCTTGGTTTCTGGTGCGGCAGTGCCATCCGCACCCTACTGAAACGGGCCGCATAGAACGGCGCGGCATGCCCTTATACGTTTCATGCGAGCGTTTGATAGGCGCCGCATCGAAAAACCTTGTCAATGTGCCACAGGCGGCCCCATGGCAACAATCCCACTATCGGCTCCCCTCTCGGCACGGAGCGCATCGAAGGGGTGACCTGAGTCGGCTATTATGCCTATCATGGAGACAGGCAAGAAGCAAACGACCGTTTTAATTGCTATCGACGTTGGTGGCAGGCCATCGGCGGTGATGCGAGGGAGGAGATGCAGGTGGAACAGGTAGAACGCGATTCGATGGAATTCGATGTGGTCATCGTCGGCGCCGGGCCTTCTGGCCTTGCCGCGGCGTGCCGACTGATGCAGCAGGCCAATGAGGCCGAGCAGGAGCTGACGGTGTGCGTGGTGGAGAAGGGCTCCGAGGTAGGCGCCCATATCCTCTCCGGCGCGGTCTTCGAGCCCCGCGCCCTGGCCGAGCTCTTCCCCGACTGGGAGGAGCGCGGCGCCCCGCTGACCACCCCGGCGACCCGCGACGAGGTCTACCTGCTCAAGGACGCCGAGAAGGCCCAGAAGCTGCCCAACGCCCTGGTGCCGAAGAGCATGCATAACACCGGTGGCGACATGCCGCGCTATGTGATCAGCGCCGGCAACCTCTGCCGCTGGCTGGCCGAGCAGGCCGAGGGGCTGGGGGTGGAGATCTTCCCCGGCTTCGCCGCCCAGGAGGCGATCGTCGAGGAGGGGGTGGTCAAGGGCATCCTGATCGGCGACATGGGCGTGGGCGCCGACGGCGAGCCCAAGGACAGCTACATGCCGGGCATGGAGCTGCGCGCGAAATACACCCTGTTCGCCGAGGGCGCCCGGGGCCATATCGGCAAGCGCCTGATCCAGCAGTACGACCTCGCCGAGGGCCGCGACCCCCAGCACTACGGCATCGGCCTGAAGGAGCTGTGGGACGTCCCCGCCGAGCAGCACGAGCCGGGCCTGGTACTGCACGGCTCCGGCTGGCCCCTGGACAGCAAGACCCACGGCGGCTGGTTCCTCTACCACGGCGACAACCAGCAGGTCATGGTCGGCCTGATCATGGACCTCTCCTACCAGAACCCCTGGCTCTCGCCCTTCGACGAGTTCCAGCGCATGAAGCACCACCCGGTGCTGGCCAAGCACCTGGAGGGCGGCAAGCGCGTCGCCTACGGCGCCCGGGCCATCGTCAAGGGGGGCCTCAACTGCCTGCCGAAGATGACCTTCCCGGGTGGCCTCTTGATCGGCTGCGATGCCGGGACCCTGAACTTCGCCAAGATCAAGGGGCTGCACACCGCCATGAAGTCTGGCCTGGTGGCCGGCGAGGCGGTCTTCGAAGCCATTGCGGCAGGCGACGAGGGTGGAAAGGAACTGACCGCCTTCACCGAGAAGTGGGAGGCGAGCTGGGCCTGGGCCGAGCTCAAGGAGAGCGCCAGCTTCGGCCCGGCGATCCACAAGTACGGCACCATCGGCGGTGGCGCCTACAACTTCGCCAACCAGCTGCTGGGCGGCAAGTTGCCCAACGTCCACGACACTACCCCGGACCACGCGGCCCTCAAGCCCGCCGCCGAGTGCGAGAAGATCGACTACCCGAAGCCCGACGGCAAGCTCTCCTTCGACAAGCTCTCCTCGGTGTTCCTGTCGAACACCAACCACGAGGAGGACCAGCCCTGTCACCTGAAGCTGGCGGACCCGGAGTTGCCGATCCGCGACAATCTGCCCGAGTACGCCGAGCCGGCAAGCCGCTACTGCCCGGCCGGGGTCTACGAGGTGGTCGAGGACGACGACGGCAAGCCGAAGTTCCAGATCAACTTCCAGAACTGCGTGCACTGCAAGACCTGCGACATCAAGGACCCGGCCCAGAACATCACCTGGGTGGCGCCGGAGGGCGGCGGCGGGCCGAACTATCCGAATATGTAAGCTGCAAGCTGCAAGAAGACCGGATGAGGTGCTCAAGGGGCAGGCCACCAAAGGCCTGCCCCTTTTTTTCCTTGTCCGAAGGCAGCGGGGGGGCTTGCTGCTTGATCCTTGTGGCTTGCAGCTCCGGGCGCAGCCCGGCGTCAGTCGCCGGTGGCCACCGGCCGCGCCGGATCGCGGATCCACTCGCTCCAGGAGCCCGGGTAGAGCCGCGGCAGGGGGCGGCCGGCCACGGCGTAGGCCAGGATGGTATGGCAGGCGGTGACGCCGGAGCCGCAGTAGGCGACGGCCTCCTCGGCCTCGGGCAGCTCCGCGGCGAGCCGTGAGGGCGACTTGAAGCGCCCCTCCGCCGTCAGGTTGTCCGCCGAGGGCCGGCAGACCGCCCCGGGGATATGCCCCGCCACCGGGTCGATGGGCTCCGCCTCGCCGCGGAAGCGCTCACGGGAGCGGGCGTCCACCTTGAGGGCGCGCCCCGAGAAGACCTGGTCGGCGTCCACCCGCCGCGTGTCATCGAAGACCGGCGTCCAGTCGCTGGGCCGCAGCGGGGAGCGGTCCCCCTCGGCCAGCTCTCCCCCCGCGCCCAGCCAGGCCTTGAGGCCGCCATCGAGCAGCCTGACGTCGGGGTGCCCGGCCCAGCAGGCAATCATCCACCAGGCGCGCGCCGCCGCCAGCTGTCCCCCCATGTCGTCGTAGACCACCACCGGCAGCTCGGGGGTGATGCCGAGCCGCTGCAGGGTGGCGGTAAAGGCCGCGGTCGACGGCAGCGGATGGCGACCGCCCTGCCCCGGCGGTGCCGCCAGGTCGCGATCCAGGTCCAGATGGACGCTGCCCGGCAGGTGGGCCGCCCACCAGAGGCCGTGGCCGGCATCCGGGTCACCGAGGCGCGCGCGGCAGTCGAGCAGACGGGGGGGCCGCGCGCCCTCCAGGGCATCGGCCAGTTCGGTGGCGGTGATCAGGGGCGTGCTCATGCGGGTTCTCCTGCGATCAGTTCGATGGGGGCGCGCCGCGCGATCAGCCGCCGCCGGCCGGCATGCCGGAAGCGGACCTCGATCACCGGGTTGGCCGGGTCGCCCTCCACCAGGTGGATCTCGCCCTCGCCGAACACGGCATGGCGCAGCCACTGGCCGACGCTGAAGCCGGCATAGGGCGCGGTGGGCTCGGCGACCTCGTCCCGGGAGAGGGCCGCCAGCGGCAGGCTCTCGCCCAGGGCCTCGAGATAGCGGCCCACCAGGTCGGGGCAGGCCACGGCCAGGGGGCCGTCCTCGGTCGCGCCGGCCGCGAGGCGTCGGCGGACGCGCTCGGCGTCCTGCCAGGCGCTCTCGGCGATGAACCGGCTGGGGCGATGATCACCGCCGTCGTGGAGCAGCAGCAGCCGCTCGCGGGCCCGGGTGATGGCCACGTAGAAGAGCCGTCGCTCCTCCTCGAGGCGCTGCGGCGACAGGGGGTTGTCGCGGCTGTAGTGGGGAAAGTCCTCCTCGTTGGCGCCCGCCAGCACCACCAGCGGCCACTCCAGTCCCTTGGCGCCATGGACGGTGGTGATCAGCACCCCGTCCTCGCGGTTCTCCACCGGGCGGCGCAGCAGCTCGATGAAGGCGTCCGGGTCGTTGCCGAGTTCTGCGGCCTGCTCGAGCAGCACGTCGAGCAGGCGCACGTCCTCCTCCCCCTTGTCGCGGCGCGCCGCGGCGCGCTTGAGCACCTTCTCTGCCTCCACCGCCTCGACCACGTGGGCGAGCAGCCGCGCCGGCGGCCAGGCGGCGAGACGCGGCAGCTCGCAGAGCAGCGCCCAGCGCCGCTTCAGGGTGCGCTTCTGGTGGGGCCTGAGCCCCTCGAGCAGCGGGTCGTGACGCTCGGGCCAGCGCTGGGTCTCGGCCAGGCGCGTGGCCAGGGCCACCAGGCGCTCGCGGGCCACGAAGGGGGTCGGCTGACCCAGCAGCAGGGCCAGGTGGGCGGGGTCGGCGAGCAGCGCCGGGGTCCGCGCCAGCATCAGGTAGCCGGCCAGCGCCTGGACCAGCGGCAGGCGGAAGACGAAGCGATCCTCCCGAGCCAGCCGGAACGGGATGCCCTCGCGCAGCAGCGCCAGCTGCAGCGGCACGGAGAGCGCCCAGCTGCGCACCAGCACACAGGCCTCGTCGAGCCGGCGCCCCTCGTGCTGCCAGGCGGCCAGCGCCTCCAGCAGGCCGCGGCTGCCCTGGCCCAGGCCCAGTGAGGTATCGGGATTGCCGGGAGCGGCCACGCAGAGCTGGTCGGGGCGGCGGCGGTTGGCGGCGATGGCATGGTTCGCCGACAGCGCCAGGGCATGGCCATGCCGGAAGGTGGTGGAGAGCGGGTAGTCGACCGCCTCGCCGAAGGTGGCGGTGAAGCGCTCGAGCATGGTGTCGGGGTGGGCGCCGCGCCACTCGTAGATGCACTGGTTGGCATCGCCGACCGCCATCACCGCGGCATCCCGGCCCGCCAGCAGCGCCAGCAGGCGCTGCTGGGCGACGTTGATGTCCTGGTATTCGTCGATGATCACGTGGTCGAGGAACCCCTGGACCCGGGCACGCAGGCCGGCGTCGGCTTCCAGGGCACGCAGCGGGCGATAGAGCAGGTCCGAATAGCTCATCAGGCCATGCTCGGCGAGCAGCGCCTCGGCGTGGTCGAAGGCGGCCACGAAGTGGTCGGTCTCCTCGCCGAAGTCGAGCCGCTCGAAGAGCGTCGCCGGCGGCACCATCTCGGCCTTCACCAGCGCACAGAAGTGGGCCAGGGCCTCGAGGCGCTCGGCGTCCAGCGCCGACTCGCGCGGCTCGGCCACCTCCGCCAGGGCCCGCTGGGTCGCCTGGCGCAGCAGCCTCTCCAGCTGCCAGTCGGCGGTCAGCAGCTCACGGGGGGCCAGCGCCCCCCAGCGGGTCATGGTGGCGGTCAACCGGTGGCCCAGGGAGTGGAAGGTGCGAACGTCGGGCAGCGGCTGGCCAGGCGGGGCCATGGCTGCCAGCCGCGCCTGGAAGTCCTCGCGGGCCGAGCGGTTGAACATCAGCACTAGCAGGCGCGACGGCGGCACGCCCTGCTCGAGCAGGGTTAGCACCCGCGCCACCATGGTGGTGGTCTTCCCCGAGCCGGCCACGGCGGCGACCCGGGCGTGGCCGGCACCGTGCGCGACGACGGCCCGCTGCTCCTCGGTAAGCCTCACGAGGCCTCGCCGTCCGCGCCCCCGGCCGCCAGCCGGCCGAGGGGCTGCCAGGCGCCATCGCTCACGAGGCCCAGCTCCTCGCCGCCGTCGGGCAGCGCTCGGCTCTCGGCCGCCTCCACCAGGCGGTAGTAGACGTTGCGCCCCAGCCGCGCGGAGAGCCCGAAGCGCACCGGCACCTCGGGGATCGTCTCGCCGGCCGGGGTCTCGCTCGGCGTCAGCCGACGGGCCTCGTCCAGCACCAGCCGGTCGCCGACGTTGGTGGTCAGCCACCAGCAGCCGCTGTCGTCGCGCTCGGCGTCGACGATCAGGAAGGGGCGATCCTCTACGCGGATGCGCTGCAGCTCGGCGGGCGTCACCAGGGCATAGCCGCCGTCGGCCTCGCGGCGCAGGATGGTGGAGAGCAGCCGCACCAGGCGGGGCCGGGCGATGGCGACGCCCTCGTGGATCCAGCGGCCATCGGCGGCGATCACCAGGTCCATGCGTCCCTGGCGGTCGGGGTGCCAGCGGTCCACGGGCGGGATCTCACCCTCGGGGTCGATCTGGGCCAGCAGCGGGTCGAGATGCATGGTGCGCCCTCCTCCGGGCCGCGGAAGACAGGATGATGAGGGAAGCTTAGACCAGCCCGGCGTCGCGCAGGGAGTCGCGCACCCCGGCTGGCGCCTCGGGCACCGCGGCCCGGAACAGCCGGTAGAAGTTGGCGGTGGTCTGCATGGCGACCTCCTCCACGCTGATGCCGCGCTCGGTGGCGATGCACTCGGCCACCTCCACCACCCAGGCGGGCTCGTTGGGCTTGCCACGGTGGGGCACCGGTGCCAGGTAGGGGCTGTCGGTCTCGATCAGCAGGCGATCCAGCGGCACCCGGCGGGCCACCTCGCGCAGCGCCTCGGCATTGCGGAAGGTGACGATGCCGGAGAGCGAGATGAAGAAGCCGTGGCGGACCGCCTCGCGGGCCATCTCCAGGTCCTCGGTGAAGCAGTGCAGCACGCCGCCGATGGCCGGGTCGGTGTGCTCGCGGATCAACGCGAGGGTCTCCTCGCGGGCCTCGCGGGTGTGGATGATCACCGGCAGTTCGAGCTCGGTCGCCGCGATCAGCTGACGGCGAAAGCGCTCGCGCTGCACCTCCCGGGAGGGCACCGACTCGGGGGCCTTCTCCAGATAGTGGTAGTCCAGGCCGCACTCGCCGATGGCCACGGCGCCGAAGCACTCGGCGGTCTCCCTGATCGCCTCGACCGTCGGCTCCTCGGCCACCCGGTGCAGCGGGTGCACCCCGGCGGAGATCACCACGTCGTCGTGCTCGCGGGCGATGGCGGCGATGCCCGGCACCTCTTCGAGGGTGACGCCGATGGCCAGGAACTGGCGGACGCCACGCTGCCGGGCGGCGGCCAGGGTCGCAGCGAGGTCGCCGTCGTGGGTGCGAGGGTCGAGGCGGTCGAGATGGCAGTGGGAGTCGACAAACATGCAGAAAAATACCAGGGACAGAAGAAAGTTACCGCTCAATGGCGGCGAATGGCGTCAATCGGCGCTCGGCGCTCGGCGCTCGGCGCTCGGCGCTCGGCGCTCGGCGCTCGGCGCTCGGCGCTCGGCGCTCGGCGCTCGGCGCTCCTAGAGCGTATAGGTCGGCGCCCCCTTGTCCAGGTGGCCGGCCAGCAGGTTCTCGATGCGATCCCGCACCGCCTGGTCACCGGCGCTGAAGTGGATGCCGACGCCGGGCATGCGCCGGCCGCTGACGCCCTCGGGAGAGACCCACACCACCTGCCCGGTGACCGGCACCCGGTCGCTCTCGCCGGGCAGGGTCAGCAGCAGGTAGATCTCCTGGCCCAGCTCGTAGCGCTCGCGGGTCGGCACGAAGATGCCGCCCCGCTCGAGCGATGGCATGTAGGCCGAGAGCAGGGTCTGGACGTCCTGGATGTTCAGCGACAGCGCCTTCTGGGCAGCCATGGGAATATCTCCTCGCTCAAGAGCGCAGCAGCGCGGACCAGCGCACCAGCCAGGCTTCCAGCACCAGCTGGGGGTTGGGGTTGCCACCCGAGGCCAGCAGGCGGCGCTGTTCCCGGGCGTAGTCGAGCAGGCGGAACCAGTCGCGCACCCGGGCGTTCTTGACCGCCTGCCGGTAGAGCGGCAGCAGGTCCGGGTTACGCAGCGACGGGGCCCGCTCCGGGCTCTCGCCGGAGAGCCCCAGGCGGATCAGGTCCTCCAGCCAGGCGATACCGTACCACAGTATCGCCTCGGTGGACTGGCGCTCGAGGCGCGCCGCCTCGGCCACCGGCTCCGCCCCCCGCACCAGCGCCTCGAAGGTCTCCACGAGCTGCTGACGCAGCGCCCGGGATTCCGGCTCGGCCCGGTCGAGCGCGGCCAGCGGCAGCCCGCCGGCGACACGCCACCAGAAGCGCGCCTCCTCCTCGCCGCCCAGCCGTTCGGTCAGCCAGGGCAGGCACGCCTCCGGCGGCGGCGGGGCCAAGCTCCAGTGCTGGCAGCGCGAGCGGATGGTGGGCAGCATGCGCGAGGGGATGTCGGCGAGCAGCACGAACAGGGTTCGCCCGCCGGGCTCCTCCAGGCTCTTGAGCAGGGCGTTGGCGGCGGCGACGTTCATGGTCTCCGCCGGGGCGATCAGGATCACCCGATAGCCGCCCTGCTGGGCGGTCTGGGCGACGAAGGCGTTGACCTCGCGGATGGGGTCGATGCGGATCTGGCGTTTGCCCTCCTCCGGCTCGACGCGCAGCAGGTCCGGGTGGTAACCCGAGGCCAGCATCCGGCAGCCGTGGCAGCGGCCGCAGGCGGCCTCGCCGGGAGCGGCACAGAGCACCCGGGCGATCAGGGCATCGGCCAGCGAGCGCTTGCCCACGCCCCGCGGCCCGGAGATCAGCAGGGCGTGGGGCAGCCGCCCGGCATCCATCAGCCTGGTCAGCTCGCCGAAGCGTGCGTGCAGCCAGGGCAGCGGCAGCCCCGGGGCCTCCACGACCGGCCTCGCCTCGTTCACTGCCATTCCGCCACCCGCTCGGCCAGGGTCGCCCGGATCTGTTCGCCCACGGCCGCCAGTTCCCGGGAGGCATCGATCACCGCGATGCGCCCGGGCGCCGCGGCGGCCCGGGCCAGGTAGGCGTCGCGAACGGCGGCGAAGAAGTCGGCGCGCTCGCGCTCGAAGCGATCTCGCTCGCCCCCCCGCGCCTCGACCCGCCGCTGGGCCGCCTCCACGGGCATGTCCAGCAGCAGGGTCAGGTCGGGTTCGAGCCCCTGCTGGACGAAGCGTTCCAGCTCGGCGATGCGTGGAGCGGGAATGCCGCGCCCGCCGCCCTGGTAGGCAAAGGTGGCGTCGGTGAAGCGGTCGCACACCACCCAGGCGCCCCGCTCGAGGGCCGGGCGAACCACCCGGGCCAGGTGCTGGGCACGGGCGGCGAACACCAGCAGCAGCTCCGCATCGTCGTCCAGCGGCTCGTCGCCGGCGGGGTCGAGCAGCAGCGCCCGGATCGCCTCGGCGCGGGGCGTGCCCCCCGGCTCGCGGGTCTGGACCACCTCGAGGCCCCGGGCCTCCAGCCAGTCGACCACCCGGGCCAGGTTGGTGGACTTGCCCACCCCCTCGCCCCCTTCCAGGGTGATAAAGCGTCCGCGCTCGGCCATCTGCGTCTCCTTACTGGCGATTGCGGATATACCGATTGACCGCGTTGTTGTGCTCGCGCAGCGTCCGCGAGAAGTGGTGGGTGCCGTCGCCACGGGACACGAAGTAGAGGGTCTCGCCGGGCAGCGGGTCCACCGCGGCCTCGAGGGACGCCCGGCCCGGCATGGCGATGGGTGTCGGCGGCATCCCGTCGATCACGTAGGTATTGTAGGGCGTGGCCTCGCGGAGGTCGGCCCGGGTGATCCGCCCCTCATAGCGCTCGCCCATGCCGTAGATCACCGTGGGATCGGTCTGCAGGCGCATGCCGCGCTCCATCCGCCGCTTGAAGACGCCGGCGATCTCGCGGCGCTCCTCCGGGGCGCCGGTCTCCCGCTCGATCAGCGAGGCCATGATCAGCGCCTCGTAGGGCGTCTCGATGGTGAGGTCGTCGACCCGCGAGGCCCACACCTCCTCGAGGATTCGCTCCATGCGGGAGAGCGCCTGGCGCAGGATCTCCAGGTCGCTCACGCCCTTGTGGTAGCGGTAGGTGTCGGGGAAGAACCAGCCCTCGGGATGCACTCCCTCGCGGTCGAGCAGCGCCATCACCTCCTCGTCGGATAGCCCCTCGGTGCGCGTCTCCAGCTTGGGCGCCGCCTCGAGCAGGTCGCGCATCTGGCGGAAGGTCCAGCCCTCGGGGATGGTCAGCGGGTAGGTGACGACCCGGTCGCTGCCCAGCAGGGCGATCATCTCGCGCCCGCTCATGCCGGGTTCCAGCATGTATTCGCCGGCACGCAGGCTCGGGACTGCGTCGGGCTCGAGCCGCGTGAGCAGCCGGAAGGCCCAGTCGTCGGCAATCACCCCGCGCTCGGCCAGGTCGGCCACCACGCGGTTGTATCCGGCACCGCGGGGCACCTCGTAGAGGGTCGGCTCGTCCACGGCGATGGGCGCGGCGAGCCGCGACTCCCAGTAGCGATGGCCGGCGAACAGCGCCGCGCCGGCCAGGAGGGCCAGCACCAGCAGGATCTTCACCACACGCAGCATCGGTGTCCTCGTCGTCTCATCTCAGGTCAGGTCGGGAAGGGGGTAGCCCAGCAGGCGATGGGCCTCGGCCTGGAAGGCGCGGTGGCTGGCGGACAGCCGCCAGCGGAGGAGCGGCCTGCCGGTCGCGTCGTCGAGGCGAGTCACCGGCCAGACGCCCTGCACGGAGTTGCCGAGCCAGACCGCCTCGGCCGCCTCGAGCGCCTCCGGCAGGATATCGACCTCGCGGACCTCCAGGCGTTCGATGAGCGCCTCGCGCAGGGTGCCGGCCACGCCACAGCGGTCCAGTCGCGGGGTTTCCAGGAGACCGGCGCGCCGCCAGAAGAGGTTCATGGCGGTGGCCTCCACCAGGCGGCCGTCGCTGTCGCAGAGCAGCCCCTCGGCCACCTCGTCGTCGTCCCACTCCGCGCGCGCCAGGACATTCTCCAGCCGGTTGAGGTGCTTGAGGCCGGCCAGCCGCGGCTGGATCCCGAGGCGCAGGGCACAGTGGCGCACCCTGACCCCTTCCTGCCAGCGCGCCACGGCGGGCGTAAAGGGGGCCAGCTGCCAGCGCAGCCGCGGCTCAGGGGTCGCCGGGGCACGATAGCCACGCCCGCCGCTGCCGCGGGTCAGCATCAGCTTGAGCACCGCCAGGCCCGGCGGCGCCTCGGCCAGGGGAGCGGCGAGGCGGTGCTCCGCGGGCAGCGGCAGGCCCAGCACATGGCAGCCACGGGCCAGGCGCGCCAGGTGCTCGTCCCACAGCCGCGGCCGGCCGTCGCGCACCAGCACGGTCTCGAACAGGCCATCGCCATAGGCCGCACCGCGGTCGTCGAGGGGCCAGGCCTCCCCGGAGACAGCCCCCCTCACCTCGGGCCCTTCCGCCTCATGGCTCACGCCCGCGTGAAGACCAGGGTGCCGTTGGTGCCGCCGAAGCCGAAGGAGTTGGAGAGTGCCACGTCGATCTTCATCTCGCGGGCAGTGTGCGGGACATAGTCGAGGCGGCAGCCCTCCTGGGGGTTGTCCAGGTTGATGGTGGGCGGCGCCACCTGGTCGCGGATCGCCAGCACGCAGAACACCGCCTCCACCGCGCCGGCCGCGCCCAGCAGGTGGCCGATCATCGACTTGGTGGAGCTCACCGCCACGGACCTTGCCGCCTCGCCCATCACCCGCTCGACGGCCAGGCTCTCCGCCAGGTCACCGGCCGGCGTCGAGGTGCCGTGGGCGTTGATGTAGTCGATGGCCGAGGCATCGATGCCGGCATCGCGCACGGCATTGGCCATGGAGAGTGCCGCGCCGCTGCCGTCCTCGGGCGGAGAGGTCATGTGGTAGGCATCGTCGCTCATGCCGAAGCCGCTGAGCTCCGCATAGATGGTCGCGCCGCGCGCCTTCGCGTGCTCGTACTCCTCCAGCACCATGACGCCCGCCCCGTCGGAGAGCACGAAGCCATCGCGGTCCCGATCCCAGGGCCGGCTGGCCGCCTGGGGATCGTCGTTGCGCGTGGAGAGCGCCCGGGCCGCGGAAAAGCCGCCGAGGCCCAGCGGAGTGGTGGCCATCTCGGCACCGCCGCAGATCATCACGTCGGCATCCCCGTAGGCGATGGTCCGCGCGCTGTAGCCGATGTTGTGGGTCCCGGTGGTGCAGGCGGTGGTGATGGCGATGTTGGGGCCCCGGAACCCGTGCTGGATCGCCAGGTTGCCGGAGATCATGTTGATGATCGAGCCGGGCACGAAGAAGGGCGAGATGCGCCGCGGGCCGCTCTTGAGCATGACGCTGTGGTTGTGTTCGATCATCGGCAGGCCGCCGATCCCGGAGCCGATCGCCACGCCGATGCGGCCGGCATTCTCCTCGGTGCAGGCGAGCCCCGAATCTTCGATGGCCTGGGCACCCGCGGCCATGCCGTACTGGATGAACAGGTCCATCTTGCGGGCTTCCTTGGGATTCAGGTAGGGACTGATGTCGAAGTCCTTGACGGAACCCCCGAAGCGCGTGTTGAAGCCGCTGACATCGAAGTGCTCGAGGGGGGCAATGCCGCTCTTGCCGGCCACGATGTTCGACCAGCTCTCGTCCACGGTATTTCCCACCGGCGTGACCAGGCCGAGCCCGGTCACCACAACCCTTCTACGAGCCATCAGCTTTCCTCCAGACATCCTCAATGACACGACTCCGACCCGAGGGAGCCGTCGTGTGCGCGCATTATACCGAGTCTCCCCGTCGCGTGCCGCCCTGACAAGCCCATGGCCGGCCGGCCTGCCGACGAAAAAGCCGCCTCACAGGGCGGCTCTTTTCCGGGGACGAGCCCCGAGCGTCAGCAAGCGGTATCGACCGCCACCAGCTTACTGGTGGGCGTTGACGTAGTCGATGGCTTCCTGAACGGTGGTGATCTTCTCGGCTTCCTCGTCGGGAATCTCGGTGTCGAACTCTTCCTCGAGCGCCATCACCAGCTCGACGGTATCCAGGGAATCGGCGCCGAGGTCCTCGGTGAAGGAAGAGGAGTTCTGAATATCTTCTTCCTTGACGTTCAGACGCTCGGCCACAACCTTCTTAACGCGCTCTTCGATGGTGCTCATTATGACGTACTCCAGTCGTTCACGTTGGCCGTTCAGATGTCCAGCCGTTTTAAGTTCCAGATCCGCAAGCCGGAAGCTGCGGGGTAGTTTATAGACGCCCCGGGGCCGGCGCAACCGCCGGACCCGGCGGGTCTCAACGCATGTTCATGCCGCCATTGACGTGCAGGATCTCGCCGGTGATGTAGCCGGCGGTCTCGCCGGTGAGGAAGCCCACCGCCGCGGCGATCTCCTCCGGCTGGCCGAGACGCGCCAGGGGAATCTGGCCGAGCAGCACCTTGTGTTGCTCCTCCGGCAGCGCCTCGGTCATGTCGGTGGCGATGAAGCCGGGTGCCACCGCATTGACGGTGATGGCACGGGAGGCCACCTCGCGGGCCAGTGCCCGGGTGAAGCCCTCCATCCCCGCCTTGGCGGCAGCATAGTTGGTCTGCCCCAGGTTGCCCATGCTGGCCACCACCGAGCTGATGCTGACGATGCGGCCGAAACGCGCCCGGGTCATGCCCCGCAGGCAGGCCTTGCTGACGCGGTAGACCGACTTGAGATTGGTGTCGACCACCGCATCCCACTCGTCTTCCTTCATGCGCATCAGCAGGTTGTCCCGGGTGATGCCGGCGTTGTTGACCAGGATGGTCGGGGCGCCGAACTCCTCGGTGATCGCCTTGACCAGGGCGTCGACGCTGGCCTGGTCGGTCACGTCGAGCCGCCGCCCGGCCCCTTCGATCCCCTGGGCCTTGAGGTCGGCATCGATCCTCTCGGCACCGGCGTCGCTGGTGGCCGTGCCGATCACGATACGCCCCTGGCGCCCCAGCTCATGGGCGATGGCCCGGCCGATGCCGCGGCTGGCACCGGTGATCAGGGCGACTCTGGTTTCGGTAGTCATGGTGGTTCCGCCTTCGTCCTGGTGAGGGAAATCAGCCGTTGGCTGACGACTGGCCGGCCGCGTCCCGGGCCAGCTCGAGGGCCGCATCCAGGCTGTCGGGATCGTTGACCGCCAGCCCCTTGCTGCCCCGCGCGATCCGTTTGTTGAGACCGGTGAGCACCTTGCCCGGGCCACACTCGATGAACACCTCGGCGCCGCGCTCGACCATCGCCTCGACGCAGGCGGTCCAGCGGACCGGGCGATAGAGCTGCTCGATCAGGCGGGTACGCAGGGTCTCGACATCGGCGTGGGCCTGGGCGTCGACGTTCTGGATCACGGTGTAGCGCGGGGCCCGCAGCGCCACCTCGTCCATGGCGGCGGCCAGTCGCTCGGCGGCCGGCTCCATCAGCGCGCAGTGGGAGGGCACCGAGACAGGCAGCGGCATGGCACGCTTGGCTCCCGCCTCCTGGCAGGCGGCGATGGCACGCTCCACGGCCGCCTTGCCGCCGGCGATCACCACCTGACCGGGAGCATTGTAGTTGACGGCGGAGACCACCTCGCCCTGGGCGGCCTCGGCACAGGCCTTCTCGACCACGGCGTCGTCGAGGCCGAGGATCGCCGCCATGGCGCCCTCACCCACCGGTACCGCCTCCTGCATCGCCTCGCCGCGCAACTTCACCAGGCGCACGCCCTGGGCGAAGGGGAGCGCCCCGGCACAGACCATGGCGCTGTACTCGCCGAGGCTGTGCCCGGCCATGGCGCCTGGGCGGGGACCTTCCAGCTCCTGCCAGACCCGCCAGATCGCCACGCTGGCACTGAGCAGCGCCGGCTGGGTACAGGCGGTGGCGTTGAGGGCCTCCTCGGGTCCCTCCTGGACTACCTGCCAGAGGTCGTAGCCGAGGGCGTCGGAGGCCTCCTCGAAGGTGGTACGCACCACGCTGTAGCGTTCCGCCAGTTCCCGCAGCATGCCCATCTGCTGGGAACCCTGCCCGGGGAACACGAGGGCGAGGGGTTGGGTCATGTCAATCACCTATGCTCTTGTTGGCTTTCATCGTCACCGGTGCTTCCCGGCGCGAGGACTCGAGGTCCGCTGTCGATTCGACCGCCGCGGTCGGCCGAATCGATAGCGGGCCGTCGCGGCACCAGCTCCGCCGCCAGATGTCTCGGCAGGTCACGACTGACCTCCTGGACCGCCCGCTGTACCGCATAGTGGAAACCGGTCGCATCGGCACTGCCGTGGCTCTTCACCACGATGCCGGCCAGGCCCAGCAGGCTGGCGCCATTGTAGCGCACCGGATCCAGCTCGCTCCTGAGCCGACGCAGCGCCGGCCTCGCCAGCGCTCCCACCAGCCGACTGCTCCAGTGGGCCTCGAAGGTGGCCTGCACCCGCTCGACCAGCATGCGCGCCAGGCCCTCACTGGCCTTGAGCACCGCATTGCCGACGAAGCCGTCGCAGACCACCACGTCCACGCGGCCACTGAAGACCCCGTCGCCCTCCACGAAGCCCTGGTAGGCGAGGTGGGGCAGCCCGCGCAGCCGGGCATCCGCCTCGCGGACGCTGACCGTGCCCTTGGTCCCCTCGAGCCCGACATTGAGCAGGGCGACCCGGGGCGCGGCAAGCCCATCCACGTGGCGCGCCATCAGCTCGCCCATCAGCGCGAAGTCCACCAGGCGCTCCGCCGAGGCCTCGACGTTGGCCCCCAGGTCCAGCAGGTAGCAGCGCCCCTGCTGGCGGGTGGGGATGGCCGTGCTGATCGCCGGCCTGGGGATGCCGGCCACCGTCCCCAGAGCGCGCCGGGCCAGGGCCATCAGGGCGCCGGTATTGCCGGCACTGACCCCGGCCGCCGCCTCCCCGGCAGCGACACAGGCCAGCATCCTGGCCATGCTGGAGTCCTGGCCGTGACGCAGCGCATCGGAGGGGCGCACGCCCTGGTCGATGACCCGCGGGGCATCGACGACCTCCAGACGCGAACCGGCCGCGGCGAGCCGCCGCGGCAGGCAGGAGATCTCGTCTTCCAGCGTTCGGCGCACGCCGAACAACCGGATCTCGAGACGGGAATCCTGAATGACGGCACTGGCCGCCCCTTGCACGGGAGCGCGGGGACCGAGGTCACCGCCCATCGCATCGATGGCGATTCTCACGACAGGGTCAGCGGCCAGGCGTCACCGCAGGGCGCGCCGTCGCCTCAGGCGTCGACGACCTTGCGGCCACGGTAGAAGCCGTCGGGGGAGACGTGGTGACGCAGGTGGGTGGTACCGGTCTCCTTGTCCTGGGAGAGGGCCGGTGCGCTCAGCGCGTCGTGGCTACGACGCATGCCGCGCTTGGAACGGGTCTTGCGGTTCTGTTGAACTGCCATGGGATGTCACTCCAGAGTGCAATCGATGATGAATCAGGATTTGCCCTTGAGGCGCTTGAGCACCTCGAACGGGCTCGCAGCGGGCTCACGGGATGCCGCGGCATCCGCCCCGCTGGTCAGCTGGTCGCGAGAGACCTCACAGTCGGCCTCGTCGTGGTAAACCACCTGGGGCAGACTGAGGATCAGTTCATCCTCGACCACCGTCAGCAGGTTCAGCTGTTCGTTTTCCACCAGCACCGGCTCGTGGGTGCTCGGCAGCTCGGCTGCCAGAGCGTCGCTGGTGACCATGCCCAGCAGGAACTCGCTCGCCACGCGCTGCGCCATCGGCGAGAGGCAGCGGCGACAGGGCAGCTGCAGCTCGGCCTCCAGGCGGCCGTGGATCACCCGGCGCCCCTGGGCGTCGATGGCGAAGTCGAGCCAGACACGACAGTCGCCGCTCTGGGGGCCGACCTCGTCGGCGAGACGCGCGAAATCATCGAGGGACATCAGTCCTTCGAGGTGCTCGGCGCGGGCGGCGAGCCGGTAGGGCTCGACCCTGCTGGGGAGTCGTGTGGTCAACATAGGCGCGCAATGATAGGCACTCCCCCTGCCCCTGTCAAAGCCGCCGTGGCGCAATCGCGCCTGCGCCGGCTGGCGACGGCACTGCCCGCCCCCTCTCCGGTATCGTCCAGCGGCGCGTCGACTTCATGTTACGCTGCGCCCGTCACCCCGGTCAGGAAACATGCCCATGCCACGTCTCGTTCTTGCCTCCGGATCGCGCTGGCGGCGCCAGCTGCTCGACCGCCTGGAAATCCCCTACGCCTGGGAGAGCCCCGATATCGACGAGACTCCCCGCCCGGCGGAGAGCCCGGAGGCCCTGGTGCATCGACTGGCGCTCGCCAAGGCCGAGCGGCTGGCCGACGACTGGCCCGACCACCTGATCATCGGCTCGGACCAGGTCGCCCTGTTCGAGGGCGAGATCCTCGGCAAGCCCGGCGACGCGGCCACCGCCCGCGCCAACCTGGCGCGCTTCTCCGGGCACCGCGTGCGCTTCCTCACCGGCCTGGCGTTAGTGGATACCCGCCTGGGTCGCCACCGCGTCTGCCACGAGCGCTACGACGTGGTGTTCCGCCGGCTCGGCGACGAGGAGATCGCTCGCTACGTGGCGAAGGAACAGCCCCTGGACAGCGCCGGGAGCTTCCGCATGGAGGGGCTGGGCATCGCCCTGTTCGAACGACTGGAAGGCGACGACCCCAACACCCTGATCGGCCTGCCGCTGATCCGCCTCTGCGCCCTGCTTCGCGAGGCAGGCCTGGATCCGCTAGGGTAGCTGGTAGCGCAGCGGCGAGTCGGCGCGGGGCACCCCCAGCCACTCCATGGCGACGCGGCCGAACTGCCGGGTGAAGCGCTCGAAGGGATCGAGTCGCGGGGTGTAGTCGCGCACCCTCGCCTCCTCCAGCCGCTCTCGCGCGAGCCCGTCCAGGCTGCCGATGGCATCGATCAGGCCCAGCTCGACGGCCTGCTCGCCGCTCCATACCAGCCCGCTGAACAGCCGCTCGTCATCGACCAGGCGGTCGCCACGCCCCTCGCGGACGGCGGCGATGAACTGGTCATGGGTCGTCTCCAGCACCGACTGCCAGAACTCGCGCTGCTCGGGCGCCAGTTCCGAGAAGGGATCGAGGAAGGCCTTGTTGTCGCCGGCAGCGAAGACCCGGCGCTCCACGCCCAGCCGCTCGATCGCCTCCTCGAAGCCGAAGCTGGCCGAGATCACCCCGATGGAGCCCACCAGGCTGGCCGGGGCGGCGACGATCTCGTCGGCGGCCGCGGCGATATAGTAGGCCCCGCTGGCGCCCACGTCCTCGATCACCGCGATGATCGGCTTGTCGCCCTCGGCGCGCAGCCGCATGATCTCGTCGAAGATCCGCTGGGACTGCACCGGGCTGCCCCCGGGGCTGTCGATCTGCAGCACCACCGCGGCACTCTCCTCGGCTTCCCAGGCGCGCCTGAGGCCGGTGGTGATCCGCTCGGCACTGGCCGGCGAGTCGGCGTCGATCACGCCCTTCACCTTGACCAGCCCCAGGTGGGGGCCGGCCGGGGCGCTGACACCGGGGCCGGCGAGGAACCCATAAAGGCTGGCCGACAGCGACGCCAGGATCAGCGCCACCAAGAGGAAGCGGAAGAACAGCTTCCAGCGCCGGGAGCGGCGCTGCTCGGCCAGCACCCCGCCGACCCAACGGTCCATCATCTCCAGCTGGGCCAGGCGCTGCCGCTCGCGCAGGGTCTCGGCATCCTCGGCCGGAGGGGGCTGCGTGGCATCGCCCTGGCGGGCGCGACGCGCCTCCTCCGGACTGAGCTCGGGCCCCTGGGTCCAGCGGTCGTCTCGTCTGTCGTCGCTCATGGCAGTCTCGTCCTTGCAGCCGTCATCAGAGGGCCCGGCCGACGCCGGCTCGCCCGTGCAGAAAGTCGAAGAGCTCAGGCATCGCCTCGGCGGTGAACGCGGGGCGGCTGGCGGCCAGGCGCTCCGGCGCATGCACCCCCCAGGTCACCGCCACTCGATCCATGCCCAGCGCCCGGGCCATCTCCAGGTCATATTCGGTATCCCCCACCATCACCGCCTCCTCCACGCCGACGCCCAGCTCGGCCAGCAGCTCCTCCAGCATCCGGGGGTGGGGCTTGGAGAGGGTCTCGTCGGCGGTGCGGCTGGCGTGGAACCAGCGGCCGCTGCCGCTCTCGCGGAAGATCCGATCGAGGCCGCGCCGGCTCTTGCCGGTGGCCACCGCCAGGCGCTGACCGGGTCGCCCGTGAAGGTCGGCCAGCCCCTTCACGGCACCGGGGAAGAAGCGCATCGGCGCATGATCGCCCTCGACGAAGTGCCAGGCATAGCGGCTGCGCAGCAGCTCGGCGCGACCGGGGTCGATGCCCGGACAGAGGGTGGCGATCGCCTCGGGCAGGCCCAGGCCGATGATGTTGCGCACGCTCTCCGGCGCCAGCTCCCCCCAGCCGGCGTCCCGGGAGGCCGCCTGCATGCAGGCAACGATCCGCTCGGCGGAATCCATCAGGGTCCCGTCCCAGTCGAAGATCACCAGTCGGTAGCGCATTATCGTCTCCGTGTCAGGCTGAAGGGGTCAGGAGGCGCGGCGGGCGCGGGTCAGCACCGTCTCGAGCTCCTCGGGCAGCGGCGCCCGGATCTGCACCGGCCGCCCGCTGGTGGGCTCGGGAAAGGTCAGCGCCGCGGCATGCAGGAAGAGTCGCGACAGGCCCAGCTCGGCGGACAGTTTCTGGCTGTCGCGACTGCCGTACTTGTCGTCACCGAGCAGCGGATGGCCGGCATGGGCGGCATGCACGCGGATCTGGTGGGTGCGACCGGTGACCGGCTCGGCCTCCACCAGGGTCACCCGAGCGAAGGCCTCGCGCACCGCGAAGCGCGTGCGTGCCACCTTGCCGGCCGGATCGACCCTGACCCGGCGCTCGCCGTTGCCGAGCTCATAGCGGTCGAGCCGGGCCGCCACGAAGTCACGCCGGGCCGGCCAGCGGCCGGCCACCAGGGCCAGGTACTGCTTGTCCATCTGGTGCTGCTTGAGCGAGGCGTTCAGGGCCAGCAGCGCCGGACGCGACTTGGCCAGCAGCAGACAGCCGGAGGTGTCCCGGTCGAGGCGATGGACCAGTTCGAGAAAGTCCAGGTCCTCGCGCACCTGGCGCAGGGCCTCGATCAGGCCGATCTTGACCCCGCTGCCGCCATGCACCGCCAGCCCCGAGGGCTTGTTGATCACCAGCCAGTCGCGCCCCTCCACCAGCACGCTGCCGGCCAGCAGGTTGCGCAGGTTGTCGCTGACCTCGCGCACCGCCTCGCGGGGCGAGAGCCGCAGCGGCGGGATGCGCACCACGTCACCCAGCGCCAGGCGGGTATCGGCCTTGACACGCTTCTTGTTCACCCGCACCTCGCCCTTGCGCACGATGCGGTAGATCAGCGCCCGCGGCGCCCCCTTGATCCGGGTCATCAGGAAATTGTCGACCCGCTGCCCCACCTGGCCCTCGGTCACTTCCACCCACTGTACATCGCGCCCTTCGGCCATGCCGAGACTCCACTGCCAGACCTGCGAAAGCCGCATTCTATCGCAGTGCACGCCATCCTGCGCCAATTGCTGGCCACCCCCTTTGCTGTTATATTGCCAACTCGCTTCAGTGGGCCTGTACGGGCCCCATCGAGCGCCTGCACGACAGACACGCAGGTCGAGGCGAAAAGATCAGGCCGCGACGACGCTCACCCGTCCCGCCGCCGCGTAGGAAAGAGAAAGCAACGATACAACGCCACGCCCGGATCCCCTCGTCGCTCCCCCGTCATGGAGCGGCGGCAGGCCACGGGAAACGTTCCACCATCGTGCCGCAGGTCGGCGTCGGCGAATCGATGAATGCCAGGTGTTGGCGGTGACCGCAGGGCCGGATGGGTGACACCCCACCGAGACATGTCCTGCCTCCGCCCCGTACTCAACATGGTCATGTCGTGCCGGTGCCCCGCCTCGGGCGGGCCCCGACACGGCCGGACGCTACTGCGCATCCGCGACATGCGCTGAGCACAAGCACGCAGCACCCAGAGGTTCGCCCACGCCGATGCTCGCCGGCGCCCCATATTGCGAGTCAACATGAAACGGATGCTCATCAATGCGACCCAGCCCGAAGAGCTGCGCGTCGCACTGGTCGATGGACAACGCCTCTACGACCTGGACATCGAGTCCGGTGCCCGGGAACAGAAGAAAGCCAATATCTACCGCGGCAAGATCACCCGCATCGAACCCTCCCTGGAAGCCGCCTTCGTCGATTTCGGCGCCGACCGCCACGGCTTCCTGCCGCTGAAGGAGATCTCCCGGGAGTACTTCGTCAAGGAGCCCGCCTCCGGTCGCCCCAGCATCAAGGAGGTCCTCAAGGAGGGCCAGGAAGTCATCGTCCAGGTGGACAAGGAGGAGCGCGGCAACAAGGGCGCGGCGCTGACCACCTTCATCTCCCTGGCTGGCCGCTTCCTGGTGCTGATGCCCAACAACCCCAAGGCCGGCGGCATCTCGCGGCGCATCGAGGGCGAGGAGCGCAGCCAGCTCAAGGAGGCGATGAACCAGCTCACGGTGCCCGACAGGATGGGCCTGATCGTGCGCACCGCCGGCATCGGCCGCTCCCCCGAGGAGCTACAGTGGGACCTGGACTACCTGGTCCAGGTGTGGGAGTCGATCACCGCCGAGGCCGGCAAGCGCCCCGCCCCCTTCCTGATCTACCGCGAATCCAACGTCATCATTCGCGCCATGCGCGACTACCTGCGCCAGGACATCGGCGAGGTGCTGATCGACAGCGAGGCGGTGCACCAGGAGGCCCTGGCCTTCATCCGCCAGGTGATGCCCTCCTACCAGCAGAAGATCAAGCTCTACGTCGACGAGGTGCCGCTCTTCTCGCGCTTCCAGATCGAGTCGCAGATCGAGACCGCCTATGAGCGCGAGGTGAAGCTCCCCTCCGGCGGCTCCATCGTCATCGACCACACCGAGGCGCTGGTCTCCATCGACATCAACTCGGCTCGCGCCACCCGTGGCAGCGACATCGAGGAGACGGCGCTGCAGACCAACCTGGAGGCGGCCGACGAGATCGCCCGCCAGCTGCGCCTGCGTGACATCGGCGGCCTGGTGGTGATCGACTTCATCGACATGAGCCCGGCGCGCAACCAGCGCGAGGTCGAGAACCGCATGCGCGACGCCCTGAAGCTGGACCGCGCCCGGGTGCAGATCGGCCGCATCTCCCGCTTCGGCCTGATGGAGATGTCGCGTCAGCGCCTGCGCCCCTCCCTGGGCGAGACCAGCGGCGTGGTCTGCCCGCGCTGCGACGGCCAGGGGACCATCCGCGACGTGCGCTCCCTGTCGCTCTCGATCATGCGCCTGATCGAGGAGGAGGCCATGAAGGAGCGCAGCGCCCAGATCCGCGCCATCCTGCCGGTGCCGGTGGCCACCTACCTGCTCAACGAGAAGCGCGCCGTGCTGGCCGACATCGAACGTCGCCAGGGCGTGCGGGTGGTGCTGCTGCCGAGTCCCGAGATGGACACGCCCCACTACGACGTCCAGCGCCTGCGCGACGACCATGTGGACGAGGAAGGCACCGCCACCCTCTCCAGTTTCGAGCTCTCCACCGACACCGAGGTGGGCCGCGAGCCCGAGGCCGCCTTCGGCAAGCCGGTACAGCGGGCCGAGGCCGCGGTGAAGACCGTGATCCACCACGAGCCGGCCCCGGCCTCCCTGCAGCAGGAAGAGGCCCCGGCCGCCCCGCCGGCGACCCCGGCGCCGACGACCCCGGCGCCGGCGGCCAGGAGTGCCCGGCCGCCGGCCGTGCAGCCGCCCGTCGCCGAGCCCCAGGCCGGCGTGCTGGGCCGCCTGGTCAAGGGCCTGGCCAAGCTGCTGGGCAGCGACGAGGCCCCCGCCGATGGCGAGCAGAAACCGTCCTCCCGCCAGGACGCATCGCGCGACGACAAGGGCGCCCGCAAGCCCTCCCCGCGTGACGACGAGCGGGGCGGCGAACGCGGTAACCGCAACGGCCGCCAGCGTCGCCCCCGCAACGAGGAGCGCCGCGGCGCGCCGCGCCAGGAAAGCGAGCGCGGCGAGGCCAGGGGCGACGGCGCCGAGAGCCGTGACAACCGCGGCAGCCGTGGCGGTCGCGGACGCGGGCGCCAGGACGATGGCCGCCCGGCCCGTCAGCAGGAGACGCCCCGCACCCGCGACGAGAAGTCCAGGGATGACAAGCCCCGGGATGACAAGCCGCGCGACGATTCGCGTCGTCGCGGCAACGAGCGCCGCGACGAGCGTGCCGCCGAGAAACCCGCTGGCCCCAAGGCCGACGCGCCCCAGGCCGAGGCGGCGGTGGATGACGGCAAGCCCAAGCGCACCCGCAACAACCCGCGCAACCGCAGCCGGCAGCACGCCATCAGCCCCAAGGCGTTAGAGGAGCAGCAGCGCCTGCTGGCGGAAGCCCCGAAGGAAGACGCCAAGCCCGACGCCGCCCCGAAGGCGGAAGAGAAGGCCGAGGCTCCGAAGGCAGACGCCAAGCCTGAGACCAAGGCTGAAGAGAAGGCAGAAGCCAAGGTCGACGCTCCGAAGGCCGAGCTCAAGGCAGAAGAGAAGACGGAAGCCAAGGCCGACGCTCAGAAGGCCGAGCTCAAGGCAGAAGAGAAGACGGAAGCCAAGGCCGAGGCTCCGAAGGCCGAGCCCAAGGCAGAAGAGAAGACGGCAGCCAAGGCCGAGCCGAAAGCCGCCGAGGCCAAGGCCGAGGCACCCAAGGCTGAGCCCAAGGCAGAGCAGAAGCCGGAGCCCAAGGCCGAAGCGCCCAAGGCGGAGCAGAAGCCCGCCGAGGCCAAGGTAGAAGCCCCCAAGCCTGAGGCGACCAAGGCCGAGCCGAAGCCCGAAGCCAAGGCCGAGCCGAAGCCCGAAGCCAAGGCCGAGCCGAAGCCCGAAGCCAAGGCCGAGCCGAAGCCGGAGCCCAAGGCCGAGCCGAAGCCCGAAGCCAAGTCCGAAGCGCCCAAGGCCGAGCCGAAGGCCGAGGCGCCCAAGGCCGAGCCGAAGGCCGAAGCGCCCAAGGCCGAGCCGAAGCCCGAAGCCAAGACCGAGCCGAAAGCCGCCGAAGCCAAGGCCGAGCCGAAAGCCGCCGAAGCCAAGGCCGACGCCCAGACGCCCGCCAACGCCGGGGAGACGCCGGAAGAGCGCCGTGCCAGCCGTCGCCGCCGCCGCGCCCATAACGATCCGCGGGAGATCCGCCGTCGCGAGCTGGAGGCGAAGGCCCAGGAGGGCAAGCAGGGCTGAGGCCCCGCATCGCCCTCACCAATGACAGCGCCCGCAGCCTTGGCTGCGGGCGCTGTCGTTTGGGGCCCCGATCAGGTATCTCTCAGCGGCTCAGGGTCTCTCCCCGGCCAGGCGCGGCTCGCGCTCGAGTTCGACGCCGAAACGTTCGCGCACCCGGTCGGCGACGCGCCCGGCAAAGCCCAGCAGCTCCTCGGCGCTGCCGCCGCCGAAGTGGACCAGCACCAGAGCCTGGCGGTCATGCACGCCGAAGTGCTCCTCCCGCCAGCCCCTGAGGCCACAGCGGTCGATCAGCCACCCGGCGGCCAGCTTGACCCGTCCGTCCGGCTGGGGAAAGTGCGGCATGTCGGGCGACGCGGCGAGCAGGCGTGCGGCCTGCTCACCCGCCACCAGGGGGTTCTTGAAGAAGCTGCCGGCATTGCCCAGCACCGCGGGGTCGGGCAACTTCTCGCGACGAATGGCACACACCGCCTCGGCCACCTCCAGGGCGCTGGGCGCGGCGCCCACCCGGGCGGCCAGGTCGCCGTAGCCGAGGCGCGGGCGCGGCGAGCGGGAGAGCCGCATGACCAGCCGGGTGATCACCACCCGGCCGTCCAGCGCCCCCTTGAAGATGCTGTCGCGATAGCCCAGGGCACAGTCGTCGGCAGACAGCACCGCCTCGCGACCGTCCTCGAGATGCACCAGATGCACAGCCTCGAGCACATCACCGAGCTCCACGCCATAGGCACCGATGTTCTGGATCGACGCGGCGCCGCAGTGGCCCGGAATCAGCGCCAGGTTCTCCGTGCCCCAGAGGCCCCGACCGGCCAGCGTCATCACCAGGTCATGCCAGACCACCGCGGCCTCGGCGTGGACGCGAACGCCGTCGCCCTCGCCCGCCTCCAGCCACCAGGCATCCATGGCCGGCCGCAGCACCAGGCCCGCCAGGCGGGCCGGCAGGATCAAGTTGCTGCCGCCGCCCAGCACCGTCAGCGGCCATGCCTCGCGACGGGCCAGCGCCAGGGCCTCTCTCAGCTCTGCCGTGGTCGTCGGCGCGGCGAAGTGCTCGGCGCGGCACGGCAGCCCCAGGGTATTGGCCCGGGAGAGGTCATAGTCGGCCTGGATCGCCAGGCTCAAGGCCGGGGCTCCAGGCGGGCCTCGACGGCCTCCAGCAGCCCGCGGGACGCCGCCTCGACCAGGTCCAGCACCTCCTCGAAGCCCGCCTCGCCGCCATAGTAGGGGTCGGGGACCGCGCGGCCGGGCATCCCGGCAAACTCGAGGAAGAGCCCGACATGGGCCCGACTGTCGGCGGGCCGCCGAGACTCGATGGCGGCCAGATTGTCATGGTCCATGGCCAGCAGGTAGTCGAAGGCCGCGAAGTCCGCGTCATCCAGCTGGCGGGCACGCAGCGCGGAGAGGTCGATGCCCCGGCGGGCCGCCGCTTCCCGAGCCCGGGCGTCCGGACCCTTGCCCACATGCCAGTCGCCGATCCCGCAGGAGTCCACCTGGACCCGATGAGCCAGCCCGCGCTCGTCGAGCAGGCGGCGGAACACCCCCTCGGCGGTGGGGGAACGGCAGATGTTGCCGAGACAGACGAACAGCACTCTCATCAGGCACCTCCCTTGTCGTCATGGGCATCGGCCAGCAGGGCGCGCACCCGCGCCAGGTCTTCTTCGGTGTCGACCCCGGCCGGATGAGGCTCACGGGCCAGCGCCACCTGGATGGCATGGCCATGGTGCAGGGCACGCAGCTGCTCGAGATGCTCGAGGCGCTCCAGGGGCGACGGCGTCCAGTCGCGGTAGTCGGCCAGGAAGCCGGCACGGTAGGCGTAGAGGCCGATGTGGCGCAGCCAGGCATCGGTCTCGAGCAGCTCGGGCCGCGCGGCGAAGGCGTCACGGTCCCAGGGGATCGGCGCGCGGGAAAAGTAGAGGGCTCGGCCGCTGAGCGCGCGCACCACCTTGACCACGTTGGGATTGAAGAGGGCCTCCACCGCGGCGATGGGCTCGGCCAGGGTGGCGATGGAGGCCTCGGGGTCGTCGAACAGACGATCGGCGACCTGGTCGATCAGCGTCGGGGGAATCAGCGGTTCGTCGCCCTGGACGTTGACCAGCACGGCATCGTCGGCGAGCCCCAGCCGCTCGGCCACCTCGCCCAGGCGGTCGGTCCCGGAGGGGTGATCGGCCCGGGTCATCAGCACCTCGGCCCCGCAGGGCACCAGCGCCTCGCGGATGCGCGCATCGTCGGTGGCCACCACCACCCGGGCGGCCCGGCTCTCGCAGGCCCGGCGCCAGACATGGGCCACCATGGGCTCGCCGGCGATCTCCGCCAGCGGCTTGCCGGGCAGCCGCGACGAGGCGAACCGCGCCGGGATGACGGCGATGTACTCGCGCGCCGCCATCACGCCTCTCCCGGGCGTCCGGGGGAGTCGTGGAGCTTCTCGTCGACGGAGAGCTCCCGTGCCTCCTCGGGCAGCATGACCGGGATGCCGTCACGCACCGGATAGGCCAGGCCATCGAAGAGACAGTGCAGCTCCTGGGCCTCGCGGTGATACTTGAGCTTGCCCTTGCAGAGCGGGCAGACCAGCATGGCCAATAGCTCCTTGTCCATTCTCGAACCTCCTGGGGCGACCCGCAGGTCAGCCGCTTGCTCCGCCCCGGGCAGTCTCCCGAGGCGCTCGAAATCGTTCCAGCCGCGCCTCGAACCAGGCCTCGAAGGCCGGATCGGGGGCAGCGACCACGTCCAGCACCCAGCTGTCGTCGGGGGCCAGGCCCCGGCACTTCACCGCATCCTTGGCGGTCATCACCAGCGGCCGGTCGTCGCCGAAGGCGAGATCCTCGGCACGGAAGGCGTGGTGGTCCGTCATGGGGTGGGGAATCACCGCCACGCCGAGTGCTTCCAGGCTGGCGAAGAAGCGGGACGGGTTGCCGATGCCGGCGACGGCATGCACCGGACCCGCGAAGGGCCGCGGTTCCAGCGGACACCGCCGACCATCGCCGAGCCGTCGCCAGCCCGACGGCACCAGCCGCATGCTGAAGGCCCCGTCCGGCGCCGCGAAGGCCGGCTCGCCGTTGACCATCACCGCGTCGACGCTCGCCAGCCGCGACAGCGGTTCGCGCAGCGGTCCCGCCGGCAGGCAGCGGCCGTTGCCGAACCCGCGCCGACCATCCACCACCACCAGTTCCAGGTCGCGACCCAGCGCCAGATGCTGCAGGCCATCGTCCGACAGCAGGATATCGCAGCCGGCCTCGAGCAGCAGGCGCGCGCCCCTCGGGCGGTCCGGATCCACCACCACGGGAAGGGCGGTCTGCTCCGCGAGCATCCGTGGCTCGTCGCCGCACTGTGCCACCGGGGTATCGGCCGTGACCCGCAGCGGATAGGCCTCCGACCGTCCGCCGTAGCCGCGCGAGAGGATGCCCGGTCGCCAACCGCGCTCGACCAGCCGGCCCGCGAGCCAGGCCACCAGCGGGGACTTGCCGGTGCCGCCGAGGGTGATGTTGCCCACCACGACCACCGGCACCGGCGCGCGCCACACCGGCCGGCGCCCCGCGGCGAAGGCCGCCGCCCGTCGGACCACGGCGCGTCGGTACAGCGCCTCCAGCGGGCGCAGCGCGCGCAGCCAGCCGGCGCCGCCGTAGGCGGAGGCCAGCCAGCGCTCGCCCAGCCCGCCGGTCATGCCGACGGGGCCTCCCGAGACGTCATCGGCCAGCGTTCACACATGCCGCTCATGTCACCGGAGCCTCCTGGAACTGCAGGCGATGCAGGGCCGCATAGGCCCCGTCGCGGTCGATCAGCTCGGCGTGGCTGCCCTGCTCGACGATCTCGCCCTGCTCCATCACCAGGATGCGGTCGGCGCGCTCGATGGTCGACAGGCGATGGGCGATCACGAAGGTGGTCCGCCCTCGGCACACCTCCTCCAGGGCCGCCTGGATATGGCGCTCGGATTCGGTATCCAGCGCCGAGGTGGCCTCGTCGAGGATCAGCAGCGGGGCATCCTTGAAGATCGCGCGGGCGATGGCCAGGCGCTGGCGCTGGCCGCCGGAAAGCATCACCCCGTTGTCGCCGACCACGGTGGCGTAGCCCCCGGGCAGGCGGTCGATGAACTCGTGGGCATGGGCCGCCCGGGCGGCGGCCTCGATGGCGGCGGGGTCGGCATCGGGCTCCCCGTAGGCGATGTTGTCGGCGATGCTGGCGTTGAACAGGGTCACCTGCTGCGAGACCAGGGCGATCTGGCGACGCAGCGGGGCCAGGCGGTACTCCTCCACGGGCACGCCGTCGATCAGCAGGCGGCCGGCGGTGGGCCGGTAGAAACGCGGCAGCAGGCCCATCAGGGTCGACTTGCCGCTGCCCGAACGGCCGACGATAGCCACCATCTCCCCCGGCGCCACCTCGAGGTCGATCCCCTTGAGCACCTCGGGCTGGCCCTCGCCATAGGCGAAGCGCACGCCCTCCAGGATCACCCGCCCCGCGAGCCGGCCCGGCTCGCGGGCGCCCTCGTCGCGCTCGGGCGGCTCGTCGAGCAGGCCGAACAGCTCGGCGGCCGCGGCGATGCCCTTCTGGATCTCGCTGTTGATCTCGGTCAGCTGGCGGACCGGCTTGGCCATCAGCGAGGCGGCGGTCACGAAGCCGACGAACTCGCCGGGGGTCATGTCGGCCATCAGCGCGGGCGACATGGCCAGCCACACCAGCACGGCCAGGGAGAGCGCCACCAGCAGCTGGATCACCGGGGTGCTGATGGCCTTGGTCAGCGCCTCCTTCATGCTCTGCTGGCGGTTGTAGTCACTGGCCGCGGCGAAGCGCGCCTTCTCGAAGGCCTCGGCCCCATGGGTACGCACCACCCGATAGCCGGAGAGGGCCTCCGAGGCCACATGGGTGACGTCACCCATGGAGGCCTGGATGCGGCTCGAGATACGCCGGAACCGCTTGCTGGCATAGCTGACCACGCCGCCGATCAGCGGGGTCACCGCCAGGAACAGCAGCGTCAGCATCCAGTTGGTCCACAGCAGGTAGCTCACCAGGCCGATGACGAAGAGGCCTTCCCGCAGCAGGATGGTGATCGCCTTGGTGGCCGCGCCGGTGACCTGCTCCACGTGGTAGGTGACCCGCGAGATCAGGTGGCCGCTGGAGTGGGTGTCGAAGAAGCGACCCGGCAGGTGCAGCATGTGGTTGAACACGTTGCAGCGCAGCGCATGGACCACGTTGCGGGCCACGTTGCTCATGTAGTAGGTGCCGAGGAAGGTGCCGAGGCCGCGGGCGGCGAACATGCCGACCACGAACAGCGGCAGGAACAGCCGGAAGCTGGCATCGGGGTTCTGGATGCCATCGATCAGCCGCTTCATCATCTCCGCCAGGGCGGTGCTCGAGGCGGCATAGATGGCATAGCCGAGGATGGCCAGGGCAAAGGAGCGCCAGTGCGGTCGCACGTAGCCCAGCAGCTGCCGGTAGAGCGTCCAGCCCGAATGGTGTGGGGTCCCGTCCTGGTTCACGGTGTCTCCGCTTGAGTGGATGAAGCCTCGGTGGTGGCGATGCGCACCTGGCGGATGCCCTGCAGGCCGGCCTGGTCGAGGGCGCGCACCACGTCGGCGTGGCGTGCCCGGGCGTCGGCCTCCACCACCAGGCCGTGCTCCCGGGCCTGCTCGGCCTCGGCGGCCAGGGCGTCACCGAGGGCGTCGGCGGAGAGGTCGCGCTCGCCGAGCCGGTAGCGACCCTCGGCGGTGATCACCAGGGTCACCGGCGATGCCTCCGCGGCCAGCCCGCTGGCGCTCTCGGGAAGCTCCAGCTCCAGGGCCTGGCGGGTCTCGAAGGTGGTCGAGACCATGAAGAAGATCAGCAGCAGGAAGACCACGTCGATCAGCGGCGTGAGGTTCACCTCCACCGGATCGCGTCGGGTGCGAGGCAACCTCACGGCTGCCGCACCCGGGGCGCGATGCGCCCGTCGGCCTCCTGGCGCTCGGCCTCATGGCGCTCCGCCAGGGTCAGCTCACCCGGATAGTGGGCCAGGAACTCCACCACCTGCCCGGCCTGCTCCTCCATACGCACGGTGATGTCCTCCACCCGACGCTGGAAGTAGCGATGGAACATCAGCGCCGGGATCGCCACGGTGAGGCCCGCCGCCGTGGTGACCAGGGCGCGGGAGATGCCGCCGGCCAGGTCGGCGGTGCGGCTGGCCCCGTCGCCCGAGACGATCACCGAGAACACCTCGATCATCCCCACCACGGTGCCCAGCAGGCCGATTAGCGGGGCAATGGCGGCGATGGTGCCCAGCGGGCTGAGGAAGCGCTCCATGTCGTGGATCACCGCGGTGCCGGCCTCCTGCAGCCGCGCCCTCACCTGCTCATGGCCCAGCCGGGCATTGCGCAGCCCCGCGGCCAGCACGCCGCCCAGCGGCGAATGGCTCTCGAGCCAGTAGAGGTTCACCTGGCCTCGGGCCACCAGCGAGCAGACCTCCTGCCCCAGCCCCATGGGAGCGATGCGCCCGGCGCGCAGGGTCCACAGCCGTTCGATGATGATCACCGTGGCCAGCAGCGAGCAGCCGAGCAGCGGCAGCATCAGCCAGCCCCCGGCGATCAGGGCCTCCATCATGTCCATGCGCTTCCCCCTGCAGATGCCCGGTCTCTCGAGCCCGGTTACTCGGAAGATTCTAACGCAAGGCAGCCCCCTTCGACACCGCCGTGCCGCCAGGGTAGCGGATGCTCCCCCCGCACCCTCGCCGTCTGGCCATCCCCCAGCCACAGGGTGACGGCGCCGTCATGGGCGGTGCTCCACAGGCAGCTGCCGACGCCACGGAAGCGCCGCACCACGCCGTCATCCGGGTGGCCGAAGGGATTGTGACGCCCCGCGCTGAAGACCACGTGCTGCGGCGCCAGGCGCTGGACAAGCTGCGGCCCGGAGCTGGTGCGGCTGCCGTGGTGGCCGGCCACCAGCGCCGCCAGCGGCGCCTCGGCCTCGAGCAGGAAGGCGCGTTCCACCTCGCGCCCGACGTCGCCGGTGACCAGCAGCCGCTGGCCGCCGGCACTGGCCTCGAGCACGCAGGAGCGGTCGTTGCTGGATAGGCCGGCGGTGTCGGCCGGCGGCCACAGGAAGCGAAAGCGCACCCCGTCGCGCTCCCAGGCGTCACCCGCCCGGCAGGGCGTGAAGGCCACGTCAAGCGTCTCGCCGGGGGGCGCCAGGACGTCTCCGACCCGGTGCCGGTCGACCAGCGCCCCTACCCCGCCGGCATGGTCCAGATCAGCGTGACTGACGATCACCCGGTCGAACCGCTGGCCGGGCGGCCAGAGGGTCTCGAGGGGCGTGAAGCCAGAGCCGAAGCGCGGCCCGGCGTCATAGAGCGCCCGGTAGCCGGCGGTACGCAGCTCGATCAGCTGCCCCTGGCCAACGTCATGGATCCGCACCCGCAGCTCGCCGGGCGCCAGCTCGGGCGGGGGCGTGGTGATCGCCGGCACCGCCAGCAGCACCAGGGAACCGACCAGGCGCAGCGCCAGGGCCAGTCCCGGCAGGGCCCAGAGCAGCGCCATGAGCCCCAGCGCCAGGGCCAGCGGCGTCACCTGGTCGGGGGACGGCAGCCATAGCGGCAGCCACTCGACCGCCAGCTCGAGCAGCCCGGTCAGGAGCTCGACCAGGCGACCGAACAGCCACCAGCAGAGCGTCGAGAGCGGCGCCAGCGGGGCGCTCAGCCAGCCCAGCAGGCCGAGCGGCACCATCAGGCTGCTCACCAGCGGCACGGCCAGGAGGTTCACCAGCGGCGCCGCCGGGGCCAGCCGGGCAAAGGCGACGAGCACTGCGGCGGCCATCAGCGGGGCCAGCAGCAGCTGGGTGCGCACCAGGGCCCTAAGCCAGCCGCGCAGACCGCGCGGTCGGGGCCTGCCCTGCCAGATCAGGATCAGCAGCGCCACCGCCAGGAAGGAGAGCCATAGCCCCGGCCGCCAGGCCGAACGGGGATCGACCAGCAGCACCAGGGCCAGCGCCAGCCACCAACCCTGCCAGGGCCCCGGCGCATGCCGGCCGCTGGCCACCCAGAGCCCCACCAGGGTCATGATCATGGCGCGCATGGCCGGTGGTTCGAGCCCGGCCAGGCCGGCATAGGCCACCGCAGCCGCCCCGGCGAGCCACCAGGGCCAGACCGCCAGCCGCCATCGCCCCGGCGTCGCCAGTCGCGCGGCGCCGCGCCCCAGCAGCAGCACGAAGGTCGCCACCAGCCCCACGTGGAGCCCCGAAATCACCATCAGGTGCGTGGTACCGCTGGCATTGAGCAGCGCCCAGTCGTCGGGGGTCAGGCGCTCGCTTGCCCCGAGGGTCAGGGCCGCCAGCCAGCGGGCGTGGCGCGGTGGAAGGTCGCGGGTATCGAGATGGGCCAGCGCCGGGCGGCGCAGGGAGACCCCCGGCGGCGCCAGCCGCCGTGGCGGCGGATCGCGCCGCACGTAGCCGGCGGCCTGGATCCCCTCCCGCCAGAGCCAGGCACGGTAATCGAAGGTGTCGGGGTTGGCCAGGCCGGACGGCGGGCGCAGGCGCACGACCAGAGACCAGCGCTCGCCGGGCTGCATCGCCGGCGCCTCGTAGGCGCTCAGCCGAACCCGCCGCAGGGCGTCGCAGGGCAGCCGGCCCTCGACCAGTGGGGCACAGCTCTCGACGGCCAGGGTCAGGCGGGTGAGGCGCGCCTCCGGCGACACCTCGAGCAGCCGTCCCTCCACGGCCAGGTCCTCGCGCACCAGTCCCGCGGGGAGGTCCGCGCCCTTTGCCAGCAGCACCACGACGGCCACCGCGGCCATGGCCCCCAGCGGCAGCAGCCAGAGCCACCGTCGCCCGGCCATTGCCCACAGCACGGCGAGGCCGAGTCCCTCCCCCAGGCCCGGCGGGGCTTGGCTCCCCAGCGCCACGCCGAACAGCACGGCCAGCGCCAGGGGAATGGCCAGTCCAAGCGGCATTCCGTTGCTCCCGGATGGTGCTCCGCCCCGCCCCGGTGACCGCGGCGACAGCGCGATTCCGTGGAAGCGGCGGCATGGCAGGTGACATGGCTTGTATGGATAATAGCCCCCATCACGATGCCGCGAGCCAGACGTCATGCCGCGCCGCTTCCTCCAGCGCTACATGCCCCACCCCGACACGCTCAGGCGCCAGCGCTCGCTGCGTTTCATGGGTCACCTGATCGGCAATCCCGCCCTGTGGGTCCTGTCGCGCCGCAGCGTGGCCAACGCCTTCTCGGTGGGGCTGTTCAGCGCCATGCTGCCGATCCCCTTCCAGATGGTGGTGGCGGCCTTCGGCGCCTGGCTGGCCCGCTGCAACCTGCCGCTCTCGGTGGGCCTGGTGTGGATCACCAACCCGCTGACCATGCCGATCATCTTCTACGGCAACTATCGCCTCGGCGCCTGGCTGATGGACACCCCTGCCCGGGAGGCCCCGGAGCGCCTGTCCACCCGCTGGATCGCCGAGCAGATGGCCGACATCCTGCCGGCCCTGGCGGTGGGCTCGGTGGTCACTGCCGTACTGCTGGCGATCGTCGGCAACGTGGTGATCCGCCTGCTGTGGCGCTGGCAGGTCTCGCGGAGCTGGAAGCAGCGTGCCCGGCGACGCCGCCGGCGCCGGGGCCGAGAGGCACCCTGAGCGACAACGCACGCGGCCGGTGCCCGAGGGCACCGGCCGCGTTCCTTGCAGGGTACGTCGCGCCTCAGCGCTCGCTCGCCGCCTCGCGAGGCTGGGCGGCGAGCCGGCCCTCGTCGAGGCGCATCACCCGGTCCTGGTGGGCCGCCAGTGCGGGGTCGTGGGTCACCACCACGAAGGCGCAGGCGGCGTTGCGGGCCAGGTCGTCCATCAGCGCGAGGATGCTGGCCGCGGTGTGCTGGTCCAGGTTGCCGGTGGGCTCATCCATCAGCACCAGGCTCGGGTCGGTGACCAGGGCGCGGGCGATGGCCACCCGCTGGCGCTCTCCCCCCGAGAGCTCGCCGGGCTTGTGGTCGGCGCGCGCCGCCATGCCGACCTTGTCCAGCAGTTCGCGGGCCCGCACCTCGGCGGCCTTCTTGCTCAGCCCGCGCACGATCAGCGGCAGGGCCGCATTCTCCAGCGCGGTGAACTCGGCCAGCAGGTGGTGGAACTGGTAGACGAAGCCGATATGGCGATTGCGGAAGCGTCCCAGCGCCGCCTCGCCCAGCGCCAGCAGCGACTCGCCGGCGATCCTCACCTCGCCCCGGCTGGGCCGGTCGAGCCCGCCCAGCAGGTTGAGCAGCGTGGTCTTGCCGGAGCCGGAGCTGCCGACGATGGCCACCCGCTCCCCGGCATGCACCTTCAGCGCCAGGCCGTCGAGCACGGTGATGTCCTGGGGCCCCTCGCGGTAGATCCGGGTCAGGTCGTGGCACTCCAGCATCGGCTGGCCGGCGGTGCGCTCCATCGGGCGCTCCTCGTTGCGTGTCGTGTCCATGCTCGGCTCACTCATAGCGCAGCACCTCGGCCGGCTGGACGCGCGCCGCGCGCCAGGCGGGGTAGAGGGTCGACAGGAAGGTCAGGCCCAGCGCGGCCGTGACGATGTCGCGCACATCCGTCCAGTCGAGCCGCGAGGGCAGGTTGCTGATGAAGTAGACCCCGGCATCGAGGAACTGGATGCCGAACAGGCTCTCGACCCCGTCGATGATGTCGGAGATGGTCAGGGCCAGCAGCACGCCCAGCCCCACCCCGACCAGGATGCCGATCACCCCGATGGCCAGCCCCTGGACGATGAAGATGCCCATGATCGACCGCGGCGTGGCCCCGATGGTGCGCAGGATGGCGATATCGGCATGCTTGTCGGTGACCACCATCACCAGGGTCGAGACGATGTTGAAGGCGGCCACGGCGATGATCACCGTGAGCAGCAGCGCGATCATGCGCTTCTCCATCTGGATCGCCTGGAAGAGGTTGCCGTGGGAGAAGGTCCAGTCGACGCCGCGATAGCCGGGGCCCAGCTCGTCGATGATCGCTCGGGTCTCGCTGCCGGCCATGAAGAGGTCGTCGAGTTCCAGGCGCAGGCCGCCCACGGCATCGCCCAGGCGCGCCAGGGTCTGCATGTCCTCGATATTGGCATAGGCCAGGCCGGCGTCGAGGTCGGCGCCGACGTTGAAGATACCGCTCACCGTGAAGCGTTTCAGGCGCGGGAAGACCCCGGCGGGGGTGATCGAGGCCTCGGGGACCAGCAGGGTCACCCGGTCGCCCACGTCGACCCCGAGCCGTCGGGCCAGGATCGAGCCGAGCACGATGTTCCATTCGCCGGGTTCCAGGTCGGCCAGGCTGCCCTGCTGCATGTGGCGACCGATGATCGAGACGCGATCCTCCCACTCCGGGTGGATGCCGTTGACCATGGCGCCCTGGTTGCGCCCGCCCACCGAGAACATGCCCTGCTGCTCCACGTAGGGCGCCGCGCCGATGACCCGCTCGCGCTCCATCAGGCGTTCGGCCAGCGACTCCCACTCCACCATGCCGGTGCGCGACTCCACCTTGGCGTGGGGCACCATGCCCAGGATCCGCGTGCGCAGCTCGTGGTCGAAGCCGTTCATCACGGAGAGCACGAGGATCAGCACGGCCACGCCCAGCATGAGGCCCAGCATGGAGGTCAGGGAGATGAAGGAGATGAAGTGGTTGCGGCGCTTGGCGCGCACATAGCGCAACCCGATCAGGAAGGGCAGTCGGTCGAGCATGGTGGCGTTCCTTGTCGGCGGGCGCCCATGGTAAGGCTTTTCGTGCGCCGCTGCATCGGGGTGGCCGCGCCTTGCCGCGGATTTGCACCCTGGCGACTCAGGCCAGGGGTGACGTGCGCAGCGGCCTCGGCGCCGGCATGCCGATGCAGGCCCCCTGGGCATGGTCGATGCCCAGCTCGCGCACCAGGGCCAGCACCTCGGGGCTGTGGACGAACTCGGCCACCGTCTGCAGGCCCAGCTCCCGGGCGAAACGCACGATGCCCCGGGTCAGGGTCAGGGCGCCCGGGTCGCGGTCCAGATGGCGGATCAGGCTACCGTCGATCTTCAGCAGGTCGACGTCCAGGCGCAGCAGGTGCTCGAAGTTGGCGTAGCCGGTGCCGAAGTCATCGATGGCGATGCCCACGCCCAGCGCCCGGGCCCGGGCGATGACGGCGCCGACCGCCGCATAGTCCTCGATGCCCTCCGACTCGAGGAGTTCGAGGATCAGCAGCTCGCCGAGGCCGCTCTCGGCCACCCGGGCGAGCAGCGGTTCGCTGATCTCGGGGTCCAGCAGATCCTCGACGGAGAGGTTGAGGGAGAAGGCCCCGTCGCTGTCGCGCATGGCCTCAAGGCAGCGCTCGACCATGGTCAGCGTCAACCGCCGGTGCAGCCGGCTGCGCCGGGCTACCTCCAGGAACTGGCCGGGGCCCACCGGCTCGCCGGCCTCATCGATCAGGCGCATCAGGCACTCGTGCTTGGCGACTCGGCCGCTGGCCAGGTCGAGGATCGGCTGGAAGTAGGCGACGATCCGCCCCTCCTCCAGGGCCGCCGTCAGCCGGTTGGCCCAGGCCAGGTTCTGCTCGTAGCCCTCGCGCATGCGACTCGCGGGGTCGTGGATCCGATAGCCCAGCTGCTGCTCCCGCGCCTGGCGCAGTGCCATGCCGGCGGCGCTGAGCAGCCCCTCGCGCCCCCCCTCCCCCAGTTGCCAGCTGGCGGCCAGCCCCAGGGTGGCATGCAGCGGCAGCTCCTGGCCCCGCCAGATGAGCCGGGTGCTCCCCACTGCCGACTGGAGCGCCTGCAGGCGCTCCGGCAGCGCTTCCGGCGGGAGGCGCCCCGGCAGCCAGATCGCCTGCTCGTCGGCGGGCATGCGGTAGAGCCGGCTGCCGCGCCACTCGGGCAGCGCCAGCAGCGCCTCGAGCCGGGCGACCATGTGGCGGATCACCTGGTCGCCGCACTCGTGGCCGAACACCCCGTTGAACTGCTTGAAGCCATCGACGTTGACCAGCACCAGCGCCCCCGGACGCTGCTCCTCGAGGTCGGCCAGCAGCCGGGCCCGGTTGGGCAGGCCGGTGAGCGGATCGGTATAGAGGGTACGCAGCCGGCGCAGCATGCCGGCCACGCGCAGCAGGATCACCACCGCCAGCAGCAACACGCCCGCGCCGACGGCGGACATGATGCGCAGGTTGGCCTGGCGCATGGGCACCAGCACCGCGTCGATCTCGGCCTGGGGCACGCCGATGCCGAACACCATGCCGGCTCGGGTATTGGCATGCAGCAGCGTCCAGGCCTCGCCCTCCAGGGCCAGGGAGCGTCGCGCCTGCGCGTCCGTGCCGTCGCGATGCAGCTCCAGGTCGATGATCGCCTCGATCAGCGGCTGGGCACGGGCCTGGTCCTCCGCCCAGGCCAGGCTCGAGAGGTTGCGGTTCTCGCGGTCCACCAGGAAGGCGAAGGCGCTCGGGGTCACGTCCACGTCGCTGACCAGGCCGATGATGTCACCGGCCACCCAGTCGCTGGCCGCCATGCCCAGCAGGCGCCCCTCGGCGTCGATCATCGGGACACCGACGCTGACCACCACGTCGTCGATGCGCGACTTGAAGTAGGCGGCGGTCCAGTGAATGGCCGGAGCGCCCTCCCGCCAGGCGTCCAGGCGACGCCGCAGCCAGTCCGCCTCGCTCCAGCCGGCCTCCAGCGGCTCGACGCGCAGCGTCTCGCCCTCCCGCCAGGCATGCACGCCCAGCGTCAATGACGGGTCGGTGAGCCACAGGGTCACCCCCTGGGCATCGGGAAAGTCGACCAGCGCCTGGCGCAGGGCCGCCTCGACGGCCTCGCGCCCGCCGTCCAGTGCCACCAGTAACTCGCCGGTCCGCGCCAGGTCCCGGGTGTTCTGCTCCATGCGCCGGTGGTGGTCATCGATGCGCCCCCGATTGGCCTGGAAGGTCTCGAGGATCTGGCGCTCGCGCAGTTCGGCCAGGGAGGACTCGGCGATGCGCAGGTTGAGGCTGGATAGCAGCCACATGCCGCCGAGGAAGAGCGCCACCAGCAGGGCCAACAGCAGCATGATGACGTGGCGCCCGGCCAGCCCGGCGCCGGGAGGCCTCATGGCGAGGCCTCGAGATCATCGCCGTCGGCCGCCTCGGCGAGGGCCTCGAGGCGGGTGGCCGCTCGCTCGTCGCCGTTGTCCGCGGCGCGCCGGAACCAGCGTATTGCCGACGCGGTGTCGCCATCGAGTTCCTCCAGGCTACCCATGTGATGCTGGGCCCGGGCATCGCCCTGCTCGGCGGGACCGGCGCACGCCTCACGCGCCTGCTGGAAATTGCGGATGGTGAAGTAGAGGTAGCAGTCGTTGGCCTGGCGGCGGTCCACCGCCTGCTCGACATCGGCCTCCTCCGCGACTCGCGGGGCCGGTGCCGACTCGGCGGGCGGGGGCGTCGGGGCGGCCATGGCGGTCGACGCCTCTCGCTCCCTGACCCGCGCGAAGAAGGCGTTGACGTCGGCCGGGCAGGAGTAGAGGTAGCCGCGACGGTAGCGGTCCAGGTGCTCCCGCGTGGCCGGCCGTTCGCGGTAGCGCTTGGCCACCTCGGCACAGCGCCGGTCCCGCTCGCGGGAGAGCGTGACCAGCTGGTCGGCGTAGCGGGGATCGTCGCCGTGGGCCTCGAGGAAGCGGGTCAGCGGGTCGATCCAGGGCTGGGCCAGCAGCGCCTCCACCTCGGCCTCCTGCTCTGCCTCGTCGAGGGGCTCGTCCTCCGGCCCGCCGGCGAGGCGGGCCAGCCGCTGCCCCTGGGTGCTGATCACCTCGCCCGAGCGGGACAGCCACTCGCTGGAAGTGGAGAGGACATCCTGGCCATCCGGCAGCCCGGCGCAACCGGCCAGCAGCAGGCTGCAGGCGGCAACAAGCGACAAGGGAGTGAGGGGGCGCATGCAGCTCCTTAGCGACCGGGGAGTCGGTCGGCGGTCCCACAAGGATACCATTGCCACCGGAACGGAAAAGCACCCCGTGGCGAGCGGAGCAGACCGGCTATTGCATCCCGTGCCGTTGCCCCCTACATTCGCGACCACACCCATGCCACCACGAGGCCCCGCACGATGGCCATCCGCCTGCTCCCCGAATGGCATCCCCAGGACGCCGTCCAGCTCACCTGGCCCGGCCCCGAGAGCGACTGGGCCCCCATGCTCGAGCGCATCGAGGCTACCCTCGAGGCCATGGTGGTCGCCATCACCCGCTACCAGGCGGTGCTGGTCAGCGTCCCCGACACCGCTACCCGCACCCACCTGGCCGGCCGCTTCGCCCACCTGGGCGTGCCCGGCGAGCGGCTGCATCTGGTGGTGGCACCGGCCGATGACACCTGGGCCCGCGACCACGGCCCGCTGGCCGTGGAGGAGAACGGCGCGCTGCGCCTGCATGACTACGTCTTCACCGGCTGGGGCGGCAAGTTTCCCGCCGGCCGGGACAACACCCTGACTCGTCGCCTGGCGGAGGCCGGCCTCTATGCCTGCCCGGTGAGCGAGCGCGGCCTGGTGCTGGAGGGCGGCGCCATCGAGAGCGACGGCGAGGGCACCCTGCTGACCACCGAGGCGTGCCTGCTCAACCCCAACCGCAATCCCGGCCTGGACCGCCAGGCGGTGGAGGACTGGCTGCACGAGGACTTCGGGGTCACCCGGGTGCTGTGGCTGGCCCACGGCCACCTGGAAGGCGACGACACCGACAGCCATGTGGACACCCTGGCGCGCTTCTGCGACCCGGGCACCATCGCCTTTGTGCGCTGCGACGACCCGCATGACCCGCACTTCCCGGCGCTCTCCGCCATGGAGGCCGAGCTCCGGACGCTGCGCCGCATCGACGGCGAGCCCTACCGGCTGGTGCCGCTGCCCTGGCCGAGGCCCTGCCTCGACCCGGTGGACGGCCACCGCCTGCCGGCCACCTATGCCAACTTCCTGATCATCAACGGCGCCGTGCTGGTGCCCACCTACGGCGACGCCGCCGACACCCGGGCGCTCACCGCCCTGGCCGGCGCCTTCCCGGGGCGCGATATCATCCCCATCGACTGCCTGAGCGTGATCCGCCAGCACGGCAGCCTGCACTGCCTGACCATGCAGCTGCCTGAGGGCAGCCTGGCCATCGAGAAGACGGCCGCCACCTGAAGCAAGAGGCGCCGGGGACAGGTCGTCGCGGGGGTCCTTTTCCAGGGAAGGAAAAGGTAGCGTACAGGGAAGTATTCACAGCGCCCCCGCCGAGACCTGTCGCCGGACCCGCCTCCGAGAAGAGACACACGAGGAGATTTCATCATGTCCCGCCATCTGAAGGTCGGCCTGGTCCAGCAGCCCGCCTGGCCCGACAAGGCCCGCAGCCTCGCCGAGAGCGAGGCCGGCATCCGCGAGCTGGCCGCCGCCGGCGCCGAGCTGGTCATGCTCCAGGAGCTGCATGCCACCCACTACTTCTGCCAGTACGAGGACACCGAGCTGTTCGACCTGGCCGAGCCCCTGGACGGCCCCACCGGCACGCGCCTGGCGGCGCTGGCCGCGGAGCTCGACATCGTGCTGGTGGGCTCGCTGTTCGAACGTCGCGCGCCGGGCCTCTACCACAACACCGCGGTAGTCTACGACCGCCAGCTTGGCGCGGTGGGCCACTACCGCAAGATGCACATCCCCGACGATCCCGGCTTCTACGAGAAGTTCTACTTCACCCCCGGGGATGCCGACGAGGCCCGCGGCCAGGGCTTTGCGCCCATCGACACCTCGGTGGGCCGGCTCGGGCTGCTGGTGTGCTGGGACCAGTGGTATCCTGAGGGGGCGCGGCTGATGGCGCTGGCCGGGGCGGAGCTGCTGCTCTACCCCACCGCCATCGGCTGGGACCCGGCGGACGACGATGCCGAGAAGACGCGCCAGAAGGACGCCTGGACGCTGATCCAGCGCAGCCATGGCGTGGCCAACGGGCTGCCGGTCATCGTCGCCAACCGGGTCGGCCACGAGCCGGACCACTCCGGCGTGGGCCGCGGCATCGACTTCTGGGGCGGCAGCTTCATCTGCGGCCCCCAGGGGGAGCTGCTGGCCCACGCCGGGGTCCAGGCCGAACGCCTGCTGGTGACCCTGGACATGGACCGCGGCGAGCAGGTCCGGCGCATCTGGCCGTACCTCCGGGACCGCCGCATCGACGCCTACGGGGATCTCACGCGGCGCTATCGGGACTGACAGCGCCTAGCGCCTAGCGCCTAGCGCCTAGCGCCTAGCGCCTAGCGCCTAGCGCCTAGCAGGATGATGTCATCGGCATTTCTGGTATCAACGAAGAAACCCCGTCAGTTCATTAGCACTGACGGGGTTTCTGTTTATCAGCCTCGACACTTCCCGCCCGTCATTGAGCAGCTAGGCGCCGGGCGCTCGGCGCTGATCTACTTCCAGAAATCGCGGATCGAGGCGATCCCCTGGGCGCCCACGGCACGGGCATGATTGGCATCGAAGCGGGTCATCCCGCCCAGCGCGAAGACCGGCATGGCGGCTCGCTCGACCAGCTCCTGGAAGTCATGCCAGCCCATGGGCGGCACCTCCGGGTGCGACGGGGTGGTGCGCAGCGGCGAGAGGGTCACGAAATCACAGCCCAGGCGGCCGGCCTGCACCAGCTGGGCCCGGTCGTGGGTCGAGGCGGAGAGCCACTTGCCCTCGGCGATGGGCCGGCGCTCCAGCGACATCAGCCGGTCGCTGGTCAGGTGGATGCCGTCGGCCTCTACCCGCTCCAGCAGCGCAGGCTCGCCGTTGAGCAGCAGGCGCGCGCCATGCTGCCGACACAGCGCCAGCGAGGCCTCCGCCCGGGCGACATACGCCGCCTCGTCCAGCGACTTGGCACGCAGCTGCACCAGGCGCACACCATCCTCCACCAGGGCACGCTCCAGGCGCTGGGCGAACAGGCCCTCATCCGCTTCCTCGGCAGTGATCAGGTACTCGGTGGGCAGCATCACCGCTCTCAGGATCGGCAGGTTGGCCGCCGGGAACGGGTAGTTGACCAGCTCCTTCATCGGCACCCAGCGCACCGCCTGCCCCTCGCGGCCGAAGGGCTCGCCGGAGAAGTCGTGGACCTGCCAGACATCAAGCAGGATGTGCTTGTCGGGATACTCGTGATGGATGCGGATCAGCGGCTGGGCGCGCTGGATCTCCACGCCCAGCTCCTCGTGGAGCTCGCGCTTGAGGCCGCCCAGGCCCGTCTCGTAGGGGGCCAGCTTGCCCCCGGGAAACTCCCACAGGCCGCCGTGATCGACATTGGACGGCCGGCGCGCGATAAGCACCTCGCGGCCGTCGGCGCTGATGATGGCGGCGGCCGCCACGTGCACCCTTCTCTTCACCATTGCGTTCATTCACCTTTCCCACTGGCCCGCGCCCGACGGCGCGGGGTTCTCTGTCTGGCGATGGGCGGCCTCCGCCACCCGATCAGCTGCGATAGTCGGCGTTGATGGTCACGTACTCGTGGGAGAGGTCCGAGGTCCACACCGTGGCACTCTCCTCGCCCCGCGCCAGGTCGATGCGGATGACGATCTCCTCGCGAGCCATCACGGCGCTGCCCGCCTCCTCGGTATAGCCGGGCGCCCGGCCGCCCCCTTCCACCAGGCGAACCTCACCGAGGTCGATGGTCACCCGGGACACATCGAAGTCCGCCACCGGGGCACGCCCCACCGCGGCCAGGATGCGCCCCCAGTTGGCGTCCGAGGCGTACAGGGCGGTCTTGACCAGCGGCGAGTGGGCCACGGTGAAGGCCACGTCCAGCGCCTCGCGGCGACTGGCCGCCGCGTTGACCTGCAGGGTGACGAACTTGGTCGCCCCCTCGCCGTCGCGGATGATCGCCTGGGCCAGCTCGGTCATCACCCGCTGCAGCCCGTTGCGGAACACCGTCAGGGACTCCTCCCCGGCGATGACCGGCCCGCGGCCGGTGCTGATCAGCATGCAGGCGTCGTTGGTGGAGGTGTCGCCGTCCACCGTGATGCAGTTGAAGGAGCGGTCGACGGTCTCGCGCAGCAGGGCGTCGAGCACCCCCTGCTCGATAGTGGCATCGGTGGCCACGAACGCCAGCATGGTGGCCATGTTGGGCTGGATCATCCCCGAGCCCTTGCTGATGCCGTTGATGGTCACGGTCTCGTCGCCCAGGGTCAGGGTCACGCTGGCGCCCTTGGGGCGGGTATCGGTGGTCAGGATGCCCTCGCCGGCCAGCCGCCACGCCTCGGGGCCGTCGTCCAGGGCCTGGAGTGCCGCCGGCAGGCCGGCGACCAGCCGGTCCATGGGCAGCGGCTCGCCGATGACGCCGGTGGAGAACGGCAGCACGGCATGCTCCCCCACCCCGGCCAGCCGCGCCAGCTCGGCACAGGTGGCCCGGGCGTCACGCAGGCCCACCTCGCCGGTGCCGGCGTTGGCATTGCCGGTATTGACTACCAGGTAGCGCGCCCCCTCGCCCCGGGCCACGCAGGCCGCCTGGTGCTCGCGGGCCACCGTCACCGGGGCCGCGCAGAAGGCGTTGCGGGTGAAGCTGCCCGCCACCCTGGCACCCTCGGGTATCTCGATCACCACCAGGTCGCGCCGGCCGGGCTTCTTGATGCCGGCCATGGCGGAGCCCAGGCGCAGCCCCTCGATCACCGGCATCGCCGGAAAGCTCGCGTCACCCACTGCCATCGTCTCGTCTCCTGTCTGGTTGGCGTGCGCCGTGTTCAGCTCAGCTTGCCGCAGCACTGCTTGTACTTCTTGCCGGAGCCGCAGGGGCAGGGATCATTGCGCCCCACCTTGGGCCCCTCGCGGCGCACCGGCCGGCCATCGGCGCCGGGCGGTACCGCCGCCTCGTTGCCGGTGTCGCCGACGGCCGCCGCGGGCTCGTCGTGGCGGCTCGCCGCGCTGGCCTTCTCGCGCTCCAGCGCCTCGCGCCGCTGGCGCTCGAGCTCCTCGACCTCCTCGGGACGCCGCACCTGCACATGGCTCAGGATGCGGGTCACATCGGACTTGATGTTGGCCAGCAGGCTCTGGAAGAGCTCGAAGGACTCGCGCTTGTACTCCTGCTTGGGGTTCTTCTGGGCATAGCCGCGCAGGTGGATGCCGCGCCGCAGGTGGTCCATGGACTGCAGGTGCTCCTTCCAGCGAGTGTCGAGCACCTGCAGCATCACCTGCTTCTCGAAGCGGCGCATCAGCTCGGCACCGGCCTCCTCCACCTTGGCCTGGTAAGTCTCGCGGTGCATCGCCTGAAGGCGCTCACGCAGCTGCTCCTCGTGGAAGCGCTCGTCCTCCTCGGCCCACTGCACCACCGGCGCCTCCAGGTGGAACTCGGCCTTGAGGTGGTCCTGCAGCCCCGCGAGGTCCCACTGCTCGGGCAGGCTCTGGGGGGGCACGTAGTCGCTGATGGCCAGGTCGAGGACCTCCTCGCGGATGCCCATCACGGCGTCGGAGACGTCCTCGGCAGCGAGGATCTCGTTGCGCTGCTCGTAGATCACCCGCCGCTGGTCGTTGGCCACGTCGTCGTACTCGAGCAGCTGCTTGCGGATGTCGAAGTTGCGGCTCTCGACCTTCTTCTGGGCCCGCTCCACGGCGTTGGAGACCATCTTGTGCTCGATCGCCTCGCCGTGCTCCAGGCCCAGCGCCTTCATCATGCGCTGCACCCGGTCGGAGCCGAACAGCCGCATCAGGCTGTCCTCCAGCGACAGGAAGAAGCGCGTCGAGCCCGGGTCCCCCTGGCGGCCGGCCCGGCCGCGCAGCTGGTTGTCGATGCGCCGCGACTCGTGACGCTCGGAGCCGACCACGTGCAGGCCCCCGGCGGCCAGCACCGCCTCGTGGCGCGCCTGCCACTCGGCCTTGAGGCGCTCGATCTGCTCGGGGCCGGGGTTGTCCAGCTTGGCCGCCTCGGCCTCCCAGTTGCCGCCCAGCACGATGTCGGTACCGCGGCCGGCCATGTTGGTGGCGATGGTGATCGCCCCGGGGCGACCGGCCTGGGCGATGATCTCCGCCTCGCTCTGGTGCTGCTTGGCGTTGAGCACGTTGAAGGTCATCCCGGCCCGCTTCATCAGGTTGGCCAGGTACTCCGAGGTCTCGATGGACGCGGTCCCCACCAGCACCGGGCGTCCGGCCTCGGTCTCGGCCTGGACGTCCTTGATGATCGCCTCGAACTTCTCCTCGGCGGTGAGGTAGACCAGGTCGTTGAGGTCACGGCGGACCAGCGGCTTGTTGGTGGGGATCACCACCACGTCGAGGCCGTAGATCTGGCGGAACTCGAAGGCCTCGGTGTCGGCGGTGCCGGTCATCCCGGCCAGCTTGTCGTAGAGGCGGAAGTAGTTCTGGAAGGTGGTCGAAGCCAGGGTCTGGCTCTCGCGCTGGACCGTCACGCCCTCCTTGGCCTCCACCGCCTGGTGGAGCCCCTCGGACCAGCGGCGACCCGGCATGGTGCGGCCGGTGTGCTCGTCGACGATCACCACCTGGCCGTCGGCGACGATGTAGTCCACGTCCCGATGGTAGAGGTGGCGGGCGCGCAGCGCGGAGTGCATGTGGTGCAGCAGGTTGAGGTTCTGGGCCGCGTAGAGGGACTCCTCGTCGCCCAGCAGCCCCTCGCCGCGCATCAGCTCCTCGACCTTGTTGTGGCCGGTCTCGGTGATCTCTACCTGCTTGTGCTTCTCGTCAAGCAGGAAGTCACCGCTGGCCGGATCCTCCTCGTCGCTGCACCTCTCGAGATCGGCGGCGAGGCGGTCCACCACCCGGTAGAGCTCGGTGTTCTCGTCCACGGCCCCGGAGATGATCAGCGGGGTGCGCGCCTCGTCGATCAGGATCGAGTCCACCTCGTCGACGATGGCGTAGTGGAGCCCGCGCTGCACCTTGTCCTCCAGGGAGAAGGCCATGTTGTCGCGCAGGTAGTCGAAGCCGAACTCGTTGTTGGTGCCGTAGGTGATGTCGCAGGCGTAGGCCGCGCGCTTCTCCTCGGAGGTCTGGCCGGAGAAGATGATGCCCACCGAGAGCCCGAGGAACTCGTACAGGGGACGCATCCACTCGGCGTCGCGACGGGCCAGGTAGTCGTTGACCGTGACCACGTGGACACCCTTGCCCGGCAGGGCATTGAGGTAGACGGCGAGCGTCGCCACCAGGGTCTTGCCCTCGCCGGTCTTCATCTCGGCGATGCGGCCATTGTGCAGCGTCATGCCGCCGACCATCTGCACGTCGAAGTGGCGCATGCCCATCACCCGCTTGCCGGCCTCGCGGACGGTGGCGAAGGCCTCGGGAAGCAGGCCGTCGAGGGGCTCACCGGCCTCCAGGCGGCCGCGGAAGTCGGCGGTGCGCGCCTGCAGGGTAGCGTCGTCCAGCGCCTCGAGCTCGCTCTCCAGCGCCGTGACCCGGTCGACCTGGCGGCCCATGCGCTTGACTTCACGGTCGTTCTTGGAGCCGACGACCTTGCGTAACAGGGAGTTGATCATGAAAGGTCCAGTTTCTGCGTGTGGCATCGTGCCGGCGCCCGCGGCGGCCGGCCGTTCAGTTCGGGGATGGCTCAGCGTGCCCACGCAGGGGGGCCACGACGCGTAAGCACGTCGTGGGCGGCCGTGGCCCGCCGCTGCGGCCACGGCAGGAAGGGAAGGCGCGCGGGGGGCGCCAGGCGGACGGGCTCGACAGGCCAGCGCACCAGGGCGCGCCGGCGTGCCTGGAGGCGCGAGCTCGCGCGGATGAGCGCCGGGGCAAGAATGCAGATCTGCACGATCCGCTCGGCATGGCGCAGCCCATCGGCGTGGGCCAGGCCGGCCGGCAGCAGGCAACCCACCAGCAGCCCGGCCAGCCACCAGCGCGCCGGCCGGCGCGGCGTCGAGCGCTGCGACGGGGCACCGGGCGCATCGGCCAGCGGGCGGTCGAGGGGGGCACAGGGCATGGCTGTCGAGGGACTCCCGAGCGTGCTAGGCTTTCGATCCAGAAGGCAAGGCCCATGCCGGCTCCGGCCGAGCCGAATCCAGGCGAAAGCCCCGAGAAACAAGCCAATGAGTATAAAGGTTAAGCGCGCGCGAGCCCAGTCCATGTCCCGACTCCTAGAGGGTCGCGGCGAGCTCGGGTCGCTGATGCGCACGGCCAGGATGATCGAGCGCGCCCAGCAGCACCTGCGCGACCACCTGCCCGTGGAGGTGCGCGAGCACCTCCACGTGGGCGGCTTCCGTGACGGGCGACTCACCCTGATCACCGACCGGGCCGTATGGCTGACCTGGCTGCGCTACGAGCAGCGTCGGCTGCTCGGCCTGCTGCACCAGTTGCCCGGCTTCGAGGCAGTCAACGGCTTCCAGTTCAAGGTGCGCCCGGTGCGCCCGGTCAAGGCGCCCCTGCGCCAGGTGCGCGACCTCCCCCTGCACGCCGCCGACGAGCTGGCCAGCTGTGCCGCCGACGTGGAGGATCCGCGGCTGAAGCGCGCGCTGGAGCGCCTCGCCTCCCATGCCGAGCGCCACTGAGCCCTGACACGACGACGCCGCCCCGTGCCGGGGGCGGCGTCGTCGATGCCTGGCTCGAGGACGGCGTCAGGCCATGGCCGGCGCCGCATAGGAGATCGGGGCGATCTCGGCCTCGTCCTCGAAGGTGACCAGCTCGAAGGCCTCGGGCTGGGCCATCAAGGCACGACACAGCTGGTTGTTGAGCGCATGGCCGGACTTCACGCCACGGAACTCGCCGATCAGGCTGTGGCCGAGCTGGTAGAGGTCGCCGATGGCGTCCAGCACCTTGTGCTTGACGAACTCGTCGTCGTAGCGCAGCCCGCCCTCATTGACGATGCGGTAGTCGTCCACCACGATCGCGTTGTCGAGGCTGCCGCCCAGGGCCAGGTTGTTGGAGCGCAGGTACTCCAGGTCCCGCATGAAGCCGAAGGTGCGCGCCCGCGAAACCTCCTTGACGAAGGAGGTCGTGGAGAAGTCCACCACCGCGGTCTGCTTCTGGTCCTCGAAGACCGGGTGGTCGAAGTCGATGGCGAAGGAGACCTTGAAGCCCCGATGCGGCAGGAAGATCGCCTCCTTGTCGCCGTCGCGCACCACGACCTCGCGCTTGATGCGAATGAACTTCTTCGGGGCATTCTGCTCGCTGATGCCGGCCGACTGGATCAGGAACACGAAGGGGCCGGCACTGCCGTCCATGATCGGCACCTCGGGGGCGCTCAGGTCGACATAGGCATTGTCGATGCCCAGGCCGGCGAGGGCCGACATCAGGTGCTCGACGGTGGCAACCTTGGCCCCGTCGCGGGTCAGCGCGGTGCACAGGGTCGTGTCGGTGACGTACTCGGCACGGGCCGGAATCTGCACCTCGGGATCGAGATCGGTACGCACGAAGACGATGCCGGTATCCACGGGGGCCGGGCGCAGGGTCATGTAGACCTTCTTGCCGGAGTGCAGGCCGACGCCAGTGGCGCGGATGACGTTCTTCAGGGTGCGTTGTCTGATCATGAGCGGTGGCCAGGCTGTTTATCGGTTATCAAACACCGTTCACTATAACACCGAACGAGTGTTTCAACAAAGAAACCTCGCCCGGCGTGACCTACTGGCTCGATAGCACGCCTCAATCGGCCTGACGGCGCAGGAAGGCCGGGATGTCGAGGTAGTCGTCGAGCTCCTGGGAGCGGCGCTTCTCGGCTCGGGGCTTGGCGGCTTCCTCCGGCTCGGCGGCGGCGCGGGCGGCCTGCTGGCGCATGGCCGGCTGCGCCTGGCGCTGGCGGTAGTCGCTGCCGCCCTCGGCGCGCTTCACACCCTCGCGGGCGGCCGACTTCTGCTGCTGACGGCCGTCGAGGCCCGCGGCCACCACGGTGACCCGCAGCTCGTCGGTCATCTCCATGTCGATGGAGGTACCGACCACGATGGTGGCGTCCTGGGAGGCGAACTCCTGGACGGTGGCGCCCACGTCGTTGAATTCGCCGATGGAGAGGTCGGGGCCCGCGGTGATGTTGACCAGGATGCCCCGGGCGCCGTGGAGGTCGATGTCCTCCAGCAGCGGACTGCGGATCGCCTTCTCGGCGGCCTCCCGGGCCCGGTTCTCGCCGGTGGCACCGCCGGTGCCCATCATCGCCATGCCCATCTCGGACATCACGGTGCGCACGTCGGCGAAGTCGACGTTGATGATGCCCGGGCTGGTGATCAGCTCGGCGATCCCCTGCACCGCCCCCAGCAGCACGTCGTTGGCGGCGCTGAAGGCGGTCAGCAGGCTGGCGCTCTTGCCGAGCACCGAGAGCAGCTTCTCGTTGGGGATGGTGATCAGGGAATCGACGTGCTCGGAGAGCTCCTTCATGCCCTCCTCGGCCGCGCGCATGCGCTTGGGCCCCTCGAAGGGGAAGGGACGGGTGACCACGGCCACGGTGAGGATGCCCAGCTCCTTGGCCACCTGGGCCACCACCGGGGCGCCCCCGGTGCCGGTGCCGCCGCCCATGCCCGCGGTGATGAACACCATGTCGGCACCGTTGAGCAGCTCGGCGATGCGCTCGCGATCCTCCATGGCGGCCTGGCGGCCCACCTCGGGATTGGCACCGGCACCGAGCCCCTTGGTGATCTCGCTGCCGAGTTGGAGCACGGTCTTGGCCGCGACTCGCTTGAGGGCCTGGGCATCGGTATTGGCGCAGATGAACTCCACGCCCTCGATGCTGCTCTCGACCATGTGGTTGACGGCGTTGCCGCCGCCGCCGCCGACGCCGATCACCTTGATGACCGCGCTGCTTGAGGGTGCGCTATCTACCAGTTCAAACATTTGCCCCGTCTCCTGGACCGCCGCTGGCGATCCTGTCAGAAATTTCCTTTCAACCAGCCCTTCAGCCTATCCAGCGCCGGGATGCCTTCCCTGAAGCCGCGCCGGGAGGCGTCTTCGCGCCTCGGCTGAACCGGCATCACGCTGCCCTGTGCCTGCTGTCGACCGTGCCCCTGCCGGGCCTCCTGCAAAGCGTAATGTAGCAAACCGACGCCGGTCGAATAAATCGGGTTGCGGACCACATCGGCCAGGCCCCTGACGTTCTGCGGGCAGGCGATGCGCACCGGCATGTGGAAGATCTCCTCGGCCAGTTCCACCACCCCCTCCATCCGCGAGGTCCCCCCGGTCAGGACCACCCCGGCGGCCACCAGGTCCTCGTAACCGCTGCGGCGCAGCTCGTCGCGGACCAGGGTGAAGAGCTCCTCGTAGCGGGGCTCGACCACCTCGGCCAGGGACTGGCGCGAGAGGTCACGGGCGGGGCGGTCGCCGACACTGGGGACCTTGATCAGCTCGTCGCTGGCGGCCAGCTGGGTGAGGGCGCAGGCATACTTGACCTTGATCTCCTCGGCATGCTGGGTCGGCGTGCGCAGGGCCATGGCGATGTCGTTGGTGACCTGGTCACCGGCGATGGGAATCACCGCCGTGTGGCGAATGGCCCCCTCGGTGAAGACCGCGATGTCGGTGGTGCCGCCACCGATGTCGACCATGCAGACGCCCAGCTCGCGTTCGTCCTCGGTGAGTACCGACATGCTCGAGGCGAGCTGCTCGAGGATGATGGCGTCGACCTCGAGACCGCAGCGGCGCACGCACTTCTCGATGTTCTGCACGGCATTGAGGGCCGCGGTCACCAGGTGCACGCGGGCCTCGAGCCTGACGCCGGACATCCCGAGGGGTTCACGGATGCCCCCCTGGGTGTCGATGGCAAACTCCTGGGGCAGCACATGCAGTACCCGCTGTCCCTCGGAGATGGCCCGGGCCCGGGCCGAATCGATGACGCGATCGATGTCGGAGGGGGTGACCTCACGCTCCTTGATCGCCACCACGCCATCGGAATTCATGGAGCTGATGTGGCTGCCGGCCACGCCGACATAGACCGAGTGGATATCACAGCCGGCCATCAACTCGGCCTCTTCCACGGCGCGCTGTATGGACTGCACCGTGGACTCGATGTTGATCACCACTCCCTTCTTCATGCCGCGGGAAGGATGCGAGCCGATACCGGCGATCTCGATGCTGCCATCGTCGGTGGGCTGACCCACGATCGCCACGACCTTGGACGTTCCGATATCCAGCCCGACTACCATATTGGACGCATTGGATGGACCTGCCATGAGTCGGGGAGTCTCCTCGAACCTGGCCCGCTTGGCGGACCTGCAAAACAAGAAATGAACCTGGAGCCAATTATAGGAACAACTTCGGTTGATCCTCCACCCCGGGAAGGAAAACACTCTTCACGATACGGTGATTTTGTCACGAAAGAAACAGGCCGATGCCCTGAGAGACGCGCCTCCCCGCGAAAAAAGGCCTCAGCCTTCTTTCGCGGAGTCATCCTCCAGGGGCTCGGTTTCTCCGTGCCAGGCCACGGCCACCCCGTTGGGGTATCGAAGGTCGATGTAGCGGATATGCGACGCCTGGGAACCGAGCTGACGCTGCCAGGCGGCGGAGAGACGAGACAGCCGGGCTTCCCGGTCGTTGCGGCCAAGCATCACCCAGACGCCATCGTCGAGCTGGAAGCGCCAGGCGCCGCGCGGCTCGAGTCGCAGCTGGGTCATCGACAGCCCCAACTCGGCGAACCGTGCGGCCAGGCGTTCATGGTAGGCCAGCACCTCGGCCCCGCTGCCCGGCGGGCCGGCGAGGTCCGGCAGGTCGCCCGGTGGCGACACCGGCCCGAAGGCGAAGGGTTCACCCTCGGGATTGAGCAGCTGGTCGTCATTCCAGCGTGCCACCGGTACCTGCTCCACCAGCTCGAAGGTCAGGGCATTGGGCCACTCGCGGCTGACGCGCACCTCGGCGAGCCAGTCGATGGCCAGGGCCTCGTCGCGCAGCCCGGCGAGGCTGACAGCCAGCCAGGTCTCGCCCTGGATCAGCGGCGCCAGCTGGCTGCGCAGGTAGTCGGCGCTGACGTGGGTCAGCTCGCCCCGGATCGACACCCGCTCGATGGGCCGGTCGAGCCACAGCCAGAGCGCCCGTCCGCCGGCCCCCACCAGCAGCGCCAGCAGCAGCACGCCCATCAGCCCCCCGCGCCGGCTCATGCCTCGCGGGGCGCCAGGGTGGTGGCGAGGATGCGCAGCACCAGGGCCTCGAAGTCGATGCCCGCATGGGCCGCCGACTGCGGGACCAGGCTGTGATCGGTCATCCCGGGGGAGGTGTTGACCTCGATCAGCCAGAAGCGACCCTCGCCGTCACGCATCACGTCGACCCGGCCCCAGCCCTCGGCGCCGATGGCCAGGAAGGCCTCGCGACTCAGCTCGGCCAGCATGGCCTCGTCGGCGGCCGGGAGGCCGCAGGGCAGGTGATAGCGGGTGTCGTTGGAGAGGTACTTGGCGTCGTAGTCGTAGAAGCCGCCCGGCACCTCGACGCGGATCGCCGGCAGCACCTCGTCGCCGAGCAGCGACACCGTGTACTCCTCCCCCTGGATGAAGCGCTCGGCCATCACCCGGGCATCAAAGCGGGCCGCCTCGCGATAGGCCGCGGCCAGCGCCTCGGCGCTGTCGACGATGCTGATGCCCAGGGTGGAGCCCTCGTGGACCGGCTTGACGATCAGCGGCAGGCCCAGGCGCTCGGCCACCGCCTGCCAGTCGGCGTCGGGGCCGAGCATGACGGACTCGGGCGTGGGCAGACCCAGCGCCTGCCAGACCAGCTTGGTGCGCTGCTTGTCCATGCCCAGCGCCGAGGCCAGCACGCCGCTGCCGGTGTAGGGGATGCCCAGCAGCTCCAGCGCCCCCTGCAGGGTGCCATCCTCGCCGCCCCGGCCGTGCAGGGCGATGAACACGCGGTCCGGCGCCAGCGCCTCGAGCCCCACCAGCCCGCCATCGGCGGGGTCATAGCCGATGGCGTCGACCCCGGCCCGCTGCAGTGCCGCCAGCACGGCGGCGCCGCTCTTCAGGGAGACCTCGCGTTCAGCGGAGTGACCGCCGTAGATCACGGCCACGCGGCCCAGGTCATTCACCAGGCTCATAGGGTCACCTCGTCGAGCTTCAGGGCCGCCTCGGCCAGGCTCAGGGCGATCCCGCCCACGTCGCCGGCGCCCTGGGTGATCAGGATGTCGTCGGGGCGCAACACCCTCGCCAGCAGTCCCGGCAGCTCGCTCTTGTGCTGGACGAAGATCGGGTCCACCTCGCCGCGCTGGCGGATCGACCCCGCCAGGGTGCGCCCCTCGGCCCCGGGGATCGGCGCCTCGCCGGCGCTGTAGACGTCCAGCAGCAGCAGGGTATCGACGCCGGCCAGCACGCGCACGAAGTCCTCGTAGAGGTCACGGGTCCGGGTGAAGCGATGGGGCTGGTAGACCATCACCAACCGCCGCTCGGGCCAGCCGGCGCGGACCGCCTGGATCACCATCTCCACCTCGCGGGGATGGTGCCCGTAGTCATCCACCAGCATCACCTCGCCGGCCCCCTGGGGGGCCGGGAAATGGCCATGCACCTGGAAGCGTCGCCCCACCCCCTGGAAGCTGGACAGACCACGCAGGATGGCGGCGTCGTCGACGCCGGCATCGCTGGCCACCGCGATGGCCGCCAGGGCATTGAGGGCGTTGTGGCGCCCGGGCATGGCCAGGCGCACCTCGAGGGGGGCCAGGCCCGCCGGGCGGCGCGCGGTGAAATGCACCTCGCCTGCGGCCTGGACGAACCCCTCGATGCGGTAGTCGGCATCCTCGCTGAAGCCGTAGGTGACGAACTGGCGATGCACCCGGTCGAGCAGTCCGCGCACGTTGGGGTCATCCAGGCAGAGGATCGCCATGCCGTAGAACGGCAGGTTGTGCAGGAACTCGAGGAAGGTCGCCTTGAGCTTCTCGAAGTCCCCCCCGTAGGTGGCCATGTGGTCCGCATCGATATTGGTGACGATGGCGACCATGGGCTGCAGGTGCAGGAAGGAGGCATCGGACTCGTCGGCCTCGGCCACCAGGTAGTCGCCCTCCCCCAGGCGCGCGTTGGTGCCGGCGCTGGTCAGCCGGCCGCCGATCACGAAGGTCGGGTCGAGGCCGCCCTCGCCGAGCAGGGTCGCGGTCAGGCTGGTGGTGGTGGTCTTGCCGTGGGTGCCGGCCACGGCAATGCCGTGGCGAAAGCGCATCAGCTCGGCGAGCATCTCGGCGCGGCGCACCACCGGCACGCGGTGCTCGTGGGCCCAGCGGATCTCGGGATTGGTCTCGTCCACCGCGGTGGAGACGACCAGCACATCGGCCCCGGCGACGTTCTCCTCGCCGTGGCCGATGGCCACCGTGATGCCGCACTGCCGCAACCGGGTGAGCACCGGCGATTCGCGCAGGTCGCTGCCGCTGACCGTGTAGCCCTGGTTGGCCAGCACCTCGGCGATGCCGCACATGCCGGCGCCGCCGACGCCCACGAAATGGATGTGCCGGATGCGGCGCATGCCCAGCCCGCGGCCGCGCCGCGCCGGGAGGGATTGGCCGGGTACCGGCCGTGACGTGCTATCGCTCAAAACCTGTCTCCATGCAGCCGGCCACCAGGCGCTCGACGGCGTCGAGGTGTGCGCAGGCACGCGCCTGCGCGGCCATGGCGGCGAGTGTGTCGGGATCGAGCAGCGCCGCCAGCCGGTCGGCCAGCGTCGCCGCGTTGAGTTCTGTCTGGGGCAGCAGCTCGGCGGCCCCCTCCTCCACCAGCGCCCGGGCGTTGGCGGTCTGGTGGTCGTCCACCGCATGGGGAAAGGGCACGAACAGTGCCGGCCTGGCTGCCGCGGCCAGTTCCGCCACGGTCAGCGCCCCGGCGCGGCACACCACCAGGTCCGCCCAGCCGTAGGCGCCGGCCATGTCATCGATGAAGGCCGTCACCTCGGCCTCGACCCCGTGCTGGCGATACCCCTCGCGGGTCGCCGCGTCCTTGTCGCGGCCGGCCTGGTGACGCACCTCGGGACGCTCGGCCTCCGGCAGTCGGGCCAGGGCCTCGGGCAGCCGCTCGTTGAGGGCCTGAGCCCCCAGCGACCCCCCCACCACCAGCAGGCGCAGGCGCCGGCCGCGCATCGCCTCGGCACCCCGCGGTGCCTCGCCCAGGGCGGCGATCTCGGCGCGCACCGGGTTGCCGACCACCTCCCCGCGGCCGGGAAAGGCCTGGGGGAAGGCCGCATAGACCCGTCGCGCCAGGCGCGACAGGGCCCGGTTGGTCAGGCCCGCCACGGCGTTCTGCTCGTGGATCACCAGCGGCCGGCCGGCGAGCCAGGCCGCCAGGCCGCCGGGGCCGCTGGCGAAGCCGCCCAGGCCCACCACCAGCTGGGGGTCGTAGGCGCGGATGATCCGCCACGCCTGCCAGACGGCCCGGGTGAGGTTGATCGGCGCCAGCAGCCAGCCGGCCAGGCCGTTGCCGCGCAGCCCGGCCACGCGAATCCGGTGCAGCGGGATGCCGGCCTCCGGCACCAGGCGGTTCTCGATGCCGCGGGGGCTGCCCAGCCACTCCACCCGCACCCCTTCCGCGGCCAGGCCGCGGGCCAGCGAGAGGGCCGGTATCACGTGGCCCCCGGTGCCTCCGGCCATGATCAGGGCACGACGTTGCTGATGCTGGCTCACTTCGGGACTCCTTGGGGTTGGGGTCGGGTGTCGGGACGTCGCTCGCCGGCCCGCGGTGCGGTGGGGCTCGCCCGTCGCACGGCCTGGCGGGTCTCGATGTCCGCCCGCAGCAGCAGGGCCATCATCACCGCACTGACCAGCAGGCTCGAGCCGCCGTAGCTGAGCAGCGGCAGGGTCAGGCCCTTGGTGGGCAGCATGCCGGTGCTCACCGCGATGTTGATGAAGGCCTGGGCACCGATCACCAGGGCGATGCCGTAGCTCAGGTAGGCGGCGAAGGGCAGCCGGGCCAGCTCGGCGCGACGCCCCACCGCCATGGCGCGCCAGATCAGCAGGGCGAAGAGCCCCACCACGCCGATGGCACCGAACAGGCCGAGCTCCTCGGCGAGCACCGCAAAGACGAAGTCGGTATGGGCCTCGGGCAGGTAGAAGAGCTTCTGCACGCTGTTGCCCAGGCCCATGCCCAGCCAGCTGCCGCGGCCGAAGGCGATCAGCGCCTGGGTCAGCTGGTAGCCGCTGGCGAACTGGTCCGCCCAGGGGTCGGCGAAGCTGGCCAGGCGCGCCAGCCGATAGGGCTCGGCGATCGCCAGCAGGGCCCCGCCGGCCGCGACCACCAGCGCCAGCAGCAGGAAGCGACCCCAGGGCGCGCCGGCCATCAGCAGCATGCCCATCACGCAGGCGGTCATCACCACCACGGCCCCGTAGTCGGGTTCGAGGATCAGCAGCACCCCGATCAGCGCCATCACCAGCAGCGGGCGCAGGAAGGCCCCCCACTGGCGCCGCACCTGGGGCAGGAAGCGCTCCAGATAGCCGGCCATATAGGCGATCAGGCAGAGCTTGGCCACCTCGGAGGCCTGGAGGTTGAAGGGCACCCCGGGGATCGAGATCCAGCGCTTGCTGCCGTTGATCTCGCGCCCCACCAGCAGCACCAGCACCAGCAGGGCGATACCCACCAGCAGCAGCAGCGGGCCGTTGACCTTCCACCACACCAGGGGCACGCGCAGGGCCAGGGCGGCGGCCACCAGGGCCGCCACCAGGAAGATGCCGTGGCGGATGCTGAAGTACCAGGCGTTGCCGGTCAGGCTGGCGGCCACCTCCGAGGAGGCCGAGGTGACCATCACCCAGCCGATCAGCATCAGCGCCAGGGCCGCCGTGAGCAGCCAGCCGTCGAAGGGCTGGTCGCGGGTGGAGAGGCGCTCGCGCAGGCGGGCCAGGCGCTTCATGTCACCTCCCGGGCCACGTGGCGCTGCACCCAGGAGCGGAACGCCTCGCCCCGCTCCTGGTAGTTGGCGAACTGATCGAGGCTGGCACAGGCCGGCGACAGCAGCACGCAGTCACCGGGCTCGGCGATCCGGGCCGCCCGGGCCATGGCTGCGGAGAGCTCCCCCACCTCGCTGAGCGGCAGGTGCCCGCGCAGCGCCCGCGCGAGGCGCTCGGCATCGGCGCCGAAGAGGATCGCCTCGCGGCCGTAGCGGGCCAGGGGCTCGGCCAGGGGGCGGAAGTCGGCCCCCTTGCCGACCCCGCCGGCCAGCAGGATCAGCTTGCCCTCGAGGGTCGGACCGAGCCCGGCGATGGCGGCCAGGGTCGCCCCGACGTTGGTGCCCTTGGAGTCGTTGATCCAGCGCACCCCGCCGGCCTCGGCCACCAGCTCGCCCCGGTGGGGCAGGCCCGGGAAGCGCCTCAGCACCGCGCACATGGCCGGCAGCGGCAGACCCAGCCGGTGCCCCATGGCCAGCGCCGCCAGGGCGTTGGCCTGGTTGTGGCGCCCGGCCAGGCGCACCTCGGCCGCCGGCATCAGCGGCGCGTCGCCGTGCATCAGCCAGTCGGCGCCCCGGTAGCGGCCGATGCCCCACTCCCCCGCCTCCGGGGGCCGGGTGGTGAAGCGATCCTGGGCCGGCAGCCGCTCCTCGGGCCAGGTGTTGGGGTCCTCGGCGTTGACCACCCCGTGGCGCGCGCCGCGGAAGATGCCGAGCTTGGCGGCGCGGTAGCCGGCCATGTCGCCATGCCGATCCAGGTGGTCCTCGGAGAGGTTGAGGAAGGCCGCGGTTTCGGCCCCCAGCCGCGGCGTGGTCTCGAGCTGGAAGCTGGAGAGCTCCAGCACGTAGAGGTCCGCGTCGGGCGCATCGGCCAGCAGGTCCAGGGCCGGCGTGCCCAGGTTGCCGCCTACCGCCACGCGCACCCCCGCTTCGCGGGCCATCTCGCCGACCAGCGTGGTCACGGTGGACTTGGCGTTGGAGCCGGTGATGGCGGCGATCGGCGCATGGCAGGCGCGAACGAAGAGGGCGATCTCGCCCACCAGCAGGGGGTCGCCGGTAGCCTCGCGGGTGCAGCCGGCCAGTTCGGCCAGCCCCGGGGCCTGCGGATCGATCCCCGGGCTCAGAACCACCTCCTCCACCTCGGAGAGGTCCAGGTCGGTGAGCGGCCCGCAGTGGAGCTCGACCCCGGGATGGGCGGCCAGGAAGTCGTCCCTGCCGGGCGGAACGGCACGGGTGTCGGCCACCAGGTAGCGCACCCCCTGGCGGGACAGGTGGCGGCAGATGGCGCGACCCGAGACGCCGAGTCCGACCACCAGGGTGACGCCCTTCGGCACCTTGACCATGAACAGCTCCTTGCCCGAGGCGTGACGACGTGCCAGGTTCAGCGCACCTTGAGGGTGGCCAGGCCGATCAGCACCAGCACCACGGTGATGATCCAGAAGCGCACGATGACGCGCGGCTCGGGCCACCCCTTGAGCTCATAGTGGTGGTGCAGGGGCGCCATGCGGAAGATCCGCCGGCCGGTCAGCTTGTAGGAGCCCACCTGGAGGATCACCGAGACGGTCTCCATGACGAAGATGCCGCCCATGATGAACAGCACGATCTCCTGGCGCACGATAACCGCCACCACGCCCAGCGCGGCGCCCAGCGCCAGCGCCCCGACGTCGCCCATGAACACCTGGGCCGGGTAGGTGTTGAACCACAGGAAGCCCAGGCCTGCGCCGGCGATGGTGGCGCAGAACACCGCCAGCTCCCCCGCCCCGGGAATGAAGGGGATCTGCAGGTAGCTGGCGAAGACGCCGTTGCCGCTGGCGTAGGCGAACACCGCCAGGCCCATGGCCACCAGCACGGTGGGCATGATCGCCAGGCCGTCGAGGCCGTCGGTGAGGTTGACCGCATTGGAGCTGCCGACGATCACCAGATAGGTCAGCACCACGTAGAAGACCCCCAGCGGCAGCACCACGTCCTTGAACAGCGGCACGATCAGGCTGGTCTCCACCGGCGAGGCTGCCGTGACGTAGAGCAGCAGGGCGGCGGCCAGGCCGATCACCGACTGCCAGAAGTACTTCCAGCGCGCCGGCAGGCCGCGGGGGTTCTTCTCCACCACCTTGCGGTAGTCGTCGACCCAGCCGATCGCCCCGAACCCCAGGGTCACGGCCAGCACCACCCAGACGTAGTGGTTGGCGAGATCGCCCCACAGCAGCGTGCTGACGGCGATGGCCATCAGGATCATCGCCCCGCCCATGGTCGGGGTACCGGCCTTGGAGAGGTGTGACTGGGGGCCGTCGTCGCGCACCGCCTGGCCGATCTGGCGCTCGACCAGCCGGCGGATCATCACCGGCCCCAGCCACAGGCAGAGCACCAGGGCAGTGAGCGTGCCCAGGATCATGCGCAGGGTCAGGTAGTTGAAGACGTTGAAGGCGCTGAAGAACTGCGCCAGGAAATCAGCCAGATAAAGCAGCATGTATCGCGTTCACCTTGATGCATCCGTACGCAGTGCGGCTACCACCCGTTCCATGCCGGCACTGCGCGACCCCTTGACCAGCACGCTGGCGCCGGGCGGCAGATGGTTGAGGACGTGGCGCGTCAGCGCCTCCCGATCGTTGAAATGGCACCCGCCTTCGCCGAAGGCCCGGCTGGCGGCAGTCGCCGCCTCGCCGAGGGTGCCGAGGAAGTCGATCCCCAGTTCCTGCGCGTAGCGTCCGATCTCGGCATGCAGCCGGTCGGAGGCCTCTCCCAGTTCCCCCATGGCACCCAGCAGGCACCAGTGCGGCCCGGGCAGCGTGACCAGCAGTTCGAGCGCCGCCTTCACCGCGCCGGGGTTGGCATTGTAGGTATCGTCCAGCAGTCGCGAGCCGTTGATGCCGGCCACCGCCGACAGGCGTCCCGCCAGGGGCGTCACGCCGGCCAGGCCGGCCAGCACCTCGGCGGGCGACAGCCCCATGGCCAGCGCCGCGGCGGCGGCGGCCAGGGCATTGGCCACGTTGTGGCGCCCCAGCAGCCCGAGCTGCACCCGGCCCTGCTCGCGGCCGTCGACGACAAGCGTGAAAGCATAGCGCCCCAGGTCGTCGCAGGCCAGCGCCGACGCCGTGACCCGCGCCCCGTCCGCGAGGCCGAAGTCGAGCACCTCGCGGGGAGCCGCCAGCCGTGACCAGGTGGCGAAGAAGGTGTCGTCGCGGTTGAGCACCGCGATGCCGTCGGCGGGCAGCCCGGCGAGGATCTCGCCCTTGGCCTGGGCAATCCGGCCCATGCCACCGAACTCCCCCACGTGGGCACCGGTGACATTGGTGATCACCGCCACCCGGGGTTCGGCCAGCACGCTGGTCCAGGCGATCTCGCCGAGATGGTTGGCCCCTAGTTCCACCACCGCCTGGCGGTGCGACGGCGTGAGCTCGAGCAGGGTCAGCGGCGCGCCGAAGTCATTGTTGAGGTTGCCGCGGGTGGCCAGGGTGGCCCCGCGGCACGACAGCAGCGCGGCGAGCAGCTCCTTGACCGTGGTCTTGCCGCTGTTGCCGGTGACGGCCACCAGGGGGCCGCCCCAGGCGCGCCGCCGCGCCCGGCCGAGCAGGCCCAGCGCCAGGCGGGTGTCGGCCACCTCGAGCTGGGGCAGCGGGTCGTCCACGGAGCGTTCGACGAGGGCCGCCACGGCGCCGGCCTCCCGGGCCTGGCCCAGGAAGTCGTGGGCATCGAAGCGCTCGCCCCTGAGCGCCACGAACAGGCTGCCCGGGGCCAACCGCCGGGTATCGGTGACGATCTCGCCGATCGCCAGGTCCTCCGTCGGCGCCGCGAGGCCCAGCGCCTCGGTCACCTCGCCCAGGGTGGTCAGCCCGCAGCGGCTCATGACGCGCCCTCCCCCGTCGCGCGTCGGTCCAGCGCCCGCTCGGCCTCGGCGAGGTCCGAGAAGGGGTGGCGCACGCCGGCCATCTCCTGGTAGGTCTCGTGCCCCTTGCCGGCGATCAGCACCACGTCGTCGTCACCGGCCTCGGCGAGCACCCGGGCGATGGCCGCCGCCCGGCCGTCGATCTCCAGGGCCCCCCCCCGCGCCGGGGCGGAAAGCCCGGCAAGCACCGCCGCGCGGATCCGTGCCGGCTCCTCGCCACGCGGGTTGTCATCGGTCACCACCAGGCGGTCGGCGTGGCGCTCGGCGGCGGCGGCCATTTCCGGTCGCTTGCCCGGGTCGCGATCGCCGCCGCAGCCGAACAGGCACCACAGCCGCCCATCCAGCGGCAGGTGGTCGCGCAGCGCGGCCAGGGCGTTGTCCAGGGCATCGGGCGTATGGGCGTAGTCGATCACCACGGTGGGCGCGCCGGGCCGCACCAGCGGCTCCATGCGCCCCGGCACCGGCGTCAGGTCGGCGGCGGCGTCGAACAGCGCGCCGATGGGGTGGCCCAGCCCGTAGAGGGTGGCGATGGCCAGCAGCACGTTGTCCAGGTTGAAGCGCCCGAGCAGGGCAGCCTCCAGCACCCGCTCGCCCTCGGGGGTGGCCACCAGCGCCCGCTGGCCGGTCCCGTGGGGGTGCCAGTCGATGACCCGGAAGGTCACCGCCTCGCCCTTCCCGGTGGCCAGCACCCGCACCCGCCCCTCCTGGCCACCCGGCAGGCCGGCCAGCATCAGCCGGGCCAGGGGGTCGTCGGCGTTGACCACCGCGAGCTCGAGCTCGTCGCGGCGGAACAGCCTCGCCTTGGCCGCGGCATAGGCCGCCATGCTGCCGTGGTAGTCCAGGTGGTCGCGGGTCAGGTTGGTGAACACCGCGGCACGCATCCGGCAGCCGTCGAGGCGTCCCTGCTCCAAGGCGTGGGAGGAGACCTCCATGGCCACCCGGCGCACCCCCATGCCCGCCAGCTCGCCCAGCATGGCCTGCAGCGCCAGCGGCCCCGGGGTGGTGAGCCCGCCTGCTGCCAGGGCGCCGGGGCGGCCGTGGCCCAGGGTGCCGACCAGCCCCGCCTCGACGCCCAGCGCCCGGCTCAGCTCGGCGATGTAGTGGGTCACCGAGCTCTTGCCGTTGGTGCCGGTGACGCCGATCAGCTCCAGGGACTCGGGCACGGCGAAGAGCACGCGGCCCAGCTCGCCGAGGCGCTCGCGCAGGCCATCCAGCGTCAGCACACGCGGGTCGTCGGGGCAGGCCCTGGCGTCGCCCGAGTGACACAGCACCAGGCAGGTGCCGGCGGCCAGGACCGCCTCGATGAAGTCGCGGCCGTCGGCGGCGACCCCGGGCACGGCCACGAACACGCGCCCCGGGCCGGCCTGGCGGCTATCCAGCGTCAGCGTCAGGGGCTCCGCCGGCAGCGCGGGGAACTCCCCGGCGGCGCCGGGCCAGAGGCGCTCGAGGGTCGCGGCCAGGTGCGATGCACTCACCTGCATGGAAGGCGTCTCCTGTCGTGGCAAGGGCAGCGGCGGGGGAACATGGCGGGCCTCACCGGCTGCGCTGGTCGGGGGGCACGTCGAGCAGGCGCAGGGCGCTGCCGACGACACGCGAGAAGACCGGAGCCGCCACGGCCCCGCCGAAGTAGCTGTCGCCGCGGGGGTGGTCGATCATCACCACGGTGACGATGCGCGGGTCGGAGACCGGCGCGATCCCGGCGAACAGGCTGCGGTAGGCGTCCTGCACGTAGCCGGCGGAGCCGGTCTTGCGCACCGTGCCGGACTTACCGGCGACGCGATAGCCGGGCACCATGGCGCGTCGCGCGCCGGTGCCCGGCTGCACCGAGGCCTCCATCACCCGCAGCAGGTCGTGGGCCACCGCCGGGTCGATGACCCGCTCGCCCGGCGGCGGCGCGTCCAGCCGCAGCAGCGACGGCGGCAGTCGCTCGCCGCCGTTGGCCAGGGCGGTATAGGCGCTGGCCAGCTGGAGCGCCGAGGTCGACAGGCCGTAGCCGTAGGAGAGCGCGGCCCACTGGCTGCGTGACCAGCGCACCGGCGCCGGCAGGGTGCCGGTTGACTCGCCGGGAAAGCCGGTCTCGGGGCTCTGTCCGAAGCCCAGGCGGCGGTAGAGGTCGGGGACCAGCGGGTCGTCGAGTTCCAGCACCAGCTTGGACATGCCGATATTGGAGGACTTCTCGAGGATCCCGGCCAGGTCCAGCTCGCCATAGTTGCGGATGTCGCGGATGGTGAAGCGGTCGATGCGCATCCAGCCCGGCGATGTGTCCACCACCACGTCGCGGGGGAACTGGCCGCTCTCCATGATCGCCGCCATGGCCAGGGGCTTCATCACCGAGCCGGGCTCGAAGACATCGACGATGGCCTGGTTGCGCAAGCCCCGGGGGTCGATGCCGGCGCGGTTGTTGGGGTTGTAGGAGGGCTGGTTGGCCATGGCCAGCACCTCGCCGGTGCGGGCGTCCATCATCACCACCACGCCGCCATCGGCGTCGTGCTCGGCCACCGCCGCCTTCAGCTCACGGTAGGCCATGTACTGCAGCCGCTGGTCGATGGCCAGCGTCAGCTCGCCGCCGGGCCGGGCATCGCGCAGGACTTCGAGGTCGCGCACCAGGCGACCGCGGCGATCCTTGAGCACCCGCCGCTGCCCCGGGGTGCCGGCGAGGTAGGGCTGGTAGGCAAGCTCCAGCCCCTCCTGGCCGGTGTCGTCGACGTTGGTGACCCCCAGCAGCTGGGCGGCCACCTCCCCCGACGGGTAGTAGCGCTTGTACTCGTTCTGGGCGTACACCCCGGGGACGCGCAGGTCCAGCACCTGCTGGGCCGCCTGGGGGGTCATCTGCCGCCGCAGGTACATGAACTCCCGCGAGGCGAAGCGCTCGAGGCGCGCCTCCAGCTCCTCCAGCGGGAGGTTCAGGGCCCGGGCCAGCATGAGGCGCTGAATGCTATCCTCGGGAACGTCCTGAGGGTTGGCCCACAGGGTCACCACCGGGGTGGAGATCGCCAGGGGCTCGCCGTGGCGGTCGGCGATCATGCCGCGGTGGGCGGGAAGGGTATCGGTGCGCAGCGTGCGGGCATCGCCCTGCCCCTGCAGGAAGGGCCTGTCGAGGACGTGCAGAGTGACGATGCGCCCGGCGAGCAGGCCGAGGGCCAGCAGCACGATCAGCAGCATCAGGCCGTAGCGCAGACCGCCCATGGGCGCCATGGGCGGTGGGCGGCGCGGCGTCACACCGCTGCGGACCTCGGTGCTCATGGCCGGATCACCTCGACTTCATCGACGTCGGGCAGGCGCATCTCCAGGCGCTCCATGGCCAGCCGCTCGATGCGTGCCGGAGAGGACCAGGCGCTCTCCTCCAGCAGCAGCTGGCCCCATTCGGTCTGCAGCTGCTGCTGCTCGCGCTCCAGCTGCTGCAGGCGGCCGTACTGCTCGCGCGTCAGGTGGCTGGCGGTGATCACCGCCAGGGCACTGGCCAGGCAGGCCGCCAGCAGCACCAGCACGACCACCAGCCGGGGACCGGGCCGCAAGCCAGGCGGCCACCCGAAGCCGGTTGTCGATGGTCGTCCCTGAACCATGTCGCCTCCTTCAGTGACGCTTGCGCGCCACCCGCATCACCGCACTGCGCGCACGCGGATTCTCGTCGACCTCCTGCGGGGTCGGACGCTGCGCCCTGCCCAGTGCCTCGAGGCGCCGCTCGAGCTGGTCGTCGCGGATCGGCACCCCACGCGGCAGGTGGGTGTCGCCGCGCACGTGGTGGCGGATGAATCGCTTGACCCGCCGGTCCTCCAGGGAGTGGAAGCTGATCACCACCAGGTGGCCGCCCGGGGCGAGAGCTTCGAGGGCCGCCTCCAGGGCCGCATCGAGCTGCTCGAGTTCGCCGTTGACCCGGATGCGCAGCGCCTGGAAGACCCGGGTGGCCGGGTGCTTGTGCTTCTCCCAGGCAGGGTGTGCCGCCTTGACCACCTCGGCCAGGTCGGCGGTGCGCGCGAAGGGTCGCTCGCTGCGTCGCGCCACGATGGCCCTGGCCAGCCGGCGGGCATAGCGCTCCTCGCCATACTCCTTGAAGACCCGGGCCAGCTCATCCTCACCGGCCCGGGCGATGAAGGCCGCCGCACTCTCGCCCTGGGTGGGATCCATGCGCATGTCCAGCGGGCCGTCGCGCAGGAAGCTGAAGCCGCGCTCCGGGTCGTCGAGCTGCGGCGAGGAGACCCCCACGTCGAGCAGGATGCCCGACAGGCGGCCGTGCAGGCCGTGGCGCTCGGCGATCTCGCCGAGGCGGGCAAACTCGGCCCGCTCGATGGTGAAGCGATCGTCATGGATGGCGGCCGCCTCGGCGATGGCCTGGGGGTCGCGGTCGATGGCCAGCAGGCGCCCGCCCTGCCCCAGGCGATCGAGGATCGCCCGGGAGTGGCCACCGCGGCCGAAGGTGCCATCCAGGTAGGCGCCGTCGGGGTCATGGATCAGGGCCTCGACGGCGCCGTCGAGCAGCACGCTGGCATGGCGATAGCCGCGGGGGGGAGTGTCGGGTGCGGATGACGTCATGCGCTTCTCGATCGGCGACTGGCGGGACGGCACCGGGCCGGACGCTCAGGGATGGAAATCGGGGGGAGCCGGCCGATAAGCCGGGTTCTGTCGTGGACAGTCATTCCTCTAGGGGCCGCGTCACCGCGGCCCTCAAGCAACCTACCCGAACCCGACGCGGGCCACGCCATGGGGTTCCTATTTGGTCTTGCTCCGAGTGGGGTTTGCCGTGCCACGCACTGTTGCCAGGCGCGCGGTGCGCTCTTACCGCACCCTTTCACCCTTGCCGGCCTCCCGAGGGAGACGTAGGCGGTCTACTCTCTGCTGCACTTTCCGTCGGCTCGCGCCGCCCAGGCGTTACCTGGCACTCTGCCCTGTGGAGCCCGGACTTTCCTCCCCCGGATCACTCCGGCGGCGACTGTCTGGCCGACTCCCGCGGCAAGGATAACAGCGCCCCGCAGGCCCCTCAATGCCTGATCGCGGCTCAACCCGCATCCTTGAGGGCCTGGGCACGGGCGTACCAGGCCTTCCTGGCGCCGCCCAGCACCCGCGCGGCCACCGAGGCCGCCTGCTTGACGCCGACGCCCTCGGCCAGCAGCGCCGCCAGCAGCGCCTCGCCCTCCACCACCGTCGCTTCGTCCTCCTGGCGCGGCGGCGCGCCGGCCACCATCACCACGAACTCGCCGCGGGCCTGGTCGGGGTCGACCTCCATGCGGGCGAGCAGCGCCTCGGCGCTGCCATCGAGGAAGGTCTCGAAGGCCTTGGTCAGCTCCCGGGCCAGCACGACCCGGCGATCGCCCATCACCGTGGCCAGGTCGGCCAGGGTGTCGCGGATGCGGTGCGGGGACTCGTAGAAGACCAGGGTCTCCTCGCGCGCGGCCAGCGCCTCCAGGCGACCGCGACGTCCCGCCCCCTTCGCCGGCAGGAAGCCCTGGAAGGCGAAGCGGTCGGTGGGCAGGCCGGCCGCCGATAGTGCCGCCACCAGGGCACAGGGGCCGGGCACCGGCACGACCCGCCGGCCCCGGGCGCGCAGCTCGCGCACCAGCACGAAGCCGGGATCGCTGATCAGCGGCGTGCCGGCATCGGACACCAGCGCCAGCGCCTCCCCGGCGGCCAGTCGGGCATCGAGCTGCTCCACCCGGGCCGCCTCGTTGTGTTCGTGCAGCGACAGCATCGGCACCGAGAGCCCCAGGTGGCGAAGCAGCCCGGCGGTATGGCGGGTGTCCTCGGCGGCGATCAGCGCCACCTCGCCCAGCAGGCGGGCGGCCCGGGGGCTCAGGTCCTCCAGATTCCCAATCGGCGTGGCGACCACGTACAATACACCTGACTTCGAGTCTGACACTGGCGGCTCCACGGCAAGCTCCTGACACAACGGACGAAGGATGGATTCATGCTGACACCCTCACGCGGCCTGCTGGCCACCGCGCTGGTGGCGACGCTGCTGGCAGGCTGCGCCATGCAGCCCGGCAGCGTCGACCGCCTGCCCGACGACGACCCCGCCCGCCTGCTTGAGCAGGCCGCGCAGCAGGCACCGGAACAGGCGGCCCGCACCCGGCTGGAGGCGGCCGACATCCTAGCACGGCAGGGCCAGACCACCCAGGCACTGGAGATCGCCACCGACATCGACGACAGCCGGCTCGAGGGCCGCGACCTCACCCACTGGGCGCTGCTGCTGGCCGATCTGGGGCAGCGCGAGGAGGACCCCTGGGCGGTGATCCAGGCGACCCAGCGTCTCGACGAGCTGGACCTGGGCCCTGAGGAGGCCCTGGGGCTTCGCGAGCAGCTCGGTCTGGCGCTGCTCGAGGTGGATGAGCCCCGCGCGGCGGCCGAGGCCCTGCTGGCCGTCCAGGCGGCCACCGACGAGGTGTCGCTCAACGATCCGATCTGGCGCGCGCTGGGTCGGCTGGACGGCGGCGAGCTCTCCACCCTGGGCCGCGAAGGCGACGAGCTGACCCGCGGCTGGGTCGCCCTGGCGGAGCGGGTGCGCAGCAGCGGCGGCGACATCCAGCGCCTGTTCGCCCGGCTGGATGACTGGCGGGAGCGCAATCCGCGCCATCCCGCCGCCCGCCAGGTGCCCGCCGAGCTCCTCGCCCTGCGCGAACTGCGCGGTCTCGAGGTGCGCCATGTCGCCGTGCTGCTGCCCGAGTCCGGGCCCCTGGCCCGGGCAGCCGGCGCGATCGGCGACGGCATGCGTACCCGCCACCGTGACGCCGTCGGCAGCGGTGCCAGCGGGGTCCAGCTGAGCTTCCTCGATGCCAGCCAGGGCGACCTGGCGGCCCTCTATCGCGAGGCCGAGAACCGCGGTGCCCAGGTGGTGGTCGGCCCGCTCGACAAGGAGCAGGTCACCGAGCTCGAGAGCCGCGACAGCGTGCCGCTGCCCACCCTCGCCCTCAACTACGGCCATGGCGAGCGCAACCGTGCCGAGGGCCTCTTCCAGTTCGGCCTCTCCGCCGAGGACGAGGCACGCCAGGCGGCCCGCCGGGCCTGGGGAGACGGCCACCGCCGTGCGGCCCTGCTGGTGCCCGACAACGACTGGGGCCGGCGCGTGGGGGAAGCCTTCTGGGACGAGTGGAGCAGCCAGGGCGGCGAGGTCTCCAACGCGGTGCGCTACAACCCGGGCGCCCCGGCCACCGAGAGCACCCGCCGGGCCATCGGCAGCCCGCGTCCCGACATGCTGTTCCTGCTGGGCCTGCCGGACTATGCCCGCCAGGTACCGCCGACCCTGGACTACTACGACGCCAGCCAGCTGCCGGTCTATGCCACCTCGCACCTCTTCGAGGGCCGACTCAACCCGCAGCTCGACCACGACCTGGACGACGTCCAGTTCCTCGACATCCCCTGGCAGATCCCCGATGCCGCCGTGGGCGGGGTGGACGCCCTGCCCTTCAGCGACAGCTATCATCAGCTGCGCGAGGAGGAGGACTCGACGCTCTTCCGGCTGCGGGCCATGGGCGTCGACGCCTATGAGCTGGCCCTGCGACTGCCGCAGTTCCAGGCGCTGCCCGACAGCGAGCTGTTCGGCGCCACCGGCACCCTGCGTGCCGGCGAGGATGGCCGCATCCAGCGCCAGCTGCCCTGGGCCCGCTTCCTCAACGGCGTGCCGCAGCCGATCCTGATTCCCGGGATCTTCGGCGATGACCGGGCCCCGTGATGCCCGCGCCCGCGGCGAGGCCATCGAGCGCCACGCCGCGGCCTGGCTGGTCGAGCGGGGCCTGGTCCTGGAGGCGGTCAACCAGCATGCCAAGGGCGGCGAGATCGACCTGGTGATGCGCGACGGCGAGGTGCTGGTCTTCGTCGAGGTCCGCCACCGCGCCGACACCCGTCACGGCCACCCGCTGGAGACCGTCACCCCCGCCAAGCAGCGCCGGCTGATCCGGGCGGCGCGTTTTTATCTCCAGCGCAACGGGCTATCATGTCCGTGCCGCTTCGATGTGCTGGCCGTCACCGGGCACCCGCCCGCCCTCGAGTTCGAGTGGGTGGACAACGCCTTCGATGCCCACTGAGCGGCTACCCCCAACCGCCCCCTAGGGAAGCAACCGGACCGGACCAGGAACCCAGCATGGATTTCCAGCAGCGCATTCTCGGCCACTTCAATGCCAGCATCGACACCAAGACCTATGCCAGCGAGGTGCTGCCCCCCTTCATTGAGGTGGCCAGCCAGATGATGGTCCAGTGCCTGGTGAGCGAGGGCAAGATCCTGGCCTGCGGCAACGGCGGCAGCGCCGGCGACAGCCAGCACTTCTCCTCCGAGCTGCTCAACCGCTTCGAGCGCGAGCGCCCGAGCCTGCCCGCGCTGGCGCTGACCACCGACACCTCGACACTGACCTCCATCGCCAACGACTACAGCTACAACGAGGTCTTCTCCAAGCAGATCCGCGCCCTCGGCCAGCCCGGCGACATCCTGCTGGCCATCTCCACCAGCGGCAATTCGGCCAATGTCATCCAGGCCATCCAGGCCGCCCATGACCGCGACATGACGGTAGTGGCGCTGACCGGCCGCGACGGCGGCAACATGGCGTCGCTGCTCGGCCAGGACGACTGCGAGATCCGCGTTCCCGCCACCTCCACGGCGCGCATCCAGGAGGTCCACCTGCTGGTGATCCACTGCCTGTGCGACCTGATCGACGAACAACTCTTCGGTACAAGCGAGTGAACCCCATGACCCGGAAGTCCCTGATCACCCCCCTGCTGCTGACCCTCTCCCTCGGCCTCGTGGGCTGTACCACCGTGACCGGCGTCACCCACCCCGGCACCATCGAGGAGAACTACGGCAAGCGCACCACCGGCACCCAGGTCGAAGACCAGAACATCGAGACCAAGATCAGCCACAACCTGCGCCGCACCGATGCCCGCCTGGGCGACGCGCGCATCAACGTCGACAGCTACAACGGCATCGTGCTGATCACCGGCCAGGTCCCCAGCGAAGAGCTCAAGGCGACGGCCAGCGAGGTCGCCAGCCAGGTCCGCAACGTGCGCGACGTGCACAACGAGCTCTCCGTGGCGGCCAACCTGCCGGCCAGCCAGCGCCTCTCCGACACCTGGCTCAATACCCGCATCCGCACCAACCTCGCGGCCAACGAGCGCATCGATGCGAGCCGCATCCGCGTGGTGACCGAGAATGCCAGCGTCTACCTGATGGGCATCGTCACCCGCGCCGAGGCCGATCGCATCGTCGATGCGGTCTCCCGAGTCGGCGGCATGCAGCGCATCGTCAAGGTCTTCGACTACCTCGACTGAGCCGCCCGCGCCCCAACCCCGGCACCTAACGCGACACGGCAGGCCCGAAGGCCTGCCGTGTCGTTTTTGCTGTCGCGAGGAAGCCGGCTCGGCTACTTGATGACCCGCAGCGACGGCTTGCCCTTGCGGGGGCGCGCCTCTTCGTCATCGGAGCCAGACTCGGGAGCCTCGGCCTCCTCCTGCGCCGCGTCGACGCTGGAGAGGGATGGCGCGTCCTCCTGGGGCGGCGCCTCCTCGGGCATCACCGGCTCATGGCCGAACACCATGCCGACGCCGTTCTCGCGCGCATAGATGGCGACCAGCGCCGAGATCGGCACCATCACCTGCATCGGCTTGCCGCCGAATCGCGCCCCGAATCCGATGGCCTCGTTCTCCAGGAACAGGTCACGTACCGCGGTGGGCGCCAGGTTCAGCACGATCTGGCCGTTCTGCACGAACTGCCGGGGGACCTCCACCCCGGGCTGCTCGGCATCGACGACGATATAGGGCGTGAGGTCGTTGTCCAGCAGCCACTGGTACAGGGCCCTGGCCAGGTATGGACGACTCGAGTAGGGGCGACTGGATGGCATCGTGTGGCCCTCCTGGATCTGGTGCCACCCCCGCCGGACGGGCAGAGGGCGGCAGAGTGTTCAGGTGCGCATCTCGCGCTCGCTCTCGCTCAGCGAGGCCTTGAAGCCGTCGCGCTCGAACACCCGCTCCATGTAGCTGAGCAGCGGCTTGACCTGCTTCTCCGGCAGTTCGATGCCCAGCGCCGGCAGGCGCCAGAGGATCGGGGCCAGGCAGCAGTCCACCAGGGTGAACTCGTCGCTCATGAAGAACGGCATGTCCTCGAAGATCGGCGAGATGCCGATCAGGCTTTCGCGCAGCTCCTTGCGCGCCTTCTCGGCTTCCTTCTTGGGGCCCTGCTCGATCTGCTCGACCAGCGGGCACCACTCGCGCTCGATCCGGTGCATCCACAGCCGGCTCTGGGCGCGCGCCACCGGGTAGACCGGCAGCAGGGGGGGATGCGGGAAGCGCTCGTCCAGGTACTCCATCATCACCTTGGACTCGTAGAGCACCAGGTCCCGATCAAGCAGCGTGGGCACGCTGTTGTAGGGGTTCAGGTCGGCAAGCTCCTCGGGACGCTGCTCATCGGTGACCTCGACGATGTCCACCGCGACGCCCTTTTCGGCGAGCACGATACGCACGCGATGGCTGAAGTGATCAGCTCCCCCGGAGTAGAAGGTCATCGACGACCGCTTGGCCACTACACCCATGAAACAATCCTCGCATCAGTTCGAACCGCAATGATAACACGACAGCCGGAGCGGTGAGGGCCGGTGCTTGCCGCGGGCCGCGCAGAAACCACAGGGGGCGCATGGCCTGCGGCCATACGCCCCCGGTCTGTTCCGCCGAGGCGGATCAGTGGATGTCGCGCCAGTACTCGCGCTTCAGCAGGTAGCCGATGACACCGAAGATGAAGATGAAGATCAGCACCTTGGGGGCCAGGGCCTGGGCCTGCAGCTTGGAAGGCTCGCCGACGTAGACCAGGAAGTTGGTCAGGTCATAGACCGCCTCCTCGAACTCGTCCGGCTCCATGGCGCCAGGACGGGTGACCTGCAGCACGTCGCAGGACTGGTACTTGCCGGTCAGCGGGTCGAGTTCGGCGCCCTCCATGGGACGGTCGCTCTCGGCGCAGACCTTCTCCTGCACGCCCTGCAGGGGCTCGAGCACGTTGGGCATGGCCACCAGGTCGAACACGGCGTTGTTCACGCCGGTCGGGCGGCTCGGATCCCGGTAGAAGCTCAGCAGGTAGGAGTAGATCCAGTCACCGCCGCGCAGGCGGCCATGCAGCGTCAGGTCTGGGGCCGCGGCCCCGAACCAGTTGGCGCCATCCTCACGGCTCATGGCGTTGTGCATCTGGTCGTTGTAGGCCAGCTCGGATGAGAAGATCAGGTTCTGCTCCACCAGGTCCTGGGGCATGCCGAAATCCTCGGCGGCCCGAGCGAAGCGCTGGTGCTCCAGGGTGTGACAGCCCATGCAGTAGTTCACGTAGAGCTGCATGCCCCGCTGCAGCGAGGCCTCGTCCTTGAGGTCAGGCGTCATCGAGAAGGGAACATCTGCCGCCGGCGCCGCCATGGCCGTGAAGGGCACCAGCGCGAAGAGCAGTGCGAACAGTTGCTTTTTCATTAGCCAGTCACCCTTTCCGGAACAGGTTTGGTCTTCTCCAGCCTTGTGTAGAGCGGCATCAGCAGGAAGAAGGCGAAGTAGATCGCGGTGCACAGCTGGGCCACCAGGGTGCGCAGCGGGGTGGCCGGCAACGCGCCCAGGATGCCCAGGATGACGAAGCTGACGGCGAACAGGGCCAGCATCACCTTGGACATCCAGCCCTTGTAGCGCATGGAGCGCACCGGGCTGCGATCCAGCCAGGGCAGCACGAACAGCACGGCAATGGCACCGCCCATGAACAGCACGCCGAGGAACTTGGCGTCGAGGCCGAACAGGTCGAAGGTGATCGCCCGCAGGATCGCGTAGAAGGGCGTGAAGTACCACACCGGGGCGATATGGTCAGGGGTCACCATGGGGTTCGCCGGCTCGAAGTTGGGCCGCTCGAGGAAGTAGCCGCCACCCTCGGGGAAGTAGAAGATCACCACGGCGAACACGAACAGGAACACGGCCACGCCGACGATGTCCTTCACCGTGTAGTACGGGTGGAAGGGGATACCGTCCAGCGGCTTGCCGGTCTCGTCCTTCTTGGCCTTGATGTCGATGCCGTCCGGGTTGTTGGAGCCGACCTCGTGCAGGGCGATCAGGTGGAGCACCACCAGCGCCAGGATCACGATGGGCAGCGCCACCACGTGCAGGGCGAAGAAGCGGTTCAGGGTGATGCCGGAGATCAGGAAGTCACCACGGACCCACTGGGCCAGGTCGGGACCGATCACGGGTATCGCCGAGAACAGCGAGATGATCACCTGGGCGCCCCAGTATGACATCTGGCCCCAGGGCAGCAGGTAGCCCATGAAGGCCTCGGCCATGAGCAGCAGGTAGATGGTCATGCCGAAGATCCACACCAGCTCGCGGGGCGCCTTGTAGGAGCCGTAGAGCAGGCCGCGGAACATGTGCAGGTAGATCACCACGAAGAAGGCCGAGGCGCCGGTGGAGTGCATGTAGCGGATCAGCCAGCCCCACTCCACGTCGCGCATGATGTACTCGACCGAGGCGAAGGCGCCCTCGGCGGAGGGGTTGTAGCTCATGGTCAGCCACACGCCGGTGAGGATCTGGTTGACCAGCACCAGCAGGGCCAGCGAGCCGAAGAAGTACCAGAAGTTGAAGTTCTTGGGCGCGTAGTACTTGGTCAGGTGGTCCTGGACCATCTGCGTCGCGGGAAAGCGGTCATCGACCCAGCGCATCAGGCCCTTCTCCGCCTTCGCCTTGTTCGGGTTAGCCATCAGGCAGTCTCCTCATCCTCACCGACGATGATGATGTCATCGGTCTCGAAGCGATAGGGCGGAACCTCCAGGTTGGTCGGTGCCGGCACATTGCGGAACACCCGACCCGCCAGGTCGAAGAAGGAGCCATGGCAGGGGCAGAAGAAGCCACCCGGCCAGTTGTCCATGTCCACCGCATCGGGTTCGGGACGGAAGAGCGGCGAGCAGCCCAGGTGGGTGCAGATACCGATCAGCACGCCGATCTCGGGACGGATGGAGCGCAGCGGGCCGGAGATGTAGCCGGGCTGCTGCGGTTCCTGGGACTCGGGGTCGGAGAGGCGCGAGCCGTCGAACCCTTCGGTGCGCTCGATCATCTCCGGCGTGCGGTTGATGATCCACACCGGACGCCCCCGCCACTCGACGGTCATGCGCTGGCCCGGTTCGAGCTTGGACACGTCCGCCTGAACGGGCGCACCCGCCGCTCTTGCCCTGGCACTGGGCTGCCAGGAAGCCACAAAGGGGACCGCAACCCCGACGGCACCCACCGCACCCACGACGGTGGTGGCACCAACGAGGAAACGGCGCCGACCCTTGTTTACGCCGTTATCTGCCATTTCAGGTTTCTCCCATCAGCTTACCCGCTGTTCCATCACGGGCAGTAGAGCGTCCCGCGACCACGGATACCAAATGCGCTCTATAGTAAGAAAATGCGCTGCTCCATACAAGGACAACACCCCTTGACCAAGGTGGAACCTCGCCGACAATTTATTGATCTGAAAAACAAAACGCCCGAGTCGAACGACTCGGGCGTGTCTCTCGCAGCTGGCAGGCTGACCTGGTGATCAGCGCTTGGAGAACTGCGGACGACGGCGCGCCTTGCGCAGGCCGACCTTCTTGCGCTCGACCTTACGGGCGTCGCGGGTCACATAGCCGGCTTCGCGCAGCTGGCTGCGGAACTCCTCGTTGTACTCCATCAGGGCACGGGTGATGCCGTGGCGGATGGCACCGGCCTGGGCCGAACCGCCGCCGCCCTTGACGGTGACGAAGACATCGAACTGGTTCAGGGTATCGGTCAACTCGAGGGGCTGACGGACCACCATGCGGCCGGTGACGCGACCGAAGTACTGGTCCAGCTCACGGCTGTTGACGGTGATCTTGCCGGTGCCCGGCTTCAGGAAGACGCGCGCGGTAGAGGTCTTGCGGCGCCCGGTACCGTAATACTGCTGTGTCATGGCGAAGACTCCCTCAGATGTTCAGTTCTTGCGGCTGCTGGGCGGCGTGCGGATGCTCGGTGCCGGCATAGACCTTGAGCTTGGAATACATGGCACGACCCAGGGGACCCTTCGGCAGCATGCCCTTGACGGCGGACTCGATGATGCGCTCCGGCGCATGGTCGAGCAGCTTGTCGAAGGTCATGGAGCGCAGGCCACCGGGATAGCCGGTGTGACGGTAGTAGGTCTTGGCCGTGGCCTTGTTGCCGGTGACCTTCACCTTCTCGGCATTGATCACGACGATGTAGTCGCCGGTATCGACATGCGGGGTGAATTCCGGCTTGTGCTTGCCGCGCAGGCGGCGGGCAATTTCGGTGGCCAGTCGGCCGAGCGTCTTGTCCGTGGCGTCGACGACGTACCAGTCGCGCTGGACGGACTGCGGCTTTGCAGTGAACGTCTTCATGGATGAATCACCAAAGATCAGTGTATTGGGTTCTGCCGCCGGCGAGCCGGCATGGAACCATCCCTATTCTTCTTGGTTGCCCCGCTCGGCGGTCAGGCCGCAGGCGAGTCAACGGTCGAGCGAGCGCGCATTCTACCTGAGAGCCGCGGCACGGGCAACGCCTGGCAAACGCCCGAGGTGGCACGGTCGGATCACGGCTTGTGCGGCAGCGCCAGGTACTCGTGGGACTGCATCTCCTGCAGTCGCGAGAGCGTGCGCTGGAACTCGAACTCCAGGCGACCGTCGGCGTAGAGCGCCTCCGCCGGCACCTCGGCGGACATCAGCAGCTTGACGCCCCGGTCGTAGAACTCGTCGACCATGTTGATGAAGCGCCTGGCCTGGTCATCCGTGGCCCCGCTCATGCGGGTCACGTTGGAGACCAGCACGCTGTGGAACTCGCGTGCCAGCTCGATGTAGTCGTTCTGGCTGCGCGGGCCGTCGCACAGCTCCCGAAACTCGAACCACACCACGTCGTCATGCAGGCGGCGGGCGTGCAGCACGCGGTGATTGACCTCGATGGGCGCATCGGCCTCGCCCTCGTGGCCGGCGATCTCGCGGAAGCTTCTCGCCAGCTCCGACTCCGCCGCCTCGTCCAGGGGGGCGTGGAAGATCTCGGCACGCTCCAGGGCCCTCAGCCGATAGTCGATCCCCGAGTCGACGTTGACCACCTCGCAGTGGCGGTTGAGCAGATCGATGGCGGGCAGGAAGCGCGCCCGCTGCAGGCCGTCCCGGTAGAGGTCATCGGGCACGATATTCGAGGTGGCCACTAGCACCACGCCATGTTCGAAGAGCGCCTCGAGCAGGTTGGCCAGGATCATCGCGTCGGTGATGTCCTTGACGAAGAACTCGTCGAAACAGATCACCCGCGCCTCGTCGGCGAACTTGGCGGCGATCAGCCGCAGCGGGTTCTTCTCGCCCTTGTAGTGCTCGAGCTCGTTGTGCACCCGCTGCATGAAGCGGTGGAAGTGGGTGCGCATCTTCTCCGGGAACGGCAGCGACTCGAAGAAGGCATCCACCAGGTAGGTCTTGCCGCGCCCTACCCCGCCCCAGAAGTAGAGCCCGGTCACCTCCGGAAGGGTCGGGGCCGGCGCGGATTCGCGCCGGCCCCGCTTGCCGAACAGCCCGGCCATGCGCGACTTGAGACCGCCCTCCGGGGGGAGCGCCCGGGGGCGCGTCCGCGGCATGGCCACCAGGTCGTCGTAGAGACGCTGGAGATGCGCCACCGCCTGCTCCTGGGCGGCATCGTACTGGAAGTCATCGCGCTCGAGGTCGGCACGGTAGCGGGCCATGGGCGTGAGGCGTGCGTCACGGGAATCGGGCATGGTCGACGGTGCACTCATGGAAGGGGACTGCCTGTCGCGGCTTCGATAGGCAGCGCATTATACGCCCCTCGCCGCCGCTTCGCATCGCCACCGGCGCGTTGACCCGACGCGCAACCTCGGCCCTATAATGGGCTGCCGGGGCCAGCCGCCCCGGGACTCCGGATCCGCTTCGCGCCGGATCGTCCCACAGCCGCAGGGAGAGACACGTGGACGACAGCAACATCAACTGGATTCTGGCCATTGCCTGCCTGCTGGCCGGCATCGGCATCGGGGCACTGGGCTATCACCTGCTCAATGCCAGCGCCGCCGGCCAGCAGCGGCTACGCCAGCGCCTCGCGGAGCGCGACCGCGAGCTGGCCGCGCTGAAGGAGGGTCTGGGCGACCACTTCGGGGAGATGTCCACCCTCGTCGACTCCCTGCAGCGTGACAGCGAGGCCCTGGCCCGACGCCTGGCCCAGGACAGCGAGGCCCTGGGCGGCAAGCCCCGGGCACGAGGCTTGGAGGTCACGACCGCCCCCGCCGCCAACGACACCGAGGAGGCCCTGCCCACCCCCCGCGACTACGCCGACGGCACCGGCGGCACTCTTTCAGAGGATTTCGGCCTGAAGAACGACGAGGAGGCCAGAGCGCCGCAGCCCCCGCGCTACTGAGGTCACCGCGGCACCCTCTCAGAGCTCTCGACAGGGTCTCGGCCTGAAGAACAACGAGGCGAGCAAGGCGCCGCAGCCCCCGCGCTACCGAGGCCACCGCGGCCCCCTCTCAGAGCTCTCGACAGGGTCTCGGCCTGAAGAACGACGAGGCGAGCAAGGCGCCGCAACCCCCGCGCTACTGAACACACCGCGTCACCCTGTCCGAGCTCTCGACAAGGTCCCGGCCTGAAGAACGACGAGGCGAGCAAGGCGCCGCAGCCCCCGCGCTACCGAGGCCCTTTCCCACCCGGCAGCGACGCGCCCCGAGACCTCCTCGGGGCGCATGCGTTAGGGCCGACTCAGGCGGGGTTGTCGATGTCCACGAAGCGGTGCTCGATGTCGAACCGGGCGGCCAGCCACGCCCCCAGCGCCTGGACACCGTAACGCTCGGTGGCGTGGTGACCCGCCGCCAGGTAGTGGATGCCCAGTTCCCGGGCCAGGTGGGTGGTACGCTCGGAGATCTCCCCCGAGATGAAGGCATCGGCCCCCGCCTCCCTGGCCGCCGTGATCATGTCCTGGGCGCCCCCGGTGCACCACGCCACCCCCCGGCGCCTCGACCAGCTGCGGCTCGCGCGCCAGGCGTTGTCCGACGTGCTGCGCGAGCCCCCGGGCGTCGAGCCCCTCGGGCGGCGACCCCAGCCACACCAGCCCCTCGCCGAGCTCGCCGTCGGCACAGCCGTCGACCGCAAAGTCTAGCCGGCGGCCCAGTTCGGCGTTGTTGCCCAGGTCCGCATGGGCGTCCAGCGGCAGGTGGTAGGCCAGCAGGCTGATGTCGTGGGCGAGCAGGGCCCGGAGGCGCCGGCGCTTCATGCCGGTGATCGCCACCGGCTCGTTCTTCCAGAAGTAGCCGTGATGCACCAGCACCAGGTCGGCCTGCCAGGCCACCGCCTCGTCGACCAGCGCCTGGCAGGCCGTCACGCCGCTCATCACCCGGACCACCCGGTCGCGCCCCTCGACCTGCAGGCCGTTGACCGTGTAGTCCTTGAAGCGCTCAGGCACCAGCTCCCGGTCACAGGCGGCCACCAGCGCATCGCGATTCGTCATCGGGACCTCCATACGTCCACTGGGTGAGAATGTTACCATTCCCTCATTGTACCGGCGGGGCCCCTGCCCCCGCGACCGCCCGCCACAAGGACGATCAACCGCATGTTCCGCCCCCTGCGCCCCCTGCTGCCCTTCCTGCTGCCGATCCTCATCGGCGTGCTGCTGGCCGTGGTGCTGCTCAACGCCTTCCCGCAGCTGACGGGTCGGCAGGCGCCGCCCGCCGCCCCGCCGACGCTCCAGTCTCCCGGTGCCACGCCTCCCCTGTCGGTATCGCCGCAGGTCGAGGCGCCGCGGGAATCCGGCTCGCGGCCGGCGCCCGAGATTCGCCAGGCCCAGCCGCTCAGCCGCGAGCAGGGCCCGGTGAGCTATGCCGCGGCCGTGGAGCGCGCCGCCCCCGCCGTGGTCAACATCTACTCCTCCCGGGTGGTGGAGCGCGACCAGCATCCGCTGATGTCCGACCCCTTCTTCCGCCAGTTCTTCGGCGACGACATGCCGGCGCGCCAGCGCATGCTCTCGAGCCTCGGCTCCGGGGTCATCGTCAGCGAGGACGGCTATGTGCTCACCAACCACCACGTGATCGGCGGGGCCGACCAGATCCAGGTGGCCCTGCGCGACGGCCGCGAGACTTTAGCCGAGGTGATCGGCACCGACCCGGAGAGCGACCTGGCCGTGCTGCGCATCGACCTCGACGACCTGCCGGTGATAGAGCTGGCAGACTCCGCCCAGGTGGCCGTGGGCGATGTCTCCCTGGCCATCGGCAATCCCTTCGGCGTCGGGCAGACGGTGACCATGGGCATCATCAGCGCCACCGGCCGCAGCCACCTGGGGCTCAACGCCTACGAGGACTTCATCCAGACCGACGCCGCCATCAACCCCGGCAACTCCGGCGGCGCCCTGATCAATCCCGAGGGAGCCCTGGTGGGCATCAACACCGCCATCTTCTCGCGCTCCGGCGGCTCCCAGGGCATCGGCTTCGCCATCCCGGCCAACCTGGCCCGCAACATCCTCGAGGAGCTGGTCACCCAGGGCCGGGTGATCCGCGGCTGGCTGGGCGTCGAGGCCCAGGAGCTCAACCCGGAGCTGGCCGCCTCCTTCGGCCTGCAGGCCCCCCGCGGCGTGGTGATCGCCGGCGTCGTGCCCGGCGGCCCGGCGGCCCAGGCCGGCCTCCAACCGGGCGACGTGCTGCTGGCCATCGACGGGCGGCCGATCCTCGATGCGCGGGTGACCATGTCCGATATCGCCGCCGTGGCACCCGGCGAGACGCTGCCTCTCACCGTGGTGCGCGGCGGCGAGACCCTTCAGGTCACCCTGGAGGTGGGCGAGCGACCCGCACCGGAGCTGCGCCGGCCGGAGTAGCCTGTCGCGCGCTTCGCGATCCGCCGCAATGCAGGAGGCCCCGCCATGGCGGGGCCTCCTGTGTATCGGCAAATCCATCCGGCTGGCCCGGGCTCACTCCTTGATGCGGTACTCGGCGGAGCGGGCGTGGGCGGTCAGCGACTCGCCGCGGGCCAGCACGGAGGCCACCTTGCCCAGTTCCGAGGCCCCCTCGGCGGAGCAGTGGATGATCGAGGAGCGCTTCTGGAAGTCATAGACCCCCAGCGGCGAGGAGAAGCGCGCGGTGCCCGAGGTGGGCAGCACGTGGTTGGGGCCGGCGCAGTAGTCGCCCAGTGCCTCGGCGGTATAGCGGCCCATGAAGATGGCCCCGGCGTGGCGGATCTCCGGCAGCCAGCCCTCCGGGTTGGCCACCGAGAGCTCAAGGTGCTCGGGGGCGATGCGGTTGATCAGCGCCATCGCCTCCTCGCGGCTGGCGCACTCGATCAGCGCCCCCCGGCGCGCCAGGGACTCACGCACGATCGCCTCGCGCTCCAGGGTCGGCAGCAGCCGCTCGATGGCGGCCTCCACGGCATCGAGGTGAGCGGCGTCCCAGCTCACCAGGATCGCCTGGGCGTCCTCGTCATGTTCGGCCTGGGAGAAGAGGTCCATGGCCAGCCACTCGGGGTCGGTGCCGCCGTCGGAGACCACCAGGATCTCCGAGGGGCCGGCGATCATGTCGATCCCCACCTGGCCGAACACCGCCCGCTTGGCGGTGGCCACGTAGATGTTGCCGGGCCCGACGATCTTGTCGACCCGCGGCACCGTCTCGGTGCCGTAGGCCAGTGCCGCCACCGCCTGGGCGCCACCCACGGTGAAGACGCGGTCGACCCCCGCCAGGTGGGCCGCCGCAAGCACCAGCTCGTTGAGCACGCCATCCGGGGTCGGCACTACCATGATGATCTCGCGCACCCCGGCCACGTGGGCAGGGATGGCGTTCATCAGCACCGAGGAGGGATAGGCGGCCTTGCCGCCCGGCACGTAGATGCCGGCGCGGTCCAGGGGCATCACCTGCTGGCCGAGCACGGAGCCGTCGGCCTCGGTGTAGTGCCAGGACTCGGGCTTCTGCCGCTCGTGGTAGAGGCGGATCCGCTCGGCGGCCTGGGCCAGCGCCTCGCGCTGGGCGGCGGGCAGGCCATCATAGGCCTGGCGCAGGCGCTCGGCGGAGAGGGTCAGCTCGGCCATGGTCGTCGCCGAGAGGCGATCGAAGCGGTTGCTGGCCTCGACCAGGGCCGCGTCACCGCGGCGCCTGACCGCCTCGATGATCTCGTCGACGCGCTGCTGCACCGCGGCGTCGGAGACGCCTTCCCAGGCAAGCAGGGACGACAGGCGTTCTTCGAAGCCCGCGTCGGCGGTGGCGAGCCGGGCGATGCCGGAGGAGACGGATATCTCGGTCATGGGAAGCTTCCGTAACGTTCGGGTCTGTCGATCATTCTTCTGCCTCGGCGAACGGCTGGCAAACCGCCGGCGGCTATCACGTCGACGCGTCCAGGCTATGAGGGCGGTCTGCTCAACTCACGGCCGGTTCGCGGCGCGCCGCCACCGCCTCGCCAAGGCGCTCGATCAGCGGCTTGATACGCGCATGCTTCATGGTCATGGCGGCCTTGTTGACCACCAGCCGGGTGCTGATGTCGGCGATCAGCTCACGGGGCTCCATGCCGTTGGCACGCAGGGTATTCCCGGTGTCGACGATGTCGACGATCTCGTCGGCCAGGTTCATCAGCGGCGCCAGCTCCATGGCCCCGTAGAGCTTGATCACCTCGGCCTGGATGCCCTGCTCGGCATACCAGCGCCGGGCCACGCCGACGAACTTGGTGGCCACGCGGCGCCTTGCGCGGGCCGGCTCGGCGCCGGTGATCCCCGCGGTCATCAGCCGGCAGCGGGCGATCTCCAGGTCCAGCGGCTCGTAGAGCCCCTCGGCGCCGTGCTCGAGCAGCACGTCCTTGCCCGCCACGCCCAGGTCGGCGGCGCCCAGCTGCACATAGGTGGGCACGTCGGTGGCGCGGATCACCACCAGCTTGACGTCGGGCAGGTTGGTGTCGAACAGCAGCTTGCGGCTCCTGCCCAGGTCCTCGGCAGGCTCGATGCCGGCGTCGGCCAGCAGCGGCAGGGTCTCGTCCAGGATGCGGCCCTTGGAGAGGGCCAGGATCAGTTGTTTACTCATGCTCTCGCCTTGGTCGTCCTTAGCCCGGCACGCGGCGGATCTGCGCGCCCAGCAGCTGCAGCTTCTCCTCGATGCACTCGTAGCCGCGGTCGATGTGGTAGATGCGGTCGACCCGGGTCTCGCCCTCGGCCATCATCGCCGCGATCACCAGGGAGGCCGAGGCACGCAGGTCGGTGGCCATCACCGGGGCACCGGAGAGGCGCTCGACTCCCTCGATCACCGCGGTGTTGCCCTCCAGGGCGATCTTCGCGCCCATGCGGTTGAGCTCCTGGACGTGCATGAAGCGGTTCTCGAAGATGGTCTCCACCACCCGGGAGGTGCCCTCGGCCACCGCGTTCATGGCCACGAACTGCGCCTGCATGTCGGTGGGAAAGGCCGGATAGGGCGCGGTGCGGATGTTGACCGCCTTCGGACGCTTGCCGTGCATGTCCAGCGCGATCCAGTCGTCGCCGGTGGTGATCTCGGCGCCGGCCTCCTCCAGCTTGGCCAGCACCGCCTCGAGGATATCGGCGCGGGTCCGGCGCACCCGCACCCGCCCCCGCGACAGCGCCGCGGCCACCAGGAAGGTGCCGGTCTCGATGCGGTCCGGCATCACATCGTGGTAGGCACCGTGCAGGCGCTCGACGCCCTCGACGGTGATGGTATCGCTGCCGTGGCCGCGGATCTTCGCCCCCATGGCGATCAGGCACTCGGCCAAGTCGACCACTTCAGGCTCCCGGGCGGCGTTCTCCAGCACCGTGGTGCCGTCGGCCAGCGTCGCCGCCATCAGCAGGTTCTCGGTGCCGGTGACCGTCACGGTATCGAAGAAGATGGTGGCGCCCTTCAGGCGACCATCCACCCGCGCCCGGATATAGCCACCCTCGACGCGGATCTCGGCGCCCATGGCCTCGAGGCCGCGCAGGTGCAGGTCCACCGGACGCGAGCCGATCGCGCAGCCGCCGGGCAGCGAGACATCGGCGTGGCCGAAGTGGGCCAGCAGCGGCCCCAGCACCAGGATGGAGGCGCGCATCTTCTTGACCAGCTCGTAGGGGGCGTCGCAGTGCTTCACCTGGGCGCCGTCGAGCTGGATGGTCATCTTCTCGCCCATCACCGGCTCGACGCCGAGATGGCCGAGCAGTTCCAGGGTGGTGGTGATGTCCTGCAGGTGCGGCAGGTTGCCGATGGTTACCGGCTCCTCGGCCAGCAGGGTGGCGCAGAGGATGGGCAGCGCGGCGTTCTTGGCCCCGCTGGCCCACACCTCGCCGTCCACGGGGCCGTTGCCGGTAATGATCAGTTTGTCCATGGAGGTTCGCCCGTCAGGCGCTGGCGTTCTCCGGCGCGCTGTCCCACTGCGCCGGGGTATAGGTCTTGATGCTCACCGCATGCAGGGCACCGCTGGCGATCTCGTCGGCCAGCGCGCCGTAGATCAGCTGCTGCCGCTTGACCGGCGACAGGCCATCGAAGACCTCGCCCACGGCCACGACCTGGAAGTTGCAGCCCTCGCCCTGGATATGGAACTCGCAGCCCTCGACGCGCGCCTCGAGCAGCGCCTTGACTTCGCTGGGTTGCATGAACCGGCACTCCTGTGATGCTGGGGATGGGAAGGCCATCGGCCGCGGCGCGGCCGATGGCTCGGATCGAGCAAGGGACACATGGTAAAGAAAAGCGCCGCGCTTGGCGATGCCGGCGGCCAGGGGCGCCTCAGGCGTCCGCTTCGGCCACCGGCAGCAGCCGGTCGAGTCCGGCCACCTCGGTGAGACGCTGCAGGGAGTGCGAGAGGCGCACCGTGCGCAGCTTGAGCCCCGCGGCACGGGCACAGCGCATCCACTCCAGCACCACGCTGAGCGCGGCGCTGCTGACCCCCGCCACGCCGCACAGGTCGAAGACCACCCGGGTGCCGGCCGGCTGGCCGACCAGCCAGTCGCGGCCGGAGGCGGCCAGCGCGGCGGCGGCATCGAACCCCACCCGCCCGCTCACCCGAAGGCCCTCGGCCGTGGCCTCCAGCCGGGCCCCGCGATGCTCGAGCAGCACGCTCATGCGTCGCCGCCCTCCTCCAGCTCCTCGACGGCCAGCTCCGGCGACCAGCCGTCGATCACGGCATCGTAGTCGCGGCCCTGGTCACGCATGGCCTGGTCGAACTGGTTGCGGAAGGTCAGCCCCAGGTTGATGCCGTTGACGATCACGTTGACGACCTTCCACTCGTCGCCGGAGAGTCGCAGCGAGTAGCTGACCGGGTAGACGGTACCGTCCATGGCCACCACCTCCATGTCGACGCTGGCCTGGTCCTCGTGGCGCGGGGCGCGCTGGGCATCGAGCACGCGCAGTTCGCGGTAGTCGAAGGTAACCAGGCCCCGGGTGTAGGTGTCGATCAGGGTCTGGCGGAAGGTCTCCACGAAGCGCGAGCGCTGCTGCGGGGAGGCGTTCTGGAAGTAGCGGCCCATCACGCTGGCCCCGATGTAGCGGAAGTCGGCGATGTCATCGAGGCTGTCGTCCACCAGCGCCTTGAGCTCGTCGAGGTTGTCGGCGAAGTAGTCGCGCCGCCCCTCGATCTGGCCGGTGAGCTCCTCGACGCTGTGGCGGATCAGCTGCTCGGGCGTGCGTTCGGGAGCGGCACTGGCCGGCAGCGCGAACAGGGCCAGCAGCAGGCCCGCCAGCAGCAGGCCCGCCAGCAGCGAACGGAGGGGAAGGTAAAGACGGTTCATGCAGTCAACTCTCCTTGAGACAAACCAGATCGACGCGCACGCGCGTCAATCGCTGACCATGTTGGACACGAACTGCTGGATGAGTTCTTCCAGCACGATGGCCGACTGGGTATCGCGGATGGTGTCACCCGCGGCCAGGGTCTCGGGATCGCCGCCCACCGAGAGCCCGATGTACTGCTCGCCGAGCAGGCCGGCGGTGAGGATCGCCGCGGTGGTGTCCCGGGAGAGCCTGCCCTCCAGGTCGCCATCGAGCTCGAGGATCACCCGGGCGTCGTACCAGTCGGTGTCGAGCTCGATCGCCGCCACCCGCCCCACGGTGACGCCGGCCATGGTGACCCGCGCACGGGGCTTTAGCCCCCCGATATTGGCGAAGTTCGCCTCCAGGCGAAAACTGTCGCCCGGGGCCTGGAAGGTCAACCCGCTGACCCGCAGGCCCAGGAACACCAGCCCCAGGATGCCGGCCAGCATGAACAGGCCGACGCCGAGCTCCATCATCTTGCTGCGCTTCATCGTGTTTCTCCGAACATCAACGCCCCGCTACCGACAGGCAGCGTGCCAACCGCAGGGGGACCAGACAAAGGGGTGGAAGGCATCAGGAGAGCCCCCCGAACATCACCGCGGTCAGCACGAAATCGAGACCGAGCACCGCCAGGGAGGAGTAGACCACCGTGCGAGTCGTGGCCCGCGAGATGCCTTCCGAGGTGGGCACCAGGTCATAGCCCTGGAACACCGCGATCCAGGTGACCACCACCGCGAAGACCAGGCTCTTGACCATGCCGTTGCCCACGTCGCCGATGAACGCGACGCTGGCCTGCATGTTGCCCCAGTAGGAGCCCTCGAAGACTCCCAGCCACTCGACACCCACCAGGTAGCCGCCGTAGATGCCCACCACGCTGAAGCCGATGGTCAGCAGCGGCAGTGAGACGAAGCCCGCCCAGAGCCGCGGCGCCACCACCCGGCGCAGCGGGTCCACGCCGATCATCTCCATGCTGGTGAGCTGCTCGGTGGCCTTCATCAGGCCGATCTCGGCGGTCAGCGCCGACCCGGCCCGGCCGGCGAACAGCAGCGCCGCCACCACCGGCGCCAGCTCGCGGAGCAGCGACAGCGCCACCATCTGCCCCAGCGCCTGCTCGGCGCCGAAATCGACCAGGATGGTGTACCCCTGCAGCGACAGGACCATGCCGATGAACAGCCCCGAGACCAGCACGATGGCCAGCGACAGCACGCCGACGAAGTGCATCTGGCGCAACCAGAGGGCCCACCCCTCCCGGGACGGCACGCCGATGGCGGACTGGGCCACGAAGATCCCGGCCCGGCCCAGTGCCTCGAGCAGGTCGCAGCCGCGGCGCCCGAGGCGCATCACCCGCGCGATCATCGCCCGCCCCCCGCACTCAGAATGTCCTTGAAGTAGTCCACCGCCGGATAGTGGAAGGGCACGGGGCCGTCCGGCTCGCCGTGGACGAACTGGCTGACGCGCGGGTCCTGGTCCACGTCGAGGCTCTCGGGGGTGCCGTGGGCCATCACCTGGCCGTCGGCGATCACGTAGACATAGTCGGCGATGGTCAGGGTCTCCTTGATGTCGTGGGAGACCACGATGGAGGTGAGCCCGAGGGCCTGGTTGAGCCGCTTGATCAGCTGCACCAGCACGCCCATGGAGATCGGGTCCTGCCCCACGAAGGGCTCGTCATAGAGGATCAGCTCCGGGTCCAGGGCGATCGCCCGGGCCAGCGCTACCCGGCGCGCCATGCCGCCGGAGAGCTCCGCGGGCATCATCTCCCGGGCGCCGCGCAGGCCCACCGCTTCGAGCTTCATCAGCACCAGGTCGCGCACCATGGCGCCCGGCAGGTCGGTATGCACCCGCAGCGGGAAGGCGACGTTCTCGAACACGCTCAGGTCGGAGAACAGCGCCCCGCTCTGGAACAGCATGCCCATCCGGCGACGCAGGGCAAACAGCGCCTTGCGCGACAGCCGGTGCACCTCCTCGCCGTCGATCGTCACGCGGCCGGCGTCGGGCGCCAGCTGCCCGCCGATCAGCTTGAGCAGGGTGGTCTTGCCGGTGCCGCTGGGCCCCATGATGGCGGTGATCCTGCCACGCGGAATCTGCAGGTCGACGCCGCGGAAGATCTCCGTGTCGCCCCGCGAGAAATGCAGCCCCTCCACCACCACGAAGGGAGTGTCGCTCATCGGCCTGTCATCCCAGCAAAGAATTATCGAACATCGTATCCTAACCGGGCTCGGCAACGCCACCTCCGCGCGCGCCGCCGCTTGCACCGGCCGCCCCCAGGCCGTTTAATGGGCGCCCTTTCCCGCGACCAAGGAAGGGTCCCCCATGCTGGTTCCCCTGATCGTCGTGCTGCTTGGCCTGGCTGCCCTGCTGTGGAGCGCCGAGCGCTTCGTCGGTGCCGCGGCCGCCACGGCGCATCGCGCCGGGATGAGCACCCTGCTGGTGGGCATGACCATCGTCGCCCTGGGCACCTCCGCCCCGGAGATCGTGGTCTCGGTGATGGCCTCGCTGGACGGCATCCCCGACCTGGCCATCGGCAACGCGCTGGGCTCGAACATCGCCAATATCGGCCTGGTGCTCGGCGTCACCGCGCTGGTGGTGCCGGTCCCGGTGCGCTTCTCCCTGGTGCGCCGCGAGCTGCCCCTGCTGCTCGGTGCCACGGGCCTGGCCGGCTACGCCCTGGCCAACGGCGTCCTCGGCCGCTTCGACGCCCTCTTCCTGCTCCTGCTGCTGGTGTTCAGCCTGTGGTGGCTGTTTCGTGCCGACACCCCCGATGCCCCCGGGGCCGGGGCAGAGGCCGGGACCATCCCCGACATGCGCCTGGCTCGGGCGCTGCTCTGGCTGGTGGCCACCCTGGCGGTCATGGTGGCCGGCTCCCGCGCCCTGGTCTGGGGCGCCAGCGAACTGGCGCGCGGGCTCGGGGTCAGCGAGCTGGCCATCGGCCTGACCGTGGTGGCCATCGGCACCAGCCTGCCGGAGCTGACGGCCTGCGTGGCCAGCGCCCTGAAGCGCCACCACGATATCGCCATCGGCAACGTGATCGGTTCCAACCTCTTCAACCTGCTCGCCGTGCTCCCGGTGCCCGGCCTGCTGGCCCCGGGCGCCATCGACCCGGCCGCGGCCAGCCGCGACTACCCGGTGATGCTGCTGCTCACCCTGGCGCTGGGCATGCTGCTGCTCTGGTACCGTCGCGGCCGCCTGGGCCGGCTGCCCGGCATGCTGCTGCTGCTCGCCTACCTCGGCTACCTGGCCTGGCTCGGCCTGGCCAGCGTCAGCGGCTGAACGGCACCGGTCGCGACCTCCTCCGACGCTCGGCTTGAGTGAAACCCCGCAACAGGCAACAATCATCGCCATGACCCAAGACGCCACCCCGGGCCCCGCGCCCTCGACCCTGCGCGACAGCGCCCGCCGCACCCTGCTGCTGGAGCAGCAGGCCATCGCCGCGCTGATCGAGCGCCTCGATGCCGATTTCGACCGTGCCTGCGAGCTGATCCTCGCCTGCCGAGGCCGGGTGGTCGTCACCGGCATGGGCAAGTCGGGCCACATCGCCGGCAAGATCGCCGCCACCCTGGCCAGCACCGGCACGCCGGCCTTCTTCGTGCATCCCGGCGAGGCCAGCCACGGCGACCTCGGCATGATCACCCCCGGCGACGTGGTGCTGGCCCTCTCCCATTCCGGCGAGACCGCCGAGGTCACCGCCCTGCTGCCGCTGCTCAAGCGCATGGGGGTGCCGCTGGTCAGCATGACCGGCCGGCCCACCTCGACCCTGGCCCGCCATGCCGAGGCCCACCTGGATGCCGGGGTCGAGCGCGAGGCCTGCCCGCTGGACCTGGCCCCGACCTCGTCGACCACCGCCTCCCTGGCACTGGGCGACGCCCTGGCCGTGGCGCTGCTGGAGTCCCGCGGTTTCACCGCCGAGGACTTCGCCCGCTCCCACCCGGGCGGCAGCCTGGGCAAGCGGCTGCTGCTGCGCGTGGCCGACCTGATGCACCAGGGCAGCCGCCTGCCCCGGGTGCCCCTGGGCAGCCCGCTGCGCGACGCCCTGCTGGAGATCACCCGCCAGGGGCTCGGCTTCACCTGCGTGGTCGATGACACGGGCCGCCTGGTCGGCGTCTACACCGACGGCGACCTGCGCCGCACCCTCGACCAGCACCGCGACCTCGGCGCCCTGACCGTGGACGAGGTGATGACCGTCCCCGGCAAGCGCGCCCACCCGGAGATGCTCGCCGCCGAGGCTGTGCGCCTGATGGAAGACCACCGCATCTCGGCGCTGGCCGTGGTCGATGACCAGGGCCGACCGATCGGCGCCCTGCACATGCACGACCTGCTGGCCAGCGGTGTCATCTGATGCCATCCCCCACCCTCCCGGAGTCCCCATGACCCACGTTTCTCCCCTGCAAGACCCCCGCCTGGTCGACCGGCTGCGCCGGATCCGCCTGCTGGCCCTGGACGTGGACGGCGTCCTCACCGACGGCCAGCTCTACTTCCAGGCCGACGGCATCGAGATCAAGGCCTTCAACGTCATGGACGGCCACGGCCTCAAGCTGCTCAAGCGGGCCGGCATCGAAGTGGCGCTGATCACCGGCCGGGATTCCCCCACGGTGAGCCGGCGGGCCGCCGCCCTGGGCATCAAGCACGTCTTCCAGGGCGTGGAGAAGAAGCTGCCGGTGCTGCGCGACCTCTGCACCCGGCTCGGCCTCGAGTTCGACCAGGCGGCCTACTGCGGCGACGACATGCCCGATGTGGGCGCCATCCGGCGCGCCGGGATCGGCATCAGCGTCCCCTCCGCCCCGGACTACATCCAGAAGCATGCCGACTGGGTGACCGAACGGGCCGGCGGCCACGGCGCCGTGCGCGAGATCTGTGACACCCTGCTGAGGGCCCAGGGCCACTGGGACGCGGTGCTCGACACCTACCTCCACGGGGTCAACTGAGCCCATGGCGTGGTCCCTGCCCCGCCCCTCCTTCCGGGTCTGGCTGCTGCTGATCCTGCTGGCCCTGGGCGGCGCCCTCGTCCTGCTCGACCCGCGCGGCGGGCCGGAGTACGGGGAGGTCCCCCGGGACGAGGCGGGCGAGCCCGACTACTACCTCGAGGGCGCCCGCCTGACCCGCTTCGACGCCGAGGGCCGCGCCCACCAGCGCCTCGACACGCCGCGCCTGGTGCATACCCCCCACGACGACGTGACCCGCCTGCAGACCCCCGACGCCCGGCTCCACGACAGCGCCGGGCGGGTCTGGTACGCCCGGGCCGACAGCGGCGTGCTGGGGCCCGGCGGCAACCCGCTGACGCTCTCCGGCGACGCCCGGCTCAACGCCCCCGAGGAGCGCTGGCAGCTAGACACCGAGGTCCTGCACTTCGACGCCGATACCGGCCACGCCTGGAGCGACACCCCGGCCCTGCTGCGCCAGCCCCCCCAGCGCATGAGCGGCGACCGCTTCGATGCCTGGATCCATGACAACCGGGCGCGGCTGACCGACAATGTGCGCGGCCACCATCCGCCCGAGACCCGAGAGGAGTCCCCGCCATGAAGCCCCCCTTCGCCCTGCTGCTCTGCCTGCTGCTGCCGCTGGCCACCGCCCCGGCCCTGGCGCAGCAGGGAGATGCCTCCGCGCCCATCGAGGTGGAGGCCGACCGCCTCGACCTGGACGACCGCGCCGGCACCGCCGTCTACACCGGCGACGTGGACATCCGCCAGGGCAGCATGCAGCTCACCGGCGACCGGGTGGAGATCCGCCGCAACGCCGCCGGCGAGCTCACCCGTGCCATCGCCACCGGCGAGCGCGCCTATATCGAGCAGCAGCCCGACCCGGCCGAGCCGGTGGTCCGGGGCTGGGGCCGCACCATCATCTACCACGTGGCCGAACGCCGGGTGGAGCTGATCGACCGGGCCGAGCTGCACCAGGGCGGCGACACCTTCGACGGCGGCTACCTCGAGTACTTCCTCGACCGCCGCGTGGTCCAGGCCCGTGCCGAGGGCGAAGGCGTCGAGGGACGCCAGCGCATCCGCATGACCCTCCAGCCCGAGCAGTAAGGCGACCCCATGAAGACCCTTCACGCCCGCCACCTGGCCAAGAGCTACAAGCGCCGCCGCGTGGTGCAGGACATCAGCCTCTCCATCGACCAGGGCCGCATCGTCGGCCTGCTGGGCCCCAACGGCGCCGGCAAGACCACCTCCTTCTACATGATCGTGGGCCTGGTGCGCGCCGATGCCGGCGAGGTGTACATCGACGGGCTCGACCTCTCCCGGGCCGCCATGCACCAGCGCGCCCGGGCCGGGATCGGCTACCTGCCCCAGGAGGCCTCGATCTTCCGCAAGCTCTCGGTGGCCGACAACATCATGGCGATCCTCGAGACCCGCAAGGACCTCGACCGCCCGGCCCGCCGCGCCCGCCTCGAGCAGCTCCTCGAGGAGTTCCATGTGACGCATATCCGCGACAACCTGGGCATGAGCCTCTCCGGGGGCGAGCGGCGCCGGGTGGAGATCGCCCGGGCCCTGGCCACCGAGCCCGCCTTCATCCTGCTCGACGAGCCCTTCGCCGGCGTCGACCCCATCTCGGTGGGGGAGATCAAGGGCATCATCCGCCAGCTCAAGGCCCGGGACATCGGCGTGCTGATCACCGACCACAACGTCCGCGAGACCCTCGACATCTGCGACACCGCCTACATCGTCGGCGACGGCAAGATCATCGCCGAGGGCAGCCCCGACTCGATCCTCGCCAACCAGCGGGTGCGTGAGGTCTACCTGGGCGAGGACTTCCGTCTCTAGCCCGAACGCTTCCACAAGTCACTGAAGTACATGTCGTTATATCGCGACGGCATGAGGATTGCGCTTGGCACGCTTATTGCTGCATTTTCCTCTCCCGGAGGCTTGCATCGGGCCCTGCCGCGGACTAGGGTGAGGCTTTCCGGCGAAGAGAGCAGACCTCACCGATGGCCATGAAAGCCTCCCTTCAGCTGCGCGTCGGCACCCAGCTGACCATGACCCCCCAGCTGCAGCAGGCCATCGCCCTGCTGCAGCTCTCCACCCTGGACCTGCGCCAGGAGATCCAGCAGGCGATGGAGTCCAACCCGATGCTGGAACTCGAGGAGGGGTTCGGCGAGCAGGCGGTCGCCGAGACACCCGAGGATGACTGGTCCAGCGAGATCCCCGCGGAACTCTCCACCGACAGCGACTGGTCGGACACCTACCAGGACCTGGGCGCCCCCGCCGGCGGGGGGGAAGGGCCGGACTTCGAGCGCCAGGCCGAGGGACAGAGCCTGCGGGGCCACCTCGCCTGGCAGCTGGCAATGACCGACCTCGAGCCTCGCCAGCTGCAGATCGCCGAGAGCCTGATCGATGCCGTGGACGACGCCGGCTACCTGGCCCAGCCCCTCGACGAGATTCGTGACGGGCTGCGCCGCCAGGGCCTCGACGGCCTGCGCAGCCGCGAGGTGGAGCAGGTGCTGTTGCGCCTGCAGCAGTTCGAGCCCACCGGGGTCTTCGCCCGCGATCTGCGCGAGTGCCTGATGCTGCAGCTCGCCACCCTGCCCGACAACACCCCCCTGCTGCCCCAGGCCCGCCGCCTGGTGCGCCAGTTCCTCGAGGCCCTGGCCGGCGACGACCGCCGCCTGCTCAAGCGGCGGCTGGGGCTCGACGACGACGACCTGGAAACGGTGATCGCCCTGGTCCGCTCGCTCGATCCGCGACCCGGCAGCGCCTTCGCCAGCGTGGACAGCGACTACGTGATCCCCGACCTCGTCGCCCGCTATGACAGCCGCGGCTGGAAGATCGAGCTCAACCCGGACGCCCTGCCGCGGCTGCGGATCCAGCCCGATTACGCCGCCCTGATCCGCCGCGCCGACAAGAGCCAGGACAACCAGTTCCTCAAGGACCACCTGCAGGAGGCGCGCTGGCTGCTCAAGAGCCTCTCCAGCCGCAACGACACCCTGCTCCGGGTCGGCCGCGAGATCATGGCCCGCCAGCTCGACTTCCTCGAGCAGGGCGAGGAGGCGATGAAGCCGCTGATCCTGGCCGACATCGCCCAGGCGGTGGAGATGCACGAGTCGACCATCTCCCGGGTCACCACCCAGAAGTACATCCATACCCCGCGGGGCGTGTTCGAGCTGAAGTACTTCTTCTCCAGCCATGTCGGCGGCAACGGCGAGGGCGACGCCCACTCCAGCACCGCCATTCGCGCCCGCATCCGCAAGCTGATCCAGGAGGAGCCCCCGCGCAAGCCGCTCTCCGACAGCAAGCTGGTCGCCCTGCTCGACGAAGCCGGCATCCAGGTGGCGCGCAGGACCGTGGCGAAGTACAGGGAGGCCATGGGAATCCCCTCCTCCAGCGAGCGCAAGCGGCTGCGTTGAATCCGGGTGGACCGTGGCGCTCTCCACAGTCACCCGCGAGGCCATGGGCATCCCCTCTTCCAGCGAGCGCAAGCGCCTTCGCTGACCCGCGTCAACGCACCGCTCGACGCTGCCGGCGCGGGGGGTATGCAAGGCAGGAAAAAGGGTTACAATCGAATCACAACCAACGAGCAAGGAGCGTGTCATGCAAGTCAACATCACCGGCCATCATGTGGAACTGACCGATGCCCTGCGTGGCTATGTGAACGAGAAACTGGCTCGCGTGGAGCGCCACTACGACAACATCACCAATGTCCAGGTGACCCTGTCCGTGGAGAAGGAGCGCCAGCTCGCCGCCTGCACCCTGCACGCCGCCGGTGCCGACCTGCATGCCGAAGCCCAGGACGGCGACATGTACGCCGCCATCGATGCCCTGGCCGACAAGGTGGACCGCCAGCTGGTCAAGCACAAGGAGAAGGCCCAGGCCCGCGCCCAGGGCGCCGGCGCCCGCTGATTCACCATGACACTGGAAACCATCCTGCCCCCCGAGCGCACCCTGTTCGGTGTGCCCGGGGGAAGCAAGAAGCGGGTGCTGGAGTTCTTCAGCACCTTCATCGCCCAGAACACCCCCAGCCTCGACAGTCAGGAAGTCTTCAGCCGCCTGATCGGCCGTGAACGGCTGGGCAGCACCGGCATCGGCAACGGGGTGGCGATTCCCCATGCCCGGAGCCCCCACTGCAAGACCCCGATCGCCGGCTTCCTCAAGCTGGCCGAGCCGGTGGACTTCGATGCCATCGACGGCGAGCCGGTCGACCTGGTCTTCGTGCTGCTGGTGCCGGAAGAGGCCGACGACGCCCACCTGGCCCTGCTGGCCCAGGTGGCCGGCATCATGAACGATGCCGATACCCGCAGCGCCCTGCGCCGCAGCGAGAGCCAGCGCGAGCTCCACGAGCGACTCATCGAGGCGATCCGACGACAGGCCTGAGCCCTGCGGGCCGCCCGGCCACTTCAATGACCAGGAGACCCGTCATGCAGCTCGTGATCATCAGCGGCCGTTCCGGCTCGGGTAAGTCGATCGCGCTGCAGGCGCTCGAGGACCTCGGCTACTACGCCATCGACAACCTGCCCGCCATGCTGCTCGGGTCGCTGGTCGACGAGCTCAAGGGCGCGGAATCGCCTCGCTCGTCGATTGCCGTGAGCATCGACGCGCGCAACCTGCCCCAGGCCCTGCAGCGCTTCCCCAGCCTGCTCGAGGAGGTACGCAGCCGCGGCATCGACTGCCAGGTGATCTACCTGACCACCGATGCCCGCATCCTGCTCGAGCGCTACTCCGCCACGCGCCGCCGCCACCCCCTGACCCGGGACAGCCACATGACCCTGGCCGAGGCCATCGACTCCGAGGAGCAGGCGCTCGCCGAGATCCGCGACCTGGCGGACCTGGTGATCGATACCTCGCGCCTGTCGGTCCACGAGCTGCGCGGACGCATCAGCGACCAGGTGGCCCGTCACCGCGCCGAACAGCTGACCCTGACCATCGAGTCCTTCGGCTTCAAGCGCGGCGTGCCCCTGGATGCCGACATCGTCTTCGATGCCCGCTGCCTGCCCAACCCCTACTGGGACCCGCGCCTGCGCAGCGCCACCGGCCGCGACCCCGAGATCATCGCCTTCCTCGAGGGCTACCCGATCGTCGCCGAGATGCTCGACGACATCCTCGGCTGGGTCGAGCGCTGGATGCCGGCCTACCGGGCCAGCCACCGCAGCTACCTGACGGTGGCCATCGGCTGCACCGGCGGCCAGCACCGCTCCGTCTACCTGGCCGAGCGCCTCGCGGCGCGCCTGGCCGAGCACCACCCCAACGTGCGGCTGCGCCACCGCGAGCTGGGCATCCACGACACCCTGGCCCGCCAGTCCGGAGGGGCGGAGGAAGCGCCCGACGGCCAGGGAAAGCAAGGAAACTGACGCGTGCCGCAACGCCAGCTGACCCTCACCAACAAGCGCGGCCTGCACGCCCGCGCCGCCACCAAGCTGGTGCAGTGCTGCCAGCCCTTCGCCTCGCGCGTCACCGTGGCCAATGGCCCCCTGCAGGGCGACGCCGCCAACATCATGTCGCTGCTGATGCTCGCTGCCCCCTGCGGGACCGAGCTCACCGTGAGCGCCGAGGGCGATGACGCCGAGGCGGCCCTGGACGCCATACAGGCCCTCTTCGAGGCCCGCTTCGACGAGGATGAGTAGCGGAATCGCTGCGCTCGCTCATCCCTCTCCGATGGAAACTGGGACTCCCGAGCTAACTGGGCGATGTCAGCTGCCGGCCACGGTCATCTCGTCGATCAGCCAGCTGCCGGTGTGGATGCTGCCGCGGGTGTCGGTGTCGCTGCCGATGCCGACCAGACCCTTGAACATCGCCTCCAGGTTACCGGCGATGGTGAACTCCTCCACCGGGTGCCGGATCTCGCCATTCTCCACCCAGAAGCCCGCCGCGCCCCGGGAGTAGTCGCCGGTCACCGGGTTGACGCCCTGCCCCATCAGCTCGGTCACCAGCACCCCGCTGCCCATGCGGGACAGCAGTTCCTCACGCGGGGTGAGCGGCGCCAGGAGGCGCAGGTTGCGCGCGCCGCCGGCATTGCCGGTGGTCTGCCTCCCCAGGCGTCGGGCGCTGTAGGCGGAGAGCATGTAGCTGGCCAGTCGCCCGTTCTCGATGAAGACGTTGTCGCGGGTCTGCACGCCGTCGTTGTCGAAGGGCGAACTCGCCATGGCCCCCACCTCCATGGGCCGCTCCTGCAGGCCGAACCACACCGGGAAGAGCGGGTCGCCCAGGCGGTCGCAGAGGAAGGAGGCCTGGCGATAGAGGGCACCGCCGGCGATGGCGCCCATCAGCGAGCCGACCAGCCCGGCGGCCAGCGTCGGGTCGAACATCACCGGCAGGCGACCGGTGGCCGGACGGCGCGCACCCAGGCGCCGCAGGGTGCGCTCGGCGGCGCTCTCGCCCACCGCTTCCGGGGCCAGCAGCTGCCTGGGATCGCGGGCGCTGGTGTAGTCGTAGTCGCGCTGCATGCCGCCCTCGTCCTCGGCGATCAGCATGCAGGAGAGCGAGTGGCGACTGCCGCGCTGGCTGCCCAGGAAGCCGTGGCTGTTGGCGTAGACCCGCACCCCCTCGCCGCTGGAGAGCGAGGCGCCGTCGGAGCTCTTGATGCCGGCGCGCCCCCGGCCCGCCGCCTCGCAGGCCAGCGCCAGCTCGATGGCCTCCTCGGTGGAGAGTGCCCACGGGTGGTGGACCTCGAGGTCCGGCAGCTCACGAGCCATCAGCTCGGCATCGGCCAGGCCCGCGGCGGGGTCCTCGCCGGTGTGGCGAGCGATCGCCAGCGCCTTCTCCACCACCGCGCGGATCGAGGCCTCGCCGGCATCCGTGGAGGAGGCGCTGCCCTTGCGCTTGCCCACGTAGACCGTGACGGCGATGCCCTGGTCGCGGGAGAGCTCCACGGTCTCCACCTCGCCCTCGCGCACGCTGACGCCGATCCCCTGGTCCACGCTGGCGCCCACCTCGCAGGCATCGGCTCCCAGCTGCCGGGCGAGCGCCAGGGCGGTGCGGGCACGGGATTCCAGCAGGGCCTGCTGGTCGACGGCATCGAAAGCCTGTGTCATGTGATTCTCCTCGTCATCCGGCCCGCAGGCCGAAAGGGTCGTGATGTTCGTGACACAGCCCGCGAGCGCGGGCTGGTATACTCTGTCGAATCTTAAGCCTCAACCATGGAAGCGGCATGTCCCAGGATTCTCCCCGCGAGCTGCTCGAGCAGCTTATCCAGCAGCAGCCCGATGACGACGAGCGCCCCAGCAAGTCGCAGCTCAAGCGCGAGATGCACGCCCTGCAGGCGCTGGGCGAGGCGATCATCGCCATGACCCCCGCCGAGCGCGCCCGCTTTCCCCTCTCCGACGACATGCTGGCCGCCGTGGAGGAGACCTCCCGGGTCCGCTCCCACGAGGGGCGCCGTCGCCACATGCAGTACGTGGGCAAGGTGATGCGCCGCGAGGACCTCGAGGCGATCAAGGCCGTCTACGCCGAGATCGAGCAGGAGACGCTGCGCCGCGACCACGCCTTCCATCGCCTGGAGAAGTGGCGGGACCGCCTGCTCGAGGAGGGCGACGCCGCCGTGGAGGCGTTCATCGCCGATTTCCCCGACGTCGATCGCCAGGCGCTGCGCCAGCTGATCCGCAATGCCCAGCGCGAACGCGAACGGGGCAAGCCCCCCGCCAGCGCCCGCAAGCTGTTCAGGCTGATCCGCGATACCGCGGGGCTCTGACTGCCGTTGCCTGATGCCTTGTAGGAGGCCGACTCTGTCGGGCGACAGGAGCCGACAGGCTCCCGGCCAATGCCTACTCCAGCCGAGACTGCCGGGCGCCTGACGGCGCCGTCGCCCAGCGGAGCTGGCCTCCTACCGTGTCGACGCCTACGAGGCAGTGCCCCCCACCGTCAGCTCGTCCAGCTTCAGCGTCGGCTGGCCGACGCCCACCGGGACGCCCTGCCCCTCCTTGCCGCAGACGCCGATGCCGGCATCCAGTTCCATGTCGTGGCCGATCATCGACACCCGGCCCATGGCCTCGGGGCCGTTGCCGATCAGGGTCGCGCCCTTCACCGGGGCGGTGATCCGGCCGTCCTCGATCAGGTAGGCCTCGCTCGCCGAGAAGACAAACTTGCCCGAGGTGATGTCCACCTGCCCGCCGCCGAAGCTCACGGCGTAGAGGCCACGCCTGACGCTCTTCAGGATGTCGGCGGGATCGTCCTGCCCGGCCAGCATGTAGGTGTTGGTCATGCGCGGCATCGGCAGGTGGGCGAAGGACTCGCGGCGGGCGTTGCCGGTGGGCGCCATGCCCATCAGGCGGGCGTTGAGCTTGTCCTGCATGTAGCCGGTGAGGATGCCGTCCTCGATCAGCGGGGTGTACTGCCCCGGGGTCCCCTCGTCGTCGATACTCATCGAGCCGCGCCGGTCGGCCAGGGTCGCATCGTCGACCACGGTGACCCCCCTGGCCGCCACCCGTTGGCCCATGCGTCCGGCGAAGGCCGAGCTGCCCTTGCGGTTGAAGTCGCCCTCCAGGCCGTGGCCCACCGCCTCGTGGAGCAGGATGCCGGGCCAGCCCGGGGCCAGCACCACAGGCAGCTGGCCTGCCGGGGCGTCGACCGCCTCCAGGTTGACCAGCGCCTGGCGTACCGCCTCCTTCGCGAAGCGCTCGGCCACGTTGTCGTCGCGCAGCCGCGCCATGGGGTAGCGGCCGCCGCCCCCGGCGCTGCCGCGCTCCCGGCGCCCGTTGCGGACGGCGATCACGCTGACATTGAAGCGCACCAGCGGGCGGATGTCCGCCGCCAGGGTGCCGTCGCTGGCCCGCACCAGCACCACCTCGTGGACCCCGGAGAGCGAGGCGCTGACCTGGCTGACCGAGGGGTCGGCGGCCCGGGCCACCCGGTCGGCCAGCTTGAGCATGGCGATCTTCTCCTCGGCGCTGAGGCCGGAGAGCGGGTCCACGCCGCCGTAGCGACCGTCGGCACTCACCACCACCCGCGGCGCCACCGCCAGGCGGCTGCCGCTGCGCACGATGCCGGAGGCGGTGCGCCCGGTCTCGGCGAGGGCCTCGCCGGTGATCTGGTTGGAATAGGCGAAGCCGGTCTTCTCGCCGGCCATGGCGCGCACACCGACGCCGCCGTCGATGTTGTAGCTGGCCTCCTTGACCTCGCCATCCTCCAGCACCCAGCCCTCGTGCCAGCTGCGCTGGAAGTAGAGGTCGGCATAGTCGATGCCCGCCCCCAGGGCGGCCGCCAGGCCGCCGTCCAGGTCGTCGAGGGCGAGCCCGCCCGGGGCGAGCAGGATGTCGGCGGCGTCTTCGAGCAGGGAACGTTGCGATGATGTCATTCGGCACTTTCCACGGAGATCTGCGGCGAGGTCCAGGGACCCCGCACGCGATAATGAATTCGAGTCACGCTGTCGATGGCGTCACCGAACAGCCGATCGGCGATGAACAGGGCGCCGCCGACCACCGGGGCGCCGGCGATCACCGCCGCCAGCGGCAGGTTGCGGCTGATCGGCACTGTGACGCTCAGCCGCTGGTCGAGTTCCCGCCGCGCCAGGTCGACGCGACCGTCCAGGGTGAAGCGAGTGGCCGGCCCCTCGATCTCCACCGGCCCGCGCGTCTCCAGAATGCCACCATACAGGGTCGCGGCGCCGGTGACACGATCGAAGGCGGTGCCCTGGCCGGTGACATCGGAAAAGTCCAGGCGCAGCCGGCGCAGCAGGTTGTCGACGTTGATCAGCCCGACCAGCCGCGCCGAGGGCGAGTCGATGTTGACGAAGCGCCCGTCGCGCAGCCGCACCTCGATGCTGCCACGGGAACGCTCCAGGGCGAACTGCCAGGGCGCCCCGGGCCAGGCCAGCTGGCTGGTCACCCGGGTCTCGCGATTGCGGATCGCCGCCGGCTGGCTCAGCCGCTCGAAGAGCGTGCCCAGGTCGCGGCCATCGAGGTCCAGGCGTGCCCGGGTCAGGCTGTCGGCCGGCCCCGCGGCCTCCCACACCAGCTCCCCCCGGGCCGAGACCTCGCCGAGGGTCAGCCCCAGCGGCGCGATGGTCAGGCGCTGCGGCGAACCCTGCCAGCGGGCGGTGAGCGGGCCGAAGCGCTGCCCGCGGTGCTCGATGTCGGCGATCCTCAGCCGCCCCCGGGGCAGCTCGGCCACCCAGGCCGGGAGCGGCGCCGGATCCGGCGGCGTGGCGATCTCGTCGAGCAGCGTCCCCGCCGTCCCCGCATCGGGCACCAGGCCATCCAGCGAGAGCCGCATCAGCGCGATGTCCAGCGGCTCGGCGAGCTGCGGGCGGTAGTCCAGATGGCCCGCCAGCAGGCTGCCGTCGAGGGCCAGGCGCCAGCCGCCGCCGGCCTGGGGTCGCCCCTCGACCCGCAGCGAGCCCAGGCAGCGGCCGTCATGCCACAGGCAGTCGCTCTCGAGGTGCAGCTGACGCAGGGTGCCGGCCAGGCCGTCGCCGCCGGCGCCCCCGGCCAGGCCCGACAGTGCCCCGCCCCACTCGGCCAGGTCGAGCCGCGGCTGATAGGCCTCCACCCACCAGCCGTCGCCTTCGGGCCACGCCGGGGTGGGCGGCCGGCCCAGCCAGAGCTGGCCCTGGCCGGCGCCAGCCCGCTCTCGCCAGCGCAGCGACAGGGCGTCGCCCAGCCGTCCCTCGAATCGGCCGGCGGTCAGGTCGGCATCGAGCCTCAGCGCGCGTCGCTCGCTCGCCGCCTTGCCCAGCGGCGCGGGCAGGTCGATGGCCAGCCCCTCCAGGGCACTGTCGAGACGCAAGCTGCTGCCGGCATCGCCGATGGCCAGGCGCCCCTGCCAGGGAAAGCGCCCCCGGAGTCGCTCGTCGAGGGCCGGGCTCTCGGCCCAGTCGGCCAGGGCGGCCCCCTCGGCGCTCCCGGCGAGGTCGAGCCCGCCGGCCAGGGTGTCGATGTCGGCCCGCACGGGGCCGCCCAGCAGGCGTCCCTCCACGCGCCCCTCGAGGCCGCCCGCCTCGCCCTGCTGGCGCCAGATCAGCGGGCCCTCGAGGTCACGGAACACCAGCCCCAGGGGCCGGTACGCCAGGCGCGGGAAGGCGGCCTCGGCGGCGATCTCGAGCGCCAGGGGCTCGGCATCGTCTCCGCCGAGGGCATCGTCTCCGCCGAGGGGCAGTTCGAGCGCCAGCGCGCCGCTGGCCGAGCCCTCGCCCTGCCAGTCGGCGACCGCCTCGATCCCCTCCACCGGCATGGCCAGCAGGTAGCGGCGCAGCGCCTCGGCCGAGGCCGAGAGGTCACCGCTGACCGACAGCCGTTGATCGACCAGGGTGGCCCGACCATCGCGGGCCTCGACCCCGAGGCTCTCCGCCCGATCGACGCGGGCCTCGAGGGTGGTGTCCTGCAGGCTCAGGCTCCCCTCGACGCCTTCCAGTGCCGGCCACTCCGGTGCGAAGGGCAGGCGCCCCTCCTCGATCGCAAGCTCCAGGCCGAACGAGGGCGGAAGGCGGCTCGCCCCGCCGGCCAGGGGCACATGCAGCCGCAGCGAGCCCGCCGGGACGCGTCCGGCCACGCCGGCCGAGAGCCAGTCGAGCAGGTCCTCGCCGAGGATCGCCACCGGCAGCCAGTCCACCAGCGGGGTGTCAACGGCATCCACGTCGCGAAAGCCCAGCGACAGCCCGAAGCCACCCCGCGCGCCGCGGCCCGTCGAGAGCCCGAAGCCGCCCTCTACCTCGGCCCCGTTCCACCCGACCCGCAGGTCGCGGCCGCTGACCATGCTGCGCGGCCCGTCATAGGCCCAGCTCACCTGGCCGGCGGCATGGTCGAGGACCATCGGCGCGGCGAACACCTCGGGGAAGTGGAGCTCGGAGTCCTGGCCGCCGCCAAAATGCACCCGGCCGGTAAGGTCACGCGCCTCGACCCACATGTCGAGCGGGCCGACACCGGGGGCCTGCTGCCAGGGCGACACCTCCACGTCGTGCAATGCCGTGCGTGCCAGCCAGTGCCCCGCCTGCTGGCCGAGCCCGAAGCCGGCGACGCGGCCACGGGGATCCAGGGTATCGATGACGCGGGCCAGCGCCTCCGGCAGCGGCACCCGGTGGCGCCAGGCCGCCAGGGAGCCCAGGTCGAACTCGCTGGTATTGAGCCACCAGCCCTCGGGACCGCCGGTGAAGTGCCAGTAGTGCGGCAGCGGGGGACCCCAGCGCGCCTCCGGCGTCTCGGGCTCCACCGCCTCGGGACTGCTGGCGTCCCCTTCCAGCCACGCCTCCCAGCCCTGGCTGCGTCGCAGCCACTGGCCGCGCGCCACGAGATCGTCCAGGGCGACGATGCGCCGCTCGCCCTGGTCGTCGTCATGGCTCATGGCCAGCCGGGAGACATCCAGCTCCAGGCGGGCATCGGCCAGGCTGCCCCGGTGCCAGCGCCCCCAGAGCCGCGCATCGCCGCTGGCGGTGTCGAGGCGCAGGGGTTCGTTGCGGCCCAGCACCTCCACCAGGCCTATCAGGCTGTCGAGCTTCATCTCGGCCTGCAGCGCGGCGTTGAAGTCGCGAAAGCCCGAGGGGCCGGGCAGGACCTCGAGGGCCGCCTGCATGGCGGCGTTCCGCTGGCCGACCAGGCGCACCTCCCCCTCCAGGTGGGCGCGGCGGGCGTCGCCGGTCATCAGCAGCCGCGGCGCCTCGAGCTCCACCCGGCGCTCGCGGCCATGCAGCACCAGGCGCAGCTCCTCGACCCAGGCGCGCTGGCGCAGCAGCACCCCGACCCAGAAGTCGAGTCGCTCCAGGTCGAAGTCGCCGTGGGGCCTCAGCTCGGGGGGCAGCTCGGCGGGGTCGGGCCAGTGCCACCCCCCCGCCTCGGTCTGGTAGAGGTGGATCGTCACGCCGGACAGGCGGGCATCCTCCACCACCGGCACGCCCTGGCGCAGGCTTGCCAGGGTATCCAGCCGCAGCTGCCCATGGCTCACCTCGAGCAGCGGCAGGGCGACACGATCGGGTCGGGCATGGATCGCCAGGCCGTCCAGGGAGACCTGGGGGTCGAGGCGCACCAGCCGGGTATCGAGCTCGCGGATCTCCACCTCGGCGCCGAAACGCAGCGAGAGCAGCGCCTCGAGCCGTGGCGTCAGGCCGTCGGCCAGCCCCAGGGCCAGGCGCAGCGCCAGCAGCAGCAGCGCCACCGATGCCAGCAGCAGCGCCACCAGCGACAGGCTCCAGCGCAATACCAGACGCGTCGGGGACATGGGCTCACATCAGCACGATGTCGTACTGCTCCTGGGAGTAGTGGGCCTCGACCTGGAAGCGGATCGGCTTGCCGATGAACTCCTCCAGGTCGGCCACGGCCGCCGACTCCTCGTCGAGCAGCCGATCCACCACCGCCTGGGCCGCCAGCACCATGTAGGTCTCGGCGCTGTAGGCGCGCTCCTCGCGCAGGATCTCGCGGAAGATCTCGTAGCAGACGGTCTCGGGGGTCTTGAGGGTGCCACGCCCGGCACAGGTCGGACAGGCCTCGCAGAGGGTCTGCTCCAGGCTCTCCCGGGTGCGCTTGCGGGTCAGCTGCACCAGGCCCAGTTCGGTGACGCCGGTGCACTTGGTCTTGGCGTGGTCGCGCTCCAGCGACTTCTCGAGCATGCGCAGCACCTGGCGCTGGTGCTCCGGGTCCTCCATGTCGATGAAGTCGATGATGATGATGCCGCCCAGGTTGCGCAGGCGCAGCTGGCGGGCGATGGCGGTGGCAGCCTCGAGGTTGGTCTTGAAGATGGTCTCCTCGAGGTTGCGATGCCCCACGTAGCCGCCGGTGTTGACGTCGATGGTGGTCATCGCCTCGGTGGGATCGATGACCAGGTAGCCGCCCGACTTGAGCTGCACCTTGCGCCCCAGAGCCTTCTGGATCTCGTCCTCGACGCTGTAGAGGTCGAAGATCGGCCGCTCGCCGGCGTAGTGCTCGATGCGCTCCAGGGCATCGGGCATGAACTCCTCGGCGAACTCGATCAGCTTGACGTAGTTCTCCCGGGAATCGATGCGCACCTTCTCGATCTCGTCGCGCATCACGTCGCGCAGGATGCGCATGAACAGCGGCAGGTCGTCGTAGATCACGCTGGGGGCGGAGGCGGTGACCTTGCGCTCGCTGACCTTGCGCCACAGGCGCAGCAGGAAGTGCATGTCCCCGGCGAGCTCGTCGAGCCCTACGCCCTCGGCGGCGGTGCGCACGATGAAGCCGCCGGTCACCTCCAGGGTCTGCTGGGCCTGGGCCTCCTCGATCAGGCCGCGCAGCCGCTCGCGCTCACCGTCGTCCTCGATGCGCTGGGAGACCCCATGGTGGGGCGCGTCCGGCATGTAGACCAGGTAGCGCGACGGCACCGAGAGGTGGGTGGTCAGTCGCGCCCCCTTGGAACCGATGGGATCCTTGGTGACCTGCACCACCAGCGCCTGCCCCTCGTGGAGCAGGTGCCCGATGGAGAGCTGCTCGTCGGCCGGGGTGCCGGGGGGCATCACCTCGTGGGCGTGTATGAAGGCCGCGCGATCCAGCCCGATGTCGACGAACGCCGCCTGCATGCCAGGCAGCACGCGCACCACCCGGCCCTTGTAGATGTTGCCGACGATGCCGCGCCGACGACTGCGCTCGATGAAGGCCTCCTGCAGCACGCCGTTCTCCACCACGGCGACGCGGGTCTCCATCGGCGTCAGGTTGATGAGTACTTCACCGCTCATGCGGAATTCCTTGTCCAAGAGAGTCTGTCGCCATTATGACATAGGCCCGCTCGGCAGCGCCCCGTTCCACAACGGGACGCCCTGGCGGCGCAGCAGCGCGGCGGTCTCGTACAGCGGCAGGCCCACCACCGCCGAGTGGCTGCCGGCGATGCGCTCTACGAACACCGCCGCCAGCCCCTGGATGGCGTAGCCGCCGGCCTTGTCGATGGGCTCGCCGGTGGCCCAGTAGGCGGCGATCTCGTGGTCGGCGATCTCGCGCATCTCGACCCGGGTCGCCACGCAGGCGTCGAGCATTCCCGAAGGCCCGGTGACCGCCACCGCCGTCAGCACCTCATGGGCGCGCCCGGAGAGCGCACGCAGCAGGGTCGCGGCGTGCTCGGGCCCCTCCGGCTTGCCGAGGATCTCGCCGTCGCAGACCACCGCGGTATCGGAGCCCAGCACGGGTAGCGCGCTGAGCCGCGCGCCGGCCAGGGCCTTCTCGCGGGCCAGGCGCAGCACGTAGGCCTCGGCCTGCTCGCCGGGTTGCGGCGTCTCGTCGATGTCCACCGGCCGGACCTCCACGGCCACGCCGATGGTGGCCAGCAGGTCGCGGCGGCGCGGCGAGGCCGACGCCAGGCAGAGCACCGGGGAACGGGGGGCGTCAGTCATGGCAGGCCTCCGGGTCATTCCCTCGCCAGCCGCCGACCCAGCGCCTCGAACAGGGTGGCCAGCCAGGGCCAGAGCAGGGCGCCGATCAGCGAGGGCAGCAGGAAGGAGAGGTGGATGGAGAAGGGCCCGAGCAGGGTGCGCAGCCACTGCTCGGCCAGCTGGACGGTGCCCAGCAGCACCAGGATCAGCACCGCCTGCTGGACCAGCGAGTAGGCGCGGAAGCGCGGATAGACCAGCGCACAGAGGAAGGCCAGCAGCGACAGGGTCAGGGCATTCTGGCCCAGGGTCGCCCCCTCGATCAGGTCGAGCAGGATGCCGAGCACGAAGCCGTGGAAGACCCCGACCCGCAGCGGCGCCTTCATGCACCAGTAGATCAGCATCAGCCCGAGCCAGTCGGGCCGCCATATCTGCCAGCCATCGGCCAGCGGCATCACCTGCAGGCAGAGCGCCAGCAGCAGCGACAGCCAGATCCACGGCAGGGCCAGGTTGGCGGCGGACGGGGGGGCCATCAGGGGGTCTCCTCGTCGGGGGTGAGGCCGATCAGCGCCCGCGCCGCCTCCACGGCCTCGGGGGTGAGCTCGTGCACCCAGGCCGACTCGTCCACGTCGGGGACGGGGGGCGGGAAGAGCAGCAGGAAGTGGCGGGACCGCTGCAGCTGGGCCACCGGCGTGGCCGTGACCCGGGCGAAGGGCTGGCCGGGGTCATGGACCACCTCGGCGACCCGGGCCACCGGATAGCCGGCGGGGAAGCGCCCGGCCAGGCCCGAAGTGACCAGCAGGTCGCCCTCGCGGATATCGGCGGTGTCGGGCACGTGCAGCACGTTGAGGGCATCGTAGCGGCCGCCGCCCTGGACGATGAAGCGCAGGCCGTTGCGGTTGACCTGCACCGGCAGCGCATGGCTGGCATCGGCCAGCAGCAGCACCCGGCTCGAGTAGGCCGACACCGCCGTGACCTGGCCCACCAGTCCTGAGGCGTCCATCACCGGCTGGCCCACGTAGGCGCCGTTGCGTCGCCCGCGGTCGATCACCATCTGGTGGGCGAAGGGGTCCGGGTCCAGGGAGAGCAGCTCGGCGGTGATGAAGGGCACGTCGTTCTGGTCGCCGGCCTCCAGCAGCTCGCGCAGCCTCACGTTCTCGGCGGTAAGACTGGCCATGCGCTGCACGCGGTGGGAGAGGGTCAGGATCTGCTCACGCAGGCGCCGATTCTCCTCCAGCAGGGCGCGCTGGTCGGAGAGCGCCAGGGAGCCCCAGTTGAGCACGTCGCTGGGAATGCTCACCGCCCACTGGATGGGCGCCACCACCGTGGAGAGCTGGGCGCGGATCTCCTCCATGCGCGTGAAGCGCGTGTCGACGAACATCAGCGCCGCGGAGGCGAGCACGCACAGCAGCAGGCGATAGCCGGGCAGCGGACCATGCGAGAACAGCGGCTTGATAGGCGTTCTCCCCTAAAGTCAGCCCCGGGTCAGTCGCTGGAAAGCAGCTCGAAGGTATGCTGGTCGATCATCTCCAGGGCCTTGCCACCGCCGCGGGCCACGCAGGTCAGCGGATCCTCGGCGACGATCACCGGCAGGCCGGTCTCCTCGGCGATCAGCTTGTCCAGGTCGCGCAGCAGTGCGCCACCGCCGGTCAGCACCAGGCCGCGCTCGGCGATGTCGGAGGCGAGCTCCGGGGGCGACTGCTCCAGGGCATTCTTCACCGCGGAGACGATGGAGGCCAGGGTCTCCTGGAGGGCATCGAGGATCTCGTGGGAGTTGAGCGTGAAGCTCCGCGGGATGCCCTCGGCCAGGTTGCGGCCGCGCACGTCGATCTCGCGCAGCTCTCCGCCGGGGTAGGCGCAGCCGATCTCCTCCTTGATGCGCTCGGCGGTGGCCTCGCCGATCAGGCTGCCGTAGTGGCGGCGCACGTAGCCGATGATCGCCTCGTCGAAGCGGTCGCCGCCGACGCGAATCGACTCGGAGTAGACGATGCCGTTGAGCGAGATGATGGCGATCTCGCTGGTGCCGCCGCCGATGTCCACCACCATGGAACCCTGGGCCTCCTCTACCGGCAGGCCGGCACCGATGGCGGCCGCCATGGGCTCCTCGATCAGGAACACCTCGCGGGCGCCGGCGCCCTCGGCGGACTCCTTGATGGCCCGCCGCTCCACCTGGGTCGACATGCAGGGCACGCAGACCAGCACCCGCGGGCTCGGGGTGAGGAAGGTGCTCTGATGGACCTTGCGGATGAAGTGCTGGAGCATCTGCTCGGTGACGGTGAAGTCGGCGATGACGCCATCCTTCATCGGCCGGATGGCAGTGATGTTGCCGGGGGTCCTGCCCAGCATGCGCTTGGCATCGGAACCCACGGCGGCCACGCTGCGCATGTTGCCGGACTGGCGGATGGCCACGACCGACGGCTCGTCAAGCACGATGCCGCGACCGCGCACGTAAATCAGCGTATTGGCCGTGCCCAGATCGATCGACAGATCGCTGGAGAACAGCCCCCTCAAGCGTTTGAACATGGAAGTCGTTACCTAGTGCAGTCCGGGAACCCTGTGCGGAGGCAAACGGTATCACCGCGGCCCCCCAGCAGCAAGCGGAAGACCCGCCGGGAACCGCGCACCACGGGCCTGCCCGCGAAGCGCCGGATGTGGTACCTTCTGCGTTTTGTTTCCCCTTCCGAGGACATCCGACCATGGCGCTTGAACACGCTGACGTTCTCAGGGCCGCCCACCTGGCCCGTCTCGGCCTGAGCGACGCTGATGCCGCCCACTATCTCGAGGACCTCGGCCGCATCCTGGAGATGGTCGACCAGCTGCAGACCCTGGATACCGAGGGCGTCGCGCCGCTGGCCCACCCCCTCGACGCCACCCAGCGCCTGCGCGCCGACGAGGTCACCGAGACCGACCGGCGCGCCCACTTCCAGCGCTGCGCCCCGGCGGTGGAGCAGGGCCTCTACCTGGTGCCCCGCGTGGTGGAGTGACCGCCCGCATGCCCTCCCCCCTCTGCATCGCAACGGCAAGCCTTACGGAGCCACCGGCCCATGCATGACAAGACACTGAGCGAACTCGCCGCCGCCCTCACCGCGGGCGAGTTCACCAGCCGCGAGCTGACCGAACACCTGCTCGCACGCATCGAGCGCCTCGACGGCGACCTCAACAGCCTGATCACCGTCACCACCGAGCAGGCCCTCGCCGCGGCCGACGCTGCCGACGCCTGCCGCGCCCGCGGCGAGGGCGGCCCGCTGACCGGCCTGCCGCTGGCGATCAAGGACCTGCTCTGCACCGACGGCGTGCGCACTACCGCCGGCTCCAGGATGCTGGCCAACTTCGTCGCCCCCTACGACGCCACCGTGGTGGAGAAGCTCAAGGCCGCCGGCACGGTGAGCCTCGGCAAGACCAACCTGGACGAGTTCGCCATGGGCTCCTCCAACGAGAACAGCGCCTTCGGCGCGGTGAAGAACCCTTGGGACGCCGCGGCGGTACCCGGCGGTTCCTCCGGCGGCAGCGCCGCCGCCGTGGCCGCGGGCCTGGTGCCGGCGGCGATGGGCACCGACACCGGCGGCTCGATCCGCCAGCCGGCGGCCTTCTGCGGCATCACCGGGCTCAAGCCCACCTATGGCCGGGTGTCGCGCTACGGCATCATCGCCTACGCCTCGAGCCTCGACCAGGCCGGCCCCATGGCCCGCACCGCCGAGGACTGCGCCCTGCTGCTCAATGCCATCGCCGGCCACGACCCACGCGACTCCACCAGCGTGGCCCGCGGCGTGCCGGACTACACCGAGGAGCTCGCCGCCCCGCTCACCGGCCTGAAGATCGGCCTGCCCCGGGAGTACTTCGGCGACGGTCTGGACCCCGAGGTGGAGGCCGCCACCCGCGAGGCGATCCGCGTCTTCGAGACGCTGGGCGCCAGCGTGCGCGAGGTGAGCCTGCCGCATACCCACTACGCCATCCCGGCCTACTACGTGATCGCGCCGGCGGAGGCCTCATCGAACCTCTCCCGCTACGACGGCGTGCGCTTCGGCCACCGCTGCGAGGCCCCCACGGACCTCATCGACCTCTACAAGCGCTCCCGCGCCGAGGGGTTCGGCGAGGAGGTGAAGCGGCGCATCCTGATCGGCACCCACACCCTCTCGGAAGGCTTCTTCGACGCCTACTACAAGAAGGCCCAGCAGGTGCGCCGGCTGATCCGCCAGGACTTCCTCGACGCCTTCGAGGAGGTGGACGTGCTGATGGGCCCGGCCTCGCCCACGCCCGCCTTCGACCTGGGGGCGAAGAAGGATCCGGTCTCCATGTACCTGCAGGACATCTACACCATCGCCGTGAACCTGGCCGGCATCCCCGGCATCAGCGTGCCGGCGGGCTTCGTCAAGGGCCGCCCGGTGGGGCTGCAGATACTCGGCACCCACTTCGCCGAGCCGCGCCTGCTCAACGTCGCCCACCAGTTCCAGCAGGCCACCGACTGGCACCGCCGTCGGCCGGCCATCGCCGAGGAGACCCTCTGATGCAATGGGAAACCGTGATCGGGCTGGAGGTGCACGTCCAGCTCGCCACCCGCTCCAAGATCTTCTCCGGCGCCTCCACCGCCTTCGGCGCCGAGCCCAACACCCAGGCCTGCGCCGTGGACCTGGGGATGCCCGGGGTGCTGCCGGTGCTCAACGAGGCCGCCGTGGCCATGGCCGTGCAGTTCGGCCTGGCCATCCACGCCGAGATCCCCGAAGTCTCGGTGTTCGACCGCAAGAACTACTTCTACCCGGACCTGCCCAAGGGCTACCAGACCAGCCAGATGTACCACCCCATCGTCGGCCCCGGCGAGGTGGAGATCACCCTGGACGACGGCGGCACCAAGCGCATCCGGGTGCACCATGCCCACCTGGAGGAGGACGCCGGCAAGTCGCTCCACGAGGACTTCCACGGCATGACCGGCATCGACCTCAACCGCGCCGGGACCCCGCTGCTGGAGATCGTCTCCGAGCCGGACATGCGCTCGGCCAAGGAGGCGGCCGCCTACCTGAAGGCGATCCACTCCATCGTCACCTACCTGGGAATTTCCGACGGCAACATGGCCGAGGGCTCCATGCGCTGCGACGTCAACGTCTCGGTGCGTCCGGCGGGCCAGGCCGAGTTCGGCACACGTGCCGAGATCAAGAACGTCAACTCCTTCCGCTTCGTCGAGCGCGCCATCGCCTTCGAGGTGGAGCGCCAGATCGAGCTGCTGGAGGATGGCGGCACGGTGGTGCAGGAGACCCGCCTCTATGATCCCGAGCGCGACGAGACCCGCAGCATGCGCACCAAGGAGGAGGCCAACGACTACCGCTACTTCCCCTGCCCCGACCTGCTGCCGGTGGTGCTCGACCAGGCCTACGTGGACCACCTGCGCGACCGCCTGCCGGAGCTGCCCGACGAGAAGCGCGCCCGCTTCCAGGACACGCTGGGCCTCTCCGCCTACGACGCCGGCGTGCTCTCGGCGAGCCGCGAGATGGCCGAGTACTTCGAGGCGGTCAAGGAGGCCTGCGGCGATGCCAAGCAGGCCGCCAACTGGGTGCAGGGCGAGCTCTCCGGCGCCCTGAACCGCGAGGGCCTGCCGATCCAGGACAGCCCGGTGTCGGCCGCCCAGCTCGGCGGGCTGATCGCGCGGGTCATGGACGACACCATCAACGGCAAGGCGGCCAAGCAGGTCTTCCAGGCGCTGTGGAACGGCCAGGGCCAGAGCGCCGACGAGGTGATCGAGGCCAAGGGCCTCAAGCAGGTCACCGACAGCGGCGCCATCGAGGCGATGATCGACCAGGTGATCGCGGACAGCCCCGCCCAGGTGGCCCAGTACCGCGACGCCGAGCCCGACAAGCGCGGCAAGATGATCGGCTACTTCGTCGGCCAGGTGATGAAGGCCTCCCGCGGCACCGCCAACCCGCAGCAGGTCAACGCCCTGCTGAAAGAGAAGCTGGACGCGCTCTGCTGATGGCCGGGCACGCAGGCACTACCCGGGCAGGGGGAGCACGGCATGGCAGATGATGTGGGCGCGCGGCTGCGCGCGCTGCGTACCCTGCGCGGCATCTCCCAGCGCGAGCTGGCCAAGCGCTGCGGGGTGACCCACTCCAGCCTGTCGCTGATCGAGCAGGGCAAGGTCAGCCCCTCGGTCAGCTCGCTGAAGAAGATCCTCGACGCCATTCCCATGAGCGTCGGGGACTTCTTCACCATGGACCTGGAGAACGGCCGCCGGGTCTTCTACTCGGCCGAGGATCTGACCGACGTGGGCTCGGGGGACGTCATCTACAAGCTGGTGGGGGCCGATCGCCGCGATCGCGCCCTCTCGTTCATGGTGGAGACCTACCCGCCCGGCGCCGACACCGGCCGCGAGATGATCGCCCACCAGGGCGAGGAGGCCGGCGTGGTGCTGGAGGGCGAGATCGAGATCACCATCGGCGCCGAGACCCGCCTGCTCCGCCCCGGCGAGGCCTACTACTTCGAGACCAACGTGCCCCACCGCTTCCGCAACCCGGGCAGCGAGCCCTGCCGCCTGGTGAGCTGCGCGACCCCCGCCCGGGCCTTCTGACCCCGCGCGGCGTCAGCCCTTCTTGAGTTTCTCGATCTCTGCACGCAGCGCCTCCGCCTCCTCGGTGAGCGAGGCGTTGGCGCGCATGTCGCCGTTGCGGGCGGCATGCATCGCCTGCTCCAGCTTCTGCTCGTAGGCCTTCTGCAGCTTCTTGGTCGGGTCCGTCTTGAAGAGTCCGAACATGGGTCACCTCCTGAGGGGGTCATGTCCGGACAGGCTACTCCTCCTGCCGCACAAAAGCTATACGATATCTGTACAGATTATATTTCTTGTATATGAAACGACAAGGCCGGCGCCCATGGCGCCGGCCTTGTCGCGTTGCGATGGCGTCAGGTCGCCAGCGACATCCAGACGCTCTTGAGCTCGGAGTACTCCTCCAGGGAGTGGTGGGACTTGTCGCGGCCGTTGCCCGACTGCTTGACGCCGCCGAAGGGCATGGTCTGGTCGCCGCCGGCCCAGTTGTTGACGAACACCTGGCCGGAATGGAGGCGCCGGGTCACGCGCATGATGCGATCGATGTCCTGGCTCCAGAGCCCCGCGGCCAGGCCATAGGGGCTGTCGTTGGCCATGGCCACCGCCTCCTCCTCGCGGTCGAAGCCGAACACCGAGAGGACCGGGCCGAAGATCTCCTCCCGGGCGATGGTCATCTCGGGCGTCACGCCATCGAATACCGTGGGCGGGATGAACAGCCCCGGGCCCTCCAGGGCCTCGCCTCCGACACGCAGCCGGGCGCCCTCCTCCTGGCCCTGGCGGATGAAGTCCAGCACGCGGCGATACTGGGTCTCGTCGACCATGGCGCCCATGAAGCTCGCCGGGTCCAGGGGATCGCCGGGCTGCATGGTCTCGGCGGCGGCCACCACCTTGTCGATGAAGGCCTCGCGGATCGCATTCTCCACCAGCAGACGCGAGCCGGCGATGCACACCTCGCCCTGGTTGTGGAAGATCGCCTCGGCGGCGTGCTTCGCCACCCGGTCCAGGTCCCGGCAGTCGGCGAAGACGATGTTGGGGGACTTGCCGCCGCACTCCAGGTAGAGCCGCTTGAGGTTGGACTCGCCGGCATACTGCATCAGCTGCTTGCCCACCGCGGTGGAGCCGGTGAAGGCCAGGCAGTCCACCCCCATGGAGAGGGCAAGCGCCTTGCCCACCGTGTGGCCGAAGCCCGGCAGCACCTGGAAGACGCCCCGGGGCAGCCCGGCCTCCCTGGCAAGCCCCGCCAGGCGCAGCGCCGAGAGGGGCGACTTCTCCGAGGGCTTGAGGATCACGCTGTTGCCGGCGGCCAGCGCCGGGGCGACCTTCCAGGCGGTCATCATCAGCGGGAAGTTCCAGGGCACGATGGAGGCCACCACGCCGAGCGGCTCGCGCAGCACCAGCGCCAGGGTCTCCTCGCCGGTGGGGGCCACCTCACCGTAGAGCTTGTCGATGCACTCCGCCTGGTAGCGGAAACAGGCAATCGCCCCGGCCATGTCGCCCAGCGAGCTGCCCACCGGCTTGCCCATGTCCAGAGTGTCGAGCAGCGCCAGCTCGTGCTTGTGGGCCTCCATCAGGTCGGCCAGGCGCAGCAACACCTTCTTGCGGCGGCCCGGCGCCAGGCGCGACCAGGCACCGCCGTCAAAGGCCGCCCGGGCGTGGCCCACGGCGATCTCGGCATCGGCGGCGTCGCAGCTGGCGACATGCGCCAGGGTCTCGCCGGTGGCCGGGTTGGTGGTCGCGAAGGTCTCGCCGCTGGCGGCCTCGACGAAGGCGTCGTCGATGAAGGCGCGGGTCTCGAGCCCTTTCTCGTCCCTCAGGGAGGCGGCCAGGGCCTGCCAGTCGGCATGGGTCTTCGGGGGGTGGAAGCGGCTCATGGGAGGCTCTCCTCCTGCTTGGGGGTGGTCGGGGTGGCCAGACGGGCCAGGGTGGCATCCAGTGCCGCGCGGGCCTTCTCCATCAGCTCGTCGATCTCGGCATGGGAGATCACCAATGGCGGCGAGATGATCATGGTATCACCCACCGAGCGCATCACCAGGCCGCCGGCGAAGCAGAGGTCGCGGCACAGGAGGCCGACGCCCCGGGCGCTGTCGAAGCGTTCGCCGGTGGCGGGGTCGACCAGTTCCAGGGCGCCGATCAACCCCAGCGAGCGCGCCTCGCCGACCAGGGGGTGGTCGGCGAGCGCGGTCCAGCGTTCCGCCAGGTAGGGGCCGACGTCGTCGCGCACCCGCTCGACCACCCCCTCGGCCTCCATCAGCTCCAGGTTCCTGAGCGCCACCGCGGCGCAGGCCGGATGGCCGGAGTAGGTGAAGCCGTGGAAGAACTCGCCGCCCTCCTCGATCAGGGTCTCGGCGACCCGGTCGCCCACCAGCACCCCGCCGATGGGCAGGTAGCCGGACGAGAGCCCCTTGGCGATGGGCATCAGGTCGGGCTCAAGGCCGTAGTGGACGCTGCCGAACCACTCGCCCAGGCGGCCGAAGCCGCAGATCACCTCGTCCACTACCAGCAGGATGTCGTACTTCTCCAGCACCGCCTTCACCGCCGGCCAGTAGCTCGCCGGCGGGATGATGGCGCCGCCGGCCCCCTGCACCGGCTCGGCGATGAAGGCCGCCACCGCCTCCTCGCCGAGCTCGAGGATCTTTGCCTCGAGTGCCGCGGCGCACTCGCGGCCGAAGGCCTCGGGGTCCTGGCCGGCCGTCCGCCCTTCCTGAAACCAATAGGGCTGGCGCACGTGGGCGATCTTCGGCACGCCGGGGCCGCCCTGGCCATGCATGGGCGCCATGCCGCCGAGGCTCATGCCGGCCACGGTGGAGCCGTGGTAACCGTTCTCGCGGCCGATCACCCACTGCTTCTCGGGTTTTCCCTTCAGGGCCCAGTAGCGGCGCACCATGCGCAGCACGGTGTCGTTGGCCTCGGAGCCGGAACCGGTGAAGAACACATGGTTGAGGTGCGCCGGCGCCAGCGCGCAGAGCTTCTCGGCAAGCTTCACCGCCGGCGGGTGGGTCGTCTTGAAGAAGTTGTTGTAGTAGGGGAGCCGGTGCAGCTGCTCGGTGGCCGCGGCCACCAGCTCCTCGCGACCGTAGCCCAGGTTGACGCACCACAGGCCGGCCATGCCGTCGAGGATGCGATGACCCTCGGCGTCATGGATATAGACCCCCTCGGCGCGCTCGATGATGCGGCTGCCCTCCTCGCCCAGCGCCTTGAAGTCGGTGAAGGGGTGGAGGTGGTGGGCGCGGTCCAGCCGCTGGTAGTCAGGCGTCTGCATGGCGGACTCCCTGGCGGGCGGCCGCCCGCGCGGCATATCGCTCCCGGCAGGCGGCCGCGAAGCCCTCGAACAGCGCCCGGTAGAGCGGGTGCTCGCGGGGCCGCCACTCGGGATGCCACTGCACCGCCAGGGCGAAGCCGGCCGCGTCGCGTACCGAGATGGCCTCGATGAGCCCATCCGGGGCGTGCGCCTCGGCGACGAGCCCCGGCCCCAGTTCGGCGATGCCCTGCTGGTGCAGTGAGTTCACCCGTGAGGCGGGCCCGGGGTGAAGCGCGGCCAGCCGGCCGCCCGGCACGATGGCCAGGTCGTGGGAGGGGGCGTACTGCGTCTCGCGGGCCCCCTCGGGCTCGCGGTGGTCCATCAGGCCCGGTACCGCCTGCACCGCCTGGTGGAGCGTGCCGCCGAACGCCACGTTGATCTCCTGGAAGCCGCGGCAGATGCCCAGCAGCGGAAGCCCCAGGTCCAGGGTCGCGGGAATCCAGGCCAGCGCGGCAGCGTCGCGGTGAGCGTCGTCGCGGGTGTTCTCCGGCGCGCGCGCGGCGCCATAGCGATGCGGCTCGACGTTGGTATAGCTGCCGGTCAGCAGCAGGCCGTCCAGGTGGTCGGGCAGGTCGCCGGCCACGGCGTCCTCCCACACCGGCAGGATCACCGGCGCCAGGCCGAACTCGCGCAGCGCGGCCAGGTACTTGTCGGTCACCATGTGGGCGGGATGTCCCTCCACCTCGCGTCGGCAGGCGATCACGCCCACCAGGGGCCGGGTCGACATGGCGCTCTCCTCTCGTCGATGGACCTGGATGTTATGCTTTGCTCAACATAACCGGTCACGAAGAGGATGCCAAGCCATTGCCTCCCACACCCGATCCGACGACACCGCCCAATGCAGGCCGCCTCTTCCCGGGACGCCAGGCGCGGGACGCGCCGCGGCCGCGCGTAAAGAATTTGACAACATGCACCCTCCGTCACAAAGTGTGCCCCATGCGTTAGCCAACTTGGGGATCCCATCGTCATGTCGTCAGATGCCGCCGCCGAGGCCAGGGCCTTTCTCGCCCGCCACCCCGAGGTCGATGCCATCGACCTGCTGATCAGCGACCTCAACGGCGTGCTGCGCGGCAAGCGCATCGGCCGCGAGAGCCTGGAGAAGGCCTACACCCAGGGCATCAACCTGCCCGCCTCGGTGTTCGCTCTGGACATCCTCGGCAACACCATCGAGGAGACCGGCCTGGGGCTGGCGATCGGCGACGGCGACCGGGTCTGCCGGCCCCTGCCGGGCACCCTGATGCCGACCCCCTGGCGCCGCGGGGGCCGCCAGGCCCAGCTGCTGATGGCGATGGAGGAGGCCGACGGCACGCCCTTCTTCGCCGAACCGCGTCGCGTGCTGGCCCGCCGGCTGGAGCGCCTCGCGGCCCGCGGCCTCACCCCGGTGGTCGCCGTGGAGATGGAGTTCTACCTGGTGGACCGCAAGCGGGGTGAACGGGGCATGATCCAGCCGCCGTGCTCGCCGGCCACCGGCGAGCGGGCGTCCCAGAGCCAGCTCTACTCGGTCACCGAGCTCGACGAGTATGCCGCCTTCCTGGGCGAGGTGCAGGCCGCCGCCGAGGTCCAGGGCCTGCCCCTGGACACCATGCTCAAGGAGTGCGCCCCGGGGCAGTTCGAGATCACCCTCCGCCACGGGGCCGACGTCCTGGCCGCCTGCGATGCCGCGGTGCTGCTCAAGCGGCTGATCAAGGGGGTGGCGCAGAACCACGGCGTCGAGGCCACCTTCATGGCCAAGCCCTACGGCCTGGAGGCGGGCAACGGCACCCATGTCCACGTCAGCCTGCTGGATGCGGCCGGCGACAACGTCTTCGCCGCCGAGGCGGGGGACCCGCTCGGCACCCCTGCGCTGAAGCAAGCCATCGCCGGGCTGCTCGACCTGATGCCGGCCAGCATGGCGCTGTTCGCCCCCAACCTGAACTCCTTTCGCCGCTTCCAGCCGGGGCTCTACGTGCCCATGGCGCCCACCTGGGGCTTCGACAACCGCTCGGTGGCGGTGCGCATCCCCTCGGGCCCCAATGTGGCGCGGCGTCTGGAGCACCGCGTGGCGGGGGCGGACGCCAACCCCTACCTGCTGCTGGCGGCGCTGCTGGCCGGCATCGAGCACGGCCTGGCCGGCGAGCTCAGCCCGCCCGCGCCGGTCACCGGCAACGCCTACGAGCAGTTCCCGCCCAGCCTCACCAACAGCTGGTGCCAGGCCCTCGACCTGCTCGAGGCCAGCGAGCCCTTGAACGCGGCGCTGGGCGAGGACTTCCTCGGGGTGTTCCTGGCCAACCGCCGCGCCGAGCGCGACCAGGCCATGCAGCACGTCAGTCGCCTCGAGCACGACTGGTACCTGCGCCATGTCTGAGCCCCACTCCCCCTCGTACTACGCCGCCTCCGTCGTCGAGGCGTCCGGCTATCCGCGCCTGGAGGGCGAGCACCGCGTCGATGTGGCCATCGTCGGCGGCGGCTTCACCGGCGTGGCCACGGCGGTGGAGCTCGCCGAGCGGGGCTATCGAGTCGCGGTGGTCGAGGCCAATCGAATCGGCTGGGGGGCCAGCGGGCGCAACGGCGGCCAGGTCACCGGCAGCCTCTCGGGGGAGGCGACCATGCGGCGGCAGATGCGCCGCACCCTGGGCGAGGAAGCCGCGGACTTCGTCTGGAACCTGCGCTGGCGGGGACACGAGATCATCCGCCGCCGCGTCGAGACCTACGCCATCCGCTGCGACCTCAAGCACGGCCACCTGCAGGCCGCCTGGCAGCCGAGCCACCTGGCGGCGCTGCGGGACGACTTCGAGGCCTGCCAGGCCCATGGCATGGGCGACCACATCGCCTGGCTGGACCGGGACCGGGTCGGCGAGCTGCTCGGCACCCGGCGCTACCATGGCGCCCTGCGCAACGACTACAACATGCACCTGCACCCGCTGAACCTCTGCCTGGGCGAGGCCCGGGCGGCCGCGGGGCTCGGCGCGCTGATCTTCGAGGATTCGCCGGTGGTGGAGATCACCCACGGGGCTACGCCGGCGGTGGTCGGCGAACGCGGCCGGGTCGTCGCCGACAGCGTGATCCTGGCCGGCAACGCCTACCACCGCCTGGAGCGGCGGCGGCTGGGCGGCCGGCTCTTCCCGGCCTCGCTGGGAATCGTCGCCACCGCCCCGCTGGACCCCGCCACGGCGGCCGCGATCAACCCCGAGGACCTGGCGGTCTACGACACCCGCTTCGTGCTCGACTACTACCGGTTCACCGCCGACCGCCGGCTGCTGTTCGGCGGCGGGGCCAACTACTCGGGACGCCACTCGCCGGACATCGCCGCCGAGCTGCGCCCGCGCCTGGAGCACACCTTTCCGCAGCTCGAGGGGGTGGCGATCGACTTTGCGTGGCAGGGCATGGCGGGCATCGTGATCAATCGCGTGCCCATGCTGGGCCGACTGTCCCCCAACGTCTACTACGCCCAGGGCTACTCGGGGCACGGCATCGCCACCTCCCACATCGTCGGCGAGATCCTCGCCGAGGCGGTCGGCGGCAGCCTGGAGGCCTTCGACGCCTTCGCCGAGGTGAGGCACTGGCGGGTCCCCTTCGGCGACCGCCTGGGCAACGCCCTGCTGGCCGCCGGCATGGGCTACTACCGGCTGCGGGAACGGCTGCGCTGAGCGCGCCGCCGCCCGCCTCGCCTCACCCCTCCGCGGGGATCGCCGCTGCCCAGTTCGGACGTCCCTCCTCGAGGGGCACACGATCCCCCTGGGGCGCGCGGTCCAGGCGGCTGGTCTGCATCACCTCCCCGTAGCGCCAGGTCACCTCGTAGCCGTCGGGTTCCTGATGGGTCTCCACCACGGTGTGGCACTCCTGGCGCGTGGTGGTCTGCGGCGCCTGGGACTGGGCCGCCTGGGCGTGCTGGCGCGCCTCGACGCGCTCCTGCACCTCGCGGCCGGCCAGGCCGCCGCCCACGGCGCCGGCCACGGTGGCGAGCTTCTTGCCGCTGCCGCCGCCCACCTGGTTGCCCAGCAGGCCGCCGACGATGGCCCCCGCGGCGGTGCCGACCACCCGGTGGGGGTCGCGGCTGCCCCCCTGGCTCGGGGCGGCCTGGGGCGCGACCTGCACCACCACCTCCTCGCAGACCTCGCGGGGCGTCTCCACGCTGCGCGTCAGGGCCTCGACGCCGACGATCTCGGCGTACTCCGGCCCTCGCTCCTGCTGCTGGACCTGCCAGGCACCGAAGGCCAGGCCGCCCAGCCCCAGCACGGCCAGGGTGGTTCCTACCATGATCGACTTGCTCATTGTTCACCTCCTGGAGGGCGCAAAGGCGCCTCTTGGACTGACGATTCAAGGCCTCGCGGCCGCAGGCCCGCTCCAGGCGTGCATGACGAAGGGAAAAGAAAGGACGATGAGGGGCGGTGCATCCTGCTCCGCCTGGCAAGGCCACAGTATAGGCCGACGGACCGCCCAAGGGTGCCGTGATGGCCCGCTTCCACATTATCTGACAGACTGTCTCTTCATGGCGACAGATGGCGCCAGAGGCCGCGGCGGTAAGTTCGCTAACGGCCGGCCAACTGGCGAGGGCATACGGCCAGGCCTGCCTCAGAGCCCCAGGCGGTCCCGGGTCGAGTAGTACCAGGCGCCCAGCGCCGAGAGCGGCACCCGCAGCAGGCGCCCGCCGGGGAACGGCAGGTGGGGAAGGCCGGCGAAGGCGTCGAAGCGCTCGCCCTGGCCGTGCATCACTTCGGCGATCAGCTTGCCGGCCAGATGGGTGCAGGTGACGCCGTGGCCGGAATAGCCCTGGGCGTAGTAGACATTGCCGTTGACCACCCCGAACTGCGGCAGACGGTTCAAGGTCATCAGGAAGGTGCCACTCCAGGCGTAGTCGACCTTGACGTCGGCGAGTTCGGGAAAGGTCTTTAGCATCTTGGGCCGGATCACGGCCGTGATGTCGGCGGGGTCGTCGCCACCGTAGTTGACCCCGCCGCCGTAGAGCAGACGGTTGTCGCGGGTCAGCCGGTAGTAGTCGAGCAGGTAGTTGCAGTCCTCCACCGCCAGGCCATTGGGAATCAGCTCACAGCCCCGCGCCTCGCCCAGCGGCTCGGTGGTGATGATCTGGGTGCCGCAGGGCATCGAGCGCCCCTCGATCTCGGGAAGCACGCCGCGCAGGTAGGCGTTGCCGGCCATCACCACCCGCTCGGCGCGCACGCAGCCGCCGGCGGTGCGCACCGTGACCGGCTCGCCGTGCTCCACGGCGGTGACCGGCGAGTGCTCGAGGATGCGCCCGCCCAGCGACTCCAGCGCCGCGGCCTGGCCCAGCACCAGGTTGAGCGGGTGCAGGTGGCCGCCACCGTGGTCCACCAGGGCGCCCACGTAGCGTTCGCTGTTCACCTCGCGCTTCAGCGCCTCGCCCTCCAGCAGCTCGAGCTCGCGGTAGCCGTAGCGCTCCCAGAGCGCCTGGTGCTCGCGCAGCCCCGCCAGCTGCCTGGCGTTGCAGGCGGCGAAGAGGTTGCCGTCGCGCAGGTCGCAGTCGATGTCGTAGCGCGCCACGCGCTCGCGGATGATGCGGTTGCCCTCGAAGGCCATGTCGCCGAGCGCCCGTGCGGTCTCGGCGCCGTACTTCGCCTCGATGACGTCCATGTCGCGGCTGTAGCTGTTGACGATCTGGCCGCCGTTGCGCCCGGAGGCACCGTAGCCGACCCGCACGGCCTCCAGCACCACCACCGAGAGCCCGCGTTCGGCCAGGTGCAGGGCGGCGGAGATGCCGGTGAAGCCGCCCCCCACCACGCAGACGTCACAGGTGATCTCGCCGTCCAGGGCGGGGCGCTCCGGCGCGGGGTTGGCGGTCGCCGCATACCAGGATGCGGCGTGGCCGCGCTCGAACGAGACAGACATGGGAGCTCCCGAGTGGTGATTTTAATCAACAAGTACTGACGATGATACCGAGAAGATCGACTAAACAGCAATGATCATGACATGGATTATTCAACACTCGACGAGGAGGGCTGCCGCGCCCCGCCGGAGCGCCCGCCCCGGCCGGCTCAGGCCCCCTCCTCCGCCGCCGCCAGGGCCTGGCGGCGGCGCGCCTCGCTGCGGCGCATGAAGTACCAGGCCAGGAAGGTGGCCAGCGACACCGCCAGGATGATCAGGGTGGCCAGGGCGTTGATCTTGGGCGAGACACCCATGCGCACCGAGGAGAACACCACCATGGGCAGGGTGGTGGCCCCGGGGCCGGAGACGAAGCTGGCGATCACCAGGTCGTCGAGCGAGAGGGTGAAGGCGAGCAGCCAGCCGGCGGCCAGGGCCGGCGCGATCACCGGCAGGGTGATCTGGAAGAAGGTCTTCACCGGCGGCGCGCCCAGGTCCATGGCCGCCTCCTCGATGGAGCGATCCACCTCGCGCAGCCGCGACGAGACCACCACCGCCACGTAGGCGCTGCAGAAGGTGGTGTGGGCGATCCAGATGGTGACCATGCCGCGGTCGGCCGGCCAGCCGATGATCTGGGCCATCTGCACGAACAGCAGCAGCAGCGACAGGCCGGTGATCACCTCGGGCATCACCAGCGGTGCGGTAACCATGCTGGAGAGCGCGGTCTTGCCGCGGAAGCGGGCGAAGCGGGTCATCACGAAGGCCGCCAGGGTGCCCAGGCAGACCGCCATGGAGGCCGCGAAGAAGGCGATGCGCAGGCTGGTCCATACCGCCGCCAGGATCTGGCGGTCACGCAGCAGCTCCAGGTACCAGCGCCCCGAGAAGCCCGCCCACACCGTGACCAGCCGCGAGGAGTTGAAGGAGTAGAACACCAGCACGACCATCGGCAGGTAGAGGAACAGCAGGCCGAGGATCAGCATCACCGTGGTGAACGAGGGCTTGCGGGTCATGTCACTCCTCCAGTTCGCGGGACTGGTAGCGATGGAACAGCGCGATGGGGATCAGCAGCAGCAGCAGCATCACCATGGCGAGCGCCGAGGCCACCGGCCAGTCGCGGTTGTGGAAGAACTCCTCCCACAGCACCTTGCCGATCATCACCGTGTTGGGACCACCGAGCAGTTCCGGGATCACGTACTCCCCCACCGCGGGGATGAACACCAGCATGGAGCCGGCGATGATCCCGCCCCTGGAGAGCGGCAGGGTCACCTTGAGGAAGGTGTTGAACTTGCGCGAGCCGAGGTCCGAGGCGGCCTCCAGCAGCGAGCCGTCGAGCCGGGTCAGGTTGGCGTAGAGCGGCAGGATCATGAACGGCAGGTAGGCGTAGACGATGCCCAGCATCACCGCGAAGTTGGTGTTCATCATGCGAATTGGCGAATCGATCAGCCCCACCCACAGCAGCAGGTTGTTGAGCAGACCGTTGTTGCTGAGGATCCCCATCCAGGCGTAGACGCGGATCAGGAAGGAGGTCCAGGAGGGCAGCATCACCAGCAGCAGCAGCACCAGCTGCCAACGCGCTGGCGCCCGGGCCATGGCGTAGGCCATCGGGTAACCGATCAGCAGGCAGAAGACGGTGGAGAGGAAGGCGATCTTCACCGAGCCCCAGTAGGCCGACACGTAGAGGGAGTCGGAGAGCAGGAACAGGTAGTTGCCGAGGTTGAGGGCAACGTTGAGGGTCTCGGCGCTGTAGTCGAGGATCGCCGCGTAGGGCGGCACCGAGATGGCCGCCTCCGAGAGGCTGATCTTGAGCACGATGGCGAACGGCGCCAGGAAGAACAGCGTCAGCCACACCAGCGGCACGGCGATGACCCAGCCGCGGCGCGGGCGCAGCCAGCGGCGCAGCCGCGGGACGGGAGATGGCGTCATGTCGGACCTCACCTTGAGCCGGGCTCAGTCATGCAGGACGACGGCGCTGCGGTCGTCCCAGTGGATGAACACGCGGTCGTCCCAGCTCGGCCGGTCGCCGCGCCGCTCGACGTTGGTCATGCTGACCTTGACCAGGTGTCCCTGCTCGGTGCGCACGAAGTAGACCGAGAGCCCGCCCAGGTAGGCGATGTCCTCCACCGTGCCCGCCGCCCAGTTGTAGTCGCCCTCGGGCGTCTCGCGACCCAGCCAGGTCTTCTCCGGGCGCACCGCCACCCACACGCGACGCTCGTCGGCCTGGGTGCTGACCCCGTGGCTGATGTAGATCCGCCGGCCCAGCTGGGGGCTCTCGATGATGCAGTGGTCGGCCTCGTCGGCGACGATCTCCCCCTCGAAGAGGTTAACGGTGCCGACGAACTCGGCCACCATGCGGCTCGCCGGGCTCTCGTAGACATCCATGGGGGTACCGACCTGGGCGATCCAGCCATCGGCCATGATGGCCACCCGGTCGGCCATGGTCATGGCCTCCTCCTGATCGTGGGTGACCATGATGCAGGTCACCCCGACCCGCTCGAGGATCTGCACCACCTCGAGCTGCATCTCGGTGCGCAGCTTCTTGTCCAGCGCACCCATGGGTTCGTCCAGCAGCAGCAGCTTGGGCCGCTTGGCCAGCGACCGGGCCAGGGCCACCCGCTGGCGCTGGCCGCCGGAGAGCTGGTGGGGGCGGCGCTTGGCGAAGGCCTCCATGTGCACCAGCTTGAGCATCTCGGCGACCCGGTCGCGGATCTCGTCCCGGGGCAGCCGGTCCTGCTTGAGGCCGAAGGCGATGTTCTGCTCCACCGTCATGTGCGGGAAGAGCGCATAGGACTGGAACATCATGTTGATGGGCCGCTCATAGGGCGGCATGGCGGTGATGTCCTGGCCGTCGAGGAGAATCTGCCCGTCGCTGGGCTTCTCGAAGCCCGCCAGCATGCGCAGCAGGGTCGACTTGCCGGAGCCGGAGCCCCCCAGCAGGGCGAAGATCTCCCCCCGGCGGATGGTCAGGTTGACGTCGTCCACCGCCAGCGCCCCGTCGAAGCGCTTGCTGATGCGGCGGATCTCGACCAGCACGTCGTCGCTGGGACGACGGCCGGGGGCGCTCCCGGGCCGGGCGGTGTCGGCCGCCGCGTCGGGTCGCTCGCGACCCGAGAGCGCCGTCTGGGATGGGGCCATGGTGGGGTCTCCGTGGCAGTTGTCTGGCGCGGGGCCCGCTGCCGGGCCGCCGCGACTGTCGGGGGCCGGCCCGGCGGGCCGGCCGGTCATGGCTACATGCCGGACTTGACGCGATTCCAGACCCGGGTGCGGATCCGCTGCACGGCCAGCGGCTTCTCCTCGGCCACGTAGAGGTTGTCCATCACCGCCTGGTCGGGATAGATCGAGGTGTCCGCGAGGATCTCGGGGTCGAGGTAGTCGTTGGCCGCCCGGTTGGGGTTGGCATAGACCACGTACTCGGTGATCGCGGCGGCGATCTCGGGCTCGAGGATGAAGTTGATGAAGGCGTGGGCGTTGTCGGGGTTCGGCGCGTCGGCGGGGATCGCCATCATGTCGAACCACAGCGCCGCGCCCTCCTTGGGGATGCTGTAGGCGATGGAGAAGTCGCGTCCGGCCTCCTCGGCACGATCGGCGGCCTGGAAGATGTCGCCGGAGTAGCCCGCCGCCACGCAGATGTCGCCGTTGGCGAGGTCCGAGATGTAGCGCGACGAGTGGAAGTAGGTGACGTTGTCGCGCACCGCGGCGATCAGGTCACCGGCGGCCTCCAGGTCCTCGCGCTCCTCGGAGAGCGGCGAGAGGCCCAGGTAGGCCATGGCCGGCGAGAGCATCTCGTCGCCGGAGTCGAGCATGGAGATGCCGCAGCCGCCCTCGCGCAGCGCGGCGGTCACCTCGGGGTCGAAGATCAGCGCCCAGGAGTCGGTGGGCGCATCCTCGCCGAGGATCTCGGTGACCCGGTCGACGTTGTAGCCGATGCCGTTGGTGCCCCACATGTAGGGGACCGAGTAGCGGCTGCCGGGATCCACGGACTCCAGGTCGTCCATCAGGTCGGGGTTGAGGTTGGCCAGGTTGGGCAGCTTGTCGTGGTCCAGCTCCTGGTAGACCCCGGCGCTGACCTGGCGGGTGAGGTAGTGGTTGGAGGGCACCACCACGTCGTAGCCCGAGCGGCCCGCCAGCAGCGCGGCGTCGAGCACCTCGTTGCTGTCGTAGACGTCATACACCACCTCGATGCCGGTGGCCTCGGTGAACTTCTCCAGGGTGTCCGGCGCGATGTAATCCGACCAGTTGTAGACCCGTACCTCGTTGGCCTGGGCGGCGGCGGCGGCCAGCGCCAGGCTGGCGGTGGCCACGGCCAGGGAGAGTCGCTTGCTGTGCATCATCCTGTCACCTCTTCGTCGCTTGTTGTTATCGGCAGCCCCAACGGCTCATCCGACTGTGACCCAGCGTACCCAGCCTGCCTCGCGGCGGTCTCAACGCTGGCGAGTGTGCCCGCAGGCACACGGCGGCCTGCTACACGCTGAGCAGCAGGAACTCCCGCTCCCAGGAGCTGATCACCCGCTTGAAATTCTCGTTCTCCACCCGCTTCACCGCCACGAAGCCGGTGACGAACTTGCTGCCCATGTAGGTCTCGAGCTCGGCACAGTGCTCCATGCGGTCCAGGGCCTGCTCCAGGGTGAAGGGCAGGCGCAGGTTGCGCCGCTCGAAGGCGCGGCCCTGCACCGGGGCCGAGGGATTGACCTTCTGGATCATGCCCAGGTAGCCGCACAGCAGGCTCGCCGCGATGGCCAGGTAGGCGTTGGCATCGGCGCCCGGCAGGCGGTTCTCCACGCGGCGGTTCTGGGGCGTGGAATCCGGCACGCGCAGCCCGCAGGTGCGGTTCTCTTCCCCCCACTCCACGTTCACCGGGGCGGAGGTGTCGGGCAGGAAGCGGCGGAAGGAGTTGACGTTGGGGGCCATCAGCGGCAGCGCCTCGGGAATGAACTTCTGCAGCCCGCCGAGGTGGTGGAGGAACAGCTGGCTCATGGTGCCGTCGTCGTTGGAGAAGACGCTGCGGCCGCTCTTGGCGTCGAGCACGCTCTGGTGGATGTGCATGGCGCTGCCCGGCTCGTTGGTCACCGGCTTGGCCATGAAGGTGGCCGCCACGTCGTGCTTGAGCGCCGCCTCACGCATGGTGCGCTTGAACAGGAAGACCTGGTCGGCCAGCACCAGGGGGTTGCCGTGACGGAAGTTGATCTCCATCTGGGCGGTGCCCTCCTCGTGGATCAGGGTATCGATGTCGATCCCCTGAGCCTCGCACCAGTCATACATGTCCTCGAACAGCGGGTCGAACTCGTTGGCGGCGTCGATGGAGAAGGACTGGCGGCCGGTCTCCTGGCGCCCGCTGCGGCCGATGGGCGGCTGCAGCGGGAGGTCGGGGTCCTCGCAGCGCTTGGTCAGGTAGAACTCCATCTCCGGGGCCACCACCGGCTGCCAACCCTGTTCGGCATAGAGCGCCAGCACCTTCTTGAGCTGGTTGCGTGCCGAGAGCTCGATGGGGTTGCCCATCTTGTCGAAGCAGTCGTGGATCACCTGGGCGGTGGGCTCCAGCGCCCAGGGCACCGGGTAGGCGGCATCCGGGTCCGGCTTGCAGACCATGTCGATATCGGCAGGGTCGAGCAGCGAGTAGTAGAGCTCGTCCTCGACGTAGTCGCCGGTCACCGACTGCAGCAGCACGCTCTCGGGCAGGCGCATGCCCTTCTCGGCCACGAACTTCGAGACCGGGGCGATCTTGCCGCGGGCGATGCCGGTGATGTCCGAGACCAGGCATTCCACCTCGGTGATGTGCCGCTCCTTGAGCCAGCTTTCCAGGTCTTTCATGGGAACCTCGTCTGTCGCCCGATCGTCGGGCGGTCGCTAGAGTCGATCGCGCAGCTTGTAGAAGGTGGTGGCCAGGACCAGCAGCGGCGTGCGCAGCCGCTCGCCGCCCGGGAAGCGCCGGTGGGGCATGGCGGCGAAGACGTCGAAGCGTTCGCTCTGCCCGGCGATGGCGTCGCTCATCAGTTTGCCGGCGAGCCCCGCCAGGGCCATGCCGTGCCCGGAGTAGCCCTGGGCATAGTAGAGATTGCCTTCCACACGGCCGAAGTCCGGTGCGCGGTTGAGGGTGATCGCCACCTCGCCGCCCCAGCGGTAGTCGATGCCCACACCGCGCAGGACCGGGAAGAGGCTGGCGATCTTGGCGTCCATCCGCGCCTGGAGCCCTCGCGGCTCGCGCCCGGTATAGCTTACCTCGCCACCGTAGATCAGCCGGCGATCGGCGCTGAGGCGGTAGTAATCGAGCACGAAGTTGGCGTCCGACAGGGCATCGTTCCTGGGCAGCACCCGGGCGGCGCGCTCGGCAGAGAGGGGCTCGGTGGCGATGATGTAGTTGGCCGCGCGCATCACCCGACCCTCGAGCTGGGGCACCAGCCCGCCCTGGAAGGCGTTGGTGCCGATCACCACGAAGTCGGCGGTCACCCGCCCCTGGGCGGTGGCCACCACGGCGGGCCGGCCGGGACGTACCTCCACCACCGGGCTGCCCGCGTGGAGGGTGGCGCCGGCCTGGCGAGCGGCCCGGGCCAGGCCCAGGGTGTAGTTGAGCGGATGCAGGTGCCCGCCCTCGCTCTCGTAGAGCGCCCCGGGGTAGGCGTCGGTGACCACGTGCTCGCGCAGGGCGTCGCCCTCGAGCCAGGTCAGGGCCTCGTAGCCGTAGTCGCGGGCCAGGCGATCGCGGAAGGCCTTGAGCTCATCCACATGACGCGGCTTCACCGCGGCATGCAGGTAGCCCCAGGCGAGGTCGCAGGGGATGGCGTGGCGCTCGACCAGGTCGGCGGTGAGGCGCACCGCCTCGCGACTCATCTCCCAGACCTCCCGGGCCCGTTCGAGGCCCAGCGCCTGCGCCACCGTGGCGATGTCGGTACCCAGCCCCGGCAGAATCTGGCCGCCGCTGCGCCCGGAAGCACCGTGGCCGATCTCCTCCGCCTCCAGCAGCACCACCCGGTAGCCGCGCTCGGCCAGGTGCAGCGCCGCCGAGCAGCCGGTCACCCCGCCGCCGATCACGCAGACGTCGGCGCGGACCTCGCCCGCCAGGGGCGGGCAGGGGCCGAGGTCGACGGCGATGGAGTCGCGGTACCAGGAGGTGGGGCGCTGGTTCAGCGATGACATGTCGGGAGCCCTTGCGGTCGTGCGCGGTGCGCTGGTTGTTGTTGGGATCGGCATCCTGTGCCCCCTCAGTTTGACACCAGGCGGACAGTCGATGTCAAGTATTCAATAACAACGCTTCCCCGCGGACTCGCTCCCACCGGCTGCGACATCCTCGTCGTCACCTCTTCCCAACGCCTCGAGAAAGGCATCCAGCACGCGATTCGGGCGGCGGTCGCGACGCGTGATCGCCACGAAGGGCGTCAAGAAATGACAATCATCGGGACACAGCGGTCGCAGGCGCCCCTCCGCCACCCAGGGGACCGCCTGGTGCTCGGGCAGGTAGCCGATGTAGGCCCCGGTGAGGATCAGGAAGGCGGCGCCCTCGCGATCGGAGGCGGTCGCGGTGGCGTGCAGCCGGGCGTGCTGGCGTCGTGCCCCCTCGGGCAGCGGGTAGGAGGGCACCACGGCATCGAGCTCGCCCAGCGCCGAGGGGGCGGGGTCGGCATCGAACAGCGGGTGCCCCGCGCCGCAGTAAAGGCGCGAGACCTCGTGGTAGAGCGGGCGCGCCTCGAGGCTCGCGGGCAGGTTGACGTCCGGGACCACGCCGAGGTGGAGGCGGCCGTCCAGCACCGCCCGGGCGATCTCGCCGGGTGGCTCCATCTGCATGTTGATGCGCACCTCGGGGCCGCTCGCCTTGAGCTCGGCCAGGGCGTGGGTGATGCGCATCCGGGGCAGGGTCACCAGGGTATCGGTGATGCCGATGTTGAAGTCGCCGCGCAGGTGGTCATGCAGGGCGTTGACCTCGGTACGGAAGGTCTCGAGGCTGGCCAGCAGCGTCTCGGTGGCCTCCAGCACCTCGCGCCCCTCCTCGGTGAGGGAGAACCCGGCGCGCCCTCGCCGGCACAGCCGCAGGCCCAGGCGGCGCTCCAGGTCGCCCATGTGCAGGCTGATCGCCGAGCGGCTGATGCCGAGCTCCGCCTCGGCGGCGGAGAAGCCGCCGCACTCGGCGACCGCGCGGAAGACCCGCAGCAGGCGGATGTCGAAGTCGGTGACGCGGCCCGGGAAGGCCTGGTGGCGCGCCATGGGCTCAGCCGCCGCAGACCGGGCAGGCCGGGTCGCGGGGCACCCGGAAGTGGCGCCACTGGCCGGTGAGGCCGTCGAAGGTGGAGAGCCCCCGATGGGGCGTGCCGGCGCCGCTGAGCAGCTTGATCGCCTCCAGGGCCTGGAAGCTGCCGACCAGCCCCACCAGGGGCGCCACCACGCCGCTCTCGGCGCAGGAGAGCGCCTCGTCGCCGCTGCCGTCCGGCGGGTAGAGGCAGGCGTAGCAGGGGTCCTCGGGGTCACGGGGATCGAAGACCGCCAGCTGGCCCGAGAAGCGGATCGCCGCCCCCGAGACCAGCGGCACCCCGGCGGCCCGACAGGCGGCGTTGATGGCGTAGCGGCTGGAGAAGCGGTCGGTGCAGTCGAGCACCACGTCGGCCGCGGCCACCGCCGCCGCCAGGGCCTCGCCGGCCAGGTGGGTCTCCACCGCCTCGATGCGGCACTCGGGGTTCAGGCCCAGCGCCGACTCGCGGGCCGAGGCCGCCTTGTTGCGGCCGAGGTCCGCCTCGCCGTGGGCGATCTGGCGCTGCAGGTTGGAGAGCTCCACCGCATCGGCATCGGCCAGGGTCAGGCGCCCGACCCCGGCGGCGGCGAGATACAGGGCCACCGGCGAGCCGAGCCCGCCGGCACCGACCACCAGGGCATGGCCGGCCAGCAGCCGCTCCTGGCCCTCGATGTCGATGGCCTCGAGCATGATCTGGCGGCTGTAGCGCAGCAGCGCCCGGTCGTTCATGGGGGGACTCACTTGCTGTCGAACTCCTCGATATCGGGCACGTGGAGGGAGAACTCCTCCTTGACCTCCTCCATCACCACGTAGCTCTTGGACTCCTTGACCCCGGGCAGGGTCAGCACCACGTCGCCGAGCAGCTGGCGATAGGCGGACATCTCGGGGATGCGGCACTTGAGGATGTAGTCGAACTGCCCCGACACCAGGTGGCACTCCTGGATCTGGGGCAGCTTGGCCACGGCGCGGCGGAACTCGTCGAACACCGCCGGCGACTGGGTCTCCAGGCTGATCTCGACGAACACCAGCAGGTTGGCCTTGAGCGCCCGGGGGTCGAGCACCGCCTTGTAGCCGCGGATGACCCCCGCCCGTTCCAGGCGCTTGACGCGCTCCAGGCACGGCGTGGTGGAGAGGCCCACCTGGGCGGCCAGGTCCACGTAGGAGATGCGGGCGTTCTCCTGCAGGCAGCGCAGGATCTTCAGGTCGATGCGGTCGAGCGAGCGGGTCTTGGCTTTCATTGTCGTCTGGGTTCACGCCGGTCGGAGGAGTGGCTGGGCCCGCCGCCATGAGAGGCGATTCGACTGGAAACACCCGGGCCGGCAGGGGCGCTGTGGTGTTCGGTCCGGAAATCACGGCGACGGCTGGAAATTTCACCTGCTGAAGGTGTACCACAGCCGAGCGCACCACTGCCAGCCGCCCCCTCAACGCCCCGGGCCTCGAGGACGACGCCTGTCGCGTGGGGCCGTTCTGGCGCCAGAGGCGCACCTCAACGCCCCGCCGTTCGCCCCAGGCTGACCCGCTCGTGGCCGCCGAGATCGCGCCGTGAGGCGACCTCGCCATAGCCGGCCTCCACCAGCGCCTCGCGCACCGCTGCCCCCTGCTCGGCGCCGTGCTCCAGCAGCAGCCAGCCGCCGGGTAGCAGGTGGCCGCGGGCCTGGTCCACCAGGCGGCGCAGGTCGGCCAGGCCGCCCTCCCCGGCCACCAGCGCCGAGCGCGGCTCGAAGCGCACGTCGCCACGGACCAGGTGCGGGTCATCATCGGCCAGATAGGGCGGGTTGGAGACGATCAGCGCGAAGCGCTCGGCGGCCTCGCCCTCGCCCAGGGCCGAGAACCAGTCGCTCTGCCGGAACGCGGCGTTGCCCAGCCGGTGGCGCTCGGCGTTGCGCCGGGCGAGCGCGACCGCCTCGGGCCGGATGTCGACGCCGAGCACCCGCCAGCCGGGTCGCTCGCTGGCGAACGCCAGGGCGATGGCACCGCTGCCGGTGCCCAGGTCGAGCAGCCGGCCAACGGCCGACACGGCCCGCTCCAGGGCCGCCTCCACCAGGGTCTCGGTATCGGGGCGGGGGATCAGGGTGCTGGGGGCGGTGGCCAGCCGCAGCCCCCAGAACTCCCGCTCCCCGGTGAGGTAGGCCACCGGCCAGCCGGCGGCACGGGCCGCCACCAGCGCCTCGAAGCGGGCGCGCTCGAGGGTCGGCGCCGGACGATCCCCCCAGGTGTAGAGCCAGGTGCGGTCGACGCCGAGCACGTGGCAGAGCAGCACCTCGGCATCCAGGCGCGCCGTGGGCGAGCCGGCGGCCTGCAGCCGCGCGGCGGCCCGGGCCAGCAGCGCATCGAGGCGCACGCTCCCGCGCGGCACGTCAGGCCTCCTGCTGCAGGGCGGCGAGCTGCTCCGCCTGGTACTCGTGGATCAGCGGCTCGATCACCTCGTCGAGCTGCTCGCCGCTGATCACCTCGGCGAGCTTGTAGAGGGTGAGGTTGATGCGGTGGTCGGTGACCCGCCCCTGGGGGAAGTTGTAGGTGCGGATGCGCTCGCTGCGATCCCCCGAGCCCACCAGGCTCTTGCGCTCGTCGGCCTGGGCCTGGCGGGCGGAGGACTCGGCGCTCTGCTTGAGGCGGGCGGCCAGCAGCGACATGGCCTTGGCGCGGTTCTTGTGCTGGCTGCGCTCCTCCTGGCACTCCACCACCACCCCGCTGGGCAGGTGGGTGATGCGGATGGCGGAGTCGGTGGTGTTGACGTGCTGGCCGCCGGCACCGCTGGAGCGGAAGGTATCTACCCGCAGGTCGGCGGGATTGATCGCGATGTCGCCCACCGCATCGGCCTCGGGCATCACCGCCACGGTGCAGGCGGAGGTATGGATGCGCCCCTGGGACTCGGTGGCCGGCACCCGCTGCACCCGATGGGCACCGGACTCGAACTTGAGGCGCGCATAGACGCCGTCGCCCTTGACCCGCGAGATGATCTCCTTGTAGCCACCCTGCTCGCCGTGGCTGGCGCTGACCACCTCCACCTTCCAGCCGCGCTTCTCGGCGTAGCGGGCGTACATGCGGAACAGGTCGCCGGCGAACAGCGCCGCCTCGTCGCCGCCGGTGCCGGCGCGCACCTCGAGGAAGACGCTGCGGTCGTCGTCCGGGTCGCGGGGCACCAGCAGCTGCTTGAGCCGCACGTCGAGCGCCTCGAGCTTCTCGCGCCCCTCGGCCAGTTCCAGCTCGGCCAGCTCGCGCATCTCCGGGTCACTGTCGGAGGCGAGCTGCTCGGCGCCCTCGATGTCCCCCTCGATGGCACGATACTCGCGCCAGGCCTCGACCAGCGCCTCGAGCTCGGCATATTCGCGGGAGTAGTCGCGGAACCGGGACTGGTCACCGATCACCTCGGGCTCCGCCAGCAGGGCGGAGAGCTCCTCGAAGCGCTCGCCGAAGGCGTCCAGGCGCTGACGCAGGGATGCTTTCATGAATCGGTCCTATCGGGTCTTGTCGGGAGAGGCATCGAGCAGCAGCGTGGCGGCAGCCTCGAGCAGGTCATGGCGCTCGGCGGAAGCCGCCTCGCGCAGCGCCACGGTGGGGCGATGCAGCAGGCGGTTGGTCAGCTGGTGGGCCAGGCGGTGGATCACCGCCTCGGGGTCCTCGCCGCGCGCCAGGCGGGCCAGGGCCTGCCGCTCGGAGAGTTCGCGCAGCGCCACGGCGCTCTCGCGGTAGTCGCGGATCAGCTCGCCGCCGCCGCGGATGCGCCGCTCATGGAGCCAGGCGCCCACGCCGTGCTCGATCAGCGACTCGGCCTGGTCGGCGGCCACCTGGCGGTGGCGACGGTTCTCCTCGATCACCTCCTGCAGGTCATCGACGGTATAGAGGAAGATGTCGGCGAGCTGGCCCACCTCGGGCTCGATGTCCCGGGGCACGGCGATATCGACCATGAAGATGGGGCGATGGCGGCGCTTCTTCAGCGCCCGCTCCACCATCCCCTTGCCGAGGATCGGCAGGGGCGCCGCGGTGGAGGAGATGACGATGTCGGCGTCCACCAGGGCGTCGGGGATCTCGTCGAGGGTGATCGCGCGGCCGGCCAGCGGGGCGGCGAGCAGCTCGGCCCGTTCACGGGTGCGGTTGGCCACGGTCAGCTGTCGCACCCCCGCCTCGTGCAGGTGGCGCGCCACCAGCTCGATCGTCTCGCCGGCGCCGATCAGCAGCGCCCGGGCGCGGCCGAAGTCATCGAAGATCCGGCTGGCCAGGCTCACCGCCGCATAGGCCACCGATACCGGGTTGCGGCCGATGCCGGTCTCGGTGCGCACCTGCTTGGCCACGGCGAAGGTGTGCTGGAAGAGGCACTCCAGCTCCTTGCCGAGCCCCCTGGCGTGGCGGCTGGCCTGGTAGGCGTCCTTGAGCTGGCCGAGGATCTGCGGCTCACCCAGCACCATGGAGTCGAGCCCCACGGCGACCCGCATCAGGTGGCGTGCCGCCTCGTTGTCCAGGTAGTGGTAGGCGCAGCGCGACAGGTCCTCGACCGCCAGGCCGTGGAAGCGTCCCAGCCAGTCGAGCACCACCCGCTCGCCCTGCTCCTCGGTGATGCAGTAGAGCTCGGTGCGGTTGCAGGTGGAGAGGACCGCCGCCTCCTTGACCTCGGGCAGGCCGCGCAGTTCGCCGAGCGCCGACTCCAGCTGGGTCGGCGTGAAGGCAACCTGCTCACGCACCTCCACGGTCGCGGTCCGATGATTGATTCCCAGGGCAAGCAGCGTCATGCGTCGGAGGTCTTCGCTAGTGGCGTCCGGCAACGGCGGAGTCGTGAAATGAAGGCCACGAGTCTACCACAGCGAAATCCCCTTGGGCGCCCCGTGCCGGGCTATCGCGCCAGGAGATGACGCGGCGCAAGGGCGATGACCTTTGCCCGCACCGGCCGAGCCGTTATGCTGGCGGCTCGGCCTTATGAACGAGACGCTCATGCCATCCGGACTCGACACCCTTCGTCGCGCCACGCGCGCTGGCCTGGCACCCCTGGCCCTGGCGACCCTGGTCGCCGGCTGCCAGGCGCTGCCCGCCGCCGACGCCCCCGGGGGCGCGGAGGACGACCCCATGGCCGGCGCCCCGCCCGTCACGCGCGGCCTGGATGCCGAGGGGCTGGCGGGCCTGCTGACCGCCGAACTGGCCGGCCAGCGCGGCGACTACCGCCGGGCCACCCTGGGCTACCTGGCGGCCACCGAGCGCTATGGCTCTGCCGCCCTGGCCGCCCGAGCGGCGCTGGCGGCCAGCTTCAGCAGCGACCCCGACCTGCTGGCGCGCGCCGCCGGCGAGTGGCAGCGGCTGGCGCCCGACGACGAGCCCCCCTCTCGCCTGCTGGCCGGCCTGGCGATCCAGCGCGGCGACTGGCCGGCGGCCCTGGAGCAGCGGCTGCGGCTCGTCGAGCGCGGTGGGGAAAGCGACCTGGCGGCCTTCGTCGAGTCGGCGCTGGCCGAGGGAGCCGACCCCGTCCCCCTGCTGGCGCGGCTGCGGGACCACCTGGCGCGTACCGGCCCCGGCGCCCGGCGCCACGATGCCGAGCTGGCCACCGCCCTGCTCGAGGTGGCCGCCGGCGACAACGACGCGGCCCGGCGCCGGCTGGAGCGCCTGGGCCAGAGCGCCCCGGAGCTACCGGCGCTGTGGCTGACCCGCGCCAGGCTGGCCCAGGAGAGCGGCAACCACGCCGGGGCCCGGGATGCCGCCCGCCGCGGCCTGAACGTCTCGCCGGGGGACGCACGCTTCATCCTGCTGATCGCCCAGAGCGAGCTTCGGCTGGGCAACGTGGCCGCCGCCGAGGCGCAGACCGACGCCCTGCTCGACGACCATACCGGCAACCACGAGCTGCGTCTGGCCCTGGCGCGCCTCTACCTCGACGAGGGCCACCCGGAGCCGGCCCGGCGCCTGCTGCTGCCGCTGGTCGATGCCCCCGACACCCCGCCCATGGCCTTCTACCTGCTCGGCGCCATCGCCGAGGCGGAGGGCGAGGTGGACAACGCCCTCCTCTATTACCGCCAGGTCGCCGAGGGAAACGAGTTCCTGGCCGCCCGGCTGCGCGCCGCCGAGATGCTGATCGCCGACGACCGCCTGCTCGACGCGCGAGCCTTCCTGCGCATCGAGCGGCTGCGCCACGAGGCCAGTTTCTCCGACCTGGTCTCGCTGGAGGTGGAGCTGCTCGAGCGCGAAGGGCTTACCGCCGAGGCCGATGCCCTGCTCGACCGAGAGCTGGACCGCACCCCCAACGACGAGCAGCTGCTCTACCTGCGCGCCATGCGCGCCTGGGAACAGCGCGACCTGGAAGCCATGGAGCGTGATCTGGGACGCATCATCGAGCGCAGCCCGGACAGCGCCATGGCGCTCAACGCCCTGGGCTACACCCTGGCCGACCTGGGCCTGGAGGAGCGCCTGGAGGAGGCCCGCGAGATGATCGAGCGCGCCCACGAGCTCGAGCCCGGCAACCCGGCCATCCTCGACAGCATGGGCTGGGTCCGCTTCCGCCTCGGCGACCCAGAGGGCGCCCTGCCCTGGCTGGAGCGCGCCTACGCCACCCTGCCCGACCAGGAGATCGCCGCCCACCTGGCCGAGGTCCTGTGGGCGCTGGAGCGGCGCGACGAGGCCCGCCAGCTGGTGCGCGAGGCCCTCGAGCGCTTCGATGACCGCCCGGTGCTCGACGAGCTGCTCGAGCGCCTCCCCGAACTGGCCCCCTGAGCCTGCTGCCACCCACCGGACGATACCCGCCATGACACCGCCACGCTTCCTGCGACCGCTGCCCCTCCTGCTGATCCTGGCCCTGCTGGCCGGCTGCGCCGGGCGGACCCCGGTGCCCGACGGCGAGCGCGCCGCCGGCCAGTGGGAGGCCCAGGAAGAACGGCTCGAGGCCCTGGACACCTGGGTGCTGGCCGGCAAGGCCGGGCTGCGCACCCCACAGGAATCGACCAGCGCCAACCTCGACTGGAGCCAGCACCCCCACTACTATCGCCTGCTGATCAGCGGCCCCTTCGGCAGCGGCCGCAGCACCCTCGAGGGTCGCGAGGGGCGCTTCTCGCTGACCACCGGCGAGGGCCGCTTCGAGGCCGAGACCCCCGAGGCCCTGATGGAAGAGCAGCTCGGCTGGTCGCTGCCCCTTGGCGCCCTTTCCGACTGGGTACGCGGCCTGCCGGCCGAGGGCAGTCGACACCGGATCGAGCACGACGAACTCGGCTTCCCCCAGCACATCGCCCAGGACGGCTGGGAGATCGACTATCGCGACTGGGTCCTCGCCGAGACGCTGTGGCTGCCGCGCCGGCTGGTCATGACCTATGGCGACCTGCGCGTCACCCTGGTGGTCAACGACTGGCGCCCGGTGGTGGAGGACTGAAACCGCGCCATGACCGATGCGACGATGACCCTGCCGGCGCCGGCCAAGCTCAACCGGCTGCTGCTGATCACCGGCCGCCGCCCCGACGGCTACCACGAGCTGCAGACGCTGTTCCAGTTCCTCGACCATGGCGACACCCTGCACCTCGGCCGCCGCGGCGACGGCGAGATCCGCCTGACCCCCGAGCTCCCCGGCGTGGCCCCCGAGGACAACCTGATCGTGCGCGCCGCCCGCCTGCTCCAGGCCGAGACCGGCTGCCGGCTGGGGGCCGAGCTCCACCTCGACAAGCGCCTGCCCATGGGGGGCGGCCTGGGCGGGGGCAGCTCTGATGCCGCCACCGCGCTGCTCGGCCTCGACCGGCTGTGGCAGCTGGGGCTCTCCCTCGCGCACCTGGCCGAACTCGGCCTGCGCCTGGGCGCCGATGTCCCGGTCTTCGTGCGCGGCCACGCCGCCTGGGGCGAAGGGGTGGGCGAGCGGCTCATCCCCGTGGACCTCGACACCCCCTGGTTCGTGGTGATCCACCCCGGCGTGGCGGTCTCCACCCCCGCGGTGTTCGGGGCGGGCGAATTGACACGCGACACCCCCCCGATTACCATGGCGCGCGCACTGCAGGGGGGAGCGTCGAGCTGGCGCAACGACTGCGAGGCCACGGTCCGGGCCATCTATCCCGAGGTGGCCGAGGCGATCGACTGGCTGTCGGAGCAGGCACCGACCATGCTGACCGGCACCGGCGCCTGTGTCTTTGCCAGGCTGGACGACGAGGCCGAGGCCGACCGCCTGCTGGCCCGGGCCCGGGAACGCTGGCAGGCCTTCAAGGCCCGCGGCCTGAACCGCTCTCCTCTTCATGTCGCCCTGGATCGCTGACGGGCCCCACCGCCGCGTTCGGCGCACCGCCAGGCGACATGTCCCCCAGAGATCCCCAAACACTGCATAGGTGGCCGCGCGTGTCAAAATTGATGGTTTTCGCCGGGAATGCCAATCCCGAACTCGCCAGGAAGATCGCCGAGAGTCTGGACACCCGCCAGGGCAATGCCACGGTCGGACAGTTCAGCGACGGAGAGATCGCCGTCGAGATCAACGAGAACGTGCGCGGCAAGGATGTGTTCGTCCTGCAGTCCACCTGTGCACCGACCAACGACAACCTGATGGAACTGATCCTGATGATCGATGCCCTGCGCCGGGCGTCGGCCACCAGGATCACCGCCGTGGTGCCCTACTACGGCTACGCCCGTCAGGACCGTCGCGTGCGCTCCGCCCGGGTGCCGATCTCCGCCAAGATCGTCGCCGACATGATGGTCAAGGCCGGGGTCGACCGGGTGATGACCATGGACCTGCACGCCGACCAGATCCAGGGCTTCTTCGACGTGCCGGTGGACAACGTCTACGGCTCGCCGATCCTGCTCGACGACATCGAGCGCCAGAACTACGAGAACCTGGTGGTGGTCTCCCCCGACGTGGGGGGCGTGGTGCGCGCCCGGGCCATCGCCAAGCAGCTCAACGCCGACCTCGCCATCATCGACAAGCGTCGCCCTTCGGCCAACCAGGCCCAGGTGATGCACATCATCGGCGAGATCGAGGGGCGCAACTGCGTGGTGGTCGACGACATGATCGACACCGCCGGCACCCTCTGCAAGGCCGGCGAGGCCCTCAAGGAGCATGGCGCCCACCGCGTCGTGGCCTACGCCACCCACCCGATCCTGTCCGGACCGGCGGTGGACAACATCACCGGTTCGGTGCTCGACGAGGTCGTCGTCACCGATACCATCCCGCTGTCCGATACCGCGCGGCGCAGCGGCCGGATCCGCCAGCTGAGCGTGGCCGGCCTGATCGCCGAGGCGATCCGTCGGGTCAGCAACGAGGAATCCGTCAGCGCCATGTTCCACTGAGTCACAGCACCAGGGAACAGGCGCCGGAGCAACGCCCTTCGGGGCTCCCGGAAACGTCACGGTCAGGTCGCGGGCCGCGGCGCTTTCCCTACTTCAAGCAAGAGGCAACATCATGTCCGATTTTACCCTTAACGCCAGCGTTCGTAACGACCTGGGGAAAGGTGCGAGCCGCCGCCTGCGTCGTGCGAACCTCCAGGTGCCGGCCATCGTCTACGGTGGCGAGTCCGCACCGCAGCCGATCTCCCTCGAGAAGTCCGCCTTCTACAAGGCGATCGAGGACGAGTCATTCTTCTCCTCCGTGATCAACCTGGTCGTCGACGGCAAGAGCGAGCAGGTGGTGGTGCGTGACCTGCAGCGCCACCCCTTCAAGCCGCTGGTCACCCACGCCGACTTCCTGCGCGTGGACGCCACCCACGAGATCACCATCAACGTGCCGCTGCACGTGGTGGGCGAGGAGACGTGCAAGGGCATCAAGGACGAGGGCGGCGAGCTTCACGTGCTCTCCAACGAGGTCCAGATCAGCTGCCTGCCCAAGGACCTGCCCGACTTCCTGGAAGTGGACATCACCGAGGTCGAGCTGGGCACCACCCTGCACCTCTCCGACCTGACCCTGCCGGCCGGCGTGATCCTGGTCGACCTGACCCACGGCGAGGACCACGATAACGCCGTGCTCAGCATCACCAAGCCCAAGGTCCGCGGCGGTGAGGAAGACGGCGAAGAGAGCGCCGAAGGTGAAGAAGGCGGAGAGAGCGCCGAGTAATCGCGCCCGCCTCGGGGCCGTGCCCGGCACGGCCCCTCCCCTTCCCGATCAAGCGCCTCGGCGCTTGATTTTTTTTGTGGCCGCCGCTAACGCGACGTCAAAGATCATTCCAGATGGTTTTTTGGAGGCAGACCCCATGAGCCAGGTCAGAGCGATCATCGGACTGGGCAACCCCGGTGCCGACTACGAGGCCACCCGCCACAATGCCGGCGCCTGGCTGGTGGAGGCCGTGGCCCGCCGCGGCGGCGCCGAACTGCGCCCGGACCGGAAGTTCCTGGGCCTCCATGCCCGGGTCCAGTTCGAGGGCCACGACCTCCACCTGCTCAACCCGACCACCTTCATGAACCGCAGCGGCGGCGCGGTGGCCGCGCTCTGCCAGTTCTACAGGATCGCCCCGGACGAGCTGCTGGTGGCCCACGACGAGCTGGACCTGCCCCCCGGCACCGCCCGCTACAAGACCGGCGGCGGCCACGGCGGCCACAACGGGCTGCGCGACATCGTCAGCGCCCTGGGCAACGAGCGCGGCTTCCACCGCCTGCGCATCGGCATCGGCCATCCCGGCGACTCACGCCAGGTCACCCACTACGTGCTGGGGCGCCCCGGCAAGGCCGAGCACGGCGCCATCGAGGCGGCCATCGACGAGTGCCTGGCCACCCTGCCCGACGCCCTCGGCGGCCAGTGGGCGAAGGCCATGAACCGGCTGCACAGCTTCACAGCGCCTAGCGCCTAGCGCCGAGCCACAGGCCGGTCGGCAACGGGCTGCTGTGCCGGGGTGACGCACTTCACCACGAGCCGCCCGGCATTGAGCAGCCGGGCGCTAGGCGCTTGTGGCTCGGCGCTTGTAGAATAGCCACCACTTTCCATTCGCGAACACGCTTTCCAGGACGATCCCATGGGTTTCAACTGCGGTATCGTCGGCCTGCCCAATGTCGGCAAGTCGACCCTCTTCAACGCCCTCACCAAGTCCGGCATCGACGCCGAGAACTTCCCCTTCTGCACCATCGAGCCCAACGTCGGCATCGTACCGATGCCCGACCCGCGCCTGGACAAGCTGGCCGAGATCGTCAAGCCCGAGAAGGTGATCCCCACCACCATGGAGTTCGTCGATATCGCCGGGCTGGTGGCGGGCGCCTCCAAGGGCGAGGGGCTCGGCAACAAGTTCCTGGCCAACATCCGCGAGACCCAGGCCATCGCCCACGTGGTGCGCTGCTTCGACAACGACAACGTCATCCACGTGGCCAACCAGGTCGACCCGCGTTCCGACATCGAGATCATCAACATGGAGCTGGCGCTGGCCGACCTGGACACCGTGGAGCGCGCCATTCAGCGCCTGGTGCGGGTCGCCAAGGGCGGCGACAAGGAGGCCATCGCCACCAAGGCGATCCTCGAGCGCATCCAGCCCCACCTGGCCGAGGGTCTGCCGCTGAGGAGCTTCGGCCTCGACGCGGACGAGCAGAAACAGCTCAAGGGCTTCGGCTTCCTGACGCTGAAGCCCACCATGTACATCGCCAACGTCAACGAGGACGGCTTCGAGGCCAACCCCTACCTGGACGTGGTCCGCGAGATCGCCGCCGAGGAGGGCGCCGTGGTGGTGCCGGTGTGCAACCAGCTCGAGGCGGAGATCGCCGAGCTCGACGACGAGGAGCGCGCCATGTTCCTCGACGAGATGGGCATGGAGGAACCGGGCCTCGACCGGGTGATCCGCGCCGGCTACGCCCTGCTCGGCCTGCAGACCTACTTCACCGCCGGGGTCAAGGAGGTGCGCGCCTGGACCGTCAAGGTGGGCGCCACCGCCCCCGAGGCGGCCGGCGTGATCCACACGGACTTCCAGAAGGGCTTTATCCGTGCGGAAGTCATTGCCTATGACGACTTCGTCAGCCTGGGCGGCGAGCAGGGCGCCAAGGACGCCGGCAAGTGGCGCCTGGAGGGCAAGGAGTACATCGTCCAGGACGGCGACGTGATCCACTTCCGCTTCAACGTCTGACCGCCGAGCGCTTGACATCCCGGGGGCCGGGCCGTAGACTTCGCCCCCGTTGTACGGCTACGTAGCTCAGCTGGTTAGAGCACATCACTCATAATGATGGGGTCCCCTGTTCAAATCAGGGCGTAGCCACCAGACAGCAGAAACCCGGCGCCTCGGCGCCGGGTTTCGTCGTTCCCGGGCCCGCGGCCTCGCCGTCAGTCCAGCACCTCGCGGTTGCAGAAGGCGGTCAGCACGCGGGCCAGGTGGGCGACGTCGTGGCTGCCCGCGGTCTCGCGGATCGAGTGCATGGCCCACTGGGGGGCGCCCACGTCCAGGGTCGGCACCCCGAGCTCGGTGGCGGTGATCGGCCCGATGGTGCTGCCGCAGCCCATGTCGGCGCGGGTCACGAAGGTCTGCACCGGCACCTCGGCCTGGCGGCAGAGGTCGCGAAACATCGCCGCCGTGGCGCTGTTGGTGGCGTAGCGCTGGTTGGCGTTGACCTTGATCACCGGGCCGCCGTTGAGCGCCGGCCCGTGGGCGGCATCGTGCTTGTCGCGGAAGTTGGGGTGCAGCGCATGGGCGTTGTCGCAGGAGATCATCCGCGACGCCTGGATCAGGCGAATGAAGGCCTCATCGCCGCCCTGCCCCAGCTGCCCGCAGACCCGCCGCAACACGTCGCCGAGGAAGGGCCCCTGGGCCCCGCAGGCGCTGGCACTGCCTACCTCCTCGTGGTCGTTGGCCACCAGTACCACCCCCTGACGTCCGTCCGAGGCGAGCAGCGCCTCCAGCCCGACGAAGCAGGAGAGCAGGTTGTCGAGCCGGGCGCTGGCGATCAGCTCCCCCTCGACGCCGACCCGGCTCGGCGGCTGCGTGTCATGGAGGCCGAGCTCGAAGTCGAGCAGCTCGATGTCCTCCAGGCCATGCTGCTCGGCAAGCCACGCCTTGAGCAGGCGCTCCAGGTCCGGCGACCCGCCGCCCTGGAGGAGCACCGGCGCCATCTCGGTCTGGGCGTTGATGGCCCGCCCGTTGTTGGCCTCGCGATCGAGGTGGATGGCCAGGCTCGGGATGATCGCCACCGGCCGGTCGACATGCAGCAGCACGCCCTCCAGGCGACCGTCGGGGTGGCGCACATGGACGCGCCCCGCCAGCCCCAGGTCGCGGTCGAACCAGGGCGCGAGCAGCATGCCGCCGTAGGTCTCGATGCCGAGCTGAAGCCAGCCGGCGGCACTCTGGGCGGCATGGGGCTTGAGACGCAGGCCGGGGCTGTCGGTATGGGCGCCGATCATGCGCAGCGCGGCCAACGGCTCGCGGGGCAGCTGCAGCGCGATGATCGAGGAGTCGTTGCGAGTCACGTAGACCCGCTCGCCGGGGGCCAGCTGCCACGGCTCGCGCTCGTCGAGCCGCCGGAAGCCGGCGGCCTCGAGGCGCGACGCCATGCTGGCGACGGCATGCCAGGGAGTGGGAGAGCGGCGCAGGAAGTCGAGCAGACGCTCGATCAGGTCGTCCTGGGGCATGGGTTCCTCTACATAGATGTCATGGGATGACAACCGAAGCTGCTACAATGCCTGCTCGGTTCACGCAACTCATGAACCGGGCGAGGGTCAAGGGAATAGAGTGTACATGAAACCGGGAGTGCTTCATTGATGAGCCTGCTTGCCAACCTGGGGCGTTCGACCACTGCTCTGGTCGGGCTGCTGCTGGTCGCCACCGTCGCGCTGGCCCAGCCGCAACCCACCGATGCGCAGCGCCAGGCGGCCGTGGAGGTCGCCGAGTCGCTGCGCTACGGCCACTATGCCGACATCCGCCTCGACGACGCCTGGTCGAGCCAGGCCTTCGAGCGCTACCTGGACGTCCTCGACGGCCAGCGCGCCTTCCTGCTGGCCGATGATGTCGCCGACTTCCGCCATCTGGAGGAACGCCTCGACGACGCCCTGCTGGACGGCGAGCTCGACGAGGCCTTCGCGCTCTATGATCGCTATCACCAGCGCGCCGAGGCGCGTTTCGAATGGCTGCTGGAGCGCCTGGACGAGGGCCTGGCCTTCCGCTATGAAAGCGACCTGCGCCTCGAGATCGACCGCGACGAGGCCCCCTGGGCCGAGAGCCTGGACGAACTGGACGACCTCTGGTTCAAGCGGCTGAAGAATGCGGCGCTGACCCTGGCCATCAGCGGCCAGGACGATGAGCAGGTGGTCGAGAACCTGCGCCAGCGCTACGAGGGTCAGCTCTCCCGGGTTCGCCAGACCAACGAGGAGGACGTCTTTGGCCTCTTCATGGCCGCCGTCACCAGCAGCATCGACCCGCACAGCGAGTACCTCTCCCCGCGCCAAGGCGAATCCTTCGACATCCAGATGCGGCTGTCGCTAGAAGGCATCGGCGCCCTGCTTCAGTCCGACGGCGAGTACGTGAAGGTGGCCAGCCTGGTGCCGGGCGGCCCCGCCGAGCGCGCCGGCGCCCTGGAACCCGCCGACCGCATCATCGCGGTGGGCCAGGAAGAAGGCGAGATGGTCAACGTGGTGGGCATGCGCCTGGACAACGTGGTCGACCTGATCCGCGGGCCCAAGGGCTCCGTGGTGCGCCTCGACGTGGTGCCGGCCCAGGCCGTGGACATGACCCGCTCCAAGGTCGTCGAGATCACCCGCGACACCGTCAACCTGGAGGACCAGGCGGCCCGCGGCGAGGTGATCGAGATCGAGCGCGAGGACGGCATCCACCGCATCGGCAGCATCAAGATTCCCACCTTCTACGTGGACTTCGATGCCTGGCAGGCCGGCGAGGAGGAGTTCCGCAGCACCACCCGCGACGTGGCCCGGGAGATCGAGCGCCTCAAGGCCGAGGGCGTCGAGGGCATCGTGCTCGACCTGCGCAACAACGGCGGCGGCGCCCTGCAGGAGGCCAACTCGCTGATCGGCCTGTTCATCGATCGCGGCCCCACCGTGCAGGTGCGCGATGCCCGCGGCCGCATCAGCCTCTACGGCGACACCGAGGCCGGCGCCATCTACGACGGCCCGCTGGGCGTGCTGGTCAACCGCCTCTCGGCCTCGGCCTCGGAGATCTTCGCCGGCGCCATTCAGGACTACGGCCGCGGCCTGGTGATGGGCACGCCGACCTTCGGCAAGGGCACGGTGCAGACCCTCAACGAACTCTCCCACGGCCAGATCAAGCTGACCCGTGCCAAGTTCTACCGGATCTCCGGCGACAGCACCCAGCACCGCGGCGTCGAGCCCGACATCATCTTCCCGAGCCTGATCGACCCGGAGCTGATCGGCGAAAGCAGCCTCGACAACGCCCTCGACTGGGACACCGTGCGTTCGGTGCAGTACCGCAACTACGGCGAACCCTGGCGCCACATGGAGTCCCTCAAGGACCGCCATCGCCAGCGCGCCGAGGAACTGCCCAACTTCCGCTACCTGGAGCAGCAGGCCGAGCTGACTCGCCGGATGCGCGAGCAGAACACCAGCGTCAGCCTCAACCGGGAACAGCGCCAGCGCGAGGTGGAGGCCCAGGAGGCCGAGCAGCTCGCCCTGGAGAACCAGCGCCGCCTGGCGCTGGGCCTGGAGCCCCTCGAGGAGTGGATCGACGCCCGCGGCGAGGAGAGCGACGATGAGCCGGTGGAGCAGGTGCAGGTGGTGGAAGCCGCCCATATCCTACTCGACTACTCGAAGCTCAGCGGCGGCTATCGGCTGGCCAACCGGGACTGATACGGCCCGATCACGAGCACCGCCACATCGTGCGCCGGCCCCTGGGCCGGCGCACTGCGTTTGAGGCGACGCGGAGGCGAGCGCCGGGCCGGCGCGGTGGGCCCGCCCGCCATCCGGGCACGCGAAAACGTCGGGAACCCCTAGGGAGCCCGCAGCGGTATCAGCGCGACAACAGGAAAGTACGGATGGCTCCCCGAGCAGGACTCGAACCTGCGACCCAATGATTAACAGTCATTTGCTCTACCAACTGAGCTATCGGGGAATGACCGGATACTGCAGAGGGGTGCGGCGGCTGGCTCCTCGAGCAGGACTCGAACCTGCGACCCAGTGATTAACAGTCACTTGCTCTACCAACTGAGCTATCGAGGATCGACCGTTACCGCAGCGTACTCGAACCGACGTTGGCTCCTCGAGCAGGACTCGAACCTGCGACCCAGTGATTAACAGTCACTTGCTCTACCAACTGAGCTATCGAGGAACGGCGTAGAGTACGGGGCGTAGTATACGGATCACGCCTGCCAGGTCAAGGGCCGTTTGGCGTTCCGACGCCCTCGCAACCGGCAGCCACGCAACGGAAAACGCCCGCCGGGACGAGAGCCTGGCGGGCGTCTTGCGAGCGTTCTGGTGGCTACGCCCTGATTTGAACAGGGGACCCCATCATTATGAGTGATGTGCTCTAACCAGCTGAGCTACGTAGCCATTTACCACCGCCTCGACGCCAATGCGCCGTGCGACGGGGGTGAATTATGCACGGCGGGCCGCCCCTTGGCAAGCCCACCGCGGGTACCTCAGGCGTCCAGGTCGAGCGCCCGGCGAACCGCGGTCAGGCCCTCCTCGCCATCGCGGGTCTCGACGCCCTCGAGCCACGCTTCCAGCACCTCGGGGTTGGCCTGCAGGTAGGCGCGGGCGGCATCCCGGGGATCCTCGCCCGCGTCCATGATCTCGGCCATCAGCTGGTTCTCCATCTCCAGGGTGAAGACGAGGTTCTCCAGCAGCGTCCCGACATTCGCACACTCCTCGACGTAGCCACCGCGGGTGTTGGTGTAGACGGTGGCGCCGCCCAGGTCGGGACCGAAGTAGTCGTCGGCCCCCTCCAGGTAGGCCATGTCGAAGTTGGTGTTCATGGGATGCGGCTCCCAGCCCAGGAACACCATCCAGCGCTCGTCCGGGACCCGGGCGCGCAGTTCGGCAAGCATGCCCGCCTCGCTGGAATCGACCAGCCGCCAGTCGCCGAGGCCGAAGGCGTCGTCATCGATCATCTGCTGGATCAGCTCGTTGCCGTCGTTGCCGGCCTCGATGCCGTGGAGGGTACTGTCGAACGCCTCGGCATGCTCGGCCAGGTCGGCCACCGACGTGACGCCGGCGTCATGGACGTACTGCGGCACCGCCAGGGTGTACTTGGCGCCCTCCAGGTTGGCCCTCAGACGCTCGACGCTGCCCTCCTCCACGTAGGGATCGCTGATCGACGCCATGGAGGGCATCCAGTTGCCCAGGAAGACATCGAAGTCATCGTTCTTCATGCCCTGGTAGGCGATGGGCACGGAGACCGTATCGATGCGGGTGTCGTAGCCCAGCGCCTCGAGCACCTCGGTGGTCAGCGCGGTGGTGGCGGTGATGTCGGTCCAGCCCACCTCGGCGAAGCGCACCGTGGCGCAGCTCTCCGGCTCCTGGGCGTACAGCGGCGTCGCCCCCAGGGTGGCGGCGGCACTCAGGCCCAGGGCCAGGCGGCGAGTCATGGGAGATGCGGTCATGGGAAAACCTCCTTGGGATGTCTGACGTAGCGGGCTCGGCGACAGGCCGAGGCGAGACGATGCCGGCCGGGAACGTGTCGATCTAACGTTATTGATTGAACGTTCAATAAAAAAATGGCAGGCTGTGTCTATCCTAACCATGCTCACCGGTGTGGTGGCAAGTCTGCCCAGCAACTCTGCCCATCAACAAGGAGGTCTCGAGGTGCCCAAGGTAGGAATGGAACCCATCCGCCGCCAGCAGCTGATCAAGGCGACCATGGCGGCCATCGACGAGGTCGGCCTGGCCGACGCCACCGTGGCGCGCATCGCTCGCCACGCCGGCGTCTCCGCCGGCATCATCAGCCACTACTTCGGCGGCAAGGACGGCCTGCTGGAGGCGACCATGCGGCAGATCCTCAGCGACCTGGGCGATGCCGTGGCCGCGCGGCGACGCGCCCTGGAGGACGACAGCCCTCGGTCGCACCTGAGGGCCATCATCGAAGGCAACTTCGATCGCAGTCAGGTGACCGGTCCGGTGGCCAAGACCTGGCTGGACTTCTGGGCCAGCAGCATGCACCGGCCTCAGCTGTCGCGGCTGCAGCAGGTCAACGATCGCCGCCTCTACTCGAACCTGTGCGCCCAGTTCCGGCGCGTCATGGCGCGCGACGAGGCGCGCCAGGCCTCACGCACCCTCGCCGCGGTGATCGATGGCCTGTGGCTGCGCGGCGCCCTGACCCCGGGGGGCCTGGATGCCGATTCGGCACGCCGCACGGCCCTCGACACCCTGGACCAGCTGCTCGCTGCCACCACCAACGCCGACTGAAGGAGACTCCCCATGACTCAGCGCGACTCCCTGCCCCTCTACATCAACGGCCGCGAAGTGGACGCCACCGCCGGCGAGACCTTCGAGGTCGTGAACCCCTTCGACGGCAGCCTGCTGGCCCGCGTCCAGCAGGCCTCGGCGGCCGACGTGGACGCCGCCGTGGCGGCCGCCCGGCGCGGCCAGCGCGAATGGGCCGCCATGAGCGGCATGGCGCGCGGGCGCATCCTGCAGCGTGCAGTGGCACTGCTCCGGGAGCGCAATGATGAGCTCGCCGAACTCGAGACCCGCAACACCGGCAAGCCGATCAGCGAGACCGCCGCGGTGGACATCGTCACCGGCGCCGACGCCCTGGAGTACTATGCCGGCCTCGCTGCCGCCATCGAGGGCACCCAGATCCCGCTGCGCGAGGATTCATTCGTCTACACCCGCCGCGAGCCGCTGGGCGTGGTCGGCGCCATCGGGGCCTGGAACTACCCCATCCAGATCGCCTGCTGGAAGGCGGCCCCGGCCCTGGCCGCCGGCAACGCCGTGGTCTTCAAGCCCAGCGAGGTGACCCCGCTCACCGCCATGAAGCTGGCCGAGATCCTCACCGAGGCGGGCCTGCCCGACGGCGTCTTCAACGTGGTCCACGGCGCCGGCGAGGTGGGTGCCCTGCTCACCGAGCATCCCGGCATCGACAAGGTCTCCTTCACCGGCGAGGTGGGCACCGGCAGGAAGGTAATGGCCGCCGCCGGCGGCTCCACCCTCAAGGAGGTGACCATGGAGCTGGGCGGCAAGTCGCCCTTCGTGGTCTTCGCCGACGCCGACCTGGACCGCGCCGCCGACGCCGCCATGATGGCCAACTTCTACTCCAGCGGGCAGATCTGCACCAACGGCACCCGGGTCTTCGTCGAGCGTTCGGTGAAGGACGACTTCGAGGCGAAGATCGCCGAGCGCGTGGCACGTATCCGCGCCGGCGACCCGCTGGACCCCAGCGTCAACTTTGGTCCCCTGGTGAGCTTCGAGCACCAGGAGAAGGTGCTCTCCTACATCGCGCTGGGCAAGCAGGAAGGCGCCAGGGTGCTGGCCGGCGGAGAGGCCTGGAACCAGGACAAAAAGGCCAACGGCGCCTGGGCGGCGCCCACGGTGTTCACCGACTGCACCGACGAGATGCGCATCGTGCGCGAGGAGATCTTCGGCCCGGTGATGGCGATCCTCGCCTTCGACGACGAGCAGGAGGTGATCCGCCGCGCCAACGACACCCACTACGGGCTGGCCGCCGGCGTCTTCACCGAGAGCCTCAACCGCGCCCACCGGGTGATCCACCGCCTGGAGGCGGGCATCTGCTGGATCAACACCTGGGGCGAGTCCCCGGCCGAGATGCCGGTGGGCGGGTACAAGCAGTCCGGCGTGGGCCGCGAGAACGGCCTCGAGACCCTGGCCCACTACACCCAGACCAAGTCGGTGCAGGTGGAGATGGGCCCCTTCGAATCGGTCTTTTAAGGAGGCGACATGTCCGAGCTTCGTGAATTCGACTACGTCATCATCGGCGCCGGCTCAGCCGGCAACGTGCTCGCCACCCGCCTCACCGAGGAGGCGGACGTCTCGGTGCTGCTGCTGGAGGCCGGCGGCCCTGACCACCGCTTCGACTTCCGCACCCAGATGCCGGCGGCCCTGGCCTACCCGCTGCAGGGCAAGCGCTACAACTGGGCCTTCGAGACCGACCCCGAGCCGCACATGGATGGCCGGCGCATGGAGTGTGGCCGCGGCAAGGGGCTCGGCGGCTCCTCGCTGATCAACGGCATGTGCTACATCCGCGGCAACGCCCTGGACTACGACAACTGGGCCAAGGCGCCGGGCCTCGAGGACTGGAGCTACGCCGACTGCCTGCCCTACTTCAGGAAGTCCGAGACCCGCGATGTCGGGCCGAACGACTACCACGGCGGCGACGGGCCGGTGAGCGTGACCACTCCCAAGGAAGGCAACAACCCCCTCTACCACACCTTTATCGAGGCGGGCAGGCAGGCCGGCTACGCCGAGACCGAGGACGTCAACGGCTACCGCCAGGAGGGCTTCGGCCCCATGGACCGCTTCGTCACGCCGAAGGGACGTCGCGCCTCCACCGCCAGGGGCTACCTGGACATGGCAAAGCCGCGCCCCAACCTGACCATCGAGACCCGGGCCACCACCGACGTCATCGAGTTCGAGGGCAGGCGCGCCGTGGGCGTGCGCTATGAGCACAAGGGCCAGGCGCAGCGGGTGCGTGCCCGCCGCGAGGTGCTGCTCTGCGCCGGGGCCATCGCCTCGCCGCAGATCCTGCAGCGCTCCGGGGTGGGCCCCCGCGCGGTGCTCGACGAGTTCGGCATCGAGGCGGTGCACGTCAACGACAACGTCGGCGCCCACCTTCAGGACCACCTGGAGATGTACATCCAGTACGAGTGCAAGGAGCCGATCTCCCTCTACCCGGCGCTGAAGTGGCACAACCAGCCGAAGATCGGCGCCGAGTGGCTCTTCCTCGGCCGCGGCATCGGCGCCAGCAACCAGTTCGAGTCCTGCGCCTTCATCCGCACCAGCGACGAGGAGCCCTGGCCCAACCTGCAGTACCACTTCCTGCCCATCGCCATCAGCTACAATGGCAAGAGCGCGGTGCAGGCCCACGGTTTCCAGGCCCACGTCGGCTCCATGCGCTCGGAGAGCCGCGGCCGCATCCGCCTCGCCTCCCGGGACCCGGAGGCCGCGCCGAGCATCCTCTTCAACTACATGTCCACCGAGAAGGACTGGCAGGAGTTCCGCGACGCCATCCGCCTGACCCGGGAGATCATTGCCCAGCCTGCCTTCGATGCCTACCGCGGCCGGGAGATCTCGCCAGGGCCCGAGGTGCAGTCCGATGCCGAGCTGGACGCCTTCGTGCGGGCCCATGCCGAGACCGCCTACCACCCCTGCGGCAGCTGCCGCATGGGCGAGGGCGACGACGCCGTGGTGGATGGCCAGGGCCGGGTGCACGGCGTGGAGGGGCTCCGGGTGGTGGACGCCTCGCTCTTCCCGCTGATCCCCACCGGCAACCTCAACGCGCCGACCATCATGCTGGCCGAGAAGATCGCCGACCGGATCCGCGGCCGCGACCCCCTGCCGAGAAGCGACGCCCCCTACTACGTGGCGGGCGACGCTCCCGCCCGCGGCGAGCCGCAGCGCCGCCTCGAGGCATAGCACCGCCCCCTCGCCACCCCAACGCCCCGCCCTGCCCTGCAGCGCGGGGCGTTTTGAAATGATCGCTTTACCGAGCAGCGAGAGGCGCCGGGGACAGCCTTGGAGGCGGTCCGAGGACCAAGGGTGAGGAGCACCGCTCCGAACGGGCTGGCCAGGGATGGCCAGCACCGGACCTGCAAGCGGAGCAGGACGCGAGAGCGCAGCAGGGCCGAGGTAGCGTACAGGGAGGTATTTTCAGCGCCCCCGAACAAGGCTGTCGCCGGGAAAGCCTCGAGCATGTAGGCCATGAGTGCCGAGGCCGAGATGTTTCCTGGCCACTGGCCGGTTGCACCGATGTGGGCTAGTCTGCAAGAATTCAAACATCTGTTCGAATCCTTGAGTTCCACAACAACCGGAGTCCCCCATGCTCACCCTGATCCTGCTGATCGTGGCCGTCGTCGGCCTGCTGGCGGTGATGCGCCGCGAGGCGGGTGCCCTGCCCGCCCTGGCGGTGCTCGCCGTCACGGGCCTTGCCAGCCTGCTCCTCGCCTCCACCCTGCTGGGCCTGCTGCTGCTGGCCGGCGCCATCGCCGTGGCCGCCGCCGGCCTGCCGGCCCTGCGCGGCAAGTGGCTGACCCCGCGCCTCTTCGCCCTGTTCAAGAAGGTCTCACCGAAGGTCTCCGACACCGAGCGCACGGCCCTGGAGGCCGGCAGCGTGGCCTGGGACGGCGAGCTCTTCACCGGCAAGCCGAACTGGCAGGCGCTGCTGGACTACGCGGACGAGGGCCTCACCGAGGAGGAGCGCGCCTTCATCGACAACCAGTGTTCCGTGGCGGCCGGCATGTGCAACGCCTGGGAGATCGCCAAGGAGCGCGCCGACCTGCCCCAGGCGCTCTGGGACCACCTCAAGCAGGAGCGCTACTTCGGCATGATCATCCCGAAGGCCTACGGGGGCCTGGGGTTCTCCGCCAAGGCGCAGTCCCTGGTGCTGCAGAAGCTCTCGGTCAACGAGACCCTGATGGTCACCGTGGGCGTGCCCAACTCCCTCGGCCCGGGCGAGCTGCTGCTCAAGTACGGCACCGAGGCACAGAAGGACCACTACCTGCCGCGCCTGGCCGACGGCCGCGAGATCCCCTGCTTCGGCCTCACCGGCCCCCGCGCCGGGTCTGACGCCACCTCGCTGCCCGACACCGGCGTGGTCTGCAGGCAGGTCATCGACGGCAAGGAGGTGCTTGGCGTGCGCCTCAACTTCGAGAAGCGCTGGATCACCCTGGCCCCCATCGCCACCGTGGTGGGCCTGGCCTTCCGCCTCTTCGACCCGGAGAAGCTGCTGGGCAACGAGGAGGACCGCGGCATCACCCTGGCACTGATTCCCCGCGACACCGCCGGCATGGAGATCGGCCGTCGCCACCACCCCATCGGCAGCCCCTTCCTCAACGGCCCGATCAAGGGCAAGGACGTCTTCGTCCCGCTGGATACCATCATCGGCGGCACCGAGATGATCGGCCAGGGCTGGCGCATGCTGGTGGAGTGTCTCTCCATCGGCCGCTGCATCACCCTGCCCTCCGGCGCCACCGGCACCGCCCGCTACGCCATCGGCTGGAGCGGCGGCTTCGCCCGCATTCGCCGCCAGTTCAACGTGCCGGTGGCCGAGATGGAGGGGGTCCAGGAGCCCCTCGCCCGCATGAGTGCGCTGGGCTACATCGCCCAGGCGGCGGTCTACCAGACCGCCAACACCATCGACCGCGGAGAGAAGCCGGCGGTGCCCTCGGCGATCCTCAAGAGCCAGCTCACCGAGTTCCAGCGCCAGATCCTCGGCGACGCCATGGATATCCACGGCGGCAAGGCGGTGACCCTGGGCCCGCGCAACTACCTGGGGATCGGCTATAGCGCCAACCCGGTGGCGATCACCGTGGAAGGCGCCAACATCATGACCCGCAACCTGATGATCTTCGGCCAGGGGGCGATCCGCTGCCATCCCTACGTGCTGGAGGAGTTGGCCGCCAAGGACGCCGACGACATCCGGGCCTTCGACAAGGCGTTCTTCGGCCATGCCGGCCTGATCTTCGGCAACGCCGCCCGCGCCTTCACCCAGGGCCTCGGGATCGGCAAGCCCGCCGTGCCCTTCGACGCCGAGGCGCAGCGCTACGCCCAGGAGATCGCCCGGCTCTCGGCCGGCTTCGGGCTCTGCGCCGACGCCGCCATGGCGAGCCTCGGCTCCACCCTCAAGCAGCGCGAGATGCTCTCGGCGCGGCTGGGCGACGTGCTCTCCAACCTCTACCTCGCCTCCATGGTGATCAAGCAGTGGCACGAGGGCGACAAGGTCGAGGGCGAGGCGGCGCTCTTCCACTACGCCTGCCAGTGGCTGCTGGGCCGCGCCGAGCAGGCCCTGGACGAGCTGTTCGACAACCTGCCCAACCGGGCGCTGGCCCGGGTGCTGCGTCGGGTGGTGATGCCGCGCGGCAAGCGCTTCAAGCGCCCCCACGATGACCTGGCCCGCACTATCGCCCAGGCGGTCTCCCGGGACACCGCCCTGCGCAAGAAACTGCTGGCCAACACCTGGGAGGCAGACGACGGCAGCCACCCCAATTTCCTGGCTCGCTATAACGCCCTGCTGGCGACCCAGAAGCGCGCCGAGATCCTCTACCGCACGGTCAACAAGGCCTATGCGAAGGGGGAGCTGCCCGCCGATGCGCTGCATCCCGAGCAGCGGGTGGAGGCGGCTGCCAGGGCCGGCATCATCAGCGAAGAGGATGCCACCTTCATGCGCGAGCGCGAGGCCCGGGTGCTGGAGCTGCTCACCGTGGACGACTTCGAATACGACGCCTTCGTCACCGACAAGTCCAAGGTGCTGCGCCACCACGCCGCCTGACGATTCTCACCCTCCCGCCATACCCGCGCCCCGGCCTGTGCCGGGGCGTGTTCGTTCAGGCTCGAGCGCCCCTTGCCCTCGGCTCCTACAGCGGCCATACCAGCAGAATCATCGGGATGGCTACCGCCAGCACCACCAGGGAGAGCGGCAAGCCGAGCTTCCAGTAGTCGCCGAAGCGGTACCCGCCGGGGCCCATCACCAGGGTGTTGGACTGGTGGCCGATGGGAGTGAGAAAGGCGCAGGAGGCGCTCACCGCCACCACCATCAGGAAGGGGTCCACGGAGGCATCGAAGCCACTGGCCAGGCTCGCCGCGATGGGTGCCATCAGCAGCGCCGCGGCGGCGTTGTTGACGATATTGGAGAGCACCATGGAGAGCACGAAGAGCCCCACCAGGGTGACGATCACCGGCCAATCGCTGCCCCAGGCGAGCATCGCCTCGGCGATCAGCGCCGCCCCGCCGCTGGTCTCCAGCGCCTGGCCCACCGGGATCATGGCGCCCAGCAGCACGATGACCGGTCCGTCGAGGGCCTGGTAACCCTCTCGCAGGGGCAGTACCCCCACCAGCAGCGTGACCAGGGCGGCCAGGGAGAGCGCCACCGCGGCCGGCAGGAGATCGAAAAGCATCGCCAGGATGGCCGCGGCGAAGATGCCCAGCGATACCAGCAGCATCCGCGGCTGGCCCAGGGTCAGGTTGCGGCTGGCCAGCGGCAGGCAGCCCAGGGTGACCAGGCTCTCGGAGAGCTCGCTCTCGCCGCCCTGCAGCAGCAGCACGTCGCCCGGGCGGAAGCGGATATCGCGCAGGCGCTGCTTGAGGCGCCCGCCGTCCCGGGCCACCGCCACCAGGTGCAGGCCGAACTGGTTGTGCAGGCGCAGCTGAAGCACGGTGCGGTTGACCATCATGGAGTCGTTACGCACCACCGCTTCCACCAGCTGCAGGCCCTCGGTATCCATGCCGCTCTTCTCTTCCTTCTCCTTCTCCGCTTCCTCCCCGGCCTTCTCCTCTTCCTCGGCCTGCGCTTTCTTCGCGCCCACGCTGGGCGACTCTGCCTCCCGGCGCGCTTCGGTCTCCTCCTGCTCCCCGGCTGCCGGCTCTTCCTCCTCGGCGTCCTTGCCCAGTCGCAGCCCCGCCTTGTCCTCGAGCAGCTTCATCTCCTCGGGGCCCGCCTCCATCAGCAGGATGTCGCCCTCCCTGAGGGTACCGAAGAAGGCATGGCCGGCCCGGCGCTTGTCGTCGCGGACCACGGCGAGCACCGGAATGGTCTCCTCCAGCTCCTGCTGCAGCTCACGCAGGGTCAGGCCGTTGGCCTTGGACTCCTCTCCCACCCGCAGCTCGACCAGGTAGTTGGCGGTGTCGAACATCGCCTCCGTGGAGGCCTTGCCGGCCCGCTGGGGCACCAGCCGCCAGCCAACCAGCAGGATGAAGACGAACCCGGCCAGGGCCACCACCGCTCCCACCGGCGTGAAGGAGAACATGCCGAAGTTGTCACCGGTCACCGAGCCGCGGTAGCTGGCGATGATGATGTTGGGAGGGGTGCCGATCAGGGTGGTGAGACCGCCCAGCAGCGAGCCGAAGGCCAGCGGCATCAGTAGGATCGACGGCGAGGCGTCGTGCTCCCTGGCCAGCCGCATGGCCACCGGCAGCAGCAGCGCCAGCGCACCGACGTTGTTCATGATGCCGGACAGGACCACCACGGTGCCCACCAGCACCAGCAGTTGCAGGACGAGCCGCTCGCCGACCCTGAGCACCTGCTCGGCGATGACGTCCACCACCCCGGAGCGCTCGAAGCCACGGCTGAGCACCAGCACCGCGGCCACCGTGATCACCGCCGGGTGGCCGAAGCCGAGGAAGGCCTCGTCGCCGGGCACCAGGCCCAGCATCACCGAGCCGAGCAGCGCCGACAGCGCCACCAGGTCGTAGCGGAAGCGCCCCCAGACGAACGCCGCAAGCGTCAATCCGAGCACGATAAAGACCAGGGTGCTGTCGGCCATGCGTTCACCTCCCTGTGAATGTCTATGCCGACAGCATTGCCAGGCCACCCGGTTGCGGACAAGCACTTTCTTGCGCCATAACGCAAAAACCCGGCCGAAGCCGGGTTCCTGGTTCCCGTCGGGGCCGCTACTTGGCCATCTTCTCCAGCATGGCGTTGACCGCTTCCAGGTGTTCCGGCTCGTTGTGGCACATGCCCTGGAAGACCGCGCAGAGGTCGAGGAAGTCCTTGAGCTCGGTGCGCTGCGCCATCTTCATCAGCCGCTTGGTAAGGCGGGTGGCCCTGGGCGGCTGGGCGGCGATGCGCGAGGCCAGTTCGCCCACCTTCTCCATCAACGCCTCGGGCTCGGTGACCTCGAGCACGATGCCATACTCCCTGGCTTCCGTGGCATCGATCACCCGCCCGGAGAGGGTCAGCTCGAAGGCGCGCTGGTAGCCGATCAGGCGCTGCATGAACCAGGCGCCACCGTCGCCGGGGATGATCCCCAGGTTGAGGAAGGTCTCGCCGAACTTCGCGCGGGAGGAGGCGATACGGATATCGGCCATGTTGGCCAGGTCGAAGCCGGCGCCGATGGCCGGGCCGTTGACCGCGGCGATGATCGGCACCTCCACCGCGGCCAGCGCCAGCGGGATGCGCTGGATGCCGCGGCGATAGCGGGTGGCTACCTCGGCCACATCGCCGGCGAAGTCGCCGCCGCGGCTGGCCATGTCCTTGACGTTGCCGCCGGCGGAGAAGGCGCTGCCTTCCCCGGTGATCACCAGCACCGAGACGGCGTCGCAGGCGTTGACCCAGTCGGCCACGGCGACGATATCGTCCGTGAGGGCGGTGCCGGTCAGGGCATTGCGCACGTCATGGCGATCCAGGATCAGGGTGGCCACCCGCCCCTCCAGGGTCAGGCGGGCATCGGTCAGCTGGGGCAGGTCGGCTGGGGCGTGTGACTGGCTCATGCGTCGGCGTCCTGGTCGGTGGATTCGGCGTCACGCTCGACGATAACCCGGGCGTCCACCACCGCATAGCCGTCGGCGTTGACGATCACCGGGTTGAGGTCGAGCTCGGAGAGTGCCGGGTATGCCTCGACCAGGCGAGACACGGTGAGCAGCAGGTCGACCAGGGCGGCCTTGTCCACCGCCTTCTCGCCGCGCACGCCGCCGAGGATCTTCTTCGCCTTGATCTGCTCGACCATGGACTCGGCATCGAAGCGGGAGAGCGGGATCGAACGGAAGGCCACGTCCTCGAGGATCTCGACGAAGATGCCGCCCAGGCCGAACATCAGCACCGGTCCGAAGATGGGATCGCGGATCACCCCGACGATCACCTCCACGCCCTTCTTCGCCATGGGGGTGACCAGCACGCCCTCGATCTCGGCGCCGGCGTCGTAGGCCAGACAGGATGCCAGGATCGCCTGGCGCGCCTCGCGCATGGCGACCTCGCCCACCACGTTGAGCTTCACACCGCCAGCGTCGGACTTGTGCAGGATATCCTTCGACACCACCTTCATGGCCAGCGGGGTCTCGCCGAACCGGCTGGCGGCGTCGGCCAGCTCCGCCTCGTCGCGCACCACCCGCTCCTCCGGCACCTCGACGCCGTGGTCGCGCAGGAGCCGCTTGGCCTCGTACTCCAAGAGGTCACGCCCCTCGCGGCGTGCCTGCTGGAACATGGCGGTGAGCTCGGGAAGCGGCTCGACCGCGGATTCGCGGGCCTGGCGATTCGTCTGGGCCAGGTACTGCCCGCGCTCGCCCAGCGCGGAGAGCACCCGCACCGACTGCTCGATGGAGGCGTAGACCGGCAGGCCGGCCTCGTGCAGGCGACGCAGCGCCGGGGGCTTGATCGGGGTATAGAGGCTGTAGATCACCAGCGGCTTCTCGGTGGCATTGGAGAGGTCCACCATCGCCTCGGCGCCGCGCATCTCGTCGCCCAGCAGCGACTCGGCGAAGCGGATGCTGTAGCCGCCGAACATGCCCACCAGGAAGACGCTGTCGACGTTGTCGTCGGCGGCGACGATCTCCATGCAGGTGGCCAGCAGCGACGGATTGGCGTCGGTGGAGCCGGCCACGTCCACCGGGTTGACGGTGGAAGCCTGGGGGAAGAGCACGTCGCGCAGCTGCTGGCGGGTCGCCTCGGAGAGCTCGGCGAGCTCCAGGCCCGCCTCGGCCAGGCGGTCCGAGGCGATGGTGGCCTGGCCGCCGCCGTCGGAGATCACCGCCACTCGCTTGCCGCGCGCCTTCTGCAGCAGGCCGAGCCCCTCGGCCACCGGCAGGATCTCGTCGGAGTACTGCACCACGCTGACGCCGGCCTGGCGGAGCAGGTCCACGGTCATGGCATAGCTGCCGGCCAGGGCCCCGGTGTGGGAGCTGGCGGCCTTCTGGCCCTGCTCGGTGGAGCCGGACTTGTAGACCACCACCGGCTTCATGGCGGTCACCTCCCGGGCCACCTCGAGGAACTTGCGCCCGTCGCGGAAGCCCTCCACGTAGAGGGTGGCGACGCGGGTGTGCTCGTCCTCGCCCAGGTAGCGCAGGTAGTCGTTGAAGCCGATGTCGCTCTGGTTGCCCGGGCCCACATAGGTGGAGAAGCCCACCTGGCCGTTGTGCTGGGCCTCCAGCGCCAGCGCCAGCAGCATGTTGCCGGACTGGGAGATGATGCCCACGTCACCCGGCTTGACGTTGTCCAGCGCCAGCAGGTTGACCTTGTGGTGCAGGTTGAAGATGCCCGAGGTGTTGGGGCCGATGAGGCGCACGCCGTGGGCGCGGGCCTTCTCCATCATCTCGCGCTCGAGCGCGGCCCCGTCCCCGCCGATCTCGGCGAAACCGCTGGCGAGTATCACCGCGCCCTTGATGCCGCGACGGCCACACTCGGCGATCAGCCCGGGCACCGAGGACGCCGGGGTACAGATCAGCGCCAGCTCCGGGCTGCCGGGAATCGCGGTGACCGAGGGCCACGCCTTGACCCCGAGGATCATGTCGGTCCTGGGGTTGACCGGGTAGATCTCGCCCCGGTAGCCATCCTTGATCAGGCCGACCATGGCCTTGTAGCCGCGCTTGGTGGGGTCCGCGGAGGCACCCACCACGGCGATGCCGGTGGGCGCCAGGATGTCGTGGAGGGGACTGCGGGTGGGGAGGTGTCCTTCGATGGGATTCATGTGCTGGCTGACCTTGCCCTCGGGGGCGAGTGAAGAGTGGCGAATGAAGCGTGGTTCAGGCCCGGCCGCGGCCGGGCGATGGCGATTCGGCGGTGTATGGCGAGCTCAGGCGCGGGTGGCGTCGAGACTCAGCGGCCCTGGAAACGCGGTGCGCGCTTCTCGGCGAAGGCGTCCACGCCCTCCTGCCAGTCCCGGGTGGTGCCGACGAAGGTCATGCCCTCCAGCTCGGCGGTCAGGCAGGCGTCCAGGGTGCGCTCGCCCGAGAAGTTGAGCTGCTCCTTGGCCAGGGCCATGGAGAACGGCGCCTTGCCGGCGACCTTCTCGGCGAAGGCCAGCGCGGCCTCGAGGAACCCCTCGTCGGCGAAGGCACGGTTGGCCAGGCCGATGCGTACCGCCTCGGCACCATCGATGCGTTCGCCCAGGAACACCAGCTCGCGGGCCTTGGCCAGCCCCACCAGGCGCGGCAGCAGCCAGGTGACGCCGCCGCCGAGGAAGTTGCCGATGGAGACCTCGGGCAGGCCGATCTGGGCGCTCTCGGCCATCAGCAGGAAGTCCGAGGCGATGGCGAGCTCCGCCCCGGCGCCCAGCGCATAGCCGTTCACCGCGGCGACCACCGGGGTCTGCATCTGCATCAGGCGCCGGCAGACGATCTGCTCGCCCTGCAGGTACTGGCGGCGATCGAAGGCGGTGCGACCCTCCTTGTGCTCCTTGAGGTCGGCGCCCACGCAGAAGGCGCGCCCCTCGCCGGTGATCAGCACGACGCGCACCTCGCCATCGGCCTCGACGCGGGTCAGGGCGTCGTTGAGCTCGGCGTAGAGCCGCTCGGTCACGGCGTTGAGGCGCTGGGGGCGGTTGAAACGGATCTCCATCACCTGGCCGTGGCGGCGGGTGATCAGGGTCTCGTAGTCCGGCAGTGGGGACATCGATGACTGGCTGGGGGCTTGGCTCATGGGGTACGGCACTCTCGGGGCGTGGCAGATGGTTTCGATAAGCCAGGGCGATGGTGGATCGCCATGGAAACAAACGTGTCATTATCACCATCGCGACAGCACGCTTGTTCTGCGCGCATCCTAGCCAAAGGTCGCAGGCGGGTCAACACGTGTGTGTCACGTCATTTATCGATGAGAAACGATTGTGTCATCCATGCCCGGCGCTCATCGGTTACAATGACGCCGCCCCGCCACCAACCCAGGAGATCCCCGTGCTGGATCACGACGTGCAGGAGGTCGGTTCGCCGTCCCCGGAAGCCGGCGGCACCACGCGGCTGGATACGGTCAACCAGCAGCTCGCCGAGGCCTATCCGGAACTCAGCCCGCAGCTCAAGCTCGCCGCCGGCTATGTGCTGGAGCATCCGGTGGAGATCGCCTTCCAGTCGATCCGCAAGTCGGCCGCCGCCGCCGAGGTCACCGCCTCGACCCTGGTGCGACTGGCCAAGCGCCTCGGCTTCGACAGCTACGAGCAGTTCCGCGAGGTGTTCCAGTCGGCGGTCCAGGCCGGGCCGGTGGAGCTCTCGGGACGCGCCAGCCAACTGCGCACCCTGGCCAGCCAGACCGACGACCAGGTGTTCCTCGACGTGGGCGACGCGGCCTTCGACAACATCGGCCGGCTGTTCACCGCCGACAACCAGGCACGGGTACGCGATGCCGCCCGGCTGCTGCTGGGCGCGGAGCGGATCGCCGTGGTGGGGTTTCGTGACACCTTCGCCTGCGCCTACCACTTCGCCTACGTGGGGCGCATCGCCATGCCCAACATCCAGCTGATCCGCGGCCAGGAGGGGGGACTGCTGACCGAGCTGGCGCCCTTCGGCGAGGGCGACGTGGTGGTGGCCTTCGGCTTCGAGCCCTACTGTGCCGAGACGATGCGCGCGCTGGAGATCACCCGGGCGGCGGGGGTCAGCGCCATCGTGGTCACCGACACCATGCGCTCGCCGCTGGTCCCCGGCGCGAGCATCACCTTCAACGTGGCCAACGCCACGCCGCACTTCTTCCCGTCGATCCTCTCGGCGATCACCCTGATCGAGGTGCTGCTGGCGGAGTGCGTGGCCTTCGGCCCCGACGGCCTGGTGGACAACGTGGCGGGATTCGAGACGCGGATGCGCCAGATGGGCGCCTATGTGGAGAACGGCTGAGCGCCGAGCGCCGAGCGCCGAGCGCCGAGCGCCGAGCGCCGAGCGCCGAGCGCCGAGCGCCGAGCGCCGAGCGCCGAGCGCCGAGCGCCGAGCGCCGAGCGCCGAGCGCCGAGCGCCGAGCGCCGAGCGCCGAGCGCCGAGCGCCGAGCGCCGAGCGCCGAGCGCCGAGCGCCGCAGGATGCTGACTTGCTCCGTATCGGGGGTCAATGAAAAACCCCGTCGGATTCAACTCCGACGGGGTTTTTCGTTCTCAACCTCAACACCTGCCGCCCGTCACCGCGCGGCTAGGCGCTTGCAGCTGGGCGCTGCCCGAAGGGCCTAGGGCAGCAGGATGGTGGAGCCGGTGGTCTGGCGGCCCTGCAGGGCGTCCTGGGCCTTGCCCGCCTCCGCCAGGGGGTAGCGGTGCGAGACATCGACCTTCAGCTTGCCGCTCTCGAGCATGGCGAAGAGCTCGTCGGCCATCATCTGCAGCCGCTCGGGGGTATCGGCGTACCCGTTGAGGCTCGGGCGGGTGACGAACAGCGAGCCCTTCTGGTTGAGGATGCCGATGTTGACCCCCTCGACGGCGCCGGAGGCGTTGCCGAAGCTGACCATCAGCGAGCGCGGCTTGAGGCAGTCCAGGGAGGTCTCCCAGGTGTCCTTGCCCACCGAGTCGTAGACCACGTCGCACATGGCGCCGTCGGTCAGCTCGCGCACCCGCTCGACCACGTCCTCCCTGGTGTAGTCGATGGTCGCCCAGGCGCCGTTGCTCTCGGCCAGCGCGGCCTTCTCGGGCGAGCTGACGGTGCCGATCAGCTTCACCCCCAGGGCCCGGGCCCACTGGCAGGCGATCGAGCCGACGCCGCCGGCGGCGGCGTGCCAGAGGATGGTCTCGCCGCCCTGGAGCGCGTGGGTCTGGCGCATCAGGTACTGCACGGTCAGCCCCTTGAGCATGCTGGCCGCGGCGGTCTCGAAGTCGATGCCCTCGGGCAGCACCACCAGCTTCTCGGCGGGCAGGGTATGCTGCTCGCCATAGGCGCCCAGCGGCCCCTGGGCGTAGGCGACGCGGTCGCCGGGCTTGAGGTGGGTCACGCCCTCGCCCACGGCATCGACCACGCCGGCCGCCTCGGTACCGAGTCCGGAGGGCAGCGACGGCGCCGGATAGAGGCCGGTGCGGAAGTAGATGTCGATGAAGTTGAGGCCGATCGCCCGGTTGGCGACCCGCACCTCGCCCGGGCCGGGCTCGACGGGAGTGACGTCGACGAACTCGAGCACCTCGGAGCCGCCGGTGCGGGCAAACTGGATTCGCTTGGCCATGGGGAAAGTCCTTGTTCTGCTGGAGGGATGTCGGTCGGGAGTCGGAGAGTCATCCAAACGCCGATCGCCGTCGCGGTCAAGTGGCGGGCAGGCCCTCGAGCCCCTCGACAAAGGCGTGCTTCTCCGCCTCGAAGAAGGCGCGCTCCTGCTTGAAACGCCGCAGCACGGCCTGCTCATCGAACGTCAGGGGGGACGACAGCCTGCCCGAGAGCGCCGCGGGGTGCTGGAAGGAGAGCCCGACCCGCCGGCCGTGGCCGTCCTCGACCCAGCGCGAGAGCCCGCATTCGCGCAGGAAGGCCTCGTCGATCGCCGGGGTCGGCTCGATGGCCAGGGGCGCATTCAGGGCCAGGTCGCGGATCAGCCGCCGCAGGGGCTCGCGGTTCGCCTCGAGGGAGGCGGCGAGCGTCACGGCCATGCCCTCACCGCTCTCGTCCAGCACCAGCAACGCCAGGGCCAGCGGGCGCCCCCGGTCATCCACCAGCGCCCAGAGCCTTGCTCCCTCGGCCGGGAACAGCAGGTGACGCGTCCCGCTGAAGGCCAGCAGTGGCGCCAGCCCCGCCTGGGTCCCATGGATTGCCGCACACAGGCGCGCCAGGCAGGCATCGCGCCAGGCTCCCGGTTCGAGACTCACCACCTTCATTGCTGCTCCTCGCTGTCGTGACGGAATCGCGCGAAGCCTAGCACACTCCGGCCGGGATCAGGACGCTGGGCGCGGCGCTTCCCGGTCGCTATGCTGTCGCCCATTTGCTGTCATGAAGGGCGCCGATACTGGAATCCCTTCCTCTTTCCGGAGCCGAGTCCATCGCATGCCTCATCCCGCCATCGCCCTGCCCCGCCTGATCGCCCACCGCGGCCTCTCGGCCCATGCCCCCGAGAACACCCTGGCGGCGGTGCGTGCCACTCGTGAGGCCGGCTGTGCCTGGGTCGAACTCGATGTGCAGCTGCTGGGGGACGGCACCCCGGTGATCTGGCACGACGCCACGGTCAAGCGCTGCTCCGACGGACGCGCCAGGCTCGCCGACCTGGACCTGCCCGCCGCTCGCCGGCTGGACGTGGGCAGCTGGTTTGCCGACCGCTTTCGCGGCGAGCGCATGGCGACCCTGCGCGAGATGCTGGGCCTGATCGAGGCGCTGGGCCTCGGCCTCAACCTCGAGCTCAAGGTCAACCGCGGCCGTAGCGCCGCCGCGCTGGTCGAGGGGGTGCTGCCCACCCTCCTGGATGCCCTGCCGGCCGAACGGGTGATCGTCTCCTCCTTCAACGCCGACGCCCTGGCCCGCGCCCGGGAGTTGGCCCCGGCGGACCGGCTGGCACTGGGCGTGCTGTTCGAGGGGATCACCCGTGACTGGCGGGAGCGCTGCGAGGCCGTGGCGGCCTTCAGCGTGCACGCCGACTGGAAGCGCCTCAGCCGGCGCAGCGCGCTGGCGGTCCACGAGGCGGGATATCCCCTGCTCTGCTACACGGCCAACGACCCCGCCGCCTTCGCCCACCAGTGGGCCTGGGGAGTGGCCAGCGTCATCAGCGACGACCCGGCCCGTTTCGCCGGCCACCTGCCTACGGCTAGCTGACACCGGGCGGGAGAACCGGCCGGCCACAACGACAGCGGGCCGCCCCTGGGGGCGGCCCGCCGTGGTATCGGCAAGCGGATGATCAGCGCGTGGCCGGTTCCGGCTCGCGGCCGTCGTCCTGCTCTACCACCATGTCGTCCTCGACGTGGATCGGCTCCTCCGCCTCGGCGTCACGCGCGCTGCGGGCGCGGTGCTCGATCAGGAAGTAGAGGATCAGGCCGATGCCCAGGCCCCAGGCAGCGCCGTGGGTGGCCAGCACCACGCCCATGATGCCCGCCACGCCCATGGCGGTGGCGTTCTTGATCTGCTCCACCGCCACTGCGATGCACAGGTAGCCGGTGATCAGCAGGGTGATCGAGAGCGCAATGGGCAGCACCGGCCGGAAGGCGGTGACCAGCGGCAGCATGAAGAGCGCGAAGAAGCCGACGATCCAGAACACCGAGGTGCCGGAGTAGATGCTCTCCATCGCCTTGCGGCCGTAGCGATAGCGCTCAGTGACCGTGGCCATGGCGCCGGTGAAGAGCGGGCCGGCCAGGCCCGGATAGGGTGCCAGCAGGGAGTGCATCAGGTTGCGCAGGCCGGTGATCAGGTGCACCCGGTCGACGTCCACCTCGATCTTCTCGTCGGGGCGCAGGTGGTCCACTCGCTTGATCAGGGTCTGGCCGACGATGATGTCACCGAAGGCGATGATGTAGGCGATGATCGCAGTGGGAATCGCCGCCACCATCAGCTCCAGGCCCGGCGCGCCGATGGAAAACGGCAGGTAGGCCCAGATGCCGGCGAAGTCGGGAATCGCGATGCCCCACTCCACCGTGGGTAGCGGGTACTCGCCCACCCCCCAGCCAATGGCCATGGTGACCAGCATGCCCGGCACCATGCCGTAGGCGACGATGTTGCGGGCCCAGCGGTACTTCTCGGCGAGGTCGCGGAAGGAGAGCGAGAAGAGCACGTAGAGGGTGATCAGGCCGCCGATGCCCAGCGAGATGGGCGTGTTGTAGAGGCGGCCCCCCACGCTGATCTCGCCGCTGATGGCGGCGATGCCGGCGCCCAGCAGGATGCCTGCCTTGATCGAGTCGGGCACGTTGTTGACCAGCCGGGTCCCCAGGCGGGTCACCGCCATGAACAGGAAGATCGCCGTGACCATCAGCTGCAGGGCGATCATCGCCTTGAGCGCCTCGGGGCCCGGCTCATAGTCGCCGATGAACAGCAGCACTACGGGGATCGCCGGGGTGATCCAGCCGGCGATGAAGGGAATGCCAAGCAGTGGGGGCAGGATGAAGCCGATGCCGCAGACCACCACGAAGGCCAGCGCCACCTCGTAGGGCACGCCCAGGTACTGCTCCAGCAGCGGGATCATGCCCAGGGAGATGACGAACATCACCAGCGCCTGGATGGTCTCCGGGATGGCCCAGGGGAAGTGGATGAAGGGCAGGCGGAGCTTGAAGGGTCCCACCGGCCAGTAGGGTTGTTCCTGGCCATAGTCACGTTTCAGTAGCACGTCGATAACCTCAGCGGTTCTGGTTGTTCATGGGCAGTCCTGTCGCTGTTGTTATTGTTGGCTGAGGGGGTTGTACTCGGGCCGGGCCGAGGGGGACATTCGACCTTGTAACGAGTGAGCCTGTCAGCGGGGAGATAGGCATGTCGACAATCCAACCGGTTTTTCGGGAACAGGCACCGAAACGTCGGGATCGGGCCGGGAAAGGCCGCAAAAGTTGTCGACACTACGACGACGAGATCGAACGTTTACGTGAACGTAAACTTTGGTCCAACGACCCCGTGGGGAGCGCCCGAGCCCCTGACGACGAAGAGGCTTCAACGGGGCCGGCGCGGCGAGCTACCTCGCCGGGACGAAGACCGGGGCACCCTCCACCCAGGCGGTGGCCAGACGCTGCCCGTAGAGTCGCTCCAGGGCAGCCGGGACCAGCATGGCGTCACGCGGCCCCCAGCACGCCTCGCCATCGGGGTAGAGCAGCAGGAGATGGTCGCACCAGCGTGCCGCCAGGTTGAGGTCGTGCAGGCACATCATCACCGCGCTCCCGGCCCTGGCCTGCTCGGCCAGCAGCGCCATCACCGCCGTCTGGTGGCGCAGGTCGAGGTGGTTGGTGGGTTCATCGGCGAGCCACACGCCCGGCGCCTGGGCCAGCACCGTGGCGATGGCGACTCGCTGGCGCTCGCCGCCGGAGAGCGTGCCGACCAGGCGGTCGGCCAGGTGGCCCACGCCGAGCCGGGCCAGCGCCGCCTCGGCCAGCCGGAGGTCCTCCCCCCCTTCCATCTGCCAGGGCGACAGCCAGGGGTGGCGGCCAATCAGGGCCGTCTCGCGCACCGTGGCCGGGAAGCCGTCGTGGTTCTCCTGGAAGACCAGCCCCAGGCGACGCGCCACGTGCCGTCGTCGCCACGCGGTCAGCGACCGCCCATCGAGCCGAATCTCCCCCGAGCGCGGGGCCCGCAGCCCCGCCAGGGTATGCAGCAGCGTCGTCTTGCCGGCGCCGTTGGGGCCCAGCACGCCCCACACCTGACCCGGCGCCACGGCCAGGGTAAGCGCGGCACCCTCGGACCGGCCCGGCACGTCGATCACCAGCTCGCGGGCTTCCAGGCAGCCCCCCATCGGCTCCGACCGCGCCGGCTGTGCCACGGCAGGCGGTACCTCTCGAACGCGGCTGCCTCCCTGTGTCGACCGACCCATCAGCGACTCCGGTAGAGCAGGTAGAGGAAGGTGGGTACCCCGAGCAGTGCCGTGATCACCCCCACCGGCAGCTGTTCGGGGGCGATCACCGTTCGCGCCAGGGTATCGGCCAGCACCAGCAGCGTGCCACCGGCCAGGGCGCAGGCAGGCAGGATCAGGCGCTGGTCGTTGCCCAACGACAGGCGCAGCATGTGCGGCACCACCAGGCCCACGAAGCCGATGCTGCCGGCGCTGGTCACCGCCATGGCGGTCAGCGCGCTCGCCATCAGGTAGATCGCCCACTCCAGGGGGCGCACGGCCACGCCCAGAGCCGCGGCCTGCAGCGGCCCGCGGGCCAGCACATTGAGGCTGCGCCCCAGCGGCAGCGCCACCAGGCTGGCCACCAGCAGCAGCGCCAGCGGGGCCCCCGGCGCTCCGGCATGGGCCAGGTCTCCCATCAGCCAGTAGAGCATGCCGGGCAGCCGCTCCACCGGGCTCACCGACAGCAGCAGGGTGATCACCGCGCCCCAGCCGGCGGCCACCACCACCCCGGTGAGCAGCAGCCGCGACGGCGTCCAGCTGCCGGTGCCGTGGGCCAGGCCGAACACCACCAGCGTGGAGGCAAGGGCACCGGCAAAGGCGGAACCGGTGACCAGCGTCCCGCCCACCCCTGCCAGCATGGCCACCAGCGCCCCCACCGCGGCGCCCCCGGAGAGCCCCAGCACATAGGGGTCGGCCAGCGGGTTGCGCAGCAGCACCTGCATCAGAGCGCCGGCCATGGCGAGCAGGCCGCCCACCGCGAAGGCTGACAATGCACGAGGCAGGCGCAGCTCCAGCACCAGGGTCCGCGACAGGGCGTCGCCCTCCCCGCGCAGCACCGCCCACAGGGTCTCCGGGGTGACGCCGACGCTGCCCACGGCCACCGCCAGCCCCAGGGCCACCAGGGAGGCCAGCGACAGCAGGCACAGCGGCACGGCCCAGCCATGGGCGGCCCGTGGCACGCGCCGCGGATCAGCGCCGGCCACGGGCCGTCTCCAGCGCCTCGCACAGCAGGCCCGCCCCCTCCAGCAGCCGCGGCGTCGGCCGCTGGATCAGCGAGGGCGGCACGAAGAAGAGGTTGTCGGCGGCCACCGCGGTGAGCTCGGGATAGCGGGACCAGTGGGCAAGCCATTCGCGGTTCGCCTCGCCCATGCCGCCGGCCAGGATCACCTCGGGATCGGCGGCCAGCACCGCCTCCTCGGCGATCCGCGGCGCCAGCCGATCGAGATCACCGAAGACATTGACGCCGCCGCACAGGCGGACGACCTCACCGATCCAGTGTGCATCGTTGACGGTCATCAGCGGCGAGTCCCACACCTGGTAGAAGACCGACACCGGCTCGGCCTCGGCATGGCGCTCGGCGAGCTCGGCCATCCCCTCGCGGAATGCCAGGGCCGCGCGCCGCCCCTCTCGTTCGCTGCCGGCCAGGCTCGCCAGGCGCTCCATGGCACCGGCTACCCCCGCGATGTCTCGCGGCTCCAGCTGGAACACCGGCAGGCCGAGGCGCTCCAGGCGCTCTAGCTGCTCCACCGGGTTGCCGGTGATCCAGCCGACCACCAGGTCGGGTTCGAGGGCCAGCAGCGCCTCGAGGTCCAGCCTTGCGTGGTTGCCCACCGAGGGAATCTCGCCGGCCTCGGGGGGGTAGTCGCTGTGGGCGACCACCGCCACCACCCGGTCGCCGGCGCCGGCGGCAAAGAGCAGCTCGGTGGCCCCCGGCGAGAGGGCGGCGATGCGCTCGGCCGGCTGCTCGAGGCACACCTCGCGGCCGCGGTCATCGATGGCGCAACGGGAATCGGCGCGCGCCTCGCCCGGCCCCGGCAGGGCCAGGCCGAGCAAGGCGCAGAACGCGGTAGCGGGGCCGAGGGCCCCGCTGATCCGGCCGCTACTGGCCAAAGTGAACACTCACGAAGGCCGCACGGCCGGCGTTGAGGTAGTCGAAGGGCATCGCCTCGAAGGTGACGGGGTCGAACTCGGCCCCCTGGGCCGTGACGACCTCCTTGTCCAGGACGTTCTCCAGGGTGGCTCGCAGCGACCACATCGGAGCGAACCGCCAGCCGGCCCGCAGGTTGACGATGCCATAGCCGGGCAGGCGCGCCTGGTTGGCCGCATCGTTGTAACGATGATTCTGGGCGATCCAGGAGCCGCCCAGCGACCAGTCGCCCAGCTCGCGATCGACGTCCAGGCGCAGCCCCTGGGTCGCGCGACGCGCCAGGCGCTTGCCGGCGTTGTCGCCGCTGCGGCTCTCGGGGTCCATCCAGGTCAGCGCGGCGGCGAGGGTCCAGTCATCGATCTCGGCTCCCAGGGCCAGTTCGGCGCCCCGAATGCGGGCCTCGTTGACGTTGACGGGACGGAAGGTCTCGTCCAGGGCGATCAGGTCATCCACCTCCGTCTGATAGGCGGCCAGGTCCCAGAACCAGCGGTCGTGCTGCCCGCGAATGCCGAGTTCCAGCGTGCCCGAGGTCTCCGCGGCCAGGTCGGGGTTGCTCGAGCCGACAAAGGGGAAATAGAGCTCGTTGAAGGTGGGCGCGCGAAAGGCGGTGCCATAGCTGGCCCGGGCGACATGGTGCTCGTTCAGGGCGTAGCCCAGGGCCAGGCTGCCGGTCAGCTCCTCGCCGAATGCCTGGTTATCGTCATGGCGAAGGCTGAGCTGGGTCGTCAGCGGCTGGAAGTCCAGCAGGCCCTGGGCGAACACGGCCCGGTTGTAGCGGCGCTCCTCATCGAAGGGCAGCCCCGAGGTCTCGCTGTCGCCCAGGTCATCCTCGGCGTACTCGGCACCGGCCACCAGCTCGTGCTGCCCCAGTGCCAGTGTATTCTGCCACCGGGCAGTGCGCGTGCGTGTCTCGAAGCGTGAGGCATAGCTCGGCGCCACGGTGTCGCGCTCGTCCCGCGCCTCGCTCAGGGTAAGGCGGCTGCGCCAGCGGTCGGTGACGGGAAGCTCGCCATAGACACCCGCCACCTGCTGGACGAAGTCGTCGACTGCCGGTCCGGAAGCATCGAACTCGGCGCGGCCTCGCGAACGCAGCGCCAGCAACCCCACCTCGGCATCGCCCTCGAAGGTGTGCGAGAGCCGCATCAGGCCGGAGGTGTTGTCATGGCCCTTGTCGTCACCCTCCCGGCGCACCGCGGCCCCGTCGGTGTCGAAACGGCTGCCGGCGACGTAGTAGCGGGTCCCGCCGCTGCCGCCGGCCAGGCTGGCGCTATAGCGTTGGGTGTCGAAGGAGCCGCCGCCCACGGAAACCCGCGGCCGTGGGGCGTCCGCCTCACCCTCGGGGGTAAACAGCTGGATCACCCCGCCCACCGCATCGGCGCCGTAGAGGCTGCCGCGCGGGCCGCGCACGATCTCGGCACGCTCGAACAGTCGCGGGTCGAGAAACTCCCAGGATGCTGCCCCGGTGGTGGCGGAACGCAGGCGGATGCCGTCGATCATCAGCACGTTGGCATTGCTGCCGGCCCCGCGCAGGAAGAGGCTGCTCTGCTTGCCGAAGCTTCCCTGGGTCGTGATATCCACCCCCGGCTGACCGCGCAGCAGGTCGGTCATGCTGGTGGGATCCTGGCGGCGCAGGACCGCCTCGTCCAGGACGGTGACCGAGGCCAGGCTCTCGTCGGCGGTGCGTGGCACCAGGGCGGCGGTGACCACCATGGGATTGAGGCTTACCGTATCGGCGGCGCTCTCGGACGGGGTGTCGGCGGCCTGGATGGCCAGCGGCAGTGCGGCCAGGCCGAAGGCGGCCAGGCCACGGGAGGTACGAGTCATGTTCATGTCTGTCCCTTGCTCGCCGTGCTCACCCGCACGGCGTCCTGCTTCTTCTGGTGGGCCGGCGCGGAGGAACAGGGGAAGGGGAGCGGCGCGAACGGTGCGGTCGATGCCCTGCCATGGATTCGCCCTCCGCGATACGGCATGAGCTCTCGGGCCGGTCTCCGGGCTGACGAGCGGAAGCAGGGCTTCACGGAAGGCCGCCTTCCCGTGCCTGGGCACAGTGGCATGAGGGCCGTTCTTGACTCGATCACCGTTGCGGGGGCAGCGTCGGACTCGTCGCTCGGGGGACCGAGGATTTCACCGACTTCCCGTTTCACTGGCGGCCATGCCGCCAGCACCTGAGAGTGCGCGTAAGCTAGCAACCCCACGGGGAAGCGTCAACGCGCCCCGGGCCCGGGATTGATCGGGTGCCGCCAGCCGACGGTGGGCTGACAGACTGTCGCCGGGCACATATACTGTTCATACATACAGCCAAGGTGACCTCGATGGCCCATCCCCCGCCTCGCCATGGGACAGCCCGCAAGGGCCGTGGTGCTACCCTCGATCCCCCCAACCGCTTCGCCCCCGCCATCAGCGTGGCGGAAGACGACGGCTGGTGGCAGGACGAGGCGCCGGCGAGTATCGCCACCGAGGTACGCGAGGAGCGCACGCGCAGCGCGCTGGCCTGGAACACCTCGCCGGACCTGCCCTTCGATCGCTCGATCAACCCCTATCGCGGCTGCGAGCACGGCTGCATCTACTGCTATGCCCGTCCCAGCCACGCCTACTGGGACCTCTCCCCCGGGCTCGACTTCGAGACCCGGCTGATCGCCCGCACCGGCCTGGTGGAGCGCCTGAGGGAGGAGCTGTGCCGACCGGGCTATGCCTGCCGACCCATCAATCTCGCCGGCAATACCGACATCTACCAGCCCATCGAGGCCAGCCTGGGGACCACCCGCGCGGTGCTGGAACTGCTGCTGGCGTGTCGCCACCCGGTGACACTGGTGACCAAGGGGGCACTGATCCTGCGCGACCTGGAGCTGCTCACGGCGCTGGCCGAGCGGCGCCTGGTCCGGGTGATGGTGAGCCTGACCAGCCTCGATGCCGACCTCAAGCGCACCCTGGAGCCCCGCACCGCCTCGCCCGCCGCACGGTTGCGGGTGATCCGGGCCCTGAGCAGTGCGGGGGTGCCGGTCGGCACCCTGGTCTCGCCGGTGATTCCCGGGCTGACCGACCATGAACTGGAGCGCCTGCTGGCGGCGGCTGCGGACGCCGGCGCGTCCACCGCCGGCTGGATGCTGCTTCGCCTGCCCCACGAAGTCGCCCCGCTGTTCGAGGCCTGGCTGGAGACCCACACCCCCGAGCGGGCCGGCAAGGTGATGAGCCTGATCCGGCAGTGTCGCAGCGGCAAGGACTACGACCCGCGCTTCGGCCACCGCATGCGCGGCGAGGGCGTCTTCGCCGACCTGCTGGAGCAGCGCTTCCGTGCGGCCTGCCGGCGGCTGGGGCTCAATACCTCGGCGGCCAAGGCGGCCATGCGCCTGGACACCACCGCCTTCCGCCCACCCCATGCCCAGGGCGACCTGTTCGCCTGACCCGCCGCGCCGATCGGCGGCCCGGCCGGGAAACGACACGGCCTCAGGGAATCAGCACCGCCGCACCGGAGAGTCGTCCCTCGCGCAGGTCATCGAGGGCGCGATTGGCCTCTGCCAGCGGATAGGCGCGGGTCTCGGTGCGGATCGGCACCTCGGGGGCCAGGGCCAGGAACTCCTCGCCGTCGCGACGGGTGAGGTTGGCCACCGACTTCACCGAGCGCTCCTCCCACAGCAGGCGGTAGGGAAAGCTCGGGATATCGGACATGTGGATCCCGCCGGAGACCACCACCCCACCGGGACGCACGTGGGCGAGGGCAGTGGGGATCAGTTCGCCCACCGGGGCGAACAGCAGGGCGGCGTCCAGCACCACGGGAGGCGCCTCGTCGCTACCGCCGGCCCAGCTGGCGCCGAGGCGGCGGGCGAAGGCCTGGGCCGCCTCGTCGCCGGGGCGGGTGAAGGCATAGACCCGCTGGCCACGAGCCAGGGCCAGCTGGATGAGGATATGGGCAGCGGCACCAAAGCCGTAGATGCCCAGGCGATGGGGCGCCTCGGCGCCGGCCAGGCGCCAGGTACGATAGCCGATCAGCCCGGCGCAGAGCAGCGGCGCGGCACCCTGGGCGTCGTCGTCATGGACGGGGAAGCAGTAGCGGGCGTCGGCCGCGACGTACTCGGCGTAGCCGCCGTCGCGGGTGTAGCCGGTGAAGGCGGCGCGCTCGCAGAGGTTCTCCTCACCGCGCCGGCAGGGCTCGCACTCGCCGCAGGTCCAGCCCAGCCAGGGCACGCCGACCCGCTGGCCGGGCGCCAGCCCGGTCACGCCCTCCCCCAGCGCGGTCACCTCGCCGACGATCTCGTGGCCGGGCACCAGCGGCAGGCGCGGGTCGGGCAGCTCGCCGTCCACCACGTGCAGGTCGGTACGGCAGACGCCGCAGGCCAGCACGCGCAGCTGGACCTCGCCGCGGCCGGGACGCGGACGCGGGATCTCCTCCAGCACCAGGGGCTGGCCCGGCGCATGCAGCCGCATGGCGCGCATGGTCTCGGTCATGGTGGCTCTCCTGTGGACGATCGCGGGCAGCTGCCCTGGATGCCGACAGGATAGCCGAAGGCTCAGGCGGCGACCTTTACCTCGTACCCGGTGTACTTGCGCAGGTTGATCACCCCGCTGTCGAGGATCAGGTACTGGCCCTTCAGGCCGAGCAGGGTACCGCCGATCTCCGGGGTCTTGTCGAGATTGTGGGAGACTACCTTGGTGGGGTATTCGAGCACCGGGTAGCCGAGGGTCACCGGCGGCGCGTCGAGCAGGCGGATGGCGTCGTGGCCGAAGCGCTCGCGCAGGTTGGCCAGGCCGCCCTCGAGTCGGGACAGCAGGCGGTCACGCTCGGCGGGCAGGTCCATCTCGACGGTGTCACCCTTGAGCATGGCCCGCCAGTTGGTGCGGTCGGACACCTGCTCCTTGAACAGCATCTCGACGAAGCCGGACTGCTGGCGAGTGTCCACCTCGAAGACCGGCAGGGCCTGGACGGCGCCCTGGTCGAGCCAGCGCGTCGGCACCTGGCTGCCACGGGTGATGCCCACCTTCAGGCCGGAGGCGTTGGCCAGGTAGACCACGTGAGGCTGGAAACAGTGGCGCTCGGCCCACTCCGGCTCGCGGCAGGTGCCTTCGAAGAAGTGGCAGGTCTCGGGCTTCATGATGCAGGTATCGCACTGGGCCAGCTTCTTGAAGCAGGGGTAGCAGTAGCCTTGGGCGAAGCTCTTCTTCGTCGCCCGGCCGCAGTGGGTGCAGGCGATGGCGCCGGTCCAGGTGAGCGTGAGCGGCCGACCGAGGCGCTCGTTGAGCACCAGGCGCTGCTCCCCGGCACGCAGGGTGTAGCGGGCGGGCTCGCCGCCCTGGCCCGGGGCGATGGCCATCTTGGTGAGGCAGCCCTGGACCTTGGCGGCCGCGGCGATCGACTCAGTCACGGCTGGCGTCCTTGGCCAGGCCCGCCAGCGCCGGGTCGACGTTGGCACCGCTGCTGGCCCCGCCGCAGGTGCGCCGCTCCAGGTAGCCCACCCGCTCGCTCTCCGGCACGTGGTTCTCCACCTCGTAGCGCATCACCGCCTCGAGACACAGCTCGGTCTGCTCGCGGGTCAGCATCCGGCCGTCGGGCCACTTGCGCAGGGCCACGGCCTGCTTGAGGCTGTCGTAGATGGCCGGGGTCATCTGCTGGATCATGCGCTCGAAGGTCATATCGCTCATGGTTCGTCTCTCGGTGGTGATGGCAAGCTCAGCGCTGACGGCGTGCTCGCCCGGAATGGTACCAGCCCAGCAGCAGGCCCACGACCAGCCCGCCCAGGTGCGCCTCGTTGGCCACGTTGCCGAAGCCCACGGCGCCGGCCATGTCGGTCATGGTGAAGACCATCCAGCCGAGCATGAAGACCACCAGCATCTGGGGCACGAAGAAACCGCTTCGCGGCGCCCGACGTGACATCAGCCAGACGTAGCCGAGCAGGGCGAAGTCGACCCCCGACATGCCGCCGAACAGCACGGTCCCGGAGGCGTACTGGGCCAGGTTGGCGCCGATGCCAGCGGCCAGCAGGATCGTCAGCATGCGCCCGCTGCCCTGCAGCGCCTCGACCTGGCGGCCGAAGTACCAGAGCCACAGCATGTTGAAGATCAGGTGCATCCAGCCGAAGTGCAGGAAGGCCGGCGACAGCAGCCGCCAGACCTGGCCGGAGGCCACCGCCTCGGTCAGGCTGCCCACGGCGAGGCTGCCGTTGACCACGCCCAGCGGCACGATGGCCAGGGCCGCGATCACCCGATCGCCCAGCACCGCCATCACGGCGAACACCAGCAGGCAGAGGCCCAGGGTGACCGCGGTGACCGGCGCCTGGCGCAGCGGACCGAGCAGCGAGGCCGCACCGGCCGTCGGATGCGTCGCGGCGGGCCTCCCATCGGGCATCAGCGGCTCGCCACGCTGCCAGCGGGCCACCAGCTGCAGCAGGGCGTCGTGCTGGGCCGGGTCGGCCAGCCACAGCATCTGGCCCTCCTCCTCCTCGGTGATCCGGTGGCCGATGCGGTGCGCCCAGAGGGCGCGCCGCAGCTCACCGGTATCGGCCTCGCGGGGCAGCAGGATCACCCGGTACATGGCACCTCCCCAGCCGCGCAGGGCGTGGCAAGCGGACACAAAGAAAAAGTCCGGCGGAGGGGGCCGCCGGACAAGAGCAAGGGATCATTCAAGGGAACACCTACTCTGATGACGGACACAGCCAGGAGTTCACGGCGGCGGGAAAGTTTTTTGGTAATCTTTTGTATCAATCGAGGTCGATCTCCCAGGGCCGTGGACGGGTCTGCTCCTCGCGGGGCACCCGCAGCCAGACGAAGTGGTCGGCATCCAGGCGCCGTTCGCCGCTCCAGCGGTAGGCCACCAGGCGCCCGAACTTGACGGCGCTGTAGTCCAGGCAGGCCACGTTGGGCGCCGGCAGGGCCGGCACCCCCTCACACCAGTAGTGGCCGATGAACAGCGGCGGCTCGTCGAGCCCATAGTGGCTGAGCCGGGCGCGCTCCTCGTCGGTCAGCGTCCTCAGCTCAAGATCGCCGGGCAGGTTGTCCGGCTGGAACACCACGTCACCCCAGGTCTCCGGTTCCCTGGCCCAGAAGTGGGCCCGGAAGCTGCGCCGGGTAAAACCGTCACCGGAGTGGATCTCGGTGCCGGTGGGCAGTGGGATATGGGTACCGCGGGTCAGGCGATCGAGGATCTCGAAGGCACGCGTGCCCGGCGCCGTGGACTCCACCAGGAACGCCTCGTCCATGCAGCCATTCGGCCGGCGGCTGCGCAGGTCGTCGATCATCGCCTGGTCCCAGCAGGCGTGCACCACCCGCAGGCCGTCGCGCTCCAGGCAGAGCGGAATGTCGAGGAACCAGGCCAGCGCCTCCTCCCACTCCTGGGGGTGGTCGCGATACTGCTCCAGAGTCTCCTTGATGATGCGGTTGTGGCGCGGGGTATGCTCGCGCAGCCACTCGCGCCCCAGGCCCGAGGGCGCCCGGTGGCAATAGGCCAGGGCGTTGTACTCGTGGTTGCCCATGACGATATGGGCCTCGCCCTCCTCCACCATGCGCCGGGCGATCTGCACCGCCAGGCGGATGCGCGGGCCACGGTCGATCAGGTCGCCGAGGAAGATCACGCGACGCCGGGGGTGGCGATAGACGCCGCCGCGCTGGTGATAGCCGAGCTTCTCCAGCAGGGCCGCCAGGGTGGCGCCACAGCCGTGCACGTCGCCGATCAGGTCGTATCCTTCGAGCTTCGCCTGCGTTCTCACATCAGTCTCCCAGGCGGTTGCTCCAGCCCAGCTTGCTGCGCAGGACCTCGAAGAAGTTGTGGCCGAGCGGGTGCACCAGCTGCACGCGCTGGGGCTTGCGGCGGATCACCAGCACGTCGTCGGGCTTGGCCACCGCGCGGGTCTGGCCGTCGCAGCTGATATGGGGATAGGTCTGGTTGGTCTCGCCGATGTGGATACGGATCTCGCTGGCGGCATCGATGACGATGGGCCGGCTGGAGAGGGTATGGGGAAACATCGGCACCAGGGTCACCACGTCGAGCTTCGGGTGCATGATGGGGCCACCGCCGGAGAGCGAGTAGGCGGTGGAACCGGTGGGCGTGGCGATGATCAGCCCGTCGCTGCGCTGGCTGTATACGAACTGGTCGTCGATGAACAGCTCGAACTCGATCATCCGCACCGCCTTGCCGGGGTGCAGCACCACCTCGTTGAGGGCATCGCCACTGCCCATCAGGGTGCCGTCGCGATAGAGCTCGGCGTCGAGCAGGAAGCGCTCCTCCACCTCGTAGCACCCCTCGAGCACCTCGCCCACGCGGGCCTCGAGCTCGTCCGGCGAGATGTCGGTGAGGAACCCCAGGCGGCCACGATTCACGCCCAGCACCAGGGTGCCGCTGTGGCAGAGGGACCGGGCGGCGCCGAGCAGGCTGCCGTCGCCGCCGACCACGATCACCAGGTCGCACAGCTGGCCCAGCATGCGGCGACTGGCCTCGGGATGGCCATGATCGAGGAGCACCGTGGCGGTGCGGTCCTCGATGATGACGTGATAGCCACGCCCGTCCAGGAAGCGAATCAGCCGCTTGAGGGTCTCGACCACCTTGGCGCTGCCCAGGCGGCCGATCAGACCGATACTGCGGAAGGACGCCTTGTCGCGCCCCGTCGGGGAACTCTGTTCGGATGGCATGCACGGGCCTCTCGCATCGCAGCGGCCCATTATGGCGACTGCCCCGCGCCCCGGCAAACCGGCTCAGGCGGCCGGGAGGGCGCGCCGCTTGAGCCACCACTCGTTGAGCCAGAGCGACCCGGCGATGATCGCCCCGCCCAGCGCCAGCCGGGCGAGGTCGGCGTCGCGGTTCCAGATCACCAGGTTGACCAGCAGGCCGGCGGGGATCAGGGCATTGTTCATGATCGCCAGGGCCCCGGCGTCGACCCGGGTGGCGCCCAGGTTCCACAGGAAGTAGCCGAGCCCGGAGGCCACCAGCCCCAGCCATAGCAGCACGCCCCACTGCACCCCGGTGGTGGGCAGGGCAGTGGCGTTGCCGAGCAGGGCGAAGGCCGGCAGGGCGACGACCAGCGCCCCCAGGTAGAACCAGGCGAAGATGCTGTGGCGCGGCAGCGCATCGGGGAGCTCCGCGGAGAGACGCCGGTAGCCCACCTGGCCCAGGGCGAAGCAGAGGTTGGCGCCCTGCACCACCATGAAGCCGAGCAGGAAGCCGCTGTCGAGGCCATCGTAGCGGATCACCGCGGCCCCCAGCACGGCCAGCGCCGCGGTGAGCAGGTAGAAGGGGGTGAAGCGGCCGAACAGGGCGTCGTCGAGCAGGGTGATGTAGAGCGGCGTAAAGATGGTGAAGAGCAGCACCTCGGGCACCGAGAGCAGCAGGAAGGACTGGTAGAAGAAGATGTACATCAACCCGAGCTGCACCGCTCCGAGCCCCATCAGGATCAGGCGCTGGCGGCCACGCAGCAGCCCGGGGCGCAGGAAGGGCAGGAAGACCAGGGCCGCCAGGGCGACGCGCATCGCCACGGCGAAGTAGCTGTCCACCTGGCCGGCCAGGTAGACCCCGATCAGCGAGAACGAAAAGGCCCACAGCACGGTAACGCCGACGAGATAGCCCACGGTAAACTCCATAACATGGCTTGGTTTACCGTGATTATACGCGTCGAGCGTCGCCTGCCAAGCGACGCGCTCAAGCGATCAGCGCAGCGGGCGGCGCACCCAGCGCAGGGCGTGAAGCACGCCGGGCAGCCAGCCGAGCAGCGTCAGCAGCAGGCTGAGCCCGATCCGCGAGGCGCCCCCGCGTGACAGGCCCACGGCCAGCGGCGGCATCAGGACCGCCAGCGCCACCATGGCGCCCACCGGCTCCGCTGGGGCCCGTTCCACGCCAGGACGAGCCTCGTCTGCGCCCTCGCCAGGGGTGAACGCCTGCACCGCCTCATCCCCGCGGCGCGCCTCGCTGGCCTGGTGCTCCAGAAACCGCCGGTGCGCCTCATGGTCGATCTTCTGCTGGAGTTCCTCGGCGCCCTCGGCCAGTTCGTCGTGGTGGCGCTCCCAGTCCTCCCAGTCGTGGGGGGTGCCGGCGCGGGGCCGATGATCTCCCGCTTCCCGGGCGCGCGACCAGGCCTTCTCCTCCAGGGTGGTGGGGCGCTCGCTGTCGCGCTCCCCGCTCAACCCCTTCCTGGCCAGGTACTCTCGGGCATCCATGACAGACCTCTCTCGATGACGTGGTGACAGGATGCCATATTGGAGCCCCCCACCCGACTCCGGGTTCCGAACGGACCGGCACGGCGGCAGCGGCCGCGAAACGTTGGAAGAACACGACCTCGGGGAGACGGCTGCGTGACAGGAGTCGTCTATGCTGAACTCGAACCGGCACAAGGAGACACGCCATGCCCAACAAGGCCCCCACCACCGTTCGCGAGATCATGTCCCGTGACTGCTACCGGGTCACCGGCAAGACCTCGGTGTCCACGCTGGCCGAAGGCCTGGCCCTGCACCGCCTCCCGGGGGTTCCGGTGGTCGACGAACGCGATCACCTGATCGGCTTCATCTCCGAGCAGGACGTGCTGGGCAAGGTCCTGGAGAGTTCCTACCTCAACGAGGAGCCGCCTCTGGTGCGGGAGCTGATGCGCAACGAGGTGCTCTCGGTCCCGCCCACCAAGAGCATCACCGACCTGGCCCAGGAGATGCTGGGCAGCAAACCCAAGGTCTATCCGGTGGTCGAGCAGGAACGCCTGGTGGGCATCGTGACCCGCCGTGACGTGCTGAGTGCCGTCTTGCGCATGCGCCGCACCTGACCCGTTCCCCTACCGATCACGAGGCCCCCCTCCGGCATGGTCGGAGGGGGGCCTCGGCGTCTGCCCCATACGCCTACCGGGCGCGCAAAAGAAAGCCGCCTCGGGAAGCGAGGCGGCCAAGCATCGATCGAAACTGCAAGCCAGAACAACAGTGTTAGCGACTGCTATCGCGCTGTTGCCTGTGCTACTTCAGACAGTGCTGCGAGGAAAAGTTCGGGACCGGCGACAAATTTCTTGTCGGCGCCGCCGCCGGCCGCCAGGCACCACCCGCAAAAAACTGCAAAAACAGCAACTTGCATCGAGATGACGAAAAAGACCCCGATCCAGCTTGCATGGCTAAGCGGTTGGTTTTACTATCGATTCCGCCCAGCGGGTGTAGCTCAATGGTAGAGCAGAAGCTTCCCAAGCTTAAGACGAGGGTTCGATTCCCTTCACCCGCTCCACGTTTTTGCCGTACATCTGTTCATTTTCGACGTGGGTCCAGGAGCACTCTCCAAGTGCACTTCTGAGTCGGGACCATCCCCAGGTGGCGCCCATGGCCCTCTTCCTGCTCGTCTTCGCCGTCTGCCTGCTGATCTTCGGTGGCATGGTGGCCATCCTGCTGTTATCCGGCACGCCCCGCTACCGCACCGAACCGCGCCGGCTGCTCGAGCTCATCGAGCAGGCGCTGGAAAGCCGCGTGGACGAGACCGAATGGAACACCATCGTCGGCTACCCGATCCGCCACGACGACACCCTGGACGACATCAGGCGCCGTGCCCTGCGGCTGATGGACGAACACGGCAATCACGGCCGGGTCGCCCGCGGCAGGCCACTGCTCGATCCTGAAGGCCAGGAGGAGCTCCGGGCCCTTCGCGACCACCTCGCCCGCCATATCCGTCTCAGGGAGCGTCAACGCAACGTGGAATGAACGGGCGCCGTCATCCGCGCTAGACTATCAGGCTCATGCCGACTGAACGGGGCCCGCCATGTCGAGTGCCATCCGCCAGATCCCCCTCGATACCGCCACTCAGCACCACGCCCACGACTTCCACCAGATCGTGATCGGCCTGCGCGGGCAGGCCGAGTTCGAGATCGAGGGGCTCGGCGGGTCGATCTCGGCGCTGTCGGGCTGCATCGTGCCCGCCAACCATGTGCACTACTACGCGGGGACCGGGGAGAACCGCCAGCTGATCCTCGACCTCCCCGCCCAGGCGCCCTCCCTGACCGGCTTCCACCACGAACTGGCGCGACTCTTCGATGCCCCGCGCTTCTTCACCCTGGATGACCCGCTCAGGCGCTACCTGGACTTCCTGCTCCACGAGCTGGCCGCCTCCCCGACGCCGGCCAGCGCCAGCCAGGACGAACGGCTGGCCGCCACCCTGCTCGGTTGCCTGCATGCCCGCCTGGCCGGCTCACCCGATCCGGCGCATCGCCGCCTGGACCTGAAGAGGCTCGACCGCTTCATCGAGGACCATCTACCGAGCCGCCTCACCGTCGGCGACCTGGCCCGGGAGGCCTGCCTGAGCGAGGCCCACTTCCGCCATCGCTTCCGCGAGCAGACCGGCCTCACGCCCTGGCAGTACGTCCGCCGCAAGCGCCTCGAGGCGGCACGCCGGCTGCTCGGAGAGAGTCGCCTGCCGCTCTCCGAGGTCGCCGCCCTGACCGGCTTCGCCAACCAGAGCGCGCTGTCACACGCCTGCCGCCAGGCCTTCGGCCACGCGCCGAGCCAGATCCGGCGCGCGGCCTTCCCGCCCGCCGGCCAGGTCGCCCGGGCTCGCCGCTGAGTTAAGGGCCGTCGCAGGCACCGGCCCCAGCATTTTTCTAGACGAAAGTCTAATCTCGCAATCAACCTACCGCGCCTTTCCGCGAAATCGACAACAATTCCCGCGGAATCGACAAGCACCCCCACCCTTCGGCTCCTAGAGTCTTGTCCATGGCCGCGCCTGTGGGCGCCACTTGCCTGCCGCGCCCGCGGCGGGCGGCCACCTGACGACACGACCAGGGAACCCTTCATGCTCGATGCCAACAACATGCTGGATGCCGCCACCTGGCAGCAGGACCTCGACACCCTCTTCGCCCGCATCAGCGACCACTACGTGGTCGACGAGGAGGCCTTCGTCGCCGAACTGATCAAGGTGCTGAGCGCTGACTCCCGCGACTTCCAGCGCATCGCCGGCAAGACCGCTGAGCTGGTCCGCGAGGTGCGCGAGATGGATACCGCCGTGGACTCCATCGACGAGCTGCTGCAGCAGTACAGCCTCGACACCCACGAGGGGCTGATGCTGATGTGCCTCGCCGAGGCCATGCTGCGCATTCCCGACAAGGAGACCGCCGATGCGCTGATCGAGGACAAGCTCGGCCCCGCCGACTGGAAGTCCCACCTCGGCCAGAGCGAGTCCTGGTTCGTCAATGCCTCCACCTGGGGCCTGCTGATGACCGGCCGGGTGATCAACCTGGACCACCCGAAGGATGGCCGGCCGGCCAGCTTCATCAACAGGCTGGTCAACCGCCTGGGCGAGCCGGTGATCCGGCGCGCCATGCGCGAAGCCATGAAGGTGATGGGCAAGCAGTTCGTGCTCGGGCGCGATATCGACGAGGCGCTGAAGCGCTCCCGGCCGCTGTTCGACAAGGGCTACAGCTACTCCTACGACATGCTCGGCGAGGCGGCGCGCACCCGGCAGGATGCGGCCAAGTACTTCGACGACTATGCCCGGGCCATCGAACGGGTGGGCAGGACCAGCAAGGCGCTCTCCGCGAAGACACCGGCGCCCTCGGTCTCCATCAAGCTCTCGGCCCTGCACCCGCGCTACGAGTTCGGTCGTCGCGACCAGGTGCTGCACGAGCTGGTCGACAGCGTGAAGAAGCTCGCCGCCATGGCCCGCGAGCGGGACGTGGCGCTGACCATCGACGCCGAGGAGGTCGACCGCCTGGAGATCTCCCTGGAGGTCTTCCGCGCCGTCTACGCGAGCGATACCTGCCGTGGCTGGGGCCACTTCGGCCTGGTGGTGCAGGCCTACTCCAAGCGCGCCCTGCCGGTGCTCCACTATCTCAATCGCTTGGCCGATCAGCAGGGCGACGAGATTCCCCTGCGCCTGGTCAAGGGCGCCTACTGGGACAGCGAGATCAAGGAGTCCCAGCAGCTTGGCGTCGACGGCTACCCGGTCTACACCCGCAAGGCCAGCACCGACGTGGCCTACCTGGTGTGCGCGCGCTTCCTGCTCTCGGACGCCACCCGGGGGCGCATCTTCCCGCAGTTCGCCACCCACAACGCCCATACCATCAGCACCATCCTGGAGCTGGCCAACGAGGCCACCCGCCCGTTCGAGTTCCAGCGCCTGCACGGCATGGGCGAGGCGCTCTACGATGCCGCCCTGACCCGGGCCCCGCAGGGCACCTACTGCCGCATCTACGCGCCCGTGGGCGCCCACAAGGACCTGCTCCCCTACCTGGTCCGCCGGCTGCTGGAGAACGGCGCCAACTCGTCGTTCGTACACCAACTGGTGGACCCCGACGTGCCGGTAGAGTCGCTCTGCGTGCACCCGGCCGAGACCCTGCGCCAGTACCCCACCTACGCCAACTCGCGCATCCCCCTGCCCCGCGACATCTTCGGCCCCGGCCGGCCGAATTCCCGCGGCGTGAACCTCAACGTGCGCAGCCAGTACCAGCCGCTGATGAATGCCATGGCCGCCACCATGGAGAAGGAGCACCGGGTGGGTCCGCTGCTGGCCTTCGAGGTGGCCAATGACCCGGCCAGCCAGCACGCGGTCGCCAGCCCCTACGACCGCCGCCGGAAGGTGGGCACGGTGCAGTGGACCAGCGCCGAGCAGGCCGCCCGCGCCGTGGATGCCGCCTGGGCCGCCTTCCCGCGCTGGGAGAGCACGCCGGTGGCCGAACGCGCCGCCATCATCCGCCGCCTGGGCGACCTGATGGAGACCCATATGGCGGAGCTGATGACGCTCTGCTCCCGGGAGGGCGGCAAGCTGCTCACCGACGGCGTCGACGAGATCAAGGAGGCGGTGGACTTCTGCCGCTACTACGCCATGAAGGCGGAGGAGCTGTTCGGCCAGCCGATCGCCCTGCCCGGGCCCACCGGCGAATCCAACCAGCTGATGCTCGCCGGCAAGGGCGTCTTCGCGGCGATCAGCCCCTGGAACTTCCCGGTGGCGATCTTCTGCGGCCAGGTGGTGGCCGCCGCCGTAGCCGGCAACACCGTGCTGGCCAAACCCGCCGAGCAAACCTCCATCGTCGCCCACCGGGTGATCGAGCTGCTCCATGAGGCCGGCATGCCCCGGGACGTGGTCCAGCTGCTGCCCGGCGACGGGCCCACCGTGGGCAGCGTGCTGACCAGCGATCCGCGCATCACCGGCGTGGTCTTCACCGGCGGCACCGACACGGCGCAGATCATCAACCGCGCCCTGGCCGCCCGGGAGGGCGCCGCCCTGCCGACGCTGATCGCCGAGACCGGCGGCATGAACGCCATGATCGTCGACTCCACCGCCCTGCCGGAGCAGGTGGTCGCCGATGTCATCCAGTCGGCCTTCCAGAGCGCCGGGCAGCGCTGCTCGGCGCTGCGGGTGCTCTATCTCCAGGAGGACGTGGCCGACCGGGTCATCGAGATCCTCGACGGCGCCATGGACGAGCTGCGCGTGGCCGACCCCCGCGACCTGGGCACCGACGTCGGCCCGGTGATCGACGAGGACGCCCGTCGCGGGCTCTCCGCGCACATCGAGAAGCTCAAGGCCGAGGGTCGCCTGGTGGCCGAGACCCGCCTGGACCCGGCCCTGACCGGCGACGGCACCTTCATCGCCCCGGTGGCCTTCGAGATCGACGGCATCGAGGCGCTGGAGCGGGAGCAGTTCGGCCCGATCCTGCACATCGTGCGCTACCGGGCCAGCGAGATCGACCGGGTGATCGAGTCGATCAACGGCCGGGGCTACGGACTGACCTTCGGCGTGCATAGCCGCAACGAATCCTTCGCCGATGAAATAGCGCAGAAGATTCGCGTTGGCAACGTGTACGTCAACCGCAATATCATCGGCGCCGTCGTGGGCGTACAGCCCTTCGGTGGCCAGGGCCTCTCCGGAACCGGCCCCAAGGCCGGCGGACCGCACTACCTGCTGCGCTTCGCCACGGAAAAGACGGTGACCGTCAATACCGCCGCACTGGGCGGAAACGCGTCACTGCTCGCGCTGGGAGACGAGTGAACCCCGCTCGTCTGTAACGACAATAAACTGAAGGAACCCCCTCATGGTTCAGAACAACTTGGCCATCGGCTTCACCTTCGTGGTGTACCTGGCGCTGATGCTCGGCATCGGCATCGTCGCCTACAAGCGCACCACCAACCTCTCCGACTACATCCTCGGCGGCCGCTCGCTGGGCCCCTGGACCTCGGCGATCTCCGCCGGGGCATCGGACATGTCCGGCTGGCTGCTGCTCGGCCTGCCCGGCGCGGCCTACGTCAGCGGCATCTCGGCCAGCTGGATCGCCGTGGGTCTGCTGGTCGGCACCTGGCTGAACTGGCTGATCGTGGCGCGCCGCCTGCGCCTCTACAGCTTCAAGGTCAGCGACGCCCTGACCCTGCCGGAGTTCTTCGCCAACCGCTTCCAGGACAAGTCGCACCTGCTGCGGGTGATCTCGGCGATCTTCATCCTGATGTTCTTCCTCTTCTATACCAGCTCGGGCCTGGTGGCCGGCGGCCGGCTGTTCGAGACCGTCTTCGGCTTCGACTACCGCATCGCCGTCACCATCGGCACCCTGACCATCATCATGTACACCTTCATCGGCGGCTTCCTGGCGGTCTCCTGGACCGACCTGATCCAGGGCCTGATGATGGCGGCGGCGCTGGCCATCGTGCCGATCATCGCCTTCAGCGATCTGGGCGGGGCAAGCGGCGCCGGCGCCGCCCTGGCCGCCGAGAGCGACTACATGCTCGCCTGGTTCCGGGATGCCTCCACCGGCGAGGCGCTGTCGGTCATCGGCATCGTCAGCTCCCTGGCCTGGGGCCTGGGCTACTTCGGTCAGCCGCACATCCTCGCCCGCTTCGCCGCCATCCGCAGCGACCGCGACATCCCCGCCGCCCGCCGCATCGCGGTGAGCTGGACCGCCATCGCCCTGGTCAGCTCCATCGCCGTGGGCCTGCTCGGCGTGGGCTTCGTGCAGCGCGACCTGGCCGACGGCGAGACGGTGTTCATGGTGATGGTCAACCTGATCTTCCACCCGGTGATCGCCGGCATCCTGCTGGCCGCCATCCTGGCCGCCATCATGTCCACCGCCGACTCCCAGCTGCTGGTCTCCTCCTCGGCGCTGACCGATGACTTCTACAAGGCGATCTTCCGCAAGGACGCCAGCCAGACCGAGCTGGTCTGGGTGGGCCGCTTCGCGGTGATCGGCATCGCCGTGCTGGCCTATCTGCTGGCGCTCAACCCCGACGCCACCGTGCTCGACCTCGTCGCCTATGCCTGGGCCGGCTTCGGCGCCGCCTTCGGCCCGGCGCTGATCATGTCGCTCTACTGGCGCCGCATGAACAAGTGGGGCGCCCTGGCCGGCATCGTGGTGGGCGGCGTCACCGTGGTGGTATGGGCCGAGCTCTCCGGCGGGCTGTTCGATCTCTACGAGATCGTGCCGGGGGTGATCTTCGCCTACATCGCCATCGTGGTGGCGAGCCTGGCCACCGAGGAGCCGACGGACGCCATCACGGCCGACTTCGACACCTTCGACCAGGTCTGACCGACCGGGCGGGGCCCCGGCCCCGCCCCGTCGCACTGACGCAGGAAGCCGCCCCGAAGGGCGGCTTCCTGCGTGACGGCCCCTGCTCCCTCGAGCCGTCATATCATCGCGGCGCGCACCAGCAACACCAGGGTGAACAGCGCCAGCGCCGCCAGGCTCCATGGCGGCGAGGTGGCCCGGCGCTGCCAGTGGCGCCGCGGCACCAGCCCCAGCGGGCGCATGAAGGCCGCGCCCAGCGACCAGACGCCCAGCAGGATCACCGGCAGGCGCAGCGGCATCGCCAGGTCGCTGACCAGCTGTGGCTGCAGCAGCAGCCAGACCGCCAGGCCGGCGGCAACCAGCAGGGGAACAGCCTCGCGCCACGCCGGGTGCCGAAGGGACATCTCGCGTCTCATCTGCGCTCTCCTTGTCAGCTCCCTTCAGTCAAGACGATTCCCGCCGTTCTCGCGAGCCCCGACGCTGCGCCGCGTCAAGTGTTGTACAAGCCCGAGGCCCGACAACGGGGCCGAGTGCCCCAAAAGGGAGCGCGCCTGCCGATGACCGCGAGTCATGGGTAGCTATGGGCGCCATCGAAAAACTTTACAAGACTTTTGCAAACATCGTTTCTATAGTCATAATTGTACAAGAACGCAGGACCTCAGGCACGACGCTGCCGCCCAGAACGACGACCAAGCTCGACGAGAGGAACGACCCGATGAAAAGAACCAATCTCCTGACCGTCACCGCCATCGCCGCCGGCTTTGCCATGGCCAGCCAGATGGCCCTGGCCTACAGCGCCGGGGATATCTTCGTTCGCGGCGGCATCGCCCAGACCGACGTCAAGTCCAACAATGGCGACCTGACGGCCGACAACCTGCGCCTGGATGTTTCCGACGAGCGGGGCCTCTACTACGGCGTGGGGTACCTCGTGACCGACAGGCTGGGCATCGAGCTCAGCGGCCAGGAAAAGGTCGAGCATGACCTCACCCTCGACGGAGGCCCCATCGGCAGCGTCGACCGGATGCCGATCAATCTGATGGTCAACTACTACCCCATGGGCGGCATGGACTCCCGGGTCCAGCCCTACGTGGGTGCCGGCCTCAACTACACCCGCTTCTCCGGCGAGGAGCTCGAGGGACTGGACGTGCGCCGCAGCTATGGGGCCATCGGCCAGCTGGGCGTGGACCTGGCCGTGGCCCAGGGCCTGATGCTCAACGGCTTCGTCAGCTACGCCGACGTCTCGGCCGACGTGCGCCTGGGCGGTGCCGACATCGGCGAGGCCAAGATCGACCCCATGACCATCGGCGGCGGCATCACCTACCGCTTCTGATCACTCCGGCCTACCCTGGCGTCGGGCTCCTGCCCGGCGCCTTCGTGTCCGCCCCCTCCCCTGCGCGCCCGCGGAAAAGAACTTTCACAATTATTGACCACTCGTGACGGGACATTTGGAAACAGTGTTTCGTATAATACCTTGGTCACAGGATGCCGGACGCTCCGGCAACGCGACTTCGCGTGAAGCAACAGGGAGGATCCCCATATGCGCACCACTCGACTGATCACCGCGGCCGCCATCGCCGCCAGCTGCGCCTTCGCCAGCCAGGCCGCCCTGGCCTACAGCGCCGGCGACACCTTCGTGCGTGGCGGCTTCGCCAAGTCCGATACCCGCTCCGACAACGGGGTGCTCGACGGCGTCAGCAGCGGCGAGACCGGCTTCACCCTCGGCGCAGGCTACCTGTTCCACGACAAGGTCGGCGTGGAGCTCAACGGCTCCGAGAAGATCGAGCATGAGATTGCTGGTGATGGTCTTGCCGGCACCATCGACCGGATGCCGGTCAACCTGCTGGTCAACTACTACCCGATGGGTGGCCTGGACTCCCGCGTGCAGCCCTACGTGGGCGCCGGCCTCAACTACACCCGCTTCTCCGGCGAGCCGGAAGGCGTGGACGCCCGTCGCAGCTACGGCGCCGTGGGCCAGGTGGGCGTGGATCTCGCCATCACCGACAACCTGATGCTCAACGGCTTCGCCAACTATGCCGACGTCGACTCGCGCATCTCCGTGAACGGCGACCGCATCGGCACCGCCAAGGTGGACCCGATGACCATCGGCGGCGGCGTGACCCTGCGCTTCTGATCCGCGCCGCGCCGCACAGCGTCTGCGGTAATCGCCGTCACGAAGGACGCCGCCGGGCCCAGCCCGGCGGCGTCCTTTTTGTCTCTCCCATGCTCTGATCCTTGTGCGTTGCAGCACCACTTGACCGGCGTCAAGAAAGTTCCCGGGCGGCTTGATTAAACTTCCCGTCACCCTGGCAGGCCAGGGACTGGCTAGACCACAACGCTCAACCCGGAACCTCAAGGAGCCGCCCCATGCGCAAGCACCTCCCCACCCTGCTGGCCGCCGGCCTGGCCGCCGCCGCCTTCACCACCAGCACCCAGGCCCTGGCCTACGGCGCCGGCGACTTCTTTACCCGCCTGGGCGTGGCCAAGGTGGCACCGAAGAGCGACAACGGAACTCTTAATAACGGCCTTGCCGCTGATGTTGGTGACGATACCCGCTTCGCCTTTACCCTGGGCTATCGCTTCCATGACAAGATCGGCGTCGAGCTGCTGGCCGCCGAGCAGTTCAAGCATGACATCACACTGACCGCTCCGGATGGCAGCACGATTCCTGCCTCCACCAAGCATCTGCCGCCGACCCTGACCGTCCAGTACTACCCGCTGGGCGGCACCGCGGCCAGCGTGCAGCCCTACGTCGGCGTGGGCGTCAACTACACCCGCTTCTCCAGCGAGACGATCGGTATCGAAGGCGCTGAACTGAACCTCGACAGCTCCTGGGGCGCCGCCGGCCAGGTGGGCGTCGACCTGCTGATCAATGACAACTGGGCGCTCAACGCCGCCGCCTGGTATCTCGATATCGATACCGATGTCAGCTTGGGAACCACTGATCTTGGCAAGGTCGAGATCGACCCCTGGGTGGTGATGGGCGGTATCAGCTACCGTTTCTGATCGCCCCTCACCCCACGACGAGGCCCGCCACCGGCGGGCCTCGTTGCGTTGGCAGGCGCGAAGGCGGTACCGGCATGCGGTCGCTCCCCATCAGGCCCAGAGCAGCGTTCACACACCGTGAAATGATCCACCGTCGCGATAGGCGCTAGTATGAGTACTACATTTCCCATCAAAGGGGGCTCGACATGTCGAGCGCTACCCGCCCGATCGGTTCAACCGCGTCACCCCTCAGCGCGCCCCCCTCCCTGACCGGTTTTCCCCATCGGCCGCCCCCTTCGACGCTTCGCCCCTCTCCACCGTGGCCCCTTTCCACCGCGAAAGAGCCGGCGTGATTCGGCTAGGCTGCTACGCTTTTCCTCAACGCTTTTCAACAACGTACGGACCCGATCGATCCAGCTGCGCTGGAGACACCCCATCATCCCCAACGCCCTTGACGAAAGAACTGCCACAGGAGGCACGCATCGAGCAGGACCCCCTGGCGTGACAGGCGGCAGCGCCACGTTGCGCATGACGAAGGTGGAGTGACAACAATAAACCCGCGCCGCTACCGGACTCCGAACGGTAGATGCGTCATCCGGCCGGAGCCTGCTCCGGCCCAATGAACTGGAGGTACTTCATGGCTACTGGAGTCTGGATAAGCCTGCTTGGTTACTTTGCGCTCATGATCGCCATCGGCGTCTATGCCATGCGCAAGTCCACGTCCTCGTCCGAGGACTACATGCTGGGCGGACGCGCCCTCAGCCCCCAGGTGGCGGCCCTGTCGGCCGGGGCCTCGGACATGAGCGGCTGGCTGCTGCTGGGCCTGCCCGGGGCGCTGTTCGTTTCCGGCCTGGGCTCGGCCTGGATCGGTATCGGCCTGCTCGTCGGTGCGTTCTTCAACTGGACCCTGGTCGCACCTCGCCTCCGTGAACAGACGGTTCACTACGGCAACGCCATCACCATCCCGGAGTTCCTGGCCAACCGCTTCCCGACCCGGGCGCTCTCCCTGCGCACGGTGTCGGCCGTGGTGATCGTCATCTTCTTCGCCGTCTACACGGCCTCCGGCCTGGTGGCCGGCGGCAAGCTGTTCGAGAGCGCGTTCTCGGGCATCTACAACTTCGGTGGCATGAGCGATTACGCCATGGGCGTGGTGATCACCCTGGGGGTGGTGCTGGTCTATACCGTCGTCGGCGGCTTCCTGGCCGTGAGCCTGACGGACTTCGTGCAGGGCTGCATCATGATGCTGGCGCTGGTGATCATGCCGGCGGTGGTGCTCTTCGGCGAAGGCGGCGGCGGCTTCTCCCAGGCGTCCGAGACCCTCAATAGCGTCGACCCCACCCTGCTGTCGTGGACGGCGGGACTGACCTTCGTCGGCTGGCTCTCCGCGGTCACCTGGGGCCTGGGGTATTTCGGGCAGCCGCACATCATCGTGCGCTTCATGGCCATCCGCTCCCTCAAGGATGTGCCCATTGCCCGCAACATCGGCATGAGCTGGATGGCGATCTCCCTGATCGGCGCGGTCTCTCTGGGGATATTCGGCCGCGCCTATGCGGTGCGCAATGGCCTGGACGTCCAGGATCCGGAGACCATCTTCATCATCCTGGCGAACCTGCTGTTCCACCCGCTGGTCACGGGCTTCCTCTATGCGGCCCTGCTGGCCGCGATCATGAGCACCATCTCCAGTCAGCTGCTGGTGTCCTCCTCCTCCCTCACCGAGGACTTCTATCGCCTCTTCCTGCGCAAGGAGGCCAGCGAGAAGGAGACCGTGGCCGTCGGCCGGGTCTGCGTGGTGCTCGTCGGCCTGGTGGCCGCCGTCATCGCCTCCGACGAGAACTCCCAGGTGCTGGGGCTGGTCAGTAACGCCTGGGCCGGCTTCGGTGCAGCGTTCGGCCCGCTGATCATCCTGTCGCTGATGTGGCCGCGCACCAACGGTGCCGGCGCCATTGCCGGCATGGTGGTGGGTGCCGCCACCGTCATGATCTGGATCTCGCTGGGCTGGAACGGCTCCTTCATGGGCGGACCCGGTGTCTACGAGATCATTCCCGGCTTCATCGCGGCCATGATCGCCATCGTGGTGGTAAGCAGTGCCACCGCCGATGCCGGCGAATACCAGCACATCAATCGCTAGCAGAGCGCGCAACACGCCATCAACGTGATGAAAGGGGTCCCGCGGGAGCCCTTTCCGGCGTCGCCTCGACGCGGCGTGTCGGAACCCCAGGGAGTTCGAGCATGAACAAAGCAGACCTTCACCCCCATGACGCCATCAGCGAATCCCGTGCGCGCATCCGCGCCCGCTATTCGGCCGACGAGGCCAAGGTGCTGGATGAACTCGTCGGACAGCTCAGGCTGTCGGAGGAAGAGCGACGCCGGGTGGCCGACGCCGGGGCGAAATACGTCGAACGGGTGCGCAAGGAGAAGAAGCCGTCGATGATGGAGTCGTTCCTGGCCGAGTACGGGCTCTCCACCGCCGAGGGCGTGGGGCTCATGTGCCTGGCCGAAGCGCTGTTGCGCGTGCCCGACGCGGAGACCATCGACGACCTGATCCACGACAAGATCGAGCCCTCCGACTGGGGCGCCCACCTGGGCAAGTCCTCGTCGTCCATGGTCAACGCCTCCACCTGGGCCCTGCTGCTGACCGGCAAGGTGCTGGACGAGGATCCCAAGGGCCCGGTGCGGGCCCTGCGCGGCCTGGTGCGCCGCATGGGCGAGCCGGTGGTGCGCACCGCGGTGGGCCAGTCGATGAAGATCCTCGGCCGCCAGTTCGTGCTCGGCCAGACCATCGAGGAGGGCATGAAGAATGCCCGCGAGCTGGAGAAGCAGGGCTACACCTACTCCTACGACATGCTGGGCGAGGCGGCCCGCACCGACGACGACGCCCGGCGCTACCACGCGGCCTATGCCAAGGCGATCACCGCCATCGCCAAGCAGGCCAAGGGCGACGTGCGCGGCAGCCCCGGCATCTCGGTGAAGCTCTCGGCGCTGCATCCGCGCTATGAATACACCCACCGCGACACGGTGATGGCCGAGCTCCTGCCTCGCGCGCAGGAACTGGTGCGGCAGGCGGCCAAGGCCAATATCGGCTTCAATATCGATGCCGAGGAGCAGGACCGGCTGGACCTCTCCCTGGATGTGATCGAGGCGCTGATGGCCGACCCCAGCCTGGAGGACTGGGACGGCTTCGGGGTCGTGGTGCAGGCCTACGGACGTCGCGCCGGGCCGGTGATCGAGGCGCTCTACGACCTCGCCGAGCGGCACGACCGCCGGATCATGGTGCGGCTGGTCAAGGGGGCCTACTGGGACACCGAGATCAAGCTCTCCCAGGAGATGGGGGTCGAGACCTTCCCGGTGTTCACCCGCAAGGTCAACACCGACGTCAGCTACATGGCCTGCGCCCAGATGCTGCTCGACCGGCGCGACCGCATCTACCCGCAGTTCGCGACCCACAACGCCCATACCTGTGCCGCGGTGGTCGCCATGGCGGGCGACGACAAGGACAGCTACGAATTCCAGCGCCTGCACGGCATGGGCGAGTCGCTGCACCAGATCGTCAAGGATGCAGAAGGCACCCACTGCCGCATCTACGCCCCGGTGGGCGCCCACCGCGACCTGCTGGCCTACCTGGTACGCCGCCTGCTGGAGAACGGGGCCAACTCCTCCTTCGTGAACCAGGTGGTGGACGCCTCGATTCCCCCGAGCGAGGTCTCGAAGGACCCGGTGGCCGGGATGCAGCAGCTGGGCGAGGCCATCTCGAGCCCGCTGATCCGCCAGCCCGGCGAGCTGTTCGCCCCCGAGCGCCGGAACTCCAAGGGCTACCGGATCAACGAGCCCGCCTCGATCCTGCCGCTGCTCGAGGCGCGGGAGGGCTTCGCCGACGCCACCTGGATCGCCGGCCCGATGCTGGCTGGCAGCCCGGCACCCCGTGGCGAGGCCCGCGATGTCGTCTCCCCCGCCGACACCTCCCGGGTGGTCGGCCAGGTGCATGAGGCGACCCCGGAGGAGGTCGCGACCGCCCTCGACGCCGCCGAGGAAGGCTTCCGCGACTGGTCGGCGCGGCCGGCGGCGGAGCGGGCCGAGGTCCTGCGCCGCACCGCCGACCTCTACGAGAAGCACATCGCCGAGCTGACCGTGATCACCACCCGCGAGGCGGGGAAGATGATGTTCGACGGCATCGCCGAGGTGCGCGAGGCGGTGGACTTCCTGCGCTACTACGCCAACGAGGGCGAACGGCTGGAGGCGGAGGAGCCCGGCAGCGCCCGCGGCATCTTCGTCTGCATCAGTCCCTGGAACTTCCCCCTGGCCATCTTCACCGGCCAGATCGCCGCGGCCCTGGCGGCCGGCAACGCGGTGCTCGCCAAGCCCGCCGAGCAGACGCCGCTGATCGCCGCCCGCGCCATCGAGCTGATGCGCGAGGCCGGACTGCCCGAGGCGGCCCTGCAGCTGCTGCCCGGCGACGGGCCGACGGTGGGTGGGCCGCTGACCAGCGATCCGCGCATCGCCGGGGTCTGCTTCACCGGCTCGACCCCGGTGGCCCAGATCATCCACCAGGCCCTGGCGCAGAATGCCGGTCCCGACGCGGTGCTGATCGCCGAGACCGGTGGCCTCAATGCGATGATCGTCGACTCCACGGCGCTGACCGAGCAGGCGGTGCGCGACATCCTGATCTCCTCCTTCCAGTCGGCCGGCCAGCGCTGTTCGGCGCTCAGGATGCTCTACGTCCAGGAAGAGGCGCGGGAGCGCCTGCTCGACATGCTCGACGGCGCCATGGACGCGCTCAGCATCGGCGACCCGTGGAACACCGACACCGACGTCTCGCCGGTGATCGACGCCGAGGCCCAGACCGAGATCGGCGACTACGTGAAGGCGCAGCAGAAGGCCGGCAAGGTGATCAAGACCCTGCCGGTGCCGGATGTCGGCACCTTCGTCACCCCGGCGGTGGTCGAGGTCGGGGGCATCGAGGATCTCGAGCGCGAGATCTTCGGCCCGGTCCTGCACGTGGCCACCTTCAAGGCGCGGGACATCGACAGGGTGGTCGACGCGATCAACGACCGGGGATACGGCCTGACCTTCGGCCTGCACACCCGGATCGACGACCGCGTGCAGCAGATCGTCGAGCGGCTCCATGTGGGCAACATCTACGTCAACCGCAACCAGATCGGCGCCATCGTCGGCTCCCAGCCCTTCGGCGGCGAGGGGCTCTCGGGCACCGGGCCCAAGGCCGGCGGGCCGCTCTATGTCACCCGCTTCCGCCGCACCGCCGACGCCGAGCAGCACGAGGCGCCGACGGGGAAGACCGTGCCCCTGGGCGATCTTCAGGCGGCACTCGACGGCCTGGACGCGCGCAACTGGGCGGCGCGACCCGACCGGGTGGAGGTGCTGCGCAAGGCGCTGTCGGGGAAGCGTGGCGTGATTCGCAAGGCGCTGGCCGAGGCCGCGGCCCTGGACATGACGCCCCAGACGCTGCCGGGGCCCACCGGGGAAAGCAACCGCCTGGCGATGTATCCCAAGGGACCGGTGCTCTGCCTGGGTCCAACCCTGGAGATCGCCATCGCCCAGGCGGTGCAGGCCCTCGGTGCGGGCTGCGCGGCGGTGCTGGTCGTCCCGGGCGCTACCCAGGCCGTGCAGCCGCTGGTCGAGGCCGGGGCCCCCGCCGCCGCCCTCGACGGCAGCCTCGAGGCCGAGACGCTGACCCGGGTCGAGGGCATCGCGGCCGTGGCTGCCGCGGGGGCCAGCGACTGGACCCGGGAGCTGCGCGTCGCGCTGGCCGGTCGCGAGGGCGCCATCGTGCCGCTCGAGACCCAGACCATCGCGCCCGAGCGCTACGTGGTGGAGCGCCACCTGTGCATCGACACCACCGCCGCCGGTGGCAACGCCAGCCTGCTGGCGACCGCCGAGTAGTCGACCTGGCCGGCCCGAAAGGGCCGGCCCACCCCGCCGCTCACGTCCGGCTCAGTGCTCGGTGACTAGCCGGTCGACCGCCTCGACCGCCCGCTTCATCATCAGCCGTTCGCTGGTCCGCGCGCCCGACTGGGCCATCCAGGCCTCCACCGCGGGGGCCACCTCGCACTTCGCCGGCATCGGTGCCTGCATCTCCACCAGCGCTTCCAGACGCACGATGAACACGAAGCGCAGCCACTGGGGCAGCGACATGGTGTCGGCGCAGAACGGTGCCACGCTGTCGAAGGCGGCGGGCTCGGGGCGCTCCATGCGCCACTGCCCGGTGGCACGCATGGTCGCCTCCAGCTCGCGCAGGGCAACCGCCAGCTCCTGGTGAACGCTCATTTCGGGTACCTCATTGACATGTGGGGCCATTATCCCCGTTAGCTCGGGACCCGGCCACCCCGCACGCCCTGTCCACCGCCCGGGGTCCCCCTTCCGGGCGTCTTGTGCACAGTTCACAGTTTTCCTGAACGGGGCTGTGGATAATCTCTGGAAAGTCGCCTGCCGGCCAGGCATGACGGGGCCTTCGGCCTATCGATCATTTCCTGACCAGCGGCGTGGATCCCTGAGGACTCCTCCGCTGCTGACAGCGCTTGACCACCGCGGTAGAGTGCACGCTTCGAAAACGGGAGACGCCATGCAACCGATCCACAGCCTTCACGACTTCTTCGTTCGCAGCGGCGCCGAGGTGTGGCTCTACCACCTGGGGCGACGCGTCGAACCTTGCAGCCTGGAGACCCTGGCGGCCTTCGAGCGTGGCGAGGCGCCCTGGCCGGCCCCCTGGCAGGGCCAGGCGCGCCTGGGCCTGGTGTTTCGCCTCGGCGACGTCCGCGATCCGCTGATCTGGTTCCTGGCGCTGCCGCTGGACGAGCAGGGCCAGCTGGTGGCGGCGCCCCGCGACGCCTTCGTCCAGCGTCTGCTGGAGACCCTGGGGCGCAGCGTGGCCAGCGTCGGGCGCGAGGGAGGCGAGGCGGTGGAGAACCTGATGAAGGACAACCCGCTGGCCTTCACCCCCACCCTGCCCTTCCAGGCCGTGCTGCATGCCCGTGCCAGCCTCGACCTGGGCCAGCCGGCCAGCCAGCACCTGGAGCCGGTGGAGGCCTACCTGAGCGGCCAGCAGGCGCTGGACTGGCAGGCCCTCGGCCTGCAGGGGCTGGCCGACTTCGTCGTGCGCATGGATGTCGAGCAGCGCCGTCAGCTGGCCGCTCGCCTGCCCGCGCTGCCCGGCGAAGTGCTCACCTCGCTGTGCTACTGTCTGGAGCATGTGGCCATCGATGATGCCCTGGCCAGCGCCCTGCGGGTAAGGGGCGAGGCAGACGCCGCGGCGGGAGACGTGGAGGCGTTCTGTGCCTGCGTGCGCGCCATGGGTGGCGCGGAGGCGGCAGCGGCCGGTGCCTGGTTCGACGCCCTGCTCGCCGACCCGGACGCCTGCGGCCCCGACCTGCTGGCGGCCATGGCGGGACGCGGCTGGCATCATCTGGAGGACGCCCGGCGCCTGCCGCGCTTCCTCACCCGCCTCGCGGAGTGCCGCAACGCCGACTTCATGAGCGTGGCCCGCGACCTGGCGCTGGTCCCGAGGCTGCGCCTGCCGGTGCTGATGGCGCTGCGCGAGGCGGCACCGGACTCGGCCATCGGCCAGCGCCTGGCGGCGCTGACACGTCATACGGGGACACCGGAAGGATGACCATGAAAGAGCTGCCCTATACCCCCAAGGCGGTGATCGGCCGCCGCGAGATGATCGTGCTGCCGGAGATGCACCTGACGCTGTGTGCCAAGGCGGATACCGGCGCCCGCACCTCGGCGCTGCACGCCGAGGACATCGAGTCCTTCGAGGAGGACGGCCAGCTGTGGGTCAGCTTCACCACTCGCAGCGGGGGGCCGGACACCCCGCCCCATGTCTTCCGCATGCACCTGCATGACCGGCGCAAGGTGCGCAGCTCCAACGGGCAGGAGGAGTGGCGCTACGTGATCCGTACCCTGCTGCGCCTCGGCGACCTGGAGTACCCGGTCGAACTCACGCTGACCGACCGCCGCGACATGCGCCACCCGATGCTGCTCGGCCGCCGCGCCCTGCGCCGCCTGCTGGTGGCCCCCGGTGCCGCCTTCCTGCACGGCGAACCCTGACCTTCACCGGCCATCCGGAGCCTTCCGATGCATATCGCGCTGCTGTCCCGCAACCGCAACCTCTACTCGACACGCCGCCTGGTGGAGGCCGCCGAACAGCGGGGCCATACCGTTCGGGTGGTCGACACCCTGCGCTGCTACATGAGCATCGCGGCCCATCATCCCTCCATCCACCTCAAGGGCGAGGAGCTCGAGCCCTTCGACGCGGTCATCCCGCGCATCGGCGCCTCGGTGACCTTCTATGGCTGCGCCGTGCTGCGCCAGTTCGAGATGATGGGCACCTACGTGCTCAACGATTCCGTGGCCATCACCCGCTCCCGGGACAAGCTGCGCTCCCTGCAGCTGCTCTCGCGCAAGGGCCTAGGGCTGCCGATCACCGGTTTCGCCCACTCCCCCGACGACATCCCCGACCTGATCACCATGGTCAAGGGCGCCCCGCTGGTCATCAAGCTTCTGGAGGGCACTCAGGGCATCGGCGTCGTACTCGCCGAGACCAACCAGGCCGCCGAGTCGGTGATCCAGGCCTTCATGGGCATGAAGGCCAACATCATGGTGCAGGAGTACATCAAGGAGGCCCGCGGGGCCGATATCCGTTGCTTCGTGATCGGCGACAAGGTGGTGGCCTCCATGAAGCGCCAGGCCGCCGAGGGGGAGTTCCGCTCCAACCTGCACCGTGGCGGCACCGCCAGCGTCATCCGCATCACCCCCGAGGAGCGCTCCACGGCCATCCGTGCCGCCAAGGCGATGGGCCTGCGGGTGGCCGGCGTCGACCTGCTGCGCTCCAATCACGGGCCGGTGATCATGGAGGTCAACTCCTCGCCCGGGCTGCAGGGTATCGAGACGGCCACCGGCAAGGACATCGCCGGCCTGATCGTCGAACATATCGAGAAGCACGCCGCTCCGAGCCGCAAGGCACCGCCTAAGCCCAAGGGGTAATTGCCAGGACGGCCCGGGCCAGGCCCAATGGGGAGGAAATTTATTCCTCCCCGGGGGTAGCAAAACAGTGTTTCCCCCGCCACAATCTGCGTCACCGGAGGAGGTGACCGCTCATGTTTCTCGACAATCGCCAGGTGGCGATGGACAGCGTCCTGGAGGCGCTGGCCGACAGCATCGACTATTTCCAGGACAACCTGGAGCGCTTGCGCCCGTCCCTGCGCGACACCCTGAAGCCCCACTACGAGGCCCGGGACCGGTCGATGCACGAGTTGCAGGAGCTGGCCCGCCAGCATCTCAACATGCTGCCGCGCGACGCGGATGTGGAGCGCGATGACTACATGTGGCTTTGGAGCCGGCTGAAGAGCTTCGTCGGCAACGAGAGCCAGGTGGTGATCGGCGAACTGCTCGAGCAGGAGCGTGTGCTGATGCAGGCGCTCTCCACCCTCTACACCCATCCCCTGCCCGAACCCATCGAGCCGGTCATCGAGGCGTGCTGGAAGGGCTGCCGCGGCCTGATCCGTGAGCTCTACGCCCTGCAGAAGCAGCGCCAGCGCCGCTAAGCCCTGCCCTCTCGCTCACCCGTCCCCGATTTCCTCAGCCGTCCCCGATTTCGGCCGTCCGCGGCTCGGGCGCCGGCGGCTCCCAGGCCCGCGGCGTGATCTCCAGCGGCTCCAGCGGGCCGAGGAAGTGGGGGGAGCGCCCCCACAGGTAGAGATCACCCAGGGTGGCCACCCGCGCCACCCACTCCCTGACCTGCAGTCGCCAGACCCCCGCCACCCGCTGGGCGGGCACCGCACAGCCGCTGGCCTCCACCCCCAGGGCATCGGCGATGAACAGCGCCCGCGGCAGGTGCCACGCCTGGGTGATCAGCAGCGCCCGCTCCACCCCGAACACCTCCCGGGCCCGGGCCAGGGTATCGAAGGTGCTGAAGCCGGCGTAGTCGAGGGTCATGTCGTCGTCGGACACCGCGCGCCCCCGCAGGTCCCGCCACATGGTGATGGGCTCGTTGTAGAACCGGGTGCGATTGTCGCCGGAGAGCAGCAGGTGGTCGACGCGGCCCAGGCGGACGAGGCGCGCCGAGGCACTCATGCGGGCCTCGAAGTGGGGGTTGCGGACCCCGCTGCGCGTCCAGTGGGAGGTACCGAAGACGATCCCCACCTGCTCGGCACGGCACAGCGGCAGCTCGTGCTCGATGCGGGCGCGGGTCTGTCCCAGCACCCAGAGGTTGGCGACCACGAACAGCAGCGCGGCCAGGAGCGTGGCCGCCCCCAGCGTCATCAGCAGGCCCCGGAAGGCCGCCCACACCGTTCGCTTCATGGCACTCCCCAGGCCCCGCCGCGGGGGGTGGCGTCAGAACATGCCGAGCTCGAGCTTGGCCTCGTCGCTCATCATCTCACGACTCCAGGGCGGGTCGAAGACGATCTCGGTATGCACCTTGGCGATCTGGGGGGCACCGAGGATCTTGTTGCGGGCGTCGGCGGCGATCACGTCGCCCATGCCGCATCCCGGCGCGGTGAGGGTCATGCGAATGGTAACGATGCGCTCGCCGGTGATCAGGCGCTCGATGCGACAGCCGTAGACCAGCCCCAGATCGACGATGTTGACCGGGATCTCCGGATCGAAGCAGGTGCGCAGCTGGTCCCAGACGAACTGCTCGATCTCGTCCTCGGAGGCATTCTCATCGAGGGTCGGCCGCGGCAGCGCCTCGAGGCCCAGGGCATCGAGGTTGGCGCCCTCGATCAGGTAGAGGCGCCCCTCGTAGCCCACGCTCACCGTGCTGCCCTTGGCCTGCATCACGCTGACGATGCTGTCCTCGGCGAGGGTCACGGTCTTGCCGAAGGGAATGGAGATGGCCTCCACGTCGCGCTGCAACGGCAGCGTCTGGCCCTTCTCCAGGCGGGCAATCTGCTCGATTTCGCTCATGGCTCTCTCTCGTTCCGTGATCCGGTGCCTGGTCTCAGCGCACCATGCCGATGACCCGCTCCAGGGCCTCGACGAAGACGTCGATCTCTTCCAGGGTGTTGTAGGCGGCAAACGAGGCCCGGCAGGTGGCATCCACGCCGAACTGGGCCAGCAGCGGCTGGGCGCAGTGGTGGCCGGTGCGGATCGCCACCCCGAGCTGATCGATCAGCAGGCCGATGTCCTGGGCATGGGCGCCGTCGACCACGAACGACAGCACGCCGGCCTTGTCCGGGGCGGTGCCCAGGATTCGCAGGCCGTCGATGCGCGACACTGCGGCCGTGGCATGGGCGAGCAGCCGCCCCTCCCAGGCACCGATGGCGCCGAGGCCGACGCCGGCCACCCACTTCAGCGCCTCGCCCAGGGCGATCACCTCGGCGATGGCCGGAGTGCCGGCCTCGAACTTGTGGGGGATCTCGGCGAAGGTGGTGCCCGCCTCGAAGGAGACGGTCCGGATCATCTCGCCGCCGCCCTGCCAGGGCGGCATCACCTCGAGCAGTGCCGCCTTGCCATAGAGCACGCCGACCCCGGTGGGGCCGTAGACCTTGTGCCCGGAAAAGGCGTAGAAGTCGGCGTCGATGTCGCGGACGTCCACCGCCTGGTGAGGCGTGGCCTGGGCGCCGTCGACCAGGATCAGGGCGCCCCGGGCGTGGGCGATGGCCGCCATCTCCCTGACCGGGTTGATCGTGCCGAAGGCGTTGGAGACATGGTTCACCGCCACCAGCTTCGTGCGCTCGCCGAGCAGCTCCCGGTAGGCCGCCATATCCAGCACGCCGCGCTCGTCCACCGGGATCACCCTGATGGTAAAGCCGAGTTTCGCGGCCAGCAGCTGCCAGGGCACGATGTTGGAGTGGTGCTCCAGCCGCGAGATCAGGACTTCATCGCCGGCCCGGAGATTGGCACGCCCCCAGCTGTTGGCCACCAGGTTGATCGCCTCGGTGGTGCCGCGGGTGAAGATGATCTCGCGGCTGTCGGCGGCATTCAGGAAGCCGCGCACGCTCTCCCGGGTCCCCTCGAAGGCCGCGGTGGCCTCGTCGGCCAGGGTGTGCAGCCCGCGGTGGATATTGGCATTGTAGCGACCGTAGTAGTCGTCGAACGTCGCGATCACCTGCCGCGGGGTCTGGCTGGTGGCGGCATTGTCGAGATAGACCAGCGGCCTGCCGTGCACCCGGCGCGCCAGGATCGGGAAATCGGCCCGCACCGCGGCCACGTCCAGGGACGGGGCCTCGAGTTCGCTGCTGGTGGCCAGGTCAGTCATCCGGTAGTCCTCGCTCGGTGATCGTCTGTTGCCCGCTCATTCATCGCCCAGGGCCACGGCCGCTTCCACCAGCCCGGCCAGGTTGAAGCGCTCGGGGAGCTTGCCGGCCACCGCCAGCTCGACCCGCTCGGCGATGGCGTCGAGGCCCACCTCTTCCAGCACCTCGCCGGCGAAGGCCAGGGTCAGCAGGCCGCGGGCCGTCTGCTCGTCGATGCCGCGGGTGCGCAGGGCGAAGACCGCCTCCGCGTCGAGCTGGCCGGTGGTGGTGCCGTGGGAGCACTTGACGTCGTCGGCATAGATCTCGAGTTCGGGCTTGGCATCGATCTCGGCGCGGTCGGAGAGCAGCAGGTTGGCGTTGCTCTGGTAGCCCTCGATCTTCTGGCTGTCGCGCTTGACCACCACCTTGCCGTTGAACACGCCATGGGCACGGTCGTCGAGGATGCCCTTGTAGTTCTCGTTGGAGTAGGTGTGGGGCGCGTTGTGGTTGGCCAGGGTGTGGCTGTCCACGTGCTGGCGGCCCTGGCCGTAGAAGAGGCCGTAGAAGTTGGCGGTGCCCCCCTGGCCGTTGAGCTCGCTGATCAGGTCGGTGCGCACCAGGCCGCCACCCAGGTTCAGGTTGAACGAGGTGTAGGTGCTGTCGCGGCCCTGCTCCACGTGGATGCTGGCCACGTGCAGGTCGGCCAGCGGCGCCTCCTGCAGCTTGTAGTGGGTCAGGATCGCCCCGCGGTCGAGCATGATCTCGGCCACCAGATTGGTGAAGTTGGCCGCGGCCTCCTCGCCGATGTGATGCTCGATCACGGTGGCCTGGCTGCGCCCGCCCGCCTCGATGAGGATGCGCGGATGGCTCATCACCGCCCGCTCGCCGGACCGGGAGAGGAACTGCAGCACGATCGGCTTCTCCACCACGGTACCCGGCGCCAGGCGCAGCACGGCGCCCTCCTCCATGAAGGCGGTATTGAGGGCCGAGAAGGGCGAGAACTCCACTCCGGTCAGCCGGCCCAGGGGGCCGCCCACCGCCTCGTGGTTCTCCTCCAGCGCCCGCGACAGCGGCAGCAGCGCCACCCCCGCCGGCAGGCCCTCGAGCTGTGACAGCGGCGCCGAGAAGACGCCGTCGACGAAGGTCAGGCGATGGGCCTCCAGGGGCAGGGTCAGCGCCGCGGCCGAGGCCTGGGAGAACTCGGCGTTGTCGGCCAGGGCGAAGTCGCCACGGGCGATGGCGCGCACGTCGGTGTACTTCCACGCCTCGTCGCGGCGGGTCGGGAAGCCCATCGCCTCGAAGCGCGCGGCCCCGGCCTGGCGCCGTGCGGCAATCCAGGTCGGCTCCGCCCCCCGGGAGGCGCTGCGCTCGCTCAGGCGATCGAGAAAGGTCTGCACATCGCTCATGCCGCGGATTCCTCCAGTACCCAGTCGTAGCCGCGTGCCTCGAGTTCCTTGGCCAGCTCGGCATCGCCGCTCTTGACGATGCGGCCATCCACCAGCACATGGACGTGGTCAGGCACGATGTAGTCGAGCAGGCGCTGGTAGTGGGTCACCAGCAGGATGGCCCGCTCCTGGGCGCGCAGGCTGTTGACGCCGTCGGCCACCACCTTCATGGCATCGATGTCCAGCCCCGAGTCGATCTCGTCGAGCATGGCGAGCTTGGGCTCGAGCACCAGCATCTGGAGGATCTCGTTGCGCTTCTTCTCGCCGCCGGAGAAGCCCTCGTTGACGGAACGCTGCAGGAAGCTGGCGTCCATCTTCATCTCGGCGATCTTCTCCTTGATCAGCTTCATGAACTCCGGCGCCGGGATATCCTCCTGGCCATGGGCGGCACGCTTGGCGTTGAGCGCCGCCTTGAGCAGGTAGATGTTCTTCACCCCGGGGATCTCGACCGGGTACTGGAAGCCCAGCAGCATGCCAGCCAGCGCCCGCTCCTCGACCTCCATCTCCAGCACGTCCTGGCCCTCGAAGGTGATCGAGCCCGAGGTGACCTCGTAGCCCTCCTTGCCGGCGATCACCGCCGAGAGAGTGGACTTGCCGGCCCCGTTGGGGCCCATGATGGCGTGGACTTCACCGGCGTTGATGGTCAGGGAAAGGCCCTTGAGGATTTCCTTGCCTTCGACCGTGACGTGCAGATCCTTGACTTCGAGCATCTTCGCTACCTTTGAATTCTGAAAATGGGGATTAACCGACCGCGCCTTCGAGGGTGACGCTCAGCAGCGCCTCGGCCTCGACGGCGAACTCCATCGGCAGCTCCTGGAAGACGTCCTTGCAGAAGCCGTTGACGATCATGCTCACCGCGTCCTCCTCGGAGATACCCCGGCTCTGGCAGTAGAAGAGCTGGTCCTCGCCGATCTTGGAGGTGGTGGCCTCGTGCTCGACGGTGGCGGTGCTGTTGCCGATCTCCTGGTAGGGGAAGGTGTGGGCGCCGCAGGTGTCGCCGATCAGCAGCGAGTCGCACTGGGTGAAGTTGCGCGCCCCCTTGGCCCGCGGGCCGATCTTGACCAGGCCGCGATAGGACTGGTTGCTGCGGCCGGCGGAGATCCCCTTGGAGATGATGCTGGAGCGGGAGCCCTCGCCGATGTGGATCATCTTGGTGCCGGTATCGGCCTGCTGGCGGCCGTTGGTCACCGCCACGGAGTAGAACTCGCCGATGCTGTCCTTGCCGCGCAGCACGCAGGAGGGGTACTTCCAGGTGATGGCGGAGCCGGTCTCGACCTGGGTCCAGCTGATGCGCGAACGGTCGCCACGGCAGTCGCCGCGCTTGGTGACGAAGTTGTAGATGCCACCCTTGCCGTCCTCGTCGCCGGGGTACCAGTTCTGCACCGTGGAGTACTTGATGTAGGCATCGTCCAGGGCCACCAGCTCGACCACCGCCGCGTGCAGCTGGTTCTCGTCGCGCATCGGCGCGGTGCAGCCCTCCAGGTAGGAGACCTGGGCGCCCTCCTCGCAGATGATCAGGGTGCGCTCGAACTGGCCGGTGTTGGCGGCGTTGATACGGAAGTAGGTAGAGAGCTCCATGGGGCAGGTCACGCCCTTGGGCACGAAGACGAAGGAGCCGTCGGTGAACACCGCGGAGTTGAGCGCCGCGAAGTAGTTGTCGGCCACCGGCACTACGGTCCCCAGGTACTGCTTGATCAGTTCCGGGTAGTCGCGGATCGCCTCGGAGATGGAGCAGAAGATCACCCCCGCCTCGTGCAGCTTCTCCTTGAAGGTGGTGGTCACCGATACCGAGTCGAACACCGCGTCCACCGCCACGCCGGCCAGGGCCGCGCGCTCGTGCAGGGGGATGCCCAGCTTCTCGTAGGTCTCGAGGAGCTTGGGGTCCACCTCGTCGAGACTCTGGGGCTTGTCCTCGTCACGCTTGGGCGCACTGTAGTAGGAGATCGCCTGGTAATCGATGGGCGGGTAATCCAGATGCGCCCAGGAGGGCGGTGTCATCTTCAGCCACTGGTGGTAAGCCTTGAGGCGCCACTCGAGCATCCACTCCGGCTCGCCCTTCTTGTTCGAGATGAAGGCGATGGTGCCCTCGTCGAGACCGGGCGGTACCGTGTCGCTCTCGATGTCGGTCACGAAACCTTCCTTGTAGTCGCGACGGACAAGCTGTTCCATTTCCTGACTTGCCATGGTGTCTCCCCTCCCGGGCGGTTGGGCTGGCGAGGGTCACTCGCCCTCATGATTCGTAAGTGGTCTCAGGCCGTGTCGGCGGCCAGGCTGACGCTCTGGATAGGCAGCTGCACCGGCAGCTTGATCGGTGCGGTGTCGGCCAGGTGGGCCAGCGTCACGCTGTCGAGCAAGGTTCGGACGGCCAGCGACACGCGCTGCCAGTTGTCCGACACGCCGCAGGTGGCGGCGAGGTCGCAGTCGCCCTCGGCGTGGCTGCACTCGGTCATCGCCACCGGCCCCTCGATGGCGGTGATGATGTCGATGGCGGTGATGCGCGAGGCGGGACGTGCCAGCGAGTAGCCCCCCTGGGCCCCGCGGCGCGACTCGAGGAGCCCCGCCTTGACCAGCATCTTCAGGGTCTTGGAGACCGTGGGGTGCGGCAGCTGAACGGCGTCGGCTAGCTCGGCCGCCGCATGGGACTGCTCCGGATGTCGGGCGATCTGCGCCATCACCACGGCGGCGTAGTCGGTCAGCCGCGAAAGCTTGAGCATGCCTGCCCTCCTCGGTGTCGCGCACGCCGGGAAGGCGGCGCGCCTCAATTGGGGACCATTTTAGTCCTGTATAAGTTCGATGTGAAGCCCGCCTCCCCGTTTCCTGGCTACAACCGGCAGGATGGCGGCAGGATCGCCGCCGATGGCATCAATAACGACAATCATTCTCATATGAAGCATCTATCCCCGCGCCCGGCCTACCGCCTCGGGGCCTTCTCCGAGGGGCAGGTCACTCACCGTCATGCCTTCTTCACGAACTGCGACTTCAGCTTCATAGGGCCGATGCCGTCGACCTTGCAGTCGATGTCGTGGTCACCCTCGACCAGGCGGATGTTCTTGACCCGGGTGCCCACCTTCACCACCAGTGAGGAGCCCTTCACCTTGAGGTCCTTGGCCACAGTGACGGTGTCGCCGTCGGCCAGGGGGTTGCCGTTGGCATCTCGCACCTCGGGCGTCTCGTCGGCAGCTTCCGAGCCGCCGTCGCGGGACCACTCGTGGCCACACTCCGGACAGACATACTGCAGGCCGTCGTCATAGGTGTAGGTGGAACCGCAGGACGGGCAGTGGGGAAGATCACTCATGGGGGCAGCTCCTGTGCGCCGGGTATCGAAGGCGGCAAGCCTACACCGCCCACCCCCGGGGCTCCAGCGGCGCGGCACCCCGGCGCATGACGCGCCGCGCCGGGCCTGGCAGGATAGGCCTCACCCGTCACGGAGACGCACCATGCCCGACCACCCGATCACGGTATTCGGCGGCACCGGCTTTCTCGGCCGGTCCATCGTCCGCGAGCTGGTGGATGCCGGCCGGCCGGTGCGACTGGTCGCCCGCCGCCCCGCCCTGCCCGACTGGGCCGAGGAGGATGATCGCATCGAGCTCGTTGCCGCCGATCTCCGCAACGAGGCGTCGGTGGCCCGGGCCGTGCAGGGGGCCGACGCCGTGGTCAATGCGGTGAGCCTCTACAAGGAGCGACGCGGACTCGACTTCGAGGCGATCCACGTGGCGGGGGCCGCGCGTCTGGCACGCCTGGCGCGCGAGGCCGGCATCGAGCGGCTGGTGCAGATCTCGGGGATCGGCTGTCGCCTGGATTCCCCCTCGCCCTATGTGCGGGCGCGCGCTCGCGGCGAGCATGCCGTGGTCGATGCCCTCTCCCGGGCGATCCTGCTGCGGCCTAGCGTGCTGTACGGCCCGCAGGACGCCTTTCTCTCCAGCCTGGCCGGCCTGACGCGCCTGCCGGCGATCCCCCTGTTCGGCCGCGGCGAGACCCGCCTGCAGCCGGTGCATGTGGTGGACGTAGCCCGCGCGGTGGTCTCGCTGGTCGGGGCGCATCCGCCCGGGCGCTGCCTGTTCGAGCTCGGCGGCCCCGAGGCGCTCGGCTACCGCGAGATCGTCGAGCGGGTGATGGCCCACCTGAAGCGCGACCGCCCCCTGGTGCCGGTGCCCTTCTGGGGCTGGCACCTGCTGGCCGCACTGCTCTCTCCGCTTCCCGGCGCCCCGCTGACCCGTGATCAGGTGTGGCTGATGCAGCGCGACAACCTCGTCGGCGACGGCGTCGGCACCTTCCGGGACCTGAGCATCGTCCCCCGCTCGCTGAGCGAGAGCCTGCCGTCCTGCCTGGCCGCCGGCTGAGCGGCCTGGCAGGATAGGCCCACCCGCCCACTGACCGCAGGAGCCCCCATGGCCCAGCCGCGCATCGCGCTCGACGTCTTCAGCGACTACGTGTGTCCCTTCTGCTACCTGGAAATGCCGGAGCTCGACGCCCTGGCCGAGCGCTTCGCCGGTCGGATGACGATTCGCTGGCGCGCCTTCGAGCTGCGCCCCGACCCCGAACCGACCCTGGACCCGGACGGCGACTACCTGCATGACGTCTGGGGCCGGGCCGTCTATCCCATGGCCGCCGAACGCGGCATGACCCTGCGGCTGCCGCGGATCCAGCCGCGTTCACGGCTGGCCCACGAGGCCGCCGCCTGGGCCGAGGACCAGGCGGCCCACCAACCGGGCGCCGGCGAGGCCATGCGCGGGGCGCTGTTCCGCGGCTTCTTCGAGGAGAGCCTGGACCTGGCCGACCCACTGGTGCTGACGCGAGTGGCCGATGGACTGTCCCTGGACGGCAGCGCGCTGCGTCGGGCGCTGGAGAACGGTGACCATCGCCAGGCGGTGATGGAGGATCAGCGCACCGCCCGCGACCTCGGCATCCAGGGCGTGCCAGCGCTGCGCTTTTGCCTGGATGGCGAGCACGCCGGCATGCTGGAGGGCGCCCAGCCACGCCGCCAGCTGTTCCTGGCCGTGGAGCGGCTGCTCGACGCCCTAGGCTAGCTTACCGGCTATGCTGGAGGTGGCGGCTCCACGCGGGTGGGGCCCGGCCGACCAGGGAGCCTGAGCCGTGAGCAACCAGAACAGTGTGATCGCCTTCTACGACGAGCGCATGCTGGCCCATGAACCGGACATCGAGGTGCCGTTCCTCCCGGGGCGGATGGACACGCGCATCCGCTCGCTGCTGTCGGGGCTGGGCGTGCCCTGGAAGTACCCGGAACACCCCGCCAGGCTGACCGCCATCCGCCATTTCCTCGAGCTCGAACCGGTGCCCGGGGTGACCTTCGAGCCGGGCGTGGCCGCTACACGAGAGGAGCTGGCCCGGGTCCATACCCTCTCCTACCTCGACAGCATCTACCAGCTGCGCGGCAAGAGCGCCTGGCTGGACGTGGATACCACGGCGGTGTCTCCCGGCAGCGTCGAGGCCGCCGAGGTGGCTGCTGGCACGGCCATCGCCGCGGTGGAGGCGGTCGTCAAGGGGCGGGCGGAGAGCAGCTTCGCGCTGGTCAGGCCGCCCGGCCATCACGCCGAGCCGGTGCGCGCTCGAGGCTTCTGCCTGTTCAACAACGTGGCAGTGGCCGCTGCCCATGCGCGCCTGGCGCTGGGCTGCGAGCGGGTGATGATCGTCGACTGGGATGCCCATCATGGCAACGGCACCCAGGACATCTTCTGGGCCGACCCTGATGTGCTGCTGGTGGACATTCATCGCGCCTCGCCCTTCTACCCCGGGACAGGCAGCCTCGAGGAGGTCGGGGTGGGTCTGGGAGAAGGCACCAACGTCAACGTCCCCATGCCAGCCGATGCCGGTGACGCCGCCTATCTCAAGGCGTTTCGCGAGATCCTGGTGCCGGCGGCGGAGTGGTTCCGGCCAGACCTGATCCTGGTCTCAGCGGGGTTCGACCCCCACAGCCATGACCTGGCGCTGAATGTCTCCTATGACGGCTTTGCCGCCATGACCGGCATCCTGCAGTCACTCGCCCGTCAGCAGTGCAGCGGCCGGCTGGTCTTCGTGCTGGAGGGCGGCTACAACCTCGTCTCCCTGTCACGCGGCGTGAGATCGGTGCTGCGCGTGCTGGCCGGCGAGGCACCACCGGAACCCGGCCTGCGCGGCATTGCGGAGGTGGAGGCCGCCGCCGCCTTTCATCGCAGTGCCTTCGTCAGCGAACCGCAAGCGTCGGCTGCGCCGCCCGACGCCGGCCGGGACAGTCATGGGAAGGACAGGCCGTGATGCCGCACCGGGGCATGACATCCCCGATCCGTCAGAGGGTCACACCGCCCACTGCCCGCCTGAGGTAGTCGTCATCGTGTCCTGCTCCTACTCCTCTTGGGAGAGGGGTGCCCGGGGCAGACGCTCCGGCAGGTGCGCCCGAATCTCGTCGCTGCTCAAGGCGGTGAGGTCCTTGTGAAGCTCGAGCACGACGCGCTTCGTGACATCATCGGGCAGCGCCTCGCGCAACAGCCCCAAAAACCGCGGCGTGGCGCTGATGATCAGGTGTCGGTAAGCGCCATCATGCAGGCCGACGGCCAGGCGATCCCCCACCTCTTGCGCGAAACGTATCGCCTCCTGCTCCTTGGGCGAATGGTGCTTGCCCATCGCATGACGCCCCTCACCCATGGAGTCGAAGGCGCGTCCCGGTCTATCGGCATTCAGGTCCTGGTCATGCAGGCGGCCCTCCGGATTGGCCAGATCCTCCACCTCCTCCAGCGCCCCTCTCCGGTCGGACGCCGAGAAGAGACGTGCTCGTGCCTGATCGGCGACGACTACCCAGGTGGTTTCCATGTCGTTCTCTCACACAAGGAATGACTGGCATGCCGTCATACCCGGATGCCAGTCATTACGGATAGTTACTTGACCTCGACCCTGCGACGGTTGGCCTTCTTGTGCTTCGGCAGGGTCAGCTCGAGGACCCCGTTCTTGAAAGTGGCCGCCGCCTTGTCGGCATCAATCTCACCGGGCAGTGCCACCGTCCGGGTGAAGGAGCCGCGGGAGATCTCGGAATGGTAGTACTCGCCCACCTCCTCCTTGCTCTCCTCGCGGTGGTCGCCCTTGATGGTCACCGCGCCATCGGTCACCGAGACATCGAGCTCCTCGCGCTCGAAGCCCGGCACCTCGGCGCGCACCACCACCTCGGCGTCGCGGTCGATGACATCGACCTTCGGCATGCCCTTCTCGAAGGCGGCAAAGCGCTGCCAGAGGGGATGCTCCCAGCGCGACGGCATACCGCCACGATCGAAGAAGGTTTCGAGCAGTCGATCAAACTCCCGGAATGGGCTAATCGCCCGGGACTCGGCCTGGGGGGCAGACTTGCCGGCCGAGACCGGAACCTCCTCGGTGTCCTTGGAAGCTTTCTTGGCCATGATGAGGGCTCCTCGAATGGCGTTAGCGAATGGCGAGGCCCATGGAAAAACCGGGATGCCAGGATCGACAATTCCCGACCGTCCTGCCACTGGCGGGCCAGCCTCATCATCAAGGTAGTCCAGCCGGCTCCCGCGCACTCGACAGGGGCCAGCATGATTTTCTTCATGCCGTCGCCCTGCCCGCCGATATCCTCGTGTCTCGGCTCGGGCGAGGCGGCGATGAGGTCCACGCTTCTGTCGCCAGCGCGGCGCTACCGTGCAACCTGGCCTGGGGAGGGGCGACACCTACATCTCCACGCCGAACAGCGCCTGTGCCAGATGGCCGGTCAGGAAGGCCAGCCCCGCCGCGGCGCCGCCGATCAGCAGGGTCCTCAGCCCCGACTTCAGCACCGGCTGGTGGTAGACCAGGCTCTTGCCCATGCCGATGAGGAAGAACATCAGTCCGGCCACCGCCAGGCTCGCCAGGAACTGCCGGGTGGTATCCAGCCCGGGCATAGCGTAGGGCAGCAGCGGCATGGCGCCGACCACCAGGAAGGCGACGAAGGTGACCAGCGCCGAGCGCAGCGGACTCAGCCCCTCGCTCTGCAGACCATGCTCCTCGGAGATCATGGTCTCCACCCAGACCTCACGGTCGCTGCAGATGGTGTCCACCACCCGCTCAAGGGTCTCGCCCGTGAACCCCTTGCGCTGGAAGATCTGTCGGACCTCCTCGCGCTCTCCCTCCGGGACCACGTCGATATGGTGGTTTTCGCTGCGTCGCACCCCGTCGACATGCTCGCGCTGGGCCTGGATCGCCTCGTAGTTGCTGATCGCCATGCTGAAGCCATCGGCCAGCAGGTTGGCGACCCCCAGCACCAGGGCGACGGTGGCCGAGAAGCCCGCCCCGAAGGCCCCGGAGACCACCGCAAAGGTGGTCACGCAGCCGTCAATACCGCCGAGGATGGCATCGGGCAGGTGCCTGCTTCGTGACGGAGCACGCAGGCGCCGCTCGATCACCTCCGGACGATGCTCCCGCTCCAGCGCTTCGTGCCGACTGTCGTTCATGGCCCCCTCGACGTCTCCTTCATCCTGCTTCCAGCTTGGCACAGCCGTCCGCAGACGGATAAGACAAGACACCGGCGTTTCCTGTCCGAAGGATGCACCATACTGAAAGCGCAACATGACGGGATCTGGTGGCGATGTCATCGCGTCCCCCGAGCACACGGGGCCAATGCTGACGCGCAGCGTGGACGCCACCCCGCCGGCGGGCGATACCCCAAAGAGAGGAGCATGCGATGGACGTGGTACTGAAGGAGGTCACCCGCGAGAACTTCGAGGCTGTCATTGCGCTTGAGGTCGCCACATCGCAGCGCGACTATGTCGCCGACAACATGTACTCCCTTGCCGAATCGAGCTTCCATCCGACCTATCGACCTCGCGCCATCTGTTGCGATGGCGAAGTGGTCGGCTTCCTCATGTATGAATCCTTCGAGCACGACGACCGGCCACCCGCCTACAATATCTTCCGCCTCATGGTCGACCGACATCACCAGGGACGAGGCATCGGGCACAGGGCCATGCAGTGCGTGCTGGAGGAGATCCAAGCTCAGGGCCCCTTCGAGCGAATCGCGATCTGCTATGTGCCAACCAACCAGGTCGCCAGGGAGTTCTACGCCAGCCTCGGTTTCCAGGAGACCGGGCTGAGCGAGGAGACCGGCGAGGTCGTCGCCGAGATCCGGGGATGACGGGGCTCGCCTCCGGCAGGCCGGGGAAGCGCCACGCTGGACGGACGGGTGACCACTCGCCCCGGGGCGTCATCGCCTGGATGATGGCCAGCGCCAGCCGTGGCGCTGCCACCAGGCCCGGGCCCTGGCGAGGTTCTCGGCATTGTGCCGCGGGTCCAGCACGGTACCGAGCTCGAGGGTGTCACCGCCGGTGGCGGCCACCAGCGACGGATCCTGTGAAGCGAGCATCAGCGCGTAGAGCACCAACATCAGCTCATACTCGTCCGGGGACTCGAGACGCGAGGCCAGCAGGGGAATGGCCGGTTCGCCGATCCGTCCCAGCCGCTCGGCCGCGATGTACCAGGGCCGCGGATGCTCCTCCCCGCCATAGGACTCGACGAAACGGCGGTCCGGCAGCCGGCTGATGTAGTAGTGCACCTCGTCCTCCACGCCGTCGAACAGCGGCGGCAGCCAGGCCGCCTCCTCCGCCCCGGTGCCAGGCATGCCCTCCTCGGGGGGCGCTGCGACCTCTGGTTCCGGCTCGGGTGGTGACGGCGGAGCGCCGGCGCAGCCTGCCACAAGCAGTACCGCCAGACCGAGGGGCAGCATCACTGACATCCTTGACCACATGCCTGGCTCTCCTTCTCGCTCATGGCCCAGCGATTGAGGGTATGTCGCCCAGCATAGCCTGGCCGATGGCAGCAGTGGCACCCGAAGACGCCTCGGACAGACCGCAACCGCCCGGAATGGTAAGCTCTGTGCGATGATCTCACCCTGAAACGAGAGAGAACGCAATGAGCGATACCCCCTGGACAGAGCCCATGCCCGAGCCGCAGTTTGAGCTGATGCGACGCATCCTCGCGGCCCCCAGCCCCGTGGGCCTGGAGGCGGCCATGACCTACGGCGTGCTCAAGCCCCACTTCGAGAGCTTCGCCCCCGCCAGCTGGCAGCTGCACCAGTTCAAGGGCCACGCCGGGGTGGTGCTGGACACCCACCCCGGCCGCGACGATCTGTTCAAGGTGATGGTGATCGGCCACGCCGACAAGATCCGCATGCAGGTGCGCTCCATCGGCGAGGACGGCAAGATCTGGATCAACACCGACGCCTTCCTCCCCAACGTGCTGGTCGGCCATGAGGTCACCCTGTTCAGCGAGGATCCGGCCGCACCCGGCCGCTACCGGCGCATCGAGGGCGGCACCGTGGAGGCCCTGGGTGCCATCCACTTCTCCGACCCGGCCCAGCGCAACGGCGAGAAGGGCATCAAGAAGGAGCAGATCTACCTGGACCTGCAGATCCACGGCGAGAACAAGAAGCAGCAGGTGGAGAAGCTGGGCGTGCGCCCTGGCGACGCCATCCTCTTCGACCGGCCCATCCGCCACGGCTTCAGCCCGGACACCTTCTACGGCGCCTACCTGGACAACGGCCTGGGCTGCTTCGTCACCGCCGAGGTGGCGCGACTGATCGCCGAGGCGGGCGGCACCGAGCAGGTGCGGGTGCTGTTCGCCATCGCCAGCTACGAGGAGATCGGCCGCTTCGGCAGCCGGGTGCTGGCCGGGGAGCTCAGGCCCGACGCCATCATCGCCGTGGACGTGAACCACGACTATGCGGCCGCCCCGGGCATCGGCGACCGCCGCATGCAGCCGCTGGAGATGGGCAAGGGCTTCACCCTGTCGGTGGGGGCCATCGCCAGCGAGCAGTTCAATCGCCTGATCGAGACCACCGCCCGGGAGCACGACATCCCCATGCAGCGGGACATCGTCGGCGCCGATACCGGCACCGACGGCATGGCCGGCGTGCTGGCCGCCGTGGACTGCGTGGCCACCTCCATCGGCTTCCCGATCCGCAACATGCACACCATCTCCGAGACCGGCAACACCCGGGACGTGACGGCGGCGATCCATGCCATCACCCACAGCCTCCAGGCGCTGGACGGCCTGCCCGACCCGCACCGGGAATTCCTGGACAACCACCCGCGCCTCGACGAGGCCGGGACGCTGGGCCATCAGGGGGCAGACAAGCCAACGTCTGACGCCGAGTAGGCGTCACCGGCGACACGACAGGGCCCCGGACAGCCGCGCCCGGGGCCCTGTCGTTTTCGGCATTCCTCATGCCGGGCCGGAATGATGTCGTGGACGCATGGGCCTTGTAACAACGGAATCGGGAATCGCTAACGGCCCGGCAGGCCACTGGCTATGATGGCGCCGTACACCCACCAGCCCATGTGAGCGCCATGAAAGCCTTCCTCGTCGATGTCTTCGCCATCCACTCCCGCGGCCAGGAGATGCACCTTGGCGGCGGCATCTTCCATGCTCCCAGTGCCACCGAGGCCGAGAGCCTCGCCACCCAGGAGTTCTGGCGCACCAGCTTGAGCGACGGCGGCTATGACATCGGCTTCCAGACGGACCAGCCGGAGACCGGCTGGCAGGTGAAGAGCCTGGAGCACCTCGAGACCCTGAAGTCCCTGATGCCCCGCCCCGCCTTCGCCTGACGCCAGGCCACGAAGGCATCCAGGCGCCGCCCACCGGGGCGGCGCCGTCGTTTGCGCTATCCGGAAGCCGACACCCCCGCTGCCGCCAGCGCCTCGGCGAGCACCGGCGCCATGGCGATGGCGTTGCTGTGGTGGGCGATGCAGTCGGTGCTCCAGATCTCGCCGACACCGGCCTCCCGGATCACCGCCTGGGCATCGCCGGCAAACAGGGCATGGGTCAACGCCACGTCCACGGAGGCCGCCCGGGCCGCCAGCAGTGCCTCGGCGGCGCGGGCCACGGTATGGCCTGAGCTCGCCACGTCATCCATCAGCACCACCCGCCGCCCGGCCACCTCGATCTCGGGCAGGGTGATCGTCACGTCGCGGTCACCGCGGCGGGTCTTGCGACAGACGTCATGGTCGAGGCCGGTGACCTCGGCGGCCTGGGCGACCCACTGCCGTGCCTCCTCGTCGGGCCCCAGCAGCAGCGCACCGGGGCGTTTCTCGGCGATCAGCTCGGCCAGGCGCGGGGCACCGGAGAGCGCCACGGCGTGCGCCAGGGGGATCGCCTGCTCGAGCCGCTCGATGCGATGCAGGTGGGGGTCCACGGTGATCACGGCGTCGAACAGCTCGGCGAGGAAGCCACCGACGATGCCCTGGCTGACCACCTCGCCGGCGTGGAAGGCGATGTCCTGGCGCATATAGGCGAGATACGGCGCCACCAGCACCAGCCGGGAGACGCCCTGCCCGCGGGCGTGGCGCGCCAGCAGCAGCAGCTCGACCAGCTTGTCGTTGGGGCGGTCGAGGCTGCGATAGATCACCAGGGTCTCGGGGAAGGCCGCTGCCTCGGCGAAGGGCAGGGTGAGCTTGAGCTCCTCGTCGGGAAAGCGGTGGCGGTCGACGGCATGGGCGGCCATGCCCGCCGCCTCGGCGAGCCGCCGCGCCGGTGCCGCCTCGTCGGGGAAATGGAGCAGTGCAGGGGTCATCAGAACTCCACGTTCAGGCGGGTGATCTGCGCGGCCTGACCGATGCTGAAGCCGCTGTCCCGCTCGCTGGACTGGTGGGCGAAGGCCAGTTCGTTGCGAAAGGCCGCATGGACCCGATAGAGCGGCTGGCCCGCCTCGACGCGGTCGCCGATGCGTGCCAGCAGGTCGACACCGGCCCCGGCGGCCTTGGGGGCGCCGGCCAGGCGGGCGATGCGCGCCAGCTTGAGGTTGTCGATGCCGATGACCATCCCCGCCTCATGGGCCACCACCTCGAAATGGTGGGCCGCCAGCGGAGGCGCATCGGGGTCGAAGGACTTCGCCCCCTGCGCGGCGATGATTGCCTGCATCTTCTCCAGGGCCCGGCCGGAATCGAGGATGTCCCGGGCGATGCCGAAGCCGTCGCCGCCGCGCACGTCAGGGTCGAACTCCAGCATGCGGCCCGCCAGGCGCAGCGCCTTCTGGCGCAGGTCCATGGGCGCCTCGGGATGGTTGGAGAGCACCTGCATCACGTCGCGGGCTTCCAGCACCGGGCCGATCCCCCGTCCCACCGGCTGGCTGCCGTCGGTGATCACTACGTCCAGGGTCAGCCCCATGCGCCCGGCCACGAACTCGAACAGCTTGCGCAGCTGGCGGGCCTCGGGCATGGAGCGCACCTTGGCGTGAGGCCCCACGGGGATGTCGAGCAGCAGGTGGGTGGAGCCGGCGGCCACCTTCTTGGAGAGGATCGAGGCCACCATCTGCCCCGGGGAGTCGATGGAGAGCGGGCGCTCCACCGAGATCAGCACGTCGTCGGCCGGCGAGAGCTGGCTGGTGCCGCCCCAGGCCAGGCAGCCGCGGTGGGTACGCACGATGTCGCCCAGGGCGTCGAACGGCAGGTCGACGTCGGCCAGCACCTCCATGGTGTCGGCGGTACCCGAGGGCGAGGTGATGGCCCGCGACGAGGTCTTGGGACAGAGCAGGCCGTGGGCGGCGACGATGGGCACCACCAGCATGGAGGTACGGTTGCCGGGAATGCCACCGATGCAGTGCTTGTCCACCACCGGCTGCTCATGCCAGTCGAGGCGCCGCCCGACGCGGACCATGGCATCGCTGAGGTAGAAGACCTCCTCGCGGTCGAGCTCGCCGCGGTCGCAGGCCACCACGAAGGCGGTCAGCTCGATCTTGGAGTAGCGCAGCTCGGCGATGTCGCGAATGATGCCACGGAAGTCGTCGCGTGACAGTCGCTCGCCGGCCAGCTTGCGGTGCAGGGCCGGGATCGAGGCCGGCGGCTCCGCCTGGGAGACGCTGACCGGGTGGCCCTCTTCCGTCCCCAGGGAGGCGTAGGCATCCTCGGAGAGGCCGAGCTGCTGACAGTCGACGATGCTGGTGTCGTCCACCACGTTGAGGCTGGCCAGGATGCGCCGGCCGTTGGCGCGGATCTCCACCTTGGAGAGCGCCTGGAAGCCCTCGGCGCGGTAGAGGTCACATTCGCGGTGCAGGTAGGCGACGTTCTCGCGGTAGGTGTCGATGCCCACGCGCTTCAGGGAGAGCGGCGACAGGGTGTCGTCCAGCGGCACCGCCTCGGGATGGGACTTCTTCATGGCATGTTTCCATGGGGCATGGCCCGGCAACGCGGCGTATCCGGCCAGGCGGGATTCGGTTAGCGCCATCGTATCAGCCCCCCGGGGGGCCGTCATGGCGGCTCGACCTCACCGGCGGGATGCCCCCGACGATGCCGACACGCCCCGACCGGTGTAGGCTTCAATGACATCCGACGACCGAGGAGAGGGAGAGCATGCGTTTCGCGATCATGGGCAGCGGCGGCGTAGGCGGCTACTTCGGGGCACGGCTGGCCCAGGCCGGCCACGCGGTGACCTTCATCGCCCGCGGTGAGCACCTGGCGGCGATGCGCCGCGATGGCCTGACGGTCTCGAGCATCGCGGGCGATGTCCACCTGCCCGAGGTGAGCGCCACCGACGACCCCGCCGAGGTGGGCGCCGTGGATTGCGTGCTGGTGGCGGTGAAGGCGTGGCAGGTGCCCGAGGCCGCCAGGGCGATCCGCCCGATGATCGGGCCGGATACCTTCGTGGTACCGCTGGAGAACGGCGTCGAGGCCGCCGACGAGCTGGCCGCCGTGCTCGGCCAGGCCCATGTGCTCCAGGGGCTTTGCGGCATCCTAGCCTGGCGGGAGGGCCCCGGGCATATCCGCCACGCGGGCGTGGAACCTTTCGTGCGCTTCGGCGAGCGCGACAACCGCCGCAGCAAGCGCGCCGAGCGCCTCAAGGAAGCCTTCGACGCGGCCCGGGGCGTCGCCGCCGAGATCCCCGACGACATCCAGGTCGCGGTGTGGAGCAAGTTCCTGTTCATCTGCGCCATGAGCGGGATCGGCAGCATCACCCGGGCCCCCATCGGCGTCACCCGTACGCTGCCCGAGACCCGCGAGATGATCGAACGACTGCTGGCCGAGATCGAGGCAGTGGCCCGGGCCCTTGGCGTGGCCCTGCCCCGGGATGCCGCGACACGCGCCCTGCGCTTCATCGACGCCCTGCCCGAGGCGAGCACCGCCTCCATGCAGCGCGACATCATGGCGGGCCTGCCCTCCGAGCTGGAGTCCCAGAACGGGGCCGTGGTGCGACTGGGCCGGCAGGCCGGGGTCGACACGCCGGTGAATGCCCTGGTCCATGCCGCCCTGCTGCCCCAGGAGCGCCAGGCCCGAGGCGAGGCGCCCGCGACCTGAGGTCGCCGGGTGCCGACACATCCGCATAACGGCTTCGGGTCACCGAAGCCGTTATGCATCAGTGATATCAATTCCACTCATTGAGCATCGTCATTCATTGACAACCACAATAAATCGCGGGGTTTGTTAAGCTTTCTTCCGCCGAGTGAGGCATTCCGCCGCAGCTCGCCCGCCTGCTGTCATTCCGGCCGTCCCCGCTATGTCCTTGCGGCGGCACGGTGCCCCGGGATGCGTCCGGTCCTGCCGGCGCGCCGCCGCGATCACGAGGAGAGTCGACTTGGAACTGCTTCATTACGCCCTGGACAATCTTGACCTGCTGCTCATGCGCACCGTCGAGCACATTTCCCTGGTCGGCGTGGCGGTGGGGATCGCCACCCTGACCGGCGTGCCCATCGGCATCGCCATCACCAAGAACGAGCGGGCGGCGCGCTGGGTCCTCTACGTGGCCTCGATCATCGTCACCATCCCGTCGATCGCCCTGTTCGGCATCATGATTCCGGTGCTGTCGATCTTCGGCCACGGCATCGGCTATGTGCCCGCGGTAATCGCGGTGCTGCTCTACTCGCAGCTGCCAATCATCCGCAACACCTACACCGCCATCAACAACGTCAACCCGGCTCTGCGCGAGGCCGCCCGGGGGATCGGCATGAGTCCCAACCAACGGCTGCGGCAAGTCGAGATCCCGCTGGCGGTGCCGGTGATCATGGCCGGCGTGCGCACCGCCGTGGTGCTCAATATCGGGGTGATGGCGATCGCCGCCTATATCGGTGCCGGCGGCCTCGGTACCTTCATCAGCCGTGGGATCTCGCAATCGGATCCGCGCCAGCTGATCGTCGGCGCCGTGGCGGTGAGCCTGCTGGCCATCATCGTCGACTACACCCTGCTCTTCGTGCAGAAGCGCCTGACACCCAAGGGCATGGAGCGTGCCGCCGAGACGGCCTGAACGCCCCTGCAACGTCTCCCCCGGCCCCTGACAAGGAAACGACATGATTCAGCTCGATAACCTGACCAAGGTCTTCGACACCCCCAAGGGTGCGGTTGTCGCCGCCGACCATATCAGCATGGAGGTGCCTCCCGGCGAGATCTGCATCCTGCTCGGCCCCTCCGGGTGCGGCAAGACCACCACGCTGAAGATGATCAACCGCATCGTGAAGCCCACCTCCGGCAAGGTGTTCATCAACGGCGAGGACACCACCGGGATGGATACCCAGTCCCTGCGCCGCAATATCGGCTATGTGATCCAGCAGATCGGCCTGTTCCCCAACATGACCATCGAGGAAAACATCACCATCGTTCCCCGACTGCTGGGCTGGGACCGGGCCCGATACCGCGAGCGGGCCCGGGAGCTGATGGCGATGATCGCCCTGGAGCCCGACGCCTTCCTCAAGCGCTACCCCAACGAGCTCTCGGGCGGGCAGCAGCAGCGTATCGGGGTCGCCCGGGCACTGGCCGCCGACCCGCCGGTGATGCTGATGGACGAGCCTTTCGGCGCCATCGACCCGATCAACCGGGCGGTGATCCAGGACGAGTTCCTCAAGATGCAGCAGGAACTCAAGAAGACCATCATGTTCGTCAGCCACGACATCGACGAGGCGATCAAGATGGGGGACCGCATCGCCGTGTTCCGCGAGGGCAAGCTGGTGCAGTACTCCGCCCCGGATGACCTGCTGGCGGCTCCGAAGAACGCCTTCGTGGAGTCCTTCCTCGGCGAGGACCGGGCGCTCAAGCGCCTCAACCTGGTCAAGGTGCGCGAGATCGTCACCGACGAGATCGGCACCGTCTCGCCCGGCGACACCCTGGCGCAGGCCCTGGCCCAGATCGACGATTTCGGCTACCAGAACTCGATCCTGATGGTCAACGATCGCCGCCAGCCGGCCGGCATCATCAGCCGCTCGGTGGCCCGTACCACCAAGGGCTACTGCCGCGACCACTTCCAGGCCGTGCCGGCGGTGATCGGGCTGGATGACGACCTGCGCAAGGCGGCCTCACTTATGTTCGCCCACGACACCACCTGGTTGCCCTGCGTGGACGACGACGGCAAGGTGTGCGGCCAGATCACCCAGCGCGCCATGACCAGCCACCTGGGCGCCCGTTTCCGGGCGCGCCAGGGCGACGCCCGAAACCCCGACGCCGCCCTCGAGGAGTGAGCCGATGCCCATTCAGACCATGAAAGGGGCCCTGCGCGCACTGCTGCTGGTGGCGATCTTCTTCGCCGGGGTGTGGAGTCATTCAAGCGGGCTCATCGATGACTTCCTCTGGTACCTGCCAGACGTGCAGTACCTGATGGGCGAGCACCTATGGCTGACCGCCATGTCCGGCGGCCTGGCCATCGCCGTGGCCATCCCGCTGGGTATCCTGCTGTCGCGCCCCAGCATGGAGCGCTGGGCCGAATCGCTGATGCAGGTGCTCAACGTGGGCACCACCATCCCGACGCTGGCCGTGCTGGCCCTCTCCATGAGCTTCCTGGGCATCGGCACGGTGCCGGCCGTGTTCGGTCTCTTCGTGGCCACCCTGCTGCCGATCACCCGCAACACCTATGCCGGTCTCAAGGGGGTCAACCCCGCCCTGATGGAGGCCGCGGCCGGCATCGGCATGTCGCCTACCCAGCGGCTGTTCCAGGTGGAACTGCCTAATGCCCTCTATGTGATCTTCGCAGGCATCCGCACCGCCCTGACCATCAACGTGGGCACCGTGCCGCTGGCGTTCCTGATCGGCGCCGGCGGCCTCGGCGAGCTGATCTTCACCGGTATCGATCTGTATGACCCGGTGATGATGCTGGCCGGCGCCATCCCAACCGCGCTGCTGGCAATCGTCGTCGATGCCGTGATCGCCTTCATCGCCTTCGTGGTGGTGCCCCGCGGCGTCAACCCGGCCCGTGCCTGAGGCCGCTCGACCCTTCAGGCAATGTCCGACACCCAAGCGACAAGAGGTACGACCCCATGAAGCACCTGATGACGACTCTGACCGGCCTGGCCCTGGCCGGCGCCATGACCACCGCCCAGGCCGCCGACATCTCGGTGGGCGGCAAGAACTTCACCGAGCAGCAGATCCTCTCCAGCATGACCAGCCAGTACCTGGAGGGGCAGGGGTACGACGTGGATACCCGCGCCGGGATGGGCTCGGCGGTCCTTCGCCAGGCCCAGGAGAACGGCCAGATCGATCTCTACTGGGAGTACACTGGCACCTCCCTGATCAACTACAACGATGTCTCCGAGCGCCTGGGCCCCGAGGAGACCTACGCGCGGGTCAAGGAGCTGGATGCCGAGAAGGGCCTGGTGTGGCTCGCCCCCTCGGCGGCCAACAACACCTATGCCCTGGCGATGCGTGCCGATGACGCCGAGGCGCGCGGCATCCTATCGCTCTCGGACCTGGCCCAGGCCATCAACGACGGCGAGTCGCTGGAGATCGGCCTCAACGCCGAGTTCTATGCCCGCGACGATGGCTGGCGCCCGCTGATGGAGGCCTACGAGTTTCAGGTCGGCCGCCGCGACGTCAGCCGCATGGATACCGGCCTGGTCTACCAGGCGCTGCGCGATGGCGATGTCGACGTGGGCCTGGTGTTCGCCACCGACGGCCGCATTCCCGCCTTCGACTTCCACGTGCTGGAGGATGATCGCGAGTTCTTCCCCGCCTACGCCCTGACCCCGGTGGTGCGCCAGGAGACACTCGACGAGTTCCCCGAACTCGAGGAGCAGATGAACGCCCTCTCCGCCCTGCTGGACGACGAGACCATGGCCACACTGAATGCCCGGGTCGATGTGGATCGCGAGACCATCGAGCGAGTCGCCCAGAGCTTCCTCGAGGAGCACGAGCTGCTTTGAGGCAGACGTCCGTACTGGCATAATCTAGGCAGCCACAGACTGCACCGGGAGGGCCGCCACTTGGCGGCCCTCCGCCGTCACGGGAGGCGCCATGCACTATCAGGACCGACTGCGCGTGGGTGCCGCGCAGATCAACGCCGAACTCGGCGCGGTGGACCACAACCTGGCGCAGCACCTCGCCACCATACGCGAGGCCTGCGAACGCGGCATCGAACTGCTGGTCTTTCCCGAGCTCTCGCTGACCGGCTATGGCCTGGGCAGCCGGGTGATGCAGGTGGCGATGCCGCTGGAGGACCCGCGCCTGCGCGAACTGGCCCTGGCCTGCGGCGAGATGCAGACGGTGGTGGGCTTCGTCGAGGAGGCGAGCCCCGGCGAGTACTACAACGCCCTGGCCATCCTCCAGGACGGCGAGATCGCCGCCGTGCACCGCAAGCTCAACCTGCCCACCTACGGCGGGCTCGAGGAGGGCAAGTGGTTCACCCACGGCAGCGAGCTCACCCTCACCCCGGTACTCCCCGGCTGGTCGGCCACCCAGCTGATCTGCGCCGACCTGTGGAACCCGGCGCTGGTCCACGCCGCCCTGCTGCCCCGCCCCACGGTGCTCTGCGCGCCGATCAACTCCGCCAGCGGCATCGTCAGCGACGACTTCTCCAACGAGCAGAACTGGGCACTCAACGTGCGTTTCTACGCCATGACCTACGGCACCCCGGTGATCATGGCCAACCGCTTCGGCCCCGAAGGGCCGAGCCACTTCTGGGGCGGCTCGCGCATCCTCGGTCCCCGTGGCGAGCCGCTGGCCGAGGCCGAGTATCGCGAGATGCTGATCACCGCCGAGCTGTCACGCACCGCCATCGCCAGGGCCCGTTTCGAGTTGCCCACCCACCGCGATGCCGACACCCCGCTGATCCGCGAGCTGATGTCCGGCTACCGCTGAGTGAAAGGAGACGAGCGAGATGTGGCAACAAACGGAGATACGGCTGCCCGCCGTGGAGAGGGGCTTTCATCTGATCTCCGAGCGAGTGGAAGCCGCACTTCCCGGGCTGGCTCGCTGCCGGGTGGGCCTTTTGCACCTGCAGCTGCTCCACACCTCGGCCTCGCTGACCCTGAACGAGAACGCCGACCCCGACGTGCGCCACGACATGGACGCCTTCCTGCGCCGGCTGGTACCGGGCGACCTGCCCTACTTCCGCCATACCCTGGAGGGCTCCGACGACATGCCGGCCCACGTGATCGCCAGCCTGCTGGGCACCCAGCTGACCCTGGCGGTGCGCGAGGGGCGCCTGGCGCTTGGCACCTGGCAGGGCATCTGGTTCGGCGAACACCGCGACCACGGCAGCTCGCGCCGGCTGGTGGCGACGCTCAGCGGCGAGGAATGAGAAAGCCGGGCCTCAGGGCAGGCGCCCTTCCCGGGCCAGGCGCCGCCTGACCCAGCCGTCATAGAGCCGGCGCAGCAGAGGCTTGAGCCCCGGCAGGCCAATCAGCCAGGCCAGGGGCCTGAGTCGAGGCACACGACACATCAGCAGGATATAGGCATCGATGCCCTCCCGGATGGGCCCGCCCTCCTCCTCCACGTGCAGCGAGAGCAGCGCGGCCTGCGGGTCGACGCCCTTATCGCGCAACGCCTGCTGATGCTCGGTCACGTCGCACCACGCTACCCGCTTGCCGGCCTCTCCCGCCCAGCGCTCGTAGCGGGCGCGATCCCGGCGGCAGCCGGGGCAGATGCCATCGTAGTAGACCTTCAGCGTTGGGGTATCGGGCATGGCAGCGCCTCATGGCCGTCAGATATGACACAGGGTACAGGGCAGACCCTTCGCGGGCCGGGACGTTCACCCACGACGTCGACCCTCCACGGGGGAGGGACGACGCAGGCGCCGGGTGACGGGGCGGCGGATCTAGCCGGAGGGAAAGCTAAGTTGGACCTTTTCCCGTGCGCTCCGGGCAGGCCATCGCTGGGAGACCGACTTGCGGCGGGTGTAGAAGCGCACCGCGTCGGGGCCGTAGGCGTGGAGGTCGCCGAACAGGGATTCCTTCCAGCCGCCGAAGCTGTGGAAGGCCACCGGCACGGGCAGCGGCACGTTGATGCCCACCATGCCCACCTCGATGGCATCGCTGAAGCGCCGGGCCGCCTCGCCGTCGCGGGTGAACACGCAGGTCCCGTTGCCGTACTGGTGGGCGTTGATCAGCGCGATGGCCTCCTCGAAGCTCTCGACGCGTACCACGCAGAGCACCGGACCGAAGATCTCGTCGCGGTAGATGCCCATCTCCGGGGTCACCCGGTCGAACAGGGTGGCACCCAGGAAGTAGCCCGGCGATTCTTTGACCAGCGGGTGCCGGCGACCGTCCACCACCAGCTCGGCGCCGGCCGCCTCGCCCTGTTCGATGTAGCCCGCCACCTTGTCGCGGTGGGCGGCGTTGACCAGGGCCCCCATGTCGAGGCCCGTCTCGGTGCCGGGTCCGATCTTCAGGGTGCGCGCCTGTTTGCCGACCTTCGCCACCAGGGCGTCGGCGGTCGCGTCACCCACGCAGACCACCACCGAGATCGCCATGCAGCGCTCGCCGGCGCTGCCGAAGGCGGCACCGATCAGGGTGCTGGCAGCGTTGTCCAGGTCGGCATCCGGCAACACCACGGCGTGGTTCTTGGCGCCGCCCAGGGCCTGAACGCGCTTGCCGTTATCGGCGCCGCGACGGTAGATCGCCTTGGCCACCGGGGTGGAACCGACGAAGGAGAGCGCCTTGACATCGGGGGCGTCGATCAGCGCCTCCACGGCAACGCGGTCACCTTGGACTACCTGGAAGAGCCCGGAGGGCAGGCCCGCCTCCTCCAGCAGCTCGGCCATCTTCATGGCCGCAGAGGGCACCTGCTCCGAGGGCTTGAGGATGAAGGCGTTGCCGCAGGCAATGGCCATGGGATACATCCACAGCGGCACCATGGCCGGAAAGTTGAACGGCGTGATCCCGGCGACGATACCCAGCGGCTGATGGTTGGAGTAGGTCTCGATGCCGGGGCCGGCGTTGTGGGAGTACTCGCCCTTGAGCAGCTCCGGCACGCCGCAGGCGTACTCGACGTTCTCGATGCCGCGCTTGAGCTCGCCCATGGCGTCCTCGAGTACCTTGCCGTGCTCGCGGCTGATCAGCGCGCAGAGCCCGTCGGCATCGCGCTCCAGCAGCATCTTGAAGCGGAACATCACCTGGGCGCGCTTCGCCGGCGGGGTGTCGCGCCAGGCGGGCTGGGCCGCCCTGGCGGCCTCGATGGCGCGCTCCACGGTAGCGGTGTCGGCCAGGGGCACGCGGCCGATCACCTGGGCGCTGGCCGGGTCGGTCATGTCCAGATGGCGATCGCCCGGCACGGGTTCGCCGCCGATCCAGTGGGTCAGGGTCTGCATCTCGCGTCCTTGGGGTTCAGAATTCACGGCCAAGCAGGGCCTCGTCGAAGGGGTAGCGGGAGAGCTTCTCGATGCCGGTGTCGGTGATCAGCACCTCCTCCTCGAGCTTGACGCCGTCGGCCGCGCCCACCTCGCCGATGTAGCTCTCCACCGAGACCACCATGCCGGGCTCGAGGATGCCGTCCTTCGAAAAGCGGTCGAAGTCCATATGGTGCGCCACCAGGGGGGTCTCGCCGTGCATGCCCACCCCGTGGATGATCGAGGGATAGCGGCGATCAAGGAAGCGCTCAGGGATCTTCCAGGCCTGCTCGGCGATCTCGCGATAGCTGATGCCGGGCTTGAGAATGCCCATGTTGTGCTGCACCTGGTCGTAGGCCATGCGGTAGAGCTCGCGCTGGTAGGCGCTGGGCCGGCCGGGGCCGACGTGGAAGGTGCGCGAGAAGTCGGAGTAGTAGCCGTGGCAGCCGATGGTATCGGTGTCCAGCGCCACCAGCTCGCCGGGGCGAATCTTGCGGTCGCTGGCCTCGTGGAACCAGGGGTTGGTGCGCGGCCCGGAGTTGAGCAGGCGGGTCTCGATGAACTCGCCGCCGCCGCGGATCACCTCGCCGTACATGATGGCGAAGAGCTCGTTCTCGGTGACGCCGGGCTTGATCGCGGCCTCCACCTCGGCCACCGAGGCCTCGCTTGCCGCCATGGACTGGGCCAGGCAGGCGATCTCCTCGGGGGTCTTGATGCGCCGGCAGTGCAGGGTGTCCTGCATGCAATCGAAGACATCGAGCCCCTGGGCCTCCAGGGAGCGGGCCAGGTTGAGCGCGCAGCGGTCCAGGCCGACCTTCCTGTTGCCGCGGCCGTGCGCCTGGACCAGCTCGGCGATCTCCAGACCGAAGGGGTCCGAGGAGAAGTTGTCGCGCTGGTTCACCGCCGACCACACCACCTTGGAGGTGCGCGACTCGTCGATGGTCTCCAGCCAGGTGGAGATGTGCGCGCTGCCCGGGTACTCGAAGAGGATGATCGGGCCTTCCAGCGGCACGTAGATGTAGCGCGTGGAGTTGCGCAGGAAGTAGCCGAACATGTTGCGCGAACCAGTGGCGTAGCGCTGGTTGTTCGGGTCGAACAGCACCAGGGCGGCGTAGCCCTGCTCGGCCATCATGGCGCGCAGGCGCGCCAGGCGCCCGGCGCGCAGCTGCACGGGGTCGAAGGCGGTGGGGATGCTGTCGCCGTTGGCCATCGGCGCAGACGGCACGACCGGAATCCGGTCCGGTTCGCTGTCGGTCAGTTTCTCTGACTCTACGATACTCATGGGGGTCTCTCGCTGTGTCGTCAGGGGTGTGCCGCACGGGATCGGCGGCCATTCAGGGATGCCGGGCAGGCGCTCAGTCAACCAGGCTGTCGGTGCGGTTCATGCCCTCCTCGAGGAGCCGCTCGTGGACCGGCGCCATGCGCCCGAAGATGCGCTGGGCGCGCTCGGGGCGACCGATGAAGCCCGGCTCCTTGGCGTAGGCAAAGATCACCGTATGGCGCTCGCGGTCGCCCTCCACCGGGGTGACCCGGTGCAGCGAGTAGCGGCCGAAGAACACCTGCAGGTCGCCGGGCTGCAGCTCGAGGGACTTGAGGCGCGAGCGGTCGCCGTCGATCACCTTCTCCACCTCGTCGAAGTTCTCGCCCTCGGGGCTGCGGATGCCCGGGGCGTACTCGAAGCGGCCACCGCCGTGGGACTGGCGGGTCATCATGGTGACGATGAACTCGTTGGTGTCGTAGTGCCACGGATGCTGGCAGCCCTCGCGCAGCACGTTGACCACCAGGTCGGCCAGCGGGTCGGCGTACTGGTGGATCTCCTCCATGCCCACCACGGCGCCGATGAAGCGCTGGAAGCCGGGATGCTCATAGACCTGGCGGATGATGGTGTCGCCATCGATACGGTCGCCCGCCACGAAGCCGTTGGTGCGGTCGTCGAAGCGGTTCAACGGGTGGCTGGCCGGTTTCTCGGGATCCCCGGCGCTGTTGTAGGGGTTGGTCTCGGTCTGGTTGTAGTGGGCCTGCGGCGAGAGGCGCTCGGTCTCGCGCTCGAGGCGTGCCAGCGCTTCCTCGGGAACGAAGTTCTTGAGCACCACGCAGCCGTCCTCGTCGAGCTGGCGACGGCACTGCGCGATCAGATCGCGCCCCGCCGGGCTGTCGAGGTCGTGGAGGGGATAGCGGGCCAGGTCGATCAGGCCGTCCAGGGAGTCGGTCGCTTGTCGCTCGGCCGTGGCGTGCATCGGTGGTCTCTCCTGTCGTCAGGGAAGTCAGGTATTGACGTGTCGTATGGACAGGGTAGTGACGACGGATTCATAATTTAAATGAATGCTTGAGATACAACCCATTGAAGAGGCTCATTGATATGGATACCGACCTGCTGCGTGCCTTCGTCACCGTGGCCGAGTGCGAGGGGTTCAGCGCCGCCGGCAAGGTCCTGCACCGTACCCAGTCGGCCGTCAGCCTGCAGATCAAGCGCCTGGAGGACCAGATGGGCAAGTCGCTGTTCCAGCGCACCAGTCGCAGCGTGATGCTGACCGGTCCCGGTGAGCGGCTGCTGCCCTATGCGCGGCATATGCTGACCCTGGAGGATGAGGCCCGGGAGGCCCTGGGACAGCTCTCCCGGGGCGAACTGATCCGCTTCGGCACATCCGAAGAGCAGGCCGCGACCTATCTACCGGAACTGTTGCCTCGCTTCGCGGAGCGCTACCGGACTGCCCGTCTGGAGGTTCACTGCAACATCAGCGCCTCGCTGGTGGAGACCTTCCAGGAGGGGCTGCTCGATGTGGTGCTGTCGATTCGTCACGCCCCGACCCAGTCGGGACAGCTGCTGGGCTGGGAGCCCATGGTCTGGGTGGTGGCCGAGGATCGTCGGCCCGAGGAGTGGGAGCTCCTCCCGCTGGCCCTCAATCCGGAGGGGTGCATCTTCCGCGCCCATGCCCTGTCGGCGCTGGGCCGGGAGGCGCGACGCTGGGAGATGCGCTATGTGAGCCAGTCACCCACGGGGATCAATCTGCCGGTACAGGCGGGGCTGGCCATGACGGTCAAGACTCCCCGTAGCGTACCGGAAGGGTGCCGCATCGTCGGAGAAGAGGAGGGGCTGCCGCCCCTCGGCCGAGTGGAGATCGAACTGCATCGCCGCCCCGGCCACACCAGCGAGGCACTGGAGGCGTTCTGCCAGGAGCTCGAGGCCATGGTGACCGGGAACGAGACGGTGGCGTCCCCCCGGCCGGCCGAGGCGCTCGACCGGGGCGAGTGACCGGCGCAGGCTCACCCGCGCCGATAGGTGCCCACCAGGCGGTTCATGCCCAGCAGGTGGGGCTCGACCTGGGTGAGCAGGTCGCGCAGCTTGAGCCCCTCGGGCAGGCCGGTGGCCTTGTCCAGCGCCAGCACCCAGAAGTAGTAGCGGTGCAGGCCGTGCCCCTCGGGCGGCATGGGCCCGCCGTAGCCCGTCTTGCCAAAGTCATTCTTGCCGCGGGTGCCGGCGCGGGTCGCCTCCTCCAGGGAGGTGGTGGAGGCCGGCAGGTTGTAGAGCACCCAGTGCACGAAACCGTAGGCGCCGTGCTGCACCAGGGGCGCATCCGGGTCGTGGCAGATCACCGCGAAGCTCTTGGTCCCCTCCGGCGCTCCCTGCCAGGCCAGCGCCGGGGAAAGGTCATCGCCCTCCCCGGTGTGGATGGCGGGAATCGCGCCGCCATCCTCGAAGGCGGGGCTGGTGAGCCGCATGGTCGACAGGGCAAATGCCATCGTGGATCCTCCTGAACGATAGGTAACGAGTGCAAACCACCTCAGCCTCGGAAAATGCCCAGGAGCTGTCAACATGAACAAGCGTCTGCTGATCGTGGCCCATGCCCCCTCCCCCAATACCCTCAGCCTGCGCGAGGCCGCCGAGCGGGGCGCCCGCCACCTCGAGATCGAGGGCGTGGAGGTGGTGGTCAAGCCCCCCCTCGAGGCCGGCCCCGAAGACGTGCAGGCCTGCGACGCCATCCTGCTCGGCACCACCGAGAACCTGGGATACATGAGCGGCGCCCTGAAGGACTTCTTCGATCGTTCCTACTATCCGGTACTCGAGGAGAAGCAGGGCCTGCCCTGTGCGCTCTATATCCGTGCCGGCCACGACGGCACCGGCACCCGCCGAGCCGTGGAGGGCATCGTCACCGGGCTGCGCTGGCGGTGGGTCCAGGCGCCGCTGCTGCTGCGCGGGGAGTGGCAGACCGCCTTCGTCGAGCAGGTGGAGGAGCTGAGCATGGCCATGGCCGCGGGGCTCGAGTCCGGAATCCTCTAAGTTTATGCGATTAAATTTCGTTTAAACGCCATTCCCGCTCCTTGGTGGCTGCTATACATCAAGGAGCGTCTGACTACGCAGGCATAATCAAGACGTTGCTAAAACGGCACCGCCTGATCAAGCGATAACAAGACAAGCACAACAACACAACAATACCGCCCGTCGACCAGCAACGCAGAGAAGTCACCCCGCCTTCGGCTTCCACCCGGCCCTCTTGGTCATGCTCGTCCCTGGTCGGCTCACGCAGCGCGAGGTGAGTCATGAAACGATCTACTGGGCTGCTGGCCATCGGCCTGACCAGCCTGTTCCTCTGGGCCCCGTCATCGACGCAAGCCGACACTTCCCTGACCATCGCCACGGCCAGCCCAGCCGGCGTCTACCACCTCGCCGGACGCGCCATCTGCCGGGTGGTGGACATTCCCTGCACCGCCGAATCCAGTGACGGCTCCAGCGCGAACCTGCGGGCCGTGCGGCAGGGAGACGTGGAGGTGGCGCTGGCCCAGTCGGACATCCACTTCTATGCCGTCAACGGCAGCGAGGCCTTCCGTGCGGCCGGGCCGGATGCCGGCCTGCGCTCGCTCTTCTCGTTGCACAGCGAACCCTTCACCCTGGTGGTGCGTCGCGATGCCGGGATCCACGCCTTCGACGACCTGCTGCAGCGCTCGGTGAACATCGGCAATCCCGGTTCGGGGCAGCGCGGCACCATGCTGCGCCTGATGGATAGTCGGGGCTGGAGCCGCAGCAGCTTCCGCATGGTCAACGACCTGCCCGCCGACCAGCAGGCGATGGAACTCTGCCACGGCAACATCGACGCCATGGTCTATACCGTGGGCCACCCCAACGCGTCGGTGGCCCAGGCCATTCGCCTCTGCAATGCCGAGCTGATCGACGTGGAAGGCGACGCCATCGACCGACTGGTCGAGGCCTATCCGTTCTTCAGCCCTGCCTGGATCGCCGGCGGCCTGTACGGCCCCGACCAGCCGGCCGTCAGGACCTTTGGCGTGCGGGCCACCCTGGTGGCCTCGGCCGACACCGACCCGGAACAGGTCTACCGGCTGGTCGCCGGGGTCTTCGACAACTTCCAGCGCTTCAAGGCCCACCATCCTGCCTTCGGCATGCTCACCCCGCAGGCGATGATCCGCGATGGGCTCACCGCCCCGCTCCACGAGGGGGCCCTGCGCTACTACCGCGAACAGGGCTGGCTCGACGACGGCGCCATGACCGCGGAAGTGATCCGTTGACCCGCCAGGACGACGACGCCGGCGGCACCCCGAGGGGTGCCGCCGGCGCGTGGGCGATGTCGAGGGCGCCGGCCTGCCGCCGGCGCTCGGCTACTTCAGGCGCTCGAACACCGTGGCCACCCCCTGCCCCATGCCGATGCACATGGTGGCCAGCCCCAGGGTGGTGTCCCGCTGCTGCATCACGTTGAGCAGGGTGGTGCAGATGCGGGTCCCGGAGCAGCCCAGCGGGTGGCCCAGGGCGATGGCGCCGCCATTGAGGTTGACCTTGTCGTCCATGGCCTCCAGGAAGCCGAGGTCCTTGAGCACCGGCAGGCCCTGGGCGGCGAAGGCCTCGTTGAGCTCGACGGTCTGGATGTCGTCGGCGGCGAGGCCGGCGGCCTTGAGCGCCTTCCTGGAGGCCGGCACCGGGCCGTAGCCCATGATCGAGGCGTCGCAGCCGGCCACGCCAGTGGAGAGCACCCGGGCGATGGGCTCGAGGCCCAGCGCCTGGGCACGCTCGTAGCTCATCACCAGCATCCCCGAGGCGCCCACGGAGAGCGCGGAGGAGGTGCCGGCGGTGACGGTGCCGCCGCGCGGGTCGAACACCGGCTTGAGCTCGGCCATCTTCTCCAGGCTGGCGTCACTGCGGATCACCTCGTCGCGCTGGACCCGGACCCTGAAGCCGCGCTGGTCGTGGCCCTCCACCCCGATGATCTCGTTGTCGAAGTAGCCCTTCTCCATGGCGGCCTGGGCGCGCTGGTGGGAGCGCACGCCGAAGGCGTCCTGGTCCTCCCGGGAGATGCCGTGCATCTTGCCCAGCAGTTCGGCGGTGAGGCCCATCATCATCGCCGCCTTGGCAGCGTGCTTGCTGGCCGCCGGGTTGACGTCGACGCCGTGGGTCATGGCGACATGCTCCATGTGCTCCACGCCACCCACCAGGTAGACGTCGCCCATGCCGGCCTTGATGTTGGCCGCGGCGGTATGCAGGGCGCTCATGGAGGAGCCGCACAGGCGGTTGACCGTCTGGGCCGGCACACTGCGCGGAATGCGGGTCAGGATCGCCGCGTTGCGAGCAATGTTCATGCCCTGCTCCAGGGTCTGGTTGACGCAGCCCCAGAGGATGTCATCGATCTCACCGGGGTCGACGCCGGGCGAGCGCTCGAGCAGCGCCTCCATCACCGCGGCGGAGAGGTTCTCGGCGCGCACGTGGCGGAAGGCGCCGTTCTTGGCCTTGGCCATGGCGGTCCGCACGCCGTCGACCACCACGATATCTCTCGGGTTCAAGCTCATCGTTCTGTTACTCCTGTTCGTGGTGGGGGGCTCAGGCCTGGGCCGGGGCGCCGTAGAAGGTCTCGCCGGCGGCGGCCATGGCGCGCAGCTTCTCGGTGGGGGCGTAGAGCGGCCCCAGTTCCTCGGCCAGGCCATCGGCCAGCTTGACGAAGGCGTCCACGCCCATGGCGTCGATGTAGCGCAGCGCGCCGCCGCGGAACGGCGGGAAGCCGATGCCGTAGATCAGCGCCATGTCCGCCTCGGCCGGGCTGCCGACGATATCATCCTCCAGGCAGCGTACGGTCTCGAGGCAGAGCGGCACCATCATGCGGCTGATGATCTCCTCGTCGGAGAACTCGCGGCTCTCCCTGGCCACGCCCTTGACCAGCTCGATGGCGGCCTCGTCGCGGACCTTCTTCGGCTTGCCCTTGCGGTCCTCCTCGTAGGCGTAGAAGCCCCTGGCGTTCTTCTGGCCCAGGCGGTCGTTCTCGAACATCGCCTGGATGGCGCTCTTCTGCTCGCCGTCACCGCCCAGGCTGCCCATGCGCTCCGGGAAGCCCTCGGCCATCACCTCGCCGGCATGCACCGCGGTGTCCATGCCCACCACGTCGAGCAGGTAGGCGGGACCCATGGGCCAGCCGAACTTCTCCATGACCTTGTCGACCCGCTGGAAATCGGCCCCCTGGGCCATCAGCTGGCTGAAGCCGCCGAAGTAGGGAAAGAGCACGCGGTTGACCAGGAAGCCCGGGCAATCGTTGACCACGATGGGCGTCTTGCCCATGGCGCGGGCATAGGCCACGGTGGCCGCCACCGCCGCGTCAGAGGTCTTCTCTCCGCGGATCACCTCCACCAGCGGCATGCGATGCACCGGGTTGAAGAAGTGCATGCCGCAGAAGTTCTCGGGGCGCTTGAGGTTCTGCGCCAGGCGGGTGATGGAGATGGTGGAGGTGTTGGAGGCCAGGATGGTCTCCTCCCCCACCCGGCCTTCCACCTCGGTGAGCACCGCGTCCTTGACCTTCGGGTTCTCGACCACCGCCTCGACCACCAGGTCGACGTTGCCGAAATCGCCATAGGAGAGGGTGGGGCGAATGTTGCTCAGCTTCTCGGCCATCTGCTCGGTGGTCAGCTTCTTGCGCTCCACCTGCTTGGCGAACAGCTTGCGCGCCTCCTTGAGGCCGAGTTCAATGGCGTCTTCCTTGATGTCCTTCATCAGGATCGGGGTGCCCTTGGAGGCGCTCTGGTAGGCGATGCCGCCGCCCATGATCCCGGCACCGAGCACAGCGGTCTGCCTGACCGGTCGCGCCTGCTTCTCGAACCGCGCACCCTTCTTCTTGACCACCTGGTCGTTGAGGAAGAGCCCCACCAGGTTATAGGCCACGTCGGAGAGCGCCAGCTTGGCGAACGCCTTGGCCTCGATGGCCTGGGCTCGGGCGCGCTCCTCGCCGGCGCCCTTCTGGATCACCTTGATCGCCTCCACCGGTGCCGGGTAGTGCGGACCCGCCTTGCCGGCCACGTAGCCCTTGGCGGTCTCGAAGGCCATCATCTGCTCGATGGGACCCAGCGTGAGCGGCTGGCTCTTCTCCTGGCGGCGGGCCCGGTAGTCGAGCTCGCCGGCGTTGGCCCGGGCGAGGATATCCAGGGCGGCGGCCTCGAGCTCCTCGCCGGGCACCACGGCGTCCACGGCCCCCACCTTGAGGGCGGCATCGGCCCGGTTCTGGGTACCGCCGGCGATCCACTCGATGGCGTTGTCGGCGCCGATCAGGCGCGGCAGGCGCACGCAGCCGCCCCAGCCCGGCAGGATGCCCAGCTGGGTCTCGGGCAGACCGATCTGGGCCTTGTCGCTCATCACCCGGAAGTCGGTGGTCAGCAGCACCTCGCAGCCGCCCCCCAGCGCCAGGCCGTTGATGGCGGTGACGGTGGGGAACGGCAGGTCCTCGATGGCATTGAAGATGCCGTGGACACGCTCGAGCATCTCGACCAGGAAGTCGCTGCCCTTGCCGAACATGCCCTGGAACTCGGTGATGTCGGCCCCGACGATGAAGGCTTCCTTGGCACTGGTCAGCATCAGCCCCTTGAGGCCGCTCTCGGCCCGGATGGCCTTGACGGCGTCGTCGAGCTCGGCCACTACCGCGCTGGAGAGCTTGTTGACCGATTCATCCTTCAGGTCGAAGGTGAGCGTGGCGATGTCGTCGCCGCGCGTCACCGTGATGGCATTGCCCTGATAGATCATTCCGCGAATCTCCCGATTTCATACGGCCGTTTGAATGCGCACAGCTTGGTTCACTCCTGCGCAAACGTCAACCCCTCCCATCATCGCCTGCCACCCACGCAACAGGGGCGCACGATACCGCCACCGGCGAACGCTGCTAAGGTAACAACCTGGCGCGTCACTTCCTCACCTCGATCAGGATAGCCGACCTCCATGCCACGCCCCTCAGCCGGCCCAGTGCCCGACGATCCGCCGCGAAGCCCCCCGCAGCTGCATGCCTTCCAGCAGCGGGTCGAGCGCCTGGTGGAACGGCTGCGCCCCTGGAGCTGGCTATGGCCCCCGGCCGCCTTCGCGGCGGGGCTCGGCAGCTTCTTCCTGGTGGATCGCCAGCAGTGGCTGGGGGCGCTGCTGGCGCTGGGGATGCTGGCTGCCTGGCTGCTGCTGCTCTCCGAGAGCCTGATCGGCCGGCTGCTGGCGCGCCGCGGCTACCCCACCCTGCCCCATGGCGTCACCCTGTTCATCGCCCAGATGATTCACCAGGAGACGCTGTTCTTCTCGCTGCCCTTCCTGCTCGCCACCACCGTCTGGAGCAGCGGCCAGGCGCTGTTCACCCTGCTGCTGCTCGGCATGGCGCTGTTCTCCATCATCGACCCGCTCTACTACCGGGTGGCGGACCGCTTCCGCTGGCTCTACTTCGCCTTTCACGCCCAGTGCGTGTTCCTGGTGGTGCTGGTCACCTTGCCGATCATGCTCAAGCTGACCACCGGCCAGAGCCTCAAGCTGGCGCTCGCCGCCATGCTGCTGTTCAGCCTGCCGAGCCTGCTGCACCTGCTGGGCCGCGAGACGCCGCGGCGCTGGGTGATGATCATGGCACTGCTGCCGGTGCTGGCCGGGGCCGCCTGGCTCGGGCGGGTCTGGGTGCCGCCGGCCAACCTGTGGATCAGTGCCATGGCGCTGTCACCGGGCTTCGACAGCGAGGCCAGAGCGCCGCTGGGCAGCCTCAGGCTGACCCCCGAGGCGCTGTCCGGCAGCGGGCTCTACGCCTACACGGCGATTCGCGCACCGCTGGGGCTGCGGGAGGAGGTGTTCCACGTGTGGCGACACCAGGGCGAAGTGATCGACCGCATTCCGCTGGTAATCGAGGGCGGCCGCGAGGCGGGCTACCGGGCCTGGAGCCACAAGCAAAACTTCCCGGACGACCCCGCAGGGCGCTGGCGGATCGACGTGATGACCGACAGCGGACAGCGGATCGGCGTGTTGCGCTTCACCGTCGATGACGGCGAGGTGGGCACCCTGGCCGACGGCAGGCCGCTGTCGCCTCCGGGCCTGCCGGGGCTCGACTGGCGGCGCCTGGTACCCGGCATGTCGGCAGCGCCGCGGGAGGACACCGACGACGACCCGCCACCGGAACCGGGCGAGGAGACCCCGTCAGCGCAGGCCGCCGAGGACACTCCGCCTCGGGAAGCGAGCGAGGCGCTGCCCACGGGGGAGGCGGCCGAGCCGGCGGCGGAAGACAGGGCGAGTGACGAACGGGACGAACGGGACGAACGGTAAGCCTGCTTGCATTCCACGCGGGGGGTTCGGACAATCCCGTGACGCCCCTTGGAATCCAGAGTCCCCATGCATCAGAACATCGGTTTCCAGCTCAGCCGCGTGCCACGCCTGTGGCGCGCGATCATCGACGAGCGCCTGGCACCGCTGGGGCTGACCCAGACCCGCTGGGTCACCCTCTACCACCTGTGGCGGCTGGGTGACGGCCAGCCCCAGTGCGACCTGGCCCGCGCCATCGGCGTCGAGGCACCCTCCCTGGTCCGCACCCTCGACCAGCTCTCCGAGCAGGGCCTGATCGAGCGCCAGCCCTGCGACCAGGACCGCCGCACCAAGCGCGTCTATCTCACCCGGGAGGCCACCCCCCTGCTGGAACAGATCGAGCAGGTAGTGACCCAGGCCCGGGCCGAGATGCTGGCCGGCCTGAGCGACCAGGACGTGGCCACCCTCTCCGAGCTGCTCTCGCGCATCGAGGACAACGGGCTGGCGATCCAGGCCCGCGACGCCGAGGAGTGATCCCCCGTCCTACTCGCCGGAGTCGCCGAAGGCGGAGGCGGCCGTCGGGTCGTCCGGGCGACCGGCGAGCCCGTCGCGCAGCGCCTGGAAATCCTCCAGGTAGGTCGAGACGCGCTCGAAGCCCTGGGACTCGTGCCACCAGAGGCCCAGCGCGCGAGCGCCGGACTCCACCACCAGCGCATCCTGCGGCAGCCGGCCGAGCAGCGACCTGAGCCGCGTCTCCAGGGGGGCGGGCAGGGGCCGCAGGGGCTCGTGGCGCCACCGCCAGCCGTGGGCAAACGGCTTCAGGGCATCGGCGGCATGGCTGTCGCGCACCAGCAGGAAGTCGGGACCCGGCCGCTCCTGCGGGTAGTGCCAGCGATAGACCGGCATCGCCGTCTTGATGCCATGCAGCGGCGGCGACTCCAGCTTGACGCTGACGCCCGCCCTCATGACCTGGCTGCGCAGGTCGGCGATACGCCGCTGGCGGGGGCTCGGCTTGAGCCACATCACCGGTGAGATCACCAGCATCAGGGCGAATAGAATGAAGAACCAGGCCATGCCTCTCTCCCGACAGGGTTGATGCGTGAATCTTGATACAAGTCGTTGTCTTGGCACGCCACGCGGCCTAGAGTGAAGGCATACTGCCCAACCCGTTGGACCCCTGCCAAGGAGCTCCCCATGAGCAACGAATACCGCCATGTGCTGGTCGCCGTCGACCTGACCAAGGACTCTCACAAGGTGCTGGAGCGTGCCCACCAGATCGCCGACCGCAACCAGGCCAAGCTGTCGATCATGCACACCCTGGAGCCGCTGGGCTTCGCCTACGGCGGCGACATCCCCATGGACCTGACCAGTATCCAGGACCAGCTCGACGAGCATGCCAAGCAGCGGCTGGCCGAGATCGCCGACCCCCATGTGGCCAAGGAGGACCAGCACGTGCTGGTGGGCATGCCCGACACCGAGATCCACCGCTTCGCCGAGGAGAACGGCGTGGACCTGATCGTGGTCGGTTCCCACGGCCGCCACGGATTCGCCCTGCTGCTGGGCTCCACCTCCACCGGCGTACTGCACGGTGCCCAGTGCGACGTGCTCGCCGTACGCGTGGGCAAGAAAGGCGAGAGCGCCGAGTAACCGCTTCCCTGCCACTCCCAAGGCGCCCGCTGGGCGCCTTTCCTATGCGTCGCCGGAGGCCATGGCCTCCAGCTCCATCCACCGCTCCATGGCGGCGTCCAGCGCCGCCTGGGTCTCGGCGAGGGCCTCCAGGGTCGCCGTCACCGCGTCGGCCTCCTGCTGGTAGAAAGCCGGATCGCCCACCTTCGCTTCGAACTCGGCGACTTTGCCTTCCAGCCGCTCGATTTCGGCCGGCAGGCCGTCGAGCTCGCGCTGCAGCTTGTAGGAGAGCTTGGCCGGCTTTTTCCCTCCCCCCGCTGAGGGCTCCTTCGCCGCCGTCGCCTTCGAGGTCAGCGGCGACTGCTCGGCCATCTCCTCGGTGGTCTGGGCCGGCTCGGCCCCCTGGCGGGCCGCTCCCTCCCAGGGCGCCGGCGGCAGCTTGCCGCCCTGGCGCACCCAGTCGCTGTAGCCCCCCACGTACTCGCGCACCCGCCCCTCGCCCTCGAAGGCCAGCACGCTGGTCACCACGTTGTCCATGAACGCCCGATCGTGGGAGACCAGCAGCAGGGTGCCGTCGAAGTCGAGCAGCAGCTCCTCGAGCAGCTCCAGGGTCTCGACGTCCAGGTCGTTGGTCGGCTCGTCGAGCACCAGCACGTTGGCCGGCTGGGTGAACAGCTTGGCCAGCAGCAGGCGGTTGGACTCCCCACCCGAGAGCGCCTTGACCGGCTGGCGGACCCGCTCCGGGGTGAAGAGGAAGTCCTGCAGGTAGCTCATCACGTGTCGGTCACGGCCGCCCACCGTGACCCGGTCGCTGCCCTGGGCCACGTTGTCGTAGACGCTCTTCTCGGGCTCGAGCCCGCCGCGCAGCTGGTCGAAGTAGGCCACCTGCAGCTTGGTCCCGAGCTGCACCTTGCCCTCGGTGGGCGAAAGCTCGCCCAGCAGGATCTTGAGCAGGGTTGTCTTGCCGGCGCCGTTGCGGCCGATCAGACCGATGCGGTCGCCGCGCTGGATCTCCAGGGAGAGGTCGCGGATCACCGCCTCGTCGCCGAAGCGCTGGGTGACATGCTCCAAGGCCACCACCCGCTTGCCGCTGCGCTCGCCGCTGTCCACGCTGAGGCTGGCCTTGCCCTGGCGCTCGCGACGCTCGCTGCGCTCGCGCCGCAGTTGCTCCAGCGCCCGCACCCGCCCCTCGTTGCGGGTGCGCCGCGCCTTGATGCCCTGACGGATCCACGCCTCCTCCTGGGCCAGCTTCTTGTCGAACTCGGCGTTCTCGCGGGCCTCCACCTCCAGCTCGTGGCTCTTCTGGGCCTGGTACCTGGCGTAGTCGCCGGGATAGCGGCCGAGGCGTCCGCGGTCGAGCTCGAGGATGGCCGTGGCCAGCTTCGACAGGAAGGCGCGGTCGTGGGTGATGAACAGCACGGCGCCGTTGAAGGCGGCCAGCTGCTCCTCGAGCCAGGCAATGGTGTCGAGGTCCAGGTGGTTGGTGGGCTCGTCGAGCAGCAGCAGGTCCGGCTCGGCCACCAGCGCCCGGGCCAGCGCCACGCGCCGCCGCCAGCCCCCGGAGAGCGCAGCCATCTCGGCGTCCTCGGGCAGCCCCAGGCGGGTCAGCACCACGTCGATGCGCTGGTGGAAGGACCAGCCGTCGATCGCCTCGAGGCGCGTCTGCAGCTCGGACATGCGGCGCATGTCGGGCTCGTCCTCGTGGATCAGGTGGTGGTACTCGGAGAGCAGCTCGCCCGCCTCGGGCAGGCCCTGGGCCACCACGTCGAAGATGGTCTGGCCGGAGGCCTCGGGGAGATCCTGGGCGAGCACGCCGATCTTCAGACCCGGAGCGCGCCAGATGCTGCCGCCGTCGGGCAGCATCTCGCCGGCGACCAGCTTGAGCAGCGTCGACTTGCCGGTGCCGTTGCGCCCCACTAGGGCCAGGCGCTCGCCCTTCTCCAGCACCAGGTCGGCGCCGTCGAGCAGCACATGGGTACCATAGGCCAGTTGCAGCTGTTCCAGACGTAGCAGGGTCACGCTCACACCTCATCGAATCGCGAAGGCGGCTAGTGTATCGCAACTCCGGCCCGCCGTGGCCGTGCCACCATGGTGACCGCCGACGTTCCCGAGTAAACTGCGGCGCGCCCCGACGATCCGGCCATCACGACCACAGGAGCTCCGCCTTGGCTGAACCGACCGACGGCTTCGATGACTTCCTGCCCCAGGCGCTGCGCTTCCGCGCCGCTGCCCCCCTGGTGGACATCGGCGCCAACCTGACCCATGAGAGCTTCGCCCGCGACCTCCCCACGGTGCTGGCCCGCGCCCGCGCCGCCAACGTCACCACCCTGATCCTCACCGGCACCGACCGCGAGCACGCCGAACAGGCCGTGGCCATGGCCCGCCGCCATGCCGACACCGGGCTGGCCCTGTATGCCACCGCCGGGGTGCACCCCCACGACGCCAGCCGCTGGGATGCCGGCCTCGCCGCCGCCATGGCCGACCTGCACCGCGAGCCCGAGGTGGTGGCGGTGGGCGAGTGCGGGCTCGACTTCAACCGCAACTTCTCCACGCCCGCCGAACAGGAGCTCGCCTTCGAGGCCCAGCTGGGCCTGGCGGCACAGAGCGGCAAGCCGCTGTTCCTGCACGAGCGCGACGCGGGCCGGCGCATGCGCGAGATGCTGCACGCCTGGCGCGACGACATCGGTGACGCCGTGGTGCACTGCTTCACCGCCGATCGCGACACCCTGTTCGGCTACCTGGATCTCGACCTGCATGTCGGTCTGACCGGCTGGCTGTGCGACGAGCGCCGCGGACACCACCTGCGCGAGCTGGTCGGCGAGATTCCCCTGGACCGCCTGATGGTGGAAACCGACTGCCCCTACCTGCTGCCGCGCAATTTACCTGCCAAACTCAAGGGCAGGCGCCATGAGCCGGCCCTGCTGCCGTGGATCGTGCGCGAGATCGCCCACTGGCGCGGCATCGACGAGGCCGAGCTGGCGACGGCGACCACCCGCACGGCCCGAGCCTTCTTCCGCCTGCCGATGGCGGACCCTCACCCCCCAGCCACCCGACACGAGGACTCCTGACATGGCCGACCTACCCGGCTTCATTGCGGTCGAGACCGGCGAGGACGGCGGCCTGCCGCTGGCGATCGCCTGGACGCTGCCCGACGGGCGCGTCAAGCACACCCTGATCCAGCCCGAGGACGACTGGCTCGACGCCGAGACGGTATCGCTGGGCGATTACAGCCTGGAAGAGCTCGCCTCCATGGGGGTGAGCCCGCTGGACGTGATCCGCGAGCTGGAGAACGACCACTTCAGCGACACCCTCTACACGGCAGGCGTCAGCGACGACGAGGCCGCCCTGTCACGCCTCTTCGACACCTATGGCCTGGATCCCTTCGTGGAGCTGGCCCCCGCGGAGAGCCTCTACGCCGCCCTGGCGCCGGGCGACTGGGCACGGGCGCGCGGCGAGCTGTTCGGCGAGCTGGGGCTCGAGCCGCTGCGCCCGGAGCACGAGGTGGAGGTGATGCTGCACCTGCACCAGCGCATGAACGACGAAGACGAAGACTGACCGGCGCCCTGCATCAGCGCCTCCCCGTCAGGCGGCGCGCGGCCTCGAGGATCGTCGCCACCGAGGGAAGCGTCAGGGTGGCCGCGGGGCCCAGCGGGATGAAGCTGTCCTCCGCCGTCAGCCGCGCCAGCCGCTCGCCGGCCATGCCGCGCTCCACCAGGCCGGTGACCAGCGCCTCGCTGAGCGAGCCGGATCGCCGGCACTCGTCCACCACCAGCACCCGCTCGCAGCCGGCCACCCGGCGGTGGATGGCGTCGTGGTCGAGCCCCGTCAGCCAGCGCAGGTCGATGATGCGCAGGGCGACTCCCTCGGCCTCCAGGGCAATGGCGGCCTGCCGCGAGAGCAGGACGCCGTTGCCGTAGGTGATGATCGCCAGGTCGCCCCCCTCCCCCCACTGCCCCGGCTCCCCCGGAGGCAGCCGATACCCGGGCCCCGGGTCGGCGCAGCACCAGCCGTCATCGCCCTCCTGCTGCAGGTCGCGGCGGTGGTAGAGGGCGATGGGTTCGATGATGACCACCACTCGCTGCTCCTCGTCGGCCAGACGCACCGCTTCCTGCAGCAGCCCCACGGCATCGGCCCCGTTGGAGGGACAGGCCACCAGCAGCCCGGGGATGTCGCGCAGCACGGCGATGGCGTTGTCGTTGTGGAAGTGGCCGCCGAAGCCCTTCTGATAGCCGAGCCCGGCGATGCGCACCACCATGGGGTTGGCATACTGGCCATCGGAGAAGAAGCTCAGGGTGGCGGCCTCGCCGCGCAGCTGGTCCTCGGCATTGTGCAGGTAGGCCAGGAACTGGATCTCCAGGATCGGCACCAGGCCGTTGTGGGCCAGCCCGATCCCCAGCCCCAGGATGCTCTGCTCGTCGAGCAGGGTATCGATCACCCGATGGGCGCCGAAGCGCGCCTGCAGCTTCTGGGTCACGCCGTAGACGCCGCCCTTGCGGCCGATGTCCTCGCCGGCCATCACCAGGTGGGGGTGGCCGTCCATCAGGCGCTGCAGGGCCTGGTTGATCAGCTTCGCCATGGGGGCCGGGGCGGTCTCGCGCTCATGGCGGGCTGGGGCCGGCTGCCCGCGCCCCGGGCGCGACGGTGGAACGAGACTGGCCATGACCTGCGCGGCGCTGTCAAGCTTCGGGCGACGGATCGCCGCCTCGGCCAGCCGCGCCACCTCGTCGCCGATGGCCCGGTAACGCTCGGCGAGCTGCTCCCGCGTCAGGACCCCGTGGCGGCGCAGCAGGCCGGCGCTGACCAGCAGCGGATCCCGGGCCTCGTCGGCGGCGATGCGCTCCGCCGAGAGGTAGGCCTGCTGGGCATCGGAGCCGGCATGGCCGAACAGCCGCACGCAGCGCAGGTGCAGGAACACCGGCTGGCGGCGCTGGCGGGCGATGGCCTCGGCATCGCGGGCCGCGCGCCAGCTGTCGAGCAGGTCCAGCCCGTCGCCGCTCAGGAAGTGGAAACCGGGCCGGGCGCGCATGCTGGCCTCGATCCAGCCGGCCGGGGTGGGCGTGGAGATGCCGATGCCATTGTCTTCGCAGACCATTACCAGCGGCATGGGCAACCCCTGGTAGGCCGCCCAACCCGCCGCATTGAGCGCCCCCTGGGCGGTGGAGTGGTTGAAGGAGGCATCGCCGAAGCTGCACAGCACCACGCTCTCGGCCGGCCACTCCCCGCTGACGCCCAGGCGCCGGCAGAGCCCCAAGCCATGGGCCGCCCCCACCGCCTTGGGCAGGTCAGAGGCGATGGTGCTGGTCTGGGGCGGCACGTTGAGGGCCTTCGAGCCCAGCACCTTGTGACGCCCGCCGGAGATCGGGTCGTCGCGGGAGGCCACGAAGCTCAGCAGCAGGTCCCAGAGCGGGGCCTGGGCGGGACGCTGGCGACTGCGCTCGATCAGGAAGGCGGCATCGCGATAGTGCAGGAAAGCGGGATCGCTCGGGCGGAAGGCCCGAGCGACCGCGGCATTGCCCTCGTGGCCGGCGCTGCCGATGGTGTAGAACCCCTCGCCTCTGGCCTGAAGGCGACGGGCCTCCAGGTCCAGATGGCGACTCATCAGCTGGGACTCGAACAGCTCGAGCAGCGCCGGACCGTCGAGTCCAACCTCGTCGAGGCTCAGGGACGATGCCGGGGTCGGCCAATCGTCATCGCGTAGGGCGGCAAGGAAGCGCTGCTCCTGGGGCAGGGGCTCGGGGGTGCGGGGCGGGGAAGCGGTGGCCACGGCGAACTCCGGCTGGGGGAACGCCTTCAGCCTAGTCGACTTCGCCCGGTCCGGTCGCCGGCGATCAGGCCAGGGCGGAAAGGGCCGGTTCGAGCCGCCGACGCCCCGCGGCGATGGCGACCTCCCGGGGGTCACCCTCCCGGTAGAAGCGCTGCAGGGCGAGCCGGAAGGCGGCGGCGCGCCGTGGCAGCCCCTCGGCCAGGTAGCGGTCGGCCCTTGCCTCCACCCGCGCCCGGAAGGCCTCGCGGTCCACCGCCACGTCGCCGCCGAGGTTGTCGACGCTGACATGGAAGACCCGCCCACAGGCCTCGGTGAACAGCCGCTCCAGCGCCTGAGGCGCCACCTCAACCGCCTCGAAGTCACGCTGCTGGTCGGCATCGCGGCCATCGGGCAGGTACCAGTAGCCGTAGTCCTCCAGCTGGCGCCGGCGCGCGCCGGCGATGCACCAGTGGCTGATCTCGTGCAGCGCGCTGGCGTAGTAGCCCCGCGCGAAGATCACCCTGTGGAAGGGCGTGTCGGCATTCGCCGGCAGGTAGAGCGGCTCGTCGCCGCCGCGCACCAGGCGGGTGGCGAAGGTGTCGTGGAAGAGGCCGTCGAACAGGGCGATGACGTCGTCGAGGCGGTGGGTCACACGAGCTCCGGGGTGGGGGGGAAGGGCGAGCATTATAGCGAGCCGCGCAGGCGGGCGAAAATCCTCGGGAGTTGCTAGGATAGCCGGCTTCCACGACCCCCCGAACCGCAGGGAGCGCACGCCCGTGGCCAGCCCACTCGCCAACCTGACACGCACCAGCCGCAGGGAGACGCGGCCGCTGCTTGGCCTCGCCCTGCCGATCTGTGGCGCCCAGCTCGCCCAGGCCGGCATGAGCGTGGCCGACGTGATGATGACCGGACGGCTCAGCGCCACCGACCTGGCGGCCGTGTCGGTGGGCTCGAGCCTGTGGATGCCGCTGATGCTGTTCATGACCGGCACCCTGATGGGGCTGACGCCCATCGTCGCCCAGCTGCTCGGCGGTCGCCGGGTCGCCGGCATCCGGCCCCATGTCCACCAGGCGCTGTGGGTGGCGCTGGCCCTGGGCATCGCCGCCGGCCTGCTGCTGTGGTTCGCGGTGATGCCGATCTTCGCCCTGATGCAGGTCCCCCAGGAGGTGGCGACGCGCTCGGCGGCCTACCTGTCCGCGGTCGCCTTCGGCATGCCCGGGGCGGCGCTGTTCCAGGCGCTGCGCGCCTTCTCCGACGGCATGAACCATACGCGCCCCTCGCTGTGGATCAGCCTGATCGGGCTGGCCGTCAACGTCCCCAGCAACTTCGTGCTGATCTACGGCGGCGAGGGGCTGACCGGGCTGCTGGGCGACTGGCTGCCGGCCTGGGTGGCGGGACTGCCGGCGCTGGGCGCCCTGGGCTGCGGCATCGCCACGGCGCTCTCGCTGTGGGTGATGAGCCTGGCCATGGCCCTCTACACGCGTCGCTCCCGCGCCTACGGCGAGGTCGAGCTCTGGCACTCGCCCACGCCGCCGCGCTGGCGGATGATCGGCGAACTGCTCCATGTGGGCGTGCCGATCGGCGTGGCGATCTTCGTCGAGGTGACCCTGTTCACGCTAATCGCCCTGTTCATTGCCAGCCTCGGCGAGGTGACCGTGGCGGCCCATCAGGTGGCCCTCAACTACACCTCAATCCTCTTCATGCTGCCGCTGTCGCTGAGCATGGCCCTGACGGTGCGGGTCGGCAACACCCTGGGACAGCAGCGCCCCGGCATGGCCCGGCGGGTGGCCTGGAACGGCATCCTGATCGCCCTGCTGGTCGCCGGCCTCAACAGCCTGCTGCTGTGGCTCACCGCCGAGCCGGTGATCGCGCTCTACACCCATGACCCGGCGGTGCAACGCCTGACGCTGTCGCTGGTCATACTGGCCATGATCTTCCAGGTCTCGGACTCGCTGCAGGTCAACCTGGCGGGCGCCCTGCGCGGCTACAAGGACACCCGGGTCATCATGTTCATCACGCTAGTGGCCTACTGGCTGGTCGGGCTGGCCGGCGGCCACTGGCTGGGAACCCGTGGCCTGTTCGGCCTGGTCGACCCGATGGGCGTTCACGGCTACTGGGTCGGCCTGATTGGAGGCCTCACCGCGGCAGCCCTGCTGCTCGGCGAGCGCCTGAGACGCATCAGCAAGGCGGTGGCACATGGACGAATCGACCTCTCTCTCAGCTAGGCCGGCCCTTCGGCAGGGGTGGGTGGCCACGGCCGTGGCGGCCCTGCTGCTGGCCGGTTGCGGCGGCGGCGGCGAGGGCAGCAGTGACACCCTGCTGATCGACTACCAGCAGGCGCTCGCCGCCCGACTGGGCATGGAGGCCCCCGAGCCCCGCCCCCCCGCCAACATCGGAGCCTTCCCCGAGCGTCGCGAACGGCTGGTGGAGATCCCGGAGACCCGCGACGGCATGCTCAACGTCTACGCCCTGCGCGAGTGCCATATCACCACCCTGGTCGCCGAGCGGAATAGCGCTCTGGGGCGGGTGGCCCCCGCCAGCCAGCGTTGGCTCTACGAGCTGGAGCTCTGGAAGCGCCTGGATGCCTGCCTGGCCAGCGACGTCCCGGAGCGCCTCGCCGAGGCCGACCGTGAGCGCCTGGAGCGCCTCGCCGCCATCAAGACCGAGCAGCTGCCCCGGGTCAGCTGGAACTCGCTGTTCGATTCCGACGAGTGGGTCAGGAGCTTCTCCCGGGTGAGTTCACCGCTGGCTCATGAGTCGTTGGCACCACCGCCTGCCCAACGCGATGCGCTGGCCTTCCTGCATGACCTGACGCGCCACCAGTTCCGGCCGGATCGCCAGCCCGATGCCGACCGCCTGGAAGGCCACCTGCAGGCACTCCAGACCCGCCCCTACACGGCCGAGCTGCTGCGCACCCTGATGCTGGCCGAACAGCGCCTCGAGGAGGCCTCCGACCTGCTGCAGATCGCACTGGACCGTCACGACGGCTGCACGCACACGGCCGGCAAGGAGGACGCCCCGACGGCGGTCGACATGGCCGCCTGGCTGAGGCGGCTCGAGGACGCGGCTACCAGCTGGCTTCAGGACATCGACACCCTGCTCGAGGCCCAGATCTCTGGCCCCCAGGCCGTCGGCGACTATCGCCGCCGATGGCTCTCGCTGGAGGCACCGGAGGCGCCGCTGCCCGCCTTCCAGGCTGCCCGCGAGCGACATGACACCCTGCGCGAGCGCCTCGATCGGCGCTGCCGATGACGCGCCAGGGGTTAACCTCCCGGAGCGACTGTGCTATTGGTGGAAGCGAGAGTGCAAGAGTGACGCAGTGCGCTACTGTCCGGCCGCCAGTTCACGCAGCATGTGGAGGGACACCATGGGAATCCCGCTGTCACCCCGCTCCGCCCGGGTCATCGACCTCGAGAGCATGCGCCAGCGTCAGCAAGCCCGACGCCGCCTGATTCGCCTCGCCCCCGAGCTGGATGGCCTGGAGATGGTCTATCGCCTCGCCTCCAGTCCCGACACCCTCTACGGCATGCCCCTGCTGGGATGGGGCCTGCGCGAGGATGGTGAGGTGGTCGGCCTGGTTCCCTGGATGGAGGCCCTGACGCCCTGCCACCGCCTCGACGACGAGGAGCATGGCAGCTTCGTCGGCTACCGGGACCCCGAGACGGAGGAGCTGTTCGAGGTGGCGCCCGAGCACAAGGTGCTGGAACTCGAGCATGCCGCCGCCTACTTCGACTACGAGGAGACCGAGCAGGTCACCCTCATTCAGCAGCTCCCCGAGACCCAGGGCACCCATGCCCTGTGCATGGACGAGGGGAATACCCCCTGGCAGCTCAAGCAGGTCTTCGGATGGCGGCTCTACAGCGACGGCGCCGTGGAGGCCCTGCTGGCGGACGAGCGCCTGGTGGAGTCGACCCCCATCCTGCCGGGCGATGCCTGCCTCTACCCGGGGCACAGCCGCCATCGGGTGGTCTACTTCTTCCAGCGCCAGATCGCCAACCGTATTCGCCGCGAGGACCCCGCCACCCTGGAGGCACTGGCCCTGATGGTGATGCCGGATGCCCCCGAGCCCCCGGCCGACTGAGGCGCGGGCCCTGCTGGTGATGCCGGATGCCCCGAGCCCCCGGCCGACTGAGGCGCGGGCCCGGCGGGCGGACAGGATTAGCCTAAACGGATAAAGTAGAGGTAGCTGCCGTCGTGCTCCTGCCGATGGATCAGCTCGTGCCCGAGAAAGTGGCAGAACTTCGGCACGTCGCGGGTGGTTGCCGGGTCGCTGGCAATCACCTTCAGCACCTGGCCGGCATGCATGTCACGCACCCTGTTGTGCATCAGCATGATCGGCTCGGGACAGTACAGCCCGGTGGTATCGAGCTCGACCTCGAAATCGGGCGGGGCGCCCTCGGGGTGGGTGTCACGGGGATCAACCATCGATGGCCTCGTCGTTGGGAACAATCAGTAGGGAGCAAGCTAGATGATCAAGATCATTATCGAACGTCGGATCATGCCCGGGCTAGAGGAGGAGTACGAGGAGGCCGCCCGTGAAGCCATGCGCCAGTCCCTGGGCGCTCGCGGCTTCGTCGGCGGCGAGAGTCTCGTCGAGCTCGGCCACAGCGACCGGCGTCTGATGATCACCAAGTGGCGCGACATGCGCGCCTGGAAGGAATGGTACACCAGCGAGGAGCGCTCTCGCGTCATGCAGCGCCTGCTGCCGCTGCTGACCGAGGAGGAGCGCATCCGCATCTACGAGCCGACGACCCACTGAGTCGCGTCGCTCCTCCCCACGTGCGTGTCAGCCGCGGAGCCGCACGTGCACCGTCACCTCCTCGCGGTCATGATAGAGGTGACGGCAGCCCACCTCCGCGGCAATGCCGGCCGAGGCCAGCGCCTCCGCGAGGCGCTCCAGGCACGCCGAGACCTCCGGCCAGCGTCGCTTCATCGGCAGCTTGAGATTGAATACCGCCTCACGGCACCAGCGCCGGATGAGCCAGCGCTCGACCATTGCCTCCACCCGAGCCGGCCGGTCCACGATATCGCAGACCAGCCAGTCGAGCCGACAGGGCGGCGCCCAGACGAAGCCGTCTTCCCGGAGGTGCTCCACCAGCCCGGTCGCCATCAGGCCCTTGTCCATCGGGCCGTTGTCGATGGCATAGACGTGCATGCCCCGCTGGACCAGCTGCCAGGTCCATCCCCCCGGTGCCGCACCCAGGTCGGCCGCCTGCATCCCCTCCCCCAGCCGCTCGTCCCACTCGTCCCGTGGCACGAACTCGTGCCAGGCCTCCTCGAGCTTCAGCGTCGAACGGCTCGGCGCCGCATGGGGGAAGCGCAGCCGACGAATGCCCCCCGGCATCTCGCTGCGGTTGCCGGGGAAGCTCATGCCGAGCTGGACCCGGTCGCCGGCACTCCAGAGCAGGTGCAGGCGGCGCCCGCCGGCCTTGCGGCGCAGTGCCCGGCGCTTCTTGAGCAGCGACGCCAGCGGTCGATCCAGCGCCTTGGCCAGCCCGGCCAGGGCCTTGCCGTCGTTGGTATCGGGCGTTTCCTGCCAGAACGACTCGAAGTTCCAGCCACTGGCCACCACCTGATCGACGATGGGGGAGAGGCGATCCTCACGGGAGAGCCGGAGCGGCGGTAGTGCCACCAGGCTCTGCCGAGCAAACACCAGCGAGCCCAGGGGCAATGCCCGGTGCAGTGCGTTGGCCGGCTCGCCACCGTCGAGCCGAAATCGCACGAAGCCGTCCCCGGGGGTGAAGAGCGCCTCCCCTGCCCCACCCGCGGCCGCGGCCTTCTCGGTGACCTCGGCAGCCAGGTCTGGCTCGAATCCCGCCCGGCAGTAGAACAGCAGCTCCGAGGGTGTGGTCATGACTCCTCTCCTGAACGATGCCGCACCGGCGGCGTTGTCGCATCAGCGGCCAACAGGTCCTCGATGTCCTGCAGCTGGACATTCAGGGCATTGGTCGAGATCTGGATCTCCCACAGGGAGTAGACCAGCGAGACGGACAGGCTCACCAGGCTGACACCGAACAGCACCATGCCCGGCAGCTCGAGGGAGAGAAATAGGGCAAACATCGAGAGGGTGCAGAGCAGGAAGCTCAGCACGCCCGCCAGCTGCATGCGCTTGGTGAGGGAGATGCGCTTGCGCAGCAGCAGGATCTGCCTGGCGTTGACCTCCTGATGCTGATTGCGCTCCTCATCTGCCAGCTTGCGAATCAGCTGGGCAAGGACCAGAAAGCGGTTGGTGTAGGCCAGCAGCAGCAGCGAGATGGCGGGGAACAGCAGCGCCGGGGTCGTCAGGGTCAAGGCAGGACTCCGCAGAGGAAAAAACGCCGCACATCATAGCAGCGCGACCCTTGCAGGGGCGACATCGCGCCCTCTCCGTTTAATAAACATTTATGAAGAAACCTCAATGCTCGATCTTGGTGCGGACATATTCGGCACTTTCAAGCGTTTTTGGCTCATATCAATGTCTAATCCACGCATGACCTATACAGTTGCTGCATAATGGTGCATTGCTTTATATTGTGGGTCCTATGAAAAACAATTTCAGACCGGGTCGACACCGCTGCGACCCCTACCACTCTCTTCACACGACAGGAATCGACGATGCCCTACGTTCACGACACTCTCGAGAGTCTGCGCAAGAGCAGCCCGGCCCAGACCGAGTTCTACCAGGCCGCCGAAGAGGTGCTGGAATGCCTGCGCCCGCTCTTCGAGCGCAGCCCGCACTACCATGATCACAGCATCATCGAGCGTATCGTCGAGCCCGAGCGCCAGATCATGTTCCGCATCTGCTGGACCGACGACGCCGGCAAGGTCCGGGTGAACAAGGGCTATCGTGTTCAGTTCAATTCGGCCCTGGGCCCCTACAAGGGCGGCCTGCGCTTCCACCCCAGCGTCACCTCCGGGATCATCAAGTTCCTCGGCTTCGAACAGATCTTCAAGAATGCCCTGACGGGCCTGCCCATCGGTGGCGGCAAGGGGGGCTCCGACTTCGATCCCAAGGGCAAGTCGGATGCCGAGATCATGCGTTTCTGCCAATCGTTCATGACCGAACTGCATCGTCATATCGGCCCGACCACCGACGTCCCGGCCGGCGATATCGGCGTCGGCGCCCGCGAGATCGGCTACCTCTACGGTCAGTACAAGCGGCTTACCGGGCGATACGAGGGCGTGCTTACCGGCAAGGGCCTCAACTGGGGCGGCTCCATCGGCCGCAAGGAAGCCACCGGCTACGGTGCCGTCTACTTTGCCCAGAACATGCTCAAGGCTCGCGGTGAAAGCATCGAAGGCAAGACCTGCCTGGTATCCGGTGCCGGCAACGTGGCGATCTACACCATCGAGAAGCTCTACGAACTGGGTGCCAACCCCGTGACCTGCTCTGACTCACGCGGCACCCTGCATGACCCGCGCGGCATCGACCTGGACCTGCTCAAGGAGCTCAAGGAGGTCAAGCGCACCTCCCTCGAGGCGTATCTCGGCCAGCACCCGGAGGCCAGCTACACCCCGGCCGACGACTACCCGGCCGACGGCCATGCGGTCTGGCGCATCAAGGGCGATATCGCCTTCCCCTGCGCCACCCAGAACGAACTCACCGAGGCGGATGCCGAGACGCTGCTGGGCAACGGCATCACCTGCATCAGCGAAGGTGCCAACATGCCGTCCACCGCTGCGGCCGTGGATCGCTTCCTGGCGGCCAGGATCGCCTACGGCCCCGGCAAGGCCGCCAACGCCGGCGGCGTAGCCACCAGCCAGCTGGAAATGGCACAGAACAGCAGCATGGAGCAGTGGCCCCTCGAGAAGGTCGACGCCAAGCTCAAGGAGATCATGGCCAATATCCACAAGCAGTGCGCCGACACTGCCGAGGAGTTCGGCGAACCGACCAACCTAGTACTGGGTGCCAACATCGCCGGTTTCCGCAAGGTGGCCGACGCCATGATCGACCAGGGCGTGGTGTAAGCCACGCCACTGCTTCACCTCCACGATCGAGAAAGCCCGGGCTTGATGGCCCGGGCTTTTCTTGGTCATGACCTTCTCTGCCGGAAGATGGCGGCAGTGAACGGCATCAGACGTACGGGTGGAAACCCCGGCGCGCCTGCGCCTGGCTCTGCGCCTCGGCAAGCCTCATCACCCCTCGCCACATGCCACGCAGCAGAGGCATGACAACAGCACGGCGGGAATTCGTCTGGTCCCAGATGGTGGGAAAGGTCATCCTGGCGGAACTCATGGATAAGGCCTCGCATCGCGATTCATGTTGCGATGCATTATACCATCGACTATAGACCAAGGTCTAACGGCATCGGCTCCGAGCCTGCGCCCGCAACGTAAAAAGCCCCGTGCTCTTTCGAACACGGGGCTTTTCATAATAGGTGCCTGACGATGATCGCGCCGGGCTCCGGAGGCCGGCACCCCGGGACTCTCCATGGGGAGACCCCCACAACGACGAAACCCCGACCAATGGCCGGGGTTTCTGAAAAGGTGCCTGACGATGACCTACTCTCACATGGGGAAACCCCACACTACCATCGGCGCTAAGCGGTTTCACTGCTGAGTTCGGCATGGGATCAGGTGGTTCACGCTTGCTATGGTCGTCAGGCGAAAAACGGAATCATGCTGGCAACGCGACACGTCTCTGCGTATCCGGCCCCTGTCGGTCGTCATCTCAGACCGCTTGGGTGTTATATGGTCAAGCCTCACGGGCCATTAGTATCGGTTAGCTCAACGCCTTGCAGCGCTTCCACACCCGACCTATCAACCAGCTGGTCTCGCTGGGCCCTTCAGGAGGCTCAAGGCCTCAGGGAAGTCTCATCTTGAAGGGGGCTTCCCGCTTAGATGCCTTCAGCGGTTATCCCGTCCGCACATAGCTACCCGGCAATGCCACTGGCGTGACAACCGGAACACCAGAGGTGCGTCCACTCCGGTCCTCTCGTACTAGGAGCAGCTCTTCTCAAACTTCCAACGCCCACGGCAGATAGGGACCGAACTGTCTCACGACGTTCTAAACCCAGCTCGCGTACCACTTTAAATGGCGAACAGCCATACCCTTGGGACCGACTTCAGCCCCAGGATGTGATGAGCCGACATCGAGGTGCCAAACACCGCCGTCGATGTGAACTCTTGGGCGGTATCAGCCTGTTATCCCCGGAGTACCTTTTATCCGTTGAGCGATGGCCCTTCCATACAGAACCACCGGATCACTAGAACCTACTTTCGTACCTGCTCGACGTGTCTGTCTCGCAGTCAAGCACCCTTATGCTCTTGCACTCAATGCACGATTTCCAACCGTGCTGAGGGTACCTTCGTGCTCCTCCGTTACGCTTTGGGAGGAGACCGCCCCAGTCAAACTACCCACCACACACGGTCCTCGATCCGGATCACGGACCTGAGTTAGAACGCCAATGATGCCAGGCTGGTATTTCAAGGTTGGCTCCACCCGAACTGGCGTCCGGGTTTCAAAGCCTCCCAGCTATCCTACACAAGCAACATCAGCGTCCAGTGTGAAGCTGTAGTAAAGGTTCACGGGGTCTTTCCGTCTAGCCGCGGGTACACAGCATCTTCACTGCGATTTCAATTTCACTGAGTCTCGGGTGGAGACAGCGTGGCCATCATTACGCCATTCGTGCAGGTCGGAACTTACCCGACAAGGAATTTCGCTACCTTAGGACCGTTATAGTTACGGCCGCCGTTTACCGGGGCTTCGATCAGGAGCTTCGCTTGCGCTAACACCATCAATTAACCTTCCGGCACCGGGCAGGCGTCACACCCTATACGTCCGCTTGCGCGTTTGCAGAGTGCTGTGTTTTTAATAAACAGTTGCAGCCACCTGGTATCTTCGACCGGTTCATGCTCCGGGCGCGAGGCCCTTCACACTACGCCGGCGTGCCTTCTCCCGAAGTTACGGCACCATTTTGCCTAGTTCCTTCACCCGAGTTCTCTCAAGCGCCTGGGTATTCTCTACCTGACCACCTGTGTCGGTTTGGGGTACGGTCCCACTGTATCTGAAGCTTAGAGGCTTTTCCTGGAAGCGTGGCATCAATGACTTCCGGACCGTGGTCCGTTCGTCTCGTCTCTCGGCCTTGGGGCACCGGATTTGCCTGATCCCCCAGCCTACTGACTTTCACCAGGACAACCAACGCCTGGCTCACCTAGCCTTCTTCGTCCCCCCATCGCAATACAGTGAGGTACGGGAATATTGACCCGTTTCCCATCGACTACGCCTTTCGGCCTCGCCTTAGGGGCCGACTCACTCTGCTCCGATTAGCGTCGAACAGAAACCCTTGGTCTTCCGGCGGGGGAGTTTTTCACTCCCCTTGTCGTTACTCATGTCAGCATTCGCACTCGTGATACCTCCAGCAAGCCTCTCGACTCACCTTCATCGGCTTACACGACGCTCCTCTACCGCTTGCCATTCGGCAAGCCCGTAGCTTCGGTACCTGGTTTGAGCCCCGTTACATCTTCCGCGCAGGCCGACTCGACTAGTGAGCTATTACGCTTTCTTTAAAGGATGGCTGCTTCTAAGCCAACCTCCTAGCTGTCTGAGCCTTCCCACATCGTTTCCCACTTAACCAGGATTTCGGGACCTTAGCTGACGGTCTGGGTTGTTTCCCTTTTCACGACGGACGTTAGCACCCGCCGTGTGTCTCCCACGCTCGCACTCACCGGTATTCGGAGTTTGCCTCGGGTTGGTAAGTCGGGATGACCCCCTAGCCGAAACAGTGCTCTACCCCCGGCGGTGATACGTGAGGCGCTACCTAAATAGCTTTCGAGGAGAACCAGCTATCTCCGGGCTTGATTAGCCTTTCACTCCGATCCACAAGTCATCCAAATCTTTTTCAACAGATCCTGGTTCGGTCCTCCAGTTGATGTTACTCAACCTTCAACCTGCTCATGGATAGATCGCCCGGTTTCGGGTCTATTCCCAGCGACTGGTCGCCCAGTTAAGACTCGGTTTCCCTACGCCTCCCCTATACGGTTAAGCTCGCCACTGAAAATAAGTCGCTGACCCATTATACAAAAGGTACGCGGTCACAGAACACGTCTGCTCCCACTGCTTGTACGCACACGGTTTCAGGATCTATTTCACTCCCCTCTCCGGGGTTCTTTTCGCCTTTCCCTCACGGTACTGGTTCACTATCGGTCAGCCAGGAGTATTTAGCCTTGGAGGATGGTCCCCCCGTCTTCAGTCAAGGTTTCACGTGCCCCGACCTACTCGATTTCACATGATCAGATTTTCGACTACGGGGCTATCACCCGCTATGGCCACGCTTCCCAGCGTGTTCGCCTAATCAGTCTCATGCTTAAGGGCTGGTCCCCGTTCGCTCGCCGCTACTGGGGGAATCTCGGTTGATTTCTTTTCCTCAGGGTACTTAGATGTTTCAGTTCCCCTGGTTCGCCTCCCAACACCTATGGATTCAGTGTGGGATACCCTGCTTGTGCAGGGTGGGTTTCCCCATTCAGAAATGCCCGGGTCACAGGTCGTTTGCCACCTCGCCGAGCCTTATCGCAGGCTTCCACGTCTTTCATCGCCTCTGGCTGCCTAGGCATCCACCGTGTGCGCTTCATCGCTTGACCATATAACCCCAAGGGGTCTGGTCCGCGATGACGATTCGACAATTGCCGGATACGCTTGAGACGTATCTCGTGTCCTTTCCTTGCGGAAAGAACGTTTGTCAGCATGATTCACATTGTTAAAGAGCAGACTGTCAATCGACAGTCATAAACCGGTCATTGCGCTGTGCAAGGATGGCTTATGACTGCGGATCCGATCAGGTAACGACTGTGTGGGCGGGGGCAGACTCTCATGCAAGAGAGATGGTGGAGCCAAGCGGGATCGAAGTCGAACGCGACCCCGGCGCGACCTCCTGGTGCCGGCAGGCGCTTTCCCAGCTGAGCTAAGGCCAAGTTCCTCAAGAGGAAATTGGTGGAGCCTAGCGGGATCGAACCGCTGACCTCCTGCGTGCAAGGCAGGCGCTCTCCCAGCTGAGCTAAGGCCCCGCTAAATGGTGGGTCTGGGCAGATTTGAACTGCCGACCTCACCCTTATCAGGGGTGCGCTCTAACCAACTGAGCTACAGACCCGGCTTCCAACCACTGGGTCCGCGACCCAAACAGTCTTTTGCTCTGGTCGATCAGGTAATTCATTGTGAGCACTTGCCGCGTGTCGGCGACGTCGTCGTTAAGGAGGTGATCCAGCCGCAGGTTCCCCTACGGCTACCTTGTTACGACTTCACCCCAGTCATGAACCACACCGTGGTGATCGCCCTCCGAAGTTAGGCTAACCACTTCTGGTGCAGTCCACTCCCATGGTGTGACGGGCGGTGTGTACAAGGCCCGGGAACGTATTCACCGTGACATTCTGATTCACGATTACTAGCGATTCCGACTTCACGGAGTCGAGTTGCAGACTCCGATCCGGACTGAGATCAGCTTTCTGGGATTAGCTCCACGTCGCCGCTTTGCAACCCTTTGTACCGACCATTGTAGCACGTGTGTAGCCCTACCCGTAAGGGCCATGATGACTTGACGTCGTCCCCACCTTCCTCCGGTTTGTCACCGGCAGTCTCCCTAGAGTTCCCGACCGAATCGCTGGCAAATAGGGACAAGGGTTGCGCTCGTTACGGGACTTAACCCAACATTTCACAACACGAGCTGACGACAGCCATGCAGCACCTGTCTGTGCGTTCCCGAAGGCACCAAGGTATCTCTACCAAGTTCGCACGATGTCAAGGGTAGGTAAGGTTCTTCGCGTTGCATCGAATTAAACCACATGCTCCACCGCTTGTGCGGGCCCCCGTCAATTCATTTGAGTTTTAACCTTGCGGCCGTACTCCCCAGGCGGTCGACTTATCGCGTTAACTGCGCCACTAAGAACTCGAGGCTCCCAACGGCTAGTCGACATCGTTTACGGCGTGGACTACCAGGGTATCTAATCCTGTTTGCTACCCACGCTTTCGCACCTCAGTGTCAGTGTCAGTCCAGAAGGCCGCCTTCGCCACTGGTATTCCTCCCGATCTCTACGCATTTCACCGCTACACCGGGAATTCTACCTTCCTCTCCTGCACTCTAGCCTGACAGTTCCGGATGCCGTTCCCAGGTTGAGCCCGGGGCTTTCACAACCGGCTTATCAAGCCACCTACGCGCGCTTTACGCCCAGTAATTCCGATTAACGCTCGCACCCTCCGTATTACCGCGGCTGCTGGCACGGAGTTAGCCGGTGCTTCTTCTGTGGGTGATGTCCTTCCTCGAGGGTATTAGCCCCAAGGCTTTCTTCCCCACTGAAAGTGCTTTACAACCCGAGGGCCTTCTTCACACACGCGGCATGGCTGGATCAGGCTTTCGCCCATTGTCCAATATTCCCCACTGCTGCCTCCCGTAGGAGTTCGGGCCGTGTCTCAGTCCCGATGTGGCTGATCATCCTCTCAGACCAGCTACGGATCGTCGCCTTGGTGAGCCATTACCTCACCAACCAGCTAATCCGACATAGGCTCATCCGATAGCGCAAGGTCCGAAGAGCCCCTGCTTTCTCCCGTAGGACGTATGCGGTATTAGCCTGGGTTTCCCCAGGTTATCCCCCACTATCGGGCAGATTCCTATGCATTACTCACCCGTCCGCCGCTCGACGCCTGGGAGCAAGCTCCCATCGTTTCCGCTCGACTTGCATGTGTTAGGCCTGCCGCCAGCGTTCAATCTGAGCCATGATCAAACTCTTCAGTTTAAGATCATATAGTCCTTACCCTTCAAGGAAGGAAGCGGACCAAACTTGGCTCAAGGTTCAAACGTTCTCAAAAAGACCCGAAGGTCTTTGACGAGTCGCTTGCCTTGATGTTTCAGTGACTGGTCACCGACACATCGACAAGCGCCCACATGAATTACCTGATCGATTGTTAAAGAGCGTCTCGCTTGCTGTCGCGACGTGAGCCGTGGCTCCCGTCTCGCCAGCGCCCTGCGAGGAAGGCGTATTCTACCGATTCGCTTCGGCGTGTCAAGCAGTGGTTGGCGAAGCGAACTTGCCGTATCTGCCGACCGCCCACCCCGTCGAGGGGGCGGCGAATCCCGTGGGACGCATTCTACCGAATCCGCGGTGACTGTCAAGCGAGGTGTTTTCGAAAACCCCAAGCAGAACAACCACTTCCCCCACTCTTCACCGCCTGCAACGTTGCCCGTCGCCGGCAGCGGATGCGTACTTTACGGCTTTCCCCCGAGGGGCGCAACCCCTTCCACCAGAAAAATGTAGCCCAGCTTCAGGCACTCTGCCATGACCCGGGACAACCTTCTGTCGGAGGCCACGGTCCGGACATGCCAGGCCGGAGCGATTGACCAGGGGCCCCTCGCCCGTGGTGCCTGGCAGCAGATCCCGGGAGAGTCAGATCACGAAGAGGTCCATGAACCGATTGACTGGCGTCTCTTCCAGCCGCGCCTGGTCACGACACAGTTCGAGAATCCTCTCGCAGCGCCCCGGTGGGAATCGAGTGGCCAGGTGACGCCGGTACTTCTCCTCCAGGACCGGGACTCCCTCTTGTCGGCGGCGGCGGTGACCGATCGGGTACTCCACTGCCACCTGCTCGGTCGCGCTCCCATCGGTGAAGAACACCTGGATGGCATTGGCGATGGAGCGCTTCTCGGGGTCGAGGTAGTCCCGGGTATAGCGAGGCTCCTCGACGACCTCCATCCTGACCCGCAACGCATCGATCTCGGGATGGGCCGCATGGAAGTCATCCTCGTAGTGCTCGGCGGTCAGCTCGCCGAAGATCAGCGGTACGGCCACCATGTACTGCAGGCAGTGGTCGCGATCTGCCGGGTTGGCCAGGTCCCCCTGCTTGGAGATGATGCGGATCGCCGACTCGTGGGTGGTGATGACGATACGCTCGACCTCGTCGAGGCGCCCCGCCACGTCAGGGTGCAGTGTGACGGCCGCTTCGCAGGCGGTCTGGGCATGGAACTCCGCCGGGAAGGCGAGCTTGAAGAGGATGTTCTCCATCACGTAGCTGCCGAACTCACGCTGGAAGCGAAACCTGCGCTCCGGCTCGGGCTTGACGGCAAGATCACGATTGGCGTGGCTGAACAGCACGTCGTAGAAGCCCCACTGGGGTGCCGTGAGGGCCCCGGGCACGCCCATCTCGCCGCGCAGGGCGATATCGGCCAGACGCACCGCTCGGGAGGTGGCGTCACCCGCCGCCCAGCTCTTGCGCGACCCGGCGTTGGGCGCGTGGCGATAGGTACGCAGGCTCTGGCCGTCGACCCAGGCGTGGGAGAGCGCAGAGAGGAGCTGCTCGCGGTCGGCGCCGAGCATCCTGGCCGCCACCGCGGTGGATGCGACCTTGACCAGCACCACGTGGTCGAGACCGACCCGGTTGAAGCTGTTCTCCAGCGCCAGGACCCCCTGGACCTCGTGGGCCAGGATCATCGCCTCGAGCACGTCGCGCATGACCAGCGGCGCCTCGCCCATGGCCAGGCGCTTCTGGGAGAGGTGATCGGCCACTGCCAGGATCGCCCCCAGGTTATCCGAGGGGTGGCCCCACTCCGCCGCCAGCCAGGTGTCGTTGTAGTCGAGCCAGCGCACGATACAGCCGATGTCCCAGGCCGCCTTCACCGGGTCCAGGCGGAAGGAGGTGCCGGGTACTCGGGCACCGTGGGGCACCACGGTCCCTTCCACCTGGGGTCCCAGATGCTTGGTGCACTCGGGAAAACGCAGCGCCAGCAGGCCACAGCCCAGGGTATCCATCAGGCAGAGCCGCGCGGTGTTCCAGGCCTCCGGGCTATCGATGCGGTAGTCGAGCACATAATCGGCGATCTTCTGCAGCTCGTCGTCGTAGGCCGGCCGCACATTGGCTTCCACGGTGCTCATCCTCTCCTCCTTCCGTATCCAGAGTGGCTACCCCCACTATAGATGAGGGCCTGAGGCATGAAGGAAGGCGCCCCTGGCCATCTGGACAGGGGCGCCTCTGTTCACGCGGCCTCGCCCCCAGGCGAGATCTCAGAAGCTGTCGCCGGGTATCCGCACGAAGCCTTCCATCAGCACCCGGGCGCTGCGGCTCATCACCGCCTCGTCGATCACCCAGCGCCCCTCCGTCAGGCTCGCTTCGGCGCCGACGCGCAGCGAGCCGGAGGGGTGGCCGAAGGTAACGGCATTGCGCTTGCCACCGCCGGCGGCCAGGTTGACCAGGGTGCCCTCGATGGCAGCGGCGGAGGCGATCGCCACCGCTGCGGTGCCCATCATGGCATGGTGCAGCTTGCCCATGGAAAGCGCCCGCACCAGCAGGTCGATGGACTCGGCCGTCACTTCCTTGCCGCTGGAAGAGGTGTAGCTCGCCGGAGGCGCCACGAAGGCCACCTTGGGAGTGTGCTGACGGCCGGCCGCCTCGGCCACATCCTTGATCAGGCCCATCTTCACCGCCCCGTGGGCGCGAATGGTCTCGAAGCGCGCCAGCGCCTCGGCGTCGCCGTTGATCGCCTCCTGCAGCTCGGTGCCGGTGTAGCCGAGTTCGGCAGCGTTGACGAAGACGGTAGGAATGCCGGCGTTGATCAGCGTCGCCTTGAGGGTGCCGACCCCAGGCACATCGAGGTCATCGACCAGGTTACCGGTGGGGAAGATCGCTCCCTCGCCGTCGGCGGGGTCCTTGAAGGCCACCGGCACCTCGGCCGCCGGGAAGGTCACGCCGTCCAGCTCGAAGTCGCCCGTCTCCTGCACCTGCCCATCGGTGATCGGCACCTGGCAGACGATGGTCTTGCCGATGTTGACCTGCCAGATGCGCACCTCCACCACGCCGTTGTCGGGGATGCGCACCGGGTCCACCAGGCCGTTGGCCACCGCGAAGGGCCCCACGGCGGCGGAGAGGTTGCCGCAGTTGCCGCTCCAGTCGACGAAGGCCTTGTCGATGGCGACCTGGCCGAAGAGATAGTCCACGTCGTGATCGGGACTCTCGCTCTTGGAAAGGATCACCGTCTTGCTGGTGCTGGAGGTGGCGCCGCCCATGCCGTCGATCTGCTTCTGGTAGGGGTCGGGGCTGCCGATCACCCGCATCAGCAGGCGATCCCGGGCCTCGCCGGGCACCTGGGCTGCCTCGGGCAGGTCGACGAGCCGGAAGAAGACGCCCTTGCTGGTGCCGCCGCGCATGTAGGTGGCGGGAATGCGAATCTGGGGAACGTGGGCCATGAAGGTCGCTTCCTTGATAGGTAAAGGGAGTAAAGATCGACCCGGGCCTTGCGGCGCCGGGTCGATGGGGCTCTACATCGTGAGGCGTTCGCCCGGCGTCAGCTGACCGCTTCGGCCGAGGACTCCAGGAAGTCCTTGGCGAAGCGCTGCAGCACGCCGCCGGCGGAGTAGACGGTGACCTCCTCCGCGGTATCCAGGCGGCAGGTCACCGGCACCCGATCGACCTCACCGGTCTTGCGGTGGATGACCAGCTCCAGGGTGGCGCCCGGGGCCGCCTCGCCCTCCACGTCATAGGTCTCGGTGCCGTCGAGCTGCAGGGTGTGGCGGGTGGTGCCCTCCTGGAACTGCAGCGGCATCACGCCCATGCCGATCAGGTTGGTACGGTGGATGCGCTCGAAGCCTTCCGCGACGATCGTCTCCACGCCGGCCAGGGCGACGCCCTTGGCCGCCCAGTCCCGGGACGAGCCCTGGCCGTAGTCGGCGCCGGCGATGATGATCAGCGGCTGCCTGCGGTTCATGTAGGTCTCGATGGCCTCCCACATGCGCATCACCTCGCCTTCCGGCTCGACCCGCGCCAGCGACCCCTGCACCACTTCGCCCTTCTCGTCGCGCACCATCTCGTTGAAGAGCTTAGGGTTGGCAAGCGTCGCCCGCTGGGCGGTGAGGTGGTCGCCGCGGTGGGTGGCGTAGGAATTGAAGTCCTCCTCCGGCAGGCCCATCTTGTGCAGGTACTCACCCGCCGCACTGTCCATCATGATGGCATTCGACGGCGACAGGTGGTCGGTGGTGATGTTGTCCGGCAGGATCGCCAGGGGCCGCATACCCTTGAGTCCCCGCGCAGCGGCCATGGTGCCCTCCCAGTAGGGCGGACGGCGAATGTAAGTGCTCTGCGGGCGCCAGTCGTAGAGCGGGCTCTCGGCCTTCTCGAAAGCGTCCAGGTCGAACATCGGGATGTAGACCTGCTTGAACTGCTCCGGCTTGACGAACTCGCCGACGATGGCGTCGATCTCCTCGTCGGAGGGCCAGAGGTCCTTCAAGGTCACCGGATTGCCGTCCTTGTCGGTGCCCAGCACGTCCTTCTCGATGTCGAAGCGCACGGTACCGGCGATGGCGTAGGCCACCACCAGCGCCGGCGAGGCAAGGAAGGCCTGCTTGGCGTAGGGGTGGATGCGGCCGTCGAAGTTGCGGTTGCCGGAGAGCACGGCGGTGGCATAAAGATCGCGGTCGATGATCTCCTGTTGGATCTTCGGATCGAGCGCCCCGGACATGCCGTTGCAGGTGGTACAGGCGTAGGCCACGATCCCGAAGCCGAGCTTCTCCAGCTCCGGCAGCAGGCCCGACTCCTCGAGATATAGCCGCGCGACCTTGGAACCCGGGGCGAAGGAGGACTTCACCCAGGGCTTGCGAATCAGACCGAGCTCGTTGGCCTTCTTGGCCAGCAGGCCGGCCCCCACCACGTTGCGCGGGTTGGAGGTGTTGGTGCAGCTGGTGATGGCGGCGATGATCACCGCGCCATCGGGCATCCTGCCCTCCTTCTCCTCCGCCTGGGCCTTGTCGTAGTCCACGGCGATGCCGCGCTCATGCAGGGCGCTGGTGGGCAGGCGGCGATGCGGGTTGGAGGGACCCGCCAGGTTGCGCTCGACGCTGGACAGGTCGAAGGTCAACACCCGCTCGTACTGGGCGCCGGCCAGGCTGTCGGCCCACAGGCCGGTCTGCCTGGCATAGGTCTCCACCAGCTCGACCTGCTCCGGCTCGCGGCCGGTGAGCGTCAGGTAGTCGATGGTCTGCTCGTCGATGTAGAACATCGCCGCGGTGGCGCCGTACTCCGGCGTCATGTTGGAGATGGTGGCGCGGTCACCGATGGTGAGGCTCTTGGCCCCCTCGCCGTAGAACTCGAGATACGCCCCCACCACGCGCTCCTTGCGCAGGAACTCGGTGATCGCCAGCACGATATCGGTGGCGGTGATGCCGGGCTTGGGCTTGCCGGTCAGCTCCACGCCGACGATGTCGGGCAGGCGCATCATGGAGGGGCGACCCAGCATCACGGTCTCGGCCTCAAGGCCGCCGACGCCAATGGCGATGACGCCCAGGCAGTCGATGTGCGGGGTATGGCTGTCGGTGCCCACGCAGGTGTCGGGATAGGCCACGCCGTCGCGGGCCTGGACCACCGGCGACATCTTCTCCAGGTTGATCTGGTGCATGATGCCGTTGCCGGCGGGGATGACATCAACGTTCTCGAAGGCGGTCTTGGTCCACTCGATGAAGTGGAAGCGATCCTCGTTGCGACGATCCTCGATGGCGCGGTTCTTGTCGAAGGCATCCGGGTCGAAGCCGGCGTGCTCGACTGCCAGGGAGTGGTCGACGATCAGCTGGGTCGGCACTACCGGGTTGACCTTGGCGGGGTCACCGCCCTGCTCGGCGATGGCGTCGCGCAGGCCGGCCAGGTCGACCAGCGCCGTCTGGCCGAGGATGTCGTGGCATACCACCCGGGCCGGGTACCAGGGAAAGTCCAGGTCGCGGCGGCGCTCGATCAGCTGCTTGAGGGCATCGGTGAGCAGCCCCGGCTCGCAGCGACGCACCAGCTGCTCGGCGAGCACCCGGGAGGTATAGGGAAGGGTGTCATAGGCACCGGGCTGGATCGCCTCGACGGCCGCACGCACGTCGAAGTAGTCCAGCTCGGTGCCGGGAAGCGGTTTGCGGTATTCGGTATTCATGGCGTGAGGGATCTCTTTCAGGCGTCGGGGCGAAGGGGAAGAAGGCCGGACGACCCGAGAAGGGTCGTCCGGGGGCGGCAATCGATCAGTCGCGCTGCTCGATGGGCACCCACTCGCTCTTCTCCGGGCCCACGTAGTCGGCGCTGGGGCGGATGATGCGGTTGTTGGCGCGCTGCTCGAAGACATGGGCACACCAGCCGGTGACGCGCGAGCAGACGAAGATCGGCGTGAACAGCTTGGTGGGGATGTCCATGAAGTGGTAGGCGCTGGCGTGGAAGAAGTCGGCGTTGCAGAACAGCTTCTTCTCGCGCCACATCACCGCCTCGACGCGCTCCGAGACCGGGTAGAGCACGCTGTCGCCCACGTCCTCGGCCAGCTTCTTCGACCACTCCTTGATGATGGCGTTGCGCGGGTCGGACTCGCGATAGATCGCGTGGCCGAAGCCCATGATCTTGTCCTTGCGCTCGAGCATGGCCATGATCTCGCGCTCGGCCTCGTCGGCGGACTTCCAGTTCTCGATCATGTCCATGGCCGCCTCGTTGGCGCCGCCGTGCAGCGGGCCGCGCAGGGAGCCGATGGCACCGGTCACGCAAGAGTGCATGTCGGAGAGGGTCGAGGCACAGACGCGCGCGGTGAAGGTCGAGGCGTTGAACTCGTGCTCGGCATAGAGGATCAGCGAGACGTTCATCACCCGGGCGTGCAGCTCGGAAGCCGGCTCGCCGCGCAGCAGGTGCAGAAAGTGGCCGCCGACGGACTCGTCGTCGGTCTCGGTCTCGATGCGCACGCCTTCATGGCTGAAGCGGTACCAGTAGCAGATGATGGAGGGCAGCACGGCCAGCAGGCGGTCGGAGGCGTCCTGCTGCTCGTCGAAGCTCTGCTCGGTCTCCAGGTTACCCAGCATGGAGGCGCCGGTGCGCATCACGTCCATGGGGTGGGCGTCGGCGGGAATCTGCTCCAGCACGGTCTTGAGGGCCTGGGGCAGGCCGCGCAGGCCCTTGAGCTTGGTGATGTAGGCGTCGAGCTCGGCCTGGTTGGGCAGCTTGCCCTTGAGCAGCAGGTAGGCGACCTCCTCGAACTTCGCCTTCTCGGCCAGCTCCTTGATATCGAAGCCGCGATAGGTCAGGCCGGAGCCGGTCTTGCCGACGGTGCACAGGGCGGTGGTGCCGGCGCTCTGGCCGCGCAGGCCGGCGCCGCCGATGGCTTTCTCTGCCATGGTCTCTCTCCTCTCGATGTGTTTCTGTCGCAGGGCACGCTTCAGGCGTCGCTGCCCTTCTCGGCAAGCTGGTTTTCGGCGAACAGGGCATCAAGCTTCTGCTCGAAGCTGTGGTAATTCAGGAAGTCGTAGAGCTCGTCGCGGGTCTGCATGAGATCGACCACGTCGCGCTGGTGGCCATTGGAATGGATGCTCTGGTAGACCTTGAGGGCCGCGGCGTTCATGGCGCGGAAGGCCGACAGCGGGTAGAGCACCATGCGGCAGCCCACCTCGCCCAGCTCCTGCTGGGAGAACAGCGGCGTGGCGCCGAACTCGGTGATGTTGGCCAGGATCGGCGCGTCGACGCGCTCGCAGAACGCCCGGTAGTCGTCCAGGGTGTGCACCGCCTCGGCGAAGATGGCATCGGCGCCGGCCTCGATGCAGGCCTGGGAGCGCTCGATGGCGGCATCCAGCCCGTCCTTCTGGAAGGCATCGGTGCGGGCGATCAGGTAGAAGTCCGGATCGATGCGCGCATCGGCGGCGGCCTTGACGCGGTCGACCATCTCCTGCTGGGAGACGATGGCCTTGTTGGGACGGTGGCCACAGCGCTTCTGGGCGACCTGGTCCTCGAGGTGCACGGCGGCGACGCCGGCACGCTGCATCTCCTTGACGGTGCGAGCGATGTTGAAGGCGCCACCCCAGCCGGTGTCGATATCCACCAGCAGCGGCACGTCGGTGGCGCCGCAGATGCGATGGGCGTCCTCGACCACGTCGTTCATGGTGGTCATGCCGAGGTCCGGCAGGCCAAAGGAGGCGTTGGCCACACCGCCGCCGGAGAGATAGATGGCCTGGTGGCCCACGCGCTCGGCCATCATGGCGGTGTAGGCATTGATGGTGCCGACGATGGGCAGCGGGCGGTTGGCCTCGAGGGCGGCGCGGAAACGCGCACCTGGGGTCTGCTGGGTCATGCTGGATCTCCTCATGTTGTCCGGGTCGGCCTCAGATGGTCGCCTCGGCTTCCTGCTTGAGAGTGGCGGCGTAGCGGTCGGCCACGTTGGTCCGCGAGGCACTGACGTGTCGTCGCATCAGCAGTTCGGCCAGCTCGGCGTCACCGGCCTCGATGGCATCGACGATACGGTGGTGCTCGACGAAGGCCCGCTGGGGGCGTGAGCCGCTGGCACTGAACTGGGTGCGATAGAGCCGCACCAGGTAGTAGAGGTCGTCGCAGAGCAGGGTCACCAGCATGCGGTTATGGCTTCCCTGAACGATACGATAGTGGAAGTCCAGGTCGCCCTCGCGCTGGTAGTAGGCCTCGCCCTTCTTGAGGTCGGCCTGGCGCTCGTGCATCGCCAGCACCTCGCGCAGCCCGGCGATCTCCTGAGTGGTCATGTGCTCGGCGGCCAGGCGGGCGGCCATGCTCTCCAGCGCCTCGCGGACATCGAACAGCTCGAGCAGCTCCTTCATGGAGAGCTTCACGACTCGCGCCCCCACGTGGGGCACCCGCTCGATCAGGCGATGGGCCTCGAGGCGACGCATCGCCTCGCGCAGTGGTCCGCGGGAGATCCCATAGGCCCGTGAAAGCCCCGGCTCGGTGATCTTGCTGCCCGGCGCCAGCTCGCCGCGGACGATGGCGTCCTGAAGCTGCTGGAAGACTCGCTCGGCGAGGGTGCGAACCTCGGGCGATGCTGTTTCGGATGCGGCTGAGTTCATGGCAATTGTCGACAATCAAACGATGAAGGCACTTTAGTCACTGGCCGCCACCGGGTCAACAGGCCGTCATGCCGGATCCGCTTAACCTTTGGTTGTAGACAACCGGGCGTAAAATGTCGCAGATGTCGACAATGCCGAAGGACCGCCGAGAAGGCCCTCCCGCGACCGGCAGGGACAAACGCGACCCGGCGCCCTAGAATGATGCGCCTGTTCAGGGAAGGCGCTTTGATGACACCACGACTCGAGATCACTCCCCTGCCATATCGGGCGGACCCGCTCGGCTACTTCTCCAGGCTGCGTCACCGCCCCGGCGCGGTGCTGCTCGACAGTGGCCGTCCGGTCGCGCCGGGCGGCCGCTACGACATCCTCTCAAGCGATCCCTTGAGCACGCTGGAGAGTCACGATCCGGGGGCCTCCACCCCCGGCGGGGAGACGCCCTTCGCCGCCCAGCAGCGGCTGCTCGACGGGCTGCGCCTGTCGGCTCCCGACAGCGACCTGCCCTTCCTCGGCGGGCTGATCGGCTACTGGAGCTACGACCTCGGTCGCGAGCTGGAGCCGGTCGGACGGCGAGCCGCCTCGCGAGTCGCCCTGCCGACCAGCCGGGTCGGCCTGTATGACTGGGCCCTGATCCAGGACCACCACGAACGGGCGTCCTGGCTGGTCGCCACGCCGGCACGGCGGCGCCAGGTCCTGGCGTGGCTCGACGCGGCCAGTACGCCACCGGGCGACTTTCGGCTCCGTGCGCCCTTTGCCGCGGAACTGAGCCGCGCCGCCTATCTCGAGCGCTTCGATGCGGTGCAGCGCTACATCCGCGCCGGCGACTGCTACCAGATCAACCTCGCTCAGCGCTTCAGCGCCCCCTACCGGGGCGACCTCTGGGCCGCCTACCTCCGCCTGCGCGAGGCGACGCCGACCCCCTTCGCCGGCTACATGGCCTGGCCCGTGGAACGCGGCGAACAGGCGATCCTCTCGGTCTCCCCCGAACGCTTCCTGAGCTGCCGGGAGGGCCGGGTGGAGGCCCGGCCGATCAAGGGCACCCGCCCACGCGGGGCCACCCGCGACGAGGATCGCCAACTGGCCGCCGAGCTGGAGGAGAGCCTCAAGGATCGGGCCGAGAACGTGATGATCGTCGACCTGCTGCGCAACGACCTGGGACGGGTCTGCCGGGTCGGCAGCGTCCGGGTACCGCAGCTGTGCGGCCTGGAGAGCTATGCCAACGTCCATCACCTGGTCAGCGTGATCACCGGCGAGCTGGACGCCGACCGGCGCCCCCTGGACCTGCTGGCGTCCTCGTTTCCCGGAGGGTCCATCACCGGGGCGCCCAAGGTGCGGGCCATGCAGATCATCGACGCCCTGGAGCCCAGCCGACGCAGCGTCTACTGCGGGAGCCTGGGCTATGTGGATGTGCGTGGCCGGATGGATACCTCGATCGCCATCCGGACCGCCGTGGCGGACCGGGAGCGGCTGCATCTGTGGGGGGGCGGCGGCGTGGTGGCCGACTCTAGCGGCGAGGCGGAGTATCGGGAGACCCTGGACAAGATCCGCCACCTGATGGCCGCCCTGGGCGCGCCCCTCGCCGACCCGCTTTAGGGAAGTAGGATCAAGGGCTATAAGAACCCTGGCAACCATTCCCTTAGGGAATAATAAGAACCCAACCAATCGATATTGGGGCGAGGGGCACCGCCTTTGCTAGGGTAGTGCGCTCCACAGCACGGGAGGCGCCATGACGACCTTCGACCCCAACCGTTTCGTCCTCGAACACGACCAGGCCACGCCCAAGGAGATCCTGCGGGCCGCCTACCAGGCCTTCGGCGAGCTGACCCTCTCCTTCTCCGGCGCCGAAGACGTGGTGCTGGTCGACCTGGCGCTCAAGGTCGCGCCGAAGGACGCGGTCCACGTCTTCGCCCTGGATACCGGACGCCTGCATCCCGAGACCTATGCCTTCATCGAGCGGGTCCGCAAGCACTACCACATCGAGATCGACGTGCGCTTCCCCGACCGCGAGGCCGTCGAGGCTCTGGTCCGGAAGAAGGGGCTCTTCAGCTTCTACCGTGATGGCCACCAGGAGTGCTGCGGCATCCGCAAGGTCGGGCCCCTGCGTGAGCGGCTGGCCGGCCTGCCGATGTGGGTCACCGGCCAGCGCCGCGACCAGAGCCCGGGCACCCGCTCCTCCCTGCAGATCGCCGAGCGGGACACCGCCTTCGGCAGCGAGGCGTCGCCGCTCTACAAGATCAACCCGCTCACCCACTGGTCGAGTGAGGAGGTCTGGACCCATATCCGGATGTTCGACGTGCCCTACAATCCCCTTCACGAGCGCGGCTTCGTGAGCCTCGGCTGCGAACCCTGCACCCGCCCCACCCTGCCGGGCCAGCACGAGCGCGAGGGGCGCTGGTGGTGGGAGGACCAGGCCGGCAAGGAGTGCGGCCTGCACGCCGCCAACCTGGCGACACGCTGACCTCCATGACACGACAAGGGCGCCCCGCGGGGCGCCCTTGTCGTGTGCGGCCACGAATCCGCTCAGCGCACCGGCAAGGCGATCTCGCTGAACAGCCCCTGCTCGTGGCGGGGCCCGGCGGCCAGGGCGGCATCGACCAGGTCGCGGTCAAGGTGGTCGGCAAATCCCTTGAGGAAGTCGTACATGTAGCCGCGCATGAAGGTGCCCCGGCGGATGCCGATCTTGGTGGTGGAACTCTCGAACAGATGCCCTGCGTCCAGCGCCACCAGGTCGGTGTCGTGCTGGGGATCCACCGCCATGTGGGCGACGATGCCCACTCCCATGCCCAGGCGCACGTAGGTCTTGATCACATCGGCATCGGCGGCGGTCAGCACCACGTTGGGCGTGAGCCCCCTCGCACGGAAGGCGTCGTCGAGCTGCGAACGGCCGGTGAAGCCGAAGACGTAGGTCACCAGCGGATAGCGAGCGAGCGCTTCCAGGGTGAGCTCGCCCTCCTCCGCCAGGGGGTGCCCCTGGGGAACCAGGATGCAGCGGTTCCAGCGGTAGCAGGGCAGCAGCACCAGGTCGTTGAAGAGTTCCAGCGACTCGGTGGCGATGGCGAAGTCGGCCTGGCCATCGCTGACCATCTGGGCGATCTGCTTGGGCGTGCCCTGCTGCATGTGCAGCGCGACATCGGGATACTTGCGAGTGAAGTCGCTGATCACCGGCGGCAGGGCATAGCGCGCCTGGGTATGGGTGGTGGCGATGGACAGGCTGCCGCGACGCTCGTCGCTGAACTCCTGGGCCACCTCCTTGATGTTGTCGGTCAGCCTGAGCACCTGGCCGGCCAGTTCGACGATGGCCTTGCCGGCGGGCGTCACGCGGGTGAGGTGCTTGCCGCTGCGGGCAAAGATCTCGACGCCGAGCTCGTCCTCGAGCAGCCGAATCTGCTTGGAAATGCCGGGCTGTGAGGTGAAGAGGCTCTGGGCGGTGGCCGACACGTTGAGATTGTGACGGGTGACTTCCCAGATATAGCGCAGCTGCTGCAGTTTCATGGTGGATTCGGCTCCCTGGACACTCTGGCAGGCGGTAGCCACGACGGGCGCTGGCGAGGCCAATTTGAAATAAAGAATATTTATCTAATCACTTTATAGCATATCAGAAGCGCCCGCGTCTCTACCTCGGCGAGGCCGGAATGGCCCTGCGGAGAGACACCCGCCGCCCCTGCCATTTGCCAGCGGTTCGGGCTGCCGCTAACATCGGCCGGCCAGGCATGCTGCTGGCATGCCCCCGATACGCTCGATGCAGCGCAACGCAACTGGAGAATCACATGGCCAACAACGTCGATGTCACCAACGCCAACTTCGAGCAGGAAGTCCTCAAGGCCGACACCCCGGTACTGCTCAAGTTCTGGGCCCCCTGGTGTGGTCCGTGCAAGGTGATGGCACCGGTGGTCGACGAGGTCGCCGAGGAGCGCAGCGGCAACCTCAAGGTCGTCAGCATCAACGTGGACGATGCCCCCGAGATCGCCGCCGAGCAGGGCGTGCGCGGCGTCCCCACCGTGATGCTGTTCAAGTCCGGCAGCAAGGTCGCTTCCCTGGTGGGCGCCCAGTCCAAGTCCCAGCTGTCGCAGTTCATCGACCAGAACGCCTGATTGCCAGGCGCGTCGATCCGATGATCGCCCCGGCCGGGGCGATCGCGTTTCGGGGTCAGGGACTCGCCCCGTCGCCCTCGTCGCCGTCCCGCTCCGAGAGTGGGCGATCCGCCTCCTCCAGCGGCTGGTCATCCCCCGGGCCCAGCAGGTGCGCGATCCAGCGGGTCTGGGGGTGGCTGTCCAGGGCGATCTTGAGCGTCATGGTCAACACCACCGACAGCAGCATCCCGGCGGCCCCGAAGACCCACCCCCACACCACCAGCGACAGGAAGGCGATGAAGGTGGAGAGGCCCAGGGCCCGTCCCATCCAGCGTGGCTCCACGATGTTGCCGAGCACGAAGTTGATGCCCAGGTAGGCCGCCGAGAGCAGCAGGGCATCGACCGGCCCGCCCTCGGGCGATACCAGCAGCAGCAGCACCGGGGGAATGGCCGCGATGGCCGAGCCGATATTGGGGATGTAGTTCAGGGCGAAGGCCAGCACGGCCCACAGCAGCGGGAAGTCGACCCCCACCAGCAGGCAGGCGACCCACACCAGCGCCCCTGTCACCAGGCTGATCAGGGTCTTCACCGCCAGGTAGCGCTTGAGGGTCAGGCTGAATTCGTTGAAGCGCTCCAGGCTGGGCGCCGGATTGCGCAGCGCCCGGGAGATCTTGTCACGAAAGTTCAGGGTCTCGAAGAGCATGAAGACCACCAGCAGGCCCACCACCACGCTCTGCATCAGCAGGTTGCCCAGCTCCCCCAGCAGTCCCGGCACCGCACTGCCCAGCTGCTCCACATCCAGCAGTTCGGCGAGCCGGTCGGTGTCGATGGCCAACCCCATCCTCGCCAGGCCATCCAGCATGCCCAGGTAGTAGTCGTAGAGCTTCTCCTCGATGCCGGGCAGGGCCTCGACGAAGGTGCCGAAGCTGTTGACCAGCAGCAGGCCGAGCAGCGACAGCAGCCCGCCGATCACCACCAGGGTGAGCCAGACGGCCAGGCGCAGGCTCAGTCCCAGGCGATTGAGCCACTGTATCGGGGCAGTGCAGACCACAGCGATGAAGACCGCCAGCAGCAGTGGCACCAGCAGGCTCGAGCCGGCCTTCATGCCCGACACGATTACCACCAGCGCCGCCAGTGCCAGCGTCAGGTTGAGGGGGATGATGCTCGGGGCATCATCGTCGGACAGCGACATCGAGAGAATCCTTGCGTCCCGGTAAGGCCACCATCATGCCCCCTGGCCGCTTCGGCAACAATCACCCGGACCGGGGCGTCGGCAGACTGACCGCGTCCATTGGCAGGCCCCTCGCCGATGGCAGGGGGCCTGAAGGCGATCATGATCGAGCCGGCGGTGATCAGCCGTTGATGGTCTCCACACCGCCCATGTAGGGGCGCAGCGCCTCGGGCACGCGGATCGAGCCGTCGGCCTGCTGGTGGTTCTCCATCACCGCCAGCAGGCAGCGCCCCACCGCCAGGCCGGAGCCGTTGAGGGTATGGAGCAGCTGCGGCTTCTTCTGTTCGGGGTGGCGGAAGCGCGCCTGCATGCGCCGCGCCTGGAACGCCTCGCAGTTGGAGACCGACGAGATCTCGCGGTAGGTGTCCTGGCTGGGCAGCCACACCTCGAGGTCATAGGTCTTGGCCGCACCGAAGCCCATGTCGCCGGTACACAGCGTCACCACGCGATAGGGCAGTTCCAGCGCCTGGAGGATCGCCTCGGCGTGGCCGCGCATCTCCTCCAGGGCCTCGTAGCTGGTCGTCGGGTCGACCAGCTGCACCATCTCGACCTTGTCGAACTGGTGCTGACGGATCATGCCGCGGGTATCGCGCCCATGGGAACCCGCCTCGCTGCGAAAGCACGGCGTATGGGCGGTGAGCTTCACCGGCAGCGCCCGGTGGTCGAGGATCTCGTCGCGGGCGAAGTTGGTCAGCGGCACCTCGGCGGTGGGAATCAGGTGGTAGCCACGTTCGTCGTCGAGGCGAAACAGGTCCTCACCGAACTTGGGCAGCTGGCCGGTACCGTGCAGCGAGGCCTCGTTGACCATGTAGGGGACATAGCACTCCTCGTAGCCGTGCTCGAGAGTCTGCTTGTCGAGCATGAACTGGGTCAGCGCCCGATGCAGCCGCGCAATGGGGCCGCGCATCACCGCGAAGCGCGCCCCGGTCAGCTTGGCGGCCAGGTCGAAGTCCAGGTGACCCCGGAGCGCCCCCAGGTCGACGTGGTCGCGCACCGTGAAGTCGAACACGCGGGGCGTGCCCCAGCGAAGGAGCTCGACGTTGTCCTCCTCGCTCTCGCCCACCGGCACGCTCTCGTGGGGCAGGTTGGGCAGGCCGCTGACCACCTCGTCCCACTCGGCCTGCACCTCGGCCAGACTCGCCTTGGCGGCATCGAGGCGCTCCCCCAGGTCGGAGACCTCGTCGAGCAGCGGCTGGATGTCCTCGCCCTGGGCCTTGGCCTTGCCGATCGCCTTGGAGCGGGTATTGCGCTCGTTCTGCAGGGACTCGGTCTCGGCCTGCAGCTCGCGACGCCGGGACTCCAGCGCCTCGAGACGGTCGGTATCGAGGGCGAAGCCTCGCTTGGCCAGTCGTTGGGCGACCATATCGAGGTCGCTGCGCAGCAGTTTGGGGTCGAGCATGGAATCCGGTCCGTTGCAGTCGGTGATGGAGAATGAAGAAAACAGGGGCAAACAGGCAGCCCATTGTAGGCAAAAGCCATCAGGGGCGCCACGCGCCGCCGCCAGGCGAGCCGACGGGTGCCGCCGGCGGGATGCGCGCCACCCGCCTGTCGCGGTAAAGTAGGAGCATTCCTCGCTTCCCCATGAAAGAGTGCCATGATCGCAAGACTGGACACCGCCGACGCCAGCACCACGCCGGGGCTGGCCGCCCCCTACCTGCGTTTTCTGGAGGCCCTGCGCGACGCCGGCTTCGAGGGCGAGATCGCCCCGGACTATGCCGCCCGCACGGTGCTTGCCACCGACAACTCCATCTACCAGCGCCTGCCCCAGGCGGTGCTCTATCCGAAGCATGGCGAGGACCTGGCGCGCATCGCCCACCTGGCCGGCCAGGTGGAGCACCGCCAGGTGGCGCTCACCCCCCGCGGCGGCGGCACCGGCACCAACGGCCAGTCGCTCACCGACGGCCTGGTGGTGGACGTCTCCCGGCACATGAACCGGATCCTGGAGATCGACGTGGAGGCCCGCCGGGTGCGGGTGCAGGCCGGGGTGGTCAAGGACCAGCTCAACGCGGCGCTCAAGCCCCACGGGCTCTTCTTCGCGCCGGACCTCTCCACCTCCAACCGCGCCACCATCGGCGGCATGATCTCGACCGACGCCAGCGGCCAGGGCAGCTGCGAGTACGGCAAGACGCGCAACCACGTGCTCGAGCTCGAGGTGCTGCTGCTGGGCGGCGAGCGGCTCGTCAGCCGCCCGGTGGAGGAGGCCGAGCTCGAGACGCTCTGCGCCCGCCAGGACGCCACTGGCCGCGCCTTCCGCACCGCCCGGGAGATCATCGACACCCAGGGCGAGCTGATCGCAGAGAAGTTCCCCCCGCTCAACCGCTGCCTGACCGGCTATGACCTGGCGCACCTGAGGGACGACCGGGGCCGGCTCGACATGAACAGCCTGCTGTGCGGCGCCGAGGGCTCGCTGGGCTTTCTCGACGAGGCGGTCCTCAACGTGCTGCCGATCCCGAAGCACTCGACCCTGGTCAACGTGCGCTACGCCGGCTTCATGGATGCCCTGCGCGACGCCAAGGCGCTCATGGCAAGCTCGGCCGGGCCCACCTCCATCGAGACGGTGGACGACAAGGTGCTGATGCTGGCCATGGAGGACTTCGTCTGGGACAGCGTGGCGGAGTTCTTCCCCGCTGGCGAAACCCCGGTGCGCGGCATCAACCTGGTGGAATTCAACGACGACGACCCCGACCGCCTCGCCAAGCGGGTCGCCGCCTTCTGCCGCCATCTGGAGGCAGACGCGAGCGTCGAGCGCCTGGGCTTCACGTTGGCCTCCGGCCGTGCCGCCATCCAGCGCGTCTACGCCATGCGCAAGCGTGCCGTGGGCCTGCTGGGCAACGCCAGGGGCGAGAAGCGCCCGATCCCCTTCGTGGAGGACACCGCGGTGCCCCCGGAGCACCTGGCCGACTTCATTGCCGAGTTCCGCGCGGCCCTGGACGCGCGCGGCCTCGAGTACGGCATGTTCGGCCACGTGGATGCCGGGGTGCTCCACGTGCGCCCGGCCATCGACATGAAGGACCCGGCGCAGGAGCAGCTGATCCGCGAGGTCTCCGAGGGGGTGGCCGAGCTGACGAGGAAGTACGGCGGCCTGCTGTGGGGCGAGCACGGCAAGGGGGTACGCTCGGAGTATGCGCCCCGCTTCTTCGGCGAGCTCTACCCCAGCCTGCAGCGGGTCAAGGCGGCCTTCGACCCCCACAACCAGCTCAACCCGGGCAAGATCGCAACGCCGCTCTCTATCCCGCCCGACGCCGCGGGTACTGCTTCTATCCCGCCCGACGCCGCGGGGAAGGCGTCTGACACCCCTGCCGCCGCCCAGGCGGAGGCGGTCAGACTGGTCGACCCGGGCCTGCTGACCATCGACGGCGTGACCACCCGCGGCCAGCTCGACCGCACCATCGACGAGCGGGTCTGGCAGGCCCACGCCGCCACCGTCTACTGCAACGGCAACGGCGCCTGCTACAACTACGATCCCAATGACGCCATGTGCCCCTCCTGGAAGGCGACCCGGGACCGGGTGCACTCCCCCAAGGGGCGCGCCAGCCTGATCCGCGAATGGCTGCGCCTGCAGGGCGAGGCCGGCGTCGACCTGGTCGAGGCGTCACGTCAGCAGCGGGCCGAGGGCGCCTGGGGCTTCGTGAAACGCTTGCCGACGCGCACCCTCAACACCCTGCGCCGAAAGCGCGAGGCAGACTTCTCTCACGAGGTCTATGACGCCATGGCCGGATGTCTCGCCTGCAAGTCCTGCGCCGGCCAGTGCCCGGTCAAGGTCAACGTGCCAGACTCCCGCGCGCTGTTCCTGGAGGCCTACCACGGCCGCTACCTGCGCCCGGTGCGCGACTATCTGGTCGGCACCACCGAGTTCCTGCTGCCCACGCTCTCGCGCATCGCCCCCACCTACAACGCCCTGATCGGCAGCCGCCTGGTGGACCGCCTGCTCGCCGGCCCCGTCGGACTGGTGGACAGCCCGCGGCTCTCCCGGGCCAGCCTGAGGAAGACCCTCGCCGCCTGGGGCGTAGCCGAGGCAACGCCCACTTCCCTGGGCCGGCTCACCGAGGCCCAGAAGGCCAGGAGCGTGGTGCTCGTCCAGGACGCCTTCACCAGCCACTTCGAGGCGACGCTGGTGCTGGACATTGTCGAGCTGCTCGGCCGGCTGGATATCCGGGTCTTCGTGGCACCCTTCTCTGCCAACGGCAAGCCGCTGCACGTGCAGGGCTTCCTCGGCGCCTTCGAGCGCACCGCCGGGAAGCAGGCCCGGCGGCTGCGCACCCTGGCGGAGTTCGGCGTACCGTTGGTGGGCATCGACCCGGCCATGACCCTCACCTACCGCCAGGAGTACGTGAAGGCGCTGGGCCCGGGGGCCGTGCCCGAGGTGCTGATGCTCCAGGAGTGGCTGGTGGCTCACTCGCCCACCCTGGCCAGCCACCTCTCTTCCAGCGGCCGGACCCTGAACGACCCCGGCTACCGGCTGCTCTCCCACTGCACCGAGAAGACCAACGCCCCGGGCAGCCCCAGGGCCTGGCAGCAGGTGTTCGCCGCCTTCGGCCTCAAGCTCGAGCTGGTCAGCACCGGCTGCTGCGGCATGTCCGGCACCTATGGCCACGAAGCCCGCAACCTCGAGACCTCCAGGACCATCTACGCCCAGTCTTGGCAGCCGGTGGTGGAGGAAGACGCCAACCAGGGCCGCCTGCTCGCCACCGGCTACTCCTGCCGCAGCCAGGCCAGGCGCTTCTCCGACATGGCCCTGCCCCACCCGCTGCAGGGGCTGCTGGAGGTACTGCGCCGGGCCGGCTGAGCCGATAGCAAGAATCTATCGTCCTGACTGTCTGCAAGCTCCTAGTCTGATACGTGGCATTCCGCTTACAACAAGATCAGAATCAGGAGCCTTGCCATGCCCCCTGCATGCCTGAAACGCCTCACCCTCGCGGTTTCCGTCGCCGGCCTTGCCGCCGCCGGCAGCCTGACGGCTGCCCTGGCCGATGACCACCAGCCCGCCTGGGCCCAGGGGAGATCCGCCGAGATGGCCGACTCCCCGCTGGCCCCGCACGCCACGCCGCTGACCGTCACCGCCCGCGAGGACATCCCCCTCGACCACCTGCGCCTGCCGGACGGATTCAGCGCGGAGATCTGGGCCCACGGCATGCCTGGAGCCAGGATGATGGCCCGCGGCGACGAGGGCACCCTGTTCATCGGCACCCGCGGCATCGGCCGTGTCTATGCGGTGCTCGACAACGGCAGCGAAGAACGCGAGCACAGGATCATCGCCGAGGGCCTGACCCAGCCCAACGGTGTCGCCTTCAAGGACGGCAGCCTCTACGTGGCGGCCATCAATCGCATCTTCCGCTACGACGACATCGAGACGCACCTGGCCAACGGCGAGGTCCCCGAGCCGGAGGAGCTGACCGAGGCCTTCGGCCTGCCCGACGATCAGCACCACGGCTGGAAATTCCTCGCCTTCGGCCCTGACGGACGGCTCTACGTGCCGGTGGGCGCCCCCTGCAACGGCTGCGAGGTCGACCCCGACACCCACGCCACCATCCACAGCTTCGAACCGGATGGGTCGGACATGCGCGTCGAGGCGCGCGGCGTCCGCAACAGCGTGGGCTTCGACTTCCACCCCGAGACCGGCGAGCTCTGGTTCACCGACAACAACCAGGACTGGATCAGCGAGCACGGACCCAACGACGAGCTCAACCGGCTCAGCGAAACCGGCGAGCACTTCGGCTTCCCCTACTGCCACGGCGTGGGCGTGATCGACCCAGAGCTCGGCGATGCCGACGCCTGCAACGGCACGACCCTGCCCGCCGCGACCCTCGATCCGCACACCGCCCCCCTGGGCATGCGGTTCTACAGCGGCGACATGTTCCCCGAGGAGTATCGCAATGCCATGTTCATCGCCAGTCGCGGCTCCTGGAACCGCACCCTGAGCGCCGGCTACGACGTGCGGGTGGCGATGATCTCCGACGACGGCGAGCGGGCGGGCATGTCCCCCTTCCTGGTCGGCTTCCTCGATCCCAGGGAGAACACCTTCTCCGGCCGCCCGGTGGATGTCCTGCAGATGCCCGATGGCGCCCTGCTGGTCTCCGACGAGCAAAACGGGGCCATCTACCGCATCAGCTACGAGACACCGAGCTACATGGAGTGACCCCGATGCCAGCACCCCAGCGCGCGCCCTTGCGGCGCGCCCTACTGGCGTCCGGCTCCCTCGCGGCCCTGCTCCTGATGCCGCCGGCGCTGGGCGATGTCTCGCCGGCGGCCGGCCTGCCCCTCGAGGAGCAGGTCGAGATCTGTGCCGCCTGCCATGGCAGCGACGGCAACTCGACCCGGGAAAGGACGCCATCACTGGCCGGCCAGCCGCCGCTCACCATCACCAACCAGATGATCTACTTCCGTGAACGCCTGCGCCAGGCGGAGGAGATGACGCCCCAGGCTCGCGGCCTCTCCGATGCCGAGATCCAGGCGCTGGCCGCCTACTATGCCGATCAACCGGTCGCCACCCCCGCGGGGGAGCCCGACGCCGACCTGATGGCCCGGGGCAGGGAACTCTCCCGAAGCCAGGGCTGTGGCAGTTGCCACACCGCCGACTACAGCGGCCGTGAGCAGATGCCCAGGCTTGCCGGCCAGCGGGAGGACTACCTGGTCCATGCCATGCGTGCCTACCGCGATCACACCCGGGGTGGCCCCGACACGACGATGATCGACATCATGCGCGGGGTCTCCGACGAGGAGATCGAGGCCCTGGCTCACTATCTGGCCCACGCCGGCAAATGAGCCTGCCATCGACTGCCCGGGACTTCCCGCCGGCAATGGAACAACCGCCTGGCTGGGTAAGGCAACGGTGAGTGTCGCCATGAGCCCGAGGCCGGATGCAGCTACATCACCGGGCTGGAGCTGAGTTTCTGAGCTACTGTTCAATGCCAGATGCCCAGGATATTGCCCCGGAGGGATGGAGCATGAGGGGTGGCCTGTCCGGGCCACCACAGCACCCTGCCCCGCTCGGAAACGTGTCGCCCGGATCGGGTGCCGACTCATTCCAAAAGGGCAGGCCACAGCACGCAGTCACTACAACGCCAACAAGACAGGAGAAGTCACGATGTCTCCAGGACTCACCAAACCGTCGGTCTATGCCATCATGGCCGCCGCCGTGATCGCCGGGTTGCCGGCCACGGCAATGGCCGGCAACCATGCCCCTACCCTGAGCCACAGCACGGTGCTCTCCGGTCTGGATAACCCATGGGACATAGCCTTCCTGCCGGACGGCACCATGTTCTATACCGAGAAGTGCCGCGGCATGTCGGTGCGCCTGCCCAGCGGGGACGTCCATCACCTGCTGGGAATGAAGGATGCCGAAGGCTATGCCACCACCGAGAGCGATCTGGTCTGTCAGGGCCAGGCCGGGATGAACGGCGTGGCCGTCGACCCCGACTTCGATGACAACCGCTTCGTGTATGTCTACTCGGCATCCGAGATGTCCGAGCCACGCACGAATCGCGTGCTCCGGTTGACGGTCAACAGCGACTTCGATGGCGTATCGGACCGCACCGACATCGTCGATGACATTCCCTACAAACCCGCCGCCACCGATCATCCGTTCGGGGATGCCGGCGCCCACAACGGCGGTCGCATCCGCTTCAGCCCGGATGATGGCTTCCTCTACGTCACCACCGGCGACAACCACAACAGTGAAATCCCCCAGTCACCCACCCAGCTCGGTGGCAAGGTGCTGCGCATCGACCGGGATGGCAATGCCGCGGAGGACAATGCTCCCCCGGGAGGGTTCGATTCCCGGATCTATACCTACGGCCACCGGAACGTCCAGGGCCTGACCTTTCACCCCGAGACCTCACAGCCCATCGTGACCGAGCATGGCCCCTGGCACTCCGACGAGGTCAATGCCCTGGTCAATGGCGGCAACAGTGGCTGGGACCCGCGCCCGAACATGGCCGGGCGGGGCGACTGCCCCGACAACTACTGCGGCTATGAACCCAACCAGATGGAGGGAATGAACCCGAAGGAGCGCGCTGCCTACATGCCGCTGACGGACACCAATGTCTACCCCAATGCCATGGTACCCGCCTGGCAGAACAGTGGCCTTTCCCAGGGCATCAGCGGCACTGACTTCCTGACCGGTGACCAGTGGGGCGCCTGGAACGGGCGTCTCGCCGTCGGCTTCATGGGCATCGGTTTCGGGGGAACGGCGGTAGGACAGCGCATCAACCTGCTCGCCCTCCACGAAAGCGGCGAAGCCGTCACCGATGTGGCGGAAATGCACCTTCCCATGGGGCCGGCCCGGTTCCGGTCGGTTGTCCAGGGGCCCGACGGCAGCCTCTATGTCGCCGTGGATGAAGGCGAAATCCACCGCATCACCCCGGAATAACCCGCTCCGGTATTCAATGCTCCATCTCAACCGCGAACCGCACTGCCCCAGGGCAGTGCGGTTCCTGTCGGAAGGTCACCGGAAAGATAACATGATGAAGATAGCGCTGCTGATTGCCGCAACCGCGGCTCTGACCATCGGCACGGCTAGTGCCGGGGAGCCGGACGAGTCTGTCGGAGAATCGCTGTACGCAAGTTCCTGTGCCCAGTGCCACGGCCCCGGGGGAAAGGGCATGGCGAGCTTTCCCTCACTGTCCGGCAGGGATTCAGATTACATCGCGTCGCGTCTCATGCAGTACCGCGACGGGGAAAGAGTGGGGGCCAATTCAGGCCTGATGATTCCGAATGCCGCGGGCCTGTCCGATGATGACATCGCCAATCTCGCGGCCTATATCTCGAGCGAATTTCAGTGACGCCTGCTCGATGTTCGCCCTGAGGGAACTCCCGGACGGCACTTATCGATCGATGGGAATATTGAAGAAGTGAGAGGAGGCCCGCGGAGCGGGCCTCCTGCCGTTGATTCGACCAGAGTAGCGGTCAGAAGAACAGCCGCCGCAGTGCCTCGCCGGGGTCGGCCTCGCGCATGAAGGCCTCGCCCACCAGGAAGGCATTGACGTCATGCTCGCGCATGCGCAGCACGTCGTCGCGGGTATGGATACCGGACTCGGTCACCACGGTGACGCCGGCCGGGATGCGCGGCAGCAGCTCCAGGGTGGTATCGAGCCGGGTGTCGAAGGTATGCAGGTCGCGGTTGTTGATGCCCACCAGGGAGAGGTCGAGCTTCAGGGCCCGATCCAGCTCCAGGGCGTCGTGGACCTCCACCAGCACGTCCATGCCGAGTTCCACGGCCTGGCGGTGCAGGTCGGCCATCCGGGCATCGTCCAGGGCGGCGACGATCAGCAGGATGCAGTCGGCGCCGATGGCCCGCGCCTCGCTCACCTGGTAGCCGTGGGTGATGAAGTCCTTGCGGATCACCGGCAGGTCGCAGGCCTCGCGTGCCTCGATCAGGTAGTCCTCATGGCCCTGGAAGAAGTCGGCGTCGGTGAGCACCGAGAGGCAGGCGGCACCGCCGGCGGCATAGCTGGCGGCGATCTCGCCGGGCCGGAAGTCCTCGCGGATCACCCCCCGGGAGGGCGAGGCCTTCTTGATCTCGGCGATGACCGCCGCGTCGCCCTCGGCGATCAGCCGATCGAGCGCCGCCACGAAGCCGCGCGGGGCGTCCTGCCTGGCGGCCAGGCGCAGCAGCTCGGCCTCGGAGACGGCCCGGGCGCGCTCGGCCACCTCCTCGTCCTTGCGGTCGAGGATGCGGGTCAGGATGGTGGGGGTCGCCCCCGGGGATGCGCTCATGGTGTGACTCCTTATTGGGGGTGCGCTCACTGCAGGAAGACACGGGTGAAATTGGCCAGCTCCCTGAGCTTCTCCAGGGGAAGCTTCGAAGCCTGGGCGTCCTGGGCCATGGCCACGCCCTCCTCGAGGCTGTCGGCCACCCCCGAAGCGTAGAGGGCGGCCCCGGCGTTGAGCGCGACGATGTCCGCCGCCGGCCCCTCGCCCACCAGCGCCTGCTCCACCAGGCGCAGGCTGTCCTCGGCGGACTGCACCCGCAGCGGATCCAGCGACTGGCGCTCGATACCCAGCGATTCGGGGGTGATCACGTACTCGCGGATCTCGCCCTCCCTGAGCTCGGCCACCAGGGTCGGCTGTGCCAGGGAGATCTCGTCGAGGCCGTCCTCGGCATGCACCACCAGCACGTGGCGGCTGCCCAGGCGGCGCAGCACCTCGGCCATCAGCGGCACCAGCTCCGGGGCATAGACGCCCAGCACCTGGTTGGGGGCGCCGGCGGGATTGGTCAGCGGCCCCAGGATGTTGAACAGGGTGCGCACGCCCATCTCGCGGCGCGGGCCCACGGCGTAGCGCATCGCCGGGTGGTGGTTGGGGGCGAACATGAAGCCCACGCCCACCTCCTCGATGCAGCGCGCCACCTGGTCGGCATCCAGATCCAGGTGGATGCCGGCCACCGCAAACAGGTCGGCGCTGCCCGACGACGACGACACGCCGCGGTTGCCGTGCTTGGCCACGTGGCCGCCGGCCGCCGCTACCACAAAGCTGGCCGCGGTGGAGACGTTGAAGAGGTTGGCGCCGTCGCCACCGGTGCCGACGATATCGACCACGTTCTCGGCGTTCAGGTGCACCGGCTTCATCAGCTCGCGCATCACCTGGGCCGCGGCGCTGATCTCCTCGGCGGTCTCGCCCTTCATGGCCATGCCCATCAGGAAGGCGGCGATCTGCGGATCGCTGGCCTCCCCGGTCATGATCTGGCGCATCACCTCATGGGTCTCGGCGAAGTTGAGGTTCTCGCGGCGCATCAGGGCGCCGAGGGCGTCTCGCATCTGCATCATGGCTCTCCTCGGCTCAGCGGCGCTTGAGAAAGTTGGCCAGCAGCTCATGGCCCTGGCGGGTGAGGATCGACTCGGGGTGGAACTGCACCCCCTCCACGTCGAGCTCTCGATGGCGCAGGCCCATGATCAGGCCCGGGGTGACGTCATCGTCGTCGGTCCAGGCGGTGATCTCCAGGCAGTCGGGCAGGGAGGCGCGATCCACCACCAAAGAATGGTAGCGGGTCACCTCCAGCGGGTCCTCGAGGCCCTCGAACACCCCCAGGCCCGAGTGGCGGATGGCCGAGGTCTTGCCGTGCATCACCTGGGGGGCGCGCACCACCTGGCCGCCGTAGACCTGGCCGATGGCCTGGTGGCCCAGGCAGATGCCGAGGATCGGCAGCCGTCCGGCAAAGTGGCGGATGGCCGCCAGGGAGATGCCCGCCTCGTTGGGGGTGCAGGGCCCCGGCGAGATCACCAGGTGGGTGGGCGCCATCGCCTCGATCTGCTCGAGGGTGATGGCGTCGTTGCGGTGGGTCGCCACCTCGGCGCCCAACTCCCCCAGGTACTGCACCACGTTGAAGGTGAAGCTGTCGTAGTTGTCGATCATGCAGACTTTCATGGGTCTCTCCGGCGCCTTATTCGAGGTTGTCCAGGCCGCGCTCGGCCATGGCCACGGCGCGGAACAGCGCCCGTCCCTTGTTGAGGGTCTCCTGCCACTCCATCTCGGGCACCGAGTCGGCGACGATGCCGGCGCCGGCCTGGACATGCAGCTGGCCGTCCTTGATCACCGCGGTGCGGATGGCGATGGCGGTGTCCATGTTGCCGTGCCAGGAGAGATAGCCCACCGCCCCGGAGTAGATGCCGCGCTTGACCGGCTCGAGCTCGTCGATGATCTCCAGCGCCCGGATCTTGGGAGCACCCGACACGGTGCCCGCCGGGAAGGTGGCGCGCAGGGCGTCCATGGCGGTGAGTCCCGGTTTCAGTCGCCCGGTGACGTTGGAGACGATATGCATGACGTGGGAGTAGCGCTCCACCACCATCTCCTCGGTGACCTTCACCGAGCCGGTCTCGCTGATGCGCCCGACGTCGTTGCGCCCCAGGTCGATCAGCATCAGGTGCTCGGCGCGCTCCTTGGGATCGGCCAGCAGCTCCGCCTCCAGCGCCCGGTCCTCCTCCTCGCTGCGTCCGCGCTTGCGGGTCCCGGCGATGGGTCGCACCGTCACCTCGCCCTCCTCCAGGCGCGTGAGGATCTCCGGCGAGGAGCCGGCCACCTGATGATCGCCCAGGTCGAGGAAGAACATGTAGGGCGAGGGATTGAGGCTGCGCAGCGCCCGGTAGAGGTCGAGCGGGGCGGCGCGATAGGGAATCGACATGCGCTGGGAGGGCACGCACTGCATCACGTCGCCGGCCAGCACATACTCCTTGATGGTCTCCACCGCGGCCTTGAAACCCGCCTCGGTGAAGCCGGAGGTGAAGTCGCCCTCCTCCACCGCGGCGCCGCCGGAGCCAGGGCTGATGGTGTTGAGGGTGGCGCTGCGCAGGCGGATCTCCAGCTCCTCCAGGCGCTGCACGGCGTCGCCGTAGGCCTCGGGCTCGGCGGGGTCGGCGTGGGTCCAGAGCGCGAGGCGACCCGAGAGGTTGTCGAACACCACCAGCTCGTCGCAGACCATCAGCAGGATGTCCGGCACGCCCAGCGGGTCGGGCTTGGCCGCGGCCGCCGCGCTGCGCAGGCGCGGCTCGATGTAGCGGATGGTGTCATAGCCGAAGTAGCCCACCAGGCCGCCGTCGAAACGCGGCTGGTCGTCGAGGCGCGGCACCCTGAAGCGGCCCTGGAACTGCTCGATCCAGGCCAGCGGATCCTCGACCTCCGCCGCCCCCTGGAGCTCGTCATCCACATAGTGGCGCACGCTGAAGCCCCGCACCTCGATGCGCTCGCGGCTGGGCAGCCCGATGATGGAGTAGCGCCCCCACTTCTCACCGCCCTGCACCGACTCCAGCAGGAAGGACCAGGGGCGATTGGCCAGCTTCAGGTAGGTGGAGAGCGGGGTGTCCAGGTCGGCCAGCACCTCGCGGGTGACCGGTATGCGGTTGTAGCCGGCGTCGGCCAGCTCGCGGAAACGTTCGGGGGTCATCATGCCCGGAGTCCTCGGGGTAACGGGGTGGCAATGGCGGGCGCGGGCGCGCCGGGGGTCAGGCTCGGAAGGCGAGCGTCACCATCGCCAGCCGCCGCGGGCAGGCGAGCGGGGCAGGCATCGGCTGAGGGCCAGGGTATCCGGCATCGTGCGGCTGATCATCGAGAGGCTTCCGCTTCTTATAGCAATAACATATTGATTGGGCCGCGCTTATAGCAAGAGCCGAAATCACGTTAAACGAGTTCCGCCAGCGATTCAACCACGCCGTCCGGGCCGCTTTCGCGCACCGGCTCGCCGTGGTTGTAGCCGTAGGGGACCGCCAGGGTGCGAAAGCCGGCCGCCTTGCCGGCGGCGATATCGTGGCGAGAGTCGCCCACCATCAGGCAGGCCTCCGGGGCCACCCCGAAGTGCTGCGCCACATGCCGCAGCGGCGCCGGATGGGGCTTCTTCTCGGGCAGGCTGTCGCCGCCCAGGCAGAGGGCGAAGTGCGCCTCCAGCCCGAACCCCTCGAGAATGGGCGCGATAAAGGCGTGGGGCTTGTTGGTCACCAGCGCCAGCGGCAGGCCGCGGCGGCGCAGTCCCTCCAGGCAGTCGCGCACGCCGGGGTAGAGCCGGGTATGGGCGCCGGGGTCGCGGCCGTAGTGATCCAGGAAGGTGGCATGGGCGCGCTCCAGCAGGGGCTTGTCGACCTCAGCAGCAGTGGCAAGCGAGGCTTTCCCGGCGACTGATCTACGAGGGGGCGCTGTGAACCCCTCCCTGGGCGCTACCGATGCCATCCCTGGCATAGGACCCCCTCTACGATCAGTCCCCGGCGCCTCGCTGGCATATGTTGCGAACCGCAGCGCGCGCTTCATCAATACCAGCGAGCCGTTGCCCACCCAGTCGCGCACCCTCGCCTCGCCGGCGGCGGGCAGGCCGAGGTCGGCCAGCGCCGCGTCCACCGCCAGCGCCAGGTCGGGCACCGAGTCGATGAGGGTGCCGTCCAGGTCGAAGGCGACCAGGCGAATGTCGTTCAGGATGGGGTGCATCGTCGTTCCTCTCCATTTATTCCGGGATGAAACCCTAGCCAAGGCCGACCTACGCACGCGTCGTTCACGTAGGCAGCCGCCATGGGGGCCGTCTATGCTGGAGGCGGCTTCTCCACGCTTCTCCTCACCTATTCCAGGAGTCACTCATGGCAGCTCCCCGCATCGTGGTGGTCGGCGGCGGCGCCGGCGGCCTCGAACTGGTCACCCGCCTCGGACGCCGCCTCGGCAGGCGTGGCCGCGCCGAGGTCGTGCTGGTCGACCGCAACCCTACCCACATCTGGAAGCCGCTGCTCCATGAGGTGGCCACCGGCGCCCTTGACTCGGGTCTCGACGAGGTCTCCTACCAGGGCCACGCCCGCGCCAACGGTTACCGCTTCCAGCGCGGCACCCTGTGCGACCTGGACCGGGAGCGCCAGCGCCTAACGCTGGACGCGGTGCTCGACGACGAGGGGCAGGAGGTGCTGCCGCCTCGCACCCTAGAGTACGACCGGCTGGTGCTGGCGCTGGGCAGCGTCAGCAACGACTTCGGCACCCCCGGGGTCGCCGAGCACTGCCACTTCCTCGACAGCCCGGAGCAGGCCGAGGCCTTCCGGCGCGACATGCTCAACACCTTCCTGCGCTTCAGCGACCCCGAGCGGCGCGCCCACTCCCACCTCACCATGGGCATCGTCGGCGCCGGGGCCACCGGGGTAGAGCTCGCCGCCGAGCTCTACGACGCCTCGCAAATGCTGCACAGCTACGGCTTCACCCGCCTCGACGCCGGCCAACTCTCGGTGCACCTGCTGGAGGCGGCCCCGAGGCTGCTGCCGGCGCTGCCGGAGCGCATCTCGAGGGCCGTGCACACGGAGCTCGAGAAGCTCGGCGTGACGATCCATCTGGAGACCCGGGTGACCGAGGTGGACGCCACCGGCTTCACCACCGCCGACGGCACGCGCATCGCCACCGATCTCGGCGTCTGGGCCGCGGGCATCAAGGCCCCGCCCTTCCTCTCGACGCTGGGACTCGCCACCGAGCGCAACCACCAGATCAAGGTCCACCCCAGCCTGCAGAGCCTCGATGACCCGGCCATCTTCGCCTTCGGCGACTGCGCCAGCTGTCCCCAAGCGAGCGGCAAGCCGGTGCCGCCGCGCGCCCAGGCGGCCCATCAGCAGGCCTCGCTGCTCTACCGCAACCTGCGCGCCAGCCTCGACGGCCGCCCGCTCAGGGACTTCACCTTCCGCGACCGCGGCTCATTGATCTCACTGGCTCACTTCGAGGCGATCGGCAGCCTGATGCGCGGCGCCTCGGCGCGCAGCCTGTTCGTCGAGGGGCACCTGGCGAAGTTCTTCTACGCCTCGCTCTACCGCATGCACCAGCGTGCCATCCATGGCAGCCTCAAGACCGCCGTGACCATGCTGGTGGACGGCCTCAACCGCTTCATCCGCCCACGCATGAAGTTGCATTGAGTCAGCGCTGGACCCGGGCCAGCCAGGCCCGCTTGCCGGCGGCCGATAGCCGCTTGATCTCGGCCTCGCGGCGCAGCGCCTCGCCATGCCCGCCCACCGGCTCGCTGTGGCGCAGGGTGAGGGGCCCCTTGCCACGCAGCGCCTTGGCGCCGCGTCCGGCGGCGTGCTCGGCCAGGCGCCGCTCCACGTCGGTGGTGATGCCGGTGTAGAGCGCCCCGCCCGCCGTCTCCACCAGGTAGAGGTGCCAGACCGGCGCCTCGCGCGGCGTTGCCTGCTCGGCGTTCACGGCCTCAGCGCACGCCGGCCAGCTGCTCGCGGAAGGCCTGCATCACGCCGTCGTAGCGATGCGGGTCGGCGTCGTTTCTGGCCTTGAACACCGCGGAGCCCGCCACGAAGGTATCGGCGCCGGCCCGAGCGATCTCGGCGATGTTCTCCACCTTGACCCCGCCATCGATCTCCAGGCGAATGTCGCGGCCTGAGGCATCGATGCGGCGGCGAGCCTCGCGCAGCTTGTCCAGAGTGCCGGGGATGAAGGACTGGCCGCCGAAACCGGGGTTGACGCTCATCAGCAGCACCATGTCGACCTTGTCCATCACGTAGTCGAGATACGACAGCGGCGTGGCCGGGTTGAACACCAGCCCGGCCCGGCAGCCGCCGTCGCGGATCAGCTGCAGGGAGCGGTCGATGTGGTCCGAGGCCTCGGGGTGGAAGGTGATGATGCTGGCCCCGGCGTCGATGAAGTCGCCGATCAGCCGATCCACGGGGCGCACCATCAGATGCACGTCGATGGGCGCGGTGACACCGTGCTTGCGCAGCGCCTCGCAGACCATGGGGCCGATGGTCAGATTGGGCACGTAGTGGTTGTCCATCACGTCAAAGTGGACGATATCGGCCCCGGAGGCCAGCACGTCGTCCACCTCCTCGCCCAGGCGCGCGAAGTCGGCGGAGAGGATCGAGGGAGCGATCAGGAAATCGCGGGTCGCATCGGTCATGGGAGGGTCCAGGCGGTCGTTCACGAAGAGTGCGCATTCTAGCAGAGGCACCCGGAGCCGGCAGCGCGAGGGGACGCCGTGCCGCTGCAGAGAAATAGATCAAAATAGAATAAAAAATATCATTGTAATTACTATTGGTCGAACTTACCCTTCCGACAATGCCAACGAATGTCGGAGTGACTCCATGACCCTGCGCCCCCGTTTACCGCACGCCCTGCTCGCCATCGCCCTGGGGGCCGGCCTGGCCGGTCCCACCACGGCGGCCGAGCGCGAGCTGCTCAACTCCTCCTATGACATCGCCCGCGAGCTGTTCGCCGCCGTCAACCCCGCGTTCATCGCCCACTGGCAGGAGACCCAGGGCGAGGAGGTGGCGATCAGCCAGTCCCACGGCGGCTCCTCCGCCCAGGCCCGCGCCATCCTCCAGGGGCTGCGCGCCGACGTGGTGACCTACAACCAGGTCACCGACGTGCAGGTCCTGGCCGACGGCGGCCTGGTGGACGCGGCATGGCAGGAGGCCCTGCCCAACAACGCCTCCCCCTACTACTCCACCACCGCCTTCCTGGTGCGCAAGGACAACCCCAAGGGGATCGAGAGCTGGGATGACCTGGTCCGCGAGGACGTGCGCATGGTCTTCCCCAACCCCAAGACCTCCGGCAACGGCCGCTACACCTACCTGGCGGCCTGGGGCTTCGCCGAAGCGGAGTTCGAGGGGGATGAAGAGAAGATTCATGACTTCATGCGCACCTTCCTGGGCAACGTGGCGGTGTTCGACACCGGCGGCCGCGGCGCCACCACCAGCTTCATCGAACGCGGCCTGGGCGACGTGCTGATCAGCTTCGAGTCCGAGGTGAACAACATCCGCGGCGAGTACGGCAGCGATGACTACGAGGTGATCGTGCCGCCGGTGAGCATCCTGGCCGAATTCCCGGTCGCGGTGGTCGCCCCCAATGCCGAGCGCAACGGCAACCTCGACCTGGCCCAGGCCTACGTGGAGTACCTCTACAGCGAGGAGGCCCAGCGCCAGCTCGCCGGCTTCAACTACCGCGTGCACCACGAGGCGGTGGTAGAGGAGTTCGCCGACGCCTTCCCCGAGACCGAGCTGCTGCGCGTCGAGGAGGTGTTCGGCGGCTGGGACGCGGCCATGGAGGAGCATTTCGCCAACGGCGCCCTGCTCGACCAGCTGCAGCGCCGCTGACCCCACGGAACCCTCGGAGACGAGCCACGCCCATGAGCACCCGCGCCCTTCCCTTCGCGTTCGGCCGCACCCCCAGGCGGGTGCTGCCGGGGTTCGGCCTGTCGCTGGGCGTGAGCCTGCTGTTCATCTCGCTGGTGCTGCTGCTGCCGATGACCGGCCTGTTCGGCCAGCTGGCGGGTCTCAGCCTGGCAGAGTACTGGGCAATCATCAGCGATGGCCGGGTGGTGGCCAGCTACACCGTGACCATCGGCGCCGCCGCGCTGGCGGCGCTGATCAACGCCGCCTTCGGCCTGCTGCTGGCCTGGGTGCTGGTGCGCTACGAATTTCCCGGCAAGCGCCTGCTCGACGCCCTGATGGACCTACCCTTCGCCCTGCCCACGGCGGTGGCCGGCATCACCCTGGCCACCCTCTACTCGAGCAACGGCTGGATGGGACGCCTGCTCGAGCCGCTGGGGCTGCAGGTCGCCTACACCTGGGTAGGCATCGCGCTGGCCATGGCCTTCACCAGCATTCCCTTCGTGGTGCGCACGGTGCAACCGGTCCTCGAGGACCTGCCCCAGGAGGTGGACGAGGCCGCGCTGACCCTGGGCGCCACCGATGGCACCGCCTTTCGCCGGGTGATCCTGCCGCACCTGTGGCCGGCACTGGTCACCGGCACGGGCCTGGCCTTCGTGCGCTCCCTGGGCGAGTTCGGGGCGATCATCTTCATCGCCGGCAACATGCCCTACGAGACCGAGATCACCGCCCTGATGATCTTCGTGCGCCTCCAGGAGTATGACTACGCCGGCGCCTCGGCCATCGCCTCGGTGGTGCTGTTCGTGTCACTGGCGCTGCTGCTGGCGATCAACATCTGGCAGGGGCGCTTCGCCCGGCGCCTGCATGGAGGACGCGGCTGATGCAACGAATCGGTGATGCCCCGGCGGTGCGCCGGGCCCTGATCCTCGCCGCCGTGGCACTCGCGGCGCTGTTCCTGCTGCTGCCGCTGGTGGCGATCTTCGCCCAGGCCTTTGCCCAGGGCGTCGGCATCTTCTGGAGCAACGTCAGCGACCACTACACCCTGCGCGCCATCGGACTGACGCTGTTCATCACCGTGCTGACCATCCCGGTCTGCCTGGTGTTCGGGGTGGCCCTGGCCTGGCTGGTGACCCGTTTCAGCTTCCCGGGGCGGCGCCTGCTGCAGACCCTGATCGACATCCCCTTCGCGGTGTCACCGGTGGTGGCGGGCCTGATCTACCTGCTGCTCTACGGGCGCAACGGCTGGCTGGGCGGCTGGCTCGACGGTCACGACGTGCAGCTGATGTTCGCCTGGCCGGGCATCCTGATGGTGACCATCTTCGTCACCTGCCCCTTCGTCGCCCGGGAGCTGATCCCGCTGATGCAGGCCCAGGGCTCCCGCGAGGAGGAAGCCGCCGTGACCCTCGGCGCGCCGGGCTGGACCCTCTTCCGCCGGGTCACCCTGCCCAACATCCGCTGGGCGCTGCTCTACGGGGTGATCCTCACCAACGCCCGGGCGGTCGGCGAGTTCGGCGCCGTCTCGGTGGTCTCCGGGGCCATCCGCGGCCAGACCAACACCCTGCCGCTTCACCTGGAACAGCTCTACCAGGACTACAATACCGTCGGCGCCTTCGCCAGCGCCTCGCTGCTGGCGCTGATCGCCCTGCTCACCCTGGCCGCCAAGGCCGGACTGGAATGGCGCGCCGCGCGCCAGGAGGCCCTCGCATGAGCATTCGCCTGCACAATATCGGCAAGCACTTCGGCTCTGGCCGCCAGGGCACCCGGGCGCTGGAGCCGGTCAACCTCGACATCCAGGAGGGCGAACTGGTCGGCCTGCTCGGGCCTTCCGGCTCGGGCAAGACCACCCTGCTGCGGATCATCGCGGGGCTGGAGAGCCCCGACCGGGACGGCGGCGCCCGCATCCTGTTCGGCGACCGCGACGTCACCGACGTGCACGTGCGCGATCGGCGGATCGGCTTCGTCTTCCAGCACTATGCGCTGTTCCGCCACATGACGGTGTTCGACAACGTCGCCTTCGGCCTCACCGTGATGCCGCGCCGGAACCGCCCCACCAGCGGCGAGATCCGCGCCCGGGTCCACCGCCTGCTGGAGATGGTACAGCTGGAGTCGCTGGCCGGCCGCTATCCGGCGCAGCTCTCCGGCGGCCAGCAGCAGCGGGTGTCGCTGGCGCGTGCGCTGGCCCTGCGCCCCGACGTGCTGCTGCTCGACGAGCCATTCGGGGCCCTGGACGCCAAGGTTCGCCAGGACCTGCGCCGCTGGCTGCGCCACCTGCATGACGAACTGGGCTTCACCAGCCTCTTCGTGACCCACGACCAGGAGGAGGCGCTGGAACTCTCCGATCGCGTGGCGGTGATGAGCAACGGCCGCATCGAGCAGATCGACACGCCGGACGACCTCTACCGCGCGCCGGGCAACCGCTTCGTCTTCGAGTTCCTGGGCGATGTGAACCACCTGGAGGGCGAGGTGCGCGGCGGCATCCTTACCTGCGGCGACGCGCGCCTCTCGGTGGAGCTGCCGGACGGCCCGGAGGAGCTGCTGCTGCGTCCCCACGAGGTGAGGCTGGTCGAGGCCCCGAGCCCGGAGGCCCGGCTGCCGGCCACGGTCACCGCCATCTCCCCGGTGGGGGCCGAGGTCCGCGTGGAACTCGCCGCCGACTGGATGGCCGCCCCCTGGCTCGCCACGGTGCGCCACGCCGACTACGAGCGGCTCGACCTGCGCCGCGGTCAGCGGCTCTTCGTCGAGCCGCGGCGCTGGCACCGCTTCCCCGAGGGCCGCGAGTCACGGCGGGTCGCCCCCCGGGCCAGCCTGGCCTGAGGCCAATGACGCGGGAGGGAGCTAGCGATCCCAGCTCATCAGGATCTCCCGCTCGCCGGTGAGCGGCTCCACGCGCTCCTCCACGGGCTGGAACCCCAGGCGCCGATAGAAGGAGACGGCGCGGACGTTGCGCGAATAGACACACAGGCTGAGATGCGTCCGGGCCGCCATGGCGTGGGCCAGCAGGCGGGAGCCATGGCCATAGCTCTGTACGTCGGGGTCGATGAACAGCGCCTCCAGGTGGTCGCCATTCAGGGCGGCGAAGCCGATCACCCGCCCCTCCACTTCCAGCACATGGACCTCGGCACGGGGCAGGTGGTCGCGAGCCATGGCCTCGTGCCGGGACTCCCAGAACTCGGCGGGAATGAAGTCGTGGGCCAGGCGCGAGGCGCGTAGCCAGATATCGGCGAGGGTCGGGAAGTCCTCGGGCGTGGCGGAACGTATCATGTCAGGCATCCATCGGGATTTGCCGATAGTGTAACCTCACGGCCCGGGCCGTTGCCCGCAGGTTTTCCGGCGCCTGGCCGGGGCGATATACTCCCTGCCAGGCTCCACCCCCGGCCGCCTGCCGGCACCCAGCCCCTCGGGAGACTCACCACCATGCCGCGTCGCCTCTTCCTCCGCCTCCTGGCCACCCTGCTGGCCGGCAGCTGGCTGGCCGGTTGCGCCAGCCCCCACTACCTGCAGCTCAACCCCCAGCGCAGCGCCGACGTCCCGGTGACGGGCAGCGGACAGGCGATCACGGTGATCGCCGTGGATGGGCGCGACAGCGAGGTGATCGGCACCCGCACGGGCAGTGCCATGTCGACGGCCACCATCACCGTCAATGCCCACGAGCTCGTACCGCAGCTGCAGCGCGAGGCCGAGCGTGCGGTCCGCGACATGGGCTTTCGCCCCACCACCGAGCGTGCCGAGGGTCGCCCCAGCCTGACCCTGACCCTCGACCATCTGGGCTACGAGCGTGGCCAGAGCCGCCCGGTGGTCGACGAGGCGCGCCTCGAGGCGGTGTTCATCGCCGAGGCGCGCAACGGCGGCAACACCTATACCGGCACCTATACCTCGCGCCGCACCCAGACCTATGCCGTGCGCCCGGATCGCGACACCAACACCCGCATGGTCAACGACCTGCTCTCCGATGGCCTGGACCGCGCCTTCCGGGACCCGGAACTGGGCCGCCTGCTGGCCCGCTGAGCCGGCACCGCCGCCATCACGCAACGAGGGCGCCCCATGGGGCGCCCTCGCCGTGTCCTGGCCGACTCGCATCACCGTCGGCTACTCCATGGGACCCCGCCGCACCAGAGCCCAGACGCTCTCGCGGAAGCCGCTGCCCGGCTCCGGCTCCCCGTCCTCCAGGTGGGTGACCCGGAAGTTGGGCTCGAAGAGTTCACGCACCTCCTCGGCGGGGACGCTGAAGGGCGGCCCCGACGCCTCCTCGCCGGGAGCACGGGTCAGGCTGATCAGCAGCCCCCGTGCACCCGGCGGAATCAGCTGGGCCAGGTGGAAGGCGTAGCGCTGGCGAGTGGCCGGCGGCAGGGCGATCAGGGCGGCGCGATCGTAGAAGGCGCCGAGCTCCGCCGCCTGCTCGATGTGGAAGTGGAAGAAGTCCCCCTGCCACAGCTCCACATTGCCCTGGCGGCACACCTCGAAGGCGCCCTGGCGATAGCGGGAGACCATGCCCGCACCCTCCGCCACGAACTGCTCGATGGCCTCGGGCGCCAGCTCGATGCCCAGCACCGGGTGGTCATGCTGGCCGAGCCAGCGCATGTCCAGGCTCTTGCCGCACAGCGGCACCAGTACCTTGGTACCGGGCCGGGCGCCGAGCAGCGGCCAGTGACGAATCAGTGCCGGATGGGGGCGATCGCGGTGGAAGCCGATACGCCCCTCCCGCCAGCGCTCCCGCCATTCATTGGCCATGGTCTCCCCCGGGCTCAGAACCAGCGGTCGCGTTTCCGCCGACGGCGTGGCAGGTGGGGCACGATCAGCCCCACCAGCAGGCCCGCGCCGGCCACCCCGCCACCGTACATGAAGTAGCGCATCAGCAGGTCCTCCTCCTGGGTATCCAGACGCGCCTGCAGCTGGCGGACGCTCTGGCGCGACTGCTCGGCCTCGGCGTCGAGCTCGCGGTTGCGTGCCTCCAGCTCGGCAATGCGCGCCTCGCGGGTCTCCAGGGTCTCGCGCTGGGCAGCGGTGCGGCTCTCCCACTGCTCGTTGATGCCCTCGAGCTCGGCGGACAGCTCGGCCACCTGCTGTTCGAGTGCCGGCAGCCGCACCTGGGCGCTGGGGGTCTCCTGCAGCTCGTTGGAGAGCACCCAGACGGTATTGCCGTCGGCGTTCTCGACCCGCGAGTAGTCACCGCTGGTCTCCAGCACGCTGACAGGCTCGCCGGCGGTCAGCGTACCGACAATGCGGTAGCCGTCGGTGGGACCGCTGCGCACATAGGTGGTGAGGGAGTCGGAGACCCAGTGGGTCGCCTCGGTCTGCTGGGCCTGCAGTGGCAGGGCGAGGAGCCCCAGGGCCACGCCCAGGCTGAGTCGTTTGAAGTCGTGTTTGGTCATGCCGTCGTCCTGGCTAAAGCTGGTGGGGTTCCACGCTGACGCGACCCGTGGCCACCGTCGGCTTCCTGCCCACGGCGGCGCGATGAGACGGAGTGTCTGTCCACAGCTCCTGTGGACAACTGCCGGGAAAACCGCTGGACAGCCGCCGCCAGGCCCGCGGGGGCGGCCGCCGGCACGGCCTGGTCACTCTCTGACCAGGCGGCCCGCCTGGCCCGTGGCTCAGCGGTCCTGCCGGGAGGGTGGCGCGAAGGGCCGCGGGAACTCGGCGACCCGTCCCTCGCTCTTCACTGCCCGCGGCGGCCCCTCGCGCTCCACCTCGTCGATGCGCACGATGGCGTTCAACGGCAGGTAGCTGCGGCTGACCCCGTCGAAGGTCCGCCGCAGCTTGTCGGCAGAGGGGTCCACCACCAGCTTGGAGGCATCGTCGAAGACGAACTCCTCGACCTCGATGAAGCCCCACAGGTCACTCTGGAAGATCTCGCGAGCATAGAGCTCCCAGACCTCCCCCTGCTGGTGGAAAACCACCCGATAGATCGGCTTTGCCGCCATGGTGCTGAGTGTTCCTCGACACGGTATTCCGACACGAGGCGCAAGAGTAGCATACTCCCGGGGAGTGCGGCCCATGCTGGCTCCCCCGCCCGGCGGCGCGTACAATACCTGGCTACTTTTCTCAAGGCACGGCCCACTCTCTCTTATGGCGAAGAAACTCTTCATCAAGACGCACGGCTGCCAGATGAACGAGTACGACTCCGCCCGCATGGCGGATCTGCTCGGTGAATCCCACCGGCTCGAGCTCACCGACGACGAGCGCGAGGCCGACGTCATCCTGCTCAACACCTGCTCGATCCGCGAGAAGGCCCAGGAGAAGGTGTTCCACCAGCTCGGCCGCTGGAAGAAGCTCAAGGAGGCCAACCCTGACCTGGTGATCGGCGTCGGCGGCTGCGTGGCCAGCCAGGAAGGCGAGGCGCTGCGCAAGCGGGCCCCCTACGTGGACATGGTGTTCGGCCCCCAGACGCTGCATCGGGTGCCGGCCATGCTCGATTCGCGCCAGCAGGAGCAGATCTCGGTGGTAGACGTCACCTTCCCGGAGATCGAGAAGTTCGACCACCTGCCCAAGCCAAGCGCCGACGGCGCCACCGCCTTCGTGTCGGTGATGGAGGGCTGCTCCAAGTACTGCACTTTCTGCGTGGTGCCCTATACCCGCGGCGAGGAGGTCTCCCGGCCCTTCGAGGCGGTAATGGACGAGGTGGTCCACCTGGCCGACCAGGGGGTGCGCGAGATCAACCTGCTGGGCCAGAACGTCAACGCCTATCGCGGCGAGAACCAGTTGGGCGACGAGATCGACCTGGCCGAGCTGATCGCCTGTGTGGCGGCGGTAGAGGGCATCGACCGCATCCGCTTCACCACCTCCCACCCGGTGGAGTTCACCGACAGCCTGGTGGAGGCCTATGGCGAGATCCCCGAGCTGGTCAGCCACCTCCACCTGCCGGTGCAGGCCGGTTCCGATCGGATACTCGCCGCCATGAAGCGCGGTCACACCGTCGAGGAGTACGTCGAGAAGATGGAGCGCATTCGCGCACTGCGCCCCGATATCAGCTTCTCCTCCGACTTCATCGTCGGCTTCCCCGGCGAGACCGACGAGGACTTCGCGGCCACCATGGACCTGATCCATCGCATCGGCTTCGACCACTCCTTCAGCTTCGTCTACTCGGCGCGCCCCGGCACCCCGGCGGCCGGCCTGGTGGACGACACCCCGGAGAGCGTCAAGAAGCAGCGCCTGGCGATCCTCCAGGAGCGCATCAACCAGCAGGCGATGCAGATCAGCCGGCGCATGGTGGGCAGCACCCAGCGCATCCTGGTCACCGGCTTCTCGCCCCGCGACCCGGGCCAGCTCTCCGGACGCACCGAGAACAACCGGGTGGTCAACTTCCGCGCCGCCAACCCCATGGAGCTGATCGGCTTCTTCGTCGACGTGGAGATCACCGAGGCGCTGCCCAACTCCCTGCGCGGCGAGCTCGCCTCGCCCGAGATCCACTGACGCCGCGGCCCCTTTATTGCCCCGGCAGGCGCCGGGGCAGTAAGCTGCCCTAAATCCAACTTCCATGGGACCCGCCCGTCTTGAGCCAGCCATCCTCCCAGGCCAACCGCATCATCACCCTCACTCTCGAGCCCAATGACCCGCGCCGCCTGGCCAACCTGTGCGGCCAGCGCGACGAGCACCTCAAGCTGGTGGAGGCGCGCCTGGGCATCACCCTGCGCAACCGCGGCAACATCTTCCAGCTGGCCGGGCCCATCCACCGGGTCAAGGCCGCCGCCAACCTGCTCGAGCATCTCTATCGCGAGACCGAGGCCAGCGACCTGGAGCCGGACACCGTTCACCTGTTCCTGCAGGAGTCCGGCCTCGAGGCGCTGGAGGAAGAGGAAGGCGTCGAGGCCGACGGCGAGGTGCTGCTGCGCACCCCCCGCGCGCTGATCAAGCCCCGCGGGCTCAACCAGCAGGGCTACGTGCAGAGTATCCGCGCCCACGACATCAACTTCGGCATCGGCCCGGCCGGCACCGGCAAGACCTACCTCGCCGTGGCCGCCGCGGTGGAGGCCCTCAACCAGCAGGAGGTGCGTCGTATCCTGCTGGTGCGCCCCGCGGTGGAGGCCGGCGAGAAGCTCGGCTTCCTGCCCGGCGACCTGGCCCAGAAGATCGACCCCTACCTGCGCCCGCTCTATGACGCCCTCTACGAGATGATCGGCTTCGAGCAGGTCGCCAAGCTGATCGAGCGCCAGGTGATCGAGATCGCCCCGCTGGCCTACATGCGCGGGCGCACCCTCAACAACGCCTTCATCATCCTCGACGAGAGCCAGAACACCACCCGCGAGCAGATGAAGATGTTCCTCACCCGCATCGGCTTCGGCTCCACCGCAGTGATCACCGGCGACGTGACTCAGGTTGACCTGCCCCGCGGCCAGAGCTCGGGGCTGATCCAGGTGCTCGATGTGCTCAAGGGCACGCCCGGCATCGGCGTCACCCACTTCGCCGCCAAGGACGTGGTGCGCCATCCGCTGGTGCAGCGCATCATCGAGGCCTATGACCACTTCGAGGCCGAGCAGGAAGCCGTCGAGCGCGCCCGCAAGCAGGCCCGGGAGCAGGAGCGCGAGACGCTGCGCCTGGAACGCCAGGAGCGTCAGGAGCGCATCGACCGCGAGCGCGGCGAGTCATGAGCCTCCCCCGGGTCGACCGCCAGGTGGCCATCGAGGCCGAGGGACTGCCGCCCCAGGCCGATCTCGAGACCTGGGTGGCCGCCGTGCTGGCCCGCCACGACGTGCCCGCCGACAGCGAGCTCACCGTGCGCCTGGTCGATGCCGCCGAGAGCCAGGCGCTCAACCGCGACTATCGCGGTCGCGACAGGCCTACCAACGTGCTCTCGTTCCCCTTCGAGTGTCCCCCCGGGGTCGCCCTGTCGCTGCTCGGCGACCTGGTGATCTGCCACCCGGTGGTGGTCCGGGAAGCCGCCGAGCAGGACAAGTCGCTCGCCGATCACTACGCTCATATGGTGGTGCACGGCACCCTGCACCTGCTGGGCCATGATCATCTCGAGGATGACGAGGCCGAGGCGATGGAGCAGCTCGAACGCGAGATTCTCGCCGAGTTCGGCATCGCCGACCCCTACCGTCACGACCCGGGAGAGGCCCCGGGCGCCGCCCCCGATTCCGAGGACAAGAGAACCGACGCATGAGCGAAGACCGATCGAGCGGCCAGGGCAACAAGTCCTGGCTCGAGAAGTTGTTCAGCGCCCTTTCCAGCGACAGTGACGAACCCAGCTCCCGCGGCGAACTGCTGGAGTTCCTGCGCCAGGCGGCGACCCGCCTGAAGCTCGAGCAGGACGCCATGATGATCATCGAGGGCGCCCTGCAGATCAGCGACCAGCAGGTCCGCGAGGTGCTGATCCCGCGCTCCCAGATCACTGCCATCGCCCTCGACCAGCCGCTGGAGGAGTACCTGCCGGTGATCCTCGAGACCGGCCACTCGCGCTATCCGGTGATCGGCGAGAACCTCGACGAGGTCAGGGGCATCCTGCTAGCCAAGGACCTGCTGCCACTGCTGCGCGGCGGCCAGGAGAATGGCCGGCCGTTCCGCCTCGAGGAGGTCGTGCGCCCGGCGCTGTTCGTGCCGGAGTCCAAGCGCCTCAACAGCCTGTTGAAGGAGTTCCAGGACACCCACAACCACATGGCGATCGTGGTGGACGAGTATGGCGGTACCGCCGGCATCGTCACCATCGAGGATATCCTCGAGGAGATCGTCGGCGAGATCGAGGACGAGCACGACGCCGATGAGGAGGAGGATATCCGCGAACTGGGCGAGGGCCGCTTCGCCATCCGCGCCCTGACCCCCATCGAGGATTTCAACGAGCGCTTCGCCACGCGCTTCTCCGACGAGGAGTTCGACACCCTCGGCGGCCTGGTGATGCAGCGCTTCGGTCACCTGCCCGGACGGGGCGAGCATACCGAGATCGGCGGCTGGCGCTTCACCGTGCTCAACGCCGACAACCGCCGCATCCGGTTGCTGGAGGCAGAGCCCTGCGACGGACCGGACGACGACTAGTCCCGCCCCCAAGGAAGGTCATGATGCACCAGCTGCGCTTCTCCCCGGCCCTCGGCTGCCTGATGGCAGTGATCGCCGGGGGACTCACCACCCTTACCGCCTCCCCCTTCGAACTCTGGTGGCTCGGCCCGGTCGCCGTGGGCCTGGTCTACCTGGGCATCCATGCCCTGTCGCCCGCCCAGGCCGCCCTGCGGGGCTGGTGCTACGGGCTCGGGCTGTTCGGCTCCGGGGCCTCCTGGGTCTATGTGTCGATCCACGACTACGGCTATACCGGCGTGCCCCTCGCCCTCTTCCTCACGGCCCTGTTCGTGGCCAGCATGGCCCTGTTCCCGGCCGTGACGCTGTGGCTCTATCGGCGGCTGTGCGGGCCGCGCCTGGCGGCGCTGAGCTTCGCCGGCGCCTGGGTGCTGGGCGAATGGCTCCGGACCTGGCTGTTCACCGGCTTTCCCTGGCTGCTGCTGGGCTCGGCCCACGCGGACTCGCCGCTGGCCCCCTGGGCACCCGTCGGCGGCGTCTACCTGCTGTCGCTGATCACCGTCCTGACCGGCACCCTGGGCGTGCAGTTCCTGATGCGCCGCTGGTGGGCCGCGGCCCCCGTGGCCGCCCTATGGCTCATCCCCCTGGCACTGCCCTCCCACTGGACCCAGCCCACCGGCGAGCCGCTGCGGGTCGCGCTGCTCCAGGGCAACCTCCCCCAGCTGATCAAGTGGACCCCGGAGGGGCAGCGCGTCGCGGCCAATACCTACAGCGAGCTGACCCGCGCCCAGCCCGACGACCTCGACCTGGTCGTCTGGCCCGAGGCCGCCCTGCCGATGTTCGAGGAAGAGGCCCGGCCGATCCTGGAGCGCGTGCAGTCCAACCTGTCGCCCGACACCGCCCTGCTCACCGGCATCCTGCAGCGCGACGGTCGGGGCCTCTATTTCAACAGCGTGATCGGGCTCGGCAACGCCGAGGGTCAGTACCGCAAGGAACACCTGGTCCCCTTCGGCGAGTACCTGCCGCTGGAGAGCCTGCTGCGCGGCACCATCGCCTTCTTCGACCTGCCCATGCCGGCCATGACGCCGGGCCCGGCCCGGCAGGCACCGATCCTGGCGGCCGGCACCTCCATCGGCAACGCTATCTGCTACGAGATCATCTACGCCGACCTGGTGGCCGAACGCGCCAGGGAGAGCGAACTGCTGCTGACGGTCTCCAACGACACCTGGTTCGGCCGCTCCATCGGCCCCCTCCAGCACCTGCAGATGGCCCGCCTGCGCGCCCTGGAGAACGGCCGCTACCTGCTGCGCGCCACCAGCAACGGTGTCACCGTGATCGTCGACCCGACGGGGCGTGTCACCGCCCGCGCTCCCCAGTTCGAGGTGGCCAGCATCACCGGCCAGGTGCAGCCCATGACGGGCCTGACACCCTTCACTCGCACCGGCAGCTGGCCGACCTGGCTGCTCGCCGCGCTGCTGGTACTGCCGGGGTTACAGCGCCGAGCGGCCAGCGCCGAGCGCCGAGCGGGTCGGCATTAAGCTTATCCCCTCGCTGGCCATGGCCCGTGGCGGGAGAACCTCTGGGCCGGAGCCTTCCACCTCTCCATCACGCAAGAACCCCATCGAGCCGAAGCCCGATGGGGTTCCTTTCTGCTGGGCGCCAGACGCTTTCAGCTCGGCGCTTATTGCTCGCCCAGCACCTCGGGGATGGTCATCCTGACATAGCGCCCCGGGGCGGGTTCGAGGATGTCCAGCTCGCCTTCGCCGGGCTGACGCGCCGGCACCATCTTCTCCGGGTCTGCGTAGCCGTTCCCGGTGATCCACGCCTGCCAGTGGGGCCACCAGGAGCCCTCGTGCTGCTGGGCCCCCTCGAGCCACTTCTCCGGGGTCTCGGGCAGTTCGTCATTGGTCCAGTAGCCGTACTTGTTCTTGTGCGGCGGGTTGACGATGCCGGCGATATGGCCGGACCCGCCCAGCACGAAGGTCACCGGCCCCTTGGGCAGCAGCGCGCCGTAGTAGGTGCTGTTCCACTTGGCGATGTGATCCTCGCGGGTGGAGATGAAGTAGCTCGGGGTCGACACCTTGCGCAGGTCGATCTTGACGCCGTCGAGCTCGATGCCGCCCGGCTCCACCAGGCGGTTCTCCATGTACATGTGACGCAGGTACCAGCCATGGGTCGCCGCCGGCAGGTTGGTGCCGTCGGTGTTCCAGTAGAGCAGGTCGAAGGGCGCCGGCACGTCCCCCTTCAGGTAGTTGCTGATGTAGAAGGACCAGAAGAGGTCGTTCTCGCGCAGCAGGTTGAAGGAGAAGGCCATGACGCGGCCGTCCAGGTAGCCGTCGCGCTCCATCTTCGCCTCGATCCCCTGCAGCACCGGCTCGCTCAGGAAGACGCCGATCTCGCCGGGGTCGCGGAAGTCCTGGAGGGTGGTCATGTAGGTGACCGACTTCACCTTGCGTCCGCGGCGGGTGCTGGTGAGGTAGGCGACCGTGGAGGCTGCCAGGGTACCGCCCACGCAGTAGCTCATCAGGTTGACCGACTTCTCGCCGGTGGCCTGCTCGATGGCCCCCATGGCGGCGATGGGGCCGAGCTGCATGTAGTCGGCCCAGGTCAGGTCGCGCTGCTCGGGCCCGGGATTTCGCCAGGAGATCAGGAAGACGGTGTGTCCCTGCTCCACCAGCCACTTGACCAGGGAGTTGTCCTCACGCAGGTCGAGGATGTAGTACTTGTTGATCCAGGGCGGCATCACCAGCAGCGGTGTCTTGAAGACCTGCTCGGTGGTGGGCGTGTACTGGATCAGCTGGATCAGCTCGTTCTCGTAGACCACGGCCCCGGGGGTCACGGCGATGTTCCTGCCGACCTCGAAGGCGCTGCGATCGGTCATGGTGACGTTGAGCCCCTCGGCGGAGTTGGCCAGGTCATCCCGCAGCCGGGCCAGGCCATCGATCAGGTTCTGGCCCCGGGTCTCCTGGGTCCTGCGCATCACCTCCGGGTTGGTGGTGACGAAGTTGGTGGGCGCCATGGCATTGACCAGCTGGCGGGCATAGAAGCCCAGCCGCTGCTTCTGGTCCTCCGGCAGATCGAGGCCGTCGATCAGCTCCTCCACCAGCCGCTGGAACAGCAGGTACTGCTGCATGATCGCCAGATAGTAGGGGTCCTGGGTCCAGGCCTCGTCCTTGAAGCGGCGATCGCCCTTCTGCGGGGTCACCAGCGGTTCGACCGACTCGCCGGCCATGGACCGCAGGCCGTTCTGCCACAGCTGGAACTGGTCCTGCATCAGCCGCGCCTGGGTCTGCCACAGCTGGGGCGGGTTGCCCATCAGCGACTCGGCGGCCGCCTGGAAGCTGGCCCGCATGTCCCCATAGACGGAATCGGCGGCATCGCTGGGCACCATCCGCTCCAGCAGGTCACCCATCAGGGCGCGGTACTCCTCGCCGATCTCCATGAGCTGGGCGTTCCACGCTTCCAGCTCGGCCTGTGTCGGTGCTTCAACCCCTGGCTGCATTGACCCCTCCTGACGCGCCGAACGCCCTGGCGCCGGTCACGAATAGCACTATCCGCCACACCCATGACGGGGTGGCGGCCTGAACAGCGGCGCCGCTCAGGCGCCGTCGAAAACCCGCTTTACCGCGGGGCTCAGCTCTTGCTGCCGCCGCGGGAGGACTGGCTGGTCGCCTTGGCCGGCGCGCCCTTCGGCTTCTCGCCGCCGGCGGCCTGGGAGGTAGCCTGCTCGGCCAGCTTGGTCTGCTCGGCGAACAGCTTCTCGAGCTCGGCCTTGAACTCGAGGCTCATCTCGGAGAGTGCCTTGGCATCGGCCAGCATCTGCTGGGAGAGTTCGCTCATCATCTCCGCCTGGCGGGTGCTGAAGTCCTTGAGGCCCTCGGCATCGCTGACCTCGCTGGCATCGCGAAGACGCTCCGTGCCCAGCTGGCTGTAGCGCTTCATGGACTCCATCTGGTACTGGGTCATCTTCTCCATGTTGTCCAGCATCAGGGAGTTGAGCTTGCGCATCGGCTCGAAGAACTGGCGAGTCTGCTCGTTGAAGGCGTCGGTCATCTTGTCCTGCATGGTGGTCTCTCCATGGATTGCGACATCGCGGGCGTGGTGCCCCGTCGATGATGTTGCACTGCACAAAGCCTAGTCTGCCCGCCGTCAGGTTGCAAGACGATGAAGGTCCAAGGCCGGCCGTGGATCAGCTCTCGCGCTTGGTGCGCGAACGGGCGCTGGCGTTACTCTTGCGGGCACTTCCGGCCTTGGCGGCTCCGGTGCCGGCACTCCCCTTCCCGGACGACGCGCCCGAAGCGGAGGAGGTGCTGTCCCGGGACGCCTTCGCCTCGCTCGACGCGCCCTGGGTAGCGCCCTGCCCGGCCTGGCGCAGCATGTCGAGCATCATCTGCTGGTAGCTGCCGAAGCTCGACAGCCCCTGTGAGAGCCCCTGGGTGAGCCCCTGGGGCAGGCCGGACTGCTGCAGGAAGGGCTGCATCAGGCTCATCGGGTCGTACCCTTCCACGCCGGACTCCATCTGCTTCTGGATACGCTCCAGCAGGTCCCTCTGGAAGGCCTCCACGTCGGGCAGGCCCAGCGCCTGGCGGAACTCCTCGGGGGTCAGGTCGAACTCGACATTGATCTTCATGGCGGTGCTCTTTCGGGGGACGGGATTGGTGTGCCTGGATGCAGTGTAGCAGCCATGGCCGGCCGGCCCAGTCGATGCCGCCTCAGCGCAGCCGCGGTGTCTCCACACTGACCTCCGCGTTCTGGCCACGGTGACGCAGCAGATGGTCCATCAGCGTCAGCGCCATCATCGCCTCGGCGATGGGCGTGGCGCGGATGCCCACGCAGGGGTCGTGGCGTCCCTTGGTGACCACCTCGACGGGCTGGCCATGAACGTCGATGCTGCGCCCCGGGGTGGTGATGCTGGAGGTGGGCTTGAGCGCCAGGTGGGCGATGACAGCCTGGCCGCTGGAGATACCACCCAGCACGCCGCCGGCGTGGTTGGAGAGGAAGCCCTCGGGGGTCATCTCGTCGCGGTGTTCGCTGCCGCGGCTCGCCACGCTGGCGAAGCCGTCGCCGATCTCCACCCCCTTCACCGCGTTGATGCTCATCAGGCCGTGGGCCAGCTCGGCATCGAGCCGATCGAACACCGGCTCGCCGAGGCCCGGGGGCACCCCCTCGGCCACCACCGTGATCTTCGCCCCCACCGAGTCCTGGTCGCGGCGCAGCTGGTCCATGTAGGCCTCGAGCTCAGGCACGCGATCCGGGTCGGGACAGAAGAAGGGGTTGGCGTCCACCGCCTCCCACTGCTTGAAGTCGATGGCGATCGGGCCGAGCTGGCTCATGTAGCCGCGCACCGCGATGCCCTGCGCCGCCAGGTACTTCTTGGCGATGGCCCCGGCGGCCACCCGCATGGCGGTCTCCCGGGCGCTGGAGCGCCCGCCGCCGCGGTAGTCGCGGATGCCGTACTTGTGGTGGTAGCTGTAGTCCGCGTGGGCCGGGCGGAACTGGTCCTTGATGTTGCCGTAATCCTTGGAGCGCTGGTCGGTGTTCTCGATCAGCAGGCCGATGGCGGTGCCGGTGGTGACCCCCTCGAATACCCCGGAGAGGATCCTTACCCGGTCCGGCTCGCGGCGCTGGGTGGTGTGGCGCGAGGTCCCGGGGCGGCGGCGGTCCAGGTCGCGCTGCAGGTCCTCCTCGCTGAGCGGCAGCCCCGGGGGACAGCCATCGACGATGGCGCCCAGCGCCGGGCCGTGGCTCTCGCCGAAGGTGGTGACGGTGAACAGCTTGCCGAAGGTGTTGCCGGACATGGGCGCTCCTCCCGGGAATCAGGGGTCTGGGGATCAGGCGAAGGACGCCGCATGGGCGTCGAGTTCATCGGCGGTCAAGGCGAACACGCCCTGGCCGCCGCGCTCGAATTCGAGCCACAGGAAGGGCACCTCGGGAAAGGCGGCCTCAAGGTGGCGGTCGGAGTTGCCGACCTCGACGATCAGCACGCCGCCGTCGGTCAGATGGTCGCGGGCCTCGCGCAGGATGCGCCGCACGATATCCAGGCCGTCGGCCCCGGCCCCCAGCGCCAGCGAAGGCTCGTGGCGAAACTCGGCGGGCATGGTGGCCAGGTCGCGGGCATCCACATAGGGCGGGTTGGAGACGATCAGGTCATAGCGGCCGGGCAGGCCATCGAAGAGGTCGGACTCGACGGCGCGCACCCGTTCTCCGACGTCGTGGCGGGTGATGTTGATCCGCGCCACCTCCAGCGCCTCGCCGCTGATGTCGGCCAGGTCCACCTCGCAGGTGGGCAGGTGCAGCGCCGTGGCGATGCCGATGCAGCCGGACCCGGTGCAGAGGTCGAGCACCCTGGCGGGCGGCTCCCCCGGGAACCAGGCGGCGAAGCCATGTTCGATGAGCTCGGCGATGGGCGAGCGGGGAATCAGCACCCGCTCGTCGACGCTGAACGGGACACCGGCGAAGAAGGCCTCGCCCAGCAGGTAGGGCAGCGGACGCCGGGTGGCGATGCGGCTGCGCACCAGGGCCACGATCCGACCGCGCTCCATGGGCAGCAGGCGGGCATCGAGCACACCCGGGTCGACGTTCCACGGCAGGTGCAGGGCGCCCAGCGTCAGTGCCACCGCCTCATCCCAGGCCGACTCGGTCCCGTGGCCATAGTAGAGCCCGGCCAGGTGGAACTCGCTGGCCGCCCAGCGCAGGCAGTCGCGCAGGGTGATGAGCCCGTCGCGCAGGTCGGCGTCGGAGAGCTGGAGCGTCGAGTGGGGGGCGTCGTTGCAAGCGGCCACGTGGCATCCTGTGGTTGGCGGGCGGGGAACCCGATTGTAACCGCCAGGGCGGTTCACAGCCACGCCGCGCTGGTTATACTGTGCGCCCCTGCCGCCACCACAGCAGCCCTGCCATGAGCCGAGATCGCCACCGCCCCGACGACGAGGAGATCGGCGCCTTCCGCCAGGCCCTTCAGGAGGCCGGCGTGCGTCCGATCAAGCGCAACCGCGCCGACCCCGGCCGGCCGCGCAGGCGCGATGCCTCGACCGAGGCGCGCCGCGCAGCCGCCGAGTCCGCCCGGGACGACACCGGCACCGGGCGGACCTCCGACGGCCGGGTGGAACCGGTTCGCCCCTCGGAGTACCTGGACTTCGCCCTCCCCGACCTGCCGTGGCGGACCCGCAGCCAGCTCAAGCGCGGCCAGATCGCCTGGGAGACCGGGCTGGACCTGCACGGCCATACCCTCGAGGAGGCCCGGGCCGAGCTCGAGGCCTTCCTTCGCGAGGCGGCCGCCGAGCGACGACGCTGCGTGATGGTGGTCCATGGCAAGGCCTGGGGGACCAGCAGCGACTACCCGGTGATCAAGAGCCACGTGAACGCCTGGCTACGCGAGTGGCCCGGCGTGCTGGCCTTCTGCTCGGCCATCGAGGCCGACGGCGGCACCGGGGCGCTCTACGTGCTGCTGCGCCGACGCGGCAACCTGGCCTGAGACGGCCTCAGGGTGTCCCGGCGGAAGGCTCGACCGGCGCCGTGATCGGGTCGACGACGATTTCCCGGCTGCCCCATCCCGGGTGGCGCCGCCCCTCGAAGCGGTCCAGCGCCTCCACGGCCAGGTGGCGGCCGAGCATGATCAGCGCCTCGGCGCGATGGAACTCGTAGGCGCCGCACACCGTCTTGGGCACCTCGATCAGCACGTCGGGCGGATAGCCGGCCACCTTGTACTTGGCGAGCGCCGCCTGGGTGATGTCGAAGGAGGCCAGCACCATGTCGAGCCGCCCCCACTCGCGCCGCCGCACCTGTTCGTCATCCTCGCCCGCGTCCGCGCGGGCATTGTTGTTGCTCAGGCCCTCGAACCAGCGGCTGGCCGCACCGCGCACCTCCTCGATCCAGCCGCCGAAGTCGATGCCTCGGGCGTCCCGGGCCTCTTCACGGGCACGCTCCTCGGCCGCCTGTTCGGGAGGCAGCAGCTCCTCCAGGGTGACCGGGCGCGGGCTGTGGGCCGTGACGTTGACGGCCAGCACGAAGTCGGCATCGGCCGCCACGGTGGGGATGATCGGCAGCGGGTTGAGCAGGCCGCCATCCACCAGCACCTGCTCGCCACGGTGCACCGGGGTGATCACGCCGGGGACCGCGATGGAGGCGCGGATCGCCTCGAGCAGCGAGCCACTCTGGAACCATACCTCGCGCTGGCGGGTCAGGTCGGTGGCCACGGTGGTCACCGGGATCGCCAGGTCCTCGATGCGAGTATCGCCGATCAGGCTCTCCAGCTTGCCCATCACCTTGTTGGCGCGCATGGCGCCCATGGGGCTCCAGGTGACGTCCACCAGCCTGAGCACGTCGAAGTAGTCGAGGCGGCAGACCCAGTCGCGGTAGCCCTTCAGCTGGCCGGCGGCATAGACACCGCCCACCAGCGCACCCATCGAGCAGCCGGCGATCGCCACCACCTGGTAGCCCCGCGCCTCCAGCTCATCGATCACGCCGATATGGGCGTAGCCGCGCGCCCCGCCGCTGCCCAGCACCAGCGCCACTCGCTTGCCGTCGCGTGTCGCCGGCGTCTCGCGCTCGTTCATCGCCCGTCCTCCTCGTTGACCCGCCCCGGCATCGCCCGGTGCCAGCCGGCGATCGCCTCGGCGACCGCCTCCACCGCCTGCGGCTCCAGGTGCAGGTGGTGCCCGCCTTTCAGGACCCGTCGCTCGAGCCCCGGCATCGCCCCACGGGCCAGCCGGGCCCGTTCGCCCTCGCCGAGGATCCCGGTCCTCCCTTCCACCAGCAGGGCCGGGCAGCGGATCGCCGAGAGCATCGCCAGCCCCTGTTCGGGGCAGAAGCGTACCGGCGAGGGGCGCAAGAGGCGACCATCGGTGCGCAGCTGGACGTGGCCGTCATCCCGTGCCTCCAGGTTGCGCGCCACCAGGGGACGCGCCGTCTCGGCGTCGATCGGGATGGCGCCCCCCGCCACCCGCGCCGCCACGGCACTCTCTCTGTCAGGATAGCGCGGTGCCGGCGACAGGGGGCGCCGATGGCCCATCAGCCCCCGGCGCAGCTGGGCCGGCGCCTGCTCCGCCGGCGTGGTGAGGGTGCCCAGGCCATCGAGGAGCACCAGCGCCTCGACCCGCTCGGACAGCGCCGCGGCGGTCAGGCAGGCGACGCCGGCGCCCATGGAGTGGGCCAGCAGCGTCACCCGCGCCAGGCCGAGCGCCTCCGCCGCGTCGAGCAGGTCATGACAGTAGTCCCAGATCGCATAGTCGCCGGGCAGGGGCGCGGAGTGCCCATGGCCGGAGAAGTCGATAGCCACCACGCGGATTCCCAGGCGGGCCACCAGCCGCGGCGCCAGGCGGGAGAAGCTGGCCGCGTTGTCGAGCCAGCCATGCAGGGCCAGCCAGGTCGGCGCGCCCTCCTCGCCCCAGGCCAGGGCGGCCAGTCGTCCGTCGGCGAGCCGCAGGGGACGGACGTCGGTCATGGGCGCTCCCCCAGCAGCCGCTCGAGGGTCTCGAGCAGGGCGTCACGGGTCTCGCCGGGGAACTCCAGGGGAAACATGTGCGAGCCCGGTACTGCAGTGACCGGCACCCCGTGGCGCTCGAGGCGGCGCCGACGCCGCGGCGTCAGTAGGTCGGAGTCGCGGCCGGCCAGCACCGCCACCGGCACCCGCAGGCGCCGCGGCAGGGTCCCCAGGTGGTCGGGCAGGTGGCGAAAGATCTGCACCTCGATCTCGGGGTCATAGACCAGCACCGCACTGCCATCGTCCAGCAGCCGGGTGCCGCCCTCCACATAGTCGCGCAGGGCCTGGTCGGTGAAGCGCCGGAACAACCCCCGCCGGCGCAGGTAGTGCAACATGGCCTCCCGGTCGGGCCAGACGGCGCGGCGCCCCAGGCTCTTGCCGGCCGGGGTGATGCGGTCCACGAAGCCGAGGCGCTTGGCGAGCTTCATGCCCCAGGCATCCATCCCCAGCATCAGCGGCGGGTCCAGCATCACCACGCAGCGGAAACGCTCGGGGGCAGCCTCCGCCGCCATGGCCATCAGCACGCCGCCCATGGAGTGGCCCACCCCGATCACCGGCGTCTCGAAGCTGGCCAGGTGGGCCAGCAGCTCGTCACGCAGGGCCAGCCAGTTGTGGCCCACCGGGAAGTCGGGATGGTGCCCCAGGCGATCCAGCGGGTGCAGGTCGAAGCGCTCCGCCAGGGGCGCCAGGAAGCTGCGATAGCAGACGCCCGGGAAGCCGTTGGCATGGGCGAAGAGCAGGGGTGGGCGCGAGGCGCCTTCGGTTCGGGTCATGGCATGAGCTCGTCCGGGTCGTGGGGGCCAGCGGCCCCGTCTGGCGGTAGCAGGCTAACGGGATTACCATGATCCGCCAAGTCGCCCGACCTCCCCGACCCGACTGGAGCCCCCGTGAACGAGCCCCGCAAGCCCGAGCGAGACACCCGCACCCGCAACCGCGTCTTCTTTGCCACCGTGCTGGTGGCGGTGGTCGTCGGCCTGTGGCTGGCCCGCTAGGGCGGGCGCCGACGGATGAACCTCACCGCCCTCTTCCTCCAGACCCTCGAGGTCACGCTGCCGGTGTTCGCCATGGTCTTCGCCGGCCTGGTGCTCAAGCGCGCCGGCTGGATCGACCAGGCCTTCGTGGCCACCGCCTCGATGCTGGTGTTCAAGGCCACCATGCCGACGCTGATCTTCCTTAGCATCATCAAGGCCGACCTGGATGCCACCCTCAACCCGAGGCTGCTGGCCTTCTTCGCCCTGGCCACCCTGGGCAGCTTCCTGTTCTGCTGGGCCTGGGCGATCCTGCGAGTGCCCAGGGAGGAGCGCGGGGTCTATGTCCAGGGCGCCTTCCGCGGCAACTGCGGCATCGTGGGCCTGGCGCTGGCGGCCGGCATGTACGGCGACTACGGCCTCTCCGCCGGCGGCCTGCTGCTGGGGGTGGTGATCCTCACCTACAACGCCTTCTCGGTCATCGCGCTGGCCAGCTACCAGGAGGGCCATCGCGCCGACTGGCGCAGCATCCTCTCGCACATCGTGCGCAACCCGCTGATCCTCGCGGTGGTGGCGGCGATCCCGGTGGCGGCCCTGGAGCTGCGCCTGCCCGGCTGGCTGATGACCTCCGGCGAGTACTTCGCCTCGCTCACCCTGCCGCTGGCGCTGATCTGCATCGGCGCGACACTGTCCCTGGGGGCGATCCGCGAGTCGGGCCGCCTGGCCACCGGCGCCAGCCTGATGAAGATGGTCACGGTGCCGGTGCTGGCCACCGCCGCCGCCTGGCTGGCCGGCTTCGAGGGCCGCGAGCTCGGCGTCATGTTCCTCTTCTTCGCCAGCCCCACCGCCGCCGCGGCCTTCGTGATGGCCAGGGCCATGGGCGGCAATGCCGTCCTGACCGCCAACATCATCGCCCTGACCACCCTGATGGCCAGCCTGACCATCACCGTGGGCGCCTTCGCCTTGAAGGTGGCGGGGCTGATCTAATCCAAGTCGGCCGGGGCGGTAAACCTCGTCAGCCGGGCGCAGCCGCCGGCCCAGACGTCGGCCTCAAGCTCGGCGACGGCGCCGGTGGGAAAGCCCGGACCGCGGTCGGTACGCCCCTCCACCAGCAGGCCGGCAAGCGCGCCCACCAGCGGCATATGGCTCACCAGCAGCAGCGGCCGCCCCTCGGGCTGCTCGATCAGCCAGCCGGCCACCGCCGCGGGGTCGTCGTCGGGGGTGATGATCGGCAGCGTCTCCACGGCAGCGCCAAGCGCCTCCCCGACGAGGCCGGCGGTCTGCCGGGCGCGACGGTAGGGGCTGGCCAGCAGGCGCAGCCCGGCGAGGTCGGAGCGCCCAGCCAGCCAGGCGGCCACCCGCCGCGCCTCGTCACCACCTCGTCCGGTGAGCTCGCGCTCGGCGTCCGGCCGCCCCGGGCCCGCCTCGCCGTGGCGCATGACCAGCAACCGTTCAGCCATGCCGCCCCCCGGTCTCCCGGTGCGCCTGCTGTACGTCCTCGCGGGAGAGGATGAACTCCACGTCGCTGCTCTGCTCGCCGAGCATCAGCATGCGCGCCATCTCCTTGGCCGGCACCCCCTTGAAGAGCACCTGGTAGAGCCCCTCGGCCAGCGGCATGTAGACGCCCTCCTGGCGCGCCCTGTCGCGCACCAGCCGCACCGTATTGACCCCCTCGGCCACCTGGCCCAGCGCCGCCACCGCCTCGTCCAGGGTGCGCCCCTCGCCCAGGGCATGGCCGACACGGTAGTTGCGCGACAGCGCCGAGGAGCAGGTCACGATGAGGTCGCCGACCCCGGCCAGCCCGAGGAAGGTCATGGGGTTGGCGCCCCGGCAGACGGCGAAGCGACTCATCTCCGCCAGCGCCCGGGTCATCAGCATGCTGCGGGTGTTCTCGCCCATGCCCAGCGCGGCGGCCATGCCGGCGGCAATGGCATAGATGTTCTTCAGCGCCCCGCCCAGCTCGACGCCGTGGCGATCGTTGCTGGCATAGACCCGGAAGTAGTCGCAGCCCAGGGCGGTCTGCACCCGGGTGCGGGTCTCGGGATCGTCGCTGGCGATCACCGTGGCGGTGAGCTGCTTCTGGGCGATCTCCGAGGCCAGGTTGGGGCCGGAGATGACCCCGATATGGGGAAAGCCGGTCTCCTCCTCCAGGATCTGGCTCATCAGCTTGAAGCCCTCCTCCTGGATCCCCTTGGTGGTGCTGACCAGTATCTGGTCGGGGCGGAGCCAGGGGCGCGCCTGGCGCACCACATCCCGGAACGCCTGGGAGGGAATCGCCACCAGCACCAGGCCCGCGCCCTCGAGCACCTCGGCCATGTCGGTGGACGCCACCACCGAGGGATTGATCGCATAGTCGGGCAGGTAGCGACCGTTGCGGTGCTCGCGCGTGATCTGCTCGGCCAGATCGGGGTCGCGCAGCCACTGGCGCACCCGGGCGCCATTGTCGGCGGCGATGCTGGCCAGCGCGGTGCCGAAGCTGCCGCCCCCCAGCACCGCCACTCTCATCTGTTCCTCTGCCATGGTCGTCCCCGCCTGTTTTCGCTGAAATCGGGATGGATGGAATCGGGGTGAATGGAGAGTTGATTGTAGCGAAAAAGGGGCCCGAATCGTCAGCCGATTCGGGCCCCGTGATGCGCCATCTCCGTCGGCCGGCAGCACCGGCCGACGCACGGCGGCCTAGTCGATGTGCGACAGCAGCGAATCGATGCTCTCGCGGGCATCGCCGTAGAGCATGCGGGTGTTCTCCTTGAAGAACAGCGGGTTCTCGATGCCCGAGTAGCCGGTACCCTGGCCACGCTTGCAGACGAAGACGACCCGCGACTTCCACACCTCTAGCACCGGCATCCCGGCGATCGGGCTGTTGGGATCCTCCTGGGCCGCCGGGTTCACGATGTCGTTGGAGCCGATGACGATCGCCACGTCCGTCTTGGGGAAGTCGTCATTGATCTCGTCCATCTCCATGACGATGTCGTAGGGCACCCTGGCCTCGGCCAGCAGCACGTTCATGTGCCCCGGCAGGCGGCCGGCCACCGGGTGGATGGCGAAGCGCACCTCCTTGCCGGCGGCGCGCAGCTTGCGCACCAGCTCGCTCACCGCGTTCTGGGCCTGGGCCACCGCCATGCCGTAGCCCGGCACGATGATCACGCTGTCGGCGTTGTTGAGCGCACTGGCCACGCCGGCCGCGTCGATGGCCACCTGTTCGCCCTCGATCTCGGCCGCCGGCCCCTTGCTGCCGCCAAAGCCGCCCAGGATCACGCTGACGAAGTTGCGGTTCATCGCCTTGCACATGATGTAGGAGAGGATCGCGCCGGAGGAGCCCACCAGGGCGCCGGTGACGATCAGCAGGTCATTGGAGAGCGTGAAGCCGATGGCCGCGGCGGCCCAGCCGGAGTAGCTGTTCAGCATCGACACCACCACCGGCATGTCGGCACCGCCGATGCCCATGATCAGGTGCCAGCCGATGAAGAACGACAGCGCCGCCAGCACCAGAAGCGTCCAGAAACCGGCGCCGTTGAGGTAGAGGATGGCCAGCAGCAGCGAGAGCGCGGCGGCACCGGCGTTGAGCTTGTGCCCGCCGGGCAGCTGCCGCGGCTTGCCGTCCACCTTGCCGGCCAGCTTGCCGAAGGCCACCACCGAGCCGGTGAAGGTCACCGCGCCGATGAAGATGGCGAACACCACCTCGATCTGCAGGAAGGTGAGCTCATCCGGCGCCTTGGTCGCCACCAGGGCAGCGAACGCCGAAAAGCCCTCCATGGAGGCGCCGGCGGCCTTGGCCGCCGCGACCCGCATCCGCTCCAGGTCGGCGCTCCAGGCCACGAACACCGCCGCCAGGCCGACGAAGCTGTGCAGCGCCGCCACCAGCTGTGGCATCTCGGTCATGGCGACGCGCTTGGCCACCACCCAGCCGATCACCGAGCCGATGAGGATCATCGGGATCATCAGCCAGTAGGCGCCGATCCCCGGCCCGAAGGCGGTGAAGAACACCGCCACGGCCATGCCGACGATGCCGTACCACACCGCCCGCTTGGCCTTCTCCTGGTTGCTCAGCCCCCCCAGGGAGAGGATGAACAGCACACTTGCCGCAATTGCCGCGGCAGAAACGAATCCTTGACCCAACATGTCGTGTCTCCGCGGTTCAGGACTTCTGGAACATGGCCAGCATCCGGCGTGTCACCAGGAAGCCGCCCACGATATTGATGGTGGCGATCAGCACCGAGATCGCCGCCAGGATCACCACCACCGCACTGCCGGAGCCGATCTGCAGGATGGCGCCGAGGATGATGATGCCCGAGATGGCATTGGTGACCGCCATCAGCGGGGTGTGCAGCGAGTGGCTGACGTTCCAGATCACCTGGAAGCCGACGAAGCAGGCCAGCACGAAGACGATGAAGTGCTGCATGAAGGAGGCCGGGGCGATCTGGCCGAGCAGCAGCATCAGCGCGCCCCCCACCCCGAGCAGGGTGACCTGGCGCTTGGTCTGGGCCTTGAAGGTCGCGAGTTCGGCGGCCTTCTTCTCCTCCGGCGTCGGCGCCTTCTCCTTGGGCTTGGGCTTGGCCGCGGCGATGGCCTTCACCTTGGGCGGCGGCGGCGGGAAGGTGATCTCGCCGGCGTGGGTCACCGTGGCGCCGCGGATCACGTCATCCTCCATGTCATGGACGATGGTCCCATCCTTCTCGGGGGTCAGGTCGGTGAGCATGTGGCGCAGGTTGGTGGCGTAAAGCAGCGATGACTGGGTGGCCATGCGCGAGGGGAAGTCGGTGTAGCCGACCACCACCACGCCGTTGTCGCTCACCACCCGTTCGTCGGCCACGGTCAGGTCGCAGTTGCCGCCCTTCTCGGCGGCCAGGTCGATGATCACCGAGCCCGGCTTCATGGCCTTGACCATGTCCTCGAGCCACAGCTTGGGCGCCGGCCGTCCCGGAATCAGCGCCGTGGTGATGACGATGTCGATCTCGGGCGCCTGCTCGCGGAAGCATGCGAGCTGCTTCTCGCGGAATTCGGGGCTGGAGGGGGCCGCATAGCCGCCGCTCTCGGCGCCATCCTGGCTCTCGTCGAAGTCGAGGAACAGGAACTCGGCCCCCATGGACTCGATCTGCTCGGCCACCTCGGGACGCACGTCGAAGGCGCGCACCACGGCACCCAGGCTGGTGGCGGTGCCGATGGCGGCCAGCCCGGCGACACCGGCACCGATCACCAGCACCTTGGCCGGCGGCACCTTGCCCGCGGCGGTCACCTGGCCGGTGAAGAAGCGCCCGAAGTGGTTGCCCGCCTCGATCACCGCGCGATAGCCGGCGATGTTGGCCATGGACGACAGGGCGTCCATCTTCTGGGCGCGCGAGATGCGCGGCACCATGTCCATGGCCACCACGGTGGCGCCCTGGGCACGGCACTTCTCGAGCAGTTCCTCGTTCTGGGCCGGCCAGAAGAAGCTGATCAGGGTCTGCCCCTCGCGCAGGCGCTCGGCCTCCGCCTCGCTGGGCTCGCGGACCTTGATCACCACCTCGGCCTCGGACCACAGCGCCTCGGCGCCGTCGACCACGGTGACACCGGCATTGCGGTAGGCGTCGTCGTCGAAGCCGGCCGCCTCGCCGGCGCCGCTTTCGATCAGGCAGGCGTGTCCAAGCTTCTGGATGAACTGCGCGCTGTCAGGGGTCAGCGCGACGCGCGCCTCGCCCTTGGCGAGTTCCCTGGGTGCACCAATCTTCACGTTGGATCTCCCGGTTGGTTATTGAAATCTTGCATGGGTCAGACCGTTTATTCATACCCGACGATGCTGCAATGCACAACCTTCGACGCTTCATCGAAGCCCCTTGCACTGTAGCAGTATCGCGCTGAATGGCCGGTAAAACCCGGCCAGGAAACAGTGACGACCGGGAGCCGGGAAGGCAAGTGACAGAAGCGCGCAGGCCGCCCGGAGGCGGCCTGCGGCGGTGTCAGAAGGGGAGGATCAGGCGCTCAGCAGGGCGTTGAGGCGCTTGACGTAGGCGGCGGGGTCGTCGAGGTGACCGCCCTCGGCGATGATCGCCTGGTCGAGCAGCACATGGGCCAGGTCGCCGAAGAGCTCGTCCCCGGCTCCCTCGAGCCTGGCCACCAGGGCGTGCTCGGGGTTGAGCTCGAGGATCGGCTTGACCTCCGGCACCTTCTGGCCGGCGGCCTCCATGATGCGGCGCATCTGGAAGCCCATCTCGTGCTCGGGCAGCACCACACAGGCCGGCGAGTCGGTGAGGCGGTGGGTCACCTTGACCGCCTGGACCTGCTCGCCCAGCGCCTCCTTGACCCGCTTGACCAGCTCTTCCTTGGCCTTGGCAGTCTCCTCCTGGGCCTGCTTCTCCTCCTCGCCCTCGATCTCGCCGAGGTCGAGCTCGCCCTTGGCCACGTCGACGAAGCCCTTGCCGTCATACTCGTGGAGGTGGCTCATCAGCCACTCGTCGATGCGGTCATGGAGCAGCAGCACCTCGATGCCCTTCTTGCGGAAGATCTCCAGGTGGGGGCTGGACTTGGCCGCGTTGAAGCCGTCCGCCACGATGTAGTAGATCTTCTGCTGCCCCTCCGGCATGCGCCCGACATAGTCGGCCAGGGACTGGTCCTGGGTGGCGCTGTCGGTGTGGGTGGTGGAGAAGCGCAGCAGGCCGGCGATCTTCTCGCGGTTGGCGAAGTCCTCCGCCGGGCCCTCCTTGAGCACGCTGCCGAAGGTGTTCCAGAAGGTCTGGTAGGCCTCCTTGTCCTTGGCCAGCTTCTTGAGCATATCCAGCGCGCGCTTGGTCAGGGCGCTCTTGATCTTCTCGACCTTGGGATCCTGCTGGAGCAGCTCCCGGGAGACGTTGAGCGACAGGTCGCGGGTATCCAGAACGCCCTTGATGAAGCGCAGGTAGAGGGGCAGGAACTGCTCGGCGTCATCCATGATGAAGACGCGCTGCACGTAGAGCTTCACGCCCCTGGCGCCGTCGCGCTCGTAGAGGTCGAAGGGCGCCCGCCCCGGCACGTAGAGCAGGCTGGTATATTCGAGCTTGCCCTCCACCTTGTTGTGGCTCCAGGTGAGCGGGTCCGAGAAGTCATGGGCCACGTGCTTGTAGAAGGCCTGGTACTCCTCGTCGGAGATCTCGCCCTTGGGACGCGACCAGAGCGCGGTGGCCTCATTGACGGTCTCCCAGGTGACGGTCTCGCTGCCCTCGATCTCCTTGCCCTCCTCGTCACGGGCGGTCTCGACCCTGGGCATGCGCACCGGCACCTCGATATGGTCGGAGTACTTGCGCACCAGGCTCTGCAGGCGGAAGTCGTCGGCGAACTCCCTGGCATCGGCCTTGAGGTGCAACACGATCTCGGTGCCGTGGGCTTCGCGCTCGACATCGGCCACGGTGAACTCGCCCTCGCCCTTCGAGCGCCACTCGACCCCTTCCGCCGTGTCGCTGCCCGCCTTGCGGGTGCGCACCGTGACCTCGTCGGCGACGATGAAGCCGGAGTAGAAGCCGACCCCGAACTGGCCGATCAGGCGGGCATCCTTCTGCTGCTCGCCGGAGAGCTGCTTGAGGAAGTCGGCGGTGCCGGAGCGGGCGATGGTGCCGAGGTTCGAGATCACCTCGTCGCGGCTCATGCCGATGCCGTTGTCGCGCACGGTGACGGTGCCCGCCTCGGCGTCGTGCTCGATCTCGATGCGCAGCTCGCTGTCGCCCTCATAGAGCGCGTCGTTGTCCAGCGCCGCGTAGCGTAGCTTGTCGCAGGCATCGGCGGCGTTGGAGATCAGCTCGCGCAGGAAGATCTCCCGGTTGGAGTACAGGGAGTGAATCATCAGGTGCAGCAGCTGCTTGACCTCGGTCTGGAAGCCGAGGGTTTCTTCATGCGTGGCAGTGGTCATGTGTCTCGGACCCTCATCGACATGTCGGGGTGGCAACGCCACCGGTTGATCACTGCCGTCGATATGGGGACAGGGGCGGGATTTTCAACCGCCGGGGTCCTCGGGGCCGCCCCGGCCGGGGTCGGCCAGCACGAAGTGCAGCCGGGCGGTGGCCACCGGCGCCGACGCCTCCTGCTGCCAGGCGCTGACGCGCACGTTGGCCAGCCGCCGCCCCTCGCGCAGCAGCGAGCAGCGCGCGAAGGTGGGCACCGTGCGGGCGGTGCGCAGGTAGTCGATGGAGAGGTCGACGATGCGTGGCAGCCGCGGGGAGCGGGTCGCCAGCATCAGGTCCAGGGTCGCCGCGGTCTCCATGAAGGCGGCCACCACGCCGCCGTGCAGCGCCGGCAGCAGCACGTTGCCGACGTTGCCGCCCCAGGGCTCGAGCCGGAAGCGGAGCCCCTCGCCGTCCGGATCCGGCTCGGCGCTCACCCCGATGCGTCTCGCATAGGGAATCAGCGCCAGCCAGGCGGCCACATCGGCATCGGCCCGGGTCCGTTCCAGCCACTGCACGTCGTCGAAGCCTTCAGGCATGGGGAGCCTCCTCGGCGAACAGCGCCTCGGCGAGGCCCGGCGGGGTGTTGCGGGGCCCCAGGCGCACGAAGTTGCCGATGCCCCGCGCCACCGGACGGTCCGCCTCCTGCCACAGGGTGCCCTCGGTGAAGACCACCGACTCGGTGACCCGCACCACGTGCGCCTCGGCATGGAGCGCCATCCCGGCGACGGCCGGGCGAAAGTGGTCGATACGCAGGTCCAGGGTGGGGCACACCTCCGGGGCCGGCAGGGCGCGCAGCACCGCCGAACCACAGACGGTGTCGAGCAGCATGGTCAGCACGCCGCCATGCACCAGGCCGCGGGCGCTGTCGCCCAGCAGGTCATCGCACCACGGCAGGCGCATCAGGGTCCGCTCGGCGGTCACCTCGAGCACCTCGAGCCCCAGCTCGCGGGTATGGGGGATCACCGTCACGAAGCGGGTCAGCGCTCGCCGCCAGGCGTCGGGAGATCGATCGGGATAGGGCGTCACGCCGGGGCTCCTCCGGGAATTCCAACAAGCGTTTGATATGGTCAACCACAGCCTAATCGGCCTGCCCACCGGGCACAAGGCGGCCAGCGGCCGACACCGCGCACGGTTTCTCCGTTTCCCCCTACCCAAGGGCGCATGGATGGGCCAGGATACGGGAAGTTGGTGTTTGCTCACGGAGGCCTCCCCCCATGCGCCATCGTCACCCCCTCATGACGCGCGGCGTCCGGCGTGTCGGCACCCTGCTGGCCGCCCTGACCCTGTCGCTGCCCCTCGCCCTGCCGCTGGCCCAGGCCGATGATCGCGCCCTGCGCGAGGCCCTCGAGGCCGCCCGCAACCAGCAGTGGGATCGGGTCGACCCGGCCGCCATCTCCGGCCACCCGCTGGCCGGCTACGTGGAGTACCATCGCCTGCGCGGCCGGCTGCCCCAGGCGGAGCCCGGCCAGATCCTGGCGTTCATCGAGCGCCATGCCGACTCGCCGCTGGCCGGATGGATGCGCGGCCAGGCCATCGCCCAGTACGGCTACGCCCGCCGCTACGGCAGCCTGCTCGCGGTGGCCGACGGCGTCCCCGAGGGGACCGCACGGCAGTGCTACTACTATGCCGCCCTGCTGGGCCAGGACCCGCGCGCCGCCGCCGAGGGGGGCCGCGAGCTGTGGCACGTGGGGCGTTCCCAGCCGGACGCCTGCAACCCGCTCTTCGACACCCTCCGCGAGCGTGGCGAGATCACCGCGGTCGACGTCTGGGAGCGCAAGATGCTGGCGTGGCAGGCCGGCGAAAACGGCCTCGCGAGCTACCTGGGCCGCCTGCTCGATGCCCGCTGGGACGAGGCCCGGGCGGCCGCGGAACGGCTGCAGAAGGACTACGCCGCGGTGACCCGCGTCCCCACCTGCCTCGGCCCCGAGTGTCGGGGCAGCGGCGCCCTGTTCGCCGCCGCCATGCACGGCTTCACCCGCGCCGATACCGAGGCCGCCCTGGAGGCGTGGCGCAAGATCGCTCCCCACCTCCCGATCGAGGCAAACCATCGCGATGCCATCGAGCGCGACCTGGCGTTCTACTCCCTGGTACGCGACATCCGCCAGAACCGCGGCTGGACCGACGAGGTGCTGCCCCGCCTGGCCGATGCCCAGCTGCTGGAGCTGCGGGTCCGCGCGGCCCTGGCGGAACGGGACTGGCGGGGAGTGGTGCAATGGATCGAGCGGATGGACGGCGAGACCCGCGACGACAGCCGCTGGCACTACTGGTACGCCCGCGCCCAGGAGCGGCTCGGCCATGACGACGTGGCGCGTGACGCCTATGCCCGGGCCGCCGAGGGCCGCAGCTTCTTCGGCTTCATCGCCGCCGACCGGCTGGGGCAGCCCTACGCCCTCAACCTGGAGCGCAACGGCTTCGATGACAGCTTCCGGGAAGAGGTGGCGCGCTGGCCGGCGGTCCAGCGCACCGAGGCGCTGCTGCGCATCGACGAGACGGGGCTCGCCGCCAGCGAATGGTATGATGCCGTGGCCCGGGCCACCCCCCGCGAGGCACGGGCTCTGGCCGACTACGCCCAGCGCCGTGGCTGGCACGCCAAGCTGGTGCAGACCACCATCACCGGCCGGATGTGGGATGCCCTGGACTGGCGCTTCCCCGAGGCCTACCGCGAGCACTTCCTGCACTGGGGACGCATGACGGGGGTCGACCCCTACCTGCTGATGGGTATCGCTCGCCGCGAGAGCGCCTACAATCCCGAGGCCCTCTCTCCCGCCGGGGCCCGGGGGCTGATGCAGGTGATGCCTGGCACCGCCACCCAGCTGGCCCGCCAGCTCGGCATCCGCGACCCCGGCGCCTACGGGGTGCTCGACCCCGAGCTCAACATTCGCCTGGGCAGCACCTACATCCGTGACATGCTCGACCGCTACAGCGGCAACCGGCTGGCCGCCGCGGCCGCCTACAACGCCGGCCCCGGTCGCGTCGACCGCTGGCTGGCGGATGCCCCGGAGGAGTTCGACCTGTTCGTCGAGAGCATCCCCTTCCGCGAGACGCGTAACTACGTGCAGGCGGTGCTCTCCTACCGGGCGATTTTCGAGAGCCTGGCCAACGGCGGCGACAGCCGCGGCGTGTCGATGCTCACGCCGACGGAGAAGACCATGCGCTATGACCGCTCGCTGCTGGCCCGGAACTGAACCGACCGTCCTCGCGAGCCAACAGGCAAACCGCCCCGGCCATGGCCGGGGCGGTCTCGTTATGGAACACCCGAGGGATCAGGCCGGAGGGCGCTCCAGGGCCAGCTTGACGCCGAAGGCGATCAGCACCGCCCCGGTGGCGCCGTTGAGCCAGCGGGCGAAGGCGCGGCTGCCCAGCAGCCGCCCGGCGCCGCCCACCATCAGTGCCACCCCCACCTGCCAGATATTGGCGATGACGAAGTGCACCCCGGCCAGGAACAGCGACTTGGCCAGCGCCGGGTCGCCCGGCGCGATGAACTGCGGCAGAAAGGCCATGTAGAAGACCACCGTCTTGGGGTTGAGCACGTTGGAGAGCAGGCCCTCGCGCAGCGGCCGCCAGGCGGGAACGGCCTGCCGCTCGCCGCTCACTCCCGCCACCGGCAGCCCCTGGCCACGGCGGGCCGCCAGCAGGCCCTGCACGCCCAGCCAGACCAGGTAGCCGGCCCCGGCCAGCTTGAGCAGGCCGAAGGCCCAGGCCGACTGCAGCAGGATCAGCGAGATCCCCAGTGCCGAGACGGCCGCATGCACGAAGAGTCCGCAGCAGATCGCCAGGCTGGTGAGGATGCCGTCGCGCACCCCGCCGCGGGCGGTGTTGCGGATCACCAGCAGGGTGTCGACCCCGGGGCTGAGGGAGAGCAGGGTGATGGCCACCAGGAAGGGCCAGAACTGGGCGTCGATCAGCATGGTGGCGGTGGGTCCTTGCCAGGGATGGGGACGGCGGCGCAATGCTTGCCGCCCGTCGGGTTTCGATCTACAGTGATTCTGCGGCTGATGGACCGTCCATGATCGGGTGATCCGGTTGACGCCATCAGGGTGCTGAAGCACCATCCGTCGCGTTGGTCAGCAAGTAAAAAGTCGTCAGTTGTACTTCGATTCCTTCGATACACCCGGTGGCACTTCTTCCTTGTCTTGCCTACGCAATTCGGGCCTGCGAACGCATCGCGAGCCTGGCACGATCATTACAGTATGTTAAGGAAATCGACAATGGCAACTGGCACTGTCAAGTGGTTCAACGACACCAAGGGCTACGGCTTCATCTCTCCGGACGACGGCGGTGATGACCTGTTCGCTCACTTCTCCGAGATTCAGGCTGACGGCTTCAAGACCCTGCAGGACGGCCAGAAGGTCACCTTCGAGGTCACCCAGGGCAAGAAGGGCCTTCAGGCCTCCAACATCCGGGTTGCTGACTGATCCAGCGCCCGGGCGGTGTCGTCCTGCTGGGCGACACCGCTGCCGAAGAAACAGGAAGGCCCACCTCGCGGTGGGCCTTTTTCGTGGTAGCCCGGCGGGGCGCGCCTCAGGGCTCGTCGAACTCCATCGGCTCGAGTTCGAGCTCGCTCTCGTCGAACTCCATGGGCTCCAGCGGCGGCACCTCCTGCTCCACCTCGTCGAACTGCTCCTCCAGGCGGCGCTGCGCCTCCTCGAAGCGGCGCTCCTGCTCGGCGATGATCTCGTCAACCTCGCTGCGTGACGGCCCGGCGGTGCCCTCCTCCTCGATGCTGGACTCGAACTCGAGCCCCTCGTCGAAGGCGTCGGCATCGCCCTCCATCGGTTCCGGCACCACGGCCTCCTCCTCGGCCACCTCGAACTGCTCGTCGATGCGCCGGCTGGCCTCCTCGAAGCGACGCTCGGTCTCCTCGATGATGGCATCGATGTCGTCGGAGGTGGTCTCGCCGGGCAGCGCCGCGCCCTCGTCCAGGGTCTCCGCCGGCGACTCGCCCAGGGTGGTCTCGGCATCGGCCTCGACGTCCGCGGGCTCGGCGTCCGCCGGGGCGACAGCTTCGGCCTCCTCCTCCACGGGTGCCTCGGCCTCGAAGGCCGGCTCCTCGCCGGGCAGCGGCTCGTCGGCCGGCGGCGGTGTCTCCACATCGCTCGCCGCCGGGGCCTCCTGCGGCTCCGCGTCCGCCGGCTCGTCGCCGTTGCCGCATCCCGCCAGGCCCAGGGCCATGAGCAGCGCCAACAACGCGGGCTTCCAGGGTCTCTTCACCATGCTCTCTGCACTCCTGATTCGGGAGCGGCCCATTGCACCAGAGCCGCCCGGCTCCCGCAAGGCAGCGTTCAGGTGGCGAACAGCTGCCCCTCGATATCGCGGAAGGCCTTGAACTCGATGGCATTGTTGCTGGGGTCGCGGAAGAACATGGTGGCCTGTTCCCCGGGCTCGCCGCGGAAGCGGATATAGGGTTCGATCTCGAAGGTCACGCCGGCAGCGGTCAGCCGGTCGACCAGCGACTCCCAGTCGGTCATCTCCAGCACCACGCCGAAGTGCGGCACCGGGACGCCATGGCCGTCCACGGGGTTGCGATGATCGTCGATGCCCCGCTCGCCCAGGGCCGGGTTCAGGTGGCAGACGAACTGGTGGCCGAAGAGGTTGAAGTCGACCCAGGTGTCGCTGGAGCGACCCTCCGGGCAGCCCAGCAGGTCGCCGTAGAAGCGGCGCGCCTCGTCGAGGTCGCGGACCTGCACGGCGAGATGGAAGGGAGTCAGCATCGTGATGGCCTCCTAGGGGTCATGGGGAATCAAGGGTGGCGTCGCCACAGGGCGCACCGTCATCTTGCCGCGCCGGGGCGCCCTTGGCCAGACGCCTCCCGCAGGGGCAGGGGACAGCCCAGTGTCCAGGCCACCGCGCGCAGCAGCTCCGCCTCCTCGGGCGCGATGCGGCCATCGTGTTCCACGCAGCACACCATGGCCGCCAGCAGGGGCGCACGCTCGGCCTGGGCCAGGCGCACCAGCCGGCCCAGGGCCCAGTCCAGGTCAGCCGCCGCCGGCGCCTCGCGCACCAGGTCCAGGGCGACCCCCAGTGCTCGGCCGGCCTGGTCCAGCGACTCGGCCTGGGCCTCGGGGCTGTCCTGGCCGGCCCGGGCCAGGGTGGAGAGCAGCAGCGACAGCGGCCCGGCCAGGTCACGAAGGTGGCGGTCGCGCCGCGCCCGCCGCTCGCCCTCGATCCCCGTCAACACCAGCCGGTGCAGCGCCCACTGCAGCGGCCCGGGTTCTGTCTCCGCGGCCATCAGCCCCGCCAGGCACTGCCGGAAGCGGGCGAACTGAGCCGCCGAGAGCTGGCGCAATACTGGCAGCGCCAGTTCGATGAGCGGCAGGCGGTCTCCCGGCGCGAGGGTCGCGAGCGGCGCCTCCAGGGCCTCCAGCTCATGGAGCACCTCGGGCAGGGCCTGGTGGGCCAGCACACGTCGCTGGGCCTCACGGCTTGCCGGGTCGGCCCCCATCAGGATGCCATAGACCAGCGCTCGCGCGGCACAGGGCTGGTGGGCGGCGTCGACCAGCCGCTCGTCGAGATGGGCCAGCCGGCGTCGGGCGCTGGCCAGGGACTCGGCGTCGAACCGGCCGACGCTGGCCACCACAGCGCCGGCCAGCGCCACTCCGCCGAGGGCCTGCCCCAGGTCCTCCCGCCTCGACTCTCCCTGGCCGGTGCCCGCCGCGGACTTTGCCGGCGGGGCCTTCGGGGGCGGCGCGAACGGCTCGGGCAGGCTGCCGTCCCAGCGCGGCATCACGCGCCGGATGCGCGCCTCCAGCGGCGGGTGGGTCGCCGTCAAGCGGGAGAGGTGGCGCACGCCGCTGCCGAAATAGAGGTGGCTGAATTCTGCCGCCTGGGGAGACATCAGCCGCGAACCGAGCCGATAGGCGGCCAGGGTCTGCAGCGCCCTGCCGATCCCCTCGGGGTTGCGGGTGTACTGCACGGCGCTGGCGTCGGCCAGGAACTCTCGCTGGCGGCTGACGGCAGACTTGATCAGGTTCCCGCACAGGGTGCCGGCATAGCCCAGCAGCATCAGCGCCGCCCCCAGGCCGAACAGCGCCACGTGCCCGCCCCCGCCGCGCCGCGAGCTCCGCCCCCGCCCCCCGGCGGCGGCCCCGCGCAGCAGCAGCCGCCCCACCAGGCCGATCACCAAGATGCCGTGGAGCAGGGCCACCAGCCGCAGGTTGAGGCGCATGTCGCCGTGCAGGATATGGCTGAACTCGTGGGCGATGACCCCCTGCAGCTGGTCGCGGTCGAGGTGCTCGATGGCCCCCCGGGTCACGCCAATGGCGGCGTCGTGGGGCTCGTGCCCGGCGGCGAAGGCGTTGATAGCGGCATCCTCCAGCAGGTAGACCGCCGGCACCGGCATGCCCGAGGCGATGGCCATCTCCTCCACCACGTTGAGCAGCTGCCGTTCATTGGCATCGCGGGCATCGGGGTTGAGCAGCCGGCCGCCCAGCGCCTCGGCCACCACCGAGCCCCCGGCACGCAGCTGAAGATGGCGTACCAGGCCTCCTGCTACCACCACCGCCAGCACGCCGAGGGCCACCAGGCCGAACAGCTCGGGTTCCAGGGCGCGGGCGAGCGGGTCGGCGCCCATTACCTGGCCGTCGAACAGCACCACCGCCAGCGCCACCAGCACGCTGGCCACCACCACCAGGCCGGCCACGGCGAGAAGCAGCAGCAGGACCAGGCGGCCGGTCAGGCGCCGGGCACGGTCCTGGGCGCGAAAGAAGTCCATGGGCCGCTCCCGCTCAGAAGCTCACGCGAGGCGCGGCCTGGATCTCGGCGCTGTCCTCGAACTCCAGCAGCGCGGCATCCTGCTTGTGGCCGAAGGAGGCCGCCAGGACCACCGGCGGGAAGCTCTGCTTGTAGGTGTTGTACTGCATCACGGCATCGTTGAAGGCCTGGCGGGCGAAGGCCACCCGGTTCTCGGTGCTGGTCAGGGTCTCGGAGAGCTGCTGCATGTTCTCGGACGCCTTGAGATCGGGGTATGCCTCCATCACCAGGTTGAAGCGTCCCAGGGCCGCGCCCAGCGCGCCCTCGGCCCCGGCCAGCTCGGCCATGGCCCCCGGGTCGCCGGGCCGAGCGGCGGCATGCTGAAGCCCCACCTCGGCGGCATTGCGCGCCTCGGTCACCGCCTGCAGGGTCTCCCGCTCGTGGGCCATGTAGGCGCGGGCGGTCTCCACCAGGTTGGGGATCAGGTCATGGCGCCGCTTGAGCTGCACCTCGATCTGGGCGAAGGCGTTCTGGTAGCGGTTCTTCAGCGCCACCAGCCGATTGTAGATGGCCACGCCATAGACCAGCAGCAGGCCCAGCACCACCAGCGGAAGGATTGTCGAGAGATCCATGGTCGACTCCGTGTCGAGAGGAAAGGGGATGCCGGCTTGACCTGCATCAAGCCGGTTCCTGCCGGGAGGCTCATGTCGCGACCCGGGGTTGATGCTATCATCGCAGTCTCGCGGCCCGGCAGGACAGTTCCAAGGCTAGCAGGCCGGTGCCCCGGGGTCGCACCGGGATGTTCGACGATTCGCTTCAGGGAGCCGAGCTTGGCAGGACAACTCAGGGACTTCGCCCACGCCCTTCTCCATGCGCTGCGCAACCTGCTGCCGATCATCATCGTGGTGGTGGGGTTCCAGGCCCTGCTGCTGCGCGAGTGGCCCGAGGGCGGCCTGGGCATGGCGATCGGCCTGGGCATCGTCGCCCTGGGGGTGGCGCTGTTCCTGCAGGGGCTCGAGCTGAGCATCTTTCCGGTGGGCAAGCGGCTGGCCAACCAGTTCGCCCGCCGCGGCTCCATGCCGCTGCTGATGGCCTTCGGCTTCGCCATCGGCTTCTCGGCGGTGGTGGCGGAGCCCGCCCTGATCGCCGTGGCCGAGCAGGCCTACGAGATCAGCGACGGGCGCATCGACGCCCTGACCCTGCGGCTGATCGTGGCCGGCTCGGTGGGCCTGGTGATGGCGCTGGGGGTATTTCGCGTGATCCTCGGCCACCCCCTCCACTGGTACATGATCGTCGGCTACGTGACGGTGGTCCTGGTGACCTTCTTCGCCCCCGAGGAGATCGTCGGCCTGGCCTACGACTCCGGCGGGGTCACCACCAATATCGTCACCGTGCCGCTGATCGCCGCCCTGGGCATCGGCCTGGCCTCCTCCATTCGCGGCCGCAACCCGCTGCTCGACGGCTTCGGCCTGGTGGCCCTGGCGGTGATGGTGCCGATGATCAGCGTGCAGCTCTACGGCATCCTGGTCTACGCCGACCCGGGCGAGGTCGCCAACGGCGCCGCCCTGGTGGCCGCCGGCAGCGATACCGAGGCGCCCTCCGGGCTGGTCACCATGATCCTTGACCTGTTCGGCATGCTGCGCGACGTGCTGCCGATCATCCTGGTGATCCTGTTCTTCCAGTACGCGGTGATCAGCCGCCCGCTGGCAAGCCCCCTCAAGGTGGCCGTAGGCTTCGCCCTGGTGATCGTCGGCCTCTACGCCTTTGTGGTGGGCCTCAAGCTGGGGCTCTTCCCCATCGGCCAGCGCATGGCCGAGCAGCTGATCGGCTTCGACACCTGGCTGTGGGTCTACCTGTTCGCCTTCGCCATCGGCTTCGCCACCACCATGGCCGAGCCGGCGCTGATCGCCGTGGGCCAGCAGGCCGAGGAGGCCGCCGCCGGCAAGATCCAGGGCAACGTGATCCGGATCCTGGTGGCCGTCGGCGTGGCCATCGGCATCACCATCGGCGTCCACCGCATCATCAGCGGCGACTCCATCCACCACTACATCATCGGCGGCTACGTTCTGGTGATCGCCCTGACCGCCCTGGCGCCCCGCTACATCGTGGCCCTGGCCTTCGACCTGGGCGGGGTGACCACGTCCGAGGTGACGGTGCCGCTGGTGACCGCGCTGGGCATCGGCCTGGCCAGCCAGATCGAGGGACGCAACGTGCTGATCGACGGCTTCGGGCTGATCGCCTTCGCCTCGATCTTTCCTATCGTGACCGTGATGAGCTATGCCATCCTGATGGAGCGGGTGGCGCACTGGAGAGAGAAGCAACCATGAAGTTTTCCCTGCTGGTGGCCATCGTGCCCGAGGAGCTGGAACAGCAGTGCATCGACGCCGCCACCGAGGCCGGCGCCGTGGGCATGACCCTGATGTCGGGCCGCGGCATCGGCGGCGAGCGCAAGAAGACCTTCTTCGGGCTGACCTTCGAGGGCAGCCAGAGCATCATGCTGCTGACCCTGGAGAAGGGGCTCTCGCTCAAGGTGCTCAAGGCGATCCGCGAGATCCTCAACCCCAGCGGCGAGGATTCCAAGGGCCTGGTGATGACCCTGCCCGTGGAGCACCTGGGCGGCATCGACATGGCGCAGGTCAAGCGCTTCGAGGAACGGCTCAGGCACGACGGCTGAGCGCCACCCACTGACGGAGAGAGACGATGCTGGTCAAGGACATCATGATGCGCGACGTGGTGACGGTGTCACCCTTCGCCACCCTGCGCGACGCCCTGGCGCTGATGAAGCAGCACAACCTCAAGTGCCTGGTGGTGGAACAGCAGGACCCCCACGACGCCTGGGGGCTGATCACCTACACCAATATCCTCAAGACGATCGTCGCCGAGAACGGCGACATCGACCTGATCAACGTCTATGACGTCTGCGCCAAGCCGGCCATCGGCGTCGGCGAGTCGCTGGACGTGCGCCACGTGGCGCGGCTGATGACCGACAGCATCGTCAAGCGGGTGCTGGTGCTGGACGACAATCGCCTGGTCGGCCTGGTGACCATGGACGATATCGTGGGTACCGTTCTCGACCTGATCGAGTAAGCCAGGGAACCCCTTCGACATGGAAGACTTCTTCACCTGGATCGGCAGGACCCTCGGCGAGATCATCCGCTTCGTCGTCGACCTGCTGACCGGCTTCTTCGCCAATATCGGCGACTCCGCCCGCGGCTTCCTCCACGGCCTCTCCTCCTCGCTGGGCATCTCGCCGTCGCTGGTCAGCCTGGTGGTGCTGGTGATCGGGCTGTGGATGCTCTGGAAGGCCTTCCGGGCGCTGATGCGACGGGCCGTCGTCGCCACCCTGGTGTGGCTGCTGCTGGGGGTGATGGTGCTGAGCTGGCTCATCTACTGATTGCCACGCCCGATACGACAGCGCCGCCCCGAGGGGCGGCGCTTTTATTGATACCTGCAAGATACCCTCAGATCACGCGAGAGCCTTCTCGACGACCTCGAAGACATTGGGCGAGAGCTCCTCGGCGCGGATACGCTCGAGCTCGGCCTTCATCAGCGCCTGGCGCTGTTCGTCGAAGCGCGCCCAGCGGGTGAGCGGGGTGATCAGCCGCGCGGCAATCTCCGGGTTGAGGCGGTTGAGCTCGATCACCACGTCGGCCAGCAGGCGGTAGCCCTCGCCGTCGAGGCGATGGAAGTTGACCCGGTTCTGGCCGGCGAAGGTACCGATCAGCGCGCGCACCTTGTTGGGGTTCTTCAGGGAGAAGGCCGGATGCGCCATCAGGAACTTCACGCGGTCGAGCACGTCGGGCTGCGGGCGGGTGACCTGGATGGCGAACCACTGGTCCATCACCAGGGTATCGTGGGCCCACTTCTCGCCGAAGGCCCTGAGCGCCGGCTCGCTGAGCTCGTCGCGGCTGCTGTGGGTCAGCAGGGTCAGGGCGTGGCGCACGTCGGTCATGTTGTGGTCGGCCTCGAACTGCTCCCGGGCGAGTTCGATCCCCTCCTCGTCCTCGATGGCCAACAGGTAGGAGAGCGCCACGTTCTTCAGGCTGCGCCGGGCGATCTGCGCCGGGGTCGGGGCATAGGGCTCGTCGAGACGGTTCTCGCGATAGACCCGCAGGAAGTCGTCCCGCAGCGCCGTGGCCAGGCCCTGCTTGACGAAGGTGCGGGCGGCATGGATGGCGTCGACATCCACCAGCGGCTGCTGCTCGGCGATGTAGGCCTCGCTGGGCAGCGTCAGCATCTCGGCGAGCACCGCCCGGTCGTCGGTCTCGGCGGTGAGCAGGCCGCGGAAGGCCTCGATGACGCGGGTGTCCATGACCTTCTCCACGCCGTTGCGGTGGGCGGCGATCAGGTCGTCCAGCGCCAGCATGGCCAGGCGCTGGCCGGCGTCCCAGCGGTTGAAGCCGTCGCCATCATGGGCCAGCAGGAAGGCCAGATCCTCGCGGCCGTAGGGGAAGCGCAGCTTCACCGGGGCCGAGAAGCCGCGCAGCAGCGAGGGCACCGGCGCCTCGGAGACGTCGGTGAACAGGAACTCCTGCTCCGCCTCGCGCAGGTGGATCACCGCATCGCTGCCCAGCGTTTCGCCCTCCAGGGTCAGCGGCAGGTCGCGGCCGCTCTTGGTACCCACCAGGCCCAGGCGCACCGGGATGTGCAGCGGCTGCTTGTCGGGCTGGCCGGGAGTGGCCGGGGTGCGCTGGCGCAGGATCAGGCGGTACTCGGCGTTGGCGTAGTCGTACTCGCCGTGGGCGTCGATCTCCGGCGTGCCGGCCTGGTCATACCAGCGCATGAACTGGGTCAGGTCGAGCCCCGAGGCCTCGGCCATGCAGGCGACGAAGTCCTCGATGGTCACCGCCTGGCCGTCGAAGCGCGCGAAATAGCGGTCGCTGCCGGCCCGGAAGGCCTCCTCGCCCACCAGGTTGGCCAGCATGCGCACCACCTCGGCGCCCTTCTCGTAGATGGTCAGGGTGTAGAAGTTGCCGATCTCGATGTAGTGGTCGGGGCGCACCGGATGGGCGGTGGGCCCGGCGTCCTCGGCGAACTGGGCGGTACGAAAGAAGGAGACGTCCTCGATGCGCTTGACCGCCGGCGAATTGGTATCGGCGGAGAAGCACTGGTCGCGGAACACCGTGAAACCCTCCTTGAGGGAGAGCTGGAACCAGTCGCGGCAGGTGACGCGGTTGCCGGACCAGTTGTGGAAGTACTCGTGGGCGACGATGCTCTCGACCCGCTGGAAGGCCGCATCGGTGGCGGTGTGGGGATGGGTCAGCACCGCCGCCGAGTTGAAGATGTTGAGCCCCTTGTTCTCCATGGCGCCCATGTTGAAGTCGTTGACCGCCACGATCATGAACAGGTCCAGGTCGTACTCGCGGCCATAGGCCTGCTCGTCCCAGGCCATGGCACGCTTCAGCGAGGCCATGGCGTGGTCGGTCTTGCCGAGGTTCTCCTCCTCGACCCAGATCTGCAGGGTCACCTCGCGCCCGCTCATGGTGGTGAAGCTGTCCTCGACCTTCTCCAGGTCGCCGGCCACCAGCGCGAAGAGGTAGCTGGGCTTGGGATGCGGATCCTCCCAGGTGACGAAGTGGCGCCCGTTCGGCAGCGTGCCCCGCTCCACCGGGTTGCCGTTGGAGAGCAGCACCGGTTCGCGTTCGGCGTCGCCGATCACCGTGGTGGAGAAGGTGGCCATCACGTCGGGGCGGTCCGGATAGTAGGTGATGCGTCGGAAGCCCTCGGCCTCGCACTGGGTGCAATACATGCCGTTCGACTGGTAGAGCCCCTCCAGGGCGGTATTGGCCTCGGGGGCGATCTCCACTTCGGTATCGAGGTGAAAGCGCTCCGGCACCCGGTGAACGGTGAGGCCGGTGGCGTCGATCTCATACTCGTCCACCTCCAGCGGCTCGCCATCCAGAGCAATGGCCTTGAGCGCGAGCTGCTCGCCGTGGAGCGTCAGCGGCAGGCCGGCTTCACGCTCGGGGTGGCGCTCCAGATGCAGGCGCGCCTTGACCCGGGTGACCGCGGGGTCCAGGTCGAAGGTCAACTCGGTACGGGTGACGAGGTAGGCCGGGGGACGGTAGTCGCTGAGATGGGTCGCCTGGGGGTCGGACATTCGGGATGCTCCTGTCGGAAATGCGACCATTGTACGGCGGCCGCGCCCCCGGTCTCAAAGTGCTATCGAAAGGAAGGGGTCACTCCCTGCCCAGGGCGGGCTCGGGACGGGTGATGATCCACAGGCCCAGCGCCGACAGGCCGCCGATCAGCGCCAGCTTGAGCCACATCGCCCCCACGGTCAGCGCCAGCACCAGCATCGAGAAGGCAAGCATGCCGGCGGCCAGCCACTTGGCGTGGCGGGGGATGGCCCGCTCGCCCTCCCAGGCCACTACGGTGGGCCCGAAGCGCGGGTGCTCGCGGATCCACAGGGCGAAGCGCGGCGAGCCCCGGGAGGCCGCCCACACCGCCAGCAGCATGAAGCAGGTGGTGGGCATCAGCGGCACGAAGACGCCGACCACCCCCAGGCCGAAGCTCAGCCAGGCGATGGCCAGGAAGAACAGGCGTCGAATCGAGGACATCGGGCACTCCCTGCGTCGCGATACCTCCATTGAAGCGCAGCCGGGCGGCGCTGGCCAATCGCGATCGCCTATGGCCACCGGGCGGGGCGGGCTATCTCGCCGGCAGGCCCGGCGCCGCGGGGATCAGTCGCGGAAGTTGTCGAACTGCAGCGGCAGGTCGGGACCGCCCTCGCCACGCAGCAGCGCCATGACGCTCTGCAGGTCATCGCGCTTCTTGCCGGTGACACGCACCTTCTCGCCCTGGATCTGTGCCTGAACCTTGAGCTTGGACTCCTTGATGCGCTTGACGATCTCCTTGGCCTCCTTCTGGTCGAGCCCCTGCTTGAGCTTCACCTCCTGACGGGCGCGCACGCCGGAGAGCACCGGCTCCTGGACGTCCATGCAGCGGGCATCGATGCCGCGACCGATGAGCCTGTTGCGCAGCACATCGAGCATCTGCTTGAGCTGGAAGTCCACCTCAGCCTCCAGCGAGACGGTCTCGCCGTTGAGCTCGAAGCCGGCGGTGACGCCCTTGAAGTCGAAGCGGGTCTGCAGCTCGCGGTTGGCCTGGTCCACGGCGTTGCTGGCCTCGTGGCCGTCGAATTCGGAGACGATATCGAAGGAGGGCATGGCGGCTCCTGAAGGTGATGGGAAGACGCCGGGATTCTATCAGCCCCGGGGCGCCAGCGCCGCCGCTTCGAGCTCCTTGACCATCTGCCAGCCGGCGCAGCCGTCCTCGTAGTAGTCCGGCAGCCAGCGCTCCAGGCGAAACCCCATGCGCCGATAGAGCCCCAGCGCCACCCGGTTGTCGGCGCGCACCTCGAGCCCGAGACGCTCGCTGTCGCGCGCCCGGGCCGCGGCCTCCAGGGTCTCGAGCAGGTGGCGGCCGAGCCCCGACCCGCGGACCTCGGGATGCACGCAGAAGGAGTAGAGCCGGGCGCGGCGGCTGCCGTGGCGGAACAGCAGGGTTCCGTAGCCCAGCAGCCGCCCGGGGGAGTCGCCCTCCGGTTCGCGCTCGATGACCCAGGTCTCGGCGTGGGCGCGGTTGAGCAGGTGCCACAACTGGCGGCGGGTGAAGCGGTCGCCCTCGAAGGCGCCCTGCTCCAGGCGGTGCAGGGCATCCAGGTCCTGGCCTCGGGCCTGGCGCAGCGTGGTGGTCATCGTCTCTCTCCGGAACGTCCCGCGCCGATTGTGATCATGCCCGGGGCCGCTGTCAGCGCGGCGGATCATGAAATCTTTTCACCCCCCGGGCGACTTGTCCATGGCCCGGCTCACGGGCATGCTGGCGGCCATCCGGCGGCACGCCGCCGCCCCATCCGGAAGCCCTGCCATGTGCCCGCTGCGCATCGTCGTCGACCGCCTGGAAGACTGGCACCCCTACTACCCCTCCGAGGACCTGATCACCGCCGACGACTTCCTGGCCCAGGACCGGCGCCACCGGGTCACCGAGGCGTCGGATCGCACCACCCATGTGATCAACCTGTGCAGCGAGCTCGACTACCTGGGCACCGGCTACTACGTGTCGCTGCTCGCCCAGGCCCGCGGCCAGCGGGTGCTGCCCACGGTGGAGACCCTCAACGAGCTGTCCCGCAAGGCGCTGATCGACCTGCAGCTCGACACCCTGGCTCCGCTGCTGGGGGAGCTGGCCCGCCAGGGCTCGCTGACCGGCGACAGCCTGACCCTCCGCGTACTGTTCGGCGAGTGCCGGGAGCCAGCGCTGGCCCGGCTCGCCCGCAAGCTCTTCGAGCGCCTGCCCTGCCCGCTGCTCGAGGCGAGGCTGGTGCGGCGCCACGACCTCTGGCGGCTGGCGCGCCTGCGGCCGGTGCGCCTACGCGACCTGACCCTCGACGAGCAGGACCTGTTCGCCAGCGCCCTGAACCGCCATTCGCGCCAGGTGTGGCGTACCCCCAAGGCGCGCCGGCGCTACCGCTTCGACCTGGCGATGCTGGTCGACCCCGGGGAGGCGCTGCCCCCCAGCAACCGCAGCGCCCTGAAGGCGTTCATTCGCGCCGGGCGACGCCTGGGCATCGACGTCTCGCTGATCACCCGCCGCGACGCCGCCCGGCTCGCCGAGTTCGACGCCCTGTTCATCCGCGAGACCACGGCGCTGGACCACCACACCTACCGCATGGCCCGGTTGGCCGAGCACGAGGGGCTGGTGGTGATCGACGCGCCCCGCGACATCCTGCGCTGCACCAACAAGGTCTACCTGCACGCCCTGCTGCGGGCCCGCGGCGTGCCGGCCCCCGAGGGCGTGCTGCTCAAGCGCGGCGACCGCCGCCCGCTGGCCGAGCGGATCGGCCACCTCGGCTTCCCGCTGGTGCTCAAGGTGCCGGACGGCGCCTTCTCCCGAGGGGTGGTCAAGGTGACCGACCAGACCCAGCTCGAGCGCGAGAGCGCCCGCCTGTTCGAGGACTCCGCCCTGCTGCTGCTCCAGGAGTGGCTGCCCACCGAGTACGACTGGCGCATCGGCGTGCTCGATGGCCAGGTGCTGTTCGCCAGCCGCTACTTCATGGCCCGCGGGCACTGGCAGATCTACGACCACTCCGGCGCCCGGGTGAAGAGCGGCGGCTTCACCACCCACGACCCCGCCGAGGTGCCGCCGGCGGTGATCAAGGCCGCGCTCAAGGCCACCCGCCTGATCGGCGACGGCTTCTATGGCGTCGATCTCAAGCAGTCCGGCGAGCGCGTGGTGGTGATCGAGGTGAACGACAACCCCAACGTGGATGCCGGCATCGAGGACGCGGTGCTGGGAAGCGCCCTCTACGATCGCATCATGGCGGTGTTCCTGGCCCGCATGGAGGCCCGGGTGCGCCAGGGGAGCTGACGCGAGGCCGAGGCTCGCGTATGCTGTCGGCTTTCCTTGACAAGCCTTGTACAGGACACGGAGCCCTGATGAACGATCGCGATACCCGCCACAAGCAGTCGATGCAGAAGCTCAAGGCCCGCGTCGACGAGAAGGTCGCCAGCGCCACCGAGCAGCGCGGCCTGCTGCTGGTCTTCACCGGCAACGGCAAGGGCAAGACCACCGCCGCCTGGGGTACCGTCACCCGGGCACTGGGCTATGGCTACAAGGTGGGCGTGGTGCAGTTCATCAAGGGACTGTGGGAGTGCGGGGAGCGCGAGCGGCTGGTGGAGGACCCCAACCTGGAGGTCGCCATCATGGCCACCGGCTTCACCTGGGACACCCAGAACCGCGAGGCCGACACCGCCGCCTGCCGCAAGGTGTGGGCCGAGGCGGAGCGCATGCTGGCCGACCCCTCGGTCTACCTGGTGGTGCTCGACGAGCTCACCTACATGCTCAAGTTCGGCTACCTGGACATCGAGAGCGTGAAGCGCGCCATCGCGCACCGCCCGCCGGAGCAGTCGGTGATCGTCACCGGCCGCAACGCCCACCGCGAACTCGTCGCCATGGCCGACACCGTCACCGAGATGCAGGAGGTCCGCCACGCCTTCAACGCGGGCGTGCAGGCCCGCCGCGGTATCGATTACTGACCCTCCGGACAGAGCCTGAAAACACGTTTATTTTCAGCAATTTGCCACCTATCCCCGGGCCACCGTTGCCGAACGGCAACAGCCCAACCCCTTGTTCTCCCTGCCTTCCTGCCAGTCTCGCTCGTTCTGTCGTCGCCAGGCGACGGTCCGGGCGTTGACCCTCGGCGACGCCGCCTCGCCTTCCCTAACAATCCATTGAAATTAAAAGACTTTTCCAACCTGGCCTGATTGTTGCTGCCAGGAGTGGTCGCATGCCCCCTAGACCCGGCCCCCTGTCGCGCCACCGCCCGCCGCCCTGCCGCGATCGGCATGGTGCGACCGGCAGGGAGAGGCCCATCAGCAAGGAGCAACGACGACCATGAGGATTACCATCTTCGGTTCCGGTTATGTGGGACTCGTGACCGGCGCCTGCCTCGCAGACGTCGGCCACGATGTCATCTGCGTCGACGTGGACGCGGACAAGGTCGCCAGGCTGAACGACGGCCAGGTGCCGATCTATGAGCCCGGCCTGGAGAGCCTGATCCGCCAGAACCAGGCGGCCGGTCGCCTGCGCTTCACCACCGATGCCGCCGAGGGCGTGGCCTTCGGCCTGCTGCAGTTCATCGCCGTGGGCACCCCCTCCGACGAGGATGGCAGCGCCGACCTGCGCCACGTGCTCAAGGTCGCCGAGACCATCGGCCATCACATGACCGACTATCGGATCGTCGTCGACAAGTCGACGGTGCCGGTGGGCACCGCCAGCAAGGTGGAGCGGGTGATCGCCGCCGAGCTCGACCGTCGCGGGGTGCAGCTGCCCTTCGACGTCTGCTCCAACCCGGAATTCCTCAAGGAGGGCGCGGCCATCGAGGACTTCTCGCGTGGCTCGCGCATCGTGGTCGGCACCGAATCGGCGCGCGTCAGGAGCGCCATGCGCGAGTGTTACGGCCCCTACAACCGCCAGAAGGACAAGCTGATGTTCATGTCGGTGCGCAGCGCCGAACTGACCAAGTACGCGGCCAACGCCATGCTGGCCACCAAGATCAGCTTCATCAACGAGATCGCCAACCTGGCCGAACGCCTGGGGGCCGACATCGAGGAGGTGCGCCACGGCATCGGTTCCGACCCGCGCATCGGCTATCACTTCATCTATCCCGGCTGCGGCTATGGCGGCTCCTGCTTCCCCAAGGACGTCAAGGCGCTGGCCCACACCGCCGAGGCCGCCGGCTATCCGGCCGAGATGATCGGCGCGGTGGAGCGGGTCAATGCCCGCCAGAAGGGCAAGCTCTTCGACAAGCTCTGCGAGGCCTTCGACGGCCAGCTGGCCGGCAAGACCATCGCCCTGTGGGGGCTGGCCTTCAAGCCCAACACCGACGACATGCGCGAGGCGCCGAGCCGCGCGCTGATGGAAGCGCTGTGGGAGGCCGGTGCCCGGGTCCAGGCCTTCGACCCCGAGGCCGCCGAGGAGTGTCGCCGGCTCTACGGCCAGCGCGACGATCTGGTGATCAGCGCGCGCCGCGACGAAGCCCTGGAGGGCGCCCATGCGCTGGTGATCTGCACCGAGTGGAAGGCGTTCCGCACCGTCGACTTCGCCCAGCTGCGCGACACCCTGCGCGAGCCGGTGGTGGTCGACGGCCGCAACCTCTTCCTTCCCGAGAGCGTCAAGGCCGCCGGGCTCGCCTACTACGCCATCGGCCGGGGCGACTCCGTGCGGCCCGTCGTGGCCTGAGGCAGCGTGATGTCGAAACCACCCGTCGATCGCTCCGTCGCCAGCCGCGTGACGGAACTCACCACCCTGGTGCTGATCCTGGCCGCGCTGGTGGTGATCATCGTCGAGCTGCCCTCGGAGGTATTCAGCCCGGAGTCGAAGAGCTTCTTCTTCGCCATCGGGGCCGTGGGCGCCTGGCGCTACACCTGGTGGCTGGTCCAGGCCGTACGCTCGGTGTGGTACAACCGCCGCATCTTCCCGCGTCTGCGCGCCGAGGCGGATGCGGCGGCCGAGCACTCCCGGCCGCCGGAGCTCTACGTGCTCTGCACCTCCTACCGCATCGAGGGGGAGGTGAACTTCCGGGTCTACGATGCCCTGGTGCGCGAACTGGTCGACTACGGCGTGCCCACCGTCCTGTTCGCCTCGATCTCGGACCGCACCGATGTCGACGTGATCACCCATGTGCTGGACGACCACGGCTGGCCCGACCACGTCGAGGTCCGCTACATGTTCCAGAAGGGGGACGGCAAGCGCTCGGCCATGGCCGAGGTGCTGCGGGCGATCTCGCGTCGCCTGCCCGCCCCGGGCGCCCTGCTGGTCTCCATGGATGGCGACATCCGCCTGGAGCCCGGTACCCTGCGGCGTTCGCTGTCGTTCTTCCAGGCCGACCCGGGGCTCGGCGCTTTGACCACCAACAACAGCGCCATCGTCACCGGCAACGATGCCACCCGCGAATGGTATGACCTGCGCTATGCCCAGCGCCATCTGGTGATGAGCTCGCTGTCGGTCTCCCGGCGGCTGCTGGTGCTCACCGGCCGCTACAGCGCCTTCCGCGCCGACCTGGCGGTGCAGCCGGACTTCATCGACCTGGTCGAGAACGACCAGGTCGAGCACTGGCGCTTCGGCCGCTTCAAGTTCCTCTCCGGGGACGACAAGTCGACCTGGTTCTGGCTGCTGAAGAACGGCTGGCGGATGCGCTACATCCCCGACGTCTACGTCTCGGGCTATGAGGAGCTGCCCGACCGTCGGCGCTTCTTCGCCTCCACCACCGACCTGATGCGGCGCTGGTACGGCAACATGCTGCGTACCAGCAACCGAGCCATTGGCCTCGGGCCGCGCCCCATGGGCCTGTTCGCCTGGTGGAGCCTGGTGGACCAGCGGCTCTCCATGTGGACCACCCTCATCGGCCCCACGGTGGCGATCCTGGTGACGCTGTTCGTGCGTCCCTCGTTCCTGTTCGCCTACCTGCTGTGGATCCTCTTCACCCGCGGCATCGCCACCCTGATCCTGGCCTGGCAGCGGGGACGCTTCAGCCTGCTGTGGATCCCGCTGATCTACTACAACCAGGTGTGGGGGGCGATCCTCAAGACCTACGTGAGTTTCCGCTTCAACCGCCAGAAGTGGTCTCGCCAGGGCATCTCCGCCGGCGAGCCCGACGACCCGGTTGCCGTTCGCCGCCAGCGGCGCATGGGCCATGTGCTGCACGGCTTTGCCTACGGCGCGCTGCTCTTCGTGCTGATCCTCTCCACCGGGGTGCTTCAGCCCCCCGACCGGATGTCGCTGGCCATCGCCCGGGACCTGGGCAACGGGGCCACCCAGCCTGCCGAGAACGCCAACCGCTGGCTCGCCCAGGTGATCACCACCCTGCCCGAGGGCGGCACCGTGCAGCTTCCCGAGGGACAGCTGCGGGTCAACGAGGCGCTGCTCGACCGCCTGGCCCGCCAGCGGGTCCGCGCCGAGCGGATCGACGGCGCCCACGGCCTGCTCTCGAGCACCCTTTCCCTGACCCCCGGGGTCGCCGAGCGCATCACGGGACCGGACGGCGAGCCCCTGGCCGACACCACACGCTGCCCCCCCGATGCGGGCTGCACCCTGACCCTGGACCAGCAGCGCCTGACCCTCGTCAACGTACGCCTCAGGGTCGAGAACGACCCCGTCATGGAGGCCGTGACGACGGCCGGCCCCTGAGCAAGGAGAACCAACGGATGGCTGACCATTATTCCGATCCGCGTGACCAGGATCGACACGAACCGACGCTCGGCGGCATGCCCGGCAGCGCCCGGGATCACGAGCGCCAGACCCGCGGCGACCGGATCCATCACGAGCGCCGCGACGAGCGCCGCCATATCCGCGTCTCCCCGCCCTTCCGGGTGAGGCTGGCGGACGGCACTACCCTGAACGGCGTGGATGTCTCGCTGGGCGGCTTCGCGATGCACACCGAGCGCGCCTACCAGCCCGGCGAACCGCTGTCGGCCTCGCTGCTGATGACGGCCGGCGCCACCGAGCTGATCATCCCGGTGCATGCCGGATGTCGCCGCGTCACCCCGGACCGTGACGGCCGTGGCTACACGGTCGGCTTCGAGATCACCGATATCGAGCCGCCCCACCGGGAGCTGCTGCGCCAGGTGATACGCAGCTGCCTGAGCGGACGCACCGCGAGCGTCGAGGCGCTGATGGCCGGCGAGGATCCCCAGACGCCGCGCAAGCGTCAGGCCGGCGTGAGCCAGCCGTTGCCCGCCTCGCGGCCGCGTCATCGCGGTCGCCGCTACGTGCTGCTGTTCGCCGCCATCGGCCTGCTGGCGCTGGTGGTGGCCGCCACCGCCTACCGCAACTTCATGATGATCGAGCCGAGCTTCGCCGCGGTGACCGCGCCGCGGATCGACATCCGTGCCCCGGGGCCCGGCATCCTCGCCGCCCATGAGCTCCAGGCCGGCGACCGCGTGGAGCGGGATGCGCGCCTGACCCGGGTCGAGAACAGCGACCTGGAGTCGGACCTGATCCTGGCCGACGCCGCCCAGCGCTACAACAACCGGCTGATCGAGAACCTCCAGGAGCACCTCGATTCCGGCAGCCAGGAGGTCAGCCTGGCCAATTCCGCCCAGCCGGCCAGTGGTGACACCCTCTCCTTCGAGGCGGTCTCGCCGGAGATCGCCCGGGCGCGTATCGAGCAGTTCGAGACCGCCCGGGACTATGAGAGCTCGCGCATCACCGCCCTGGAGGCGCGCAAGGCCAGCAACGATATCTACAGCCCCTGCGACTGCCTGGTGGCGTGGGCGCTCTCCAGCGCCGACGGCACCTACATCAACGAGGGCGAGCGGATCATGACGCTGATCCGCACCGGCGAGGACGACGTGATGGTCGAGGCGCTGGTGCACATGCAGGACATCGATCGCATCGAACCCAACCAGACCGCCTATATCTCGCTGCCCGACGCCTCCGGTCCGATCCGCGCCCGGGTACGCAACGTCGCCCTCGACGTGGAGCGCCAGCCGCGGGCCGGTTTCCCCAGCTGGGTCCGCCAGCAGCAGAACGTCGCCAGCGTGCTGCTGGTCCCCGAGCGCGACCTGCCCGCCCAGAGCGTCGGCCAGCCGGTGGACGTGCGCTTCACCGAGGCGCCGCTGCTGGGCGCCACCGCCGAGTGGGTCTGGCAGGGCGCCCGCGCGGTGATCCAGTTCGGCGACCGCATCTACCGCGCCGCCATGCAGGAAGACGACGCCTGACAGCCTGCACCCCCCTCCCGCGGCCGCCGGACGGTCGCGGGCGTACTCCCCGAGGAGGCACCATGTCACAGCACCCGATTCTCCTTTCCTCCGGCCCCCGGCGCCCCGCCATCGGCCTCGCCCTGGCGGGGGCCATGGCGGCCCTCGCCCCCGGCGCCGTGCTGGCCGATGGCGATGCCGAGGCCCGACCGTCCATCCCCCGGGTCGAGGCCTGCTCGACCCGCTACGCCGAGGTCGATGCCCCGCGCCCCGGCGCCGCCGCCAGCGGCCACGAGGCGATCCGCGAGGGATTCGACACCCGCCGCCACTGGGGGACCGAGGCGAACGTCGAGCGCCTCGGCATCGGCCAGACCGGCCTCGACGAGCCCGGCCTCCGGGTCCACTACCCCGCGGGCAGCTCGTCGCCCGGCGAAGAGCCCCGGGGCGGCGCGGGCTTCTACACCGAGCCGGCGGCGCTGGCCGGCGCCGAGCGCGTCTGCCTGAGCTACCGGGTGCGCTTCGCCGAGGGCTTCGACTTCGTCAAGGGCGGCAAGCTCCCGGGCCTCTACGGTGGCGACGCCCCCAGCGGCGGCGACAAGGTCGACGGCCAGAGCGGCTTCTCCATGCGCCTGATGTGGCGCGAGCATGGCCAGGGCGAGCTCTACCCCTACGTGGTCGACCGGGAGGGCGAGTCCCTGGGCCGCGGTGCCTGGAGCTTCCCTGCCGGACGCTGGGTGACCGTGGAGCAGGAGCTGCTGCTCAACGACCCGGGAGAGGCCAACGGCGTGGCCCGGGTGTGGATCGACGGCCAGCCGGTGCTCGAGCAGGCCGATCTGGTCTTCCGCACCACCCCCGAGCTGACCATCGACGGCCTGATGTTCTCGACCTTCTTCGGCGGCACCGGCGGGGAGTGGCGAACGCCCCGCGACCAGCACGTAGACTTCGCCGCCTTCCGCCTGCATGCCCCGACGCCATGACTCACCACCCTTGCGCTTTACGGGACGCCCCCATGACCTTGTGTAAGCCCCTGTGCAAGCCCCTGCCCGAGGACCGACGCCCCGCCCCGAGCCGATGGCTGAGCCGCCTGGCCCTGTCGCTGCTGCTGGCCGGCTTCGCCGGCGGCGCCGGGGCCGAGGAGCTGCTCGGCCGCGAGGAGCGCGAGGCCCTCGACCTCTCGGCGTATCGCGTCAGCGACCCGGACGCCGGCTACTTCGACGTGGCCAAGCGCATGGCCGAGCTCGACGCCACCGACAACGCCATCCTGCTGCAGGAGATCGACGAGCTCGCCCGCGGGCCGAGCTGCGAGCAGCTGCTGGCCTACGAGCCCATCACCACCCGGGTGCGCATCCCGGGGTACTACCCCAATCCGGAGGAGTGGGAGCTCGCCTCGGAGCCGCTGTTCCGCTTCGAGGACAACGTCTCGATGCTGGCCGGCGCCTTCGTCGCCAGCGGCGATACCTACTATGCCGACTGCCTGGTCCGCTACCTGGGTCACTGGGCCGAGGCCGAGGCGCTCACCGACTTCCACTACGACTCCACCCAGCCCCAGGCCTGGTTCGCCACCGAGTCGATGCTGTTCGCCGCCGGCATGGCCTATGCCACGGTGCGCCCCTTCGTGGAGGGCCTGGAAGAGGAGCGGGCGCGCCTGGAGGACTGGCTGAACGGGCTCGCCCACCAGCATGCCGACATCCCCGGCGAGCCCGAGAACAGCTGCTGCAACAACCACTTCTACCGTCGTGCCCTCTACGGCAGCATCATCGGCGTGATCACCGAGGACGACGAGCTGTTCCGCTTCGGGGTCAGTGCCATCCACTCGGCACTGCACGACATGACCGAGGAGGGGGCCCTGCCCCTCGAGGTGAACCGCGGGCGCCGTGCCACCCACTACCAGAACTATGCCCTGCTCTACCTGGTGACCAACATGCAGGTGATCGCCCGCCAGGGATACGAGGAGATCTTCGACCTGGAGGTCGACGGCAACACCCTCCATGACGGCGTCGACTTCCTGTTCAGGATCCTCGAGGACCCGGCCGCGCTGGGCGACTTCGCCCCCCTCGAGCAGTACACGGGCTTTCTCAAGGACCCGCAATACTTCACCTGGATGGAGATCTACCAGGCCCGTTTCGACGACCCCCGTGTCGCCGACTTCGTGCATCGGGTGCGGCCGCTCTACAACCGCAGTGCCGGCGGGTACATGACCCTCTACCTCATGCCACCCGATGCCCAGACGCATATCTTCCAGGACGACGAGCAGCGCCAGACCGAGGCCTTCCGGGGTCTCGGCGAGTCGTGACGCCCGCCCTCCTTCTGCCGACGCCGAGGACCTTCCCATGACCCAGACCCGGACACCCCTCTCCACGCCCTCGAGACTGACGGCCTCCCTCGCCCTGCTGGCCCTGCTGAGCGGCTGCGGGAGCGCCGGCCTGTCGAGCGGTACCGACGCGCCACAGGGCGAGGTACCGGCCGAGTACAGCGACTGGTTCGGCTGGCGCCCGGAGGCCAACATCTCCGGCGATGACTGGCAGCAGATCAATCGCGCCCAGGAGTTCATCGAGCAGGGACGCCACACCGAGGCCATCGAGCGCCTCGAGCCGCTGATGGCCCGGCACATCCCGCCGGCGTTCTACGAGATGGCCAAGCTCCACGATGACGGCCTGGGGGTCGAGCGAGACCCCGCCGAGGCGGCCCGGCTCTACGGCCGCGCCATCGAGACCCCGTCGGCGATCCGCGGCCAGGCCTCGCTCAAGCTCGCCGAGCTCTATCTGGCCGGTGACGGCGTCGAGCGCAACGAGCGCCTCGCCTTCCATCTGCTCGACCAGGCGGTCAAGGAGGGAGTGGAGCGGGCCGAGCCGATCCTCGCCGGCCTGCTCGCCGAGGGCGGCGAGCAGATCGGCCCCGATCACGAGCGCGCTCAGCAGCTCTATGAGCAGGCCGCCCAGCGGGGCGACGCCAATGCCCTCGAGGCCCTGGCCGAGGCCCACGGTCCGAACGGCTGGCGGGAGACGGCCCCCGAGCGCGCCATGGACTACGCGAAACGCCTGGAGGCGGTGCTCGAGGACCAGGCCGCCGGTGGTGACACCGGGGCCATGCGCCGGCTTGCCGGGCTCTACGCGCCGGACGGACTGCTCGGCGACCAGCCCGAGCAGCGTCAGGCCTGGCTGGTCCGCGCCGCCGAGGCCGGCGACGAGGATGCCCTGGGCCACGCCGGCACGGCGCTGCTGCGTGGTGGCGATCCTCAGCAGGGCATGGCGCTGCTCGAGGAGGCCGCCGAGCGCGGTGACGTCGATGCCATGACCCGCCTGGGCCAGGCCCTGCTGGATCCCGACGTGGGGCCGACCCGTCCGGCGGAGGCGAAGCGCTGGCTGGAGGACGCGGTGGAGGCCGGCTCCGTGGACGCCAGGGTGATCCTCGGGGCGGCCCTGATCGAGGAAGCCCGCGAACAGGCCGCGCCGATGGGCCTGGACGGCAGCGGTGACGACCCCGCCACCACCCTGGCCGCCAATGCCCTCTCCACGCCACCCGAGGTCAGGCGCGGCATCGCGCTGCTCGAGGAGGGGGCCGAGCAGGACGATCCCCTGGCCCTGGCCCACCTCGGATCGCTCTACCTGGACGACGCCCTGGTCCCCAGCCAGCCCTGGCTGGCCGTCGACTATCTCGAGCGTGGCCATGAGCTCGGCCACCCCTGGGCCACCCAGCAGCTCGGCGCCGCCTACCTGGCGGGTCGCGGCGTGCCGGCCGACGGCCGCCGGGCCGAGGCGCTGCTGAGGGAGGCCGCCGAACAGGGCCAGGAGGGCGCCCTGCGCCTGATGGGCGACGCCTACCTGGAGGGCGAGGTGGTGCCCTTCCACCCCACCCGCGGCGAGGCGCTGCTCGAGCAGGCGGCCGAGGCCGGCGATACCGCCGCCATGACTTCGCTGGGCGAGGCCTACCTCACCGGGCCGCTGGAGGAGCAGCCGCAGCGCGGCCATGCCCTGCTGGAGCAGGCCGCCCGCCAGGGCGACGCCTACGCCATGGTGGTGCTGGGCCGCGCCTATCGCGAGGGCAGCGGCGTACCGCGGGATCTCGACGAGGCGACCCGCTGGCTGACGCGCGCGCGGGAGGCCGGCCATGCCTCCGCCGATGACGCGATGGTCGGGGTCAACCGCGACCGGGGCGCCCAGGGCGACATCAATGCGCTGATCGAAGCCGCCGAGGCGGGCCACCCGGGAGCCATGGCGGACCTGGGCCGGGCCTTCCTCAACGGCGAGGGGGTCCAGGCCAATCCCGAGGCGGCCCGCGCCTGGCTCGAGCGCGCCGCCAATGCCGGGCACACCGGCGCGCGCGCGGAGGTCGGCGAGATGCTGCTCGAGAGCGACCCGCAGCGCGGCATGACCCTGCTGCAGGGCGCCGCGGATGCCGGCCATGCCGGTGCCCGCCTGGCCCTGGGCCGTGCCCTGCTGCTCGGCGAGTACGTCGAGGCGGATGCCGAGCGGGGGCTCGACTATCTGCGCCCCGCCGCCGAGGGCGGCAACCCCCATGCCGCCCGGCTGCTCGGCCAGGCCTACCTGGAGGGCAACGGCGTCGAGGCCGACCCGGCCCGGGCCCGGGAGTGGCTGGACGTGGCGGTGGAGAGCGGCGATCTCTCCTCGCGCGCCAACCTGGGGCGGATCCTGCTGCGCGGCGAGGAGGGGATGCCCGAGGATATCGAGCGCGGGCGGGAGCTGCTGCACGACGCCGCGGAGGCGGGCCACCCCGGCGCCCAGGCCACCCTGGGCCGCGAGTACCTGCGCGGCGAGCGCCTGGAGCGCGACACCCGCCAGGGAGCCGACTACCTGCTCCAGGCGGCCCGTCAAGGCCACTCCAGCGCTCGGCTGGCACTGGCCGAGGCCTATCTCGAGGCCAACGGGCTGGAGAGCGCCAACCGCGAGCAGGCGCTGCTGTGGCTCGAGGAGGTGATGGAGGCCGACAGCGACATGGCCCTCGAGACGCTCCACGAGCTGATCTCCGACGACATGGCCGCCGCGCGGTGATGCCCCGGTGACACCGTGGCCACTCATGCAGAAGGCCGGCACCCAGTGCCGGCCTTCTGCATGGTCACGGGCCAGCGCGGGCGGCACTCGCCGCCCGCGCTGGCCTGCGCGTCAACCGTCGAAGGGGTTGCGCAGCACGATGGTCTCGTTGCGGTCGGGACCGGTGGAGATGATATCGATGGGGGTGCCCACCTTCGCTTCCAGGTAGCTGATGTAGGCGCGGGCATTGGCCGGCAGGTCCTCGACCCGCTTGGCACCCAGGGTCGACTCGCTCCAGCCCGGCAGGTCCTCGTAGAGCGGCTCGATGGCCTCGTACCCTTCGGAGTCCACCGGCGTGTCCAGCACCTCGCCATCCTTGCTGCGATAGCCCACGCAGACGCGGATGTTCTCGAGGCCGTCGAGCACGTCGAGCTTGGTCAGGCAGATGCCCGAGACCGAGTTGATCTGCACCGCATGGCGCAGGGCGACGGCGTCGAACCAGCCGCAGCGGCGCGGGCGACCGGTGGTGGCCCCGAACTCGTGGCCACGCTCGGCCAGGTGGCGGCCGTGGTCATCGAACAGCTCGGTGGGGAAGGGTCCGGAGCCGACCCGGGTGGTGTAGGCCTTGGTGATGCCCAGCACGTAGTCCAGGTAGAGCGGGCCGACGCCGGAGCCGGTGGCGGTGCCCCCGGCGGTGGTGTTGGAGCTGGTCACGAAGGGGTAGGTGCCGTGGTCGATGTCCAGCAGCGAGCCCTGGGCCCCCTCGAAGAGGATGTTCTCGCCGGCGCGGCGCAGGTCATGGACCAGGCCCACGGTGTCGGCCACCATGGGACGCAGCTCCTCGGCCATCTCCATGGCCTCGTCCAGCACCTGCTGGAAGTCCACCGGCTTTTCACCGTGGTAGTTGACCAGCACGAAGTTGTGGTAGTCCAGCACCTCGCCGAGCTTGGAGGCGAAGCGCTCGCGGTGCAGCATGTCGCCCAGGCGCAGGCCGCGGCGGGCCACCTTGTCCTCGTAGGCCGGGCCGATGCCGCGCCCGGTGGTGCCGATCTTGGCGACGCCACGCGCCTTCTCGCGGGCCTGGTCGAGGCGCACGTGGTAGGGCAGTATCAGCGGGCAGGCCGGCGACAGGCGCAGCCGCTCGCGCACCGGCACGCCCTTGGCCTCGAGCTCGCGGATCTCCTTGATCAGCGCCTCGGGCGACAGCACCACGCCGTTGCCGATCACGCAGGTCTTGTCCTTGCGCAGGATGCCCGAGGGGATCAGGTGCAGGACGGTCTTCTCGCCGTCGATCACCAGGGTGTGGCCGGCGTTGTGACCGCCCTGGAAGCGCACCACCGCGGAGGCGGATTCGGTGAGCAGGTCGACGACCTTGCCCTTGCCCTCGTCACCCCACTGGGTGCCCAGTACGACTACGTTCTTGCCCATTGGTCTCTCGTCTCTCGTTGCTGCGCGCCGGCTCGCGTCGCGCCCTTGGTTCGCTGCAGCGAGCCGGCGTGGTCACACCCGGCCAGCCCGATTCAGTCAGTTACAGTGCCGTCACCTGCCAGTGGCCATCGGCCAGCACCAGCTGGCGGTCGCAGCGGTGCTCGGCCGGGCCGGTGCGCTGCCCCGGCAGGGCCTGCACCACCCGCTCGCCCTGCTCGCGCAGCGCCAGCACCGCTTCCCCGAGCCCCTCGCCCTCGGCCGGCGCCCAGATGCCGACGCGGGGCGGCTCGGCGGGCGCCAGGGTGGCCAGCTGCTTGAGGTCCATGGAGAAGCCGGTGGCCGGCCGAGCCCGGCCGAAGGCGCGGCCGGTATCGTCATAGCGCCCGCCCTTGGCCAGGGCCTGGCCGTAGCCGGGCACGTAGGCGGCGAACATCATGCCGGTGTGGTAGGCGTAGCCACGCAGCTCGGCCAGGTCGAAGTAGGGCTCGACCTCGGGATGAGCGGCCATCACTCCCTGATGCAGGGAGCGCAGCTGGTCCAGCGCCGCCCCCACCGCGGCGGGAGCCTCGGCGAAGGCTTCGCGGGCCTCGTCGAGGACCTCGACACCCCCGTGCAGGCGGCCCAGCGCCATGAACATCTCGGCCAGCGCCGGGTCCGCCACGCTCTCGGCGACCCTGGCGGCCAGCTCGCCGGGCGACTTCAGCTCCAGCGCCTCGAACAGCGCCCGCTCCTGGTCGATATCCAGTTCGGCGGCCTGTACCAGGCTACGGTAGATGCCGATATGGCCCAGCGCCAGGTGGATCTCCCGCGCCCCGGCCGCGGCGAGGCTCGCCAGCGCCAGGTGCAGGATCTCCAGGTCGGCCTCGAGGCCGGCATGGCCGAACAGCTCGACCCCCACCTGGACCGGGCTGCGGCCGCCCTGATGCTGGTCGGCGGTGGCGCGCAGCACATTGGTGCAGTAGCAGAGCCGCACCGGCCCCTGGCGCTTCAGGGAGTGAGCATCCATGCGCGCCACCTGGGGAGTCACGTCGGCGCTGATGCCCATCATGCGGCCGGTGAGCTGGTCGGTGAGCTTGAAGGTCTGCAGGGCCAGGTCGGAGCCGGTACCGGTGAGCAGGGAGTCGAGGAACTCCGCGGTGGGCGGCATCACCTGGTCATAGCCCCAGCGATGGTAGAGATCGAGCAGTGCCCGGCGCAGCTCCTCCATGCGGCTCGCCTGGGGAGGCAGCACCTCGTCCATGCCGTCGGGCAGCAGCCAGCGGTCAGCGATGGTCATGTGAATCATCCAGCAAGACAATGAATGGCCAGGGGTGAACGGAAGCAGACGGCCACAAAAAAACCGGGCCACGCCCGGTTGCAGGAGTCTACCACGTTTGCGCCGGGGATGAACCCCGGCGCAACGCGCGCTCATTCTCCGCTGGGAACGGCGCTCTTCAGGTAGCGGAAGAAGTCGCTGGAGGGATCCAGCACCAGCATGTTGCCGTCGCCCTGGAAGCTCTCGCGGTAGGCGTTCAGGCTGCGCCAGAAGCCGAAGAACTCCTGATCCTGGGAGTAGGCATCGGCGAAGATCGCCGCGGCCTCGGCATCCCCCTCACCGCGCAGGGTCTCGGAACGTTCGGTGGCCTGGGCCAGCAGCACCTGGCGGCGCCGGTCGGCATTGGCGCGGATGCGCTCGGCCTCCTCCTGGCCCTGGGCGCGCCACTCGCGTGCCTCCCGCTCGCGCTCGGAGCGCATGCGGTCGAAGACCGCCGCGGACACGTCGTCGGGCAGGTCGATCCGCTTGACGCGGACGTCGACGATGGCGACACCGAGCTCCTCGCGCAGCAGGGCATCGAGGTCCTGGGTCGGCCCGATCATCAGGTCGTCGCGACGCTCGGCGATGATCTGCTGGAGATCCAGGCGGCCGAACTCGTTACGCAGGCTCTCGTCGACCCGCGGCTGGATCAGGCGGATCGCCATCATCTCGTCTCCGGCGGTGGCCTCGTAGTAGCGGGTCGGGTTGACCACCTGCCACTTGACGTAGGAGTCCACGATCACCGCCTTCTGCTCGAGGGTCAGGTAGCGGCTGGTGTCGGTGTCCAGCGTCAGCACCCGGGTGTCGAACTTGCGGATGGTCTGGGTGATCGGCACCTTGAAGTGCAGGCCCGGCTGGATGTTCTCCTCGATGACCTCACCGAAACGCAGCTTGACGGCACGCTCGGTCTCGTCGACCACGTAGAGGCTGTTGCTGGCCAGCCAGGCCACGGCGGCCAGGCCGCCGACGATGAGCAGGGAACGATTGTTGATCATTTAGCGGCCCTCCCTGCGGATTCCACTGTTGCTGCTGGAGCTCGTGCCGGTCTCACCGGAGCGCAGGCGCTCCAGCACCCGCGGGTCGAGCTCGCCCTGCTCGCCCAGGCGCTCGCCCGAGCTGCCGGCCGAACCACCGCCGCTGCCCATCTGATCGAGGGGCAGGTACATCAGCGGGCTGTCGTCGGCCACGTCGACCAGCACCTTCGGCGTGCTGCCGAAGACCTCGGCGATGGCGTCCAGGTAGAGACGCTCGCGCATGATCGCCGGCGAGCTCTGGTACTGGGAGAGCAGCGCGTTGAAGCGGTTGGCCTGACCGCGGGCTTCCGCCACCACCGACTCGCGGTAACCCTGACCCTGCTCGACCAGGCGCTGGGCCTGACCCTGGGCCTCGGGGATGATGGCGTTGGCGTAGGCCATGCCCTGGTTGATGGTCCGCTGACGGTCCTCGCGGGCCCGGATCACGTCGTCGAAGGCGTCGATGACCGGGCCGGGCGCCGTGGTGGACTCGATGTTGATGGTCTGCAGGCGGATGCCGGTGCCGTAGCTGTCCAGGTAGGACTGCAGGCGGCTGGACACGGAGCTGCCGAGGATTTCACGGCCCGAGGTCAGGATATCGATCATGTCGGTGCCGCCGACCACGTGGCGCAGCGCACTGTCCAGCGCATTCTCGATGGAGAGCTGGGGGTTGCGCACGTTGAGCACGAAGTCACGGGGGTTGGCCACCTGGTACTGGGCCGAGATCTCGACCTCGACGATGTTCTCGTCGCGGGTCAGCATCGACTGGGTCTGGGTCAGCGAGCGCACCCGCGTGACATTGACCATGCGCACGTCATCGATCAGCGGCGGGTTCCAGTGCAGGCCGGGGCTGACCACTTCCTGGAACTTGCCGAAGCGCAGCACCACGCCCCGCTCGGACTGGTCGACCAGGTAGAAACCGGTGGCCGCCCAGATCGCCAGGGCCACCACGATCAGCAGCCCCGGCAGCGCGAAGGTGTTGCGGGGCTTGCCGCCACCGCCCTTGCCGCCACCGCCGCCGCGCTTGCCGCCGCGGCCGCCGAGCATGCCGTTGAGCTTGTCCTGAAACTTCTTCAGGGCTTCGTCCAGGTCGGGGGGGCCCTGGTTGCCGCCACGGTTGCCACCGCCGCCGCCTCCGTTGCCGCCACCGCGTCGGCCGCCACCACCACTCCAGGGGTCGTGCTGGTTGCCACCACCAGGCTCATTCCAGGCCATAGGTCTTCTCCACTGTGCGTTGCCGCCCGCCGCTGGAGGGGCTCCAGGGGCGGGCGTCGGTTGCGATCCTGTTGGCGCCGCCGGCGAGTGGCCCGCGGCGCCTGTCGACCTTGTCGTTGTCTGTGCCGCCCGCATCCCGGTCGTGGACGGCAGGCGGCGTGGCCCTGGGCCTCACTCCTCCCAGACGGCCCGCTCCTGCAGCTCCGCGGGCAGGTAGTCGGCGGCGCGCTCGCCGAGCCGGGCCATCAGCTGCATGAAGTCGCGCCGCGGCAGGCGCACCTGCAGCAGGGTATGCCCCTGGTCGTCGAATGCCTCCTCGCGGACCGCGCCCAGCTCGTGAAGGCCGGCGCGCAGCTTGCCCTGCTCCGGGGCAAGGCTGAGCGAGAGGTCGATCACGTCGTCCGCCAGCCGCTCGGCCAGGGCCTGGGCCAGCAGCTCCAGCCCCCGGCCCTCCTGCGCGGAGAGCCACACCACCTCGGGGCGGCCCTCGCCGTCACGCTCGATGCGCGGAGCGCTGTCGAGCAGGTCAATCTTGTTCATCACCTTGAGCGACGGCACCTCGAGGGCACCGATCTCGTCGAGCACCGCCTCGACCTGGGCGACGTTGAGCTCGCGATCCGGATCGGCGGCGTCGATCACGTGGACCAGCAGGGTCGCCTCGGCGGCCTCCTGCAGGGTGGCACGAAAGGCCTCGACCAGCTTGTGGGGCAGGTGTCGAATGAAGCCCACGGTATCGGCCAGCACCACCGGCCCGACGTCCTCAACCTCCAGGCGTCGCAGCGTGGGGTCGAGAGTAGCGAACAGCTGATCGGCCGCATAGACCTTGGATTCGGTCAGGGCGTTGAAGAGCGTTGACTTGCCGGCGTTGGTGTAGCCGACCAGCGAGACGCTGGGAATCTCTGCCCGGGAGCGGGCCCGGCGGTTCTGGCTGCGCTGGCTACGCACCTTGTCGAGGCGCTTGTGGATCGCCTTGATACGGGCCCGCAGGAGGCGACGGTCGGTCTCGAGCTGGGTCTCGCCGGGACCGCGCAGGCCGATACCGCCCTTCTGGCGCTCCAGGTGGGTCCAGCCGCGGATCAGCCGCGTCGACATGTACTCCAGCTGGGCGAGCTCGACCTGGAGCTTGCCCTCGTGGGTCCTCGCCCGCTGGGCGAAGATATCGAGGATCAGGCCGGTACGATCGAGCACCCGGCACTTGAGCACGCGCTCGAGGTTGCGCTCCTGGGAAGGGCTGAGGGCGTGGTTGAAGATCACCAGCTCGGCACCGTGCACGGCCATCGCCTCGCGCAGCTCCTCCACCTTGCCGGAGCCCACGAAGGTTCGTGGGTCCGGCCGATGGCGGCTGCCGGTCAGCAGCGTGGCCGGCTCGGCGCCAGCGGAACGCACCAGCTCGAGGAACTCACCCGGATCCTCGCGCTCCTGTTCGTCGTGGAAATCCACATGGACGAGTACCGCCGTCTCACCGGCGTCGGGACGTTCAAAAAACAATCATTACCTCACTGGCTTTCCTGCGGCGCGGCAGGATCCTGGGCCGGCAGGCGCACGTTGCGCGAGGGCACCACGGTGGAGATGGCATGCTTGTAGACCATCTGGCTGACGGTGTTGCGCAGCAGGATGACGAACTGGTCGAACGACTCGATCTGGCCCTGCAGCTTGATGCCGTTGACCAGGAAGATCGATACCGGGATGCGCTCCTTGCGCAGGATGTTCAGGTACGGGTCTTGAAGGGACTGCCCTTTGGACATGTTGCTCTCCCTGAAATTGTCTCTGGGGTTGACGTTGTTTCGCTGGCCTTGCACATGGCGTCGCCCGCCCTCTCGCGGAGGGGCCTGGCCATCCGGCTACCGGAAAGGCGTATCTTACGCTAACTGCCGAATTCGCGCACGAGTTTCAGCACCTTGCCCAGGGGGTCGGCCCCCAGGCTATCCACCCACACGAGGCCGGCCCAGCTGCGCATCCAGGTCAGCTGGCGCTTGGCCAGCTGCCGGGTGGCGACGATGCCGCGATGCTGCAGGGTCTCGAGGTCGACCGCACCGTCGAGATACTCCCAGACCTGGCGGTAGCCGACGCTCCTGATCGACGGCAGGGCCGGGTGCAGGTCGCCGCGCGCCCGCAGCGCCGCCACCTCCTCGATGAGGCCGCCCGACAGCATGGCTGCGAAACGGTGGGCGATCCGCTCGTGCAGCACGGCACGATCCGCCGGGGCAAGACCTATCGACAGCGTGCGCCAGGGAAAGGTTTCCGGGCGCTGCTCGGCCCACAGCTCGCTGAGGGTGCGGCCGCTGGCCCGATAGACCTCCAGGGCACGCATCAGCCGCTGCGGGTCGTTGGGGTGGATGCGCGCCGCCGAGGCAGGGTCGACCCGGGCGAGCGACGCGTGCAGCGCCGCCAGGCCGTGGCGGGCGGCCTCGGCCTCCAACTCGGCGCGCAGCGCGGGATCCGACGCCGGGAGATTGGCGACGCCCTCCAACAGGCGCTTGAGGTACATCATGGTCCCCCCCACCAGCAGCGGCACGCGGCCGGCGGCGGTGATCTCGGCCATCTCGCGCAGGGCATCCTCGCGGAAGTCGGCCGCCGAGTAGGGCTCGGCGGGGTCGCGGATGTCGATGAGCCGGTGCGGCGCACGGGCCAGCTCCTCCGCCGAGGGCTTGGCGCTGCCGATGTCCATGCCGCGGTAGACCATGGCGGAGTCGACGCTGACCAGCTCGAGGCCCAGGCGCTCGTGGAGCGCGATGGCGAGATCGGTCTTGCCGGCGGCGGTGGGCCCCACCAGCAGGATGGCGGGCGGTCGGGTATCTGACATCGGGTGTCTCAACTTGGGGATAGAGAAGCTGATCCGGCGTCAGGCCGTCGAGGAGGCGCTGTAAACCCATCCCTGGGCGCTACCGATGCCCTGCGGCGCTCTCGCATCCTGCTCCGCTTGCAGGACCGGTGCTGGCCATCCATGGCCAGCCCGTTCGGAGCAGTGCTCCTCACCCCTGGCATAGGACCTCCTCTTTGGCCTGTCCCCGGCGCTTCTCGCCACGCGGGTGGAAAACGTTTACCTACTGCCCCCTCAGGAAGAGGCGGTCCAGATCCTTCATGCTCATCTCGGTCCAAGTGGGGCGGCCGTGGTTGCACTGGCCGCTGCGCTCGGTGCGCTCCATGTCGCGCAGCAGGGCGTTCATCTCCGCCAGGGTCAGCTGGCGGTTGGCGCGCACGCTGCCGTGGCAGGCCATGGTGGCCAGCAGCTCATTGAGATGGGCCTCGATTCGGTCGGAGCGGCCGTAGCGCTCCAGGTCGCCGAGCATGTCGCGGACCAGCGGCTCCACGTCGGCATCGATGAGCAGCGCCGGCAGCTGGCGCACCAGCAGGGTCTCGGGGCCGGCCACGTCGAGCTCCACCCCGAAGCGGGCGAAGGCCTCGCGCTCCGCCTCGGCGGTGGCCACCTCGGCGGGGCTTGCGGCGAGCGAAACCGGGACCAGCAGCGGCTGGGCCTCGAGACGCCCGCCGTGCACCTGGGCCTTCATGCGCTCGTAGACGATGCGTTCGTGGGCGGCGTGCATGTCCACCACGATCAGGCCTCGCTCGCTCTGGGACAGGATGTAGACCCCGTGCAGCTGGGCCACGGCGAAGCCCAGCGGCGGCGCCCGGGTATCGTCGGCCTCGGGCAGGGCCGGCCGCGGCGACACCGGCGCGGCCTGACGCTCGGCCAAGGCCACCCCGGCCGCGGCGCCCCCGGCCCCGGACGAAGCCGGCTGGGGCGTCAGCAGGCTCTCCTCGTGGTCGGGGTGCAGGCTGCGGTAGCCGTCCATGAAGGCGCGGACCCGGTCGGGGGTGACGCGTTCGCCCTCTCGCCCGGGCAGCGCCATGGGCTGCTGCTGCCAAAGGCCACCACGCTCGGCGACCCGGTCGCCGCCCTCGCCCGCCGGCGTGCCGGCCGGGTCGCCCTGGGGCGCCTCGCCGCCGCCCGTCTCCCGGTGCTCGCCGCCCGGGTGGCCGGCCCGACTCTCGCTCAGGGCCCGGTGCAGGCTGGAGAAGAGGAAGTCATGGACCATGCGGCCATCGCGGAAGCGCACCTCGTGCTTGGTGGGATGGACATTGACATCCACCACCGTGGGGTCGACCTCCAGGTAGAGCACGAAGACCGGGTGGCGGCCGTGGAAGAGCACGTCCCGGTAGGCCTGGCGAATGGCGTGAGCCACCAGGCGATCCCGCACCACCCGGCCGTTGACGAAGAAGTACTGCTGGTCGGCCTGGGCCCGGGAATGGGTGGGCAGGCCCACCCAGCCCCACAGGCGCAGCCCCGCGGCCCCCAGGTCCAGGTGCAGGGCGTTCTCGAGGAATCCCTTGCCGAGCAGCGAGGCGATGCGCCGCTCGCGGGCAACCGGGTCGTCGCCGGGGCGCAGCTGGTGCAGGGTCTTCTGGTTGTGACGCAGCACCCAGCCGATGTCGAAGCGGGAGAGCGCCTGGCGGCGGAAGGCCTCCTCCACGTGGCCGAACTCGGTCTTCTCGGTGCGCAGAAACTTGCGCCGCGCCGGGGTATTGAAGAACAGGTCGCGCACCGTCACCGAGGTGCCGCGGGGATGAGGGGCCGGCGAGACCCGGGGCTCCATCTGGCGCCCCTCGGCCACCACCCGCCAGCCGGCGGTAGGGTCGTCATCGGTGTTGGAGACCAGCTCGAGCCGGGAGACCGAGCTGATCGAGGCCAGCGCCTCGCCCCGGAAGCCCAGGCTCGCCACCCCCTCGAGCTCCTCGAGGGAGAGGATCTTGCTGGTGGCGTGGCGCGACAGGGCCAGCGGCAGGTCCTCCTCGCCGATGCCGCTGCCGTCGTCGCGCACGCGGATCAGCCGGGCACCGCCGGCCTCGAGGTCCACCTCGATTCGCCGGCTGCCGGCATCGATGGCGTTCTCCACCAGCTCCTTGACCACCGAGGCGGGGCGCTCCACCACCTCGCCGGCGGCGATCTGGTTGGCCAGTCGCGGATCGAGGACCCGGATGCGTCGTGGTTCGGTCATGGGCTCGGACTCAGGAACGGGGAATGCGCAGCACCTGGCCCACCCGGATCACGTCACCGTTGAGCTCGTTGGCCTGCTTCAGCTGGGCGACCGGCACCCCGTGGCGCTCGGCGATCTGGGAGAGGGTGTCGCCCGGGCGGATGCGGTACTCGTTGCCCGCCGTGCTGCGCTGGTTGTCGCGCTGCCAGGCCAGCAGGCTGGCGGGGGGCGGGTTGCGCTGGAAGTGGTCGCTCAGGCCGGTGAAGATGGCCCGCGCCAGCCCCTGCTGGTGGTTCGGGTCGCGCAGCCGGCGCTCCTCGTCGGGGTTGGAGATGAAGCCGGTCTCGATCAGCAGCGAGGGGATGTCGGGGGACTTGAGCACCATGAAGCCCGCCTGCTCCACCCGAGACTTGTGCAGCCGGTTCACGCCACCCAGCCGGTCGAGCACCTGGCCGCCGATGGCCAGGGAATCGTTGAGCGTCGCGGTCATGGTCAGGTCGAGCAGCACCCCGCGCAGCACCTCGTCCTTGTCGCGCAGCGACAGGTTGCCGTCGACGCCGCCGATCAGGTCGGCACGGTTCTCGCTCTCGGCCAGCCACTGGGCGGTCTCGGAGGTGGCCCCGCGCTGGGAGAGCGCATAGACGGAGCTGCCGTTGGGACGCGGGCTGTTGAAGGCATCGGCATGGATGGAGACGAAGAAGTCGGCCTTCTGCTCGCGGGCGATCTGGGTGCGCTGGCGAAGCCCGACGTAGTAGTCGCCATCACGAATCATCACCGCCCGGAACCCCTCGGTCTCGTTGACCAGGCGCTGCAGGCGACGCGAGATCTCCATCACCACGTCCTTCTCGCGGGTACCGCCGGGCCCGATGGCCCCGGGGTCCTCGCCGCCGTGGCCGGGGTCGATGGCGATGATGATGTCGCGCTTGGGGTGGGGCTGGGCCTGCTGCAGCGCCACGGCGGGTTCGGGCGCCACCCGGGCGGCGCTGCCACCCGCCTCGGCCCGGGCCCGGCTGGCCACGATCTCCTGCTCGCGGATCATCGCCTCGATGGGGTCGATGGGGTCCTCCACCGCGCTCTCGCCGGGATACTCCAGGTCCACCACCAGGCGGTGGCCGTACTGGTCGTTGGGGGCAAGGGTGAAGTGGCGGGGCTCGACCTCGCGCTCGAGCTCCAGCACCACGCGCAGGCCGTTGCCGTCGCGCACCCCGCTACGGATGCGGCTGATCGCGCTGCCGGCAAGGTCGACACCGGCCAGGTCGGCGGCCATGCGGCTGTCGTCGAGGTCGATCACCAGGCGCCGCGGGTTGTCGAGCCCGAAGACGCTGGCCCGGGTCGGCGAGGCGAGGTCGAACACCAGCCGGGCATGGTCCGGCGCGGCCCACAGGCGAACGTTGTCTACCTGGCCCGCCTGGAGAGGCGCCAGGGGAAGCAGCAGCAGGGCCGCCGCGGCCAGGCAGCGCAGGAGGCGTCGGCTGTTCATCGCGTCGACTCGCCCTCCACTTCGCGGCTGCCGGCCGCGGGGTGGCAATCGGCCAGCGCGGACATCGCCTCGAGCCGCGCCAGCACCTGCCGGCCATGGTCGTTCTCGGCCTCGAGACGCGCCTCGCGGCCGCTGCCCGAGAGGGTCAGGGTGATCCGTAGGTCCGGCCTCGGCAGCCACCCCTCGCCGCGCCCGGGCCATTCGATGATGCACAGGGCGTCATCGGCGAGCAGGTCGCGGCCGCCGATGAACTCGAGCTCCTCGGGGTCACCGAGGCGATAGAGGTCGAAGTGGTGAACCCGCACGCCGTCGAGCACGTAGGGCTCGACCAGGGTGTAGGTGGGGCTCTTCACCGCCCCGCGGTGGCCGCAGGCCCTGAGGATGCCGCGGGTCAGGGTGGTCTTGCCGGCCCCCAGCTCCCCCTCGAGGTAGACCCGCCCCACGCCCTCCAGGGCCTGCCCCAGGCACTCGCCCAGCAGGATCTGGCGGTCTTCGTCATCGAGTCGCAGCAGCATCGTCCTCGCCCATCGTCGGGTTGACCAGAATTCGCGCATAGGATGCCAGATCGCCGGCCAGCAGACCACGCTCTCCGGCATCGCGGCCGGCCAGGTCGGCGGCCCGGGCGTGCAGCAGCACGCCGAGCCGCGCGGCGACCTCCAGCGGCAGCCCCTGGGCCAGCAGCGCCCCCAGCATCCCGGAGAGCACATCGCCCATGCCGCCGCTGGCCATGCCGGGATTGCCGAAGGGGCAGACGGCGACTCCTTCCGGCCCGGCCACCAGGGTGCCGGCGCCCTTGAGCACCACCACCCCGCCCCAGCGCTCGCGCAGCGCCCGCACGGCGGCGGGCCGGTCGGCCTCCACCTCGACGGCACCGATGCCAAGCAGGCGCGCCGCCTCGCCGGGATGGGGCGTGAGGATCCAGCCGTCGCGCTGCAGCCCGGCGAAGCGCGTCGCCAGCAGGTTGAGGCCGTCGGCATCCACCACCAGTGGCCGGTCGGCGTCCAGGGCGGCCTGGAGCATGGCCTGGCCCCAGCTGCCCTGGCCAAGCCCGGGGCCCACCACCAGCGCGTTGGCCAGCGCCGGCAGACCGCCCAGGTCGGCGGCGCCGCGCACGCCGTGGGCCATCACCTCGGGGCGGCGCACCAGGCTGGCCGTGACGTGCGCAGGCGCGGTGGCCAGGCTGACCTTGCCGGCACCCAGCCGGGCGCAGGCCTCGGCGGCGAGCAGCGCCGCCCCGCCGAAGCCCGGCGCACCGCCGAGGATCAGCGCGTGGCCGCAGTCGCCCTTGTGGGCGGCGCGGGGGCGAGGCGGCAGCCAGGCATCGACCAGCCTCGCCTCCAGCAGCCGGGCCGCCGGGACGAGGTCGGCCTCGGCCGCCGCGTCCACGCCCAGGTCGCGGAAGACCCGGTCGCCGACGTGGTCGGCGGCGGCCCCGGTGTAGAGCCCCAGCTTGTCGCCGATGAAGGTGACCGTGGCGGAGGCCTTGACCGCCTCGCCCAGCAACGCGCCGGTGTCGGCATGCAGCCCGGAGGGAATGTCGATGGCCAGCACCGGCCTGCCGCTGGCATTGACCGCCGCGATGGCCTCGCGGAAGGCACCGCGCACCTCGCCCGAGAGCCCCGTGCCCAGCAGGGCATCGACCAGCAGCTCGCCGCGCAGGGCCATGCCGGCCTCCCAGGGCTCGGCGGCGACGCCCGCCGCCGTGGCCATGTCGGCGGCACGCCGGGCGTCGCCGGCGAGTTCATCGATGCCCTTGAGCAGGACGCGCTGCACGGCCAGCCCCTCGGCGGCGGCCAGCGCCGCGAGCACGTGGCCATCGCCGCCGTTGTTGCCGGCGCCGCACAGCACCGTCAGCGAGCGCACCTCGGGCCAGCGCGCACGCAGCACCTGCCAGGCGGCGGCGCTGGCGCGCTGCATCAGCGCGAACCCCTCGATACCGGCGGCGATGGTGCGCCGGTCGAGCTCGCGCACCTGGTCGGCGCGGTAGAGCGGATGCAGCGACGAGGCGGATCGAGTGTCGGCCATGCGGTGTCTCCCTGGGCCCGATGCTTTACCATGGCGGTAGTTAAAGAACAGTGTAAAGCCTCCGCGGCCGGCGCCAAGTGATGCCGGCCCCCTGCACGGTGTTTCCGCGATCATGAGCTCCTCGTCTGCCCACGACGACGCCACCGACCTGCGCCCCCTGGCCGACCGCATCAAGGCCTGGGGGCGCGAGCTCGGCTTCCAGCAGGTCGGCATCACCGACATCGACCTGGCCGAGGACGAGGCCCGCCTGGCGCGCTGGCTGGCGGCCGGCCATCACGGCGAGATGGGCTTCATGGCCAAGCACGGCACCCGGCGCACCCGCCCCGCCGAGCTGGTCCCGGGGACCCTGCGGGTGATCAGCGTGCGCCTGGACTACCTGCCCGCCGAGGTGGAGACCGCCAAGGTGCTGGGCCAGCCGGAGACCGCCTACGTCTCGCGCTATGCCACCGGCCGCGACTACCACAAGCTGATGCGCAAGCGCCTGGCCACGCTCGCCCAGCGGATCGAGGCCGAGGCGGGCCCCTTCGGCTACCGCGCCTTCGTGGACTCGGCGCCGGTGATGGAACGGGCGCTGGCGCGCAAGGCGGGGCTCGGCTGGTTCGGCAAGAACGCCATGCTGCTGAACCCGAAGGCGGGCTCGCTGTTCTTCCTGGGCGAGCTCTACACCGACCTGCCGCTGCCGGTGGACGCGCCCTTCGAGGGCGAGCACTGCGGCAGCTGCAGCGCCTGCCGCACGGCCTGCCCCACCGGCGCCATCGTCGAGGACCGGGTGGTGGACGCCCGGGCCTGCATCTCCTACCTCACCATCGAGCTTCACGGCGCCATTCCCGAGCGCTTTCGTGCGGCCATGGGCAACCGGGTGTTCGGCTGCGACGACTGCCAGCTGGTCTGCCCCTTCACGCGCTTCACCCGCGTCACCCGGGAGGCCGACTTCGCCCCCCGCCATGACCTGGACCGCGCCAGCCTGGTGACGCTCTTCGCCTGGAGCGAGGCGGAGTTCCTGGAGAAGACCGCCGGCAGCCCGCTGCGCCGCATCGGCTACGAGCGCTGGCTGCGCAACCTCGCCGTGGGGCTCGGCAACGCCCCCTGGAGCGAGGTCGTGGAGGCCGCCCTGTGGGCGCGGCTGCCCTACCCCTCCGAGCTGGTGCGCGAGCACGTGCGCTGGGCACTGGCCCGCCAGCGGGAGAAGCGCCAGGCGCTGATCGTCAGCGGCTAGCGCCGAGCGCCGAGCGCCGAGCGCCGAGCGCCGAGCAGGATGCAACCACCGCTGGTGCTGGTACCAACGCCCCCCGAAGTTTGGCTCCGGCGGTTTTTTTCGTTTTCTTCCTCGCCACCTGCCGCCCGTCAGTGAGCTGCTGGGCGCTAGGCGCTTGTAGCTGGGCGCTGCCCGAAGGGCCTACTCCTCCTCGTCGCTCTCGGCGTCAGCCAGGCGCAGGAAGGTGGTGCGGTAGTGGGCGAGCTCGGCGATGGACTCCTTGATGTCATCCATGGCCAGGTGCACGTTGCGCTTCTGGAAGCCCGCCATGGCGCCGGGGTTCCAGCGCTTCGCCAGCTCCTTGAGGGTGGAGACGTCCAGGTTGCGGTAGTGGAAGAAGGCCAGCAGCTCGGGCATCTCGCGCTCCAGGAAGCGGCGGTCCTGGTGGACGCTGTTGCCACACATGGGCGAGGTGCCAGGCGCCACGTGCTCGCGCAGGAACTCGAGGGTCTGCCGCTCGGCCTCGGCAGTATCGATGGTGCTCGCCTTCACGCGGGCCGTCAGGCCCGACTCGCCGTGGGTCTTCGTGCACCAGGCATCCATGCCGTCGAGCAGGCTGTCTGGCTGCTTCACGGCGATCATCGGGCCCTCGGCCACGACGTTGAGCTCGGCATCGGTGACCAGGGTGGCCACCTCGATGATGCGTTCACGGTCGGGGTCGAGACCGGTCATCTCCAGGTCGATCCATACCAGGCGGTGCTGGCGGGGGTCCTTGGCGTCGTTGCTGTGGCTCATGGGGAATCCTTGGGGGGCGCCGTGCGGTTCGCGACAGCGGGCGCCTTGGGTGAGTACAATGACCTCCATTGTAACGAGCTTCGGGCCTCCATGAGCAAACGCAAGCTGAGCCGCCAGCAGCGCTGGCGTATCGACAAGATCCAGGCCGAACGCGCCGCCCGCGCCGCGCGAAAGGACGAGCAGGACAGCGAGAAGCTGGCCGCCGGCGAGTATGGCCCCGAGCAGCCCGGCCGGGTGACCGCCCACTTCGGCCGCACCCTGGACGTGCGCCCCGAGGCGGGCAGCCAGGCGGTACGCTGCCACCTGCGGGCCAATCTGGAGGGGCTCGTCACCGGGGACCGGGTCATCTGGCGCGGCCGCCAGGATCCCGCGGGCCATATCGTGGAGGGCGTGGTGGTGGCCCGGGGCGAGCGTGACAGCGTGCTGGAGCGCCCCGACGCCCGCGGCCAGCTCAAGCCGGTGGCCGCCAATATCGACCAGATCCTGATCGTCTTCGCCGTGGAGCCGGCGCCCCACGCCAACCTGATCGACCGCTACCTGGTGGCCGCCGAGGCCACCGGCATCGCCCCGGTGCTGGTGCTCAACAAGATCGACCTGCTGCCCGAGACGGGCGGCGGGCTGCGCGACCTGCTGGCACGCTACGAGTCACTGGGCTACCCGGTGGTGTCGACCACCACCGAGCGCGAAGACGGCCTCTCGGCCCTGTATGCCCGCCTGGCCGGACGCACCTCGGTATTTGTCGGCCAGAGCGGCGTGGGCAAGTCCTCGCTGATCGACCGGCTGCTGCCCGACGAGGAACTTCGCATCGGTGCGCTGTCGAAGGATTCGCGCAAGGGAACCCACACCACCACCACGGCGCGCCTCTATGCCCTGCCCGCTGCGGGTGGCGAGCTGATCGACTCCCCGGGAATCCGCGAGTTCGGGCTGGTCCACCTCGACGAGCAGCAGGTCGCCGAGGGCTTCATCGAGTTTCGTGACCACCTCGGGCGCTGCCGTTTCCGCGACTGCCGCCATCGCCACGAGCCGGGCTGTGCGCTGCTCGAGGCGGTGGAGCGGGGCGAGATCCACCCCGAGCGCTTTGCCAGCTATCGCCGCATCGTCGACTCGCTAGCACAAGGATAGGAGAGCCTCCATGAGTTCCGAAGACAACCTGCTGCCCCTGATCGTCGAGCCCGACCGCCTCGCCGAGCACCTCGACGAGCCCTCGCTGCTGATCATCGACGTGCCGCTCCGGGCCGAGAGCTATGCCGAGGGGCACGTGCCCGGCGCCGTGTTCCTCGACAAGGGCCGGCTGATGCGCGGGGAAGGCGACGTGCCCTGCCGCGAGCCCACGGTGGCGCAGCTCTCGGCGCTGTTCAGCGAACTCGGCCTGACCCGGGACACCCACGTGGTGGCCTACGACGACGAGGGCGGCGGCTGGGCCGGCCGCCTGCTGTGGACCCTGGAGCTGATCGGCCATACCCGCTACTCCTACCTCAACGGCGGCATCCACGCCTGGCGCGAGGCCGGCCAGCCGGTCGCCACGGAGCCCACCGCTCCGCGACCCAGCGACTACGAGGCGGAGCTGCTCCACCCCGAGGTCCTCATCGACCGCACCGAACTCGTCGAGCGCCTGGGCGAGAAGGGCTTCGCGGTCTGGGACGCCCGCTCCCCCGCGGAGTACCGCGGCGAGAAGGGCGACAACCGGCGCCTGGGCCATATCCCCGGCGCGGTCAACATGGAGTGGACCGAGGCCATGGACCGCGAGCGCGCCCTGCGCCTGCGCGACTACGCCGAGTTGATCACCGAGCTCGAGGCGCTGGGGCTGACCCCCGACATGGAGGTCGTCACCCACTGCCAGAGCCACCACCGCAGCGGCTTCACCTGGCTGGTCGGCCGCGCGCTGGGCTTCGAGAAGATCCGTGGCTATGCCGGCTCCTGGAAGGAGTGGGGCAACCGCGATGACACCCCGATCGAGAAATAGCTCTCGAGTACAGAAACAGGAACGCCCTTGTCACTCTCCAGGCTCTTTGCCCTGATCCAGCACCCCCTGCCCCACCACCTGCTTTCGCGCCTGGTGGGGCGCCTCGCCGACTGTCGCCAGCCCTGGCTGAGGAACCGCCTGGTCGGGGCCTTCATCCGCCAGTTCAAGGTCGACATGAACGAGGCCGCCGAGCCCGACCCGACGGCCTACGCCACCTTCAACGACTTCTTCACCCGGGCGCTGAAGGACGGCGCACGCCCCATCGGCGAGGGGGTGGTGAGCCCCGCCGACGGGCGGCTGTCGCAGTTCGGTTCCATCGAGGCCGGCCAGCTGCTGCAGGCCAAGGGACACCACTTCTCGGCCATGGAGCTGCTCGGCGGCGACGGCGAGGCGGCACGGCGCTACCTGGGCGGCAGCTTCGCCACGGTCTACCTCTCCCCGAGCGACTACCATCGGGTTCACATGCCGGTGAGCGGCACCCTGACGGAGATGGTCTATGTGCCCGGCCGGCTCTTCTCGGTGAACGCCGCGACCACCGAGCATGTGCCGAACCTCTTCGCCCGCAACGAGCGCCTGGTGTGCCACTTCGACACCGAGCACGGCCCCATGGCGATGGTGCTGGTGGGGGCGATGATCGTCGCCGCCATCGAGACGGTGTGGGCCGGCCAGGTCACCCCGCTCTCCGGCGAGGTGCAGCGCACCCGCTTCGACACGCCGGTGCGGCTCGAGAAGGGCGCGGAGATGGGACGCTTCAAGCTCGGCTCCACGGTGGTGATGGCCTTCGCCGAGCCGGTGGCCTTCGCCGACGCCCTCGCGCCCGCCGCCAAGGTGCAGATGGGGCAGTCGCTGGGGGCGTTCTAACAGCGCGGGGTGGCGAAGGCCATCACCTCCGCCACGCTCGACTTGCCCAGCGCCAGCTGGATCAGCCGGTCGATGCCCAGCGCCACCCCGCTCCCCTCGGGCATGCCATGCTCAAGTGCCGCCAGCAGGCGCGAGTCCACGTCCACCTCAGGCAGTCCCGCCGCCCGCCGGGCGGCGTTGTCCTCGGCAAAGCGCGCCGCCTGCTCGGCGACATCGGTCAGCTCGTCGTAGCCGTTGGCGAGCTCAAGCCCCTCGAGATAGAGCTCGAAGCGCGACGCCACCCACGCGCCGTCCTCCGGGTCGCGATGGCGCCGGGCCAGGGCCGCCTGGCTCGCCGGGTAGTCCACCACCACGTCGATGCCCTCGCGGCCCAGCTGCGGCTCGATCACCAGACTCAGCAGCAGGTCGAGGCAGTCGTCGCGAGGGGCATCGGCCATGGCCAGCCCGCCCTGCTCCTCGGCCAGGCGGCGCAGGTCGGCCAGCGGCGCGGTGAAGGGGTCGACGGCCAGGGCCTCCCGGAACAGCTCACGGTAGCGGCGGCAGCGCAGCGGCCCGGCCTCATCCCCCAGTTCCCGGCCCAGCACCCGGCGCACCAGCGCGGTTGTCTCCTCGATCAGGCCGTCGAGGGGGAGTCCGGGGCGGTACCACTCCAGCATGGTGAACTCGAGGTTGTGGCGCCGCCCCACCTCGCCGTCGCGAAAGCAGCGCGCCAGCTGGAAGATGGGCCCGGCGCCTGCCGCCAGCAGCCGCTTCATGGCAAACTCCGGCGAGGTCTGCAGCCAGAGCCGCTCGGGGCCCGCCGGCGTGGTCGCCCGGGCCGAGAGCGACGCCAGATGCGGGTCGGTGCTGCCGCCGTGGCCCAGTACCGGGCTCTCGACCTCCAGCACCCCGCGTTCGGCGAAGAAGGCCCGCACCTCGGCGATCAGCCGCGCGCGGTCGCGCAGGGTCTCGATGGAGGCAGTGGGCTGCCAGTCGGGCACCGACATGGGAATTTCCCGGAACAGGGAGAAGGAGCCTGCTGTAGGAGGGCAACTCGTTGCGCGACTGGCGCCGTCAGCCGCCCAAGGTGTCGGCAGCCTTGGGTGGCTGCCGCAGGGAGGCCTTCGGCCTCCGTTCGCCCAGCGGAGCTGGCCTCCTACAGATTCAGGAACAAAGCGGGAAAATCAAGCGCGAGAGACGTATTCGCCGCTGCGCGTATCGACCTTGAGCACTTCGCCCTGGTTGATGAACAGCGGCACGCGAACCACGGCGCCGGAGGAGAGGGTCGCCGGCTTGGAGCCGCCCTGGGCGGTATCTCCCTTGAGGCCCGGGTCGGTCTCGACCACCTCCAGCTCGATGAAGTTGGGCGGGGTCACGCTGATGGCGTTGTCGTTCCACAGGGTCACGGTGTAGACCACCTGCTCCTTGAGCCACTTCTCGGTGTCACCCAGGGCCTTCTTCTCCACCGGATACTGCTCGAAGGAGCCGTCGGTCTTCATGAAGTACCACATCTCGCCGTCGTTGTAGAGGTACTCCATGTCCAGGTCCATCACGTCGGCGCCTTCCAGGCTTTCCCCCGACTTGAAGGTGCGCTCCCAGACGCGACCGGTCATCAGGTTACGCAGCTTGACGCGGTTGAAGGCCTGGCCCTTGCCCGGCTTCACGAACTCGTTCTCGACGATCGAGCAGGGATCGCCGTCCAGCATCACCTTCAGACCGCCCTTGAATTCGTTGGTAGAATAGTTCGCCATGATCTCTCACCCATATCGTAGCGCGCCACCGGCAACGGCCGATGGCGCACCCATGCAAACGAAGTTCGACGAGGCCCTCCTGCCGGGAGCCGGCCTCGCCCGTGTTGACTGGTGTGCCGCATGATAACCCGAAGCCCCACCCTTTTGCAGCGTCACGACGAGACCGCACCGCTGCCCGTGCCGCCCGCCTGGCAGGCGCAGCTGGCGGGGGCCATCCGCGATCCGGCCGAGCTGTGTCGGCGCCTGGGGCTCGACGCGCACTGGCACCCCGGTGCCGAGGCGGGCCATGCCCTCTTCGAGGTCCGGGTGCCAGAGGCCTTCCTGGCCCGCATGCGCCCGGGTGACCCGACCGACCCGCTGCTGCGCCAGGTGCTGCCGCTGGGCGAGGAAGCCGTGCCGGCCCCCGGTTTCGTGGCCGACCCCCTGCAGGAGGCCGCGCATACCCCGGCTCGCGGGCTGATCCAAAAGTACGCCGGCCGGGTGCTGCTGATCGCCAGCCCCGCCTGCGCGGTCAACTGCCGCTACTGCTTCCGCCGCCACTTCCCCTACGGCGACAACGCGCCGTCCCGGGCCCAGTGGGAGGCCACGCTGGACACCCTGCGCGACGACCCGACGATCCGCGAGGCGATCCTCTCCGGCGGCGACCCGCTGGCCGCCAGCGACCGGCAGCTGGCCTGGCTGGTCAATCGCCTCGAGGCGATCCCGCATCTGACCCGCCTGCGCCTGCATACCCGCCTGCCGGTGGTGATCCCGGACCGAGTCGACGATGCGCTGCTCGACTGGCTCGGCAAGACCCGCCTCCAGAAGGTGCTGGTACTGCATATCAACCACGCCAACGAGATCGACGACGCCGTGATCGACGCCTGCGCCCGGCTCAAGGCGGCAGGCGTGACCCTGCTCAACCAGAGCGTGCTGCTGCGCGGGATCAATGACTCGCGGGACGCCCTGGCCGCGCTCTCCGAACTGCTCTTCGAGGCCGGCGTGCTGCCCTACTACCTCCACGTGCTCGACCCGGTGGCCGGCGCGGCCCACTTCGACGTACCGGACGACCAGGCCCGCGAACTGGTCGCGGGCCTGCGGGACATGCTGCCGGGATTCCTGGTGCCGCGGCTGGTCAGGGAGATTCCCGGCGAGGGAAGCAAGACGCCGCTGTGACCGAAGGCCAGGCGGCGCTGTCGAGAAGCCCTCAGCAGGGGCGCTGTCGCGACCAAGCCGGGCAGCGGCGAGCGACAGGGATGTCGATCGAGGAGTGGCAAGAGGGACCTTGTAGGAGCCCGACTTGTCGGGCGATTGGCGCCGCAGGCGCCCGGCGGTGCTGCTGTCGCCGGGGAGGCCTTCGGCCTCCATCGCCCAATGAATTGGGCTCCTACAGGAGGCTTGTCACGCCAGCGACTCGGCGGTCACATTGGCCGCCGGCTCCTGAGTCGAGAGCTTGCGGTTGATGGCGCTCATCACCGCCTTCATGGAGGCGCTGGTGATGCTCTCGTCGGTGCCGACACCGAACACCGCCTCGCCGTCGATGCGCACCTCCACGTAGGCGATCGCCTCGGCATCGGAGCCCTGGCCCCGGGAGTGTTCGTGGTAGTCGATGATCTCCACGTCATGGCCGGCGGCGGCCAGCGCCTTGATGAAGGCCGCCAGCGGGCCGTTGCCCTGGCCCTTGAGGGTGCGGCGCTCGCCGCGCTCCTCGATGGTAGCCTCCAGGGTTACGGTGGGGCTGTCGGGCTCCGAGGAGAGGCGGTGGCTGACCAGGCCGAAGGGCGAGGTCTGCTCGAGGTACTCGTCGGCGAAGGCCTGGTAGATCATCTGCGAGGTGATCTCCTTGCCCGTGCGGTCGGCCACCTCCTGCACCACCTGGCTGAACTCGATGGAGAGGCGGCGCGGCAGCTCGATGCCGTGCTCCTGCTCGAGCAGGTAGGAGACCCCACCCTTGCCGGACTGGCTGTTGACGCGGATCACCGCCTCGTAGCTGCGGCCCACGTCCAGCGGGTCGATGGGCAGGTAGGGCACGTCCCACACGGCCTCCGGATGGGCGCGGCGCTCGGCCATGCCCTTCTTGATGGCATCCTGGTGGGAGCCGGAGAAGGCGGTGAACACCAGATCGCCCACGTAGGGGTGGCGCGGGTGCACCGGCAGCTGGTTGCAGTACTCCACCTCGCGCATGACCGGCGTGATGTTGGAGAAGTCGAGCCCCGGATGCACCCCCTGGGTGTACAGGTTCATCGCCAGGGTGACGAGGTCCACGTTACCGGTGCGCTCGCCGTTGCCGAACAGGGTGCCCTCGACGCGGTCGGCGCCGGCCATCAGGGTCAGCTCGGCGGCGGCCACGCCGGTGCCGCGGTCGTTGTGGGGATGCACGCTGACGATCAGCGCGTCGCGGTCCTTCACGTGGCGGCAGAACCACTCGATCTGGTCGGCGTAGTTGTTGGGGGTCGCCGCCTCCACGGTGGCCGGCAGGTTGACGATCATCTTCTTCTCGGCACTGGCGCCGAAGGTCTCCATCACCGCCTCGACGATCTCCCGGGCGAACTCCATCTCGGTGGTGGTGAAGAGCTCCGGGGAGTACTGGAAGGTCCAGTTCGTCTCCGGCGCCTCCTCCATGCGCTGCTTGATGCGCGCGGTGGCGTCCACGGCGATCTGGATGCACTCGGCCTTGTCGACCCCGAACACCACCCGGCGGAACATCGGGTCGGTGGCGTTGTAGACGTGGACGATGGCGTTCTTCGCCCCCTTGAGCGCCTCGAAGGTGCGGTCGATCAGGTGGTCGCGGGCCTGGGTCAGCACCTGGATGGTGACGTCAGCCGGGATCCTGTCGTTCTCGATCAGCGAGCGCACGAAGTCGAAGTCGGTCTGGGAGGCCGAGGGGAAGCCCACCTCGATCTCCTTGAAGCCGATCTTCACCAGCAGGTCGAAGAGGCGCTGCTTGCGCTCCTGGTCCATGGGGTCGATCAGCGACTGGTTGCCGTCACGCAGGTCGACGCTGGTCCAGATCGGCGGCTGCTCGATGCGACGGTTGGGCCACTGGCGATCGGGCAGGTCGACGGCAACGAAGGGGCGGTACTTGGCGGCGGGGTTGTCGAGCATCATGGCGGCGGTCTCCCTGGACTGGCGGTGCGGCACTCTGGCGAATACGGCTCAGAAACGGCAACGCCCCGACGGCCGGGGGCCGGTCGGGGCGTTGCGCGCGGTATCGGACACGACGAAACCACGAACACGACGGTGTTCGCTGCAGTTCGGCGCGGACTGGCATTCGATGGAACGACGGAAAGTGATGGCTGACATGGTACGACCTCGTTTCGACCGGGACCTTCTGGCGAAGGACGATGGCGATGCAGGCGGCATCGCCCACGCTCTCAGGAGCGGGCTAGTAGTCGTAGGTCGAGGTCGTACGCCGTCATGTTCATGGTCATAGAGAATCAAGGTTGGGCGGCTTTGTCAACTCCGGCGTTCGAGCATCCGCTCCATCCGCGAGAGCTGGTCGCGCAGTTCGCGCACGTCGTCGCGCAGGCCGTGCAGCTCCGCGGCCTCCCCCTCCCCGCTCTCCAGCTCGATGGCCAGGCTCTCCTTCTGCATCACGTCGAGCACGATGCCGATCATCATGTTGAGGAAGATGAAGGCGTTGAGGAAGATGAAGGTGAGGAAATAGATCCAGGCGTAGGGGTAGTGCTCCATGGTCGGGTAGAGCACCGCCGTGGCCCAGCTCTCGAAGGTCGCCACCTGGAACAGCGTCAGCATGGCCAGCGAGATATTCCCCCACAGCTTCTCGTCGACGCTGGCGAACAAGAAGCTGCCGATGGCGCCGTAGATGTAGAAGATGATGAACATCAGCAGGGCCACGTAGCCCATGCGCGGGATCGACTTGAACAGCGCGGCGATCAGCAGGCGCAGCTCAGGGATCATCGACACCAGGCGCAGCACCCGGAAGATGCGGAGCAGGCGCGCCAGCAGCACCATCTCCGAGTCGTCCATGGGGATCAGGCTGGCGGTGACGATCAGGAAGTCGAAGATGTTCCAGCCGCGGCGAAAGAAGTCCCGCAGGCGCCGCTCGGCGGCCATGCGGATCAGGATCTCCACCAGGAAGAACACCGTGACCGCCACGTCGAGCCACAGGATCCACTCCTGGAAGGGGCTCACCTCCTCCTCGTAGGTCTTGGCGCCGATCAGCAGCGCCGAGACCACGATGATGGTGATCACCGTCAGCTCGAAGGCCTTGTTGGAGCGCAGCCGCTCGAAGCGGTCGCGCCAGATCTCGAAGGTGTCGCTCACTCCCCCCGCTCCTCCAGGTCCACCTGGCGATAGCCGATCAGGTAGAGCACCGCATCGATGCCGAGCGTCGAGATGGAGTGGCTGGCCTGGGCGCGCACCAGCGGCTTGGCGCGGAAGGCGATGCCCAGCCCCGCCGCTGCCAGCATCTTGAGGTCATTGGCGCCGTCGCCCACGGCGATGGTCTGCTCCATGGCGAGTCCCTCCCGCTCGGCGATCTCGCGCAGCAGCGCCGCCTTGCGGTCGGCGTCGAGGATCGGCTCGAGCACCTCGCCGGTCACCTTGCCGTTCTCGATCACCAGCTCGTTGGCGTGGATCTCGTCGAAGCCGAGGGTCTGCTGCAGGTGGCGGGCGAAGTAGGTGAAGCCGCCGGAGAGGATGGCGGTGCGATAGCCCAGCCGCTTGAGCTGCCTCATCAGCCGCTCCACGCCGTCCATCAGCGGCAGTTCCCGGGCGATCTCGGCCAGCACCGACTCGTCGAGGCCGCGGAGCTTGGCCATGCGCTCGCGGAAGCTCTGCTGGAAGTCGAGCTCGCCGCGCATGGCCCGCTCGGTGACCTCGGCCACCTCGTCGTAGACGCCGTGGCGGCGGGCCAGCTCGTCGATCACCTCGGCCTGGATCAGGGTGGAGTCCATGTCGAAGCAGACCAGACGCCGGTGCCGGCGCCAGATGGAGTCCTCCTGGAGGGCGATGTCGACGCCGTGCATGGCCCCCAGCGCCAGGGCCTTCTCACGCAGGGCGTCGAGGTCGACCTCGTCGCCGCGCAGCCAGCACTCCACGCAGGCGCCCTGGATGCTCTGGTGGTCGCGGGGCACGCCGCCGTCCAGCGGCTCGCGGCCGGAGAGCCGGTGGATCAGCTCCACGGTCAGCCCGTGCTCGGCGGTGAGCGCCCCCACCTCGGCCAGGATACCGGCGGGCAGGTGCGGCGCCAGCAGCGTCAGGATCAGCCGCGGCCGGCTGGCCTGGCTGCTCCAGCGCTGGTAGTCCTCGGCGCTGACCTGGATCGCCTGGACGTCGAGGCCCAGCTCGTCGCCCACGGCGGCCAGCGCGGCCTCCAGGTCGCTGTCGTGGTCGAGCCCCACCAGGGCCTCGAGGGAGAGCATGTCGAAGGTCACGCTCTGGTTGATGTCCAGCAGGCGGGCACCGCTGCCGGCCAGCGCCTTGCCCAGGCCGGCCAGCTGGCCGGGTCGAGCCGCGCCGGTGGCGCGGATCAGGATGCGTCGTGTCATTCGGAAACCTCGAGTCGGTCGACCTTCTGCAGGCCGCGGGGCAGCTTGCTGCCGCGCCGGCCGCGCTCGCCACGATAATAATCCAGGTCGGCGGCCTTGAGGGTCAGGTGGCGCTTGCCGGCATGGATCACCAGGCTGGCGCCCGCCGGCAGCACCACCAGGTCGCGGACGAACTCCTCGCGCCGTGCCGCCCGGGCGCCGGGAATGTCGATCATCTTGTTGCCCTTGCCCTTGGCCATCTCGGGCAGCTGCTCGAGGGGGAAGAGCAGCAGGCGTCCCTCGTTGGAGACCGCCGCCACGCTGACGCCCTCGGGGGCGTCGGGGACCTGGCAGGGGGGCAGCACGTTGCACCCCTTGGGCACGCTGAGCACCGCCTTGCCGGACTTGTTCTTGCCGACCAGCTCCTCGAGCCGGGCGACGAAGCCGTAGCCGCCGTCGGAGGCGAGCAGGAAGCGCGACGCCGGTGGCGCCAGCATGACGCCGGCCATGTGGGCGCCAGCCACCACGTTGACGCGGCTGGTCACCGGCTCGCCCTGCCCTCGCGCGCTGGGCAGGTTGTGGGCCTGCAGGGTGTAGGCACGGCCGGTGTCGTCAAGCAGCACCAGGGGCTGGTTGGTCTTGCCCCGGGCGGCGAGATGGAACCGGTCGCCGGCCTTGTAGGAGAGCCCCGCCGGGTCGATCTCGTGCCCCTTGGCACTGCGGATCCAGCCCTTCTCGGAGAGCACCACGGTGACCGGGTCCGCCCCCACCAGCTCCACCTCGGAGAGCGCCCGGGCCTCCTCGCGCTCGACGATGGGCGAGCGGCGCGGATCGCCGTGGGCCTCGGCGGCGGCGCGCAGCTCCTCCTCGATCAGGTCGGTGAGCTTTGCCTCGTTGCCGAGCAGCTCCTGGAGCCGCTTGCGCTCGGCCTCGAGCTCCTCCTGCTCGCCGCGGATCTTCATCTCCTCGAGCCTGGCCAGGTGGCGCAGGCGCAGCTCGAGGATCGCCTCGGCCTGGCGGTCGGAGAGCCCGAAGGCCGCCATCAGGGCGGGCTTGGGCTCCTCCTCCTCGCGGATGATGCGGATCACCTCATCGATATTGAGGTAGGCGACCAGCAGGCCCTCGAGGAGATGCAGGCGGTCCTCGACCTTGCCCAGGCGGTGCTCCAGGCGCCGGCGCACGGTGCTGCGGCGGAAGCGCAGCCACTCGCCCAGCAGGTCGGGCAGCGGCATCACCCGCGGCCGGCCGTCCAGGCCGATCACGTTCATGTTGACGCGGATGTTCTTCTCGAGGTCGGTGGTAGCGAACAGGTGCGCCATCAGCGCCTCGATGTCGACGCGGTTGGAGCGCGGCTCGATCACCAGCCGGGTCGGCTCCTCGTGGGTCGACTCGTCGCGCAGGTCGGCCACCATGGGCAGCTTCTTGGCCTGCATCTGGGCGGCGATCTGCTCGAGGATCTTGGCGCCGCTGACCTGGTAGGGCAGCGCGGTGACCACGATGCTGCCCTCCTCCATCACGTAGCGGGCGCGCAGCTTCACCGAGCCGCGACCGCTCTCGTAGAGCTTCCGCAGGTCGGCGCGGGAGGTGATGATCTCGGCCTCGCTGGGAAAGTCCGGTGCCGGCAGGTGCTGGACCAGGTCGGCGGTGGTGGCCTCGGGGTGGCGCAGCAGGTGGCAGGTGGCCTCGACCACCTCGCCCACGTTGTGGGGCGGGATGTCGGTGGCCATGCCCACGGCGATGCCGGTGCCGCCGTTGAGCAGCACGTGGGGCAGCCGCGCCGGCAACACCACCGGCTCGTTCATGGTGCCGTCGAAGTTGGGGGTCCAGTCCACGGTGCCCTGGCCAAGCTCGGCGAGCAGCACCTCGGCGAACTTCGACAGTCGCGCCTCGGTGTAGCGCATGGCGGCGAAGGACTTGGGATCGTCGGGGCTGCCCCAGTTGCCCTGGCCGTCCACCAGCGGGTAGCGGTAGCTGAAGGGCTGGGCCATCAGCACCATGGCCTCGTAGCAGGCGCTGTCGCCGTGGGGGTGGAACTTGCCCAGCACGTCGCCCACGGTGCGCGCCGACTTCTTGTACTTGGCGTTGGCACCCAGCGCCAGCTCGCGCATGGCGTAGACGATGCGCCGCTGCACCGGCTTCATGCCGTCGCCGATATGGGGCAGCGCCCGGTCGAGGATGACGTACATCGAGTAGTCGAGGTACGCCTTCTCGGTGTATTCGCGCAGCGAGAGGCGCTCGACGTCGCCCTCCGCCACCTGGATATCCATGGTCATGGGGTTAGCGCCCTTCTACCATCGATGAAAGATTCGCGGGCGGTGCCCGCACGAAATGTTTTTAGCGCCGAGCGCCGAGCGCCGAGCGCCGAGCGCCGAGCGCCGAGCGCCGAGCGCCGAGCGCCGAGCGCCGAGCGCCGAGCGCCGAGCGCCGAGCGCCGAGCGCCGAGCGCCGAAGGATGATGCCGCCGGCTAAGTTGCCGTCAAGTTTCTTTCCTCGACATCCGCCGCCCGTCACTGCGCAGCTGGGCGCTTGTGGCGTGGCGCTCGGCGCTATACCTCTATATCAGCGAGGTTGCCGTAGTCCTCGAGCCAGCTCTTGCGGTCGCCGGCGCGCTTCTTGGCCAGCAGCATGTCCATCATCTCCATGGTGCCGTCGCCCACCTCGCGGGTGAGCTGCACCAGGCGGCGGGTCTCCACCGCCATGGTGGTCTCGCGCAGCTGCAGCGGGCTCATCTCGCCCAGGCCCTTGAAGCGCTGCACGTTCACGGTGCCGCGCTTGCCCTCGAGCCGGCGCAGGATCGCCGCCTTCTCGCTCTCGTCCAGGGCATAGAAGACCTCCTTGCCGAGATCGATGCGGTAGAGCGGCGGCATCGCCACGTAGACATGGCCGGCATCCACCAGCGCCGGGAAGTGGCGCACGAAGAGCGCGCAGAGCAGCGTGGCGATATGCAGGCCGTCGGAGTCGGCGTCGGCGAGGATGCAGATCTTGTGGTAACGCAGCTTGGAGAGGTCGTCGCTGCCCGGGTCCATGCCGACGGCCACGGCGATGTCGTGGACCTCCTGGGAGCCATAGATGTCGTGGGACTCCACCTCCCAGGTGTTGAGGATCTTGCCGCGCAGCGGCAGGATCGCCTGGCTCTCGCGGTTGCGCGCCTGCTTGGCGCTGCCGCCGGCGGAGTCGCCCTCCACCAGGAAGAGCTCGCTCGTCGCCGGGTCCTGGCCGGAGCAGTCGGCCAGCTTGCCGGGCAGCGCGGGGCCGGAGGTGACCTTCTTGCGGGCCACCTTCTTGGCGCTCTTCTGGCGGCGCTGGGCGGCGTTGATCACCAGTTCGGCAAGGGCCTCGGCCTGGTCCACGTGGTGGTTGAGCCACAGCGAGAAGGCGTCCTTGACCACCCCGGAGACGAAGCCCGCCACGGTGCGCGACGACAGACGCTCCTTGGTCTGGCCGGCGAACTGGGGGTCGAGCATCTTCACCGAGAGCACGTAGCTGACCCGCTCCCAGAGGTCCTCGGCGGTGAGCTTGACCCCTCGCGGCAGCAGGCTTCGGTATTCGCAGAACTCTCGCAGCGCCTCGAGCAGGCCAGCGCGCAGGCCGTTGACGTGGGTGCCGCCCTGGGGCGTGGGGATCAGGTTGACGTAGCTCTCCATTAGCGGCTCGCCGCCCTCGGGCAGCCACTGGATCGCCCAGTCACAGGCCTGCTCGTCGTCGGCGAAGTGGCCGACGAAGGGCGACGGGGGCAGCACCTCATAGCCATCGGTGGCCTGGGCCAGGTAGTCGCGCAGGCCATCCTCGTACTCCCAGGCGCTCTCGGCGCCATCGGGTTCGACCACCACCACCCTGAGGCCCGGACAGAGCACCGCCTTGGCCCGCAGCAGGTGCTTCAGCCGCGGCAGCGACAGCCGGGGGCTATCGAAGTAGCTCGCCTCGGGCCAGAAGCGCAGCACCGTGCCGGTGTTGCGCTTGCCCACGCTGCCGATCACCGAAAGCTGGGAGGCGGGCTCGCCGTGCTCGAAGGCGATGGCGTGGCGGCTGCCGTCGCGCAGCACCTCCACCTCGAGGCGCCGCGAGAGGGCATTGACCACCGAGACGCCGACGCCATGCAGCCCCCCCGAGAACTGGTAGCTGGCGTTGGAGAACTTGCCGCCGGCGTGGAGCCGGGTGAGGATCAGCTCCACCCCGGAGACGCCGTGCTCAGGATGGATGTCGATGGGCATGCCGCGGCCGTCGTCGGCCACCTCGATGCCGCCATCCTCGAACAGCCGCACGGTGATCTGGCTGGCATGGCCGGCCAGCGCCTCGTCGACGCTGTTGTCGACCACCTCCTGGACCAGGTGGTTGGGGCGGCTGGTGTCGGTGTACATGCCCGGGCGCTTGCGCACCGGCTCCAGGCCGGAAAGCACCTCGATCGAGCTGGCACTGTATTGCGTCATGTGTCGTCCGGTTCCTTGTGTTGGCTGGCCTGCCGGCGGCAGTCAGGGGCTTGCCGCCACCCCCGCGAGGCGGCCCGCGGCCAGCGCATGGCCGCCGTGGGCCAGGATCGCCGGCAGGTGGTCGGCCAGCACGTCGAAGGCGTGGTTGGCCCGCGGATGCAGGATCGTGCGCGCCCCGCGGTAGAGGGCAAAGGCATCGCCCGGGTCGAGCACCTCGTCGGCCGTCCCCAGCAGCAACAGGTAGCGCCACGGCGTCACCGTCGCCGGCGTCAGCGCCTCGAGCTCGGCCAGGTGCGCCTGCCCGACCGTGAAGCGCTCGCCGGTGTAGTCGTTGACGAAGGCCTCGTCGACCCAGTCGGTCACCAGCCGGGCCGGCGCCACTGCGGGATTGATCAGCGCCCCGCGCAGGCCGTACCTCTCGGCCAGGCAGGTGGCCAGGAAGCCGCCCATGGAGCTGCCCGTCACCAGTGGCTCGGGACCGAGCTCGGCCAGGCACGCCTCGGCCAGGGCCAGCGCTGCCCGCGGTTGGTGGGGCAGCTGTGGCGTCACGCAGGGCAGACCCAGCACCGCGCAGGCCCGACGCACCAGGGCCGCCTTGGGCGACCCCTCGCCGCTGTTGAAGCCGTGCAGATAGAGCACGCCGCTGGCCGGCCGTATCGCCGAGGCGGCGCTCAGCATACCGCAACCCCTGTATGCACAGCCAGTGACATCACAGTGCCCGTTCGGCGGACCAGACCGCCTCGATCAGCGCTCGTGTCGAGTCGTCCATGGCGTCGAGGCCCTCGTGGCTCTCGAGGATGCGCTGGGTCTCGCCGGCGATCTTCTTGCCCAGTTCCACGCCCCACTGGTCGAAGGGATTGATCTCCCAGATCGTCGCCTGGGCGAACACCTTGTGCTCGTAGAGGGCGATCAGCGCACCGAGGGTCGAGGGCGTCAGGCGGTCCAGCAGCAGGGTGCTGGAGGGCTGGTTACCCCGATAGCGCTTGTGGCCAGGCCGTGGCCCCTCGTCGTCGATGGCGTCGTCGCCGAGCATCAGCACCCGGGACTGAGCGAAGCAGTTGGCGAGCGTCAGGCGATGCTGGCCCATCAGGTGGTCGCGGGTGGCCTCGTCGGCCACGTCATCGTAGCGCACCAGGGGAGCGATGAAGTCGCACTCCACCGCCTGGGTGCCCTGGTGGAGCAGCTGGTAGAAGGCGTGCTGGGCGTTGGGACCCAGCTGGCCCCACAGCACCGGGCAGGTGGAGTAGCCCACCTCGCGGCCGTCATGGGTCACCGACTTGCCGTTAGACTCCATCTCGAGCTGCTCGAGGTAGGCGGCGAAATACTCCAGGCGGCCGTCGTAGGGCAGGATGGAGTGGGCACGGATATCCAGGAAGTTGACGTTCCAGATCCCCGCCAGCGCCAGCAGCACCGGCAGGTTGTCGGAAAGCGGCGCCTCGCGGAAGTGGCGGTCCATGGCATGGGCCCCGGCCAGCAGTGCGCGGAAGTGGTCCATGCCGACCACCAGGGCGATGGGCAGGCCGATACCGCCCCACAGCGAGTAGCGGCCGCCCACCCACTCCCAGAACTCGAGCTGGTGGGCAGGCGCGATGCCCCATTCGTCCATCTTCTCGGGGCTCGCCGAGACGCCGATGAAGTGCTGGCGCATCACCAGCTCGGCGTCGACCCCCTCCTCGCCTTCCAGGCGGGCCATCAGCCAGTCGCGGGCGGTGCGGGCGTTGGAGAGGGTGTCGATGGTGGTGAAGGACTTCGAGGAGAGCACGAACAGCGTGGTCTCGGGGTTGAGCCGCGCCAGGTAGTCGGCGAGCTGGGAGCCGTCCATGGTGGAGGCGAAGTGCACCTCGATGCGGTGCACGTCGTCCGGCCGATAGTCGGCCAGGGCATGGGTAACCATCAGCGGCCCGAGGTCCGAGCCGCCGACGCCCAGGTTGACCACGTGGCGGATCGCCCGGCCGGTGGCGCCGCGCCACTGGCCGGCATGGAAGCGTTCGACCATGGTGGCCATGTGGTCGAGGGTACGGTGAACGGCGGGCACCACGTCCTCGCCCTCCACCACCAGCGAGGCATCCGCCGGCAGGCGCAGCGCGGTATGCAGCGCCGGGCGGTCCTCGCTGCGATTGACCCGCTCGCCATCCAGCAGGGCCGTGATCGCCTCAGGCAGCCTCGCCTCCCGGGCCAGCGCCAGCAGCAGGTCCAGGGTCTCGGCGGACCAGCGCTGCTTGGAGAGGTCCAGGGTGAGCCCGGCGGCGTGGCGGGTGTAGGCGGCGTGGCGACCGGCCTCGCCGGCAAACAGCTCGCGCAGGTGGGTCTCGCGCATGTCCTGTGCATGAGACGCCAGGGCGCACCAGGCGTCGCGCTGATCGATCGGTGTGGTGGGCATGGTTTCCTCCTTGACATCCTGTCGTGCAGCCGGGGCGGTCGAAGCGTAGAATGTCGGCCTTTTCCGCATGATTCCGGCTTGGCCCATGAGTGACGCATCTTACCGTGACGCGATCTTTTCCACACCCCTCGACCGGGTCGCGCGCTTTTCGTTCGACGAGAGGGTCGTCGCCTGCTTTCCCGACATGATCCGCCGCTCGGTGCCGGGGTACGGCCAGATACTGGGCATGCTGGGGCTGATCGCCGCCCGCCACCTGCGCCATGGCGCCCGGGTCTATGACCTGGGCTGCTCGCTGGGCGCCGCCGGCCTGGCGCTGGCCGGGCAGCTCCCCCCCGCGGCCTTCCGCTACACCGGGGTGGACCTCTCCCCGGCCATGGTGGCCCGGGCCCGGGAGACCCTGGCCGCGGAGTGCCCCGACCACGCCATGGAGGTGATCGAGGGCGACATCCGCCGGCTGGACTACCGGCCCGCCGGCATGATCGTGCTCAACTTCACCCTGCAGTTCCTCGCGCCCGAGGATCGCGACGCCCTGATGGCCCGGCTCTACCAGGCCCTGGAGCCCGGCGGCGTGCTGGTGCTCTCCGAGAAGGTCGTGGCCGAGGACGAGCAGGAGAATGCCTGGCGGGTGGAGCGCTACCACGACTTCAAGCGGGCCAACGGCTACAGCGACCTGGAGATCAGCCAGAAGCGCACCGCGCTGGAGAACGTGCTGGTGCCGGACACCCTGGCGGCGCACCATGCGCGCCTCGAGCGGGCGGGGTTCTCCCGCTCCCACACCTGGTTCCAGTTCCTCAACTTCGCTTCGCTGGTCGCCTTCAAGGACGCGCCGGGGGCCCCGCGCGACGGGGAGGCGTGACATGCCGATCGTTCCCGAGCACCGCGACCTCTACCGGGCCCTGCTCGACCAGGGCCTCGACACCTGGCTGGCCCGGCTGCCCGACCAGCTGGCCCGCGGGCTGGACCGCCGGCGCCATGGCGACCTGCCCGCCTGGGAGAAGGCGGTGGCCAAGCTGCCGACGCTGCCGGAAGACCGCCAGGTGCGCCTGGACACCGACACCGTCGACGTGGCGGTCGCGCTCTCCGACAGCCAGCGCCGCCAGGCCGAGAACCTGCTGAGGAAGCTCTCCCCCTGGCGCAAGGGCCCCTACCGGCTTGGCGGCATCGCCATCGACACCGAGTGGCGCTCGGACTGGAAATGGCGGCGCGTCGCGCCCCACCTGGCGCCGCTGGCCGGAAGGAAGGTCCTCGATGTCGGCGGGGGCAGCGGCTATCACGGCTGGCGCATGGCCGGGGCCGGCGCGGCCTTCGTGCTGGTGATCGACCCCTCGCCGCGCTTCTTCTGGCAGTTCCAGGCGGTGCGCCACTTCGTGGGCGACGCCGACGGCCAGCGCACCCACTTCCTGCCGGTGGGCATCGAGGAGGTCCCCGAGGGGCTCGGCTTCTTCGACACGGTCTTCTCCATGGGCGTGCTCTACCACCGCCCCTCGCCGCTTGAGCACCTGTTGCAGCTCAAGGAGGCCCTTCGCCCCGGCGGCGAGCTGGTGCTGGAGACCCTGGTGGTGGAGGGCGACGAGACCACGGTGCTGCTGCCGGGAGAGCGCTACGCCGCCATGCCCAACGTCTACTTCCTGCCGTCGTCGGCGGCGCTGTGCCAGTGGCTGACGCGCTGCGGGTTCGAGAACGTGCGGGTGGTGGACGAGGCGGTCACGAAGACCGAGGAGCAGCGCGCCACCGAGTGGATGACCTTCCAGTCCCTGGCCGACTTCCTGGACCCCGAGGATCCGACCCGGACCCGCGAGGGCTACCCTGCCCCGCGCCGCGCGGTGGTGATGGCCAACCGGCCGCGCTAGCGTCTGAGGATCACCAGCCAGCGGCCCAGGTTGAGGATGCTGGCCAATGAGGCCGCCACATAGGTGAAGGCGCAGGCGGTGAGCACATGGCGGGCGCCGGGCATGTCGTAGGGCGGGATGTACTCCCTGAGCAGCGGCAGGGCGCGCTGGAAGCTGGCATCGAACTCCACCGGCAGGGTTACCAGGTGCACCAGCGCCGCGGTGCCGAAGCTGATCACCGCCGCGGCCACCACGATGGCCAGGCCGCCGGGCAGGCGGGTGAGCAGGAACAGCAACGGCGCGGCCATCATCAGCACCGCGCCGAGCTTCTCGGCCTTCTGAGCCACCGCCACCAGGCGGGAGCGGGCGATCAGCGGCGCATAGCCCTGGTGGTGCTGGATGGCGTGACCCACCTCGTGGGCCGCCACCGTCACCGCGGTGAGCGAGCGCCCGCCGTAGACCTCCGGCGAGAGCCGCACCCGGCGCGCCTCGGGGTCGTAGTGGTCCCCATGCTCGGTCGGCTCCACCTTGACCCCCTCGATGCCCAGCCGACGCAGCAGGTGGTCGGCCAGCTCCGCCCCGGTGCCGGGGTAGTCGTCGCGGCCGCGTGCGTGGCGCTTGAGCACCCACTGGGCCCAGAGGTTGGGCAGCAGGAAGATGGCCAGCAGCAGGGCAACGGCGAGAACGATCATCGAGGGGTGGCTCCGGGTCGGCTGTGAGGCGTTGGACACAGCCTACCAGAGCGGGTTTCATCGGGGGCCAGTGTCAAGCATCGCTCAAGGCTGTTCCGGCGACAGGTCTTCGAGGGGGCGCTGTGAACCCATCCCTGGGCGCTACCGATGCCATCCCTGGCATAGGACCCCCTTTCCGACCTGTCCCCGGCGCCTTTCGCTGGCGCGACATGGGCAACCGCGACTGCGTTGAGCCAGGGTATTGCTACTTCAGAAGCTCCCGCAGATCCTTCGCCTCCCAGTGGGGGAAATACCGGCGCACCAGGGCGTTAAGCTCCAGCTCGAAGCCGGCCCAGTCCACCTCGGTGGCGCTCGGCGACTCGCCCTCACCCTCGCTGTCCACCACGGCGCGGATCATGCCCGCCCCCACGGTGACGTTGGAGAGCCGGTCGATGACGATGAAGCTGCCGGTACCGGGGCTGGTGGCGTAGTCATCCAGCGGCACCTCGGCGGTGAGCGCCACCCGACAGCGGGCGATGGCATTGAGCTCGAGGCGCTCGGCCGGCAGGCGCTCCAGGGTGTTGACGTCCACCTGGTGGAGGATCTCCGCCACCTGCCCCGCCACCGAACGCCCGGCCAGGCGGATGTCCACCTGGCGACCCGGCGCCAGCGGCTGGTCATGCATCCACACGATGTCGGCCTCGAAGGCGCTGGACATCGCCACCTCGCCGTCCGCGGCGACGATCCAGTCGCCCCGGGAGATGTCGATCTCGTCCGCCAGGGTCACGGTGATCGCCTGGCCGGGGAAGGCCTCTTCCAGGTCGCCGTCGAAGGTGACGATGCGCTCCACCGTGGAGCGTCTGCCCGAGGGCAGCACCCTGATCGCCTGGCCCGGGCGCAGGATCCCCGCCTCCAGGGTGCCCGCATAGCCGCGGAAGTCCAGGTTGGGGCGGTTGACGACCTGAACCGGCAGGCGCAGGTCGGTCAGGTTGCGGTCGCGGCTGATCTCGACGCTCTCCAGCAGCTCCAGCAGGGTCGGCCCGGGCTTCCCGTCGACCCGATACCAGGGCATCGCCTCGCTGCGATTGACCACGTTGTCGCCCTTGAGCGCCGAGAGCGGCACGAAGCGGATGTCGCGGGCCGACAGCTGGTCGGCGATCGCGCGGTACTCGGCGACGATCTCGTCATAGCGCGCCTGGGCGTAGTCGACCAGGTCCATCTTGTTGATCGCCACCACCAGGTGCTGGATGCCCAGCAGGTCGGCGATGAAGCTGTGCCGACGGGTCTGGGTCTGCACCCCGTGGCGGGCATCGATCAGGATGATCGCCAGGCTCGCCGTGGAGGCCCCGGTGGCCATGTTGCGGGTGTACTGTTCGTGGCCCGGGGTGTCGGCGATGATGAACTTGCGCCGGTCGGTGGAGAAGAAGCGATAGGCCACGTCGATGGTGATGCCCTGCTCCCGCTCCGACTGCAGGCCGTCCACCAGCAGGGCCAGGTCGACCTCCTCGCCGGTGGTGCCACTCTTCTTCGAGTCCCGAGTGATCGCGGCGAGCTGGTCGTCGAAGATCATCTTGGAGTCGTGGAGCAGCCGGCCGATCAGCGTCGACTTGCCGTCATCCACGCTGCCGCAGGTGATGAAGCGCAGCAGGTCCTTGTTCTCGTGCTCGTGCAGGTACTGCTCGATATTGTCGGCAATCAGCGTCGATTGGTGTGCCATCAGAAGTACCCCTCGCGCTTCTTCTTCTCCATGGAGCCCGCCTGATCGTGGTCGATGGCGCGGCCGCTGCGCTCGCTGGTCCGCGTCAGCAGCATCTCCTGGATGATCTCCGGCAGGGTGGCGGCCGTGGACTCCACCGCGCCGGTAAGCGGGTAGCAGCCCAGGGTGCGGAAGCGCACCCACTTCTCCTCGGGCACCTCGCCCTCGGCCAGCGGCATCCGCTCGTCGTCGACCATGATGAGCATGCCGTCGCGCTCCACCACCGGGCGCGGGGCGCTGAAGTAGAGCGGCACGATGGGAATCTGCTCCAGGTGGATGTACTGCCAGATGTCCAGCTCGGTCCAGTTGGAGAGCGGGAAGGCACGGATCGACTCGCCCTTGTTGACCCGGGCGTTGTAGAGGTTCCACAGCTCGGGCCGCTGGTTCTTCGGGTCCCAGCGGTGGTGGCGGTCGCGGAAGGAGAAGACCCGCTCCTTGGCGCGGCTCGCCTCCTCGTCGCGGCGCGCCCCGCCGAAGGCGGCATCGAAGCCGTACTTGTCCAGGGCCTGCTTGAGCGCCGCGGTCTTCATCACGTCGGTGTAGCCGCTCGAGCCGTGGTCGAAGGGGTTGATGCCGGCGGCCCGCCCCTCCTCGTTGGTGTGCACCAGCAGTTCCATGCCCGCCTCGGCGGCCATGCGGTCGCGGAAGGCGATCATCTCGCGGAACTTCCAGGTGGTGTCCACGTGCAGCAGCGGGAACGGCGGCGGCCCGGGATAGAAGGCCTTGCGTGCCAGGTGCAGCATCACCGAGGAGTCCTTGCCGATGGAGTAGAGCATCACCGGATTGCGGAACTCCGCCGCCACCTCGCGCAGGATGTGGATCGACTCGGCCTCGAGCTGCTGCAGGTGGGTCAGCCGGCGGGGCGACAGCGCGGGAGGCGCGCCGGCGGCCCGGGGGGGCGACTCGGGGGTCGCGGCGTGAAGGGTGGTCATGGCCCGGTACCTCGCATGACGTTGGGCAGGAAAGGTCATGCGAGCAGGGTAACGCCGGGCCGTTAATAACCCAAAAGAATTAATGACTATCTTTTTATAGCCAAAAAAAACACCATCTCGAGGCGCCGCGGCCTCAGAGGTCCACCCGCTCCACCCAGGTCTCCAGGTCGTCGTCGCGCAGGTCGATGACCCGGTAGCCGGGACGCGAGGCCTCGTCGATGGCGAAGGTCTCGGCGCCGGGCAGGAACTGGTCGGTGGTGGAGGGGCAGGCATAGACCGCCACCTCGCCCGCCTCCAGGCGCTGGTGGCTGGCGAAGGCCTGGTGGACGTGGCCGCAGAGGATGGCACGCACCTGGCCGAAGGCGGCCAGGGTCTGCCAGAAGGCCTCGCGGTCCTCGAGGCCCAGGGCATCGATCCACGCCGACCCCACCGACAGCGGCGGATGGTGCATGACCAGCAGGGTCGGCCGGTCGTCCTCCTCGAGGCGCTCGGCCAGGGAGGCCAGCCCCTCGGGGCCCAGCGCGCCATGGGGCTGGCCGCTGACCCGGGTGTCGAGCATCAGGATCCGCCAGGCATCGAGGTCGAGCTCATCGAGCAGCTCGCGGCTCTCGGCCATCAGCGCGGGGTCGTCATGGTTGCCGGCCAGCCAGAACCAGGGTGCCGCGAGCCGCCCCAGGGTACCCACGGCCAGCTGGTAGGAGGCCGCCGTCTCGTCATTGCTGATGTCCCCGGTGACCAGCACCATGTCCGGGCGTTCGCGGTTGACCGCCTCGACCACGGCCTCGAGCTGGCGCAGCGGGAAGCCGGCCCGGGCGCGGGCGTCGGGGTCGGCATGCAGGTGGCAGTCGCTGATCTGGACCAGGCGTGACATCGGGACGGCATCTCCTCGGGGCGGCCGGTGGCGGGACACGGCGGCGATGGGGTCGGGCAGCGGTGGCGCGGGAACAAGGTCAGGGCATCGATTTCAGGGAAGTTCCGGCAGGTCCAGGGAGTGGCCGTGGGCCAGCCCGTGCTCCAGCCACTCGCCGAGGAAGCGGTTGAGCTGCAGCTTCTCGTCGGGCTGGTGCATGCGCGCATTGGGGTAGCGGTAGCGGCCGTGGAAATGGCGCTGGCGCTGGAAGTCGGTGACCTCGGCCATGCGCACGTCATGGTAGAGGTGCACCCGCATGCAGGGCGTGTCGATGAGCGAATCGAGCACGCCGCGCTGGGAGACGCGCACGATGCTGGTGTAGGGGGCTCGCTCGAGCACCTCGAGGCTGAGCACGCCGAGGCCGCGACCGTCATTGACCAGCTCCACCTCACGGCTCTCGCCGGCCTCCAGGTCACCCAGCAGGCGCACCAGCCGCAGGAAGTTGGCGGAACACTCCCCCTGCAGGGTCCTCAGGTCGGTCACATAGGCGCTTCTCGACACGCTACCTCCTCGCTCGCAATGATGCGCGTTCGTTCGCCAGCCAGTGGAAGGCGATCAGACACATGGCATTGTCGAGTCGCCCGGCCTGAAGGAGTTCCCAGGCCCTGACAAACGGTAGCACATGCACGCGGATGTCCTCGTGCTCCTCGTCGAGGCCGTGCACGCCGCCGAGGCCCGCGCTGTCGACCAGGCCGCAGAACAGGGTGACCCGCTCGTCGCAGGCCCCGGGACTGGGATAGTAGGCATGCAGCTCGATCAGCTCGTCGACCCGGGCGCCGGCCTCCTCCAGGGACTCGCGGCGTGCCACCTCGGCGGTGCTCTCGCCCCGCTCCACCAGTCCGGCCACCACCTCGAGCTTCCAGGGCGAGTCGGGATCCTCCAGGGCCCCGGCGCGAAACTGCTCGACCAGCACCACGGCATCGCGCTCCACGTCGTAGAGCAGCACGCCCACGGCATCGTGGCGGTGATGGACCTCGCGCACCATCGCATCGCTCCAGCCCCCCTCGAAGAGGCGGTGGCGCAGGTGCAGCGCCTCCAGGCGGAAGAAGCCCTGGTGCAGGCAGCGACGCTCCAGCAGCTCCACGTCGGCGACGGTGAAGGGCGCCGCCGCGGCGAGGTCTCGACCCTCCGGCGAATCACTCATGGCGCTCTCCGCTTACGCAAAGCGCTCATTATCATGACCGGAAGCGCCGATGCCAACCCGGCCGGGGTCCTCAGAGCCGCGCCAGCAGCGCCCGGGCCTCCTCGCGCAGCGCCTCGTCGGAGGCCTGACGCCCCTCGCGGGCCTGGCCCGCCACGGCAAGGCGGGCCTGCTCGCGGGCATCCTCGCGGCGCCCCTCCTCGGCGAGGAAGGCGGCATAGTAGAAGTTGACGTCGATGCCTTCGGGGCGGATCGACAGTGCCTGCTGGAACATCCGCTCGGCGGTGTCGCTGTCGCCGAAGCCCACCAGCCCGCCGGGCACCCGGTCATAGAGGGCACCCAGGGTCACGTAGGCGGAGCCGTCGGCGCCGCGGGGGTCGAGTTCCACGGCGCGCTCCAGGGCATCGCGGGCCGCCCGGGCGCTGGAGAGCGCCCCCAGGCCGCTGCGCTCCCGGGCGTGGGAGGCCTCGATGATGCCGTGCCAGACCCGCGGCAGCGCCTCGTCGGGATGCTCGGCCACCAGCCGCTCGGCCTGGCCGGCCAGCGACTTGAGGCCTTCGCGGCGCTCGCCCTCGGGCTGCTCGGTGATCAGGCGCTCCCAGTGATTCTTCATCCCTTCCACCCGGGCCTCCCAGGCGTGGGCGGCGGCCAGCGGCAGGGCGGCGAGGCCCAGGCTCAGACTCAAGCCCATGGCGATGTTCAGCAGGCGACGTCGAAACATGGCGAAACTCCTTTACGGGGTGTTGTGGTTGTCGGGGATCGCCCTGGCAATGTAACGAACGTTTGAATGATTCGCCAGTCGACCCGCTCTGCCTCGCCACTTGGCCGCTCCGACCCCATGGCGTATGGTCCCGCCATAGGCAAGATTGCGAGGAAGCACATGAAAGGCCGCAACATGACCCGCTGGCGCGACCCCGCCAAGGACCCGCGCCAGGAACCCAAGAGCCACCTGATCACCGCCGAGGGCGCCGAGCGTCTGCGCGGCATCCTCGACCACCTCTCGAGGGTCAAGCGTCCCGCCCTCTCGGCCAAGGTCGGCGAGGCGGCCGCGCTGGGCGACCGCTCCGAGAACGCCGATTACACCTACAACAAGAAGGAGCTCAACCGGGTGATCGCCCGGATCCGCTACCTGACCAAGCGCCTCGATGAGCTGACCGTGGTGGATCGCCTGCCGGCGGACACCGGCAAGGTCTACTTCGGGGCCTTCGTCACCCTGGAGGACGAGGAGGGCGAGGAGATGGCGATCCGCATCGTCGGCCACGACGAGATCGACCCCAGCCGGCGCTGGATCAGCGTCGACTCGCCGCTGGCCAAGGCCCTGCTCGGCAAGCCCCTGGACGAGGAGGTGACGGTGGCCGCCCCGGGGGGCGAGACCACCTACGTGATCACCGAGATCGCCTATCGCGATCCCGGCAAGTGAGCGCGTCGCCTGATCAGCCCTTGACCGCCCGGTAGACCCGGAAGCGACGGTCGTCGGCGAGGATCTCGAAGCCTCCGAAGGCGCGTTCGAGGAGATCCGGATAGGGCAGGAAGGCGTTGGCCACGAGGAGCAGCTGCCCACCGCAGCGCAGGTGCTCCGGCGCCTCATGGATCAGCCGCGCCGCCGGGCCGTAGTCGATGGCTCGCTCCTGGTGGAAGGGCGGGTTGCTGACGATGGCGTCGAAGGTGCGCCCCGCCAGCGCCGAGTAGACGTCGCTTTCCAGTGCCTCGCCGCCCAGGCCGTTGGCCGCCAGGGTCCGGCGCGTCGCCTCCACCGCGAAGGCGTTGACGTCCACCGCCGTGACCCGCGCCCCGCGACGCGCCAGCCAGGCCGCCAGGATCCCGTCTCCGCAGCCCATATCCAGGACATCGCCAGCCATATCGGGAAGCGTCTCCAGCAGCAGCCGGGTGCCGTCGTCGAGCTTGCCGTGGCCGAACACCCCGGGGTGGCTGGCAAGGGTCAGACGCTCGCTACCCACCTGGGCGTCGAAGGCGGTCCAGGCGTCGTCCGGGGCGAGCGCGACCCGTTCCAGGCGGGTCTCGTAGAGGGCGCAGCGCCGGGCGCTGTCGCGCTTGCGGCAGCCCAGCCCCAGGGCCGCCAGCACCTTGAGCACCCGCTTGATGCCCCCCTGATTCTCGCCCACCAGCTGCAGCGGCGTGCCCGGCGGCAGCACCGCGCAGAGCCACAGCAGCCACCACTCGCCCAGCGCATGGCTCTTGGGCCAGAACAGCACCGCCCCGGGCGGCGCGCCCTCACGACCTCCAGGCAGCGCCTCGAAGGGCGAGATCGCGGGCCGCCCGGCGGCCTGCCAGGCGGCGCGCACGGCAAGGTCGGCGCTGACCACCGTGCCCTGCCCCGCTTCCAGCCAGCCATCCCGGGGCGGGGCCACCCACCACCAGCCGCGGTAATCGGCGTCCTGCCGCTCCAGCAGCTGGCCGACCGGGGTCTCGGCACTCATGGTCGGGGCTCCCTGTCAGCGGATGGGGGGGACTCGGGGCGCACCAGGGTGTAGAGCAGGTAGCGCCCCAGCCGCCAGTGGGGATCGACGCGGCAGTAGCGCCGCTCGAGCGCCAGCAGCGCCTCGCGGTCGGCGTCGCTCTCGGCGGGCCGGCGCAGGTAGTCGTGGAAGATGCGGATGCCGGCCACGCCACGGACCTCCAGGCCGCACTCGGCGCTCCAGGCGGTGACCTGGGCATGGGTCAGCGGCGAGATCGGCGTCAGCCGCCGGCGCAGCCCCTTGCCCTCCAGACGGTCGGCCAGGGCCTTTTCCAGATTGCCCTTCACCACGTTGGAGAAGCGCAGCGCATCGCGGTTGAACACCATCAGCGAGAGCTGGCCCCCCGGCGCCAGCCGGCTGGCCAGGGTGGCCAGGGCCGCGCGGGGGTCGGCCAGCCACTCCAGCACCGCGTGGCAGGCGATCAGCGGCCAGGGCCCGGGCGCGACCTCGGGCAACGCCTGCAGCGGCGCCTGGAGGAAGGTCACCGGCTCGTCCGCCAGGGCGAGCCGGGCCCGGGCCAGCATCTCGGCGGAGGGCTCCACCAGCGTCACCGCATGGTCGCGGGCGGCGAACCAGGCCGCCAGCTGGCCGAGGCCGCCGCCCACGTCGAGCAGCGGCTGGCCGTGCAGGGCGAGCATCTCGGGCAGCAGCCGGTCGAGCAGCGCCAGGCGCAGCTCGCCGCGGCTGCCGCCGTAGAGGCTGGCGGCGAACTTGTCGGCCAGGCCGTCGAAGTGGCGGTCGCCCGCCGCGGAGAGGGGCGAGACGGCGTTCGGGCTGGCGGGATCGATGGGCAATGACATGGGCGGCATCCGGCGAAGTCGCCGGCCATTCTACCCGATCGGCCGCGGCAGGTGGCGACCCCAGCCGCTGTCGGCCTCGAGCTGGGCGGCCAGCGCCAGCAGTCGCCGCTCGTCCCCCATGGGGCCGACCACCTGCACGCCCACCGGCAGCCCCTCCGGGGTGACGTGCAGGGGCAGCGACATGGCCGGCTGGCCGGTGAGGTTTGCCAGCTGGGTGAAGGGGGTCATGCGCAGGGAGTCAGCGGCCAGGCGCTTGAGCAGGCCGGCCCTCATCGCCAGCCGGGAGGCGCCGGGGATGGCCAGCAGCGCCATCAGCCGCTCCCGGGCCGCCGACGGATAGAGCTCGCCGCGCCGCGGGGCCGGGGTGGCGGCCACCGGCATCAGCAGCAGGTCGTAGCGACGGTGGAAGTCGGCCATGGCCCGTGCCACGACATTCCAGTGGCGCTTGGCCAGCTCGTAGTCGCGGGCCGGCAGGCAGCGTCCCAGGCGGCCGATGGCGCGGGTGGCGGGCTCGATGTCGAGCCGCCCCACCGGCACGCCGGTCTGCTCGCCGATCCAGGCCAGGTCCGCCGCCAGGTGCCCCAGGTAGAGGGTCAGGTAGCTGTCGGCCAGGGCGCCGCCCTCCACCGGCGGGTCGGCCCACTCGACGTGGTGGCCCAGCCCCTCCAGGCGATGCGCGGCCTGCTCCACCGCCCGACGCACCTCGGGGTCCAGCCGGGTGCCCAGCGCCGCGCCCAGCGGCTCGCCCAGGGACATCGCCACCCGCAGCGGGGGTGGCGGACAGGCCAGCGCCGCCAGGAAGCCAGGCTCCCGGGGCAGCGGCCAGGGGCTGCCCGCGTCCATGCCGTTGATGGCGTCCAGCAGGGCCGCGCTGTCGCGCACGCTGCGGGTCAGGGCGTGCTCCACCACCGCGCCCTGCCACACCTCGCCGAACATGGGCCCCAGCGGCACGCGCCCACGGGAGGGCTTGAGGCCGAACAGGCCGCAGTGGCTGGCCGGGATGCGGATCGAGCCGCCGCCGTCGCCGGCCATGGCCAGGGGCACCAGGCCGGCGGCCACCGCGGCCGCGGCGCCCCCGCTGGAGCCCCCGGGGGAGCACTCGTGCCGCCAGGGGTTGACCGGGTGGGGAAAGGCGCGGGGCTCGGTGATCCCCATCAGCCCCAGCTCCGGGGTGGCGGTCTGGCCGAGGATGCCCAGGCCCGCCTGGCGCAGCCGCGTGACCAGGCTCGAGTCCTCCGGGGCCCGCCAGTCGGCCATGGCCGCGCTGCCGAAGGCCAGGGGCTCGCCGCCGATGGCCATCAGCAGGTCCTTGGTCAGGGTCGGCACCCCGGCGAAGGGGGCGGCCGGGTCGACGACACGCCCCTCGCCGCGGGCCTGCTCGAAGCGGGTCCGCACCACCGCGCCCAGCACGGGGTTGCCCACCTCGATCATCGCGCAGGCGGCGTCGAACACTTCCTCGCGGCTCACCTCACCCTCGCGGATCAGCGTCGCCAGCCCCAGGCCGTCATGGGCACGATAGTCGTGGATCTCCATGGGCGCTCTCCCTTGCCGTTGCCCTGTACTCATCGACGCGGATCAAGCCTAGCCCTCCGACTCCGCCGAGGCCAGCGCCCGCCGCCTCGCCAGTGCCTCGCGGGCGTGCTCCAGCCAGGAGAGCAGCGCCGGGGTGACCAGCAGCACCAGCAGCGTGGAGCCGCCCAGCCCGAAGGCGATGGAGGCCGCCATGGGGATCAGGAACTGGGCCTGCAGCGAGGTCTCGAAGAGCAGCGGCAAGAGCCCCCCGATGGTGGTCAGCGAGGTCAGCAGCACCGCCCTCACCCGCTGCACCACCGCCTCGTTGAGTGCCGCGTCGATGGCCAGGCCCCGGTCGCGCTGCTCGCGGTAGAAGCTGACCAGGATGATGGCGTTGTTGACCACGATGCCGGAGAGCCCGAACAGCCCGAACAGCGAGAGGATGGTCAGGTCGATGCCCAGCAGCCAGTGGCCCAGCAGCGCCCCCACCAGCGAGAAGGGGATGATCGCCATGACGATCAGCGGCAGGCTCCAGGAGGCGAACACCCAGGTCAGCACGCCATACATCAGCCCCAGCCCCACCAGCAGGCCCAGGCGCATGTCGGCCAGGGTCTCGCGCTGGTCGGCGGCGCGCCCCTCGAAGCTGTAGTGCAGGTGGTGATCCCGCGCCAGGGCCGGCAGCAGCTCCGCCGAGAGGCTCGCCAGCACCTGCTCCGCCGAGGTGGCACGGGTGTCGAGCTCGGCGGTAACCTCCACCGCCAGCTGGCCGTCGGCATGGCGCAGCGCCTCGAAGCCCTGGCGGTGGTCCAGGGCCATCACCTGGGCCAGCGGCACCTGGCGTCCGTCGGGCAGGCTCACCGCCAGGCTGGAGAGGGTTGAGAGCCGCTCGCGCTGCTCGCGGGGCAGCTGCACGCGCACCTCGATCTCGTCGGCCCCGGCCTGGTGGATCTGCACCACCTGGCCGTCGAAGGCGGTGCGCAGCTGGCTGCCCAGCTCGCCGGTGGTCAGCCCCAGCGCCTCGCCGAAGGCGTTGACCCGGTAGATCAGCTGCTCGCGTCCCCAGGGCATGTCGTCCTCGGTATCCAGCACCCCGGGCAGGCCGGCGAGCGCCTGGGAGAGGATGTCGGCCGCCCGACGCAGGTCGCCGGCGTCCTCGCCGGTCAAGCGGATGTTCACGTCCCGGCCCGGGGGCCCGGCGGCCCGCTCGTTGATGGTCAGGTTGTCGAGCCCCGCCGGCAGCACGATGCGCTCGCGCCAACCGCGGATGAACTCGGCGTTGCGCACCTCGCGATGGTCCGGGGAGACCAGCTCGATCATGATCGCCCCTACCTCGTCGGCGCTGCGCCCGGGGGAGCCACCCTCCAGGGTCGCGCCGAAGCGGGTGACGGCCACCTCCACCAGGTCGCCGCCCAGGGCCCGGTCGGTCTCCTCCAGGGTCTCGCCCAGGTGGTCGAGGAAGCGAGCCACCGTGGCGCGGTCGGTGCCCGCCACGAAGCTGGCGTTGGCATAGACCACGCTGGACTCCGGGGCGGGAAAGAAGTTGAAGCCGATCCGCCCGCCGGCCAGCAGGCCGGCGGTCACCAGGGTCACCGCCAGGGCGCCGGCCAGGGTGGCGCCGCGGTGGCGCAGGGTCAGCGCCGAGAAGCGCCGGAAGGGGCCCTGGCGAAAGGCGTCGAAGCGCGACTCGAAGCCCTGGCGCCAGCGGGCGATGCCGCGGGGCGGCCGCTGGCCGCCCGCCCCGGGCACGAAGGCGTTGCGCAGGTGGGCCGGCAGCACCACGAAGCACTCCAGCAGCGAGGCGATCAGCACGCAGATCATGATCACCGGGATGTCGCCAAGGATGTTGCCGATCACCCCGCCGACCATCAGCAGCGGCATGAAGGCGGCCACCGTGGTCAGCGAGGAGGCCACCACCGGCCACAGCATGCGCCGCGCCGCCCCCGCCGAGGCGTGCCGTGGCGCCTCGCCCATGCGGTGGTGGGCATCGGCGTCCTCGCCGACCACGATGGCGTCGTCGACGATCACCCCCAGCGCCATGATCAGCGCGAACAGCGACATCATGTTGATGGAGCCGCCGATGCCCCAGAACACGCCCAGCGCCGCCATGAAGGCGGTGGGGATGCCGATGGCCACCCACAGCGCCACCCGGGCCGGCAGGAAGAAGTAGAGCAGGATCACCACCAGCAGCAGGCCGCCCGCGCCGTTGGCGATCAGCAGGGAGATGCGGTCGTCGATCAGCTTCCAGGACTCGTCGTGGACCTCCAGCTCGACGCTGGCCGGCAGCGTCGGCCGGGTCCGGTCCAGCCAGTCGTCCAGCACCCGGGCCGCGGCCAGGGAGTTGCCGGACTCGGCGCGCTGCAGCAGCAGCTCCGCCGCCGGCCGCCCCCGGTAGGCCAGGGTGACCTGGCCCTCGCGGGGCTCCTGGCGGATCACCGCGATGTCCCCCAGGCGCAGCTGCACCCGGTCGCCGCTGAGCACGGCCAGGTCCTCGAAGGCCAGGGCATCCCGGCGCTGCTCCAGGGAGCGCAGCTCCCGGGCGCTGTCGCGCTGGCCCAGCAGGCCGGCGGGCAGGTCCCGGGACATGCCCTGCACCCGCCGGGCGATCTCCTCCAGCGACAGCGACAGGCCCTGCAGGCGCTCCGCCGGGATCTCGATGCTGATCTGCTGCTCGGGCAGGCCGTTGACCTCCACCCGGTCGATGCCGGCCAGCAGCAGCTCGTCCTCGAAGCGCTGGGCCAGCTGGCGCAGCTCCCGCTCGTCCAGCTCGCCGTGCACCAGCAGCCGCGCCACCGGTTCAAAGCGGGCCAGGCGCGAGACCTCCGGCGTCTCGGCATCCGCCGGCAGGTTGGTGAAGCCGTCGACCTGCTGGCGGACGTCGTCCAGCGCCAGCACCGGGTCGCTGCCCTCGATGAACTCCAGGGTGATGTTGGCGATCCCCTGGGCGGAGGTCGAGGTCATGCGCTTGAGCCCATCCAGGCTGCGCAGCCGCTGCTCCAGGGGGTTGGTGATGCCCTGCTCGATGTCCTCGGCAGAGGCCCCGCTCCACACCACCCGCACGCTGACCACGTCCAGCGCGAAGGTGGGAAAGAACTGGATGTTCATGCGCGCGATACCGAGCGCGCCGCCCATCAGCATCACCAGCATCACCAGGTTGGCCGCCACCTTGTGGTGGACGAAGAAGCCGATCAGCCCGCCCCGTCGACTCATGGAGAGGGCTCCTCGCCTATGGCGCCCGCGGCGTCGGCCACCTCCACGCGCAGACCCTGCATGGCGTTGGGCAGGTGGGTGGCGATCACCCGGTCGCCCGCCGCGAGCCCCTCGCCGCGGACCAGCAGCCAGCGCTGGCCGTCGGGCCCCCGGGTCTCGCCCAGGCGCTCCACCCGCGCTCGCTCGAGCCGGTCGTCGTCATCGATGCGATAGAGCAGGTCGCTGCCGTGCAGGGCGGCGAAGGGCACCGCCAGGGCATCCGCCACCGCCGGGCGCTCCAGCAGCACCGCCACCAGGGCCCCGGGACGCAGCCCGGCGGCGGGGCCGTCCAGGGCGAGGATCGCCTCGGTGCCGGCCGGGTCGCTCTCGCCGGCCAGCCGCGACAGCACGAAGCGCTGGCCGCCCTCCTCGGCCACCGCCAGCCGCGGCTCGCCACGCTCGAGGCTTTCGACCAGCTCGGCCTGGAAGCGGCTCGGCACCCGGGCCCTCAGCTCCAGCCCCTCGGCCGGATAGAGCGAGAGCAGCGGCGCCCGGGCCGCCACCTGGTCGCCCGGGGCCACCGCCACGTCGGTGACCACGCCGTCGAAAGGGGCCAGCACCCGGCCGCGCGCCGCGTCCCGCCGGGCGGTGGCCAGGGCCGCTCGGGCGCGGGCCAGGCGCGCCTCCAGGCTGGCCAGGCGCGAGGGGTGCTCGGCCACCGCGCTCTCGCGGGTGGTCACGCTGAGCCGAGCCCGGGCGACCGCGTCGCGGGCGGTGTCGAGGTCGGCCTGGGACGCCAGGTTGCGCTCCACCAGCGAGCGGTTGCGCTCCAGCTGGCGATTGGCGCTGGCCAGAAGCTCTCTCTCACGCTCGAAGGCAAGGCGATCATTCTCGTGGCGCAGGCGCTCGTTCTCCACCTGGGCCTCCAGGTCGGCCACCTCCGCCTCGGCCTGGCGCAGCGGCGGCAGCAGGTCGGCGTCGTCCAGGGCCACCAGCAGGTCGCCCTCGCTGACCCGCTGGCCGTCGCGCACCGGCCGCTCGGCGACCCGGGCGGCCAGCGACGCCACCAGGCTGACCCGCTCCGGCGCCACCACCTCGCCGAACAGCGGCAGCACCGGCACATGGTCGGCGAAGGCGACCGTGAGCGCCTCGACCCGCCAGCTGCGCTCCTGGGGCACCGCGGGCGGCGGCTCCGGCCGGGTCAGGCGCAGGGCCATGAAGCCGACGATGCCGAGGGCGAGGATCAGCAGGGGGAGCAGGCGCTTGAGCATGGAGAGGTCCGGGCCGGTGATTAGCGCGACCTACTATACGCTGGCTGCGGCCGCCGACGAACGGCCGGGACCAACGGTGCGGCAAGGTAACGCAGCGTGGCGCCTCTGTCCTCGGCGGTTTATCTCGACCCCGACTTTCCCTATAATGCGCTCCGCGTCGCCCCCTTAGCTCAGCTGGATAGAGCGTCCCCCTCCTAAGGGGAAGGTCTCAGGTTCGAATCCTGAAGGGGGCGCCAAATTTTTCAACACCTTAGTGTCGTCAGCCTGCTGCAAAAGCTCAGCAAAACCATCTTCGCCCCCTGCCCCGCCCCCTAGATTGAGTAGCGCTACCTAGCTAAGCGTTAGCTCTGCCGCATGCCCCGTTACGACCAACGTGACGACAGCACAAGCATCCCGCTACCTCGTTCCGGCCAAAATTTGCTGGCGTTGCCCAGCAGAAGAAGGTTGCCAGCAGGCGAGGCCATCCGTGACGACATCAGCTGGATACTCGGCCATGCCAATGAGCCGATGACGTCGCGGTATGGTCGAGGCCAGCACTTGGGCTTCCTACGGGATGTTGTCGAGGCAGTAGACTATCCCGAGGCCGATCTCGGATCGATCCGGTAGAAGGCATTCAGGGCAAAGTGGGGCGTCAGCTCAGTCAATACATGAGAAAGGACTTCGGCCGCCGGGGTAGTGTAGGACCGCTCCAGCGGCCGAAATAGGATGTCGTTTGCCGCAGGATGCAGCACCAAGCCCGCTCAGCGCAATTCATGCATCGGGGCAAGGGCTCAGTGGGTGTGATTTTTTCCGCGCTTCCGTTTCCCCTGCTCTCGCTCCCTCTCATGCAGCCCTTTCAGGATACCAGTTACAGCCCAAGTGGTGGCAGCGGCAACAATTAACAGAAGGGGTGCAGCGATGACCAGCATGCGCAGAATCTCTGAAATCGCGTTCATGGCTAACCTCCTTCTACCATCCTGGGATGCGCCGAGCCCTGGGGTATTTTCGTTTTTGGAGAATGGAACGTGCCAACAGCGATACCTGTGGGTAGTTGGCTTGGACTTGGCAGCAGCTCGGTAAGGTCGCCAGTTTGGGTCCCCTTTCGCTGTGGCGGCGAGACGTAGGGCTCGATGAGACTCCTGTCGTGGCCGGAAATTTTGCAGTGTTCTTTCGTGGCCTGCCAATTGCTGCTATTTCATACGTTACATCAGCAGATTCTATCTTGCGGTAAAAGCTTAAAGCTGCAAAAAATGCTTTGCACTAATGAAAGCATTCCTACCTGTTAAGCTAGATTCACGCGACACAAAGTCAACCGAAGATGTCCGCCCCTTAACAACCATACCAACTACCTGATTAAAATCGTTAACCACAGGACCGCCACTCAAGCCTGCGCCAATTTCAACATCGACCTCATAGTTATCTACAGTCGAGATATTCACATGTGATGTGACAGATGCTGTTAAGATGCTTACTGTTGTGTGACCAACCATGTGATCTGGAAAGCCCACCAAGGAAACTTGATACCCAGGAAACATTTCTTCCTTGTAGTATATGTCGAGACTTTGAAACATATCGCTGGGGCGGACAACAAAATCGAGCTCAACCACATCACGAATCCTGCATCGACCCACAACTTTCATCAAGTATTTAGTGCCAGGATCTCCGACTCTTGAGATATAGCAATTCGCGGGATCTCCAGCCTTGCTAAACGTATGAGAGCAGGTCAAAACCTTTTGACCTCTAACCATAAAAGCCGTCCCTTGAACAAACTCTTCGTTTTCACCAATATTAGGAATCCCCTCAAAATCGAGAACCCACACACATTGCTGAAGATATTTCTGCCTCGCCATTTTTTTGAACTTAATATCAGTATTCACCAAGCGATGACTTCTTGTAGGAAGCTTTCGCCCCAAGGGAAGACTGTTATATTTTTTAGCGAGCATTTGATAAACAGAAGAATCAATCCCCTTAACCATCCCTATAAAACCAACCCTACCCGCAACAACGTTCTCAAGCTTGGAAAACTGCTTGCCGGGGTTTTTTTCTAAAAAGACAACATTGGCTGCGTCAACATCAATGGAAAGAGAGTGAATCATAGCCTTTGTTGTTCTCACATAGCGGCGATCTACATTAATTTTCCGATTAACTTTCAAGCCAGTCACAACTTGTCTCGAGCGAGAGCTTTCGCCCCGAGTTTTCTTGTCATTCAGCGAGAAGCCACTTTTTTCAACAACTTCAACCAGCTCTCTTGATGGGTGATACACTCCATTGACTGAGTAACACACTCCCTCACAATTATAGTTACGGAACGAAAAACTAATATCGTCTGCATAGCGCGTATAAAATGCACGATTATTTTTAGCCAGCAATGATAACCGACGATCAAGTTGTCGACTTACCATATTTGAGATTACAGGGGAGGTAGGTGCCCCTTGGGGGATTGAGCCATGAAAACAACAAATAGTCGCAACGAGCTGAGCTGTCTTGGGGTTAAGGCTATACGGTGGTGAACACAGAAGCCCTTTAACACGACCAAAATTAATATGACCAAAGAAATCAGATAGATCGATATTAAAAACCAAAGCTTTCCCCACATGAGGGCGAGCATTGAATATAACACCTCGCCCCGTTACAAAGGCTGTTGCAGCCGAGTGCGGGACATATAAATCTTCAAGCAAAGGCTTAAGCCTGTTCTGCAAACACCTCAGCTTCTCGTCAGGTGATGAAATGGCTCGAAGGCCACCCATCTTCTTAGGAATGAAGAAAGTTTTGTATAGATTATCAGGCCTAATTCCATAGGCGGTATGGCAAAGATTGGGATAGGTAGTTCCTAGCAACTCAGCCAGCCGCCTAGGCGTAATGCTAGAATCCAACATTAAAGCCACCTTCGGGGTTTCACTTTACGCTATTCGACAAGACGCCGATAACACTGAAAGTAGCATTTTGGATTACGAGGTAGAGGCGCTGCAGGTTCGCGATCCTCATGCTAACATTGTTGTCAATCAGCGGCATTTGACTCCGCCAAGATTAACCCCCGAAGGTGGCATTCGCAAATTACCATCACAAAAAACAAAAATCAAGGCACTACTCGGAGGAAGGCAAAAACCAAATTATCGTTTAAGTAACGTTAAATTCAAAAACAACCCCTCCACTCCTTCATCATACCAGAAAGCTCCGTTCAGCCAAGGGAGCAGACCACCACAGCGTCTAAAACAAATTTGCCTTCGAAAGCAGGCGGCTTTAGGCAAAGCAGTGTGGCTAGCAGTGCTCAGCGCTCAATGCCGGCAAATACTTCGTATAAGGCGCCATAGGTCGAGAGTTATTCCGATGGGAGTTAATTTTCTGGAGCACAATCATGCATGCTGAAATATCTAACCATTAATATAAAACCCTCTTATATCCCCCTAACTCACCGGGCACAACAAGAGGGTATTCCCACTATCTCATACTGAGCATCCGTCGCGCCGAACACTATGACTAAATCAGCGCGCTGAAGCTATCTAAGGTTAAGTTCACGCATCATAAAGGCTTACCGCCTCTGCCGAATCTGACAATATACTCAAAGCCTTTTCGAATATCATCGCCGACCTCCGGATCAGCTTGATTGTTAGCATGTCGCCACACCTCAAGCATGCAGCGCTCATTGTTCGTAGTCATCGGCCCACAGCACTGCTCAATCATCCGCAGTGTCTCTGGCATATATTCACTCATGGCCAGCCGGAAAAGCCACGCTGAATCGACACGCAGGACCCTGGCAAAGGGCTCCACCTTATCCAAGGGCAGCTTCGTCTTTCCTCTGCGAATCATGGTGATGACATTCTGATTGTGATAGCCAGCTGCCTCAGCCAGATCTCTGTTCGCAACACCCAACTCCGCCTGACGCTCTACGATGAATTCTGAAACGCTCATTGCCACGACAATTCTCCTTTGTCATATCGAGACATAGGAATATTGACGCATACTCAACTGGCAGAGAATGACGGAGAGCTTCGGATTGTCACGCATCTCGCGTTCCAGATAACGAAGGTGGCAATAGTTTCGGAAAGACAGAAAACTACATGCAATAGTGTATGTAAGCGCCCTAAAGGAGCTACCTCTGGACGAGATGCGGTGCGTTGAGCCGAGGTGGAAGATGTGACGTTTCGGCTCCAGGTATAAGAACCAATTTGACGTTTCTGTAAGGGACCGTCAAACCCTCTGAAACCACCATCATACGGGGGTTTCTCTTTGATCAGCACCCCGTCAAACCCCGATTCCGAACGTCAACGTAACGTCACACTCAGAAGCGCTTTTCAAGGACGCTGGGAAGCGCTCCAGAAGCTCGTGTGAGACGTTTCCCACGCAGATGCACACACACGCTCCACTCGAACAGGGAAACGTCTCAGAGAGCGATTCTGACGTCCTCCCGACACAGCGACAACCCCAGGATCAGGAGAGCGGACAGGACGACCCCATCGACACGTCCCGAGAACGTGTCGACCAGAGGCGGTTTCCTCGACATGAGGCAGCCGGCCCGCCGCGCTCCGCTCCATCCGACCTCCTCTCCTCCAAGGCTCAAGCCCTATATCTCTGTAGTAACAAGACTATGATGTTCGGATGAGAGTGGTTATATAGAGGGAATGAGGCATTCAATACAAAAACTCTGCCTCACGCTGATCCTCGGATGAGGCACTGCCTCCGCCTGCTCAGCCACCTCCGCTACCCTGAGCCACCTCCGAGACCTCGGATACGACGGTCTATCCCCTCGCAGGCTCGGGAACGTCAGGCTCGTAGAGGCAGATCCTCTTTGAGCGAGCCCTGCCCGCTGCCATCGGCCCCTGCGATAGGTTGCTAGTGCAACGCTGCCGGAGAGCAGCCTGGTTCATGATCAGGCATGCATGCGGGATTTGCCTGACACCAGATAGCGATAAGGATTAATGGAAATAATTTCCATAAGCTAAGAGCTACGATTTCTGGATCAGGGGTTCTGAGGCTGGGCAGAAATGTGCCGATGGAACCAGCCAACACCAGCGATGCCTCGCCACCATGCACGACAGACCGACAACTATCATCACATAGCCCCTGACCAGCTGTGTGCCAGGCCATGGGCTATCGCGACACCGCACCGCCCATCCAATCAAGCCTTGAAGGTCAGTCCGCCTGATTTGTCAACGTCAGCGAAGGTTGTCCGGTTTTCATCAATTCAGATTGTCCGGTGATCATCAGTCTGCACTCATCGGAACAGGGTCAGGGGCGTGTGAGGTCTCGTCCTCCTTCGTCGTCGGTGTGGTCACCAATCCGGCTCGACGCTTGTCCTTCAGCCGGTAGCTCTCGCCTTTGATGTTCAGCGTGGTCGAGTGATGCAGCAGCCGATCCAGGATCGCCGTGGCAATGACCTGATCGCCGAAGATCTCACCCCAGTCCATGAACGACTTGTTCGAGGTGAGGATGGTGCTGGCCCGCTCGTAGCGCCGGTTGATCAAGCGGAAGAACAGGCTGGCCTCCTCGCGGGTCATCGGCAGGTAGCCCATCTCATCGAGTACCAGCACCTTGGGATAGGTCAGCTGCTGGAGTTGCCGGTCCAGACGATTCTCCTGGCGAGCGCGCATCAGCGTGCTGACCAGCCGATCCAGGGTCATGAACAGCACCCGGTGGCCGGCCTCGGCGGCTTTCACCGCCAAGGCGACGGCCAGATGTGTCTTCCCGACGCCGGGCGGGCCGAGCAGCACGACGTTTTCTCCGCGCTCGACGAAGCCCAGGCCGGCCAGCTCGCGCACGATCTTATGGTCGATGCTGGGCTGGAAGCTGAAGTCGAACTGCTCCAGGGTCTTGATCCACGGCAGCCGCGCCTGCTTCAGGCGCGACTCCAGCCCCTTCTGGTGGCGCCCGCCCCATTCCTGTAGCAGGGCCTGTTCGAGGAACTCGCGGTAGTTCAGATCCTGCTTGCTGGCGTGCTCGCAGAGGCTGTCGAGCGAGGCCTGGAGGTGGTCCATCTTCAGGCGGTTGAGTAGCTGTTCCAGGGCCATCACAGCACCTCCTCGTAGACCCGCAGGTCACGCTGCTGCACCGACAGGGTCTGCTGCCACAGGGCGGCATGGTGCTCCGGGACAGTCCGCCAGCCGGCCTGTGGCGCTTGCAGGCGGTGCTGCGCGATGGCGTCACCGGCCGGTGAATAGACGGTCAGCTCATCGTCCAGGCTCAGCCGAATCACCACCGCCTGGCCGCAGTAGCTTTCCGGAACGCTGTAGCGGTTGCCACGGACCTCGATGTAGCCGTCCCAGCCGACCTGGCGCAGGTCGTGGTAGCGAGTGTCGAAGTCCGTGGCTGGCAGTGGCCGGAGGGCCTTCGCCTCGGCGGAGAAGCGCTCGGCCGGGGCCTGGCGGAACTGCCTCAGCGGTCGCTGATCGGCCACCCGCTCCAGCCACAGCAGGAGCAGCTGGTTCAGGTGGGCAATGCTCTCGAATTGCCGATAGCGCTGGAAGAAGTGCTGCTTCACGTAGCCCACCATGCGCTCGGTCTTGCCCTTGGTGCGGGGGCGCTGCGGCCGGCAGGCCTTGGGCGCGAAGCCATAGTGGTTGGCCAGTTGCAGAAAGCCAGCATTGAAGATGACGCGGTGGTCGCGGTCATGCTTCAACACCGCCGCCTTCTGATTGTCGACCAGCACCGTGCGCGGTACGCCGCCGAAGTGGCGGAAGGCCTGCACCAGCGCCTCGTAGGTGTGCTCGGCGTCCTGGCTGGGGGCCGCCCAGGCATGGAAGCGCCGCGAATAGCCCAGCGTGTTGACGGCGATATTGACCTTGCAGCGCTGGCCGGCAACGACCGTTTCGATCTCGCCCCAGTCGTGCTGGAGCTGGAAGCCGGGCTGGGTCTCGAAGCGCACCGTCTGCTTGCTCGGCCGCAGCGCCCGCTTGGGCTGGATGTACATGCGCACGATGGTGACGCCGCCGGTGTAGCCCTGCTCGCGGATCAACTGGAAGATCACCTCGGCGTTCCAGACATTGTCGGCCAGAAGCTGATCGATGATCGGCTTGTAGGGATCCAGCTTGCTGCCGCGCGCCCTCGCCGGGCGCCCGGTGGGTGCCTCCTCGCGGGCCAGATGGCGGCGCACAGTGCGTTCGGAACAGCCGATCTGGTGTGCAATGTCCACGAGGTGGGCGCCTCGCTGGTGAAGTTGCCTTATCATGAGAAAGCCCTCTCGGCTCAGCATGGCGCGGCCCTTACAGGTTTGGTCACCAGCAAGGAAAGGTCATGCGGGTCGGGGGGACAATCTGTTTTGATGATTTACGGACTTATAGCTCCGGCGTCGACAGATTCCCATGGAATGCTGAATGAGTAGCGGCACATAGCCAAGAACAGAAGCAGTGGGAAAGGAGGCAGGGATACATCGGGCGCGGGGATTACCGCCATTGCCATTGTCGCCGATCAGCTACCGAACCTTGGTCGACCGCCAATTAGGGAAAGGCTCCGCCGGCATACCGACCCCAGGGGCCAAGGCTGTCATCAGCTGGGAGGCTCTTGCCACGACCTCAGCACAGCTCGATGCCCCAGAACTCTGCCTCAGCTCAATAGCGTCGTAGGTGTGTCTGGTGCCATGGTGTCTGACAAAGGAGTTAATCGATGCAGACGGTGATGACGACAGCCATCCCCATGATCACCACCGAAGTGCTCCTTCTACTGGATAGGCGTCCATACGAAAACCCGAAACGGGAGAGCGTAAACTTGGCTATATTGATCATGTGCCAACCAGCCGAAGCGGATCGCGCCCATGAAGATCGGAATTGAGGAAGCTGAGGTGCAGCTCGAAAAACTGATCGAGCGAGCGCACAGTGGCGAGCATATAATCATCACAGGGCACTCAGACGGGAATGTCGAGTTGATACCGGCTGGAGAATCGCCAAGGCGTGCTGTGACCAATACAGTCCTCCTGGGCTCCATGCGCGGTGAGATCGACTATGAAGAGGGCTGGGATGCTCCTTTGTCTGAGGTCGAAGCCAAGGAATTCTTCGGCAACGACTGATATCGCCAGAAAAAAGACACCCGGAGGTAGTGATCGTCAGTCCCGTCCATGACTGCCGATGCTATGCTCCGGGCGCTCCACACTGAAACGAAGGTGCTGCGGTTCGCGAGTTTCGGCCTCCCTACTAGGTTCGCTACCCTCGTCGCCAGTATAAGCAGTCTTCGGCAACTCCAGCGACGGTCAGATTTCAACCAACTGAGTCGATCCAGCACGCCGGACAAGTGCAGCCCTCCCTGGCTGCGTGACCCAGACGCATGGCGCGGACCCGTGGTCGCTTTCTGCTGGCGTCACTATCACAGTAGCCTCTGCCCTACTGTCCCCCACGGCGAGATCGCAGATCCTGCTGTAAGCGATATCCCACACGCCCTGGTCACCATCAGCCTACACCTCCATGGTGCTTGCCATGTCTGGTGTCGCTGTAGATAATCCACTGGACGTCCAGCCAGTATCGGACGACACGCAAGACCCTGCGGAGATATCGGTGCAAACTTACGTTCGGCCGCAGGGGTAAGTCGGTGAGGTTGCTGCTCAGGTCACGCGAGGGAGTGTCAGCGAAAGGCGCTCAAGCAGCCAGCAGCAACTCTGAATGTGCAGAACCAGGATCGTCAGGGAGGCCGACGAAAGGCGTCCAGTGCGACCGGCTGCATTGCCATCGACGACAGCTAGAAGAGATCCACGACAACAAGCTGTGCCTGACGAGGTTCTCCTGGTGGAACGGCCACCAGGGGTCGCTGAACGAGGCGTCGTGGTCGTAACAGGAGGTCGCCCGGATCTCACAGCCTTCTGTTACGGGGTTCAGCGCAGTGAGGAAGAGGCCCCATACGGATGGCGGTGTGAGAAACCGCGGGTAAGCATGGGTGGCTGGAGGGAGAGCCTTACCGAAGCGTCGACGTTCTCAGCGTCCCGCGACGGTAAGGAGTTTTCTACCCTCCCCACCGGATGCAGTCTCAAAAAACACCACAACCCCTTCTTGTTGAAGCAGAACAAGAAGGGGTTTCTCGTTGTAGGGAGAAGGAGACGCACTGCATTGGCTGGGATGGCGCGGGCGCGGTAACGGGCCGGTGAACACGCCTTCCGCGGAACCCTCTGGCCAGCGACATTAGGTGCCCACCTATTAATAAGTGGACACCTACCATGACTGACTTAAGCGTGCTGGAAGCCCCTCGGAAGCGTCGTCGTTTCACCGCCGCGTTCAAGGCCAGAATCGTCGAGGCCTGCCAGCAGCCCGGCGCCTCCGTGGCCGGGGTTGCCCTGGAGCACAGCCTTAATGCCAACCTGGTCCACAAGTGGATCCGCACCGCCCGTCAGCGGACTGCCGCGCCAGAAGCACCCGCGTTTGTGCCGGTGCCCATGTCCAGCACCTCATTACCGGTCGCTCGCCAGAATCAGGTGGCGGACCATATTCTCCTCACGATCCCGCACCCCAACGGCCCGCTGGTCATCGAGTGGCCTGCCTCGGAGGCCGACGCCTGCCGATCTCTGATCCGAGAGCTTCTCGCATGATCCGTATCGACGAGATCTGGCTGGCCACCGAGCCGCTGGACATGCGTGCCGGCCCGGATACCGCGCTGGCCCGAGTGGTCAAGGTGTTCGGCGCGGCACGTCCGCACTGTGCCTATCTCTTTGCCAACCGTCGCGGCAACCGTATGAAGGTGCTGGTGCACGACGGCCTGGGTGTCTGGCTATGTGCCCGGCGCTTGAACCAGGGCAAGTTCCACTGGGCCGGTAACTGGCATGGCGATCGCGTCGCGCTCTGCCCCGAGCAGGTGACGGCGCTGGTTCAAGGCCTGCCCTGGCAGCGTCTCGGCGCCGGCGGAGTGATCTCCATCGTGTGATCCGCGGCACAGACGTGGCGGCCCGGCTATTCGCGGATGCGCTAATCCCGCTGTCAGCGTCGGGCTGGCATACTTGTCGGATGACCACGTCGCCCGATCTGTCTCAGCTCTCTCCCGATCAGCTCCGCCACCTGGCGGCAACGCTGATGTCGCAGGTGGAAGAAAAAGATAAGGCGCTCCGGCACAGCGAGCAGGTCAACCAGAAGCTGACCTATGAACTGGCATTGCTCAAGCGCCACGCCTTCGGCAAGCGCAGCGAGCAGCTCAACGTCCTGCAGATCAGCCTGCTGGAGGAGGTGGTGGATGCCGACATCGCTGCCATCGAGACCGAGCTGGAAGACCTGAAGCTCGCCTCCACGCCGCCGGCGACCAAGAAGGCCCCCAAGCGCGCTCCCTTGCCCCCCGAACTGCCGCGCACCGAGATCCACCATGACCCGAAGAGCGAACATTGCGCCTGCGGCTGCCAGCTGCGGCGGATCGGCGAAGAGATCAGCGAGAAGCTCGACTACACGCCGGGCGTGTTCCACGTCGAGCGGCATATCCGTGGCAAGTGGGTCTGCGACCAGTGCGAGACGCTGACCCAGGCGCCGATGCCGGCGCAGATCATCGACAAGGGCATCCCCACCGCCGGCCTGCTGGCCCAGGTGCTGATCGCCAAATATGCCGATCACCTGCCGCTCTATCGTCAGGCACAGATCTTCGCCCGCGCCGGCGTGGCGCTTCCGCGCTCCACCCTGGCTGAATGGGTCGGCATCTGCGGCGTGCGGCTCCAGCCGCTGATCGATGCCTTGCGTGACCTGCTACTCAGTGAACCCGTGCTGCATGCCGACGAGACGCCGGTACCGATGTTGGCCCCGGGCAAGAAGAGAACCCACCGCGCCTACCTCTGGGCCTATGCCACCACGCCCTACGCCGGATTGAAGGCGGTGGTCTACGACTTCAGCGAAGGGCGCGGCGGCCAGCATGCCCGCGACTTCCTCGGCGACTGGCGGGGCAAGCTGGTGTGCGACGACTACAGTGGCTACAAGCAGAGTTTTGCCAACGGCGTCACCGAAATCGGCTGCATGGCCCACGCCCGGCGCAAGTTCGTCGATCTGCACGTGGCTGACAAGAGCCAGATCGCCGGTCAGGCCATCGAGCTGATCGGTCAGCTCTACCAAGTAGAGCGCGAGGCCCAGTCACTGAGCGCTGAAGAGCGCCAACGGCTGCGGGAGACACGAGCAAAGCCCATCGCCGACGCGCTGCACCGCTGGATGTTGGCTCACAGAGAGAAAGTGCCGAACGGTACAGCCACCGCCAAGGCGCTGGACTACAGCCTGAAGCGTTGGGCGGCGCTGACGCGCTACCTCGACGACGGCGGGTTGCCGATCGACAACAACCAAGTCGAGAACCTGATTCGCCCCTGGGCGCTCGGACGTTCCAACTGGCTGTTCGCTGGATCACTGCGCAGTGGCCAGCGTGCCGCCACCATCATGAGCCTGATCCAGTGTGCCAAGCTGAATGGCCATGAGCCCTACGCCTACCTGAAGGACGTGCTGGAACGGCTGCCGACTCAGAAGGCCAGCCAGCTCCACGAGCTCCTGCCCCATCACTGGCAACAATCCGCCTGATCATGCGCCGGCGGTGATGCCCGGTCGCTTACCGGGCGCGGGCACGGCGCAGACCATGACTCCCGAGAACACATCGTCGGAGAGCACCTGCCACACTTCGCCATTGTTGTATGCCCGGTGACCAGACAATCAGCGACAGCCTACGCCGAACACTGCTGTGAAATGCCCCAGGAAGCGCATCAGGACGTGAAGAGCCTCCTACCCCACCCAACCCCATGGACTGCTCACAAACCCCGCCACAGAGCCTTGTGGAGCGTTTACATGCCACTCAGCCCATTCGCTCAACCACCGTCAGCAGAGCTGTCGTGATACCGCTGGAATCCGCTTCCACGTCACCGTCGGGAATCGCTCCTCGCCGTGAGCATCCCACACGGGAAGCAAAGCCCTAGAAAATTGCCAGAGTGCTCTGGGCAGTGCTGCCTGTTCGGGGCATCTCCCAGAGCGTGACGCCTTATACTTACGCGATGGTGACAGGCCGCACCCGTCGATGCGACCATCCAGTTGATGAGCCAGAGGGCATTCGATGAACATCTTCTTCGGGTTTCTGCGGGTCTGCGAGGTGCTCAACTGGCTGATAGGCCGGATCGCCCTGCTCTTTCTGAAGATTCTGTTGCTCACTCCCGTCTGGATCATCGGATTTATTCTCTACCAGCTGCTCTTCTGACCGTTGATGGAGCACCAGTCACCCGGCTTGGCTGGCATCGGTCTTCAGCCACCCCTCCTCCCGCGCCCTTCGCCAAGCACGCTTCACAGATGGCACCGAGATCCTAAAATGCTGAGCGGTTCTGGTGATCGTCTCGTTGTTGGTCCAGCGCCACTCTGCGACGGCACGGTCATCGATGACCTTCTCACGCCCGAGCCGACGCCCTTCAGCCCTCGCCTTGAGGATGCCGGCCATCTGCCTGGCTTTGATGTTGCTGCGCTCCAGCTCGGCGATTGCCGCCAGCATCGTCAACATCGCCTTGCCTACCGGGGTCCCGAGTTCGAAGCCTTCCCTTATAGAAACGACGGCAACACCTTCGGCATGAAGCCGTTCGACAGTCTCAAGCACATCCACGGTGTCACGTCCCAAGCGATCAATCGCATTGACGACGAGCGTGTCACCTTCCCGGATGTAACTCATCAGACTTGAAAAGCCGCCTCGCCGGGCTGCCTTAGTTGCCCCTGATACCGCATCATCAGAGAACCAACGGTCAACCTTATACCTGGACTCGATAGCATGACGCTGAGCGCCGGTCTGCTGCTCTTCCGTGCTCACTCTGACATAACCGATGATCGCACCCATCATTACCCCCAATACTTATATGGTTCGAAACCTCGGATCGAAGTATGATCTTCGGATCAGTGACATTGTCACTCAACTGACCCTGGCGAGCAGCAGATATTCGTAGCGGATCACAGCGTGAACCCTTTGATCCGTGACACGTCACGCACTGTTATAAGCGACCAACTAACACTACTGACGCGTCACGCTACCAGCCGATTATTGACAACTCTTCGGCTTGCCAGATACAAGAATGAAAAAAGCCGGCTCGATGGAAGCCGGCAAGCACAGAGTGATGATATTTTAACATGAAAACAGCGTCCATCACGGCCTCTGGTCGCGGAAAAAATGCACCCAGCATCGTAAGTAACAGCTTACCTAAGAACCGCTCAAACGCAGAGCGCATGCGGGTTTGGCACCTTCAACACGCCCTCGGCCAACACCAGAGCCCAGTAGCTCTTTCTCTTCACTCTATACAGCTTAAGAGATGGAAGGAGAAGACACTGTGTCACCTGATCGGCGACCACTACCTCTCACCAGAACTGCGCTTCTACTATCAGGCACTGGAAGATCTGGTCAAGCAGACACCGGAGTGGGGTCTGGCATTCGTGACAGTCAACTTCTCCGACACGGTGACACAGGTTTTGGCACGGAAGGCGAAGCGCACGCCGGCGGGCGCGTATGCCGACACAGTCAACAAGCGACTCAGAAAAGCAGGAATCCGCTGTCAGTGGTTCACGGTTGTTGAAGACCAGAAGGGAAACCTGCACTCCCACAGTATCATCGGTTACCACAAGGATGACGAGCAGGCTATCCGATCCTGCTTCAGGCAGGACACGGACAACCTCACCTCTGGCATGCGCTTTCAGAAGACCTACAAGCTGCGCTCCAAGAAGAACACCAAGCGGACCGTGAAGAACCAGGGCTTCACACACCGTGACGGCCTCAGCGACTTCCGAATGGCCTTCGTCAACATCGGTGCTGCTGACTACATCTCCAAGTCATTGGAGAAAAAGAGCCCCTACATGGACAGCGGTAGCTGCCGAATCTATGTTCCCAACCAGCTTCGGACATCGGCCAAGAACCGCTACGAAGCAGCGAGAATCAAGCAGCAACACCTGTCATCCAGCAAGCGAGACCTGTCCAACCTGAGCTGCCATCAGGCCATAACGTATCTCAACTCTGGCTGGATACCACAGATCAGCTCCGAGGATGATCGCCTTCACGACCAGCAAGCCTCGGAAATCGACGAGATGCTGGGCTGGAACGACTTCCGAAATAATTCGCCTGCTTACGACTGGCAGTATGAGGAAGGTGAGACAGCGCTTGAAGCCTACCGTGAAGTGGAGCGCTTCATGACGACCAAGACATCAGAGAGAGACTACGAGCAGGCAGTGACCGCTGCCGAGGCTGCTCATGAGCAGTGCCTGAAGCCGAGTGAGCCCTCGGAAAGAGATTACGACGAGATTCTTGCAGAGGTAGCGCTGGCGGATCGGCAGCAGCGGAAGGCTCAGAACATGTGTGAACGCGACTACGACCAGCTCCTTGTGGAGGTCGCTCCCTTCCTTGATCACCAGCTCCTCTCCGAAGAGGCCAGTTCAGTTGAGCCACATGATGAGCTCGATGCGTTCATCCGCCAGGAAGGCCTGTCAGAGCTCGTTGAGCTGATCACCAAACACCGAGACACCTTCTCGGCTGATCGTCCCTACACGCCCTCCCTGGAGGCTTCTGAGGCACCAAACGATGCTGTCATGACCTCGGTGGTCACAGCTGCCGACTCAGCTCGAACAGTCGAGCCTCTCGACAAAGCGCTCGGCGACAGCGATGAACATTGGCCTTCACCCCTGACGCTGGACAGCACGCTCCAGAACGCTCTGAGACGCCCCTGTGAGCGTTTTGGAAGTCGAGGAATAGCGAGACAGTGCTCGGGCGCCAGAATGCCCCTAGGGCGCTCTCTGACGCGATATAGAGCGAGTCCTGAGCAGGTCGATACACCTCGGGATCACCGGTGTCTGGGCCCACCACAGAAGCTAAGTCAGCAGAGCTTGCCTGAGGGTAAGCCCAAATGTTGGCTTCTCACCTTTCGAAGAAACCCGGTGTGCCGTATTCGACATTCCGTATCACACGCTCAAAGCCCGTCCTTCGGACATCCAAGAATAGACGGGGGGCTTGCCCAAGTGACAATGCCGTTCGAAACTCCTGCACTACGTGTAGCGGGACGAACACATGAATACACCGGGGGCCATTGTCTCGCTTTTTATTTATATAGCCAACAGAGCTCGGTGGATCAAAGTCAGGAACCAGGTCACGACCACGGTGCAAGTATCTGGTCATGCCATGCTCATCTTTTCTCAGCACATCAGAAACGCGTTTCGACCATTTCTCATCCATCACCGAATTGGAAATGATCACCTTACACTCTTCATCTTTGAAGCGCTTAGGAGCAAGGCAATTTGCTGAAACGCTCAGCTCCATTCTTGTCTCATACAGCGGCGCATCTAGCGAAATCAGACATGCCGGGGACTCCGGCGTCACGTTGATGCCCGCTGACATTCGAACATCGAAAGACCTCACTTCCAGCACATACTCTTCCAAGACTGTCTTGAACCCGCGCTCCGCCTTACTGGTCTTTGGCATGCCAACCTCCTGCCAACTCATCTCTGAGCGCTCAGTATAAGCGTTAGCTATGCGGCAGCACCGGAAATCTGGCAGCTCGGGAAGGGTCAAATATCGTGGCCACATTGAAGGTCCACAGAGATCGACACCAAGATGATCGATTGGGCTCTCTGGTTGCGTGCGCTCTGATCGAGGCCCCCTCACCCATGCAAAAGTTGCCTGACGGGGGTTTCAAGCATTCGAGGCAAGCTGCGGGCTACCAACGCTGTTTCAGCCGCTCGAAACTGAATGTCACAAAGGTTTAGATTCACCTCAACCCCCTGGGCTAGGTTGAATTAGGCAAACCGTGTAGGATTCAGTGAGCAGGGCCAAGCAAAAACGTGGACATAACGCTGATGAACGCCCTGGGCAAAGCGCATGGGAGAGGACATGAAGGTCAATCTCAAGAAAGCCGTCGTAGGTATGTGCCTGATCGCGTCGGTGTCCATGCTGGATGGCGCTGTCGTCTCGACCAGCAGCACTGGCGTCCTCTCTCTTCAGCCCTGGCATATCGCTCATGCTTTCGATGAGGCTCGCTTCAAGGCCGAGCTGGCCAGGGTTCTCCAAAGTGAGCGGATCATAATCGATGCGCTCCAGCACTTTGATCTGCCGCCCTCTCACTATGATGTCTACCGAGACCACATGACGAAGATGTGGGGCAACGATGCGGTCGTCGATACATTCGTCAACGAGGTGACCGCCATCCTTCCAGCTCTGAACCCGGAGAACGCAGCACAGGCCCGTGAGTTCGGCATGAACTATTCCTCTGCTTGGTTCCAAGAGAAGGCCATGAAAGGCTTGAGGCGCCTGGAGAGCGACAAGATTCGCATCCACCTACGGGTCGCTCAAGGCCTATTCGAGAACAGCCCGCCGGAGCTATGCCGTGCAGCCATGTTTGACGAACTGACTGCCTCAGAGTCAAACCGTTTGGAAGTCGGCTATATGGTTACTCGCCCGCCCTCTGAGGTTCGAAGCTACCTAGGGGTGCTGCGTGAGGCGATGCTTGCCGAGCTCAATGACTACCCCACTATAAAGACGGTAGGGCTTTCTCAAAGACAGATTCTTGAACAGGTGTTTGGGCAGCGATTGGCTGATGCGTTGGACGCTCACCCCAATGGTGCAGAGTTGTGGGTGGGCTTAGATGACCTAAACGCTGTGTCAGATCAGGCTCTATGTGACCTGACAGCGATCACTATGCAAATCGCTGCTGATGAGACCGGCGAGGTGGGTGACTGGATGGTTCGCTATATGCTTCAGTAAGTTTATGCATTCAATCCATGTCAGGTCATTACCTTTCCATCTCTATTCGTTCTTTATCAACATGGGGAACACAGGCGAATTGAGTTCCTGAGCAGAGCTTAGGGGGCTGCTTGAAAGTGAACAATGGTTAAATTCACACACAATGGCCTTGCCAGCATGGACTCCATATACTCATTCTGGATGAGCTCGTCATACGCTGTCCGTTTTCTGATAACCCTGACTGAGGCAGAGGCAATCGTCCCTCCCGGGGCGTTTGACCACATTATAGGTCAAGGGTCATGATTACCGGAGCACTGCGGACACATTCGGGGCAGACATGGGCAGCAGAACCGTTGATTCTCCCTGGGCGCTTCAACGCTTCCCTAGAGCGAAAAGTAGTGCTAAGAAGAAATAAATCATAGGAGAATACGGCAATGTCAGAGAACAAACCCGGCAGCGGCTCTCAGCTTATTATTTTTTCTTCATCACTGGCAATTGGGTATGCCATATCCTTTATACCAACTTTTTTACTCATAGTATTATTGGGCAGCTTTGAAACTGCGAAATCGGCCGCATGGTATGTAAGCATCTTGCCTGCTTTAATTCTAGCAACTATTACAATTTCAATGTTTGAGGATGCTCAAAGGAAGACACAAGAAACAAATAAAAAACTGAACAGCGCGAGATTGGCCAACAACTTTTCACCTGCACATAAATTTGCATCTTACCCATGCTCCATTGAAATTGATGAAACCACAAAGAGAGTATTGCTTCAAAACAAGGAAGACATTACCATAATAGAGTTTAACAAGATAATTGATGTAGAACTTTTTGTCGACGACTCTTCAATAACATCACTGAAATCCACATCAGGCTTAAAGGGAGCAGTGGCAGGCGGATTACTGCTGGGAGGTGTTGGTGCGATTGTCGGTGCAATAGCGACAAAGAACACGAGCTCTCAAACCAATGACTACATTGAGAAGGTTTCACTTAAAGTATCAATGAAGAGCTTTTCCAAACCATTTCAGGAACTTATCTTACTTGATGGAAGACAGCTCAAGGACTCTAAGCAGGTTGAGGCCGCATTAAGCACGGCTAATGAGTGGGCTGCAGTATTAGCGCACTGCATAAGATACGAAGAAGATTTCACTGACCAGCCGATGGCAAACTAAATAGAGCACTTGTTTTTCTCAGAAAACTCAAATTATCTAATGCCACCTATGCTACGGTTGCATAGGTGACCCTAGGTTCTGTCTGGAAATTCGGCATGTAGACAGCGATCTATGCAGGCCAGGCATACCATCGCTTTGAAGCTGCTGGCCAACTTTTCATATCGCGTGCAGACCATCCGCAGCTCCTTGATCCAGCCGAAACAGCGCTCGATGATGTTTCGATCTCGATGGCGGGGCTTGTCAAAGCCCCTCGGGGCGCCCGGGCGCGGCTTTCGCTTCATCTTGCGCCGAGCAATGATCGGCTTCATGCGTTGCCGATCGCAGTAGCGGCGAAGCGGATCACGATCATAGTCCTTGTCTGCCAAGATGAAGCGGCAGCGCTTGCGGGCCCGACCCTTGGCCCCAGGCAGATGAACGTGCTCCATGGTGGAGATGAAGTGACGAGTATCCGAGTCTTGCTCGGGTGACAAGATGAACGTCAGCGACCAACCATTCCGGTCACAGACCATGTGGATCTTGGTGGTCAGACCGCCGCGGCTGCGGCCCAGGGCATGGTCTACGGGTTCTTGGTGCCCCCTTTTTGCCGCCTCCAGAGGCGGCCCGGGTGGCGCGGATCGACGCCGAATCGATCATCCAGGTGTCCAGGTCCATCAAGCCATCCTCTCTCAAGCGGAGCTGGAGACGAGCCAGGACAGCCTCGAAGGTTCCATCATCGGGCCACTGACGAAAACGATCATAAACCGTCTTCCAGGGGCCGTAGCGCGCGGGTAGATCTCGCCACTTGGCGCCCGAACAGAGAATCCAGAAGATGCCGTTCAATACCTGGCGGTCATCACGGCGGGGGCGCCCCGTCCTCTGCGGCGGAGACACGATGTCCTCGATGAGGGCCCAGCCGTTCTCGGAGATCTCATAGCGTCCTGCCATGGGTCACCTATGCTGCTGCGGCATAAGTGACATTAGCAAATTCGAGTTTTCGGAAAAAACCCAATGCAATAGCCCTGACCCTTGACACTGCTGGCACTTCATTTACTTATTCAACCAATTCCCCCTAAAATGATTATTTAACAAACCCTGGCTATCAGCCCTACACACAGGGACTCTGTTTTTATAGCTCAAGCTCCATAAAATCAACAATCATTTTTACTTGAACAGACTGCCAAGATGGCTTTTACCTTTTGATTGCCATAAGTGATGTTTCTAGACTTACATATTTGATCCCTACCATTATATACTCCTTCGCAATAATCCCAAGGCCCTTTCCATCTTGACTTTTCTGGCCTGGCTCTAAAGTGACATTCAATAACCTGGTGGTAAGGATTTAAATCCGCTTCCATAGGAGGATTCTTTACTGCAGGAAATTCCGAATTAGGAAATAGGGAAAGCGGACTATTTTCTATGAGAAACCCACTACCATGACAGTTATAACAAACACCCCCATCAACATGGCGATATTTTAATATCTCTCCCAAGCCCGCACACTTCCTACAAACACTGATAGCCCATAGCACATCTTGCTGAGAGATCCTAAAGAGCAGCCCGCTCTCTTCTTTAAAACGCTTTTCCTCCCTTTTTTCCCGGATTACACTCAAGGCAATATCTTCTATACAATCCCTTTCTTCCGATGGATGGCCGGCTGTTATTAAGTCCACCCCCTCCCAGAACTTGTTGTATGTGATTCTCTCATCTACTAATTCACCTGCTTTTTGGATAATAATAGAAGCCTCTTGGGCACTCACTCCATGCTCTTTAAATTTACTTTCGTATTCTATCAAAGCATCTATCCTCTAAAGCTTAACAAACCCCCAACTCGTCACCAGAATTACCCTGATCAAATTTTTTGCAAAAGACATTGCACCAAGCAGAAAGTAGTCGGTGATTTTCACCCCTTCCCGTAGGCTCACTATATTAATCACCTCGCAAACCACTTCATAAAAAATGCTTGGCATATAGCCACATACTACTTTTCACTAATCTTCCTGTAGTGTTGTCCATCCGATACTGCGCAATAGTCACGTCCACGATTCGACTCACAACCTCCCTCACCGTATGCAACTTGACGGCGAACCACTCGCGGGGCCAATAGGAGCCCCCATCACGGCTGTGCAGCGGCTCCGGCGTGCTGAACTCATCGACCTCTTTCAAACGGTCGAACAGCCGCCCCATTTTGGCCGCCGCCTTCAGGTCAGCAGACGCCTCCTCGAAGTGCTTGGTGCGCTCCAGGCCCGCCATCGGGGCGAAGAAAAGGTATTGGGTGGCCAGCTCACCGAACCCCACCTCCAGGTGCTCATCGGTCTTGGTGTCTAGCGCCGTAAGCTCGCGGAAATCCGTCACCACCAGGAAGCGGCACTTGTGACGGGCGGGCTCATCCTCGTCGGCCAGCACCTGAAACGCCTCGTAGATGCTCTCCCCCTGGCGCACCGGCATGAAGTAGAGCCAGTTCTTCAGCGCCACGTGCCCCTCGTCCTTGCGGCTGGCGACGTTGCGCTGCCCGCCGTTGCGGACTTGGGTGATGGTGGCCTTGGGGAAGCCGTAGGCGTCGAGAAAGGCGTAGATGAACTCACCGCTGTCGGCATCAGGCCGGGTCGCAGCGGTGAGGGTGTCCATGCAGTAGGACTGGTCGAAGGCCATGCGGTGCGTGCTCCCTGCGTGCTGGCTCTGGTGGAGCGCTGTGACTCGTTATTCTTAGAGCCTACTCAGCCGACCAGGGGATGTCACTCATGCAGACGTCGAGGGAGGGGCATTGAGACCCTCTTGGCAACCGGTAGCAACGAAGCTCCCCCAGCGGTCCCAAATGTCTACCTGTATTTTGTAGCGCTTGCCCTTGTTGTAAGTTCCTATCAGCTTAGGCGGCATATGGGCGAGCATTGCGTCGACAAGAATAGGATCAGCCAGAAAGGCCTCGGTCCACAGGGTCGCCACACTGCGTCGCAGATCATGCGTCGTGAAGTGCTCCAGGTGATGGAGCGGCGCGTCAGGGTCTTGCTCCTTACGCTCTCTGCCCTGCAAGCGAGCTACAGCCGTAGTGATACTGTCAGGATGAATAGGCCTACCTGCTTCACGGCTCGACTCGAAGATATACTCTGACGAAGACAGTTTCCGTTGTTGCTTCAGGATTTCTCGAGCCTCGTTCGAGAGGTGCACCCGGTGCGCTTGGCCGCCCTTCATACGTCCAGCAGGAATGGTCCAGGTGTCGTTGGCCACCTCTTCCCAACGCATGCCAGCCACCTCAGCACGTCGAGCACCAGTGAGGATCAGCATCTTGATCGCATTGGACACAGGTTTCGACATGGCACTTTTGGACCTTGGCAGCCCGTCAGTGGTCTCGCGTCCCCCATCAGCAACCTTCCATAGCTCTCGGAGCTCGGGCAGCGTCAGGTGGCGCTCTCGTGGGCGGCTCGGTCTTGCCCGGACTTTGGCAGGCTCGATTCCGACAACAGGGTTTTCGACAGTCTGTTCCCGACTCTCACAGTAATCGAACAGGTAACGCAGCAGAGTCAGGCACTGCCGCGCCTCCTCTCTTGCACTGAGAGCGGTTCGCTCAAGAACATCGATCAGGTCTCGACGAGTGATGTCACGAACATATGCTCCTCCCAGAGCTTCCTGGAGATGCACCCGCCAGCGACCTCTCTGCTTCGTCACTGTCCGAGGGGTCGGAACGCTGCCACGACGTCCCGATGAATTCGCGTAGAACTCGATCCAAAGCTCGAAAGCCTGGTCCATCGTCCAAGCAGAGATATTCCGGGCCTTCTCTGCCTTGCGGTGCTTGCGAGGATCAATTCCCTTCGCCACCAGCGTGGCAGCTTCGCCATGGGCATTGCGCGCAGCGCGGAGCCCCATTGCCGGGGACGAGCCCAAGGTCATCTCAAACTGCTTGCCACCGATGTTGAAGCGGTAGAGCCAGCTCTTGGTCTCTCGGTCGGCCCGCGCCTCTAGTGCCAAGCCACTGCCATGCTTCGACCGGACCAGGCACCTGGCCTTGCTCCTTCCTTCCGGAGGCCTGAACGCCGCGACCTCTGCAGGTGTGGTAATCGGTTTCGACCTCTGGCTCACAGCCATCTTTTCGCCCCCTAGTCCGCCCCCTAGATTTGGTAAGACTAGAGCAGATATCCACAACGAGCCAGATTCAGAGAAAAGTTTTTTACTCTATATTTCAATTGACTATAATGCGCTCCGCGTCGCCCCCTTAGCTCAGCTGGATAGAGCGTCCCCCTCCTAAGGGGAAGGTCTCAGGTTCGAATCCTGAAGGGGGCGCCAAAGGATTCAGCAGGTTAGCCCGGCCTCATCGTCCCGCACGTCCCCGGGACGGACCCCGCCCCCAGCAACGCCCCCATCAGGTCCCCGCGCAATCCCCGCGGTGCCTGTCCGCGCCTCGGCCCAGCCTAGGCAATCCCCGCGGTGCCTGTCCGCGCCTCGGCCCAGCCTAGACAGGCATGGTAATCGCCGCCGCCCGTCCAGCCCTCCCCGGCGAGCCGACCAGCCTCGGGTATGTCCGCTAGCGCACCGACGCCAAGCGCCTGTCCGCCTAGTATCCAATGGTCATCAGACCCACCGACATCGCTCTGGATTTCGGTCGCCGATGACGAATGGAGTTTCTATGAAAAATATCTTATGGGTCATCGGGGCCGTGGTGATCATGCTGGCCGTTCTGTCGGTCCTGGGCTGACCCAGGGCGCTCGCCTTGACTCTCTTCACCGCCTGCCGCCAGCGGCTCAATCACCTCGGACAATGGCGCCTCGCCAGACGCCCCTCGGCGTCCCACGGCGAGACCGCCGCTCCGCCCCGCGCGGAGTTGTTCAGTGCCGCCCAGATGGAAGCGCACGGCGAGTGGCTGGCCAAGAGCCATCAACTCGCCACCGGCTACGCGCCCGACCTGCTGCTGCCCCGCCTGCGCGACAACGAACAGGCCCTGGTCGGCAGCTGCAACCGGTTGACCACCGCCGTGGCCGAGGAGCAGCGCATTGCGCCAGCGGGCGAGGGGCTGCTGGACAACTTTCACCTGCTCGAGGAGCAGATGCTGACCGCCAAGCGGCACCTGCCGCCTGGCTACAGCAAGGCGCTTCCGAGGCTCCTGGCCGGCCCCTCCGCGGGGCGACCGCGGGTCTACGACATCGCCATGGAAGCCATCGCCCACAGCGACGGCCATCTGGCCTTCGACAGCCTGAGTCGCTTCGTGACCGCCTATCAGCGCCACATCACCCTGACGCTGGGCGAACTGTGGGCCATCCCCATCATGCTTCGCCTGGCGCTGATCGAGAACCTGCGCCAGGTGGCCGACCGTCTCGACGCAGTACTGAGCGAACGCCAACTGGCCGAGGCCTGGGCTGAGCGCATGGTCGCGACCGCCGAAGGCGACCCCCAGAACCTGATCCTGCAGGTCGCCGACATGGCCCGCTCGAAGCCGCTGATGAGCAGCGAATTCGTGGCCGTGCTGTCGCGACGCCTGAAGGGGCGCGGTCCTGCCCTCTCGCTGCCGCTCTCATGGGTCGAGCAGCGGCTCTCCGACTCGGGCGCCAGTATCGAGCAGCACATCCTGATCGCCAACCAGCAGCAGGCATCCGACCAGGTATCGGTGAGCAACAACATCGGCAGCCTCCGCACCATCGGCGCCATCGACTGGCAGGCGTTCGTGGAGTCGCAAAGCGCCGTCGAGCTCGCCTTGCAGGAGGACCCCGGCGGCATCTACCCGCGCATGGACTTTGCCACCCGCGACCGCTACCGCCATGTGGTGGAAGCCCTGGCCAGCCGATCACCGCTCAGCGAACGCGAGGTGGCGGTCCTCGCCGTGGAACTCGCCGGCTCGCCCCCGCGGGGACATGCCGACCCCGAGCGTGCTCGACACGTCGGCTACTACCTGATCGGCGACGGGCTGGCCGACCTGCGCCGGGAGGCCAGGGTCAGCTGCTCACCGCGGCAGCGCCTGGGCATCGTCCTGCGGCGGCGAGCCCTGCCCCTCTACCTGGGCGGTATCGCGGGCCTCACGCTGCTGATCGGCGCCACCCTGCTGATTGCCGCCGGGTCGCGACTCACTGACCCGGCGCCCCTGGGCTGGATGTTGAGCGTCGCGGTCCTGTCGCTGCTGGTCAGCAGCCAGACCGCGGTATCGCTGGTCAACCGGCTGGCGACACTCATGGTGACACCGCGCACGCTACCGCGCATGGAGGTCAAGGACGGCATCCCCGCGGCGTCTCGGACGCTGGTCGTCACGCCGACCCTGCTGACCGATCCCGCCGGCATCGACTCCCTGCTGGAATCCCTCGAGGTGCGCTTCCTGGCCAACCAGGATGCTCGCCTGCATAGTGCCCTGCTGACCGACTTCGGCGATGCCCAGCAGGCCACGCGACCCGATGACGATGCCCTGCTGGCGCGGGTGCACGACGGCATCACGCGGCTGAACGCAAGCTATGCGGAACACTGGCGCGACCTGGGCGGTGACGGCACGCCATTCTATCTCTTCCACCGTCCGCGCTGCTGGAACGCCCAGGAGCGCTGCTGGATGGGCCATGAGCGCAAGCGCGGCAAGCTCTCCGACCTCAACGCCCTGCTGCGTGGCAGGCCGGAGCCGCAGGGGCGACAGCGCTTCACGCGGGTCGTCGGGGATCTCTCGCCGCTGTCGGACGTCGTCTACGTGATCACGCTGGACAGCGACACCCAGCTCCCCCGCGATGCCGCTCGCCAGCTGGTCAGCGCCATGGCCCATCCGCTCAACCGCCCCCGCCATGCCCCCCTGACGGACCGGGTCATCGATGGCCACGGCATTCTTCAGCCCAGCGTCGCGGCCAGCCTGGAAGGCGCCAACCGCTCGCGCTATGCGCGGCTGTTCGGCGGGGAAGCGGGCATCGACCCGTACACGCGGGCCATCTCCGATCTCTATCAGGACCTGTTCGACGAGGGCTCCTATATCGGCAAGGGCATCTACGATATCGATGCCTTCGAGCGGGCGATCGGCACGCGCTTTCCCGAGAACCTCATCCTCAGCCATGACCTGCTGGAGGGCTGCCATGCCCGCTCCGGGCTGGTCAGCGATATCCTTCTCTATGAGGATCATCCCAGCCACTACCTGGACGACATCCAGCGCCGCCAGCGCTGGATACGCGGCGACTGGCAGCTCACCGGCTGGCTGGGCCGGCATCCCCCCACGGCCGACACCGCGCCGGGCAGCCGGGCCGGCAGCGCCCTGCCCCTGCTGTCCCGCTGGAAGCTGCTGGACAACCTGCGACGCAGCCTCTTCCCCGTCGCGCTGACGGCGCTGCTGCTGGTGGGATGGACCCGGCCCGAGACCGCCTGGGTCTGGACCCTCGGCGCCGTCGCGCTGCTGCTGATACCGATGGTCGGTGACGTCCTGCGCGAGCTGGCGAGCAAGCCCGACGAGCGCCCGCTGGGTCAGCACCTGGCCTGCACGTCACGCGACCTGGTCGGGCGCACGAGCCAGCTCGTCTTCCAGCTCAGCTGCCTGCCCTTCGAGGCCTACATCCATCTGGACGCCATCCTGCGCACCCTGTGGCGCCGGCATGTCAGCCACCGGCGCCTGCTGGAGTGGGTGCCGTCGAGCGCCTGCCGCACGGGCGCTCCACGCGACGACCTCGAGGGCCTGGGTGGCATGCTCGGGCAGATGTGGCCCGCCCCGGCCCTGGCCGGCGGCGTGGCCCTGGTGATGGCCCTGACCCAGCCCATGGCGCTGCTCGCGGCGGCCCCCTTGCTGGTGCTGTGGGGCGTCTCCCCGGGGCTGGCCTGGTGGCTGAGCCGTCCACAGCGGCCGCGTCCATCGCAGCTGAATGCCGAGCAGACCCGGTTTCTTCAGCGCCTGTCCCGACGCACCTGGGCGTACTTCGAAGCGACGATGACCGCAGAGGATCACTGGCTGCCCCCCGACAACGTCCAGGCGTACCGCCAGATCACCGTGGCCCATCGCACCTCGCCGACCAACATCGGGATGGCGCTGCTGGCCAACCTGGCAGCCCATGATTTCGGCTATCTCGGCGCCGCGGGCCTGATCACGCGCAGCGAACAGACCCTCGGTACGCTCGCCATCCTGCCTCGCTACCGCGGTCATTTCTTCAACTGGTACGACACCCAGACCCTGCAGCCGCTGCCCCCGCACTATGTCTCGAGTGTCGACAGCGGCAACCTGTCGGGCCACCTGCTGACCCTGAGCCGGGGCCTGCTCGAGGTGGCGGAGGCGCCGCTCCTGCCAGCGCGCTGCTGGCAAGGGCTGCGCGATACCCTGGCACTGATCGAGGAGTGTGGCGGGAGCGCCGCGAGGATGCCGCTGGAGGCATATCGGCAGGCGCTGGAGTCCCATGCCCCGACGCCTCAGGACAGCCTCGCGACCTGGCACCGGGCGCTGGCCCGGATGACCGAAGCCGGCGCCCGGCTGGTCGAGGCAACGCTGCCGCTCGCCACGGAGGCGGCACCCGGGGCCGGCACCACGCCCCAGTCGCCGCTGCTGGAGGAAGACGCCCACCAGTGGGCGCTCAGCCTGCATCGCCAGACCCAGGCCATGCTCGCCGAGCTCGAGGACCTGGTTCCCTGGCTGGGCCAGCCGGCACGACATGGCGATGCCGACCTCGGCAGGGCCCTGGAGACGCTGCCCCTGCCGACCCTTCGCGAACTCGCCTCCCTCGACAGCCTGCTCGACGAGGTCGCGGCAGCGCCAGCCCGACAGGCCATGGAGGATGACCCGGCGGCTCCGCTGAGCGAGGCGATCGAGCAGATCAAGGGGCGAGCCCAGCGGCGCATCGAGGCGCTCGAGGGACTCGCCGCCCGCTGCGTGGCGTTCGCCCGGGTCGAATATGGCTTCCTGTTCGACCCGACCAAGCACCTGCTCGCCATCGGCTACAACGTCACCGAGGAGCGCCTCGACAGCGGCTACTACGATCTGCTCGCCTCGGAGTCACGGCTCAGCAGCTTCGTGGGCATCGCCCTTGGCCAGCTGCCCAAGGAGAGCTGGTTCAGCCTCGGTCGGCTGCTGACCCGCGCCGGCGGCAAGCCGGTGCTGCTCTCCTGGAGCGGCTCGATGTTCGAATACCTGATGCCGATGCTGGTGATGCCGACCTACCCCAACACGCTGCTCGACCAGACCTGTCGCGCGGCCGTGGCCCGCCAGATCGACTATGGCAATCAGCGCGGCGTGCCCTGGGGGATTTCCGAGTCGGGCTACAACGCCGTGGATGCCCGGCTCAACTATCAGTATCGCGCCTTCGGCGCCCCGGGCCTGGGCCTGAAGCGCGGCCTGGCGGAGGACCTGGTCATCGCCCCCTACGCCTCGGCGATGGCGCTGATGGTGGCGCCGGTCGCGGCCTGCCACAACCTGCAGCGCCTGGCACGGGAGGGGGTCATGGGCAAGTTCGGGCTCTACGAGGCGGTCGACTACAGCCCCTCGCGCCAGCGCCGCGGCTCCCAAAGGACGCTGGTTCGCTCGTTCATGGCCCACCACCAGGGGATGAGCCTGCTGGCCCTGGCCTACCGGCTGCTGGAGCAGCCGATGCAGCGCCGCTTCAGCGCGGATCGGCGCTTCCAGGCCGTGCTGCTGCTGCTGCAGGAGCGAATCCCCCGGGCCAGCCCGCTGTTCACCCACGTGGCGCGCCTGGCCGAAGTGCATACGGAAAGCTACCGCAGCGACCCGCCGATCCGCCTCTTCGACAGCGCCGATACCGCCACCCCGGCGGTGCAGCTGCTCTCCAACGGCCGCTATCACGTCATGGTCACCAATGCCGGTGGCGGCTACAGCCGCTGGCGAGACCTCGCCGTGACCCGCTGGCGGGAGGACCCGACCCGCGACCACCACGGTACCTTCTGCTACCTGCGCGACCTCGAGAGCGGCCATGTCTGGTCCAACGCCCATCAGCCGATGGGCGACTCCGGCAGCCACTATCAGGCGATCTTTGCCGAGGGGCGCGCCGAATACCGTCGACGTGACCGCATCGGCAGCGGCGAGATGGAGACCTACACCGAGATCGCCGTCTCGCCCGAGGATGACATCGAGCTGCGCCGGATTCGCCTGACCAACCACACCGAGCAGCGTCGCGAGCTCGAGGTCACCAGCTATGCGGAGGTGGTCATCGCCCCCGCCGCCACGGATGCCCTGCACCCCGCCTTCAGCAACCTGTTCGTTCAGACCGAGATCCTCGCGCCCCACAGCGCGATCCTCTGCCACCGTCGCCCGCGAACCCCGGAGGAGAGTCCGGCATGGATGTTCCAGCTGCTGATCGTGCGTGACGCCGAAAGCCCGGGGGCCTCCTACGAAACGGATCGGCTGGGGTTCATCGGTCGCTGTCGGGACACCGCGGCCCCGCTGGCCATGGACCGCCCCGGGGAGCTCTCCGGCCAGGCCGGCGCGGTGCTCGACCCCATCGTTGCCATCCGCCGCGCCTTCGGCGTCGAGCCCCACCATGCCGTGACGCTGGACCTGGTGACCGGGATGGCGGCCTCGCGGGCCGACGCCGAGTGCCTGATCGCCAAGTACCAGGATCGCCACCTGGCCGACCGCGTCTTCGAGCTCACCTGGACCCACCGCCAGGTGGTCCTCGAGCAGCTCGATGCCAGCGAGGCCGACGCCCAGCTCCATGCGCGCCTGGCCAGTGCCGTCGTCTATGCGCACCCCGCCCTGCGCGCCGAACCCGCCATCATCGCCGCCAACCGCCGCGGGCAATCGGCGCTGTGGAGCTACGCCATCTCCGGGGACCTGCCCATCGTGCTGCTGCGGGTCGGCAGCAGCGCCAGCCTCGCGCTGGTCCGCCAGCTCGTCCAGGCCCATGCCCACTGGCGCCTGCAGGGCCTCGCCGTGGACCTGGTGATCTGGAACGAGGAGTACGCAGGCTACCGCCAGCAGCTCCAGGAACAGATCCTGGGGCTGATCGCCTCGGGCAGCGGCGCCAGCCATCTCGACCGACCCGGCGGCATCTTCGTGCGCCCGCTGGATCAGATCGCCGGCGAGGATCGCCTGCTGTTTCAGGCGGTGGCCCGCGCCATCATCCTCGACCGCCACGGCAGCCTGGAAGAGCAGCTCGACCAGCGCCAGCGCCAGGATGCCAGGCCGCCCCCGCTTCACGTGACGGACACCCGCCCGCCCGCGTCGAGTCGACCTCCGGTCGCCCCTGAAGGACTGATCCTGAACAACCCGCTGGGCGGATTTCGCGCCGACGGCGGGGAGTACGTCATCCGGGTCGGCCCCGGCCGCCGCACCCCCGCCCCCTGGGTCAACGTGATCGCCAACCCCGACTTCGGCTGCGTGATCTCGGAGAGCGGTGGCAGCTACACCTGGTGGCTCAACGCCCACGAGAACCGTCTGACGCCCTGGCACAACGACCCGGTCAGCGACCCCAGCGGCGAAGCGCTCTACCTGCGCGACGAGGAGAGCGGCCGGGTCTGGTCGCCCACCCCCCTCCCGGTGCGCAGCGACGCCCACTATCTGGTGCGCCACGGCTTCGGCTACAGCGTGTTCGAGTGCCAGCAGGAGGGCATCCAGTCGCAGCTGTGGGTCTACGTGGCGCTGGATGCCAGCATCAAGTTCTCGGTGCTCAAGGTGCACAACCTCTCGGGGCGGGTGCGCCAGCTCTCGGCGACCGGCTACGTCGAATGGGTGCTCGGCGACCTCCCGGCCAGGACGGCCATGCACGTGGCCACCGAGATCGCCCCCGCGAGTGGCGCCCTGCTGGCCCGCAACGTCTTCCATCGCGAACTCGGCGAACAGGTGGCCTTCTTCGATGTCGACGATCCCACGCGCACGCTGAGCGGCGACCGCCAGGAGTTCATCGGTCGCAACCGCAGCCTGCAGCAGCCCGCCGCCCTGCAGCGCAGCCATCTCTCCGGCACGGTCGGCGCCGGTCTCGACCCCTGCGCCGCGCTGCAGGTCAAGCTCACCCTGGCGCCAGACGAGCGCCGGACGGTGATCTTCCGGCTCGGGGTGGGTCGCGATCGTGCCCAGGCCGAGGCACTGATCCAGCGCTATCGGCTGGCAGGATCGGCCGACCAGGCCCTCGAGGCCGTCCAGGCCCACTGGCGGGAGACGCTTGGCGCGCTGCAGATCGAGACACCCGACCCGGCGCTGGACGTGATGGCCAACGGCTGGCTGCTCTACCAGACCCTGGCCTGCCGACTCTGGGCGCGCAGCGGCTACTACCAGTCCGGCGGCGCCTTCGGCTTTCGCGACCAGCTGCAGGACAGCATGGCCCTGGCGCATGCCGCCCCCGAGCGCCTGCGCGACCAGCTGCTGCTGTGCGCCAGTCGCCAGTTCCGCGAGGGGGACGTGCAGCACTGGTGGCACCCCCCCGAGGGTCGCGGCGTGCGGACCCGCTGCTCCGACGACTACCTGTGGCTGCCGCTGGCGCTCTGCCGCTACGTGCGCTTCACCGATGACATCGCCCTGCTCGACGCCCCCGTCCCCTTCCTCGAGGGGCGCGCCGTCGGCGAGGAGGACGAGGCCTACTACGACCTGCCGGGCCATGCCTTCGGCGACGCCAGCCTCTACCAGCATGCCCTGCTGGCGCTGCGCCACGGCCTGCGGTTCGGCGAACACGGCCTGCCACTGATGGGCTCGGGGGACTGGAACGACGGGATGAACCTGGTCGGCATCCAGGGCCGCGGCGAAAGCGTCTGGCTGGGGTTCTTCCTGTGCCGGGTCCTCGAGGAGTTCGCTCGGCTGGCCCGGCGCCACGGGGATCTCGACACGGCCGAGAGCTGCCGGACCACCCTGGGCACGCTGCGCGACAGCCTGGACCGCCACGGCTGGGACGGCGACTGGTATCGCCGCGCCTACTTCGATGATGGCACCCCGCTGGGCACGGCCACGGCCAGCGAATGCCGCATCGACTCGATCTCACAGAGCTGGGCGGTGCTCTCCGGTGCCGGCGAGCCAGCACGCGCCGAGCAGGCGATGGAGGCCGTCTTCACCCACCTGGTGCATCCCGAGCAGCGGCTGGTCCAGCTGCTCTCCCCGCCCTTCGACAAGGCGAGCCCGAGCCCCGGCTATATTCGTGGCTATGTGCCGGGCGTGCGGGAGAACGGCGGCCAGTACACCCATGCCGCGATCTGGGCGGCGATGGCCTATGCCCGCCTCGGCCAGCGCGAGCGCGCCTGGCAGCTGACGGACATGCTCAATCCCATCCAGCATTCGCGCTCGGCCTCCGGCATGGCGCGATACCGGCTGGAGCCCTACGTGATGGCGGCGGACATCTATGCCATGCCGCCCCACGTGGGGCGCGGCGGCTGGAGCTGGTACACCGGCGCGGCGGGATGGATGTATCGCCTGATCAGCGAGTCGCTGCTCGGGCTGCACCGGGCAGGCGACACCCTGACGCTGGCGCCCTGCCTGCCCGCGGACTGGCCCCATGTCCGCCTGCGGTACCGCTTCCACGGCACCACCTACGTCATCACGATCCGCCAGGCGGGTGCCGACAGGCATCACCCGCCGATCACCCGACTCGACGGGGTCCGGCTGCCCGGCCCGGTCATCACGCTATGCGACGATGTCCGGGAGCACCAGGTGGAGATTCACCTCGGCCAAGACCAGAACGCCGACGTCCACGGGCAGTGCCGCTGACACCGGGCGCCCGGCCCGCACGCTGCGGCCGTTCAGTCGCCCCCGAGGGACATCGCCTCGGGGGCCGCCCGGGCCATGACCACCCGGTTGCGGCCCTCCTGCTTGGCCCGATAGCTGGCGCGGTCGGCGCGCTCCATCAGCGCCCGGCCATCCTCGTCCGGCTCATGGAGCGCCACGCCCAGGCTCGCCGAGGTGGTGAAGGTGTGCCCGGCGTAGGCAAAACGCAGCTCGGCCAGGCGGGTGCGCAGGCGCTCGGCGACCTCCCGGACCACCGTCTCCCGGGTGGCACCCAGCAGGATCGCGAACTCGTCGCCGCCCAGGCGGGCCACTGCGTCCTCGTCGCGCACGGCCTCGCGCAGCAGGTCGCTGACCCGCTGCAGCATCTCGTCCCCCGCCGGGTGGCCGGCCGTGTCGTTGACGACCTTGAAGTGGTCGAGGTCGAGCAGGATCAGTGCCAGGGCGGCATCGTCGCGGCGCCGACCGGCCTCGCAGGCCACGGCCAGCCGGCGCTCGAAGCCGCGCCGATTCAGGCAGCCGGTGAGCGGGTCGTGCTCCGCCTCCCAGCGCTGGCGCCGCTCCCGCTCATGGCGTTCGGTGATGTCCTGCACCAGGCCGACGAAGCCCAGCGGCCGGCCGGCCAGGGTGACCCGGCTGGCGTGCACCTCGAGCCACAGCCACTCGCCCCGCGGGCCACGGAAGCGGTAGCGCTGCTTGAGTTCCGCCGCACCGGACAGCGCCCCGCGCCAGCCCTCGACGAAGTCACCGCGGTCGTCCGGATGGACCCGGCGCAGCCAGGCGGCCAGGCGATAGTCCGCCAGCGGCAGGCCCGAGAGCCGCTCCAGCGCCGGGTTGAAGTAGCTGACCTGGCCGCGGGTATCGGCCAGGAACATGCCCAGAGGCGACGACGCCAGCACCGCGCGCAGGAACGCCTCGCGCGCTTCCAGCGAGGTCAGCGCCTCCCGGCGGCGCCCCTCCAGGGTGTTGAAGGCATCGGCCACCTGCGCAAGCTCCACCATGCCGGTCTTGAGCTCGATGCGCGCCAGCTCGCCCCGGCCCACCCGGGCTATCAGCCGCTCCAGGCGATGCAGCGGGCGCAGCCCCAGCCCGAGCAGCCACCAGAGCAGCGGCAGCATCAGCGCCACGGTGCCGGCCCCCACCCAGCGCAGCTCGCGGGCATAGTGCTGAAGCGGCGCCTGGACCTGGGCGAGGGGCAGGAAGACCCCCACTACCCAGTCGGCCGACCACACCTGGCGAAAGGCCATCAAGCCGGGCTCGCCATCGAACAGGCGTCCCTCGCCGCTGCCCTCCCAGCCGAACAGCGCCAGGTCCAGCAGCGGCAGGGAGGCGGCATCGGGCGCCGGCTGCATCACCCGGGCCGGGTCGGGGTGGCTGATCACCCGGCCGTCGGCGGTGGCCAGCACCACGTGGCCCGCCTCGCCCAGGCGGCGCCCACGCAGGTTCAGGTAGGAGGCCCCGTCGCGCAGGCTGGTGTTGCCGCCGAGGATCCCTAGGAACTCGCCCTGCTCGTCCAGCAGCGGCTGGATCACCATCACCTGGTCGATGCCGGTCTCGCCGCCCCGGTAGGGCTCGCTGACGTGGGGGCGCCTAAAGGCCTGCACGTGGCGGAAGTAGTCGCGCTCTCCGATGGCGGGCCCGCCCCGGGGGAAGGGTGGCCAGTCGGCCACCGGCTGGCCCTCGGCGTCGAACACCATCAGCCGGTCGAACAGCGCCAGCAGCGGCTGCTGGGCGCGCAGCCGCGCCTCCAGGTCGGGGTCATCGATGGCCAGATCGTCGGCCAGACGTGCCAGCACCCGCTGGCGCTCGGCGATCTCCCGGGAGAGCTGGTCGGCAATCAGCTGCGCCTCGTACTCCAGGTGCAGCAGGTTCTCGCGCTTGGCGAGGCCGCCGCCGCTGAGATGGCCATAGCCCAACAGGGCCACCACCAGCACCAGCCAGCCCAGGCCGATGCCGACCAGCAGCCGCATGCGCAGCGAGAGGTTTATCCGATGGGGCAAGGGCAGGTTCCCCGTGGCGTTATCATGGCGTTCATCATGCCACGTGCAGGAAATGCCACCAATCACGAAGCATCGACGAACGGGCCCGTGCTAGCGAGGCCCGTTCTCGGCGATGGCCGTGAGTCCCTCAAGCGAGCGCAGGGTCACCTCCCTGCCGGCCATGGCCACCAGCCCCTGGCGCTGGAAGCGGCCCATCACCCGGCTGACCGTCTCCAGCGCCAGGCCAAGGTGGCTGCCGATATCCGCCCGGGACATGGCCAGGTGGAAGCGGTAGCGCGAGCAGCCGCGGGCGTGGAAGCGCTCCGAGAGGCCGAGCAGGAAGCCCGCCAGGCGCTGCTCGGCGGTGCGCCCGGAGAGCAGGCAGACCTGGCGCTGGTCGCCGCGCAGCTCGCGGCCCATGCAGCGATAGAGCGCGCCGCGCAGGGACGGCAGCCGCGTGGCCAGGCGCTCCAGGGGAGCGAAGGGCAGCTCGCAGACGAAGGTGCGCTCCAGGGCCAGCACCGTGGCCGGGCAGCGCGCCTCGCCGATGGCGTCGAGCCCCACCGTCTCGCTGGGCAGGTAGAAGTGCACCACCTGGTCGTAGCGGCCATCCACGTCGATCACCTGCTTGAGGCTGCCGGAGCGCACCACGAACAGGCTGGTGAAGGACTCTCCCTGGCGCACCAGCGCCTCGCCCCGCTTGAGCGGCCGGGGCCGGTCGATGATGGCGTCGAAGGCCTCGAGCTCCTCCAGCGGCAGGCTGCGAGTCAGGCAGGCCCCCTGGAGCGAACAGCCCTCGCACTGCAGTTCGGCCGGACCTGGCCGGCCCTGGCGTACGGTCGTCATGCTTCATCCTTGATGGCTGGCGAATGGGTCGTTGACCCAAGTCAGCTTAGCCCAGGATGCCAGGCAAGGGGGAGGACGGCGTTGGTGGCAGGCCCGCTGCTAACGGGAAACCGCAGCGAGAGCAGGAGAGGAGTCTCGGTCAATCGCCGCGGCCGTGGCCTACAAAGAAAGCCGGCCCCAGAGGGGCCGGCTTCTGTGTGCTGCTTGAACGTGTCGCTGCTTCGAAGGGCAAGATGCCGCTTAGAAGAAGTAGCGAGCGCCGGTCAGCCAGTACATGTCGTCGCCGTCGGCAGTCTCGATACCGGTGTCGCCGCCACCCAGGGTGACGTCAATGGACGGCTGATCAGCCTGCTGCAGCTCCAGGAAGACCTGGAAGGCGCTGGAGACGTTGTAGTAGCCACCCAGTGCCCAGGAGGTGCGGCTCTCGTCGTTGTCCGGGCTGACATCGTAGATGTCGGCGTTGAACGCCCACTGGTTGACGGAGTAGGAAGCACCCAGGCCCCAGATGTCGTAGCCGCCGCCTTCGACGTCGTTGTCGCTGCGAGTCTCGTAGCCCAGACGGCCGCTGAAGCCCGGGATGAACTCGTAGGAGACGGTGGCGCCGTAGAGGATCTCGTCGTTGCCGCCGCCCTCGACGACGTCGTCGACGACACCCAGCGCCAGGCGCAGGTTGTCGATCTCGTACTTCATGGCGCCCTGGGCCGCCACGGTGGAGCCTTCGCTCGGCTCGAGCTCACCGCGGGTGCTGTAGTGCTTGGCCTGCAGGCCGACCTGGAAGCCTTCCAGGTTCGGGGTCATGTAGGCCACGGAGTCGCCGCGGGACTGCTTCGGGTGACCAGCGAACTCCAGGCCGCGATCGATGTAGACATCGAACGGGATGGAGACGAACTGGTTGTAGAAGGAGTCGAAGTTACCGGCCTGAACGGTACCGAAGGTATCGCTGCGCAGGCCCAGGTAGCTCTGGCGGATCTCGGTGAAGCCGGAGTCGGTGTAACGCTCGTCACCGCGGAAACGCCACTCCAGGCGACCGAAGGCGGTCAGGTCGGAGGTGACCTGATGGCTCAGGTTCAGGCCCAGGCGAGAGTAGACGTCGACGAACTCTTCGCCGTTGTCGATCAGCTCGTCAGCATCGTTGTACTCGGGGCCGCCGCCGCGGATGCCCATGGCGATACGGCCGTAGATGTCCAGCTTGGTGCCGTCCTGATCGTAAACGGTAGCGGCCTGGGCGTTGGTGACGGCCATGCCGGAAGCGGCGATGGCACCAGCGATAGCAGTCGCTAACAGTGTCTTTTTCATTTTCAAGGTTCCTTTGACTAGCAGTCTGTTTCGATCGTGTCTGCAGGCCTGCCCGGTGGGGGCGCTGCAGCCGGCATGGCCGGGCATGCTCTTCTTTCCTGGCTGCCGGATTCCCTCGCGGGAAGAAATGGCAGCGGGTGCGGCATGACCTCGGCATCGCCTTGTTATAGTCCAATGCTCGCAAGAGGAACTCTATACCGGGAGTTGGGGGAACGCAACAAGAAAAAACACTGTTTTCCTTCGCCGTGCACCCTTCCCGTGGAACTTTCCCCTGCGTAAACGGTCGTGCGGTTCTCGCGAGCGGGCCGACCGTGCCGATCACCGGCGAACCCCGCGGGGACGCCGGCGGCCGGCGCCGAGCGGATTCATGATGCCCAGCTGATATGGCAAAGACAAGTCGCGGGTGCCAACGCGGGGATCAACGGCCGTTGTGCTTGGCCAGCAGGGCCGAGAGCTTCTCTTCCAGGGTGGCGGGTGCGGCAGGCGCCTCGGCCTGGGCGGGCTTGGCGGCCGGCGCCTTGTCGGCAACCGGCGCGGCGGGCTTGCGGCCGGCAGCGCGGGGCTTGGCTGCCTGCCCCACCCTGCCCGGCCCGGCGGCCTTGCCCCGGCGCTGCTGGCGGTCCGCCTGCAGGCGGTCGAGCTTCCTGCGGGCGTGCTCGGCGGCCTGGGCGTCCACCACGCCGGCCGGCTGGCCCGCCAGGTCGATGCGCTCGGCCCCCTCGCGCACCGCCTTGAGGTAGCGCGGCAGGTTGACGTAGCAGGCCAGGGCCCGGCGCACCAGCTTCTCGGGCCAGGGCTCGCGGGCGGCCAGCGCCTCGTGGATGCCCACCTGCAGCGGCCGGGTGTGCCCCTTGAAAAAGGCCGAGCCGTAGCGCTGGTACCACTCGGCGAGCAGCGCCTGGGGCGAGGGGGCCTCGCCGATGGGGAGGCTATCCTGGGGGGGGGAGGGGGGTGGCGCCGGTGCGTCGTGTTCCTGGGGAGTGCCGGATGTGCTTGACGGTGCCGGTGTTTCGTCCCGCCCGATAGATCGAGCGCCTGCAGGCGCCTCGGTGGATTCTGCCGTTGGCTCGGGTCGCTCTGATCGCCGAAATGTCGGACCACCGATAAATCGGGCTCCTACAAGAGAGCTCTCAGGGGGCTCCGACGTTGGCGGCGCTGCCTCTCGGGCTCCCACAGGAGGCTTTCCCGACGCATCGCGCTCCGCCGCCGGGCGGCCAATCAGCGCGGAGAGCCCCTGGGAGCGCCGGTGGGGCCGGGGGAAGCCGCCCTCGGCGGCATTGCCGGCATTGCCGGCGAGGCGTTCGTGCAGGTGGCGGTTGTGCTCCTCGAGCTCGCGGTTCTGCTCGTCGAGCTCGCGGTTTTCTTCCACCAGCTCGCGGCGCTCTTCCACCAACTCGCGGCGCTCTTCCACCAGCTCGCGGCGCTCCTCCTGCAGCTCCAGGCGGTTGGCCTCGAGCTCGGCGAGGCGCCGCTCCAGCTCGGCAAGCCGCCCGGTCAGCGCCTGGCGCTGCCGGCGCTCCTCCTGCAGCAGGCCGAGCAGGGTCTCGGTGCGCCCTTCCAGGGCGTCCAGCAGACGACTTGAGCGTTCCTCGATCACAACCGGTTTCCTCCAAGCGCTACATGACGAGGCAGTGCCGACAAGTCTGTGCCAGAACCCTCAACATGACAAATGTCGTCAGGCGCCGACAGGATCCCGGCGGCGATACTCCACGAAGTGGTAGTCGGGCTGCCCCTCGGCGGGGGTGCCGGGCATGCGCTGCACCTCCTCCCACTCGGCGGGGTCGATCTCGGGGAAGCGGGCGTCGCCCTCCACCTCGATGTCGACCTCGGTGAGGTAGAGGCGGCGGGCAAAGGGCAGCGCCTGGGCGTAGATCTGGGCACCGCCCATCACCATGATCTCCTCGGCGGCATCGATGGTCGCCTGCTGGTCGGCCAGGGCCAGGGCAGCGGCCAGGTCGTGGCAGACGCGAATGCCGTCGCGGTGGGTGCTGTCCTGGTAAAAATCAGGGTCGCGGGTCACCACGATGTTGAGCCGCCCGGGCAGCGGGCGGCCGATGGACTGGTAGGTCTTGCGACCCATCACCAGCGGCTTGGCCTGGGTCATGCGCTTGAAAAACCTGAGGTCCTCGGGCAGGTACCAGGGCAGCTGGTTGTCCACGCCGATCACCCGGTTGCGGTCCATGGCGGCGATCATCGCCACGGGGACCAGGGTCTCCTCGATCAGGGGCTCGGTGTCGCTCATGACGTCTCTCCGCTTATACCGCCACGGCGGCCTTGATATGGGGGTGGGGGTCGTAGCCCTCGATGGCGATGTGCTCGAAGCGGAAGTCGAAGAGCTCCGTGACGCCCGGGTCGAGCACCAGGCGCGGCGCCTGGCGCGGGGTGCGCGCGAGCTGCGTCTCGGCCTGCTCCAGGTGGTTCAGGTAGAGGTGGGCATCGCCCAGGGTGTGCACGAAATCCCCTGGCTCGAGGCCCGCCACCTGCGCGATCATCCGGGTCAGCAGCGCGTAGCTGGCGATATTGAAGGGCACGCCCAGGAAGATGTCGGCGCTGCGCTGGTAGAGCTGGCAGGAGAGCCGCCCTTCCGCCACGTAGAACTGGAACAGGCAGTGGCACGGCGGCAGCGCCATCTCGTCCACCAGCGCCGGGTTCCAGGCGGAGACGATCAGCCGCCGCGACTGGGGATTGGTGCGGATCTGCTTGAGCAGCTTGGCGATCTGGTCGACGTGGCCCCCGCGCGGGTCGGGCCAGCTGCGCCACTGGTAGCCGTAGACCGGGCCCAGGTCGCCGTTCTCGTCGGCCCACTCGTCCCAGATGCTGACGCCGTTCTCCTTCAGGTAGGCGATGTTGGTATCGCCGGCCAGGAACCACAGCAGCTCGTGGATGATCGAGCGCAGGTGCAGCTTCTTGGTGGTGACCAGCGGGAAGCCCCGGGAGAGGTCGAAGCGCATCTGGTGGCCGAAGAGCGAGCGGGTGCCCACCCCGGTGCGGTCGCTGCGCTCCACGCCATGGTCGAGGACCTGGCGCATCAGGTCGAGGTAGGGCTGTTCGAGGGCGGGAAGCGTCTGGTCGGTCACGGCGTCGCCTGGGCTGGGTGAATGGGCTCGATATTCTACATGCTGGGTTCGGCGCGCTACACCCTGGCGTCCACGGGCTGCTTGCGCGACCAGGCGATCAGCGCCAGGCCGGCGAGGATCATCGGCAGGGTCAGCAGCATGCCCATGGTCACCCAGTCGAAGGCGATGAAGCCGATATGGGCATCGGGCAGGCGCACGAACTCCACCGCGAAGCGGAACACGCCGTAGAGCAGCAGGAACAGGCCCGAGACCAGCCCGCGAGCGCGCGGCTTCGCGGAGACGAACCACAGCACCGCGAAGAGCACCGCCCCCTCCAGCAGCGCCTCGTAGAGCGCCGAGGGGTGGCGCGGCTCCGGCCCCATGCCGGGGAACGGCATGCCCCAGGGGAGTTCGGTGACGCGGCCCGGCAGCTCGCGGTTGATGAAGTTGCCGATGCGCCCGGCGCCCAGGCCGATCGGCACCAGGGGGGCGACGAAGTCGGTCAGGGTGAAGAAGGCCAGCCCCTTCTTCCTGGCGAACCACAGCGAGGCGAGCAGCACCCCGGCCAGGCCGCCGTGGAAGCTCATGCCGCCATCCCAGACGCGGAAGATCCACAGCGGGTCGGCCAGCCACTGCCCCATGCCGTAGAAGAGCGCATAGCCGAGCCGCCCCCCCAGCACCACACCCAGGGCGGCGTAGAACAGCAGGTCGCCGATGTCATCGTGGGTGAGGCCGATGCGTGCCGCGCGGCGGCGGCCCAGCCACCAGGCGGCGACGAAGCCGACCACGTACATCAGGCCGTACCAGTGCACCTGGAAGGGGCCCAGGGAGATCGCCACGGGGTCGATATCGGGGTAGTTCAGCATTGCGGTTCCTTGGAAAGCAGGCGTGGGCCGGAGGGAGCCGGCCCGGTGATCAGGGGGCCTCGTGGGCGCCGATGGCATCCGGCAGCCAGTGCCTGACCCGGTCGACCAGGGCCTGAGGGCGGTAGGGCTTGGCCAGGTAGTCGTCCAGGCCGGCGTCCTCGAAGCGGCGCCGATCGTCGTCACTGGCGTTGGCGGTCAGCGCCACCAGCACGCTGCGCCGGCCAGGGTAGCGGCTGGCCTCCTCCTCGCGCCAGCGGCGGCTGGTCTCCATGCCGTCCATGTCGGGCATGAAGATGTCCATCAGCACCAGGTCGAAGGGAGCCCGCGCCAGGCAGGCCAGGGCCTCGGCGCCGGAGGTGGCCGTGACGACCTCCAGGCCCTGCCGCTCCAGCACCTGGCGCGCCAGCATCAGGTTGACCGGCCCGTCGTCGACGATCAGCACCCGCGCGGGGCGCAGCCGGGGGGCGGCGGCCTCGGCCTCGCCGCCGGAGAGGCCGGCCAGCAGCACCGAGAGGTCCCCCAGCCGCTCACGCAGCTCGCGCACCAGGCTCTGGCAGGTCTCGCGGTCGGCCGGATAGCCCTGCTGCTCCGCCACCTCGTCCAGCCGGTCCATCAGCGGCTGCAGCTCGCGCCCCAGCAGGGTCAGGTAGTCGGACTTGAGGCGCGACTCCTCCCGGGCGCGCTCGCGCCCGGCCATCAGGCGGTCGAGCCGACGCTCGCGCTGGGCCAGGTCCTCCTCCAGGCCCTGCAGCCGGCGGCGGAGGGACTCGTCGCCGGCCGGCACCAGCTCGCCGATGGACTGGATCGCGGCGTCGCCCGTCGGCCGGGGCGGTTCCGTGCCGCCGTCGGCGGCGGGTGACTGGCCGGTGCCATCGGCCGCGGGATAACGACGCAGGAAGAGCACGACCACCAGCAGGTTGAGGCTCGCGGCCACCAGCAATGCCGGCAGTGCCACGGCCGACGCGCCGGGCGCGAGCAGCGCGACCAGCAGCCCGGCCGCCAGCAGTCCACCCTGGACCAGCAGCGCGGCCTGGCAGATCGGGCGGAGGCGCCAGGAAGCTGGCGCCCTCCGGGGGGATTCGACTCGCATGGTCATCCTTGGGCAGCGACGAGGTTGACGGTCGAGTGTACGACGCCGCAACGCCGCTGTCATGGAGGGGACAAGCCGGCACCCAGGCGTTAAGCTGCCCGGATGTGCCTGATTGCCTTCGATCACCGCCCCGGCAGCGACTGGCCGCTGCGCCTGGTGGCCAACCGCGACGAATTCCATGCCCGCCCGGCCGCCCCGCTGGCGACCTGGGAGGATGCCCCCGATATCGTCGGCGGCCGCGACCTGGAGGCCGGCGGCACCTGGCTGGCCGTGCATCGCCGGGGCCGCTTCGCCGCGGTGACCAACGTGCGCGACCCACGCCTCAAGGTGCCCGCCGGTGCGCCGAGCCGGGGGGCGCTGGTGCGCGAGGCCCTGGAGCGCGACGACCTGCCGGCCTGGCTGGACCGCCTGGCCGGCGGCGAGGGGCTCCGCTACGCCGGCTTCAACCTGCTGGCCGGTGATGGCGAGCGCCTGTGGCACCTGCATCGGGGCCTCGATGGCCTGTCGCTCAGGGCCGTGGCGCCCGGCCTGCACGGCCTCTCCAATGCCAGCCTGAACACCCCCTGGCCCAAGCTGATCGCCGTGCGTCAGGGGCTCACCGGCAGCCTGCGCCACGGGCGCTGGCCCGAGGATGCCCTGGCGGTGATGGCGGACCCCCACCCCGCCGACGACGACCGGCTGCCGGCGACCGGCGTGGGCCTGGAGATGGAGCGCCGGCTCTCCTCACCCTTCATCGTCGGCGAGCAGTACGGCACCCGCGCCATGACCTGGCTGGCCTGGCAGGCCAGCGGGCGGATCGAGATCGGGGAGCGGCGCTTCGGGCCGAACGGGGTGGCGCTGGGGGAGAGCGCGGAGCGCCTGATGACGGCACCAGCCTCAATGTAGGAGCCTTGCTTGCAAGGCGATGCGGCTATCCGACCCCATCGCGCTGCAAGCAGCGCTCCTACATGGCGATGCGGCTATCCGACCCCATCGCGCTGCAAGCAGGGCTCCTACGTGGCGATGCGGGTATCGTCCTGCTGCCCCTCAATCCCGCGGCGGCAGCAGGTGAGCGAGGTCCCAGCCGTCGAGGCGCTGCGCCAGGTGGCGGCGCACGTCGGCGGGGGAGTCGAGACGGAGGGTCTCCTGGACCAGCTCGCGGGCGCCCTGCAGGGGCACCCGGCGAATGGCGGCACGCACCCGCGGCAGGCTGGGCGCGTTCATGGAGAGGGCGCCGAAGCCCATGCCCATCAGCAGCAGGGCGCCGGCCGGGTCCCCGGCCAGCTCGCCGCATACCGAGATCGGCATCTCGAGGCGCTCGGCATCCACGGCCAGCTTCGCCATGGCGGAGAGCACCGCCGGGTGGCAGGCATCGTAGAGGTCGGCCACCCGCGGGTTGTTGCGATCCACCGCCAGCAGGTACTGGGTCAGGTCGTTGCTGCCCACCGAGAAGAAGTCGGCGCGCCGGGCCAGGGCATCGAGCTGGTAGAGGGTCGCCGGCACCTCCAGCATCACCCCGACCCTGGGCCTCCCCACCTTGACCCCCTCCTCGCCCAGCTCGAGGATGGCGCGGTCGAGCAGGCGCAGGGCGTCGTCGACCTCGTCGACGTTGGTCACCATGGGCAGCAGCACCTGGAGGTTGTCGAGCCCCTGGGAGGCGCGCAGCATGGCGCGCAGCTGCACCATCAGCACCTCGGGGTGGTCGAGGGTGACGCGGATGCCGCGCCAGCCGAGGAAGGGGTTGGCCTCCTCGATGGGGAAGTAGGGCAGGTCCTTGTCGCCACCGATGTCCAGGGTACGCATCACCACCGGCAGCGGCGAGAAGCTCTCGAGCTGGTCCCGGTAGAGCCGAGTCTGCTCCTGCTCGCCGGGAAAGCGCTCGGTGATCATGAAGGGGACCTCGGTGCGGTAGAGCCCCACGCCGCTGATCCGGCTCTTCAGCGAGGCCACGGCATCCACCGCCAGGCCGGTGTTGACCATCAGCGGCATGTCGTGGCCGTCCGGGGTCCGGCTCGGCAGGTCCTGCTCGTGCTCCAGCATCTCGACCAGGGCACGCTCCTCGGCGATCAGCCCCTGGTAGTGGCTCTCCAGCTCCTGGTTGGGGCGCACGAAGAGCCGCCCGCGGTGACCATCCAGGATCACCCGAGAGCCGGAGAGCCGCGGCAGCGGCAGGTCGACCATCCCCGAGACCGTGGGGATCCCCATGGCGCGGGCGATGATCGCCACGTGGGAGGTGCTGGAGCCGCGCACCGACACCAGGCCGGCGAGCTTGTCCCGGGGCACCTCGCCGAGCATCGCCACGCTGATCTCGTCGCCCACCAGGATGGTGCTGTCGGGATAGACCTCCGGGGTCTGGGGTGTCTCCTCCTGCAGGTGGGCGAGCACGCGCCGGCCCAGGTCGCGCACGTCGGCCGCCCGCTCACTCAGGTAGTCGTCGTCGACCCGCTCCAGGTACTGCACGTGGCGCCGCACCACGTCGGCCAGCGCGCCGGGCGCCCACTGGCCCTCGCGAATGCGCTTGACCACCTCCTGGGAGAGCGCCGCCTCGCCGAGCATCTGCTGGTAGACCTCGAACAGCGCCAGCTCCTGGGCCGAGATGCGGCTGGCCAGGCGCTCGCCGGCGGCACGGATCTCCTCGCGCACGCGACCGATCGCCTCCTTGAGGCGGGTGATCTCGTACTCCACGTCGGTGGGAACCAGGTCCGGCACGCTGTCGAGGTCGGCCGGCATGGCGATCACCACCGCCTCGCCGATGGCCATGCCCGGCGAGGCGGCCACGCCCTTGAACTGCACCTGGCCCTCGAGGCTCGGCCGGGTGAGGTTGCCGGTGGCCAGGGCGTGGGCCAGCACGCCGGCCAGCTGGGCGGCCATGGTGACCAGGAAGGCCTCGTCCTCCTCCCCATAGCGGCGCTTCTCCGACTGCTGCACCACCAGCACGCCGAGCATACGGCGCTGGTGGATGATCGGCACGCCGAGGAAGCTCGAATAGCGCTCCTCGCCGGTGGCCTCGAAGTAGCGGAACTGCGGATGCGCCTGGGCGTCCTCGAGGTTGAGGGGCTCCTCGCGGCTCGCCACCAGGCCGACCAGGCCCTCGCCGATGGGCAGCGAGACCTGGCCCACCGCCTGGGTGCGCAGGCCGATGGTCTCCATCAGCACCAGCTGGTCCAGCTCGGCGTCGAAGAGGTAGAAGGAACAGACGTCGGTGTGCATCGCCTTGCGGATGCGGCGCACCATGGTGGACAGGGCCGCGTCCAGGTTGCGGGCCCCGTTGACTTCCTGTGTGATGCGTCGCAAGACCTCGAGCATGGGCGTACTGTCGTCCGTTCGTTGTTATCGGTTGTCTCCAGCGGAGCCGCTTCCTGTCGGACCCGCCTCCGGTGCCGGTGTTCCGGCCCGGCCCCTGTCGACCGCCGGGGTGGCGCCCGTGGCCTCAGCCGAAGCCCAGCGCCAGGCGCTGGGCCCGCGGCGAGAGCTCCCGCAGGGCCCGACGGTAGACCTCGCGTTTGAAGGGCACCACCTGGGCCAGCGGATACCAGTAGCTGACCCAGCGCCAGCCGTCGAACTCCGGCGTCGGCGTGCCATCCATGCAGATGCGACTCTCCTGGCAGCGGATACGCAGCAGGAACCACTTCTGTTTCTGGCCGACACACACCGGCCTCGAATGGGTACGAATCATGCGTCGCGGCAGGCGGTAGCGCAGCCACCCCCGGGTGCAGGCAAGGACCTCGACATCATCGGCGGTGAGGCCGATCTCCTCGTAGAGTTCGCGAAAAAGTGCCTGTTTCGGTGTCTCGTTCGCCTTGATGCCTCCCTGGGGAAACTGCCACGCATTCTGCCCAACCCGACGCGCCCAGAGCAGCTGCCCCTGGTCGTTGGCGATGATGATGCCAACGTTGGGGCGAAAGCCGTCAGCGTCGATCACGGACTTCACCTTATGAATCCAGAATTGGGTCCATTCTTCCACAAGGCCGTGAAGCGCATCAATACGACATCTGGGCCAGGCCGCGGCCCGCGGCGGGCCCGTCGCCGGGCGACGACGGCAATCGCTCGAAGCCGGCGGCCCGTTCTGCCATAATCGCCGACTTTCGACCCTGACCGCGCCATCAGACAATCAATGGGGAGTTGCCGTGAGCCTGGCCATCTTCGACCTGGACAACACGCTGCTGTCGATCGACAGCGATCACGCCTGGGGCGAGTTCCTGCTCGAGCAGGGCGCCGTCGACCCGGTGGCCTACCGCGAGGCCAACGATCGCTTCCTGGCCGACTACGAGGCGGGCACCCTGGACATCCACGCCTTCCTGGAGGTGGCCCTGAGGCCGCTGGCGGAGAACAGCCCCGAGCAGTTGGCCGCCTGGCACCAGCAGTTCATGGCCAGCAAGATCGAGCCGCACATCCTGGCCAAGGGCGAGGAGCTGGTGGCCCGCCATCGCACCCGTGGCGACACCCTGATGATCGTCACCGCCACCAACCGCTTCATCACCGGGCCCATCGCCGAGCGCCTGGGCGTCGATCACCTGATCGCCGTGGAGCCCGAGGTCGTCGACGGCCGCTATACCGGCAGGGTGACCGGCACCCCCAGCTACCGCGAGGGCAAGGTCAAGCGCCTGGAGGCATGGCTGGCCGACAAGGATCTGACCCTGGACGACTCCTGGTTCTACAGCGACTCCCACAACGACATCCCCCTGTTGGAGATCGTCGAGCACCCGGTGGCGGTGGACCCGGACCCCTCGCTGCGCGAGGTGGCCGAGGCACGCGGCTGGCGGATCATCAGCCTGCGCGATTAGCGCCGAGCGCCGAGCGCCGAGCGCCGAGCGCCGAGCGCCGAGCGCCGAGCGCCGAGCGCCGAGCGCCGAGCGCCGCAGGATGATGTCACGACCAACGCAGACGCCAACGAAGAAACCCCGCCGGGTATCGCGCCCGACGGGGTTTCTCGTTTTCTACCTCGGCACCTGCCGCCCGTTACCGAGCAGCTGGGCGCTCGGCGCCGGGCGCTGCCCGAAGGGCGATCAGCCCAGCAGGTGCTCGACGGCGGCGCGCTCTTCACGCAGCTCGTCTTCGGTGGCCTTCATCTTCTGCTGGCTGAAGTCGTCGAGGGAAAGGCCCTGGACGATCTCGTACTTGCCGCCCTGGCAGGTCACCGGGTAGGAGTAGATGATGCCCGGCTCCACGCCGTAGCTGCCGTCGGCCGGGATCGCCATGCTGACGATCTTGCCGTCGGTGCCCAGCGCCCAGTCACGCATGTGGTCGATGGCGGAAGAGGCCGCGGAGGCCGCGGAGGAGGCACCGCGGGCCTTGATGATCGCCGCGCCGCGCTGCTGCACGTCGGGAATGAAGGTGTTCTCGTACCAGTCACGCTCGACCAGCTCGGCCGCCGGCTTGCCGGCCACCTGGCAGTGGGCGATGTCGGGATACTGGGTGGCGCTGTGGTTGCCCCAGATGATCATGCCCTCGACGTCGGTGACGTGCTTGCCGGTCTTCTGGGCCAGCTGGGTCAGGGCGCGGTTGTGGTCCAGGCGGGTCATGGCGGTGAACTGCTTGGGATCCAGGTCCGGCGCGTTGCAGGAGGCGATCAGGGCGTTGGTGTTGGCCGGGTTGCCCACCACCAGCACCTTGACGTCGCGGCTGGCGTTGTCGTTCAGGGCCTTGCCCTGGACGGAGAAGATCGCCGCGTTGGCTTCCAGCAGGTCCTTGCGCTCCATGCCCGGGCCGCGCGGACGGGCGCCGACCAGCAGGGCGAAGTCGGCATCCTTGAAGGCGACGTTGGCATCGTCGGTGGCGACGATCTCCTGCACCAGCGGGAAGGCGCAATCGTTGAGCTCCATCACCACGCCGTTCAGGGCCTCCATGGCCGGAGTGATCTCGAGCAGCTGCAGGATGACCGGCTGGTCCTTGCCCAGCATGTCGCCGGAGGCGATGCGGAAGGCGAGGGAGTAGCTGATCTGGCCGGCAGCGCCGGTGATGGCAATACGAACGGGCTCTTTCATGGTGGCTCCTTGGGTTGTCAACGCGCGGGTTGTCGCCGTGAGGATGGGCCGGGCGGACGGGTCATCTGCCCTGGCCGGGATTCGAACCGCGAGAATGGTATGCCTGCAGTGCACAAAACTCAATGCGACGTAGGACGAGGGCAGGAGGTGATATGCTGGGCTCTCATGCCTGCTGATGGACCACATCGCATGACGCGTCGCCGCCTCCCTCCCCTGCCGCCCCTGCTGGCCATCGGCCTGACCCTGCTGCTGCTGCTGTGGCTCGCCATGGGCGACCTGGACCGCTTCCGCGACGCTCCCCCGACGGCCGGCGAGGCCGAGCAGACCGTGCCGCCCCGGGTCGAGGTGGCGACGCTGACCGCCGAGGCCCACACGCCCACCCTGGTGCTGCAGGGGCAGCTGGAGGCCTTCCGGGAACTCGAGCTGCGGGCCCGCCAGGCCGGCCGGGTGGCGACGCTGCCCGTGGCCCTCGGCGGGCGGGTCGAAGCGGGGGACGTGCTCCTCGAGCTCGAGCCGGATGCCCTCCCCGAGCGACTGGCCCAGGCCGAGGCGGAGCTCACCCTGGCACAGGCGGAGCTGGCCGGTGCCGACGACCTGCGCCGCCGCGAGCTGATCTCCAACACCGACCACCTGCGCCTGCAGGGCGGCGTCGCCCGCGCCGTGGCCGAGGTGGCCAGCCTGCGCCGCCAGCGGGACGACACGCGCCCCACCGCCCCCTTCGCCGGCGTGCTCGACCGCCTCGACGCGGAGCTCGGCGAGCTGGTGCAGGTCGGCGAGGCCTGGGGACGGCTGGTCGACGACTCGCGGCTGGTCGCCACCGCCTCGGCGCCCCAGCGGGACGCCCTCGCGCTGGGCCCGGGCCTGCCCGTCGAGCTGGAGCTGCTGGACGGCACGCGGCTGCCCGGCGAGGTGAGCCACGTGGCCAGCCGGGCCGAGGACGCCACCCGCAGCTTCGCGGTGGAGGCCACCCTGGACAACCCCCAGCGTCGCCGCCTGGCCGGCGCCAGTGCCACCCTGCGCATCGCGCTGCCCGAGCGCCGGGTCCACCGCCTCTCGCCGGCCCTGCTCGAGCTGGATGCCGAGGGCCGGCTGGCGGTCAAGCACCTGGTCGAGGATGACCGGGTGGCACAGAGCCCGGTCCAGCTGGTGGACGCCGACGCCCGCGAGGCGCGGGTGGCTGGCCTCCCCGAGCGGGTCCGGCTGATCACCCTGGGCGGCGGCTTCGTCGCCCCCGGCGAACGCGTCACCGCGGTGCCGGTCGCCGCCGACGAGGGACAGGCCGAGAGCCTGCTGCCCGGTGGCCCGCCCGTGCCGGCCGCCGACGCCGCGGAGCCGCGCTGAGATGCGCGCCCTGATCGAGGCGGCGCTGGACCGCTCGCGCACCACCCTGCTGCTGCTGGTCGCGCTGCTGCTGGCGGGCCTGGCCGCCTGGCAGGCGGTGCCCAAGGAGGCCAACCCCGACGTCACCATCCCGATCATCTATGTCTCGCTGTCGCTGGAGGGGGTAAGCCCCGAGGATGGCGAGCGGCTGCTGGTGCGGCCCATGGAGCAGGAGCTGCGCAGCATCGAGGGGGTGCGCAAGATGACCTCCCAGGCCAGCGAAGGCCATGCCGCGGTGACCCTGGAGTTCGACGCCGGCTTCGACCCCGACCAGGCGCTCACCGATGTGCGCGAGAGCGTCGACATCGCCCGCGCCGAGCTGCCCCAGGAGGCCGACGAGCCGAGGGTGATGGAAGTCAACGTCGGGCTCTTCCCGGTGCTCTCCATCGGCGTGTCGGGCCAGCTGGACGAGACCCGGCGCCTGGCCGTGGTGCGGCGCCTCAAGGAGGAGATCGAGGGCATCGCCGAGGTGCTGGAGGTGGACATCGGCGGCGACCGAGAGGACCTTCTCGAGATCGTCGTCGACCCGCTGGTGCTGGACAGCTACGGCGTCGACTTCGACAGCCTGTTCACCCTGGTCAGCCGCAACAACCGCCTGGTGGCCGCCGGCAGCCTGGACACCGGGGCCGGCCGCATGGCCCTCAAGGTCCCCGGGGTGATCGAGCGCCTCGAGGACGTGATGGCCATGCCGGTGAAGGTGGACGGCGACCGGGTGGTGACCTTCGGCGACGTGGCCTGGATCCGCCCCACCTACAAGGACCCGGACGGCTTCGCCCGCATCGACGGTCAGCCGGCGCTGGTGCTGGAGATCTCCAAGCGCGCCGGGGCCAACATCATCGCCACCATCGACCAGGTGCAGGGCCTGCTCGAGGAGGCCGCGGCGCTGATGCCCGAGGGGCTCGAGATCACCACCATCATGGACCAGTCCGAGATGGTCGAGGAGATGCTCGACGAGCTGCTCAACAACGTGCTCACCGCCGTGGCGCTGGTGCTGATCGTGATCCTGGCCGCCATGGGCCCGCGCAGCGCGCTGATGGTGGGGCTGACCATTCCCGGCGCCTTCCTCTCCGGCATCCTGCTGATCTGGACGATCGGCTACACCCTCAACATCGTGGTGCTGTTCGCGCTGATCCTGGTGGCCGGCATGCTGGTCGACGGCGCCATCGTGGTCAGCGAGCTGGCCGACCGCCACCTCCGCCAGGGCCAGGCACCCCGCGAGGCCTGGGTCAACGCCGCGGCGCGCATGAGCTGGCCGGTGATCGCCTCCACCGCCACCACCCTGGCGGTGTTCATGCCGCTGCTGTTCTGGCCCGGCGTGGTCGGCGAGTTCATGAAGTACCTGCCGGCCACGGTGATCCTCTGCCTGCTGGCCTCGCTGGCCATGGCACTGGTCTTCCTGCCCACCCTGGGGGGCGTCTTCGGCGCCCGCGCGTCCCGCGCCAAGCACGACGATGAGCTGGTCACCGCCGGCGGGCGCCTCTACCGCGCCCTGCTCGCCCGCCTGCTCGCCTGGCCAGGCCTGACGCTGCTGGCCGCCCTGCTGCTGATGGCGCTGATCTACACCGGCTATGCCCGCTTCCACCACGGCGTGGACTTCTTCCCCGCGGTGGAACCGGACAGCGCCCAGGTGCTGGTGCGCGCCCGGGGCGACTTCTCCGCCGCGGAGAAGGACGCCGTGGTGCGCCGGGTGGAGGCGCGCCTGTCCGACATGAGCGAGGTGGAGGCGCTCTACGCCCGCTCCTTCGCCGTGCCCAACGAGCAGCTCGGCAGCGACGTGATCGGCGCGCTGCAGTTCCAGCTGATCGACTGGCAGCGGCGCCGCCCGGCCGAGCGGATCCTCGCCGAGATGGCCGAGCGCACCGCCGACCTGCCGGGCATCCGCCTGGAGTTCCGCGAGCAGGAGATGGGGCCCGGGGCTGGCAAGCCGATCGTGCTGGAGGTGAGCGGCCACGATGCCACGGCCACCGACCGGGCCGTGGACGCCCTGCGCGCGCTGATGGGCGAGCTGGGCGGCTTCCGCGACATCGAGGACAACCGCAGCCTGCCGGGGGTGGAGTGGCGGGTCGTGGTGGACCGCGAGGCCGCCGCGCGCTTCGGCACCGACGTGGCGAGCGTGGGCAGCGCCGTGCAGCTGATCACCACCGGCCTGCAGGTGGCCAGCTACCGCCCGGCCGGGGTCAACGACGAGGTGGATATCCGCGTGCGCCTGCCCGAGGGGTATCGCTCCCTGGACCAGCTGGGCCGCCTGACCCTCAACACCGCCCGCGGCCAGGTGCCGGTCTCGCACTTCGTGCGCCTGGAGCCGGCGCCCAAGGTGGGCACCCTGCACCGTATCGACGGGCGCCGCGCCATCACCCTGGAAGCCGACGTGGCCCCGGGCCGCAGCGCCGACGAGCGGCTGCGGGCGCTTCTGGAGGCGGCGGGCACGCCGCCGGAGGGGGTGCTGGTGAACGTGGCCGGCGAGCAGGAGGACCAGCAGGAGGCGATGCGCTTCCTGGCCGGCGCCTTCCTGGTGGCCATCGGTCTGATGACGCTGATCCTGGTCACCCAGTTCAACAGCTTCTACCAGGCGGGACTGGTGCTCTCGGCCATCGTCTTCTCCACCGCCGGGGTGCTGCTGGGGCTGCTGGTCAACGCCCAGCCGTTCGGCATCGTCATGGTGGGGATGGGCATCATCGCCCTGGCGGGGATCGTGGTGAACAACAACATCGTGCTGATCGACACCTACAACCAGCTGCGCGGCGAGGGACGCGATGCCCGGGAGGCCGCCCTGGAGGCCGGCGGGCTGCGCCTGCGCCCGGTGCTGCTGACGGCGATCACCACCGTGCTGGGCCTTGCGCCCATGGTGCTGGGGATCAACGTCAACCTGTTCGCCCCGAGCCTGGGCCTCGGTGCCCCCTCGGCCCAGTGGTGGACGCAGCTCTCCAGCGCCATCGCCGGGGGCCTGACCTTCGCCACCGGCCTGACCCTGCTGCTGACGCCCTGTATGCTGGTGATGGGCGCCCGGCTGGAGCGGCGCCTAGCGCCTAGCGCCTAGCGCCTAGCGCCTAGCGCCTAGCGCCGCAGGATGATGGCACGACCGATGTGCCCCTTAGGGGTCTCCAAAATCTGCCGCCCGTTACCGAGCGGCTGGGCGCTTGTAGCTCGGCGCTGCCCGAAGGGCGGGTCGGCGTCACACCCGTGACTGGACCTCGGCCTCCTCGCGGGCGGCGTCGGGGGCGTGGGCGGCGTGGAGCCGGGAGATCAGCTGGTCCTCGAGGCTAAAGCGCTCGGTGAGGCCGCGGGCCAGCCGCTCGAGCCAGGCCGGCAGGCGGGCGATATTCTGGCGTACCCGCCCGGGGCTCTCGTACTCGCCGTCGAAGGCCAGCACCAGCTCGGTGGACATCTCCAGGCGCTCGAGCAGCCGGTCGGCGATGACCAGCGCCTGGTCGTCGCCGAAGGCATGGGCCTCCTCGCGCAGCTGCGGGTAGACCTCGAAGTGGCCGGCGCTGATGTAGTCCATCAGCAGCTCGCTGAAGGCGTCGATGCGCTCCTTGCTGACCGCCTCGAGTTCGGCGTCACAGGCTTCCTTGAGCTCGACGAAGTTGACCAGCAGCTCGCGTCGCCCGTCCAGCCAGCGGTCGATCAGCTGGTGCACGCCACCCCAGCGTTCCAGGGCGCTCTTGCAGTCTTCCAGCATGGGGAACCTCCGTTGCTCCATGGGGGCCGGTGGCAGGCAGCACCGAACCGTCAGGCCCCAGATTCCCCCCTGCCGTGGCGAGTGTCAATCCCTGCCCGGCCGCCGGCTCAGGGACGCTCGCGGAAGGCCGTGAGCAGAAGGCCCAGCGGGGCCAGCGCCAGCACCACGAAGCCGATCAGGGTCCAGCCGGGCAGCGAGATGCCGAGCAGCAGGAAGTCGATCTCGGCGCACTCCCCGGAGCCGGAGAGCACCATGGCGACGACATCGCGCCACGGCAGCAGCTCCATCATGTAGTCGAGGCCCGGGCCGCAGCTGGGCACCTCGTCCGCCGGCAGCGACTGCAGCCAGAGGTGCCGCCAGGCCACGCCGATGCCGCCGGCCACGGCGGCCAGGCCCAGCCCCCCGTAGAGCGCGGCGCCGACCCGCCCGGCGGGATTGTGGATCGCCGCCACGGCGAACACCGCGGCGGCGGCGAGCACCGCCACCCGCTGGAAGATGCACAGCGGGCAGGGCTCGAGGCCGCCGAGGTGCTCGAGGCCCAGGGCCACGGCCATCATCAGCGCACAGAAGGCCAGGCCGGCGAGGCTCCAGTGGCGCACCGAGAGCCGCGAGAGGGTGGCGGTCACGAGGTGGCCTCCTGGCCCAGCCGGGTCTCACGGGCGCGGGCGAAGTAGCTCGCCAGGAAGTCGTCGAAGGCCTCGAGATCGCCGTCCTCGATGTCCCCCTGCTGCTGGTGGGAGGTCTCGACGAGCTGCTCGAACAGCGCCTCGCGGGCGGGGTCCATGGGCTCGGCGCGCAGCCGGTCGGCCTGCTCCCGGGCGATGGCCAGCATGGCGTCGGAGAACTCCTCGCCGGTCTCGCGAAGCCGCGCCAGCAGCTGGCCGGAGGGGGTGAGCGAGGGATCCGCCAGGCGCGGCGCCATGGCGGCCACGGCGTCGCGATGGGGCGTGCCCTCCTCGAGCAGGTCGAGCAGCTCGGCCACACGGGTCATCTCGTCGAGGATCTCGCCGCCCCAGTCGGCCACGCTGCGCGGCGTATCGCCCTGGCAGAGGCGCAGCGCCGGGTCGCGCCCGCGCTCCACCACCCGCCGGCGGTTGTCGTCGAGCCGGTCGCACTCCTCGTCGGGGATCCAGGGGCTCTCGGCGAGCAGGCACCACATCACGAAGGCATCCACGAAGCGAATCTGGGTCTCGTCCACGCCGAGGGTCAGCAGCGGGTTGAGGTCCAGGCAGCGCACCTCGATGTATTCGACGCCGCGGGCCTCCAGCGCCTGGCTGGGGGTCTCGTCGTGGCGGGCCACCCGCTTGGGGCGGATGTCGCTGTAGTACTCGTTCTCGATCTGCAGGATGTTGGCGTTGAGCTGGCGCCACTCGCCGTCCTCATGAACGCCCATGGCCTGGTAGGCGGGCCAGGGGGTGGAGATGGCATGCCGCAGCGTATTCACGTAGTTGGAGAGCGAGTTGAAGCAGATCTTCAGCTGCGCCTGCACCTTGTTCTGGTAGCCGAGGTCGGACATGCGCAGGCTGGTCGCATGCTCGGAGACCAGGGTCTCCTCGCCGTGGCGCTCGAGCTTCTCGGGCAACTCGCCGCCGGGCAGGAAGCTGCGATCCAGCGCCGGCGAGGCGCCGAAAAGGTAGAGCAACAGCCAGCTGTGGCGACGGAAATTGCGGATCAGGCCGAAGTAGCGCGACGAGCGGTAGTCGTTCATCGGCGTCGCCTCGGCGCCCTCGAGCTCGCGCAGCACCGACCAGAGGTCGTCGGGCAGCGAGACGTTGTAGTGCACCCCGGCGATGGCCTGCATGATGCGCCCGTAGCGCACGTCCAGCCCCTTCCGGTAGACCCGCTTCATGGTCCCCACGTTGGAGGGGCCGTAGTCGGCGATGGGCACGCTGTCGTTGCCGTCGAGGCGCGAGGGCATGCTGGCCGGCCAGATCAGCTCGTCGTCCAGGACACGGTAGGTGAAGCGGTGCAGGTCACCGAGGAAGGCCATGGCATCTTCGGGGCGGCAGTAGACCGGCGTGATGTACTCCAGCAGCGCCTCGGAATAGTCGGTGGTGATATGCGGATGGGTCAGCTTGGAACCCAGGGCGGCCGGGTGCGGCGTGGCGGCGATGCGGCCGGCACGGTCGACGCGCAGTCCCTCCTTCTCGAGACCGCGGCGCAACCGGCTGAAGCGTCCCGCACGCGCGGGGCCCTCCAGGCGGGCGATAAGGCTGGCGAGTGAATCGGACAAGATGAACACCCCTTGTCTGGGAAGCGGTCACGAGCGACGCACTTCATCCTTGTGAGACGGGCGCCCGAGGCGCCCGTAAAGAGCAGATTATGGTGCCTGGCGGCGGTGATTCAAAGGTCGGCCGGCGCCGTCAGCGTTTCCGCTTCGCCTCGAGCAGGGCGGCCCCCAGGGCGCCCATCTGGCCCGACTGGCTCCCGCCGCTGCCATTGCCGTTGCCATTGCCGTTGCCGCGACCGTCACCCTTGCGCGGCGGCTTGCCGCCCCGGGCCTGGCGCTCGCCGCCATTCCCTTCACGTCGGCGGCGGGGCTTGTCGCCCTCCTCGTCCGGCTGGTCATCCAGACGCATGGAGAGACCGATCCGCGCCCGCGGCAGGTCGACGCTCATCACCTTGACCCTGACGATGTCGCCGGCCTTGACCACGCTGCGCGGATCCTCGACGAACTTGTCGGAGAGCGCCGAGATATGCACCAGGCCATCCTGATGGACGCCGATGTCGACGAAGGCGCCGAAGTGGGTGACGTTGGTGACGCTGCCCTCGAGGATCATGCCGGGCTCCAGGTCCTTGAGGGTCTCGACGCCCTCGCGGAATTCGGCGGCCTTGAACTCAGGGCGCGGATCGCGCCCCGGCTTGTCCAGCTCGGCGAGGATGTCGGTCACCGTGGGCACGCCGAAGCGCTCGTCGGCGAAGTCGGCGGGCCTGAGCGACGTCAGCGTGGTGCTGTCGCCGATCAGGCTGGCCAGCCCCCGCCCGCTCCTCTCGGCGATGCGTTCCACCAGCGGGTAGGCCTCGGGGTGCACGGCGCTGGCGTCCAGGGGATTGTCGCCGTTCATGATGCGCAGGAAGCCCGCACACTGCTCGAAGGTCCTGGGCCCGAGGCGACTGACCTCGAGCAGCGCCTTGCGGCTGGTGAAGACACCCTCGGCGTTGCGCCGGGCGACGATGGCCTCGGCGAGCGCCGGCGAGAGGCCGGCCACCCGGGAGAGCAGCGCGCTCGATGCGGTGTTGAGGTCGACCCCCACGGCGTTCACGCAGTCCTCGATCACCGCCTCCAGGCTGCGCGACAGCTGCACCTGCGAGACGTCGTGCTGGTACTGGCCCACGCCGATGGACTTGGGCTCGATCTTGACCAGCTCGGCGAGCGGATCCTGCAGGCGCCGGGCGATGGAGACCGCCCCGCGGATGGTGACGTCGAGGTCCGGCAGCTCCCGGGAGGCGTACTCCGAGGCGGAGTAGACCGAGGCGCCCGCCTCGCTGACCATCACCTTGGCGAGCGTGCGCTTTCCGGCCCCGGTCCTTGTAGAAAAGGCCTTGACCAGGTCACCGGCGAGGCGGTCGGTCTCGCGGCTGGCGGTGCCGTTGCCCACGGCGATCAGCGCCACGTCGTGCTTCTCGACCAGCCTTGCCAACTCGGCGAGCGACGCGTCCCAGGCGTTGCGGGGGGCATGGGGGTAGATGGTGGCGTGGGCCAGGAACTGGCCGGTGGCGTCCACCACCGCCACCTTGCAGCCGGTGCGCAGGCCCGGGTCGATGGCCAGGGTTGCCTTCTGCCCCGCCGGCGCGGCCAGCAGCAGGTCCTTGAGATTGGCGGCGAAGACCTCGATGGCCGCCTGCTCGGCGCGTTCACGCAGCCGGCCCAGCAGCTCGGTCTCCAGGTGGGTGTAGAGCTTGACCCGCCAGGTCCAGCGCACCACGTCGCGCAGCCACCTGTCGGCGGCGCGGCCCTGGTCGCGGATGTTGAAGTGACGGGCGATGGCCACCTGGGCGGGATGGATCGGGGCCTCCTCCTCGCCGGGCAGCCGGATGGCCAGGGTCAGCACGCCCTCGTTGCGGCCGCGGAACATGGCCAGCGCCCGGTGGGAGGGGGTCCTGGCCAGCTTCTCGTCGTGCTCGAAGTAGTCGGAGAACTTGGCGCCCTCGGCCTCCTTGCCCGGAATCACCCGGGCGGAGAGCTCGCCCTCCTGCCACAGCCGCTCGCGCAGGCTGCCCACCAGCTCGGGGTCCTCGGCGAAGCGCTCCATCAGGATCTGGCGGGCGCCATCCAGGGCCGCCTTGGCGTCCTCCACGGCGCGGATGTCCCCCTCGGCGGCGCGAAGGTACTTCGCCGCCTCGGTTTCCGGGTCCCGGGTGGGGTCGGCCAGCAGGGCCTCGGCCAGGGGCTCGAGGCCCGCCTCGCGGGCGATCTGCGCCTTGGTGCGGCGCTTCTTCTTGTAGGGCAGGTAGAGGTCTTCCAGGCGCTGCTTGGTGTCGGCGGCCTGGATCTGCCCGGCGAGCTCGTCGGTCAGCTTGCCCTGCTCGTCGATGGCGGCCAGCACCGCGACGCGGCGCTCCTCCAGCTCGCGCAGGTAGCCGAGGCGTTCGTGGAGGTTGCGCAGCTGGGTGTCATCGAGCCCGCCGGTCACTTCCTTGCGGTAGCGGGCGATGAAGGGCACGGTGGCCCCGCCGTCGAGCAGCTCCACCGTGGCCGAGACCTGCTGGGGGCGAACGGAGAGCTCCTCGGCGAGGCGCGTGATGATGCGTTGGGTGGCGTCCATGTAAACCTTCGCTGATGCTCGAGAATCAATCGCGACAAGGTATCACAGGCGCCCTTCCCGCGGCAGGCTTGACGTCGGGGCCGGGGCCCGGTCCGCCACGGCTCAGGCGGGCACGAAGGTGAGCGCCAGGCCGTTGTTGCACCAGCGCAGGCCGGTGGGCTCGGGGCCGTCGCTGAACACATGGCCCTGGTGGCCGCCGCAGCGGGCGCAGTGGTACTCGACCCGCGGCCAGATCAGGCTGAAGTCGAGCTGGCTCAGCAGGTGGCCCTCCACGTGGTCGAAGAAGCTCGGCCAGCCGGTGCCGGAGTCATACTTCATGGCGCTCTCGAAGAGGCGCAGGTCGCAGCCGGCACAGCGGTACTCGCCCTCGCGCCACTCCTTGTCCAGGGGACTCGACCAGGGCTCCTCGGTACCGTGGTCACGCAGGATCCAGTACTGCTCGGGGGTAAGCCGCTCCCGCCACGCGTCGCGGGAGAGCTCCAGGCGCTCGAGCCCCGGTGCGGCCTCGAGCGACAGGCGAGGAAAGCCGAAGGCGGCGCCGGGCAGCAGGGCCACCGCGCCGGTGGCGCCCGCCAGGCCCAGGAAGTGCCGTCGTTTCATTCTTCTTCTCCATCAGGTGACAGACAGCAGAACGGGGGAGCGGCGATGCCGCTCCCCCGTTCAGACCCCCGGTCGCACCGGGGGTTCGCCATGCGGTGCCTTCAGGTCAGGCTGGGGCCCGCCTTGACGATGGCCTCGCTGACGCCGTCGAACTTCTTGAAGTTGTCGACGAACTTGGCGGCCAGGTCCTTGAGCTGACGGTCGTAGGCGGCCGGATCTTCCCAGGTCCCGCGCGGGTCGAGCAGGCGGGAGTCGACGCCGGGCACCGCGGTGGGCACCGACAGGTTGAGGCCGTCGATCTGCCGGGTCTCGACGTCACGCAGCACGCCGGACTGGATGGCGCTGATGATGGCGCGGGTGGTGGGGATGGAGAAGCGCGAGCCGCCCTCTCCGTAGGCACCGCCGGTCCAGCCGGTGTTGACCAGGTAGACCTGGGCATCCTTCTCGGCCACGCGCTTGATCAGCAGGTCGGCGTACTCGCGCGCCGGGCGCGGGAAGAAGGGGGCGCCGAAGCAGGTGGAGAAGGTGGCGGCGAGCCCCTCGGAGGAGCCCATCTCGGTGGACCCCACCTTGGCGGTGTAGCCGGAGAGGAAGTGGTAGGCGGCGGCCTCCTTGGAGAGCACGGAGACCGGCGGCAGCACGCCGGACATGTCGCAGGTCAGGAAGACGATGGCGTTGGGCTCGCCGGCGCGGTTCTCGGGCACGCGCTTCTCGACATGCTCCAGCGGGTAGGCTGCGCGGGAATTCTGGGTCAGGCTGTCGTCGGCGTAGTCCGGCTCGCGACGGTCGTCGAGGACCACGTTCTCCAGCACGGTGCCGAACTTGATGGCGTTCCAGATTACCGGCTCGTTCTTCTCGGAGAGGTCGATGCACTTGGCGTAGCAGCCGCCCTCGATGTTGAAGACGGTACCCGGGCCCCAGGCGTGCTCGTCGTCACCGATCAGGTAGCGCGCCTGGTCGGCGGAGAGGGTGGTCTTGCCGGTGCCGGAGAGGCCGAAGAACAGGCAGGTCTCGCCGTCCTCGCCGACGTTGGCGGAGCAGTGCATCGGCAGCACGTCGAAGGCCGGCAGCAGGAAGTTCTGCACCGAGAACATGGCCTTCTTCATCTCGCCGGCGTAGCGCATGCCGGCGATCAGCACCTTCTTCTGGGCGAAGTTGATGATCACGGTGCCGTCGGAGTTGGTGCCGTCGCGGGCCGGGTCGCACTCGAAGCCGGCGGCGTTGAGGATGGTCCACTCCTGCTTGGCGGAGGGGTTGTACGCCTCGGGGCGCACGAACATGGTGCGGCCGAACAGGTTCTGCCAGGCGGTCTCGGTCTGCACGCGCACCGGCAGGTAGTACTCGGGGTCGCTGCCCACGTGCAGCTCGGAGACATAGTGCTCGCGGCCCAGCAGGTAGTCCTCGACACGGGCCCAGAGCGCATCGAACTTGTCGGCCTCGAAGGGACGGTTGACGCTGCCCCAGTCGATCTGGCCGCTGGTGGACGGCTCGTCGACGATGAAGCGGTCCTTGGGCGAACGACCGGTGCGCACGCCGGTGTTCACCACCAGGGCGCCGTTGGCGGCCAGGCGGCCCTCGCCGGTGGCCACCGAACGCTCGATGAGCTCGGCGCTGGTGAGGTTGACGTGGGCGTTGGTAGCGGCTTGGGGTGTGGTCATGTCGATTCCTGGGCCTTGCGGCCGATTCTCTCTCGTGTGCCGGGCGCCGGTGATGACGCAACGGGTGCCTGCCATCGATCGCCGCGTGCGGGTTTCCCGTCTTGTGATGAGGCGATCGAGCCGAAAAAACGGCGCCATTATGGCAAAAACCGCCCCCGCGGGGAACGCCGTTTTTGGGCGAAATTCATGTAGTTTTTCTACAACATGGCGCGAGTTCACGCCACGACACCTTGTGCGCCGCAGCAATTGCTGTCGAGGCGCCTCGCGCGACGGCACAGCGCCTCAGTGGAGCACGGGGGGCGGCTCGTCGGCGCCGGCCAGCAGCGCCTCGATGTCCTGCTCGGAGAAGACGTAGCGGGAGTGGCAGAAGTGGCACTGGGTGTCGATGGTGCCGTGCTCGGCCAGCACGTCGCGCAGCTCGGCCTCGCCCAGGGTCAGCAGCGAGCCGGCGATGCGCTCCCGGGAGCAGGTGCAGCCGAAGCGCAGCGGCTTCGGCTCGAAGACCCGCACCGTCTCCTCGTGGTAGAGGCGACGCAGCACCTCCAGGGGGGCCAGCCCCAGCAGCTCCTCGGCCTTCACGGTATCGGCCAGCAGCACCGAACGCTCCCAGGCATCGCTGTCCTGGTTGCGCGACTCGTCGGGGATCCGCTGCAGCAGCAGGCCGCCGGCGCGCTGGCCATCGGCGGCCAGCCACAGCCGCGTCGGCAGCTGCTCCGACTGGGCGAAGTAGTCGGCCAGGCACTCGGCCAGGCTGTCCCGGTCCAGCGCCACGATGCCCTGGTAACGGTGCCCCTCCCGCGGGTCCAGGGTGATCATGATCTGCCCCTCGCCGAGCAGTTCGCGAAAGCCCGTCGCCTCGCCGGGCATCGGCGCGTCCTCGGCCAGCCGGGCGATGGCGCGCAGCTCGCCGCCGGGATTGGATTCGGCCATCAGCAGGGAGAGGGCGCCCTGGCCGCGCACCTCGATGCTCAGGGTGCCGTCGAGCTTGACGGTGTCGGTGAGCAGCGCAACGGCGGCGAGCAGCTCGCCGAGCAGGCGGTTGACCACGGCCGGGTAGTCGTGGCGATCGAGCACCTCGGCATAGGCCTGCTCGAGGGTGACGATCTCGCCGCGCACGTTGGTGTCGTCGAAGAGGAAACGCTGGATCTGGTCGGTCATGGGGCTCTCTGTCTAGTCATCCTGCTGGCGCTGGAAGCGGTGGATCTCCCGGCGCTGCTTCTTGTCGGGGCGCTTGAGCGGGTGCTGCATGGCCTGGCTGGTGAGGCGGCGCGCCTCGGCCTCGCGCTCGCGCCGCGCGACGCTCTCCTCGGTCTCGCGATAGAGGGCGCGGGCCTCCGGGGCGCCGCGGCGCTGGTCGGAGAGCGCCACTACCTCCACCTCCATGAGGTCCCAGCCCTGGGGCACGCGCACCCGGGCGCCCACCTCCACGGTCTTGCTGGTCTTGGCACGGGCGCCGTTGTAGTGGACCTTGCCGCCCTCGACGGCCTTCTTGGCCAGGGCGCGGGTCTTGAAGAAGCGCGCCGCCCACAGCCACTTGTCGAGCCGCACGCTATCCATGGGCGCCCGCCTCCGGCCTGCCATCGCCCCCCTGCCCCGGCGGCACGTTGCCGGGCAGGATCGAGGCGAAGCGATCCAGGGCGATGAACTCTTCGAGCTCCTTCTCGGGCCGGGTGCTGTCGGGCTGCTTGATGCCGAGCAGGTGGCGGATGCCGAACTCCCGGGCGCTCTCCAGCACCCTGGGGTTGTCGTCGATGAACAGGGTGCGGCCCGGGTCGAACGGCTCGACCTCCTGGAGGGCGAACCAGAACTCCTGGGCCTCCTTGGGCACGCCGAGGTCCGCCGAGGAGACGATGGCATCCAGGTACTCCTCGAGGCCGGTCAGCGGCAGCTTGAGCGCCAGGCTCTCGCGGTCGGCGTTGGTGGCCAGTACCACCCGGGGGTGGGCCTGCCGGAGCCACTTGAGGAAGTCCAGGGCGTCGCCTCGCAGGCCGATCAGGTGCTGGATCTCGCGCTTGAGGGCGACGATGTCCACGTCCAGCTCGCGGCTCCAGTAGGCCAGGCTGTACCAGTTGAGGGTGCCCTGCTCGTGCAGCACCTTCGAGCGCACCACCTCCTGGGTGGCCTCGTCGAGCTGGTGCAGCTCCACGTAGCGCCGCGGCAGGTGCTCCAGCCAGAAGTGGCTGTCGAAGTGCAGGTCGAGCAGGGTGCCGTCCATGTCGAGCAGGACGGTATCGATGGCGCGCCAGTCGATCATCGCGACTCCCGGGGTGATGGCAGAGGGTTGTGGCAAGGGGTGGTGGCTGGCAAGGGGTGGTATTGTATCAGGCGCCTTCCCTACCCAGAAACGGAGAGCCCATGACCGAGTCCCGCTGGCCGCAGAAACCCGAGGTGCTCGAGCGCCGCTCGGTAGCCCGCAGCCGCCTGTTCCACGTCGAATCCCTGGACCTGCGCTTCTCCAACGGCGAGGAGCGCACCTTCGAGCGGCTGACGGGGAGCGACCAGGGGGCGGTGATGATCGTCGCCATGCCCGACCCGGAGCACGTGCTGCTGATCCGCGAGTACGCGGCCGGCTTCGAGGACTACGTGCTGACCCTGCCCAAGGGGCTGGTCGACCCCGGCGAGGACATCGTCACCGCCGCCAACCGCGAACTGATGGAGGAGTGCGGCTTCGGCGCCAACCGCATCGAGCCGCTGGTGGAGCTGTCGCTGGCGCCCAACTACATGCGCCACCGCATGCAGGTGCTGCTGGCCAGCGACCTCTACCCCCGGCGCCTGCCCGGCGACGAGCCGGAGCCGCTGATCGTCGAGACCCACGCCATCGAGGAGCTGACGGCCCTGCTGGCCCGGGACGACTTCCACGAGGCGCGGGCCATCGCGGCCCTCTATATCGCCCGCGACCGGCTGCGCAGCGAGCAGGTGCCGACCCGCTTCTGGTAGCCGCTAATGCCCGTGCAGGCGGCGGATCGGGCGGCTTTCGCGAAAGCGCAGCCAGCGGCCCTGGCGATAGCTGTCCAGCCCGGTCTCGAGCAGGGTCATCACATCCATGGCCTCGTCGAGGGTCACCGGCAGGGGGGTGCCGTGCAGCAGCGCCCGGGCGACGCCGGCGTAGTAGGCCGGCCAGTCGCCGGGCAGGCCGGGATGCGTCCGGCCCTCGGGCCCCTCGCCCTCCGCCTCGGCCAGCACCAGCCGGCCGGGCTCCGGGTCCTCGCCCCAGCCCGGTGACGGCACTTCCCCGGCCTTGAGCCGCGCCTCCTGGGGGTCCAGGCCGAGCTTCACGTAGCTGCCGCGGGTGCCATGCACCCGGAAGCGCGGCGTGGGGTCGGCCACCAGGGAGCTGGCCTGCAGGGTCACCCGCAGGCCCTCGTACTCCAGCAGGCAGAGGAAGTCGTCGTCCACCTCGGCGCCATCGCGCACCGTGGCCAGCTCCAGCAGGATCGCCTTCGGCATGCCGAACAGGGCGCGCACCTGGTCGAGCAGGTGCGGGCCCAGGTCGAACCAGATGCCGCCGCCGGGCTGGTGATGGTCCCGCCAGCGGTCGGTGACCGTTGGCCGGAAGCGGTCGAAGCGCGACTCCAGCGACACCACGCGGCCCAGGGTGCCGGTCTCGAGCAGCGCCTGCAGGGTCAGGAAGTCGCTGTCCCAGCGGCGGTTGTGGAAGACGCTCACCGACCGCTCGACCTCCTCCGCCTGGTTCCTGAGCAGGCGCGCCTCGGAGAGCGAGACGGTGAACGGCTTGTCGATCACCAGATGCTTGCGGGCGTTCAGGGCGGCTTTGGCCAGCGGGAAGTGGGTCGCATTGGGGGTGGCGATCACCACCAGATCGATGTCGCGCCGGGCGAACAGCGCCGGCGGCTTGGCCAGCACCTCCACCTCGGGCAGGTCGGCGTGGACCCGGTCGGCATCGCGGCTGACCACGGCGGTCAGCTCCAGTCCGGGCGTCGCCTGGATCAGCGGGGCGTGGAAGGTCCGGCCCGCCATGCCGTAGCCGATCAGGCCGACGTTGAGGGTCTGGGTCTTCATCGCTCGGGCTTTCCTGCAGGTGGATGCCCCGGCACGAGGCCGGGGCAGGAAGGTCGCTCAGTCGAGCTTCGAGAGGTCGCGCACCGCGCCCTTGTCGGCGGAGGTGGCGAGCATGGCGTAGGCCTTGAGCGCCGCGGAGACCTTGCGGTCGCGCTGGATACTGGGCTTCCAGGCGGCAGCGCCCTTGGCCTCCTCGGCCTCGCGGCGGGTGGCCAGCTCGGCGTCGGTCAGCCTGACGTTGATCGACCGATTGGGGATATCGATCTGGATGATGTCGCCGCTCTCGATCAGGCCGATGGCGCCGCCGGCGGCGGCCTCCGGGGAGACATGGCCGATGGAGAGGCCGGAGCTGCCGCCGGAGAAGCGCCCGTCGGTCATCAGTGCGCACACCTTGCCGAGCCCCTTGGACTTGAGATAGGAGGTCGGGTAGAGCATCTCCTGCATGCCCGGGCCGCCGCGGGGGCCCTCGTAGCGCACCACCACCACCTCGCCGGGCTTCACCAGCCCGCCCAGCACGTGCTCCACCGCCTGGTCCTGGGACTCGACCACGTGGGCCGGCCCCTCGAAGACCAGGATCGACTCGTCGACCCCGGCGGTCTTCACCACGCAACCGTCCTTGGCGATGTTGCCGAACAGCACGGCCAGGCCCCCCTCGCGGGAGAAGGCGTGCTCGAGGTCGCGGATGCAGCCGTTGGCGCGGTCGCCGTCGAGGCTCGGCCAGCGCGCGGCCTGGGAGAAGGCGGTCTGGGTGGGAATGCCGCCGGGGCCGGCCTTGTAGAACTCCACCACCTCGGCGCTGGGGTTGCGCATGATGTCCCACGCGTCCAGGGCATCCTTGAGGGTATCGCCATAGACGGTGGGCACGCGGGTATCCAGCACCCCGGCGCGGTCGAGCTCGCCGAGGATCGCCATGATGCCGCCGGCACGGTGGCAGTCCTCGATATGGTACTGCTGGGTGTTGGGCGCCAGCTTGCAGAGCTGCGGCACCTCCCGGGAGAGCCGGTCGATGTCGGCCATGGTGAAGTCCACCTCGGCCTCCTGGGCGGCGGCCAGCAGGTGCAGGATGGTGTTGGTGGAGCCGCCCATGGCGATGTCCAGGGTCATGGCGTTGCGGAAGGCCGCCTTCGACCCGATGGCCCGGGGCAGCAGGTGCGCCTCGTCGCCCTCGTAGACGCGCTTGGCCAGCTCGACGATGCGGCTCCCCGCCTCCTCGAACAGCCGGCGGCGATCGGCGTGGGTGGCCAGCACGGTGCCGTTGCCGGGCAGCGCCAGGCCAAGCGCCTCCATCAGGCAGTTCATGGAGTTGGCGGTGAACATGCCGGAGCAGCTGCCGCAGGTGGGGCAGGCGCTGCGCTCGATCTCCTCGATCTGCTCGTCGCTGTACTGGTCGTCGGCGGCGTAGATCATGGCATCGATCAGGTCGATGTTGTGGTCGAGCAGCTTGGTCTTGCCGGCCTCCATGGGGCCGCCGGAGACGAAGATCACCGGGATGTTCAGGCGCATGGCGGCGTTGAGCATCCCCGGGGTGATCTTGTCGCAGTTGGAGATGCAGACCAGGGCATCGGCGCAGTGGGCGTTGACCATGTACTCGACGCTGTCGGCGATCAGGTCGCGGCTGGGCAGCGAGTAGAGCATGCCGTCGTGGCCCATGGCGATGCCGTCGTCCACGGCGATGGTGTTGAACTCCTTGGCCACGCCGCCGGCCTTCTCGATCTCGCGGGCCACCAGCTGCCCCATGTCCTTCAGGTGGACGTGGCCCGGCACGAACTGGGTGAAGGAGTTGGCCACGGCGATGATGGGCTTGTGGAAGTCCTCGTCCTTCATGCCGGTGGCGCGCCACAGGGCGCGGGCGCCGGCCATGTTGCGGCCGGCGGTGGTGGTGCGGGAACGATACTCGGGCATGGTGTCCTCTTCTTTTCTCGGCCGCCCTGTCGCGCGGGCAGTCCTGTGTCCAGTCAACCGCAGGATTCTGGCATGCGCGGCGCGGCCTGGCCAGATGCCGAGCGCCGAGCGCCGAGCGCCGAGCGCCGAGCGCCGAGCGCCGAGCGCCGAGCGCCGAGCGCCGAGCGCCGAGCGCCGAGCGCCGAGCGCCGAGCGCCGAGCGCCGAGCGCCGCAGGATGATGCCGCCAGCCATGCTGCCGTCAAGTGTCTCTACTCGGCACCAGCCGCCCGTCACTGAACGGCTGGGCGCTAGGCGCTTGCAGCTGGGCGCTGCCCGAGGGGCTGCTGGGCGCTAGGCGCTTGGAGCTGGGCGCTGCCCGAAGGGCCTAACCGAACACCACCCGGGCCACGTCCCTGTAGCGCTTGGCGAAGTGCACCGTCATGCCCTCCCTGAGGTGGTCGGGCAGTTCGTCGTAGTCGCGGCGATTGGCGTCGGGCAGGATCACCTCGAAGATATCGCTGCGCCGGGCGGCGATCACCTTCTCGCGGATGCCGCCCACCGGCAGCACGTGGCCGGTGAGGGTCAGCTCGCCGGTCATCGCCATCGGCCGGTCGACGGCCTGGTGGCGGGCCAGCGAGAGCAGCGCGGTGGTCATGGTGACCCCCGCCGAGGGGCCGTCCTTGGGCGTGGCGCCCTCCGGCACGTGCAGGTGCACGAAGGCGGAGTCGAAGAAGTCGGCGTCGGCGCCGTACTCGGCCAGGTGGCCCAGCACGTAGCTGTAGGCGATGTTGGCCGACTCCTGCATCACCTCGCCGAGCTTGCCGGTGAGCTTGAAACCGCGGGTCAGCGAGTGCACCTTGCCCGCCTCGATGGGCAGGGTGGCCCCGCCCATGGCGGTCCACGCCAGTCCGGTGACCACGCCCTCCCCCTCGAGCACCTGCTCCTTGCGGAAGATCGGTGCGCCCAGGAACTGCTCCAGGTTCTTCACCGAGACCTTCACCGACTGCTGGTCGTGCTCCAGCAGCCGGACCGCCGCCTTGCGCACGATGCGGTGGAGCTGCTTCTCGAGCTGGCGCACCCCCGCCTCCCGGGCATAGCCCTCGATCACCTGACGCAGCGCGGCCTCGGTGAGGTTGATGCGCTTCTTCGGGATGTTGTCGCGCTTGAGTAGCTTGGGCCACAGGTGGTTCCTGGCGATGGCCAGCTTCTCCTCGGCGATGTAGCCGGAGAGGCGAATCTGCTCCATGCGGTCGAGCAGCGGCCCCGGGATCGAGTCGAGGGTGTTGGCGGTGCAGACGAACAGCACCTTGGAGAGATCCAGGCGCACGTCCAGGTAGTGGTCGAGGAAGTCGACGTTCTGCTCCGGGTCGAGCACCTCGAGCAGCGCCGAGGCCGGGTCACCCTGGAAGGACTGGCCGAGCTTGTCGATCTCGTCGAGCATGATCACCGGGTTCTCGACCTCGACCTCCTTGAGCGCCTGCACCAGCTTGCCGGGCATGGCACCGATATAGGTGCGCCGGTGGCCCTTGATCTCTGCCTCGTCGCGCATGCCGCCCACCGAGAAGCGGTAGAACTCGCGACCGAGCGCCTCGGCGATGGAGCGGCCCACGGAGGTCTTGCCCACCCCGGGCGGGCCCACCAGCAGCAGGATGGAGCCGCCCACGTCGCCCTTGAAGGTGCCCTCGGCGAGAAACTCGATGATGCGCTCCTTCACGTCGGCCAGGCCGTCGTGGTCGCGGTCGAGCACCTGGCGGGCATGGGCCAGGTCGAGCTGGTCCTGGCTGCGCACGCCCCAGGGGAGGCTGGTCAGCCAGTCGAGGTAGTTGCGGGTGGTGCCATACTCCGGCGAGCCGGTCTCGAGCACCGAGAGCTTGTCGAGCTCCTCCTCGATGCGGGTCAGCACCCGGGGCGGAACGACCAGCCCCTCCAGGCGGTCGCGGAAGGTATCGACGTCGTTCTCGCGATCGTCCTTGGAGATGCCCAGCTCGCGCTGGATCACCTTGAGCTGCTCGCGCAGGAAGAACTCGCGCTGGCGCTCCTGCATCTGGGCGTTGACCTGGTCGCTGATCTCGCTCTGCAGCTGGGCGACCTCGATCTCCTTGCGCAGCAGCGGCAGCACCTTCTGCATGCGCGAGAGCACCGGCAGGGTGGCCAGCACGTCCTGCAGCTCGTGCCCCTTGGCCGAGGTGATGGCCGCGGCGAAGTCGGTGAGCGGGCCCGGCTCGTGGGGGCTGAAGCGGTTGAGGTAGTGCTTGAGTTCCTCGCCGTAGAGCGGGTTGATCGGCAGCAGCTCCTTGATGCCGTTGATCAGCGACATGGCATAGGCACGCGCCTCGTCGGCCTCGGCGTCCACCGGCTCGCGGGGGTAGCTCACCTCCACCAGGTAGGGCGGCTCCCGGGAGATCCAGCGCTGGATGCGGAAGCGCTTGAGCCCCTGGGCGATGAACTGGATCTGGCTGTCCTCGCCCTGCAGCTTGTGCACCTTGACCGCGGTGCCGATCTCGGGGAAGTCGTCGTGGGCCAGCCCCTCCACGGCGGCCTCGCCGACGAAGGCCAGGCCCACGGTGTGGTGCGGGGTCTTGCCCACCCGGCGCATGGTCTCGGCCCAGCGCTCGCGGTTGATCACCAGCGGCTGCACCTGGGCGGGGAAGAAGGGGCGATTGTGGATCGGCAGCAGGTAGATGCGCTCGGGCAGCGTGTCGCCGGCCGGCACCATGGCGTGATGCGGCTGGTCGGGGGCGTCGTCGAGGTCGAAGGCCTCGTCCTCGTCATGGGACGGGTCGCGGTCATCGTGCAGCCACTCCGGTGCGTCCGGGTCGTGGCGGCGATCCTGGTCATCGCTCATGGGGTCTCGTCCTGATCCTGTGATGGCTCATGCCGTTGGGTTCAGGAATGCGGGCGAAGGTGACCAACTTCAAGTCGCAGGGCCGGGCCGGCGCCTCCGATCACCGCCCCGGCTCATCGCCGCCGCTCATCGCTGCGGTTTATCGCCAGAGGGGCGGCAGCGGGCGGCCGTTGACGCGCACCCGGCCGCGGATCACGTCGATCTCGAGCTCCCGGGTGTCCAGCGGCAGACCCAGCCACAGCGCCACCACCGTCGGCACGTCGTGCCAGGTGAAGTCGCCGTCCAGGCGGGACAGCCAGCGGGCCTGCTGCGCCTTCTCGTCCAGGCGGGCGAGGCTCAGCTCGTCGAGGCGCCGGGGGTCGAAGAACAGCGCCCCCTCGCCGCGGGCCTTCAGGCCCAGCATGGGGCTCTCCAGGTCGACCACCGGGACGTCAAGCCGAGGGGAGTCCTGCAGGGTGGCGATCAGCTCCGGCTCCAGGCGCGCCAGCAGTTCGCGTCCCTCCAGGGGCTGTCCCTTGGCCGCCTCGTCGCGCAGCCGCGCCAGCGCCTCGCGCACGGCGTCGGCATTGATCCGCGACAGCGCCAGGGCCACCCGGCCGGTCAGCAGCACCTGCTCGGCCGCCTGGACCTCGGTCAGGGTCAGCTCGCCGTCGATGCTCAGCTCGCGGTCATCGAGCTGCATCAGGCTGCGATAGAGCAGCTCGCTGGCCTCCAGCGCCAGGTTGGGCTGCTGCCAGGTGAGCCGGTCGATGCGCAGCAGGTCATGCTGGGTGAAGTGGTGGGCTCCGGCGGTATAGGCGTAGCGGCTCTCCAGGGCGATGGGGCCCGACTCCAGGGTGGCCACGCCGTCGGTGAGGCGCCAGGGCTGCAGGCGAACCCGCAGCCGCCAGTCGCCGTACTGGCCGCCGAAGGTGAGCTGGCCGCCGCGGAAGTCGAGCTCCCGGGGCCCCTGGCTGGCGATGAAGGGGGCGAGCTGGATGCTGCCTTCCAGGGTCCCGCCGAGGGTCTGGTAGCTGGCATGCCAGCGTGGCGGGCTGGAGGGCAGCCAGTCGCCGAACAGCCGCACCTGCCGGGGGCCCGCGAGGGGCATCGCTTCCCCCGAGACGCGGGTGCTGAAGACGCCGTGGCGCGCCTCGTAGGAGAGCTCGAGCTGCCAGCCGTCGCCCAGCAGCGGCGACATGCGGATGGTCCCCGAGGAGGCCAGCCAGCCCTGCTCGACCTCGCTGCGCTCGACCACCAGCTCGCCGCGGGCCTCGAGGTCGCCCAGGGCGCGCGCCAGCTCGCGCTCGAAGAGCAGCGAGGCGACCAGCTGGGCCACCGCCCAGATCACCGCCAGTCCTACCACCACCGGGGCGATCAGACGTTCCTTGCGCATGGCGGCTCCCCTCCCTGTGACGAGCCCGGGTGACGGCGCCGGCGGAGCCGCCGGCCCCTCAGTGTAGCCAGAACCAGATGTGCATGATGCTCCAGGCGTAGATGCCCGCCATCACGTCGTCGATCATGATGCCGAAGCCCCCGGCGACGCGCCGGTCCATCCAGCGGATCGGCCAGGGCTTGATGACGTCGAACACCCGGAAGACGACGAAGCCCCACAGCGCCGCCTCCCAGGAGAAGGGCACCGCGGCCATGGTGATCCAGTAGCCGACGAACTCGTCCCAGACGATGCCCGAGTGGTCGTGCACCCCGAGGTCGCGGGAGGTCTTCTCGCAGATCCAGACCCCCCAGACGAAGGCCACCACGATCACCCCCAGGTACCAGTCCAGGGGGAGGTCGGAGAGCAGCCAGTAGAAGGGAATGGCGGCCAGGGTACCGAAGGTGCCCGGCGCCCAGGGCGCGGCGCCACTGCCCAGGCCAAAGGCCAGGAAATGGGTCGGGCGGTGCCAGATGCTGGCGGGGGCACGGTTCATGCGCCGCCCCCCTCGCCCGCCGCGGGCTCGGCCGAGAAGTGCTGCCAGCCACCCTCCCCACGGGCCTCGACGCCCCGCAGGCCGGGCTCGGCCTCGAGCCGGCCGATCACGGTGAGTGGCAGGCCGATCCTGGCCAGCCGCGCCCGGGCCTCGGCGAGATGCTCGGCCGGGAGGCTCACCAGCAGCTCGTAGTCGTCGCCGCCGGAGAGCGCCGCCCGCCGGGCCCCGGCCTCGCCCAGCGCTGCGACCAGCCCCTCGGCCAGCGGCAGCGCCTCGGGGGCGAGGGTGGCGCCGACGCCGGAGCGCTCCAGCACGTGGCCCAGGTCGGCCAACAGGCCGTCGGAGACATCGATCGCGGCGCTGGCCAGCCCCACCAGCGCCTCGCCGGCGGCCAGGCGCGGCTGGGGCCGCAGGTAGCGGGCCAGCAGCGGATGGCACGGGTCGCGCTCGCCGCGCTGCCAGAGCGCCAGGCCGCCGGCGCCACCGCCCAGCGCCCCGGTCACCGCGAGCAGGTCGCCGGGGCGCCCGCCGCCGCGGGTCAGCGCCGCCTCCGGTGCCACCTCGCCCATCACGGTCACCCCGATGGTAGTCGCACCCCGGGTCACGTCACCGCCCACCAGGGCGGTGCCGGTGGCGTCGCACAGCGCCCGGAAGCCGCGGGAGAAGCCCTCCAGCCAGTCGTCGTCCGCCGACGCCAGGGTCAGGGCCATCAGGCACCAGCGGGCTCGGGCGCCCATGGCGGCCAGGTCGGAGAGGCTCACCGCCAGGGCCCGGTGGCCGACCGCCTCGGCGGGGGCATCCGCGGGATAGTGGACGCCGGCCACCGAGGTGTCGACGCTGACCGCCAGCCGGCATCCCGGGGCGGGGGCCAGCAGCGTGCAGTCGTCCCCTACCCCCAGCGCCACGCCGGCATCGCCACCGGGCGGCGGGGGGGTGAAGTAGCGGGCAATCAGTTCGAATTCGCTGTGCATCCGGTGGCAACCTTCAGCGGCGGCGGGCGGCAACCTCGGCGCTGCGCAGCCGGCCGGCGAGCTTGTCGAGGATGCCGTTGACGTACTTGTGGCCGTCGGTGGCACCGAAGGACTTGGCGAGCTCGACCCCCTCGTTGATCACCACCCGATAGGGCACCTCCAGGCGCCGCGAGAGCTCGTAGGCCCCCAGCCGCAGGATGGAGAGCTCGATGGGGTCGAGGTCGTCGAGGCGACGGTCCAGCAGCGGCGCGATGGAGGCGTCGAGGTCGGCCTTGAAGCGCGCCACGTTGTGCAGCAGCTCATGGAAGAGCGCCAGGTCGGCGATCTCCATGACCTTGTGCCAGTTCTCGTGGTCCTCGAGGTCGTCATCGGCCAGCTGGCTGCGGAACTCCGCCTCCACCGCGGTGATCGACTTACCGGTCATCTGCCACTGGTAGAGCCCCTGCACCGCCAGCTCGCGGGCGGCACGCCGGGAAAGCTGGGCCTTCGAGGGCTCGCGGGAGCGCTCGCGGCTCATGCCTCTTCCTCCTCGTCGTCGCCGAAGCAGCGCAGCAGCGAGACCATCTCCATGGCGGCCATGGCCGCCTCGGCGCCCTTGTTGCCGGCCTTGGTGCCGGCGCGCTCGATGGCCTGCTCGATGGAGTTGACGGTCAGCACGCCGTTGGCGATGGGGGTCTCGAACTCCAGCTGCAGGTTGCCCAGGGCCGCATTGCAGCCGCCGGCCACGTACTCGAAGTGGGGCGTGCCGCCGCGGATCACCGCGCCCAGCGCGATCACCGCGTCGGGCCGCGCCGCCTTGAGCACCTTCTTGACCGCCAGCGGCAGCTCCCAGGCACCCGGCACATGGACGATGTCGATGTGCTCGGCGGCCACGCCGTGGCGCACCAGGCTGTCGACGGCGCCTTCCACCAGGCTGTCGACCACGTGGTGGTTGAAGCGGCCCACCACGATGATGTAGCGGCCGTCCACATCGACGAAGCTGCCTTCCACTTGAGAAATGGGTTCCATGTCTGTCTTCCTGATGATGCGGGGGCACGACCCGGGGGCCGCACCCGCTTGGTGATCGGGGTCGGCGTCAGTCGACGCGGTGCTCGGCCTCGGCAGCGTCTGCCGAGGCGACATCCTCGGGGCTCAGGCGCTCGACCACTTCCAGGTCGAACCCGGAGAGGGCCGAGAACTTCCAGGGGGAGCTGAGCAGGCGCATCTTGCTGACGTTGAGGTGGCGCAGGATCTGCGAACCGGTGCCGATGGTCAGGTAGTTGCCGGCCCCGTCGGAGGCGCTGTTGCGCGGCGCCCGCCGGCGCTCCAGGAAGGTATCGAGGTAGTCACGCAGGTCCTGACGGGGGCGGCCGTCGTCGAGCAGCACGAAGACGCCGCGTTCGCTGCGGGCCACCTCGGCGATGGCCCGGTGGGCGTTCCACTGGGCGCTGTCGCCCTTCTGCAGGCTGAGCAGGTCGCGCATCGCGTCGGCCAGGTGCACGCGCACCGTGGTCGGGGTCTCGGGGCTGGGGCGCCCCTTGACCAGCGCCAGGTGGTGGGCGCCCTGGATGCTGTCGCGGAACACGTGCAGGGTCAGCTCGCCGAAGGCGGTCTGGACCGGGGTGGCCTCCACGTGCTCCACGGTCTGCTCGTTGTGGATGCGGTAGTGGATCAGGTCGGCGATGGTGCCCATCTTCAGGCCGTGCTCGGCGGCGAAGCGCTCGAGCTCCGGGCGACGCGCCATGCTGCCGTCGTCGTTCATGATCTCGCAGATGACGCCGCTGGGCTCGAAACCGGCCAGCGCCGCCAGGTCACAGGAGGCCTCGGTGTGACCCGCCCGGCGCAGCACGCCGCCGGGCTCGGCCATCAGCGGGAAGATATGCCCCGGCTGGACGATGTCCTCGGCCCGGGCGTCCCGGGCCGCCGCGGCCTGCACGGTGCGGGCCCGGTCGGCGGCGGAGATGCCGGTGGTCACGCCGTCGGCGGCCTCGATGGAGACGGTGAACTTGGTGGCGAAACCCGAGCCGTTGTCGGTGACCATCAGCGGCAGGTTGAGGCGCTCGCAGCGCTCGCGGGTCATGGGCAGGCAGATCAGCCCGCGCCCGTGGCGGGCCATGAAGTTGATGTGCTCGGCCTGCACCTTCTCGGCGGCCATGATCAGGTCGCCCTCGTTCTCGCGGTCCTCATCGTCCATGAGGATCACCATCTTGCCCTGGCGGATGTCCTCGATCAGCTCCTCGATGGGGGCCAGGCCGCCGGCAGTTGCGTTCACCATGAGATCTCCAGAAATTCAGCGTGGCGGGCGTCGGCCAGCGGCGACGGTCGCGTCGTCCACAGGCGTCGCCTCGCCTCGAAACGGCGTCAGAGTACCGTGGCGCGGCGTCGGGCGCCAGTAAAGAGCCGTGGCGCGGCGTCGGGCGCCAGTAAAGAGCCGTGGCGCGGCGTCGGGCTCCAAGATGCGTTCTAGGGGCTGTTCCGGCGACAGGCCTATGAGGAGGCGCTGTGAACCCATCCATGGGCGCTACCGACGCCGTCTATGGCGTAGGACCTCCTCTTCGGCCTGTCCCCGGCGCCCCTCACTATTCAGCGTGCGGCGCTCGGGCCGGGCGGTGATGCGCCAGTCGCGGCCCACGGCGCGAATATCGAGGATCTCGAGGCCGCGCTGATGGGCCATGGTCTCGATGCCGGCGAGCTGGAACAGCGGCCGGGCCTCGCCGCCCAGCAGGGTGGGCGCCACGAACAGCTGCATCTCGTCCACCAGCCCCGCGTCGAGCATGGCCCCGGCCAGGGTGGCCCCGGTCTCCAGCAATACCTCGTTGGCCTGCTCCACGTCGGCCAGGTAGCGCAGCAGGGCGTGGAGGTCGACCCGGCCGGCGGCATCGGCGGGCAGCACGACCACCTCGGCGCCGGCGGCCTCGAGCCGGGCGCGCCGCTCGGCCTCGTGCCCCTCGACCGTGGCCACCAGGGTACGGCCGGGCTCGGTCAGGCAGGCCGCGGCCTCGGGCAGGCGCAGCCGGCTGTCCACCACCACGCGCAGCGGCTGGCGGCCGGCGATCAGCTCGACGTCCTCGAGCTCGGCCTGGTCGGCGCGCACGGTGAGGCGGGAGTTGTCGAAGATCACCGACTCCACGCCGGTCAGCACGACGCTGGAACGGGCGCGAAGACGCTGCACCTCGCGGCGCGCCTGGGGGCCGGTGATCCACTGGGACTCGCCGGAGCGCATGGCGGTGCGGCCATCGAGGCTCATGGCCATCTTCAGCCGCACGAAGGGACGACCGTGGTCCATGCGCATGATGAAGCCGGGGTTCAGCGCCCTGGCCTGATCTTCCAGCAGCCCCACCTCCACCTCGATCCCCGCCTCGCGCAGCAGGGCGATGCCCCGGCCGGCCACCGCCGGGTTGGGGTCGGCCATGGCCACCACCACTTTCGCCACCCGGGCCTCGACCAGCGCCAGGGCGCAGGGGCCGGTTCGGCCGTGATGGGAGCAGGGCTCCAGGGTCACGTAGGCGGTGGCGCCACGGGCGGCCTCGCCGGCCTGGCGCAGGGCGTGGACCTCGGCATGGGGCTCGCCGGCACGCGCGTGGAAGCCTTCGCCGACCGGCTGTGCGTCCTTGACCAGCACGCAGCCGACGCGAGGATTGGGATCGGTGGTGTAGAGGCCGCGGCGGGCCAGCACCAGGGCCCGGGCCATCCAGGCTTCGGGGGTCTGCTCGACCATGGGGCTCCTCGACGTTGGGGGAGGGTCAGTCCCGCGGCTCGTCGGGTCGAAAGCTTGGCTCCTGGGCCAGGCGGTCGATCTCGGCGCGGAACTCGTCGATGTCCTGGAAGCGGCGATAGACCGAGGCGAAGCGGATGTAGGCCACCTGGTCCAGGCGCTTGAGGGCGTGCATCACCTCCTCGCCGATGTCGCGGGCGTGGATCTCCCGCTCGCCCCGGGCCCGCAGGGTCTGGCGGATGCGCTGCACCGCCGCCTCGATGGACTCGGCGCTGACCGGCCGCTTCTCCAGCGCCCGCAGCATGCCGGCACGCAGCTTCTGCTCGTCGAAGGATTCGCGGGAGCCGTCGCCCTTGATCACCCGTGGCATCACCAGCTCGGCGGTCTCGTAGGTGGTGAAGCGTTCGCCGCAGGCCACGCACTGCCGGCGACGACGGACCTGGTCGCCCTCGGCGACCAGCCGCGAGTCGGTGACCTTGGTGTCATGGGTACCGCAGAAGGGACAGTGCATCGCTGGGTTCCGGGACGGGGGGAGGTGGCGTTGCCATATTGTAACGGCTGGGACCGCCCCCGCCCAGCGGTGGTCAGTGGCCCGAGTGGCCGCCGCCATGGCCGCCATCCTTCCCTGGCATGCCACCCCCCATCACCTCGATGCGCCGCACCGGCGCCGACAGGGTCAGGTCCTGGTCGTTGTCCAGCACCAGGGTGATCTCCACCTCCTCGCCCTCCTGCAGCGGCGCGACCAGGTCGATCAGCATCAGATGCAGGCCGCCGGGGGCCAGCTCGGTGCTGCCGCCGGCAGGCACGCCGATCTCGTCCACGCGGCGCATCTGCATGACGCCATCCACGTCGACATGGTTGTGCAGCTCGGTGACCCGGGCGGCCGGCGAGCGGGCATCGACCACCGCCAGGTCGGCCTCGCCGCCGTTGTGCAGGACCATGAAGGCGGCGCTGGTCGTCGAGACCGGCGGCACGGCGCGCACCTGGGCCTCTTCGACGCTGAGCGACTGAGCCATTACGCTCGGGGTGACGAAGCTGATGGCCAGGCCGGCCAGGGCGAGGCGCAGGGTGTGCAGCGGGGTGGCGGGCATGCGGAGACTCCTTGTTGGCTTCACTCGCGAGACGGTGACCGGTCTCGCTTCGCTATCCTACTGCGAGGCCGCCGCCACCGCGTTGCGGCATAACGCCCCAGGGCGGCGATGGCGCGCCATCGATAATACCGCGCTAATCTCCGGCTGCCACTCTCGGCGGCGACCCTTGGCGCAGCCGCGCCATCCCCTACGACCCTGCTCCGGAGCCATCTGCCCATGCATGCACTGAACCAGAGCGTTGCGGTCGGCCCGCTCGGGCTCTCGATCGGCCAGCTGCTGATCGTGCTGGCCTTCGTTGTCGCCCTGATGGCCGGTGCGCTGATCGGCCGCCGCCATCGCGTCCCGGTTGCCGACACCCTCTTCTCCCTGCTGCTGGTCGCCCTGGTGGGCGCCCGGCTGCTGTTCGTGGCCCGCTACTGGGGCAGCTACGACGGGCTGCTCTCGCTGCTGGATATCCGCGACGGCGGCTTCGACCCGCTGGGCGGCGTGGTGGCAGGCCTCGGCTACGCCGCCTGGCGGCTGTGGAAGGCCCCGCGGCAGCGAACGGCGCTCTCCGGCGCCCTGCTGGCCGGCGCCTTCACCTGGGGGCTCACCGCCGGCCCCCTGCTGCTGCTCGAGAGCCAGAGCCGGCCCCTGCCGGACACCCCGCTGGCCACCCTCGAGGGTGACTCCACCGACCTGCCGGCGCTGGCCGAACGGGAGGCCAGGCCCATGGTGGTCAACCTGTGGGCCACCTGGTGCCCGCCGTGCCGCCGCGAGATGCCGGTCTTCGAGCAGGCCCAGCGGGAGGAACAGGACATCACCTTCGTCTTCGTCAACCAGGGCGAGGACGTGGCCCTGGTGAACCGTTTCCTCGACCACGAGTCCCTCTCCCTGGAGAACGTGCTGCTGGATGCCCGCAACGCCCTGGGCGATGCCACCGGCGCCATGGCCATGCCGACCACCCTCTACTACGACGCCGAGGGGCGCCTGGTGGACACCCACTTCGGCGAGCTCTCCCGGGCCACCCTGCAGCGCGGGCTGGAGCGCCTGCGCTGAGGCCCCGGCCGAGCCCTGCCTGTTTCATTGCCCCCATCATGAGAAAGGACCTCACCATGCGACTGCCCTCTCCCCTGCTTCCCGTCGGCGCCCTGGCCCTGGCCATGGCCGCCCCCGCCCAGGCCGATGACCACTGGCCGGCTCCCGTCCAGGCCCTCACCGACCAGGGGCTCAGCATCCACGCCGAGTTCGAGGCCCCCGGGGGCCTCACCGGCTACGCCGCCAGCTACCCGAGCGGCGAGGTGGCCATCTACCTGACCCCGGACGGCGAGCACGCCATCGTCGGCACCCTGGTGGATGCCGAGGGCCGCGACCTTTCCAAGGCCGCCCTGGACGAGCACGTCCGCGCCGCCCAGAACGCCGAGCTCTGGGAGACCCTCGAGGAAAGCCACTGGATCCTCGACGGTGATCCCGACGCCGAGCGGGTGGTCTACACCTTCACCGATGCCAACTGCCCCTACTGCCGCCAGTTCTGGGAGGAGGCGCGGCCCTGGGTGGAGGCCGGCGAGGTCCAGCTGCGCCATATCATGGTCGGCATCCTGGCCTCCAACAGCCCGGCCAAGGCGGCGACCCTGCTCGCCGCCGACGACCCCGCCGCTGCCCTGCACGCCCACAGCGGCGGCGGCGAGGAGGTCGAGCCCACCGCCCAGTCCCGCGAGATCGAGGAGCAGGTCTATGCCAACAACCAGCTCTTCGAGGAGCTCGGGCTGATGGCTACCCCGACCACCCTCTACCGCGACGGCGACAGCCTGGAGCGTATCCAGGGCGTGCCGAGCCGCGAGCGCATGATCGAGGCCATGGGCGGCGAGGCACCCTGAGCGGCATGACCGGGCCATCATGACAAGCGCCCCGCCCGGACGGACCGGGCGGGGCGCTTTTTTGGTGCTTGACAGATTATCGCTACGATCAGCCGAGGTCTAACACTGACCTGTAGGAGCTGGGCTCCGCCCGGCGAAGGGAGACCGAAGGGCTCCTGGGCGGCGTTGAGTCCCGCAGGCAACCCCGCCGGGGGCGCCTGCGGCGACATTCGCGCAATAAATTGCGCTCCTACTGGGCTTTCAGCTCCTCGAAGCGCGGCTGGCCGACGTTCCAGGGCTTCACCTCGTCGCCCTTCTCGCCCCAGTTGGCATGATCGGCAAGGATATCGCCGTTCGGGCCTTCCTGGCCGTAGAGGGAGTGGCGGTGGAAGGTGGGACCGAAGCGCTCCAGGGTCTCGGCCACGTCACCGGTGTAGCGCGGGTCCTGCGGGCGCTCCTGGCTGTTCATGTAGTAGGCGATGTCCCACGCTTCCTGGTCGGAGAGCGAGAGCGGCTGGCCCAGCGGCATGTTGTTCTTGATGAACCCGGCCGCGGTGAACAGGCGCGTGATGCCCGCGCCCCAGTTGTTGGAGCCGTCACCCCAGGGTGGCGGGAAGATGTACTCGCCGTCCTGATAGAGCCCGGAGCCGTCCTCGCTGTGGCAGATCGCGCAGTTCTCGGCGTAGAGCGCCTCGCCGTTCTCGTAGCTCAGCTCCTCGGGGCGGTCCGGGTGGGGAAAGCCGCGGCCGTAGATCGGCTGGTCGGGGTACATGGGCGCCCCCTTGGCCAGCCACTGGTGATAGGCAGTCAGCGCCAGCATGTCGTCGCTGCCGTACTCCGGCGGCGTGCCGTTCATGGAGTAGGCGAAGCAGCCGGCGATGCGCTCCTCGAGGTTGTTGACGTGGTCGTTCTTGCCGCGATAGTTGGGCAGAGTGACCGCCGCCGCCCACACCGGGGCGCTGAACGGCTGGCGCCCCTCGCCCAGGTGGCAGCTGGAGCAGTTCATGTCGTTGAAGACATTCTCGCCGCGCAGCTGCTGGGTGTTGGTGAAGAGGTCATAGCCGCGGCGGATGACCTGCTTGGTCTCCGGGTGCAGGTCGGAGGCCTCGAGGTCCGCCATGGTCGGCGGGATATGGACGAGCTCGCCCTCCTGGGGGGCCGGATAGCCCATCTCCACCAGGGTCTCGACCGCCGGATGCAGGGTTTCGGCGAAGGCGGCCAGGCTGACGCCAGCCACCACGGTGGCACCGGCCACGGCCAGGGTGGTCCTGCCCAGGTTGGTCCTGAAATGGTTCATGGTCTGCTCCCCCTTATTCGGACGCCACGGACTGGCTGGCCAGCCAGGCGGAAACGGCGCGGATGTCCTCGTCGCTCATGCGCTTGGCGATGGCGCCCATGAGGTTCTGCGGGTCGTTGCTGCGCTCGTCGGCCTGCCAGGCGCGCAGCTGGTTCTCGATATAGCCGGCGTGCTGGCTGGCGAGGCCCGGGAAGGTGTCGCCGACGCCCTGGTTGCCGGGGCCGTGGCAGCTCTTGCAGGAGACGATGTAGGCGTCCCAGTCGCCGCGCAGGGCAAGCTGCTCGCCGCGGGCCAGCAGGTCGTCATCGACGTCGCCGCCCCGGGCCGCGGTCACCGGCATCTCGCTGTAGTAGGCCGCCACGTCGGCGATCTGCTGGTCGTCGAGCATGTTGGCGAACGGCATCATGGTGGCGTTCTGGCGACGCCCCTCCTTGAAGTCGTGCAGCTGCTTGGCGAGGTAGTCGGCGTCCAGGCCGGCCAGACGCGGCCAGGACTCACCGCCCGGCACGTTCATGCCGCTGCCGTCGGCCTGGTGGCAGGCCACGCAGGTCCCCGCGGCCGCCTGGCCACGCTCGGCGTCGCCTTCCAGCGCCATGGCCTGACCGGCGGCCAGGCCGACGCCCAGCAGCAGGCCGAGCCCGCCCGTGATCCTCTTGCTGGTCCCCATGATCCCCTTGTAGGACATAGCGGTTTCCCCTCGTGTTGTCATCGGCCCCGGTACGCAGTGTTCGGTACGGGGTATTCAACGGCTCGCCAGGACCGGGAAGGTCAGGCGGGCCTCCAGCCCGTCCCCGTCGGGGCGGGCAAAATCGAGACGTCCGGCGAAGCGCTCGGCGATGGCCACCACGATGGCCAGGCCCAGGCCGCTGCCGCGCTGCTTGCTGGCCCGCCAGAAGCGCTGCGCCATCTGGCCGAGGGCCTCGTCGTCGACGCCGGGCCCGTGGTCGCGCACCCGGAAGGTCAGCTCACCAGCAGTCTCGTCCAGCCGGGCGTCCACCGCCACCGGCTGGTCCTCGCCGCCGTGGCGCAGGGCGTTGTCCACCAGGTTGCGCAGCGCGGTGACGGCCAGTTCCCGGGGCAGCGCCAGTTCGACCGCCGGCCACGCCGCCGGCATCCGGAAGCGCGCCGGGTCGACCCCGGTATCGCGCAGCGCCAGCTCGACCACGTCGTCGACCCGGCTGCGCTCGCCATCCTCGAACTGCAGCCTCCCTTCGACCCGGGCCAGCATCAGCAGCTGGTCGAGGATGCGCGACAGGCGCCCCACCCCCTCCTCGGCATGGGCCAGGGCCTGGCGGGCGGCCTCGCCCTCGACCCGGCTCGCCACCTGCAGATGGGTCTTGATGGCGGTGAGCGGCGTCTTCAGCTCGTGGGCGGCATCGTTGGTGAAGCGCTGCTCGCGAACGATCGCCTGCTGGATCCGCGCCAGCAGCCCGTTGAGCGTCTCGACCAGCGGCCGCAGCTCCACCGGCACGCCGTAGGTGGCCACCGGCGCCAGGGCATCCGGGTGACGCCGCGCCAGGGAGTCGCGCAGGCGACTCAGCGGCGCCAGGCCGCGCAGCACGCCCAGCCACAGCGCCACCATGCTGCCCAGCAGCGCCACGGCGAAGGGCACCACCGCCACCTGGAAGACGTTGCGCAGCAGCATGTCGCGCTCGTCCATGCGGTCGGCGGTGGTGATGGTCAGCCCGCCGCGCTCGTAGGTGAACACCCGCCAGGTGACGCCGCCCTCCTCGCGGTAGGCGTGCCCCCGCTCGCCGGGAGCCAGGATCGACTCCAGGTCGGTGTGGGTGCGCGCCATGATCTCGCCGCGGGGCGAGTGCACCTGGCAGGCCAGCCCCTCGATGGGCGGGATCGACAGCGCCCGCTGGTCGGCCTGCAGCCACACCTCCTCGGGGAGCTGCGCCATCAGCCCGGCCACCATGCGCGCCGACTGCGCCAGGCGCTGGTCCAGGGTGGCGACGAACTGCTCTTCCAGGTCGCGCATCAGCCAGGCCGCCGCCAGGCTCCAGAGCAGCGCCAGGGTCAGGCCCAGGGTCAGCAGCAGACGCGTGCGCAGGCTCACCGGCGCCCCCCGCCGTCCGTGGTGACCGCCACCGCCGAAGGCTTGCCGAGCCGGTAGCCCAGCCCGCGCACCGTCTCGATCACCCGGCTGCCGAGCTTGCGCCGCAGGTGGTGGATATGCACGTTGAGCGCGTTGCTTTCCACCTCATCGTTCATGCCGTAGAGGCTGTCCTTGAGCTGGTCCGCGGAAAGCACGCTGCGCGGCGACTGCAGGAAGGTCTCCAGCAGCACCAGCTCGCGACGCGACAGCGCCACCGGGCGGCCGTCAACGGTGACCTCCCGGGCCACCGGGTCCAGGCACAGCGGGCCGTGCTCGATCAGGGTCCGCGAACGCCCCGCCGCCCGGCGCAGCAGGGCCTGCAGGCGGGCCACCAGCTCGTCCAGGTCGAAGGGCTTGACCAGGTAGTCATCCGCGCCGCCCTGCAGGCCCTCGACGCGATCGCGTACCGCATCGCGGGCGGTCAGCACCAGCACCGGCGTGGCGATGCCCGCCGATCGCCACTCCTCGAGCAGCGACAGGCCGTCGCCGTCGGGCAGCCCGCGGTCGAGGATCACGGCATCGCTGGAGACGGTCTCCATGGCGCTGCGCGCCTCGGCGATCGTCTCCACATGGTCGACCACGAAGTCGTGGACGGTCAGCCCGGCCTGGATGCCGGAGGCAACCAGGGCGTCATCCTCGATCAGCAGAACGTGCATGAGATGGAATCCTCGTCGTGTGCGACATCCTGTCACTCGTCAATTAAGGCGGCGTTAACCGGTTATAAGCATACAGCCGGATCGACTCGTCCATTGGTCAAAGGTCCTGCCATCAGACGCAGGCGTCCCCGCCGGCACGGCCGGCGGGGACGCAGAGGAGTCACCCGGGGGGAGTGATTCAACTTCGTGCTGGGATCGCCCTGGCCAGGAACCAGCCGGCCACCATGGCCACCAGCATGGCGACCAGCGGGCCGGTGAGCCCCGCGATGGAGGCGAAGGCCGGCCCCGGGCAGTAGCCCGAGAGCCCCCAGCCGATACCGAACAGCGCCGCCCCGCCGATCAGGCGACCATCGAGGTCCTGGCGGGTGGGCAGCTGGAAGGCCTCGCCGTATATCGGGGCCGTACGCTTGAAGGCCAGGCGATAGCCGATGAAGTTGGTCACCACGGCGCCGCCGAGCACGAACATCAGGGTCGGGTCCCAGGCGCCGAAGAGGTCGAGGAAGCCCAGCACCCGCGCCGGGTCGGTCATGCCGGAGATGCCGAGGCCCAGCCCGAACAGCAGGCCGGCGACATAGCCCATCACGGGTTTCATGGTCGACGTCTTCATGCGCCACCTCCGACCACATGCCGAACCACGTAGACGGTGATGATCGCAACGACCAGGAAGGTCAGCGTCGCGACCAGCGAACGCGGCGAGAGGCGCGCCAGGCCACAGACCCCGTGACCGCTGGTGCAGCCGCTGCCGAGCCCGGTGCCCACGCCCACCAGCAGGCCGGCGACCAGCATCATGACCACGCCGCCGGCGGGCTGGCCGATCACCTCGCCGGTCACGTCGACCCCGCCGCCGACGACATTGCCGAGGCCGCCGCCCAGCAGCATCAGCACGATGGGGCCGCTGATCAGGCCGAGCAGGAAGGTGAGCCGCCAGGCGCTGTCGCCCTGGGGGCGGGCGGTGATCAGGGTGCCGATGATGCCGCTGATGCCGGCGATGCGGCCCAGGGTGGCCATCAGCCAGGTGGCGGACAGGCCGATCAGGATGCCGCCGGCCAGTCCCTGCAGGGATGAACTCCAGTCCACTTTCTCTCTCCTTTGGGGCATCCACGCGGATGCGGGTCATGTCGAAACGTTGGGGGTCAGGGCTGACGCGGCGAGGTCATCTGCAGCTCGGCACAGCGCCGCGACAGGGTCCCGTCGCTCTCGCCGCGCAGCTCGCGCCAGGCGTCATAGGTGCTGAGGAACACGTGCCCGGTGAGCTCGTGACAGAATTCGGTGTTCTGCAGCCGGTCCATCACCGGCCCCTTGACCTCGGCCAGGTGCAGGCGCACGTCGGCATCCTTGAGTCGGGCATTGATCGCCTCCAGGCTCTCCAGCGCCGAGGCGTCGATGACGTTGACCGCCTGGCAGGCCAGCACGATATTCTGGAGGCCCGGCTGGCGGGCGGCCAGTTCCATCACGGTGTCCTCGAGGTAGCGGGCGTTGGCGAAGTAGAGGCTCTCGTCGACCCGCAGGATCGCCAGGCGGTCGTCGGTCTCCACCGCGTGGCGCTGCACGTTGCGGAAGTGCTCGCTGCCCGGCACCCGCCCCACCACGGCGCTGTGGGGACGGCTGGTGCGGTAGAGGTGCAGCGCCAGCGACAGCCCCACTCCCACGGTGATGCCGCTCTCGACCCCGTGCCCCAGGGTGACCAGGATGGTCGCCAGCATGGCCGCGAAGTCGCTGCGCGAGTAGTCCCAGGTGCGCCTGATGGCGGGGAGGTCGACCAGCGAGAGCACCGCCACGATGATGGTGGCCGCCAGGGTGGCGATGGGCAGGTAGGCGATCAGCGGGGTGAGCAGCAGCGCCGCCACGGCGATGCCCACGGCGGTGAAGGCCCCCGCCGCCGGGGTCTCGGCGCCGGCATCGAAGTTGACCACCGAGCGGGCGAAGCCGCCGGTGACCGGCATGCCGCCGGTGAACGACGCGGCGATGTTGGAGGTGCCCAGCCCAACCAGTTCCTGGTCGGGGTCGATGCGCTGGCGACGCTTGGCGGCCAGGGTCTGACCCACCGACACCGACTCGACGAAGCCGACGATGCTGATCAGCAGCGCCGCCACGAACAGCTGGCTCCACAGGCCGCTGTCGAAGCCGGGCAGGGTCAGCGGCGGCAGGCCCGCCGGCACGGCGCCCACCACGGCCACGCCGCGCTCGTCCAGGCCGAGCCCCCAGGTGGCCAGGGTGGTCACCGCCACGGCAAGGATCGGTGCGGCCTTGGTCAGCATGTCCGCCGGCCGGCCCGGCACGCCCAGGCGCAGCAGCCCCGGCTTGAGCCAGCGCCGGGCGGCGTAGAGGAACGCCAGCACCGCCAGGCCGATCGCCAGGGTCGGGCCGTTCACGCTGCCCAGGTTCCCGGCCAGGCCGACCAGCAGCTCCAGCAGGTTATGGCCGCTGGCCTCGACGCCCAGCACGTGCTTGAGCTGGCTCGCCGCGATGATCAGCCCCGAGGCGGTGATGAAGCCGGAGATCACCGGATGGCTGAGGAAGTTGGCCAGAAAGCCCAGCCGCGCCACGCCCATCAGGGTCAGCATCAGCCCGGACATCAGCGCCAGCACCAGGGCCGCGCCGAGGTACTCCGGCGAGCCCTGGGGGGCGATCTGCCCCACCGCCGCAGCGGTCATCAGCGACACCACCGCCACCGGCCCCACCGCGAGGGTGCGGCTGGTGCCGAACACCGCGTAGACCACCAGCGGGGCGATGCTGGCATAGAGCCCGACCTCCGGCGGCAGCCCGGCCAGCATGGCGTAGGCCAGCGACTGCGGGATCAGCATGATGGTGACGATCACCGCCGCCAGCAGGTCGCTTCCCAGGGTGGCGCGGCCGTAGCCGGGCAGCCACTGCAGGATCGGGAAGTAGCGCTTGGGGTTCATCGTTCAGCGCTGCCCCGCGGCGGCTTCCAGCAGCGGGCGGCGCTCCTCCAGGTCGTGGCCAGCGGCGCGGGCCGCGGCCAGCAGCGCCGGGATATCGCAGCTCTCGCCCTGGCTGCGGGCATGGGCCCAGAGATGCACCGCACGCTTGCCGGTCTTGCAGAAGGCCAGGATCGGCGTGGGCAGGCTCTCCAGCGCCTCGCCGAAGGCCGCGATGTCCGCTTCGCCATACTCGCCCGGGGTGACCGGGATGCACCGCCATACGAGGCCGAGCTCGGCCGCCCGCTCGCTCAGGGCGCGGTCGTCGGGGTGGTCCTCGGCCTCGCCGGGTCGGCGGTTGCAGACCACCGAACGGAAGCCGCGGCGGGCCACCTCGTCGAGGTCGGCGGGGGTCACGGCGTCGGTGATGGCGAAACCGGGTTCGAGCTGATGAATCTGCATGGGCGCTCTCCTGATCGATGGGCCTCAGAACTTGTTGATCGGCACCTTGAGGTAGACCTGGCCGTTGCCCTCGGCGGGCGGCATGTGGCCGGCGCGCATATTGACCTGCACCGAGGGCAGGATCAGCTTCGGCATGTCGAGGGTGGCATCGCGCTCGGTGCGCATCTTCACGAACTCGTCCTCGCTGATGCCCTCGTGGACGTGGACGTTGTGACGACGCTGCTCCTCCACGCTGGTCTCGTGCTGGTACTCCTCGCGGTCCGGCGCCTTGTAGTCGTGGCACAGGAAGATGCGTGTCTCGCCCGGCAGGGCCAGCACTTTCTGGATGGAGCGGTAGAGGGTGCGGGCATCGCCGCCGGGGAAGTCACAGCGGGCGGTGCCGTAGTCGGGCATGAACAGGGTGTCGCCGACGAAGGCGGCGTCGCCGATCACATAGGTCAGGCAGGCCGGAGTGTGACCCGGGGTGTGCAGCACCCGCCCTTCCAGGCTGCCGATGGTGAAGGTGTCGCCCTCCTCGAAGAGGCGGTCGAACTGGCTGCCGTCCCGGGCGAACTCGGTGCCGGCGTTGAAGGCCTTGCCGAAGACGTCCTGCACCACGGTGATCTTGGCGCCGATGCCGGTCTTGCCGCCCAGCGCCTCGTGGAGGTAGGGGGCCGCGGAGAGGTGGTCGGCGTGGACGTGGGTCTCGAGGATCCACTCCACATCGAGGCCGTGATCGCGCACGAAGGCGATGATCTCGTCGGCGGAGCGCACGTCGGTGCGCCCGGCGGCATAGTCGAAGTCGAGCACCGAATCGAGAATCGCGCAGGAGTTGCTGTCGGGGTCCTGCACCACATAGCTGAAGGTGTTGGTGGGCTCATCGAAGAAGTGGGTCACGATGGGTCGTGGCGCATTCGTATGGGACATGGGGCTTACCTCCGTTGGCGTCGCTGCCTCACGATATGATGACAGCATAGCCGAAATACAAGTTCTATACTTATACTGTTTTGGCCTATTCCCGACAGGGGCGAGCCTCACCCGCGCGAGGCTCGCCCCCTGTCATGGCCGCGAGGCCCGGACGCTCACTCCCAGGCGGCACCCTCAAGGGCATCCAGCGGGATCTTGAGATAGCGCTTGCCGTTGGCCTCGGGCTCCGGCAGACGGCCGCCCCGGGTATTGATCTGCAGGGAGTGCAGGATCAGCTTGGGCATCGGCAGCTCGCTGTCGCGCTCGTCGCGCATCACCGTGTAGTCGTCCTCGGTGACGCCGCCGGCCAGGTGCTTGTTGGTCTCGCGCTGCTCGCGCACCGTGCTCTCCCACGCCGGCTCGCGCCCGCCCGGCATGTAGTCGTGGCCGGTGAACAGCCGGGTCTCGTCGGGCAGCGCCAGGATCGACTGGATGGAGCGCCACAGCTGGTGGGCATCCCCGCCGGGGAAGTCCGCCCGGGCGGTACCGAAGTCAGGCTGGAAGATGGTGTCGTGAATGAAGGCGGCATCGCCGATCACGTAGGTGATGGAGGCCAGGGTGTGGCCCGGCGAGAACATCACCCGCGCCTCAAGCTCGCCGATGCGGAAGGTGTCCCCCTCGGCGAAGAGGCGATCCCACTGGGAGCCGTCGGCCTGCAGGTCCGGCCAGTGGTAGATCTTCTTCCACAGCTTCTGGACCTCCACGACCTTTTCGCCGATGGCGGTGGGCGCGCCTGTCCTCTCCTTGAGGTACCGGGCTGCCGAGAAGTGGTCGGCATGGGGATGGGTATCGAGCACCCACTCCACCTCGAGCCCCTTCTCCGCCACGTAGGCGAGCAGTTCGTCGGCGTGGTGGGTGGCCGTGGCACCGGACTTCTCGTCGAAGTCATGCACCGGGTCGATGATGGCGCACTTGCCGGTCGCCGGGTCGCTGACCACGTACTGGACGCTGAAGGTGCGCGGATCGAAGAAGCCCGCCACGTCGGGGTTGCCAGCGCCGGTGCTGCGAGACAGGTCAAAGGTCTTCATGAGCATTCCTCCTGGTGGCGCCCGGGTCGACCGGGCGGCAACTTTCTGTATATGGAATAAGCTTAGCTCATTTTGTGCTATGTGGCGATTGAGCCTGCTCATGGCGCCGATAGTCCGCCCGGCCCCCAGACGCATGACGCCCGCGACCTTAGGGTCGCGGGCGTCGAAGGGCCTGGCCGAGCCGGGCTCGGGACCGGCTACTTCTTCAGCTTGCAGGTGTTGATGCCGAACAGGCTGTAGGCCGGGCAGAAGTTGAACAGGCCGGTGGCCAGCGGCAGCACACCGATCCAGCCCCAGGCGCCGATGACGCCGGTCAGGGCCAGGCCGATCAGCAGCGCGCCGATCACGATACGGGCAATCTTGTCGATGCCGCCCACGTTGCTCTTCATGGCTTAACCTCGGGAAGTCAGTGAGTTCAGAAGCTGAAGACCGGGATCTTCGGGTCGCGCATCATCTCGGCCATGGGGCCGGGGGCGGCCACGCCCACGCCCTCGCGCAGGTCGCCTTCCTCGTAGTCGGTGTTGGGCAGGTAGATGGCACAGACATCCACGCCGGCCCCCTCGCCCATCATCATCTGCATCAGGCCTTCGGGCTTGACGCCGCGCGGGCCCAGCTCGGTTTCGCTCTCGTAACCGTCGATGGCCAGCTCACCGGCGGCATCGCAGAGCAGGATGTGCGGCGTGGTGCCCTGCTCGCGCATGGCGTTGGCCAGGATCATGGCCATGCCCTGGGTCTGCAGGGAGTCGCTGGTCACGATGAACAGCGCCTTGTCAGCATACTCACCGTGGTCTTCACCGTGGCTGTCCGCCATGGCAGCGCCGGAGAGGGAAATGGCGGTGGCCGCGGCGGCCAGGGTCAGGGTCGTCTTGAAGCTCATGCGCTCACCTCTGTGGTTGTCGATCCGATCTTGCGGGATTCGGTGCGGGGTTCGGTGTCTGGCTGAGTCACTCGGAGGGACGCCAGGCCACCTCGGGGTCGATCTCGTAGCTCCAGGGCAGCCCGGAGTTGCGCCAGCCGTTCATGGCGCGCACGCCCTTCGAGTCACCCTCCTTCAGGGTGGAGCCCTCGAAGCCGTCATTCACGGAGTAGACCTGGCGGTAGCCCATGTCGGTGATCACGTCGGCGCCCGGCGCGCTGCGGGTGGCGCCGGAGCGGCACATGACGATGATGGGATCGTCCTCGGCCACGCCCAGGGCGTCGAGGCGGGCCTTCACCTGGGCCTCGAAGTCGGCGTTGCGCACCACGGGCCAGGTCTTCGCCTCCTCGTCGAAATTGTCGCGATCGGCCAGCACCCAGGGCACGTGGATATCGGTGGGCTCGGCGAAGCCGGTGAACTTGATCTCGATGGGATCGCGCACGTCGATCAGGATGGCGCGTTCGTTCTCCTGCATCAGTTCCCAGGCCTCGGCCGCCGTGACGTAGAGCCCCAGCTGGGTCTCGCGGTAGGCGTCGGCCTCCTGGGCCATGGAGGGGCCGGCGGCCAGGGCCGCCGCCATGACGGAACTCGCCAGCAGGCGCTTCATTGCCACTTTCATCTGACACTCCCAATAACCAATGGATCTATGCTAATTACATAACGTGCAATTAACGTGAGGATAGACTAGGGATCGCCGGATGACATGGGGCAAGTCGTCGCAGCTTGATGCAGATCAAGATATCGGGCATGTCGGCTTTCGGCCGACCACAGCCTCAGGATGCCTCGTCGGGCGGGCCGAAGAGCCGGTCGGTGAGGCGCACGTACCAGGCCGCCGACTGCACCTGGATCACATAGGCCAGGGCGATCAGCAGCGACGCCTCCGCTCCCGCCTCGCCGAAGGCATTCATGGCCAGCGCCAGGGCGATGGAGAGGTTGCGCATCACCGTGCCGTAGACCAGGGCGATACCGTCTCCGCGGGAGAGCCAGACCCTTGCCACCAGGGTGCTGAGCAGGTAGTTGATGGCATAGAGGAGCAGCAGCGGCACGGCGATATGGAGCAACAGCCTTGGACTGGCCAGCAGGTCATCGGCCTTGAGCGCCATGGCCACGAAGACGATGCCCAGCACCCCCAGGGTGGAGAACGGCGGGAAGCGCGGCGCCCACGCCTTCTGGAAGCCCGGCAGGCCGTGGCGCTTGATGAGGTAGTGGCGGGTGAGCTGGCCGGCCAGCATCGGCAGCCCCACCACCAGGAGGATCTGGCGAAAGACCCCGAACAGGTCCACCGGGATGGAGGCCCCCATCAGCCACTTCACGTAGAAGGGCGTGGCCAGGGATCCCAGGATCAACCCGACCACCGTCATCTTGACCGCCGCCGGCAGGTTGCCCCTGGCGAAGCCGGTCCAGGAGATGGTCATGCCGCTGGTGGGCAGCAGGGCCGCCAGCAGCAGCCCCAGCGCCAGATAGGGCTGGTCGCCGAACCACCAGAGCCCCAGGCCGAAGGCGACGAAGGGAATGATCGCAAAGTTGATCAGCTGGGCCAGCCCCAACGCCCGATTGTCGCCCCCCTCCACCAGCTGGCGCAGCTTCAGGTTGACCATCATCGGATAGATCATCAGCAGGGTGAGCGGGATGACCAGGGCCCCGAGCCAGGTCACCGGCGCCAGGGCGCCAAAGAGCAGCCCCAGCAGCATGGTCACCGGAATCGCCACCACCAGATTGCGCGTCAGCGCCTGGATCACGCCCATCATGCGGCCCCCTCCTGCGGCTTGGCTGTGCCACCACGGTGCGCCGGTGCCACCGACCGGGCAAGACGACAGGTTGTCGCGGCCCCGCCCGCTCAGAGCTCGATGCGATCGCCGTAGGCAGGAATCTCGGCCTCGATGCCGCTCTCGGCCAGGGCGGCCTTGAAGGCCTCCTGGGTGCCGGGCTCGCCGTGCACCAGATAGAAGCGGGGAGCGTTGCGGAAGGCACCGGCCCAGCCGATCATGTCGGTCTGGCCGGCGTGGGCCGAGAAACCGCCGATGGTGTGCACCCTGGCCTTGACCGCCAGATCCTTGCCCAGCACGCGGATCCGCTCGGCGCCGTCGACGATCTGGCGCCCGACCGTGCCCGCGGCCTGGAAGCCGACGATCACCAGGCGGGTGCTGGGCTTCTCCAGGTTGTAGCGGAAGTGGTGGATGATGCGCCCGCCGTTGCACATCCCGGCCCCGGCGATGATGATGGCCCCGCCATGGATGCGGTTGATGGCCATGGACTCGTCCACCGTGCGGGTCATGCGCAGGATCGGCAGGTACTGGCTGGTGTCGCCGCTGGCGGCGATATTGAGCACCTTGAGATCCTCGGCATCCAGCGCCTTGCGCGCCCGGTGGTAGAGCTCGGTGACCTTGATCGCCATGGGGCTGTCGAGGAACACCATCTGCTGGCGCAGGCGCCCCTCGTGGTAGAGCACGCTCAGGTGGTAGAGGATCTCCTGGGTGCGCCCCACCGCAAAGGCGGGGATCAGCACGTTGCCGCCCGCCTCGTGGGCCTCCTCCAGCACCCGGGCGAACTCCTCCAGGGTCTCGTCCAGGGGGCGGTGGTCACGATCGCCGTAGGTGCTCTCCATCAGCACCACGTCGGCTTCAAAGAGCTTCTCGGGATCCTTCATCAGCACCGAACTGGGGTTGCCCAGATCGCCGGAGAACACCAGCCGCTTTTCCTGGCCGCCGGAGGGGATCGTCAGCTCGACGATGGAGGAGCCGAGGATATGGCCAGCGTCGCGAAACACCAGGCGGGCGCCGCCGGGCAGGTCCACGGGCTGGCCGTAGGGGTGGGACTCGCAGAGCGCCAGGGTCCGCTCCACGTCCTCCAGGTCGTAGAGCGGCTCGACCAGCGGCTTGTCGTTGCGCTTGCGCCACTTGTTCTCCCACTCCACGTCCTTGGCCATGATGAAGGCGGCGTCCTGGAGCATGATCTCCAGCAGGTCGCGGGTGCCGCGGGTGCAGTGGATCGGGCCGCTGAAGCCCTCGCGCACCAGCTTGGGCAGCAGGCCCGAGTGGTCCAGGTGGCCGTGGGAGAGCACCACCGCGTCCAGTTCACGGGCCAGCCTGCCGAAGGGCTTGGCGTTGGTCTCGTCGGCATCGCTGCCGCCCTGGTGCAGCCCGCACTCCAGCAGCAGCTTCTTCGACCCACCGCCGTCGTCGTCCACCTCGATCAGGTAGCGAGAGCCGGTGACTTCCTTTACCGCGCCCTGGAAAGTGAGTGTCGACATGGGGTTGCGCTCCTTTGCTGCGAACTTGGCCTGCTCTTGTGACTCATGCTTGCAGCATACTGGATCGACGGCCCGGGCGCCTGCACGGGCTGCCCCGCTCCCGGCGCGTCCGGGCGGCATGGGCCGCCTCACCCCTCGGGCATGAGGCCACTGAATTTTCTTGTTGCAAAAGTTCACATTTCGGCAAGAATTGATACCTGACGCCCTGCAGAGAGCGTACCGCCTCTGCCCTGCCCCGGCGGAACGCGACCATGGCCAGGGGTCTGCGCCACGCAGCAAACGCCAAACCGGCAGCGATGCCGGGACGGAAAGCCACGGGTCTCGCCCTCGTACCGAGACAGCCGGGTTGCCTGAGGAAGGCGCCTTGAGAAAGAGAAGAACAGACAAGGCAGCGAACGGGTAACCGCGCACCGACAGGTGCTGCCCGTTTCTCCAAGGAAACAGCAGGCAAGCGAGGGTATAGCAATGGCAACTTATGACCAGACTATAAATGTTACTGAAGATCTGGAATCTTATCCGGACTTCAGTGCCCCAACGGGGGGCGGTGGCGGCTCCACCCCTACAACCTATGCCATTATCGGCGACGAACAAGACAACACTCTTTCTGGTGGGCGTGGTGATGACCTGCTTATCGGGGGAGCAGGCGATGACACCCTGTCAGGCGGACCCGGCAATGGAAATGACACCTTCCAGTTCGACTTCTTCTTCGAGGGAAGCGGCGAAGGCGGTGAAGCCCCCTTGTCATTCATCAACTGGCTCGACGATGGCTATGACATCGACAATATGAGCCAAGGGGACTTCTCAAGCCAGTATACCAACTGGATCAAGTACCTGGTGGATGGCTGGCTGCGCGATCTCTACGAGGACATCCCGGACGACTATATCGTTGACATCAACCAGAACGATGCCAATGGCAACCCCTATATCGAGGGGGTGACAGAAGCACAGCTGGCGGAAGTATTCGGCGACGCGACTAAAATAATTGTCACCGCTGGAAGAAATGACAAGGAGCGTTACTATTCTGACCTCAACAACGACTTCGACTGGGGCGGAGAGACTGTCCTGACTAGTAATGACGGCGATGACACCATCACTGACTTCAAGAACAACCCTAACAGTGACAACCAGACGGATATGCTGCGCTTTGTCGTAGAAAATCCTGACGACTGGAATCAAGATGGTCAGGATGCACTGGAATACGTGAAATCCTTCTTCGAAATTGAGTACATTGATCATAATGATGACGGACAGGATGACCTAATCACGATTAGCCTCAAGGATGAAAGCTGGTCGGCAACCCTTGAGTACAGTGAACATCTCCAAGAGGAGAGAATCTGGGACGCCATCGAAATCGGGTATTACGAAGAGCCAGGTGATTACAGTAGCTTTGTCGAGATTGCTTGATCACAGCACCTTTCAAGAGCATAAGGGGCTGCCATCCGGCAGCCCTTTCTTGTTGTCCCCTCCTGAAGCATCAGCCAGCCTCCTGATACTTCGGCCTGTCTCACCCCGCTCGCAGCAACTTTCCCATATCCGACACCCTGCCCCTCAGGAGATCCCCTGAGCCCAGCCGCATGGCAATTTTGGGCCGACGGTTCATCACTTCTCGGGATGGCGCCGCCCTCCCGGAAACCTAACATTACATAAAGCAACGCAGACAGCGTCCCGGCTGACGCCTGCCAGCAAGGAAGCAACTCAAACGCACCGTTACAGGGGGCTGCCATGTCCACCTCACCCCAGTCGGACGATCTCGATACCGACCTGGTCGAGACCCGCTTCGAGTCGAGCCGGTCGCTGCCTCGCGAGCGGGCCGTGGAAAGCGAAGAGAGACGCGGCCTGGCCCAGGCGCCGCCAGACCTGGACGACGCCGAGGAACCGGAAGCCGAGACTGCGACGCCGCCGGCCGATGTCGACGACGCGACTCCTGCCGAGGAGGCCGACAATCTAGCGGGGGATGAGGGGAATAATGAGGAGTCCCCAACTGGCAGTACCGACACCCTGGGCGACGAGCCCGCCACCGAGACATCGGCCACGCCGACTGAGGACGCTCCCGCCGGCGACGAAGGCCACCAGCCTGACGAAGCCCCTCAAGCAGATCCCGACGACACCTCTGGCGCTCCCGCCGAAGGGAGCAATGATCCTGAGGTAACAGCAACGGCACTGCCGGAGGAAGAGACGGCCGCTGACGCGACGACCAAGCCCGAGCCGAAGGCGGAAGAGACCTCGGCCACTACGGAGCATACGCAGGATCAGGCGCTGCTCGACGACGACGATCTCGTCAGCTTCCAGTCCCTGGAGGAGGATTCCGAGGATTCACCGACATTCCTGGCCATGACCACGAGCACGGCGGACGAGCCGGAGCCCATCACCGCGACGAGCCAGTTTCAGCAGGGCCAGGATGGCTATGCAGGCGTGGTGGACACCTTCCTCTACGAGGGCCAGTCCCGCGCCAACCGGAGCAGCCAGAAGACGCTGACCGTCGACAGCGAGGAACGCCGGGGCGAGATGCAGGCCCTCGTCCGCTTCAACGACATCTTCGGTGACACCACCGGGCAGATCCCGCTGGGCGCCACTATCCTCTCCGCCACGCTGGAGCTGCAGACCACTACCTCGGGGGACGGTGCCAGGCTGCACCGGATGCTGCAGTCCTGGAGCGACGGCGACACCTGGGACAGCCTGCAGAACGGCATCCAGGCCGATGACGTCGAAGCCCTGGCACAGGCCGACCTCGAGACGGGCGCCATCAGCGCCGGCACCACCCGGCTCGACGTCACCACCAGCCTGCAGGCCTGGGCCGATGGACAGGAAAACCTGGGCTGGGCCTTCCTGCCGCTTGGCCCGAACGGCTGGAGCTTCGACTCGGCCGAGGGGAGCACGCCGCCCAGGCTGGTCGTCGATTACAGCTATACCCCGGTCACACCGGCCAACAATCCCCCTCTGACCCAGGATGATACCGCCTCGACCGTGGAGGGAAGCGCCGTTCAGATCGCGGTGCTGGAGAACGACAGCGACCCCGACGGCGATCCGCTGACGGTGGGTGCCGTGACCCAGCCGAGCCACGGCAGCGTCACGATCAACGCCGACGGCACCCTCTCCTATACCCCCGACGAGGGGTTCGTCGGCACCGACAGCTTCACCTACCAGGCCTCGGATGGCGACCTGCTCAGCGACTCCGCCACGGTCCAGGTCACCGTCGAGCAGGCGGAGCCGGTCAACGCCCCGCCGCTGGCCCAGGACGACACCGCCTCGACCGTGGAGGGAAGCGTCGTTCAGATCGCGGTGCTGGAGAACGACAGCGACCCGGATGGCGATCCCCTGACGGTGGGTGCCGTGACCCAGCCGAGCCACGGCAGCGTCACGATCAACTCCGACGGCACCCTCACCTATACCCCCGACGAGGGGTTCGTCGGCACCGACAGCTTCACCTACCAGGCCTCGGATGGCGACCTGCTCAGCGACCCCGCCACGGTCCAGGTCACCGTCGAGCAGGCGGAGCCGGTCAACGCCCCGCCCCTGGCCCAGGACGACACCGCCTCGACCGTGGAGGGAAGCGTCGTTCAGATCGCGGTGCTGGAGAACGACAGCGACCCCGACGGCGATCCCCTGACGGTGGGTGCCGTGACCCAGCCGAGCCACGGCAGCGTCACGATCAACGCCGACGGCACCCTCACCTATACCCCCAACGAGGGGTTCGTCGGCACCGACAGCTTCACCTACCAGGCCTCGGATGGCGACCTGCTCAGCGACCCCGCCACGGTCCAGGTCACCGTCGAGCAGGCGGAGCCGGTCAACGCCCCGCCCCTGGCCCAGGACGACACCGCCTCGACCGTGGAGGGAAGCGTCGTTCAGATCGCGGTGCTGGAGAACGACAGCGACCCGGATGGCGATCCCCTGACGGTGGGTGCCGTGACCCAGCCGAGCCACGGCAGCGTCACGATCAACCCCGACGGCACCCTCACCTATACCCCCGACGAGGGGTTCGTCGGCACCGACAGCTTCACCTACCAGGCCTCGGATGGCGACCTGCTCAGCGACCCCGCCACGGTCCAGGTCACCGTCGAGCAGGCGGAGGAGCCGCCCCCCGGCACCACGACCGTCCAGTTCCAGCACGGCAGTGACGGCTATTTCGGCGTGGTCGACACCTACCTGCATCAAGCGCAGCCGGACGCCAGCCGGGCCTCCTCGTCCACGCTGGTGGTGGACAGCGTCGACAGCGGCGGCGAGGTGCAGACGCTGCTGCGCTTCGACGACCTCTTCGGCAGCGCCAGCGGGAAGATCCCGCTGGGTGCCACCATCCTCTCCGCCACCCTGGTCGTCCAGACCACCAGCAAGGGGGACGGCGCCACCCTGCACCGCATGCTTCAGCCATGGAGCGACGGCGCGACCTGGAACAGCCTGGAGAACGGCATCCAGGCCGACGGTATCGAGGCGATGATCCCCATCGACCTGGACACCGGTTTCATCCCGGCCGGCACCACCCAGCTCGACGTCACCACCAGCCTGCAGGCCTGGGCCGACGGTCAGGCCAACCACGGCTGGGCCTTCCTGCCGCAGGGCCCGGACGGCTGGGACTTCCACTCGGCGGAGGGCTCGACGCCGCCGACCCTGATCGTCGAGTACAGCACCGCGGACCAAGGCCCGGCCAACAACGCGCCGCTGGCCAATGACGACACCGCCTCGACCGATCAGGGGCTGGCCGTGCAGATCGCCGTGCTGGAAAACGACAGCGACCCGGATGGCGATCCCCTGACGGTGGGCGCCGTCACTCGCCCGAACAACGGCAGCGTCACCGTCAATGCCGACGGCACCCTCACCTATACCCCCGACTTCGGCTTCATCGGCAGCGACAGTTTCACCTACCGCGCCTATGATGGCCGCCTGTTAAGCGACCCTGCGACGGTGAACGTTGCCGTCATGGAAGGGGACGGCCCGCCGCCCCTACCGCTGGAGACCTCCTACATCGCCACGGCCTTCGGCACCAATGATCGGCGCAACTTCGAGCACACCAACGCCACCAAGAGCTTCTTCCACGACGGCGAATGGTGGGCCGTGCTGCCGGAGCAGACGGGCTGGCATGTCTACCGCTTCGATGGCTCGCTGCCTGATCCCGGCACCCTGGGGGGGTGGGTGAAGTCGAGCCCCACCATGCTGACCAGCGGGCGTCGTGCCGACATCGCCTGGGACGATGCCACCGACACCCTCTATGTGCTCAACTTCGGGCCGACCGAGTCGAGCCCGCGCCTGTTCCAGCTCGGCTACAGCGCCCAGACCGGCACCTTCGAGATCGAGATCGACGTGCAGCTGGCAGGCTCCGGCGGCAAGCTGACGGGCGCCGAGTGGCAGCGCAACACCGAGATGTCGCTGGGCCTGGACCAGGACGGCAGCCCGGTCGTCGCCCTGATCGGCCCCTCGGCCGCCGGGGGAGAGAAAGGGCTCAAGCTGGCCTATCCCACCTCCGACAGCCTCGCCACCTGGAGCACCACCACCGTCGACCCCGGCCCCTCGACCACCTCGGGCAGCAACGGCGACAACAAGGTCGACTTCGTGGCCTTCGACCTCGATGGCGTCGCACACGTCGGCCTCGTCTATGGCGACGACGCCACCGGGCTCTGGAAGTTCGCCTACCAGCCGACGCCCTCGTCGCCCTCCGGCTACGGCAGCGGCTGGACGATCGATACCATCACCGACCAGGTCGTGCTGGACAACCATCTCGCCGCGCTATGGGACGGCAGCGCCATCCTGATGACCATGAAGGACGACCAGAACGCCCTCTGGGCGATCCGGGGCATGCCGGGAAGCTGGGAAACGCCCGTGCTGGTGCATTCGGCGACGCACAGCGGGAGCCGGCCGACCCTGGCCTATGACGAGGACAACGAGACGCTGTTCGTCTTCTACCAGGAGAACACCAATCGCCCCTACGGAGACATCTACTTCAAGGCCTCCAATGCCGGCGAGCTCTCCTTCGACCCCAGCGACCCGGGCACCCTCTTCGTCACCAGTCCGCGAGACGGCGATTACATGAGCGACCCGCAGATGCCGACCCATGCAGTGGGAGAGGCGACCGACGGCATGTTCTTCGTCTTCGCCCGCAATTCCGAGGCCAAGGAGATCTGGTACAACGACTTCCAGCTCGCCGACGACTGGCTGATCGCCTGAAACGGACGCGACACCGCGCCGCCGCGGTCACTCCTCACGGATCGCCCGGGCCAGCATGTCGGTGATGGGCTTGGTGATGTAGCTGGCGAAGGTGCGCTCGCCGGTGCGGATCATCACCTCGGCGGGCATGCCGGCGAGCAGCTGCATGGACTCCGCCATCGTCTCGCGGCCCGGCTCGGTGACCCGCAGCCGCACCCGGTAGAAGCGCGCGCCGGTGGCCTCGTCCACCTGGCTGTCGGCGCTGACGAAGATCACTTCGGCGGGAATCACGTTGGTCAACCGCTGGTTGAACGCGGAGAAGCGGATCTCCGCCGGCTGGCCGGGGTAGAGCTGGTTGACATCGCGGTCCGGCACCCGCGCCTCCACCACGAAGCGGTCGTTGCCCGGCACGATGTCGAGCAGCGGGTCGCCACTGCGCACCACGTCGCCGATGGAGTGCACGCGGCGCTCCACCACGGTGCCGGCCACCGGCGCTGTGACGGTGCTGCGGCCCACCTGATCCATCAGCGTGGTGATGCGCTCCTCGGCCTCGGTGACCCGGGCCTGGACCTCGCGCAGCTGCTCGCCCAGCTCCTTGTGGAACTCCTGGTCTCGGATCTCTCGCTGCATGCGGTTCTCGCTCACCTGGGAGGCGAGGCGGGCGATCTCGGCCCGGCGGCTGGCGATATCGCCCTCCAGCTCCAGCCGGTCGCGCTCCACCTCGCGCAGGCGCTGGTTGTTGACCATGCCCTTCTCGAAGAGGCCGCGCAGGTCGCGCTCCTCCTCGCGCAGCGAGGCTGCATGGCGCTCGTTGATGCGCACCACCTCCTCCAGCCCCTCGATCTGGCGGCGCAGCTGCTCGGCCTGCTCGTCCAGCGCCTCGAGAGTGGCGCGGTGGGAGTGGCCCCGGGCGGCAAACAGCGCCTGCTGCACCGCCAGCACCTCCTGCACCCGCGGCAGGTCGCTGGCGGTCAGCTCCTCGGGGAGCGCCAGTGCCTCGGCGCCACGCTGCTCCGCCAGCAGGCGCAGCTCGGTGGCACGGCCGACCAGGTACTGGGTGCGCACGATCTGCAGCTCGCTGCGGGCCTGGATGTCGTCGATCACCACCAGCGGCTGGCCGGCCTCGACCCGGTCGCCATCGGCCACCAGGATCTCGCGCACGATGCCCCCCTCCAGGTGCTGGACGGTGCGCCGGAAGGACTCCACCGCCACGTGACCCGGCGCCACGACTGCCACGGCGAGGGAAGCGGTGGTCGACCAGGCCAGGAAGCCCCCCAGCCCCAGGCCGAGGACCAGCATGCCCAGGCGGCGATAGCCGCGGTCGCTGACCGGCACTTTCTCACTGTACTCGCCCTCCAGGGAGGCGGGCGTGACGTCGATCTCGGGGCGACCCGGCACCCCGCCGCGATGCCCAGCAGGCAGGCTGCGGCTCTCCTGCTGGCTCATGGTGTCTGTCCCCCGCGAGGCTCATCGCCGCCCTGGTGGTCCTCGCTCCCGGCCGCGGCCACCGCCGCTCGCCCGGCGCGGGCGACCCGCGCCTGGGGCGCCGGCTTGCCCTGCATGCGCTCCATCACCTGGGCGGCGGGGCCATAAAGGTGGACCTGCCCCTCGCGCAGCACCAGCAGGCGGTCCATGCCGCGCAGCAGGCTGACCCGGTGGCTGATCACGAACAGGGTGACGCCCTCGGCCTTGAGGCGCTGGATCGCCTCGGCCAGGGCCCGCTCGCCGACGTCGTCAAGGCTGGCATTGGGCTCATCGAGCACCACCAGTACCGGGCTGCCGTAGAGCGCCCGGGCCAGGGCGATGCGCTGGCGCTGGCCGCCGGAGAGGGCTCCCCCGCCGACCGAAATCACGGTGTCGTAACCCTCCGGCAGGGCCAGGATCATCTCGTGGACGCCGGCCTTGCGGGCCGCGACCACCACCTGCTCCGGGTCCACCGCGCCGAAGCGGGCGATGTTCTCGGCCAGGGTGCCGTCGAACAGCTCGATGTCCTGGGGCAGGTAGCCCACGTGGGGGCCCAGCGCCTCGCGGTTCCAGTGCTCGATGTCGGCGCCATCCAGGCGCACGGTGCCCGCCAGGGTGGGCCAGACGCCGAGCAGCACCCGTGCCAGGGTCGACTTGCCCGCCGCGCTGGGGCCGATGATGCCGACGTGGACGCCCGCCGGCACGGTGAACTGGATGCCGCGCAGGGTCGGGGTGCGCAGGCCGGGCGGCGCGGCGGCCACGCCCTCCAGCACCACCTCGCCCTTCGGTGCCGGCAGCGACATCCGGGGCGGCTCCCCCGGGGTGCGGGCCAGCAGCTCCTGGAGACGGCCATGGGCCCCCCGGGCGGCCACGAAGCCCTTCCAGGTGCCGATCATGCGGTCGATGGGCGCGAGGGCGCGCCCCATGATGATGGAGCCGGCGATCATCATCCCCGGGGTCAGCTCGGCGCGCAGCACCAGCCAGGCCCCCAGCCCCAGGATCAGGGACTGGGCCAGCAGCCGCAGGGTCTTGGAGGTGTTGCTCAGGGTGTCGGAGCGGTCCGCGGCGCGGGAGTGGCCGGCCAGGTAGTCGCGGTGACGGCGCGCCCAGCGCCCCATGATGGCGGGCAGCATGCCCATGGCGTGCAGCACCTCGGCATTGCGCAGGTTGGAGCCGGCCAGCTCCTGGGCCTTGATGTGCTCGGCGTTGGCCGCGGCCTGGAGCGGCTGGGTCAGCTTCTCGTTAAGCAGGGCCAGCAGCACCAGCACCACCGCGGCGCCGGTGGCGAAGAGCCCCAGCCAGGGGTGCAGCAGGAAGAGCACCGCCAGGTAGACCGGCACCCAGGGGGCATCGAAGAAGGCCAGCAGGCCGCTGCCGGCGAAGAACTGCCGCAGGGTGCCGAGGTCGCTCAGCGGCTGGGCCGACTGGCGCCCCTCGGTCATCAGGCTGCGACGGAACATCGCCTGGTAGAGGTGGGCGCTGAGCAGGGTATCGAGGCGGTTGCCGATGCGTACCAGCATGCGCGAGCGTACCAGCTCGAGCAGGCCCATCACCGCGAACAGGAAGACCACCACCAGGGTCAGCATCAGCAGGGTCTCGCCGCTCTGGGTCGCGAGCACCCGGTCGTAGACCTGCAGCATGTAGATGGCCGGCACCAGCATGAGCAGGTTCACGAACAGGCTGAAGAAGCCTACCGACAGGAAGGAGCCGCGGCACGCCTTCAAGGCCTGCTGCAGCGCCGTCACGCCCTGCTGTTCCGCCATGCTGCCCTTCCCCCGCCGTCACTGCTGCCCACGGGTTCATGACCCGCGGACTTGTTTACGAAAAATAACAGACTGGACGGCAAAGCGACAGATTTCCGTGCCCCTCGACGAGTGCGCCCCGCACCGTTGTCAGGCGCGGGGCGCGGGCAGCGAGGCACCAGGCGACGGGGGTCGATCACCCCGCCGCCCGGCCGGTTCAGCGGTAGACGGGGAAGTTGGCGCAGACGGCCTCGACCTTGCCCTTCACCGCGGCCTCGATGGCGGCGGAGTCCTCGCCCTTCGCCATCACGTCGAGGATGTCGCAGATCCAGCCGGCGAGGTCCTTGCACTCGCCCTCGCCGAAGCCGCGGGTGGTCACGGCCGGGGTGCCGATGCGCAGGCCGGAGGTGACGAACGGGCTCTGGGGGTCGCCCGGCACGGCGTTCTTGTTGACGGTGATGTGGGCGCGGCCCAGGGCGGCGTCCGCGTCCTTGCCGGTCAGCCCCTGCTTGATCAGCGAGAGCAGGAAGAGGTGGTCCTCGGTGCCGCCGGAGACCACCTCGTAGCCGCGCTCGATGAACACGCCGGCCATGGTCTGGGCGTTCTTCACCACCTGCTGCTGGTAGGTCTTGAACGCGGGGTCCATGGCCTCCTTGAAGCAGATCGCCTTGGCGGCGATGACGTGCTCCAGCGGGCCGCCCTGGCCACCCGGGAAGACCGCGGACTGCAGCTTCTTCTCGATGTCGGCGTCCCCCTCCGCGGAGAGGATCAGGCCGCCACGGGGGCCGCGCAGGGTCTTGTGGGTGGTGGTGGTGACCACGTGGGCGTGGGGCAGCGGGGTCGGGTAGACACCGGCGGCCACCAGGCCGGCCACGTGGGCCATGTCCACCAGCAGGTAGGCGCCTACCTCGTCGGCGATCTCGCGGAACTTCGCCCAGTCGATGACCTGGGAGTAGGCGGAGAAGCCGGCGATGATCATCTTCGGCTTGTGCTCGCGGGCCAGGGCCGCCACCTCGTCATAGTCGATCAGGCCGCCCTCGCCCAGGCCGTACTGCACGGCGTGATAGTGCTTGCCGGAGAAGTTGGGCTTGGCACCGTGGGTCAGGTGGCCGCCGGCATCGAGGCTCATGCCCAGGATGGTGTCGCCCGGCTTGACCAGCGCCTGGAAGACGGCACCGTTGGCCTGGGAGCCCGAGTGGGGCTGGACGTTGGCGTAGCTGGCACCGAACAGCTCCTTGGCGTAGTCGATGGCCAGCTGCTCGACGATGTCGACGTATTCGCAGCCGCCGTAGTAGCGCTTGCCGGGATAGCCTTCCGCGTACTTGTTGGTGAGCTGGCTGCCCTGGGCTTCCATCACCCGGGGACTGGCGTAGTTCTCGGAGGCGATCAGCTCGATGTGCGCTTCCTGGCGCGCGACTTCCTTCTGCATCGCGTCGAACAGCACGTCATCGAAACCGGCAATCGTCATGTCGCGGCTGAACATGGGCGGGGGACCTCGCATCAAGGGGGAAATCTGAGGGCGACATGATACCCCAGCCCCGGGGCGCTTTCACATGAAACGCCATCATCCCGAGCTGCAGGGGATTCATGACGTCCGCCTCTCGCTCCCGGTCAGCGCGTCTCCACGCGCAGCGAGAGCCGGTCGGGCAGCGCCAGGGGATCGCCGGTGAAGGTCTCCAGGTTGCTCTCCGCCGGCAGGCTGATCGCCAGTTCGAGCTCGCTGGCGCTGCCCTCCATCAGCTCGACCAGGCCGATGAGGAAGGCCTGCACCTGGGGGCCGAACATCATGCCGAAGCCCTGGGCCTGGGTCCTTGCCTGCTCCAGGTACTGGGTCTCGCTGATGCCCTCCAGGGCCGCGCCCAGGGTGGCCAGGCGGCCGAACAGCCCGCGGTCGGAGAGGATGAGCGTCACCTCGCCGCCCAGCAGGGTGGCGGCCTCCAGCAGTTCGCTGTCGGCGAACAGCTCGGCGGGCTCGGCGTCCTCGGGCAGCACCAGCGGCAGCTCGATGTCGAGGACCAGGCGCAGGGCGTCGTGGAGGGTGAGTTCGCTGTCGCTGCGCAGAACGCCATGGGCCTCGCCCGGTTGCCAGTCACCGCGGAAGGCGGCGTCCAGGTGCAGCGCACCGCTGCCGTCGGTGAGCACGTTGTTGGCCATGCGCAGCCGGGTGCGCTCCTCCTCCGGCGCCAGCTCGATCATCCGCGCCAGGTCGAGGCGCAGCTCGTCGACCCGGACACCGCCCTCGCCGTCCGCGAAGTCGCCGTCGATATGCAGCCGCGCCAGCGAGCCGACCATGCGTTCGGCCTCCACCGCCAGGTCGTCCAGCTCGAGCAGGGAGAGTTCCTCGGCATCCTCCTCGTCCAGGCCGCTGAGCCCCTCGAGGCGCAGGCGGCCCAGGGTGAAGGCGCCGGAGCCGAGCTCGTCCAGGTCCTGGCCGGTGCCGGCCACGTCGGTGATCTCCAGCCAGTCGATGGCCTCCCGGGAGATCCCCTCGCCGCGGATCCGCGCGACGCTGAGCCGGCCCTCGCCCATGGGCTCGCCCGAGAGCTCGGCGACCATCTCGGAGGCCAGCTCGACGACCAGTCCGTCCACCGCTACGCTGCCGAGACGCATCGACGCCATCGCCTCCTCATCGTCGAGGGGCAGCACCGCCCGGGAGGGCGCGCCTAGCACGATTCGCTCGATCCCGATCAGCAGCATCTCGGTGAGGGCATCCTCCAGGCGGACCCCCTCCACCAGGACCTCGTCGGGGCGATCGTAGTCGCCGCTGACGCGGTAGCGGTCGATCAGCAGCCGCTCCCCCTCGTCGCTGTCGAAGCGCAGCGCCTCGGCGGTGACCCGCTCGCGCAGGAGCGCACCGGAGACGTCGCCGATCTCCAGGTGCCCATGGCCGGCGAACAGGGCGCGCAGGTCGGACTCGAGGCGCTCCTCGTCGGCCAGGGCCGGCGGGGCCGCGACCAGGGCGAGGCTCATGGGCAGGGCAAGGAGCGCCGAAGCGCGGTTGGAGCGAGACATGGATCACCTCCTGTGTGATCGATGGAAACAGGGCCGGAACAGAGACAGCCTAGCTCAGACGGCCGAGGCGAGGCGCGCCTCCAGCCGCTCGTTGACCCGCTCCAGCACCGCCAGCCGGGCGCGACGCTTGTCGTCGCAGGCGATCAGCGACCACTCGGCGCCGGGAAGGTGGGTGCGGGCGAACATCTCGTCGATGGCGAGCTGGTAGTCGTCCCAGCGCTCGCGGTTGCGCCAGTCCTCGTCGGTCAGCTTGTGGCGCTTGTGGGGCGTGGCGGCGCGGGCCTCGAAGCGACGGAGCTGCTCGTCCTTGTCAATGGCGAGGAACAGCTTGATCAGCACCCCGCCATGAGCCAGCAGCTGCTGCTCGAAGTGGTGGATCTCGCCATAGGCGCGCCGCCACTGGGCCTCGCTGGCCAGCCCCTCGACCCGCTCCACCAGCACTCGCCCATACCAGCTGCGATCGAAGATGGCGATGCGCCCGTCGGCGGGCAGGCGGCGCCAGAAGCGCCAGCCCCAGGGCAGCGCCAGCTCCTCGTCGCTGGGCGCGCCGATGCGGTGGACCCGGTACTGGCGGGCATCCAGCGCCGCGGTGACCCGGTGGATGCTGCCGCCCTTGCCCGCCGCGTCATGGCCCTCGAAGGCGATCACCGCCGGGATCCGCCGCCGGGCGATCTCCCGGGCGTTGGCAGCCAGCCGGGCCTGCCCGTGGGCCAGGCGCTCGCGGTAATCGGCCTTGTCCAGGCGCACCTCCACCGCGGCGCTGGCGCGACCCAGCGAGGGGACGCCGGGCGCCTCGTCGGGCAGCGTCGCAAGCGTCGCCGCCGGCGGCTCGGGCGGATGCTCCATGGCCGCCAGCAGCAGTCGGGCCGCCCGGGCGAGCTGCTCCCCCGGCTCGCGGAACGGAAGCCGCTCCCAGGGAGCATGGGGAGCCTGGGTATCATCGCGCAGCTTCCGCCCGATGGCCTCGATGACGGCATGCTGGCCATGGCGCTGCCACTCGTTCACGCCGACCTGCCAGGCACGGGCCGGGTCCTGCTGCAGCTCGGCCAGGTGGCGACGCTGCTCGCGGCGGCCGATGTCGGTCCACAGCTTGAGCAGCACCACACCCTCGGCGGCCAGCTCCGCCTCGAAGGCGCGGATCTCCGCCAGGCGGTCCTGAAAGGCGCCGGGAGAGAGGCGGCGCTCCGCCCGGGCGAACAGCGCATCGCCATACCAGCCATGGATGAAGATGCCGATGCGGCCGCGGTCGGGCACCCGCCGCCAGTAGCGCCACCAGTAGGGGCGCGACTGCTCCTCGCTGCTGGGCCCCAGGGCATGGACCTCGGTGTGGCGGTTCTCCAGCCAGTGGTTGAGGCGGTTGACCACCTGCCCCTTGTGGGTCACCGCATGGCCGGTCAGCAGCAGGATCACCGCGCGCCGCTTCTCCCGGGCCAGGGAGAGCTGGGCATCCAGCAGCCGGTAGCGCAGGGTGTCGCTGTTCATGCCATCTCCTCAGGTCTCGCCCAGCAGGCCGAGGCTCGCCGCCGGCGCCTGGCGGCGCAGGTCCCGGGAGAGCAGGTGGCCGATGGCACCGATCAGCAGCGCCCCGCCCAGCGGCAGCGCCAGCCACAGCCAGCCGTGCAGGCGCGGCGCCAGGTCGAACCACGCCAGGTAGATGGCCGCGGTGGCCAGCTCCGCCAGCAGCGCCCCCATGAGGCCACTGGCCAGGCCGAGGATCGCGAACTCCGCCCCCTGCACCCGGGAGAGCATGCGGTTGCCGGCGCCGAACACCCGCAGCAGGCCGCTCTCGTGGGCCCGCACGGGGCGGCTGGCGGTCAGCGCCGCGTAGAGCACGCTGACGCCGGCCAGCAGCACGAAGCCCAGCACCAGCTCCACCGCGCGGGTCACCTGGGTCAGCAGCTCGCGCACCTGCCCGAGGATGGCATCCACGTTGAGCAGCGTTACCCCGGGAAAGGCCCGCACCAGCTCGCGCAGGGTGGTGGTCTCCCCGGCGTCCAGATGGAAGGCGGTGATGTAGCTGTGACCGAAGCGCTCCAGCACCCCGGGCGGGAAGATCACGAAGAAGTTGGGCCGGAAGCTGTCCCAGTCCAGGTTGCGCAGGCTGGCCAGCTCGCCGACGATCTCCTGGCCGCCGATGGTGAAGGTCAGGGTATCGCCGAGGCTGAGCCCGAAGCGCTCGGCCAGGCCATCCTCCACGGAGATCGGCACCCGGGTCACCGCGGGCTCGGCGGCGACCTGGCCCAGCCAGTCGCCGGGCTCGGCGCCCTCCAGGGCATCGAACCACTGACCCGCCACCAGGCGGTTGCCCTCCGGCAGGGTCTCCCGCCAGGTGAGGTTGAGCTCCCGGCGCAGGGTGTTGTCGCCGCGGGCATCCGCCGGCACCGCCTCCCGGGGCGGCAGGTCATTGATGGCGGTGATGCGCCCGCGCACCATGGGGTAGAGGGCACTGCGGGCATCGGCGGCGCTGCCCAGGGTCGCCTCGAAGTCCTCGCGCTCGTGGGGCTGGATATTGATGGCGAAATAGTTGGGGGTGTCCTCGGGGAGCTGGGCCTCCCACGTGGTCAGCAGGTCACCGCGCACCAGGGCGATCATCGCCATGGCGAAGAAGGTGACCGAGAAGGCCAGCAGCTGGCCGAGGCTCGCGGTGCGCCGCCGCGCCAGCTGGGCCCCGCCCAGGCGCAGCGCCTGGACGAGGTCATCCTGGCCGCCGCGACGGGGCAGGCGGGCGGCCAGGCGCAGCACCCCGCCGAGCAGCAGCGAACCGAGCCCCCACAGCACCACCAGCATGACGAGCCCGCCCAGCAGCAGGCCCACGGAGAGTCCGAGGTCGCCGGAATAGAGCCACAGCAGCCCCCCGAACACGGCGCTGGCCATCGCCACCACCAGCCAGGCCGAGGCGGGCAGCGGGTCGAGCTCGCGACGCAGCACCTTGAGCGCGCTGACCTTCTTGAGCCGCAGCAGGGTCGGCCCGGCGAAGCCCACCAGCACCGCCAGCGCGGTGAGCACGCCTAGCCACAGCGGCAGCGCCCCGGGAGGCGGCAGCTCCATGGGGAGGAAGGCGGTGAGCAGAGCCAGCAGCCCCGCCTGGCCGGCCAGCCCCAGCACCGCGCCCACCGCCGAGGCCGCCAGCGCCAGCCACAGCAGCTGCAGGCTGAACACCCGGATCAGCTCCCGCTGGGTGGCGCCGAAGCAGCGCATCAGCGCCGCGGTGTCCAGGTGGCGATCCACGTAGCGGCGGGTGGCCATGGCCACCGCCACGCCTGCCAGCAGCACGGCGGCGAGCCCCGCCAGGCTCAGGTAGCGCTCGGCGCGCTCCAGGGCATTGCCGAGCTGGGGGCGGTCGCGGTGCACGTCGCGCACCTCGACCCCGTCGCGCCGCAGCTGGGCCAGCAGCGGCGCCAGGTCGTCGATGATGTCCGGCGGCCCGGCGGCCAGCAGCTCGAACTCCACGCGGGAGCCGTCCTGCACCAGCTCGGTAGCCGCCAGGTCATCCATGTGCATCATCAGCCGAGGGTTGAAATTGCCGAAACCGGCCGACTGGTCGGGCTCGCGCTCGACCAGTCCCGCCACGGTCAGCTCGGTCTCGCCGACACGCACCCGGTCGCCGATCTCGGCCTCGAGCAGCAGCGCCAGGCGCGGCGCCAGCCACGCCTCGCCGGGCGCGGGGCCCCGGGCCACCACCTCGGTGCCCTCGCCCAGGTCCACGTGAACGCCGCCATAGAGCGGATAGCGCCGGTCCACCACCTTGACGCTGGCCGGCTGGAAGGCGTCTCCGAGGCTGGCCATTGAGACCATGTCCACCTGGTCACTGAGCACCAGTCCGGCCTCCTCCAGGGTCAGGCGCAGCTCGCTCTTGAAGGGGCGGCCCTGCTCCAGCACCAGGTCGCCGCCCAGCAGCTGGCTGGCCTGGCGCTCCAGGCCGCGGTCGAGGCGGTCGAGGAAGAAGCCGATCATGGTGGAGGCGGCCACCGCCAGGGCCAGGGCCACGAACAGGGCGCGCACGTCGGCCGCGCGCAGGTCCCGGGCCAGGCCGCGGGCGGAGAAGCGCGCCAGGCGCAGGGCGGTCAGGCTCATGCGCTCACCTTATCGAGTTCGAGGGTCTCGAGGCGGCCGTGGTCCAGGCGCAGGCAGCGGTCGCAGCGCCGCGCCAGGGCGTGGTCGTGGGTGACCAGCACCAGGGTGGTGCCGGCCTCGCGGTTGAGCGAGAAGAGGGTCTCGATGATGCGCTCGCCGGTGTCGGGGTCGAGGTTGCCGGTGGGCTCATCGGCAAACACCAGCTCGGCGCCGGTGACGAAGGCCCGGGCCAGGGCGACCCGCTGCTGTTCGCCGCCGGAGAGCTGCTTGGGCAGGTGGTCCAGGCGCTCGCCCAGACCCACCCGGGTGAGCCACTCGCGGGCACGCGCCTCGGTCCCGGCCCGGGGCGAGAGCTCCAGCGGCAGCATCACGTTCTCCAGCGCAGTCAGGGTGGGCAGCAGCTGGAAGTTCTGGAACACGAATCCCACCCGGCCGGCCCGCAGCCGGGCCCGGCCATCCTCGTCCAGCGCGGCGAGGGACTGCCCGAACATCGAGAGCTCGCCGCCGGTGGGCAGGTCGAGCCCGGCCAGCAGCCCCAGCAGGGTCGACTTGCCCGCGCCGCTCTGGCCGAGGATCGCCACCGTCTCGCCGGGGAACACCGAGAGGGCCAGGTCACTCAGAATGGTGAGCTGCCGGTCGCCGCTCCTCACCTGCTTGGCCAGGTGCTCGGCGTGTAGAATCGGTGCCATGTCCATGCGAGAGGTATCGTTCATGATGAAGGGATTCCCTGGTTGTGCGTATCGTCGATTGACCGCCTGGCTGCTGGCCCTGCCCGTGACGATCACCCTGACGCTGGCCGCCGGCGCGGCGCTGGCCGAGGCCCGCCCCACCCTGCTGGTGATGGGCGACAGCCTGAGCGCGGCCTACGGCATCGAGGCCGACGAGGGCTGGGTCAGTCTGCTGGAAGCGCGCCTCGACGGAAAGGCGCGGGTGGTCAACGCCAGCATCAGCGGCGAGACCAGTGCCGGCGGTGCCAGCCGACTTCCCGAGCTTCTCGGACAGCATGCCCCCGACATTGTTCTGCTCGAGCTGGGCGGCAACGACGGCCTGCGCGGCCTGCCGCCGGGGCAGTTCGAGGCCAACATGACCCGCATGGTCGAGGCGAGCCTCGACGCCGGCGCCGAGGTGCTGCTGCTCGGCATCGACATCCCGCCCAACTACGGGCAGGCCTATCGTGACGCCTTCACCGGGGTCTACCACCGCCTGGCCGACGACTTCGACCTGCCGCTGGTGCCCTTCCTGCTGGAGGGGGTGGCACTGGACGGGACGCTGATGCAGGGCGACGGCATCCACCCCACCGCCGAGGCCCAGCCGCTCATCCTCGACAACGTCTGGCCCGAACTCTCGCCGCTCCTGAAGGCGAATGGCGCCCTGGCGGCGAAGACCGATCGCCCATGACCGCGACTCGGAACTGACGCAGGCTCAGGGCTAAGGGGCAGGCGCCGGTGTCTTCTGCCACTGCTGGAGCCCCAGGCCGCCGAGGATCAGGACCAGGCCGATCAGCGTGGAGGCGAGGATCGGCTCCCCCACCACCAGGTAGAGCAGCAGCAGCGATACCGGCGGCGAGAGGAAGATCAGGTTGGAGACCTTCGCCGTGCGCGACACCCGGTGCACGGCGAGTTGCCAGAGCACGAAGGCGATGCCCATCTCGAAGAGCCCCACGTAGACCCCGGCCCCGAGCCCCGCCCAGCCGTGCCAGGCGAGCCCCGGCCCGGCCAGCAGCAGCAGCGTCAGCACCGGCAGCCCGACGCTGAAATTCTGCCATTGTGCGACCAGCGGCGGGCGGGGGTCCCGGGCATTGAGCAGCCAGTAGAGCGCCCAGATCAGCGTCGAGGCCAGCGCCATGGCCACCCCCAGCGGGTCGGCGAAGGCCACGTCGAGCACCGCCCCGCGGGTGGCGATCACCCAGACGCCACCGTAGGCGATCAGCCCCGCCAGCACGTCGATGCGGGTCAGCCGCTGGCCGAGCAGCGGCACCGCCAGGAAGGCCATGGCCAGCGCCCAGGTGTAGTTGAGGGCCATGGCCTCCTGGCCGGGCAGGCGGTCGTAGGCGCCGAACAGCACGAGATAGTAGGCCACCGGATTCATCAGCCCCGCCCAGGCGGCGGTGCGCCAGCCGCGGCGAAGCGCCTGGCCCGCCAGCCCCTGGCGCACCACCAGCACGCCGATCAGCGCCCAGGAGACCAGCGAGGCGAGCCACATCAGCGCCAGCGGCGACATGTAGGTCAGCGCCACCTTGAAGGCGGTGGCCACGGTGGACCACAGCGCCACCGCCCCCAGCCCGTAGAGCATCGCCTGGCCGTCGCGGGTCATGGGGATGCCCTCGAGCTACGGCGGCGGCCGTGGATTCGAATGGGTGACACGTCGCCCTCCCTGTCGCGACAATGTGAGCCGAATATCCTACCAGCGAGGAGCCCCCATGGCCGCACCCGAGATCAGCCAGTCCCGCCTCTACGAATGGCTGACCGGCGACGAGGACAGCCGGATGTGCAGGGACATTCCGGACAAGGCCTGTGACGAGCAGCCGCGCAACTTCTTCCTCCACCTGGTGGCCTCGCTGGGCAACAAGCTGGCCGATGAGCTCTCCAGCGCGCGACTGGTGCTGCCCTGGCTGATGGGGGTGATCGGCGCGCCGCTGTGGATGGTGGGCCTGCTGGTGCCGATCCGCGAGGCCGGCGCCCTGCTGCCCCAGCTGTTCGTGGCCGGCTTCATTCGCCTCAGGCCCGAGCGCAAGTGGGTCTGGGTGGTGGGCGGGCTGCTCCAGGCGGCCGCCGCCGCCCTGCTCGCGCTGCTGGCGCTGCTCGGCACAGGCGGCGTCGGCGGCGGCCTGGTGCTGGCGGTGCTGGTGGCGCTGTCGCTGGCCCGGGGGCTCTCCTCCATCGCCACCAAGGACGTGCTGGGCAAGACCATCAGCAAGCAGCGACGCGGCACCCTGATGGGCTGGAGCGGCAGCGGGGCCGGGGCCGTGACCCTGCTGGCCGGCGCCGTGCTGATGCTCTTCGAGGAGCGCCCCGGCGAGTTGGCCCTGGCGGTGCTGCTGGGGGTGGCCGCGCTAGGCTGGGCGCTCAACGCCCTGTGCGCGGCGCGCATCACGGAGACCCCGGGCGCCGTGGAGGGGGGCGAGAACGCCTGGGACAGCATCCGACTGGGCCTGCGACTGCTGCGCGAGGACCGTGCCTTCCTGCACTTCAATGTCTCCCGTGCCCTGCTGCTGGCCAGCGCCCTGGCGCTGCCCTACGTGGCGCTGCTCGGCCAGCAGCAGAGCGGCACGCAGCTCGGCGGCCTCGGCGTGCTGATCGTGGTCTCCGGCATCGCCGGCATGGTGGCAAGCCCGGTCTGGGGCAAGCGCGCCGACGCCTCCAGCCGGCGGGTGATGCGCGACGCCGGGGCAGGCGCCGCCGCCTGCTGCCTGCTGGGCGCCGCCTTCGTCTGGCTGCCGGGCGCCTGGAGCCAGACCGTGTGGCCCTATGCGCTGGTCTATGCCCTGCTGGTGATCGTCCATGCCGGAGTGCGTCTGGGCCGCAAGACCTACGTGGTCGACATGGCCGGCAGCGACAGGCGCGCGCTCTACGTGGCGCTCTCCAACACCGTGACCGGGGTGCTGATGCTGCTGGTGGGCGGGGCGGTGGGCGCCCTGGCCCAGTGGCTCGGCACCCCCGCCCTGCTGGTGGTGCTGGCGCTGATGGCGCTGGCCGCATCGGCCAGCGCCAGCCGCCTGCCGGAGGTCGAATAGGCCCACCGCGTTGAAATCCCGTGCCCGTCTGGCCATGATGTAACCAGCTGTGAAGTGCCCGCCGCCGTCGCCCTACCCGGGCGGCCAGGACAGGATTCGCGACAGGAACGCCCAGAATGGAACGTCCAGAATGAAACGATCTCCCCTGATCAGCCCGGAACTGCTGGAACGCATTGTCGATGCCTCCGAGGATGGCATCGTGGTCGCCGAGCAGGAGGGCGACGAGAACATCCTGATCTACGTGAACAAGGGCTTCGAGCGCCTGACCGGCTACAGCGCCGACGAAATCCTCTACCAGGACTGCCGCTTCCTGCAGAACGAGGATCGCGACCAGGAGGGCCTCGTGGCCATCCGCAAGGCCCTGGCCGAAGGACGTCCCTGCCGCACGGTGCTACGCAACTACCGCAAGGACGGCACCCTGTTCTGGAACGAGCTCTCCATCACCCCCGTCCATGACGAGGACGACAACCTGACCTACTACATCGGGGTGCAGAAGGACGTGACCGAGCGGGTGGAGGCCCAGATGGAACTCGAGCGCCTCAAGGCCGAGCACGGCCTCACCTGATCCCCTTTTCCTCCTGCCCCCGGCCCCGCCGAAAAAAAAGTCGCCCAGGGGGTTGCCCTGCCCTCCTCGGGGATATATATAGCGCTCAGGCAACGCCCGTTGCCTGCTGGCGCTTCGGGTTCCGCACCCAGAGATCGAAGAGAGCGGACGAGAAGCGATCGTGTGATGCGTCGACGCGGGGCGTCGACACCAGGCCATGGGAGGACGTCGCATGGGCCGTGAACACCTTCTCGATCCGGGGCTCGATGACGAGCAGGATTTCTCCGAAGCGGTGAACGACGACGACTACGGTCGCTCGCGCCCCGCCAGTCGCGCCGACACCCTGCGCGCCCGCCGTCGCGTGGAAGCCCTGCTCGAGGAGCGCCGCCTGCGGCGGGCCATCGAAGACGACTGGGCCATCGACGAGGAAGAATAGCGCCGAGCGCCGAGCGCCGAGCGCCGAGCGCCGAGCGCCGAGCGCCGAGCGCCGAGCGCCGAGCGCCAGGCAGGTTAGACCCGAGACCCGGGCAGGCCCATGGCTGGCCTTCCCGGGTCTCGGGCTCTATCATCTTGGGTCAGCCAAATTCTCCAACCAAGTGGAACTCCATGGCGCAATACGTCTACACGATGAACCGGGTGGGCAAGGTCGTGCCCCCCAAGAAGCACATCCTCAAGGACATCTCGCTCTCCTTCTTCCCTGGCGCCAAGATCGGCGTGCTGGGCCTCAATGGCGCCGGCAAGTCGACCCTGCTGCGCATCATGGCCGGCGTCGACACCGAGTACGAGGGCGAGGCGCGGCCGATGCCGGGCATCAACGTCGGCTACCTGCCCCAGGAGCCGGAGCTCGATGACGACAAGAACGTCCGCGAGACCGTCGAGGAGGCGCTGGGCGCGATCAAGGAGGCCCAGGAGAAGCTCGACGGCGTCTACGCCGCCTACGCCGAGCCGGACGCCGACTTCGACGCCCTGGCCGCCGAGCAGGCGCGCCTGGAGAACATCATCGAGGCCGCCGACGCCCACAACCTCGAGCGCAAGCTCGAGGTGGCCGCCGAGGCCCTGCGCCTGCCGCCCTGGGAGGCCCGCGTCGGCCATCTCTCCGGCGGCGAGCGACGCCGCGTGGCGCTCTGCCGCCTGCTGCTCTCCAGCCCCGACATGCTGCTGCTCGACGAGCCCACCAACCACCTGGACGCCGAGTCCGTGGCCTGGCTGGAGCGCTTCCTGCACGACTACAGCGGCACCGTGGTGGCAATCACCCACGACCGCTACTTCCTCGACAACGTGGCGGGCTGGATCCTCGAGCTGGATCGCGGCCAGGGCATCCCCTTCGAGGGCAACTACTCCGGCTGGCTCGAGGCCAAGGAGCAGCGCCTGGCCCGGGAGGCCAAGCAGGAAGCCTCGAAGAACAAGGCCATCAAGCAGGAGCTGGAGTGGGTGCGCTCCAACGCCAAGGGCCGCCAGGCCAAGAGCAAGGCGCGCCTCAACCGCTTCGAGGAGATGCAGTCCGGCGACTTCCAGAAGCGCAACGAGACCAACGAGATCTACATTCCGCCCGGCCCGCGGCTGGGTGACAAGGTCATCGAGTTCCACGGCGTGGCCAAGGCGTTCGATGACAAGCTGCTCTACGAGGACCTGACCTTCACCGTGCCCAAGGGCGCCATCGTCGGCATCGTCGGCGGCAACGGCGCGGGCAAGTCGACGCTGTTCAAGCTGATCACAGGCCAGGAGCAGCCCGACCGCGGCGAGGTCGTGATCGGCGACACCGTCGACGTTGCCTACGTCGAGCAGCTGCGCGACGGCCTGGACGACAAGCAGACGGTGTGGGAGGCGGTCTCCGACGGCCAGGACATGCTCAATATCAACGGCTACGAGGTCTCCTCGCGGGCCTACGTGGGCCGCTTCAACTTCAAGGGCAACGACCAGCAGAAGCGCTTGAGCGAACTCTCCGGCGGGGAGCGCGGCCGCCTGCAGCTGGCCCAGACCCTGAAGCAGGGCGCCAACGTGCTGCTGCTCGACGAGCCCTCCAACGACCTGGACATCGAGACCCTGCGGGCGCTGGAGGAGGCGCTGCTGGCCTTCCCCGGCTGCGCCCTGGTGATCTCCCACGACCGCTGGTTCCTCGACCGCATCGCCACGCACATCCTGGCCTTCGAGGGCGACTCCCACGTGGAGTTCTTCGAGGGCAACTACGCCGAGTACGAGGCGGACCACAGGAAGCGCGTGGGCGACGACACCCCGCACCGCATGAAGTACAAGCGCATCGACGCCTGAGTCGACGCCCGCCCCTCATGCACGAAGGCCCCTCGATGGAGGGGCCTTTTTTCTTGCCAGTCGGCACGTCCTGGCTCACTGTGCAAGCAAGCTCTTCACCTCATGCGTATCCCACATCATGATGATCGGCCTGCTTCGCTACCCCCTGCAAGTGACCAAGGCCTTCCGCCAGAGCATCGCCTATCTTCCCAGCATGCTGGCGCTGGGTTACTTCCTGCTCGGGTTGCTGGCAGTCCTGCCCTGGGAGGAGGGCTTCACGCTTCCGGCCTACCTCGACTATCTGGGCTTCGAGGACAGCGACACACCGCGCACCCTGCTCTCGACTTTGATCGCCGGGATGATATCGCTGGTGGTCTTCAGCTTCTCGATGGTGATGTCGGTGCTTTCCCAGGCCGGCGGCAACTTCTCTCACAAGCTGGTCTTCGGCCTGGTCACCGAGCGCCATCACCAGTGGGTACTGGGCAACTACCTCGGCACCATTCTGTATATCCTGATGCTGCTGGTGGTACCGATAGGCGACGAGCCGGACTTGGGTCGTTCCTTGTGGACCTATCTGGGCGCGGGAATGGTCATCCACTGCCTGGGGCTGTTCGTCTATTTCATTCACAAGGCGTCTCAGACCGTACAGATCAACTCGGTGGTCACGGGGCTTCACCAGGCCACGAACGCCTCCCTGCGGCACCTGGAGGACAAGCAGGAAAGTGACCATTATCGCCGACTGGAGAGGCCAGCGACCCTTGCCGATGGGGCCTTCGTGGTGCGTTCGCGAAGGACCGGCTTCATCCAGCGAGTCGATATCAACGGCCTTGCCGAACTGGCGGAAGCGCTCGACGGGTGCATCCACCTGAACTTCTCGCCGGGCGACTTCACGCTCTCGAACTTCCCGCTGTTCTACGTCCAGAGCCAGGACGCTCCTGACGATGAATGGGAGGCGTCGCTGCGCGGGCAGCTTGTCTACGGCGACGGGGAATCGGTGGAGGACATCCACGTGCACGGCATGACGCAGCTCATGGAAGTGGCCGTCAAGGCGCTGTCACCCGGCATCAACGATCCCGGCACCGCGCGACTGTGCATCAACCAGCTGACCGACCTGCTGAGGCAGCGGCTCGATTGCCTGCCAGACAGTGCCTGGGTGGATAGCCGGAATACGCTTCGTGTCACCTGGCCCGTCGAAGGCTTCGACAGCCTGCTGTACCGGGTCTTCGCCCCCATACTGCACTACGGCCGGGACGATATCTCCATCGGCCTCAGCCTGCTCAAGGCCCTGAAGTCACTCTCTCTCTACGCGACGGACCGGGATGTCGACCTGCTGCAGGCCCATGCCAACCGCGTGATAGCCGTACTGGCCCGAGCCGCCGGGCATGAGCTGGATCGTGAGTTCGTGAACCAGAGGCTGGACAGGGGCGAGCATCGACTCACCCTGCCCGCGACCCTGCCCGCGACCCTGCCCGGCGCTGGCCGGCACTCCCCTTGAGTGCCCCTCCGGACTATCGTCGGCCGAAGATCAGCGATACCACGAACAGGATCAGGAACAGCACGAAGAGGATCTGGGCAATCGAGGTGGCGACACCGGCGATGCCCGTGAAACCGAGTACCCCGGCGATGATCGCGATGATCAGGAACAGCAGGGCGTTACCAAGCATGGGGAACCTCCTTTTTCCGGTGGATCCGGTAGACGTTTCCGTTACCGAGCGGGGTCAGCCTTCGCCCCGCGCTCCCCTAAGCCTTGTCACCCACCTGCCGAATGGCAAGTTACGCTTGGTATCGCCCTGTAAGCCGCCAGGGGTCAGTAGAACCCCGGCTCCCCCTCAGGCCGGGTCTTGAAGCGGCGATGCAGCCACAGGTACTGCTCGGGATGCTTGCGGATCGCCTCCTCGATGAAGGCGTTGACGCGCGCGGCGTCGGCCACCTCGTCGCCGCTGGGGAAGTCCGAAAGCGGTGGCAGGTACTCCAGGGTATAGGTGTGATCGTCCGGGTTGCGGTGGAAGATCAGCGGCATGACCGGCGCCCCGGTCATGCGGGCGATGCGGGCGGTCATCTTGACCGTGGCGGCCGGGATACCGAAGAAGGGGGCGAAGACGCTGGCATCGCGGCCGAAGTCCTGGTCCGGCGAGTACCAGACGGCATGGCCCTCTCGGATCCGGCGCACCACCCCGCGCAGGTCGTGGCGGTCGATGGTGCGGTTGAACCGCTGCTTGCGCGCCCGGGTCATGAAGCGCTCGAAGAGGGGGTTGTCGTGGGGCCGATAGACGGCATCCGTGCGGAAGAACAGGGAATGCAGCGCCCCGCCCAGGTCCAGGGTGGAGAAGTGCACGCCGATGATCAGTGCCCCCCTGCCCTCCGCCAGCACCTTCGCCATGTGCTCCTGGCCCTTGAAGGTGACCCGGTGGCGCAGGTGTTCGGGGTCGCGGCACCAGCCGGTGGCGGTCTCCATGATGCCGATGCCGTTGGCGATAAAGGTCTCTCGTACCAGACGCGCATGGGCAGCGTCATCCAGTTCCGGAAAGCAGAGCCGCAGGTTGGTCTCGGTGATATGGCGCCGGCGCCTCGCAAGACGCCAGGCGGCCAGGCCGATCCCCTTGCCGATCCAGAGTTTCAACCGCCAGGGCAGCCAGGCCGCCACGTACATGGCACCGATGGCCAGCCAGACGGGCCAGTAGCGGGGATGGGCGAAGGTGGGCCGGGGGGCATCGTCCCTGGACATGCGCGGTTCCTGTCGGGCTTTCAAGAGTGCCCATGATAGCGTCTCGGCACCCTGGGCAGCACCCCGGTGAGCAGCGTGTAGCTGATGGTGTCGCAGTGGCGGGCCACCTCGTCCACCGAGAGCACCTCGCCGTTGGCCGCCCGGCCCCACAGCACCACCTCGCTGCTGATATCGGCCTCGGGGATGTCGGTGAGATCCACGGTGAGCATGTCCATGGAGACCTTGCCGGCGATGGCGGTGCGCCGCCCCGCCACCAGCACCGGGGTGCCGTCCACGGCGTGGCGGTCGTAGCCGTCTCCATAGCCCGCCGCCACCACCCCGATCCGCGAGGGGCGCGGCGTGGTCCAGCGGCCGCCGTAGCCCACCGGCTCACCGGCGGGCAGGTCGCGCACGGCGATGATCGCCGAGCGCAGCGTCATCACCGGCAGGAGGCGGCGGCTCGCCGCGTTGGCGGCCTCCAGCGGGTCGCTGCCGTAGAGCATCACCCCGGGGCGGTTCCAGGCCCCGTGGGCCTCCGGACAGGCCAGGGTGGCCGGTGAGTTGGCCAGGCAGAGCGGCGCGCCGAGGCGCTCGGCCAGGCTCGCCAGCCGCTCCATCTGGCGCTCGAGGTAGTGGCGTTCCACCAGGTCGGCGGTGGCGAAGTGGCTCATCAGGTGCAGGTCGCAGGCATGGTCCGGCGCCGCCGCCAGGCGCTGCCAGGCCGCCTCGGCCCGTTCGGGGGCAAAGCCCAGGCGGTGCATGCCGGAGTCCACCTTGAGCCACACCGGGATCGGCCGCGCCGGCCGATAGGCCAGCAGCGCCTCCAGCTGCCAGTCGCTGTGCACCGCCATCCACAGGCCCAGCGCCTCGACCCGCTCGAGCTCACTGGCCTCGAAGATGCCCTCGAGCAGCACCACGGGAGCGGTGATGCCGGCCTCGCGCAGGGCAACGGCCTCCTCGAGGCAGGCCACCGCGAAGGCCGGGGCGAGGCCCGTCAGGGCGCGGGCACAGGCGACGAGGCCATGGCCGTAGGCATCGGCCTTGAGCACGGCGACGGCCTGGCTTTCGGGAGCCAGCGAGCGAGCGAGACGGTAGTTGTGACGCAGGGCATCGAGGTCGATATCGGCGATCAGCGGCCGGGCCATGGCGGAATCCTGAAAGGCGGGAGAGAAACGAGCATTATCTACGGGCGAGGAGCGCAATTCATGGAAAAAGCCACCAAATAACTGGTGGCTTGCAAGGAAATCACCTGACGAAACGGTCTCGATCAGCCGATCATCAGGATGGTGCCTGCGGACGCTCGCCGATGTTCATCACCGGGTCGTCGTTGCCGGGGGCCGGCAGTTCCAGGGAGACGGCACTGTCGGCCTGCAGCCAGGCATTGACCGCCTGGATCGAGGCGGCATCGAGCAGCCCCGCCTGCTGCTGCAGGCGCAGCAGCCCCAGCACGTAGTCGTAGCGCGCCTCGGCGTGGTCGGCGATGGCGTTGAACAGGTTGCGCTCGGCATTGAGCACATCGACGATGTTGCGGGTGCCCACCTCGTAGCCGGAGCGGGTCGCCTCCAGGGCACTCTGGTTGGAGACGATGGCCTGGGCGCGGGCCTCCACGGTCTCCACGTCATTGCTGACCCGGGTGAAGAGCGAGCGAACCTGCTGAACGGTGTCGCGGCGCTGGGCCTCGAAGTCGTACTGGGAGACCTCCAGGGCGAAGCCGCTCTGGCGTATCTGCGCCTGGGTGCTGCCGCCGGTATAGAGCGGCATGCTGGCGCGCAGGCCGAGCTGGCTGCCGGAATTGTAGCCGGAGACCCCGCTGCGGTCGTCGTCCGAGACGTCATAGCTGGCGAACGCCTCGACCCGGGGCAGCTGGCCGGCCCGGGAAACCTCGAGCTCGCTGCGCGCCACCTCGATGCCCGCCTCGGCCATCTGCAGCATGGGGCTGTTGTCCATGGCCAGCGCCACCCAGTCGGCACGGCCGACGGGCTCCGGCGGCACGATGGGGATCTCCTCGGCCAGGCCGTCGATGCTCTGGTAGCGCTGTCCGGTGAGGCGCTCGAGGGCCTCGAAGCTCACCTGCATGGCGCTCTCGGCGGCGATGCGCTGGGCCCGGGCCAGGTCGTAGGAGGCCTGGGCCTCGTGCACCTCGGTGATGGCGATCAGGCCCACCTCGAAGCGCTCGCGGGCCTGCTCCAGCTGGCGCTCGATGGCGGTCTCCTGGGAGCGCCGGGCCGAGAGGATGTCGTGGGCGCGCAGGATCTCGAAATAGGCCTCGGCCACCTCCAGCAGCAGCTGCTGCTCGGTTACCGCGAGAGAGAGCGCCTCACGGTCGATCTGACGCTCGGCCCGCGCCAGCTGGGCCGAGCGGGTGGCGTCGAAGAGGGCCTGGCTCGCCTCCAGGCTGAGGCCCAGGCGGTTGACGTCGTCATCGCCGCCCTGCTCTTCCGGCCGGACCAGGCTACCGGTCTGGGTCTCGTAGGTGCGGCTGTGGGTCAGGTTGCCGGAGGCAGAAAGCTGGGGCAGCAGCGTGCCGCGCTGGATGTCGCGGCCCGCCTCGACCGCCGAGAAGCCCGATCGGGCCGAGGCGAGGCTGGCATCGTTGTCCAGAGCGTCGCGGGCGACGGTCCAGAGGTCGGCGGCCTGGGCCGAGCCGGCAAGGGCGAGGCCAGCCAGCAGGACCAGGCCGCGGCCCCGTCGAGGTGAAGTTGAGCGGGCCATGTGACGTGAGTTCCTTCTTGAGGGCCGATTTCCCGCCATGCTGCTCGGGCAGCGTGCAGGAAATCGGCAAGGGCCTGCGGCTTACTCGAAGATGGCGTCCAGGGAGAGCCCCTGCTTGTCGAGCACCCGGCGGAGTTTCTTGAGCGCCTCGACCTGGATCTGGCGAACCCGTTCACGGGTCAGGCCGATCTCCTCGCCCACCTGTTCGAGGGTTGCCGCCTCGTGGCCGCGCAGCCCGAAGCGGCGCACCACCACCTCCATCTGCTTCTCGGTGAGCTCGGAGAGCCACTCATCGACGTGCTGCTTGACGTCGCCGTCGACCAGCGAGGACTCGGGGCCCAGGTCGTTGTCGTCGGCCAGGGTCTCGATGAGCGGCTTGTCGCTGTCGCCGCCCACCGGGTAGTCCACCGAGGAGACCCGCTCGTTGAGCCCCATCATCTTCTTGACGGTCTCCACGGGCTTGTCCAGGTAGTCGGCGATCTCCTCGGCGGTGGCCTCGTGATCGAGCTTCTGGGTCAGCTCCCGGGCGGCCCGAAGGTAGATGTTGAGTTCCTTGACCACGTGGATCGGCAGACGGATGGTGCGCGTCTGGTTCATCAGCGCCCGCTCGATGGTCTGGCGGATCCACCAGGTGGCGTAGGTGGAGAAGCGGAAACCGCGCTCGGGGTCGAACTTCTCCACGGCGCGGATCAGGCCCAGGTTGCCCTCCTCGATGAGGTCGAGCAGCGAGAGGCCGCGGTTGAGGTAGCGCCGGGCGATCTTGACCACCAGGCGCAGGTTGGACTCGATCATCCGCGAGCGACCGGCGGGGTCGCCCTTGCGTGCCAGGCGGCCGTAGAAGACCTCCTCCTCCGGCGTCAGCAGCGGCGAGAAGCCGATCTCGTTGAGGTAGATCTGGGTGGCATCGAGGCTGTGATGGTTGTGCCGATCCTCGCGACTCAGGGCCTTCTCGAAGGCCTCATCGTCGTTGGGGGTGGCCTCCTCCCCCTCGGCCTCGTCATCCAGCTCCTCGATGGTGTCCTCGTCCTTGTCCTCGAGCGAATCGAGATTCACATCCTGAAGGTCCCGTTCAAGCATGCTCATCGGTGTGGCTACCCTGTGGTTGCGTCCAGACGCCGTTGCCCGTCATCACGAGGATCGGCGCACATGATTGTTATTGTGTGACATCCCGTCGGCAGTCCTTCGACCCTGCCCGGGCCGGCCCGGTGCTCAGCGAGACGGCAGGTAGTCCAGGGGATCCTGAGGCTGGCCGTCCTTGCGCACCTCGAAGTGCAGCCTGACGTCCTCGGCATCGCTGTCGCCCATGGTGGCAATCACCTCCCCCGCCTCGACCACGTCGTTCTCGCGGACGCGCAGGGTGTCGTTGTGGGCGTAGGCACTCAGGAACTGATCGTTGTGCTTGAGCAGGATCAGGTTGCCGTAGCCCCTGACGCCGCTGCCCGCATAGACCACGATTCCCGGCCCGGCTGCCTTGACAGGTTGCCCCTTTTGACCGGCGATATCAATGCCGGCGGTGATGCTCGAACCCTCGCCGAAACGGCCGACGATCTCGCCGTCCACGGGCCATTGCCAGTCCACCTCGGCGACCGGGGTATAGCTGCGTGAGCCACGGTCGCTGGCCTGGCTCCCCCCCGCCACCGCGGTGCCCGCATCGGCCTGGGAGGTGGCCGCCGGCTCCTCGCGGGGCGCAGGCTCCGGGTCGGGCTGCGACGCCGGCTCGGCGGCGGCGACCTCGCGGCTGGGCGCCTCTTTCACCGTGGGGGCCTCGGCGTCCTGCTGCTCGGCGGCCTGCTGCTCGGCGGCACGCCGCTCCGCCAGGTCACGCTCGCTCAGGCGACCATCGGCGCCGGGGCTGTCGTAGTCGAAGACCGGCCCCGGGCCCGCCTCGCTGCCACTCACCTCGGCGACGCTCTCCATGGCCTGCTGGCTGGGCCCCTCGACCTCCTCGCCCAGAGGCTGGGCGGTCAGGCGCCGATTGCGCTCGATCGCACTCTCGTCGGGCAGCAGCCATTCCATGCCACCTTCGCCGCCGGCGGCCTGCTGGCCGCCCCCCAGCGGGGTGGCCACCACGCCGGTCCCCCCGGCCACCGCACTGGCCTCATCCTGCGCCGGCGCCTGGCCGTCACCGCCCAGCGCCAGCCGCTGGCCGGGCTGGATCTGGTAGGGGGGGGCGATGTGGTTGAGTCGCGCCAGGTCGCGGTAGTCCATGTTGTGGCGCCAGGCGATCCCGTACAGGGTATCGCCCGCCTCCACCGTGTAGTGGGAGGCCGAGGCCTGTTCGCGACTGGTGGAGAGGTCGCGCACCTGCACCTGGGGGGCCTCGCCCTGCTGGGCGGCACAGCCCGCCACGGCCAGGGCCAGGCCGGAAATCATCAATACCTTACGCATCGGAGCCTTCCTCCTTGTTTGACTCTCTGGCCGCGCCGGTCGCGGGTGCCGCGCCGGCCTGCCGGGTCGAGTGGGCACGGCGCCCACCGCGGTCGAGCAACAGCACCAGGGCGGCCCCGGCCAGCATCAGCGCGCCCACCGCCACGAGCTGCGCCGCCTCGCCGGTCAGCAGCGCATAGTCGCCAGGGGTGAGATAGCGGTAGTCGAGGGGAATCATCTGCCCTTCCGGGCCCAGCTGGTAGCGTACCAGTTCCCGCCAGGGCCAGAGTACCGGCAGCGAACCGATGATGAAGCCCACCAGCAGCTGCAGGGTGGCGGTATGGTAGTGACGCAGCAGCCACGAGAGCAGCCGCGAGAAGACGAACAGGCCGATCAGGCACCCCACCCCAAAGATCGCGATCAGGCCCAGGTCGAAGCTGCGGATGCCCTGCATCACGGTGCCGTAGAGTCCCATGGTCAGCAGCAGGAAGCTGCCCGACACCCCCGGCAGCAGCAGCGCGCTGATGGCAATGGCGCCCCCCACCACCAGGATCAGGTTGGGGCTGCCGATCTGCATGACCAGCGGCATCAGCGTGGGCAGGAAGTGGGCCAGCACCAGGCCGAGGACCAGCGGCAGCAGGTGCCACCACTTCCAGTCGGCGGGATGGCGGCTGACCACCAGCGCCGAGGCCGCCACCAGCCCGAAGAAGAAGCCGTTGAGCAGCAGCGGATGGTCGTCCATCAGCCACACCACCAGGTGGGCCACGCTGATCAGGCTGGCGGCGATCCCCACCAGCAGGGGCACCACGAAGGCGAGGTTGAGGTGGACCACCAGCATCGGCAAGCCGCCGCGGCGCCAGGCGACGAAGGCGCTGGGCCCGAACTGCTTGATGGTGTGGATCAGCTCCTCGTAGATGCCGGTGACGAAGGCGATGGTGCCACCGGACACGCCGGGCACGGCGTCCGCTGCCCCCATGCCCGCGCCCCTGAGGAAGATACCAAGATGACGCTTCAACAGCCGACTCCTTTCAACGTATGACGCCTTCCAGCAGCGGCACGAAGCGTACCGGTTCAAGACGCTGTTTTTCGAATGTATCGCCCCGACGCTGCACCCGGGTGAGCCACTGGCTTCCCGAGGCAGTGCTCAGCGGCGTGATCAGCACCCCGCCGTCGGCGAGCTGGGCGAGCAGGGGCTCGGGAAGCTCGCCGGCGCAGGCGGTGAGCAGGATGACATCGAAGGGGGCCTCCTCCGGCCAGCCGTGGCCGCCATCGGCCAGCCGCAGCCGGACGTTGTGGGCCTCCAGCAGCCGCAGGCGCGGGCCGGCCCGGCGATGCAGGGCATTGATCCTTTCGATGGACCAGAGTTCCGGGACCAGCCGCGACAGGATCAGCGTCTGGTAGCCCGAGCCGGTGCCGATCTCAAGAACCCGGGCGGGCGCCTCCTGGATCACCAGCTCGGTCATCCGGGCCACCATCCAGGGCTGGGAGAGCGTCTGGCCGTGGCCGATCGGCAGCGAGGTGTCCTCGTAGGCGCGATGGGCGAGCGCCTCGTCGAGGAACAGGTGGCGCGGCTCGGCGGCCATCACCTGCAGGACCCGGGTGTCGCGGATTCCCTGCCCGGCCAGACGGCCCACCATGCGGTCGCGGGTCCGCTGGGAGGTCATCCCCACGCCGCGGAGCAGGTCGGGCCGTCGATCAGGTGAGTGCATCCAGCCAGCCCTGCACGTCGTCGAGCGCCGCATGCCGGGTCAGATCGGTCTGCAGCGGGGTGATGGAGACGAAGCCGGCCTCCACCGCGGCGAAGTCGGTATCGGGGCCGTCGTCGGCGTTCTCCCCGGCGGCGGCGATCCACCAGCGCAGGCGTCCCCGGGGATCGCGCACCTCGAGGGGCCGCGAGGCCGGGCCGCGGTAGCCCAGGCGGGTGACCCGGAACCCTTGGATCTCGTCCCAGGGCAGGTCCGGCACGTTGACGTTGAGCAGGCTGCGCGGCGGCAGCGAGAGCTGGTCGGCCGCCCCCACCAGGCTCGCCGCCACCCGTCCGGCGGTATCGAAGTGACGGGAGCCGACCAGCGACATGGCGATGGCCGCCATGCCCAGGTTGCGCCCCTCCATGGCGGCGGCCACGGTGCCCGAATAGAGCACGTCGTCGCCCAGGTTGCCGCCGTGGTTGATGCCCGAGATCACCAGGTCCGGCTTCTCGTCCCAGACGCCGTTGACCCCCAGGTAGACGCAGTCCGCCGGAGTGCCGTCGACGCTGTAGAAGCCGTTCTCCATGTCGGTCAGGGAGAGCGGCCGGCTCAGCGTCAGGGAGTTGCTGGCCCCGCTCTTGTCGCGGTCCGGGGCCACCACGCGCAGGCGGGCGTGGGGCACCAGAGCGTCATGCAGGGCACGCAGCCCCGGCGCATGCACGCCGTCGTCGTTGGAAAGCAGTAGTCGGCGCATGGTCACTCCTCGATAGCGGTGCACCCGCTCACAGCGTCGGGTGCGCGATCAGTTCTCTCAGCACGCCGGTGGCGAAGGCGCCGCGCGGCAGGGTGAAGGAGAGCCAGAGCTCGTCCTCCCCGGGGGCCAGCTCCGGCTCGGCGAGGCGCAGCCGCAGGGCCCGTCGCGCCAGGCGCACCCCGGCACGCTCGAGCCCGTCACAGAGTCCCGGATAGCGCTCGGGAAGGTGCGTCTCCCGGGCCCGCGCCTCGCCGACGGCCACGGAGTCGCCGAGGCCCCACAGCACCCCGCTCGGGTGCAGGTCGAGCCGGGCGGCACGCGCCTCGAGCTCGGCATCCGGCAGCTCCACGGTGAACTGGCTCGCCGTGCCGTCGAGGATCGCCACCTCGCCGGGCAGCAGGCGATGCCAGCTGCCGTCGCGGATGCGCTCGGCCAGCCCCTCGTTGAACAGGAAGCTGCGCGCCGCCGAGAGCAGCATGCCGTCGCGGTCGTCGCGCTTGCGCCAGCCGCGGGCCAGCAGCGCGCGAGCGCGCAGCAGGTTGCGGCCGCCGAGGCCGAAGCGCTGGGGGCCGAAGACGTTGGCCACGCCCTGCTCCACCAGCCGCGCCCAGCGCGCCTCGAGGGCGGGGTCGCCCACCGCGGCCCCGGTGATCCGCAGGCGGAAGCGGTTGGCGCGATGCACGCCGCGCTTGAGCTTGCGCGGGTGGCGCCCCTGGTCGAGCACCCGGATGCCGCGCTCGCCGAGCGCCTCGGCCAGCCCCTCGGGCGCCTCGCGGCCGGGCAGCTGCACCGAGAGCCACTGGCGGGTCACGGCGACGCGGTCCTTCATGCCGGCGTAGCCGACCTCCCGGGGCGAAGCGCCACACAGCCGCGCCAGCTCCCGGGCGGCCATGGCGGTGGTCTGGTCGCGCTTCTCGATGAACAGCCAGAGGTGCTCGCCCTCCCCCTCGGGGACGAAGTCCAGGACCTCGTCGACCCGGAAATCCTCGGGGCTGGCCCGGTAGTCGCCGGGCGTCGGCGGCCCGAACTCCGCGTCCAGCACCCGCGGCCAGGCCGGCGGCCAGTCGATGGCATCCAGGGCCGCGTCACTCACCCGTCGACTCCCGGTCGGCCAGCAGCAGCACCACCGCCTCGGCGGCGATGCCCTCGCCGCGGCCGGTGAAGCCGAGCCGCTCGGTGGTGGTCGCCTTGACGTTGACGGCCGAGACGGCGACGCCGAGGTCCTCGGCAATGCGCGCCGCCATGGCGCCGATATGCGGCGCCATCTTCGGCGCCTGGGCGATCACCGTGGCATCCAGGTTGCCCACCCGGTAGCCGGCCTGGCGCACCAGCCCCACCACGTGGCGCAGCAGCGCCCGGCTGTCGGCACCGGCCCAGGCCGGGTCGGTATCGGGGAAGTGCCGACCGATGTCGCCCAGGGCACAGGCGCCGAGCAGGGCATCGCTGATGGCGTGGAGCAGCACGTCGCCGTCGGAGTGGGCGACGAAGCCGTGCTCGAAGGGCAAGGCGACCCCGCCGATCATCAGGTGGTCGCCCTCGCCGAAGCGGTGGACGTCGAAGCCGTGGCCGATTCGCATCATCTCTCCCGGGGGCCGGCCGACGCCGGCGCTTTGTCGACCGAGGCAGGCGCCTGACGCGCCTGGGCGGCCAGGATCAGCTCGGCCAGGGCCAGGTCCTCGGGGTGGGTGATCTTGAGGTTGTCGCGCCGCCCGGTCACCAGCCGCGGCGAGGCGCCCAGGGCCTCGACGGCCGAGGCCTCGTCGGTGACCGTGACGCCGGCCTCCAGGGCAGCCGCCAGGGCCCGGCGCAGCAGGCCGTAGCGGAACCCCTGGGGGGTCAGGGCATGCCAGAGGCCGGCGCGCGGTTCGGTGGTGGCCACCCGGCCGGCACCGTCGTCGCGCTTCATGGTGTCCGCCACCGGGGTGGCGAGCAGCCCGCCCACCGGATCCCCCGAGAGCACCTCGTGGAGCCGCCGGAGGTCCGCCGTGGTGACGCAGGGGCGTGCCACGTCGTGGACCAGCACCAGGTCGTCGTCCCCGGCCTCGGCGCGGATGGCGGCCAGGGCGTTGACTACCGAGTCGACCCGCTCGGCGCCGCCGTCGACCCGCCTCCAGTGGGCGAAGGGCACCCAGGCCGGGTCGAAGCGGGCATCCTGCGGGTCGAGGCAGAGGCACAGGCGCGCCCCGGGAAACGCCTCATGGAGCCGCGTCAGGGTCCTGGCCAGCACCGGCCGGCCGTCCAGCGCCAGGTACTGCTTGGGTCGGTCGGCACCCATGCGCCGCCCCTGCCCGGCCGCCGGCACCACCAGCCACAGCGGCACGCTCACCGGGACACCTCCGCGGCCGCGGGCAGCTCGGGCGGGGTGACCGGGCGCGTGGCCTCCACCACCACCCCCGGCACCCAGAAGAACTGCTCGTCGGTGCGCACCATGCCGATGTCGCTGCGCCCGCGCTCCTCGATGGCATCCAGCCCGGTCTTGAGGTCGACCACCTCGGCGGCCAGGCGGGCGTTGCGGTCGCGCAGCGGCTTGTTGGCCTCCTCGAGCAGCGCGACCCGCTCGCGCACCATGCCGAGGTCACGGATGCCCCCCTCGCCGAGCCACAGCCGATACTGCAGCAGGGCAAGCAGGACCACGAGCACCACGGCCAACCACTTGAGCATTCGACACTTCCGTCACGACGTTGCGATGGCGGGCATTATGCCATCTTCACCGTCCGGAGGCAGGGGCAATCTCGGGGCGCTCATTCACCGACTGCTGCGAAACGGCAGCGCCTGTTCAGCGGCGGCGCAGTAGGCCCTGACATGGGCCCGCTCCTCGGCGCAGAAGCGCGCCACCGCGTCGCGCAGGCGAGGGTCGGCGATGTGGTGAAGCGACGTCAGCAGGCGCGGGCCGAAGCCCCGGGACAGCTTGTGCTCGCCCTGGGTGCCCGGGTCGAAGGTGCTCAGCCCCCGTGCCAGGCAGTGCTCGACGCCCTGGTAGTAGCAGGCCTCGAAGTGCAGGCAGTCGGCCACTACCTCGCTGCCCCAGTAGCGGCCGTAGAGGGTACGCGACCCCTGCAGGCAGAGGGCGGCGGCCACCGGGGTGTCGTCCAGCCTGGCCTGTACCAGCAGCAGGCTGTCGGGCATCGAGGCGCGCAGGCGTCGGAAGAAGTCGAGGTTGAGGTAGCCGTGGCGGCCGCGCTCCCGATAGGTGAGCCCGTAGCAGTGAAAGAAGTGCTCGAGCGCCGCGGCATCGATCGCCGCCCCCTCGAGGCGATGCAGGGTCAGCCCCTGGTCGGCGACGAGGCGCCGCTCGCGGCGGATCGCCTTGCGCCGCTTCGAGGTCATGGCGGCCAGGAAGCCGTCGAAGTCGCCGTAGCCGGCGTCCCGCCACTGGAACTGGACCCCGTGGCGGGCCAGCAGGCCGGGGCGCGCCGCCTGCCAGGCGGCCACCTCCTCGTCGGGGGCGAACAGCAGGTGCCAGCTGGAGAGCTCGCCCGCCTCCCAGGCCGTGGCCAGCAGTTCCCGGGCCGCCAGGGGGTCGACCCCTTCCGCCAGCGCCAGGCGAGGCCCGGGTGCCGGCGTATAGGGAATCGCCGTGAGCCCCTTGGGGTAGTAGCGGCCGCCGGCCCGCTCCCAGGCGTCGGCCCAGCTCCAGTCGAAGACGTACTCCCCGAAGGAGTGATACTTGTGGTAATGGGGCATCACCCCCACCAGCGCCTCGCCCCGCCACAGCGTCAGGTGGCGCGGCACCCAGCCGGTGGCCCGGCTCACCGAGCCGCTGGCCTCCAGGGCGTGCAGGAACTCGTGGCGCAGGAAGGGGTGGTCATCGCCGACCAGGGCGTTCCAGGCCGCGGCCGGCACCGCCTCGATGGCGGGGAGTTCTTGCAGCACCAGCTGAGTCATAGAGGCTCCTGGGCAATTACAGCTATCTAGGCGAGGAGCGCCGGGGGCAGGCCGAAGAGGAGGTCCTACGCCAGGGGTGAGAAGCACTGCTTCGAACGGGCTGGCCATGGATGGCCAGCACTGGTCCTGCAAGCGGAGCAGGACGCGAGAGCGAAGCAGGGCGTCGGTAGCGCCCAGGGAGGGGTTCACAGCGCCTCCTCGCAGGCCTGCCCTCGGATAAGCTCCGAGCGATGCCTCCTCACCAGCTGCTGACAAGCCGTTGGCAGAAGGCCTACATTGTGCCCAGTGTCCGAGCCCCCTTCCATCCTCATCGACACACGGAGACGTGCATGACCGATGTCCGCGAGCTGCAGGCGCAGTTCGACGCCCAGCGTCGCGCCTTCGCGGCCGAGCCCTACCCCGGCCTGGCCATCCGCCGCGACAGGCTGACCCGGCTGGCGACCCTGACCCGCCGCCACCGCGACGAGATCGCCCGTGCCATCGGCCGCGACTTCGGCCACCGCGCCGAGGCCGAGACCCGCCTGGCGGAGGTCGCCACGGTGCTCCAGGCGGTGCGCCATGCCCGCCGCCACCTCAGGCGCTGGATGCGACCGAGGCGCACGCCGGTGCCCTGGCGGCTGAAGCCCGGCCGGGCCAGGATCCATCGTCAGCCGCTGGGCGTGGTGGGCATCATCGCTCCCTCCAACTATCCCTGGAACCTGGCCCTGCTGCCGGCGGTGGATGCCATGGCAGCCGGCAACCGGGTGATGATCAAGCCCAGCGAGCACACCCCCGCCACCAGCGAACTGCTGGCCCGCCTGGTCGCCCGCTACTTCGGCGCCGAGGAGCTCTGCGTGGTGCTGGGCGGGGTGGAGACGGCCCGCGACTTCGCGGCGCTGCCGCTGGACCACCTGCTGTTTACCGGACACGCCCGCACCGGGCGGGAGGTGGCCCGGGCGGCCGCCGCCAACCTGACACCCATCACCCTGGAGCTGGGCGGCAAGACCCCGGCGATCGTCTGCCGGGACGTCGACCTCGCCAAGGCCGCCGAGCGCATCGCCTTCGGCAAGTGGCTCAACGCCGGCCAGACCTGCATCGCCCCCGACCACGTGCTGATCGAGGCCTCGCGGCTGGGCGCCTTCATCGAGGCAATGCGCCGGACGGTGGCCGACTTCTACCCCCGGGGCACCGCCAGCGAGGACTACAGCGCCGTGCTCGGGGCCCGCCAGCGAGCGCGGCTCGAGGGGATGCTGGAGGAGGCCCGCGACCACGGCTGCCGGGTGATCGCCCTCGGCGAGCGCGTCGAGCTGCCGGGCGGCGGGGCCAAGCTGCCGCCGACCCTGGTGATCGACCCCCACGAGGGCCTGTCGCTGATGCGCGAGGAGATCTTCGGCCCCTGGCTACCGATCGTCGGCGTGCGCGACCTCGACGCCGCCATTGGCCATGTCAACGCCGGTCCCCGTCCGCTGGCGCTCTACGCCTTCACCGACGACCCCGAGCAACGGCAGCGGCTGCTGGAGACGACCCATTCCGGCGGCGTGGTGTTCAACGACACCCTGTGGCACAACGCCGTGCCGGCGCTGCCCTTCGGCGGCGTGGGCGAGAGCGGCATGGGGGCCTACCAGGGCGAGGCCGGCTTCCTGCGCTTCAGCCTGGAGCGCAGCATCTTCCTCCAGGCGCGGCGCAATGCCGTGGGGCTGCTGAATCCCCCCTACCGCCGCTGGCTGCTCAGGCTGCTGGGGCTCTAGCCGGAGGCGTCGCCAGCCAAGAACCCAAGGTAATAAAACTACAAATATCCCAAGACTCCGGCTAGGATGGCGAGGAATTCGGATATAATTTTGGTAAACTTACCAAACAAGCCACAAGAGACCGAGGTGCCCCATGGCCACGCCGACCCCCGAACTGAACGCCACCGTCGCCGATGTTACCCGACGCATCCGCGAGCGCTCCGCCGAGCGCCGCGCCCTCTACGAGGCGCGCATGGCCGACCAGCACCGGCGCGGCGTGCATCGCGGCGAACTTTCCTGCGGCAACCTGGCCCACGGCTTCGCCGCCTGCGGCGCGGAGGACAAGGGCCGCCTGAAGCTGATGAACAGCGCCAACCTGGGGGTCGTCTCCTCCTACAACGACATGCTCTCGGCCCACCAGCCGCTTGAGGACTACCCGGCGATCCTCAAGGAGGCCGCCCGGGCCATGGGCTCCACCGCCCAGTTCGCCGGCGGCGTGCCGGCCATGTGCGACGGGGTGACCCAGGGCCAGCCCGGGATGGAGCTGTCGCTCTTCTCCCGGGAGGTGATCGCCATGGCCACTGCCGTGGCGCTCTCCCACAACATGTTCGATGCCGCCCTCTACCTGGGCGTCTGCGACAAGATCGTTCCGGGCCTGTTCATCGGAGCGGCGCGCTTCGGCCACCTGCCGGCGCTGTTCGTGCCCGCCGGCCCCATGGAGAGCGGCCTGCCCAACAAGGAGAAGGCGCGCATCCGCCAGCTCTATGCCGAGGGCAAGGTAGGCCGCGACGAACTGCTCGAGGCGGAGTCTGCCTCCTACCACAGCCCGGGCACCTGCACCTTCTACGGCACCGCCAACTCCAACCAGCTGATGATGGAGATCATGGGCCTGCACCTGCCCGGCGCCTCCTTCGTCAACCCGGGCACGCCGCTGCGCGAGGCGCTGACCCGCTACGCCGCCGAGCAGGCGATCCGCAACACCGAGGTCGGCGGCGACTACCGCCCCTTCTACCGGCAGATCGACGAGCGCGCCATCGTCAACGCCATGGTCGGCCTGCTGGCTTCCGGCGGCTCCACCAACCACACCCTGCACCTGGTGGCCATGGCCGCCGCGGCGGGCCTCACCATCACCTGGGACGACTTCACCGCCCTCTCCGCGGTGACCCCCAGCCTGACCCGCATCTACCCCAACGGCCAGGCCGACGTGAACCACTTCCAGGCCGCCGGCGGCATGAGCCTGCTGATCCGCGAGCTGCTCGGCGCCGGGCTGATCCACGGCGACATCCCCACGGTGTTCGGCAGCGACCTGAACGCCTATACCCGCGAGCCCTTCCTCGAGGAAGGCAAGCTGACCTGGCGCGAGGGCCCCACCGAGAGTCTCGACCGGGACGTGCTGCGCGGCGTGGCCGACCCCTTCGCCCCCACCGGCGGGCTCACCGTGCTGGACGGCAACCTCGGCCGCGGGGTGATCAAGGTCTCGGCGGTGGCCGAAGCGCACCGGGTCGTCGAGGCCCCGGCACGGATCTTCGAGGACCAGAACGAGCTCAAGGCGGCCTTCGAGGCCGGCGAGCTGGATCGCGACGTGGTGGTGGTGGTGCGCTACCAGGGCCCCAAGGCCAACGGCATGCCGGAGCTGCACAAGCTCACCCCCTATCTCGGCGTGCTCCAGGACCGCGGCTTCCAGGTGGCGCTGGTCACCGATGGACGCATGTCCGGCGCCTCCGGCAAGGTGCCGGCGGCCATCCACATGACCCCCGAGGCCCTGGACGGCGGCCCCCTGGCGAAACTGCGCGACGGCGATATCGTCCGCCTGGACGCCAATGCCGGCAGCCTCGAGGTCGGGGTCGGCGCCGATGCCTGGGCCGAACGCGAGGTCGGCGAGCTGCATCTCGACCACTACCATGTGGGGCTGGGCCGCGAGCTGTTCGCCGGCTTCCGCCACCTGGCCAGCGGCTCCGAGCAGGGCGCCTCGGTGTTCGGCGGCTTCGAGGCCGACGACCTGGCGCGCCAGGCCGGCCAGATCCACGACGAGGACGCCTGAACCACTGCCACAACAGCGCCATCGCAGTTTCCTGCAGCGTGGGGCGCCGGGGACAAGCCGAAGAGGAGGTCCTACGCCAGGGATGGCGTCGGTAGCGCCCAGGGAGGGGTTCACAGCGCCTCCGGAAGGCCGGCCCCGCTCGCAGGCTTGTCGCCGGATCAGCCCCGTGGGATGGAAACTTTGCATGAGACCCTGCCCTGCTTGCGCGGCTGCTTGAAGAGACGAGTTGACCATGACACGACCCGCACTGATCGGGGACATCGGCGGCACCAACGCGCGCTTCGCCCTGGTGACCCCGGGCGGCTTCGCGCCCCACGACATCCTGAGCCTGCCCTGCGCCGACTACCCCGGCCTGGTGGAGGCGGTACGCGACTACCTGGCTCGGGTCGGCGCCACCGGCGAAGGGGCCCCGCGCGAGGCCTGCCTGGCCTTCGCCTGCCCGATCCGCGGCGACCGGGTCACCATGACCAACAACCCCTGGTCCTTCTCCCGGGCCGAGGTCCAGGCCGCGCTGGATCTCTCGCTCCTCAAGGTGATCAACGACTTCACCGCCCAGGCGCTGGGCGTGCCCCACCTGGCCGAGGACGACCTGGTCGAGGTGCAGCCCGGCGAGGCGATCCCCCATGCGGCCCGGCTGGTGATCGGCCCCGGCACCGGCCTCGGCGTGGCCGGGCTCTTCCCCGGCCGCCACGCCTGGATCCCGCTGCCCACCGAGGGGGGGCATGTCACCTTCGCCCCCACCGACGAGCGCGAGCAGAACCTGCTGCGCCACTTCCGCAACCGCTACGGCCGCGTCTCGGTGGAGCGCCTGCTGTGCGGCCAGGGGCTGCTGGACCTCTACCTGGCCCACTGCTCGCTGAAGGGGGCCAACCCCGTGCACACCACCCCCGCCGAGGTCACCGCCGCGGCCGACGGCGACCCGGTGGCCCGTGATACCCTGCTGCGGTTCCTGAAGATCCTCGGCGACGTCTGCGGCGACGCGGCCCTGACGATGGGCGCACGCGGCGGCGTCACCCTGTGCGGCGGCATCCTCCCCCGGCTGCGGGAGTGGCTGCCCCGGAGCCGCTTTTGCGAGGCCTTCGCCGCCAAGGGGCGCATGGGCGCCTACACGGCGGCGATCCCCGTGCACCTGGTCACCGCGCCCTGGCCGGGGCTGCTGGGCGCCGCCGAGGCCCTGCACAACGAAGAAGTCGAATAACGCGACGGAAGAGGTCGAATGATGATTCCACGAAGCCTGCGAACCCTGCTCGACGAGACCCACGGCCGGCGCCGCGCCGAATGGGCCGGCCGCGAGGTGTGGCTGGCCAACGAGGCCTGGGGGGAGCTGGCCGTCTCGCTCCAGGGGGCGCAAGTCCTGCACTTTCTTCCGGCCGGTGACGGCAGCGACGGCTGGCTCTGGGTAACGCCCACCCCCCAGGCCCTGCCCGGGGGGATCCGCGGCGGCATCCCGCTCTGCTGGCCCTGGTTCGCCGACGACCGCTATGCCGACGAGTCGCCGGATCGCTCGGGCCCCTTCCATGGCCCGGCGCGCAAGGCCGACTGGCGGCTGGACGCGGTGGATGACCACGAGGAGGGCGTGGAGCTGCACCTCTCGCCCGAGGGGCGCCTGCATACCCAGCTGGCGCCGCGGCTGGTGGTCCAGGCCAATGCCCGCCGCCTCCACCTGGAGCTGATCACCGAGCACATCGGCGAGACGCCGGTGAAGATCAGCGGCGCCCTGCACAGCTACCTGGCCGTGCGCGACGTCTTCGCCTGCCGCGTCGAGGGGCTGGCCGGTGCCCGCTACCTGGACAAGCTGGCCGGCTTCGCCGAACGCGATCAGCAGGGCGAGCTGGGGGTACGCGGCGGGCTCGACCGCATCTACCACAGCAACGCCGAGCTGGTTCTGGACGACGGCTCGCGCCGCCTGCGCATCGCCCGCCAGGGCAGCGACTCGGCGGTGATCTGGCACCCCGGCGAGACATTGCCCGACGACACCCCCGAGGAGGCCGCCCGCCACTTCCTGTGCGTGGAGTCGGCCAACACCCGGCTCGACCCGGTGTGGCTGGTCCCGGGCGCCCAGCACCTGCTCGGCACCACGCTCTCGGTGGCGGATGCGGCCTCATGAGCGCCGCGCCCCGCATCGATGCCCCCTTCCTGCTCGGCATGATGCGCCTGCACGAGGTGCCGGCACTGCATGACCGCGGGCGCCTGGCCGACTGGATCGAGGCACGGCTCGACGAGGGCCTCGCCTGGTTCGACCACGCCGACATCTACGGCGACGGCCAGGGCGAGGCCCTGTTCGGCGCCGCCCTGCGCGCTCGCCCGTCCCTGGCGGGGCGAGTAAAGGTGGTGACCAAGGCGGGCATCGTCACCCCCGAGCGCGACGCCTCGCGGATCGGCCAGCGGGATACCGGGATCAAGCACTACGACAGCTCGCCGGCCGCCCTGACGCGCGCCATCGATGCGGCCCTCTCGCGCCTCGGGGTGGAGCGCCTCGACCACTTCCTGATCCACCGCCCCGACCCGCTGATGGAGGCCGCGGCCACCGGTCGCGCCCTGGACGATGCCATCGCCGCCGGCAAGATCGGTGCTGCCGGGGTCTCGAACTTCCTGCCCGAGCAGTGGCGACGCCTCCAGGCCGCCATGCATCACCGGCTGGAGGCCCACCAGCTGCAGCTCTCCCTGGACCACGCCACGCCGCTGTTCGACGGCCGCTACGATGCGCTGGTGGCCGACGGCCTGGCGCCGCTGGTCTGGTCGCCGCTGGGCGGCGGCCGGGTCTTCCAGGGCCCGGCCGTGGGCCTGCTGGACCACCTGACCGGGGTCCACGGCGCCACGCCGGCCGGCGTGGCGCTGGCCTGGCTGCGCGCCCTGCCGGGGCGGCCGGTGCCGGTGATCGGCAGCCTGCGCGCCGAACGCATCGCCGACCTGGCGCGGGATGCCGACCTCGCCCTAGCTCGTCCCGAGTGGTACGCCCTGCTCGAGGCCGCCCGCGGCCACCCGGTCGCCTGACGGGCGCTCGCCCCCCCACCCGCCCCTTTTGAGGAGACCCCCGATGATACCCGTGATTGCCTTCGGTGAGGCCCTGGTCGACATGCTCTCCAGCCGCCTCGGCGATGCCGGGCAGGGCCCCGAGACGTTTACCCCCTATGCCGGCGGCGCCCCCGCCAACGTGGCCGTGGCCTGCGCCCGGCTGGGCGTGCCCAGCCGCTTCCTGGGCATGCTCGGCGACGACCATTTCGGCGACTTCCTCGCCGCGGAGCTCGCCGCCCACGGCGTCGACACCTCGGGGGTGGTACGCACCCGCGAAGCGCGCACGGCGCTGGCCTTTGTCTCCCGGGACGCAGCGGGGGAGCGCACCTTCGACTTCTACCGGCCACCGGCCGCCGATCTGCTCTACCGGCTCGAGCACCTGCCCCAGGGCGTGTTCGCCGAGCCCGCCATCCTGCATCTGTGCAGCAACAGCCTGACCGAGCCGACGATCGCCGAGACCACCCTGGCCATGGCCGAGATGGCCCGCCGCGCCGGCTGCCTGGTCAGCGTGGACGCCAACCTGCGCCACAACCTGTGGGCGACCGGCCAGGCCGACATCAGCCTGGTGACCCGCCTGCTCGACGCCGCCGACCTGCTCAAGCTCTCCACCGACGAGCTCGACTACCTGCGCGCCGACCACCCGGAGGACGCCTGGCTGGCCGAGCGGCTGGCCGCTGGGGTCAAGGCCGTCGTGATCACCGACGGGCCGGGTGAGGTGCGGCTCCTGGGGGTGGGCCTCGAGCGGCAGGTGACGCCGCCCGCCGTCGAGGCGGTGGACACCACCGCCGGCGGGGACGCCTTCATCGGGGGGCTGCTGGCCGAACTCGCCGAGCACCTCGGCACCGCGGGCCCGGAGGGCTGGCAGCGCGACGAGGCGCTCCTGGCCCGCGCCGTGGAGACGGCCTGCCGCTGCGGCGCCCACGCCGTGACTCGCCCCGGCGCCTACGTCGCCCTGCCGACCCGCGAGGACCTGGCCGGGCTGCGCCGCTGACCCGCCCTTACGAGACGGGCCGGCGCTCCGGCAGGCGCCAGCGCAGCTGGCGGGCGATCACCGTGGCCCCGGGCCGGTAGCTTCCTCGCGCCGCAGCCAGGGCGGCCTGCAGGGCGGCCGCGGCGATGCGGTCGTGATCCTGCACCGCCGAATTGACCGGCAGCGGCAGAAAGTCCAGCAGGCGGCTGTCACCGAAGGTGGCCAGGCGCAGCGATGGCGGCAGCCCGCCCTCCTCCAGCAGCACGTCGAAGACGCCATCCAGCAGGGTGTAGGAGGCGGTGATCAGGGCGTCGGGCAGGCCATGGCCGTCGAGCAGTTCGCGCATCAGCCGTGCGCCATGCTCCCGGTCGTAGCGCTCGGCGCAGCACATGAGCGGACGCGCCTCGCTCTCCGTCAGCGCCTGCCGGAAGCCGGCCCGCCGCTCGGCGGTGATCGAGAGCCCCGGCACCGCATCCAGCCAGGCCACGCTGCCCACCCTCTCGCCCAGCACCGAGCGGCTCAGCCGCTCGGCCGCCTCGCGGTCGTTGCTCACCACGCTGGCGAAGCGCCCGGGATCGAGGCCGCGGTCCACGGCGATCACCGGCAGGCCGTCGGCCAGGAGCTCGCCGTAGAAGGGGTCGCCCTCGGGCAGGCAGCTGGCGACGATCAGGACCTCGCAGCGCTGGGCACGCAGCGCCAGGGCCAGGTCGCGCTCGGCATCGGGCCGGTCATCGGAGCCGACGATCAGCAGCTGGTAGCCCTGCTCCCGGGCCCCGCGCTCGAACCGTTTGGCCAGGCGCGCATAGCTGACGTTCTCCAGGTCGGGAATGATCAGCCCCAGGGTCCGGCTCGTGCCGCGACGCAGGGCGGCGGCCTGGGCATCCACCCGGTAGCGGTGTTCACGCACCACGGCCATCACCCGCTCCACGGTCCGGGCGCTGATGCGCTTCTCCTCGGCCTTGCCGTTGATGACGTAGCTGGCCGTGGTGCGCGAGACGCCGGCCAGCCGGGCGATTTCGGCGAGTGTCATGGGCTACCTCCCGTGGCGTTCGCGCCATTGTATGTCAGGGCGTGGCGACCTCCCCCTACCAATGTCGTAGATGCGGCCACTTGCCAACGCAGGTGAATCGATCCAGCCTTGAGTATAGACAGGTGACACGATTCAGCCAAAGCCGGACAACGCTATCCGACACGGCCCGCCACCCTTACAGGAGCCCCCCATGCTGACCCTGAGTCCCGACGATATCCTGCTGGACTGCCATGCCGACGACTGGCGGGCCGCGCTGGACAGCGCCGCCGAGACGCTGCAGCGGTCAGGCCTCGTCACGGCCGGCTACCGCGACGGCCTGCACGCCCGCGAGGCCCAGTCCTCCACCTACCTGGGCAACGCCATCGCCATCCCCCACGGCACTCCGGAGAGCCGCGAGCATGTAAGGGCTACCGGGGTGCGGGTGCTGCAGTTCCCCCGCGGCATCGACTGGCACGACGGCCACCGCGTGCATGCCCTGGTGACCATCGCCGCCCAGAGCGACGAGCACCTGGACATCCTGCGCCAGCTCACCCATGTGCTGGACGACGACAGCGTCGCCGGCCGCCTCGCGCAGGCCACCTCGGCGGGGGAGATCGCCTCGCTGCTGTCGAAGGCCGTGGTGGAGGCGCGCCTCGATGCCGACACCCTCTGCCTGGGCTTCCCCGCCCGCGACGTCCGCGAGCTGGCCCTGGCCGGGGCCGCCCGCCTGCGCCAGCTCGACTGCGTGGCCGGCGGCTTCGTCGCGGCGGTGGCCGAAGGCGCCCCGCTGCGACTCGGCCAGGGGCTGTGGCTGGCCACCAGCGACCGTGGCGTGGAGACGCCCGCCCTGTCCCTGGCGACCCCCGACCGAGCCCTGGCGGAGAACGACGAACCGGTCACCGGGGTCTTCTGCCTGGCGGCGCGGGGCGATGCCCATCGCGGCCTGCTGGAGCGGATCCTGGCCCTGCTGGAGAGCGGCCAGGCAGGGGAGCTCAAGGGGGCCGACGCCGCCACCGTGCTGGGCCGGCTCTCCGGGGAATCGGCCGGCGCCCATACCCGCCTGGCCCGGATCCTCAACGCCCATGGGCTGCACGCCCGCCCGGCCAAGCAGCTGGTGCAGGTGGCCCGCGCCCAGGGCATTGCGATTCGCGTGCGCCTCGCCGAGGGCGGCGGGGAAGCCGTGCCGGCCACCAGCCTGACCAAGGTGATCGGCCTGGGGGCCCGCCGCGGCCAGCAGCTCGCCTTCTCCGCCGAGGGCGAGGGCGCCGAGGCGGCCCTCGAGGCGCTCGACCACGCCGTCGCCGAAGGGCTGGGCGAGCAGGTCCTGCCCTTCGACGAGAGCCGCGAGCGACTCGTCCCCGGGAGAGCGGCCGCGCCCCTGACGCCCCTGCCCGCCGACCTGCCCCACCCCGGCGTCGCGGCCTCACCCGGGCTGGCCATCGCCCCGGCCTTCGTGCTGCGCACGCCCCGCTTCGACTACCCCGACCGGGCCGCCGACCCCGCAGCCGAGCGCCGCCGCCTGGAACAGGCGATCCACGAGGGGGCCGCGCAGCTGGAGGCCTTGGTGCAGCAGGCCCGCGGCGGCGAGGTCGCCCAGATCCTCTCCATGCACGAGGAGATGCTGAACGACCCCGAACTCCTCGAGGCCGCCGGCGAGGGCATCCGGGACGGCCGCTCCGCCGAGGCGGCCTGGTGGGACGCCATCGAGACCGCGGCCCACGCCCAGGAGATGCTCGCCGACCGGCTGCTCGCCGAACGCGCTGCCGACCTGCGCGACGTCGGTCGCCGGGTGCTGGGGGTGCTCTGCCGGGTCGAACTGCCATCGCCGCCGGACCACCCCTATATCCTGATCACCGACGACATCGGCCCCTCCGATGTGGCGCGCCTCGACACCGCCCGGGTCCGCGGCCTGCTCACCGCCCGCGGCGGCGCCACCGCCCACAGCGCCATCCTGGCCCGCGCCCTGGGCATCCCGGCGGTGGTGGGGGCCGGCGAGCGGGTGCTCACCCTGGAGAACGGGAGCGAGCTGATCCTCGACGGCGAGCGGGGCCGGGTGGTTCCCGCCCCCTCCGCCGAACGCCGCGCCGCCGCCGAGCAGCGCCTGGTGGAGCGCGAGCGCCGCGCGGCCGAGGCCTGGGAGGCCCGCTTCGGCGAGGCACGCACCCGCTGCGGCCACCGCGTCGAGGTGGCCGCCAACCTGGGCAACACCGCCCACGCCGCCGATGCCGTGGCGCGCGGCGCCGAGGGCATCGGCCTGCTGCGCACCGAGTTCCTGTTCATGGCCCACGCCCGCGAACCGGACCTCGACACCCAGGTCGGCGAATACCGCGAGGCCCTGGACGCCCTGGACGGCCGGCCGCTGGTGGCCCGCACCCTCGACGTGGGGGGCGACAAGCCGCTCCCCTACTGGCCGATGCCGAAGGAGGACAACCCCTTCCTCGGCCTGCGCGGCATCCGCCTGGCCCTGACCCGGCCCGAGGTTCTCGAGACCCAGCTGCGCGCCCTGCTGATGGCCGCGGCGCCCGCGGATGAATCGGGAACAGCGCCTGCGGCTGGGGTTAATAAAAAAACCCGGCCGCTGCGCATCATGCTGCCCATGGTCAAGGACGTCGGCGAGTTCCGCGCCGCCCGGGCGATCGTCGACCGCCTGCTGGCGGAGATCCCCGAGGCCGAACGCGCCACCGACCTGCAGCTCGGGGTGATGGTCGAGGTGCCGTCCAGCGCCCTGCTGGCCGCCAGCCTCGCCGACGAGGTGGACTTCTTCTCGGTGGGGACCAACGACCTGACCCAGTACACCCTGGCCATCGACCGCGACCATCCCGAACTCTCCGCCCAGGCCGACGGCCTGCACCCGGCGGTGCTGCGGCTGATCGAGATGACCGTGGCCGCCGCCCATGCCCGCGGCAAGTGGGTCGGCGTGTGCGGCGAGCTGGCCTCGGACGCCACCGCCGTGCCGGTGCTGGTGGGGCTCGGCGTCGACGAGCTGTCGGTGAGCGCCCGCCAGGTGCCGCTGGTCAAGGCGCGCCTGCGCGAGTTCGACCTTGCGGAGGCCCGCGACCAGGCCGCCCTGGCGCTGGCCCAGGCCACCAGCGAGGCCGTCCGCGACGCCCTGGAGGTGCGCTGATGGCCCGCGTGCTCACCCTGACCCTGAACCCGGCCCTGGACCTCTCGGTGACCCTCGAGCGACTGGAGCCCGGGGCCGTCAACCGCACCCGTGCCACTCACCTCGCCGCCGCCGGCAAGGGCGTCAACGTGGCCCGGGTACTCGCCGAACTGGGCCACGACGTCACGGTGTCGGGGTTCCTCGGCGAGGAGAATGACGGCCCCTTCCTGCGCGCCTTCGAGGCCTTGGGCGTGGAGGATGCCTTCCTGCGGGTGCCGGGGGAGACCCGAATCAACGCCAAGCTCGCCGAGGCCGACGGCCGGGTCACCGACATCAACGGGCCGGGCGCGGGCATCGACGCCGCCAGCTGGCAACGCCTGCTCGACTGGCTGGACGCCCGCCTGGCCAACGCCGAGCGCCGCCCCGCCGGGGTAGTGATCGCCGGCAGCCTGCCGCCCGGCGTCGCCGCCGAGGACCTGGCAGGCCTGGTGGCCCGGCTGCGCGACGCCGGCCTCGCGGTATGGGTCGACACCAGCGGCGAGGCCCTGGCACGGGCCATCGACGCCCGCCCCACCGCGGTCAAGCCCAACGAGCAGGAGCTGGCGGCCTGGGCCGGCACTCCCCTCGACACCGCCGAGACTCGTCTCCGGGCGGCGCTTCGCCTCTACGCCGCCGGCGTCGAGGAAGCGCTGATCTCCGCCGGGCCGGCCGGGGTGCTGTGGGTCAGCCGCCGTGGCGCCTGGCAGGCGGTGCCCCCGCGCCTGGACGTGGCCAGCACCGTCGGCGCCGGCGACACCCTGCTGGCTGCCATGCTGCACGGCATCCTCTCCGGCCATACGCCGGAACAGGTGCTGCGCTTCGCCACCGCGCTCTCCGCCGAGTCCGTCCGCCATGTCGGCGTGGGCCATGTCCGCGCCGATGACTTCCCGCAACTCCAGCAACAGACCCGCGTGCGTCGCCTCAACGACGTCGACGCGGGGGGAGCCCTCGCATGAACGCCATCATCGTCACCGCCTGCCCCAGTGGCCTGGCCACCACCTTCCTCGCCGCCCGCCGCCTGGAGCAGGCCGCCCAGCGTCTCGGCTGGCGGGTCGATGTCGAGATGCACGGCGAACTCGAGCCCGTCACGCCGCTGTCGGCGACCGCCCTGCAGGCGGCCGACCTGGTCATCGTGGCCGCCGACCATGTGCCCGACCCGCAGCGCTTCGCCGGCAAGCGGCTCTTCCAGGGCCCCATCGACCAGGCGCTGCCCGACCCCGCCGCCTTCCTGGCGCGGGCCGAGCGCGAGGCCGAGGCCTTCACCCCGGCCGACGACCCCGCCCCGGCGCTGGCCACCGGCACGGCCCCCGGCTCCGGCGCGCGGATCGTGGCGGTGACGGCCTGCCCCACCGGGGTGGCCCACACCTTCATGGCCGCCGAGGCCCTGAGCGAGGCCGGGAAATCCCTGGGGCACGAGATCCGCGTGGAGACCCAGGGGTCGGTGGGCGCCCAGGACCGGCTCACCGAGGAGGAGATCGCCGCGGCGGACCTGGTGGTCCTGGCCTGCGACATCGAGGTGGACCCCACCCGCTTCGCCGGCAAGCGGGTCTACCGCACCTCCACCGGGGCGGCGCTCAAGAAGCCCCGGGCGACCCTCGAGGCCGCCTTCGAGCAGGCCGAGACGGAACACGCCAACGCACCGGCCGCCGGCGGCGAGGGAAGGAAGAGCGCCAAGGAGAAGGGGGTCTACAAGCACCTGCTCACCGGGGTCTCCTTCATGCTGCCCATGGTGGTGGCCGGGGGGCTGCTGATCGCGCTCTCCTTCGTGTTCGGCATCGAGGCCTTCGAGCAGGAGGGCACCCTGGCCGCGGCGCTGATGCAGATCGGCGGCGGCACCGCCTTCGCCCTGATGATCCCGGTGCTGGCCGGGTACATCGCCTACTCCATCGCCGACCGTCCCGGCATCGCCCCGGGCATGATCGGCGGCATGCTGGCGGCCAACATCGAGGCCGGCTTCATCGGCGGCATCCTCGCCGGCTTCCTCGCCGGCTACGTGGCGCTGGCCGTGACCCGTCATGTCAGGCTGCCGTCCAGCGTCGAGTCCCTCAAGCCGATCCTGATCATCCCGCTGGTGGCCAGCCTGGTCACCGGCCTGACCATGATCTACGTGATCGGCGAGCCGGTGGCGGCGATACTTGCCACCCTGACCGACTTCCTCGCCGGCATGAGTTCGGCCAACGCCGTACTGCTGGGCGTGCTGCTGGGTGCCATGATGTGCTTCGACCTGGGCGGGCCAGTCAACAAGGCCGCCTACACCTTCGGCGTGGGCCTGCTGGCCTCCCAGACCTATGCCCCCATGGCGGCGATCATGGCCGCCGGCATGGTGCCGGCCATCGGCATGGGCATCGCCAGCTTCGTGGCACGCCAAAAGTTCTCCGAGCCCGAGCGCGAGGCGGGCAAGGCATCCTTCGTCCTCGGGCTCTGCTTCATCAGCGAGGGGGCCATTCCCTTCGCCGCCAAGGACCCGCTGCGGGTCATCCCGGCCTGCATTGCCGGCGGCGCGGTGACCGGCGCACTCTCCATGTTGGTGGGCGCCCAGCTGATGGCCCCCCACGGCGGCATCTTCGTGCTGCTGATCCCCAACGCCATCACCCCGGCCCTGCTCTACCTGGCCGCCATCGTCATCGGCTCGCTGATCACCGGCCTGGGCTATGCGGCGATCAAGCGCGGCGCCGCGCCGGTGGCGGTGGGCGCCAGCACCTGAGCGTGGCCGTGGCAGGCCACGGGGCAGCGCATTGTTGTTTTATTACAAGATAACGTCGATCAATGCGCATAGATTGGCCAAAAGCCCGCCCATTGGGTAGTATTTTTACATAACAAGCCCTCGGCACCCCACCGACCCACAACAACGGAGCGCCCCATGTTCCAGCTTACCCGCAGCGTCACCTGGCAGGCCCTCAAGCAGCTGCACGCGCAGACCGCGGAGGACCGCATCCGCGACTACTTCACCGCCGACCCCCAGCGCTTCGAGAAGATGAGCCTGCGGGTGGGCGGCCTGTTCCTCGACTACTCCAAGCATCAGGTCTCCGACGCGGTGCTCGACAAGCTGATCGAGCTCGCCGAACACTCGGCGCTGGTGCAGCGCCGCGCCCAGATGTTCTCCGGCGACATCATCAACGTCACCGAGGACCGTCCGGTGCTGCACACCGCCCTGCGCAACCTCGGCGAGGGGCCGCTGATGGTCGATGGCCAGGACGTGATGCCGGAGATCCAGCGCACCCGCGAGCAGATCCGGGCGTTCTCCGAGGCGGTGCGCAATGGCGAATGGAAGGGCTACAGCGGCGAGCGCATCCGCGACGTGGTCAACATCGGCATCGGCGGCTCGGACCTGGGGCCCAACATGGCCTGCCGGGCGCTGCTCAAGCACCGCCACCCGGAGCTGAACTTCCACTTCGTCTCCAACGTCGACGGCGCTCACATCCAGAAGGTGCTCAGCCGCCTCGACCCGGCCACCACCCTGTTCATCGTCTCCACCAAGACCTTCTCCACCCAGGAGACCCTGCTCAACGCCCATACCGCCCGGCGCTGGTTCCTGGAGAATGCCGGCCCGGATGCCGACGTGGGGGCGCACTTCATCGCCGCTTCCACCAACAAGAAGGCGGCCATGGCCTTCGGCATCCGCGAGGAGAACGTCTTCGAGTTCTGGGCCTGGGTGGGCGGGCGCTACTCCATGTGGTCCTCCATCGGGCTGCCCATCGCCCTCTCCATCGGCTTCGAGGGGTTCATGGAGCTGCTGGAGGGCGCCTACGCCATGGACCAGCACTTCCTCACCGCCCCCTTCCGCGAGAACATGCCGGTACTGATGGCGCTGATCGGCATCTGGTACATCAACTTCGTCGGCGCCGAGACCCAGGCCATCGTGCCCTACGACCAGGCCCTGCATCAGCTGCCGGCCTTCCTGCAGCAGCTCGACATGGAGTCCAACGGCAAGTCGGTGGACATCTTCGGCCACCCGGTGGACTACAAGACCGGGCCCATCGTCTGGGGCCAGACCGGCTCCAACGGCCAGCACGCCTTCTTCCAGCTGCTCCACCAGGGCACCCGCTACGTGCCCATCGACTTCATCGCCTCGCTGAAGCCCGAGCCCGGCGTCGAGGAGCACCACTTCGCCCTGCTCACCAACATGCTGGCCCAGGCCAACGCCTTCATGGAGGGCAGCCAGAGCGGCAGCCGGCTGGATCCCTACAGCTGCCCCGGCAACCGCCCCTCCAGCGTGCTGCTGCTCGATGAGCTGACGCCGAGGAACCTCGGCGCGCTGATCGCACTGTACGAGCACAAGGTGTTCGTCCAGGGGGTGATCTGGAACATCAACTCCTTCGACCAGTGGGGGGTGCAGCTCGGCAAGCGCATCGCCGGCGAGATCAGCGAGCGCATCGACGAGCAGAGCCAGGACTTCGACGCCTCCACCCAGGGGCTGCTGGCGCTGGTGCGTGGCCACTTCGCGGCCGACGGCGCTCCCCGGGCGAGCGACGACGAGCCCGCGGCGAAACCCGCCGGCAAGGGCAGCAAGCGAACCCGGCGCTGAGGCACGCTGACTCAGCGGGGCCGGCAACTGCCGGCCCCGCTGCGTTTCACGCTGGCCAGCGACAACAAAAAAACCCGGCCGCGGGGGCCGGGGAAAAGGACAGCGACTGGCTGTCGAGAGAGCACAGGGGTGCGCCCTGCCGGGCGCGGGGATTCAGTGGTGGAAGCGCTGGGCCGCCTCGCGCGCCAGCTGGCGGATGCCGTTCCAGTCCTCGGCCTCCACCAGCGAGTTCGGCGTCAGCCAGGAGCCGCCCACGCACATCACATTCCTGAGCGCCAGGTAATCCTCGGCGTTGTCGAGGTTGATGCCGCCGGTGGGGCAGAAGCGCGCCTCGGGAATCGGCCCGGCGAAGGCCTTGAGCGCCTTGACGCCGCCGCTGGCCTCGGCGGGAAAGAACTTGAAGCGGCGATAGCCGTACTGCCAGCCGGTCATCAGCTCGGAGACGGTGGCAACGCCCGGCAGCATCGGCACCGGGCTCGAGACGCCATAGCGATAGAGCGCCTCGGTGGTGCCCGGGGTGACCACGAAGTCGGCGCCGGCCTGCTCGGCCTGGCGGTACTGGGCCGGCGTCAGCACGGTGCCCACCCCGATGCTGGCCTGGGGCAGCGCGGCCTTGATGCGGCGGATCGCCTCCAGGGCACAGTCGGTGCGCAGGGTCACCTCGAGCACGGTCAGGCCGCCCTCGACCAGGGCGGTGGCCAGGGGCACGGCGTCCTCCACGCGCTGGATGGCGAGCACCGGGATCACCTCGGCCTTGAGGCAGATGCTGTCGAGTTCGGTGGTCCGGGTGGAGGGCAGCTGCTTGTCGATGGTCATTGATGTCTCTCCATGAGATCAGGGGGCCCAGTAGGTGGCCAGCGGGCAGGCCAGGAAGGCGCGGATCGGCAGTTCGCGGACGTCGTCGCCGGACAGTGCCCTGGCCAGCACGGCGCGCTTGTCGCCGCCGGTGATGTGCAGCACGTGACGGCGGGCCTGGTGCAGGCGGTCGGCGCTGAGGGTGATGCGCGGCTGGGGCTGGCTCGGGGTGCGCACCGCCACCGCCGCGGCGTCGGTGGTCAGCGCCAGGTCGAGCTCACGGCTGTCGGGGAACAGCGAGGCGGTATGGCCGTCGCCGCCCATGCCCAGCACCACCACGCTGGCCGGCCAGGCGAGCGGCGCCAGGCGGTCGGCCACCGCCTCGGCGCCCTGCTCCGGGGTGGGATCTTGGGTGGTCAGCGGCACGAAGGTCGCCTCGGCGGCGGCCCCCTGCAGCAGGTTTTCGCGCACCAGGCGGGCATTGCTGTCGTCGGCGGACTCGGGCACCCAGCGCTCGTCGGCCAGGGTCACGTCGATACGCGACCAGGGCAGCGCCATGGCGGCCAGCGCCCGGAAGAAGGGCACCGGCGTGGAGCCGCCGGAGACCACCAGCAGGGCGCGCTCCTGGCGGGCCAGGTCGGTGCGCAGCGCCTCGGCCACCGCCTCGGCCAGCTGGGTGGCCAGGCGTTCTCGGCAAAGCTCACTCATCTTGGAGTTCCTCAGTAGTCTTCATACCAGCTTCGTCCGTCCTGGGTGATCATGGCGATGGAGGCAACGGGGCCCCAGGAGCCGGCGGGATAGCGGCGCGGCGGCTCGTCGCGATCGGCCCAGGCGGCGATCAGGTTGTCGCACCACTGCCAGGCATGCTCGACCTCGTCGCGGCGCACGAAGAGGTACTGCTGCCCCTTCATCACCTCGAGCAGCAGGCGCTCGTAGGCGTCGGGAATCCGTGACTTGGGGAAGGCGCTGTTGAAGTCCAGGTGCAGCGGGCCGCGGCGCAGGCGCATGCCCTTGTCGAGGCCGCTGTCCTTGGTCAGCACCTCCAGGGCGATGCCCTCCTCCGGCTGCAGGCGGATCACCAGCTTGTTGGCAGCGAGGCCGCGCTGGTCCGGGTCGAAGATGTAGTGGGGCTGCTGGCGGAAGTGGATGATGATCTGGGAGAGCTTCTCGGGCATCCGCTTGCCGGTGCGCAGGTAGAAGGGCACGCCGGCCCAGCGCCAGTTCTCGACGCCGGTCTTCATCGCCACGAAGGACTCGGTGTGGCTCTCGGTATTCGCCCCCTCCTCCTCGAGGTAGCCAGGCACCGACTTGCCGTTAATGGTGCCCGCGGTGTACTGGCCGCGCACCACGTCACGCCCCAGCATGTCGTCGGTGAAGGGCTTGAGCGCCTTGAGCACCTTGACCTTCTCGTCGCGGATGGCATCGGCGTCGAGGTTGGCCGGCGGGTCCATGGCGATCAGGCAGACCAGCTGCAGCAGGTGGTTCTGCACCATGTCGCGCAGCTGGCCGGCGTCGTCGAAGTAGCCCCAGCGCCCCTCGATGCCGACCTGCTCGGCCACGGTGATCTCCACATGGGAGATGTGATTCTGGTTCCACTGGGTGCCGAACAGCGGGTTGGCGAAGCGCAGCGCGATCAGGTTCTGCACCGTCTCCTTGCCCAGGTAGTGATCGATGCGGTAGATGCGCGACTCGGGAAAGACCGCGCCGATGGCGTCGTTGACCTCGGCGGAGGACGCGAGGTCGTAGCCGATCGGCTTCTCCACCACCACCCGGCTCTGGTCGTCCAGGCTGCCGCTGGCCTCGAGGTGGCGGCAGATATCGCCGTAGATCCTCGCCGCCACCGAGAGGTAGACCACCATGGGGCGCTCCTGCCCCGCCTGGCGCCAGTCGCGGATGACGGTGTAGCCCTCGGGCTGCGTGAAGTCGAGCTGGCGATAGTCGAGTCGCGAAAGGAAGCGCGCCAGCGCCTGGCGATCGAGCTCCTCGGCCTTGACGTGGGTCTTGAGCGCCTTCTCGACGCGTCCCTTGAAGCCGTCCAGGTCGAGCTCCTGGCGCGCCAGCCCCAGCAGTCGCGTGCCCGGGTCGAGCAGCCCCTCGCGGTCGAGCTGGAACAGCGCCGGAAAGAGCTTGCGCTGCGCCAGGTCGCCGAGGGCGCCGAACAGCGCCAGGTCGATATCGGTCCTGGCCGCCTGGCCGGATCGGCTGGAGTGACTCATGTGCGCCTCGCTTTTCGTTGGATTACCAAAAAAATACCCACCGAGCGGTCAAAAGGCAAGTTTTTGTTGTAAACTTACAAAACAAACAGCCAGCCGACGGGGACGGTTGGCCGCGCCCCACCTCCTCGGGCTAGGATAGCCAGCATAATGTAGTTAAATCACTACATCATCTATCCCGGCTAAATCCGCGGCCCCTCGCCGCCGCTGTCATGGAGACCCCCGCCCATCATGGCCAGTCACGACCTGCTCGATCGCATTCGCCAACGCCTCGAGGAACTCAACCGCTCCGAGCGCAAGGTCGCCGACGTCATCCTCGCCGACCCCGGCGCCGCCACCAGCATGAGCATCGCCACCCTCGCCCAGGCGGCCTCGGTGAGCGAGCCCACGGTCAACCGCTTCTGCCGCAGCTTCGATGCCAAGGGCTATCCGGACTTCAAGATCAAGCTGGCCCAGAGCCTGGCCGGCGGCACCCCCTACGTGAGCCGCGCCGTGGAGCCGGACGACAGCGCCGCCGACTATACCCAGAAGATCTTCGGTGCCACCATCGCCGCCCTGGACGAGGCACGCCGCCAGGCCGACCCCCAGCGCATCGAGCGGGTGGTGGACTACCTGATCCAGGCCAAGCAGGTGCACTTCTTCGGCCTGGGCGCCTCGGGGGCGGTGGCCCAGGACGCCCAGCACAAGTTCTTCCGCTTCAACCTGCCGGTCACCGCCTACGTGGACGTGCTGATGCAGCGCATGGTGGCCTCGAGCTGCCATACCGGCGACGTGGTGGTGGTGATCTCCTGGACCGGCCGCACCCGGGAGCTGGTCGACATCGCCCGGCTGGCCCGGGAGAACGGTGCCGTGGTGCTGGGCATCACCGCGCCGGGGTCGCCGCTGGCCGCCGAGTGCACCGAGACGCTGGAAGTCGCCATCGCCACCCCCGAGGACACCGACCACTACATGCCGATGACCTCGCGGATGATCCAGCTGGCGCTGATCGACGTGCTGGCCACCGGGGTGACCCTGCGCCGCGGCGAGGACTTCCTGGGCCACCTCAAGAAGATCAAGGACAGCCTGCTCGAGACCCGCTACCCGGCCGGCCGGCAGGACTGACCGCCCGGACTTGCCAGGCCCGGGCCCAGCGACAACAATAGCGGCCCGATTCCCCTACCGGAGCCGCCCCATGCGCCACATCACCCTTGCCGCCGCCCTCGCCCTGTTCGCCCAGGGGGCGGCCGCCGAGACGTTCCGCTTCACCGCCATCCCCGACGAGGACCAGGCCCGCCTGGTGGAGCGCTTCGGCAAGGTGGCGGACTACCTGGAGGAGCGCCTCGGCGTGGAGGTGGAGTACGTGCCGGTGAAGTCCTACAGCGCCGCGGTGACCGCCTTTCGCAACGACCAGGTCCAGCTGGCCTGGTTCGGCGGCCTATCCGGCGTGCAGGCCCGCCGCCTGGTGCCGGGCTCGGTGGCCCTGGCCCAGGGCAGCGAGGATGACGCCTTCATGAGCTACTTCATCGCCCACCACTCCACGGGCCTGGAGCGGGCCGACGCGCTGCCCGACGAGATCGAGGGCATGAGCCTCACCTTCGGCTCGCGCACCTCCACCTCCGGGCGCCTGATGCCGGAGCACTTCTTCCGCCAGCGCTTCGATGACGCCGACCCCGAGGCGTTCTTCTCCCGGGTGGGCTACTCCGGCGACCACTCGCGCACCATCGCCCTGGTGGAAGCCGGCACCTGGGACCTGGGTGCGGTGAACTACACCGTATGGGAGGCCGCGGTGGCCGATGGCCGCGTCGATACCGACCGGGTCGAGGTGATCTGGGCCACCCCGCCCTACCCCGACTACAACTGGACCCTGCGGGGCGACGCCGATGAGCGCTTCGGCGAGGGCTTCACCGACCGGGTGCAGGCCGCCTTACTGGAGATGGACGACCCCGAGCTGCTGGCGAGCTTCCCCCGCGAGGCCTTCATCCCCGCCGACAACGCCCTCTATGCCCCCATCGAAGAGGTGGCCGAGGAGCTCGGCCTGCTGCGCTGAGGGCCTGACACCATGGAGAGCGAGCAACGCCGCCCGCTGGTCGCCTTCGCGGCCGAGGACCTCGGCCATGGCCGCGACCGTCACGGACGGCTCGACAGCGTGGTGCTGCCCCGCCTGACGCTGGCCCTGCACGAGGGCGAGCGCGTCGCCCTGCTCGGCCAGAGCGGCTCGGGCAAGTCGACCCTGCTCGCCGAGCTGCGCGAGCGGCTCGGCCGGCGCGCCGCCTGGTGCCCCCAGCACCATGGCCTGGTGCCGGCCCTGGCCGTCTACCACAACGTCTACATGGGGCGGCTGCCCGAGCACTCGGCGCTGGCCAACCTGTGGAACCTGGTGCGACCCCTGCGCCAACCCTGGCGGGAGGTGGAGGCGCTGTGCGAGCAGCTGGGGCTCGCGGGCCTGCTGCGTCGCCCGGTGGGCCGGCTCTCCGGCGGCCAGCGCCAGCGGGTGGCCATCGCCCGCGCCCTCTACCAGGGCCGCGCGCTGTTCCTCGGCGACGAGCCGGTGGCCAGCGTCGACCCCCACCAGGCGCTGCGCCTGCTGGCGCTGATCGATGCCCGCCACACCACCCAGGTGGTGGCGCTGCACCAGCGCGAGCTGGCCCTCACCCACTTCGACCGGGTCTGGGGCCTGCGCGACGGCCACCTGGTGATCGATGCCCCGTCCCGGGACCTTCGCCTGGCCGATCTCGACGCCCTCTACCCCGATGCCGACGCCCCCGCCGGTTCGCCCCGTGAGGCGGCCACACCGGCCATGCCCGGACCGGAGGCGCTGCCCTGCGCGCGGGGCCGGCCATGAGCGAGGCCTCCCCCCGTCATCCCCATCCGGGCCATGGCCGCCACTGGTGGCGGGGTGACAGCACCGGGCTGAAGCTGGCCCGCCACACCCTGGCGCTGGTCGCCCTGGCGGTGCTGCTGGTGCCCTTCGCCGACCTCGCCATCCATACCCGCGAACCCTGGACCGAGCTGGGCCGCATGGCCCTGGGCATGGCCTGGCCGGCCTGGGGCTCGCTGGAATCGCCGCTCACCGCCATCGGCCTCACCGTGGCGGTGGCGATCTGGGGCACCCTGGCCGGCGTGGTGCTGGGCTTCCCGCTGGCGCTGCTGTTCGCCCGCTCGCGGCTGGTGCGCGCCGGCTGCGCCTTCGTCCGTGCCATCCACGAGCTGTTCTGGGCGCTGCTCTTCCTGCAGGTCTTCGGGCTGTCGGCGCTCACCGCCCTGGCGGCCCTGGCGATCCCCTACGCGGGGATCTTCGCCAAGGTCTATGCGGAGATCCTCGAGCAGACGCCCCGCGCGCCGCGCGATGCCCTGCCCCCCGGCAGCGGGCGGCTGTCGCGCTTCGTCTACGCCGAGTTGCCACTGGCCTGGGCGCAGCTGGTCGCCTATACCCGCTACCGCTTCGAGTGCGCCCTGCGTGCCAGCGTGCTGCTGGGCTTCGTTGGGCTGCCGACGCTAGGCTTCCACCTGGAGACCGCCTTCCGCGAGGGGCGCTACCACGAGGCCGGCGCCCTGCTCTGGCTCTTCTACCTGCTGATCGCCAGCCTGCCGTGGTGGGGGCATCGGCGGCTGGTCCCGGTGCTGCTGGTGGGCGGGGCCTGGCTGCTCGGCCCCTGGCCCAGCGTGGATGGCGCCCTGCTGTGGCGCTTCGTCTCCGAGGACATCTGGCCGCCGGCGCTGCTGGCCGGGGACTGGGCGGGGCTCACCGCCTGGCTGTCGCGGATTCCCGCCCTGGGGCCGGCCATCGGCAATACCCTGCTGCTGGGGCTGCTGGGCACGGTGGGGGCGCTGGCGGTGGCGCTGCTGCTCTGGCCGCTGGCCAGTCGCCACTTCGGCAACCGCGCCAGCCGGCTGGCCGGCCGGGGCCTGCTGGTGGCGCTGCGCTCCACCCCTGAGCTGATGCTGGCCTTCCTCTTCCTGCTGCTGCTCGGCCCCTCGCTGCTGCCGGCCTGGCTGGCGCTGGCCCTGCACAACGGGGCGCTGATCGCCTTCCTGGTGGCGCGCCACGCCGATGCCCTGGCCCCCGGCATGCCCGGGCTGCCGGTCTCAGGCCGCTATGCCTACGAGCTGCTGCCGCGGCTCTACCCGGGAATGCTGGCGCTGCTCTACTACCGCGCCGAGGTGATCCTGCGCGAGACGGCGATCCTGGGGATGCTGGGGGTGGCGACGCTCGGCTTCTACATCGAGGAGGGATTCGACTACCTGCTGTTCGACGTGGCCTTATTCCTGCTGCTGGTCACCGCGGCGCTGAATATCGCGGTGGACGCCCTCTCGCGGCGGCTGCGGCCGCGAGAGGCGCCCATCGAGGATCCCTGCTCGCGCTAGGCCGGGCTCAGTAGCTGTAGTCGCCGACCACCAGGGCAGTAACGGTGATCTCGACCTTCAGCTCGTCGGCGGGCATCGGAGCACAGACGCAGGTGCGTGCCGGCGCGTGGCCGGTGGGCACCCAGGCATCCCATACCGCGTTCATGGCGGCGAAGTCGTGGCCCTCCTTCAGGTAGATCGTGGCCGAGAGCAGGTGCTCGCGGTCGGAGCCGATCTCCTTGAGGAGGTCATCGAGGCGGCCCAGCATGCTCTCGGTCTGGGCGGTGATGTCGCCATGGCGCGCCTCGGGGCCGGCCACCTGGCCGCACAGGTAGGCGACGCCGTTGTGGATCACGGCGCGGCTCATGCGCGCCTTGGTGTCGTGACGGATGATGGTCATGGGAACTCCTCATGCAGTGGCGGCCAGCTGGTAACATGGCCCCGATGGATTCGACCGTCACATCATGCCAGCGCCAGAGGAGGGCGTCATGGGCTACCGCCTGCTGCTGCGGGATCATCGCGGCCTGATCGGCATCGCCTTCCTGGCGATGTTCACCTCGAGCCTCGGCCAGAGCTTCTTCATCGGGCTCTTCCAGGCCCCGATCAGCGCGCGCCTCGGCCTCACCGCCGGCCAGTTCGGCACCACCTATGCGCTGGTCACCTTGATCGCCGGCTTCGCCGTGCTGCGCCTGGGGCCCGCCATCGACTGGATACCGCCGCGGCGCTTCGCCCTCATGGTGCTGGGCGGCCTGCTGGCGGGGGCACTGTTCGGCGGCCGCTTCGTCGACCGCCTGGGGCCGGCGGTGCTGGGCATCGCCCTGGACCTCGGCGCTCCCTTCGGCGCCATCCTCGGCGGCATGCTGGCCTTTCTCATCCTCGGCTGGTGGCTGGCCCAGGGCGTACTGACGACCCTGAAGGCGGCACGCTGACCCCGCCCGCGACTCAGCGACTGACCCCGGGAATCTCCACCTGGCGCGGACAGGCCGTGCTGTCCGGGCCGAACAGGTGGCAACGCTCGCCGGCAAGCCCCAGGGGGACCGCCTGGCCATCCTCGAGGGCGGTCAGGCCATCCAGCCGCCGGGTCAGGGTTCCCTCGACGCCCGCCACCCTCAGGTGGGCCAGGGTCTCGTAGCCCAGCTTCTCGGCCACCATCAGCCGGGCCGACAGGGTCGCCTCGGCCTGCTCCGGGGCCACGAAGTCCTCGGCACGCACCCCCAGGGTCACCCGCTCGCCAGCGGTGAGCCCCCGGCCATCCACCGCCACCCGCAGCGGCTCGCCGCCGGGCAGGCGCACGGTCGTGCGCTGCCGGCCCGGCTCGACGACCTCGACCTCCAGGGTGTTGATGCGCGGCGAGCCGATGAACTCGGCCACCTCCAGGGTCCGGGGGAAGTGGTAGAGCGACAGCGGCGGACCGACCTGGGCGATGCGCCCCCGGGAGAGCAGCACGATGCGGTCGGCCAAGGTCATCGCCTCCACCTGGTCGTGGGTGACGTAGATCATGGTGGCCTCGAGCCGCTTGTGCAGCTCGGCGATCTGCACCCGCATGTCCACCCGCAGGGCCGCATCCAGATTGGAGAGCGGCTCGTCGAACAGGAACACCGCCGGCTCCTTGACCAGGGTCCGGCCGATGGCCACCCGCTGTCGCTGGCCGCCGGAGAGGTCCCTGGGCTTGCGGTCGAGCAGCTCGGTGAGGTGCAGCATCCCGGCGGCATGGTCCACCCGGCGCCGGATCTCCGCCTTGTCGGTGCGCGCCAGCTTGAGCCCGAAGGCCATGTTCTCGGCCACGCTCAGGTGCGGGTAGAGGGCGTAGGACTGGAACACCATGCCGATGTCGCGCTCCTGGGGCGGGATCTCGTTGATCCGCTCGCCGTCCAGGCACATCTCCCCCCGGGTGATCTCCTCGAGCCCCGCGATCATGCGCAGCAGGGTCGACTTGCCGCAGCCGGAGGGGCCGACGAAGACCACGAACTCCCCGTCTTCGATGGTCAGGTCGATATCGCGCGAGATCTCGATGCCGTCGAAGGCCTTGCCGATGCCTTCCAGCGTCAGACGTCCCATGTGGCGTCCTCCTCGTCGGGACAGCGCGCGATGGCGATGCCGTGTGGGGGTAGCGTGACGCGGCCCTCGGCCCAGTGGCCGTTGACCAGGGCCGGCGCCCCGGGCAGCGCCTCGGCGGCGCCAGGGGCCGGAAGGATGCGCGCCTCGCCGGTGAAGTTGAGTGCCACCAGCAGGCGGCTGCCCGGGTCGCTGGCCGGGTGGCGGCGCTCCAGGCAGAGCACGCCCTCGCGCACCGGGTGGTAGCGGATGTCGCCCCTGACCAGCGCCGGCTGCTGGCGACGGAAGGCCAGCAGGGCCCGACAGGCGTTGAGCAGCGAATCGGGATCCCGCTCCTGCTGGTCCACGGCCAGGCCGAGATGCGCCTCGGGCACCGGCAGCCAGGGCGTGGCCGAGGAGAAGCCGCCGTGGCGGGCATCGGCGACCCAGGGCTGGGGCGTGCGGCAGCCGTCGCGGCCCTTGTAGGCTGGCCAGAAGGTGATGCCGGCCGGGTCCACCAGCTGGTCGAAGCGCAGTTCGGCCTCGGTGAGGCCCAGCTCCTCGCCCTGGTAGAGGCAGACGCTGCCGCGCTGGGTGAGCAGGAAGGCCAGGTAGAGGCGCAGCCTGGCCTGACCGCCCTCGGCGCCCCAGCGGGTCGCCAGGCGGGTCACGTCATGGTTGCCCAGCGCCCAGCAGGGCCAGCCATCCGCGATGCGCGCCTCCATCCCGGTGAGGGTCGCATGCAGGAACTCGGGGTCGTGGCGCTCTCCGAGCAGGTCGAAGGAGTAGGCCATGTGCAGGCGGTTGCCGCCGCGGGTGTACTCGGCCATCACGCCGAGCGAGTCGTCGTCGCCCACCTCGCCGACGCTGGTGGTGCCGGGGTACTCGTCTAGCAGCGCCCGCAGCCGCTCCAGGAAGGCCAGGTTCTCGGGCTGGGTCTTGTCGTACAGGTGCTGCTGGAAACCGTAGGGGTTGTCCGGACGCACCCCGATGAACCCCTCGACCAGCTCCTCGCGGGGCGGGTTGTCGCGGATCTCGCCATGGGTGCAGAAGTTGACGGCATCCAGGCGGAAGCCATCGACCCCGCGCTCCAGCCAGAAACGCACCTCGCCGAGGATCGCCTCGACCACCTCGGGGTTGCGGAAGTTGAGGTCCGGCTGCTCGACGAGGAAGTTGTGCAGGTAGTACTGGCAGCGACGGGTGTCCCACTGCCAGGCGCTGCCGCCGAAGATCGACTGCCAGTTGGTCGGGGGGGCGCCATCCGGCCTGGGGTCGGCCCATACGTACCAGTCGGCGCGTGGGTTGTCCCGGCTCGCCCGGCTCTCGGCAAACCAGGGGTGCTGGTCGGAGGTGTGGGAGAGCACCTGGTCGATGGTCACGCGCAGGCCCCGGGCATGGGCCGCCTCCACCAGTCGGTCGAAGTCCTCGAGGCTGCCGAACATCGGGTCCACGCCGCGGTAGTCGCTGATGTCGTAACCGAAGTCCTTCATCGGCGAGGTGAAGAAGGGCGACAGCCAGATGGCGTCGACATTCAGGGAGGCGATGTAGTCGAGGCGCTCGATGACGCCCTCGAGGTCGCCGATGCCGTCGCCGTTGGCATCCATGAAGCTGCGCGGGTAGATCTGGTAGATCACCGCGCCGCGCCACCAGTCGGCGCCCTGCCGACCCAGAATCCGTGTCATGCGTCCTGTCCTCCATCATACGTGGGCCACGCGCCGGAACCCGGCCATGGCAAGGGTCAGGCTCATGGTGCCCAGCAGAGGCCGGGAGGACATCCTCCCGGGGACGGAGGGGGCGGCGTAGTCGGGGGGCGGAGGTTACTCCCCCTGAATGCGCGAGAGCAGGTCGGCGGCCAGTGCCACGGCCTCCTCGCGGCGACGGATGCCCTGCTTCTGGTAGAGGCTGCGGATATGCGTCTTGACCGTGGTGGGCGCCACCGACAGCTGGTCGGCGATCTGTTCGTTGGAGAGGCCGGCATGGATCAGGCCGAGGATCTGCCACTCGCGCCGGGTCAACGGTGAGACGCGGATCAGCTCGGGCACGTCGGGGCGCGCGACGATATCGGCGATCACCGACTCGTCGAGCATCAGCCGTACCGCGCTGGTGAAGTCGCGCTGGCGCCGGGCCAGCTCGAGCAGCCGCTCGGCATGGCGGCGAGCCAGCGGCTCCAGCCCGCCCCCGGCGAGCAGCTCGGTGAGCATCTCGGGCAGGGCCGATCCCAGCCTCAGGAAGCTCCCCGTCAGCCCCGTGCGGGTAGCCAGGACCAGGGCCTCGCGCAGGTGCTCGAGGCCCTCCTCACGCTGCCCGCGCTGCCAGGCCAGGGCCGCCTGGCAGAGCCGGTTGCGATTGGTGTCGGTGACCAGCCCCAGCGACTCGGCCCGGCGCTGCAGCGCCTCGAGCAACCCGGCGGCCTCGTCGTGGCGGCCGAGCAGGGTCAGCGCCCGGGCATGGTTGCGCAGGTTGCACTGGGCGAAGTGGTTGGTGGCCGCCTCGGGATCGCCGGGGGGCGCCTCCTGCCACCAGCGTGCCACGGCGTCCAGGTCACCGTTGGCCTGCCACCAGGCCAGCAGGGTGGCATGGGCATTGGCCTGCCAGTCGGCATGGTAGTCGCCCTCGGCCAGGATCTGGCGCAGGCGCCGCACGTGGTCGGCGCACTGGGCCTGGTCGCCGCGGGAGAGCGCGAGCTTGGCGAGGCTGACGTGGCACTGCAGGGTCCAGCGCTTGCCCTGCCGGTCGAGTACCGCGATCCCGGCCAGCGCCGCCTGCTCCGACTCGTCCAGGCGCTGCCACTCCCACAGCAGCTGACTGCGGATGCGGTAGAGGAACTCCGCCACCGGCAGCCGATCCAGGCCGCTGCGCTCGATATGGGCCAGGGCGCGCTCCTGGACGTCATGGGCGGCCTGCAGCCGGCCTTGGGCGACCAGGGTCTCCGACTGGTGACAGAGCGACCAGAGCAGCAGCCGGTCGTCGCCGATGCGGGTGGCCTCGCGCTCCACCTCGGCCACCTCCCCGAGCGAGGCCTCGAGGTGGCCCTGGACGAATCGCGCCTCGGCGCGTATCGCCGCCGCCGAGGCGGGCGTGGCCGCCAGGTAGCGCGCCGGCAGCGCCAGCGCCTGCTCGGCCAGCGGGGCAGCGCGCTCGGCGTTCCCCTCGTTGATGGCCAGCTGGGCGCGCAGGGTCGCGAACTCGGCGGCCAGCGCCTGCCACTCGGGCGCCTCGAGCTGGGCCTCGATCCAGTCGATGGCTCGCCGGGTACGCCCGAACTGGTACTGGGCATGGGAGACCCAGCCCTGCAGCAGGGCCAGTTTCGGCGCGGCGGCCAGGCGCGTATCGCCCAGCCGGTCCAGGGCACGCGCCAGCAGCGAGAAGTGCCCCCCAGCCAGCAGGGAGGGCCCCTGCGCCTCGACCTGGGCGGCCAGGGCCTCCGGGTCGTCGGCCTCGATGAGCTGGGCCAGGGCCAGCGCCGGCTCGCCCAGCGACAGCCACGCCTCACCGGCGCGCCGGTGGAGCGCCCGCTGGCGCGACAGGCTCAGCTCATGGCGACGAAAGCACAGGTAGCGGGCGAACAGCGGATGCAGGCGCAGCCAGTGATCATCGGGGTCGGGACGCTCCAGGAACAGGCCGGCCTGCTCCAGGGCCTCGAGCCGCTGGGAGAGGCCATCCCCCTCCAGCAGCCTCGCCACCAGGGGTGGCGAGAAGCGCTCCAGCACGCCCAGCTGCAGCAGCAGCTCGCGGTCGCCGACATCGATCAGGTCATCGAACCAGGCGACGAAGTCGGGATGCGGGCCGTCGAGCCGGTCCACCAGGCGGTCGAATCCCGCCCGGGTGGTGGTCCGCTGGATCAGCCAGTCGAGTGCCATGGCCCAGCCGCCGGTGCGGCGCAGGGCCCGCTCCAGGCTGACCCGGGTCGGCGGGAAGCTAAGCTGTTCGGCACACAGGGTCTGGGCTTCCTCCAGGTCGAAGGCCAGCTCGGCCATGCCGATCTCCTCCAGTTCGCCGCGCAGCCGCAGCGCCGGCAGTCCCAGGGCCGGGCGGCGGCGGGAGATCACGGTGAGGGTCAGCCAGGGGGGCTGGTGGCGCAGCCAGGTCACCAGGGCGGCGAGGATCGCGGGCTCGGTGAGGTGCTCGAAGCCATCGAGCACCAGCCGTGCCGGCGGCGCCACGGCGGGCAGCGCGGCAAGCCAGGCCTCCATGGCATCGTCTAGGCCGGCGCACTCCTCGAGCGGCGCGAGAGGGGCGTCACAGAGCTCGCCGAGCATGGCCCGGAAGCCCTCGGCGAAACGCCGGGGGGCGTCATCGCGGCCGTCCAGCCTCAGCCAGGCGGCACGCTGCTCCAGGGCAGGCAGGCGCTCGGCCACCAGGGTGCTCTTGCCATAGCCGGGAGGCGCCTCGACCACCAGCAGGCGGACCCGCTCGTCGAGCACGAAGTGATCGTTGAGGCGCGAACGCGCCACCAGCGACAGGGGCAGCGCCGGGGGCGCCAGCTTGTTCGGGATCAGCGTCATGACGGCTCCCTGGCATCGGATGGGCCTGCGAAAAGCCCGCGGCCAGGGCCGCGGGCAAGGATCGAAACAGCCGACAGGGCCCGGCCGGCGCCGGGCCCCTGCCATCAGAACCAGACTTCGGTCTGGACGCCGAAGCTCCACTGGCCCCCGGTGAAGCCGTCCTCGCCGAAGCTGCCGCCGTACTCGTTCAGCTCCTCGCTCCAGTCAGTGTAGGAGGCAAAGAGACGGACCTCCGGGCGCTGCCAGAAGCCACCCACCTGGGGCTTGAAGGTCGGGGCAAGGGTGAACTTGCCGAAGTCTCCCTTCACGGCGTTGCCGCCGGCGCCCTGGTCGAGGTCCATGACCTGGTAGCTGGCCTCGTACTGCATCTCGAAGTTCTCGGTCAGCTCGTTGGCCAGGCGCACGTTGAGGCCCGCCCAGTTGTACTCGTCGCCCTGCACGTAGCGATCCCGGCTGGTCTCGGCGAGGATCGAGGGGGCCACACGCCAGCGCGGCGCCAGGTAGGTGGTGCCGTAGAGGCCGAGGCGGGTCGCCTGGGCGTCATCGGTGAGGCTGCCATCGGCGCCCAGCACCTTGGCCTCGGCGCCCAGGCCCTGGCCATGGATCAGCGCCGCCTTGAAGTTGCCCTCGGCAAGGCCGAAGAAGCTGTCGCCGTGGTACGCCACCATGGTATGGAAGCCGTTGTCGGCGGCCGTCTGGCCCGCCTCGATGTCGCGCTCGTCGTTGTCGGCGGCGGAGAGGCCGCTGACCATGAACTGCCAGTTGCCCACGTAGTTGTTGGAGGTGAGGATCAGGCTGTCGGTGCTGCCCGGGTCCTCGCTGCCGATGATATCGAAATCGCTGAAGCTGCGACCGTAGAGCGACAGGTTGGAGGTCCAGTTCTCGGCCAGCTGCATGTCGTAGATACCCGCGCCGGTGCCGGCCAGGAAGATGAAGTCGCTGTCGATCCAGTGGATGTCGAAGTTGTCGCGATCGAAGCGCTTGCCGGCCCAGATCGAAGCGTTCTCGAAGACGCCGGTGAAGCTCGGCAGGTCGCTGAACTCGGCATAGACCTGGCGCACGTTGAGGTTCGATTCGTCGGCGGTCCAGTCGTTGCTGGTGCTGACGGAGTCGGCGAGCATCATGCGGTAGTGGGCCCGGGCGCCGTTGTCGTAGCGCATCCGGTAGTTGAAGATGCCCTCGACATAGGTATCCCCCTCGTTGCCCAGCCGCCCCACGGCGCCGCCCAGCGGGCCGGCGGGCGTCACGTAGGGCCCGCCCGGCAGGCTCTTGCCATCCTCGCCCAGCAGCAGCCCGGAGCGGGCATAGGCGTTGAAGGAGAAGCCCTCCTCGCCGCTGGCCTGGCGCTCGACCCTGGCCAGGCGTGCCTCGACCTCGTCGGCGGAGAGCCGCCCCTCGGCCTCGGCTTCGGCGATCTCGGCGCGCTGCTCGGCGACATCGGCTCGCTGCTCCGCGGCGGCGATACGCGCCTCGAGCTCGGCCAGGCGCTGCTCCAGCCCGTGGTTGTCGGCGCTGGCGGCGCCGCTCAGCGCCACGCCGGCGGCGGTGATGGCAATGGCGAGGGGGGTCTTGAACATGACGGCGTTCATGGTGGTGTCATCCCTTGTTGTTGTGGACTGTCGCCCATGCCGGCCCCGGTTCTGTATCGATTCAGTCCCGTGACGTGCCCGTAGCGGCGGGAGCCGGGGGAAGCGGCTGGACAAGCCAATCGAAACTTAATCGTTTAAGCCAAGCCCCTCAACGCCATGAGCGAAGAACGCGACCAATGTCTAATGCAGCGCCCCTCTGCCGAAGCCCTCTTAGCCAGACCCTCCCCCCCCTTCGCCGGCGAGGTAAGCAGGCGCTCACGCCCGGCCGCCGGGCCGCGCGGCCAGGCTTCGACAAAAGTCTAGGTTGATGGAGCCAGGGCCATGGTCTTAACTGTCGCCACGAACTTAATCGTTTAAGACACGCCATTCACCGCTCGCAAGCCCCCACAACAACAAGCCGACGAGGATTATCCCATGCTCAAGACGCCTCTCATCACCGCCATCGCCCTGGGATCCGCCGCGCTGGCCGGCACCGGCCACGCCCAGGCGGCGGACCTGACCATCTCCTGCGGCGCCGTCGGCGCCGAGCTGACCCTCTGCGAGGAGGGCGTGCGCGCCTGGGAGGAGCAGACCGGACACGAGGTCGATATCGTCTCCACCCCCAACTCCTCCACCGAGCGCCTGTCGCTCTACCAGCAGATCCTCTCCGCCAACTCCAGCGACATCGACGTGATGCAGATCGACGTGGTGTGGCCGGGCCTGCTCGCCAACCACCTGCTCGACCTGCGCGAGGCGCTGGGTGACGAGGCCGGCGAGGGACACTTCCCCGCGATCGTCGAGAACAACACCGTCGATGGCCGCCTGGTGGCGATGCCCTGGTTCACCGATGCCGGGGTGCTCTACTACCGCAAGGACCTGCTCGAGAAGTACGGTTTCGAGGCACCCGCGACCTGGGCCGAGCTCACCGAGATCGCCCGCGAGATCAAGGCGGCAGAGCGCGAGGCCGGCAACGAGCGCATGCACGGCTTCGTGTTCCAGGGCCGGGCCTATGAGGGCCTGACCGTCAACGCCCTGGAGTGGGTGGCGAGCCACGGTGGCGGCGCCCTGGTGGAGCCCGAAGGCGAGATCAGCATCAACAACCCCCGCGCCGCGGCCGCCCTGGACCTGGCGGCCAGCTGGGTCGGCGACATCGCTCCCGACGGGGTCCTCAACTACACCGAGGAGGAGGCCCGCGGGGTCTTCCAGGGCGGCAATGCCGTGTTCATGCGCAACTGGCCCTATGCCTGGTCCCTGGCCCAGAGCGAGGGCAGCGAGGTGCGCGACAAGGTCGGCGTGACCCAGCTGCCGGCGGGCGGCGATGGCCAGGGCGACGCGGCTTCGGGCGGCGAGAACAGAAGCGCGGCGGGGCTGGGCGGCTGGAACCTGGCGGTCTCCCGCTACAGCGAGAATCCCGAGCTTGCCGTGGACCTGGTTGCCTTCCTGACCGGGCATGACGAGCAGAAGCGTCGCGCCATCGCCGGCGCCTACAACCCGACCCTCGAGGCCCTCTACCAGGACGAGGAGGTGCTGGAGGCCGTGCCCTTCTTCGGCGAGCTCTACGACACCTTCGTCAACGCCGTGGCCCGCCCGTCGGCGGTGACCGGTGACGCCTACGGCCGGGTCAGCAACGCCTTCTTCAGCGCCAGCCATGACGTGCTCTCCGGCAGCCGCAGCGGCGAGCAGGCCGTGGCCGACCTCGAGCGCGAGCTCTCGCGCGTCAAGCGCCGCAACTGGTAACCGGGAGCCTTCCCATGACCTCTACCGTCAACGACAGCGCGCCCGCCGCGGCGCGCCCCGTCTCCGGTCAGTACCGCAGCACCAAGGTACGCCGCCAGCGGGTGCGCGCCGCCTGGACCTTCCTGGCGCCGATGCTGGTGACCCTGGCCCTGGTGGCCGGCTGGCCGCTGGTGCGCACCTTCTACTTCAGCTTCACCGATGCCTCGCTGTCGGATCTCGGCAACGTCTTCTTCATCGGGCTGGAGAACTACCTGATCCTCGACGATGGCCGCTGGTACGGCGTGCTGGCCGACCCCGTCTGGTGGCGCTCGGTGTGGAACACCTTCTTCTTCGCCATCGTCTCGGTGTCGCTGGAGGTGGTGTTCGGGGTCATCGTCGCGCTGATCCTCAACGCCGAGTTCAAGGGCCGCACCCTGGTGCGCGCCGCGGTGCTGATCCCCTGGGCGATCCCCACCATCGTCTCGGCGCAGATGTGGGCCTGGATGCTCAACGACCAGTTCGGGATCATCAACGAGCTGCTGATGACGCTGGGCCTCATCGCCGACCCCATCGCCTGGACGGCGGATGCCAGCTACTCCATGTGGGCGGTGATCATGGTCGACGTGTGGAAGACCACGCCCTTCGTCGCCCTGCTGGCGCTGGCCGCCATGCAGATGCTCCCCAAGGACTGCTACGAGGCCGCCGAGGTGGACGGCATCCACCCGGTCCGGGTGTTCTTCAGGGTGACCCTGCCGCTGATCACCCCCGCGCTGATGGTGGCGGTGATCTTCCGTCTGCTCGACGCCCTGCGGGTGTTCGACGTCATCTACGTGCTGACCTCCAACTCCACCAGCACCATGTCGATGTCGATCTACGCCCGCCAGCAGCTCGTCGAGTTCCAGGACGTGGGCTACGGCAGCGCCGCCTCGACCCTGCTGTTCCTGATCATCGCCCTGGCGACCATCGCCTATCTCTACCTGGGCCGCAAGCAACTCAACCTGGGAGGTGACGCATGACCTCGCGCCAGTTCAACAAGCTCGCCACGCGTGTCGGCTTCTGGGTCCTGGTGGCCCTGGTGGTGGTCGTTGCGGTGTTCCCCTTCTATTACGCCGTGATCACCTCCTTCAAGCCCTCCGGCGACCTCTTCCGGGTCGAGCTGTGGCCCAGCACCTGGAGCCTGGCCAACTACGTGCAGGTGTTCACCCAGAAGAGCTTCCTGCAGGCGATCTTCAACTCGATCCTGGTCGCCACCAGCGTGGTGTTCATCGCCCTGCTGCTGGGCATCACCGCCTCCTACGCCCTGGGACGGGTGCGCTTCCGCGGCCGCTCCACGGTACTGCTGGTAATCCTCGGCGTCTCCATGTTCCCGCAGGTGGCGGTGCTCTCCGGGCTGTTCGAGGTGATCCGCGCGCTCAACCTCTACAACAATCCGGGTGGCCTGATCCTCAGCTACACCATCTTCACCCTGCCCTTCACCGTCTGGGTGCTGACCACCTTCATGAAGCAACTGCCCATGGAGTTGGAGGAGGCGGCGATCATGGACGGGGCCACCCCCTGGATCACCATCACCAGGGTGTTCCTGCCACTGATGTGGCCGGCCATGGCCACCACCGGCCTGCTGGCCTTCATCGCCGCCTGGAACGAGTTCCTCTTCGCCCTGACCTTCACCCTGACCGACAGCCAACGCACCGTGCCGGTGGCCATCGCCCTGCTCTCCGGCGGCAGCGCCTACGAGCTGCCCTGGGGCCCGATCATGGCCGCCTCGGTGGTGGTCACCGTGCCCCTGGTGGTGCTGGTGATCATCTTCCAGCGGCGCATCGTCTCCGGCCTGACCGCCGGCGCGGTCAAGGGCTGACTCTCCATGTTTCACAAGGAAACCTCCATGCAGGACAACACCTTCTGGTGGCGCGGTGGCGTCATCTACCAGATCTACCCACGCAGCTTCATGGACGCCAACGGCGACGGCATCGGCGACCTGGCGGGCATCACCGAGAAGCTCGACTACGTGGCCTCGCTCAACGTGGACGGGATCTGGCTGTCGCCCTTCTTCACCTCGCCGATGCGCGACTTCGGCTACGACGTCAGCGACTATCGCGACGTGGACCCGATGTTCGGCACTCTGGCGGACTTCAAGGCGTTGCTGGCCCGGGCCCATGCGCTGGGCCTGAAGGTGATCATCGACCAGGTGATCAGCCACACCGCGGAGATGCACCCCTGGTTCCAGGAGAGCCGGCAGGATCGCACCAATGCCAGGGCCGACTGGTACGTGTGGGCCGACCCGAAGTCGGACGGCACGCCGCCCAACAACTGGCTGTCGATCTTCGGCGGCCCGGCCTGGACCTTCGACCCGCGCCGGCGCCAGTACTACCTGCATAACTTCCTGAGCAGCCAGCCGGACCTCAACTTCCACCACCCGGAGGTGAGGGCCGCCCAGCTGGACAACATGCGCTTCTGGCTGGAGCTGGGGGTGGACGGCTTCCGCCTGGACACCGTCAACTTCTACTTCCACGACGCCGAGCTGCGCGACAACCCGCCGGTGCCCGAGGGCGAGGCCAAGACCCTGGGCGCCCCGGAGGCCAATCCCTACACCTGGCAGCGCCATGTCTATGACCTGAGCCGCCCAGAGAACCTCGACTTCCTGCGTGAGCTGCGCGCGCTGATGGACGAGTACCCCGGCACCACCACGGTCGGCGAGATCGGCGACGACAACCCCCTCGAGCGCATGGCCGAGTACACCGCCGGCGGCGACAAGCTGCACATGGCCTACACCTTCGACCTGCTCAACAAGCCCCACTCGGCGGCCTATCTCCGCGAGGTGATCGAGCGCTTCCAGCGCCTGGCCGGCGATGCCTGGCCCTGCTGGGCGATCTCCAACCACGACGTGGAGCGCAGCGCCAGCCGCTGGGGCGCCGGTCAGGACCCGACGGCCTACCCCGCCGTGATGCTGGCGATGCTCTTCTCGCTGCGCGGCAGCGTCTGCCTCTACCAAGGCGAGGAGCTGGGCCTGCCCGAGGCCGAGGTGCCCTTCGAGCGCATCCAGGACCCCTACGGCAAGGTGCTGTGGCCGGAGTTCAAGGGCCGCGACGGCTGCCGGACCCCGATGCCCTGGACCGATGCCGAGAGCGGTGGCTTCACCGCCCCGGGCGTCGAGCCCTGGCTGCCCGTGGAGGCGCACCACCTGGCCCTCTCGGTGGCGCGTCAGGAGGACGACAGCGCGTCGGTGCTCAACGCCACCCGCCGCCTGCTGGCGTTCCGCGCCAGGCACCCGGCGCTGTTCGACGGCGAGCTGCGCCTGGTCGACGTGGGGGACGCGCTGCTTGGCTTCGTCCGCGAAGGGGCGGACGAGCGGATCCTCTGCCTCTTCAACCTGACCGCCGAGCCCCGGGAGACCCGGCTGCCGCTGGCGGTCGACCACGCCCTGGAGGGCCACGGCTTCACGGCCTCCCTCGACGGCGACACCCTGCGGCTGCCGGCCTACCAGGCCGCCTGGTTCGCGGTATCCTGAACGATCGCAGCTCACCATAACAACAGGCCGGCCCCGACGAGGACGCCAGGGGCGCGGGGCCGGCAAGGAGTCATCAGATGGCAAGCGTCACTCTCGACAAGGTCAACAAGGTCTTCGGCAGCACCCACATCATCAAGGACGTGGACCTGGATATCGGCGACGGCGAGTTCGTGGTCTTCGTCGGCCCCTCGGGCTGCGGCAAGTCGACCCTGCTGCGGCTGATCGCAGGGCTGGAGTCGATCAGCGACGGCACGCTCAGCATCGGCGAGACGGTGGTCAACGAGCTGCCGCCCCGGGAGCGCGGCGTGGGCATGGTCTTCCAGTCATACGCCCTCTACCCGCACATGACCGTCTACGAGAACATGGCCTTCGGCCTCAAGCTGGCCAAGGCCAGCAAGGAGACGGTGGATGATCGCGTGATGGCCACGGCGCGCATCCTGCAGCTCGAGGAGCTGCTCGACCGCAAGCCCAAGGCGCTCTCCGGCGGCCAGCGCCAGCGCGTCGCCATGGGGCGCGCCATGGCCCGCGAGCCGCGCATCCTGCTGTTCGACGAGCCGCTCTCCAACCTGGACGCCTCGCTGCGCGTGCAGATGCGCAACGAGATCGCCCGGCTGCACAACCGCCTGGGCTCGACCATGATCTATGTCACCCACGACCAGGTGGAGGCCATGACCCTGGCCGACAAGATCGTGGTGCTCAACGGCGGACGCGTCGAGCAGGTGGGCAGCCCCCACGAGCTCTACCAGCGACCGGCAACGAAGTTCGTGGCGGGGTTCATCGGCTCGCCGACCATGAACTTCATGCCGGCGAGCCTGGCCGGTCAGGCCGAGGCGGGCTGCCGGGTGCAGGTCGAGGGCATCGGCGAGCTGAGCCTGCCCCAGGCGGCGGGCGAGCATGCCGCCGGCGCGGCGCTGACCCTGGGCGTGCGCCCCGAGCACCTGCGCCTGGAGGCGGCCAGCGGCGACAACGCCTTCGAGATCGTCAACGTCGAGTACCTGGGCAACGAGGTCTACGTCTACCTGGAACCGATGGCCGGCGAGACCCTGCTGATCCATCGCAGCGAGGCGCCCAGCCGCTGGCAGGAGGGGCAGCGGGTGGCGCTGGTGCCGGACCCGCAACACGTGCACCTGTTCGATGCGGACAATCGCGCCCTGAAGGCCAGCCGGGCACGCGCCGTGGCCTGAAGCGGCGCATGAGCACGCACCGACCCTGTCCCCCGCGGGCCAGGGTCGGTATCCTTGTCAGCGGGTCGCCAACGACCAGGGAAGGCCATGACCGCACCAACGCGCCGCATCACCTTGAAGGACCTAGCCCGGGAGCTCGGGGTCTCCACCGCCACCGTCTCCAACGCCTTCAACCGGCCGGACCAGCTCTCGCCCGCCCTGCGCGAGCGCATCCTCGGCGAGGCCAGCCGGCTGGGCTATCACGGCCCCGACGCCAAGGCGCGCAGCCTGCGCACCGGGCGCTCGCGAATCATCGCGGTGATCCTCGCCGAGAGCCTCACCTACAGCCTCAACGACGCCGTGGCGAGCGAGTTCCTCTCCGGGGTGGCCGAGGTGCTCGACGGCCAGGGCCACACCCTGCTGCTGCTCTCCTCGCGCCAGACCCAGGCCCAGATCCCGGGCTCGGCAAGCATGGCCGACGGCTTCATCGTCTACGGCCTGATGCCGAGCCCCTCGCTGCTCGGCAGGCTGCCTGCCCAGGCATCGCTGGTCTCGGTGGACTTCGACATCGCCGGCCGCCCCACCGTCCACGTCGACAACGAGGCCGCCTGCCTCGCCATCGCCCGTCACGCCCTGCAGACGCCCCCGCGGCGGCCGGCCATCGTCAACCTGCGCCTCACCGCCGAGCCCTGCAACGGCCGCATCACCCCGGCCCATGCCCTGCTGGGAGCCGATCAGACCATCACCCGCTCGCGCCTGACCGGCTTCCACCGCGCCCTGGCGGAGCACGGGATCGACCCGGCCGGGGTGCCGATGTGGAACATCGAGGAGAACACCTTCGAGGTGTGCGCCCCGGTGATCGAGGCAATCCTCGACTCACCCGACGACGAGCGCCCCGACCTGCTGCTGTGCATGTCCGACCGCATCGCCCTGACCGCCGTGACCCTGGCCGAGCAGCGCGGCCTGCGCATCCCCGAGGACCTGCGGATCACCGGCTTCGACGGCATCGCCGAGGGGCAGTACCGGGCCCCGCGCCTCACCACGGTCCGCCAGGACAGTACCGAGAAGGGCCGCACCGCCGCCCGCATCATCCTCGGCCTCGCCCCAGCCGAGCCCAGCCTGCTGCCCACCGAACTGGTGATCGGCGCCAGCTGCCCCTGAGCCGACGGGGCCTGCCGCCCCCGCCCCGCGTCTTTCTCCTTCTCCCTACGCCCCACCCGTACGCCACCCCTGCGCCCACCGGGGAGGAGGACGTCGAACGGTGGATTGGCGACGCTGGACGCCTTCGTCATGGCGCTCCACCCGGGCGCCACCGCACAACAACAACCTGGAGGATCCAGACCCATGACGCCATCATGCCGTGGTTTCCTGTTCCCGCTGCTGGCCGCCGCCCTGGGGAGCGGCCTCGCCCTGCCCGCCGTGGCCTTCGACGCCGACAAGCTGACCATCTGGATGGGCGACAACAAGGGGCCGGAGGGCATCCGCGAGGTCGGCCGCCGGTTCACCGCCGATACCGGGGTCGAGGTGGAGGTCGTCCATCCCGACAACCTCACCGACCGCTTCCAGCAGGCCGCCGGCAGCGGACAGGGCCCCGACATCGTGATCTGGGCCCATGACCGCCTGGGCGAATGGGCCCAGAGCGGGCTGCTGACACCGCTCTCCCCGAGCGACGACTTCCGTGGCCGCTACTTCGACTTCACCTGGGACGCCACCCTGTGGAACGGCGAGACCTACGGCTACCCGATCTCCGTGGAGTCGCTGGGGCTGATCTACAACAAGGCGCTCGTCGACGAGGCCCCGGAGAGCTTCGCCGAACTGATGGCGTTGGATGCCGAGCTGGCCGAGCAGGGCAGGAAGGCGATCCTCTTCGACTACAGCGAGCCCTACTACGGCTGGATCCTGCTGGCGGCCAACGGCGGCTACCCCTTCCGCCAGACCGAGACGGGCTTCGACGTCAGCGACATCGGGGTCAACAACGCGGGGGCCCTGCAGGGCGCCGAGCTGCTGCGCGAGCTGATCGAACGGGACGTGGTGCCCCGCGGCACCGACTACAGCGTGATGGATACCCGCTTCAATCGCGGCGAGGTGGCCACCATGATCAGCGGGCCCTGGGCCTGGGGCAACCTGGAGCGCAGCGGGATCGACTACGGCGTGGCCCTGCTGCCCAGGGTGGGCGACGAGCGCGCCAGGCCGATGTTCGGCGTCATGACGGCGATGATCAACGCCGCCACGCCCAACGACTTCCTGGCCGTGGAGTTCCTCGAGAACTACCTGCTCGACGAGGCGGGGCTGCGTACCTTCAACGGCGACGGCACCCTGGGCGCGGTGGCCCATGTGGCCTACCAGCGGGAGCTGGCGGAGGACCCCGCGATCGCCGCCACCCTGGCCAACGCCGAGATCGGCATGCCGATGCCCAACATCCCCGAGATGGGCGCCTTCTGGGCCGCCATGGAGCCGGCGCTGCAGAACATCGGCAGCGGCCGCCAGACCCCGCAGGAGGCGCTGGACGCCGCCGCCCGCCGCATGCGCCAGTAAGCCGACTCACCACCCCGGCCGGCGGCCCTGCCGTCGGCCGCTCCCGCAGGACACTCGCTATGTACACCACCAACGCCTCTCGGGGGCTGCCGCGACACCGGTCGCGCCATCCCGGGGAACGCTACGCCCGCTGGGCGGCCCGCGCCCTGGTCGCCGTCCTGGTCGTGGGCCTGATGTGGCTGGTCGTCGCCTTCCACCTCAACGGCCAATGGATGTTCGCGCTGCTCTTCCTGGTGCTGGGCGCCGCCCTGGCGGTGGTCTTCACTCGGCGCAGCCTGATGAGCCATCGCTACATCTTTCCCGCCGTGGCAGGCCTCGGCGTCTTCGTGATCTTCCCGCTGGTCTACACCTTCGGCATCAGCTTCAGCAACTACAGCTCGAGCAACCTGCTCAGCGAGGAGCGGGTCCGCGCGCAGCTCCTCTCGCGCACCTACCAGGAGGAGGGCGCCGCCTTCAGCTTCTCGCTGCACCGCGAGGGCGAGCTCGTCAGACTCTACCTGGAAGCCGAGGGCGACCTGGCCGACCTCTCGGACGAGGCCGGGAGCGGGGCCGAGCGCTACGCGAGTCCGCCGCTCAACCTGGCCAACCGGGAGGAGCGCCGGATCGGCGTTCAGCCCGCCGACCGGACCCCCGCCGCCGAACCGCTGGCGATGCGCGAGGTGATCGCCGCCCGCGGCGCCCTGCAGGGACTGCGCCTGGTCACCCCCGAGGGCCTGGAGCTGCGCATGTCGGGGCTGCGCCATTTCGCCCCGATGCTCGACCGCTACGAGGCCCGCGACGACGGCAGCCTGTTCGACCGCCGCGACGACCGGGTGCTGACGCCGGACCAGCAGATCGGCTTCTTCGTCACCGACGACGGCGAAACCATCACCCCGGGCTGGCCGGTGGCGGTCGGCCTGGACAACTACACCCGGATCTTCGCCGACCCCGACATCCGCGGCCCCTTCCTGCAGATCTTCGTCTGGACCTTCGCCTTCGCCGGGCTGACCGTGCTCTTCACCCTGGCGGTGGGCTTCGTGCTGGCCGCGCTGCTGCAGTGGGACCAGCTGCGCGGCAAGGCGATCTACCGCACGCTGCTGATCCTGCCTTACGCGGTACCGGCCTTCATCTCGATCCTGATCTTCAAGGGGATGTTCAACCAGCACTTCGGCGAGGTGAACATGATCCTCGACAGCCTGTTCGGCATTCGCCCGGAGTGGTTCACCGATCCCTGGCTGGCCCGCTCCATGCTGCTGGTGGTCAACACCTGGCTCGGCTACCCCTACATGCTGCTGCTGTGCATGGGGCTGATCCAGTCGATCCCGCGGGACCTCTTCGAGGCCTCGGCGGTGGACGGCGGCGGGCCGATCACCAACCTGTTCCGGATCACCCTGCCGCTGATCATCCGGCCACTGACGCCCCTGCTGATCGCCGCATTCGCCTTCAACTTCAACAACTTTGTCCTGATCGCCCTGCTCACCGGCGGCAACCCCGACATCCTCGGCGCCAGCACGCCGGCGGGCACCACCGACCTGCTGGTCAGCTACACCTACCGCATCGCCTTCCAGGATGCCGGCCAGAACTTCGGCCTGGCCGCCGCCATCGCCACCCTGATCTTCCTGCTGGTGGCCGGCCTGTCGCTGCTCAACCTGCGGCTGTCCAGGGTCAAGGTCTGATAAGGAGATACCGTCATGGCCATGGTTCAACCCCGCTCGATTCGCGCCCGGCGGCTTGCCGCCCACCTGGCGCTGCTCGGCTTCGTCTCGCTGATCGTCTTCCCGCTGCTGCTGGTGATCTCGATCTCCTTCCGTGAGGGCAACTTCGCCAGCGGCAGCCTGATTCCCGAACGCTTCTCGCTGGAGCATTGGGCCCTGGCCTTCGGCATCCCCTGGGAGCGGGCCGACGGCAGCGTGGTCCAGCCCCCCTTTCCGGTGCTGCTGTGGCTGTGGAACTCGGTGAAGGTCGCGCTGGTGTCGTCGCTGCTGATCCTGGCGCTCGCCACCACCAGCGCCTACGCCTTCGCGCGCATGCGCTTCCGCGGCAAGGCGCCGATCCTCAAGGGCATGCTGATCTTCCAGATGTTCCCGGCGGTTCTCTCGCTGGTGGCGCTCTATGCACTGTTCGATCGCCTGGGCCAGCTGGTGCCCTGGCTCGGCATCAACACCCACGGGGCGCTGATCGTCGCCTCGCTGGGCGCGGTGGCCCTGCATATCTGGACCATCAAGGGCTACTTCGAATCCATCGACGGCTCCCTGGAGGAGGCCGCCATGGTCGATGGCGCCAGCACCTGGCAGGCCTTCCGCTACATCCTGCTGCCGCTGTCGGTGCCGATCCTGATGGTGGTCTTCATCCTCGCCTTCGTGATGAGCATCATGGAGTATCCCATGGCCTCGGTGCTGCTGGTCGACGAGCACAAACTGACCCTCGCCGTGGGCGCCCAGCAGTACCTGGCCGACCACAACCAGCGCTGGGGCAACTTCGCCGCCGCCGCGGTACTCTCGGGCCTGCCCATCACCGTGGCCTTCCTGGTCTGCCAGCGCTGGATCATCGGCGGGCTCACCGCCGGCGGCGTGAAAGGCTAGTTTCCTCGTCCTGAGCGAAGCGCTGCTCGCCCCCGGCCAGCTGGCCGGGGCTTTCTCGTGCCGAGGCGTGGAAGGCGACGACGCCCCGTGCGCTCTCGCGCCCGGGGCGTCGGGTCGTGCCTGGGAGGGAGTCGCCTCAGCGCAGCAGCAGCAACGGCACCTTCGCACGGCGCAGCATGCCGGTGGTGGTGCTGCCCACCAGCAGGTGGCGGATGCGCGAGTGGCCATAGGCCCCCATCACCAGCAGGTCGATGCCATGCTCTTCCTGATAGGCACGCAGGGTCGCCTCCACCTCGCCGGCGCGGATCGCCCCCTCGGCCTCGTGGCCGGCCTCGCGCAGCATGGCCAGGGCCCAGTCGAGCTGGGAGCGATTGTCTCCGGTTTCGGCGCCGACGATCACCACGTGCACCGGAATGCCTGCGAACAACGGGCTCTTCGCCAGCATCTCCACGCCCTTGCGGGTGGTCTTGCTGCCGTCGAAGGCGAGCATCACCTTCTCGGGGGCCTGGAAGGTGTCCGGCACCATCAGGATCGGCCGGTGCAGGGTGCGCACCACCCGCTCCAGATTGGAGCCCAGGTGGCCGCTGTCCTGATGGGCCGTCTCGCCGCGCTTGCCCACCACCAGCAGGCGGATCTCCTCCTGCAGCTCCTCGAGGGTCTCCACCAGGGTACCGTTGCGCTGGCGGGTGGCCGGCTCGGCCACGCCGTCCTCGACGGCCCGCTCCCTGGCGGCCTTGAGCATCAGCCGCCCTTGCTCCTGAGCGACCTTGGCACGCTGCTCGTCGAGCTGGGAGAGCTCCTCCAGCAGGTGCTCCCGCGACCCCAGGCCGATATTGCCGGAGAGGTCGGCCTCGGCGGTCTGGGGGTGGTTGTCCACCACGTGCAGGAAGGTCAGCGGCGCCCCCAGGGCCAGGCTTGCCCAGGCGGCGAAGTCGCACACCCCTTCCGAGAACTTCGAGCCGTCGATGGCGGCCATCACCTGTTCGGTCATCGTGTCGTTTCCTGGCTGGCGTATGTCGTTATTCCTCACCCCGTTTCTACCCGATGGGAGCTGGCCTGCCTAGGACACAGGTCAACGAGTCACCGGCCCGGGCAACCAACATATCGCCATCGCTGCGCGGTGTGTAGTGACGCGCCTACACCCGGGGCGCGTCGTAGTCGAACGGCTCATCGGTGTAGACGCAGACATTGGCGTCCTCGATATCACCGTCCGGCGACTCGACATGGGTCGCGAAGAACGCCTGGATCTCACGCCGGTTGCAGTGGGCCTCGAAGAGCTCGCGGCTGGCCCAGACCTCGTGAAAGACGATGGGGTAGCTGGTGCCCGGCGCATTGGGATGGTCGATATGGCGGGTCACGGTGTAGTGCAGGCAGCCATCCTCGCGATGGGTGTTCGGCTCCAGGGCCTGCAGGGCCCTGAACACGGCCTCTTCACGGCCGGGCCTGGGCTTGAAACTGGCGATACAGTAGAGCTTGCGGGACATGGGTCACTCCAGAACGACGGTGCTGCTCGGCCCCGGGTGGGACCTGGGAGCCTCGTGAGCAAGACAAGCCGGCGCACCGTGCAAGAGGTGGCCGGCTCGGGAAAGGATCAGCGCAGCAGCAGGATCGGTACGCTGGCGCGGCGCAGCATCTCGGTGGTGGTGCTGCCCACCAGCAGGTGGCGGATGCGCGAGTGGCCGTAGGCGCCCATCACCAGCAGGTCGATGCCCTGCTCCTCCTGGTAGGCGCGCAGGGTCGCCTCCACCTCGCCGGCGCGAATAGCGCCCTCGGCCTCATGACCCGCGTCGCGCAGCGTCTTGAGTGCCCAGTCGAGCTGGGAGCGGTTGTCGCCGGTCTCGGCGCCGACGATCACCACGTGCACCGGGATGCCCGCAAACAGCGGGCTCTTCGCCAGCATCTCCACGCCCTTGCGGGTGGTCGGGCTGCCGTCGAAGGCGAGCATCACCTTCTTCGGGGCCTCGAAGGGCGCCGGCACCATCAGGATCGGCCGATGCAGGGTGCGCACCACCCGCTCCAGGTTGGAGCCCAGGTGGCCGCTGGCCTGCTCGGCGCCCTCGCCGCGCTTGCCGATCACCAGCAGGCGCATGTCGCCCTGCAGTTCTTCCAGGGTCTCCACCAGGGTACCGTTGCGCTGGCGGGTGCCGGGCTCCGCCACGCCATCCTGGATGGCTCTCTCCCTGGCGGCCTTCAGCATCAGCCGGCCCTGCTCCTGGGCCACCCTGGCGCGCTGCTCGTCGAGCCGGGCGAGCTCCTCGAGCAGGCGCTCGCGCCCACCGGCCAGCAGGTTGCCGGAGAGGTTGCGCTCCTCGGGTGGCGCGTGGTTATCGTTCACGTGCAGGAAGGTCAGCGGCGCCTCCAGGGCGAGGCTTGCCCAGGCGGCGGCGTCGCAGACGCCTTCGGAGAACGTCGAGCCGTCAATGGCGGCCATCACCTGTTCGGTCATCTCAGTGTCCTCCCATCAGTTTCTCGACGGCGGCCGGGTCGTCATGCACCGCATAGCGGTCGACGATGGTGGCGCTCGCCTCGTTGAGGCCTACCAGCTCCACCTCGGTGCCCTCGCGGCGGAACTTGATCACCACGCGATCCAGGGTCTGCACGGCGGTGATGTCCCAGAAGTGGGCGCGGGAGAGGTCGATGGTGACCTTCTCGACGGTCTCCTTGAAGTCGAAGGCGTTGCCGAAGCGCTCGGAGGAGGCGAAGAACACCTGGCCCACCACCCTGTAGATGCGGCGGCTGCCCTCGTCGGCTTCCTCGGTACCGATATAGAGGATGTTGCCCACCTTGTTGGCGAAGTTCATGGCGGCGATCAGCACGCCGACGAAGACGCCGATGGCCAGGTTGTGGGTCGCCACGGTGACGATGACGGTGGCCACCATCACCACGTTGGTGCTCATCGGGTGCTGCCTGAGGTCGCGGATCGAGGACCAGCTGAAGGTGCCGATGGAGACCATGATCATCACCGCGACGAGCGCGGCCATGGGAATCTGCGAGACCCACTCGGAGAGGAAGACCACCATCAGCAGCAGCACCACGCCGGCGATCAGGGTGGAAAGGCGCCCACGGCCGCCGGACTTCACGTTGATCACCGACTGGCCGATCATCGCGCAGCCCGCCATGCCCCCCAGCAGGCCGGAGCCGATGTTGGCGATACCCTGGCCCTTGCACTCGCGGTTCTTGTCGCTCGGGGTATCGGTCAGGTCGTCAACGATGGTGGCGGTCATCATCGACTCCAGCAGGCCCACCACGGTGAGCATTAGCGCCGTGGGGAAGATGATCATCAGGGTCTCGAGGTTCAGCGGCACGTCCGGCCACAGGAAGACCGGCAGGGTATCGGGCAGCTCGCCCATGTCGCCGACGCTTCTGATCTCCATGCCGGAGATCATGTAGACCGCGGTGAGCACCACGATGCAGACCAGCGGAGAGGGGATCGACTTGCCGATTTTCGGCAGGTAGGGGAAGCCGTAGATGATCGCCAGGCCGGCGATGGTCATGGCATACACATGCCATGTCACGCCCGTTAATTCAGGAAGCTGCGCCATGAAGATCAGGATCGCCAGGGCGTTGACGAAGCCCGTCACCACCGAGCGCGAGACGAAGCGCATCAGCTCGGCGAGCCTGAGATACCCCGCGATGATCTGCAGCACCCCGGTGAGCAGGGTGGCGGCGAGCAGGTACTCGAGGCCGTGATCGCGTACCAGAGTGACCATCAGCAGCGCCATGGCGCCGGTGGCCGCCGAGATCATGCCCGGGCGACCGCCGGTGAAGGCGATGATCACCGCGATGCAGAAGGAGGCGTAGAGCCCCACCTTGGGGTCCACGCCGGCGATGATGGAGAAGGCGATGGCCTCGGGTATCAGGGCGAGGGCCACCACGATACCGGCGAGGGTGTCGCCCTTCACGTTGGAGAACCAGGTCTGTCGTATCGATTCGAACATGCTGCGTTCCAGTCAGGGTGGGTGTCATGCCGTCAGGCGTCAGGGCTGTCGGGCAACGCCGGGTCGCCGACCGCACCGCTGGCGGTGCGGTCCAGTCACGGACCATCGGGTATTGCCGCTATGGGGGCGGGCACGGGCGTGCCCCGGCGGCCACAGGGTGGCGCCATGCGGTGACGCCTCGATGACGAGGCGCGCGACCGAAGGAGAAGGAGGGGTGCGCTAGGGCGGCGTGGCCAGCCCTGCCGGGGGAGTCGTCACGTGCTGTCGGTTCCCTTGCTGTGCATCACATCGACGGGAACGAATTGAACGAAAGTCTGATTACCGCTCCCGGAAAGAGCGCAGATTCTAGCAGAACGGAGGGTGAGCTGCACCCCCGGGCCGGGAGCGCAGCAACCGCCACGGCCCGGCGGCCGTGGGGCCATGGGTGGGAAAGGCTCAGCTGGCGCCACCCTCGTCGGGCGCCTTGGCACCCCCCGTGCGGGCCTGGGCGGCCGGCGAGGCCTTCATGTGCTTGAAGGCCTCCATGATATCCATGGGCAGCGGGAATACGATGGTGGAGGCGTTCTTGTTGCTCATGTCGCTCATGGTCTGCAGGTAACGCAGCTGCAGGGCCGCCGAGTTCTCGGCCATGACGTTGGCCGCCTCGACCAGCTTCTTGGAGGCCTGCAGCTCGCCCTCGGCATGGATCACCTTGGCGCGGCGCTCGCGCTCGGCCTCGGCCTGGCGGGCGATGGCGCGGATCATGCTCTCGTCGAGGTCGACGTGCTTGATCTCCACGTTGGAGACCTTGATGCCCCAGCTCTCGGCCGAGCTGTCGATGATCTCCTGGATGTCGTCATTGAGCTTGTCCCTCTCGGAGAGCATCTCGTCCAGGTCGTGCTTGCCGAGCACCGAACGCAGGGTGGTCTGGGCCAGCTGGCTGGTCGCCATGGTGAAGTTCTCCACCTGGATGATCGCCCTTTCCGGGTCGACCACCCGGAAGTAGATCACCGCGTTGACCTTCACCGTGACGTTGTCCTGGGAGATCACGTCCTGCTCGGGCACGTCCATGGTGATCACCCGCAGGTCGACCACCTCCATCTTCTGGATACCGGGGATGATGATGATCAGGCCCGGCCCCTTGACCCCCTGGAAGCGCCCCAGGAAGAACACCACGCCCCGCTTGTACTCCGGCAGGATGCGTATCGAGGCCGCGATCAGCATGAACAGCAGCACTACCGGTACGAGATAGGAAATCAACATGGTCTGTCTCCATGGTTGGCGTGAAAAGGTTGGCGTGAAGGGTTCTCGTGAAGTCCTGCGGCGTAGAAGGCGACGCCTCAGCGATCTTCCTCCAGGGGCTCGACCTCGACGGTCAGGCCGTCGACGCGCGCCACCCGCACCCTCTGGCCCTGGACCAGCGGCCGGTCACTGCGAGCGTTCCAGCGCTCGCCCATCAGCCGGACGTGCCCCTTGCCCTCGAAGTTCTCGAGGACCCGGGCCTCGCTGCCGACCAGCTCCTCCTGCCCTCCCTTGGCCGGGCGCCGACGCAGGCCCACGAAGCGGGTCATGACCCACAGCATCAGCACCGCCGCCAGCAGGGCGATGCCGCCGATCATCGGCAGCGAGATACTCAGGTTGTCTGCATCCATCAGAATCACCGATCCGAACACGAAGGCGACGATGCCGCCGATTCCCAATATGCCGAAACTGGGCATCAAGGCCTCGCCCACGATCAGCGCCAGGCCGACCAGGATCAGCGCCAGGCCGGCGAAGTTGACCGGCAGCACCTGGAAGGCGAACAGGGCCAGCAGCAGGCAGATGATGCCGATGGTGCCCGGTACCAGGCTGCCCGGATTGGAGAGCTCGAAGATCAACCCGTAGAAGCCGATGATCATCAGGAAATAGGCGACGTTGGGGTTGGTGATCACCGACAGCAGCTCGGTGCGCCAGTCGGGGTCGAAGCGCTCGATCACCAGGTCCGCGGTCGCAAGGGTCAGCTCGCCGCGCTCCATCACCACCGTGCGGCCGTCGATCTGCTCGAGCAGGTCCTCGATGTCGCTGGCCACCACGTCGATGACGTTCTTCTCCAGCGCCTCCCGGGAGGTGAGGTTGACCGCCTCGCGTACCGCCTCCTCGGCCCAGTCGGCGTTGCGGCCGTGGCGTTCGGCCAGACCGCGGATATAGTAGACGGCGTCCTCCAGCACCTTGCGCTCCATGGCCGTCTCGCCGCGACGTGGGCCGTCGCCGGAGGCCTCCTGCGCCTCATCCTCGACGGCGGCCGTCGGCTCCTCAGCCGATGCCTCCGCGTCGCCCTCGGCCGCTGTGTCATCGTCCTCGGCCGTCGCCTCGGCGTTCGCGCCGGCGCTGTCGGCGTCCTCGGGCTCTTCCGCCCTGGCTCCGCCGCCGCTGTCTTCGTCATCATCGTCGCCACCCAGGCCCGGCAGGCCGCCGCCGCCCATCTGCACCGGCGTGGCCGACCCCAGGTGGGTGGAGGGAGCCATGGCCGCCACGTGGCTGCCGTAGAGCAGGTAGGTGCCGGCGCTGGCCGCCCGGGCGCCGCTTGGCGACACGTAGATGGCCACCGGCACCGGCGAGGTGAGCATGGTGCGGATCATGTCGCGCATGGAGGCGTCGAGGCCGCCGGGGGTGTCCATCTGCACCACCACGATCTCGGCATTGCCCTCGGCGGCCCGGCGCAGGCCGCGCTGGAAGTAGTCGCTGGTGGCGGGGCCGATGGCCCCCTCCACGGTCATCACCAGCGCCGTGCGTTCGTTCTGCTGGGCCTGGACCACCGACTGGAAGAGCGCCAGGAACGCGCCCAGCGCCAGGCAGAAGAGGCTGAACAGGAGGAAGCGGCGCCCGATCAGGGCGGCATGAACTCGGCTCATGGTGATCTTCCCTGCGCGACCCGTACAGTGGGTGTGAGTGTCGGCGTAGCGGTTGGTTCAGCCGATGCCGATATCAGCGTAGGTGCTGGCAGGCACCGGCCGCAACCGCCCGGTCCCGTCGGGGAGACCGTCACGTCATCGGTCAGGAGGGCGTACCAGGGGAAGCGTGAGAAAGGCAAACGGACACCGGGTCGAGGCGACGCCGGTGTCCGCAAGGTCCCGCGGGGACGTCAGAGGTCGTGGGGCTGGCCGGACACGCGGCGCTGGACCTCCACCATGTAGGCCGAGAGCGACGGCAGCGCCTCGCCCCCCCAGTCCAGGGGACTCCCCTGCATCGGCGCCACCATGCAGATCTGCACCATCTCGTCGGCGTGCACCTCGGACAGGCCGAACTGGTTCTCGGCCATGGCGACCCGATGGGGGAAGGCCTCTTCGAAGGTCGGGTTGTAGCCCATGTCCTGGCCATCGCTGCCGTGGCAGGTGGCACAGGAGAGCCCGTTGGTGCTCAGCGAGGTGTCGTAGTAGAGCTCCTCGCCCCGGGCCAGCAGCTCGGCAGGGTTCTCGCCGCTCTCGCGGTAGGCCGGTTCATAGCCCGCCGGGCGCTGCACGGCATCGGCAGACCCCGCCTCGGCCTCGGCTTCACCCTCTGCTTCGGCCTCACCCTGCGCCTCGGCGCCTCCCTCCGCATGGGCCTCGGCATGGGCGTTGGCGAAAAGCAGCGAGGTGGCAGAGAACGGCGACAGGCCTGGCGCGGTCTCATCTTCTCCGACGGTGGCATGAAGGGTCACACCGCCCGCCACCAGGGCGAGCACCGGCGCCGAGTAGGCCAGCTGTCGCCCCAGGCGTCCTAGCAGCCTGCGGCGTTTATCGTCATGCTGTGACATGGTAGCTACCTCCGTGATGGCAAGTCGTGACGACGCCGGAGCGCCGTTCGGCCAGGCACACGCCTCTTCGCCCGGACCACCGCATGTCGTTGCGGTCAGGTTCTGTCGGCAGATGGCCGCCTGGCTTACAGGTCGCCGGCTGGCCACGGCCCCCACGCCGCCAGAAACGCCCTATGCCACCGGAGCTGTAAGGATGGCCGGCCTCGCCCGACCATGATGGGACGCCGAACTCCCGACACCGAGGAACGACATGCCGGATTCCGTCTCCTGCGCGGACACCCGACTCGACGCACACGATGCCCTGGCCAGGGCCCTGGCTCGCGCCGGTCACACGGCCGATATCCGCGCGATGCGCCCGATGGCCGATACCGGCCTGGCCCATACCCATGTGTGGCTTTCCCGCGACACCATCGACTGGGTGGCCCGTCTGCCCAAGCAGAGCCAGATGGGCCTGCCGGCCGACGAGAACCTGGCGTACCAGGCGGCCTGCTTCGCCCACGCCAGCCGCAGCGGCCATACGCCGGCGCTGCATGGCGTGCTGCCGCCCGGGCCGGACCTGCCCCGGGGCGGACTGCTGGTGAGCGCGGTCCGAGGCCGGCCGGCCCGCCTGCCCGAGGACCTGCCAGCCATCGCCGAGGCGCTGGCGGCCATCCACGGGCTGGACGTGCCCCTCGAGGCGGACCGCCCGCCCCTCCACGCCCCCGCCGATCCCTGGCGTGCCATGCGCGAAGAGGTCGCCCGACAGGCGGAGTGGCTGGGGCATGCCGGCCTCTCCCGGGAGGCACGGGCGCGGATCGAGTCCGAGCTCGCCGCCCTGCCGGAGCAGCTGCCGCAGGTGCCCGGCGCAGGGCCGCGGCTGATCAGCTTCGATGCCCACCCCGGCAACTTCCTGGTCACCGGCTCGGGGCGGGCGGTGCTGGTGGACCTGGAGAAGTGCCGCTACGGCCTGCCGGGGTTCGACCTGGCCCACGCCACGCTCTATACCTCCACCACCTGGGACCTGAACAGCCGCGCCGTGCTGACCCCCGCGGAGGTCACCGACTTCTATCGCCACTGGCGTCGCGCCGGGGGGGCCACCGGCGACACTTCCAGCCTGCTGGCCTGCCGCCGGGCCATGTGGCTCTGGTCCCTGACCTGGTGCGCCAAGTGGCAGGCACAGCACGGCCGGGACCGCGATGCCGATGCCGCCGGCGAAGACTGGTCGGCCGAGCTCAGCGACGATGCCCTGGTGGCCCATGTCCGCGAGCGGGTCGACCACTACCTCTCCCCGGCGGTGATCGACCGTGTGCGACATGAACTGGATGACCTGCGCCTCGCCCTCGGCGACTGATCCCCCACCCGACAAGGACTGACCGAATGCCGCTCCGCCCGCTTGCCCTGCTTCCTGCCCTGGCCCTGATGCTCACCGGTCCTCTCCAGGCCGCCCCGGACCCCGCCGACTGGGAGGCGGTGCTCGAGGAGGCCCGCGGCCAGACCGTCTACTGGAATGCCTGGGCCGGTGACAGCCGCACCAACCGCTATCTCGAATGGGTAGCCCGCCAGCTGGCCGAACGCCATGGGCTGGAGATGGTGCATGTGAAGCTCGACGACACCGGCACCGCGGTCTCGCGAGTGCTGGCCGAGAAGGCCGCCGGCAACCGGGATGACGGCAGCATCGACCTGATCTGGATCAACGGCGAGAACTTCGCCGCCATGCGCGAGGCCGACCTGCTGTTCGGCCCCTTTGCCGAACAGCTGCCGAACTTTGCGCTGACTCACCCCGAGCACAACCCCGAGGTGGTCACCGACTTCACACTGCCCACCGAAGGGTTCGAATCGCCCTGGGGCAAGGCCCAGATCACCTTCTACTATGACAGTGAAGAAATTGGGGACAGTGAAGAAATTGGGGACAGCCATGAGCTGGGGCGCGACGGCGCCACGGTCGAGGAACCGCCGCGCAGCATCGAGGCCCTGCTGGCCTGGGCCGAGACCAACCCGGGGCGCTTCACCTATCCGCGCATCCCCGACTTCACCGGCAGCACCTTTCTCAAGCAGGTGCTGATCGCCCTGGCCGACGACCCGGCCGCCCTCTACGCCCCGGTAGCGGAGAGCGACTTCGCCGCGGTCACCGCACCGCTGTGGGAGTACCTGGACGCCCTGCACCCCCACCTGTGGCGCAGCGGCCGACAGTTTCCCGCCACCGGGCCGGAACTGCGCCGGCTGATGGGCGACGGCGAGCTGTCGCTGGCCTTCACCTTCTATCCCTCGGAGCCCGCCGCTGCGGTCGCCGACCTGGAGCTTCCCGAGAGTGTGCGCAGCTATGTGCTTGACGAGGGCACGCTGGGCAACCTGCATTTCGTCGCCATTCCCTTCAATTCGCCACGCAAGGCGGGCGCGCTGGTGGTAGCCAACTTCCTGCTCTCCCCGGAGGCCCAGGCCCACAAGCAGGACCTGGCGGTGTGGGGCGATCGCACCGTGCTCGACGTCGCCCGCCTGCCCGAGGCGGACCGGGAGCGCTTCGTGCTGGACGATGAGAATCCGGCCATGCTGCCTGCCGATGCCCTGGAGAAGACCCTCCCCGAGCCCCATCCCAGCTGGATGACGGCGCTGCAGGACGCCTGGCGCGAGCGCTACGTCGGCCGCTGACCCGGAGGCCGGACCATGCTCAGACTCGCCCCCTGGCTGATCGGCACGCTGCTGGTCGGCCCCATCCTGGCCGGACTGGCCATGGCGGCACTGCCCGCCTTCGGCTACCTGCCGGCGCTGGGGGGCGACCGTTTCAGCCTCGCACCGTGGCGGGAGCTGTTCGCCCAGCCGGGCCTGGCGCGGTCGGTGGCGATCAGCCTGGCCAGCGGCCTGGTGACCACCGCGGTGTCGCTGGCCGTGGTGCTGCTGTTCCTCGCCGGGGCCTCCGGCAGCCGCCTGGACGACGGGATCCGCCGCCTGGTCTCGCCGCTGCTGTCGATCCCCCATGCGGCGGCGGCCTTCGGGCTGGCCTTCCTGATCGCCCCCTCGGGGCTGCTGGCCCGCCTGGTCTCGCCGACACTGACCGGCTGGGAGCGCCCCCCGGATGCGCTCATCGTCCAGGACCCCTGGGGGCTGTCGCTGATGGCGGGGCTGGTGATCAAGGAGATTCCCTTCCTGCTGCTGATGAGCCTGGCGGCCCTGCCCCAGCTCGACCCCCAGCGCCGCGTGGCCATGGCGCGCTCGCTGGGCTACCGGCCGACGCTGGCCTGGCTGAAGGTGGTCGCCCCGGCGCTCTACCCGCTGATCCGGCTGCCGGTCTATGCGGTGATCGCCTATGCCTCCTCGGTGGTCGACGTGGCCATGATCCTCGGCCCCACCCTGCCGCCGACGCTGGCCGTCTCCCTCCTCGGCTGGTTCAACGACCCGGACCTGTCGCGGCGCTTCATGGCCTCGGCGGGCGCGCTGCTGCAGCTGGGCTTGACTCTCTCGGCGCTGGCCAGCTGGTGGTGTCTGGAGCGCCTGGTGCGCCGCCTGGGGCGGGGCTGGGTCGAGGGCGGACAGCGCCGCCGCGGCGATCTGGTGCTGCGCGCCGCCGGCAAGGGGCTGATCCTGCTCGCCGGTACCACCGCCCTGGTGGGGATCGCCGGGCTGGCGCTCAACTCCCTGGCCGGTTTCTGGCGCTTTCCCGACGCCCTGCCCCAGGCCGTCACCCTGCAGCACTGGCAGCGTGCCCTGCCCTCGCTGGCCGGCCCGGTCACTTCGACGCTGGTGATCGCCGCGATCTCGACGCTGCTCGCCCTGGGCCTGACCCTGGCGGCCCTGGAGAACGAACAGCGTTCCGGTCGCCATCCCGCCCAGGGCCGCGTGCTGTCGGCCATGGGCCTGCTCTACCTGCCGTTGATCGTGCCGCAGATCGCCTTCCTGTTCGGGCTGGTCGTGGTCATGGAATCCCTGGGCACACCGCCGACCCATGGCCTGGTGATCTTCGGCCACCTGCTGTTCGTGCTGCCCTATGTGTTCCTGTCCCTCTCGGAAGCCTATCGGCGTCTCGACCCACGCTGGGCACGGCTGGCCCTCACCCTGGGCGCCTCGCATAATGGTCTCTTCTGGCGGGTGCGGCTGCCGATGCTGCTGGCGCCGCTGCTCACCGCCATGGCGGTGGGCCTGGCAGTGAGCATCGGCCAGTATCTGCCGACCCAGCTGCTAGGCGCCGGCCGCCTTCCCACCGTGACCACCGAGGCCGTCTCCCTGGCCAGCGGCGGCAACCGGCGACTGATCGGGGTCTGGGCCCTGGTCCAGGCCAGCCTGCCGCTGGTGGGCTTCGTCATCGCCGTGGGCCTGCCCCGGCTGCTCTGGTCCAATCGCCGCGGCATGCAAGGAGCCCCATGACCGACCACCAGACCCTGACCCTGCAGGAGATCCGCATCGCCCTGGCGGGCAAGACGCTGGTCGAGGTGGATGCCCGCATCGCGCCCGGCGAGGTGCTGACCGTGATGGGGCCCTCGGGCTCCGGCAAGTCGACGCTGCTGGCCCTGGTGGCCGGCTTCCTGGCGCCGGCGTTTCACGCCTCGGGGCGGGTGCTGCTGAACGGCCTCGACCTCACCGGGCTGCCGGCGGAACAGCGCGGCATCGGCCTGCTGTTCCAGGACCCGCTGCTCTTCCCGCACCTCTCGGTGGCGGGCAACCTGCGCTTCGGACTGCCCCGCGCCACCCGGGACAGGACGGCCCGGATCGAGCAGGCGCTGGTCCAGATCGGCCTGACGGGCTTCGGTGACCGCGACCCCTCGACCCTCTCGGGCGGCCAGCAGTCGCGGGTAGCCCTGATGCGCCTGCTGCTGTCGGCGCCCCGGGCCGTGCTCCTCGACGAGCCCTTCTCGAAGCTCGACACCCACCTGCGGCGCGAGATGCGCCGGCTGGTGCTCGACCAACTGCGCGAGGCCGGCCTGCCCAGCCTGCTGGTGACCCATGACCGCGACGACGCCGAAGCCGCCGGCGGGCGGGTGATCGAGCTATGAGCCTAGACGCCTCACCGAAGCGCCGTGCCGGGCGGCTCAGCATCATCATCCCGGTGCTCGACGAGGCCGACACCCTCGAGGCCCTGCTGGACGAGCTACAGGGACTCCGCCACCAGGGTGTCGAGCTGATCGTGGTCGACGGCGGAAGTTGCGACGGCTCCGGGGAGCGCGCCGCCCCCCTGGCGGACCGGGTGCTGGCCGGGCCAAGGGGGCGGGCCTTGCAGATGAACGCCGGCGCCCGGGTGGCACGGGGCGAGCGGCTGCTGTTCCTGCATGCCGACACCCACCTGCCGCCCGGCGCCGAACGCCTAGTCGACGGCGCACTGGCAGGGCGACACTGCTGGGGACGCTTCGATATCCGCCTGGCGGGGCGCCACCCGCTGCTGCCGGTCATCGCCACGGCCATGAACCTGCGCTCGCGGCTGACCGGCATCGCCACCGGCGACCAGGCGCTGTTCATGACCCGCGAGGCGTTCGAATCCGTCGAGGGCTTCCCCGAGCAGCCCCTGATGGAGGACATCGAGATGTCACGCCGGCTGAAGCGTCGCTCTTCCCCCGCCTGCCTGCGCCAGCGCGTGGTGAGCAGCGGCCGACGCTGGGAGCGGCAGGGAGCCTGGGCGACCGTCCGGCTGATGTGGCGGCTGCGCTGGCGCTACTGGCGGGGCGAGTCGCCGGAGCGCCTGGCCAGGGAGTATCGCCATGTGCGCTGATGCCGCGGTATCGCTCGCCATCCTCGCCAAGGCGCCGATCCCGGGCAGGGCCAAGACCCGCCTGATCCCGGCGCTGGGCCCCGTGGGAGCCGCGCGACTCCATGCGCGACTGCTGCGCCGAACCCTGGCGGTGGCCTGCCACGCCCTGCCCCCCGCGCGGATCACGCTGTGGACGGCGCTGGACCCAGACCACCCGCTGTTCCTCGAGCTGGCCGAACAGCACGGCATCATGCTGCGCCCCCAGCCCGAGGGTGACCTGGGGGAGCGGATGCATCGCGCCCTGTCGCAGTCGGGCGGCCCCGCCATGGTCATCGGCAGCGACTGTCCGGCGCTCTCTCCCGCGCTGCTGGCGGCCTGCGCCGGGCGACTGAAGAACCACGACGCCGTCTGCCTGCCCGCCGAGGACGGGGGCTATGGCCTGATCGGCGTTCGCCATCCCGACCCACGGCTGTTCGACGACATCGCCTGGGGTAGCGGCAGCGTCATGGCCGAGACGCGCGAACGGATCGCGGCGCTAGGCTGGCGCCTGGCCTGCCCCGCCACCGTCTGGGACGTTGACCGGCCCGAGGACCTGGCCCGACTGTCGGCGGCCTGTCCGGCATTGCTGTAAAACGACCGGCATCGACATGGCGCCCGATCCTGGCCGACCCTATGAGGAGCGGCGCCCCCTCTGTGCTCACTGCCTTGACCCGGAGCCTGCAGCCCATGACCGACGAGCCCCTTCCCGAGAACGATGCCGCCCTGGCAGCCTCCACCACCCGCATGGAACGACTGGCGGCGGTCAGGCCCCGCCTGCTCTCCTTCGCCCGGCTTCACCTCAGGGACAACGCCCTGGCCGAGGACGCCGTTCAGGAGGCGTTGATGGCCGCCATCGAGAAGGATGCCAGCTTCGCCGGACGCTCAGGCTACGAGACCTGGGTCTTCGGTATCCTCAAGTACAAGATCCTCGATGTGATGCGCCTCCAGAAACGTCAGGGGCGCCTGCAGCCCCTGGATGACGAGAGCGACGACGATGCCATCGACCGGCAGTTCCAGGAGAACGGGCGCTGGCAGGACCATGCCCGGCCGGCCAGCTGGGGGGATCCGGACCAGGTCTTCGAGAACGAGCACTTCTGGCAGGTATTCGATGCCTGCATGATCACGCTGCCGGACAACACGGCCCGGGTCTTCTCGCTGCGGGAACTGATGGGGCTCTCCACCGAGGAGATTTGCAGGGAACTCGGTATCAGGGAAAACAACTGCTGGGTCATTCTGCATCGCGCCCGGCTGAAGCTGCGAGCCTGCCTGCAGCAGGGCTGGCTGAAGGAGGAAACGGCATGATGATGTGCAAGGCGGCGACCCGCCTGATGTCACTCAAGCAGGATCGCCGCTTGACGTTCCAGGAAAGCCTGTCGCTGCGCTTTCACCTGACGATGTGCGGTGCCTGCCGGCAGTGCGACCGTCAGTTCTCTCTGCTGCATCGGGTGGGGAAGCGCTTCGAGGCCGAGTTCGAAGAGATGCCCGGTGATGACGGCGCCGGCACTGGCGGACCCGGACGCCGGGAGTAGGACATGGCGGTTCAGTCTCCCGCCGCTTCTGCGGCGATGCCTTCCAGAACTTCCGCCACCCTGTCCAGCGGGAGTTCGCAGTCGCTCAGCGCATGGCGCTCGGCCAGGTAGTGGGGAGAGTTCCACTCGACCAGCGTCCGTTCCTCGTCGACTCGGATCACCATCTTCTGGGGCAGATCCAGGGCCAGACTCCCCTGGCATTGCATCATGGGCGTACCGACCTCGGGGTTGCCGAAGATGAAGGTGCGGGTCGGCGGCAGCGACAGCTCGACGCTCTCGGCATTGCCGGCATGATCCACCACCGTCACCAGTCGCATGCCGCGCGCCTCAAGTGCCGCCCGCAACCGCTCGTCCACCTGCTCGATGCCATCATGGCTGGTCAGGCGCTCGACGCCGTCATCGGCAGCATGGGCGGCACCGCCCCAGGACAACATCAGCACGACCAGCAGAATGGGGGTCTTGAACATGGGTATGTCTCCGGAAGAGTGTTGAGTGAGCGTCGTGCCCCTCATGCCCCCTCCGCCATCACCGGCTGGGCTTCCCGACGCCAGTGCCGCAGGGTCGAGGGGTGAACGCCAAACGACTCGGGGAGTGCCAGGCCGAGCGGCTCGGCCAGCAGGCCGAGGATCGCCATGTGGTGGATGGTGTGGCTGGTCAGGAAGGCCAGCTCACGGTCGAGGCTGGTGGAAAGGGCCAGCGGCTCCTCGCCCACGGGATAGGCCAGGGCCAGGGACGCCGGGGGCGTCTGGTCGGCCAGCGCCAGCAGGGCGGCCTCGATATCGGTGACCCGCTGGGCGGCTCGGGCGGGCCACTGCTCGAGCACCTCGTCACGGCGACGATGCTCGTAGTCGAGGGACGTTCCGCCGGCCTCGAGGCCGCCGAGCAGGGCATCGTAGTGGTCGATGATGTGTCGAACGTGCTTGCCCAGGGTATGGCGGCCGGCCGCACCGAAGGGCTGTCGGTAGGCGGCAGGCGTCAGGTCATCCAGCAGGCCCTTGAGCTGGGACAGCGCCATGAGGTTCTCCTCGATGAGACCCTCCAGCGGGCGGGGTCGTCCTGATGCAGGCTGTGTCATGGCCGGGTTCTCCAGGTTGCCGATGGGGTGTCATGAGCGCTTCGGGGAAGGCCGGGCCGGCGCCCATGGCGCGCGGACCGGCCCTCGGCCAGTCACTGGCGAGGCGTCAGTTCCCGGCTTCGCCCTCGGCCTCACCTTCTGCCTCTCCTTCCGCCTCGCCCTCGGCTTCGCCTTCCGCTTCAGCCTCGCCCTGGGCTTCACCGGCGCCTTCGGCACCGCCTTCCGCGCCGCCCTCGGCATGGGCCTCGGCCAGCATCAGCGGGGCTTCCTGGCCGCTGGTGTAGGTCGCCTCGGTGGCCGTGTCGCTGGCCACTGCCTGGAAGGCCGCACCGCTGGCGACCAGCAGCAGCGCCGGAGTCGTGTAGCCCAGCTGGCGACCCAGGCGCCCCAGCAGGCTGCGGCGTTTCTCGTCTTGCAATGTCATGGTCATGACCTCCTCGGTGATGCATCTCGCGATGCGATGGACGGCATGCCGCAGCACGCCGCTTTGCAGTGACGCCAGCCTCCTCATCGAGGCTGGCCTCCCTTCGGCGACGCCCACCCATGGACGCCACCCTCTGCTCGGTACCATCTTGTCCTGCCAACCCGACTATCCAGCCAGTCACTCCCTTGCCATGGCCGGATCGGCCGGCCGGCGGGCGGCCGTATCTCGTTCGGCCAGCCAGTCGACCAGCGGATCGGCCGTGGCCGAATGATCGACGTCGCCCACGGCAAGGCGTTCCAGCCGGGAGACCCAGTCGCCGAGGGCGGTCACCCCGTCGGGCATCAGGGGCTCGTCCGGCGACGTGATGCAGCGCGGCAGCAATGCCCCCATGACGTCAAGCACCCCGGCGGGGGCCATCGCCTCCCCCGCTTCGGCGGGCACCAGCACGGCCCGGATTGCCACCCTGCCGGGCGCCGTCGCCGGCGACTCACCGGCGGGCGTCGCCAGCGGCAGGCCCAGCGGCTCGGCCGCGTCGGGCGCCATCAGGGGCAGCCGCAGGCCGCGGGTCAGGGTCGCCCCCGTGGCCGTCAGCCGCTGCAGCCGCTCCCGGCAGGCCACCTCGTCGGGCAGCAGGCAGAGCACCCCCTCCCCTTCCGGGGTGACCAGCAGGCCGGCATCGACCACCGGGCGACCGGGTCGCGCGGCCTGGCCGACCAGATGGGCCAGCAGCGCCGGGGCGAGCTGGGGCAGCGTCAGCCGCGACCTTGTCACCGCGTGGTCAGCCACCAGGGCGTAGCCGGTCGTCGCGGGCAGCAGGGCCAGGCGCGGAAGCCCGATCGCTGCCACCTCGTCCAGCGGGGAGAGCCGCGCGCCGAACAGCGGCGTCAGCCTTGCCAGGGCAGCGGGGGTGCCAACCTCCAGCGCCCAGCGCCGGCCGTCGTGGTCCAGCTGCAGCAGATGTGGCCGGGCACGGGCCGCCGGCACCGCCTCCGTCGCCGGGGCGTCGTCCAGGGCCGGGCCACGCTGACAGAGCAGGCCATCGCGGCACCACTCGCCCAGGGTATGCCAGACGTCGCGACGCAGGGCCGCCAGGTCCGGGGAGCCCTCCCCCTGGGCGGCCAGGGCCAGCTGATCGACGATGGCATCGGGGTCAAGCCCCTCCGTGGCCAGCAGCCAGATCATCGCCGCGGTGTCGTTGGGCCGATAGGTGTGGCCGCTGCGGGCGTCATGGAGCGCCAGCTGGTCATCGTACAGCAGCTCCGCCACCCGACGGCGTTGCAGCACCGGCCGCGGCAGGGGCTGGCCCGCCAGGCCCTCGGCCAGCTGCAGGTCGGCGAGGGTCGGCAAGGAGAAGAACGGCAGGTAGCGCTCGGGGTCGCCGGCCGGCAGCAGGCGCAGGAAGTCACCCGCTCGCACCTGCTCCGCCTCGGCCTCGGCCACCAGGCGGGCCATGGCGTCATCGTCGTCTCCCCCGGTCGCCGCGGGCGCGCTGCCGGGGATGTCCAGCAGCGTGATCATGTCTCTCACCAGCCCACCCTTGACGGCCTCCTCGATCCGCCCGCCGTGCTCCGGGGCGGCGCAGATGCCCAGCGACGGGCTGAGGTTGCACTCCAGGATCCAGGGCGTGAGGGCGTCATCCACCAGGCAGTCGAGCCCCAGCAGCTCGTAGCAGCCGCGCGGGTCCGCCCCCACCTCAGCGGTGCGGCGACGCATGGCATCCACCGCCGAGATGACCGTCAGGGCCACCAGGTCGTGGATCCGGGCGAAGAGGCGATCGTCGTCATGCCCCTGGTCACGCAGCCAGGTCCGGTAGCGGTCGAGGTCAATGAACTCCACCGGCACCTCGGCGCGGTCGTTGAGGGCGTTGATGTCCGGGTTGGTCAGCTGGCTGTAGGGGTTGTCGGCATCCTCCGGGTCCCAGGGCTCCGAGGCCAGCTTGGCAAACCCCTGACGGTAGAGGTAGACGCGCAGCGGCTCCAGCGAGCTGATCAGCACGTAGAGGCGCAGCACATACTTGTGACCGCGGATGGTGTGCGGGTTGGCCAGGTACTCCTGCACCATCCAGTCCTGCGCCAGCGGCGCCTCGCCCGCATCGCGCAACACTCGCACGCCCTTCCCCTTGGAGGCATTGGTGGGCTTGAGGATCCAGCGCTGCTCGGGATTGGCCAGGGCGGCCTGCTGCAGGGCGTGGTAGTCGTGGGGCATCACCCAGGCGTGCGGGAAGAACGCCAGCCGCGAGGCCGCGTCGCTGTCCGCCCCGTGGCTCGCCACGATGCGCTCGCGGAGCGTGGAAAGGCTCGCGTGGAGCCGGCTCTTGACGGTCAGCGCCGCATTGCCGGGGAAGTGGTTGAGCCGGCGCGCCGGCGAGACCCGCCGGAACTGGGCGGGGTCGGGCATGCCGGTGATCCAGCCGGCGTCCCACTCCTGGTCGTCCCCGGCCTCCCAGCCCAGCGGTTCCAGGGCCTCGCGGAAGAACCGGTCCTGCTCGGCGGCCCGTCGGCCACCCAGCCAAAAGCGTCGGGTCGGCGAATGCGGCTCGGTCATGCGGCTGCTCTCCTCTCGGCCATGGCGACCCTGTCCGGTTGGGGGCGCCTCAGTGGTTGAGTCGTTGTCAGTACAGGGTCCTTACAGCGATAGCAACTTCCGGACGATATGTCGCGGCCTTGATTTATGGATCGATCGGTACTAAATTCCAGGGCATGACACGAGGACGCCCCATCGCCTTCAGCCCGGACGAGGCTGCCAGCGCCGCCATGCAGGTCTTCTGGGCCCGAGGCTACGATGCCGCCTCGACCCGGGACCTGCTCGAGGCCATGCATATCTCGCGCAGCAGCCTCTACCAGGCCTTCGGCAACAAGGAGCAGCTGTTCCTGGAGGCCCTGCGTCGCTATCGCGAAGCGCTGATCGGCCGACTCGGTCGACGCCTGGCGGCCGCTCCCTCGGCCATGGACTTCCTCGAGGCGCTGTTCCGCGAAACGGCCGATGAGGCCGGCAGCGAGCGCGCCGCCCTGGGCTGCCTGATCTTCAACTCCGCCACCGAGCTTGGCCAGCGCGGCGACCTGCCCTCGCACCATGCGCGGCAGAGCCTAGCCGCCATCACGGGGCTCTTCCACCGGGCGGTGGTTCAGGCGCAGCGCGAGGGCGACATCGCGCCGGAGCGTGACGCCGAGGCACTGGCCACCTACCTGACCCTGGGCATGGCCGGGCTCAGGACGCTGCTGAAGAGCGGCGCGGACCCTGATCAGGCCCGACAGGCCGTTGCCCTGCTGCTCGAGGCGCTGCGCAGGTGACGAAGCTCGCGGCACTTTTTTCGCCATATATGGACCGATCGTTCCATATATAAAATAGCCGCAACACCCACGATCCCCCTCACGACACAGAAGGAGATACCCCATGGCAGCCGACTATCAGATGCAGCTGGCCCCGCAGGCCCTCGACACGGCGGACGCCAAGGCAAGGCCGCTGCTCGAGCAGGCCAACGCCAAGCTGGGTTTCGTGCCCAACATGTACGAGGGCATGGCCAAGGCGCCGGGCGTGCTGGACACCTACCTGCACGGCTATGAGCTGTTCCGCAACGATTCGGGATTCGCGCCCCCCGAGCAGGAGGTGGTCTTCCTGACCATCAGCCGGCTCAACGGCTGCGCCTACTGCATGTCCGCCCACAGCATGCTGGCCGACAAGATGTCCCAGGTCCCGGCCGATGTGCTCGAGGCGATCCGCGGTGGCCAGCCGATCCCCGACGAGCGCCTCGCGGCGCTGGCCGAGTTCACCCGGGTGATGTTCGAGACCCGCGGCATGCCGAGCCAGGCCGACGTCAAGGCATTCCTGGATGCCGGCTTCGAGGAACAACAGGTGCTGCAGGTCGTGCTGGCCCTGGCCGTGAAGACGCTCTCCAACTACGCGAACCACGTCAACCACCCGGAAGTGGATGACGCCTTCGCCGGCCACGCCTGGCAGGGCTGAAGACGTCGCCGGAAGGTAAAACGGAGATAATAGAAAATCCTCTTATAACCTAATGTGCTAGATGTGTCAGGAAGCATTCTTGGCGAGGGAGCGCCACCCCGTTGCAGCATGGAGGCCATGCCCCATTCCTGACGAGGAGGATCGCCCATGAGATCCCGACTGCTCATCGCCGCCGGCGCCCTGGCCATCGCCGGCCCGGCCCATGCCCTTCACCCCGCGCCGCTGGTCGAGGCCGAGTGGCTCGACCAGCAGCTGGGCAGTGACGGCCTGGTGGTGCTGGACGTGCGCTCGGCCATCGACGACGGCGGCGACCGGGCCGCCTTCGAGGCCGCCCGCATCCCCGGCAGCCGCTACAGCAGCTATACCGATGCCGGCTGGCGCGAGACCCGCGACGACGTGGCCGGCCTGATGCCGGACGTCGCCGACCTGGAGGCGGTGATCGGCGGCCTGGGCATCGGCAACGACGACACCGTGGTGGTGGTCGCCGGCGGCACCGGCCCCACCGACTTCGGCAGCGCCGCGCGCATCTACTGGACCTTCAAGGCGCTGGGCCACGACGAGGTGACGATCCTCAACGGGGGCTTCGCCGGCTGGGAGGCCCAGGGCTTCGATGTCGCCTCGGGCTCGCCCGACACGCCCGAGGCCACGGACTTCTCAGGCTCCCTGCAGGCGCACCTGCTCGCCACCACCGAGGAGGTGGAATCGGCCCGGGAGGCCGACGAGCCGCTGGTGGACGCCCGCCCGCCGGGCTTCTTCACCGGCGAGACCCAGTCCCCCGCCACCCGCGCCCCCGGCACCATCCCCGGCTCGGCCAACCTGCCCCATGACGGCGCTCTGGTCGAGCGCGACGGTGCCTACTACCTGGAGCCGGAGCGGCTGAACGCCAATCTCGAGGCCCTGGGGCTGGATCCTCAGGCGCCCACCGTGGCGTTCTGCAATACCGGCCACTGGGCCGCCAGCGGCTGGTTCCAGCTCAGCGAGATCGGTGGCCTGGAGAATGTCAGCATGTATGACGGCTCCATGGCCGAGTGGACTCGCGACGACGCACGCGCTCTGCAGCTGGCCGACCGCGGCATCGTCACCGTGGGCGAGCTGGCCGACTGACGCCAGCCGGCTACTCCCGCCACTCCGAACACAGCGCCCCACGGCTCATCGCCGCGGGGCGCTGTGGTGTCTGCCCACCCGCTACCCCAGCCGCTCGGCCAGGGCGTCGAGGTCGGCAACGGTCATGTCCGGCTCGACGCCCCAGGGGTCGAAGGGCGCCTCGGGGCTGCGGCGCACCCAGGCGGCATGCAGGCCGGCGTGGCGTGCGCCGATCACGTCGAAGGGGTTGCTGGAGATCAGCCAGGTGTCGCCCGGCGCCACCTCGAGCCGCTGGCGCAGGTGGGCATAGACCGCGGGGTCGGGCTTGAAGCGCTTGACCTCGTCGACGCTGACCACCTCGTCGAAGTGCTCCCGGAGGCCGGCCTGCTCGAGGAGCCCCTCCACCGCCTCCCGGGTGCCGTTGGAGAACGCCACGCAGCGCACCCCGGCCCGGGCCAGGCGTTCGAGGGCACCGGACGCCTCGGCAAAGGCCGGCAGGCGGGCATAGACCGCCATCAGGTGTTCCTTGTCGACGTCTGCCAGGCGGGTCTGCAGGGCGCGGTCGGTGAACTCCAGCGCCTCCCGGGTACACTGGCCGAAGGGCACATAGGCCCCCATCAGCCCGCGCCGGAAGCTGTACTCCAGCTGCTTGTCACGCCAGCGGCGCGAGAACTCGGCGGCCAGCTCTCCCCTGCCGGTGGCGCCGAGTCGCGCCTCAAGTTCGGTGACCACCCCATGGGTGTCGATCAGGGTGCCGTAGACATCGAAGGCCAGAACCGTTGCCATCGTCTTGCTCCTCGCTTGGATATCGAAAACAGAGCATGGGGCTCATGCCCCCGAGGCTCAAGCCCCGCAGAAACTGCCCCGAACAGCTGTCCCATGAACATGAAAGCGCCGCGGGGTCTCCCCCGCGGCGTTCTTGTTGTCAGCAACCGTGATTGTCAGCTGCCGCTATTGGCGGCTGCCGTGTTCCGTCAGGCGCGCACGGCCTGGATGGCACCCTCGCGCACCAGCGCATCGGCGACCTTGTCCACCGCCCGGCGCGCGCGGGCGACGATCTCGTCGACCTCGTCGCGGGTGGCGATCAGCGGCGGCGCGAAGCCCAGGATGTCGCCCTGGGGCATGGCCCGGGCGATCAGGTTCTCTTCCAGCACCGCGGCGGCGATGCGCGGACCGACCTTGAGGGCCGGGTCGAAGTGCTCGCGCTTCTCGGGCCGGGGAGAGAACTCCAGGGCCGCCAGCATGCCCACGCCGCGCACGTTGCCGACGATGGGATGGTCGCCGAAGGCATCTGCCATGGCCTGCTGCAGGTAGGCGCCGGTGTCGCGGGCGTTCTCGGTCAGGCCCTCGCGCTCGATGATCGCCAGGTTGGCCAGCGCCGCCGCACAGCCCAGGGCGTGGCCGGAGTAGGTCCAGCCGTGGCCGATGGGGCCGTACTGGCCGGTGCCCTGCTCGAGCACCTGCCACACGCGGTCGCCGACGATGACGCCGGAGAGCGGCTGGTAGGCGCTGGTGAGACCCTTGGCGACGGTGATCAGGTCGGGCTTGATACCGTAGAGGTGGCTGCCGAAGTCGGCGCCGATGCGCCCGAAGCCGCACACCACCTCGTCGGCGATCAGCAGCACGTCGTACTTCGCCAGCACCGCCTGGATCGCCTCCCAGTAGCCCTCCGGCGGCGGCACGATGCCGCCGGTGCCGAGTACCGGCTCGCCGATGAAGGCAGCCACGGTCTCCGGCCCCTCGGCCAGGATCATCTCCTCGAGCTTCGCCGCGCAGTGCTGGGAGAACTCCCGCTCGGTCATGCCCTCCTGCTCGGCGGCGCGATGGTAGTAGTACGGCGCCTCGGTGTGCAGGATGCCCTCGAAGGGCAGGTCGAACTGGTCGTGGAACGCCTTGAGGCCGGTCAGCGAGCCGGTGGCCAGGCCCGAGCCGTGGTAGCCGCGCATGCGCGAGATCACCTTCTTCTTCCGGGGCAGGCCGCGCACGTTGTTGTAGTAGCGGACGATCTTGAGCTGGGTCTCGTTGGCGTCACTGCCGCCCAGGCCATAGTAGACCTTGGACATGCCGGGGCCGGCGAGCTCGAGGATCCTCTCGGAGAGGGCGATCTGCGGCTCGTTGGAGTGGCCCACATAGGTGTGGTAGTACGAGAGCTCCAGGGCCTGCTGGTAGATGGCCTCGGCCACCTCGGTGCGACCGTAGCCGATGTTGACGCAGTAGAGGCCGGCGAAGCCGTCGATGAACTCGCGGCCGTCCTTGTCACGGATATGGATGCCCTTGCCACCGGTGATCACGCGGCCCGGCGCATCGCCATTGGCGAAGTCGCGCAGGTGGGTGGAGGCATGGAAGGTCACCTTGCGGTCGCGGTCGATCAGGTCCTGGTGCTGCTGGCTCATGTCGTTCTCTCTGTTTTCAAGGCTCCCCGGCGTCCCGCCGGGGAGAAGGTTCATCAATGGGGTCGGTCAATCAGCTCCCGGATACGGAGCCCAGGGCGCCCAGGCAGTAGTACTTCGTCTCGAGATACTCGTCGATGCCGGTGATGCCACCCTCGCGGCCGAGGCCGGAGTGCTTGACGCCGCCGAAGGGCACGGGCGGGCCGGTCATCTTCACCGAGTTCACCGACACCATGCCGAACTCCAGGGCGCGCATGATCTTCCAGATGCGGCGGATATCGTGGGTGTAGATGTAGGCCGCCAGGCCATACTCGGTGTCGTTGGCCATCTCGATGACCTGGTCGTCGTCGGCGTAGGCGGTGATGCCGGCCACCGGGGCGAAGCTCTCCTCGTGCCAGATCTTCATGTCGTGGGTCACCCCGGTCAGCAGGGTGGGCATGAAGAAGTTCTCGCCCGGCGCCAGGGTCTGGTCGCCGGCCACCAGGGTGGCCCCCTTGGCCAGGGCGTCATCGACGATGGCCGCGGCCTTCTCCACCGCCTGGCGGTGGATCAGCGGACCCAGGTCGACCTCGCTCTCCAGGCCGTTGCCCACGGTCAGCGCCGCCATGCGCTCGGCGAAGTGCTCGACGAATTCGTCGTGGATCGACTCGTGGACCAGGATGCGGTCGGCGGCCAGGCAGTCCTGGCCGGCGGTCTGGAACTTGGCCGCCACCGCGGCGAAGGCCGCCTCCTTCGGGTCCATGTCCGGCCCGACGATGAAGGGCGCATTGCCGCCCAGCTCCAGCGACACCCGCTTGACGGTGTTGGCGCTCTGCTCGAGCAGCAGGCGACCCACCCGGGTGGAGCCGGTGAAGGAGAGCGCCTTGACGCGGTCCTCGGCGCACAGGATCTTCGACACCTCGACGGGCTCGCCCAGCACCACGTTGAATACCCCGGCCGGGATGCCGGCACGCTCGGCCAGCTCGGCCAGCGCCAGCGCCGAGAAGGGGGTCTCGCCGGCGGGCTTGACGATCACCGGGCAGCCGGCGGCCATGGCGGCGGCGGCCTTGCGGGTGATCATCGCCAGCGGGAAGTTCCACGGCGTGATCAGCGCGGCGATGCCCACCGGCTCCTTGATGGTACCCAGGGCCGCGTTGGGGATGTGGCTGGGGATCGTCTCGCCGAAGGTGCGCTTGCCCTCCTCGGCGAACCAGCGCACGAAGCTGGCCCCGTACTCGACCTCGCCACGGGCGTCCGGCAGCGGCTTGCCCTGCTCCAGGGTCATGATGGTGGCCAGGTCCTCGCGGTTGGCCTGCAGCAGGTCGTACCAGGCCAGCAGGCGCTCGCAGCGCTCGTCGGCACGCAGCGCGCGCCAGTGCACGAAGGCGGCCTCGGCGGCGTCCACCGCGGCGCGGATCTGGTGCGCCTCCAGCCAGGGGATGTGACCGATCACCTCGCCGGTGGCGGGGTCCTGGACGGCCTCCTCGCGGCCGCCCTCGCCGTGGGTCCACTTGCCGTCGACATAGGCGTGCTGACGGAACAGACGCGGATCGTCGAGCATGGTGGACAGCGTCCTGGACAGTTTCATGTTCATGCGGCACCTCCCCTGACGCACCGGCCGGATTGACGTTGTGTGGCCGGTGATGTTCCGGCGCGGCTGGGCGCCGAAAGAAAAAAGAAAAAACGGGCGAGCCGCCCGGTTGCGTCCGGTGCGGCTCGATGGGGTCATGATAGGGGAAGGGGGGCGGGGGGACTTTTCGTTGGCCGGCGAGGCGAATGGGCTTTTTTTCGTCCTCGCCGGCCTGACGCGAAGTTTTTCTGCGGGCCCTCAGCCCGCCGCCGGGTCGACCAGCGCAGCCTCGGTGAATACCAGCAGGCCCAGCTCCGGCCGATAGCCGTGGATCTCGGTGACGTCCAGGGCCTGCAGGAAGTGGAGGATCTCCTCGCTGACCACCTGCCCCGGCACCAGCACCGGGAAGCCCGGCGGATAGGGGATCACGAAGCTCGCCGAGACCACGTCGCGGCCGGCGCGCATTGCCGCCTGCAGCTCGCCGTTGTCGAAGCGCAGGTACTCGGTGTTCTCCTCGTCGTAGCTGAGGAAGTAGGCGCGGCGGATGTCCCCCTCCGGGGTGTGCCCGCCGGGGTCCGGGCGGAAGGCATCGTGGAAGCGGCTGAAGTCGGGCAGCGGCGGCAGTTCCTCGGTCAGCGAGCGCACCCGGTGCTCGATGATCTTGCGCTCGGGCCGGCTGCTCTCCTCCCAGCGGGCCTCGAACTCCTTGGCCAGCTTGATCAGCACGTCGAGCAGGTAGGCGATGGAGCCCCGGGTAGTGCCGATGTTGGTCATGAACAGCACGGTATTGCGCGAGGTCTTGTTGATCTGGATGCCGTACTTGTTCATCAGGTATTCGTTCTTGAAGGTGTCGCCGTCGATGCCGGTGGCGCCGATGGCGATGGTGATGCGGCTCGGGTCGACCACGAACTCGTCGTTGGCCCAGGCCTCCTCCATCTTGTTCCAGCCGGTGACCGGGTCATAGAAGGTATCGACCCCGGACTGCCGGTACTCCAGCGGCACCATGTCCTTGTTGATCAGCACCCGGAAGTACTTCTGCAGCAGCGGGTGGGTATAGAGCTGCTCGCGCAGGGAGAGCGCCGCCTCCACCTGGGCGTGCACCAGCTCGAAGCCCTCCATCTCGGCCTGCATGCGGCCCACGTCCAGCGAGGCGATGATCTGGTAGTTGGGCGAGGTGGAGGTGTGGGTCATGTAGGCCTCGTGGAACGGCGCCTCGACCTTCTGGCGGTAGTCCTGGTCCCAGACATGGATCATCGAGCCCTGGCGCAGCGAGGTCAGGGTCTTGTGGGTGGAGTGGGTGGCGTAGGTGCGGATGCGCACCGCGTCGGGGTCGGGCAGCAGCCGACGCTCCAGCCAGGTGGCGTCGTCGTCGGGGTCGAGCTGGTCGAACTCGGCCTTCCAGGCCGCATACTCCTCGCGGTAGGCCTCGCTGCGGTAGCGGTCGCGCAGGGTGCGGGCGGCATGCATGGCGGTGCGCGGCCGGTAGGTGGGGTTGAAGCCGGCGAAGGCGAACCACGCCTCATCCCACAGGAACACCAGGTCGGGCTTGATCGCCAGGCACTCCTCCATCACCCGGCGCACGTTGTAGACCACCCCGTCGAAGGTGCAGTTGGTCAGCAGCAGCATCTTGACCTTGTCCAGGTTGCCGGCGCGCTTGTACTCGAGCAGCGTCTTCTTGATCTCCCTGAGGGGTACCGCGCCGTACATGGAGTAGTCATGCAGCGGATAGGAGTCCAGGTAGCTGACGTGGGCTCCGGCCAGCACCATGCCGTAGTGGTGGGACTTGTGGCAGTCGCGGTCGATCAGCACGATGTCGCGGGGCTTGACCAGCGCCTGCACCACGATCTTGTTGGCGGTGGAGGTGCCGTTGGTGACGAAGAAGCTCTGTCGGGAGCCGAAGGCGCGGGCGGCGTACTCCTGGGCCTTCTTGATCGGGCCGTAGGGCTGCAGCAGCGAATCCAGCCCCCCGGAGGTGGCCGAGGTCTCGGCGAGGAAGATGTTGATGCCGTAGAAGTCGATCATGTGGCCCGCCCAGTGGGAGCGGGTCACCGACTTGCCACGCGAGATGGGCATGGCGTGGAAGACCCCGGTGGGCTTCTTGCTGTACTCGCGCAGGGCATCGAAGAAGGGCGTGCGGTAGCGGTTGTCGATGGCGCGCAGGATGGTGTGGTGCTGCTCGATGTAGTCCGTCTCGCGGTAGAAGATGCGGTTGAAGTGGCGGATGTCGCGGCTGGCCGTGGCCTCCACGTCGCCGCTGGTGACCAGGAACTGGTCGATCTCCGGGCGCAGCTCGTGGATCATCGAGCTCAGCAGGATGCTGCGCTCGGCCTCGGACTGGTTCTCCAACGCCTGCTCGGAGAGCCCCTCGAGGTAGTTGCGCAGGGCGCTGAGGTTGTACTTGGACTTGTAGGGAAACTCGTAGCGGATCAGGCAGGCCTGGATGTTGGGGTTGACCAGCACCGCGATCAGCGCGTCCTCGAAGCTCCTCACCGTGACCACGTCGTAGACGAAGCGATCCTCGGGGCGGCGCATGTTGCGGAACGCCTCGCGGACCACCTCCTCCTCCTGGGCCGAGAGGTTGTCGACGATCAGCAGCTCGAAGTAGGGCTGGGCGGAGCTATTGGAGGCCGGGTGGCCGCGGCGCAGCTGGGCCAGGGCATCCAGGGTCTCCATGTCCTCGGCATCGGCGTCGGTCTCCGAGAGATCGACGTGGCGGCGCCGGTAGGACTCGCTGATCAGTGCCCGCACCAGGCGCTTGACCACCTTCTCCAGCAGCACGTACTCCTCGCGGTCGAACAGCGACCAGAGGTGGCGGAAGTCCTCCTTGGAGGGGAAGGCGTGGTAATCCTCGATGATCTCGAGCCGCGTCAGCTTGACGTCGATCGCCTTCACCAGGTTCCTCGCCCGGCTATCGTCGGTCAGTCGCACCAGCTGGCCCAGGTCGCGCTTCAGCGCATTCCAGGTATCGGCACGCAGCTGGGAGATCTTGTGATAGAAGCCCAGCGCGGTATAGGGCGTTTCGGTCTGGCTGGTCTCTTGCATGGCGACACCCATCCTTGCTTGTTGTTGACGAGGGGCATCGGCCGCCCGGCGCAACCGGTCATCCGGTCTGCAGCCCGCGCCGGCCATAGCGAACGGTGATCCGCTCCTCGGGAAATTCATCGAAACTCAGGTCAAGATTCATGCCGGGCCAGTGGAAGCAGGCCCGGCCCTCGCGGGGGCGATAGAAGGCGGTATAGACGGTGCCGAGCCCTCGCCGGTAGTCGTGGCGGAACAGCGGCGGCGCCGAGAAGGCAGCGACCAGCCGCTCCTCGGTGGTGGCCTCGTCGTCCACCAGGATGGAGAGCTGGCGCTCGCGGATCAGCGTCTCCGAGGCCAGGGCATGGGCATACCACTCGATCCGCTTCTGGTGGTTGGTGGCTACCGGCACGCGGCGGATGCTGGCCCGGCGATCGGGGGCGATCATCGCCGTCACGTAGCGCCCGGAAGCGTCGGCCACGGTGATGTTGTAGGCCATGTGGGTCGGGACCCGGGAGAGCACCTCCGCCGCCTCGGGCACCGTGTCGCAGAACTCCAGCAGGTAGCGCAGGATGACCGGCGCGCCGAAGCCCTCGCCCACCACCTGGCGCCCCCCGAAGGCCAGCGACACGGCGAGCCCGCGGTCGTTCATGCCGTCGAGCACGCCCCACAGGCAGTCCGACATGGCGATCACCCGGCGCGCGTTCCAGTGGGTGTAGAGGATGGTGCCCTCGCACAGCTCCGGGGGGTAGTCGTAGTTTCGCGCCAGCAGGGTGGCACCGGGTCGCGCCAGTACCGCCTGGGAGCAGCCGGTGATGTAGGGCGGCGGCTGGTAGAGGCTGAGGAAGCGCGAGGCCAGGTCGCCGCCACCCACCAGCTCGCAGAGCGCCCGATAGGTATCGAGCAGCTCCGGCATGTGCCGACGCAGGGCGTTGTAGCAGGCGAGATACCCGGGGCGCTCGCGCTCCCCCTCGGCGAGGTACCAGGACTCGTAGGCCGGCCAGTGGTAGTCGAACAGCGACCGCCACTTGGCACCCGGTGCCGCCTCGAGCACGGTACGGAAAACCAGCGTCTTGTCGTCCATTTCGGCCGGCGGCGGCACCCGCCAGGGGATGCCGCCGCCCTCCCCGCTCAAAGGATCTTGAAGTTGCCGCCACCGACGGCATGATTGACGGCCACTTCCTCCACCACCGGGTCCTGCAGCGACTGGCCGCCGTACTGGCCGCGGATGCCGTCGATCCAGGCCTTTGCCCGCTCGTTGAGCTGGAAGTCGTCGTCCATCAGCCGGCCGCGGGTGATCAGGATGCCCAGGTCCGCCCCCTCGTAGCGGAAGTCCCCGGCGCCGCTGATGCGCAGAAAGAAGCCCTCCTGGTCGTTCTCGGCGGCGTGGGGATGGTAGCTGTAGTGGTCGTAACCGACGCTGCCGTCGCCGGCCATCTTCCAGACCCCGGTGCGCGGCGCGGCGGTGAGCAGGTCGACGCTCTCGTCGGTGTGCTTGATCACCAGCTGGCTCCAGCTGTCGACGCTCTCGGGATGCGACCAGCGCTCGTTGATCTCCTCGATGTCCAGGTCGAAGTCGACGTCGGAGAACTCCAGCAGGTGGAAGAGGAACAGCGGGATGTCGGAGTGGGCAAAGGCGGCCACGTTGGTCAGCGAGCTGGCGCCGGTGACCCGGGGGTTGAGCTCGCCCAGGTAGACCTCGCCGTTGTCCATGTCGATCAGGAAGTCGAGCTCGAAGTAGCCGCGGTAGCCCTCCTCGCGCAGTGCCTCACCGAACTTGAAGGTGTACTCCCGGGCCTTGTCACGGATCTCCTGGGTGAAGGCGCCGGCGAACATCTCGTTGCCGCACCAGCCGCCCTTGTAGGGGGTCAGCGACTTGAAGCCGACCAGCTCGGTCATCAGCGGCCCCACCACGGTGCCGCAGCGGGTGGCGCAGGCCTCGATGGCCGAGCCGCGGCAGTTGATCCGCTTCATGATCTTGACCTCGGCCTCGGCCTCGATCTCCTCGGCGTGCTTGTAGTAGTCGTCCTCGCTGGCGATGAAGAAGGTGGTGTGGCCGGAGTCGCCGAAGGCGGTCTGCACCACCAGGTCTGAGCCGAGCTCCTCGCTGACCTCCAGCAGCTCCTGGTAGCTGCCCACCCGGGCCAGCACGTTGGGCACGCTGGGCACGCCGGCCTTGTTGCCGATGCGCACCGTCTCGATCTTGTTGTCCATGCGCTGCCGGAGGGCCGCCGGCGGGAACGCCACCCGCAGCCCGAGCTGCTGGCAGACCTCCTCGGTGTGCTCGTCGAACATCAGGAAGGCCGCCACGCCGGCGTTGTCGCCGTCTGCCCGGGACTGGATGAAGTCGATCACCTCCTTGTGCTCGAGGAGGTAGTTGTTGATGTCCTCGATGCTCTCGAAGTCCCGCGGGAACTTCTCCTTGGGCACGAAGACATTGCGCTGCTGGCCGTCGAAGCAGTCGATGTAGTTGATGTGGCGGAAGTTGCCCACCCAGTCGCCGATGCCCAGCAGATTGAAGTTGGTGGCCGAGATGAAGTAGATCGGCTCCTTGTTGTTGAGGAAGTGGCGGCGGACGTCGGCAATGGTTGTTATTTTGCTCATCGTTGTCGCTCCAGGTGTGGCGGGAGGGGTCTCGGGGGCCTCCCCCCCGGCGGCGGGCCGGGCGGGGGGCGGTGATGAAGCGGAGTCCCCTTCGGGGGCCCCGCCGAAGAGGCGACGCAGGGCACGCAGCAGCGACTCCAGCACGGCGATCTCCTTCACGGACGCTGCCGGGCGGGCAGCGGGGGTCAGTACTCCTCGACGTCGGCGCGCAGCGGCTTCTGCAGCGGCCCCAGGGTGTCGAGGAAGGGCGACGAACCGGTCTCGCTGCGGTAGAGCGTGAAGTCGGCGCGCCGGTCGCGGAAGCTCTTCAACGGCTGGCCGAGGCCGCGCAGCCCGGTCTCGCGCTCGCGACGCACCCGGTTGAGATCCACCTCGATGGGCATGACCTCCTCGCCGGTGCCGGCCTGGTGGATGACATCCCCGGAGGGACCGACGACGATGGAGCGGCCGTTGCCGATGGCGCCGGCGCCATTGATGTCGAAGAAGTAGCACTGGTTGACCGCGGCGTTGGTGCGGGCGATGGAGAGCTCGATGTCGCGGTCGATGGTATCCGTCATGGTCGGGTGCAGGATCACCTCGGCGCCCATGGCCGCCAGGGTGCGGGTGGTCTCGGGGAACCACATGTCGTAGCAGATCGAGACGCCGAAGCGCGCCACGTTGGGCACGTCGAAGACCACGAACTCGGTGCCGCTCTCCACGCCCGCCTCGTAGGGGAGGAAGGGGAACATCTTGCGGTAGCGGGCCACGACCTGGCCGCGGGGGTTGATCACCGACAGGGTGTTGTAGATTCCCTGGTCGGTCTGTTCGAACATCGAGCCGGGAATCAGCCAGATGCGGTGGCGTTCGGCGAGTTCGCAGAAGAACTGCTCGGCGTGGCTGGGCATCGGCTGGGCATGGTGGGGCGAAGCCCCCATGGGCATCAGTTCGCTGAACAGGACCATCTGCACCTGGGGGAAGCGGCTCATCAGCACGTCGACCCGGTGGCGCATGGCCTCGGTGTTGTCGCCATGGTGCAGGGCATGCATCTGCACCCCGGCAATCGTGAAGTAGGACATCTTGGTCTCTCTGCGTCAGGCGATCTCGAAAACTTCCAGGGCGCTGTCGGGGATACATCCCGCATGTCCGGCACCTGAGGAGCGTGCCGGCAAGATCGCCCGGCTGGCGAGCCCGTGCTCGCCTTTCGGTACCAGCTTAAGCCACATCGCACTCACAGGGAATCAACGCTGATATTTCGTTGACCCCCGTCGGCCGAAGTCAGGAAGTGAAGTCGTCGCGGGAGAAGCCCGGCTCGGGGCGCTTGACCGTCTTGGTGACGATATAGGTGAAGTAGCGTTCGATGCCAGCTTCGCCGGTGAGCCAGGTGTCGATCAGGCGCTGGTAGGCATCGACGGTGTCCGCCTCGACCTTGATCAGATAGTCGACGCCGCCGCCCACCGCCACGCACTCGGTGACCTCCGGGGTGGCGTGCACCAGCGCCTCGAAGCGGGCGAAGCTCTCGGCATTGTGCTGCTTGAGCTCGATCTGCACCCACACCGGCGTGCGGCGCACCAGCGCCGCGCCATTGATGCGGGCACTGTAGCCCTCGATGATCCCGGCCTTCTCGAGCCGACGCACCCGCTCCCAGCAGGGGCTGACCGAGAGGTTGATCGCCTCGGCCAGCTTCGATTTGGTGATGCGGCCGTCCCGGGAGAGGATCTCGAGGATCTTCAGGTCATAGCGGTCCAGTTTCATCGTGATGCCGGCCGCCTCATCCCAGGGAGTCGACGACATCGGCGATCACCGCGATGGTGTCGCCCATGTTGACCAGCGCCGGATGGCGCCGTGCCGCCAGCACCCCGCTGCGCCCGGCGTGGTACGCCACCGGGGGAGTGCCGCTGCGGGTCATGTCGTAGACCCGGGCCACCACCTCGCCCTTCTCGACCCGCTCGCCCAGCGCGAAGGCCAGCTCCAGCACGCCGGAGTGCTCGCTCTGCACGTAGCAGCTGGCGTCGGGCATGTCGAGGTAGACCTGAGGCTCGGCCGGCATCTCCACCTCGCCCTCGAGCAGGCCGTAGTGGATCAGGAAGTTGCGCACGCCACGCTCGGTGATCGCCATGCTTTCGGGGGTGGAGGTGCCGCCGCCGCCGAGCTCGGTGGCGACGAAGACCTTGCCCTGGCTCTCCACCGCGGTGTCGAACAACGCCGCGGCATCGAGCTCGAACATCATCATGGCATAGGGGGCGCCGAAGGCCTTGGCACCGGCCAGGGCCTGGCGCTGCTGCTCGGCGTCCTCGAGCACGTGGGAGGCGCCGAAGGGGATGATGTCCAGGGTGCGCCCGCCGGAGTGCAGGTCGAGCACCACGTCGCACATGGGCACCATCACCCGGGTGAAGTAGTCGGCGATCTTCTCGGTCACCGTGCCGTCGGGGTCGCCGGGGAAGCTGCGGTTGAGGTTGCCGCCGTCGAGGCCCGAGGTGCGCTTGCCGGCCATCACCGCGGGGGTGTTCATGCAGGGCACGATGATCACCCGGCCGGTCACCTCCTCGGCCTTGAGCTGGCTCGACAGCTTGAGCAGCGAGGTGATGCCCTCGTACTCGTCGCCGTGGTTGCCGCCGGTGAGCAGCGCCGTGGGGCCCTCGCCGTTCCTGACCACGGTGACCGGGATCATCACCGCCCCCCAGGCGGAGTCGTCCACCGAGATGGGCAGCTTGAGGAAGCCGTGCTGGACGCCGTCGGCGTCGAAGTCGACGGTGGCGCTGATGGGGCTGGGACGCTTGGTCATTGGCTGGTCTCCATGTTCTTGTACAGGTCTTTCGAGACTCCATTCTCGCGACGAATGGCGGCCCGACACGGGGCTGTTCCGGCGACAAGCCTGCGAGGAGGCGCTGTGAATACTTCCCTGTAAGCTACTTTTGCCTTCCCTGGCAAAAGACCTCCTCTTCGGTTCGTCCCCGGCGCCCCTCCTTGGGTGGTGTATCGAGGTCAGCGCACGAAGAGCTGGCGCGGGAAGTTGGCCAGGGTCTCGCAGCCGGTCTCGGTGATCAGGATGCTTTCGGTGATCTCCAGGCCCCAGTCGTCCTCCCACAGGCCGGGCATGAAGTGGAAGGTCATGCCGGGCTGCAGGATGGTCTCGTCGGAGGGGCGCAGGCTCATGGTGCGCTCGCCCCAGTCCGGCGGGTAGCTGATGCCGATGGGATAGCCGCAGCGGGCGCCGCCGCGGTCGAAGCCGTACTTGTCCATGGCCGCGCCCAGCGCCATGGCGATGTCCGCGGTGCGGTTGCCGGGCTTGGCCACGGCCAGGCCGTTCTCGATGCCCTCGAGCAGCGCCGACTCGGCGCGCACGAACTCCGCCGGCGGCTTGCCCAGGAACACCGTGCGCGACATCGGCGCATGGTAGCGCTTGTAGACCCCGGCGATCTCGAAGAAGGTGCCCTCGCCCTCGCGGAACGGGGTGTCGTCCCAGGTCAGGTGGGGCGCGGCGGCATCCTTGCCGGTGGGCAGCATCGGCACGATGGCCGGGTAATCGCCGCCGAAGACCTTGCCGCTGGCATCCGTCCAGCCCTCGATGCCCACCCGGTAGATCTCGGAGACCAGCTTGCTCTTGGGCAGGCCGGGCTCGATCACCTCGAGGATCCGCGAGTGCATGCCCTCGACGATCTTCGCCGCGACCCGCATGTACTCGACCTCCTGGGGCGACTTGATCGCCCGGCACCAGTTGACCAGCGAGTTGGCGTCCATGAAGCGGGCGTGGGGCAGTTCGCGCAGCAGGCTCTGGTAGGCCTTGGCGGAGAAGTAGTAGTTGTCCATCTCCATGCCCACCACGCCCTCGTGCCAGCCGCGATCGGGCATGATCGACTGGGCGAGGTAGTCCATGGGGTGCATGTCCGGATTCTGGACGTAGTAGTCCGGGTAGTAGGTGATGTTGTCCGGATCGATCCAGCAGGTGCGTAGCGCCCCGTTGGCATCCATCCGCCGGCCATACCAGACCGGTTCGCCCTCCAGGCCAAGCAGCACGCACTGGTGCACGTAGAAGGACCAGCCGTCATAGCCGGTCAGCCAGGCCATGTTGGAAGGGTCGCTGATGATCAGCACGTCGATGCCTCGACTGGCCATCTCGGCGCGCACCTTCCACAGGCGGCTGGCATATTCCTCACGAGTGAAGGGCAGGTTTACCTGGGTCATTGGGCCACTCGCCATCGCAACATCAAGAAAATCGGCCCTCTCTGATGGGGAGAAGGCCGGGCCAGGGTGACGGGTCACTGACGAGATGCCTGATCGGGGCGCAAGCCGGTCAGTCGCACCAGGCAGTGGGGAGGGTCCCCATGGGTGGAGGTTACTGCCAACCCACGGTAGGCGGTCAAGCATTTCCTTATCATCCGACACCCTTGTTCACAGCCTCGCCCGCTCCCATGATGAAGGGCACGACGACCCCGGGAGGCGACATGAAGGTACTGGTACATATCGACGATGCCGAGCAGTGGCGCGACGCCCTGGCCGAACGACTGCCACAGGCCGAGGTGATCACCGCCGCGGCACCGCCCGAGCAGCGGCGCGAGGCCGACTACCTGGCGGTCTGGAAGCCGCCGGGGGACCTGCTGCGCGAGCCCGTGGCCCTCAAGGGCATCGTCAACCTGGGCGCCGGGGTAGATGCCCTGCTGGGCAACCCCGGGCTGCCCGCGGGGGTGCCCATCGTCAAGCTGCGCGACGCCGGCATGGCGGAGCTGATCGGCGACTACGTGCGCTACGGCATCCTCCACTTCCAGCGCGACTTCGACCGCTACCGCCGTCAGCAGGCTCGCCGAGAGTGGCGCGAACACGCCGTGATGGACAAGGCCGACTGGCCGGTGGGGGTGCTGGGGCTGGGCGCCATCGGCGCGAAGGTGGCGGCCATGGTGGCCGCCGACGGCTTCCCGGTGCACGGCTGGAGCCGCACGCCGAAATCCCTCGACGGCATCACCTGCCACCACGGCGATGACGGCCTCGAGGCGCTGCTCGGCCAGGTGAGGAGCCTGGTGCTGCTGCTGCCGGATACCCGTGCGACCCGCCAGATCATCGACGCCGCTGCCCTGGCGCGGCTGCCCGAGGGGGCCAGCCTGATCAATCCCGGCCGCGGCACCCTGATCGATGAGGCCGCGCTGCTCGAGGCACTCGGCAATGGCGAGGGCGAGGGGCGGCTGCGCGGCGCACTGCTCGATGCCTTCCCCGAGGAGCCGCTGCCCGCCGACAGTCCGCTGTGGTCCCACCCGCGCGTCTGGGTCACCCCGCACATGGCCGGGCCCACGCCCCTCGGGGCGGCCCTCGACCAGGTGGCCGAGGCGCTGCGCGCCTTCGAGGCGGGCGAGGCGCAGGACACCGTCGACCCCGACGCCGGCTACTGAGCCCTGCCGCTACAACAAGCACCGGGAAGGCCTTACGCTGAAGGCAGGTGAACCCGACAACCTCCGAGGAGGTGCGCGATGAGCATGAACGTGGACTACGGCCCCGGCGACGCGCTGCTCGTCGTCGACATGCAGAACGACTTCTGCGAGGGCGGCGCGCTGGCCGTGACGGGCGGGGCGGCCCTGGTGCCGGGCATCAACGCCGAGATCGCCGCCGCCCGGGCGGCCGGTGCCCTGGTGGTGGCCTCCCGCGACTGGCACCCCGTCGACCATGTGAGCTTCGCCCATCGCGGCGGCCCCTGGCCGGTGCACTGCGTCCAGGACACCGAAGGGGCCGCCTTCCATCCCGATCTGGCGCTGGAGGCCGACACCATACGCGTCAGCAAGGCCACCGCCTTCGACGCCGACGCCTACTCGGCCTTCGACGGCACGGGGCTCGGCGGCTACCTGAGGGAGAAGGGCATCGCGCGGGTGATCGTCTGCGGCCTGGCCCTGGACGTCTGCGTCCGCGCCACGGTGCTGGAGGCCCGCCGGGAGGGCTTTGCCACCCTGCTGCTGGAGGGCCTCTCCGCCGCGGTGGACCCGGACGCCGCGAGCGAGTGCCGGCGCGAACTCACCGAGGCCGGTGCCGAGGTACGCCCATGAAGGCACCGATCTCCCCGCGGGTGGGCGATGACGAGCTGCTCCTGCTCACCGACCTCTACCAGCTGACCATGACCCAGGCCTACTGGAAGGAGGCGATGCTGGAGCGGGCCACCTTCAGCCTGTTCTTCCGCCAGATGCCGCCGACCCGGCGCTTCATGCTGGCCTGCGGGCAGCAGCATGCCGCGGCGCTGCTGAGCCAACTGCGCTTCGGCGACACGGCCCTCGAGCGCCTGGCCGGCACCGGCCTGTTCGACGCGGGCTTCCTCGACTGGCTGGCCGACTGGTGCTTCGAGGGCGACATCTGGACGCTGCCCGAGGGGACCCCGGTGTTCGAGAACGAGCCGCTCATGGAGGTGGAGGCCCCCATCGCCCAGGCCCAGCTGCTCGAAAGCCTGGTGATGAACCTGGTGCAGCTGGAAACGGTGCTCGCCTCCAAGGCGGTGCGCCTGGTGATCGCCGCCCGGGGCCGGCCGGTGGTGGACTTCGGCATGCGCCGCATGCACGGCGTGGACGCCGCGGTGCGCGGCGTGCGGGCCTACCGCAGCGCGGGGCTGGCCGGCACCAGCAACGTGCTGGGTGGCCTGCGCCACGACCTGGCGCTCAGCGGCACCATGGCCCACAGCTATATCCTCGCCCACGACGACGAGCGTGAGGCCTTCCGGGCCTTCGCCCGCCACTATCCCGGCACCACCCTGCTGGTGGATACCCATGACACCCTGGAGGGGGTGCGCAAGGTGATCGAGATCATGCGCGAGGAGCCCGAGGTCGGCGTCAGGGCCATCCGCCTCGACTCCGGCGACCTGGGCGAGCTGGCCAGGAGCGCCCGCGAGCTGCTCGACGCGGCCGGGCACGACGACATCACCATCGTCGCCAGCAGCGGGCTCGACGAGTACCAGATCGAGACGCTGCTCGAGGACGGCGCCCCCATCGATGCCTTCGGCGTCGGCACCCAGATGGGCGTGTCGGCGGACGCCCCGGTGATCGACCTCTCCTACAAGCTGGTGGAGTACGCCGGCACTCCGCGGGTCAAGCACTCTCCCGGCAAGATCAACCTGCCGTGTCGCAAGCAGCTCTATCGCCGGCGGGACGCCGACGGCCGCTATGCCGGCGATGTCATCGCCCTGCGGGACGAGCCGGGCATCGACGGGGAGCCGCTGCTGCGCCCGCTGGTCCGGGCGGGACGGCTCGACGATGACGAGATGGCCAGGGCCGACGAGGCCCGGGAGCGGGTACGGGAGAGTCTCGAGCGCCTGCCGGACGCCCTGCGGCGGCTCGCCCCGGGTGACGGCGGCTATCCCGTCGACCTGAGCCCCGAGCTCCAGCGCCTGCAGGCAGGCAGCTGAGCCCCGCCGTGACACTGCCGCCGCGGCCCGCCCAGGGACGCGGCGGTGCGGTCCCGCCATGGGCCTGCCGCCCCGCGGGGTGAATATGCAAGTTCTCCCCATGCCGGAACCCGCGCCCGGCCGGCGGGTCCACCGCTCTGAACTCGCCCAGCGATACGGATGCCCCATGCCCCCCAGACGCCTGCTGACCGCCCTGCTGTTCTGCCTGCCGCTGGTCGCCGCGGCCCAGGCCCCGGCGGCGCCGGACCCCGCCTATCGCCAGGCGTGGCCGGCGGCGGAGAATACCCTCCGGGTAGCCCCCCGACCCTTCGACGCCCGCTACCGCCTGGAGGTGAGCGGCTGGCCCAGCACCCAGGTCGAACACCGCCTCTCCCGCGACGGCGGCTCCTGGCAGAGCCGGATGAGCGCCGCCATCGCCGTGGCTCGCGGCGAGGAGCAGAGCCGCTTCCTGGTCAAGGAGGGGGGCGTTCGTTCGCTGCAGTACGCCAGCGGCTACTCGCTGCTGGGCTTCGGCGGTGACTACCGCCTCGCCCCCGGAGAGCTGGAAGGGCTTCCCGACCGCCAGGCGGCGCTCTTCGAGCTCTCCCGCCGGGCGCTGAGCGGCGACTGCACGGCCACCTGCACCCTGCGCTATCAGGACCACCGCGGCCGCGAGGAGCGGATGGAGTACCGGGTGACGGGGCCCGAGGCCGTATCGCTGCCCGCCGGCGAGTTCGACGCCGTGGCGGTGGAGGTCACCGAGCCCGGCAAGCCGGAGCGTCGTCTGGTGTTCCGCTTCCACCCCGAACTCCCCGGGCTGCTGCTGGCCGTGGACTACCACCGCGACGGCGAGCGCCGTAGCCGCCTCTCCCTGACCCACCTCTCCCTCGGCGAGTGATCCCCGCGACGCATCAATGCGCCCTCCTCGACCGAGGCCCTGCCTTCCGGCCGCCGGGCTGCTAGAGTAGCGGGCTTTCGACCGCCGGCGGCGGTCATCGTGAAGGGAAGGGAATCTCGATGCTGAGCGGACTCGTGATCGTCCTGCTGCCCCTGGTGCTGGGCTACCTGGTGCCGGTTCGCCATGTCGGGGCCATGGCACTGATCAACCGCGGCGTGAACGCCTCGGTCTACGTCATCCTGCTGCTGATGGGCATCGGCCTGGCCGGGCTGGACGACCTGGCCAGCCAGCTGTCACGCATGGGCGGGCAGGCGCTGGCCCTGTTCCTGGTGATCACGGCCTGCAACCTGGCCGGCCTGTGGTGGCTGTCGAGCCGCCTCGCCCTGCGCGCCGACCCCAGCCGGGTGGTGCCCGGCGCGCCGGTGAGCAAGCTCGCCGCCATGGGCGGCTCCCTGGCCCTGGTCGGGGTGGTGGTACTGGGCGTGCTGCTCGGCCTGGCCGGCGGGCGGCTGGTCGGCGAGGCGCTGCACGGGCATGCCGAGACCCTGGCCGAGTGGGTGCTCTATGCCCTGCTGGCGCTGATCGGCTGTCAGCTGCGCAACTCCGGCATGCCGCTGCGCCAGATCCTGCTCAACCGCCATGGCCTGGCCATCGCCCTGACCCTCGCCGCCACCTCGCTGGTCGGCGGGCTGATCGCCGCCCCACTGCTGGCGCTGCGCGCCACCGAGGGACTGGCCCTGGCCGCCGGCTTCGGCTGGTACTCGCTCTCGGGCATCCTGGTGGGCGACCAGCTCGGCCCCCTGCTGGGCGGCGTGGCCTTCTTCAACGACCTGGCCCGGGAACTGCTGGCCTTCGTGCTGATCCCGCTGGTGATCCGCCGCCGGGCGGCCCTGGCCATCGGCTACGGCGGCGCCACCTCCATGGACTTCACGCTGCCGGTGATCCAGCAGCACGGCGGGGTGACCTGCGTGCCGGTGGCGGTGGTCTCGGGCTTCCTCCTCTCGCTGCTCTCGCCGCCGCTGATCCTCTTCTTCCTGTCGCTGTGACCGCGGACCGACGCCCGGGCTTGCACGGGGCTTGCACATTTCATGACCATTGACTGCATCGCCAGCGGCGATGCTAAGGACTCCGTCCTCCTGCCCGAGTCGCCCATGCGTCGCCCCCTCTTCCCTACCGCGCCCTGCCCGAACCGCCAGCGCGGGCGACTTCGCCTCGGCCCCCTGCTGGCCCTGCTGGTGCTGGCGGCCGGCCTCGCCCTGGCCGGCTGGCTAATGACCCAGCCGCCGGGCGTGGAGCGCCGCCCCCGGGTGGAGGCGCCGCCTCCCCTGGTGGAGACCCTGGTCGTGGCACCCGGCCCCGTTGCCCCCGAGCTGCACGGCTTCGGCCGGGTGGTGGCCGAGCGCGAGGCACGCCTGGCCAGCCGGGTGGCCGGCCGGCTGGAGGCCTTCGCCCCCGGAGCGCTTCCCGGCAGGGTGGTGGAGGCCGGGGCCCCGCTGGCACGGCTCGACGATGACGACCTGGCCCTGGCCCTGCGCGAGGCCGAGGCGACGCTGGCCCAGGCCGAGGCGGCGCTCGCCATGGAGCGCGGCGAGCAGCAGCGCGCCCAGGCCGAGTACCAGAGCTTCGGCCGCGAGCTGCCGGCCGAGCGGCGCGCCCTGGTGCTGCGCGAGCCCCAGCTGAGGAGCGCCGAGGCCGAGGTGGCCCGGGCCCGGGCCGCCCGCGACCGCGCCCGCCTGGATCTCGAGCGGGCCACCCTGCGGGCGCCGTGGCGCGGCATGCTCCAGGAGCGCCTGCTCGGCGAGGGCAGCGAGGTCGGCAGCGGCACCGAGCTCGTCCACCTGGTGGATGTGTCGCGCTTCTGGGTGCGCGCCTCCCTGCCCGGCGAGGCGCTGGCCTGGCTGACACCGGCCACCGAGGCGGCCCCGGGCAGCCCCGTGACCCTGACCAGCCGCAGCTGGCCCGCCGACAGCCGGCGGCGGGGCGAGCTGCTCTCGGTGCTACCGGCGCTGGAGGAGAACGGCCTGCAGGCCCAGCTGCTGGTCGCCGTGGAGGACCCCCTGGCGATGGCCGAGGAGAACCGGGGCGCCCCGGCGCTGCGCCTGGGCGACGTGGTGCGGCTGACCTTCGCGACCCGCGAACGCGACGATCTGATCGCCCTGCCGGCCGCCGCCCTGCGGCCCGGTGACGAGGCATGGCTGCTGGATGACCGGGACCGGCTGGAGCGCCGGCCGGTCAGGGTGGTGCACCGCGATGACCGCCAGGTGCTGGTGGCCGAGGGCCTGGCCGCCGGCGAGCGGGTGATCACCTCGCCGCTGGGCCAGCCCCGCACCGGCATGGCGCTGCGCGCCCGCCCCCCGGTCGACGAACGCCCGGCCGGGGCAGCCAGCCTCTCGCCCGGGGAGGAGCGCCGATGATGCGCCGCGGCCCCATCGCCTGGATGGTCCATCACGGGGTGGCCCCCAACCTGCTGATGATCCTGCTGATCGTGGGCGGCCTGCTGGCCTCCACCACCATCAAGAAGGAGGTCTTTCCCGACTTCGAGCTGGAGATCATCACCGTCGCCATCGGCTATCCCGGCGCCACCCCCGAGGAGGTCGAGCGCAGCCTGCTGCTCCCCCTGGAGGCGGCCCTGGCCGATGTGGACGGCATCGACGAACTCACCGCCACCGCCAACGAGGGGGCCGGCCGCGTCTCCGCCACCCTGATCGACGGCGTGGAGGTGATGCGTGTCTATCAGGAGATCCAGCAGGCGGTGGGCGCCATCACCACGCTGCCGGCGGCCGCCGACCCGGCTCGCTTCGGCCTGGCCGGGCGCTCGCGCAGCGTGATGAGCCTGCAGCTCCACGGCGCGGTGGACGACCCGCTGCTCCACGACCTGGCCGAGGAGGTGCGCGCCGAGCTCCAGGCGGCCCCGGGCATCTCCCGGGTGGAGCTCTCCGGCAACCGCGAGCGCGAGATCCAGGTGCTGCTGGACGAGGAGGCGATGCAGCGCCACGGCCTCGACCACCGCCAGCTGGCGGGCCGCATCGGCGACGAGGCCCTGGACCTGGCCGGCGGCCGCCTGACCACCGACGAGGGGGAGTGGCTGATCCGCTACCAGGGGCGCCGCGACGAGGCCCGGGAGTTCGCGGCGCTGCCGATCCTCGGCACCCCCGACGGCGGCCAGCTGCGCCTGGGCGACATCGCCCGGGTCGAGCGCGGCTTCGCCGAGACCGACCGTGAGGTGCTCTACAACGGCGAGCCGAGCCTCTCCCTGGAGGTCTACCAGCTCGGCGACCAGACGCCCATCGGCATCTCCGATGCCGTCCACGCCCAGCTGGAGCGACTGGGGGCCGGCCTGCCCGAGGGAGTGAGCCTCAGCGTCTCCCGGGACAGCTCCGAGGTCTATCGCGACCGCCTGGACCTGCTGCTCAAGAACGCCTTCCTGGGCCTGGCCCTGGTGCTGGTGCTGATGGGCCTGTTCCTCGAGGCGCGGCTGGCCTTCTGGGTGACCCTGGGCATCCCCACCGCCTTCCTCGGCGCGATGCTCTTCCTGCCCTGGTTCGGCGTCTCGATCAACATGATGTCGATGTTCGCCTTCATCATCGCGCTGGGCATCGTGGTGGACGACGCCATCATGGTCGGCGAGAACATCCACAGCTACCGGGAGCAGGGCCACTCCCTGCGCGAGGCCGCGGTGCGCGGCGCCCGGGAGATGGCGGTGCCGATCAGCTTCGCCATCCTCTCCAACATCGTGGCCTTCCTGCCGTTGCTCTTCCTGCCGGGCTTCCTGGGCATGATCTTCGCCGTGGTGCCGCTGGTGGTGGTCACGGTGTTCCTGGCCTCCTGGCTGGAGGCGCTGTTCATCCTGCCCGCCCACCTGGCCCACCGCGCCGGGGGACGCGAGGCCCCCGCCTGGCGCCGACCGCTGGACCGCCTGCGCCAGGGGCTGCAGGGATGGCTGGCGCGGGTCACCCGGCAGCACTTCGCCCCCTTCCTGGAGCGCTGCCTGGACCAGCGGCTGCTGACCGTCAGCCTCGCCGTGGCGGTGCTGGCGGTCGCCCTGGCCTGGGCCATGAGCGGGCGGCTGGGCTTCTCGCTGATGCCCCGGGTGGAGTCGGACCGGGTCCAGGCCACGGTGACCCTGCCGGTGGGCAGCCCCATCGCCGACGACCGCGCCATCCGCGACCGCCTGCTGGACGCCGCCGAGGCGCTGGCGGCCCGCGACGACGGCCCGGCGTTCACCGCCAGCCGCGCGCAGATCGACGGCGACCGGCTCACGGTGCAGCTTACCCTGGCCGGCGAGAGCCTCGACGCCTGGCCGCCCTCCCGGGTGGCCCGCGAGTGGCGAGGCCTGGCCGGCGAGTTCGGCGGCGCCCAGGCGGTACGCTTCGAGTCCGACGTCGGCGGTCCCGGCGCCGGGGCCGCCCTGACCCTGCGCCTCTCCCACCCGGACAGCCGCGCCCTGGAGGGGGCAGCCACCCGCCTGGCCGAGGCGCTGGGTGAGTTCGAGGGGATCACCGACATCGACAGCGGCCTGGCCGACGGCAAGCCCCAGCTGGAGCTGCGCCTGTCGCCGGAGGGGCGCGCGCTGGGGCTCACCGGCGCCGACCTGGCCGGCCAGCTGCGCGCCCCCCTGCAGGGCATCACCGCCCTGGAGCAGTTCGTCGGCCGCCAGGAGATCAGCGTCGAGGTGCGCCTGCCCGCCGAGGCGCGCCGCAGCCTCGCCGACCTTCACCGGCTGCCGGTCCGCACCCCCGAGGGTAGCCAGGTACCCCTGGCGCGGGTCGCCGAGATCGAGCTGGGCCAGGCCGCCACGACCCTGCAGCGCATCGACGGCCGACGCATCATCGCCGTCACCGCCGACGCCAGCCAGGAGGCCGCCCTCAACCAGGTGATGGCCACCCTGGAGCGGGACGTCTTCCCCGCCCTGCAGGCCGGCTGGCCAGGGCTCGAGATCACCCCCGGCGGGCGCCAGCAGGAGGCCTCGGACAACGTCTCGGCGCTCACCCGCGCCGCCTGGCTGACCCTGGTCGCCCTCTACGCCCTGCTGGCGATCCCCTTCCGCAGCTACCTGCAGCCGCTGCTGGTGCTGGCCGCCATCCCCTTCGGCCTCATCGGCGCGGTGGCCGGCCACCTGATCATGGGCTTCGGGCTCTCGGTGATCAGCCTGATGGGCATGCTGGCGCTCTCCGGGGTGGTGATCAACGACGCCCTGGTGCTGATCGACCATGCCAACCGCCGTCGCCGCGAGGGCATGGCCGCCCGGGAGGCGATCGTCGCCGCCGCGGTCCGGCGCCTGCGCCCGATCATGATGACGACCCTGACCACCTTCCTGGGGCTCGCCCCGATGATCTTCGAGACCTCGCGCCAGGCCCGCTTCATCATTCCCATGGCGATCTCGCTGGGCTTCGGCATGCTCTTCGCCACCCTGATCCTGCTGCTGCTGGTACCCTGTCTCTACCTGATGCTGGAGGGGCTCCGCGAGCGCCTCGGCGGCCGCAGCGTCACCCCACAGGAGGCCCGTTCATGAGCCTGCGCCTGCCCCGCCCCGCCGTGTCACGGCTGGGCATCAAGCTCTTCGTGGTGATCCTGGTGGTCAACGTGGCCATCTCGGGCCTGGTCTTCCTGGCGGTCTCGCGCAGCCTCGACCGCGGCTTCCTAGAGTACCTGGACACCACCCAGGCCAACCGCGCCGAGACCCTGGCCGAGGGGCTCGGCGAGGAGTGGGCGCGCCGCGGCGACTGGCAGTGGCTGCGCGTCTCGCCCTCGGCCTGGCAGCGCCTGGTCCGCCAGCAGCTGTGGCCCGGGGCGGGACCGCCGCCCCACGGCATCGAACGCCGCCTGGGCGACCCCAAGGACTTCGTGCTCCACGACGCCGCGGGCCTGCCGGTGATCGGCCTGCCGCCGGACGACGAGGAGGAGGCCGCCACCCTGCGCTGGCTGCCTATCCTCCACGAGGGGGAGCGGGTCGGCACCCTGGGCTATCGGCCGCCGGAGCAGCTGATGGCGCGCATGGACCGCATCTTCCTCTCCCGCCAGCAGCGCAACCTGGCGATCATCGTCGCGTCGCTGGGGGTCGCCTCGCTGCTGCTGGCCGGCGGCCTCTCCTGGTGGCTGGGTCGACGCACCCGCAGCATGGCCCTGGCCACCCGCCGCCTCACCGAGGGCGACTACAGCACCCGGCTCCCCGAGCAGGGGCGCGACGAGCTCTCCCGGCTCTCCCGGGACTTCAACGTGCTGGCCGCCACCCTGGAGGCGAGCCGCGAGGCGCGCAGCCGTTGGGTCTCGGATATCGCCCACGAGCTGCGCACCCCGCTGGCGGTGCTGCGCGGCGAGATAGAGGCGATGCAGGACGGGATCCGCCGTCTGGATCAGGACAGCCTGCACTCCCTGGCCCAGGAGGTGGGCCAGCTCGAGCGCCTGGTGGCCGACCTGCGCCTGCTCTCCCAGAGCGACGCCGGGGCCCTGGAGGTCCAGCTCGCCCCGCTGGACCTGGCCGAGAGCCTCGCCGAGCGGCTCGACGAGGCGGGGGGGTGGCTCGCCGACAGCGGCATCGCACTGGACGCCGACATCCCGGGCGAGGCCTGGGTTCGCGGCGACGTCCAGCGCCTGCGCCAGCTGTGGAACAACCTGCTCGACAACACCTGCGCCTATACCCGGGCCCCGGGGCAGCTGCGGGTGCGCCTTGCCGGCTCGCCGGCGGAGGTCCGCATCACCTGGGAGGACAGCGCCCCCGGGGTGGGTGAGCCCGACCTGCCGCGGCTCACCGAGCGGCTCTACCGCGTCGAGGGGTCGCGCAACCGGGCCAGCGGCGGCAGCGGCCTGGGACTCTCCATCGCTGCGGCCCTGGTCAAGGCCCACGGCGGCCGGATGGAGGCGTCGCGCTCCGCGCTGGGTGGGTTATGCTGGTCGCTGGCGTTTCCACGACTCGATGACGACCGCTTCAAGGAGGAGAAGGCATGAGCCCGCAGGACACCGTCACCCAACGCATCCTGATCGTCGAGGACGAACCCAAGATCGCCCGGCTGGTGGCCGACTACCTGGAGGGCAGCGGCTTCACCACCCACCCCCTGGAGCATGGCGACGCCGTGCTGCCCTGGCTCGAGCGCGCCAGGCAGGAGGGCGAGGCCCCCGACCTGGTGCTGCTCGACCTGATGCTGCCCGGCACCGACGGCCTGACCCTGTGCCGCGAGATCCGCCAGCGCTGGCCGGCCATCGCGGTGGTGATGCTCACCGCCCGGGTCGAGGAGGTGGACCGCCTGCTGGGCCTGGAGCTGGGCGCCGATGACTACATCTGCAAGCCGTTCAGCCCCCGCGAGGTGGTGGCCCGGGTCAAGGCGGTGCTGCGGCGCAGCCAGGCGGCCCGCGACCCGGCGACAGCCGGCGGTAGCAACCTGGTCCTCGACGAGGAGGGCTGGCGGGCCCTGGCCGATGGCCAGGACCTCGGGCTGACCGCCGTGGAGTTCCAGCTGCTCAAGGTGATGATGCACGCCCCGGGGCGGATCTTCTCCCGCGACCAGCTGATGGATCACATGTATCGCGACCACCGCATCGTCTCGGAGCGCACCGTGGACAGCCACGTCAAGAAGCTGCGGCGCAAGATCAGCGAGGTGTGGCCGGAACGCGAGGTGATCCGCTCGGTCTACGGGGTGGGCTACAAGTACCAGCCCGAGGAGTGACCTGCACGAGCTTTGCACCGTCGGTGCACCCCCCTTGCACCCGGTGCGGGGAGACTGAAACCGTCAACCCCAGGCCTGAAGGAGTGCCCCATGAAGATGACCGTTTCCCGCAAGCTGCTGGCCCCCGCCCTGCTGGCCCTCGCCATCGCCCCGCTGGCGCTCTCCGCCACCGCCGCCCACCATGGCAAGGGGACGGCGGAACAGCGCGAGCAGTGGCAGGAGGCCCGCGCCGAGTATCGGGCCGAGCAGCGCCAGGCGCTCTTCGAGCGCGCCGGCATCGACGAGGCGACCCGCGAGGCGTTGGACGAGGCCCGCAGCGAGCACCGCGAGGCGATGCGCCAGCTACACGAGCAGCATCAGGAGCGCCTCGCCGAGATCCTCGACGAGGAGCAGCGCGCCGCCCTGGAGGAAGCCCGCCGGGAGATGCGCGAGGAGCGTCGCACCGAGATGAGGGAGCAGCGCCGCGCCAGCATGCAGGAGCGCCTCGAGGCGCTGGTCGATGAGTGGGGCCTCTCCGACGAGGAGCGCGAGGCCCTGCGCGAGACCCGCGAGGCGATCTACGCCGACATGGCCGAGCTGCGCGACCGCGACTTCGACTCCCGCCGCGAGCGCCGCGACGCCATGCGCGAGATGCGCGACGAGCACCGGGCCGCCCTGGCCGAGCTGCTCACCGACGAGCAGCTCGAGGAGCTGCGCGAGACCATGATGCAGCGCGGCGATCGCGGCTATGGCCATGGTCACGGCAAGCCCTACCACGGCTATGGCGAGAAGCGCGGCGATTGAAGCACGGCCACTGAAACGCAATGCCGCCGGCCCAGGCCGGCGGCGGATGTCGAGAAGCCACTTCCCCGGACCCGGCGCCATGCGCCGGGTCCGGTCGTTTCCGGGCCTCAGCCGTAGAGCACGCCCGGCAGCCAGAAGACGATGCCCGGCACCATGTAGAGGATGAACATGGCCACGAACACCATCAGCAGGAAGGGAGCGATGCCGATGAAGATGTCGCCGAGCTGGATCCCCTTGGGCGCGATGCCCTTGAGGTAGAAGGCCGACATCGCCATGGGCGGCGTCAGGAACGAGGTCTGGATGTTCAACGCCACCAGCACGCCGAAGAACAGCGGGTCGATGCCGAACATGTGCAGCAGCGGCAGGAAGATCGGCACGAAGATGATGATGATCTCGGTCCACTCCAGCGGCCAGCCGAGGATGAAGATCATCAGCTGGGCCAGCAGCAGGAACTGCAGCGGGGTCAGCGAGAGCCCGCTGATCCAGTGCTCGATCAGCGAGTGGCCATCGAGCAGCGAGAACACCGACGAGAAGATCCAGGAGCCGACGAACAGCCAGCAGACCATGGCGCTGGTGCGCGCGGTGAGGAATACCGCCTCGCGCAGCCGGGCGAAGGTCAGCTGCCGGTAGATGGCCGCCAGGAGAATCGCGCCGAGGGCCCCGATGCCCGCCGCCTCGTGGGGGGTGGCCAGGCCGAAAAGGATCGCCCCCAGCACCGACATGATCAGCACGAAGAGCGGCACGAAGGAGGTGAGAAGCCCCCAGTAGACCTGCCCCAGCGGAACGTCGAGCTTCTCGGCGGACAGCTTGGGCGCCACCTTCGGGTTGATCATCGCCCGGCCCATCACGTAGGCGATGTAGAGCCCCGCCAGCAGCAGCCCCGGGATCAGCGCCGCCGCGTAGAGCCGCACCACCGAGACCCCGGCCATGGCGCCGTAGAGGATCAGCATGATGCTCGGCGGAATCAGGATGCCGAGGCAGCCGCCGGCGCAGATCACCCCGCTGGACATCCGCTTGTCGTAGCCCGCATTGAGCATGGCCGGCAGCGCCAGCAGGCCCATCAGGGTCACCACCGCCCCGACGATGCCCGTCGCCGTGGCGAACAGGGCGCAGGTGATCAGGCTGGCCACCGCCAGGGAGGCGGGCATGCCGCGGGCCGCCAGCTGCAGGCTGGAGAACAGCCGGTCGAGGATGTTGGCCCGTTCCACCATGTAGCCCATGAAGAGGAACAGCGGCACGGCGATCAGCACGTCGTTGGACATCACGCCGTAGGCGCGCTGCACCAGCAGCGGGAAGATGATGTCGCCGATGGCGAAGTAGCCGAAACCGATGCCCATGGCGATCAGCGTGAAGGCGATGGGGAAGCCGAGCATGATCAGGATGACGAGCATGCCCAGCATCAGGATGCCGATTTCCGGTTCACTCATTGACGCGTCTCCCCTGAATCCTGCTGGGCGGCCTTGATCTCGGCCTCCTTGTTGACCGGAATGGCGATCTCCTCCACGTCACCCAGGCGACGCGGCCACTGGCCGTGCTTCAGACAGAGCACGCAGCGCGCGACCTCGGCGACGCCCTGCAGCGCCAGGAAGGCGGCGCAGGCGGGGATCACGAACTTGTAGGGCCAGATCGGCGGTCCCCCGGGAGTGAAGGAGCTGTGCTCGTTCTGGCGGAAGGAGATGGCGAAGAAGTCCCAGCCGCTCCACATCAGGGCGAGGATCCCCGGATAGAAGAACAGCAGGTAGAGCGCCAGCTCGAACCCCGCCTGTACCCGGGGGGCGAAGTAGCGCGAGACCACGTCGGCCCGCACGTGGGCGTTGTGGGCCAGGGCATAGGCCCCGCTCATCATGAACAGGGTGCCGTAGAGCATGTAGCTGGTGTCGTAGGCCCAGGTGGTGGGGGCCCCCAGGGCGTAACGCATGAAGACCTCGTAGCTCACCACGAAGGTCAGGATCAGGATCGCCCAGGCAAAGGTCTTGCCCACCCAGGTGCTGAGGTGATCGATCATGAAGATGAAGCGCATGACAGCCTCTCACCGGCCGCCGCCCCTCCTCCGGAGGAACGGCGGCAACGAGGACCCGGCGCCCTCCTGGCACCGGGAGGAACGGGACCGGCGGCAACCGCCGGCCTCCGCTACAGGAGGGTGGAGGTGTCGGTGGGCGACTTGCCGTAGAAGTGCTGGTAGGCGGGTTCCTTGGGCGTGTTGCCCTCCAGGTGGAAGCCCACCACCCGCTCGCAGTACTCGCGCTGGTGGTCCACCACCTTCTTGAAGAACTCGTTGCTGGACTCGCGCTCGATGACCGCGTCCCAGGCCTCCAGCTGCGCCTGCAGCACCGAGTCGGGGGTGATGTAGGTCCGCACCCCCTGCTCCTCGCGCATGCCGTTGAGGTCGCGGGGGTAGCGCTCCATGGCCTTCCAGTACATCTCCGACGAGGCCGCCTTGGCAGCGTACTCGAGGATCGCCTGGAACTCCTCGGGGAGGCTGTCGTGCTTGTTCTTGTTGAACATGATCTCGAAGGCCTCGCAGTCCTGATGATAGCTGCGCAGCATCCAGGTCTTGCTGACATCGGGGAAGCCGAGCAGGCGATCCGAGGAGGGGTTGTTGAACTCGGCGCCGTCGAGCAGGCCGCGGTCCATGGCCGGCACGATGTCGCCGCCGCCCATGATGGTGACCGCCGCGCCGAACTCGTTCATCAGGTCGGCACCCAGCCCCACGGTGCGGTACTTGAGACCACGAAGGTCATCGGCGCTGGTGATCGGCTCCTTGAACCAGCCCAGCGCCTGGGTGGGCATGGGGCCGGTCTGGAAGCCCACCAGCGGCAGCTCCAGCATCTCCAGCAGCTCGGCATAGAGCTCCTTGCCGCCGCCGGTCCAGTACCAGGCGAGGAACTGGTGGGCGTCCCAGCCGAAGGGCGGCGGCGTGCCGAACAGCGAGAAGGCCTTGTGCTTGCCGTACCAGTAGGCGGTCACCCCGTGGCCGCCATCGAGCGCGCCGGAGATCACCGCGTCCTGCAGCTGCAGGGCCCCCACCACCGCCCCGGCCGGGAGCAGGTTGAGGCGCAGCCGGCCGCCGGACATCTCGTTGACGATGCGCACATAGTCCGAGGCGAACTCGTGGAAGATGTCCTGGTTGGGCCAGGTGCTCTGGAAGCGCAGCGTGGTGGTCTGAGCCACCGCGATGCTGGGGAAGCCGACTGCCGCGGCGGCACCGGCCCCGACCGCGGCGGCGGAGCCGGTAAGGAAGCGGCGCCGCGAGGTGCTGGCCGGCGTCGGGGTCTCGGGGGTGGTTGCCTGAGTGGCCACCTCCGGGGTGGCGGGCGTCTTGTCGTGAGCCATCGGTTACTCCAGAAATCTTGTCGTTGTATTCGCCCCGCCGTGGTTTCCCGCCCGGCGGGGTCGTTCCAGTCCCGAGGCATCCTGCGGTGATCACGCCATCCCGGGCGTCACTCCTGTCACCATTCGGTTATTTAGGTATAGCGATTTCAGCGGGCAGGGCAACTCGCGCGTCCGACGTTCGGTCCACGCAACCCCGCCGCCATTCAACGCAGGGTTGCAGCCCGACGGCGATCCGCGTATTTTATTTGAACGTTCATTCAAAAACCTGCCCGCCCGGGTCGTCCGCCGCGGTGCGTGCTCTCGATTGTGTGAAACAATCCACAGCGCGTCCCGCGAGCCACAGCGCGTCCCGCGAGGGCGGCAGGCGAGGTTCACCCGACAGGAGTTGCCCGCATGGCGCATGACACCTCACCTCCCGAGCGGCGAGACCGGCTCAATCCCGTGGTCTTCCACGGCAGCGTGGCCGGGATCCTCGTCTTCCTGGTCCTCACCATGACCTTCACCGAGCAGGCCGGCGCCTTCTTCGATACCGGCCTGGCCTGGGTCAGCCAGACCTTCGGCTGGTACTACATGCTGGCCGTGGTCGCCTACCTGGTCTTCGTGGTGCTGATCGGCTGCTCGCGCTTCGGCAGCATCCGCCTCGGCCCCGACCACTCCCGCCCGGAGTTCTCGCTGCTCTCCTGGTCGGCGATGCTGTTCGCCGCCGGCATCGGCATCGACCTGCTCTTCTTCAGCGTCGCCGAGCCGGTGGCCCACTACCTGGCACCGCCCGACCTGACGCCGGAAAGCCAGGAGGCCATGCGCAACGCCGTGGTGCAGACCTACCTGCACTGGGGCCTCTCCGGCTGGGGCCTCTACGTGCTGATGGGCATGGCCCTGGCCTACTTCAGCTACCGCCACCGCCTGCCGCTGGCGATCCGCAGCGCCCTCTACCCGCTGCTGGGCAAGCGCATCCACGGCCCCATCGGCAGCGCCGTGGACATCACCGCGGTGGTCTCCACGGTATTCGGCATCGCCACCAGCCTGGGCATCGGCGTGATGCAGCTCAACTACGGGCTCGCCTACATGTTCGACGTGCCCGAGAGCCTCTCGGTGCAGGTGATCCTGATCGGCCTGGTGGTGGTGCTGGCCACCATCTCGGTGGTCAGTGGCGTGGAGAAGGGCATCCGCCGCCTGTCGGAGTTCAACATGCTGCTGGCACTGGCCCTGCTGCTGTTCGTGCTGTTCCAGGGCCACACCCTCAAGCTGCTCGACATGATGGTGAACAACGCCGGCGACTATCTCTCCGGCTTCGTCGCCAAGAGCTTCGATACCTACGCCTTCGCCGGCGACGAGGCCAATGAGTGGAAGATGTGGTGGACCATCTTCTTCTGGGGCTGGTGGATCGCCTGGACGCCCTTCGTGGGACTGTTCCTGGCGCGCATCTCCCGCGGGCGTACCATCCGCGAGTTCGTCGCCGGCGCGCTGTTCATTCCCCTGGCCTTCATGATGGTGTGGATGTCGGTGATGGGTAACAGCGGCATCGAGCTGGTGGCCAACCAGGGGGTGGCCGAACTGGGCGAGCAGGCCCTGAGCACGCCCCAGACCACCCTCTACACCCTGCTCGAGCACTACCCCTGGATCGGCGTGACCGCCGCGGTGGTCACCGTGCTGGGCATCGTCTTCTTCATCACCTCGGCGGACTCCGGTGCCCTGGTGCTGGCCAACTTCACCTCGATCCTCAGCGACGTGAACCACGACGCCCCGGTGGCCCTGCGCATCTTCTGGTCGGTGGTGATCGGGCTGGTCACGGTGGCCCTGCTGATGGCCGGGGGCCTGGCCGCCCTGCAGAGCGCGGTGGTGATCACCGCCCTGCCCTTCTCGCTGGTGATCTTCGCCATCATGGTCGGCATGGTGAAGGCACTGAAGCTCGAGGGTAGCAAGGCCGACGCGCGCCGCCAGGTCTCCGGCACCGCGCCGGGCGGCGACTGGCGCGAACGCCTCGACCGGGCGCTGGACACCTCCAGCCGTGCCGGTGCCGAGGCGACCATCGAGCACGCCATCCGGCCGGCCTTGACCCAGTTCGCCCAGGAGCTTTCGAGCCGCGGGCAGGAGGCCACGGTGACCGAGGAGCCGCTGGAGGGTGAGCCGCTCCCCCGCCTGACCCTGCAGGTGACGCTGGAGAACGCGGCCGGCTTCGTCTACCAGGTCTGTCCCCATCGCATGCGCACCCCGAGCTTCCTGCCGGTGGATGACGACTACTATGTGCGCCTCGACGTCTTCCTCGCCGAGGGCGGCACCGGCCAGGACCTCAACGGCTACACCCGGGGGCAGGTGATCGGCGACGTGCTCTCCGAGTACGAGCGCCACCTGCACTTCCTGGCGCTGGCCGGTGAGGACGGCAGCGTCCAGGCGATGCCGGGGGCCGTGGGCGAGCCGCCCGAGGGGGCCACCCAGGGCTGAGGCGCCGGCCCGCCGTCCCCTCGGGGAACGGCCGGTGCCCATGACAGGGCCCCGCCTCGTGGAGGCGGGGCCCTGTCGTCTCCGGTCGGGCAACGGCGGCTCACTGGCGGGGGTCGTCGGCGGGGTCGAGGTACTCGATTCCCCAGGGACCCATGCCGTGCAGTTGGATCACGGTCTCGCCCTCGGCATAGCCGAACATGGCGTCGCCCGGCGACATGATCGCATAGCCGCCCACCGGCAGCCGCGTGGTCGCCCCGGGGTCGAAGGTCTCCCCGTGGGCGAAGTGCAGGGTGCCGGAGAGCACGGTGACGCGCTCGTAGGCCGGGTGCACATGGGGCTTGATCTCGTAGCCGTCCGCCAGCCGCAGGCGGAAGGTGAAGGGGGCCTCCTCGCCGAGGTTGCCCTCGATGATGGCGATCTCGGCCCCCTCCCCCATGGAGCCCACCGGCCCCCAGGAGAGTTCTTCCGGCGTGCCGAGCAGGTGGCCGTCGCCCTGGTAGGGAGAGGCCTGGAGGGCGCCCGCCGGCAGGGTCAGGGCCAGCAGCAGCGACGCGGTGGTCAGGGTGGCGTGCAGGTTCATGGTCGTGTCCTCTCGTTGTGGTGATCAGGCGGGGCCTCGGCCCTCGCTCAGGCCTTGATGGCCAGCAGCGAGATGCTCTTGACGCCCCACTTCTCGCAGGCGCCCCGCGCCGATTCGGTCAGGAAGCGGTACTCGGGATGCTCGCGGAAGGTGCGGACGACCAGGCCGGCGGCCTCGATGGCCGAACGGTAGTCGTCCTGCTGGCTGGCGCCGCCGATGCAGGCGGCCCACAGGGTGGCATTGCAGCTCACGCTCTCCGGCAGCGGCGACTCGGTGACGATATCCGCCAGCGCCAGGCGCCCGCCGGGCTTCAGCAGCCGGGCCGCCTCGGCGAAGACCCGCGGCTTGTCCGCGGAGAGATTGATCACCCCGTTGCTGATCACCACGTCCACGCTCTCATCCGGAAAGGGCGGTGCCTCGATGTAGCCGGGGTGGAACTCGAGGTTCTCGATGCCCGCCTCGCGGGCCAGGCGGCTGGCCTTCTCGCGCTGGGCCTCGGTCATGTCGACCCCCAGCACCCGGCCGGCGGGCCCCGTCGCCAGGGCGGCCAGCAGGCTGTCCATGCCGGAGCCGCTGCCCAGGTCGAGGACCGTCTCGCCGGGCCGGATGGCCGCCAGGTCCAGGAAGTGGCCGACTCCGGCGAAGGAGTCGATGGCTGCGGCAGGAATCCGGTCGAGGGCCTCGGGGTCGTAGCCCAGGCGCTCGGCCAGGGCGCGCCCCATCTCGAAGTGGAAGTCGGCCTCCGGGGTCTCGGCGACCTCCCGGTACATCGACTTGACCCGCGCCTCCAGTTCCTGGCGATCCACCCCGGAGAGGGTGGAAGCGGTTGCCGTGTTGGTCATGGTGGTTCTCCTCAGTGGCTGTGCGGCGACGACATCGGCGAAGGCCGGTGTGTCGTGTCCGCGAGGACGCAGCGCCGCCGACTTTTGTTCCCGACCCGATCATGACCGGCGGCGGGAACCCTTCCGGCCACCGCCGCGTCCCTGCGGACAAGGCGACTTGCCGGTCGCCGCCCCACCCGCCATCCTCGAGGTAATGGCCCATGATCCTGGCCAACCCGCCCACCACAGCCCCGGCACGGCAGCCCTGCCTGCCGCGTTGGGGCGACCCGGGGGCCGCCATGCGAGAGCGAGGCAGCGCTTATCGGCGGCAGTGGTTCGAGGCGCGCCTGGAGCCCCTCATGGATCGGCTCTACGGCACGGCCCTGCGGCTGACCCGCCACCCCGATGACGCCGAGGACATCGTCGCCGAGGCGGTGGGCCAGGCGTGGCGGCGCCTCGACACCCTGCGCGACCCGCAGCGCTTCGAGGCCTGGCTGTTCCATATCCTCACCAACGCCTTTATCAGCGAGTGGCGGCGGCGCCGCAGTCATCCCCAGGAGAGTTCCGAGGGGCCGGACACCGAGGAGCTGGCGGCGGAGCAGTTCACCCTCTTCCAGCAGCTGCATCAGCCCTTCCTGCTGTGGTGGGGCAGCCTGGAGGAGCAGTTCTTCAACAGCGTCCTGCAGGAGGAGCTGCAGGCGGCGCTGGATGCCCTGCCAGACCCCTTCCGCCTGGTGATTGTGCTGGTGGAGGTGCAGGGCTATACGTATGAGGAGGTATCCCGCCTGCTGGGGATTCCGCTGGGCACCGTGAGATCTCGCCTCAGCCGTGCCCGGGGCCTGCTGCAGAAGTCGCTGTGGCGGCAGGCCAGAGACGCCGGCGTCGCCTCCGGCCACCAGGGAGAGGGAGGTCAGTCACCATGAGCACCAGGGAACTGGGCTGCGAGGAGGTCATCGAGCGGCTCTTCGACTATCTCGACCGGGAGCTCGGCGCACAGCAGGCCGAGGATATCGAGCGACACCTGGCCAGGTGCCGCGACTGCTTCTCACGTGCCGAATTCGAACGACGACTACGGGCCATGGTGGAAGCATCCGGCACGGTGAAGGCCCCGCCACGGCTGCACCGACGAATCCGCCACCTGCTCGACCAGTTCGACAGCGACGAGACGGATGCCCTGCCCTGACCCGTGAGGAGAGACCCTCATGGTGGCGATTCTCGGCTATTCCCGGCCCCAGATCCTTGCCGCGGTCCAGCAGATGTACAGCACCGTGGCCGCGACCCCCGACGTTCCCTTCCACTTCCCGGTCGGCGCCAAGGCCTGCCGACGCCTGGGCTACCCGCCGGAACAGACCGACGCCCTGCCCGCGGAGACACTGGCCCGCTTCGCCGGCGTCGGCTACCCGTTTCGCGCCGACGCCGTCCGGCCCGGTGACCGGGTGCTCGACATCGGCGCCGGCGCCGGTAACGACGCCCTGATCGCCCGCCGGCGGGTCGGCCCCGAGGGCCGGGTGATCGCCCTGGACCTCACCGCCGGCATGACCCGCCGGCTGGCCACGGCGGCGCGCCGGGCCGGCGTCGACGCCCTCGACGTCGTGCAGGGCTCCGCCGAACAGCTGCCGCTGCCCGAGGCCAGCGTCGACAGCATCACCAGCAACGGCGCCCTCAACCTGGTGCCGGACAAGCGCCGCGCCGTGGCGGAGATGTTCCGGGTACTCAGGCCGGGCGGGCGCCTGCAGCTCGCCGACGTGGTGATCCATCGTCCGGTGTCGGTGGACTGCCACGAGGACCCGCGGCTGTGGGTGGAGTGCGTGGTGGGCGCCACGGTCAAGGAGGAGCTGCTGGCCCTCTTCGCGGAGGCGGGCTTCGAGGAGATCCGGGTGGTGGGCGAGCACGACTACTTCGCCCTGAGCCCCAGTGACCAGACCCGCGAGGTGGCGGCCAGCTTCGGCGCCCACGCCATCGAGGTGGGCATGCGCCGCGGCGAGACGGCGCCCTCCCGGGCCCGGCGCTGGCGACACCGCCTCGACCCCCGCCGTGCCTGGCGCCGGGTCCAGCGTCGCGGGCTCGCGGGCCTCGCCGCCCTCGGACTGGCGCTGCTGAGCTGCTACGGCACCCTGGCGCTGGTCGCCCTGCTGCCGCTGCTGGGCCTGGGCCTCGCCCTGGACGAGGGGCTCTGGGCCGGCACCATCGCCCTGTTCGTGCTGCTCACCCTGGCGGCGCTGGCCGCGGGCATCCGCCGCCACCGGGCGTCGCTTCCGACGCTGCTCGGTGCGGCGGGCGGCGGCCTGGTGCTCCATGCCCTCTTCGTCGACTACCGCGCCCTGGTGGAGCTGTCCGGCTTCGTGCTGCTGGCCAGCGCCGTGGCCTGGGACCTGCGCCGACGACGGCGACGCGAGGCGCAGGTGCTGGGGCTCGAGGAAACCCCGTAGCGCGTCGGCGGCCGGGAGGAGGCCGGAACGCTCAGGCCTCGCCCCCGGGCAGGGAGAAGCGGGCCAGCTGGCTCGGCTGGCCGAGTTCGGGATGCCATTCGCCGATGCCGGAGCATTGCACCCGATAGCCATTGCGGCGCGCCACCCCCTGGGCCCAGTCCCGGAAGCGGGCGCGGGTCCACTCGAACTTGTGGTCGGGGTCGCGGAACTCGCCCGGCGCCAGCCCGTAGAGCGGGTTGTAGTCGTGGTTGGGCGTGGTCAGCAGCAGCAGGACCGGGCGCAGCTGGCCGAACACGGCCCGCTCGACCCGGGAGAGGCTGGCCGGCGGCACATGCTCGAGGGTCTCCACCATGGCGGCGGCATCGAACCCCGCCAGGCGCGGCTGGGGGTCGGCGTAGGAACCGCACACCAGCGTCAACCGCCCGGACTGCGCCTCGGGCCGGCCGCCCAGCCGCAGCTGGGCCTGGGCCAGCAGCTCGCCGGACTGCTCGAGCCCCACCAGCGTCTCGAACTGCGGCGCCTGCAGCAGGTACTGCAGCAGGGTGCCGGTGCCGCACCCCAGGTCGAGCACGCGCCGCGCCCCGCTGACGCGCAGCTGCTCGGCCACGTGCTGCAGGCGCTGCTGGTGAAGGTCGAAGGGGTCGCCGTCGGTCATGGGGGGCTCCGCGGGTGGCCGAAGCCACCATGATGCCGCAATCGCCTGCCGGGTGCGCAATGCGACGGGGGCGCGACTCGCGTCGCGCCCCCGTCAGTCAGTACCAGAGGAAACGGCTCTCCTTAAAAGAAGCCCAGCGGGTTGGTGTCGTAGCTCACCAGCAGGTTCTTGGTCTGCTGGTAGTGCTCCAGGGCCACCTTGTGCGTCTCGCGGCCGACGCCGGACTTCTTGTAGCCGCCGAAGGCGGCGTGGGCCGGGTACTGGTGGTAGCAGTTGGTCCACACCCTGCCGGCCTGGATGCCGCGGCCCATGCGGAAGGCGACGTTCATGTCGCGGCTCCAGACGCCCGCGCCCAGGCCGAACTCGGTGTCGTTGGCGATGGCGAGCGCCTCCGCCTCATCCTTGAAGGTGGTCACCGCCACCACCGGGCCGAAGATCTCCTCCTGGAAGACCCGCATCTTGTTGTTGCCCTTGAGCAGGGTCGGCTGGATATAGAAGCCGTTGTTGATGCTCGGATCCAGGCTCTCCTTGTCGCCGCCGGTGAGGAACTCGGCGCCCTCCTCGCGGGCGATGTCCATGTAGGACATGATCTTGTCGAACTGCTCCTGGGAAGCCTGGGCGCCCACCTGGACATCGGTGTCCAGAGGGTTGCCGCGGGTGATCTTGCCCACCTTCTCCATGACCCTGGCCATGAAGGCATCGTACATCGACTCCTGGATCAGCGCCCGGGAGGGACAGGTGCATACCTCGCCCTGGTTGAAGAAGGCCAGCACCAGGCCCTCCGCTGCCTTGTCGATGAACTCCGGCTCGGCGTTCATGATGTCGGCGAAGTAGATGTTGGGCGACTTGCCGCCCAGCTCCACGGTGGAGGGGATGATGTTGTCGGCGGCGCACTTGAGGATGTGCGCGCCCACCGGGGTGGAGCCGGTGAAGGCGATCTTGGCGATGCGCTTGCTGGTGGCCAGCGCCTGGCCCGCCTCGGCGCCGTAGCCGTTGACGATGTTGATCACGCCCGGCGGCAGCAGATCGCCGACCAGCTTCATCAGCTCGAGGATCGAGGCGGGGGTCTGCTCGGCGGGCTTGAGCACCACGCAGTTGCCGGCGGCCAGCGCCGGGGCCAGCTTCCACACGGCCATCAGCAGCGGGAAGTTCCAGGGGATGATCTGACCCACCACGCCCAGCGGCTCATGGAAGTGGTAGGCCACGGTGTTGGCGTCGATATCGGCGGCGGTGCCCTCCTGGGCGCGGATGCAGCCGGCGAAGTAGCGGAAGTGGTCGACGGCCAGGGGCAGGTCGGCGTTCAGCGTCTCGCGCACCGCCTTGCCGTTGTCCCAGGTCTCGGCCACGGCCAGCATCTCGAGGTTCTGCTCCATGCGGTCGGCGATCTTCAGCAGGAGGTTGCTGCGCTCGGCGGCGGAGGTCTTGCCCCAGGCCGGCGCAGCGGCGTGGGCGGCATCCAGCGCCTTGTCGATGTCCTCGGCGGTGGAGCGCGGGATCTGGCAGAACACCTCGCCATTGACCGGGCTGACGTTGTCGAAGTACTGGCCCTTCACCGGCGGGACGAACTCGCCACCGATGTAGTTGCCGTAGCGCTCGTCGAAGGTGATGACGGAACCGGACTGGCCGGGGTTGGCATAGATCATGGCGTGACTCCAGGGTGTTGTGGTTATGTCGGGTCACGTCACAGTCTTGGTCACTCCGCGCTTCTGCGACATACTCCGGAGGCATGAGATCCCCTCCTCCATCGGTAGGAGGCGGTCGACGACACCGAGGAAACGCCCATGCATACCCTGATGGTCGCCGACGACCATCCGCTGTTTCGCGACGCCATCGCGTCGGTCATCGAGGCCGGCCTGCCCGGCAGCCGGCTGCTGGAGGCGGAGAGCCTCGCCGGCGCCCTGGTCCAGGCCCGGGCATGCGGTGAGCTCGACCTGCTGCTGCTCGACCTCAACCTCCCCGATGCCGAGGGGCTCTCGGGCCTGCGGGCCCTGCGCCAGGCGCTTCCCGAGCTGCCGGTGGCCGTGATCTCCGCCGACCAGGAGCGGCGCACGGTGCTCGATGCTCTCGACCTCGGTGCCGTGGGCTACATTCCCAAGTCGACGCCGCGCCAGGCGCTGATCTCGGCCCTCCGGCACATCCTGTCGGGTCAGGTCTACCTGCCGCCGGACATCATGCGCCGACCGCCCGCCGAGCCCCCGGCGGCGCCCCCGCCACCGCCGCCCGGGCTCTCGCGTCTCACCGACAAGCAGCTCGAGGTGCTCGCCCGCCTGGCCCGCGGCGACTCCAACAAGGCCATCGCCCGGGAGCTGGGCATCGCCGAGACCACGGTGAAGACCCATGTCTCGGCGATCCTGCGACGGCTGGGCGTCGGCAGCCGGGTCCAGGCGATCCTCGTCGCCGGCGAGGTGGAACTGGGCGAGCGGGACGTCGTCCGCCGTCAGCGCTGATCCCCGGGCGGGACCAATGCCGGCCCCAGCAGGGTGGTGAGCATCATGCGCAGCCTCAGCGGCTTGAGCGGCTTGAGCAGGCAGCCATAGCCCAGCGCGCGGGCGCGGCTGGTCAGCACGGCATCATGGTTGGCGGTGATCACCACCACCGGCAGGTCCGGCCACTCCTCGCGCAGGCGCGCCGCCACCTCCAGGCCATCGAGGCCGGCCTGGAGGTGGTAGTCCACCAGCAGGACATCGGGAGGCCCCTCCCCCGCCAGGCGCGCCGGCGTGGCGGCGGCATGGGCCCGGCAGCCCCACCCCTCCAGCAGCGCCACCATCCCCTCGCAGATCCCCGGGTCGTCGTCGATCACCCAGACCCGCCGCCCCGCCAGCACGCGATCCTCCACGGACCGGTTCACCGTGGCGGCCGGCCGGGAGGTGGCCAGCCGACCGTAGGGCACCCGCAGGGAGAACAGTGAGCCGTGTCCCGGCCGCGAGGCCAGGCGAACCGGGTGGCCCAGCATGCCGGCGATGCGATCGACGATGGCGAGCCCCAGCCCCAGGCCGCGGTCCGGCGAGTCACGCCTCGCGCCGGCGCGTCGGAACTCGAGGAAGATCTCCTCGCGCTGCGCCTCGGGAATCCCCGGCCCGGTATCCCCCACCAGGATCTCCAGCCCCTCGGGGTGACGCCGGCAGCCCAGCAGCACCCGCCCCGACTCGGTGTAGCGGATCGCATTGGTGAGGAAGTTGCGTACCACCCGGGCGAGCAGCGCCAGGTCCGACTCGACCACCGCTCCGCTGGGCACGTAGCGCAGCTCGAGCCCCCGAGCGGCGGCCATCTGGCGGTACTCCTCCGCCAGGGTATCGAGCAGGGTCGCCACCGGGAAGGGCGCGATATCCGGTTCGAGGACCCCGGCATCCAGGCGCGAGATGTCCACCAGGGTACCCAGCAGACTCTCCACGTCCTTGAGCGAGCGGCCGATGTTGCCCACCAGCCGCTGCGAGGCCTCGGGCAGGGGATGCGTGTCCAGGGCGCTGGCGAAGAGTCGGGCGGCGTTCAGTGGCTGCAGCAGGTCGTGGCTCACCGCCGCCAGGAAGCGGGTCTTGGAGTGGTTGGCGGCCTCCGCCTCGGCCTTGGCCCGGCGCAGCGCCTCGAGGGTGCGCTGCAGGGTCTCGGTGCGCTCGCGCACCTGTTCGGCGAGCAGCACCGAGTGCTCGAAGGCCCCGTACGGCGCCCCCCCGGCCATGCCGCCCGACTCGACGCGCTCCATGAGCGCCGCGCAGATCCGCCTCAGCCTGGCGTTCTCCTCGGCCAGGGCACGCTCCTGCTCGCTGGCGTCGGCGGGAAGCTCAGGGGGCCGGGCGAGGTCCAATGGCAACGCCGGTGAAGGTCTGGTTGATGTGCATGCCATGGTGCTGTTCCCCGTAGGTGTTGAAGCCGACGACCCTGGCGCGGGAGAGCAGCCGCGAGGCCTCCTCGACCCGCGCCAGGCTCTCCAGCTCCAGGCGGCGCAGGAAGCAGTCGCAGCCAATGACCAGCGACGGCTCGCCGAGGCGCTGCGTCAGCCCGCCGAGCACCCCCGCCAGGTCGTCGAGCAGCGGCGCCGGCTCCATGGCGGTCAGCACGATGCCGTTCTCCACCGCACAGTAGAAGTCGAGGCTGCCGTCATCGTTGACCCGCTGGATGGAACGCACGAAGTGCTGCTCGCCGATGCGCACGGCCAGGGGGTGGCGGGCGAAGACGGCGGCCTCCAGGGCCGCCACCGGCAATCCCACCAGGCGGGCGTACTCCTCCGCGGCGGGCACGGCATTGAGCTCCAGTACCCGGCGCCGCTCGCGGTCGGCGCGAGTGACCACCAGCTTCTCGGTCCGCGGGCGCAGGTGGTGGGTAGTGAAGACCTCGAAGGGCAGGCGGGTGTTGATCATCACCACCACGGCGGCCTGGTCGTGGAACCGGCGGCCGGCATGGACGTGGGTATGGGCCAGGCGGTTGTCGTCACCGGCGGAGCCGCCGAAGCTGGGAATCCGCCCCAGGGCCGCATCCAGGGTGGCCAGGACCTGCTCCTCGCAGCTGGAGAGGCCGTCGAGCAGGGTCAGGGCGAAACTGTGCTCCCCCAGCGGGGCCACCGCGCGACGGCGGCACTCCTCGAGCAGCCCCTCGACCAGCCCCTGGGCGCGCAGCAGGTCGAACCCCTCCAGGTCCTCCACCAGGGCGCAGGAGACCGCAAAGTCGCGGCGATCGAGGCCGATGGCCACGATGCAGCCGCGCTCGTAGCCTTGCGGCGAGATCTCGCCCGCGGTGGTACAGCCGGCCACCGGCACGCCGTCAAAGGCCTCGTCAAGAGCCGCCGAGAGCGCCGCCAGGGGGTACTCGGCGCTGCAGAAGAACAGCACGAAGCCGAGGGACTCGTGGCGCAACGCATCGGCCAGTTCGGTGGCTGCCAGGCGGGGATCCCCCTGCCGGCTCACCGCCGTGAGCAGGGGTGGGGCAGAGCCGGACGGCGCGACCACCGGGGCCCTGGGGAGAGGAGCATCGAGCATGGTGGACTCCGACGGGGAAAGGCAGGGAGGCTCCAGCCAGTCTAGCAGCCTGCCGGGGCGTCACAACGCCGGCCCGCCCGGTGCCTCATCCCGATGTCGGCGCCATCCGCCACGCCTCGAGGGCCGGCAGGGTGGCCGCCAGGCAGCCTCGCAGCTCCCCCAGCACCGCCGGCACCTCGGCCAGGCGGCCCTCCGAGGCCAGGCGCTCCAGCCGCGAGGCCAGCCCGGCCGCCTTCACCGCCCCCAGGCTGGAGGACTCCCCCTTCAACTGGTGGGCCAGGTGGCCGACACGTTCGGCCGAGGCCGCGCCCGCGGCGGCCTGCTCGAGCTGGTCGAGGCGCTCGTCGACCTGGCGGCGGTAGAGCGCCACCAGCGCCGTCAGCCCCGCGTCGCCCAGGCTCTCCCGCAGCGCGGCCAGGGCAGCGGTGTCGAGCAGGGCCCCGGCCTCCACCCGGGGCGGCGCCCCGGCGGCCGACCCGGAGCCCGGCGCGCCGTCGGGCAAGTGGCGGCGCAACACCTCGAGCAGGGCCTCCTGGCGCAGCGGCTTGGTCTGGTAGCCGTTCATCCCCGCGGCCAGGCAGCGCGCCTGCTCCCCGCCGGGCCCCCCGGCCGTCATCGCCACGACCGGCACCTCGGCCAGCCAGCCGCCCCGAGCCCGCAGCCGACGCGTCACCTCCAGGCCATCCATGTCGGGCATCTGGACATCCATGAAGATCAGGTCGAAACGCTCGGCGGCGGCCAGGCGCAGCCCCTCGCCTCCCGACCCGGCGATGGTCACCCGGCAGCCGAGCCGCTCCAGCATGGCCCGGGCCACCTGCTGGTTGACCCGGTTGTCCTCCACCACCAGCAGGCGCGCCTGGTCGAGACGTACCTGCCGCGCCGGAGCCCCTCCCGCGGCACTCGGCAGGTCCTGCCCCGGCGCCGGCAGCAGCGGCAGGGTGAACCAGAACCGGCTGCCGACCCCCGGCTCGCTGGCCACGTCGATGCGGCCGCCCATGGCCTCCACCAGGCGTCGGCAGATCGCCAGGCCCAGGCCGGTGCCGCCGTATCGTCGCGCGATGGAGGCATCCCCCTGGCGGAACGGCTCGAAGACGCGGGCCTGCTGCTCCGGCTCGATGCCGCAGCCGGTGTCGATCACCTCGATGCGCAGGGTGTCGCGCCCCTGGGGCACCACCTCGATGCGCACCTCACCGCGCTCGGTGAACTTGATGGCGTTGGAGACCAGGTTGAGCAGCACCTGGCGCAGCCGCCCGGGGTCGCCCACCACCCGGGTGGGCAGCGCCGGGTCCACCCGGGTGATCAGGCGCAAGCCGCGGGCGTCGGCGCGTGGAGCGACCATCGCCACCGTGCCCTCGACCACCTCGGCCAATGCGACCGGGCGACTCTCGAGCTCCAGCCGCCCGGCCTCGATCTTGGAGAAGTCCAGCAGGTCGTTGATCAGCTCGAGCAGCAGGCCCGCGCTGTCATGGATGGTGACGGCATACTGACGCGCCTGTGCTTCCAGGCGGTGGGCGAGCAGCAGGTCGCTCATGCCGATCACGCCATTGAGCGGCGTGCGGATCTCGTGGCTGACCGTGGCCAGGAACTCCGACTTCGCCTGGCTGGCCGACTCGGCCTGCCTGGCGGTGACCTCCAGCTCGCGACTGAGCGTCTCCAGATTGCGCCGGGCCGCCGCGTTGTCCCGCGCCTCCCGGAACAGCATGATGGCCACCAGCATGGCCGCGAAGCTCATCGCCAGGATCAGCAACAGCAGCAGGGCATAGAGCCGCTGCAGGCGCTCGCGCTCCCGGGTGGCGCTTTCGGCCAGGTGGCCGTTGATGGCGATGATCAGCCGCTCGGTGCGGTTGCCCAGGGTCTCGAGCTGGCGGTCCAGGGCCTGGCGACTGGTGGCCTCGAGGCCGTCGAGGCCGTCGATCTCGCGATCCAGGGCCTCGATGCGCCGCTCGATCTCGTCCATCAGCTCCCGCGCGGCGGGGATGGAGGCGATCAGCTCGTTGATATCCCCGTCCCTCAGCAGATTGAGGCGGCTGTAGAAGAGCTCGAAGCGCAGCGACAGGCCGGCCAGGTCGACATCCGGCTGCGCCAGGTAGTTGCGCATCTGCACGTTGTCGCGGTCGAGCTTGTAGGCGTGCCAGGTGGCGTCCCCGCCAACGCTCTGGGCCAGGCTGTCCTGTCGCCAGGAGACCAGCCCCACCACCACCAGGGCCGCGGCCAGCAGCAGCAGGGCACTGACCGCACCGAGCTTGAGACGCAGGGGAAGGCGTAGCATGGGGAGCCTCCGTGGCCCGGGAACGTCAGGGGACGTGGATCTGGACGACCTGCCACACCGACCGGAAGCGCACCGCCTCGGTATGCAGCTCCGGATGGTCGTCGAAGGGATAGAGAACGAACAGCGGACCGAACTCGCGGATCTGCATCGGCGAGCCGTTGCGGCTCATCGCCAGGATGACGTCGTAGTCCTGCAGGTCGGCCACGGGGATCTCGGCCTCGTAGTCATTGAGCGCCCGAACGCGGATACGGTCGCTGCCGGCACCGACCGCCGCCAGCACCTCGCGGAGCAGCGGTCCCCGGTAGCGGCCCCGGTCGGCGTGCCAGGGGGTGCGGGTCTCGATCACCGTGGGCGCGATGCCCATCAGCATCTCGCGGTCGAACAGCGCGCGTTCGCCGACGTTGGGGCGGGCGATATCCCCGCTGATGGTCAGCAGCACCTCCCCCGACGGCGACGGCAAGGCCTCCGCCAGCGCGGTTGGCAGCCAGGTCAGCAGGGCGAGGGCAAGCAGCAGGCAGGAGGCGCGTGGGCGCATGGGGCGGTCCTGTCGAAGGGGCACTGGCGCCAAGGTTACAGGGTTCATGAGTCAAGTTCACTTCGACGAAGGCGGCGACGGCTTTCGGTGTCAGGGAGTCGACGGCACCTCGTCGGGAACTTCCAGGACCTCCAGGCCGTCCAGGAAGCGCCGCAGGCGAAGCGCGCGCTCCTCCAGCACGGCGTTGCGATGGAGCTGGCGAGAGAGCGGCAACAGTGCCGGGTCGCCGAGCTCGGCATCGACCAGCTGGGCGTGGTACGCATCGATCAGTGCCAGGTCGGCATCGAGGGCGCGCTGCCAGGCGGCGTCGGAGGTCTCCAGCGCCTCTCGCGCCTCACGGCCGAGCACCCGGTCGAGCCTGGCCGTGAGCTGTGCCACCTCTTCCTGCCAGCGGGACTCGGCGGCGGTGGCACACTCGTGCATCGCCGACGGCTGCCACTCGGCCTGCTCCATGCACTCATCGAGGGCGTAGTCGATGGGGTGTCCGCCCGAGGAGGGAAGCGGCTGGGCGGTCAGCGACCCCAGGGGAAGCGCGGCGAGCAGCGGCCAGAGGAGATGACGCAGACTTGGCATGGAGGCCCCGCGGTGTTGGTTCTAAGGGTGCCGGTTCGAAGGGTGGCGGCGAGCGCGGCGGTCGGCCACGAGAAAGGGGGACGATGAACGTCCCCCCAGCATAGTGGTTGATCGAGGCGAGTGCGACTACCCGCACCCGGTGCCTCAGCCGTGCAGCTGCTCGCCCTCCTCGACCGGCTTGATGCGCACCAGATCCTCGTAGGCGTGCCAGCTGGCGTGCCCCAGCACCGGCAGGATCAGCGCCAGGCCGATATAGAAGGTCATCACGCCGACCAGCACGCAGCCGGTGAGGATGGCCGCCCACAGCAGCATGGGACGGAAGTTGCGGGCCACGGAACGCACGCTGGCCTCGATCCCCTCCATGAAGGTGAGGTCCTGGTCCATCAGGGTGGGAATCGCCACGACGCTGATGGCGAAGGCCCCGAAGGCCAGGATGCCGCCCAGCACCGTGCCCACGGCGATCATGCCCAGCCCCTCCGGGGTGGTCAGCAGCGCCGAGTAGAGGGTCGCGGGGCTCGGCACCTCGAAACCGAAGAAGAGCGCAAACAGCAGGGTCGCCAGCCGGATCCAGGCGAGGAAGAAGATCATCATCATGACGCCCATCATGGCCAGCTGCCCGGCATGGGGCCGCCAGGCGCCGAAGGCGTCGCCCAGATTAGGTGCCCGGTTGGCCTCGAGGGCCCGGCTGACGCCGTAGGAGCCCACCGCCACCAGCGGCCCGATGAACATGAAGCCTGCCACCATGGGCAGCAGCCAGTGCCAGAGGCCCAGGGTAACCGCCCCCGCCGTGATGGCAAGGCTCAGGCCGACCCAGAACATCCCGTAGGCCAGGCTGACCGCCGTGGCCTGCCGGAAGTCCTCGAAGCCCGCCGCCAGCCATGCCCGCGGCCTGTCCATGCCCACCGGGTTGATGGTGATCCTGACCCCGGGCGCTGCAGCCTTGTCGTGCGCTCTTGTTGTTGCCGCATTCATGGTGTCACCCCTGTTTCTGCCATAACGGCCCGAGCCGAGCGTATCCGCGCGAATCGGGCCTTCCTGTGGCGACACCGGCGCAGGGCCTTAATGCCGCCGTCATCCTTTAACTCACACTTAATGTAGTTGACCCGTGTCAATCCTGCAGGCCCCTCGAGACGAAAGGATGTCACGCCGATCCAACGTGACCTGGCCACGGGTGGGGGCCCTGAACGCAGGACGCCCGCCTCGGCAGGGGCCGGGGCGGGCGTCGCGCAGCGGGTGAGTGACGGATTCAGCGCACGATCATCACCGACACCTTGGAGTGGTGCACCACGTGCTCGGCGTTGGGGCCGAGCACGTAGTCGGCGAACTTGCGCTTGTTGTGGGAGGCCATGATGATCAGGTCGACCTCGAGCTTCTTGGCCGCCTTGATGATCGCCTCCCAGGGCGAGCCGTCGACGATCACCGTCTGGGTCTGGATATCCTCGGGCACATGCTCACGGATGAACGTGTGCTGGGCCTCGGTGATCGCCTCGTGGGCCTTCCTGGCGAAGTCCTTGGGGAAGTAGGAACCCACCAGCGGCATGCGGTAGTCGGGCAGTACCGTCACCACGTGCAGCGAGGCACCGAAGGTCCGGCACAGGGTCACCGCCGTGGGCAGGGCCTTCTTCCAGGAACTCTCCTCGTTGAGGTCCACCGGCAGCATGATCTTGCTGTACATGTCATCGTCTCCTTCAAGCGGTGGCGGCCTGGCCGGCACCGGGTTCACGACGGCGACGCTGCAGCATCACCACCAGGCCGAACACCAGGAAGCCCGGAATCCACATCCACTCCTTGGCCCAGCGATCCACCGGCGCCATCACCTCGACGATCTCCTGGTCGAAGTCGAAGCCCAGGTCCTGGGCCATGCCGCCGAACTCGACGAAGTCCACCAGGGTCTGGTCGCCGTCGACCCACAGCTCCATGCCGAGCCGCTCCATGCGCTCCTCGCCATCCTCGCCGCGCGGCACCGGCACCAGGATGTAGGTGGTCATGGGGTCGCCGAAGTCGTCCTCGCCGGCGATCTGCACCCGCAGGTTGCTGCCCTCGTCGACCTCGCCCAGTGCCTGCACGAACTCGCTGGGCGGCACCGACTGGTAGGGGTCGTGGATCTGGTCCATCCAGAAGCCCGGCCGGAACAGCGTGAAGGCCACCAGCAGCAGCAGGATCGACTCATACCAGCGATTGCGGGTGATCATGAAGCCCTGTGTGCCCGCCGCGAAGATCAGCATGGCGATGGTCGAGATGATGAAGATCACGATCCCCTGCAGGAAGGTCACGTCGATCAGCAGCAGGTCGGTGTTGAAGATGAACAGGAACGGCAGCGCCGCGGTGCGCAGGCTGTAGTAGAAAGCCTGGAAACCGGTGCGCAGCGGGTCGCCCCCCGAGACCGCCGCCGCCGCGAAGGAGGCCAGGCCCACCGGCGGCGTCACGTCGGCCATGATGCCGAAATAGAAGACGAACAGATGCACCGCGATCAGCGGCACGATCAGGCCGTTCTGCTGGCCAAGCATCACGATCACCGGCGCCAGCAGCGCCGAGACCACGATGTAGTTGGCGGTGGTGGGCAGGCCCATCCCGAGGATCAGGCTGAGCACCGCGGTGAGCAGCAGGATCAGCATCAGGTTGCCCATGGAGAGGATCTCCACCACGTCGGCCAGCACCAGGCCGACGCCGGTCTGGGAGACCGCGCCAACGATGATGCCCGCCGCCGCGGTGGCGATGCCGATGCCGATCATGTTGCGCGCACCCGCTACCAGCCCGTCCCACAGGTCCTTGAAGCCCTCCTTGATGTCGGCGGCCATTCGGCTGCGGCCACGGAACAGGGCGATGATCGGACGCTGGGTGATCATGATGAAGATCATGAACACCGTCGCCCAGAAGGCCGACAGGCCGGGCGAGAGCCGCTCCACCATCAGGCACCACACCAGCACGATCACCGGCAGGATGTAGTGCAGGCCGACCATCACCGTGGGCCGGGTCTGGGGCAGCGTGACCACCTGGGAGGTGGGGTCGTCGAGTTCCAGTTCCGGGTACTTGGCCCCGACCTTGAGCAGCGCCACGTAGATCACCGCCAGGGCCACGGCCACCACCCAGGGGGTGGCATCCCCCAGCACCGGCTTCAGCCAGCCGAGGCCGTAGTAGACCCCGAACGACAGTGCCATCAGCAGGATCAGTCCGGTCAGGAAGCCGATCACCTTGTTGAGGAAGGGACGCGCCGGGTTGCTCGACGGCAGCCCCTGCATGTTGGCCTTGAGTGCCTCGAGGTGGACGATGTAGATCAGCGCGATATAGGAGATCAAGGCCGGCAGGAAGGCGTGCTTGATCACCTCCACGTAGGGGATGCCGACGTACTCCACCATCAGGAAGGCCGCGGCCCCCATGACCGGCGGCATGATCTGCCCGTTCACCGAGGAGGAGACCTCCACGGCACCGGCCTTCTCCGACGAGAAGCCGACGCGTTTCATCATCGGGATGGTGAAGGTGCCGGTGGTCACGGTGTTGGCGATGGAGGAGCCGGAGATCAGACCGGTCATGCCCGAGGCGACCACCGCCGCCTTGGCCGGGCCGCCCCGGTAGTGGCCCAGCAGCGAGAAGGCCACCTTGATGAAGTAGTTGCCGGCCCCGGCCTTGTCGAGCAGCGCGCCGAAGAGCACGAACAGGAACACGAAGCTGGTCGAGACCCCCAGGGCGATGCCGAACACCCCCTGGGTGGTCAGCCACTGGTGGTTGACCAGGCCGTTGAAGCTGACCCCACGGTGGGCCAGGATGCCCGGCATGTAGGGGCCGAACAGGGAATAGAGGATGAACACCGAGGCGACGATCATCAGCGGCGGCCCAAGGGCCCGCCGGGTCGCCTCCAGCAGCATCACGATACCGACGATGCCGACGATCACGTCCTGGGTGATCGGCGCCCCCGGCCGGGTCGAGAGCTGGTCGTAGAAGAGGAACATGTAGGCGCCGCAGAAGGCCGCCACCGCCGCGAAGACCCAGTCCTGGATCGGGATGCGGTCGCGGGGCGAGCGCTTGAGCGCCGGATAGGCCATGAAGGCCAGGAAGAGGGCAAACGCCAGGTGGATCGAGCGCGCCTCGGTGGCATTGAAGACCCCGAAGCGGAACAGGAAGGGGAGCGGCGAGGCGATCCACAGCTGGAAGAGCGACCAGGCGGCCGCGATCCCTACCAGCAGCTTGCCGGGCGCTCCCAGCGGCTTGCGCGCCCCGGAGTCGCTGGAGGCGACCATATCCTCCAGGTCGACGTCCGACGCGCGGGGTTTAGTGTTCTCGTCAGTCATGTGCTGGCCCTGCCCACTGTCTTTGACTTATGTTCATTCCCTTCCCGCGGCGACGGCAGTAAGCCGACTCACCAACGAGATGCGCGGACGCCCCGAGGGGGTCCGCGCATCGATCACCACGGGTGATTGGCTGACACTGCCGGGATCACTCGATCCAGCCACGCTCCCGGTAGTAGCGGGCCGCGCCGTCATGCAGCGGTGCGGTCAGGCCGTCGGAGATCATGTCCTCTTCATTGAGATTCTCGAAGGCCGGGTGCAGGCGCTTGAAGCGGTCGAAGTTCTCGAACACCGCCTTGACGGTCTCGTAGACGATCTCCTCGTCCAGCTCCGTGGAGGTGACGAAGGTGGCCGCTACGCCGAAGGTCTCGACGTCCTCGTCGTTGCCGCGGTAGAGGCCGCCGGGAATCACCGAGCGGGTGTAGAAGGGATTGGCCTCGATGATCTCGTCGATCTCGGGGCCGGTCACCGGCACCAGGCGGGCATCGATGGTGGTGGTGGCCTCCTGAATGGAGCCGTTGGGGTGGCCCACCACGTAGACCATGGCATCGATGTTGTTGTCGGACAGGGCCGCAGCCTGCTCGGCGGCATCCAGCTGGGAGGCCAGCGAGAAGGTGTCGGTATCCCAGCCCATGGCGTCCATCACGACGTTCATGGTGTTGCGCTGGCCGGAGCCCGGGTTGCCGATATTGACGCGCTTGCCCGGGAAGTCGCTGATGTGCTCGATGCCGGAGTCGGCACGGGCGACCACGGTCAGCGGCTCGCCGTGCATGGTGAAGACGGCGCGCATGTCCTCCCAGGCACCGTCCTCGGCGAAGTTGTCTTCGCCGTGGTAGGCGCGGTACTGGACGTCGGACTGCACCACGCCCATGTCCAGCTCGCCGCTCTTCATGCCGTTGACGTTGGCCACGGAGCCGCCGGTGGAGGGGGCGTTGCAGCGGATGTTGTGCTCGTCGCTGCCGCGGTTGACCATGCGGCAGACCGACTGGCCGACCACATAGTACACACCGGTCTGGCCGCCGGTGCCGATGGTGATGAAGCGTTCCTGCGCCACGGCCGGGGCGGAGAACATGGCGGCACCCAGAAGCGCACCGGAGAAGGCAGCAGCCGAGAATGCATGGCGTTTCATGAACATACCTCTTGACGTTGTAGGCATTCGTTACCGGGCAGTTCGCGGCCCGGGGCCTGCGAATCTACCACTCTCTCCTACTTTAGCGGAAAAAATTACGCCAGAGAAAATACCTGACCATGACATCGCTCAGGTCAGGCAAATTTCCGGTGTCCATGTCGAGAGTCTAGCGCCTGCCCGCGTTTATGAAACGTTAACTTATTGCTGCGTAGCAACAAGAAAACCGCGCCGTGGCGCGGTTCTCGAGGAGTGACACGGGGGGCCGTGGAGCCGAGGGTGGCTCAGGAGGCCTTCATGATCAGCGCCTGCTTCTCGTCCTTCATGGCCGCGAACTCGGCCTCGAAGAAGAACTCGCTCTCCCCCAGCGCCGGTTCCAGATGGTTGAGCCAGGTAGCGGCCTCGTCGTACCTGGCGAAGAAGGGGCGCTGCACCCAGTCGCTGTCGCGCCCCTGGATGAAACGCAGCACAAAGACCTTCTCGCCCTTGATCTCGGTGACCCCCTGGATCTCCACCTTGCCGGGATCGGCGGACATCGACGGCCCACGGGCGGTGCGCGCCAGCCCCGGCACCTGCTTCATCGCCTCGCGGTAGATCTCCCAGGCGCGCACCAGGGGCACCTCGAAGTAGTGGCGGGCGCCGGTGTCGCGCTCCACGAACATGTAATACGGGATCATGCCCAGGCGCACCTGGGTGGTCCACATGCGCGCCCACTGGCCGGCATCGTCGTTGATGTGCTTGAGCAGCGGCGCCTGGGTGCGGATCTCGGCACCGGTGGCGCGAATGCGACGGATCGCCTCGCGGCAGATGGGGGTGTCCATCTCCTTCCAGTGGTTGAAGTGCGCCATGAAGGCGACATGCTTGCCGGCCGCCGTCAGCTCTCGGAAGAGCGCGAGGATATCCTCGGCATCCGGGTCGGTGACGAAGCGGTAGGGCCAGAAGGTCAGGCTCTTGGTGCCGATGCGGATGTCCTGGACGTGGTCCAGTTCGGGCGCCATCAGCCCCTCCAGGTACTGGCGCAGGTGCTTGGCCTTCATCACCATGGGGTCGCCGCCGGTCATCAGGAGGTCGGTCACCTCGGTATGCTCGGCCAGGTAGCGGTGGAGTGAATCCGCCTCGCTGGAGGCGAACTTCAGGTCCTTGTCACCGACGAACTGCGCCCAGCGGAAGCAGAAGGTGCAGTAGCTGTGACACACCTGCCCCTGGCTGGGGAAGAACAGCACAGTCTCGCGGTACTTGTGCTGCATGCCCGGCAACGGCTCACCGTCGAGCAGCGGCAGGTTGAGGTCCATCTGCCCCGCCGGATGAGGGTTGAGTTCGCTTCGCACCCGCTCGATCACCGGCTTCATCTCGGCCGCATCGGCGCCGCGGCGGACCAGCTCGGCCACCTCGTCGTAGTGCTCGGGGCGCAGCATGCCGCGCTGGGGGAAGGTGAGCTGGAAGACCGGATCCGCGGGGATGTTGTTCCAGTCGATCAGCTCCTCGATCACATACTCGTTGACCCGGAACGGCAGCACCTGGCTGACGACCCGCATATCGAAGCGCAGGTCGTCAGGCAGGTTCTGGATCGCCTCGATCTTGTCGAGCTGGCGGTGGGTATAGACCTTGAACTGTCGAGCCTCGAAGGCCTCCGCTTCGGGGCTGCCGAGCTCGACATTGACGCGCTGGTTCATCTCGCCTCCTCTTCGTTGTCCGGGGCCCAGCCTTGCCGGCAAGGGCCACCGTCTTCTCATCGGGGGAGGCTATTGGTACAGACCGGGACGAGAAAGTGCAACTTCCTGCATCGATTTGCAACGAATGTCACGCGAAAGCGCAGATCATGCAACACTTGATTCGAGGCGGCCGGCTCACTTCTCCGGCTTGCGGATGAGCTTCGCCGTGAGGCGCTGCAGGCGAGGCGCCCCGAGCAGGATCAGCGCGAAGGCGATCGGCCAGGCGATATAGAAGGCGCGCCACCAGCGTGCCGTGAATTCCTCGCCCAGCCCGGTATTGACCCAGGTGATCACGAAGGTCATCAGGGTCACCATGTAGATCGACATCAGCACGGAGAAGACCAGCGGGGCAAGGCGAGGGGGGAAGATCATGGCGACTCCAGGTAAGCAGAAAGGGAATAAGCTTAGGACGCTATCATATACGATCACCTCACCGGGCGAGAGGCGTCCAGGCGTCGCACTTCGGTTGCCCGGCCCCCCGGGGAACGACCAGACTGGGAGGTGCCAGCCCCAGCCAGGAGGAGACCCATGACCGCCACCCTCGAGTGCCTCCAGGGCGATATCGCCCACCAGCCCGACATCGATGCCGTGGTCAATGCCGCCAACGCCGAACTTCGTCCGGGCGGCGGCGTGGCCGGCGCCCTGCACCGCGCCGCGGGCCCCGAGCTCGATCGCGCCTGCCGTCCGCTGGCCCCGATCCGACCGGGCGAGACGGTGATCACGGCGGCCTTCGACCTGCCCAACCGCCACGTCATCCACTGCCTGGGCCCGGTCTACGGGATGGACGAGCCTGCCGACGCGCTGCTTGCCGCCTGCTACCGCAACGCCCTGATCCTGGCCGAGGCGCACGGTATCACCTCGGTCGCCTTTCCGGCGATCTCCGCCGGCGCCTTCGGCTACCCGCCGGCGGAGGCGGCACGGGTGGCGCTGGCCACGGTGCTCACCACCCTGCCCGACTGCCCCGGGATCGAACGGGTGCGCTTCGTGCTCTTCGATGCCGAGAGCGCCGAGCTCTACCGGCGCACCCTGGCGACCCTGCAGCAATCTGAACCTGAAAAGCGCTGATTCACGCCGCGACCGACCAGGGCCCTACCCGACGTTGTAGCCAGAGTCCTCGGCAGCCACAGGGCGATCTCCGGGCAGCATGAAAAGCGCGACATGCGCCCTACCCGACGTTGTAGCCCAGCGTCCTCGGCAGCCACAGGGCGATCTCCGGGAAAATGGCGACAAGCGCCAGGGCGCCGGCCATGGCTACCACGAAGAGCAGCGCCCAGCCCACGGTCTGCTCCAGGCGGATCTTCGCCACCTCGGTGGTCACCATCAGGTTCACCGCCACCGGGGGGGTGAACTGGCCGATGGCGATGTTCATCGCCAGCAGGATGCCGAACCACACCGGGTTCCACTCGAAGTGCTGCATCACCGGGATCAGGATCGGCATCAGGATCAGGTAGATGGAGATGGCGTCGAGCAGCATGCCGGCGGCCAGCACCGCCAGCATGATCAGGATCAGCAGCAGCACCCCGTTGTCAGTCAGCGCGATGATCCACTGGGCCATGTCGCGGAAGGTGCCCAGCATGGTGCCGGCCCAGGCGAAGATGCCGGCGAGCGCGATGATCAGCATCACCACGCCCGAGATCACTGCCGCCTCGCCAAACAGCGACCAGAGGTCCCGGAGGCCGATCTCGCGGGTCACGAAGAGCCCGATCACCACCCCGTAGGCCACCGCCACCACCGCCGCCTCGGTGGGGGTGAAGAGCCCGGAGCGCAGCCCGCCGAGAATCAGCACCGGGGCGAAGAGCGCCGGCAGCGCCTGCTTGAAGGTCTCGCCCACCTTCAGGCGCTCGGCGCCCCCTTCCCAGCCCCGACCTTCCCAACCATAGCGCTTCGAGACCAGCAGCGCCGGCACCAGCAGCGCCAGGCCGGCCAGGATGCCGGGGAAGAGCCCGGCGGCGAAGAGCGCGCGCAGGTCGACCCCCGGCACCACGATGGAGTAGAGGATCAGCGCCACCGAGGGTGGAATCAGGATCGCCGTGGAGGCCGAGGCGGCGATCAGGGTCGCCGAGAAGGGCTTCGGGTAGCCCGCCTTCGTCATGCTCGGCAGCATCACCATGGCCACCGCGGCGGCGTCCGCCGGGCCGGAGCCGCTCATGCCGCCCATGATCATGCACACCAGCACCGCCACCAGGGCCAGGCCGCCGTGGCGCGGGCCGATCAGCGCCTGGGCGAAGCGCACCAGGCGCAGCGCCACCCCCGAACGCTCGAAGATCAGCCCGGTGAGGATGAACAGCGGAATGGCGATCAGCGGGTACTTGGCGATGCTGTTGTAGGTGTTGGTGCCCAGCGTGGCCAGCATCGCCGGCGGCAGCCCGGCCAGGATGCCCACGGCGCCGGCCAGGCCCAGGGAGAAGGCCACCGGCACCCCGGCAATCAGCAGGCCGGCGAAGGCCAGCAGCATCCACAGGTCAGGGCTCATCGGCGAGCCCCCCGCGCAGGCGGTCCCGGGTCTGCTGGGTCTGGCGAATCAGCATCGCCGCCGAGAGCAGCGGCAGCCAGGCGATGTACCACCACTGGGGCAGCCCCAGCCCCGGCGAGAGCGACTGCCACTGGTACTCCTGCCAGGCCAGCCTGGCCCCGAACCAGGTGATCAGGCCCAGCACCGCCATGCCGCAGGCCCACTGGAAGAGGATCAGTGCCCGGCGTGGCGCCGACGGCAGTGCGCGCTCCAGCAGGCCCACGCGGATATGGCCGTTGCGGCGCAGGGCCACCGCGGCCCCGGCGAAGGTGAGCACCACCAGCAGGAACACCGAGAACTCCTCGGTGAAGGCCAGCGAGCCGCCGGTGATGTAGCGGGTGACCACGTTGCCGAGGCTGATCAGCGCGATGATCACCAGCGCCAGGGAGGCGAGCCAGCGCTCCGGGCGGGCATCGGGAGTGAGTTTCATGTCGACCTCATGAAATGACGTCGCCCCCGGATGCGGGGGCGACGGGCGTGACATGCTTCGGGACTCAGCGCGCCTCGACGGCCTCGCGAGCCGCCTCGACCAGCGCCTCGCCGATGCGCGGCACCCACTTGTCATGGACCTCGGCGGTGGCCTCGACGAAGGCCTCGTACTGCTCGTCGGTCAGCTCGGTGACGTTGACGCCGCGCTCCTGGATGGCGGCCAGGCGCTCGCCCTCCTCTTCGCGGGTCATGGCGATCTCCCACTGGCCGGCCTCCACGGCCGCCTCGCGCAGGATCTCGCGGTCACCCTCGTCGAGGGAGTCCCACACCTGGCGATTCACGGCGAAGATCAGCGGGTCGTTCATGTAGTTCCACAGGGTCAGGTGCTGCTGGCCCACCTGGTCGATGCGCGCCACGTCGAACACCGAGAGCGGGTTCTCCTGGCCGTCCACCGCGCCGGTGGTCAGCGCCGGCTGGGCGTCGGTCCAGCTCATCTGGGTGGGGTCGGCGCCCAGGGCGTTGAAGGTGTCCTGGAACAGCGGCGAGCCCACCACGCGGATCTTCAGGCCGTCGAGGTCGCCGGGCTCGCTGATCGGGCCGCGGGAGTTGGAGAGCTGGCGGAAGCCGTTCTCGCCCCAGGCGAGCGGGATCACGTCGCGGGACTCGATGGCCTCGAAGATCATCTCGCCGGCCGCCCCGCCGGTCACCGCGTCCACCGCCGCCTCGTCGGGCAGGAAGAAGGGCAGCGAGAAGAGGTTGAGCTCCGGCACCTGGGGCGACCAGTTGATGGTGGAGCCCACGGCGGCGTCGATCAGCCCTGAGCGCATGGCGGAGAACTCGCGGGTCTGGTCGCCGGCCACCAGCTGGGAATTGGGATAGACGCGCAGGGTGAGGCGCCCCTCGGTGCGCTCCTCGACCAGTTCGGCCCACTTCTCGGCCGCCTGGCCCCAGGGGAAGGCGTCGGAGAGCACGGTGGAGACGGAGAGTTCGCGGGCCTGGGCGGAGAGCGAGGCGCTGAGCAAAGCGGCGCCGGCCAGGGCGGCGGCCAGCTTGGCGAGATGGCGTGTGGTGGTCATGGCGTGTCCTTGCGGTGGCCGCCCGGCAGGATGCCGGACGGCACGATTGTTGTCGGAAGGAAATATTCTACGAGGCGCTGCGTTGAATGATAGCCCGTCCGCCCTCCCCTGCTCGTCGAGGCTAGTCGTCGGGGGCCGACGACGCCCCCGGGTCGGCGCCTTCGCCGCCATCCGGCGCCGACTGGCAGTGCCCCGCGCTGCCGGGCCAGCTGACGCAGTCGCCCTCGGCGATGCCCAGCCGCTCGAAGGTGCCGGCGTTGACCTCCAGCGCCGCCCGATAGGGCACCCCGGGATAGGTGACCGGGCACTCCGAAGGCTGGTCGGCGTCACAGGGCAGCATGGTGCGGATCGCCGCGATGCGCTCGTCCTCGCCGATGAAGGCGATATCCAGCGGGATACGGGTGCGATACATCCAGAAGCCGTTGCGGGGCGACTGAGCGTCCCGATAGAGGAACAGCATGCCGGCCTCATCGTCGAGGTGGTCGCGATCCATGAGGCCTCGGCTGCGCTCGGGGATGGTGCGCGCCACCTCGACCGTGAAGGGGTGCCGCCGCGCCTGGCCATGGATCACCAGCGGCAGTGTCTCCAGGGCCGGCGACTCCCCCTCGGTGGCCAGCAGCGAGGCCGGCGACAGGGCGAGAACCAGCGGCAGGGCCGCCAGGCCGGTCAGGATCAGGCGTCGTATCGGGGTCATGTCGGGTTCCTCAGGGTGGCAATCGGCCCATCGTCGGGCATCAGGTGGATGCCCTCGGCCAGCAGCGAGACCTGCACCGTCTCGCCGTGGGCCAGCCCGTTGCGGCGCGCCGCATGGGTGGCGATCTCGAAGCTCAGGGTCTGAGGCGCATGGTCGAAGGCCAGCGACACCGAGGTCATGCCGCCCAGCACCACCAGCTCGTCGACCCGTGCCGTCACCGGGTTCTCCCGCTCGCCCAGGGAGGGTCGCCCACGCCGATGCAGCACCACATCGGAGGGCGGCAGGTACCAGCTCACCCGGGCGCCGGGAGGCAAGACCTCAAGCCCCTCGGCCACCTCGAGCCGCCAGGGTCCCCAGCGCAGCTGCCGGCTGCCGCCCTGCGCCACCACCTCGCCCTCGAAGACATTGTGGCGGTCCAGCAGCCGGGCCACCTCGGGCGAGGCCGGCCGTCGAAACAGCGACTCCGGCGGTCCCGCCTGCAGGGTGCGGCCGGCGTGCAGCACGCAGAGCCGGTCGGCCAGCGCCGCCGCCTCGTCCAGGTCATGGGTGACCAGCACGATGGGGATGCGGATCTGTTCGCGAAGCATCGCCAGCTCGCGCTGCAGGCGGCGCCGGGTGACCTGATCCACCGCCGAGAAGGGCTCGTCGAGCAACAGCACCCGCGGCTGGCGCGCCAGGGCACGGGCCAGCGCCACCCGCTGGCGCTGGCCGCCGGAGAGCTCGGCGGGGTGCCGGTCGGCCAGCCCCTCGAGCCGCACCCGGCCGAGCCAGGCCATGGCCTGCTCGCGTCGCGCCGCAGGCGGCAGCGGGTCCAGGGCCACCATGATGTTGCCCAGCGCCGTCAGGTGGGGAAAGAGCGCGTAGTCCTGGAACACCAGGCCGACGCGGCGGCGCTGGGGGGAGAGGCAGGTTCCCGCCTCTGCGTCGAACCAGGTCTCCCCGCCGACGCTGACCCGGCCCGCACCGGGGCGTGCCAGGCCGGCGATGGCCCGCAGCAGGGTGGTCTTGCCGCTGCCAGAGGGCCCCACCAGGGCCAGCAGCTCGCCGGCCTCGCAGTGGAAGTCCGCCGCCAGGGGAATCGGGCCCGGCTGATGCAGGCTCACCGCCAGACGCGCCGCGTTGCGGGGGTCCGTCTCAGGCACGGCGCCACCTCCGCCGGCCCGCCAGGCCGTAGACCACGCCGATGGTCACGAAGGAGACGAGCAGCAGCATCGCCGACATGATGCCTGCCCCCGACTCGTCGAAGGCCTGCACCCGGTCGTAGATGGCGATGGCCAGGGTGCGGGTCTCGCCGTCGATGGCGCCCCCCACCATCAGGATCACGCCGAACTCGCCCAGGGTGTGGGCGAAGGTGAGCGCCAGGGCGGAGATGATCCCCGGCCACACCAGCGGCAGCTCGATGCGCAGGAAGGTCTGCCAGGGCGAGAGCCCGCTGCACCAGGCCGCCTCGCGCAGGTTGGCCGGCACCGTCTCGAAGGCCCGCTGGATCGGCTGCACGGCGAAGGGCAGGTTCGCCACCAGCGAGGCGATCAGGATGCCGGTGAAGGTGAAGTTGAGCCCCGCGCCGAACAGGTGCGACCAGAGCCCGCCGAAGGGGGCCTCGGCGCCGAAGGCCTGCATCAGGTAGAAGCCCAGCACCGTGGGCGGCATCACCAGCGGCAGCGCCACCAGCGCCTCGCACAGCGGCCTGCCGCGAAAGCGGGTAGTGGCCAGGGTGCGCCCCAGCCAGAGCCCCACCGGCAGCAGCAGCAGGCAGGTAAAGGCGGCCAGGCGCAGCGAGACCGAAAGGGCCGTCCAGTCCATCAGGGCGTGACAACTCCCGCATCGGGGGATGGATCATCATGGCCCGGCAGGCGAAAGCCGTACTCGGCCAGGATCTCCCTGGCCGGCTCCTCCTGCAGCCAGGCGTAGAAGGCCCGCGCGGTCTCGCCGGCCCCCTGCACCAGCGCCATGCGCTGCACCAGGGGCGCATGCCAGGCCTCGGGGATCAGTACGTGGTCGCTGCGATCCGCAAGAGAGGGTGCCAGCGCCAGGGACCAGGCCACCAGCCCGCCGCGAGCATCGCTGGAGAGCGCGAACTGGGCGGCCTGGGACACGTTCTCGCCCATCACGCGCAGCGGCAGCGTCTCTTCCCAAAGGCCGGCGTGTTCCAGGGCCTGCTTCGCCGCCACCCCGTAGGGAGCGTGTTCCGGGTTGGCCAGGGCGAGGCGCGGCCTGCCCTCCCCCGCAGCATGAGCCGCCAGCGCCTCGCGCACCCCGGCCAGGGGCTCGTCCTCGCCCGGCAGGTCATCGCGGCCGGGCCGCTGCAGCCAAGCCAGCCGGCCGATGGCATAGACCACCCCTTCGCCCTCGGTGCGCCCCTCCTCGTGAAGCGCCAGCACATAGGCCTCGTCGGCGGAGAGGTAGAGCTCGAAGGGCGCTCCCTGACTGATCTGGCGGCGGAAGTTGCCCGACGAGCCGAAGTTGAGGCGCAGCTCGCGGTCGGTCTCGGCGCGGAAGCGCTCGGCGGCCTCGGTGAGGGCGAACTGCAGGTCCGAGGCCGCCGCCACCGTGGGGATGTCGGCCTTGGCCAGGGTCGCGGGTAATAACAGTACCAGGCCGAGCAGCCAGGCCACGCATCGTGAGCGCACGGGAGACTCCGGATCTTTGGGGATGCCCGCATTGTCGGCCAGGGCCCGGCATCGCCACAAGGCATGCGTGCCAACGCAGCACCGCCGGGTGACGGGGATCAAGGCCCTCAGGAGCGGTCGGCGACCAGGCCCCCGAAGATTGCCCTGAGGTCGGTCTCGGTCTCGCGGGGCCCGAGGTCGAGCAGCGCCTGGAGGGCCTCCAGGTGGGCCTCGATGACCCCGCGTGCCCCCTCGGCATCGCCCTCGCGCAGCCGCGCGAGCAGCTGCGGATGGTCTCCCTCGAGAAAGCAGGAGGCCAGCGAGGGGCGCTTGTAGAGGGCGATGACGATGGAGGTGCGCAGGATCAGGTCGGTGAGCATGGCGCCGAGCACCCGGTTCGGCGACAGCTCGGCCAGCCGGTGATGGAGCGCCAGGGAGTGCGCGATGCGCGCCGGCTCGTCGCCGCGGGCGTGGGCCTCGGCCTCCTGCTCCACCTCTCGGACCAGCCCCTCCAGCGCCTCGGTATCCAGCTGGCCGGCCAGCAGCGCGACGACCTCGCCCTCCACCAGGCGGCGGGCCGCGAAGGTCTCGCGGGTCTCGGCGATGCTCGGCGCGCGGATCCGCGCCACCTGGTTGGGGCGCTGGTCGATGACATGATCGGCGGCCAGGCGGGTCAAGGCCTTGCGCACCACCGAGCGGCTCACCCCGAAGATCTCGCCCAGCGACACCTCCGGTAGCCGCGTGCCCGGAGGCAGCCGCTGGGTCAGCACCGCGTGACGCACCCGATCGACGATATGCCGGTCGCTGATCCGCTCGCCCGCCAGGACGGCGGCCTCCACCTCTTCCTTCCAGCTCCTGCTCATACGACGCCCTCGAGTCACCTGGTAGCACCTTCGCACGTTTGGCGAAGAATGACACCATCCTGACGTCTGATTGTATACAGGATCAGAAGCAGGTGGCCATCGCCTCGCGGACCACCAGGCGTTCGTCGACTCGCAGGACCGTCCGCCACTTGTCGAAGGTGAGGCAGGGGTGGGAGACCCCGAAGGCGACGATATCGCCGACGCGCACGTCGCCTACGCGCATGTCACCCTCGGTTTCCTCATCCGCCGCCTCGGGCAGGCGCACGAAGGCGTGCTGGTCCATCAGCTTGACCACCTCCCAGCCCGCCACGCCCCGGGGTCGCGCCGGATCACCGCCCTCGCGATAGCGGCGCAGCGGGATCGGCAGGCGGTCGCCGCCGACGTCGCGGCGGCCCATGGCGACGATGGCCAGGCCCGGCTCGGGCAACGATTGCACCTGGGCGAACACCTCCAGCGCCGGCTCCAGACCCCGGTCCAGTTCGGGGCGGCGCGCCAGCACGCCCCCCTGGGCCTCGTGGTAGAGCCCGTGGTCATGGACCACATAGCAGCCGGGACGCAGTACCGGCACGAAGCGAGGCCCGAGCCTCGCCGCCTGGAAGACCTCGGCGACCAGGTCGTACCAGGCCGAGCCCGAGGCGGTGATGACCGGGGTGGTCGCCTCGATCAGGCCGTCGCGGTCCAGCGCCTGGGCGGCCTCCACCAGCCGCCAGGCATAGGAGCGCACCTCGACCTCGGGCTGTGCACCATGGATCACGCCCTCGTACCCCTCGAGCCCGGCGAGCACCAGGGCCGGCTCCATCGCGACCCGCTCGCCGAGCGCCATCACCTGGTCATGGTCGCGGCAGCCGCAGCGACCGCCCGGGATGCCGAGCTCGATCAGCACCTTCAGGCGCAGCCCGCGGGCCGCGAAGTAGCGGCCGAGCTGGCGGACATTCTCCTCCCCGTCGACCACGCAGGTGATATCGGCCCCGGCCTCGACCAGCTCGGCGATGATCGCCATGTTGGCCTCGCCGACCAGCTGGTTGGCCAGCAGCAGGCGAGTGATCCCATGGGCGAAGGCCGAGCGACACTGGGGGGCGGTGGCCAGGGTGATGGCCCAGGCCCCCGCCTCCCGCTGGCGATGGAAGAGCGCCGGCGCCATGGTGGTCTTGCCGTGGGGCGCCAGGCGCGCCCCACGCGCCTCGGCGAAGCGATGCATCCAGGCCAGGTTATGAGCCAGCGGGGCCTCGTGCACCACGGCGGCCGGCAGGCTGACACCGGAGAGCAGCTCCCGGCCGGTCTCCACACTCCCCTTGCTGCCGCCGGGCGCGGAATCGAGGGTCGACATCGTGTCCCGCATGGTGCCTCCTCAGCTTTCGTGACTCTCGTTCACGTCGAGGATCTTCAGGGTGTTGGTGCCGCCATGGGCGTTCATGTGGTCGCCCCGGGTCAGGATGACATGGTCGCCGGGTTCGGCGATGCCCTTCTCCACCAGCAGGGCCAAGGCTCGGTCGTTGAGCTCGGTGGGCGCCATGTCGCGGGTGTCGAAGGGCAGCGAGACCACCCCGCGGTAGAGCGCCATGCGCCGCTGGGCCACCGGGCTGTGGGCCAGGCCGACGATAGGTAACCCCGAGCGGATGCGCGAGGCGATCAAGGGCGTGTAGCCGGTCGAGGTCATGCAGGCGATGGCGGCCACGCCTTCCAGGTGGTTGGCGGCGTACATCGCCGACAGCGCGATGGTCTCGTCGATCCGCGAGAAGCCCTCGTGGATGCGGTGGCCGGAGGCCTGGGCGATCTTCTCGCGCTCGGCGCCCAGGCAGACCCGGTCCATGGCCTCGATGGTCTCCACCGGGAAGTCGCCGGCGGCGGTCTCGGCGGAGAGCATCACCGCGTCGGTGCCGTCGAGCACCGCGTTGGCCACGTCGAACACCTCGGCCCGGGTGGGCAGCGGCGACTCGATCATCGACTCCATCATCTGGGTGGCGGTGATCACCGCGCGATTCAGCGTGCGCGCGCGCTTGATGATGCGCTTCTGCATGCCGATCAATTGGGCGTCGCCGATCTCCACGCCGAGATCGCCGCGGGCCACCATCACCGCCTCGGAGGCCTCGATGATGCCGTCCAGGGTGGCCGCGTCGGCCACCGCCTCGGCGCGCTCCAGCTTGGCCACCAGGCCGATCTCGGCGCCGGCCTCGCCTAGCAGCGCCCGGGCCTCGGCCATGTCGGCGGCCGTGCGCGGGAAGGAAACGGCGAGGTAGTCGACGCCGATCTCGACCGCGGTGGCGAGGTCGGCGCGGTCCTTGTCGGTGAGCGCCGGCGCCGAGAGGCCGCCGCCCTGCTTGTTGATGCCCTTGTTGTTGGAGAGCCGGCCGCCGACCACCACGGTGGTGTGGATCTCGCGGCCGCGAACGGCGGTGACGTCGAGCACCACCCGGCCGTCGTCGAGCAGCAGGCGGTCGCCCGGGGCGACGTCATCGATCAGCTGCCGGTAGTCGCAGCCGACCCGTTCCCGAGTGCCGGCAGTGCCGTCCAGGGCCATGTCGAGGATGAAGGGAGCGCCCTCGGCGAGTTCCACGGCGCCATCGGCGAAGCGGGCGATGCGGATCTTGGGGCCCTGGAGGTCGCCCAGGGCGGCCACACTCCTGCCCAGGCGGGCGGCGATCTCGCGGACCCGCACCAGGCGCTGGCGGTGGTCGTCGGCCGAGCCGTGGGAGAAGTTGAGGCGCACCACGTCGACGCCGGCCGCGATCATCGCCTCCAGCACCCCCTCGCGGTCGCTGGCCGGGCCCAGGGTGGCGACGATCTTGGTGCGGCGGATGGGGTCATGGATGGGGGCGTGGGGGGGAAGCGTCATGGTGTCCTCGGCAAGACCAGAATGGCACGGAAATCGTTGACGTTGGTGCGCGTCGGCCCGGTGACGATCAGCCGGTCGAGCGCCTCGAAGAAAGTATACGCGTCATTGCGTGACAGGTAATCGACGGGGTCGAGGCCGAGCCGGCCGGCGCGCGTCCAGTCGTCGGGGCCGAACAGGGCGCCGGCGTTGTCCTCGGAGCCGTCGATGCCGTCGGTGTCGATGGCCAGGGCATGGATGCCATCGGCGCCCCGCAGGGCCTCGAAGAGCCCGAGGAGATACTCGACGTTGCGCCCGCCGCGGCCGTCGCCGTGCACGGTGACGCTGGTCTCGCCACCGGAGAGCAGCAGCAGCGGCCTGCCCCGAGGCGCGTCGCGCAACGAGAGTGCCAGGCGCCCCTGGGCACGCCCCAGCTCGCGGGCCTCGCCCTCCAGGTCATCGCCGAGCAGGCGCACCTCGACGCCCTCCGCCTCGGCCACCGCTCGCGCCGCCGCCAGGGCATCGCCGGCCCGCGCCAGCACCGCCACCTCGTCACGGGCGAAACCGGCATCGGTGGCATGCGGGGCATCGTCGGCTCCCGCCAGGTGCCCACGCACGCCGGCCGGGATCTCGATACCGTAGCGTTCGAGGATCGCCAGGGCGTCACTCGGCGTGGAGGCATCCGGCCGGGTCGGTCCCGAGGCGACCAGCGCCGGATCGTCGCCCGGCACGTCGGAGATCACCCAGGTCAGCACCGGCGCCGGGTGGGCCGCGGCGGCCAGGCGCCCCCCCTTGATGGCCGAGAGGTGGCGCCGCACGGTGTTGATCTCGCGGATCGGCGCGCCGCAGCGCAGCAGGGCGCGATTGATCGCCTGCTTCTCGGCGAGGGTGATGCCCGGCGCCGGCAGGCTCATCAGCGCCGAGCCGCCGCCGGAGACCAGGGCGATCACCCGGTCGTTCTCGCCGAGGTCGGAGACGGCCTCGAGCATGCGCCGGGCGGCCCGCTCGCTCAGCCCGTCGGGCATGGGATGGGACGCCTCCAGCACCTCGATACGCTGGCAAGCGGCGCCCTGCTCGGGCCCGTGGCCGTAGCGCGTCACCACCAGGCCGGCCAGGGGGGCCTCGGGATGGTTCGCCTGCCAGGCCTGCTCCAGGCTGGCGGCCATGGCCGCCGCGGCCTTGCCGGCGCCGACCACCAGGGTGCGCCCGGCGGGCGGCTCGGGCAGCCGACCCGGGAGCAGGGAGCGCGGGTGCACGGCGGCGACGGCGATGTCGGCCAGGCGGCGCAGCCAGCCCGCGGCATCGTCGCTCGACGGGGACAGCGGCCCGGCCGCCGGGGACAGGGTTTGCGGGGAAGGCATCGCGACCATCGGACACTCCTCCAGGTCAGGCCTGGTCAGCCAGGAAAGGGAAATCGGGGGTCGTGGAAAAGGACCCGGCGACGGGACGGACCCGCCGCCGGGCAAGGCCACCCGCGGGTGGCCGGGACAGACGACGACCCGACGCCTGTCCCGGGGAGCAGTCACCTCCCCGTCGTCCGCCGGCCAGGCACCTGGCCGGCGGACAGACTCATGCCTGGCCGACCTGGTGGTCGGCCAGCGCTTCAAGGGCGCGCAGGATGCCGGCGTGGTCCCAGTCGGCGCCGCCGTGGGCGGCACAGGCCTGGAACAGCTGCTGGGCGTTGGCGGTGCCGGGCAGCGCCAGGTTAAGGCTGCGGGCACCCTCCAGGGCGAGGTTGAGGTCCTTCTGGTGCAGCTTGATCTTGAAGCCGGGGGCGAAGGTGCGCTCGATCATGCGCGCGCCGTGGACGTCGAGGATCTTCGACTGGGCGAGGCCGCCGAGCAGCGACTCGCGCACCTTGGCCACGTCGGCGCCGGCCTTCGAGGCGAACAGCAGGCCTTCGGCCACCGCCTCGATGGTCAGGGCGACGACGATCTGGTTGGCCACCTTGCAGGTCTGCCCGGCGCCGTGGCCACCGATACGGGTGATGGTCTTGCCCATCACCTCAAGGATCGGGCGAGCGCGCTCGAAGCCCTCTTCCGTGGCCCCGACCATGATCGTCAGGGCCGCGTTGATGGCGCCGCCCTCGCCGCCGGAGACCGGGGCATCGACGTACTCGCCGCCGGCCTCATGGATACGCCTGGCGAAGCCTTGCGTCGCGATGGGTGCGATGGAACTCATGTCGATCACCAGGGTGCCGGGCTTGAGGCACTCGATGACCCCACCCTCGCCGAACAGCACCTCCTCCACGTCCGGGGTGTCCGGTACCATGGTGATGATCACCTCGGCCTCGCCGGCCACCGCCGCGGGGCTGTCGAGCTCGCGCATGCCCTTCTCGGCCAGGGTAGCGTCCAGGGTGCCGCGCCGGACGGTAATCAGCTCGTGGTCGGCGTCCAGCAGGTGGCCCGCCATGGGGCGGCCCATGATGCCGAGGCCGATGAATCCTATCTTGCTCATGATCTCTCTCCTCTTGTCTCTCTTGTCGTCTTGTTATCGGACGGCGATTCAGCCCCGCGCCAGGTCCAGCCAGCCCAGCCCTTCCTCGGTGGTCGCTGCCGGCTTGTACTCGGCGCCGACCCAGCCCCGGTAACCCAGGCGATCCAGGTGGGCGAACAGGAAGGGGTAGTGGATCTCGCCGCTGCCGGGCTCGTGACGGCCGGGGTTGTCGGCGATCTGCACATGGGCGATGCGCGCGAGGTGCTTCTCGATCGTCGGCGCCAGGTCCCCCTCCATGATCTGCATGTGGTAGATGTCGTACTGCAGTTTGAGGTTGTCGCTGCCCACCTCGTCGAAGATCGCCAGCGCCTGCTCGGTGCGGTTGAGGAAGAAGCCCGGGATGTCGCGGGTGTTGATCGGCTCGGCGATCAGCAGGATGCCGGCGTCCGCGAGCTTCCCGGCGGCGAAGCGCAGGTTCTCGATCAGGGTCTGGCGCGCCTCGTCGTCGCTGACGCCCTGGGGCTGGATGCCGGCCAGGCAGTTGACCTGGGTATTGCCCAACACCCGGGCGTAGGCGATGGCGCGCTCGACGCCCTCGCGGAACTCCTCGACGCGCTCCGGGTGGCAGGCGATGCCGCGCTCCCCGGCGGCCCAGTCGCCGGCCGGCAGGTTGAAGAGCACCTGGGTCAGGCCGTTGTCGTCCAGCCTGGCCTTCAGGGTCTCGGCCGGATAGTCATAGGGAAAGAGGTACTCCACTCCCTGGAAGCCGGCCCGGGCGGCGGCCGCGAAGCGGTCGAGGAACTCCACCTCGGTGAACAGCATGCTGAGGTTGGCGGCGAACTTGGGCATCTTGGTCTCCTTGCTCAATTGGTCAGGGTGTGGGGCGCCGGGGACAAGCCGAAGAGGAGGTCCTATGCCAGGGATGGCATCGGTAGCGCCCAGGGAGGGGTTCACAGCGCCTCCTCGTAGGCTTGTCGACGGTTCAGCCCCACGCGCTCCTTATGAAACTCAGGTCAGGGCGGCGATGGAGGTGGGCGCATCCTCGACGTTCTCGGCCAGGGCCTCGAACTCGGTGACGCCGTCCAGGTCGGTGCCCATGGCGATGTTGGTCACCCGCTCGAGGATCACCTCCACCACCACCGGCACGCGGTACTCGGCGATCATGCGGCGGGCCTCCCGCAGCGCCGGGGCGATCTCCTCGGGCCGCGTCACCCGCAGCGCCTTGCAGCCCAGCCCCTCCACCACCGCCACGTGGTCCACGCCATAGCCGTCGATCTCGGGGCAGTTGATGTTCTCGAAGGCGAGCTGCACGCAGTAGTCCATGTCGAAGCCGCGCTGGGCCTGGCGAATCAGCCCCAGGTAGGAGTTGTTCACCAGCACGTGGATCCAGGGCAGGTTGAACTGCGCGCCGGCGGCCAGCTCCTCGACCATGAACTGGAAATCATAGTCGCCGGAGAGCGCGACGATGTCCGCCTCCGGGTCGGCGCGCCGCACCCCCAGGGCCGCCGGGATGGTCCAGCCCAGCGGTCCCGCCTGGCCGCAGTTGATCCAGTGGCGGGGCTTGTACACGTGCAGGAACTGGGCCCCGGCGATCTGGGAGAGGCCGATGGTGCTGACGTAGCGGGTCTCCTTGCCGAAGACGCGGTTCATCTCTTCATAGACCCGCTGCGGCTTGACCGGCACGTTGTCGAAATGGGTCTTGCGCAGCAGGGTCCGCTTGCGCGCCTGGCACTCCTCGGCCCAGCGGCCGCGATCCTTCAGGGTGCCGGCCTGGTGCATCTCGCGGGCCACCTCGACGAAGCGCGCAAGCGCCGCCCGGGCATCGGAGACGATGCCCAGGTCCGGCCCGAAGATACGGCCGATCTGGGTCGGCTCGATATCCACGTGGACAAACTTGCGTCCCCGGGTGTAGGTCTCGACGTTACCGGTGTGGCGGTTGGCCCAGCGGTTGCCGATGCCCAGCACGAAGTCCGCGGCGAGCAGCGTGGCGTTGCCGTAGCGGTGGGAGGTCTGCAGCCCCACCATGCCCGCCATCAGCGGGTGGTCGTCGGGGATGGTGCCCCAGCCCATCAGGGTCGGGATCACCGGCACCCCGGTGAGCTCGGCGAACTCGAGGAGCAGGTCGCTGGCATCGGCATTGACGATGCCACCGCCGGCCACGATCAGCGGGCGCTCGGCCTCCTGGAGCATGGCGATCGCCCTCTCGACCTGGGCCCGGCTGGCCGCCGGCTTGTAGACGGGCAGCGGCTCGTAGGTGTCCGGGTCGAACTCGATCTCGCTCATCTGCACGTCGATGGGCAGGTCGATCAGCACCGGCCCAGGGCGCGCGGAGCGCATCAGGTGGAAGGCCTGCTGGAAGGCGCGCGGCACCTGGGCCGGCTCCAGCACGGTGACCGCCCACTTGGTGACCGGGCCGGCGATCGCCTGGATGTCCACCGCCTGGAAGTCCTCCTTGTGCATCCGGGCACGCGGGGCCTGGCCGGTGATGCAGAGGATCGGGATGGAGTCGGCGCTGGCGGAATAAAGGCCGGTGATCATGTCGGTGCCGGCGGGGCCGGAGGTGCCGATACACACGCCGATGTTGCCGGCCTTCGTGCGGGTGTAGCCCTCGGCCATGTGCGAGGCGCCCTCGACGTGGCGGGCCAGCACATGGTCGATGCCACCCACCTGGCGCATCGCGGCATAGAAGGGGTTGATGGCGGCGCCGGGCACCCCGAAGGCGACATCGATGCCTTCCTTCCTGAGCACGTGAACGGCGGCTTCTGCAGCGGTCATGCGGGCCATGACGGGATCCTCCAGTGAGGTGTCTTGTTTTTGGAAAATCATTTTGTATACCGAGATTAGGCCGCCGCCCCAACCCCGTCAAGGCTATGTGGAAAATATTTTCAAAATAACTATATGCATGAAAATACCCAAGTGGCGTCAACCACTTGGGTATAGAATTCAGTCCAGATGCGTGGCGATCAGAGGGTGATGCGCAGTGCCAGCGGATGCTCGTCGCAGTTGTTTCCCTCGCCGCCCCGATCCACCACCAGGAACTCCCCTTCCCGCTCCAGCACCGACTGGATGGCGTGCCAGGTGCCGGCACGGTAGTTGACCCCTTGGCGGCCGTCGGTGATGAAGGCGCGCACCTCGGCGGGATCGATTTCATCACCCGGCGGGGCCACGACCACCAGGAAGCGCTCCTCGTGCAGCGGCATGAAGGCCTGGCTGCCCAGCGGGTGGCGCTCCAGGAAGTCGAGTTCCAGGGGGACCGTCACCGGCTGGCTGACGAAGATGCTGACCAGCGTCCGCGCGCCCTCCCCCAGGGTCTCGACCGTCGCCAGGTCGTGGTGGCGCCGGGTGCGCCCGGCGTTGATGGGAAACCACGCCGACGTCCGGGCGTCGATGACGTCGCCGAAGGGGGCGAAGACCTCGGCGGTCAGCGGTTCGGCTTTCAGTTCCAGCATGTCGTTCTCCTGAACACTTCTGGCTCTCCTGTCGGAGCTTACCCGGCGACAGGCCTGCTCGGGGGCGCTGTGAACCCCTCCCTGGGCGCTACCGATGCCATCCCTGGCATAGGACCCCCTCCAGACCTGTCCCCGGCGCTCCTCAGGTTGGCGCCGTATCAGCGACTACCCAGGCGCAGCTTCGGGTGGCGGTTGACGTCCTTGTAGAGCAGGTAGCGGAAGGGCCCCGGGCCGCCGGCATAGCAGGCCTGGGGGCAGAAGGCGCGCAGCCACATGAAGTCGCCGGCCTCCACCTCCACCCAGTCCTGGTTGAGGTGGTAGACCGCCTTGCCCTCCAGCACGTAGAGGCCATGCTCCATGACGTGGGTCTCGTCGAAGGGGATCACCGCGCCGGGCTGGAAGGTGACGATATTGACGTGCATGTCATGGCGCACGTCGTCGGGATCCACGAAGCGGGTGGTGGCCCAGCGCCCCTCGGTGCCCGGCATGGGGTTGGGTTCGAGGTCATTCTCGTTGACCACGAAGGCCTCGGGCGCATCGATACCCTCGACCTTCTCATAGGCCTTGCGCACCCAGTGGAAACGCACCGGGGCATCGGCCTCGTTCTTCACCTGCCAGTCGCTACCGGGCGGAATGAACGCATAGCCGCCAGGGACCAGGCGGTGGCGCTTGCCGGCGAGGGACAGGGAGAGTTCCCCCTCCACCACGAACAACACGCCCTCGGCCTCCGGGTCGAGCTCGGGGCGTTCGCTGCCGCCGCCTGGCGAGACCTCCATGATGTACTGGGAGAAGGTCTCGGCGAAGCCGGAGAGCGGGCGCGCCAGCACCCACAGCCGGGTGTTCTCCCAGAACGGCAGGTTGCTGGTGACGATATCGCCGAAGACGCCCTTGGGAATGACGGCGTAGGCCTCGGTGAACACCGCCCGGTCGGAGAGCAGCTGGGTCTGGGGCGGATGACCGCCGGCGGGGGCGTAGTAGGTGCGTGGTTTCATGGTTTGTCCTGGTCAGAGAGAACTCGTCTCCAGCGAGAGGCGCCGGGGACAGGTCTGGAGGGGGTCCGAGGCCCAGGGAAGGCCGAGGTAGCGTACAGGGACGTATTCACAGCGCCCCCGTACAGGCCTGTCGCCGGATCAGCCTCGAGCCACTCCGAGCGACGGGGGGTTCACCGCCCCGGTGCCGGATGATGCTCCATCCAGTGGCGGGCGATATCCACCCGGCGCGCCACCCAGACCCGGTCATGGGCCTCGATATGGTCGAGGAAGCGCTGCAGGGCGCGGAAGCGGCCCGGGCGCCCCAGCAGGCGGCAGTGCATGCCGATGGAGAGCATCTTCGGCGACTCCTCGCCCTCTGCATAGAGCACGTCGAAGGCGTCGCGCAGGTAGGTGAAGAAGTGGTCGGCGGTATTGAAGCCCTGGGGCGCGGCGAAGCGCATGTCGTTGGTGTCCAGGGTGTAGGGCACGATCAGGTGGTCGTGCTCGACGCCCCGGCTGTCGCGCTCGCGGGTCCAGAACGGCAGGTCATCGCCGTAGTAGTCGCTGTCATAGAGGAAGCCCCCCTCGTCGAGCACCAGCCGGCGGGTGTTGGGGCTGTCGCGGCCGGTGTACCAGCCTTGGGGCTTCTCCCCGTAGAGGCGCTGGAAGATCGCCATGGCCTGCTTGAGGTGCTCGCGCTCCTGCGCCTCCGGCATCTCCTGGTAGTGGATCCAGCGGTAGCCGTGGCAGGCGACTTCGTGGCCCAGCTCCCTGAAGGCGTGGGCCGCCTCCGGGTGGCGCTCGAGTGCCATGGCCACCCCAAAGACGGTAAGCGGCAGGCCACGGCGCTCGAACTCGCGCAGGATGCGCCATACCCCCGCCCGGGAGCCGTACTCGTAGATCGACTCCATGCTCAGGTGGCGGTCCGGGTAGCTGGCCGCGCCGATGATCTCGGAGAGGAACTGCTCGGAGCCGGCATCGCCGTGCAGCACGCAATTCTCGCCCCCCTCCTCGTAGTTGAGCACGAACTGCACGGCGATCTTCGCCCGGCCCGGCCAGTTGGCGTAGGGCGGCGTGCGGCCATAGCCGATCAGGTCACGAGGGTAGTCGGATGAGGGAACGTGCGTCATGGCGAAGCTTCCTGGTTGTTATCGGCTGTCGCGGCGGCCCGGGAGCCGGAACGGGAACGAACATTTATTATGTATACAAAGAAAAGATAGGCTGTGTCCACTTGATCTGCAAGCCCTCGCGAAGGGCACACACTGTATACAGTTTAATATCAAAATAGCCGACATTACGACCCGCAACTCCCGCAATAGACCAAGGTCTATCGCCGAAGATCATTCCGGCGCCTCCTCGTAAAAACGACAATACACTGATTTACTTTGGAATATTCTGACCATCGCTGCCCTGGCAGCCGAGGGTTGCGGCTTGAACAAAAGGCCGCTATTTTGTGTACAAAGAAATCATTTCACGTCCACAGGACAGGGCCCGCGCCATGCATATTCGCGTCATCAACCCCAATACCACTGCCGGCATGACGGCAACGATCGGCGACGCCGCCAGCCGCATCGCCGCACCCGGCACCCGGATCACTGCCACCCAGCCCGCCAGCGGGCCGGTCTCCATCGAGAGCCACTTCGACGAGGCGATCAGCGCCGTGGGCGTGCTGGACGAGGTGCTGGCGGGCGAGCAGGCGGAGGTCGACGCCTACGTGGTCGCCTGCTTCGGGGACCCGGGGCTGCTGGCCGCGCGGGAGCTGACGCGCGCCCCGGTGATCGGCATCGCAGAGGCCGCCTTCCACATGGCGACGCTGGTCAGCACCCGCTTCTCCATCGTCACCACCCTGGGCCGCACCGGCATCATCGCCGAGCACCTGCTGGAGCAGTACGGCTTCCGCCACCACTGCCGCCGGGTGCGCGCCGCAGAGATCCCGGTGCTGGACCTGGAGGAGAGCGGCGATGCGGCCCTGGCACGCATCATTGACGAGTGCCGGCGCGCCCGCGACGAGGACGGCATCGGCGCCATCGTGCTGGGCTGCGGCGGCATGGCCGACCTGACCGACACCATCAGCCGCGAGGTGGGCCTGCCGGTGGTGGAAGGCGTCACCGCTGCCGTAAAGCTGGCCGAGGCGCTGGTGGGGCTGGGGCTCGGCACCAGCAAGCACGGCGACCTGGCGTTCCCGCGGCCCAAGCCCATGACCGGCCAGTTCGAGCGGTTCTCCCACCTGACCCCGAACCGCTGACCGACCGCCCCGACACGACAACAACAGCGCTGCCGGCAGCACGCCAGACCGCAAGACACCCGGCTCGACCGGACAATCCAATACCAACAAGCGACTTGCGAGGACCTCGACATGACAACGCCCACTTCACAGGCAACCACCGCCCAGGCGGCCTCAGCCCCTCCCGATGCCATCAGCGGCCACAAGGCCCCTGGCCAGGAGTCGCTGGCCCCGCAGCAGACGCGGATCATGGGGCGCACCTCCTACTTCCTGGCCTGGTTCGGCGGATGCGTGTCCATCGGCACCTTCGCCATGGGCTCCAGCGTGGTCGGCACCCTCAACCTGATCCAGGCCACCCTGGCGATCGCCATCGGCTGCTTCGTCATCGGCATTGCCCTGGCCCTCAATGGCGCCGCCGGCTACAAGTACGGCATCCCCTTCATGGTCCAGGCGCGCAGCGCCTTCGGTTTCGCCGGCACCCGGCTACCCGGCCTGGTGCGGGCCGTGCCCGCGGTGGTGTGGTACGGCTTCCAGAGCTGGATCGGCGCCGGCGCGCTGAACATGGTCTCGGCCACCCTGTTCGGCTTCGACAACCTGATCTTCTACTTCATCACCTTCCAGTTCCTGCAGATCGGCCTGTCGGTGATGGGGTTCCAGGGCATCAAGTGGCTGGAGAATATCGGCAGCGTCTTCATCCTCGCCTCGCTGATGTACATGTTCTACGCCACGGTGCAGCGCTACGGCGACGAGCTTTCCGCCAGCCTGCTGACCATGGAAGGCTCCTGGGGCCTGCCGTTCTGGGGCGCCACCATGCTGTTCCTGGGCATCTACAGCACCATGATGCTCAACGTCAGCGACTACGCCCGCGAGCACAAGCAGGGCACCGCCCAGAGCCTGCTCACCACCATCTACGCCATGTCGATCCTGCCCTGCACCCTGTTCATGGGCCTGATCGGCTACATGGTCTCCGAGGCCACCGGCACCGCCGACCCGATCCAGGTGTTCGCCAACGCCGTGGACAACACCCCGCTGCTGATGACCACCCTGCTGTTCATCGCCTTCGCCCAGGTCACCACCAACGTGCTCAACAACGTGGTGCCGCCCACCTACGTTCTGATGGACGTCTTCAAGCTCAAGTTCACCACCTCCACGGTGATCGTCGGCCTGCTGGCCTTCGCCACCTTCCCCTGGAAGCTGGTACAGCCCGACTCCGCCGCCGGCCTGCAGCTCTTCGTGCAGACTTACTCCGCCTTCCTCGGCCCGATCTTCGCCATCCTGGTGGTGGACTACTACATCATCCGTCGCCGTACCCTGGACCTCGGCAAGCTCTATGACGAGACCGGTCCCTACCAAGGAGTCAACGTCGCCGCACTGATCGCGACCGCCGTCGGCATCGCCGCCGCCCTGACCTTCTCCGCGGTCTCCTGGTACGCCAGCCTGATCCCGGCCGGCGTCACCTACTACCTGCTGATGAACCACTGGGCCCCCTGCCAGCGCTTCCGCCAGTAGGCGTCTCCCTCGACTCCCGCCCGGCCAGCGCCGGGCGGCACCTCCGCCAATAACGACAATGGTGACATCGATGAAACAGAGTGATCTGGATATCCAGCGCATCGATCCAACGCTGTACAACGAAGACTTGGCTCCCTTGAAGCACAAGGACCGTAACTGGGGGGCCTTCGAGATCTTCAATGTCTGGTCCAACGACATCCAGAGCCTGTTCGGCTATACCCTGGCGGCGTCGCTTTTCCTGGCCTACGGCCTCAATGGATGGGCGGTCATGGCTGCCATCATCCTGGCAGGGGTGATCGTGATGTACCTGGTCAACCTGACAGGCAAGCCCAGCGTCAAGTACGGTATTCCTTTCCCGGTGATGGTGCGGGCCAGCATGGGCGTACGCGGCGCCAATCTGCCGGCCATGCTGCGCGCCATCATCGGCATCTTCTGGTACGGGGTGCAGACCTATTTCGCCTCCACCGCCATCGCGCTACTGCTGGTCGCGCTCTTCGGTGCCGGCAACGGCAGCACCTTCCTGGGCCTCTCCGGGATCGCCTGGGTCTCTTTCGTGATCGTCTGGCTGTTCCAAATCGCGATCTTCTGGCAGGGCATAGAGCGCATCAAGCACTTCCTCAACTGGGCAGGCCCGATGGTCTACGTTGTGATGGTGGTGCTGATGATCATTGTCTGGTTCCAGGCCGGCAGCGACCTGCTACCCGCGGTCAGTACCATTTTTAGTGCTGACGGCGACCGCTCCGGCAGCGCCCTGGCGGCCTTCATGGCCATCGTCGGCACCATGGTGGCCTACTTCGCCGCGGTGGTGATCAACTTCGGCGACTTCACACGCTTCGTGAAGACCGAGCGCCAGATGAAGCTGGGCAACTTGCTGGGCCTGCCGCTCAACGTGGCATTCTTCTCCTTTATCGCCCTGATCATCACCGCCGGCACCCTGGTGCTTTTCGGTGACGCCTTGACCAACCCGGCAGACATCGTTGAGCGCGTCGACTCCCTGCCGCTGACCATCGTCGCTGCCCTGACCTTCTTCGCCGCTACTGTGGGCATCAACCTGGTGGCAAATTTCATCCCGCCAGCCTACGACCTGGCCAACCTCTTCCCCAGCAAGATCAGCTTCAAAGTCGGCGGCCTGATCACTGCCATCGTCGCCTTCTTCGTAGGGGCGCTGTGGGTCTCGGTGATCAGCCAGGTCGGCGTGCCAGGTTTCGTGAATGCCTTGGGCGCTATCGTCGCCCCCTTCTACGGCATCATCGTGGTGGACTACTACCTGATCAAACGCCAGCATCTCGACATGGAAGAGCTCTTCTCCTCCGAGCCGGGTAGCGCCTATTACTACGTGAAGGGGTGGAACACCCGAGCACTGGCCGCCTTCGGCTGTGCGGCGTTATTCTCGATCTCCACCGTGGTCGTACCCGCGTTATCCGGACTTGACGGTTACGGCTGGATGATGGGCGCTGCCCTGGGCGGGCTCTTCTACTACGGCCTGATGCGCAGCCACCGTCCGGCCGTGGTTCCCGCCAGCGCCTGATCACTCCCTGACACAAGGCAGAGACAATGACCCCCGGGCCTTGGCCCGGGGGTCATTGCATGAGCCCGCTCACTGCCAGTCAGCCGCCGAAGATCTCGTGGAGGTCCGGGGCCTCGCCCTCCTCCTCGACGATGGAGAGCGAGGCCTCGATGGCCTTGAGGTGGCGGCTCATGAAGGCCGCGGCGCGTTCGCCGTTGCCGGCCTCCAGGTAGCCGATCAGGTCGTCGTGGTCGTGGGACTCGCAGCCCAGGTGGCCGGCGTTGCCGTAGACGGCGAGGATCAGCGAGGAGCGCGAGCAGAGCCGGCCGACGAAGTCGGCCAGGGTGGCGTTGCCGGAGATCCCGGCCAGTCGCGCATGGAAGGCCGCGGAGAGCTTGATGGCCGTGCTCTGCTCGCCACCCTTGAGCGCCTCCCGCTCGCGGCGGGCCATCTCGCGCAGTTCACTCACATCGGCCTCGGTGATGCGCCGCGCCACCTCGGGCATCAGGCCGCACTCCACCATCTGGCGGGCGTCGAAGACATCCTTGGCCTCGTCGGCGGTGGGGCGGGTCACGCTGGCCCCGCGGCGTGGCGTCAGGGTGACCAGCTGCTCCAGGGCCAGGCGCTGCAGGATCTTACGGATGCCGGTGCGGCTGACGCCGAACACCTCGGCAAGGGCATCCTCGCGCAGGCGGGCGCCGGGCTTGAGACGATGCTCGATGATCGCATCGCTGATCGAGCGGTAGATGGCCTCGTGTCGCTCGGCACCGTCGCCGTTCTTGCCCAGGCGGGGGCCAGGCGCCTTGCGCTCGGCCACGGTCTGACGCTGGTTCATGAAGGCTCGTCTCCTGCATTGCCTGATGCGACGTATTGTATACGCATACTCGGCCCCCGACGACGCCCTGCCCGTAAGCGACGACGACCCGCCGGCCGGGCGGGTCGTCGAGAGGTGACAGGCAGCCGTCCGGCTCACTCCGTCCAGGCGGCGATGGCCGCGCGCTCCTCGTCGGTCATGCCGGTCATGTTGCCCAGCGGCATGTACCCGCTGGCCACCACCTGCCGAATCTGCTCCCGCTGGCGGGCGGTCTGCTCCGGGGTGTCGTAGGCCATGCCGGCCGGCGGCGCGTTGAAGCCGGGCTGGGTCGGCTGGCTGGCGTGGCAGGCCGCGCAGCGGGTCTCGACGATGGCATGGACCTCCTCGAGGCTCACCGCGGCGCGCCCCGGATCGGCGGCGGGGGACGGCGCAGGCGCGGCGATCCAGAACGCCACTGCGATCAGCGCCACCCCGGCCGCCGGGTAGGCGGGCTTGATGCTGCCCGCGTGCATCAGCACGAAGAACTGGCGGATCAGCGCGCCGGCGAAGATGAACAGCGACATGATCACCCAGGCCTGCTCGTGGGAGTAGGCGAAGGAGTAGTGGTTGCTGATCATCAGCAGCACCACCGGCAGGGTGAAATAGGTGTTGTGCACCGAGCGCTGCTTGCCGCGCTTGCCGTCCAGCGGGTTGGGCGCCTCGCCGGCCTTCATCGCCTTCACCATGCGCCGCTGCCCGGGGATGATCCAGAAGAAGACGTTGGCCGACATGGCCGTGGCCATCACCGCCCCGGTCAGCAGGAAGGCCGCCCGTCCCGAGAACAGCTGGGTGCTGAGGTAGGCCACCACCACCATCATCACCGCCACGGCGATGCTCAGCAGGCCGTCGCGGGTCATGTCGGGGCTGATGCGCTTGCACAGCTCGTTGTAGACCACCCAGCCGCCGACCAGGAACAGCAGCGCCAGCACGTTGGCCTGCCAGCCGCTCATGCTCGCCGCCCACGCCCAGCTGCTATCGGGATTGACCAGGTAGAAGCTCGGGTTGGCCATGTAGAGCAGCACGAACAGGGCGAAGCCCGACAGCCAGGTGGTGTAGGCCTTCCAGAACGACCAGTGCAGGTCCTCCGGCAGCTTGGCAGGGGCCGTGGCGTACTTCTGGTTGTGGTAGAAGCCGCCGCCGTGCACCGCCCACATCTCGCCGAATACCCCCTTGTCGCGGTCCTCGGCGGCCTTGGGCCTGCGCAGGCCATTGTCCAGCATCACGAAGTAGATCGACTCGCCGATCCAGGCGATGGCCGCGATGACGTGAAGCCAGCGCAGCATGAAGTTGGCAAAGTCCAGCAGATAGGCTTGCATCAGGGGATGCCTCGACTCATTGCATTGTTGTTGGTGACCGGCGGCCAGGCCTCGTCAGACATGCCGGAGGGGGCCGCCATGTTACGGGCCGAGGCTAGCTGCCGCGGTAGGTGGAGTAGCCATAGGGCGACAGCAGCAGCGGCACGTGGTAGTGCGCCTCGGCATCGGCCACGCCGAAGCGCAGCGGGATCACGTCGAGGAAGCGCGGCTCGTCGGCCTCGATGCCCTGCCGGCGCAGGTAGTCGCCGGCGTGGAAGACCAGCTCGTACTCGCCGGCGGCGAACGCGCCATCCTCGAGGATCGGGGCATCGCAGCGGCCATCATCGTTGGTGACGACCTCCTTGAGGCGCTCTCGTCCCTCGCCCGCGAGGCGGTACACCTCGATGCGGATGCCCTGGCCGGGGCGGCCCTGGGCGGTATCAAGCACATGGGTAGTCAGGCGTCCCATCTTCACTCTCCTGTTGTTCTCTGTGGATGGTTCCCGGAAGGTTGCGGATAGCAGTGAGGACATTTTTAGACGTTTATGGAGTACATTTCAAAATATTTTTTGTATACATTAGGAAGGAAAACCCCTTCGACCACCGCCATCGGGAGACCGACCATGACTGACAGCACCCTGACACCGCGTCCCAGCCAGCTTGACAAGGCCGCCTTCGTGGCCGCCTACGGCGAGATCTACGAGCACTCCCCCTGGGTCGCCGAACTGGCCTGGGAACGCGGGCTGGACCCGCGCCACGACACTCCCACGGGCCTGGCCGAGGCGATGGGCCGGATCCTCGTCGAGGCCGATCCCGAACGCCAGCTCGCCGTGATCAGCGCCCACCCCGATCTGGCCGGCAAGGCGGCCCTCGCCGGTACCCTGACCGACGACTCCACCCGCGAGCAGGCCGGTGCCGGCCTCGACCAGTGCAGCCCCGAGGAGCTGGCCCGTTTCGAGCGCCTCAACGGGGCCTACAAGGCGAAGTTCGGCTTCCCCTTCGTGATGGCGGTGAAGGGCAGCGACCGCTTCGTCATCCTCGACGCCTTCGAGGCGCGCCTGGAGAACACGCCGGAGCAGGAGCGCCGTACCGCCATCGAGCAGATCAATCGCATCGCCCTGTTCCGCCTGCAGGCGCGCCTGGCGGGCTGATCGCCGCCCCCGCGGCCCGGCCGCGGGGACCCAGCCCCCTCATGAGCCACCCAACAGGCTGACCGATTGGTCAACAACTGGCCCGCAAGACATTGATATGAATGACTTCGTCAAAAATGAACACAGTAATTTAGACACAGTGTCTTTCATGATCTTCGGTATTGTGTACATTTAGAGCAGAGGATTGGCCTCAATACCCATAACAATGGGCCGACTCCACGACCCGCACGCCAGCACCGACAACAATCCCAGCTGCGAGCCCGACCATGACCAGATCCCGTTCCGCCCCCCATCCCGAGACGAACCCCACCCGCACCATCAACCGCGACCCGGACGCGATGCCGCCGCTCTCCAAGGCGATCCCGCTGGGCCTTCAGCACATCATGGCGATGTTCGCCGGCAACGTGACGCCGCCGATCATCATCGCCGGCGTGATCGGCGCCGCCACCGGCGAGACGATCTTCCTGATCCAGGTGGCACTCTTCGTGGCCGGGGTCTCGACCCTGATCCAGACCATCGGCATGGGCCCCATCGGTGCCCGCCTGCCCATCGTCCAGGGCACCAGCTTCGGCTTCCTGCCGGTGGCGCTGCCCCTGGCCAACGCCTTCGGGCTGGCCGCAGTGCTCGGCGCCTCCTTCATCGCCGGCCTGCTGCAGATCGTGCTGGGGGCCTTCCTCAAGAAGATCCGCCACTGGTTCTCGCCGGTGGTCACCGGCATCGTGGTGCTGCTGATCGGCATCACGCTCATGCCGGTCGGCCTCAACTACGCCGCCGGCGGCGTGGGCTCGCCCGACTTCGCCTCGCCCACCAACCTGCTGCTGGCGCTCTTCGTGCTGGTGGTGTGCATCGCCGTGCACCAGCTGGGCCGCGGCTTCGTCAAGGCCTCCTCGATCCTCTTCGGCCTGTTGGCCGGCTACCTGGTGGCCATCGCACTGGGCATGGTGGACTTCACCAACCTGCGCGAGGCGGCCTGGTTCGCCGTGCCGAGGCCGCTGCAGTACGGCATGGAGTTCCACCTCACCGCCATCGTGGGCATGGTGCTGATCATGTTCGTGGTGGGCCTGGAGACCATCGGCAACATCTCCGCCATCACCACCGGCGGCGCCGGCCGGCCGGCGAAGGACCGCGAACTCTCCGGCGGCGTGATGGCCGACGGCGTGGCCACCTCCTTCGCCGCGGTCTTCAACACCCTGCCCAACACCGCCTATGCCCAGAACGTGGGCCTGATCACCCTGACCGGCGTGGTCAGCCGCCACGTGGTGACCATCGGCGGCATCCTGCTGATCTGCATGGGGCTCTTCCCCAAGCTGGGCGGCCTGGTGGCGGCCATGCCCCATGCGGTGCTGGGCGGCGCCGGCGTGGTGATGTTCGGCATGATCGCCTCGGCGGGCCTCAAGATCATCCAGGAGTGCGAGCTCGACCAGCGCGCCATGCTGATCATCGCGGTCTCCCTGAGCCTGGGCATCGGCCTGCCGGCGGTGGAGGCGATCTCCGAGACCATGCCCGGCCAGGCGGGGCTGCTGCTCAAGTCCGGCCTGGTGCCGGCGGCCCTGGCCGCCCTGCTGCTGGATGCCATCCTGCCTGGCAAGCCCCGCCGCCAGCGCGGGGGCGAGGACGTCGAGGCCGAGGCCAGCAAGGCCGAGTCCAACGCCTGACACCTCCCTCGCGCCCCCTGTCACTCCCCAGGCGCCGCCGGTTACCCCGGTGGCGCACCCCGTTTCACGGCCGCCATAGCTCGCCTTGGCTAGACTGTCGTTGACGGCCACGCAGGGAGTATCACCATGTATCGGGATCGAATCGATGCGGCACGACGGCTCGCCGAGGCCCTGGCCCACCTCAGGGGAGCGCACCCCCTGGTGCTGGCCATTCCCCGCGGCGGGGTCCCCATGGGCCGGATCATCGCCGACGCCCTGGAGGGCGAGCTGGACGTGGTGCTGGTGCGCAAGCTCGGCGCCCCGGGCAACCCCGAGTTTGCCATCGGAGCGGTCAGCGAGGACGGCAGCGTGCACCTGCAGGAGGAGGCCGCGCTCTGCCGCGACGACTGGCTGGCCCGCGAGGTGGCTCGCCAGCGCGAGCTGATCGACGAGCGCCGCCGCCGCTACACGCCGGTGCGCTCGCCCATCGACCCGACCGGGCGGGTGGTGGTGGTGGTGGACGACGGCAGCGCCACCGGGGCGACCATGGCCGCGGCGCTCGCCACCCTGCGCCAGCGTGACCCGGCCCGGCTCATCGCCGCCATCGGCGTGGCCCCGCCCGACACCCTGGCCCGGCTCGGCGCCCTGGCCGACGAGGTAATCTGCCCCGAGGCCCCCCACCACTTCCGCGCCGTGGGCCAGTTCTTCGCCACCTTCGACCAGGTCGAGGATGACGAGGTCGTCCGGCTCCTCGGCGGAGCCTCCTGAGCCGAAGGCCGCAGCACAGGCCCAAAACGGCACGGGCCGCCCCGATGGGGCGGCCCGTGTGATTCCCGCGGCCGGCGAGACGCCGGCGCCGGCCTTATTTGGCGGCGGCGGTCGCGGACTTCATGCTCTCCTCGACGAGCTTCTGGCTCTTCTGCAGGAAGTCCTGGCCGAGGGCGCTGACCTTCTCGGCATCGCTCTTCATGCGCTCGCCCAGGTCCTGAGCCGCCTTCTGCTGGCCTTCCACGACCTTCTTGAGGCCATCGGCATCGCGCACGTCGATCCAGGCGCGCGCCTGGGCCAGGCCGAGGTCGGAGTAGCTGCGGGCGGCATCCAGCTGGGCGCCGAGCAGCTTCTCGTAGTATTCGAGGGTCAGCGAGCCATAGGCGCGTGCCGGCTCGACGAAGAGGCCCTCGAACTGTTCGGTCGTCTTCTGGGTGGTTGCCTTGGTGGACATGGAACACCTCCGTCTCTGGTGGTCGAACAGGGGCGATATGCCCTGTGTTGCATTGCAACATAGCAGGCGCTTTTGTGCGTTGCAACATGGCGGCGACCGATTTTCCTCATCCCCCGCCGAGCGCGCCCGCGCTGCCATCGAAGACGCCCGGCCGGGGCCGGGCGTCGTGGGCGACTCGCCATCGAGACGGCTTAGGTGGCCCGGTCAGCGATAGGCCCCCTCGATGTCGGTGATCCGCATGGCGCTGCGCCCCAGGCCGCCGTGAAGGTCGAGCATGCGCTCCAGCCAGGCGTGCACCGGGTCGGCATTGGAGACCAGGTCGGCACTGGAGACGGTGCGCGCCCACATGAAGCTGCCGAACACCAGGTAGTCGCCCGCCGCCGGTGCCGCGCCGTCGATGTAGTCGGCCTCCTTGAGGCGCCCGCGCAGCGGCTCCAGGGCCGCATCCAGCTGCGACAGCCCCTTCGCCGGGGAGTGGAACTCCTCGAGGGTGCGCCCGAAGCGCTTCTCGCGGCTCTCGCGGAAGTAGTCGCGGTCGTCGGGATGGATGGCGTTGAGCAGGTCCATGATGATGGTGCGCATCATCGCCGGCTGCAGGGCGCGCTCGGCATAGTGCTTGAGGAAGCGGGCCCGACCCTCGGCGACGGCATCGCCGAGCAGGGGGGCGTCGGGGTAGGCGCGATCCAGGTAGCGCAGGATCTCGTAGCTGTCGGTGATGACCTCGTCGCCGTCGACCAGTACGGGCACCTTGTCGTGGTCGGCGAAGGCCAGCGCCTGCTTGTCGGTGAAGCGCCAGGGACGCGCCTCCACCTCCAGCCCCTTGTGGGCCAGGGCATAGCGGACCCGCCAGCAATAGGGCGAGAAGCGCAGCCCCTCGTCGATGCCGCAGAGATCGTAAAGCACCCGTGTCATGGCAACTCCTCGGTGTCGGGGGTGGTCTCGTCCGAGTGTGCCAGGCTTTGCCGACCCCCGCCATGGGGCCTGACCAGGCGGGCAGGTCGGCACGCCGGACTGTCCTTTAGTCTATGCCGCCCCGCCCTGCCAGGCGGCGGCGCTCGCCGATGCGGGCCCAGAATGCCTTTCCTTACAGACGCTTGCGGCATGATCGGCGGAGATAGACCAGAGACATGATTGGTCAGACCAATTTTCCAGCGCTGGCCAGCCACCCGGCGATGCGATTATCTTTCGCCCGTTCGCCCCGCCCTGCCGGCAGGCGTGCCTACACTTAACCTTCGTTCACGAGCCTGTCTGACAATAACCGAGAGGGAAACCTGCCTCATGAATGACACCACTCTTGCACTACTGGCCTTCGTGCCCCTGGTGCTGGCCGGCGTGTTGCTGATCGGCTTCCGGATGGCGGCCAGGACCGCCATGCCGGTGGTCTTCGTGGTCACCGCCCTCATCGCCCTGTTCGCCTGGGAAATGAGCTTCAACCGGGTGCTGGCCTCGACCTTCCAGGGCCTGATCCTCACCGTGTCGATCCTCTGGATCATCTTCGGTGCCATCCTGCTGCTCAACACCCTGAAGCACTCCGGCGGCATCACCGCGATCCGCAACGGCTTCTCGGGCATCAGTCCGGACCGCCGCGTCCAGGCCATCATCGTCGCCTGGCTGTTCGGCTGCTTCATCGAGGGCGCCTCCGGTTTCGGCACCCCGGCCGCCGTGGCCGCCCCGCTGATGGTCGCCCTGGGCTTCCCGGCGCTGGCCGCCGTGGTCGTGGGCATGATGATCCAGTCCACGCCGGTCTCCTTCGGTGCCGTGGGCACGCCGATCGTGGTGGGCGTCACCGGTGGCATCAACCGTGACGGCATCAGCGAGGCGCTGGAATCCGGCGGCTACACCTGGATGGAGTACTTCCGCCTGATCGCCGGTGAAGTGGCGGTGATCCACGGCATCGTCGGCATCCTGATGCCGCTGATCATGGTGGTGATCATGGTCAAGTTCTTCGGTGCCAACAAGTCGTGGAAGGAAGGGCTCTCCATCGCCCCCTTCGCCATCTTCGCCGGCGTCTGTTTCGTGGTGCCCTACATGCTGGCCGGCGTGCTGCTCGGCCCGGAGTTCCCGTCGATGATCGGCGCCATGGTCGGCCTGGCCATCGTCGTCCCGGCGGCCCGCAAGGGCTTCCTGATTCCCAAGGACGTCTGGGATTTCCCGGAGAGCAAGTCCTGGCCGGACGAGTGGATCGGCAAGCTGGAAATCAAGCTGGACGACATCGCCGGCAAGGCACCGATCTCCACCCTGATGGGCTGGGTGCCCTACGTGCTGCTGGCCGTGATCCTGGTCGCCTCACGCACCATCGATCCGTTCCGCGAAGCGCTGCAGTCCCTCTCCTTCGGATGGAGCAACATCCTGGGTGAGGCCGGCGTCTCCGGAGCCATCCAGCCGCTCTACCTGCCGGGTGGCATCCTGCTGATGGTGGTGCTGATCACCGCCGTGCTGCACCGCATGCGCGCCGGCGAGCTCCAGGCCGCCTTCAGTGAATCCTCGAAGACCATCTTCGGCGCCGGCTTCGTGCTGATCTTCACCATTCCCATGGTGCGGATCCTGATCAACTCCGGCGTCAACGCGGCGGACCTGGTCTCCATGCCGGTGGCCATGGCGCAGTTCGTGGCCGACAGCGTGGGCGGTGTCTACCCGTTCTTCGCCCCGGCCGTGGGTGCCCTGGGGGCCTTCATCGCCGGCTCCAACACCGTGTCCAACCTGATGCTGGCCGAGTTCCAGTTCAACGTGGCGCAGCAGCTGGGACTTTCCACCGCCTTCATGGTGGCGCTGCAGGCCGTGGGTGCGGCCGCCGGCAACATGATCGCCATCCACAACGTGGTCGCGGCATCCGCCACCGTGGGCCTGCTCGGCCGCGAGGGCATCACCATCCGCAAGACCATCCTGCCGACCATCTACTACCTGGTCTTCACCGGCCTCATCGCCCTGATCGCCTTCTATGTGATCGGCGTGACGGATCCGCTGATGCGGGTCAGTTGATGGCACGAGCATGATGCTCACCGGGCCCCGCCGACCGTCGGCGGGGCCCGGTCATTTCCCCTGCCCGGGGCGCTGCGGACCACCTTGATGAAAAAAATTTCCATGGAATTATGGAAATTCTTTTCATAAAATTGGTCACTACACTGAAGTGATGTCCCTCCCGCTCAGGAGTCACCATGAACACCCACTTCGATGAACGACTCGATGGCGGTCAACCCGGGCATGATCAGTCCGAGGTGCTGGCCGACCTCCAGCAGGCACTGCCCGGCATGACCCTGCTGCACCGCGAGGAGGACCTGCGCCCCTTCGAGTGCGACGGTCTCTCCGCCTATCGTGCCCTGCCCATGCTGGTCGCCCTGCCCGAGACCCTCGAGCAGGTCGAGATCCTGCTCAAGCGCTGCCGGGCCCTGGGCGTGCCGGTGGTGACACGCGGCGCCGGCACCGGCCTCTCCGGCGGCGCCATGCCGCTGGAGCACGGCGTGCTGCTGGTGCTGTCGCGCTTCAGCCGCATCCTCGAGATCGACCCCGATGCGCGCACTGCGCGGGTGCAGCCCGGGGTGCGCAACCTGGCCATCTCCGAGGCAGCGGCGCCCTACGGGCTCTACTACGCCCCTGACCCCTCGTCGCAGATCGCCTGCTCCATCGGCGGCAACGTGGCCGAGAACGCCGGTGGTGTGCACTGTCTGAAGTACGGCCTCACCGTGCATAACGTCATCAAGGTCGAGGTGCTGACCATCGAGGGGGAGCACATGACCCTGGGGTCGGACGCCCTGGATGCTCCCGGCTTCGACCTGCTGGCGCTGTTCACCGGCTCCGAGGGGATGCTCGGGGTGGTCACCGAGATCACCGTCAAGCTGCTGCCCAAGCCCGAGACCGCCAAGGTGCTGATGGCGAGCTTTGACGACATCGAGAAGGCCGGCAACGCCGTGGGGGCCATCATCGCCGCGGGCATCATCCCCGGGGGCCTTGAGATGATGGACAACCTGGCGATCCGCGCCGCCGAGGACTTCATCGGCGCCGGCTACCCGGTGGAGGCCGAGGCGATCCTGCTCTGCGAGCTGGACGGCGTGGAGGCGGACGTGGACGACGACTGCCAGACCGTGCGTCGCGTGCTGGAGCAAGCCGGCGCCACCGATATCCAGCAGGCCCGGGACGAGGCCGAGCGGGCGCTGTTCTGGGCCGGGCGCAAGAACGCCTTCCCGGCGGTGGGCCGCATGTCGCCGGACTACTACTGCATGGACGGCACCATCCCCCGCCGCGAGCTGGCGCGGGTGCTCAAGGGCATCGGCGATCTGGGCGAGGAGTACGGCCTGCGGGTGGCCAACGTCTTCCACGCCGGCGACGGCAACATGCACCCGCTGATCCTCTTCGATGCCAACCAGCCGGGTGAATTCGAGCGCGCCGAGGAGCTGGGCGGCCGCATCCTCGAGCTGTGCGTCGAGGTGGGCGGCACCATCACCGGCGAGCACGGCGTGGGCCGCGAGAAGATCCACCAGATGTGCGTGCAGTTCAGCCCCGGCGAACTTGCGACCTTCCGTGCCGCCAAGCGCGCCTTCGACCCCGACGAGCTGCTCAACCCCGGCAAGAACATCCCCACGCCGGCGCGCTGTTCCGAGTTCCGCCTGACCAAGAGCGCCGGTGACGCCCCCGCCCCGACCCGGGCCCGAGAGAGCCAAGGCTGAGAGAGTTCGACGACATGGTGACCACTCACGATACCCCCCAGCACGACATCCCCAGCCAGGACGCCAGCGAGGCGCTGGCGGAGCGCGTCCGTCGCGCCGAGGCCGAGGGCACGCCCCTGCGCATCGTCGGCGGCGACACCAAGGCCTTCTATGGTCGCCGGGTCGAGGGCGAGGCGCTCTCCACTCGCGAGCACCGCGGCATCACCGAGTACGACCCGGTGGAGCTGATCGTCTCGGTGCGCAGCGGCACCCCGCTGCGCGAGCTGGAGGCCGCCCTGGCCGCCAACGGGCAGATGCTGCCCTGTGAGCCGCCCCACTTCGGCGACGACGCCACGGTGGGCGGCATGATCGCCACCGGCCTCTCCGGCCCGCGCCGCCCCTGGGCCGGCAGCGTGCGCGACTTCGTGCTGGGCACGCGGATCATCACCCGCCAGGGCAGCGAGCAGCGCTTCGGGGGCCAGGTGATGAAGAACGTGGCCGGCTACGACCTCTCGAGGCTGATGGTGGGCGCCCAGGGTACCCTGGGGCTGATCACCGAGGTCTCCATGAAGGTGCTGCCGCTGCCCGGTGCCTCGCGCAGCCTGCATCTGGACATGCCGCTGGCCCGGGCGCTGGAGAAGCTCTCCGAGTGGGGCCGTCAGCCGCTGCCGATCACCGCGGCCGCCTGGCTCGACGGCGCCCTGCACCTGCGCCTGGAGGGCGGCCCGAGCTCCGTGGCCGCCACCGCCGAAAGGCTCGGCGGCGACGAGCTCAAGCCGGACTTCTGGGAGGCCCTGCGCGAGCAGCGCCTGGCCTTCTTCGCGAAGGACGACAGCCGGGCCCTGTGGCGCCTCTCGCTGCCCCACCACACTCCGGTGATCGAGCTGCCCGGCGTCAATGATCCCGACGTGCTCTACGACTGGGCGGGCTGCCAGCGCTGGCTGAGGAGCGACCTCGACGCCGAGGCGATCCGCCAGGCGGCGGCCCGCGCCGGCGGCCATGCCACCTGCCTGCGTGGCGCCGGCGGCACACCGGTGGACGAGCCCTTCACCCCGCTCCCCCCGGTGCTGGCCAAGTACCATCGCAACCTCAAGGCCGAGCTGGACCCGCAGGGCATCTTCAACCCGGGCCGGCTCTACGCGGCATTCTGAGACAGGGGAAAACGCCGAGATGCAGACGCACTTTACCGAGGAAGACCTCAAGAAGCCGCATATCCGCGAGGCCGACCGGGTGCTGCGCACCTGCGTGCACTGCGGCTTCTGCAACGCCACCTGCCCCACCTACCAGCTGCTGGGCGACGAGCGCGACGGCCCCCGCGGGCGTATCTACCTGATGAAGGAGATGCTCGAGGCCCCCGAGGGCAGCGACAAGGTGACCGAGGAGACCCGGCTGCACCTGGACCGCTGCCTGACCTGCCGCAACTGCGAGACCACCTGCCCCTCCGGGGTCGAATACCACAAGCTGCTCGACATCGGCCGCGCCGAGATCGAGCGCCGGGTGCCGCGCAAGCCGGCCGAGCGGGCCCAGCGCTATGCGCTGCGCAAGATGCTGGTGGAACCGAAGCGCTTCCAGGCGCTGCTGAAGCTGGGCCAGACCTTCCGTCCGCTGGTGCCCGGTGCCCTCCGGGACAAGATGCCGCCGGCCCCCGTGGATGCCGGCAAGCGCCCCGACGGCAGGCAACACGCCCGGCAGATGCTGATCCTGGAGGGCTGCGTGCAGCCGGGGCTCTCGCCCAACACCAACGCCGCCACGGCCCGGGTGCTGGATCGCCTCGGCATCGGGCTGACCCCGGTGGCGGAGGCCGGCTGCTGCGGCGCCATCGACTTCCACCTCAACGCCCATGATGACGGCCGCACCCGGGCGCGGGCCAACATCGACGCCTGGTGGCCGCACATCGAGGCCGGGGCGGAAGCCATCGTGCAGACCGCCAGCGGCTGTGGCGCCTTCGTCAAGGAGTACGTCGACATCCTCAAGGACGACCCGGCCTACGCCGAGAAGGCCGCCCGGGTGAGCGAGCTGGCAAAGGACCTGGTCGAGGTGCTGCGCGACGAGGCCCTCGACGACCTGAGCGTGAAGCAGGGCCGCCGGCTCGCCTTCCACTGCCCCTGCACCCTGCAGCACGCCCAGAAGCTCGGCGGCGCCGTGGAGGGCGTGCTGACCCGGCTCGGCTTCGCGCTGACCCCGGTCGCCGATGCCCACCTCTGCTGCGGCTCGGCGGGCACCTACTCCATCACCCAGCCCGAGCTCTCGAAGCAGCTGCGCGACAACAAGCTCGACAACCTGGAGGCCGGCAACCCCGAGGTGATCGTCACCGCCAATATCGGCTGCCAGACCCACCTGGCCGGCGCCAACCGCACCCCGGTCAGACACTGGATCGAAATCGTCGATGAGGCACTGACATGAATGATCGTCACGGCGCTCAATCATTCAGCTGCCAGACCCACCTGGCCGGCGCCAACCGCACCGAAGTGCGCCACTGGATCGAGATCGTGGACGAGGCACTCGCGTAACACTCGCCTCGCATCCGAGCGAGGGGCGTCGAGGGCAAGCCGGAGGGGAGGTCCTACGCCAGGGAAGGCGTCGGTAGCGTACAGGGAAGTATTCACAGCGCCTCCCCGAGGGTTTGCCGCCGAGTCAGCCCCGAGCCTGCCACCCCCTGCAACAGCGTTCCATCACGAAGAGGAAGTCCGCTCATGAAGACCAAGCCCGTACTGACCCTGACCGACGTCAACGCCATCCTCGATGCCGCCCAGAAGGAGGCCGAGGCCAACGGCTGGGGCGTCACCATCGCCGTGGCCGACGACGGCGGCCACCTGCTCGGCCTGCGCCGCATGGACACCGCCCCGCCCTTCAGCGCCGACGTGGCCACCCAGAAGGCCCGCAACGCCGCCATCGGCCGCCGCGAGACCCAGGCCTTCGAGGAGATGATCAACGGTGGCCGCACCGCCTTCGTCACCGCGCCCATGCAGTCGCTGCTGGCCGGCGGCGTGCCGGTGCTGGTGGACGGCGAGGTGGCCGGCACCGTCGGCATCTCCGGCGTCAAGCCCGACCAGGACGTGCAGATCGCCCGTGCCGGCGTCGCCGCCATCGGCTGAGCCCGCCGCCGACACGACAGGGCCCCGCTCCATCCGGAGCGGGGCCCTGTGCGTTCTGGCCAATGCGGCTGAAACCGGGAGCGGGCTCAGCGAACGGTATCAGTCGATGCGTTTCAGCTGGCTCGCGTGGAGGCGGCCGCGCTCCACGTAGCCCGCCGCGTTCCTCCTCAGCCCCTCGACGGCCTCCTCGGAGAGCTCACGGACCACCCGGGCCGGCGCGCCGACGATGAGCGAGCGGGGCGGGAACTCGGCGCCCTCCTTGACCACGGCCCCGGCCGCCACCAGGCAGTTCTCGCCGATCACCGCGCCGTTGAGGATCACCGCCTGGATGCCCACCAGGCTACCGTCGCCGATGGTGCAGCCGTGCAGCATCGCCTGGTGGCCCACGGTCACGCCCTTCCCCACCCGGAGGGGAAAGCCGGGGTCGGCGTGCAGCACCGCGCCGTCCTGGATGTTGCTCTCCTCACCCACCTCGAGGTGGTCGGTATCGCCGCGCAGCACCGCCTGGTACCAGACGCTGGCGCCACGCCCGAGGGTGACCTGGCCGATCACGTCGGCGGTCTCGGCCACATAGACATCGTCCTGGAGCTCCGGGCGGTGCTCCCCGTACTGGTAGATCGCCATGGGATTCCTCCTGCTGACAAGGGATGGAAAGAGGATGCCACGCAGGGGCCAGCGGCGCGAGCCGGCGTCGGCCCGCCCCGGCGCCCCCGGTCAGGCCAGCGCCTGTTCCAGCAGCCGCGCCACGTGGACCGCCTCCCGGCCGCTGCCGTCCTGGATCTGGTGGCGACAGCTGGTGCCGTCGGCCACCAGCACGGCATCGTCGCCCGCCTCGCGGATCGCCGGCAGCAGCGACAGCTCGGCCATGGCCAGCGAGGCATCATAGTGCTCCACCTCGTAGCCGAAGCTGCCCGCCATGCCGCAGCAGGAGGACTCGATGGTCTCGACCTCGAGGTCGGGGATCCACGACAGCACCGTCTCGACCGGGCGCAGGGCATCGAAGGCCTTCTGGTGACAGTGGCCATGGAGCATGGCGCGCCGCTGGGGAAGCGCCTTGAGCTCGAGGGGCAGCTCGCCGGCATCCCGCGCCTGGACCAGGAACTCCTCGAACAGGAAGGCCGAGCGGGAGAGCGCCTCGGCCTCCTTGCCGAACCCGTACTGCAGGAACTCGTCGCGCAGGGTCAGCAGGCAGGAGGGCTCGAGCCCGACGATGGCCACGCCCCGCTTCACATGGGGCATCAGGTGGTCGAGGGTTCGTCGCGCCTCCAGCCGGGCCTTGTCGAACTGCCCGGACGAGAGATAGGTGCGCCCGCAGCAGAGCGGCCGCTGGCCCGGCCTGGCGTTCAGGTGCACCCGGTAGCCGGCGGCTTCCAGCACCCGCCGGGCGGCCCGGGCGTTGTCGCCCTCCTGGTAGTTGTTGAAGGTGTCCACGAACAGCAGCACCTCCCGCGAGGCGAGGGCCGGGCTCTCGTGGGGCTCGGCCAGGAAGTTGCCGCGGAAGGCCGGCAGCGAGCGCTGCGGCGCCAGGCCGAGGGTGCGCTTGATGGCGCGGGCCAGGATGGGCACGCGCTCGACCCCGTTGACCAGCCCGGCGAAGCGGCTGGCCCAGGGGGCATAGCGCGGCATCTCGCCGACCAGGCGGTCGCGCAGCGACAGTCCCCGGGCCCGGGCCCGGGCGGTGCGCGCCTCGATCTTGAACTTCGCCATGTCCACGCCGGTGGGACAGTCACGCTTGCAGCCCTTGCAGGAGACGCAGAGGTCCAGCGCCTCCTTGACCTCGTCGCTGGCCAGGCCCGCCTCGCCCAGCTGGCCCGAGAGCACCAGCCGCAGGGTGTTGGCGCGCCCCCGGGTCAGGTGCTGCTCGTCGCGGGTGATGCGGTAGCTGGGGCACATGGTGCCGGCGTCGAACTTGCGGCAGTGGCCGTTGTTGTTGCACATCTCCACCGCCATGGCCAGGCCATGGGTGGGGTCGCCGGCGCTGCCGGGCTCGCCCTGCTCGCCGGTCAGCGGGTCGCGGGTGACGTTCCAGCCCGACCAGTCGAACACCGGGGCCAGCGGAATCCGGCGATAGGCCTTCGGGAAGCGGAAGTAGCGGTCGTCGTCCATCCGCGGGGTGTCGACGATCTTGCCCGGGTTGAGCCGGTTCTCCGGGTCGAAGGTGCCCTTGACCGCCCGGAAGGCGTCGTTGAGGGTCTCGCCGAACTGCCAGGCCACCCACTCGCCGCGGCACAGGCCGTCGCCGTGCTCGCCGGAGTAGGCCCCCTTGTACTCGCGCACCAGCGCGGACGCCTGCTCGGCGATCTCGCGCATCTTCTCGGCGCCGTCGCGGCGCATGTCGAGGATCGGCCGCACGTGGAGGGTCCCCACGCTGGCGTGGGCATACCAGGTGCCCTCGGTGCCGTAGCGGTGGAACACCTCGGTCAGCCGGTCGGTGTACTCCGCCAGGTGCTCCAGGGGCACCGCACAGTCCTCGATGAAGGAGACCGGCTTCCCGTCCCCCTTCATGCTCATCATGATGTTGAGGCCGGCCTTGCGCACGTTCCACAGCGCCTTCTGCTCGGCGGGCGCCGGCATCTCCACCACGCTGTCGGGCAGGCCCAGGTCGGCCATCAGCTCGGAGAGGCGCGCAAGCGAGGCGAGCTGGGAATCGCGGTCCTGGCCGGCGAACTCCACCAGCAGCACCGCCTGGGGCCGGCCGATCAGCGCCTTCTCGATCACCGGCCGGAACGCCGGGTTCTCGAGCGAGAGGTCGATCATGGTGCGATCCACCAGCTCCACCGCCGAGGGATCCAGGGTGACGATGTGCTGGGTGAGATCCATCGCCTGGTAGAAGGTAGGGAAGTTCACCACCCCGAGCACCTTGTGCTCGGGCAGCGGCGAAAGCCGCAGGGTGATGCGCCGGCTCACCCCCAGGGTACCCTCGGAGCCCACCAGCAGGTGGGCCAGGTTGGCCCGCCCCTCAGGGTCGTAGGGCCGGGGGTTCTGGCACTCGAAGAGGTCGAGGTTGTAGCCCCCGACGCGCCTGAGCACCTTGGGGAAGTGCTCGCGGATCTCCGGGGCGACGCCGTCGGCGATGGCCTTCACCCGGTCGGCCAGTTCGCGCACCGGGCCGCGTTCCGGCAGGGCATCGACGAAGCCGAAGTGCCCCTCGCTGCCGTCGGCCAGCCAGGCGTCCACGCCCAGCACGTTGTGGACCATGTTGCCGTAGCGGATCGAGCGCGAGCCGCAGGAGTTGTTGCCGGTCATGCCGCCGAGGGTGCACTGGGCGCTGGTGGAGACATCCACCGGGTACCAGAGCCCGTGGGGCTTGAGCCAGGCGTTGAGGTGGTCGAGCACGATGCCGGGCTCCACCACCACGGTGCGCGCCTCGGGATCGAACTCGACGATCTCCTTGAGCCAGCGGGTGGTGTCGATCACCAGCGCCTCACCCACCGTCTGGCCGCACTGGCTGGTCCCGGCGCCCCGGGCCAGGATCGGCACCCGGGCATCCCGGGCAATCTCCAGCGCCGCGGTCAGGTCCTGCTGGTGGCGGGGGATCACCACCCCCACCGGGGTCACCTGGTAGATCGAGGCGTCCGTCGAATAGCGGCCCCGCGAGGCATGGTCGAACAGCACCTCGCCCTCCAGCTCCCGGGCGAGGCGCGCCGCCAGTTCGGTCACCGGCTTTACCCGCGCATCCGGTGAGGTGGTCTTGTCCGTGAGAGACGTCATCCTGCCTTCCTCAGCCATGGGGAATGTGCGGTGGGTTCACTTGCCGTCGAGGGGGTGCTGGGCAAAGTAGTCCAGCGCCGCCGTCACGCCGCTGCCCGCCAGGGGCACCCCGGCGAGCTTCATGCCCGCCTCGCAGCCGCCCAGGGTGGCGATCAGGGTCAGGTCGTTGCAGTCGCCCAGGTGGCCGATGCGGAACATCTTCCCCTTGGCCTTGCCGAGCCCCATGCCCAGCGACAGGTCGAAGCGCTCGTAGATGATCTTGCGCACCGCATCCGCGTCGACCCCCTCCGGCATCACCACCCCGGTGAGCACCGGCGAGTAGACTTCCGGATCCTGGCACTGGATCTCCAGGCCCCAGGCCTGCACGGCCGTGCGCACGCCGGCGGCCCAGCGCTGATGGCGGGCGAAGACGTGGTCCAGCCCCTCATCGAGCAGCATGTCCAGCGCCTCGTTGAGGCCGTAGAGCAGGTTGGTGCTGGGTGTGTAGGGCCAGTAGCCGTTGCGGTTGGCCTCGAGAATCTCGTCCCAGGCCCAGAAGCTCTTGGGCATGCGGTTGTGGCGGCTCGCCTCGATGGCCTTGTCGGAAATGGCGTTGAAGCTGATCCCCGGGGGCAGCATGAGGCCCTTCTGGGAGCCGGAGATGGTGACGTCGACGCCCCACTCGTCGTGGCGATAGTCGGCACTGGCCAGGCCCGAGATGGTGTCGACCAGCAGCAGTGCCGGGTGGCCGGCGGCATCGATGGCGCGGCGCACCGCGGCGATGTTGCTGGTCACCCCGGTGGAGGTCTCGTTGTGCACCACGCAGACCGCCTTGATCTCCTGGGCGCTGTCCTCGCGCAGGCGCGCCTCGATCATGTCGGCCTGGACGCCGTGGCGCCAGCCTTCGTAGCCGGGCAGGCCGAGAAACTCGGGCTCGACCCCCAGCCGCCGCGCCATCTTGTGCCACAGGGTGGCGAAGTGGCCGGTCTCGAACATCAGCACCCGGTCGCCCGGCGAGAGGGTGTTGGCCAGCGCGGCCTCCCAGGCCCCGGTCCCGGAGGCCGGGTAGATCATCACCGGGTTCTCGGTCTTGAAGACCCGCTGGATCTTGGCGAGCAGGTCGAGGCCCAGGGCGCCGAACTCCGGGCCGCGGTGGTCGATGGTCGGCAGGCTCATCGCCCGCAGGATGCGATCCGGCACCGGCGACGGGCCAGGGATCTGCAGGAAGTGGCGGCCGGACGGATGGAAATCGAGCTTCAGCATGGGAGCGATCCTTCTTGTTCGTGAAATCGGGGGCGCCGGGTTACTTGATGCAGCCGGCGTCGCGCAAAGTGGCGAGTTCGTCGGGGGGCAGCCCCAGGTCGCCGAGCACCTCGTCGGTGTGCTGGCCGAACAGCGGGGCCGGGGAGCGGATCTGCGAGGGCGTGGCCGAGAACTTGCTCGGGAAGCCGATGGTCTTCATGCGGCCGATCACCGGGTGTTCCATCTCCTGCACCATGCCCCGGGCCAGGTAGTGCTCATCACTCATGGCCTGGGCGAAGTCGTTGATCGGCCCGGCCGGGACCCCGGCCCGGTCGCAGCGCGCCAGCCAGTCGTCGACGTCACGGTCGGCCATGATCGTCTCCAGCAGCGCCTCGAGCTCCTCCACATGCTGGCCGCGATCGAAGTTGGTGAGGAAGCGCGGCTCCTCCATCAGCTCGGGGCGCTCCAGCACGTCGCCGCAGAAGCGCTCCCAGGTGCGCTGGTTGGCGCAGCCCAGCATCAGGTAGCCGTCGCGGGCCTTGACCGCCTGGTAGGGCGCCGAGACACGATGGCGCCAGCCGGTGGGCTCGGGCACCTTGCCCTCGGAGAAGTAGGCGGCGGCCTCCCAGGTGAACCAGGGCAGGCCACACTCGGTGATGGCGATGTCGATGTGCTGCCCCTCGCCGGTGGCCATCCGATGGATATAGGCGGCCAGGATCGAGTAGACCGCGGTGATGCCGCCGCCGATGTCGTAGACGGCCACCCCGGTCTTGAGCGGCCGGCGCCCCTTCTCGCCGGTCATCGACATCAGGCCGGTCATGCCCTGGGCGACCAGGTCGAAGCCGCCACGGTGGCTGTAGGGGCCGGTCTGGCCGTAGCCGGAGATCGAGCAGTAGATGATCCCGGGGTTGATCGCCCTGATGCTGTCGTAGTCGATCTTGAGCGATGTGGTCACGCCGGGACGATAGTTCTCGACGATCACGTCCGCCTCCCGCGCCAGCCGGTAGAAGATTTCCCGGGCCCGCTCGTCCTTGAGGTTGAGCGAGATGCTCTTCTTGTTGCGGTTGATCTGCGAGAAGCAGGTCGATTCGTCGTTGACGTAGGGTCCCATCTGGCGGCTGTCATCGCCACCGTTGATCTTCTCGACCTTGATCACCTCGGCCCCCATGTCCCCCAGCACCATGGTGCAGTAGGGGCCGGCCATGATCTGCGAGACGTCCAGGACCTTGAGTCTTTCCAGGGGAAGCATCGGCTTCACCTCGCTTGTGTGGTTCGCGTGGCGACCGTGACGCCAGGGGGTCAGCGGCCGGTCCACTCGAAGGGTGTCTTGTGCAGGAACTTGTTCACTGCCGCCTTGAAGTCGTCGCTCATGTAGCAGGCGGTGATCCAGTCGTCGCTGGCCTCCCGCTCGAGGCGGCGATGCGCCAGCACGCGGCCCACCAGCGCCTTGCTGGCCTTGAGGGTCAGCGGCGCCCGCCGCCCCAGCTGGTCGGCCACCACCGCCACCTCGTCATGGATGCGCTCGGGCGGGAAGACGGCGTTGACCAGCCCGGCCGCGCTCGCCTGCTCGGCACCGAACAGGGTGCCCAGCATCAGCGCCTCCTTGGTGCGGGCCACGCCCAGCATGTCGATCAGCCGCGAGACGTTGGTGATCGAGAGGGTGTTGCCCAGGGTGCGGGCGATCGGCACGCCGAACTTCAGGCTCGGCGTGGCGTAGCGGAAGTCGCAGGCCAGGGCCAGCGCCGCGCCGCCGCCCACGCAGGCCCCCTCCAGCAGGGCGATGGTGGGCTTGTCCAGCGCCTCCAGCTTGCCGACCACCGCATCGATGCGCCGCTCGTAGCCGAGGGCGTCCTCGGGCTCGCCGAACTGCTCGAACTGGCCGATGTCGGTGCCGGCGACGAAGGCCTCGCCGCCGACCCCGTGGAGCACCACTGCGTGGATGGAATCATCCGCCTGGAGGCGGTCGCAGTGGGCGGAGAGCGCGTCGTACATCTCCCAGGTCATGGCGTTGCGGCTCTCGGGGCGGTTGAAGCCGAGCCAGGCCACGCCGTCGCGCACCTCATGCAGCAGGGTGTTCGCCGTCATCACGCCTCTCCCTTCTGGTGACCGGGCACCCGACGATGAATAATGAATTCATTTGTTCTGGCTATCATATTGCTTCCCTCGGTGATGAACCCGGCGGACGCGCGCCCGCCGGGCCAAGGCGCTAGCGGTAGAAGAGCTCCACCAGGGCCATCGGGATCGCGGGGATGTAGGTGACCAGCAGCAGCACGAAGAGCAGCACCCCGATGAAGCCGAGGTTGGAGCGGGTCACCGACCAGACATCCGACTTGGCGATCGAACAGGCCGTGATCAGCACGCTGGCCACCGGCGGCGTCTGCTGGCCGATCGCCAGGTTGAGGCAGACCACCAGGCCGAAGTGGACCGGATCGATGCCGGCCGCCCCGACCAGCGGCATGACGATGGGCACCACCAGGATGATCGCCGCCGCGGAGTGCAGGAAGAGCCCGATCAGCAGGAAGAAGATGTTCAGCATCATCAGGATGGCGTACTTGTTGTCCGTCATGCCGAGCACCGCCTGGGCCAGCTGCTGGGGCAGGCGCATCTCGGTCAGGAACACCCCGATCAGGGCCGAGGCCGCCACCAGCAGCATCACCACGGCGGTCTGCTGTCCCCCGTCGATGATCGCCTTGTAGAGGGTGCGCATGTCCAGCTCGCGGTAGATGACGGCGCTGATGAAGATGGCCGCCGCCACCGCCAGGCCCGCGCCTTCGGTGGCGGTGACGAAGCCGCCGAAGATGGAGCCGAGGATGATGATTGGCAGGGTCAGGGCCCAGCCGGCTTCCCTGGCGGTCTGCTTGACGCGCTTGAACTGGAAGACCTCCTCCACCGGCCAGTCGTACTTGCGGGCATAGTAGTAGCTCAGTGCCGCAAGACCCGCGGCCCCGAGCAGCCCAGGCACGATGCCGGCCACGAACAGCTGGACGATGGAGGCCCCCGACATCACCCCGTAGAGGATCATCGGGATGGAGGGCGGAATGATGATCGCCAGGGACGCCGACGAGGAGGTGACGGCCGCGGCGAAGGGCGCCGGATAGCCGCGCTTCTTCATGGCCGGGATCAGCACCGAGCCGGTGGCGGCCACGTCGGCCACGGCGGAGCCGGAGATCTCGGCGAAGAACAGCGAGACGCCGATATTGATCATTGCCAGCCCGCCCCGGATGAAGCCGAACAGCGCCGAGGCGAAGGCGATCAGTCGCTTGGAGATGCCACCGGTGTTCATGATGGCGCCGGCCAGCACAAACATCGGGATGGCCAGCAGCGGGAAGCTGCTGGCCCCCTCGAACATGGTCAGCCCGATATTGGGCAGCATGTCCACACCCTGGTGGACCACGATGGCCACCGTGGCCACGATGGCCAGCGCCACCGCGATGGGCAGCCCCATCAGGATCAGCCCCAGCAGGCCGATGATCATGAAGGGAAGTGTCATGGCTGATCCCTCTTCGTCAGTGCATCGGCGGTAAAGCCGGCCCGGGCGTTGTCGCGCTCGGCCTCGGCGATGGCGTGGCGGATCTCCTCCTCCTCCTGGGTCAGGCCGGAACGTACTTTGGCCAGGTGAGCAGGCATGCTGAGCAGCTGGGCGATGATGAACAGCGCCGCGCCGATGGGAATGACCGACTGGGTGAAGGTGAGCGGCACCCAGCGCAGGGTGATGAGCGCCATGCCCTGCATGACATCGAGGACCACCAGGCCGGCCCAGCCCAGCACCAGGAAGAAGCCGATGAACAGCGCCTCGGTGAGGTAGGTGATCGGCATGCGGATGTGCACCGGAAGGGCGGCCACGACGCCATCGACGCCGATATGGCCACGCTTGAGCGCCGCCAGGGCGCCGGCGTAGTAGGTCAGCCAGACCAGCATGATGGCGGCCACCTCGTCATACCAGGAGGGGGTGCGCCAGGCATAGCGGGTCACCACCGCATAGAGCACCACCAGCGTCAGCGTGACCATCAGCACCACCGTGATGATCTCGAGCAGGCGCTCCAGGATGCGGGAAATCTGATTCACAGTACCCATGACTCTCGACTCGAACAGGAAAGGGGCAGGAGCCCCACGCCGCCATGGCGGCGTGGGGAATGGGGACAGATACCTCGAGCGGAGAGGTCAGGAGCCGTTGCCGAGCTCCAGTACCCTGTCGATCAGCTCCTGCGAGCCGGGGACTTCCTCGGCGAAGGCCTCGTAGATCGGGCCGGACGCCTCGATGAACACCGAGGTGTCGACCTCGTTGATCTCGGTGCCCGCCTCGCGGATCACATCGAGGAGGTCCTGGTCGAGCTGGGCGGCGTGCTCGTAGACGAAGTCCTGGGTCTCCTGGGCGACCTCGATGAGGATCTCCTGGATCTCCTCGGGGAGGTTGTTGAAGCGGCGGCCGGCGGTGAGGTAGGCCGGCGTGTAGACGTGGCCGGTCAGCGACAGGTAGTCCTGCACCTCCTGGAAGCGCTGCCCGGCGATCTGCGCCAGGGGGTTCTCCTGGCCATCCATGACGCCCGTCTGCAGGGCCATGAACACCTCGGAAAGCGCCATGGGCGAGGGCTCGGCGCCGTACTCCTCGAACATCCTCACGCGCCAGGCGCCGCGCGGGGTACGCAGCTTCACGCCGCTCAGGTCCTCGGGCGTATTGATCGGACGCACGTTGTTGGTGATATGGCGGAAGCCGTTCTCCCACACGGCGATGATGCGGTAGCCGTTCTGCTCGGCCAGGGGTGCCAGGGTCGGCCAGACGATCTCCTCCTCTACCCGCTTCATGTGCTCACGGTCCTGGATCAGGTAGGGCAGCTCGAAGAGGCCGAACTCGTCGGCGACGGATGACATGATGGTGGAGGGCAGGGCGAAGTCGACCGTGCCGAGACGCAGCTTCTGCAGCAGCTCGGAATCATTGCCCAGCTGGCTGGAACCGAACGTCACCACCTCATAGGGGTCGGGAAGGCGCTCGTTGGCCAGTTCGGCGAAATGGTTGGCGGAGTCGGTGAACAGCGAGTCGGGGCCACCGACGTGGCCGAAGGTGATCTCGCGGGCCTGGAGCGGGGCCGACACGAGGGCGACGGCGGCGGCCACCGCCGTGAGACGTAGCAGGTGCATGGCGCTTTTCCTCTTGTTGTAGTCCTGGCTCGAGCGGGGCTGCCGCCCGGGTTCCGCTTCTGTTGTCACTTGTTGTCATTGTGGCGATCAGTGAAGCCGAATAGACGCCGCACAAATTGAATTCTTTATGCGAAATGCGTCTGCCACTCAAGCTAGCCCCGACCGAGAAGAGGTGTCAAGGCGAGCGTTTCGACGCAACGCCCCGCCCCGGCCGGCAGGCTCACTCGGGCTCCAGGCCCCAGACCAGGCCGGCTGCCTCGATACCGGCGATGGCCGCCCGCTCGTCCTCGGCCGAGGAGGCACCGCTGACGCCCACCGCGCCGATCACGCACTGGTCGTCGTCCAGGATCAGCACGCCGCCGGCCACCGGCACGGAGCGCCCGCCCGAGGCCGCCGCCACGCTGGCCAGGAAGGCCGGTCGCTCGCTGTTGCGCTCGCCGATGACCCCGCTGGCTGCGCCGTTGCCCAGGGCCGCATAGGCCTTGCCGCTGGCCACCGGAAAACGCAGCGGGGCGCAGCCATCTTCCCGCTCGACGGCCACCGGGTGGCCACCGCCGTCCAGCACCACCACCGTGAGCGGCGGCATCGCCTGCCTCCGCGCCAGCGCGAAGGCGCCGTCGAGGATCTCTCGCGCCTGGTGGCGCCCCAGCAGTACCCGACTGTGATAGACCTTGCCTGCCATCCGCTTTCCCCCTCTGCTGTACCCGCTGGAATTTTGAATTCATAATAACTTTGCACACTCTCGCTGCCCTCGCCACCATGGAGAAGGCGGCCCGGGCAGAAGTCACCCGGCAGCGGGGTCAACCGGACGGGCGGCGACGACAGCGCCGGCCGGCATCACGCACAAGGAAGCGAGCATGAGCAAGATTCAGCACCGAAACCTCTACCGGGAGGTCGCCGACCGCGTCCTCGACCTCATCGAGCAGGGCGAGCTGGCATCCGGCGACCGCATTCCCGAACGGGAGCTGTGCGAGCGCTTCGGTGTCTCCCGCACCCCACTGCGCGAGGCCCTCAAGGTCCTCGCCTCGGAGGGGGTGGTGGAACTGCTGCCCAACCGCGGGGCTCGGGTGAGGCAGCTGACCCTCAAGATGGTCAAGGACACCTACGACCTGATGGGGGCCCTGGAGGGGCTGGCGGGGGAGCTGGCCTGCCAGCAGATCAGCGACGAGGGGATCGCCGAGATCCGCGAGCTGCACGGCAGGATGCTCGACCACTACCGCAACCGGGAGCTGGCGGAGTACTTCCGGGTCAACCGGCAGATCCACGAGGGCATCCTCGCCGCCTCGCAGAACGAGGCGCTGCAGGAGATGTACAGCAACCTCAGCCAGCGGGTGAAGCGGGTGCGCTACTCCAAGCAGATGACCGACGACTTCTGGCGGCGGGCGGTGGAAGACCACGAGGCGATGATCGAGGCCCTGGAGCGGCGAGACGGCCGCTGGCTCGGGCAGATCCTGCGCGAGCACCTCTGCAACAAGCTGGAGGTCGCCGCCATGGACGAGGTCATCGACGACCGCCAGCGCGCCTGATCGAACACCAGCGAGATCGCTCGACCGGTCAACATGGCTTACCCTGTGCCCCTCCCGCCCTGGCGGGGTTACTGTGCCGGTCACGAGGACACCATGCCGCTGCTCTACTTCCTGCCCCCGCTCGGCGCCGTGCTGATCTGGTCGGGCAACATGACCATCAACCAGCTCACCGTGGGCGCCATCGCGCCAAGCAGCATCGCCTTCCTGCGCTGGGTGCTGGCGCTGGTGGTGCTCACCCCCTTCCTGGCCCCGGCGGCCTGGAAGCATCGCGCCACGATCCGCCGCGAATGGCCGAAGCTCGCCGTGCTGGGCCTGCTGGGCATGGGCCTGTGGCAGGGGCTGGCCTACGTGGCCGCCGAGACCACCTCGGCCACCAACATGGGCATCCTGGCCGCCATGGTGCCGCTGCTCACCGTGCTGCTCAGCGCGCTGATCCTGCGCGAGCCGCCCAGCCTGGGCGGCACCCTGGGGGGCGTCGTGGCGCTGCTGGGGGTACTGGTGCTGCTGGGGCGCGGCAACCCGCTGTCGCTGCTGGAGCTCTCCGTGGCCACGGGCGACCTGCTGATGGTGGTGGCGGCCACCTGCTACGCGCTCTACGGGGTGATGCTCAAGCGCTGGCCCATGGACCTGCCCCCCTGGATCCTGCTCTACGCCCAGGTGATCTTCGCCGTGCTCTTCCTGCTGCCGCCGTACCTGATGGGCCCCATGACCCCGGTGGATTCAAGCAACATCGGCCTGATCCTCTATGCCGGCATCCCCGCCTCGATCATCACCACCTTCCTGTGGATGCGGGCGATCCGCCAGATCGGCGCCAGCCAGGCGAGCATCTTCATCAACCTGATGCCGCTGTTCAGCGCGCTGATCGCCATGGCCCTGCTGGGCGAGCGGATCGCCCTCTTCCACTTCCTCGGCGGCGCCCTGGTGCTGACCGGGGTGATCATGGCCCAGACGCTGACCCGGCCGCTGGTGCAGCCGGCTCCCGGGGCCGTCGATCAGCCGAAGAACCAGTAGCAGACGCCGATCGCCGTGACGATCCCCGCCAGGTCCGCCAGCAGGGCGCAGCCCAGCCCGTGGCGGATCCGCCGGATGCCCACCGCGCCGAAGTAGACCGCCAGCACGTAGAAGGTGGTCTCGGTGCTGCCCTGCATGGTGGCCGCCAGCAGGCCCGGGAAGCTGTCGACGCCGAAGGTGTCCATGGTCTCGATCATCATCGCCCGGGCGCCGCTGCCGGAAAGCGGCTTGATGAAGGCCGTGGGCAGCGCCTCGACGAAGCGGGTGTCCCAGCCCAGGCCGGCGGCCAGCCAGCGGATCCCCTCCAGGCCCGCATCCAGCACGCCGCTGGCCCGCAGCACCCCCACGGCCACCAGCATGGCGATCAGGTAGGGCAGCAGGGTCACCGAAAAGCGCACGCCCTCCTTCGCCCCCTCGATGAAGGCGTCGTAGACGTTGACCCGGCGCAGCGCGCCGACGAGCAGGAAGCCGACCACGATGCCGAACAGCACCAGGTTGCCCACCAGGGTCGAGGTGGCGGCCAGCGCCTGGGCCGACATGCCCGCCAGGGTGGTCAGCAGCAGCCCCAGGGCCACCGCCGCCCCGGCCAGGTAGGCCAGCACCACCGGCTGCCAGAGCTTCAGCCGCTGCATCAGCGCCACGCTGAAAAGCCCCACCAGGCTCGAGGCGGTGGTCGCCAGCAGGATCGGCAGGAACACCGCGGTGGGCTCCGCCGCCCCCTGCTGGGCGCGGTACATGAAGATGGTCACCGGCAGCAGGGTCAGCGACGAGGTATTGAGCACCAGGAAGAGGATCTGGGCATTGCTGGCGCTCTCCTTGCTGGGGTTGAGCTCCTGCAGGGAGTGCATCGCCTTGATGCCGATGGGCGTGGCGGCGTTGTCCAGGCCGAGGATGTTGGCTGCGAAGTTCATACTGATCAGCCCCATGGCCGGGTGGCCGCTGGGCACCTCGGGCATCAGGCGGCGGAACAGCGGGTCAAGCAGCCGAGCCATCAGCCGGATCAGGCCGGCCCGCTCGGCGATGGCCAGGAAGCCCAGCCAGAGGGTCATGGTGCCGGCCAGCACGATCACGATATCCACGCTGAGCCGGGCCATGTCGAACAGCGCCTGGACCAGGCGGGCGAAGACCTCCGCATCGCCGACGCCCAGCCACTGCCAGAGACCGGCGGCGAAGGCCGCGAGGAAGAAGCTCAGCCAGATTCCATTCAGCATGTCACGGGCATCCTGTGCGGGGGCGAGAGTCGGAGGTTACCCAATCCCCTTCCCCCTGCCCATGGCCGCGGGCCGGCCGATCATCGTGCTAGACTTTTCGCTCTGCCCCCGACCGACAAGGATGCACCATGTCCCTCGACGACCTGCACCTGACGCTGCGCAACCTGACGCCCGAGGACTATCCCCAGCTCGAGGCGCTGATGGATGCCGTCTACCACGACATCGGCGGCGCCTGGTCGCAGCACACCATCGATACGCTGATCGCCTCCTTCCCGGACGGCCAGATCGTCATCGAGGACGACGGCCGGCTGGTGGGCATGGCGCTGACCGCGCGGGTCGACTATGACGAGTTCACCAATCCCCACCGGTACGACGACCTGATCGGCAAGCGCGAGGTAATCCTCGACGACCCGGACGGCGATGCCATGTATGGCCTCGACGTGCTGATCCACCCGGAGTACCGCGGCTACCGCCTGGGTCGGCGCCTGTATGACGCCCGCAAGGAGCTGTGCCGCTCCCTGAACCTGCGGGCGATACTGGCCGGCGGGCGCATTCCCCAGTACCACCGGCACGCCGAGGAGCTCTCCCCCACCCAGTACATCGACCGGGTGGCCCGCAAGGAGATCCACGACCCCATCCTCTCCTTCCAGCTGGCCAACGACTTCCAGGTCAAGCGCCTGCTGCGCGACTACCTGCCCGAGGACGAGAAGTCCCAGGGCTTCGCCACCCTGCTGGAGTGGAACAACTTCCTCTTCGAGCCCGCCGAGCTGGTGCTCGATACCCGCAAGACCCAGGTGCGGATCGGCGCGGTGCAGTGGCAGATGCGCGAGTTCGACTCGGTGGAGGCGGTGCTGCAGCAGGTGGAGTACTTCGTCGATGCCCTCTCGGGCTACAAGAGCGACTTCGCGGTCTTCCCGGAGCTGTTCAACGCCCCGCTGATGGGCCTCCAGGACCGCGCCGCTCAGCAGGACCAGGTCGCCGCCATCCGCTTCCTGGCCAGCTTCACCGAGCAGTTCAAGGCCGAGCTGTCGCGCATGGCGGTCTCCTACAACATCAACATCGTGGCCGGTTCCATGATCGAGGTGGGCGAGGACGACCGCCTCTACAACGTCAGCTACCTCTGCCACCGGGACGGCGAGATCGAGTGCCAGGCCAAGCTGCACATCACCCCCCAGGAGCGGCGCGACTGGGTGATCGAGGGCGGCCACGACCTGCAGGTCTTCGATACCGACGCCGGCCGCGTCGGCATCCTGATCTGCTACGACGTGGAGTTCCCGGAGCTGCCGCGGCTGCTGGCCGAGCAGGACATGGACATCCTCTTCGTGCCCTTCTGGACCGACACCAAGAACGGCTACCTGCGGGTACGCCACTGCGCCCAGGCCCGGGCCATCGAGAACGAGTGCTACGTGGTGCTGTGCGGCAGCGTGGGCAACGTGCCCTCCATCGAGAACCTCGATATCCAGTACGCCCAGTCGTCGGTCTTCTCGCCCTCGGACTTCGCCTTCCCCCACGACGCCGTGCTCAACGAGACGACCCCCAACACCGAGATGATCTTCTTCTCGGACCTGGACCTGACGCGGCTGACCATGGTGCGCAACGAGGGCTCGGTGACCAACCTCAAGGACCGCCGCAAGGACCTCTTCGACCTGCGCTGGCGCGACTGGTCATGGAAGTCAGGGGCGGATCTGGAAGAGGGCTGAGGAGCGCGGAGGAGAGCCGATGCTGGGGCGCCTGAAACGCTGGCGAGCCGAGCGCTTCGCCGCCCGCCACCCCTTCCCCGACGCGGCCTGGGCCGAGGCCCGCGGGCGGCTGCCGCTGCTCGCCGCCCTGGATGACGCCGAGGCGGCGGCGCTGGGGGAGCGCGCCTGGCAGTTCCTCCACGCCAAGCGGCTGAGCCTGCACCCGGAACTCGCCGAGTCCACCCCCTTCGACCTGCCCGCCCAGCTGGCGCTGGCCGCCCAGGCCTGTCTGCTGACCCTGGGCTGGAGCGACGACGACCACGCCGAGGCCTTCGCCAACGTCCACGAGGTGCTGATCCTGCCCGACGCCTTCCAGCGCCGGGTGGAGGAGATGGACGAGTTCGGGGTGATGCACGAGTACGATGACGAGCGCGCCGGCGAGACCTCCTACCAGGGCCCGGTGGTGGTGGCCTTCCCCGACCTGATGGAGAGCGGCGACTTCTCGGGCTTCAACGTGCTGATCCACGAGTTCGCCCACAAGCTCGACATGGGCAACTCCCTGGACGTGGACGGCTTCCCGCCGCTGCCGCGGGAGATCGACCCGCGGGAGTGGCATCGGGTCTTCATGGCCGTCTGGGAGGACCTCCAGGCGCATCTCGAGCGCGGCGAGCCCACGCCCATCGACGACTACGCCGCCACCCATCCGGGGGAGTGCTTCGCGGTGTGCTGCGAGGCCTTCTTCACCGCCCCGGACCTGTTGCATGATGCCTATCCGGCGCTCCATGACCTGCTGGCCCGCTACTTCCGCCAGGACCCGCTGGCCCGGCTGCCCGAACGCGACCTCGAGGAGATCGAGGCCACCCACCACGACCGCCACTGACCCGCCGGTCACCGTTAGCACGAGGAGGCGCCCATGATCGACCTGCGCAGCGATACCGTCACCCGCCCCACCCCGGCCATGCGCGCCGCCATGGCCGAGGCCCCGGTGGGCGACGACGTCTGGGGCGACGATCCCAGCGTCAAGCGCTTCGAGGCCGCCGTGGCCGAGCGCACCGGCAAGGCCGCCGCCCTGCTCTTCCCCAGCGGCACCCAGAGCAACCTGGCCGCCCTGCTGGCCCACTGCCAGCGCGGCGACGAGTACATCGCCGGCCAGCAGGCCCACACCTACAAGTACGAGGGGGGCGGCGCCGCCGTGCTGGGCGGCATCCAGCCCCAGCCGGTGGAGCATGACGACGACGGCTCGCTGCCCCTGGAGCGCATCCGAGCGGCGATCAAGCCCGACGACTTCCACTTCGCCCGCACCCGCCTGCTGGCGCTGGAGAACACCATCGGCGGCAAGGTGCTGGAGGCCGGCTACGTGGCGGCGGCCACCGACCTGGCCCGCGAGCACGGCCTGGCCACCCATCTGGACGGCGCCCGGCTGTTCAACGCCGCGGTGGCCACCGGCACCCCGCTGGCCGCGCTCTGCGCCCCCTTCGACAGCGTCTCGCTGTGCTTCTCCAAGGGGCTCGGCGCCCCGGTGGGCTCGGTGCTGGTGGGCACGCCGGCGCTGATCGGCGAGGCGCGGCGCTGGCGCAAGGTGCTCGGCGGCGGCATGCGCCAGGCCGGCGTGCTGGCCGCCGCCTGCCACCACGCTCTGGACCATCACGTCGCCGAGCTGGCCGAGGATCACCGCAAGGCCGAGCGCCTCGCCGAGGGGCTGGCCGGCATCGACGGGGTCGAGGTGGTCTCCCGGGCGACCAACATGGTCTTCGCCCGTTTCCCGGAGGCCGACCGGGAGCCCCTCAGGGCCTGGCTGGAGGCACGCGGCATCCTGGTCGAGCTGCTCTACTCCACCCGCTTCGTCGCCCATCGCGACGTCAGCCATGCCGACATCGAGACAGTGATCCAGGCGATCGCCGACTACCGCCTCAGTCGCTGAGCGGCGGCACCCGGCCGACCATCCCCTCGGCCAGGTGGTCGAGGAAGGCGCGCAGGCGCGCCGGCACATGGCGGCGCTGGGGGTAGACCGCATGGAAGTCGGCGCGCACCCCCCGCCAGCGAGGCAGCAGCTCGACGAGCCGGCCGGCGGCCAGGTGCTCGTGGACGTCCCACCAGGAGCGCAGTGCAATGCCGTGGCCGTCCAGCGCCAGCCCCACGATCACCTCGCCATCGTTGCTGGCCAGCGGCCCCGACACCTTGATCGCCTGCTCCCCGCCCTCCCCGTCGCGGCGCTCCAGTCGCCACAGGGCGAAGTCGCTGTCGTTCTCGCGCAGCACCAGGCAGGGGTGGGCCGCCAGGTCCGCCGGCGTGGCCAGCGGCGGCATGCGCGCCACGTAGCCAGGCGAGGCGCACAACACCCGGCGGTTGGCGAGGATGCGACGGGCCACCAGGCGCGAGTCGGGGGGCTCCCCCACCCGGATGCCGATATCAACCCCCTGCTCCCCCGGGGTCAGCGGGAAGTTGGTCAGCTCAAGCGTGCTCTCCACCCCGGGGTGGCGGGCACGGAAGCTCGACAGCAGCGGCGCCACGTGGCGCCGCCCGAAACCGAAGGTGGCGTTGATCTTGAGCGGGCCGGAGAGCTCGGCGCGCTGCGCCCCCAGCGCCTCCTCCAGCTCGACCAGCTCCTCGAGGATCGCCGCCCCGCGCACGAGATAGCGCTCGCCCTCCGGGGTCAGGGCCAGGCGACGGGTGGTACGGCTGGCCAGGGTCGCGCCCAGGCGGGCCTCGAGCTGCTTGAGCCGCTTGCTTACCGCCGACAGCGACAGGCCAAGCTCCCTGGCGGTGGCCGTGAGGCTGCCGGCCTGGGCCAGGCGCTGGAAGAAGGCCAGGTCATCGAGCTGGGCCACCGGATTCTCCACTTCTTCTCAACAATACATTGCATTCTAGCCCGATTATCGATGGAACTGGGAGGGCTAGACTGCCGGGAGTCCATCCCCCATCCCGGATAGCGAGGAAGCCCGACATGACCCACAGAATCGCCGTGATCCCCGGTGACGGCATCGGCAAGGAAGTCATGCCCGAGGGGCTGCGCGCCCTCGAGGCCGCCGCCGCCCGCTTCGGCATCGACCTGGCACTGGAGCACTTCGACTTCGCCAGCTGCGACTACTACGCCGAGCACGGCCAGATGCTGCCCGACGACTGGTTCGAGACCCTGAAGGACTTCGATGCCATCTTCTATGGCGCCGTGGGCTGGCCGGCCACGGTGCCGGATCACATCTCGCTGTGGGGCTCGCTGCTGCAGTTCCGCCGCCGCTTCGACCAGTACATCAACCTGCGCCCCTGCCGGCTGCTGCCGGGCATCAAGAGCCCCCTGGCGGACCGCAAGCCCGGCGACATCGACTTCTACGTGGTGCGCGAGAACACTGAGGGGGAGTACTCCAGCGTCGGCGGCAAGATGTTCGAGGGCACCGACCGCGAGGTGGTGATCCAGGAGACGGTGATGACCCGCCACGGCACCGACCGGGTGCTGAAGTTCGCCTATGAGCTCGCCGCCTCGCGCCCCCGCAAGAAGCTCACCTCGGCCACCAAGTCCAACGGCATCGCCATCACCATGCCCTGGTGGGACGAGCGCGTGGCCGCCATGGGGGCGAACTACCCCGACGTCGCCGTGGACCAGTTCCATATCGACATCCTCACCGCCAACTTCGTGATGCACCCCGACTGGTTCGACGTGGTGGTGGCCAGCAACCTGTTCGGCGACATCCTCTCCGATCTGGGCCCGGCCTGTACCGGCACCATCGGCGTGGCCCCCTCGGCCAACATCAACCCCGAGGGCACCTTCCCCAGCCTCTTCGAGCCGGTGCACGGCAGCGCCCCGGACATCGCGGGCAAGGGCATCGCCAACCCCATCGGCCAGGTCTGGTCCGGCGCCATGATGCTCGAGCACCTGGGCCACCAGGAAGCCGGCGACGCCATCGTCGCCGCCTTCGAGGCGGTGCTGGCCGAGGGCGACAGGGCCGTGCTCACCCCCGATGTGGGCGGTACCGGCACCACCGAGAGCCTGGGCCGGGCAATCGCGGCACGCCTCGGGGGGTGAGTCGCGCCCCCGGTTACCTCCGGAAAGCGAAGCGGCCCCCGCCATGGCGGGGGCCGCTTCGTGGTGCAGGGCGCCGGCGGCTCAGGGCGCCCGCGGGGGATGCTTCACCTGGCCCTCGTCGTGGACCTCCTCCCAGCCGGTGACCATCGCCTTGATGTGGGCCAGGGGCGTATGGCCGGCGGTGGCCAGGTAGACGTGGATGATCAGGAAGGCCAGCATCAGGAAGGCCCCCAGGGCGTGCAGCCCGGCCACCTGCTCCAGGCCGAGGAAAGCCGGCACGCTGTCGCGCACGCTGCCCCAGAACAGGTAGAGCAGCCCCGAGACCCAGATCAGCGGGTTGATCACCAGCTTGACGCCCAGGTAGGCCAGGCGCTGCAGCGGGTTGTGCTTGCGCTCCACGGTCACCCTGTAGGGATGGGGAGCGCCGGTGAAGATGCCGAAGGCGTAGTAGCGCACCATGGCATCGATGTTGGTCAGGGTCGGGATATAGTGCCGCCACTGCCCGGTGGTGAAGTGCCAGAAGATAGCGAACACCCACAGGCCGATCAGCAGCCAGGCCGCCGTCTCGTGGAGCCGCACCGCCGGACCGAAGGGGATCAGCGAATGGACCCCGCGGATGGCGAAGCCGCTGACCAGCAGGGTGATCACCAGGAGCGCCTGGGCCCAGTGCCAGAAACGCTCGAAGCGGGTGAAGAGGTAGATGCGCTGGCTCATCTCAGGGCTCCTTGCGACGGTTGCGGTTGGCGATGCGCAGGGCACCGTGGCCGACGACACCCAGCAGCATCAGGCCGGCCAGGCCGAAGCCGAAGCGGTCGAGCAGCTGGTGGCGGTCCCGCCCCGGCAGCCAGACCCCCTCCACGCCGGCCAGCCGGCCGTCGTCGGCGTGGCAGGCGGCGCAGCCCAGCGCCTGGTCGCCGGGCGCCACCATGTGCGTGATGGGCCAGAGCATCGCCGTATCGACGAAGTCGTACTCGCCGCTGAAGGGCTGGCTCGAGGTCCCGGTGCCCACCGCCAGCGCCTTGTCCCAGTCGAAGTTGTACCAGAAGGCGGTGTCGTTCGGGATCGCCACCTGGGGACGCAGCAGGGTCCGGTGGACGGTGTCATAGGGCTGCCTGCCCAGCGCCCGCTTGACCGGCCAGATGCGGGCATCCTCGGCGCCGGGGGTGCCGTGATAGGTGTTGACCAGCACGCGTTCGCTCGGGTCGATCACCGTCTCGGCGGTGACGAAGGTGGTCGTCCCGTCCCACCACAGGTACTCGGGTACCACGTTCTCGCCCAGCACGAAGTCGCCCTTCTTGCTGTCGTAGACCACGTGGCCGTTGTCGTCCTTGCGCTGGATCGGGTTCCCCGCCTCGTCGAGCTCGCCGGCGGTGGACCAGTCCCAGGCCATCTTGGTGGGTATCCCGCCGCGGGCAAACTCGGGAATATGGCAGGTCTGGCAGGCCAGGGCGCGGGTGTGGGCATTCAGCCGCTCGGCCATGGCGCCCGACTCATGGGGCGTGTCGCCATGGCAGGCCTGGCAGGTGGCGGGGTTGCGCGCCTCCTGGCTGCCGCGAATCACTGCCGCCTGGGCGTCCACGGCGGTGCCCTGGATGCGGCTGCCGGGCACCACGTGGCTCTCGGTCTGGTGGCAGCTGCTGCAGCTGAAGTCCAGCCCGTCGACGGCCATGTGAACGTCGAGCTCGCGGTGCGCGTTCACCAGCGAGGAGTCGAGGTCGCCGTGCTTCACGCCGTCTCCGCCGCCGCCGTAGAAGTGGCAGCTGCCGCAGGTCTCACGGGAGGTGGCGCCCACGTTCCGGGCCGCCCGGGTCAGGTCGGTCAGCGCCTCGTTGGGCCAGCCGGCCCAGCCGCCCTTCTTCACGTAGTCCCCGGTGTTGTGGCAGGCCAGGCAGTCGACACGGCTCTGATCGCCGAAGTCGAAGGTGTCATCCTCCCAGCCGTAGCCCACGTGGCAGGACTGGCAGAAGCCCTCGTTGGACTGGTCGGCGATGCAGAAGGTGTTGAGCATGGTGCGCTTGCCGAGCCGCTCGCCGCCGTGGGGATTCTCGTAATCCCAGGTCCAGTGCCGCGTCGCCATCACCTGCTGAGCGGCCTCGGTGTGGCACCCCAGGCAGGCCTGGGTCACCTGATCGGCACTCGTGAAAGGCCCCTGCAGCTCCTCGAACTGTGTGTGGTCCGCAGTACTGGCGTGGGCCGCGGGCAGCAGCATCAGCCACCCCAGGATCACCCAAAGGGCCCACCAATCGGCCCGCTGCTTGCGCTGGATCATTCTCCTCTCCCCCGATCACGAGGCCGACCATGGCGACCGCCTCCCCCCTGCCTGACAGCATGGCAGGGGGGAACGGTTCGGGGATGACCCGGGTCAACAAATCATCGAGAAGGAGTCAAGAAAAAGCCTCGCCATGCGCCCCACACCGGCCAAAGGGCTGACTTGCGTCAAGTTGTCGCATACCAAGAGGGGATGGGCGACAGGATTAAGACTAGATTATAAAATAACAGTTATAAGGATATAACAACGAAAGCCTGACCCATCACGCAGGAGTCCCGACATGTCCCGCTCTCCCCTTGCCCCTGTCCGCCTGGACCGGCGCCAGCTCCTCAAGCTGGGGCTGGGTGCCGGCGCGGCTGGCCTGCTGCCCCTGGGCAGCCTGCAGGCCAGCACGCTTTCCACCCGCGCGCGCATCGTCATCCTCGGCGGCGGTGCCGCCGGCATGGCCATGGCCAATCGCCTCTCCCGTCGCCTGGACGGCGCCCGCATCTCGCTCGTCGAACCGCGCGAGATCCACCATTACCAGCCGGGCTGGACCCTGGTGGCTTCGGGCGTGTGGCTGCCCGACAAGACCATGCGCCCCAACGCCGACTTCGTGCCCGCGGGCGTGGACTGGGTGCGCCAACCCGCCGTGGGCATCGATGCCGAGCAGCGCCGCGTCTCCCTGGCCGATGCCAGCGTGCTGGAGTACGACTATCTGGTGGTGGCCACCGGCCTGCAGCTCAACTACCACCTGATCGACGGCATGTCGCCCGACCTGGTCGGCACCCACGGCATCGGCAGCGTCTATGCCAGCATCGAGGGCGCCACCCGTACCCGCGATGCCATCGACACCTGGCTGGCCAAGGGCAGCGGCAAGGGCATCTTCACCGCGGCGCCCACCCCGGTGAAGTGCGCCGGTGCACCGCTCAAGATGACCTTCACCACCCTCTCGCGGCTGGAGGAAACCGGCCATCGCGACGATTTCCAGGTGGAGTTCATGGCCCCGGGGGCGTCGCTGTTCAGCCAGCCCTGGGTCAACGACTTCGTCAAGCAGCGCTTCGACGAGCAGGGGGTCACCCGCCGCCACCATTACCGGCTCTCCGCCATCGACCCCGGCGCCCGCCAGGCCGAGTTCACCTTCGTCGGCCCGGCCAGCGAGTTCACCTCCCACCACGAGCTGCGCCAGGCGGAATTCGGCCGCGAGGGGGAGATGACCGAGGTGGTCGACTACGACTTCATCCACGTGGTCCCGCCCATGAGCGCCCCGGATTTCGTCCGCGAGAGCGACCTGATCGCCCATGCAGGCCCCTTCCGCGGCGAGTGGCTGGATGTGGACATCCACACCATGCAGCACAACCGCTACCCGGAGGTGTTCGGCATCGGCGACGTGATCGGCGCGCCGATCAACAAGACCGCCGCCAGCGTCAAGGCCCAGGCCCCGGTGGTCGAGGCCAACCTGCTGGCCCAGATGCAGGAGCAGCCGCTGCCGGCCCGCCACAACGGCTACACCTCCTGCCCGATGATCACCGGTATCGGCAAGGCGATGCTGGTGGAGTTCGGCTACGACAACGACATGGACTTCCTGCCCTCCTTCCCCTTCATTGACCCCCGCGACGAGTCATGGGCGGCCTGGGTGATGAAGGATCGCATGCTGCAGCCGGCCTACTACGCCGTGCTGGAAGGCCAGGCCTGAGGAGAGACGATCATGACGATTCAAGGTGCACTGACCATCCTGATGTATGCCCTGGCTCCCTTCCTGTGGGTGATCGTGGGCGCCCTGGCGGTGCTGGTGCTGGTCCAGCTGGTGGCCCGCCTGCGCGGCTACCGCGCGCTCCACTACCGCTGCCTGGGCGCCAACCTGGCCTCCCTGGCGGTGGGCCTCTCGGGGCTGTGGTGGATTCCCGCCTTTACCAACTCGAAGCTGGGCTATGTGGCCACCGCCTTCGACTGGGTGGCGATGATCGGCGCCGTGATCGGCCTGACCATCGCCGCCTGGCTGGTGCTGCACCCGCTCAGCTACCTGGTGCGCGCGCCCCGCTACGTAAGCCTGGGCGACGCCCACTGACCCCTGGTGCGACGGGGCCCCTGCCGCCACGGTGACGCGCCCGGCTCATGCCAGGCGCCATACCCCTTCCAGGATCCGGACCCTGCCGCCAGCCAGGTTGTCGCGCAGGTTGCGACCCATATCGGCGAACTCGGGCCCGAAGATCAGCGCCGGCCCTGGCAAAGGCGGGGCCGGCGCGTCCCCCGCCTCCCGGCGAGCGTGCTTCTGCCGCCAGGCCAGCGCCGCCTCGGTCACGTCGCGCACGCACACCGGCACGAAACCCGCCGTCTCGAGGCTCGCCTCCAGCGCCTCGCGCCGCTGCAGGTGGCTGGTCGCCGCCGTGCGCGCCCAGGGCACCGGCAGCGCCAGCGGCTCGGGATTGTCGCCGGCCACCACCTCGTGGAGCAGCACCCGGCCACCGGGCACCAGCAGGCGCCGCCACTCGGCCAGCACGGCGGGCACGTCCGGCATGTTCATCAGCGCATGCTGGCACCAGACGAGATCGAAGCCGGCACCGGCGAGCGGGGTACGCGCGGCATCGGCGCACAGGAAGCGGGTTCGCCCGGCAAGCCCCGTGGCCGCGCTCAGCCACTCCGCCGCCGCGACGAAGGCGGCGGTGATATCGACGCCGACCACCTCGCAGCCGAACTCGTCGCCCAGCAGCCTGGCGGCCCCGCCAGTGCCACAGCCCACGTCCAGCACCCGCGCACCGGGCTCGAGCTCGCCCAGCGCGGCCAGGGAGCGGCTGGCGGCACGCCCGCCCAGGTGCAGCTGGTCGATGCCGGCCACCGCGTCCAGGGTCAGGTGGTCAGGGTCGCACCCGGCGGCCCGGAAGGCCGCCTGCAGCCGGGCCACCAGGCTTCCCCCGCCCCCGGCGGCAAGGGCATCATAGTGGGCATCGAGACGGCGGGTGTGGTCGGTCATGGTGGCCTCCTGGCGAACGGCGGGGGGTCAGTCTAGCCTGCCGGCACGCCCTCCCCCATCCTGCAAAAGGTCGCAGTTACCCCGCGGCGCCGGCTATCCCCAGCACCCCACGGAAAGGAGCTCCCCATGCCTCGCCTCCCCATGCCTCACCTCCCCCTGCTCGCCTCCCTCGCCGCCGGCAGCCTGCTGCTGGCCGGCTGCACCGGCATCCCCAAGGGCACCGAGCCGGTCACCGGCTTCGAGCTCGACCGCTACCTGGGCGAGTGGTACGAGATCGCCCGGCTCGACCACTCCTTCGAGCGCGGCCTGGACTGCGTCACCGCCGACTACTCCCTGCGCGACGATGGCGGGGTGCGGGTGATCAACCGCGGCGTGAACCTCGCCGACGGCGAGGCCGACGAGGCCGAGGGGCGCGCCTACTTCATCGGCGACGAGGCGGTGGGCCGGCTCAAGGTGAGCTTCTTCGGCCCCTTCTATGGCGGCTACAACGTGCTCGCCCTGGACGACGACTACCGGTGGTCGCTGGTGGCCGGGCCGGATCGCCGCTACCTGTGGATCCTGGCCCGCACACCGACCCTGGACGAGGCGACCTACCGCGACCTGGTCGAGCGCGCCCGTCGCATGGCCTTCCCGGTGGAGGAGCTGATCGAGGTGGAGCAGGGCGAGGCCTGCGCCCCCTGGCGGCGCTGAGGTCGCGACGCCCCTCCCCGCGTGGAGTTTCACGATGGCACCGGCTCTTTCACCAGGCCGACGCCCCCTCTTGCCGCCCGGCGGCAGGCTGGGGAATGGTGGGCGAACCACGGGGCGCGCCATGTGCCCTCTTTCCCCACCGACACCGGGCACCACAACAACATGACCATGGACATCACCCGATTCTTCTCCCGCCTCTGGGACGACTACATCGCCATGACGCCCCAGGCCAGCCGCATCCATGACGCCTTCGTGGCCGAGGGCGAGCACATCGTCAACGACCATGTCGCCTTCCGCACCTTCGACCGCGGCCCCCTCTCGCTGGCCCGGCTGGAGCCGCACCTGCTGGCGCTGGGCTACACGCCCCTGGAACCCTACGAGTTCCGCGAGAAGAAGCTGCGCGCCTGGGGCTACCTGCCGCCTGCCAGCGACCAGCCGCGGGTCTTCCTCTCCGAGCTGAAGTGCGACGAACTCTCCGACGAGGCCCAGGCCATCATCGACGGCCTGGTGGCCCAGGTCGACCCGGCCCGGGTGGCCCACCCGGAGGTGATGTGGGCCGGCCGGCTCTGGGAGGCGCCCAGCTTCGAGGCCTACCGCACCCTGATGGCGGAGAGCGAATACGCCGCCTGGCTCTCGATCATCGGCCTGCGGGCCAACCACTTCACCATCAGCGTCAACGGCCTGACGCGCTACCCCGGCGTCGAGCAGGTCCTGGACCGGGTGGAGGCCCTGGGGATCGGCATCAACGCCGCCGGCGGCCGGGTCAAGGGCTCCCCCGAGGTGCTGCTGGAGCAGGGCTCCACCCTGGCGGATCGCATGCCCTTCACCTTCGCCGGCGGACGCGTGGAGGAGATCCCCACCTGCTACTACGAGTTCGCCCGGCGCTACCTCGACGCCGAGGGCCGCCTCTACCAGGGCTTCGTGGCGGCCAGCGCCGACCGGATCTTCGAGTCCACCGACATCCGGCGGCAAGGGTGAGGTCCACCATGCTGGCCGACTGGATCGACCGCAGCCTGGCGGACCAGGCCCTCCCCGCCGAGGGCCGCCTGCCCTTCGGCCGCTGGCGCCTGCACGGGCCGGGCATCCTCGAGCTGGCCCCCGAGGCACCCCGGGCCCAGGCCCGGGCCTGCGTGCTGTCGGTGGGCGTGCACGGCAACGAGACCGCGCCGATCGAGCTGCTCGGCGAGGTGCTGGCCGGCCTCGACAGCGGCCGGGGCCGGCTCGGCGCCCCGCTGCTGCTGATCCTCGGCAACCTGCCGGCGATCCGCCGCGCCGAGCGCTTCCTGGAGACCAACCTCAACCGCCTGTTCCAGCGCGGCCAGGACCAGACCGGCGACGAGCCGGCCCGGGCCCGCGAGCTGATGGCCTCAGTGGACGCCTTCTTCGCCCGCCACGCCGGCTTCGCGCCCCTGCACTACGACCTGCACACGGCGATCCGCGAGAGCCGCTACCCGCGCTTCGCGGTGAGCCCCTTCGCGGACACTCCGGTCGCCCCCGAGCAGTGGCGCTGGCTGGCGGCTGCGGGGATCCAGGCGGTGCTCCACCAGCACCGTCACAGCTGGACCTTCTCCCACTACTCGCGGCACTACCACGGCGCCCAGGGCTTCACCCTGGAGCTCGGCCGTGTGGCCCCCTTCGGCGGCAACGACCTGGCCCCGCTGCGCCCCATGCGCGCCCTGCTGGAGGCCCTGGCGGAAGGTCGCGAGCCCCCCGGGAAGGTCCCCGAGGCCATGGCCTTCTTCCGGGTCGAGCACGAGCTGATGCGCCAGGCCGAGGCGTTCCGGCTGACCTTCCCCGACGATACCCCCAATTTCACCGAGTTCGCCCCGGGCACCCGCCTGGCCCGGGATGCCGAGGCCGGGGACTTCCACGTCGGCGAGGCGCCCCTGGCGGTGGTCTTCCCCAATGCCGGGGTGGAGATCGGCGCCCGCGCCGCCCTGCTGGCACGCCCCTGCCCGCCGCCGGAAAACGGCAATCCACGCTAGGCAAACGCCCCCAGGCAGACGATCAACCTGACCAATAACAACAAGTTGGAGGATGACACCCGATGACCCCCGAGACACCATCAGACAAAAGTCGTACATTTGCGGCCCTGCCCCGCTCTGCCAGCGGGTGCTCGTGCTGGTAGAATCGCCAGCCTTTCGCATCCGCCATGCCGATTTCGCCATCTCCGGATGGCCGTCCCGATCTGGAGCCGAGTTATGGCCGCAACGCCTCTACCGCTGGAAGTGCGCAACATCAAGAAGCGCTTCGGCGACACCGAAGTCCTCAAGGGCCTCTCCCTGAAGGCCCACAAGGGTGACGTCATCACCCTGATCGGAGCCTCCGGCTCCGGCAAGAGCACCTTCCTGCGCTGCATGAACCTGCTCGAGCAGCCCGACGAGGGCGACCTGATCGTCCACGGCGAGGAGATCCGCTTCAAGCAGACTCGCCACGGCCGGGAGCCCGCCGACTGGAAGCAGGTGGTCCGCATGCGTGCGCGCCTCTCCATGGTCTTCCAGGGCTTCAACCTGTGGTCGCACATGACCCTGCTGGAGAACATCATCGAGGCCCCGGTGCATGTGCTCGGCAAGCCGAAGAAGGAAGCCATCGAGCAGGCCCGCGCCCTGCTCGAGCGCGTCGGCCTCTCCGAGCGCGCCGATGCCTACCCGGCCCAGATGTCCGGCGGGCAGCAGCAGCGCGGCGCCATCGCCCGGGCGCTGGCCATGGACCCGGAGGTGATGCTGTTCGACGAGCCCACCTCGGCGCTGGACCCGGAACTGGTCGGCGACGTGCTCAAGGTGATGCGCGACCTGGCCGCCGAGGGCCGCACCATGGTGGTGGTGACCCACGAGATGGGCTTCGCCCGGGATGTCTCCAGTCAGGTGATCTACCTCCACCAGGGGCTGGTGGAGGAAGCCGGGCCGCCCGACCAGGTGCTGGGCAACCCGCAGTCGCCGCGCCTCAAGCAGTTCCTGGCGCCCAAATACTGAGGCGTCGGCACGCCACCCGCGTACCGACGTCCACGCACGGAAGGGAACGGAGATGCTCGATCTTCACGGCTACGGCCCGCGGCTGCTCGAGGGCGCCGGGGTCACCATCCAGCTGGCGGTGCTCTCGCTGGCCCTGGCCATCGTGCTGGGGCTGCTCACCGCCAGCGCCAAGATGTCCCGCAGCTGGCTGCTGCACCGGGTCGCCACCCTCTACACCACGCTGATCCGCGGGGTGCCGGACCTGGTGCTGATGATGCTGCTGTTCTTCGGCGGCCAGATGGCGCTCAACCTGGTCACGGACGCCCTCTACGACCGCTTCGGCGTCGACTGGTACGTCAACCTCAACGCCTTCGCCGCCGGGGTGCTGACCATCGGCTTCATCTTCGGCGCCTACATGGGCGAGACCTTCCGCGGCGCCTTCATGGCCGTGGATCACGGCCAGATCGAGGCCGGCAAGGCCTACGGCATGAGCCCCTGGCTGGTGTTCCGGCGCATCCGCTTCCCGCTGATGATGCGCCACGCCCTGCCCGGGCTCTCCAACAACTGGATGGTGCTGCTCAAGACCACCGCCCTGGTCTCGGTGATCGGCCTGTCGGATATGGTACGCATCGCCGCCGAGGCCTCCCGGGCCACCCACGAGCCCTTCACCTTCCTGATCCCGGTGGCGCTGATCTACCTGCTGATCGCCTCGGTGTCGGAGTGGATCTTCCTGCGGCTCCAGAAACGCTACAGCGTCGGCTTCGGAGGGCACTGACATGCAGGACATCACCCTCTGGTTCCAGGACCTGCTGGCCGGCAACCTGATCTTCACGCCCCAGACCCTGGGCTACTACTGGGAAGGCCTGGTGACCACCACCCAGCTGGTCTTCCTGTCGCTGGTGATCGGCCTGGTGATGGCCGTGCCGCTGGCCATCGGGCGCAGCTCGGGCCGCCGCTGGATCAGCCTGCCGATCTACGCCTACACCTACGTGTTCCGCGGCACGCCGCTGCTGATCCAGCTCTACATCATCTACTACGGCGTGGTGTTCTTCGACGGCATCCAGGAGACCTTCCTCTGGCCGATCCTGCGCGAGGCCTTCTACCCGGCGCTGATCGCCTTCACCCTCAACACCGCCGCCTACACCACCGAGATCTTCCGCGGCGCCATCAAGGCGACCGCGAAGGGCGAGATCGAGGCGGCACGCGCCTACGGCATGTCCCAGGGGCTCATGATGCGTCGCATCATCCTGCCCAGCGCCTTCCGCCGGGCGCTGCCGGCCTACGGCAACGAGGTGATCTTCATGCTGCATGCCAGCGCCATCGCCAGCGTGGTCACGCTGATGGACCTCACCGGGGCGGCACGCTTCGTCTACGCGCGCTTCTACGCCCCCTTCGAGGCCTTCCTCTTCGTGGCAGCGATCTACCTCTGCCTGACCTTCGCGATCCTCTACCTGTTCCGCTGGCTGGAGAGGCGCCTGCTGGCCCACCTGAAACCGGCCTGAGGGCGAGGCGTCAAACGAGCGTTGGCCAACGCATCGCCGCCCCCGTTCACCACCGGCGGCGACTGCGCTAGAGTCGACGATGATGTCCACAAGACACCCTGAACAGTGACCTGGAAACAACAAGGAAACGACCCATGAAGAAACTGCTGACCGTCTCGCTCCTGGGCCTGGCCATGGCCGCCGGCACCGCCCAGGCGCGCGACTACGACCACGTTCGCATCGGCGTCGACGTGCCCTACGAGCCCATGGAGTACCGCACCCCCGAGGGCGAGCTCACCGGCTTCGACATCGACCTGGGCAACGCCCTGTGCGCGGAGATCGGCGTCACCTGCGAATGGATCGAGCAGGAGTGGGACGGCATCATCCCCGGCCTGATGTCCCGCAACTACGATGCCATCATGTCGTCGATGACCATCAACGACGAGCGTCGCCAGACCGTGCTCTTCTCCGACCCCTACTTCACCCCGCCCTCCGCCTGGTTCGCCCCGGCCGAGAGCCAGCTGCCGGAGGCCACCCGGGAGACCCTCGAGGGGCTGACCATCGGCGTGCAGCGCGGCACCCTGCAGGACAACTACGTCACCGACATGTTCGGCGACGTGGCCAGCGTCAGCCGCTACTCCACCGCCGACGACATGGTCCTCGACATGCAGGCCGAGCGCCTGGACATCGTCTTCCTGGACTACCCGGTGGGCAAGGCGACCCTGCTCGACAGCGAGCGCCGCGACTACCAGGTGGTCGGCGAGATGATCACCGAGCCCAAGGAGTACTTCGGTGACGGCTTCGGCATCGCCTTCCGCCAGCGCGACGAGGCCCTGGCCGAGCGCTTCAACGAGGCCCTCGCCACGCTGAAGGCAGACGGCACCTACGACGAGATCCACGAGAGGTATTTCGGCGAGGAGTGAGTGACCGCGCCTCTCCCGGCCCCCGGGAGAGGCGTTGACACCCCGCCGACCATGAAGGAATGTAAAGGCTCACCATCGCATCGGGACAGCGTCCATGATCGATAGCACCCTCACCCATCGCCAGTCGCTCGAGGCCTACGGCTGTTACTTCGACAGCTTCGCCCTCAGCGAATGGTTCGACGAATAGCCTTCCCCGGCAGCCGCTCCGGCCGCCACGGCACGCCCGTGCCCCGTCTCCATGACGCCGCCTGACCGGCGGTGATCCTGCGCGACTCCGGTCGCACCCTCGCCACCCTGGCAAGCCCGTTCCCGCGCCACCCTGGCCGGAACACCCGCGTCACGACACCACCTTCCCGGGAGGAAGACTCATGCGTCACGTCAATCTGCTGCTGGCCGCCACCCTCGTGGCCGGCCTCTCCGCCGGCACCGCCCAGGCCAGCGACGATGCCGAGATTCGGCTGGGCATCGACCTGCCCTACGAGCCCTTCATGTACCGCCAGGCCGACGGCGAGCTCGCCGGCTTCGAGATCGAGCTCGGCGAAGCCGTCTGCGACTACCTCGACGCAACCTGCGTCTGGGTGGAGCAGGACTGGGACGGCATCATTCCCGGCCTGCTGGCCCGCAACTACGACGGCATCATGTCCTCCATGGCAATCACCGAGGAGCGCGCCCGCCAGGTGCTGTTCTCCGATCCCTACTACACCACCCCCAGCGCCTGGTTCAGCCTGCGCGATCGCGAGATCGACATCGAGGACCGCGACAGCCTCGAGGGCCTGGTGGTGGGCGTGCAGCGTGCCACCCTCCAGGACAACTACGTCTCCGAGCTCTACGGCGACCTGGTGGAGATCCGCCGCTACACCAGCGGCGACGACGTGCTCGCCGACCTGCGCGCCGAGCGCCTGGACCTGACCTTCCTGGACGCCCCGGTGGCCGAGTCGAGCATGGACCTGGACGCCGAGGACACGCGATTCCAGCGCGTCAGGGACTTCATCAAGGAGCCCGAGCACATCTTCGGCCAGGGCGTAGGCGTGGCCTTCCGCAAGCGCGACAGGGAGCTCGCCGAGCGCTTCAACGAGGCGCTGGCCGCCCTCAAGGAGGATGGCACCTACGACGCGATCATGGCGCGCTACTTCAACTACGACATCAAGCTCTGAGCGGCGCCCACCGCTCCCCCGGCACGTCGGCCCGGCGCCGGCGTGCCGCCACGCCCCCTTCACCACCAGGAGCCGCCATGCTCACCCTGCTGAAGAACGCCCGCCTCTTCGCCCCCGAGCCGCAGGGCCTCTGCCACCTGCTGATCGCCGACCGGCGCATCGCCGCCGTGGTGCCGGCCGGCGAGCCGCTGCCCGTCACCGGTCCCGCCGTCGAGGTGATCGACCTGGCCGGCCGCCGGGTGATCCCCGGCCTGGTCGACCCGCTGGTGCACTTCACCGGCGGCGGCGGCGAGGGCGGCTTCGGCACCCGCACCCCGGAACTGGCTCTGGAAGAGGCCGTCGCCTCCGGCGTCACCACCCTGGTCGGGGCCCTGGGCACCGATGCCCTGACCCGCACCCCGGCCGGCCTGCTGGGCAAGGCGAGGGAACTGGCCGCCGGCGGCCTGACCACTCTCGCCTACACCGGCTCCTACCAGCTGCCCCCGGTGACCCTTACCGGCTCGGTGGGCAACGACATGCTCTTCATTCCCGAATTCATCGGCGTGGGCGAGGTGGCGATCAGCGACCACCGCGGCTCGCAGCCCTCGACCCACGAGCTCGCCCGCCTGGCCGCCGAGGCACGCACCGCCGGCATGCTGGCCGGCAAGGCGGGCATCGTCTTCGTGCATACCGGCGATGCACCCTCGCACCTGGAGCCGCTGCGCGAGGTGGCTCGCACCACGGCCATCCCGCTGAGCCAGTTCCTGCCGACCCACGTGAACCGCACCCAGGCGCTGTTCGAGGACGGCGTGCGCTTCGCCCGCGAGGGCGGGCGCATCGACCTGACCACCAGCACCACCGCGGCGCTGCTGGCCGACGGCGAGATCGCCGCCGCCGAGGCGGTGGCTCGTGCCCTGCATGCCCGGGTCGATCCCTGGCGCGTAACGCTCTCCTCGGACGCCAACGCCTCGCTGCCCCGCTTCGATGCCGGGGGGCGCTTCGTCGGCCTCGAGCCCGGGCGCCTCTCGAGCCTGTTCGCGGTGCTCGGCCAGTGCGTCAACGACCACGGCATCCCCCTGGAGCGGGCCATCGGCATGGCCAGCACCCATGCCGCCGATGCCCTGGGGCTGCCGCACAAGGGCCGCCTCGCGGCCGGCCACGACGCCGACCTGCTGGTGCTGGCCGACGAGGGCTGGGCCATCGATGAGGTCTGGGCGCTGGGCCGCCGCCTCCACCGGCGCGACTGAGCCTCATCGCCCGCGGCGCCGCTTCATCCCGGCCGGCCGGGCGGCGTAAGATGGGGCCTCCCCCGCCGCCGAGGTCAGACATGAGCGAACCGACGCCCTGCACCCGCTGCTGCGGCAGCGCCAGCGAGCCCTCCGCCACCGGTCCCCGGGTGCCACCGCCGGGCACCCGCGCCTTGCGCCTGCGCATCGCGGCCATGGACTGCCCCACCGAGGAGGCCCTGCTGCGCCGCGCCCTGGCGGGCACCCCCGGGGTCGAGGCGCTGCAGTTCGACCTCATGGGACGCGTGCTGACGGTGCACCACCGCGATGCCGACGAGGAGCAGGTTCGCCGGCGCATCGCCGCCACCGGCATGACTCCGGAGCCGCTGGACACGGCCCGGCGCAGCGAGGCGCCCAGCAGGGGCGAGAACTGGTGGAAGCTTGGCGGCGCTGCGGTAATCGCCCTGGTCGCGGAGGGCAGCGACTGGTTCGGCCTGGGCACCCCCTGGCTGCCCGCCCTGCTGGCCCTCGCGGCCATCGCCATGGTCGGCCTGCCCACCTGGCGCAAGGGCTTCATCGCGCTGCGCCACCGCACCCTCAACATCAACGCCCTGATGAGCGTGGCGGTGACCGGGGCCCTGCTGATCGGCCAGTGGGCCGAGGCCGCCATGGTAATCGTGCTGTTCACCCTGGCCGAGCGCATCGAGGCGCGCTCCCTGGGCCGGGCACGGAATGCCATCCGCGAACTGCTCGCCCTGGCCCCGGAGACCGCCGGTGTGCTCCAGGCGGATGGCCGCGTCGTGGCGCAGGCGGCCGGCGAGGTGGCCCCGGGCAGCCTGCTGCGGGTGCGTCCCGGCGAGCGGCTGGCGCTGGATGCCGAGGTGGTCGACGGCCACCCGACCCTCGACGAGTCGCCGATCACCGGCGAGAGCCTTCCGGTGGACAAGGCGCCCGGCGACAGCGTGTTCGCCGGCAGCGTCAACCAGGGCCGCGAGTTCACCTGCCGCGCCACCCGCCCGGCCTCCGACACCACCCTGGCGCGCATCATCCACGCCGTGGAGGCGGCCCAGGGGCAGCGTGCCCCGACCCAGCGCTTCATCGACCGCTTCGCGGCCATCTACACCCCGGTGGTGTTCGCCATCGCCCTGCTGGTGGGCCTCGCCTGGCCCTGGCTGTTCGGGGTCGGCTGGCTCGAGGGCATCTACCGCGCCCTGGTGCTGCTGGTGATCGCCTGCCCCTGCGCGCTGGTGATCTCCACCCCGGTGACCATCGTCAGCGGGCTCTCCGCCGCGGCCCGCGCCGGCATCCTGATCAAGGGCGGCACCTTCCTCGAGCAGGGCCACCGCCTGCGCACCCTGGCCTTCGACAAGACCGGCACCCTCACCCGGGGCGAGCCGGCCCAACACCACTGGCAGCCCCTCGACGAGACCCTGGACGCTGCCGGACGCCATGCGCTGCGCGCCCTGGCCGCCGGGCTGGCAACACGCTCCGGCCACCCGGTCTCCGCGGCGCTGGCTCGCGCGGCCGAGGCCGAGGGCATCGCCCCGCTGAAGGTCACCGAGGTGGACGAGCGTCCCGGGCGCGGCGTCACCGCCACCCGTGAGGGGCACCGGGCCTGGCTGGGCAACCTGCGCCTGGCCGAGGAATTCGGCGCCGCCAGCCCGGCCCTGCGGGACCGGCTGGAGGCGGCCCGGGAACAGGGAGCGACCCTGGTGATCCTCGGCGAGGAGGCGCGCGCCCTGGCCCTGTTCGCCGTGGCCGACCCGCTCCGGGAGGAGAGCCGCGAGGCCATCGAAGCGCTGCACCGGCGCGGCATCCGCACCCTGGTACTGAGCGGCGATCACCCCCGAAGCGTCTCCGCCGTGGCCCGCCAGGCCGGCATCGACGAGGCCCATGGCGCCCTGCTGCCGGAGGAGAAACTGGCGATCATCGAGGCCCGCGTCGCCGAGGGCCCCACCGGCATGGTCGGCGACGGCATCAACGACGCCCCGGCCCTGGCCCGCGCCGACATCGGCTTCGCCATGGGCGCCCTGGGCAGCGACGCCGCCATCGAGACCGCCGACGTGGCACTGATGGACGACGACCCGCGACGCCTGGTGACCTTCCTGGACCTCTCCCGCGCCACGCGCTCGGTGCTGGTACAGAACATCGTGCTGGCCCTGGGCATCAAGGCGGTGTTCATGGTCCTGGCCTTCACCGGCCATGCCACCCTGTGGATGGCGGTCTTCGCCGACATGGGCGCCAGCCTGATGGTGGTCGCCAACGGCCTGCGGCTGCTGCGCGCGGCGCCAGCAGCGGCGCCTCGCCCGAAGGTGTGATGATTCCTGGCCGCTTCCGGGGCCTCGGGACTGCCTGCCGGCAGGGAACCCGAGGACCCGGGGCGGGTCCATGGCTACTGTCATCACCACAGGGAGTCCACGATGACCCTTCAGGCCGCCATGCCGGCTGCCCGCCACCCCTCCTCCGCCTGGACCGGCTGGGGACAGTGGCTGGCGCTGGCCACCATGACCCTCGACCACCTCACCCGCTACGTGCTGCCCGACGCCTGGGACCTCGGCTGGGCCGGCTCATCGCTGGGGCGAATCGCCTTCCCGCTGTTCGCCGCCATGGTCGCCTGGCACGGGCTGTTCAACACCCGCAACCCGCTGCGCTACGCCCGGCGCATCCTGGTGATCGGCCTGGTCGCCCAGCTGCCCTACATGCTGATGCCCCGCGCCTCGGATGCCTTCATCCTCAACGTCTGCTTCACCCTCGCGGCAGGGCTCGCCTGGGGGGCCTGGCTCCGCGACCAGGCCGACCGCTATCGCCGGGGGGAGCGGCAGGGCCACTGGCTGGCCCTGGGGGCCGCGGCGTCCCTGGCGATCTGGGCCCTGCTCGGTGACTGGGTCGAGTATGGCCATGAGGGCCTGCTGCTGGTCCCGCTGTTCATGGTCGCCATGCACCACCTGAACCGGGCCGGCGACACGCTCGGCGAACGGCTGCTGGCGACGGCCGCCGCCGTGCCTCTGCTGCTGGTGGCCGGCCAGATGAACGCCTCGGACATGGCCAAGTCATTCACCGTGGCAACCTGCCTCGCCGTGCTGCTGCTGGCCGCCGGGGCCGATCGCCTCACCCCGCGGGTGCCGACCGCCATGCCGCGCCGGCTGTGGCTGACCTGGTACCCCGGCCACTTCGCGCTGATGGCCCTCTGGCTCTGGTGGGCCGGGGGGCTCGGCGGGATTGGCTAAATCGGCCTCAGGGCCAGCTGTAGACCCCGCGGTTGAGGGCGTCGCGGAAGGCCGAGTGGACCTTGTTGCCGCGCAGGGTGGCGCCGCTGTAGCCGTCGATGTCCTCGGCCAGCCGCTCGGGCTCGTAGAGGGCAAAGATGGCGGTCAGCGGCTCGCCCTCGAGGCCCTCGGCGAGTTGCTGGTGCTGGACCCACACCGGGTAGAGATCGTCCTCCTCGTCCAGCGCGCGGTAGTCGACGCCGCGATAGGCCAGGTGGCGGTAGCTGACGTTGGAGAGCCGGCCATCGCGCAGGTCGAACTGGACGTTGACCTGCATCTCGCCCCCGTCGCCGAACACGCCGCGGTAGCGACCTTCCAGCGGAAGGCCCAGCAGCGCCCGATGCAGGCGCTCATCCTCGGCGGGCGACAGACGCGCCGACGCGCCAGCGGCCTCTCCATTACCCGCCTCGTCGCTCCGGGCGGCGGCCTCGGGCGAGCCCGCCTCGTCCACCAGGCGTCCGACCAGATACTCCTCGAGCATTCCCTCGGCCCGCGGGCTGTGCGGCACCCCGGGGCGCTTGTTGTGCCAGGTCTCGCTGGCTTCCTTGCCGCACCACTCCAGGATCACCGCCTCGGGCGTCGGGTGATGGGGCAGGTAGTCGGTGATGTCGTAGACCCGTCCGTCGATGGCCTTCCAGCAGCTCTCGGCGCCGTCATGCGCGGCCAGCTCCTCCAGGGTGACGGGGTCCAGATCGTCGTCGGCGGCGTCGTGGTCGCTGCTCGAGAGCGCCTGGATCGAGACCAGGGTCGCCAGGCTCGCCACGAAGGCGATGAACACGGAGTAGGCGATCTTGTTCATGCTCATAGGAAGTCGAAGACCTCGCTGTGGATACGTGAGGCGGGCACCCCCTGTTCGGCCAGCAGCCGCTGCAGGTGGGCGTTCATGGCCGGCGGGCCGCAGAGGTGGATCTCCCGCGCGGTGAAGTCCGGGCAGTGCTCGCGCAGGAAGGCCTCGGTCAGCGGCCCAAGATCCCGGTAGAAGTGGGCGGTGAAGGTGAAGCCGGCATGCCGCTCGGCGATCGCCTCCAGCTCCTCCCGGTAGTAGGCCCGCGTCTCGTCGTTGGCGAGATAGAACAGGTGAACGTGCCCTCCGGGCCCCGCCCCCGTCGCCAGGTCACGGGCGCCGCCGACGAAGGGGGTGATGCCGATGCCGCCGCCCAGCCACAGCATGTCGCGCTCGGGGAAGCGGCGCCCGAAGAAGTCGCCATAGGGTCCCTCGACCAGCACCCGGGTCTCCGGCGTCACCGCCTGCAGGGCATGGCTGGCGTCGCCCAGGTCCTTGATACCGATGCGCAGGCGCGAGTCCGAGGGCGCCGAGGCGATGGTGTAGGGATGCTCCTCGCCGCGCCCGGCGGCCAGCGACTCGTCCAGCGGCGAAAGGTAGACGAACTGCCCCGCCTCGTGGCGGATGCCGCCCCCCTCGGGGCGCAGCACGAGCTCCACCACACCCCGGGCCAGGGGCTCCACCGCCTCGATGCGATAGGCGTGCCGCTGCCGTGGCGCCACCCCCTTGCGCCAGGCAATGGCGCCGAGCCCGGCGATGCCGAGCAGCCACCAGGGCCAGGCCTCGCCGGCCAGCAGCAGGGCGTGCCACAGGCCCAGCAGCAGCGCCGCCGCCGAGACCAGGTGCAGGCGTTTCCAGCGCTGGTAGTGGGGCTGGCCGAAGAAGTCGAAGGTGGGCGCCAGGAACACCACCAGCGCCACCCAGGCCAGCCAGCCGAGCCAGATCGACCCCACGGAGAGCGGAGGGAAGAGGGTCGCCACCGCGGCGTCCAGGGAGGCCGGCACCGCCGCGAGCCCCAGCGCCAGGGCGTGGACCATCACCAGGATGAAGGCGGCAAAGCCCAGCCAGTGGTGGAGCCGCCAGAGCCGTGCCAGCCCGCCGAAGGGGCGATCGAAACCCGGCACCCGGCAGCTCACCGCCCCGGCCAGCAGCATCATGGCGAGCCCCAGGATACCGGTCACCTTTCCCACCCAGGTCAGCCACAGCTCGGGCGGGCCGGCGCCCCCCCCCAGCCGCGGCAGCGCCACCGCGAGCGGCAGCAGCAGCAGGATGACCAGGGCGGTATCGCCCGGCCTCGGCCATCGTCGCATCGCCCCTCCCCCTGCCGAGAACTGCCTATCAGTGTCGCCGATCGACGCCAGCCTTCAAGGACTGCGACGCGTTGTCACACTACCTTTGACCTGCATCAGGGAATATCGAAGGAACGGGTCCATACTCAACCGGACAACAACATTAATTTACCTGAAGCAGGAGTACGCACATGGCGAGTCACGACAAGGGCGCGGGGCCCTGGCTGGTCCTCGGGCTGCCGATCGCCTTCGGACTGGCCTGGATCACCCAGGGCACCGGGGTGGTCGAGAACGATCCCGAACGCAACATCTCGATTCCCGAGGAGTTGACCATGCCGCTGCAGGTGCAGGCCGCCTACAGCGATGACGAGGTCTTCTTCCGCTATCGCTGGCCGGCCGAGCGCCCCGGCATCCACCACGACGTGCTGGTCAACGAGGGGGGCGAGTGGGTACGCAAGGGCCGCGCCGTGCCGGGCTCCGAGCCCGACGGCCTCCACGAGGACCGCGTCACGATGCTGATGGATGACGGCAGCGTGCCCCAGTTCGGCCGCTACGGCGGCTACCTCACCGTGGGCGCCGGCGCCGCCGGCTTCACCGACGAGGCCCCCGAGGAGGTCACCAAGTCGCTGCCGGCGACCCGCATGGACCTGGGCGACTGGGCCAGCCGCCAGGACGCTGCAGTCATCGACGCCCAGCGCGAGGCGGGCTACTTCCTCGACCTTTGGCACTGGCGTGCCCACCGCTCCAACCCGCTGGAGGTCTCGGATGACCAGTGGGTCGGTCAGGCGCGCAGCGGCGACGAGGGGCGCAGCCCCTACTCCACCAACTGGGACGGCGATGCCGGCGAGCCGCTGTGGATGTTCTCACCGGAGCTCACCGACCGGGTTGCCATGCGCTGGGACGAGATTGCGTCCGGCACCCTGGACTTCGACGGCGACTACTACCTGGCCGAGGCCTTCGCGGTGCCCTTCGACCCGGAGCATGACTGGCAGGAGGGCGACGCCATCCCCTACCGCCTGCTGCGCGAGCCGGCCGGCTCCCGGGGCGACATCCGGGTGCAGGGCGAGGGGCGCTGGGTCGACGGCTACTGGGACGTGACCCTGGCCCGGGCGCTGGACACCGGCAGTCCCCTGGACGACAAGATCCTGCGCGACCAGGGACTCTACTCGGTGGCCTTCGCGGTACACCGCGACGCCACCGGTGGCCGCTGGCACAAGGTCTCCCACCCCTACTCACTGGGCCTGGGGCGCGACGATGCCGACCTCACCGCCACCCGGGTCCAGGGCGGCTCGCCGGACTGGTCCGACGACTGGATGGAGGTGACGCTCTTCTATCCCGGACAGGTCAACTGGCCGCTGCTGATCAGCCGCGCCCATGCCGGCGCCGAGAATATCGCCGAGGGCACGCCGGTGCGGGCCCGCCACAGCGAGCGCCAGCTCGCCCTCTACGGGGTGGAGATGGAGTTCAACGACGCCATCACCACGCGCTGGCTGATGACGCTGATCGCGGGCCTGATCGCCATGCTCGGCGTCACCCTCGCCCTGCTGCCCGCCTTCCGCCCGACTCACCAAGGAGACCGCTCATGACTGGCCTTCACCATATGCTCGTCCACTTCCCGCTGGGGTTCTGGGCACTCGCCACCCTGATGATCCTGGTCGGCGCCCTGCTGCCCGGTCGGCTGGCCGAGCTCAGCCGCGCCGCCCTGCTGCCGGTGCTGGTGCTCGGTCTACTGGGGGCCCTGGCGGCCATCATCGCCGGCTTCCTGGTCTGGCCGCTGGAGGCCAATCTCTCGAGCCCCCTGGCGCGCAACCATATCCTGATGGCGTTCTGGTCGCTGGGCATCTTCACCATGCTCACCGTGCTGGTGTGGAAGGCCGGCGAGGCCGCCTTCGACGGCGCCCGCCGCTGGGCACTGGTGATCCTTGCCCTGCTCGGCGGGCTGTTCTTCGCCACCACCGGCACCCTGGGCGGCCACCTGGTGGGGGCACCCACCCACTTCTCGACGCTGCTGGGCCTGACCGGCTGGGAGGTCTACACCACCTTCTACAGCCCGCTGTGGGTCGCTGCCGTGATGGCGATCATCGGCATCGCGGCGGGGGTGCTCGGCCTGAAGGGCCAGCGGAGCAGCGGCTGACGTCCCCTCCATCCACGACCCGCAACGCAAGCGGCCCCGCCAGATTGGCGGGGCCGCTTGCGTTGCGGGAAGGTGCGTCGGTCAGGCGGGCTGCTCGAAGCTGAAGCGAGGCTCGGGGGCCTCGGGCAGCAGCGCGGCGCAGGCGCGTACCCGCTCCATCAGCGCCTCGTGGGTCGGCGCCACCAGGTTGATGTGCGCCAGCTTGCGCCCGGGGCGCTCGCTCTTGTCGTAGCGGTGCAGGTGGGCATCCGGCAGGGCGAGGATCGCCGCCGGGTCGCCCTCGCGGCCGATCACGTTGACCATGCAGGTGGGCATCCGCGCCGCGGTGTCGCCCAGCGGCAGCCCCTGGATGGCCCGCAGGTGGTTCTCGAACTGGCTGGTCACCGCCCCGTCCAGGGTCCAGTGGCCGGAGTTGTGCACCCGGGGCGCCATCTCGTTGGCCAGCAGGCTGCCGTCGGCGCACTGGAAGAGCTCCAGGGTCAGCACCCCCACATAGTCGAGCTCGTCGAGCAGCGCGCGGATATAGCCATCGGCGATCTGCTGCACGCTGTCGTCCAGGTCCGGCATGGGGGCCACGGAGTAGCGCAGGATCCCATCCACGTGCTGGTTCTCGGCCATGGGGTAGAAGACCACCTCGCCGTCGCGGCCGCGCACGGCGATGATCGACACCTCGCGCACGAAGTCCACGAAGGACTCCACGATCAGCTTCGGGTGGTTGATCGAGCGCCACGCCGCCGCGGCCTCGGCGGGGTCGCGGATCACCGCCTGGCCCTTGCCGTCATACCCCTCGGTGACCGATTTGGCCACCACCGGGCAGCCGAGCTCCCGGGCCGCGGCCTCGAGCTCGTCGGCGTGCTCCACCAGGCGATAGGCCGGGGTGGGAATGCCCAGGCGGTCGAACAGCGCCTTCTCCTCGGCGCGGTTCTGGCAGACGCGAATCGCTTCACTGGAGGGGTAGACCGGCTTCACCTCCTCGATGGCCTGGACCAGCGAGACCGGCAGGTGCTCGAACTCGTAGGTGACGAGGTCGACCCTGGAGAGGAAGTCGTCGAGCAGGTGGTGCTGGTCCGTGTGGATCATCACCTCGCCGATGCCGGCGCTGGGATGCCCGGTGGTATCCAGGAAGGTAAAGCGGTTGGCCAGCGGGTAACCGGCCAGGGCCAGCATGCGGCCGAGCTGGCCGGCACCCAGGACGCCGATATTCATGGCTGTTTCCATAACCTACTCCTCACTCGTCGGGCCGGGGGTCAGGGTGGTCGAGCACCGTCTGCGTCTGCTCGGCACGGAACGCCTCCACCGCGGCGCGCACCTCCTCGTCCTGCAGGCCGACGATCTGGGCGGCCAGCAGGCCCGCGTTGGTCGCGCCGGCCTTGCCGATGGCCAGGGTGCCCACGGCGATGCCGCCGGGCATCTGCACGATGGAGAGCAGCGAATCCAGGCCCTTGAGCGCCTTGGACTCCACCGGCACGCCGAGCACCGGCAGCGCGGTCTGGGAGGCCACCATGCCCGGCAGGTGGGCCGCCCCGCCAGCGCCGGCGACGATCACCTGAAGCCCCCGCTCGGCGGCGGACTTGGCGTAGTCGAACAGCAGGTCCGGGGTGCGGTGGGCGGAAACGACGCGGGCCTCGCAGGGCACGCCCAGGCGCTCGAGCATCGCCACGGCGTGTTCCATCACCGGCCAGTCGGACTTCGACCCCATGATCACGCCGACCTTCGGCGACTGTTCGGACTGCATGGACTGCTCCTCGGCAACTGCCTGTGTGCGGAAAGGGTGCGGAAAGGAAAGCCGCACATTCTAGCCGTGCGGCCCTCCCCCGTCATCTTGACCATCCGGGCAGGCCGGAGAGCCTGCCGTCGTCACCGCCTCACGCGCTACCGCACGGCTGCCGCCTCGCGCCGGCTGGCCAGCCAGTTGCCGCCGATGGCCACCGCCATCACCGCCGCGCCGATGATCTCGATCCGCAGATCGGGCCAGAACACCGCCACGATGGCGCCGGCGATGGCGATGCGCGGCAGCCACGACATCCGCGTGAACAGATAGCCCTCCAGCGCCGCGGCGAAGGCCCCCAGCGCCAGGATGGCGATCACCCCGTTCCAGATCAGCACCGGCCAGGGCCCGCCCATGATGATCTCCGGGTTGAAGACCATGAACATCGGGATCAGGTAGAGCCCCTTGGCGAACTTCCAGGCCTGGAAACCGGTCTCCATGGGCTTGCTGCCGGCGATGGCCGCCCCGGCGAAGCCGGCCAGGGCAATCGGCGGCGTGACGTTGGAGTCCTGGGAGTACCAGAACACCACCAGGTGGGCGATCAGCAGCGGGATGCCGAACTCGGCGGTCAGCGCCGGCCCCACCAGCACGATCAGCACGATGTAGCTCGCGGTGACCGGCAGGCCCATGCCCAGCACCAGGCTGGCCAGCAGCACCATCACCAGCGCCAGCACGATGTTGCCGCCGGAGAAGGCCATCATCATGGCCGAGAACTTCAGCCCCAGGCCGGTCAGGCCCACCACCCCGACGATGATGCCGGCCACGGCACAGGCCATGGAGACCGCCACGGCATTGCGAGCGCCGAGCTCCAGCCCCTGCACCAACTTCGTCCAGCCGGCCCACAGCGCCGTGCCGATGCCGGCCAGGGTCACCGTCTGGCCCTGCCGCGGGGCGATGAACAGGAACCACACCGCGTAGCGCAGCACCGCCACCGCGATCATGGTGACGATGGCGTAGTAGCCCACCCGCATCGGCGACATGTTCATCACCAGCAGCCACACCAGTACCGCCAGCGGCAGCAGGAAGTGCCAGCCGGCCGCCATCACGTCGCGCACCTGGGGCAGCTCGCTCCTGGCCATGCCCTGCATGCCCTGCTTGAGGGCGATGATGTGCACGAACAGGTAGACGGTGGAGAAGTACATGATCGCCGGCAGGATGCTCACCTTGACCACCTCGAGGTAGGGCACCCGGGTGTACTCGGCGATCAGGAAGGCCCCGGCGCCCATCAGCGGCGGCATGATCTGCCCACCGGTGGAGGCCGCCGCCTCAATGCCCCCGGCCTGCTTGGGCTTGTAGCCCAGCCGCTTCATCAGCGGGATGGTGAAGGCGCCGGTGGTCACCACGTTGGCGATGGCGCTGCCGGAGATCGACCCCATGCCCGCCGAGGCGATGACCGCCGCCTTGGCCGGGCCGCCCCGCTGGCGCCCGGTGGCGGCATAGGCCAGATCGATGAAGAACTTGCCGGCGCCGGTGATCTCCAGGAAGGCGCCGAACAGCACGAAGACGAAGATATAGGTGGCCGCCACCCCCAGCGGCAGGCCGAAGATGCCCTCCTGCCCCAGGTAGAGCTGGCCCACCACGCGGTCGATGTTGTAGCCGCGGTGCTCGAGGATGCCGGGCAGCCACTGCCCCAGCCAGGGCAACTCGCCACGGGGACCGGCGAAGGCGTAGGCGATGGCGATGGCCCCGATGATGGTCATCCCCAGGCCCACCGCGCGGCGGCTCGCCTCCAGCACGGTCACCGTGGCGATGCAGCCGACCACGATGTCGGTCTGACTCCAGAAGCCGGCCCGGCCGATGATCTCGTCGAGGTAGAGCACCAGGTAGCCCCCGGTGAGCAGGGCCCCGGCGAAGAAGACCAGGTCGATGGCCCAACCCAGCAGGCCGCGCTTCCGGTGGGGGCCGAAGACCGGGAACATCAGGAAGGCGAGCAGCATGATCAGCATCAGGTGGATGCTGCGCTGGTAGAACAGCCCCAGCGGCTGGATGCCGGCGGAGTAGAGCTGGAACAGGGAGAGCCCCACCGCCACCAGGGTGATCAGCCAGAGAACGGGCCGTGGCTGGATGGCATTGCCACCGGGCACGGTGACCTCGGGCGCGGTGACGGTGGACTTGGCAGAATCGCTCATGGGCGTCTCGTCAGGGTGTGGTCGCCGAGGTCTGCAGGTGGATCGTCACCCGCTCGCCGGCGGCCTGGTCGCTCAGGCTCAGCCGACGCCCCTCGTGCAGCAGTCGATGGTTGACCTCCGGGGATCCGACCCGGAGGCGATAGCGGTTGCCGGGCACCGGCTCGTCGAGCTCCTCGATCCAGTACCCGCCCTCCCCGTCCGAGACCTGGCGGCCGCGGCCGGGGATATGGTCGAGGCCGGCGGCGAAATCCGGCAGGTGGCTGCGTTCCAGCACCATGCGCCCGTCGCGGTGACGATAGCAGTCGAGCACCGGGAAGCCGGCCACGGAGTGGTTCCACTCCAGGCACCAGGCCTCCCCCTCGGGCATCGGCAGCGCGGCGATCAGGCGGCCATCGTCGGCATGCACCTCCAGCCAGCCCTCGGCCGCGGCCAGTCCCGACACGGGCAGCAGGCACAGCAGCAAAGCCGCCGGCCCGAGGGCACGGCGGCTTGCGGTCAGGATCGCGGTACGCATCGCGGCGCCCGGCTCGATCGGGTTACGGGCGCTGGTGGTCCTGGACCTCGGCACCGATCTCCTCGTAGTAGCGCAGTGCGCCGTCGTGGAAGGGGACCGGGGTGGAATCGATGCTGAACTCCACGGTGGTGTCGTTGGCCGCCGGGTGCACCGCGATCAGCTCGTCGGTGTACTCGAAGAGGATGCGGGTGATCTCGTAGGCCAGGTCGTCATCCATCTCGCTGCTCACCGCCAGCACGTTGGGGATGCCGATGGTCTGGACCGCCTCGTCCATGCCCTCGTAGAGGTCGGCGCGCAGGCGGTACGGCGCGAATACCGGCTCCGCCTCGCGGGCGTTGGCGACCTCCTCGTCGGAGAGGCCGATCAGACGGATGTCGCGGGTGGTGGCCAGGTTGAGGATGGAGCTGGTGGGCGGCCCCACGCTCCAGAAGCCGGCGTCGATATCGCCGTCGCGGATGGCGTCGGCGGTCTCGTTGAAGTTCAGGCGCTGGGGCGTGAAGTCGTCGTAGCTGATGCCGTTGGCCTCCAGCAGGGCCCGGGCGTTGAGCTCTGTGCCGCTGCCCGGCGCCCCCACGGAGACGCGCTTGCCGCGCAGGTCCTCGAGGGACTCCACGCCGGAATCGGCCAGAGTGACCAGCTGCACGGCGTTGGGATAGACGGAGGCCAGGGCACGGATGTTGTCGAGCTGGCGGCCCTCGAAATCACCGGTGCCGTTGTGCGCCTGGTAGACGGTGTCGGCCAGCGCCAGCGCCAGGTCGGAATCGCCGCGCCACACCAGGCCCATGTTCTCCACCGAGGCGCCGGTGACCTCGGCCACCGCGCTGGCGCCCTCGATATGGTTGTTGATCAGCTCGGCAAGGCCGCCGCCGAGGGGATAGTAGGTGCCGCCGGTACCGCCGGTGGCAATGGAGAGCTGCTGAGCGGCAGCCAACGGGGCCGTCGCGATCAGCGAGGCGGCGACGGCGTACTTCATGGCTTTCATGGCAATCCTCCGGGCTGGAACCCGATTGTTGTCTGCTTGTGAGCGGCGCGTGCGGGTCAACGCCTGCAGGGAAACCTAGCATGGCCCCAGCGTGAGAGGCCAACGCTTATATTTCTACGTTCCTGGTTTCTTTCGGCAATTCCACCAGGGTCGTCCCGGCCGCTCAGCCCTCCACCAGGGATTTCACCTGTTCGACGATATGGGCGCCGATGGGCAGGGCCGAGGTGGCGGCCGGCGACGGCGCATTGCCCACGTTGACGGTGCGCCGCGTGTTGACGAACAGGAAGTCATCCACCAGCCGGCCGTCCCGGGAGACCGCCTGGGCGCGCACCCCCGCCGGCCAGGGCTCCAGGTCCTCGAGGGTCAGGCTCGGGCAGTACTTGCGCACCAGCTCGAGATAGCCGCGCCTGTGCAGCGAGTTCTTCATCTCCGCCAGGCCCGGGCGCAGGTTCCTGCCCAGCACCCGGAGGATGCCCGGGTCGGTGACCATCTGGGCCAGGTCGGTGAGCGAGACGTCTCGCCGGCGGTAGCCCTCGCGCTTGAAGGCCAGCACCGCGTTGGGCCCCACGGTGACGCCGCCGTCGATCATCCGGGTCAGGTGCACGCCGAGGAACGGCATGGAGGGGTCGGGAATCGGGTAGATCAAGTGGTTGACGATGCGGTTGTGCGTCTCCGGCAGCCGGTAGTACTCGCCGCGGAAGGGGCAGATGGTGAAGCCCGGGTCCCGGCCCAGCAGGCGGATCACCCGGTCGGCCATGAGCCCCGAGCAGGTCACCAGATAGCGGCCGGTGAACTCGTCCTGGCGGCTCTTTACCACCACTTCTTGGCGCCGCTCCTCGAGGCCGGCGACCTCGACACCGTAGCGGACCTCGCCGCCCATCCGCTCGAACTCGGCGGCCATGGCGCGGGTCACCTCGGCATAGTCGACGATGCCGCTGGAGGGCACGAAGATCCCCCCCACCCCGGTGATGTTGGGCTCGCGCTCGGCCAGCGCCTCGGGCCCCAGCCACTCCCGCTCCAGGCCGTTGGCCTCGGTGCGCTCCCACAGCGCCTTCATGCGCTGCATCTCCAGGTCGTTGGTGGCGACCAGCAGCTTGCCGCAGGTGTCATAGGGAATGTCGTGGGCCTGACAGAACGCCACGGTGGCCCGGTTGCCGGCCAGGCAGAAGCGCGCCTTGAGGCTGCCCGGGGTGTAGTAGACCCCGGCATGGATCACGCCGCTGTTGTGGCCGGTCTGGTGCTGCGCCGGCCCCCTCTCCTTCTCCAGCAGCAGCATCCGGCGATCCGGATAGGCCCGCTGCAGCTGCATGGCGGTGGACATCCCCAGGATGCCGCCGCCGACGATGATGAAATCGTGCATGCCGTCCTCGCTCCTTCGGTCAGAGGGCCACGCCGGGCGCAGGGCGTGGCCTCGTCGGGGTCACTCGCTGCTCGCGGCGACGCCCTCAGGCCTGGCGCGGGTCGCGCAGGGTCTTGGCATGGGTGAAGTAGCCGCGCTGGCGCATCAGCTCGCGGCGCAGCTCCGGGTGCGGCGTGAAGCGGTCGCGGCCGTGCAGCCAGAAGTGGTTGTTGATCAGCAGGAAGCTGCCCACCGGATTGGGCAGCGAGACGATGGCCGGGCTGGTCTCCAGCGACTCGGAGAGGTCGGTCAGCCAGTTGCCCTCCTCGAAGTCCCTGGGCTGCACGAACTGGTCGATGTAGGCCATCACCGGCCGCCCCTCGCGGTCCACGTCGAACACCGGATGGAAGACGTCCCTGGCGACGTTCTTGCTGGGCGGCGCGGTCCAGCGCATGGGCCGGTGGGCCAGCGGGTGGGCGAAGAAGCGCTCCAGGTCCTCCCAGTCGTCCAGGTGCAGCAGCAGGGAGTTGCCGCCTTCCATGTGCTGCTCGTCGATCTTCATCATCAGCACGTAGTCGGTGTCCTGCTCGACGAAGGTGCCGTCGTTGTGCAGTTCCATGACCCGGTGCGGCTGACGCAGGTAGCTGTCCGAGCTGTCGACGTTCTTCACCACGAAGCGCGCATAGTACTGCCCGCTCATGGCATCGAAGTTGGAGCGCCCCATCAGGTGGGCCACGGCGGTGGCGAACTTGACCATCTCATCGGCCTGCGCCACGGAGCCGAGCCCCTCGGGGGTCACCTGCAGGCCACCGGTGGCGCGGTCCACCAGGGTGTTCACCAGCACCGGCTGGAGGGTGTTGTCGCACAGGTCATCGAGGATCTTCGCCACGCGGAAGCGCAGCATCGACTTGTACTCCAGCGCCTGCACCGGCCACTCGGCGACGGCCGCCAGGAAGGCCTCGACCACCTCCCGGCCCACGGTCAGCTGCAGCAGCCGCGGCGACTGGGCCGAGGGAGCCAGGGTGAAGCCGCGGATGTCGGCAGGCAGGGGCATGGCAACGGCGGGAAGCTGGGTCAGTGCGGTCATGTCAGGGTCTCCGGCATTGATTGTAGATACAATCTAAAAATATCTACATTAATGATCTTTGTCAAAAATAATCCCCGGCTGTCGGGTATCCTTGACGACGCAGCCCCGGCACGGGGCCGGGGCTGCGGTTCGAGGGCTGGAGCCCGAGGGAGGGGCTGGGGTCAACGTCCCGGGTAGGGATCCGCGCCGGCCAGCTCGCGGTTCATCATGGTGTCGCTGTAGGCGGTGCCGTAGCGCGCCCGCGACCAGGCGTAGAGCGCCAGGCCGATCAGCATCCAGCCGGCGAACATGACCCACTCCACCGAAGAGAGCGCCGCCGGGCTGCCCGGCAGGTACATGCCGATCAGGCAGAGCGAGAGGATCACCGAGAGCGCCCCCACCAGCTTGCCGTGGCGAACCCGGAAGGGGCGTTCCATCTCCGGCTCGCGTCTACGCAGCACCACGAAGGAGATCGCCACGAAGAGGTAGGCGGTCACGATGCCGAGCCCGCCGGCCACCACCAGCCAGACCAGGGCCGGGCGACCGAAGAGGGGCGCGATGCAGGAGAGCAGGCCCATCACCAGGATGGCGTTGGTGGGCGTACGATGCTTCGGGTGCAGCCTGCCCAGCCAGGCCGGCAGCATGCCGGAGTGGGCCAGGGCATAGATGGCCCGCGAGCCGCCCACGTAGAAGGCATTCCAGCTGGTGACGATGCCGGCGATCCCGGCCAGGATCATCAGGGTGCCCGCCCAGGGGGCCTGGAAGGCCGCCTGCATGGCGTCCGGCACGGCCAGCGAGCTGGCGGCCAGGGCCTCCGGGTCCAGCATCAGCGAGGTGCCCAGGATGATGAAGGAGTACCAGAACACCGCCAGGATCACCGAGATCATCAGCACCCGGCCGATCTCGCGGAACGGCAGATTGATCTCCTCGGCCGCCTGGGGAATCACGTCGAAGCCTACGAACATGAAGGGCACCATGATGATCACCATCATCACCCCGCCGATGACGCCCTCGCGGACGTTGAACAGCGGCTCCATGGTGGCCCGCTCGCCCTCGAACAGCGCCCCGGTGATGAACATGATGCCGACCACCAGGATGAGCAGCGTCACCACCTTCTGCAGCAGCGCCGCGGTGCGGATGCCCACGTAGTTCACCCACATCATGGCCACCGAGCCGGCCACGCCGACCGCCACCCAGGTCGCCTTGACCTCCCAGCCGGCGATGGTCCAGAGGTGGCCCACCGCGTAGTTCGGGAAGAGGTGCTCCACCACGGTGGGCAGCGCCACGGCCTCGAAGGCCACCACGCTCACGTAGCCCAGGGTGATGGCCCAGGTGCAGAGGAAGGAGGCGAAGTGGCCCATGGCCCGGTAGCTGTAGACATGCTCGCCCCCCACCTGGGGCATCGCCGAGGCCAGCTCGGCATAGGTCAGGCCGACCAGCACGATGACCAGGCCGCCCAGCAGGAAGGCCGTGATGGCGCCGAGGCTGCCGGCCGACTGGATCCAGCTGCCGGTCAGCACGATCCAGCCCCAGCCGATCATCGCGCCGAAGGCCAGGGCCAGCACATCCTTGCGGGCCAGCACGCGCGTCAGCTGGCCTTGCGTCGAATCGTCGTTGCTCATGTCATCCTCTCGTTGTAGCCGTCTTGTCGGAATGAATATTTTTCGCGGAAACGTCGACAAAAATAGTTAACGCGGTGCTAACGAGCAAGCCGATGTTCAAGATATCCGTACTAGACATTCGTCCGAGGAACGCGATCGAGGCGGATCCCCGCGCCCTGGAGAACAGAGATAAGACAATAAAATCATTGCTATACAAAAGAAACCGCCAGCGTTGAATCCGCTGCCGGCGACGGGGAAGCGCCGTTGACTGCCGCGGTGCAGCAGTTCGATATTCTGCACATCGACATGCCGGACGCCCCCGGCCGGAAACGGGGCGCGATGCCACGAAAGGATCATCGAAACGACACTGGCAAAATCGCCAAAGAGCCCCCATAGTGTGCTTGTCGCAATCGCCCACTGGAGCATCATGAGTACTGCACGTCATACCCAAAGCGCGGACCTTCTCGACCCCCCGCGAAGAAGCCCTGACCTCGACGTCAGGGACCTGGAAAAACGTACACGCCTCATGCGCATCGTGACTCGGCTGATCGCCGTGTCGGATCTGGGATGCCGAGAGATCGCCCGCCGCGCCGGCCTGCCGGCACAGAAGGTCAGCGACCTGCTCGCTGGCCGCCTGGAGCACCTCTCGGTCGACGAGCTGCAGATTCTGCATCGCACCATCGATCCACACCCCACGGCGCACTGACGCCGCCGACGCGGCAAGCCGTCTGAAGCCTTTCTTGCATCATGCCCCGCCGGACCACCGGTGGGGCGTGATGGTTTTCGGGCCATACTCCGCCCTCTTCCCTCGCGGATCCGCCCTTGTTTTTTTCTTCGCCTCGAATAGCTTTTCCCTTTCTTACCAGTCAGTTATGCCTACATTAAGGGAGTATTAAGAGCTTGCTAACCTTCCCTTGACGCATATCAAGACCCTCGACCTTGGTCGCAGCTAATCTCTCCGGTGTCACCCCCTTTCTTCCTGTCGCAGGGCGATCCCCCGCGACACCCAGGCCACCGGAGGCGCCATGGACCACCTTCGCCGCTCCCTTCTCGGCCAGCTGGCCCGCCTCAGCGCGGGTGCCGCCCTGATTCCGCTCTCGAGCGTTGCCAGCGCCGGCATCAACAGCCAGCCGCCACGCCGAGAAGGCGACCCCACCAAACGCTACGGCATGCTCATCGACCTGCGCCAGTGCATCGGCTGCCAGGCCTGTACCGTGTCGTGCCATATCGAGAACGACGCCCCCATGGGCAAGTTCCGCACCACCGTCTCCCAGTATGAGGTCGAGCATCAGGAGACCGGCGAGCTCGCTACCTTCATGCTGCCGCGTCTGTGCAACCACTGCGAGAACCCGCCCTGCGTGCCGGTCTGCCCGGTGGAGGCGACCTTCCAGCGCCAGGACGGCATCGTGGTGGTGGACAGCGACCGCTGCGTGGGCTGCGCCTACTGCGTCAACGCCTGTCCCTACGACGCCCGCTTCATCAACGACAAGACCCAGACCGCCGACAAGTGCACCTTCTGCGCCCACCGCCTGGAAGCCGGCCTGCTGCCGGCCTGCGTGGAGAGCTGCGTGGGTGGCGCGCGGATCATCGGCGACATGCGCGACCCCGAGAGCCAGATCAGCCGCATGATCGCCGAGCACCGGGACGAGCTGATGGTGCTGCAGCCCGAAAAGAACACCCTGCCCCAGGTCTTCTACCTCGGCATGGACGAGCGCTTCATCACGCGCCCGCTCGCCGAGCCGGTGGCCCTGGAAGTCCTCGACCCCCACGGCAAGGAGATGGGTTATGAATTCCATGGCCATTGAGCTGCTCGCTCCCCGCTACGCCATCGCCTGGTACCCCTGGGCGGTGCAGTACTTCTTCCTGATCGCCCTCTCCTACGCCACCCTGTGGCTGGCGGCCCCGGCGCTGGTGTTCGGCAAGAAGCGCTGGCTGCCCACCGCTCGCCTGGCCATGCTGGCCTGCCTGACCACCACCCTGGTGGCACCGGTGGCGCTGCTCGCCGACCTGCACCAGCCGCTGCGCTTCTGGCACTTCTACGCCTACGCCACCTCCAGCTCCTGGATGTCCATCGGCAGCCTGCTGCTGCCGCTCTACGTGGTGGGCGTGCTGCTGCTCGCCTGGCTGGCCTGGCGCCCCGCGCTGCAGGCCAACCGCCAGGCCCCTGGCCTCGCGGGCGTGGTCGCCCGCCTGCTGTCGTTCGGTGACGCCCCCACCCCGCGCGCCCTGCTGGTGCTGGTGGGCCTGGGCACCCTGGCCCTCTCCACCGGCATCATGCTCTACACCGGCGCCGAGCTGGCCATCGTCAAGGCGCGCCCGCTGTGGAACACCGTCTGGCTGCCGCCGATGCTGGTCGCCACCGGCTTTATCGCCGCGGCGGGTCTGGTGCTGGTATTGAACCGCATCAGTGGCATGCGGGATCTCGCCAGCAGCAGCCAGATGCTCAAGGTGCTGCTGGGCGCCTGCGTGGTGGCCGGGATCGTCGCCGGCAGCTGGTTCCTGGACGGCATCAACGCCAACGTCGGCTCGGTGGCCGCGGCGCTCGATTCCGTGCGCGCAAGCCCCTCCTGGCGCAGCACCGCCCTCTGGGGCGGCCTGACCGGGGTAGCCCTGTTCGGCGCCGTGCTCTACCTGCTCACCCGCCCCGCCGCCCGCCGGCCGGCCCTCTTCGCCTGGGCCTGGGTGCTGGGCCTGGTGGCCATCCACATGGGCTGGATGTTCCGCTGGGTGGTGCTGATGGACGTGCAGCACGTGGCCCGCAACAGCGCCGGCTTCCACCACTACGGCATTCCCGCCGGCTCCTCCGGCCTCCTCGGCATCGTCGGCACCTTCGGCCTGTGGCTCGCCGCGGCCCTGGTGATCGACCTGCTGATCCCGTGGCGCCAGGCGCGCCAGGGCGGCAGCGCCGCCGACGTTTCCCCCTCCGACAGCAACGCACAATCCGACGCCAAGTCCGTCGAAGGAGCGCCCAGCCATGGCTAAGTCACCCGTCGATACCTCACGCCGCCGCCTGCTCAAGGGCGCCGTCGCCGCCGGCGGTGCCGCCACCTTCGTCGCCGGCTACTCCGACCCCCTGGCCAAGATGGCCAAGGGCGTCACCGGCAGCGCCGGCGAGAAGCCGAAGGATCGCATCCACGGCAACTCCCTGGCGCCGGAGTACCGGGTCGATCTCGACACCGGCGAGCTGACCCTCAACCCGGACCAGCGCACCGCCTTCACCATCTGCTACGGCTGCACCACCCAGTGCGGCGTGCGGGTGCGCGTCGACAACGAGAGCGACCGGGTGCTGCGCGTCTCCGGCAACCCCTACCACCCGCTCTCCGCCGACGACCACCTGCCCATGCGCACCCCGGTGGCCGAGGCGCTGCGCCACGTCAGCGCCTTCGGCGGCCAGGGCCAGGTCAACCGCTCCACCGCCTGCGCCCGTGGCAACGCCATGATGAGCCAGCTGGAGAGCCCCTTCCGCATCGACCACTGCCTCAAGCGCGTGGGCGGGCGCGGCGAGCGCCAGTGGCAGAAGATCTCCTTCGAGCAGCTGATCGAGGAGATCTGCGAGGGCGGCGACCTGTTCGGCGAGGGCCACGTGGACGGCCTGCGCGCCATCCACGACCACGACACCCCGATCGACCCGGAGAACCCGGAGTACGGCCCCAGGGCCAACCAGCTGATGGTGATGGAGGCCACCGACTACGGCCGCTCCGACCTGCTCAAGCGCTTCACGCTGAACGCCTTCGCCACCCGCAACTACGGCCACCACGGCGCCTACTGTGGCCTGGCCTTCCGCATGGGCTCCGGCGCGGTGATGAATGATCTGGGCGCCAACGCCCACGTCAAGCCGGACATCCAGAACGCCCGCTTCATCATGTACATCGGCTGCGCGCCGAGCCAGGCCGGCAACCCCTTCAAGCGCCAGGGCCGACTGATCGCCCAGGCCCGAGCCGCCGGCACCCTGGAGTACGTGGTGGTGGACCCGGCACTGAACGCCTCCACCTCCCACGCCGCCGAACACAACCGCTGGGTGCCGATCCGCCCCGGCACCGACAGCGCCTTCGCCATGGCCATCATCCGCTGGCTGCTCGACAACCAGGGCTACGCCAGGGCGTTCCTGGAGCTGCCGGGCAAGGCCGCCGCGGACGCCGCCGGCGAGGCCACCCACTCCAACGCCACCCACCTGGTGATCGACACCGAGGACCACCCGCGCCGCGGCCACTTCCTGCGCGCCAGCGACCTGGGCCTGGTGGAGGCCGACAGCGACGACGACGCCCCCATGGTGGTGGTCGACGGCGAGCTCGTTCACGGCGAGGAGGCGATGGCCGCCGAGCTCTTCGTCGACCGCGAGGTCGAACTCGCCGGTACGTCGGAAGGGCCTGGCGCCACCGTACGGGTGAAGAGCAGCATGACCCTGCTGCGGGAGTCAGCCCACGAGTTTGAGCTGGCCGAGTACGCCGAGCACTGCGGCATCCCCGAGGCCACCATCATCGAGCTGGCCAGCCGCTACGCCAGCCATGGCCGCCGCGCCGTGGTCAACTGCCACGGCGGCATGATGTCCGGCAACGGCTTCTATTCCGCCTTCGCCGTGCAGATGCTCAACCTGCTGGCCGGCAACTACAACATGAAGGGCGGCAGCGCCGTGGGCGGTGGCACCTTCAGCGGTACCGGCGCCGGCCCGCGCTACGACCTGGCCAACTTCCCCGGCAAGCGCGGCCCCCAGGGGGTCTTCCTCTCCCGCTCGCGCTTCCCCTACGAGAAGTCCTCGGAGTACCGCCGCAAGGTGGAGGCCGGCGAGAACCCCTACCCGGCCCGGGCGCCGTGGCGCTCCTTCGCCCCGCCCACCCTCACCGAGCACCTGCCCTCGGCGCTGGATGGCTACCCCTACCCGATCAAGGCGGTGATCGGCTGCATGGCCAACCCCATCTACGGCCAGGCCGGGCTCGAGGCGATGATCGCCGACAAGCTCAAGGACCCGAAGCGCCTGGGGCTCTTCGTGGCGGTGGACGGCTTCATCAACGAGACCAACCGCTACGCCGACTACATCGTGCCCGACTCGGTGATGTACGAGGTGTGGGGCTTCACCGGCGCCTGGAAGGGCGCGCTGGGCAAGCTGACCACCGCCTGCTGGCCGGTGGTGGAGCCGCGCCAGCAGAAGACCGACGAAGGCGAGCCGGTCTCCATGGACAGCTTCTTCATCGCCGTGGCCCGGCGCCTGGGCCTTTCCGGCTTCGGCGACGAGGCAATCCCCGACGCCGACGGCAAGCTGCACCCGCTCAACCGCGCCGAGGACTACTACCTGCGCGCCGCGGCCAACATCGCCTTCCAGGACGAGCCGCTGCCCGAGGCCGACGAGAGCGACATCGCCCACGGCGGCATCGCCCCGCTGCTGCCGCGCCTCGAGCGCACCCTCAAGGCCGATGAGCGCGGCCGGGTGGCCTACCTCTACGCCCGGGGCGGGCGCTTCCAGGACGCCAGCGACCACTTCCGGGGCGAGCGGCTGACCAACGCCTGGCGGCGCACGCTGTGCGTCTACAACGAGGTGGTGGGCACCAGCATCGACACCATGACCGGCGAGCCCAACCGCGGCGTGCCCGGCCACAGCCTGCCGCTGCTGGCCAACAAGCAGACCATGCGCGAGGTGTTCCCCGAGGAGGCGTGGCCACTGCTGGCCTTCTCCTTCAAGTCCAACCTGATGAACTCCTATGCCATCGGCAACGAGCGGCTGCGCATGATCAAGCCCTACAACCCGGTGCAGATGCATCGCCAGGATGCCGAGCGCTTCGGCATAGCCCACGGCGACACCATCCGCATCGAGAGCCCCGGCGGCAGCGTGGTGGGCCTGGCGCTGGTCAGCGAGAGCGTGATGCCCGGCTCGCTGGGCATCGAGCACGGCTACGGCCACCGGGACCTGGGCGCCACGCCCCATGTGATCGACGGCGAGTCCCAGCCGGACATGCCCTGGCTGCGTGCCGGCATCAACATCAACGACCTGGGCTTCCGGGACCCGACCCGCAACGTGGACGGCACCTGGCTCGAGCCCATCAGCGGCGCCAGCGTGCGCCAGGGCCTGCCGGTGAAGGTCAGCCGCGCCTGAGCCAGCCGCGCCCGAGTCAGCCACTGCAACGCAGAGCGCCCCCGCCGGGAAACCGGCGGGGGCGCTGTCGTCTGGCAACCCTGTCAGCCGCAGGGGGCTCAGTCCGGCAGGTCGGTGACCGCCCCCGTCGAGGCGGAACTCACCGTCCGGGCGTACTTGGCCAGCACCCCGCGGGTATAGCGCGGTGCCGGCTGCTGCCAGGCGGCGCGGCGGCGCATCAGCTCCTCGTCGGAGAGGTCGACGTCGATGGTGTCGGCCTCGGCGTCGATGGTGATCATATCGCCATCCTCCACCAGCGCCAGGGGGCCGCCGTCGAAGGCCTCCGGTGTGACGTGGCCCACCACGAAGCCGTGGCTGCCGCCGGAGAAGCGCCCGTCGGTGATCAGCGCCACCTCGCTGCCAAGCCCCCGGCCCATGATCGCCGAGGTCGGCGTGAGCATCTCGCGCATGCCGGGCCCGCCCCGGGGCCCCTCGTAGCGGATCACCACCACGTCGCCGGCCGCTACGGTGCCGTCGTTGATGCGCGCCTGGGCCTCCTCCTCGGAGCCGAACACCCGGGCGGTGCCGGAGAAGCGCGTGCCCTCCTTGCCGGTGATCTTGGCCACCGCCCCCTCCGGGGCCAGGTTGCCGTGCAGGATGCGCAGGTGGCTCTCGGCCTTCACCGGGCGATCCAGCGCCGCGATGATCTGCTGGTCGTCGGGATAGGGGGCGACACTCGCCAGGTTCTCGGCCAGGGTCCTGCCGGTCACCGTCAGGCAGTCGCCGTGCAGCAGGCCGGCATCGAGCAGCGTCTTCATCAGCGGCTGGATGCCGCCGATGGCCACCAGCTCGCTCATCATGTAGTGGCCGCTGGGACGCAGGTCGGCCACCACCGGCACGCGCTTGCCGATGCGGGTGAAGTCCTCGAGGGTCAGGTCCACGCCGATGGTGCGGGCCATGCCGATCAGGTGCAGCACCGCGTTGGTGGAACCGCCCAGGGCGATCACCACGGTGATGGCGTTCTCGAAGGCCTCCCGGGTCATGATGTCGGAGGGCTTGAGGTCGCGTTCTAGCAGGTCGAGCACCGCCGCGCCCGCCGCCTCACAGTCCTCGCGCTTGTCGTTGGAAACGGCGTTCTGCGCCGAGCTGCCCGGCAGGCTCATGCCCAGCGCCTCGATGGCCGAGGCCATGGTGTTGGCGGTGTACATGCCGCCGCAGGAGCCCGGCCCGGGGATCGCCGTCTCCTCGATCTGCTTGAGCTCGATCAGGTCGATGTCGCCGCGGCTGTGGGCGCCCATGGCCTCGAACACCGAGACGATGTCGGTGTGGCCCTTGCCGGGCAGTATCGTGCCGCCGTAGACGAAGACGCTCGGCCGGTCGAGCCGCGCCAGCCCCATCAGGCAGCCCGGCATGTTCTTGTCGCAGCCGCCGATGGCCACCAGGCCGTCGAAGCCCTCGCAGGCGGCCACCGTCTCGATGGAGTCGGCGATCACCTCCCGCGACACCAGCGAGTACTTCATGCCCTCGGTGCCGTTGGCGATGCCGTCGGAGATGGTGATGGTGTTGAAGATCACCCCCTTGCCACCGGCGGCATCCGCCCCGTCGCTGGCATGGCGCGCCAGCTCGTCGATATGGCTGTTGCAGGGGGTGAGGTTGCTCCAGGTGGAGGCAATGCCCACCTGGGGCTTCCTGAAGTCCTCGTCGGTGAAGCCGACCGCGCGCAGCATGGCGCGGCTGGCCGCCTTGCCGGGGCCATCCACCACCGGGGCGGAGTGGCGGCGGCGGGGATCCTTCGGGGTATCGCTCATGGCAGGGCTCCTGTGACGATGGCGTGACCCTCAGAGGGTGGCCCTCCAGGCCCGGCATGACAAGCAATGGTGCCCATGCATCGAAACGGGGCAAGGCCCCTGACGGGCTGCTAGAGTGTCTCGCAGCTCATCGCTACCCCTTGGAATCGATTCGCTCATCAACCACGACAAGGAACGTGACATGGACCCACACTCCCAGGAACTGCTGCGCGACATGGTCGAACCGCTCTATCGCGGCAAGTTCTGGATGCAGCTTACCGGCGTGATGCTGATCCTCTCCGGTATCCTCACCGCCCTCTCCATCGTCGGCCTGGTCGTGGCCTGGATTCCGATCTGGGCGGGCTGGGTGCTGATGCAGGCGGCGGGTGCGGCCGGCCGGGTCTTCGAGAGCGGCGACGCCCGGGACATGAAGTTCGCCCTGGGCAAGCTCAAGACCTACTTCACCATCTTCGGCGTGCTGATCCTCATCTACCTGGCCATCGCCGTGGGCGGAATGCTGTTCGGCGCCGTCGGCATGATGGGCATGATGGGCGGCCACATGTAGTCACCGGAACGACCCCGTCACGAGAGCGCCCCTGCCGGTAAACCGGCGGGGGCGCCATTGCCGTATCCGAAGGCAGAACCTATACTTTATCGCAAAATGCGATAGAGCAGCCGCCATGCATGTCATCACCCAGAAGCGCATCTGGGAAGCCAAGCAGAAATGGCCGCAGGCCGCCTCTGCCCTGGATGCCTGGTATCGGCTCATGAAGTCGAGCGAGCCCGGCAGCTTTGCCGAGATGAAGGCGCTGTTTCCCGCCACCGACAAGGTCGGCCGGCAGCATGTCTTCGATATCGGCGGCAACAAGATTCGTCTCATCGCCGTGGTGCACTATCGCTTCAGGAAGGTCTATATCCAGTACGTCCTCGATCATGCCGAATACGACAGGGGCACCTGGAAGGAGTGAACATGAACAGCATCGTCCAACAGGCGGCCGCCCACTGGCGCTTCGTGGCCCCCCTGCTCAATGCCCCAGAATCGGAAGACGACTACGATGCCCTGGTCGCAGCGCTCGATGAGCTGCTGGAGCTGGTCGGAGACGACGAGGAGCACCCCCTGGCGAGCCTCGCCTCTCACATGGGTGACCTCATCGAGGAGTACGACGACGCCCACCGCCCGATGCCTGAAGTGAGGGGGGCCGACATGCTCCGCCACCTGATGCAGTGGCACGGCCTCGACCAGTCGAGCCTGCCGGAAGTCGGCACCCAGTCGGTGATCTCGGAGATCCTGAACGGCAAGCGACGCCTGAACGTTCGCCAGATCAAGGCCCTGACCCAGCGCTTTGGGCTGCCCGCCGACCTCTTCCTCGACTGAGGGGCGCCTGCTCTCTTCCCCTGAGCAACGCCCACCGCAACGGCTACCCGCCCTGCCCGCACAACCCGCTCAGCGCGGCACCACGGCGTCGTGGAAGGCACGCTCCTTCGCCACCGTCTCGCGGAAGCAATCGGCCATGCGGGTGAAGGCGGCATCATCGAGCGCTTCGGCCTCCTCGTCCAGGCGGCGCCGCAGCCAGGCGACGAAGTCCTGGAAGGCGGGGTTGTCGTGCAGGTCGATCCACTCCCCCACCAGCGGGTGCAGCCCCTCGGCGCGGGTGACGCGCAGCGCCCATTCGAGATAGATCCACTCGGTGACCACCAGGGCGGCGAGGATCTCCGCGTAGCCGCCGGCGCGGCCGGTCTCGCGCAGCAGCGCCTGGAAGGCCCGGGTCTCGGGCAGGTAGTCCGGCGCCTCGCGCTGGGCGGCGGGCACCGCGAAGGCCTCGAAGGTGCGCTGGAAGGTGCTGTCCTCGTCGCTGGTCAGCATGCCCATGAACTGCCCCAGCACCACCCGGTCTTCCATGCTCGGCGCCCGGCCGATGGCGAAGCCGATCAGCGCGGTGAAGGGGTCCACGAAGCCGTAGTCCTGCACCATGTAGGCGGCGAAGTCGGCACCGGAAATCCGCCCCTCGGCCATGGCGTCGAACAGCGGGTGGTTCACGGTGGCGGACCAGTCGGGCTCGCTGATCTCGCGCAGCCAGTCGGTGAGGCGCGGTGCGTCCTGCTGCGCGGCCCAGGCGAGCCAGTCGGCGCGGGTGGTCATCGGGCGTCTCCTTCGAATATCGGTTGGAACCTCGCCCCCGGGCGGCGCCAGGCGATCAGCAGGCTCGCCAGGGTGGAGGCGACCAGCGCCCCCAGGAAGGGCGGAAGCGTCGGGATGCTGTCGGGGAAGGTGGCCGCCAGCACGCCGGCGGAGAGGCTGCCCAGGGTGACCCAGCCCGGCAGCACCGCGCCGAGCAGCCCCGCCACGCCGCCGGCCACGGCGGCGAGCGGCGACATGCGCCGCCACAGGCCCAGCAGCACCGGCACCACGATGGCGGCACACAGCAGGTCGGCGATCAGGAACAGCCGCAGCACCGAGAAGCCTTGCAGGGCCACCCACACCACCGGCACCATCAGCGCCACCGTGACCAGGCGCGCCGCCCGTACCGAGAGGCCGCTCCGGCCGGAACTGGCCACCGCCATGGAGGCGATGGCGTTCTGTAGCGTATCCACGCTGGAGGCCACCAGGGTCACCGCCAGCACCAGGGCCGGCAGGCCCAGCCAGGCCGGCGCCGCGGAGAGCAGCGCGAAGAAGGGAATCGGTGGCTCGCCCAGGGGCAGCGCGTGCATCGCCGCCAGCATGCCGAGCCCGCCGATGGCCATCACCACCAGCAGGCTGCTGGTAGCGCCCAGCAGCGCTCCGCGGCCCAGGGCGCGGTCGTCCTCGGCGGCCCAGATGCGCTGCCAGTAGCCCTGGTGGAAGAGGTTGGCCGCGGTGACGGCGATCACCAGGGTCAGCGCCACGGAGAGTGCGCTGCCGGTGGGAATGCTTGGGATCATCGCCCCGGCCGGCATCGGCGGCAGCCACCACCAGGCCACGCCGCCCACCAGCAGCAGCAGAGCCAGCAGCAGCCAGGCCTGCCAGCGGTCGGTGGCGAGGCTCGCCCGCAGCCCGCCCAGGGTGGTGTAGACCAGGGTGACCACCGCCACGCCGAGGATCACCAGCGCCGGCGGCACGTCGGAGAGCAGCGCGGCGATGGCGCCGATGGCGGTGAGTTCGGCGGCCAGGAAGATCGCCATGTAGGCCACCGAGACGAAGGAGACCCAGCGCCGCACCCCGGCGCCGTAGCAGGCCTCGGCGAACTCGCCGATGCTGCGCCCCTCCGGCAGGTGGCGGCGGATCGCCGGGCCGTAGAGCCCCAGCACGATGAAGGGCAGCGACGAGCCGATGGCGTAGCCGGCCAGTGCCACCGGCCCCACGAAGGCGCCGATCTCCGGCGGCGCGAAGAGGATCCAGGCGCCCATGCTGGAGGCCAGGAAGGACAGGCCGATGGCCTGGGCGCCTTGAGAGTTGCGGGCGGTCACATAGTCATCAAGCAGGCCGTCGGCCCGGCGGGCCCGCAGGCCCAGGAAAGCAAAGCAGAGCAGCGCCGCGCCGAGCACGGCAGACGTCAGGTAGGGCATGTCGCACTTCCTCCGCCGGTGTGAACCGGATCAGGTTCCAGGGTCGGCGCGTGGCCCTCTCAGCCCCCGCGGATGCGGCGGGACTCCCCTGGCGACAAGTGAATGAATTGTGGGATCCCCGGCTCAAGTCGCCGATTCGGCGGCCGATAATCCGAGGATCGAGGGGCATCATAGCGTCGCCCCGTTCCGTCGACCACCCCCGAGCCGGACACCAGCCCATGCCGTTCAACGAAGCCAAGGAACACGCCCCGGGTCGCCTCCACGCGATCTTCGCCGAGCCCTATACCGCCTTCGACAACCTGGTGACGGAGCGCCTGCTCCACCTGCGGGTGGCCGTCCAGGCCCTCATCGGCGCTCCCCTGGCAGAGGGCAGGCTGGTGCTGCGGGTGATCCACGGCTGGGAGAACGGCGGCTTCGAGCCCGCGGACCTGAAGCACAGCGACCATCGGCTGGGCTCGCTTTCGGATCTGCGGCGAGTCGCCGAGGCCTATCGCCACGCCTTCGAACGGCAGCGGCCCCTGCCCCGCGACGACGCCTCGCTGCTCGCCGAACCGCTGGCCCGGGCCATCGCCGCCGCCGAGGCGAGCGGCCAGGCGCTGAACGAAGAGACCCGCACCATCCCGGCTCGCTGGCCCGCCTTCACCCGGGGCCTGACCCTCTATACCTTCTTCAAGGTCTACCACCGCCTCACCTACGGCGAGGACGACCCCTACCGCGCCATCCACTGCCAGACGCCGGAAGGCCCCCGCGAGATCCACGAGTTCCACCTGGAGGAAGGGGAGTTCGCCGTCGTCTCTCCCGCCGAGGGCGAGGCCGATGACAGCGTGCTGCTGCTGCACGAGAGCCAGCTGATGCCGGTGCTGACATTGATGGAGGGGGCTCTCGCCCAGGCCTGATTCCGGCGTTTACTTCTTCTCCCGCGGCAACCTGCCCATCAGGTAGAACTCCTCATTGGGCGGCGTGCCGGCCAGGGTGACCAGACGGTTGGACATGCCGAAGAAGGCCGCGATGGCGCCGATGTCCCAGATGTCGTTCTGGGTTAAGCCGACCTCCAGCAGGCGGGTCTGCCATGCGTCGGTGAGTTCGCCCACCTCCAGGCCACAGTGCATGGCGAAGTCGATCATCGTAGTGTGGCGCTCGCTCAGGCCGGCGACGCGGTGGTTGACGGCGACCTGGTCCGCCAGCAGCGGGTCCTTGCTGTAGATGCGCACCAGGGCGCCGTGGGCCACCACGCAGTAGAGGCAGCGGTTGCGGGCGCTGGTGGCTACCACGATCATCTCCTTCTCCGCCTTGGTCAGGGTGTCGGACTCCCGCTCCATCAGGGCGTCGTGGTAGGCGAAGAAGGCGCGGAACTCGTCCGGGCGGTGGGCCAGCATTAGGAAGACGTTGGGGATGAAGCCGGCCTTCTCCTGCACTGCCAGCATGGCATCGCGGATGTCCTCGGGCAGGTCCTGGATCGACTCGGGGATGGGAAAACGGCTGATCGGGGTGGTCATGGTGGCTCCTGGCGTTGTGGTTGTTGTCGCCGAACCAAAATAGCAGCTTACGTCAACGTCAACATGCCTGCCAAAGTCGTATACCCCGAAGACAGAGCCGCTACGCTGGCCGCGCCTCCTCGAAGAGTTCGGCGGGCATGGGATGGGCCAGCTCCCAGGTCATGGCGATAGGCCGATCTCCCTGGTAGCTCTTGAGGGCCTTGGCCTGTCCCAAGAAGATAAATGGCGCTGTTTCCCCTTCGATCCGCTTCGTCAGGCGGGCGAAGAAAAGGATGGTGTAGCCGCGCTCCTCAAAATGCAGATAGTTCTGTCCCGTTGCGCTGGCCTGACTGGTGTTTGACTGACTTTCCCAGTGCAGCAGCGTGCGGCTGATGGGGTAGTCGCGATAGCGCGTGGTGGGCGAGAAGTCACTTTCATCCTTCTGGAAGGTCACCAGGTGGATATAGGCGCGAATCTCCTTAGCATGGATCACCCCCACGCCGGTGGCGCCCGGCTTCTCCAGACTGGCCAAGCCTAAGGCCGCCTTAATCTCGGCGTTCCCATAGGTGCCGTGCAGCAGCAGGTCGCTTTCGAACGGTAGATCAATGAGAGGATGTAGCGGCACCTGCTGGTGAGCCCTCCGCCAGGCGGCAATCTCGGCGGCATCGGCCGCGATACTTGGGTTGGCACACCACTTCCGCAACGACTGCTCGAGACTATCGACACCAACCCGGCCGCCCTTCTGGCCCCACAGCAGATAGTGCAGCGCCGTTTGTCGCGAGGTGTCATAGCGCCCCAGGGCCTCTTCGACGCCTTCCGATTGGCCCAGGGTCTCGATGGCGGAGAGCAGTTCGGGATCGCTGCGCAGCGCGATACGCGAAAGGGCCTTGCGCGCCTGGTCGATATCGGGATCAACGGGCATCGCTTGGCGGTCGGCCAAGGCTTTCCACTCGGACCAGCTGCGGCGCGAGAGCACCTGCACCGGTGTCAGTCCAGTCACCTCCAGGAAACGGCCAAAGGTGAGCGGTTTCCCGACCTCTTCCGACCAGGTGCGCAGTGTCTCGGGGATAAACTGATTCAGCTCGGCCAGCACCGAACGGATCTTGCCGAGCACTCGCTCTCGTGCGACCCGCTCAAGCTGAATGCTGCAACCGGGTGGAAGACTGGGGAAGTCGGCTTCCACCTCGCGATCCAGCCGCTGGCGCCGTCCAGACAACAGCGCCGTGAACTTGGTGTCTAGCCGATAGCGACGGTGGGTCTGCCCCACGAAATCCAGCACGGTGAGACACTCCTTCCCCGGCGCGTGGCGCAACCCACGCCCTAACTGCTGGAGGAAGACCGTCAGGCTCTCGGTAGGTCTCAGGAACATCACCAGGTTGATATCGGGAACATCGACACCTTCGCTGAGCACGTCCACGGTGAACAGAAAGGGCAACGCCCCTTCGCGGAATTCACGTAGCCGCTCGTCACGAATCTCAGTCGGCGTGTCACCAACAATCACAGCGGCCCGGTACGCTTCGCCCAGCCGATTGAAACACTCGGCCATATACTCGGCATGGCGAACTCCGGCGCAGAACCCCACCGCGCGCACGCCATGCAGATCGGGCTGATAGCGCTGCAATGCCTGCAGGATGGTGTCTACCCGCTGCTTGGCACGCAAGTCATCGCCGGTTAGCAGATTCTCCAGCTGCCGGGCGTCATAGCGGCCATTGCGCCAAAGCGCATCGTCACTGAGATCGACGCTGTCGCTGACCCCAAAATAGTGGAAGGGACACAGCAGCTTCTCTTCCAGCGCCTCGGGAAGGCGAATCTCAGCGGCGAAATCGCCATCGAAGTCCGGCAGGATACTGCTGCCGTCCATTCGCTCGGGCGTGGCCGTCAGCCCCAGCAACACGGCAGGCTTAAGCTCCTCGAGCAGAACCCGATAGCTGCTGGCGGTCTCATGATGGGCCTCATCGATCACCACATATTGGAAATGCTTGCTCCCTGACATTTCCCAAGGCCGGTGACGGTTCAGCGTTTGCACCGAGGCAAATAGGTGGCGGTGTTCTGTCGGCACATGCCCACCCACCCAGAGCTCGCCGAAGTTCTGATCACGCAGCACGGTGCGGTAGCAGGCCTGAGCCTGTTCCAGAATCTCCTTACGATGCGCGACGAACAGCAGCGGCACCTGCCGCCCTTCACGTTCGCATACCCGTCGATAATCCAGCGCCGAGATCACGGTCTTGCCAGTACCGGTGGCCGCTACCACCAGATTACGACACGAGCCGCGCTGGCGTGCGGCGCCCAGGGCTTCCAGTATTCGAAGCTGGAAAGGCCGAGGCGTGATCTCGGCGAAGAAGGTCGCCCCACCTTGAGCGCGATCCTTATGCGCGGCGATGGCCCGACGAAAGCGCGGAAAATCCTCTGAGGTATAGGGCTCGAACTCATCGCTTTCCCAGTAGGCCGCAAACTCCGCCTCGAAGCGTTCGAGGATATGTCTCATATCCTGAGCGGTGACCTTGACGGTCCACTCCAGTCCCTGGGTCATCGCCGAGTGGGACATATTCGCCGAGCCGATATAGGCCGTGGAGTACCCGCTCTCTCGGCGAAAGTGGTAGGCCTTGGCATGTAGCCGAGTGCCGCCGGTGTCGTAGGAGACGCGCACGGTGACATTGGGCTGCAGGGTCAGCCACTCCAATGCGGTAGGATCGCTGGCCCCCATATAGCTGGTGGAGATCAGGCGTACCGGAATATTTCGGTCAGCCAGGCGCTCGAAGGCGGGCATCAGCAGCCTAAGCCCTGACCATTTGATAAACGACACCAGAATGTCGACGCCGTCGGCCGTGGCCATCTCGGCCCGCAGCTCATGCTCGAGGGGCGGATCATGCCCGAGCCCCGTCAACAGGGCGCTGGTCGCCAATGGCGTCGCCGGTCGAGGTAACCGATGGCTACCCTTTCCCAATTCGCTGAGTATCGGCTTATCGGTATCCAGCAGCTTCTTACGAGCCAGGTAGTCGAGACCATCGGTTGCCGAAATCAGCTCGATAAGACGGTTAAGCAGCGGCAGCCGGCTCTTCTCATCGACAATTCGCAAGGCCTGATGTAGCAGCTGACCGAGAAACTGAGCATAGGCATGGGGCGCTGTCTCATCGTCGAGCTTACGCATCACTGGCTTGAGTTCAGGGTGGGCATCCAGTAGCGCGCTGAGCTCGTCATCGAGCAGTCGTTCGTAGAGCCCTTCCGGTAACCGTTCCATGGTGTCTCCTGGCTTGTGCTTGTTAACTAAGCCCTTCACATGTCGACTTCGTCAATCTGGAGTCCATGCAGACCAACGTCTGAGGCCGCTCCAATCGCACCGTCTCTGGCCACTCAGGACGACAGGAGGAGCCTGCGCGTCACCACGCGGTTGCGGCTTTGCGCCTTGGCCTCGTACATCGCCGCGTCGGCCTCCGCGAAGAGGCGGTCGGCGGTGGACACCCGGCCATAGTCGTTGGAGCAGACCAGGCCGAAGGAGGCGGTGACCACGCGGGCCTCGGCTTTCTCGTTGGGAATGGCCAGTCCCTTCAGCGCCCGGCGGAAGGCCTCCATGGCCCGCTGCCCCTCCTCCGGGCTGTCGGCCTCGAGCAGCAGCCCGAACTCTTCCCCGCCCAGGCGGAAGAGATGATCGCCCGCGCGCCGGAAGTGCGCCTCGAGCAGGCTTGCCACGCGAACGAGCACCTCGTCGCCGGCCTGGTGGCCATAGGTGTCGTTGTAGGGCTTGAAGTCGTCGATATCCATCACCGCAAAGAGGATCGGCCGAGCGTGGCGCCGCCGGCGCTGCATCTCCTCGTCGACCAGCTCACGGAACTGGCGGCGGTTGAGCAGCCCGGTCATTGGGTCGGTGCGGGCCATTGACTCCAGCCTGCGATTGGCGGCCTCCAGTTCGCGGGTACGCTGGTCCACCTCGGTCTCCAGCCGCTGGTTCAGTGAGCGCTGCAGCTCGTGGGTGTCGCGCTCGGCGGCGAGCTTCTCGTTCTTCAGCAGGTTGATCTTGTAGGCCAGCCCGAAGGCCAGCAGCAGGAACTCCAGCCCGGAGCCGATCTGCAGGGCGTTCTCGGTGAGAGAGTTGTAGGGCAGCACCCCGGCCACGCGCAGGTAGTAGAGTCCGGCCCCCACCAGCAGCACGCTCCAGGCCAGCAGGAATATCTGAGCCAGGCGGTCACGCCGCAGACTCAGCCAGGCGGCGATCCCCAGCAGCAGCGCGAAGTAGACGATGCCCGCGGGGATCATCATCCGGAATACCAGCGCATAGTGGCCAAGCAGCGCCGGCAGTGCCGAGAGCAGGAGCAGCCCGGTCATGCCGATCAGCGCATGCCCCAGCCGAGGGGCACGCCGGCGCAGGTCGAGGAAGTCGAGGCTGAACAGCGTCAGGGTCAGGTAGAGCAGCCCGCTGGTGAGCGCCACCATCTGGTTGTTGAAGGTCGGCCAGCTCGGCCACCAGTACTGGAAGGCGAAGCCGCGAAAGGTGAAGTTGAAGACAAAGAAGGCCCCCAGGTAGGCCACGTAGAGCAGGAAGGCGCGCTCCCGGGTGGCCGAGTAGACCAGCAGGTTGTAGATCAGCAGCGCCAGCAGGGCGCCGTAGTAGAGGCTGTAGGCCATCAGCTCCTGCTGGGCCTTCTGGAGAAAGCTGGCGTCGCTGAGCAGGTAGAAGGGCGTGGCGTCGAAGAGGCCATCATGGGTGTCCAGCCGGAGCACCAGACGGCGCGACTCGCCGGGCGGCAGCTGCACCGGCAAAACGAAGGTGCGGTGGGCCACGGGGCGCGTGTCGAAGGCCCGGCGGTTGCCGGTCTGCCACTCGGCCACTACCTCCCCCGCCTCGTCGACCACCCAGGCGTCCAGGTAGTCGTGGAGTGGCATGGCGAGTTCCACCAGCCGGCGCAGCGAGCCCTCGCTTGCGTTGCTGAGCTCCACCTGGAGCCACCAGGCCGAGTCGGAGAAGCTGAAGTTGAGCGTCTCCTCCGCCGAGGGGCGCCAGGGCAACGGCGCCTGGGGATAGAGCAGCGCCTCGATGTCCAGGGCGCGATCGGCGTCCTCGAGCAGCTGCAGGTGCGGCCCCAGGTTGATCTCGCCGGGCGAGGTGCTCACCTCAAGGGCGGCACGGACCGGCGACGACAGCAGGCAGGCAAGCAGCAGCCAGACGGCAAGGGCCGACGGCAGGCGAAGGAAAGGGCAGGTCACTAGAGCTCCGGTATCGTATCCATACGATGCCTGCACTCTAGCAGCTTTGTCTGACCGCTCGGTCGAAGGCCATCAACGCACACGGCCCCGCCTCTCTCGAGGCGGGGCCGTGTTGCTACCGAGCGGGTGGGATCAGCTCAGCGAGATGGTGCTGTTGATGCCGCTGGAGACGTTCTCCGGCTCGAACCAGCGGGCGGTGACGGTCTTGGTCTGGGTCCAGAAGGCGATGGCCTGCTTGCCGTTGGGGCCCAGGTCGCCCAGCTTGGAGCCGCGGGAGCCGGTGAAGCTGAAGTAGGCCACCGGCACCGGGATCGGCACGTTGATGCCCACCTGGCCGACGTCGATGTCGCTCTCGAAGCGGCGCGCCACCCAGCCGGAGTTGGTGAAGATGGAGGTGCCGTTGCCGTTGGGGTTGGCGTTGATGAACGCGATCGCCTCGTCCAGGGTGTCGACGGTCACCACGCAGAGCACCGGGCCGAAGATCTCCTCGCGGTAGATGGTCATCTCGGCGGTGACGTCGGTGAACAGGGTCGGGCCGACGAAGTTGCCGTCCGGGTAGCCCTCCACCTGGTAGCCGCGGCCGTCCACCAGCAGCGTGGCGCCCTCCTTCTCGCCGGCAGTGATCAGCCGCTCGACGCGCTCCTTGGCCTGGGGGGAGACCAGCGGGCCGAGGTCGGCATCACGCTGGGTGCCGGGGCCCACCTTCATGCTGCGGGTGCCCTCGACGATGTCCTCCAGCCACTCACGGGCCTCGCCCACCAGCACCACCACGGAGTTGGCCATGCAGCGCTGGCCGGCGGCACCGTAGGCGGAACCGAGCAGGTTGTTGATCGCCTGGCTGCGGTTGGCGTCGGGCATGATCACGCAGTGGTTCTTGGCGCCCATCATCGACTGCATGCGCTTGCCGGCCGCGGCGGCGCGGTTGTAGAGCAGCGAGCCCACATGGGTGGAGCCGATGAAGGAGAGCGCCTTGATGTCGGTATGGTCGGCGATCTGGTTGGCCACGTCCGGGCCGCCGTGGACCACGTTGAGCACCCCGGCCGGAATGCCCGCCTCGTGGGCCAGCTCGACCAGCCGCATGGTGGAGCTCGGGTCCTGCTCGGAGGGCTTGAGCACGAAGGTGTTGCCGGTGGCGATGGCCAGCGGGAACATGAAGCAGGGCAGCATGATGGGGAAGTTGAAGGCGGTGATGCCGGCCCCCACGCCCAGCGGCTGGTTCAGGGTGTAGACGTCCACCTCGCTGGCGGCGTTCTCGGCCAGCTCGCCCAGCTGCAGGCTGGTGATCGAACAGGCGTGCTCCACCACCTCCAGGCCGCGGCCCACCTCGCCGGCGGCGTCGGGCAGGGTCTTGCCGTGCTCCTCGGTGATCAGCGCGGCCAGCTCGTCGGTGTTGTCGCGGATCAGCGCCTGGAGCTTGAGCATGATGCGCATGCGCTTGGCCAGCGGCACCTTGCGCCAGGTCTTGAAGGCCTCCTTGGCGCTGGCCACGGCGCGCTCGACCTCTTCGGCGGTGCAGAACGGCACCCGCGCGACCACCTCCTGGGTGGCCGGGTTGACCACGTCGCGCCACTCCTGGCTCTGGGACTGGATGGGCTGGCCGTCGATGTACATGGGGATTTCGCGGACTGACATGGGCGTGCTCCTCTCTGTGCGGTCGCTGCCCGGGGGATCGGCTTGTTGTTGGACGTTGCCGTGGATCGCCCTGGCATTAGACTTTGTGTGTATAAAAACACGGAAGGTGATGACGTCGAGTCTATCCAGACGTCGGATGGCATGACAACGGGCAGTCGGGCACATTGTTTGTGCGCCTATGCACAACAAGCGGCCTGAACAGGCAACGGCGGGAGGGCCTCATGCTCGACTGGCAGGATATCCAGATCTTTCTCGAGGTGGCGCGCAGCCAGCGGCTCACCGATGCCGCCCGCCGGCTGGGGCTGGACCACTCCACCCTCTCCCGGCGCACGCGGCGCTTCGAGCAGAAGCTCAACACCCAGCTCTTCGAGCGCAGCACCCACGGCTACCACCTCACCGAGGCGGGCCAGCAGCTGCTCGCCCACGCCGAGGAGATGGCCCGCCACGCCTTCGAGGCCGGCGAGAGCCTCACCGACAAGAACCACCAGATCAGCGGCCAGATCCGCCTGGGGGTGACCGAGGGCTTCGGGACCTGGGTGATCGCCCCGCTGCTCTCGGCCTTCTGCGAGCGCCACCCGGGGGTCACCCTGGACCTGCTCGCCCTGCCCCGGGTGGTCAACCTGAGCCGCCACGAGGCGGACCTGGCCATCACCGTGGAGCGCCCGGTGAGCCCGGGGCTGGTGATCTCGCGGCTGTGCGACTACCGGCTGCGGCTCTACGGCAGCGAGGCGTACCTCGCCCGCCACGGCCGGCCGGCGCGGCTCGCCGAGCTGGGCGCCCACCGCCTGGTGGGCTACGTGGACGACCTGATCTTCAGCGAGCAGCTCAGCTACCTGGAGCCGCTGCTCGACCCGGCGGTGGTCGGCCACCCCGGGCCGCACTTCGCCATGCGCAGCACCAGCGTGACCACCCAGCACGCCGCCTGCCTGCACGGGGCGGGGCTGGCCGTGCTGCCCTGCTTCATGGCCAGCGCCGCGGAGACACTCGTGAACGTGCTGGAAGAAGAAGTGGCGATCGACCGCCAGTTCTGGATCACCGCCCGCCAGGAGCAGCGCCGCCTGGCCCGAGTGCGGCTGCTGTGGGACTTCCTGCGCGAGGCGCTGGAGGTCAACCGCGCCTTCCTGATGGGCGAGAGCCGCGAGCTGTACCTGCCCGAGGGGTGACGCGGCCCGCGTCAGCCGCGCAGCAGCTGGCGGGACGCCTCGCGGCCGGCGATGGCGCCCATCACCACGGCGCTGAGCAGGCCATTGCCGGAGAGGTAGCCGCTGTCGTTCGACCCGGACACCCCGCGAGCCGCGCCGCCGGCGGCAAACAGGTTGGGAAGCACCGCCCCGTCGCCCTTGAGGACCCGGGCCCGGGTGTCCACCTCGAGGCCGCCCTGGGTGTGGAACAGGGCGCCGGTGACCCTGATCGCGTGATAGGGCGGTTCCAGCAGGGTCTCGGGCGAGAAGGTGCGCCCGAAGCCGTCGGGCTCGCCGCTCTCGGCCAGCGCCCGCATCTCGGCGAAGGTCGCCTGCAGGGCCGCCGGCGGCATCTCGAGCCCCTCGGCCATGGCCGGAAGGCTGTCGAAGGTGCGCACGGCGCCGGCCTCATGGGCATTGCGGTAGTCCTCGAACTCCAGCGCCGCCTGGTGGATGCGGGCATCGAAGAGGTTCCAGGCGATGCCACCGGGTTGGGCCAGCACCCGGGCGGCCTGCTCGGAGTAGCCGCCATGCTCGCTGGAGAAGCGCCGCCCCTCGCGGTTGACCTGCACGCCCCCGCGCATCATCAGCGCCCAGGAGATCAGCGTCTGGTGGGGCGTGGCCAGGGAGCCGTGTCCCTGGCAGGCGCCCAGGTCCTTGAGGCTGGCACCCATGGCCTCCCCCCACAGCAGGGCATCGCCCTGGTTGCCCTCGTGGCCATAGTAGAGGGCGTCCTTCAGCGAGGGGATATGCCGCGCCACCAGCTCGGGGTTCCCGCCGTAGCCGTTGCAGGCCAGCAGCAGGGCGTCGCAGCCGATGGACTCGCGGCTGCCGTCGGGGCGCTCCAGGGTCACCCCGCGCACGCGGGCCTCGTCATCCACATGCAGGTCGACCACCCGTGCCTGGGTGAGAATATCGATGCCGGCCGCCTCGGCGGCATTGAGCAGGCAGCCCATCAGCTCCTCGCCGGTGCGTCGCGGCGTGGCATGCATACGCATGCGGCTGTGCCCCGGGTAGAGGAAGCCCTCGACCAGGTCGAAGGGGATGCCGTGGGTGTCCGCCAGCCACTCCACCACCCGGCCGGAATAGTCGGCCAGGGCCTGGACGATGGCCGGGTCCGCCTCGTGGCCGTTCTTGGCCTGGATGTCGGCGGCCATCAGCTCGCCGCTGTCTTCCACGCCCTTCTCGGCCTGGAAGCGGGTGCCCGCGGCGGGGATGAAGCCGGACGACATGAAGGTGCTGCCCCGCGGCAGGGCATCTCGCTCCAGCACCACCAGCTCGATGCCGCACTCGTGGGCGGCCAGCGCCGCCACCAGGCCGCAGGCGCCACCGCCGATGATCACCAGCGGCAGGTGGGCCTCGAAGGCCGCTTCTTCGCGGAAGGCCACGATGCCCATCAGCGCGCCTCCTGCCGGCTGGACCGGAAGGCGTCGAGGATCTCGCCGGCCGGGGCCTGCCAGACCGCCTCGTGGTCGGTGATGTGGGCCAGCACCTCCTCCAGGCAGCCGATGCGATGGGGCTGGCCCACCAGCCAGGGATGCAGGTTGAGCGCCAGCAGCCGCCCTCCCTCCCGCCGGGACTCCTCCACCAGGAAGTCGAACGCGTCCTTGACCTGCTCGACCCAGGAGTCCTCGGAGTGCAGGTTCTGGGCCATCACGAACTGGTCCTCGATCTCGGTGGTCAGCGGCATCATGGCGAGCTCGCCCGCCTCGGTGGCGAAAGCGTAGGGCAGCTCGTCGTTGACCCAGTCGGCGCAGTACTCGATGCCGTTCTCGGCGAGCAGGGCGGGGGTGTTCCAGCTCTGGTGCTTGGCCGGGCTCAGCCAGCCGCGGACCGGCTGGCCGGTGAGCGCGCGCAGGGTCGCCACCGAGCGGCGCACGATCTCGGCCTCCTCGTCGCGATCCTGGCCGCCGGTGTGCAGGTGGTCCATGTTCCAGCCGTGGCAGAGGAACTCGCCGCCGAAGGCCTTCAGGCGCTCCAGCAGGTAGGGGGTCTGCTCGGCCAGCTGGGCGTTGATCGCCCAGGTGGGGCGCACGCCGAAGCGCTCGAAGGCCTGCAGCAGGCGATAGATCCCCACCCGGTTGCCGTAGTCACGCAGCGAGTAGTGGCGCAGGTCCGGGTAGGGCATGGTCATGCCGTTGGGCACCTTGAAGGGCACGCCGCGCTGGTTGAGCGGGTAGAACTGCAGCGAGACGTTGATCCATACCGCCAGCGTCCTGCCCTGCGGCCACTGCACGGGCGCGCGATCGGCCAGCATCGACCAGGCGTAGCGGTCATGGTCGTAGCCGTGGCGACGCCAGGGGTAGGTCAGGTAGTCCGGTGCGAGGGACGAGTCTTTCGAGGACATGGCTCAGTGCCTCCCGGCCGCGGCGGCCTTGGCAGCGATGTCGTCCAGGGCGGCATCGTGGTGGTTCTCGAGGTAGTGCCGGGCGATCTCGCGGCCGGTGGCCACCCAGACGTCGCTGTGCCCGGTGATGTACTCCAGCGCCTCCTCGAAGGCCTTGATGCGATGCGGGCAGCTGATCTGGTAGTTGTGGGTCGGGATGCACATCACCGTGCCCGACTCGGCCCCCTCGGCGTAGAGCCGGTCGAAGTGACGCTTGAGCATCGTCAGATAGTGGCGAGGCTCCACCTTGTTCACCGCATAGACGATGGTGTCGTTCATCTCCAGCGAATAGGGCACCGAGACGAAGCGGCGGCCGGAGCGCAGCCGGATCGGGGTCGGCTGGTCGTCGTGGAAGAGGTCGCAGGTGTAGATGCCGCCCTCCTCGCCGAACAGCTCCTGGCCCACCTCGGCGAAGAGGTCCAGGGTGCGCTCCGAATGGGAGAGCGCCGGGGCCAGGTAGCCGGCACACTTCTGGCCGGTATGGCGGTGGATGGTCTCGATGCCGTCACGGATCATCTCCCGCTCCTGGGCCTCGCTCATGCCGTAGGTGTAGCGGGTGTTGTAGATGCCGTGGCTGAAGAACTCCCAGTCGCGCTCGCGGCACATCTCGATGATCTCGGGGTGATGCTCGCAGAGCGCCACCGACAGCGACACCGAGCCGCGAATGCCGTACTTGTCGAGCAGCGCCATCTGGCGCCGGTGGCCCACCCGGTTGCCGTAGTCGCGGATGCTGTAGCCGGGCACCGAGGGATGCGGTGTCGGCCATGGCTTGCGCTGCGGGTTCGGCGGCGGGTCGAGCTCGTAGTACTCGATGTTGGGGGCCACCCAGAAGGCGACCCGTGCCCCGCCCGGCCAGGTGATCCTGGGCCGATTCTCCCAGGGCCAGTAGTCGTACGCGCCCAGTGTTTCCTTCATGCTCGCTCTCCTCCTCCGCTCTCGCCGCTTGCCGCTTTCGCCGACGGCCGGCTCAGGGCTGCTCGGCAGTGCGTGACTCAAGCCAGCTCAGCACGTCCGCCACCGGCATGACGTCGGCGTACTTGAGGTGCAGGTCGGTCAGGTTGGCGTAGTGGTAGCTCTCGTGCTTGTCGGCCACGCACTCCATGGGGACGATGGTGCGATAGCCCCGCGACAGGCTCTCCACCGCGGTGGCGCGGATGCAGCCGGAGGTGGAGCCGCCGGTGACGATCACGGTGTCGACCTGGTGCCACACCAGCAGCGACTGCAGCGGGGTCTCGAAGAACGCCGAGGGCATGCGCTTGGTGTAGACGACGTCGCTCGGCTCGATCTCCACCCGCTCGTCGAAGGCGGCGCGGTCGGAACCGTACTTGATGTTCTGCAGCGAGTCGGGGGTATCGGTGCGGGTGCCCCAGACGCCGGCATCCTCGGCGGAATCGAGGAAGGCCACGTGGGTCCAGACCACCGGCCAGCCGAGTGCCCGGAAGGCGCGGGCCAGCTGGTTCACGTGGTCGAGCTGGCGGGGGTCGGTCTCGTAGGCGGTCTTGTAGAGGTCGGTGCGGGTGTAGGCCTTCTGCGGGTCGACGTTGACCAGCACCGCCTTGTTGCCGAACCCGAAGGGCACGCGCTGGGGGTTGGCCATGACCTCGTGGAAGAGCTCCTTGGCGGTCTTGTCGGTCGTGATCATCGGGGTCCTCCCGGAGTGTGGTGGGCCGGGCGCCTGGAGGCGCCCGGCGTCAGCGCTTTTCGTATTTCTGGCCCAGCTCCAGCATGGTCTGGGTGCCGAGATAGTCATTGAGCTGGGTGAAGTCGAGCATCCGGTCGCGGAAGGCGTCCGTGGTGCCGTCCCGGCGCAGGGTCTCGAAGAACCGGCTGGCCATGTGGGTGACCGCGCGGACCAGGGCACCGGGGAAGATTACCAGCGAGAAGCCCAGCGCCTGCAGCGCCTCGGCGTTCTGCAGCGGAGTGTCGCCGCCCTCCACCATGTTCGCCATGATCGGCACCCGGCCGCGGAACTCGGCCATGATCCGGGCGATGTCCTCGTCGCTGCGGATGCCCTCGATGAACAGCATGTCGACCCCCGCCTCGCGATAGGCCCGGGCCCGCTCGATGGCAGCGTCGGTGCCCTCCACGGCCAGGGCATCGGTGCGGCCGATGATCAGCGTCTCGTCGCTCTGGCGGGCATCCAGTGCCGCCTTCAGCTTGCCGACCATCTCGCCGGTGGGCACCAGGGTCTTGCCGCGCAGGTGGCCGCAGCGCTTGGGATAGGTCTGGTCCTCGAGCTGGATGGCACTGGCGCCGGAGCGCTCCAGCATGCGCACGCTGCGCATCACGTTCATGGCGTTGCCGAAGCCGGTGTCGCAGTCCACCACGATGGAGGCCTCGGTGCGTTCGCGGATGTGCGCCAGGGCGTCGTTGACCTCGGAGAGGCTGAGCAGCCCGATATCCGGGCGCCCCAACTGGGTGTAGGCCAGGCTGGCGCCGGAGAGGTAGACGGTATCGAAGCCGGCCTGCTCGGCGAGCGACGCCCCCAGGGCATCATAGACACCGGGGGCGACGACGATCTCGGGAGCGAGCAGCCGTGCCTTGAGACCGTTGGCGGATGGGGTCATGGCAGTGGAGTTCCTCGTGTGCAGGGGGAGTCGGGGGGATGGCAGGCCTCAGGTGCGTGCCAGCGCCAGGTCGTTCCAGACACGCTGCCGGGAGAGCTTGCCGTCTCGCACCTCGAAACGGTCGATGAAGCGGACGCCGTCGAACGCCGTGCCATCCGGCCACTCGCCGTAAAGCTCGCCGTGGCAGACCACCACCGCGTGGTCCCCCTTGTCGCAGCAGTCGACGTCGATGAAGCGCTTCTTCACGAAGCGGTAGCGACCGCGCGCCCAGGCCACCAGCTCGTCCAACCGGGACATCACGCCGCTGCCGGGAAACTCCATCGTGAAGTCGTCGGCGAGCAGGCTCGACGCAAGCGCCAGGTCGCGGGCCTCCATGGCGTCCAGGAAGGTGCGCACCAGCGCCTCGGGGCCGGGCGGCGCCGCGGCTTCGGCGCCGGGCACGCGGGAGCGCCCGCCGCGCATGTAGCCGTCGGGCTCGACCTCGTGGAGGAAGATGGTGATGGCATCCGGATCCGCATCGATCGTCTGGCGAACGGCATCGGTCAATCGCGAGCAGAGCCGCTGCCTGAGCTCGCTGGAGTAGCCGCTGATCAGACTGACCTGTACGACGGGCATGGTCGCCTCCCCGGGGTTGTTATCCTTGTTGTCTACCGTTGTCACTCTCGCATGGCACAGCAACCTGTACTATGCATAATACATTTCTATGTCCACTTGACTGCCGCCGTCAAGTGCCGGAAACGATCGGGGTATGGCCATGAACGACGCGCACGTGACCTCCGTGGGAGGCACCAAGTCCCACCGCATCTTCCTGCTGCTCAAGGACGCGATCCTCAGCGGACGCCTGCCGCCGGGGCGCAAGCTGCCCGGGGAGATCAAGCTCGCCGAGCAGCACGGGGTGTCGCGGGTCACCGTCCGGCGCGCCATGGAGGCACTGCGCGAGGCGGGGATGGTGGACCGCCGGCCGGGGCTCGGCACCGTGGTGCTCGAGCAGCCGCTGGATGCCACGGTGATGACGGCCAGCGTCTCCAACCTGCTGCCCAACATGGTCAAGATGAGCCAGGCCTCGCGGGTGCGGCTGCTGGAGTTCAGCTACGTGAAGCCCCCGGAGGCGGTGCGCGACAGCCTGGGGCTCGACGGCGGCGAGCGGGTGCAGCGCTCCATCCGGGTACGCATGGCCGACGACAAGCCGTTCTCCTACCTGGTGACCCACGTGCCGGAGTACATCGCCCTGCACTACAACGAGGCGGACCTCTCCAGCATGCCGCTGTTCGCCCTGCTGGAGCGCAGCGGCGTGAGGGTCGACCACGCCTCCCAGACGATCTCGGCAATCCTGGCCACCCACGAGGTCGCCGAGGCGCTGGACGTGTCCGTGGGCTCGCCGCTCATCTCCCTGACCCGCGTGGTCTACGACGAGGAGGGACGGGGCGTGGAGCATCTGGATGCGCTCTACCGACCGGATCGCTACCGCATCCAGATCGACCTCAACCGCACGGGCGACGAGGAGTCGCGCTACTGGGAACCCATGGCACCGGAGACGGAACCGGCCGGCCGTGCGCGGGCCGACGCCGCCGGCAACCGATGACCTGTCCTATTTTTAATACAGCTAGAAAACGATAAAAAATACATTTGACCTGTGCCATGTAGCTGCGCTAGTTGTATCTGACACGCCAGCCATCACGATTCCGACAGGCCGAGCCAAGCGATCATGACGACACCCACCACGCTGTTCGACAAGGTATGGGACGCCCACGAGATCCACCGCACCGACGGTGGCGAGAGCCTGCTGTGGATCGACAGGCACTTCGTGCACGAGGGTTCGTTCCACGCCTTCAACAAGCTGCGCGAGCGTGGGCTGCCCGTGGCGCGACCGGACCTGACCTTCGGCATCGCCGATCACTACGTGCCGACACTGACGCGCCGACTCGGCGACATCGCCGATGCCAAGGTCCGCGGCATGATCGAACAGCTCTCCGACAATACCCGGGAGCACGGCATCACCCTGTTCGGCCTGGACGACCCCCGCCAGGGCATCGTCCACGTGCTCGGCCCCGAGCAGGGCCTGACACAGCCGGGCCTGCTGATGGTGTGCGGCGACAGCCACACCTCCACCCATGGCGCCTTCGGCAGCATCGCCTTCGGCATCGGCGCCTCGGAAGTGGCCCACGTGCTGGCCACCCAGACCCTGTGGCAGACGCGGCCGAAGCAGATGCGCCTGACCATCGAGGGCACCCTGCCCCCCGGCATCACCGCCAAGGACATCGCCCTGACCTGGATCGCCCGACTGGGCGCTGACGGCGCCCGCGGCCACGCCATCGAGTACGCCGGCAGCGCCATCCGCGCGCTCTCCATGGAGGCGCGGCTGACCCTGTGCAACCTCTCCATCGAGGGCGGCGCCCGCTGCGGCATGATCGCGCCCGACGCCACCACCTTCGACTACCTGCGCGGCCGACCCTTCGCCCCCCGCGGGGAGGCGTGGGACCAGGCCGTCGCCAGCTGGAAGGCCCTGGCGAGCGACGCCGATGCCCGCTTCGACCGCGAGGTGTCGCTGGACGCCAGCGAGATCGCCCCCACCGTGACCTGGGGCGTCTCCCCGGAGGAGGCCCTGCCCATCGACCGCTGCGTCCCCGACCCCGCCGACCAGCCCGATGCCGGCAAGGCGCGCCAGGTGCGCGACAGCCTCGAGTACATGGGCCTCGAGCCGGGCCAGAAGCTGACCGATATCCGCATCGACCGGGTGTTCATCGGCTCCTGCACCAACGCCCGCATCGAGGACCTCCGGGCGGCGGCCGACGTGCTGCGGGGCCGGCGCAGCCGGGTCCCGGGCATCGTGGCGCCCGGCTCCACCCAGGTGAAGCACCAGGCGGAGGCCGAGGGCCTCGACCGCGTCTTCGTGGAGGCCGGCCTCGAGTGGCGGGAATCCGGCTGCTCGATGTGCGTGGGCATGAACGGCGACCTGGTGCCCAGCGGGGAGCGCTGCGCCTCCACCACCAACCGCAACTTCAAGGGCCGCCAGGGGCCGGGCGCCAGGACCCACCTGATGTCCCCGGCCATGGTGGCCGCCGCCGCCGTGGCCGGCCACCTGGCCGACATCCGCGAACTCTGAGGGGAGCCCCGATGGAACCCATCAAGACCCTGGAGGCCCTGGCCTGCCCGCTGGCGCTGGCCAATGTCGATACCGACCAGCTGATCCCGGCGCGCTTCATGAAGGAGCCGCGCAGCGTCGGCTACGGGCAGTTCCTGCTCCACGACCTGCGTCACGACGAGGCCGGCACGCCGCGCGAGGGCTTCATCCTCAACCATCCCGAGGCCGGCGAGGCGAGGATCCTGGTGGCCCGCCGCAACTTCGGGGCCGGCTCCTCCCGGGAGGCCGCGGTCTATGCCCTGGTGGACTTCGGCTTCCGCTGCGTGATCGCCCCGAGCTTCGGCGACATCTTTTCCTCCAATGCGGTCAACAACGGCCTGCTGCCGGCTACGCTTCCTGAAGCGGATATCGAACGCCTGCTCGAACACCTGGGCAACGCGCCCGGGCCGCTTCGGGTGGATCTGGAGGCGTGCCGCATCCAGGCCGGGGACCTGGTGCTGGCATTCACGATCGCGCCGGGCTGGCGCACCAAGCTGCTCAACGGCTGGGACGATATCGACCTGACTCGACAGCATGCCGACGAGATCGCGCGGTTTGCCGCCGACTACGCCAGGCAGCGTCCCTGGCTCGACACGACGGCCCCCGGGGAGAACGTCATCACCCGAGGGTAGCGCTGACGCCCGCCCCGCAGGGGCAACGACAACCGGCAAGACCAAGACCCGCTGTTCACAAGGAGAACAACCATGAACAAGGCACTCATCGCCCCCCTGGGCCTCGCCGTCCTGATGGCCTCCGGCCATGCCCTGGCCGAGGACCGCATCAGCGCGGTCCATGCCTTCCCGCCCTCGCTGATCTACACCCAGAGCTTCCTCGAGTTCGTCGACAAGGTGAACGAGCGCGGCGAAGGGGTGGTGCAGATCGACGTGCGCGGCGGCCCGGAGGTGATCGGCCTCTCCGAGCAGCCGGATGCCGTGCGCAACGGCGTGGTGGACATGGCCTACACCGCGGCCAGCTTCTACGCCGGCACCGTGCCGGAGCGCGACGCCATGGTCGCCTCCAACACCAACGCCATCTTTGCCCGGGAGAACGGCGGCATCGACCTGCTCAACCGGATCCATCAGGAGAAGATGGGCACCTACTACCTGGGCTGGTTCGACAGCGGCGTCAGCTACAACCTCTACACCATCAACGAGCCGCGCCTGGACGACGATGGCAATCTCAGCGTCTCCGGCCTGACCCTGCGCAGCAACCCGGTCTATGACGCCTTCTTCCAGGACTACCTGGGCGCCCAGCCGATCAGCCTGCCCACCACCGACGTCTACTCCGCCCTGGAGCGCAACGTGGTCAACGCCACCGGCTGGACCCAGATCGGCCTGAAGGACCTCAACTGGGACCGCTTCCTGAACTACCGCATCGATCCCGCGTTCTTCTCCACCGACATGGGCGTGATCGTCAACCTGGACAGCTGGAACCGGCTCAGCGACGAGTCCCGGGAGCTTCTCCAGGCCGTCGCCATCGAGCACGAGCGGGAGAGCGCCGAGCGCTTCGAGGTGCTGGCCCAGGAGCAGCAGGCCGAGCTGGAAGCCGACGGCATGCAGGTCTTCCGCCTGGAGGGCGAGGCCGGCGCCACCTTCTCGGAAGCCGCCCGCGAGGCCACCTGGGAGCGCATGCGTCGCCAGATGGAGCGTCACCCCATGGGCCTCGAGCACTACGACGAGCTGATCGAGAAGTTCAACGACCTCTGAGCCGCCGGGGCCGGTCGCCACGCGGCCGGCCCCCGCCCTGCGGCCGCTCATCCCCTCCCCTCGCGCCCGGTAACCCCCTATGCGTTACGCCAGTCGTGCATACCTGCTGCTGCTCAACGGCATGGCCCTGGTCGCCGCCATCATGCTGGTCTGGCTGATGGTGGCCATCGTGCTCTCCGTGGTGATCAGAAACCTCGGCCTGCAGCCCTCGGCCTGGTTCTTCCTCTCCACCGAGTACGCCATGTTCTACCTCACCCTGCTGGGCGCGCCCTGGCTGGTCAGGCACAAGGGACACGTGCATATCGAGCTGCTCACCTCGGTGCTGCCGCCGGCGGCCCTTCAGGTGCTCAGCCGCCTGGTGGCGCTGCTGTGCGTCATGGTCTGCGTGGTGCTGGCCTGGAAGGGGTATGACCTGGTGTCGATGAACCTGGCGCGCAACGACTACGACGTGCGCGCCTTCTTCGTGCCCAAGTGGATCCTCACCGTTGCCTACCCGGTGTGCTTCTCCATGATGGCCATCGAGTTCGCCCGCTTCGTGGTCGGGCGGGACATCCTTCACAGCGGCGAAGCGGGGATCAAGGAATAATGGAATGGTATCTGGCCCTGGCCTTTCTCCTGGCCCTGATTCTCGGCTTCATGGCCATCGGCACGCCGATCGCCCTGGCCTTCCTGGCCGCCAACGTCATCGGCGCCTGGCACTTCATGGGCGGCCAGAACGGCATCATCCAGATGCTCAACAACGGCTTCGGCGCCCTTTCCAGCTTCAACCTGGTGCCGATCCCGCTGTTCCTGCTGATGGGTGAGCTGTTCTTCCGCACCGGCCTGGGCATGCGGATGTTCAACGCCATCGACCAGCTGATGGGCAAGGTCCCGGGGCGGCTCTCCTACGTCACCGTGGTGGGCGGCACGGGCTTCTCGACCCTGAGCGGCTCGTCGATGGGCTCGACCGCCCTGATGGGCTCGCTGCTGGTGCCAGAGATGGAGCGCCGCGGCTACAAGAAGCGCATGGCCATCGGTCCGATCCTGGGCACCGGCGGGCTGGCCATCATCATCCCGCCCTCGGCGCTGGCGGTGCTGCTGGCGACCCTGGCCAAGGTCGATATCGGTGCCCTGCTGATCGCCGGCATCATGCCCGGCCTGGTGCTGGCCGGGCTCTACATCGCCACCATATGGATCCAGACGCGGCTCGACCCCGAGGCGGCGCCCAACTACGAGCTCGAGCCGGTCCCGCTCAAGCAGAAGCTGCTGCTGGTAGTCACCGACATCCTGCCGATGATCAGCGTCATGGTGTTCATCGTCGCGCTGATGCTGCTGGGCTTCGCCACCCCATCCGAGGCGGCGGCCTTCGGCGCCCTGGGCGCCATCGTGCTGGCGACGATCTTCCGCTGCATGACCTGGGAGGCCTTCAAGCTGTCGGTGATCGGGGCGCTCAAGGTCACCCTGATGGCCTACCTGATCGTCTTCGGCTCCGCTACCTTCAGCCAGCTGCTGGCCTTCTCGGGCGCCTCCAGCGGCCTGATCCAGTGGGCCACCAGCTTCGACCTGGCGCCGATCCTGATGCTGCTCGCCATGTTCGCCGTGCTGCTGGTGCTGGGCACCTTCATGGAGCAGATCTCCATCATGATGCTGACGGTGCCGTTCTTCTTCCCGCTGGCCCAGGCGCTCGGCTTCGATCCCGTCTGGTTCGGCATCATCATGCTGCTGGCGCTGGAGATCAGCTTCTCCACCCCGCCGCTGGGTCTGCTGCTGTTCGTGATGAAGGGGGTGGCCCCCAAGGGCACCACCATGCGCGAGATCTATGCCGCGGCGATCCCCTACATCCTCTGCTCGATGCTGCTGGTGGCCCTGTTGATCCTCTTCCCGGGGATCGCGACCTGGCTCCCCGGCATGCTGAACTGACCGCCCCTGGCCGGCGACACCGGTGCCCTCCAACGGCAGGCATGCCTCTCGGCAGTGCCTGCCCGTGCGCGTGGCACTTCGTCGCTCCCTCTCCGATAAAGATTGGCTATCGAGGCGGTCGGCAATCTCGCATTGTGCTAATGGATACTTCGGGCGTAGCTTGAGGGTATAAGGACGCGGAGCCGCGGCCATGGCCACCGGGTGGCCGAGGGTTGACGCGGCTCATTGTCCCTCCGAGCGGCCATCGTCTATACAGAGGTGGCGGTTCCACCAACGCAGCCAAGATTGGAGAGCGATATGGGTGATCAGCAGAACACTGGCAAGTGTCCGGTGATGCACGGTTCCAACACGCAGGAGAAGGCGGATGTGGTCGCCTGGTGGCCGGAGTCCCTGAACCTCGACATCCTCCATCAGCACGATCGCAAGACCAATCCGATGGGCGAGGACTTCGACTATCGCGAGGAGGTCAGGAAGCTCGACTTCGACGCGCTCAAGAAGGACATGCATGCCCTGATGACCGACAGCCAGGAGTGGTGGCCGGCCGACTGGGGGCACTATGGCGGCCTGATGATCCGCATGGCCTGGCACGCCGCGGGCACCTATCGCCTCGCCGACGGCCGTGGTGGCGGCGGCACCGGCAACCAGCGCTTCGCCCCGCTCAACTCCTGGCCGGACAACGGCAACCTGGACAAGGCCCGTCGCCTGCTGTGGCCGCTCAAGAAGAAGTACGGCAACAAGATCAGCTGGGCCGACCTCTTCATCCTGGCCGGCAACGTGGCCTACGAATCCATGGGCTTCAAGACCTTCGGCTTCTCCTTCGGCCGCGAGGACATCTGGCACCCCGAGAAGGACATCTACTGGGGCGCCGAGAAGGAGTGGCTGGCACCTTCGGATAGCCGCTACGAGAACGTCGACAAGCCCGACACCATGGAGAACCCGCTGGCCGCCGTCCAGATGGGCCTGATCTACGTGAACCCGGAAGGGGTCAACGGCCAGCCCGATCCGCTCAAGACCGCCGAGCAGGTCCGCGTCACCTTCGCCCGTATGGCGATGAACGATGAGGAGACCGCAGCGCTGACCGCCGGCGGTCACACCGTCGGCAAGACCCACGGCAACGGCGATGCCGAGGCGCTGGGCCCGGAGCCGGAAGGCGCCGACATCGAGGCCCAAGGCTTCGGCTGGCTCAACCCCAACATGGACGGCAAGGCGACCAACGCGGTCACCTCGGGCATCGAGGGCGCCTGGACCACCAACCCCACCGTGTTCGACATGGGCTACTTCGAGCTGCTGTTCGGCTACGAGTGGGAGCTGAAGAAGAGCCCCGCCGGCGCCTGGCAGTGGGAGCCCATCGACATCAAGGAGGAGCACAAGCCGGTCGATACCACCGATCCGTCCAAGCGCCACAACCCGATCATGACCGATGCGGACATGGCGATGAAGATGGATCCCAAGTACCGGGCCATCTGCGAGAAGTTCATGGCGGACCCGGAGTACTTCAAGGACTGCTTCGCCCGCGCCTGGTTCAAGCTGACCCACCGCGACATGGGACCGAAGTCCCGCTACATCGGCCCGGAAGTCCCGGCCGAGGACCTGATCTGGCAGGACCCGGTGCCGGCCGGCAAGTCCGACTACGACGTTGACGCGGTCAAGGCGAAGATCGCCGATGCCGGCCTCTCCCTCAACGAGCTGGTCAGCACCGCCTGGGACAGCGCCCGCACCTACCGCGGCTCCGACATGCGCGGCGGCGCCAACGGTGCTCGGATCCGCCTGGCACCGCAGAAGGACTGGGAAGGCAATGAGCCGCAGCGCCTGGCCAAGGTGCTGAAGGTCTACGAGCAGATCTCCGCCGAGACCGGCACCAGCATCGCCGACGTGATCGTGCTCGGCGGCAACCTGGGCATCGAGCAGGCCGCCAGGGCCGCGGGCCATGATGTCCAAGTGCCCTTCCTCAAGGGCCGCGGCGACGCCACCGACGAGATGACCGACGCCGAGTCCTTCGAGCCGCTGGAGCCGCTGGCCGATGGCTTCCGCAACTGGCAGAAGAAGGACTACGTGGTCAAGCCGGAGGAGATGCTGCTCGACCGCGCCCAGCTGATGGGCCTGAGTGCACCGGAAATGACCGTGCTGCTGGGCGGCATGCGGGTGCTGGGCACCAACCATGGCGGCACCCACCACGGCGTGTTCACCGACCGCGTGGGTCAGCTGACCAACGACTTCTTCGTCAACCTGACCGACATGGCGAACCGCTGGGAGCCCACCGGCAAGAACGCCTACAACATCGTGGATCGCAAGAGCGGAAGCACGAAGTTTACCGCGACCCGCGTCGACCTGGTGTTCGGCTCCAACTCCATCCTGCGCGCCTACGCCGAGCTCTACGCCCAAGATGACAACCAGGAGAAGTTCGTGAAGGACTTCGTCGCCGCCTGGACCAAGGTGATGAACGCCGACCGCTTCGACGTCGCGTAACGCCGCTGGAAGGACCGGGGAGACCCGGCCACGCCTGCCGATACAGAGACGCCCGGGAAAACCCGGGCGTCTTTTTGGGTGCAGGGGTTTCCGCGGTGGCTCAGGTACCGCAGAAGGTGCGGAAGACCCGCTCGGTGGGCGGCGCCGGCTGCGCATATTCCTCTCGACCCGGCTGTTCGGTGAAGGGCTCGGCCAGCACCTCCGCCAGGGCCTCGAAGGGGCCGAAGTCGTCGTGCTCCGCCGCCGCAGCGATCGCCCGCTCCACCTGGTGGTTGCGCGGGATGTAGAGCGGATTGACCGCCTCCATGCGCGCGGCGATCGCCAGCGGCGACGCCTCCTCCCGGGCCAGGCGCTCGCGCCAGCGCGGCAGCCACGCCCGCAGCGTCCCGTCGGTCTCGAACAGCGCGAGCAGCGCGGGGGCGTCCTCCTCCACCGCCTGGGCGAGGCGGCGGAAGGCCAGGGTGAAGTCGGCACGGCCGGCATGCATCGCCTCGAGGAAGGTCTCGGCCAGCTCGCGGTCCCCCGCCTCTTCCCTGGCGAGCCCGAGCTTCTCGCGCATCACCGCCAGCCATTCGGCCTCATAGCGCGGCTCATAGCGCTTGATCACCTCGGTGGCCTGCTCGATCGCCCGCTGCGGGTCGTCGTCGATCAGCGGAATCAGCGTCTCGGCCAGCCGCGCCAGGTTCCACTGAGCAAGCCACGGCTGGTTGCGGTAGGCGTAGCGCCCCTGCTCGTCGATGGAGCTGAACACCATCGCCGGGTCATGGGCCTCCATGAAGGCGCAGGGGCCGTAGTCGATGGTCTCGCCGGAGATGGTGCAGTTGTCGGTGTTCATCACCCCGTGGATGAAGCCGAGCCCCATCCACTTCGCCACCAGCGCCGCCTGCCGTCCGGCCACGGCCTCCAGCAGGGCCAGATAGCGCTCCCCCTGATCCACCTCGGCGAGTTCGGGCCCCGGAAGATGTGGATAGTGGCGCTCGATGGCCAGGTCGGCGAGCGTCCTGATCGCCTCAAGGTCGTCCCGGGCCGCGAAGTACTGGAAGGTGCCCACCCGCAGGTGGCTCGACGCCACCCGGGTCAGCACCGCGCCGGGCTCCGGCACCCGGCGGAACACCCGCTCGCCGGTGATCACCGCGGCCAGCGCCCGGGTGGTGGGCACGCCGAGGCGGTACATCGCCTCGCTGACCAGGTACTCGCGCAGCACGGGTCCCAGCGGTGCCCGACCGTCCGCGCCCCGGGAGAAGGGCGTCATCCCGGCCCCCTTGAGCTGGATATCGCGCAGCCGCCCGTCGCGGTCGGTCACCTCGCCCAGCAGCACCGCCCGGCCGTCGCCGAGACGCGGGTTGAAGTGGCCGAACTGGTGGCCGGCATAGGCCTGGGCCAGCGGCTCGGCGCCGGCCGGCACGACGTTGCCGGCGAACCATTCGGCGGCCCGCGCCTCATCGAAATCGGCGAGGTCGAATCCCAGCTGCTCGGCCAGCGCCCGGTTGAAGGCGACCAGCCGCGGCGCAGGGACCGGCACGGGGTCGAAACGCTCGTAGAAACGCCCGGGCAGGCGGGCATAGCGAAGGGTGAACTCGGGAAACATGGCGGCTCCAGTCGCGGGCCAGGGTGGCCGGGGAATCAATACCCGAGTATAACGCTCGGGATTGATCCTTTCGACCTATCGCCGCCATAGCGCGGCGAGGCGTCGCCGCGGGCCGATTCAGGGCCTTGCCGCCGGCGCCAGCGCCTCGCGGATCAGCTCGGCCAGGCGTCGGGCGGGTTCGGTGGGGCGTCGGGCGGCGCGGTGCAGGGCCAGCTCCACGGCGGGAAGCCCCGGCAGGCCGCTGGATTCATCCAGGGCGCGCAGCTGGGGGCCGAGCATGCTGCGGGTGACCACCACGATGGCCAGCCCCGCCTGTACCACCGGCGAGAGGCCGGCCATGGACTGGCTGGTGTAGGCCACCCGCCAGTCGCGCCCCGCCGCGGCCAGGGCCTCCTCGGCCACCTCGCGGAACAGGTCCGCCCCCGGGGAGTAGAGCGCCAGCGGCAGCGGGTCGGTCAGCGGCGGCTGGCGCTCCAGCCCCACCGCCCAGGCCAGCGGCTCGCGGCGGATCACCTCGCCGCCAGGCGAACGGCGCTGGCGCGTCACCAGCGCCAGGTCCAGCTCGTCGGCACGCACCCGCTCCACCAGGTCGGCGCTGGTGCCGCAGGTCACCTGCAGGCCCACGTCCGGATAGAGCTGGTGGAACCAGGAGAACACCGCGGTAAGCAGGCTGGCGTAGTCCTCGGGGATTCCCAGGTTGAGCTCCCCGGTGATGCGCCGGGCGCGCATGTCGGCCAGTGCCTCGTCGTTGAGGGCCAGCAGCCGGCGGGCGTGCCCCAGCAGCCGCTCCCCCTCGGCGGTGAAGCGCAGCCGGCGGCCTTCCCGCTCGTGCAGCGCCACGCCCAGCGCGCGCTCCAGGCGCGAGAGCTGCATGCTCACCGTGGACTGGGTATAGGCCAGGCGTCGCGCCGCGGCGGTGACACTGCCGGTATCGGCGATGGCCACCAGGGTCCGCAGCAGGGCGAGGTCGAGGGTCGGGGCGCGCATGAAGCATCAAGTTCCTTGATGAATGACTTCAATAAAGATCGTTATCCTGATGAGTATGCAGTGGCTAGCATGGCGGCGTCACCCACAAGCCCCATGCGCAGGAGGCCACGACCATGCAGCTCGACAGCTCACGCCGGATCGGCTCCCCCTGGCTCGGCGCCGCTGCCGCCGCCCTGGCGGTGGTGCTCTGGGCGCTGGTGCCGCTGCTGGCCGCCCAGGCCGGCGAGCTGCCGCCGCTGCGCCTGGCGGCCCTGGCGCTGCTGGCCGGGGCCCTGGGCACCCTGCCCATGGCACGCCGCCGGCGCCATCGCGATGCATTGCTCTCTCGCTTGCAGGGAGGGCTGATCTACCTGGGGGTGCCGCTGCTGGTCGCCGGTGCGGTGGGGGCCTGCGTCGCCGCCTTCCGCCTGGCGCCCGCGGAGGAGGCAGCGCTGATCCTCTACACCTGGCCGGTGCTCTTCCTGCTTGCCAGCCGGCGGTTGGCAACGGGCCGGCTGTCGGCCAGCATCCTCACCGGTGCCGGCCTGGCCTTCTCCGGGGCGGCGCTGCTGGTCGCGCCCCAGGCCCTGGCGGGCGGGGTGTCCGGCGCCTGGGCTGGCCACGGCCTGGCCCTGCTGGGTGCCGCGTGCTGGGCGCTCTACTCGCTGGCCTGCCAGGTGCCTGCCTGGCGACTGGGCGAGCGCATGCCCCACCTGCTGCTGACCGCCAGCGTCATGGTCGGCGGGCTGAGCCTGGTACTGGAGGGCGTGCACGCCCTGCCCTCCCGTGAGTCCCTGCTGGCGACCGCCGCCCTGGGGCTCGGGCCCTACGGCCTGGCCATGCTGGCCTGGGACCGCGCCCTGCGCGACCCGCAGGCCCACCGGGTCGGCCAGCTTGCCCACGCGGTGCCGGTACTGGCCACGCTGTTCCTAGTGCTGGCGGGTGTCGCCACGCCGGACTGGCGGCTGCCCCTGGCCGCGGTGCTGGTGGTGGCGGGTAGCATGACCGCGAGCCGGTGAAGGCCCCTCAGCGTCCGATCAGCGCTGTGGTGAGCCAGGGCTGCCAGGCCAGCAGCACCAGGGTGGCGAGGCTCGCCAGCAGGAAGGGCAGCAGCGAGCGGAAGATGCGCAGCGGCGGCGCCCCGGTCATCGACGAGGCGATATAGAGCCCCGCCCCCACCGGCGGTGTCAGCAGGCCCAGCACCAGGGTCAGGCAGACCACCACCCCGAACTGGTAGGGGCTGATGCCGAACTGCTGGGTGGCGATGGGCAGCAGGATCGGCACCACCAGGATCAGCGCGGCGATGCCGTCGATGATCATGCCCACCAGCAGCAGCACGCCGATCATCAGCAGCAGGAACAGGAAGGGGTCGGTGGTCAGCGCGGCGATCCAGGCCGCGGCCATCTGCGGCAGCCGCTCGTAGACGATCACCCAGCCGAACACCCCGGCGGCGGCGATCAGCATGATGACGAGCCCGGCGTTGACCGCGGTGCGACGCAGCACCGCCGGCAGCATGGCGAACTTCAGGTCGCCGTAGAGGAAGCGCCCCAGCAGCAGCGCGGCCAGCGACGCCAGGGCCGCCGACTCCGTGGGGGTGGCCAGGCCCAGCAGGATGCCGCCGATGATGATCAACGGGATCGCCAGCGCCGGCAGCCCCATGGCCAGCGCGCGGCGCGCCTCGGCGCGGGTCGGCCACCGCCCCCTGGGGTACTGCTGGACCAGACCCACCACGGCGATGGCCAGGAAGAAGCTGAAGCCAAGCAGCAGCCCCGGCAGGATGCCGGCGATGAACATCTCGGCGATGGGCACCTGGGCCATCACGCCGAACAGCACGAAGAGCATCGAGGGCGGGATGATCGGCGAGAGCAGCCCGCCAGCGGCGGTGATCGCCGCGCTGTAGGGCCGGTCGTAGCCCTCCTGCTCCATGGCAGGGACCATGGCCCGGGACATGATGGCGATCTGCGAGGCGGCCGAGCCGATGATCGCCGCCATCATCATGTTGGCGACCAGGTTGATATAGGCCAGCCCGCCGCGGAAGCCGCCCACCAGCAGCCGCGCCAGGTCGATCAGCCGACGGGTCACCCCGCCCTCGTTCATCAGTTCGCCGGCCAGCATGAACAGCGGGATCGCCAGCAGCCCGTAGCTCTCGATGGCGCCGAAGAGCTGCTGGGGGTAAGACTCGAACAGCACGCCGTTGCCCGACACCTGGATGTAGAACATCGCGGTCAGCGCCAGCACCAGGGCGATGGGTACCGCACCGAGCAGCAGCAGGGTGAAGATCGCCACCGTCATCGGCTGGCCTCCGGCGGCGGGGGTGCCTGCCCCGGGTCACGCAGCCCGCGCAGGGCGCCGCCCAGGTTGACCAGGCCGTGGAGGGTCAGCGACAGCGCGAACCAGGGCAGGATCAGCCACACCCAGAACTTCCTGATGCCCAGGGTGGAGGTGTTCTCGGCGTAGATGAAGTTGAAGGTCTCGCCCTGGAAGGCCTGGACGTCGAAGCCCAGGCGCGCCAGGGTGAGCGGCTGGTACCAGCGCCAGCAGAGCCACAGCAGCAGCGCCGCGAACACCACTACCGCCAGGTCGACCAGCGCCATCAGCAGGCGGTGGCCGAAGCCCGGCAGGGCATCGGCCACCAGGGTGACGGCGATGCCCTGGCGGCGCTTGAGCACCGCGCCGGCGATCAGGAAGGTCATCCAGATCATGGCGTAGATGGAGAGCTCGCTGATCCAGTAGAGCGGGCTGCCCGCGGCGCGGAAGGCCACGTTGACGAGGATCAGCAGGGTGACCGCCGCCGCCAGGGCGGCGGCGGCGATCTCCTCCAGGCGCGCCAGGCGATCGGAGAGGCGGGACAGCATCGGCACCGCGGCCCCTTACTGGCGCAGCCGCTCGGCTTCCTCGCGCAGCGCCTCGAGCATCGGCGCCTTCTCGGCCCAGGTGGCCTCCCACTCGGCGATGGCCTCGCTGAAGAACTCGGCGTCGGCCTCGACGATGTTGAGGTCCAGGCCGCGGATCTCCTCTTCCTGGGCGGCGTCCATGGCCTGGAAGCCGGAGAGCACGTTCTCCAGGTGCTCGGCCATGGTGGACTCGATCAGCGCCTGGTCCTCGGCGGAGAGCTCGCGCCATACCCGCCCGGAGACCACGCCCACCATCGGGAACATCATATGGTTGGAAATCAGCAGGTTGTCGGCCTGTTCGTAAAACTTGAGGATCAGGATCGAGTCGAAATCCATGTCGATGGCATCCACCTGGCCATTGGCCAGCGCATCGTAGACCTCGAGCAGCGGCAGCGGCGCCGGGGCCGCGCCGGTGGCGGTATAGAAGTCGCGGATCGGTTCGAAGGGGGTGATGCGCAGGCGCTGGCCGCGCATGTCGTCCATGCTCTCGATCGGGTCGCGGCTGAGCACCTGGCGCATGCCCACCATGCCGTAGCCCATGCCCACCAGGCCCACCCCGGCGGGCATCAGGTCGAGCAGCTCGCCGGCGGTATCGGAGCGCAGCAGGCGCGCGGCGTGGTCCACGTCGTCCACCAGGTAGGGGGCGTAGAGGGCACCGAAGTCGGGGATGCGGTTGGAGATCTCGGCGATGGTCAGGAAGGCCATGTCCAGGGCGCCGGTCTGCAGCTGCTGGACCATCTGCGCCTCGTTGCCCAGCTGCTGCGCCGGGAAGACGCTGACGCTGTGCTCGCCGCCGGAACGCTCGTGCAGGGTCTCGGCGAAGGCCTCGGCCTCGGTGCTCCACATATGCTGCGGCGGGGTGATCAGCCCCAGGCGGAAGTCCCGCGCCTGGGCGGTCAGGGAGGAGGCGGCCAGGGCGGTGGCGGCCACGGCCAGGGTCAGCGTCTTGAGTCGATTCATGGGAGCCTCGTGTCGGTCCAGCGCCCCCGCCCTCGGGTGAAGTTCATGGCGGCGGGGCCTTGTTGTCATAGGCAGACGAGATTACCTCAGACGGGGCGTTGATGGCAGCCACGGCCCGACGACGAAGGGCACTCAGCCGGCCCCGCTGAGCGGCTTCTCGAACTCCCTGACGCTGGCCACGAAGTCGCTGAAGCGCTCGCCCTGGATCAGCACGTGCTGGCGCAGGGCCTCCTCGGCGGCCGAGGCGTCGCCCCGTTCGATGGCGGCGATGATCTCGCGATGCTCGGCCAGCGATCCCCCGATCCGCTGACGCACCTGCAGCTGCAGGCGCCGGTAGGGCTTGAGCCGCTGCTTGAGCTGGCGCGCCTCGCCGGCCAAGAAGGTGTTATGGCTGGCGGCATAGATGCGGTGGTGGAACTCCTCGTTCTCGTAGTAGTACTCGTCGGGGTCCCCCGCCTCGGCCGCCGCCTCGCAGCGCGCCAGGGCCTCGCGCAGGCCGACCAGCTCCTCCACGCTGATGCGCCGCGCCGCCAGGCGCCCGCACATGCCCTCCAGCTCGGCCATCACCTCGAACATCTCGATCAGCTGGTCGATCCCCACCCGGGCCACGAAGGTGCCCTTCTTGGGCGACACCGTGACCAGGCCGCTGGCCACCAGCTGCTGGATCGCCTCGCGCACCGGCGTGCGCGAGACGTTGAACTCGCGCCCCAGCGCCTCGGGGTCCAGGCGCTCCCCCGGGGTGCGCCGCCCGTTGATGATGTCGTCTTCCAGCGAGTCCTTGAGTCGCTGCGCATTGGATCGTTTCTCGCCGCCCATGGGGCCTCTCCCTGGTGGTGGGCATCGACCTGCCCCGCCGGTCCGGGCCGGCTTGTTGTAATGCAACAAATTTGACATGGGTATACACAGGAGCTATTGAAGTATACATCAGCTTAGCTGATGGACATCACAACACAACAACAAGCGCCTGGAGATCCCATGAAACGCCAACTCACCCCCGCCTTGGCCGCCCTCGGCCTGGCCATCGCCGCCGCCTCCGTCACCACCGCCGCCTCCGCCGAGACCGTGCTGCGCGCCTCCCACCAGTTCCCCGGCGGCCAGGGCGACGTGCGCGACGAGATGGTCCAGATGATGGCCCGCCACGTCGAGGAGGCCGACGTCGGCCTCAAGATCGAGGTCTACCCCGGCCAGTCGCTGTTCAAGGCCCGCGAGCAGTGGGGCGCCCTGACCCGCGGCCGCCTGGACATCACCTCGCTGCCGCTCGACTACGCCAGCGGCCGCCACCCGGAGTTCTCCGCCACCCTGATGCCAGGCCTGGTGCGCAACCATGACCATGCCCGCCGCCTGAACGACTCCGAGTACATGGAGATGATCAAGGCGGTGATCCTCGACGGCGGCGCCCGCGTGCTGGCCGATGCCTGGCTCTCCGGCGGCTTCGCCTCCAGCGAGCGCTGCGTCACCTCCCCCGACACCGTCGACGGACAGAACTTCCGTGCCGCCGGCCCGGCCTTCGAGCAGATGCTGGAAGCCGCCGGCGCCTCCATCGCCTCCATGCCGTCGTCGGAGGTCTACACCGCCATGCAGACCGGCGTGCTGGACGCCGCCAACACCTCGTCGATGTCGTTCATCTCCTTCCGCCTCTACGAGCAGGTGGACTGCCTGACCGAGCCGGGCGACTTCGCCCTGTGGTTCATGTACGAGCCGATCCTGATCTCCGAGCAGGTCTGGCAGGGCCTCGACGAGACACAGCAGGCCGCCCTGATGGAGGCCGGCCAGGCCGCCGAGGACTTCTTCGCCGCCGAGGCGGCGGCCATCGACCAGCAGATGGTCGAGGTCTACGAGGAGAACGGCGTCGAGGTGGTGCGCATGAGCGAGGAGGACTACAACGCCTGGCTGGAGATCGCCCGCGAGACCTCCTACAAGAACTTCGCCGAGAACGTTCCCAACGGACAGGCCATCATCGACGCCGCCCTGGCCGTCGAGTAGGCCACCGAGTGACACCCGACTGACCGGCCACCCCGCGGGGTGGCCGCCTTCACCTCACTCCCGAGAGAACCATGGCAACTTCCTCCTCACACCAGATCGCCGCGCGCCGTGGCCCGATCGGCGGCTACATCCGCCTGATGGACAGGGTGTCGCGGGTGACGGCCTACCTGGCCGGCCTGCTGTTCGTCGCCGGCGTCCTCGTCATCTGCCAGATGGTCTTCATCCGCTACGTGCTGGGCATGAGCACCAGCTGGCAGACCGAGTTCACCGTCTTCTCCGTCACCGGCGCCATGCTGCTGGGCAGCCCCTACGTGCTGATGACCGGCGGCCACGTCGCCATCACTCTGCTCCCCGATGCCCTGGGCGGCATCGCCCGCAAGGCCATGCGCCTGGTGGCCTCGCTGGTCGGGCTGGCCTTCTGCACCGCCCTGGCCTATGCCGCCTGGATCTACGTCTGGGAGGCCTGGGAGGGCGGCTGGACCACCGGTACGGTATGGAACCCTCCCCTCTGGCCGGGCCTGATGCCCATGGCCGTCGGGGCGACGCTGCTCAGCCTGCAGTACGTCGCCGAAATCCTTCGCGGGGAGCACTGAGCATGGATCCGATCACCCTGGGCATCATCGTCGCCATCGCCCTGATCGTGCTGATGGCCATCGGCACCCCCATCGCCTTCGCCCTGGGCGGCGTCTCGCTGGTCGCGCTGATCTACGATCGCGGCCTGCCGGAGCTGACCTACTTTGGCGAGACCTTCTTCGACCGCATCGCCGAGTTCGGCTTCGTGGCCATCCCGATGTTCATCCTGATGGGCGCCGCGGTGGCCTCGTCTCCCACCGGACGCGACCTCTACCGCTCGCTGGACCTGTGGATGGGCCGGCTGCCGGGGGGCCTGGCCGTCTCCAACATCGGCGCCTGTACCATCTTCTCCGCCCTCTCCGGCTCCTCGCCCGCCACCTGCGCGGCGATCGGCAAGATGGGCATCCCCGAGATGCGCACCCGCGGCTACCCCGACGGCGTCGCCGCCGGCTGCATCGCCGCCGGCGGCACCCTGGGCATCCTCATCCCGCCCTCGGTGACCATGATCATCTACGGGATCTCCACCGAGACCTCCATCGGCCGGCTGTTCATCGCCGGCGTGATGCCGGGGCTGATGCTGGCCGGCCTGTTCATGGCCTGGACGATGATCGCCTGCCGCCTGGCCGGGGGCTACAACAACCCCATGGCGCAGAGCGCCGAGCGCCTGAAGCAGACGGTCAAGGAGAACGTCGACGCCAACCTCAAGGCGCTGGTGCGGGTGCTGCCCTTCCTGGCCGTGGTGGCGGGCATCCTGTTCGCCCTCTACGGCGGCGTGGCCACCCCCTCCGAGGCCGCCGGCGTCGGCGCCTTCCTGTGCCTGGCCCTGGCGATCCTCATCTACCGCATGTGGCGGGTGGGCCCGATCAAGCTGATCATGCGCGACTCGCTGCGCGAGAGCGTGATGATCATGCTGGTGATCGCCTGCGCCGAGGTGTTCGCCTACGCCCTGTCGTCGATGTTCATCACCCAGACCGTGGCCGGCGCCATCGCCGACCTGGAGGTCAACCGCTGGGTGCTGATGGGCATCATCAACGTCTTCCTGCTGGTGGCCGGCTTCTTCCTGCCGCCGGTGGCGGTGATCGTGATGACCGCGCCGATCCTGCTGCCGATCATCCTGGCGGCGGACTTCGACCCCTACTGGTTCGCGGTGATCCTGACCATCAACCTGGAGATCGGCCTGATCACGCCGCCGGTGGGGTTGAACCTGTTCATCATCAAGGGCATCGCCCCGGACATCTCGCTGCGTAACATCCTGATGGGCAGCCTGCCCTACGCGCTGTGCATGGTGCTGGGGATCCTGCTGCTGTGCCTCTTCCCGGGCATCGCGCTATGGCTGCCCAACCTGATCATGGGCTGAACGGAGTCGCGTCATGAACATGAGCTTCCTGCAGGAGCTGTTCAACAGCATCACCCAGCGCGACGCCCTGCTGCGGCGGCGCAGCGGGGAGTCCACCACCCCCGACCACGGGCAGCTGGTGGCGGCCTGCCAGGCGCTGCTGGAGAGCGACGGCGAGGCCTCCAGCATCGCCCTGGCCAGCCGGGCGCTGGCCATGTACCGCCGGCTGGACCCCGCAGAGCGCGAGCGCTTCTTCGCCCGCCTGGCGGCGGAGTTCGCCGCCGAGCCGGCGCGCATCGACGATGCCTACGCGGCCTATCGGGAGGCCCGCGACAACGCCAGCCTGCAGGCGCTGTTCGAGGCCTGCGAACCACGCCGCCAGGAGCTGTTCCGGCGGCTCAACCTGGCCAGCGACGGCACCGTGGAGCTGGTAAGGATGCGCGAGGACCTGCTGGCCCTGCTGCGCGACCACCCCGAACTGGACGCCATCGACGCCGACTTCGCCCACCTGTTCGGCTCCTGGTTCAACCGCGGCTTCCTGGTGCTCAAGCGCATCGACTGGAACACCCCGGCCTCGATCCTCGAGAAGATCATCCGCTACGAGGCGGTGCACGAGATCCAGGACTGGGACGACCTGCGCCGCCGCCTGGACGCCCGGGACCGCCGCTGCTTCGGCTTCTTCCACCCGGCCATCGGCGACGAGCCGCTGATCTTCGTGGAGGTGGCGCTGTGCAAGGGGCTGCCGAACCGCATCCAGCCGATCCTCTCCGGGGAGGGCGCCGGCGGGGAGAGCGGGGTCGAGGAGCCCGACGAGGCCGACACCGCCGCCTTCTTCGGCATCAGCAACTGCCAGACCGGCCTGCGCGGCATCTCCTTCGGCAACTTCCTGATCAAGCAGGTGGTCCAGGAACTCAAGCAGGAATTGCCGCAGCTCAGGCACTTCGTCACCCTGTCGCCGGTCCCCGGCTTCCGCCAGTGGCTGGAGGAGCGCCGCGGCGACGAGGCCCTGCCCGAGGCGCTGCGCGAGACCCTCGGCGAGCTCGACGCAGCCGAGTGGCATCGGGACGCCGAGCGGGCGGCGCGGCTCGAGGCGGTGGTCCGGCCGCTGGCCGCCCGCTACCTGGCCGAGGAGAAGAACGCCCGCGGCCTGCCGCAGAACGCGGTGGCCCGCTTCCACCTGGGCAACGGCGCCGAGCTGCATCGGGTCAACTGGCTGGGGGACACCTCGGCCAAGGGGCTCAAGCAGGCCGCCGGCCTGATGGTCAACTACCTCTACGTGCTCGAGGAGATCGAGCGCAACCACGAGAACTACAGCGCCAACGCCACCGTGGCCTGTTCGAGCGAGGTCCGCGACCTCGCCCGCAAGGCCCGGAAGCTGGCCAAGGGAGAGCACAGCAAATGAACCACAACCTCTTCGCGACCTTCGCCGAGCGCATGCGCGAGCGCGGCGACGCCGACTTCATCACCACCCGCGAGGGGCGCGGCTACACCTACGCCGAGGCGCTGGCCGCCAGCGCCCGCCTGGCCGGCGCCCTGACCGCACTCGGCGTGCAGCAGGGGGACCGGGTCGCGGTGCAGGTCGACAAGAGCCCCGAGGCGATCCTGCTCTACCTGGCCTGCCTGCGCATCGGCGGCGTCTACCTGCCGCTCAATACCGGCTACACCGGCGACGAGATCCGCTACTTCCTCTCCGACGCGGAGCCGGCGCTGTTCGTCTGCCGCCCGGCCAGCCTGGAGGAGGCCCGCGGCCTGGCCGCCGAGACCAGCTGCCCGGCGGTGGCGACCCTGGGCACCACCGCCGACGGCAGCCTGATGGAGCAGGCCGCACAGGCCACGCCGCGGGAGGCCATCGTCGAGCTCGGCGAGCGCGACCTGGCGGCGATCCTCTACACCTCAGGGACCACCGGGCGCTCCAAGGGCGCCATGCTGACCCACCGCAACCTCGGCTCCAACGCCGAGACCCTGCGCCAGGCCTGGCACTTCACCCCCGAGGACCGGCTGATCCACGCCCTGCCGATCTTCCACACCCACGGCCTGTTCGTGGCCTGCAACGTCACCCTGATGACCGGCTCGAGCATGCTCTTCCTGCCAAAGTTCGACGCCGACGTGATCTTCGAGGAGATGCCCCGCGGCAGCGTGCTGATGGGGGTGCCCACCTTCTACACCCGGCTGGTGGCCGACGAACGCCTGACGCCGGAGGTCACCGCCCAGATGCGCCTGTTCGTCTCCGGCTCGGCGCCGCTGACCGCCGAGACCCACCGCGAGTTCGAGCAGAAGACCGGCCATGCCATCCTCGAGCGCTACGGCATGACCGAGACCAACATGAACATCTCCAACCCCTACGACGGCGAGCGCCGTGCCGGCACCGTGGGCATGCCGCTGCCCGGGGTGGAGTACCGCATCACCGACCGCGAGACCCACGAGCCGGTGCCCGCCGGCGAGATCGGCATGCTCGAGATCCGCGGCCCCAACGTGTTCATCGGCTACTGGCGGATGCCCGAGAAGACCCGCGAGGAGCTGCTGGACGACGGTTTCTTCATCACCGGCGACCTGGCCATGGTCGACGAGCGCGGCTACGTGCATATCGTCGGTCGCGACAAGGACCTGGTGATCTCGGGGGGCTACAACGTCTACCCGAAGGAGGTCGAGCAGCTGATCGATGAGCTCGAGGCGGTCCACGAGTCGGCGGTGATCGGCCTGCCCCACCCGGACTTCGGCGAGGGCGTCACCGCCGTGGTGGTACGCCGGCCGGGCGCGACGCTCGACGAGGCCGGCGTGCTCGCCCACCTGGACGGCCGACTGGCGAAGTACAAGCAGCCCAAGCGCGTGTTCTTCGTCGACACCCTGCCCCGCAACACCATGGGCAAGGTGCAGAAGAACGAGCTGCGCCGGCAGTTCCAGGACACCTACCGCTGACCCGACGAGGAACCGCGACCATGGCCCACCGGATCACCTACTACTACACCCATGTCTCCCCCTGGAGCTATCTGGGCCATGCGCGGCTCGGCGAGATCGCCGCCCGCCACGGCGCCACGATCGACTACGTGCCGATCACCCTGGGGGCGATCTTCCCGCGCACCGGGGGGCTGCCGCTGGCCAAGCGCGCCCCGGCCCGCCAGGCCTACCGGATGGTGGAGCTCAGGCGCTGGCCAAAGCGTCTGGGCCTCCCGCTCAACGTGGAGCCCAAGCACTTCCCCACCGACGACCGCCCCGCCGCCCGGCTGGCCCTGGCGGCCAAGGCACAGGGGCACGACATCGCCGAGCTCTCGCTTTCGCTGATGAGGGCCTGCTGGGTGGAGGAGCGAGACATCGCCGAGGCGAGCACCCTGCGCGAGGTCGCCGACGCGGTCGGCCTCGACGGCCGGGCCCTGCTGGCCGAGTCCGAGGGCCCCGAGGCCCAGGCGCGCCTCGACGAGGCCTGCCGGCTCGCGCTGGTGGAGGGCTGCTTCGGCGCCCCCTGGTACAGCGTCGACGGCGAGCCCTTCTGGGGCCAGGACCGCCTCGAGCTGGTCGAGGAAGCCCTGGCCCGCTGACGGCTGACCCGTCAGCGGCAAGGCTCAGCGGGCCGCCGACGCCTCGCCCTGGCGCGCCCGCAGCAGGTTGATCACCCCGCCCGCCGCCAGCAGCTCCCGCTGGCGGCTGCTCAGCCCGTGGTGCAGGCGGAACGTGCCCTTGCCGACCACCTCGGCGGCGAGGTCGGGGCCGGCGGCCAGCTGGGCATGCAGGTCGCGGATCACCAGGCTGTCGCCCCGCTCCAGCCGCTTGGCATCCCGCGGTGACACGAAGGTGAGCGGCAGGGCGCCGAAGCACACCAGGTTCTGCCAGTGGATGCGCGCGAAGCTCTCCGCCACGACCACCTGCAGCCCCAGGTAGCGCGGCACCAGGGCGGCGTTCTCGCGACTCGATCCCTGGCCGTAGTTGTGGCCGCCGACGATGGCATGGCCGCCCAGTTCGCGGCTCGCCTCGGCGCGCCGGGCATAGTCGGGGTCGACCGCCTCGAAGGTGAAGGGGGCCGAGGCGTAGACGCTGCTCCAGTAGGGCATCACCCGCTGGCCCGCCGGCATGATGTCGTCGGTGGAGACGTTATCGCCGGTGACCAGCAGCACCGGCACCTCCAGGAGGTCGGGCAGCGGCGACAGCTCCGGCAGCGCCGGGGTGTTGTCGGTCTTCTGCAGCGGCTTCAGGCGTGCCTGGGCCGGCGGCAGCGGCGCCGTGAACAGCTCGCGGTTGACCACCATCCGCTCGGGCTCGACGATCCGCGGGCAGGCCATGTCGAGGGTGCGCGGGTCGGTGATCACCCCCGCCAGCGCCGAGGCGGCAGCGGTCTCGGGACTGCACAGGAAGACGCTGTCCTCGCGGGTGCCGGAGCGGCCAGGGAAGTTGCGCGGCACGGTGCGCAGGCTGTTGAGCCCCGCGGCCGGGGCCTGGCCCATGCCGATGCAGCCGTTGCAGCCGGTCTGGTGGAGCCGTGCCCCGCTGGCGACCAGGTCGGCGAGGTACCCTTCTCGAATCAGCGTGGTCAGCACCTGGCGCGACGAGGGGTTGATGTCCAGCGAGACGCCCTCGGCCACGGTGCGCCCGCGCACCATCTCCGCCACCACCGCGAAGTCCCGGTAGCCCGGATTGCCCGAGGAGCCGATGTAGGCCTGGTGCAGCGGTTCGCCGGCCACCTCGCTTACCGGCACCACCCTGTCGGGGCTGGAGGGCAGCGCGATCAGCGGCACCAGACCCGAGAGGTCCAGGGTCTCCTCCCGGTCGTAGGTACAGCCCGGCTCGGCCGCCAGCGGCTGCCAGTCCCCCTCGCGGCCGCGGGCCGCCAGGAAGCGGCGGGTCTCCTCGTCGCTGGGGAAGACCGTGGCGGTGGCGCCCATCTCGGTGCCCATGTTGGCCAGCACGTGGCGGTCCATGGCGGAGAGGTGCGCGAGGCCCGGGCCATGGTACTCGATGATGGTGTCCTTGCCGCCGGCCACGCCGTGGCGCCGCAGCAGCTCGAGCACCGCATCCTTGGCCGAGACCCAGTCGGGCAGGCGGCCCTCCAGGCGGATGCCCCACACCTCCGGCATGGTCAGGTAGAGCGGCTCGCCGGCCATGGCCGTGGCCACCTCGATGCCGCCGGCGCCGATGGCCAGCATGCCCAGCGAGCCGGCGGCGGTGGTGTGGCTGTCGCAGCCGACGATGGACTGGCCCGGCACACCGAACTGCTCCATGTGGACGGGATGGCTGATGCCGTTGCCGGGGCCGGAGTACCAGACCCCGAAACGCTCGCAGGCGCTCTTGAGGAACAGATAGGTCTCGGCATTGAGGTGGTCGGCCTGCACCAGGCCGTGGTCGATGTACTGCACGCTGGGGTCGGTGTGCACGCGATCGAGGCCCATGGCCTCGAGCTCCAGCATCACCAGGGTGCCCAGCACATCCTGCAGCAGGGCCTGGTCCATGCGCAGGGCGATCTCGCTGCCGGGGATCATCGCGCCCTCCACCAGGTGGTCACGGATCAGCTGCTGGGCCAGGTTGAGGGGTTTACGGGTGTCGTGGGAGTTCATGGGAGCGGTCCTGAAGGTGTTGTTGTAGGGACTCGTGGGTCGGGGCTGGCGCCGAGGGACGTCAGGCGCGATGCAGTCGCCGGCGGAAGGCCGGCTCCTCGGCCTCCTCGTCGCGTGCTACCGGGCGAAGCTGGGCGGCCCGGGCGGCCAGGATGTGTGCGCGCATCACCGAGGCCGCCCATTCGCCGTCGCCCAGCGAGAGGGCCCGGATCAGCTCGCGGTGGTGCTGCATGCTGCCGTGCAGCTCGTCGCGGGTGTAGCGGTGGAAGCTGCGCCGCGAGACGGGGATCTGCACGATGGTCTCGAGCAGCCGCTGCAGCCGGGGGCTGTCGGCCGCCGCCACCAGCTCGGCATGGAAGCGGTTGTTGAGCTGGGCAATCTCGTCCACGGAAGCGTCGTCACCGCGCTCGCAGAGCGCCTCCATGCGTTCGGCCAGGCCGTCGAGGGTCGCCAGGCGCTCGGCATCGATCCGCGGCGCGGCGCGCCTGACCACCTGGGGCTCAAGCAGCACGCGCAGCTCGAACACCTCCTCCACGTCCCGTTGGGTCCAGGCCACCACCCGGGCGCCATGGTGGGGAATCGCCTCCACCCAGCCATCGGAGACCAGCCGCCGCAGCGCCTCACGAATCGGCGTGCGGCTGAGCGCCAGCTCCTGGCCGATGGTGGCCTCCCGCACGTAGCTGCCGGCGGGATACTGGCCGTCGAGGATGCGCTTCTTGATGATCTGGTAGACCCGATCGGCGGCTGTCATGGCGGTCTCCCTTCGACCAAGGTAGGAGGCAATGTTGTGTACGATTGATTGCGCCGAAGGCCAATATAGGCCTACATTTGGCCAAAATCGAGCCTGATTGCATACAACTCTCCCTTGGACGCTCTTCCAACGCTACTCCCAGCCCGGGATGTCCGTGGGGACGCCGGCCAATCGGCGGCGACAACCGACAACAATCACAGGAAGCGACCATGTCCCACGCCACGCCCCCGCCCGGCCAGGGCCGAGACTCCCTGGCCGAGGTCAAGGCCCTCACCTTCGACGTCTTCGGCACCGTGGTGGACTGGCGCAGCAGCGTCATCCGCGAGGGCCAGGCGCTGGGTCAGGCACGTGACCTGGACGTGGACTGGGCGGCCTTCGCCGACGCCTGGCGGGGCGGCTACGCCCCGGCCATGGATCGAGTGCGCCGCGGCGAGCTGCCCTGGACGCGGCTCGACGACCTGCACCGCATGACCCTGGATCGGCTGATCGACGCGTTCGGCCTCGCCGACGCCCTGGGCGAGGAAGACCGGCAGCACCTCAACCGCGCCTGGCACCGCCTCGATCCCTGGCCGGACAGCGTGGCGGGGATGGAGCGCCTCAGGCCGCGCTTCATCCTCGCCCCCCTCTCCAACGGCAACGTCTCGCTGCTGGTCAACATGGCCCGGCATGCGGGGCTGCCCTGGGACTGCGTGCTATCGGCGGAACTGGCCGGGCACTACAAGCGCGACCCGGAGGTCTACCACAAGGCCTGTGAGCTGCTCGACCTGGCGCCCCACCAGGTGATGATGGTGGCGGCCCACCAGGACGACCTCCAGGCGGCCCACCGCGAGGGGCTGCGTACCGCCTTCGTCAGGCGCCCCCTGGAGCATGGGCCGGACGCCGTCCCCGACCTGACGGTGGATCCGGTCTTCGACCTGGTGGCCGACGACTTCCACGACCTGGCCGACCAGCTGCTCGCCCCCTGACCCGGGATCGCCGCCATGAGACTCGACCCCACCTCGCTCAGGCTGTTCGTCCGGGTTGCCGAGACGGGCACCATCACCGGCGCCGCCGAGGCGGAGTACATCGCCACCTCCGCGGTGAGCAAACGGCTCAGCGAGCTGGAGGCCCACTTCAGCACCCCGCTGCTGAAGCGCAACAACCGCGGGGTGGAGCTGACGCCGGCCGGCAACGCCCTGCTCAACCTGTCGCGTGGCGTGCTGCACAACCTGGAGGATCTCGAGCTGCAGATGCGCGAGTACTCCAGCGGCAATCGTGGCATCGTCAGGGTCTTCGCCAACATGTCGGCGATCACCCAGTACCTGCCCACCGAGACCCAGGATTTCTTCGAGAAACATCCCGATATCGGCGTCCAGCTGGAGGAGAAAGTCAGCCCGATCATCACCCGGGAGGTGATGAGCAACAACGCCGATATCGGCGTCTGTGCGCGGCTGCCCCACGGCTATGACCTGGTGGAATTTCCCTACCATGTCGACGACCTGGTGCTGGTCACGCCCCTTGACCACCCGCTGGCCGACCGCGAGACGATCGACTTTCGCGAATGCCTGGACTATCCCCACGTGGGGCTGCACACCTCCAGCGCCATCAACCTGGAACTGCTGCGCGCCGCCAGCCTGGCCAACCGGCCGCTTCGGCTGCGTATCCAGGTCACCAGCTACGACGCCCTGTGCATGATGGTCCAGGCCGGCCTGGGCGTCGGCGTGGTGCCCCGCGGGGCGATCCGCCAGTACGTGGGGGGCCTGAACGTGAGGGTCCTGTCGATCCGCGACGCCTGGGCCAGGCGAAGATTGAGCATCTACGTTCACGACCCGGAGCGGCTCTCCATGGCCGCCAGAATGTTCGTCGACCACCTGATCGAATCCGCCGCATCGAGCGGGTGACCGCGGCCATCATCGCGCCGAACCCGCCGGCATTTCTTCGCTGCAATGCGGCAAAAAGCGGGGCGATTCCTGCCTTCGTATCTGGAGAAGGCGGGTTCATGAATCACCAATGTACAGGCTGACAGCAGGAGGGTATCAATGAAACCTGGCTCGCTGCCTCCCGTCCCGAGTCACACGGCGAGCCACCGGACGATTGCCGGCCACCACCGGCGCCAGCGTCCCGAACGACAACCGCATCCCGCGAGACAACAACAGTGCAACCGGCTCTCCGGAGCCAGGAGAACACGACAATGACATCGCTGACCCGCAAGGCACGCCTGATCATCCCCGCTTCGCTCATCGCCATCGGCAGCCTCGGCGCCGCCAATGTCCAGGCCCAGTCCGAGACCGCGCTGAACATCGGCGCCGTTCCCACCGGCACCGGCTGGTTCTTCGGCATCTCCGAGGGTGCCCGGGTGATCAGCGCCAACACCCCCTACGAGATCACCGTGCGGGAGACCGGCGGCACCCGCGAGAACGCCATCCGCCTCTCCCGCGGCGAGCTCGACCTGGCCTTCACCGAGGCGCTGGTAGGCTACGAGATGTTCAACGGCATCGGCCGCTTCGAGGACACCCCCAACCCCGACGCCCGCCTGATCTACTGGATCGCCCCCTCCACCATGCACTGGGCGGTACGCCAGGACAGCGGCATCGAGACCTTCGAGGACCTCAACGGGGCGCGCTTCAACCCCAGCAGCATCGGCGGCGGCGGCGAGTACATCACCGAGCTGGTGTTCGGCATCCTGGGCGTGGAGCCCGACTTCCAGCGCATGCGCATCAACGACGCCGCCGAGGGCGTGACCGACGGCCGCCTGGTGGGCTTCAGCTACAACGGCGTGCCGCCCATTCCGGCCTTCACCGAGGTGCATGCCTCGCGCCCCCTGCAGCTGCTGTCGCTCTCCGACGAGCAGGTCGAGGCGGTCACCGCGGAGCTGCCCTTCCTCACCCCGACCCTGATTCCCGCCGACACCTACACCGGCATGAGCGAGGCGCAGTCGCTGGGGATCTACATGGGCGTGGCGGCCAACGCCAGCCTGGATGACGACGCCGTCTACGAGATCACCAAGGCCTACTGGGAGAACCACGAGCAGGTGGCCAACTCCTTCAAGCCGGCCGACGGGGTGACCCCGCAGGACGTGATCGACAACGCCACCTTCCCGCTGCACGCCGGCGCCCTGCGCTACTATCGTGACGACCTGGGCCTCGAGATTCCCGAGGATGTGATACCCCCCGAAGCCCAGTAACCCCCTCTCCCCGCGGGCCCCGCGCCCGCGGGGGGTTCCCCGATGCCCTTATCCTGACGCACCGCCCTGTCCCTCTTGCCGCGGTGCGGGAGTCATCCGATGGACACCCCTGCAAACCCCAACGTCGTCGAGAAGTACTCGGAGGACTCGGGCAAGCGCCAGCTGACCGGTTTCTGGTTCCTGGTGACGCGCCTCGCCGCCGTCTCCATGGCGCTGTTCCACCTCTACACGGCCGTCACCGGTCCGGTGAACACCCAGAACGCCATCCACCTGCTGTTCGCGCTGCCGCTGATCTTCCTCGCCTACAGCTGTCGCCGCCGCGACGCCGACCGCATTCCCTGGTATGACCTGGTGCCGATCGTCCTCGGCGTGGTGGTCAGTGCCTACTACGTGATCCACTTCGACCGCATCATCTACCAGCTCGGCTACCTGATGCCCACCACCCTGGACATCGTCTTCGGCATCTCGGCCATCCTGCTGCTGCTCGAGTCGTGCCGCCGCGCCATCGGCCTGGCCTTCCCGGTGCTGGTGCTGATCGCTCTGGCCTATGCCGCCTTCGGCCAGCACCTGCCCGGCGTCTGGGGCCACGGCGGCTTCCGCTGGGACGACCTGGTGGCCACCTTCTACCTGAGCCCCACCGGCGTCTACGGCAGCCTGATGCGCACCTCCTCCACGGTGATCGTCATCTTCATCATGTTCGGCGCCCTGCTGGTCACCACCGGCGGCGGCGACACCTTCATGCGCCTCTCCAACGCCGCCACCGGGCGCATGGCGGGCGGGCCGGCCAAGGCCGCCACCCTGTGCAGCGCCATGTTCGGCAGCATCAGCGGCAGCACCGCCGCCAACGTCGCCACCACCGGGGTCTTCACCATCCCGATGATGAAGAAGAACGGCTACAGCCCGCGCTTCGCCGCCGCCACCGAGGCCTCCGCCTCCACCGGCGGGCAGATCCTGCCGCCGATCATGGGCGCCGCGGCCTTCGTCATGGCCGACGTCATCTCGACGAGCTACCTGGAGATCATCGGTGCCGCGCTGATCCCGGCCCTGCTCTTCTACCTGGCCATCTGGATGAGCGTGCACTTCGAGGCCAAGCGCCTGGGCCTCAACCCGATCCCCAAGTCGGAGCGGCCCAGCCTGCGCGAGGGGCTGTTCAACATCGAGACCCTGGTGATCCCGCTGGCGGTGCTGATCACCCTGCTGGTGATGCGCTACACCCCGACCACCGCGGCCGTGGCCGCCTACTTCACCGCCATGGCGCTCTACCTCTTCTCCTGGCGCAGCCCGGGGAGCTTCGTCGACCGCCTCAAATCGCTGCCCGCGGCGCTGGAGGCCGGCGCCATGACCGCCGCCATGATCGCGGTGATCATCGGCAGCGTGGCGATCATCGCCTCGGTCATCAGCCTCACCGGCCTCGGCCTCAAGGTCTCCTCGGTGATCCTCGTGGTCAGCGGCGGCGACGTGCTGATCACCCTGCTGCTGGCCATGGTGGTGGCGATCATCCTCGGCATGGGGCTGCCCACCGTGGCCGCCTACATGCTGGCCGCCTCGGTGGTGGCGGGGGCCTTCATCGAGGCCGGCCTGCCGAACCTCTCGGCCCACCTGTTCATCCTCTACTTCGCGATCCTCTCCGGGGTCACCCCGCCGGTGGCGCTGGCCGCCTACATCGGCGGCGCCATCGCCGGTTCGCACTGGTTCCGCACCGCGCTGACCGCCACCAAGATCTCCCTGGGCGGCTTCCTGATCCCCTTCATGTTCATCTACCACCCGCCGCTGCTCGGCGACGGCACCGCCCTGCAGATCGCCATGGCGGTGGGCTCCGGGGTGCTCGGCATCATCGCCCTGGCCGCCTCCACCATCGGCTACTTCCTGCGGCCCTGCTCCTGGCTGGAGCGCGGCCTGCTGCTGGCCGCGGCCCTGATGCTGATCAGCGGACAGGCGATCACCGACGTGGCCGGCATCGCCCTGATCGGCGGCCTGTTCGCCTGGCAGCTGCTGAGACACCGCGACGCCGTGGGTGCCCCGGCGCGCCCCTCCCCCGACAAGGAGCCTGCACGATGAGGATCGTGATACCCGACGACTACCAGGACTGCGTGCGCACCCTGGACGCCTTCGCCAAGCTGGAGGGCCACGAGGTCACGGTGTTCAACGACACCGTCACCGACCTCGACACCCTGGCGGCGCGCTTCCAGGACGCCGAGGCCCTGGTGCTGATCCGCGAGCGCACGCCGATCACCGCCGAGCTGCTCGACCGCCTGCCGCGCCTCAGGGCGATCAGCCAGACCGGCGGCGGGGCCGCCCACGTCGACCTGGGCGCCTGCAAGGCGCGAGGCGTCACGGTGATGGCCGGCACCGGCTCGCCCTACGCCGCCGCCGAGCTCACCTGGGGCCTGGTGCTGGCCGCCATGCGCCATATCCCCGAGGAGGCCGCCAACCTCAAGGCCGGCCGCTGGCAGCGCACCCTGGGCACCGGTCTCAAGGGGCGCACCCTGGGCATCTTCGGCTACGGCAAGATCGGCCAGCTGATGGCCCGCTACGCCCGGGCCTTCGAGATGGAGGTGCTGGTGTGGGGCCGCGAGGGCACCCGCCAGCGGGCCATCGAGGCGGGCCTCGAGGTGGCCGCCAGCCAGGCGGAGCTGTTCGAACTCAGCGACGTGCTGAGCCTGCACCTGCGCCTCAACGACGAGACCCGCGGCATCGTCACCGCCGAGGACCTGGCGCGCATGAAGCCCACGGCGCTGCTGGTCAACACCGCCCGGGCACCGCTGCTCGCCCCCGGCGCCCTGGAGGCCGCGCTGCGCGCCGGCCGCCCGGGCATGGCCGCCGCGGACGTCTTCGACGACGAGCCGGTGGTCAGCCACCCGCTGCTGGAACTGCCCAACTTCCTCGGCGTGCCCCACCTGGGCTACGTGGAGAAGGACAGCTACGAGCTCTACTTCGGTGACGCCTTCGACAACCTGCTGGCCTTCGCCGCCGGCGAGCCCGTCACTGATCTGGCCCAGTAGCCGCCCCGTGAACGAGAAGGAGCCGTGACATGAGCAAACGACAGGACGATCTTGATCCCAGGGGACTCGCCACCCGCCGCGAGGTGCTCGGCGACGCCTACGTGGACGCCGCCCTCTCCCAGGTGGATGACTTCAGCTGGCCCATGCAGGAGCTGGTGACCCGCAACTGCTGGAACGACATCTGGAACCGCCCGGGCCTGGCGCGCCCCACCCGCAGCCTGATCAACATCGGCATGCTGGTGGCGCTGAACCGCCCCCATGAGCTCAAGGTGCACCTGCGCGGTGCCCTCAACAACGGCTGCAGCGAGGAGGAGATCCGCGAGGTGCTGCTGCAGTGCGTGCCCTACTGCGGCTTCCCGGCCGCCATCGACGGGCTGCGGGTGGCCCGCGAGGTAATCGCCGCCTGGCGAGAGGAGCAGGCCGGCCGATGAGGCCGGCCTGCTGCCGACAACAACAACCGTGCAAGGAGAACTGCCATGAGATCGATGTCCCATCGCCTGCTTACCCCGCTGGCCGCCGCCGTGCTCACCGCGGGCCTGGCGGCCCCCGTGCTCGCCGACGAGGCCGTCAGCATCGGGGTCGCCCCGACCGCCTCCGGCTGGTACTTCGGCTTCTCGGAGCTCTCGCGGCTGGTCAGCGGCGACGCCCCGCTGGAGGTCTCGGTCCGCGAGACCGGCGGCTCCCGCGAGAACGCCATCCGCCTGGGCCGCGGCGAGATCGACATGGGGCTGATCGACGCCCCCGGCGCCTATGAGGCCTACAACGGCGAGGGGCGCTACGAGAACGACGCCATCGAGCAGATGCGCATGGTGCTGTGGGTCGCGCCCTCCACCATGCACTGGGCGGTGCGCCAGGACAGCGGCATCGAGACCTTCGAGGACCTGGAGGGAGCCCGCTTCAACCCCAGCAGCATCGGCGGCGGCGGCGAGTACATCACCGACCTGGTCTTCACCGCCCTGGGCATCTCGCCGGACTTCCAGCGCATGAGCATGTCGGACGCCGCCGACGCCGTGGTGGACGGCCGCATCGTCGGTTTCAGCTACAACGGCATCCCGCCGATCCCGGCCTTCACCGAGGTGCACTCCTCGCGCCCGCTGCGGGTGCTGTCGATGACCGACGAGCAGGTGGCCACCGCTACCGAGGCGCTGCCCTTCCTGTCGCGCACCGAGATCCCCGAGGGCACCTACCGCGACATGCCGGCGGCCACCACCCTGGGCACCTACATCGGCATCGCCGCCACCAGCGACCTCTCCGAGGAGGCCGGCTACGAATTCACCCGGGCCTACTGGGAGAACATCGAGCGCCTGGGCGAGACCTTCGCCCCGGCCAAGGGCATGACGGCCGAGATCTCGGTGGAGAACACCACCACCCCGCTGCACGCCGGGGCGGTGCGCTACTACCGCGAGATCGGCATCGAGGTGCCGGAGGCGCTCGTTCCGCCGGAAGCTCAGTAAGCCAAAACGCCCCGACGGGTCCGAGGCTATTGCATATAGCTTCCGCCGCTCGGGGCTGATCTGGCGGCAAGCCTGCGAGGAGGCGCTGTGAATACCTCCCTGTACGCTACCGATGCCATCCCTGGCATAGGACCTCCTCTTCGGCTTGACCCCAGCGCCCCTTACTTCATTCCCTTCACCAAGCCTTAACGGCCGCCGCGCTGCTGAGCGCTCATGGCGCTGCCCGAGGCCGGACGCTCCACCTCGAAGAGGTCGGTGCAGCGGGCGTAGTCGTTGCCCGCCATGCGCCCGATGGGCTTGAGCCCCTCGGCATCGACGTGGCGCCCGTCCCACAGGGTGTCGTCGACATGGATCGAGACCACCTCGGCCAGCACCAGATTGCCGGCCAGGGGCTGGTCGCCGAAGCGGATGATCTCGCGCAGGCGGCAGCCGAAGGCCACCGGGGCGCCGGCCACCCGCGGCACCGAGACACCGGCCATCGCCACCTTCTCCAGCCCGGCGTGGACGAACTCGTCGGCGCCGTGCTCCAACCCCGCGCTGGTGGCGTTCATCTCCTTCACCAGCCCCTCGCCGCTGATATGCACCACGCACTCCCCCACCTCGCCGAGGTTGCGGATGGTGTCCTTGGGGTTGCCGTCGCCGTCGAGCAGCGGCGAGAAGCCCAGCACCGGCGGGTTGACGCTCACCACGTTGAAGAACGAGAAAGGCGCCAGGTTGGCGTTGCCCGCGGCGTCCAGGGTCGAGACCCAGGCGATGGGGCGCGGGCAGATGCTGCCCGACAGCAGGCGGTAGATCTTGCCCGGGCTCAGGGGGTGTTCTTCGAGCAGGTAGTCGCTCATGACAGGGGCTCCGTGAGAATCGCGATCCCCCGATGGTAGCCCATCCGGCACCGCGCTGTGGCACCATGAGAGGCCTGTCATAGCCCTCGGCACCCAGCGAAGGAACCGCGCCATGCCTCTCTCTACCCTCCATGGCCCCGAGCTCGAACCCGGCTTCATGGTGATCCACGGCAACCGCCTGGAGGCCCTGCGCGGCCTGGCGGTGGAGTGGATGCGCCGCCATCCGCTCGGGCCGCTGGAGAACGAGACGATCCTGGTGCAGAGCAACGGCATCAGCCAGTGGCTCAAGCTCGCCCTGGCCGCCGACGAGTCCCGGGGCGGCGCCGGCATCGCCGCGGCCCTCGACGTCACCCTGCCGGCGCGCTTCCTGTGGCAGGCCTACCGGTCCGTGCTCGGGGAAGAGCAGGTGCCACCGGTCTCCCCCTTCGACAAGCCGCGGCTGGTGTGGCGGCTGATGCGCCTGTTGCCCGCCCTGCTGGACGCCCCCGTTTTTGCCCCCCTGGCGCGCTTCCTGGAGGGCGACGACGACCTGCGCAAGCGCCACCAGCTGGCCGAGCGCCTGGCCGATCTCTTCGACCAGTACCAGGTCTACCGCGCCGACTGGCTCACCGCCTGGGCGGCGGGCGAGGACGTGCTGATCACCGCCCGGGGCGAGGCCCGGCCGCTGGCCGAGGAGCAGCGCTGGCAGGCGGAGCTGTGGCGGGCGCTGCGCGACGACATCGCCCGTGCCCATGGCGAGGCGGGGCTGGCCTCCAGCCGCGCGGCGGTCCACGAGCGCTTCCTCGCGGCCTGCCGGGAGCTGGGCGAGCGCCCGCCCGGCCTGCCGCGCCGGGTGATCGTCTTCGGCATCTCCTCGCTGCCCGCCCAGACCCTGGAGGCGCTGGCCGCCATGGCGCGGGTCAGCCAGGTGCTGCTCTGCGTGCACAACCCCTGCCGCCACTACTGGGCGGACATCATCGAGCACAAGGACCTGCTACGCGCCGAGAGGAAGCGCCAGCGGCGGCGCCCCGGCATGCCGGCGGACCTCGCCGAGACCGAGCTGCACCTCCACGCCCAGCCGCTGCTGGCCGCCTGGGGCAAGCAGGGCCGCGACTACCTGCGCCTGCTGGACGAGTTCGACGAGCAGCAGGCCTACCGCGGCCTCTTCGAGGGGGAGGAGCTGCGCATCGACCTCTTCGACTCGCCGCTGGCCGGCGCGGAAGAGCCGGGGCAGGAGGCGAGCCTGCTGCGCCAGCTCCAGGACGATATCCTCGAGCTGCGCCCCCTGGCCGAGAGCCGGGAGCGCTGGCCCGCCGTGGACCCGGCCCGCGACCGCTCGCTGCGTTTCCAGGTGGCCCACAGCGCCCTGCGCGAGGTGGAGATCCTCCACGACCAGCTGCTGGCCGCCTTCAGCGAGGACCCGACCCTCCGGCCCCGCGACATCCTGGTGATGGTGCCCGACGTGGACCAGTACGCCGCCGCGGTGCAGGCGGTTTTCGGGCGCCTCGATGCCGACGACCCGCGCTATATCCCCTTCACCCTCTCCGACCAGGCCAGCCGCCACCGCCTGCCGCTGCTGATCGCGCTGGAGTCGCTGCTGCGCCTGCCGGAGCTGCGCCTCTCGGTAAGCGATCTGCTCGACCTGCTGGAGGTGCCGGCCATCCGCGCACGCTTCGGCATCCCCGAGGGCGGCCTGCCCACCCTGCGCCGCTGGATCGAGGGCGCCGGCATCCGCTGGGGGCTCGACGCCCGCCAGCGCCAGAGCCTCGACCTGCCGGAAGGGCTCACCGCCAACACCTGGGTCTTCGGCCTGCGCCGGCTGCTGCTGGGCTATGCGGTAGGCGACGCCGCCGACGGCCCCTGGCTGGGGGTGGAGCCCTATGACGACATCGGCGGGCTGGAGGCGGCGCTGGCCGGCCCGCTGGTCAGCCTGATCGACACCCTGGAGGCCCAGTGGCAGACGCTCGCCGAGCCCTGCGACGTGGCGGGCTGGGGCGAGCGCCTGCGCGAGCTGCTGGCGGCCTGTTTCCTGGCCGACTCCGACCAGGACCTGATGGCGCTGACCCGGCTCGAGCAGGCGTTGGACGCCTGGCAGGAGAGCGCCGAGGAAGCCGGGCTCACCGAGCCGCTGCCGCTCTCGGTGGTACGCGACCACTGGCTCGCCCAGGTGGACGAGGCGAGCCTCTCCCAGCGCTTCCTGGCCGGGGCGGTGAACATCGCCACCCTGATGCCGATGCGCGCCATCCCCTTCCGCCACGTCTGCCTGCTGGGCATGAACGACGCCGACTACCCGCGAGTGCAGCGCCCGCTGGACATCGACCTGATGGCCCAGGACTACCGCCCCGGCGACCGCTCCCGCCGCGAGGATGACCGCTACCTCTTCCTCGAGGCGCTGCTCTCGGCCCGCGACCGGCTGAGCATCAGCTGGGTGGGGCGCAGCATCGTCGACAACAGCGAGCAGCCCCCCTCGGTGCTGCTCGGCCAGCTGCGCGACCACCTGGCCCGGGGCTGGCGGCTGTCATCCAGCGCGTCACCCGGGCAGGACGACGACGGCGGCAAGGCGCTGCTGGCGGCCCTGACCACCGAGCACCCGCTGCAGCCCTTCAGCATCGCGTATTTCAAGGAAGGCTCTCCGCTGAGTACCTATGCCCACGAGTGGCGCGAGCTGCACCTGCCCGGCGCCGAGAGCGCGCCGGCCGAGCCGGTGCCGCTTGTCCCCTTCCGCCAGGAGGCCCCGCTGACCCTGGCCCAGCTGGGCAACTTCCTCAAGGCGCCGGTGCAGGCCTTCACCACCACCCGGCTCAAGGTCTTTCTCGCAACGGAGGCCATGGAGCGCCTCGACCACGAGCCCTTCACCCTCGGCGGCCTCGACCACTGGCAGCTGCAGCATGCGCTGATCGAGGCGAGCCGCGCGGCGGTGGAGGCCGGCGAGCCGCATGAGCCCGCCATGCTGGCCACCCTGGAGCGCCTCGAGCGCCAGGGGCGCCTGGCCATGGGCGGCTTCGCCGAGCGCATGCGCGACAGCCTCGTCGAGCCCATGGACACCCTCTTCGCCGACTACCGCCAGGTGCTCGCCGAGTGGCCCCACGCCATGGAGGAGCCCCTCACCGTCTCACTGAACCTTCGCGAGGCGCTGGGCGAAGGGGCCGATGAGACAGCCGGCGGCGGGCTGGCCCTGGAGGACTGGCTGGGCGAGCTGCGCGTCAACGACGCCATGGAGCGCTGCCGGGTGCTGCTCACCACCAGCAGCCTGGTCAACAAGGGCAAGTACCACTGGAAGCACTGGTTGGGCCCCTGGGTGGCCCACCTGGCCGGCCAGCTGGAGGGCCCCATGACCACCCGGCTGCTCTCCCGCGCCGGCGGCGGCACCCTGGCCCCGCTGCCCGCCGAGGAGGCCCGCGCACGGCTGGCCGATATCGCCGCGGCCTGGCAGCACGGCATGGCCACCCCCCTGCCCCTGGCCCGAGACACCGCCTTCGCCTGGCTGGAGAAGGGCGGAAGCCCTGCGGCCATGGCCCGCTGCCTCGCCGGCACGGCAAGCGAAGAGGACGACAAGGCCTGGAAGGCCGCCAGCACCGTCTTCTACGGCAGCGGCTTCAACAACGACCATGGCGAGCGCGGCCGCGATCCCTACCTGCTGCGCCAGTGGCCGGAGCTGGATGCGCTGCTCCAGTCGCCGGAGGGCGGCGGTTTCGCCGAGCTCGCCGAGCGGCTCTACACCCCGCTGCTCCGGGCGGTGAAGAAACCGAAGGAAAAGAAAAGCAGCGGAAGTGACGGCAAGGGCAAGGGAGGCCAGGCATGAGCATTCAGGAGCAGAAGACGCCCCCTACCCTGGACCCTATCCGCCTGCCGCTCACCGGCAGCCGGCTGATCGAGGCCAGCGCCGGCACCGGCAAGACCTTCACCATCGCCCTGCTCTACGTGCGCCTGGTGCTGGGCCCCCGGGACGAGGCCGACGCCGAGAGCTTCCCCCGCGCCCTCACCCCGCCGGAGATCCTGGTGGTGACCTTCACCAACGCCGCCACCCGGGAGCTGCGCGACCGCATCCGCGCCCGGCTGGTGGAGGCCGCCGAGGCGTTTCAGGATGCGGCCAACACGGAAGACGAAGCGCCGGGGAAAGCCTCGTCCATGACAGGGGATCTCTTCGACGAACCGCCGGTGGATAACTTGGAGGCGGTGGACAAGTCGGGCGGCGATCCGCCGGGCGGCGACCCCCTGCTCGCCCTGCGCGACAGCTACCCCCGCGAGCGCTGGCCCGCCTGCGCCCGCCGCCTGCAGCTGGCCGCCGAGTGGATGGACGAGGCCGCGGTCTCCACCATCCACTCCTGGTGCCACCGCATGCTGCGCGAGCACGCCTTCGAGAGCGGCAGCCTCTTCTCGCTCGAGATGAACCTCGACCAGTCGGAGCTGGAGCTGGAGGTCGCCCGGGACTACTGGCGCAGCTTCTACTACGCCCTGGACGCCGAGGCCCTGGCGGTGGTCACCCGCTACTGGGAGACCCCGGACGCCCTGGCCGAGGACGTCCGCCGGCTGCAGGGCGACGCCGAGCTGCTGCCCGACGCCCCGCCCCCCGCCGGGGCGCTGGCCACCCTGCAGGCCGAGCGCACCCGGGTGCTAGCCGAACTCAAGGCGCCCTGGCCCGCCTGGCTCGACGAGCTCGCCGAACAACTGGAGAGCGCCGCCGCCGCCAAGGCCTTCGACCAGCGCAAGCTCAACAGCAGGAGCCGCGTCGACTGGCTGGCGAAGCTGCGCGACTGGGCCCTTGATCCCGAGCTCGCCACCCCCGCGCTCACCGACGCCGCCTGGAAGCGCCTGACGCCGGAGGGGATCGCCGAGATCTGGAAACAAGGCGAGCCCCTGGACCACCCCGCCCTGCACGCCCTGGCCGCGCTGCCCGAGCAACTCGAGGCCCTGCCCAGCGCCCATGCCGACCTGCTGGCCCACGCCGTGCGCTGGATGGCGGAGCGCCGCGAGCGCATGCAGCAGCGCCGCGCCGAGCTCGGCCCCGACGACCTGCTCGAGCGCCTCGACCGCGCCTTCGCCGGCCCCGCCGGCGGGGCGCTGGCCGAGCACGTGCGCCGCCAGTTCCCGGTGGCCCTGGTGGACGAGTTCCAGGACACCGACCCGGTGCAGTACCGGCTCTTCGACCACGTCTACCGTCTGGCCGAGGCCCCCGACCCCGACAACCCCGGGGCCGTCCTGCTGATCGGCGACCCCAAGCAGGCGATCTACGCCTTCCGCGGCGCGGATATCCACACCTACCTGCAGGCGCGGCGCGACACCGCCGGGCGCCACGTCACGCTCGGCACCAACTTCCGCTCCTCCACCGCCATGGTGGAGGCGGTCAACCGCGTCTTCCGCTTCGCCGAGGCCCACCCCGCCGGCCGCGGCGCCTTCCTGTTCCGCTCCCCCCAGGGCGACAACCCGGTGCCCTTCCTGCCCGTGGCGGCGAAGGGCCGCAAGGACGCCCTGACCCGCGACGGCGAGCCGCTGCCGGCCATGACGCTTTGGCATTTGAAGGGCGGGCATCTAGCGGGCGAACAGGCCGAGGGGCCCAGCAACGGAATGACCAAGGGCGCCTACTTCAAGGAGATGGCCGCGCGCTGCGCCACCGAGATGGCCACTCTCCTGCGCGAGGGCCAGGCCGGGCGCACCGGCTTCGGTGGACCGGACGAGCCCTTCCGCCCCCTCAAGCCATCGGATCTCGCCGTGCTGGTCAACAACGGTAACGAGGCGAAGGCGATCCGCGGCGCGCTGCTCGACCGCGGCATCAAGAGCGTCTACCTCTCCGACAAGGAGGGGGTGTTCGAGACCCCCGCGGCCCTGGAGCTGGAAGTGTGGCTGGCCGCCTGCACCGAGCCCGACAGCGAGCGGCGCCTGCACGCCGCGCTGGCCATGCCCAGCCTGGGCATGGGCAATCACGACCTCGATGCCCTGCAGCACGACGAGCTGGCCTGGGAGGAGCGCGTGCTGCAGTTCCGCGGCTACCACCGGCAGTGGCAGCGCCAGGGCGTGCTGCCCATGCTGCACCGGCTGCTGGCCGACTTCGCCGTGCCAACCCGGCTGCTAAGGAGCGCCAGCGGAGAAAGGAACCTTACCGACCTGCTGCACCTGGGCGAGCTCTTGCAGGAGGCCAGCGCCGAGCTCGACGGCGAGCACGCCCTGCTGCGCCACCTGAGCGAGGCCCGGGCCCACCCGCCCCAGCAGGCCGACACCCACCGCCTGCGCCTGGAGAGCGATGCCGATCTGGTACAGGTGATCACCATCCACAAGTCCAAGGGGCTGGAGTATCCGCTGGTCTTCCTGCCCTTCATCTGCGCCTTCCGCGAGAAGAAGGACACCGACCTGCCGCTCACCTGGCACGACGAGGCGGGCCGCCGCCACCTCTCGCTGGAGCCCGACGCGACCGTGCTGGCCCGCGCCGACGACGAGCGCCTGGGCGAGGACCTGCGCAAGCTCTACGTGGCCCTGACCCGCGCCCGCCACGCCACCTGGCTGGGCATCGCGCCGCTCAAGGGGTTCGAGCGCAGCGCCATCGGCCAGGTGCTCACCGCCGGGGCACCGCTCTCGTCGCCCTCGACGGACGGCCTGCTCGAGGCCCTCTTCCCCCTCGCCCAGGGCGTGGCGGAGACGGAGCTCCGGGTCGAGCCGGCGCCGGAACCCAGCGACCTCATGGTGCCCATGGAGGCGAACGGCGAGGCGCTGAGCGAGGCACTCACCCCGGCCCGCCGCGCCCGGGAGCACTGGTGGATCGCCAGCTACTCGGCGCTGCGCCCGGGTGCTGAGAGAATTGGCGGCGAGCGAATCGGCGGCAGGGAGGAAGCGCCCGTTCTTCTGGAAGAACCCCCTCTTCTGGAAGAACCCGAGACGGCTCTGGAGGCCACCGCCCGGGAGATGCGCGACGAGCCCAGCGACCCGGCCAGCGTGCCGCTGCCGGTGAGTGATGCCTCGCTTCACCGCTTCCCCCGCGGCCCGGCGGCTGGCACCTTCCTGCACGGCCTGCTGGAGTGGGCCGGCGCCGAGGGCTTCGCCCGGCTGGCCGCGGAGCCCGAGCGCCTGAACGACACCCTGGCGCGGCGCGCCAACCTGCGCGGCTGGCGCGAGCGCATCCCGGCGCTGCAGGCCTGGCTGCGTGGGCTGCTGGCCTGCGAGCTGCCGGTGCCGAACGCCCCCGAGGGGCCGGTTTCGCCGCTGCGCCTGGACCGGTTGGAGAGCGCCCACTATCAGGTGGAGCTGGAGTTCTGGTTTTCTGCCCACAAGGTCGACACCACCCGCCTGGACGCCCTTGTGAGCGCTCACACACTGGGTGGCACTTCCCGCCCGGCGCTCGAGCGCGACCGGCTCAACGGCATGCTCAAGGGCTTCATCGACCTGGTGGTGGAGCACGAGGGGCGCTTCTACGTGCTGGACTGGAAGTCCAACCACCTGGGCCGTGACGATGAGGCCTACAGCGAGGCGGCCATGGCGGAGGCGGTGCGCGAGAAGCGCTACGACCTGCAGTACTGCCTCTACCTGCTGGCCCTGCACCGCCTGCTGAAGGCGCGGCTGCCCGGCTACGACATCGACCGCCACCTGGGCGGCGCGCTCTACGTCTTCCTGCGCGGCCAGCACGCCCCCTCCCGCGGCGTGCACCGCGAGCGCCCGCCCCGCGAGCTGATCGAGGCGCTCGACGCCCTGTTTCGCAATGCCGATGCCTCCCCGGAGGAGCAGCCATGAGCGCTGGAGACAACAGCATGAGTGACCCCTCACCCACCGCCGAGACCACCCCCAACGAGGCCGGCGCCGCCGAGGCTCTACGGGACACCGCAGCGCTCTTCGCCCTGCTCGATCGCTGGGTGGCCCGCGGCTGGCTGCGCGCCCTGGACCGCGCCTTCGCCGCCTTCCTGGCCCGGGAGGTGCCCGACGCCCCCGCCCCGCTGCTGCTAGCCGCGGCGCTGGCCAGCCACCAGCTCGGCCGCGGCCACGTCTGCCTGGACCTGGAGCGCACCCTCGCCGAGCCGGACCTCGCGCTCTCGCTGCCGCCGGAGGGCGACAGCCTGGAGGACCCGCCCCCGCTGCCCAGCGCCCTGCTGGGTGAGCTCACTCTCGCCGACTGGCAGGCCAACCTCGATCACCCGCTGATCGTCGGCCACGGCCCCGGCAGCACCCCGCTGGTGCTCGACGCCACCCGCCTCTACCTGCGCCGCTACTGGCACCACGAGCGGGAAATACGCCACCACATTGCGACGAGACTGGGCAAAGGCGACGACGCCTGTAGGAGCACGGCTCCGCCGCGCGATGGCGCCGACAGGCGCCCGGATCAGGCCATAAACCTCGAAGCCCTCTCCCCGGCTCTCGACGCCCTCTTCCCCCCCAGCACCACCCTGGACTGGCAGAAGGCCGCCTGCGCCCTGGCTGCCCGCTCCCCCTTTGCGGTGATCACCGGCGGCCCCGGCACCGGCAAGACCACCACCGTGGTCAAGCTGCTCGCCCTGCTGCAGACCCTGGCCCTCGGCGCAGGGCAGCGCCCGCTGCGCATCCGTCTCGCCGCCCCCACCGGCAAGGCCGCCGCGCGCCTCAACGAATCCATCGCCGGGCAGGTCAGCTCGCTTCAGCTGGAGGGTCTGGCCCCACTGCTGGCTGCCCCCGAGAAGCCTGAGGGCAGCAACCCATTGTGGGAGCCCAATTTATTGGGCGATAAAGCGGTAGACCACCTTCGTCGAGCAATACCCACCGAGGTCACCACCCTGCACCGGCTGCTGGGCTCGCGCCCCGATACCCGCCACTTCCGCCATAACGCCCGCCACCCGCTGCCGCTGGACGTGCTGGTGGTGGACGAGGCCTCCATGGTCGACGTGGAGATGATGGCCGCCCTGCTCGACGCTCTGCCGCCCCGGGCCCGCCTGGTGCTGCTGGGCGACAAGGACCAGCTCGCCTCCGTGGAGGCGGGCTCGGTGCTGGGCGACCTCTGCGCCCGGGCCGAGGGCGGCCACTACACGCACGAGACCGCCGACTGGCTCGCCGCGGCCACCGGCCAGGCGCTGCCCACCGAGATGATCGACCCCGCGGCCACCCCGCTGGACCAGGCCATCGCCATGCTCAGGGTCAGCCACCGCTTCGATGCGGCCAGCGGCATCGGCAGGCTCGCCGGGGCGGTGAACCGCGACGCCCCGGGCCGCGAGAAGCGTGCCGCCATCCGCGAGGTGCTCGGTCACGGCTACGCCGACCTCTCGCACCTCAAGCTGGAGACGGACGGCGACCTCGGCCTGGAGCGGCTGGTGGTCTCGGGCCACGCCGCGGGCTTCCCTGATCGAGGAAAGAGCGCCGGCGAGGGCCGCATGGTGAACGGCAGGACGCTGCCGCCGCCGGTGGGCTATCGCCACTATTTAGAGGTAATGCAGAACCTGGAAGTGATGAAAACCGCCGCGCCACAGGCGGATGCGAATGGCGAGATCGACCGCGAGGCCCTGGACGACTGGGCCCGACAGGTGCTGGCCGCCCACGGCCAGTTCCAGCTGCTCTGCGCCCTGCGCCGCGGCCCCTGGGGCGTGGAGGGGCTGAACGAGCGCATCCGCGCCGCGCTGGAGAAGGAGGGCCTGATCGACAGCGGCGACGGCCGCCGGCTCTGGTATCCCGGCCGCCCGGTGCTGGTCACCCGCAACGACTACGGCCTGGGGCTGATGAATGGCGATATCGGCATCACCCTGGCGCTGCCCCGCCACTCGGACGAGGGCGCCGATCATCGCGGCCCCGCGCTGCGCGTCGCCTTCCCCGCCGGAGACGGCAGCGGGCGTATCAAGTGGGTGCTGCCCAGCCGCCTGCAGGCGGTGGAGACGGTCTTCGCCATGACGGTGCACAAGTCCCAGGGCTCGGAGTTCACCCACACCGCCCTGCTGCTCCCCGACGCCCCCAACCCGATCCTCACCCGGGAGCTGGTCTATACCGGCATCACCCGCGCCCGCCACTGGCTCACCCTGGTCGAGACCGGGCGCGGCCAGCTGCTGGACGCGGTGGAGCGGCGCGTGATGCGGGTAAGCGGACTGGGAACGGGGTGAGCCGTGGAATCCGCCGGTTTTCCCGCCACCTTGATGCGCTTATAGTGCACCGGGCCGGCAGCACCGCGACGCCGCCTCGATCACCCCTTCGATCACCCCTTCGATCACCCCTTCGATCACCACAGGACCGGGAGAGTCGGCCTTTGTCGTCACCCATCACAAGAGACCGGCTGAACCGGCTGACCGGCCAGTTTCGCGACCCCGGCAGGGAAGCGATGTATCGCCGGGAGGTCGCCCCTCGGGTTCGACGCGAATCCTGCGTGACGCTGATCGTGGCGGCCCTGATCTTCGGCATGTTCGCCATCTCCGACTACCACTACATCGGCGCGAGCACCGAGCTCACGCTGCTGCTCGCCATGCGCCTGGTAGTGGTGGTCGCCTGCCTGACGCTGGCCTTGGTGATCGGACGCGTCGGTGACTACAACCGCCGGATGTGGCTGCACGCCCTGCCCCTGTGGATACTGGCCACGGCCATCATCCTGATCGTTCCCCTGCGCCCCGAGAGCCTTGCCACCCAGGTCACCGCGGTGGTGGTGGCTACCATGGCGTTCTACCTGCTGATCCCCAACCTGCTGCCCGTGGTGGCCATCGCCAGCCTCTACCTGACCCTGGGCTTCCTGGCCGCGGCGGTGACGGTGGCCGACACTCCCGCCGTGGTCGTGCTGCGCATCTCGCTGCTGCTGATCATGACCAACGCCGTGGGGTTCTTCGCCCTGCTGCGCCTGGAAACGCTGCAGCGCAGGCAGTTCGCGCTGCTGGAGGAGGAGCGGGTGCAGAATCGCCAGCTGGTCGAGGAGATCGCTCACCGCAAGTCGCTGGAGGCCCAGCTGAGAAAGGTCGCCGAGCGGGATGTGTTGACCGGCCTGGACTCTCGCGGCCACTTCATGGAGCGGGCCCGGGAGCTGCTGCAGCGCGCGAAATTCGACGGGTCACCGTTCAGCCTGTTCATGATCGACGTGGATCACTTCAAGGCCATCAACGACACCTGGGGGCACGGCCAGGGCGACTCGGTGCTCCAGGCGATCGCGGAGACCTGCAAAAACTCACTCCGGCCCCAGGATGTGATCGGGCGCTTCGGCGGCGAGGAGTTCATCGTCGCCCTGCCGGATACCCACCCGAAGGACGCCCAGATGGTGGCCGAACGCCTGCAGCAGAAGGTCAGCGAGCTGACGGTGATGGAGGCCATACCCGACCACCGCCTGACCGTGACCATCGGCATCGCCGGGGTTCTCGACGAGGCAACCGACCTGGACGCCCTGATCCACCAGGCCGACCAGGCCCTGTACGCCGGCAAGCACGGCGGCAGGAATCGAGTAGTGATAAGTAAAGAGGTGGAAGACAAGGTTTGATGGAAAAGGCTGCTCCCGGAGACTTCAACCCAACCCTGGTTCGGGATCGCCCAAACCGGCATCATAATCGCCCGCCACTAACCCACTGCAGTAAAACGAGCAAAGCCAGTGGCTGGGTGCGCTGGAGAGAAGACTTATGAGACGGACTGAGGGGAAGTGTAAAAAATGTAAATTTATGTTTTTAAACAAACGACCTTCGACAAACTTTAAACTATCAACTACAAATCCAGCACCCCCGCTATAACTTTAGAAATTCAACTTCCTGAACCTCATAGCCTTATCCAAAAGTTTTTTACGGCTTAAAAGCCTAGAGGCCTCTACTGGAAGATCCAAGAACTCATTTAACTCATCCAGAGAGGAAAACTCACCAACACCATGAAGATGAAAAATAAATACCTGGCGGAAATAGAACTGCATCTGATAGCAAAAAGTTTTCGCCATATCACTCTGATATCCGGAGTGAACGCTTCGATTCCTGAACCCCTTTAAATGCTCCAGTATTTGGCGATGATATTCAGCCTCTTCAAATAAAAAAGAGCATCTTTTCGTTATATTTTCGTACCGAGCCTCGCCAGGTGAAGCCAGAGTCTCAAGTGCACCCCACAGCCGAACTGCCGCAGAGTTATGATCCTTTTCATCCAAAGCTCTAACATACTTTAAAAGTGCATCTTCTAGCACATCCCTATATTTGCAACGGCCAATCTTATCAACACTCCATTTGAAGTTTTTATGCAGTATTTCCGGCGCTTTATGGTTATACACCTCAGCTTCCACGAAATTTGGTTCGTACCAAATCATAGAGGTTGCTAACTGCCCGCTATCAGCATGAAGGGTATGCACCTGACCATTTCGAACTTTATTTATTGGCGAAGTAGAACTCCCCATGAGCTCCATGCTTGAATTCGAAAATAAAGATATCAGCGCCCTAACTGAATCTAGAGAATCTAGAGCCTTAGATGCAGCACCATGGATAGACTTGGACTTAGAAGACACTATTATTTTTGAATAGCCGTCATGAACTAACGACAAATCTAACAACTTTCCCTCAACAGCACGATTCCTTGAACTATATTTTTTAGGGTAATCGCCATCAATGACTCTTATTCTCTCTCCTCCATACTCTATTCGACGAAACGGTAAGCTACCGTTAATGGATAATGATGTAAGAAGGTGGTAAGAGCTCTCTCTGACTGAAAGCATGTTATTAGCCACTGCATTCAGGTGGAAGATCGCGCTATCTTTAGTAATAATTCCCGCCCTGGCAGCGCTCGCCAACCCATTAGAAACCAACTCGTCGACATCAAGCTCCTTTGATACTGCCTTGGGTATATCAAGGAGTGAAAAGACTGCTGCAAAAGCCTCATGGTAATCAAAAGCCGAATAAGAAACTCTGCCATCTCTCGACACCGACTTTGAGCTTTCAATCCTATCAAGAACCACCTGCGGATTCAGCCTAGCACCCGATTTCCATTTTATAGCCACTCGCACCTCACTAAATTTCTCAACATATAACAAGCACGGAACCGCCCTCTAAAAAATTATCAAAAAAACACCATATTAAGCGCAATATCTTCCATCCCTTCCTTCGGCTTCTCATAACTCCACGCCACATCTTGGTGCTCACCAAACGAGAAATACACGGCGTCGCCCTTGAAGGGGCAATGGGTCACGGTCTCGGAGAGGGTCAGCAGGTCCATGCGCACGTCGTCGCGGGGGAGGTACTGCCGCGGCGGGTAGCCGCGTTCGCGCAGCTCGATGGCGCAGGTGGAGTCGGCCAGGACGGTGCCGTCGATGACGACCCGCACCCGGCGGGAGTGCGGGTGCAGCGTGATGCGCGGCTCGGTGGCATCGTCCATGATCGTTCCCTGTGTGTCTTTTCTAATATGCTTTTTACGTAGCGTAACAGTCCTGGCAGCCGCCGCCGACGGCAGATCTCCTACGACCAAAGCCTTGCCGGCCACGGCGTGACCGGCAAGGCGCCGCTCACGAGCTGGCGGCGGCCTGCTCTTCTTCCTCTTCGAGGGGGTCCTCCAGGGGCTCGCCCTCCTCGTCCAGGAGCTGGCTGTCGTAGGCCGCTTGGAGGCCGCTCTCCTCCTCGGCGGCCTCTTCTTCCTCCGCCTGGGCGATGGCGCCCGGGTAGAAGGGCGAGAGGATGGCCACCAGGATGCCGAGCGCGGCGAACATGGCGAACGCATCGGCATAGCCGAAGCCCTCCACCAGGCGGCCGACCACCGGCGAGCCGGTCGCCTGTCCAAGCGATACCGCCATGAAGGGCAGCACCGGCCCCACGGAGAGGCGACCGGGCAGCAGGCGGATGCCGGTCATCAGGTATAGCCCCGTCAGGCTCATGTAGGCCAGGCCGAAGACCAGCGCCGAGAAGGCCGTCAGCAGCGGCTGGTCGGGGCTGGCCGCGAGCAGGGCGAGGCTCGCCGAGAGCATCATCAGCATCAGCGCCTGGGTGATGGGCGGGTTGTTGCGATCGGCCAGGTCGGCCACCACCGCCCCGCCGAGACCGGCGACGCCCACCGCGAGCCACAGCCAGGCGGTGGCGCTGGTGGGCAGGCCGCCGAGGGTCACGATCAGGTCGGGCGCGAAGATCCAGTAGGCGGCGGAGACGAAGCCCATCAGGAAGGCGAACAGCGTGAGCCGGATCAGGCGCGACCAGGGAAGCTCGTTGAGAGGCGGCGGGTCCGCCGCATTCGACGGCACGATCCGCGAGACCGAGGGCAGGAAGAGCCAGGCGGCGATCACCCCGAGGCCGGCGAAGATGGCAAAGGAGAGGTAGGCGAGGCGCCAGGCGCCGACCAGGAACAGCACCGTGGGCACGGCCACGATCACGCCGATGCTGGTGCCCGCATTCATCACCGAGCTGACGCGGCCGTGCAGCGAGCGTTTGACGACGGCCTGCATGGCCGCGGTGAGCGCGGGCATCATCAGCCCGGTGCAGATCCCGCAGGCGAACACCCCGGCGCCCAGCATCAGCGGACCGGTGGCCCGGCTGATCAGCGAAAGCCCGGCGACGCCGAAGCCCCCGGAGAGCACCGCCGTGTAGCGGGCCCCGAGGTAGCGGGTGACGAGCGGCGCGACCGCAGTGGCCAGCAGGAAGCTGATCAGTGGCAGCGAGCCGATGATGCCGATCACGTAGGAGGAGAGGCCCAGCTCCTCGCGGATCGGGGGCACGAAGAGCCCGAAGGCGAAGCGGGCGAGCCCGTAGCTGATCGCGATCAGCGCGGCCCCCAGGACCGCGAACCCCGTGCTGGAAAGCCTCATCATGCGTCCTCCGCGTGACTGCCACGAAGTGGTGGACCGCTTCCGGCGCCCGGTCGCCGCCCCTGGGTGCGCGATGGCGTGTCGGCACTCCCCCAGCGTGGAGCAGCATGGCGATAGGAACAACCGTCGCACTGTCACACACGGTAATCTCACGCCGGCAACACCGGGGCGCCGCCATGACCACCTGCCCCCATGCCTGAGGCCGGGCCGCGGCTTGTCGCGCCGGGGGCGAGCTGTCATCGTCGAGGGTCCTTGCCCCCTCAACAGGAGATGCCCGTGTACATCGCCATGAACCGATTCCGGGTCAACCCCGAGCGCACGGAAGAGTTCGAGCAAATCTGGCTGGAGCGGGAGACCCACCTGCAGGGGCTGCCCGGCTTCGAGGCCTTCCATATGCTGCGCGGAACGGAACGGGAGGACCATGTGCTCTATGCTTCCCATACCGTGTGGCGCTCGCGTGAGGACTTCGAGGCCTGGACCCATTCCGAGGCGTTCCGCAAGGCCCACGCCAGCGCCGGCCAGAGCAAGCGCGAGGGGCTCTACCTGGGCCCGCCGAGCTTCGAGGGATTCGAGGTCATCCAGACCGTCGACAACGAGGAGAAGGACCCATGAGCAACCGGGACGCCTACGAGCAGAAGCTGCAGGCCAAGCTGGACGAGTGGCAGGCCGAGATCGACAAGCTCAGGGCCAGGGCCCGCGGCGCCGAGGCCGATGCCCGCATCGAGCGGGAGAGGGAGGCCGAGCGCCTGGAGGCAAAGCGCGACGAGGTGCGCGAGAAGCTCAAGGAGATGCGCGAGGCCGGCGACGACGCCTGGGACGACCTGCGCGATGGCGCGGAGCGCGCCTGGAAGTCCTTCAGCGATGCCTTCGAGAAGGCCCGAGACCGCTTCAAGTAGCCGCGCCCATGCAGAAAGGCACGGCCAGGCCGACGACCCTGGGCGGCCGCGACATCCTCTTCGTGATGGCGGCCGAGGCCGAGTACGGCCCCCATCTCGAGGCGCGCTTCTCGCCCTTCATGACCGGCGTCGGCCCCGTGGAGGCGGCCGTCGAGCTCACGGCGGCGCTTTCCACCCTCGCCCGGGACCGGCGGCTGCCGCACCTGGTGGTGTCGCTGGGCTCGGCCGGCAGCCGGCTCCTCGAGCAGACCGAGGTCTACCAGGCGACCTCCGTCACCTACCGTGACATGGACGCCTCACCGCTGGGCTTCGCCCGGGGCACCACGCCCTTCCTCGACCTGCCGGCGACCGTGCCGCTGCCGCTGCGCATTTCCGGCATCCGCGAGGCCTCGCTCTCGACCGGGGCCAATGTCGTCTCGGGGGCGGCCTACGACGCCATCGCCGCCGACATGGTGGACATGGAGAGCTACGCCTGCCTGCGCGCCTGCATGCGCTTCGCGGTGCCGCTGGTGGTGCTGCGCGGCATCTCGGACGGCAAGGCGGAGCTGCGCCACGTCGGTGACTGGACGGAGACGCTGCCCATCATCGACGAGAAGCTGGCCGCCGCCGTCGACCGCCTCGGCGAGGCGCTCGACGCGGGCCATCTGGGGCTCTGATGGCGCACCATGCCGCTTGACCGCTGTGCCCCCCGGTAGTGTCATGGCCCCTGGCGCCGTGGGCGCCACCGCCCGTTCCGTATCAGCCCATCCATGCCCGCCAAGAGGCCTCCATGCGAAAGATCCTGCTCGTCGACAACGGCTCCCTGCGGGCCCAGGCCACGCTCAACCTGCGCCGCCTGGCCCGGGCCCTCGGCCAGGCCTCCGGCCAGGAGGTCGAGGCCGCCTCCCTGCTGCACTCCTACAAGATCCCGGCCGAGGAGCTAGGCGGGGAGAAGGCCGTGTCGCTGGGGCCGCGGGCCGAGCAGCTGGCGGAAGAGGGCGCGACGGAACTGGTGATCCTGCCCTTCTTCTTCGGGCCCAGCCAGGCGCTGACCCGCTACCTGCCGGAGCGCCTGGCCGAGGTGCAGGCCCGCCACCCGCGGCTCGCCGTGAAGGTGGCGCTGCCGCTGGTGGAGAGCCAGGCCCCGGTGGACCTGCGCCTGGCACGGCTGCTGGCCGACAACGTGCGCGAGCGGATGACAGGCCCGTCGCGGCCGAAGGTAGTGCTGGTCGACCACGGCAGCCCGATCCCCGAGGTCACGGCGGTGCGCAACTACCTGGCCGGCCAGCTCAGTGTGCTGCTGAGCGACGAGGCCGAGTGCGTCACCTTCGCCTCCATGGAGCGGCGCGACGGCGACGCCTACCGCTTCAACGAGCCGCTGCTGGAGGACCTGCTGGCCTCAAGGGCCATGGCCGGCAGCGAGGTGATACTGGCCATGCTGTTCCTCTCCCCGGGGCGCCATGCCGGCGAGGGCGGCGACATCGCGGAGATCTGCGCCCAGGCCATGGCGCACTCCCCCGGCCTGCGCGTCACCCCCACCCGGCTGGCGGGGGAGCATGACGGCATCCTGGCGATCCTCGCCACCCGCCTGGAGCAGGGCCTGGCCGGCACGCCGCTGCTGCTGTCGCTGCCGGCCGGCGGCTGAGACGATGCCACTGCGAACGCCAATGCCGGCAAGCCCACATCCCGCCTCAGCGGTTTTCCATGACCCGCGCCAGCTCCTGGCGATAGGCCGCCTCATGGCGTGACGGATCGTCGGGAAATCGCCCGAGCTCGACCGCCAGCGCGAAGAAGCCCTCTCGGGGCAGGTCGCCGCGGCGGCTGACCACCAGGGCGGCGATCAGCGGGCGGTCGGCGGCGACGTCCTCGCGCATCAGCGTCTCCAGCGCCAGGGCAACGCGCTGGATGGTGCGCGGCGGCGTCAGGCCCAGCGCCTCGGCGGCCTGCTGGTAGGTGATCGGCACGGCATCGTCGGGCAGCTGCTCGAGCAGCGTTCGCAGGCGCGGGGCCAGGTCGGTCGCGGCCGGGTCCGCCATTCTCTTTCTCCCTTCATGTGACTTCCAGGCTGGCGGTCATCCTCCCGCACTCGGCACGGCGATGCTATGCCGAGGCTTCGCCGTGGCCTATTCTCGAGTGCTCGAGCCAGTGCCGCACCCGGCTGCCCAGACAGGAGAATTCGCCATGCTGACCGGCCTCAGCGCCTTTCCGCTGACTCCCATGAACGAGAGCGCCATCGACGAGGCGGCCTTTAGCCGGCTGGTCGAACGGCTGGTCGCCGCGGACGTCGACTCCATCGGCGCCCTCGGCTCGACGGGGAACTACGCCTACCTGAGCCCCGCCGAGCGGGGACGCATCGCCCGGCTGGCCGTGGCCCACGCCGGCGACGTGCCGGTGATCGTCGGCATCAGCGCGCTGCGCACCCGCGATGTGCTGGCCCTGGCCGAGGACGCCCAGGCGGCGGGGGCCAGCGCGGTGCTGCTGGCCCCGATGTCCTACCAGCCGCTGGCCGACGAGGAGGTCTTCGGCCTATTCGAGGCGGTAACCGCCCGGCTCTCGGTGCCGCTGTGCGTCTACGACAACCCCGGCACCACTCGCTTCCAGTTCAGCGACGAGCTGCATGGGCGCATCGCGGCGCTGCCCGGGGTGGCCTCCATCAAGATCCCCGGCGTGCCCGACGAGCCGGCGGCCGCCCGGGAGCGTGTCGCGCGGCTGCGCGCCCTGATCCCACCGGAGGTGACGATCGGAGTGAGCGGCGATGCCTTCGCCGCCACCGGGCTCAATGCCGGCTGCGACGCCTGGTACTCGGTGATCGGCGGCCTCTTTCCCGAGACCGCCCTGGCCATCACCCGCGCGGCCCGGGCCGGCAGGCAGGAGGAGGCCACGGCCCTGAGCCAGCGGCTCGAGCCGCTGTGGGCGCTGTTCCGCCGGCACGGAGGCAGCCTGCGCGTGGTGGCCACCGCGGCAGAGCTGCTGGGGCTTGCCGAGACCCCTAGCCTGCCGCTGCCCCTGAGGACGCTGGAGGGTCAGGACCGCCAGCAGCTTGCCGCGGTGCTGGAGACGCTGGCGCTTCGCTGAACGAACGTGATGCCGCGCGGGGTTCGGCTGGTCAGAGGCTGACCTGCCCGGCATCGATCAACGGGGTGATTCGCCTGACGCTGGCCCGTCGATTTTCCTGGCTGGGCCCCTGGGTATCCACTTTCAGATAGCGCTCACCATAGCCCTGAACGATCAGGTTTTCCGGGGGAATGGCGAAGTATTCGGTCAGTGCCAGGGCGACGGCTTCTGCGCGCCGGTCGGACAGCCCGAGGTTCATCACGTCCGAACCCACGGCATCGGTATGGCCTTCGACCAGGAAAATCTCGTTCGGGTGCTGCTCGATGATCTCGGCCATGGTGTTACCGATCAGGCCCAGGGCGTCGGCCTCGGAGGGCTGGATGGCCGACGAGCCGGTGGCGAACTGGATAACGTCGAGGTCGATACGCGGCATCATGTCTCTCACGCGAGAGCTTTCGCGTACCTGGCGAAGGGTGAAGACGCGATCGAACTCCTGGACCGGGGGGGCCAGCAGCGCCTCGCGCAGGATGTCCTGGTCGGCCCGGCGGTAATCGACCACGTAGCGATCTTCCGGCAGGTCGTAGCGCAGGGGCGGGAGGGAGTCTTCAATGTCGATCGATGACATCCAGCTATCGGCCTTGCGTGTCTCGTCGATGAGCACGATGGCGGTGTCATCGGGAAGATAGCGAGTGCGCTGGAGGACGAAGCCACCGGAGTCACGAATGGTCACGATCCGGCTGCCATCCTCGCGGATAACGGTGGAGCGGGTGATGCCATCGGCGAAGGACTCGGTCGTCTCGGTGACCCCGGGGCGACGCAGCAGCAGATTCTCGTCCTTGCGTACGTGCAGTTCGCCGTCGCGCTCGACGATCATGCGGTCACCTTGATCATCGACGACCCGGCCACCGAGCTGGGGAATCAAGGCGCCGACGACGGCACCCGCCGCCGCGGCTCCCAGGTATTTCCAGACCTGGTTGTCGTCGTCATCATCGTCTGATGCCGGCACGGCCTTGGCTTCCTCGTCGCTGGTACGCGTGGTCTCCGAGGTGACGACCGTCTCGGATATCGTGCTGGCTTCCTGGGTTTCAAGGGCGGCGACAGCGGCCAGGGCGTCCGTCTCGGCCTTGGCCAGGGCCTCGGCATCCGCCTTGTCGCTGGCCTCCTGCTCGGCGAGGGCGTCCGCCTCGGCCTTGTCGATGGCTTCCTGTTCGGCGACGGTACTTGCCGCGGCCCGGTCGATCGCTTCCTGCTCGGCCTGTGCCTCTGCTGCGGCTTGCTCGATGGCCTCCCGCTCGGCCAGGGCATCGGCTTCTGCCTGTTCGATGGCCTCCCGTTCGGCGAGGGCGGCGTCTGCCTCGGCCTGCTCGATGGCTTCCTGCTCGGCGAGGGCGGCGTCGGCTTCTGCCTGCTCGGCGGCTTCCTGCTCGGCCAGGGCAGCGTCGGCTTCTGCCTGCTCGGTGGCTGCCTGCTCGGCGAGGGCGGCGTCGGCTTCCGCCTGCTCGGTGGCTGCCTGCTCGGCGAGGGCGGCGTCGGCTTCCGCCTGCTCGGTGGCTTCCTGCTCGGCCAGGGCGGCGTCGGCTTCTGCCTGCTCGGCGGCTTCCTGCTCGGCCAGGGCGGCGTCGGCTTCTGCCTGCTCGGTGGCTTCCTGCTCGGCCATGGCAGCGTCGGCTTCGGCCTGCTCGGCGGCTTCCTGCTCGGCCAGGGCGGCGTCGGCTTCTGCCTGCTCGGTGGCTTCCTGCTCGGCCAGGGCGGCGTCGGCTTCTGCCTGCTCGGTGGCTGCCTGCTCGGCCAGGGCGGCGTCGGCTTCTGCCTGCTCGGTGGCTTCCTGCTCGGCCAGGGCGGCGTCGGCTTCTGCCTGCTCGGTAGCTTCCTGCTCGGCCAGGGCGGCGTCTGCCTCGGCCTGCTCGGTAGCTTCCTGCTCGGCCAGGGCAGCGTCGGCTTCCGCCTGCTCGACCAGGGCGGCATCTGCCTCGGCCTGCTCGGTGGCTTCCTGCTCGACGACGGCGGCGTCGGCTTCTGCCTGCTCGATGGCTTCCTGAGCGACCAGGGCGGCGTCTGCCTCGGCCTGTTCGGTGGCCGCCTGCTCGGCCAGGAGCTCTTCCTCAGTTTTCTCGACGGGCTCGGCCTGTTGACTGGGTGGAGTGATCTCTGTGTCGGTAGCCGGTGACGGGGCCACCTGGGCGAAGCCCGGGCTCATCAACGACAGCGAGGCCAGAATCACCGCGGGCTTCCTGAAAAGTCGCATGCGATGTTTCATGTCGGTTCTCCTGAATCATTGCTGCCCGGGCATGATGAGGGTCGTCTGGCCTCAACGGTGCCCGCGCGATGTGCTTCACGATATGGGTGGCCGAGCTTGCCCGGCGGTCCAGCCTGCGCCAGCGGTGATCGGGAAGGGTTCTGGCCACGGAGGGGCGCGCCCCGTGTTGAGCACCCCTGATCAAAGGCAGGAAAGGCGCCACGGCATGGAGGGCTCTGCCTTCTTGTCAGGTGTATTCATTGTAGGGACTCGCTTACCGACCATCGGTATGACAGCACACATACGGAGGTCCGATTTTTACGCGCTGCTTTCCCGGGAGCCCGGCTGGCATCCCGGGCAAGGTGGGACACCAGCCATCCGTGGAGGCCGCGTCGTCGACATCGCTCAATTCAGAGCGGCAGGTGAAGGATGGCACCGCGCAGGCCGCGGTCGTCGGCCCACAGCCTGCCCAGGGTGATGGGCAGCCGAAAGCGGCGCTTGCCCGCCGCACCGGTGTTGAACAGCAGTCGGCCCTCCCGCCATTCGTTGCGCGGCTTGTGGGAGTGGCCGTGGAGCACGGCGTCGCAGGGGGTAGCCGGGTCGACGTCGGCCAGGATGTGCACCAGGTGCAGGCGCCAGCCGTTGACGGTGAGATCGAGGGTCATCGGCAGCGCCTCGGCCCAGGGCGCGGTATCGATATTGCCGCGCACCGCCGCCAGCGGGGCCAGCTCGCCCAGCCGCTCGAGGATGGCGGCGTCCTCGTCGCGGTGGCCCACGTCGCCCAGGTGCAGGATCAGCCCGCAGCCGGCCAGCATCGTCAGCGCCTCGGGCCGCAGCAGCCCGTGGGTGTCGCTGATCACGCCGATGGGCCGCTCGGCGGTGACCTCCGCAGCGGCGCCGCCCGGCGTGAGGTCACGGCCGGTGGGTCGCACTCAGCCCCTTCCAGTCTTCCAGGTCCAGCTCGGGGTTGCCGGCGCGGAAGCGGGCGTAGAGCTCGATACCCTGCGAGTCCTCGAGGATCTCCACCCGTACGCCCTTCGCGCGCAACAGGGCCTCGGTGCCCGAGGCGTTGGTGACGTCACCCACCACCACCCGCGAGACGCCGCGCATGTGCAGCAGGGTGGCGCAGACCTCGCAGGGGCTCAGCGAGGTGAAGAGCGTCGTCCGGCCGAAATCGAGGCGGCCGGCATCGCGCATGGCGGAAGTCTCGCCGTGGTTGTAGGGGTGGTTCTCCTGCACCAGGGTGTTGTGTCCCTTGCCGACGATGCGACGCGTGGCGTTGTCGATGATCACCGCGCCGATGGGGCAGCCGCCCTCGTCGTGGCTCTTCCGGGCCAGCAGCACCGCGATGCGCATCAGGTCCGCATCGGAGAGGCGCCGGGCGAAATCGTCATCCATCAGCACCGGCAGGCTGGCCGTGGGCATGTGGGCGATGGCGGCCAGCCCCGCCTCGGTCACCGGCGCGCCGGCGTTCAACAGCGTCTCCATGGCGGCTCCCTCACTTCATCTCGAAACCGCGCCTGACCAGGAAGTCGCGCATGTGGGGGCGCAGCTTGGTGTCGAACAGCGGGGTGAGGTTCTGCGACCAGGTGGTGTCCTTAGGGCCGCCTTTCCGCGCCTGGTAGTAGGCATGCATGGCGTCATCGTAGGCCGCCACCGCCTCGCTGTCGTCGGTGTAGGTGTCCTCCTTGAGAATCGCCTCCACCGGCAGGCGAGGCTTGACGTCGGGGTCATGGGCCGGATAGCCCAGGCACATGCCGAACACCGGATAGACGTGGTCGGGGAGCCCCAGCAGGTCGCTGATCTCCTGGGGGTTGTTGCGGATGCCGCCGATGTAGCAGATGCCGAGCCCCTCGGACTCCGCGGCCACGGCCACGTTCTGAGCCATCAGCGCGGTGTCCACGGTGGCCACCAGCAGTTGCTCGGTCATGCCGCGCACCACCCGGGCGCCGGTGCGCTCGGCCGCCTCGGTGGGGCGCTTCATGTCGGCGCAGAACAGCAGGAAGGCGCCGCAGCTGGCCACGTAGGCCTGGCCGCCGGCCAGCTCGGCGATCGCCTCGCGGTTCCCGGGATTCTTCACGTGGATGACCGTGTAGGCCTGGACGTGGCTGGAGGTGGCCGCGGCCTGGCCGGCACCGATCAGCGCCTCCAGCAGCTCACGGGAGACCGGCTGGTCGGTGAACTTGCGGATGGAGCGGTGGGACTTCAGCAGCTCGATGGTGGGGTTCATGGGACCTCGTTCGCGGGTGGGCCAAGAGTGTCGCCCAGCATAACGCAGCCGGGCAGGCGCGGCACGACGGGGAGCGGGGCACGCCTGCCGGGCCTCCCGCCGCGGGCGGGCGGCTCAGCTCTCGGGCGCCTGTCCGCCCGGCGCCACGCCGATGAACACCCGCATGGGGTACTCTCCCTCGGCGATCATGAAGGGCTCGTAGATACCCTCCAGGTCCTGCTGGTGCAGGTCGAGCCGCTGGTCGCGGAAGGCCTGCTCCCAGGTCGCCTGGGTGAAGAGCCCCAGCCGGTGGTGGTCCACCTGGACGTCGAGCTCGCCGCCCTGGCGGATCAGGTAGACCAGGGTGGCCTCGTACTGCTCGTCCCCCGGGGGCAGCACGTAGTTGTTCTCCAGCACCGTGATGTGGATGCCGTCGCGCTCGCCGACATAGGCGAAGTTGTTGTCGTGGAAGAGCTCGCGGGGCTTGGCGACCACCAGCAGCGCGCCCCCGGGGTGGAGGTGGTGACGGGCGGTCTCGAAGGCCAGCGTGAGCTCCTCGCGGCTGGCCATGTAGTCGATGCTGTCGGGGATCACCACGGCGTCGAACCGCCGCCCCAGCCGCACGCTGCGCATGTCGCCCTGGTGGTACGCCACCTCGGGGTTGGTGCGCCGCGCCAGGGTGAGCATGGCGGCGTTGAGGTCTACCCCGGTCATGCGGAAGTGGCGCTTGAGGGCGCGGTCGTGGGCGCCGGCCCCGCAGCCCAGGTGCAGGACCTCCCGGACCGGGCGGCCGGCGTGCTCCTTCAGCAGGCGATGGTAGCTGGCCACCTCCTCCTCGACCCCGGCCGGGTCCTCGAGCCACGCCTCGGTCCAGGCCAGTTCGTCATAGGCTTTCCACATGGCATCTCGCTCCCTGGTGTCGACTCATGCACGGATGCTTCCAAGCTAGCGTGGAAAGCGCCCCGCCGCAGCCCCGGGCCCGAGCCGTTATGCTGTGGCGGAGACCCGAACAAGGAGCCGAGATGTCGACGTTTCGCCTGAGGAGCCGCCCGCGCGGAGGCCGCTGGCCGGTGGTGCCGGCCTGGCTCGGCGTGTTGCTGCTGGTGGCCGCGGCCGCGCTGATGGGAGGCGCGGGGCCGAGCCACCGGATGGGACTGGTGCCGCTGGGCACCGCCTTCGACCTGCTGCGCCTGGGCGCCTACCTGGCCGTGGCCGCCGCCGCCCTGGGCCTGCTGGCGCTGGTCATCGCCACGCTCTGCCGGCGGCTGCGCCCGGCGCTCGCCGGCCTGCTGGTGATCCTGGCGGTGGCGGGCATGATGGCCGTGCCCTGGCAGATGATGCAGCGCGCCCAGCGCGTGCCGCCGATCCATGACATCACCACCGATACCCGCAACCCGCCCGAGTTCGTGACCCTGGCCCCGGCCCGCGAGGCGGCGCCCAATGCGGTGGGCTACACGCCCTCCTTCGCCAGCCAGCAGCGCCGGGCCTACCCCTCGCTCCAGCCGCTGGTGGTGGATCGCCCGGCCGAGGAGGTCATGGCCGCCGCCGAGGCCGCCGCGCGGGAGCTGGGCTGGGAGATCGCCGCGGTCACCGACACCACCCTGGAGGCCACCGCCACCACCCGCTGGTTCGGCTTCAAGGACGACGTGGTCATCCGCCTGACCGAGACGGAGGCCGGCGTGACGCTGGACGTGCGCTCCGCATCGCGCATCGGCCGCAGCGACCTGGGAACCAACGCGGCGCGCATCCAGGCCTTCCTGGAGGCGCTCGATGCGCACCTCGCGAGACGCTAGGTCGATGGCGGCCTCGTCGAACATGATGATGGAAATACTTGTACAAGATCGATACACGACTAGTATGATGTAAACCATTGTGACAAGCCGCCCTTCCCCCGAGCCGCCCAGGCGGGAGCCGCAAGGGCCGAACCCGCCGACCGACGCCGATCCGGAGGTGCCCATGGGGCGTTGTGCTCACGTCAACGGCCGCTGCAACCGCTGCGAGGGGGAGCTTCCCTTCCGCTTCACCATGGCCTTCCAGCCCATCGTCGACCTGCGGGAGCGGCGGGTACACGCCTACGAGGCCCTGGTGCGAGGGCCCGGCGGGGAGCCGGCGAGCCAGGTCCTTGGCCAGGTCACCGAGGACCTGCTCTACCGCTTCGACCAGGCCTGCCGGGTCAAGGCCATCGAACAGGCCAGCGCCCTGGGCATGCAGGAGGCCCTGTCGATCAACTTCCTGCCCAACGCCGTCTACGAGCCCGAGGCATGCATCCAGGCCACCCTGGAGGTGTCGCGGCGGGTGGGCTGGCCGCTGGACCGGCTGATCTTCGAGGTCGTCGAGTCGGAGCGGATCCAGGACCGCCAGCACCTGCACGACATCATCACCGCCTACCGCCGCATGGGGTTCCGCGTCGCGCTGGACGACTTCGGCACCGGCTACGCCAACCTGGACCTGCTCACCGAACTCACCCCGGACAAGCTCAAGCTGGATCGCCAGCTGGTGATGGACTGCGACCGTGACCCGCGCCGCCAGGCCCTGCTGCGCGCGCTGGTGGGCATGGCCCGACCGCTGGGGATCACCCTGATCGCCGAGGGGGTCGAGACACCCGACGAGGCCCGCTGGCTGTTCAGGGCCGGCATTCCCCTGCAGCAGGGCTACGTCTTTGCCCGGCCGGCACTGGACGCCCTGGCGCATCACCTCGACGAGCGGCTTTCCGCCGTGCTCGATGCCCCCGTGATGGCCGGAGTTGCCGCATGTCGCTGACCCTCGACCAGCTCGACAACACCGCCAGGGTGATCCAGGCCGCTCCCATCGGCATCTGCGTCACCGATGCCGAGGGCCGCTTCGAGATGGTCAACCCGGCCTACTGCGCACTCTACGGCTACCGTGCCGAGGAGCTGCTGGGCCAGCCCTTCACGCTGGTGGTTCCCGAGGCCAACCGGCCCCTGCTGGCCAACCTGCACGACCGCTTCATCGCCGGTGACAGCGACCAGGAGGCCACCCAGGAGTGGGAGGTTAAGGGCCGTGATGGGCGGCCCCGCAACATCCTGGCCAAGGCCGCGCGAATCATGGGCGAGGACGGCAAGCCGAAGAAGGTCACCTTCGTGGTGGATATCACCGAGCGCAAGGCGATGGAGCGGCGGCTGGAATTCCTGGCCCGCCACGACGAGCTCACCGGCCTGCTCAACCGCCGTGCCGGTCTGAGCCTGCTGGACGAGGAGATCCTGCGCAGCCGCCGCTACGGCACCCCGCTGTGCGTGTCGACCTGCGACCTGGATCACTTCAAGCGGGTCAACGATGCCCATGGCCATGCGGTGGGCGACACGGTGCTGCGCGAGGCCGCCGACCTGATGAAGGAGGCGCTGCGCCAGCATGACCACGTCATCCGCCTCGGCGGCGAGGAATTCCTGGTCCTGCTGCCCGGCGTGGACGGGAAGGAGGCGCAGCGTGCCCTGGGCCGCCTGCGCCAACGCCTCGAGACCACGCCGCTCGCCGATGTCGGGCTGCGCCTGACCCTCTCGGCCGGCGTGGCGGAACTGCAGGGTGACGAGGCGGCCGACGCGCTGATGGAGCGAGCCGACCGGGCGCTCTACGCGGCCAAGCACGAGGGTCGCAATCGGGTGAAGCTGGCGCGATAACAGCGTGGCTTCATGGCAACCGCATGAATCCATGGGCTTTGGCCTTTCGACCGAATATCGAGCGCTGCCCGACGAGCGCGACGAGGGAAAAAGAATTCCCGAAAGGCTTTGACCCGACGCCGGATAGGTGACACCGTGGGTGCCAGTTGGTTAGCAAGTGGCACGGTTTCAGAAGCATTCGAATTCTTTCGACAGCCTGACATTACCCTCCTTGTTCTACCCGCTACTCCTCTGGGTAACACCAGGAAAATGGCAAGGCGCTAAGCGCGAAAGGATTATTATCATGACGACCGGCACCGTAAAGTGGTTCAACGATTCCAAGGGTTTTGGCTTCATTTCTCCTGCCGATGGCAGCGATGACGTGTTCGCCCACTTCTCCGAAATTCAGGCCGAAGGCTTCAAGTCCCTGCAGGAAGGTCAGAGCGTCTCCTTCGACGTGACCCAGGGCAAGAAAGGCCTTCAGGCGTCGAACATCAAGGCAATTGCCTGACCCTTACGGTCATGTGATTTCTCGAACCTTCCAGGTTCGACAACGGGGCCCGCTCATGCGGGCCCCGTTGCGTTACAGGCCTGCCCGGTTCACCCCCCCTGGCAGTCAACGACCTCCCGCTCTAGAGTAGGCGCCCGACGCCCGTGGGCGAGTCCCACCACCGCATGGGAGGATGGCGAGTGAACCCCGAGGACCTGCAGACGCTGGTCACGCTGCGCATGCCCTACGGCAAGTACGCGGGCCGGCTGATCGCCGACCTGCCCGGCCCCTATCTGGCCTGGTTCGCGCGGGAGGGCTTTCCCGACGGCCAGCTCGGCCGGCTGCTGCAGCTGATGCACGAGATCGACCACAACGGCCTGAACGACCTGCTCGACCCGCTTCGCCAGGAGCGCTGACACGGAGGAACTCGATGACAACGGACACCCGCCCACCCCGCGCCGGCGAGACCGGAACGCCCCCCGCCTCGCCCTGCATCCAGGTCTGCCGCCTGGAGGAGGATACCTGCCTGGGCTGCCGCCGCACCCTGGACGAGATCGCCCGCTGGAGCCGGATGAGCGAGGCCGAGAAAGGGCGGGTCTGGCAGCGGCTGGAGCGAGAGGGCGAGGCCGCGCCGGCTCAGGGCTGACCGGACGCGAGCCGCGGCTGCGGGTGGGCCCGCAACAGCCAGGAGGCCGCCGCCAGGCCGCCGAGGCCGATGATCGCCCCGGGCATCGCCCCCAGCGCCATGCTGACCAGGACGCCGGCGAACAGCGCGGCCCCGCCGGCGAGGATCGACCGGGTGCCGGTGGCCGAGATCACGTCCTGCCGGCGACGCATCTCGAAGGCCACCACCCCCGCCATCACCGGGGTGACCATCAGCGCGCAGAGCAGCAGCCACACCAGCCGTCCCCACCAGAAGCCCGCCTCGCCGGGCAGCCCCGCATCGATGGGCGCCCCCAGCTTCTCGCCCAGCCAGGCCGCCGGCAGCTCGGCGAACTTGTGCCACAGGTAGAGCGGCATGCCCAGCGCGCCGAGGAGCGTCACCAGGCGGCTGACCGGGCGCCTGGCCAGCAGCCGCCGGGCCGGTGACTCGAAGGCCAGCACCGTGCCGACCTGCAGCCACATCACCCCCACCAGCGCCAGGGTCGGCGGCAGCAGGTTGCTGCGCCCGCCCACCTCGCCGTCCACCATGGCGAGCGGATAGCCCGAGCTGACCGTGGCCCCCAGCCACACCAGGCCCAGCGCGATCAGCACGAGCCCGGTGCCGGTACCGGAGAAACGCCCCTGGCGCCAGGCGATCCCCAGCTGCTGGGGGAGCAGCCAGATCACCAGCAGGTTGAGCCAGCCGAGCACGGTGGCATGATCGGTGGCCAGCTCGCCGAGCCGCAGCAGGTCTTCCGGCGAGCCGGGCCGCGCCCGCAGCAGATCCACCAGGGCGGCGATGGCCACCAGCCCCGCCACGGCCCCCAACCCCAAGCGGCGATCGGCACGCACGCTGAGCGGCAGCAGCGCCTGCACGCCCAGCAGCATCAGCAGGAACCACAGGTGGATGGTCAGCGAGTGGTTGAGTGGCTCGAGGAAGCGGCCGCCGGTCACGCGCGAGAGCAGCACCACCCCGCCCAGTACCGCCAGGTAGGTGACCGTGGGCCGCGCCAGGGCCAGCGCCCGGCTGGCCCACCAGTGCAGCTGGCGATGGCCGTCCGACAGGCGGCGGCGCACGCCGTCGGCGCTCACCGCCGCCGAGACGAACACGAACAGCGGCACCACCTGGACGACCCAGGTCAGCACACCGGCCCCCTCCCACACCACCAGCAGGTGGTCGGTCGCCACCATCAGCCCCTCGTCGAGGCGCGGCAGGGTCGCGAGCCAGTGGCCGAACACCACCACCAGCAGCGCCATGGCGCGCAGCGCATCGGGGTAGCGATCCCGGGGCGCCGGCGCCGGGTGCCTCTCGTTCGCTTGCTGCATGCCTCCTCCTGATGATTGCGCGGGTCCAGCTCGGCCGGGGCGCCTCGCGGGCCGCTTGCAATGTCCGACGTCTCGACTAGGCTAGTTTAAGAACAGTGTTTCCGAACAGCGTTCTTTTTCGTGCCCAGCCAGCCTGACTATGCTGACAGGGAGCCCCGGCCCGCACCAGGCCCCATTGCCCCTCGGGAGGCAGACGGATGTCCCATGAACGCCCCGACAGCGCCCCGCCCCGGGGCGACGTCACCGCCGAGCCGACCCGGCGACTGCGCATCGCCCTGATCTCGCCCAAGGGGCCGCTCTACCGCCACCGCGGCGGCATCTTCGGGCAGTCGCTGCGTTACATGCCGCTCACCCTGCCGACCCTGGCTGCGCTGGTGCCCGACGAGCTCGACATCGAGCTGACCTGCCTCGACGAGGGGATCCAGGACGTGGACACCGACCTGGACGTGGACCTGGTCGGCATGACGGTGATCACCGGCACCGCGCCCCGGGCCTACGCCCTGGCGGCGACGTTTCGCGCCCGCGGCGTGGCGGTGGTGCTGGGTGGCCCCCACGTCACCCTGGCCCCGGAGGACGCCGCGCCCCACGCCGATGCCATCGTGGTGGGCTATGCCGAGCGCAGCTGGCCCCGGCTGCTGCGCGACGTCGCCGCCGGCCGACTGGCGCCGCGCTACGACCAGGCCCCGGACCTGGACCTGTCCGAGTCGCCGCTGCCGGACCGCACGGTGCTGCCGCGCTGGCGCTACCTGACGCCCCATGTCTTCGAGGCCACCCGCGGCTGCATTCACACCTGCGACTTCTGCGTGGTGCCCAGCGCCTGGGGGCGCCGGCCGTTGCAGAAGCCCCCGGAGGCGATCGTCGAGGACCTGAAGCGCATGCGGACCCGCAAGGCGATCTTCGTCGATCTCAACCTGATCGCCGACCGCCTCTACGCCCGCCGACTGTTCACGGCGCTCAAGCCGCTGGGCATCCAGTGGTATGGCCTGGCGACGACCCTGCTCGCCGACGACCTGCCGCTGCTCGACCTGGCCGCCGAGAGCGGCTGCCGCGGCCTGCTGATGGGACTGGAGTCGATCTCGCCGGTGAGCTTGAAGGCATCGCGCAAGGGCTTCAACCGGCCCGAGGATTACGCCACCGTGGTGGAACGGCTGCACGAGCGGCGCATCGCCCTGCAGGGCTGCTTCGTCTTCGGCCTCGACCAGGACGAGCCGGACGTCTTCGAGAAGACCGCCCGCTTCGCCGTGGAGGCGGGTATCGACCTGCCGCGCTTCGCCATCGTCATCCCCTTCCCGGGTACCCCTCTCTACAGGCGGCTGGAGCGAGAGGGGCGCCTGCTGCATCGGAACTGGGAGCAGTACGACGGCCAGCACGTGGTGTTCCGGCCCGCGCGCATGAGCGTGGAGGCGCTCCAGCAGGGCACCGAGGCGGCCTGGAAGCAGGCCTACTCCTGGTCCGGCATCGCCCGGCGGCTGCGCCGCACCGCTGCTCCCTGGCACGTGGCGGCGCTGACCAACCTCGGCTACCGGCGCTATGCCCACAACCTGCACCGCTTCTACACCTGCGACTGGCTGTTCGACGCCCCGTCGCCCTGGCGGCTGCTGCATCGCGAACCGGCCGGGAACCCACCGGCCGGCGAGGAGAAGGCATGAGCCTACGCCCCTTCCGGCTGACCATCATCCACCCCTGCGTGGGCCGCCGGGCGGGGATGAAGCGCTATATCCGCACCTGGCAGATGGAGCCGATCCCGGCGGCCATGGTGGCCGCCCTGGTGCCCGACGACGTGGAGAAGCGCTTCTACGACGATCGCCTGGAGCCGATCCCCTTCGACGCCCCCACCGACCTGGTGGCGATCAGCGTGGAGACCTACACCGCCCGGCGCGCCTACCAGATCGCCAGCGAGTACCGCCGCCGCGGGGTGCCGGTGGTGATGGGCGGCTTCCACGCCACCCTCTGCCCCGAGGAGGTGTCACGCTACTGCGAGTCAGTCGTCATCGGCGAGGCCGAGCGCACCCTGCCCGAGGTGATCGACGACTACCGCCACGGCCGGCCGCGCAAGACCTATCGCGCCGAGGGGCGCCCGGCCCTGACGGTGACCCCGGACCGCTCGATCTTCGCCGGCAAGCGCTACCTGGGCATCCGCCTGGTGGAGTTCGCCCGGGGCTGCCGCTTCAAGTGCGACTTCTGCGCCATCACCGCCTTCTTCGGCGCCTCCCAGTCGCACCGCCCCATCGACCGGGTGCTGGAGGAGCTCACCCGGGTGCGCCGCCGCGGCCAGATGGTGTTCTTCATCGACGACAACCTGGTCTCCAACCTGCCGGCCGCCAAGGAACTGATGCGCGCGCTGATCCCGCTGAAGCTGCGCTGGGTGAGCCAGGCCAGCATCAACGTGGCCTTCGACGAGGAGGCACTTGAGCTGATGCGACGCAGCGGCTGCCAGGGGGTGCTGGTGGGCTTCGAGTCGCTGAACCCGGCGGGGCTCGCCGAGATGAACAAGCGCTTCAACCTGATGCACGGCGGCCCGGTGCAGGCGCTGGCCAACTTCCGCCGCCACGGCATCCGCATCTACGGTACCTTCATCTTCGGCTACGACGCCGACACGGCGGAGACCATCGATACCACCATCCGCTTCGCCCAGGAGGAGGGGCTCTACATTGCCGCCTTCAACCACATCACCCCCTTCCCCGGTACGCCACTGGAACAGCGCCTGCGCGAGGCCGGACGGCTGCGCTTCGACACCTGGTGGCTGGACGCGGGCTACCGCTACAACATGGTGCCCTTCCACCCGGCGAGCATGAGCGCCGAGGCGCTCGAGGCCCACTGCGTGCGGGCGCGGCGGCGCTTCTACGGCTGGCCCAGCATCCTGCGCCGGGCCACCCACCGGGTGAACCGCGCCACGCCCTACATGCTGGCCAACTTCATGGCCATCAACGCCATGCACCAGTGGGACATCGAGGGGCGCAACGGCCTGCCGCTGGGCGACGAGGGCTTCCGGGGCGAGTTGCTGGAGGCGGCCTCATGAGGCCCGGGGAGACCGCGCTGCGGGTGCGCCCGGCGCGGCCCGACGACGACACGGCCATCCGCCGCCTGCTGCGCGAGAGGGCGCTGGATGGCGCGATCCGCCTGAGCCTCACCCGGGAGCCCTCCTTCTTCGCCTCCCTGGACCGGGAGAGCCTGCGCCATGACACCCTGCTGGTGGAGGAGGCCGACACGGGCGCACTGGTCGGCATGGGCACCCGCCAGGTCCAGCCGGCACGGCTCGAGGGTGCGGAGGTCCGGCTGGGCTACCTCAGCCAGGTCCGCCTGTCGCCCGGACGCCGCCTGCCACGCCGGGCCATGGTCGAGGCGTGGCGGCAGTTCGCCGAGTCCCGCCAGGCCCGCGAGGCGCCCTTCGACCTCACCAGCATCACCCGGGACAACCTGGCCGCCCGGCGGCTGCTCGAGCGGGGGCTGCCCGGCCAGCCGCCCTACCGCCCGCTGGCCGACTACACGGTGCGCACCCTGCCGACCACCCGCCGCCCGCCCTCCAGCACCGGCATCGAGATCCGGGAGGCCAGCGAGGCGCAGTGGACGGAGCTCCAGGGCCTGCGTCGCCGGCGCCTGGACGCCGCCGCCCTGGCCCTGCCCGGCCCCACGGCGCCGCTGGCGCTGCGCCTGGTGGCCCTGCGCCGCGGCCGGCTGCTGGCCGGGCTCGGCCTGCTGGATGCCTCGCCCTGGCGCCAGTTCGTGGTCCAGGGCTATCGTGGGCCGCTGCGCTGGAGTCGGCCGCTGGCCAACCTCGCCGCCCCCTGGATCGGCACGCCGCGCCTGCCCCGGGCCGGCCAGGCCCTGGCCAGCGCCAGCGTGGTGTCGCTCGCCCACCAGCCCGACGAGGAGCCGGCCGCGGTGGCCCTGCTGCGCCATGCGGCCTTCCACGCGTCCCGCCTGGGGCTCGACCTGCTGCTGGTGGGCGGCCTGGCCCGGGACGGCCTGGCCCCCTGGCTCGACCGGGCCCTGCCGGGGCGACGCTACGGCACCCGCCTCTATGCGGTGGCCTGGACCCCGGCAGCCGACGCCTGGGCCGAGGCGCTACGCGAGGCGGCCCGGCACGACGGCCTGCAGGTGGAGCTGAGCGCCCTATGAGCCCACCCCGCAGCGGACCGCTGATCGCCCGCGAGGCCCTCACCGCGGCGCAGCGGCAGGCCATGCTGGCCCTGCTGGACCGCCATTTCGCCAACGTCTCGGCGGCGCAGTTCGACGCCGACCTCGCCGAGAAGCAGTGGGTGATTCTGCTCCACGACGCCGCCGGCGAGCTGACCGGCTTCACCAGCCTGCGCCTGGAGACCCTCGAGGGCCCGGGCGGTCCCTGCCACCTGCTCTCCAGCGGCGACACCATCATCGACCCGCGGGCCTGGGGCAGCACCGCGCTGATGCGCGCCTGGCTCGAGGGGGTGCTGGCCCTGCGCGAGCGGGCCGGCCGCGACCGCCCCCTCTACTGGCTGCTGCTGGTCTCGGGCTATCGCACCTACCGCTTCCTGCCACTGTTCTGGCGCGACTTCCACCCGCGCTACGAGGCCGAGGCCCCGCCGGCGGCCCGCCGGCGCCTGGCCGCCCTGGCCCGGCACCGCTACGGCGCGGCCTTCGACCCCGCCACCGGCATCGTGCGCTTCGCCCGCCCCCAGCGGCTGCGCGACCATCTGGCGGGGATTCCCGCCGCGCGCCTGGCGGACCCCCACGTGGCCTTCTTCGCCGGACGCAACCCCGGCCACGCCGAGGGCGACGAGCTGGCCTGCCTGACCGAGCTCGACGAGCACAACCTCACCCGTGCCGGCCGGCGCATCCTCAGGGCGCTGTCGTCCCGGCCGGGGGCCGCGCCGTGAACCGCTGCCGGCTGGCCCACGGGCTCTGGCAGCTGGCCAACCGCGGCCATGGCCGGCGCTTCGCCCGGGCCCTGGCCCGGCCGGAACAGACCCAGCAGGCGCTGCTGCAGACGCTGCTGCTGCGCAACGCCGAGACGCGCTTCGGCATCGCCCACGGCTTCGCCGGCATCCGCAGCGTTCGGGAGTTCCAGGCGCGGGTGCCGATCCAGCCCCCCGAGGCCCTCGCCCCCTGGGTCGAGGCGATACGCGCCGGCGAACCGGCCGTGCTGACCCGGGAACCGGTGCGGCGGCTGGTGCCCACCAGCGGCTCCACCGGCCCGGCCCGGCTGATCCCCTGGACGAGCCGCCTGCAGCGGGAGTTCGGCCGGGCGGTCGGCGCCTGGACCCACGACCTCTTCGCCCGCGACCCGGCGCTGATGGCGGGGCCCGCCTACTGGTCGATCTCGCCGGCGGGACCGGTGCCCGAAGAGGCCGGCGGCGCCGTGCCCATCGGCCTGGCGGCGGACAGCGCCTATCTGGGGCGCTGGCTGGCACCGCTGGTGGACGCCACCCTGGCGGTGCCGGGAGCGGTGCGCGACCTGCAGGAGATCGAGGCGTTCCGCTACGTCACCCTGCTCTGCCTGCTGCGCGCCCCCGCGCTGCGCCTGATCTCGGTCTGGCACCCCTCCTTCCTGACCCTGCTGCTCGATGCCCTGCCCCGTCACCGCGAGCGCCTGCTCGCCGACATCGCGCGGGGGGGGCTGACGCTGCCGGAGGAAGCGGCACCGTCGGCGCGGATCGCGGCCCTGGGTCGCCGGCTCGCCCCGCTGCCGGCCCGGGCCCGGGCGCTGGCGAGGGCCGACTTCACGGCCCCGACCTCGCTGTGGACGGGGCTGCGCCTGGTCAGCGCCTGGGCCGACGCCCGCGCCGCCGAGCCCGCCGCCGAGCTGGCCGAGCGCCTGCCGGGCGTGGCGTTCCAGGCCAAGGGGCTGCTGGCCACCGAGGCGGTGATCAGCCTGCCCTTCGCCGGCCGGCACCCGTTGGCGGTGACCTCCCACTTCGTCGAGTTCCTCGACGACACCGGCCGGGCCCGCCAGGCCCACGAGGTCACCCCCGGGGAGCGCTACCGGCCACTGGTGACCACCGGCGGCGGGCTCTACCGCTACGACCTGGGGGATCGGGTCGAGGTGACCGGGCGGCTGGGCGCGACGCCCACCCTGCGCTTCCTGGGCCGGGATGACCGGGTCTCGGACCAGTGCGGCGAGAAGCTCAGCGACACCTTCGTGCAGAGCGTGCTGGACCGCCTGCTGGCAGCGGCCCGCGGGGTACGCTTCGCCATGCTGGCGCCCGACCCGCGGCCCGACGGCCAGCCCGGCTACACGCTGTTCCTGGAGGCCGAGACGCCACCGACGGACGGCGCGGCCCGGCTGGAGCAGGGGCTCGCCGACAACCCCCACTATGCCCATGCCCGCTGGCTCGGCCAGTTGGCCCCCGTCGCCCTCCAGCCCGTCCGGGGCGCCCAGCGGGCCTACCTGCACGCCCCGCAGCATCGCGGCCGGCTGGGCGAGATCAAGCCGGCGGCGCTGGATGCTCGCCCGGGATGGCGCGCGGTGCTGACCGGGACGCGGGAGGCGTAGGCGGGGAGGAGTCGCCGGGCGAGCAAAGATGGCACAATCGCGCCCTCTGCTGCCTGCCAAGGAGAGGACATGCCGGCCACGACGCCCCACGCCCACCGGGTCACCCATCGCTACTTCCTGGTCATGCTGGCCGTGGGCATGAGCGGTGGCCTGCTGGGGCCGGCGCTGCCCCACCTGGCGGCGATGACCGGCTCGACCATGGGCCAGATCTCGGTGCTGTTCACCGCCCGGGCGCTGGGCAACATGCTCGGCTCGCTGCTCTCGGGACGGCTGGTGGATCGCTTCCCGGGCCACCGGGTGCTGGCGGCGATGCTGGTGCTGATGGCGGCGGGGCTGGCAGCGGTGCCGTTCAGCCAGGGACTCGCGGTGCTGACGGCAGTGGTCTTCCTGCTGGGCCTGGCCGAGGTCTCGGCCAATGCCGGCGCCAACACCCTGCTGCTGTGGGCCCATGGCAGGCAGGCGCCGCCCTGGATCAGCGCCCTGCACTTCTGCTTCGGGCTGGGCAACACCCTGGTGCCGCTGGTGCTGGTGGCGGTGCTGGCGCTGACCGGCCACTTCGCCTGGGCCTTCTGGACGGTGGCGCTCTACGCGCTGCTACTGCTCTGGCCGCTGGCCGGCCTGGCGAGCCCGACGGCCCCGGCGGCCCGGGAGGAGGAGGCGCCCATGCCGCCCGCCGATGCCTGGCGGCTGGCGCTGTTCCTGTTCATGTTCGGCCTCTACGTGGGCATGGAGATCACCTTCGCCGGCTGGGTCACCGCCTACGCCACCCTGGGGGGCATGCCCAGCGAGGAGGCGGCCCTGCTGGCCACCCTGTTCTGGCTGGCGCTCTCGGCGGGGCGGCTGCTGGCGATCCCGCTGCTGCGCCGCTTCTCGCCCTGGTGGGTGCTGCGTGGCTGCCTGGCCCTGGGGCTGGCCAGCGGCCTGGCGCTGCAGCTGGGGTGGCTGCCGCTGGCTGCGGTCTCGCTGCTCTTCGGGCTGGCCGCCTCGGCGATCTTCCCCACCCTGTTCGGCCTCAGCAACCAGCTGATGACCGTAAACGGGCGCACCACCGGCCGGATCTTCCTGGCCGCCGGCGTCGGCGCCATGGCGGTGCCCTCGCTGGCCGGCCCGCTGCTGGAGCGGGCCGGTACCAGCGCCTTCCCGCTGCTGCTGATGGCGCTGCTGGGCCTGCTGGCCGTGGCACTGTTCGCGCTGCGGGCCAGGGTGAGGCGCACCGGGGCCTGAGGGTCAGTGCTGCTTGACCCGCCAGATCCGCCAGGCCAGCACGCCGAGGATGCCCAGGCCCAGGGGCCCCAGCACCGCGGCGGCGACGGCGGGCACGATCGGCATCCCCAGGGCATCGAGGCTCTGCAGGCCCAGCTTGAACAGGCTGAAGAGGTAGTAGCTGATCACGATGATCGACAGCCCCTCCACCGCCTTCTGGATCTTCAGCTGGCTGCTGGTGCGCTCGTTGAGGCTCTGCAGGATCTCGGAGTTCTGCTCCTCGATCTCCACCTGGGCCCGGGTACGCAGCAGGTCGTTGAGCCGCGCCACGCTCTCGGCCAGGCTCTGCTGGCGCTGGTGGATCGCCGCGCAGAAGTGCACCGTGGGACGGAAGCGACGCAGGATGAAGGTGCCCAGCCGGGGGCTGTCGCCGACCCGGGTCTCGCGCAGCTCGTCGATGCGGGTGTAGACGATGCGCGCATAGGCCTCGGTGGCGCTGAAGCGCTGCCGGGAGCGGGCGCCGGAGCGCTCGAGCCGCGCGGAGAGCGCGGAGATCGAGGCCAGCAGCGGGCGCGAGCTCTCCTGCTGCTGCTCGGCATTGCGGTCAGACAGCTCGCCGAGCTCGCGCTCATGCTCGTGCAGCTCGCCGCCCAGCTCCTTGGCCAGCGGCAGCGCCAGCGAGGCCATCATGCGGTAGGTCTCGATCTCCAGCAGCCGCCGGGTCATGCGCCCCAGGCGGTAGTCGTCGAGCCCCTGGTTGACCAGCAGCAGACGGTTGACGCCCTCCGGGGAGAGGCGGAAGTCGCCCCAGACGGTGGCGTCACCGTCGCCGACCCGGGAGCCGGCAGGGTCACGAAAGCCGTAGTGCCCGGCGTCGCCGGCCCAGCGATCGGCCGACTCCACCAGCAGCAGGGTGGCACTGATCAGCGCCGCCCGGTGGGGCTCGATCAGCGAGGCCAGCGGCTCGGGCGGCGCCGGCCAGAGCTCCCCCTCGCCACGGCGCGGCACCATCAGGGTGAGGGTGAGGAACTCGGTGTGGCGCTCCCACTTGAGGATGAGGCCGTCCAGCTCGAGGATCTCCTGCACCGCCTCGGGGTCGGGCGGTCGTCCGGTCAGCTCGCCCAGCCGGGCCAGGATGGCCTCGCAGGCCCCGTCGCCGTCGAGGAAGGCGTAGTGGTGGAGGTGGGCCGGCTCGGAGAAGTGGATCGAGGGCCGGGCGTGCAGTTCGTTGTGCAGTCGCTCGCGCAGTGGGTGCATGGTCGGGGCTCGAAAGGGGGAAACCCTCGAGACTAGGGGCTCGCGGCCCCCGCGCCAAGCGCCTGCGGCAAGCTGACTCGGCCAGGCTGGCGGCTGACGCCTAGAACCACCCCTTGCGCCGGAACAGCCAGACCAGCGTCAGCCCGATGCCCAGCATGATGCCCAGCACCACGAAGTAGGCATAGCGGTAGCCCAGCTCCGGCATGTGCTCGAAGTTCATCCCGTAGAGGCCGGCGATGAAGGTGAGCGGCACGAAGATGGCGGTGATCACCGTGAGGATGCGCATGGTGATGTTGAGCTGGTGGGAGGAGAGCGAGATGTAGCCGTCGATCAGGTCGCCGCAGATGTCGTAGTACATCTGGGTCAGGGTAAGCAGCCGGTCGAAGCGCTCGTGGACGTCGTTGATGGCGTGCAGGGTGTCCTCGTTGTCCCGCGGCAGGTGAGCATAGTCATAGGCGGTGAGCTCCTGGGTGATGCCGACATGGTAGTTGAAGACCCGACGCATCTTGACCAGCCGCGAGCGGTAGCCGATGACCTGGCGCATCAGGGCATCGCTGCCGTTCTGCATCAGCGCGTCCTCCAGGTCGCTCAGGGCGTTCTCGAACTCCAGCAGGCTGTCCAGGTAGTAGCCGGCGGAGAGGTACATGATCTTCAGGGCCACGTGTTCCGGCGACAGGCGCAGCAGGTCGCTACCCTCGTTGGCGAGCAGGCGGTCGATGCTCTGCGCCTGGCCCGGGTGCAAGGTGATCAGGAAGCGCTCGCCGAGGAACTGCGCCACCTGCTGGGGCGCGTAGTTGAGCTCGGCGTCGAAGGAGGCGATGCCTCGGTAGAGGATCAGGGTGTGGCCCTCGAACTCCTCGATCTTGGGCGGGTGGCGCTCGCGGTGGGCGTCGTCGATGGCCATCGGATGGCAGTCGAAGGCCTCGAGCATCTCCCGCTCCCGGGCCATGGGCTCGCCCTGCAGGTCGATCCACAGGCGGCCGTCCTCGGTCTCGCGCCAGCGGGCGATCAGCTCCTCGCCCCCGATCATGACCCGGCCCTCGGCGTCCACCATCAGCGTGCGTATCATGGTCCCGTCATCCTTGCGTGTCAGGCTTGCGGCGCTCGCTCCTCCTGACTGGCACTCTACGGCATGCCGGCCGGGGCTGCCCACCGCCCCGCCGCCGGCGCCATCGTTTCCGACACCTGGAGTTCCCATGAACGATACACCCCGGGGCCGCCTCGCCGAGGTCTTTCGCGCCTTCCTGGTGCTGGGCCTGACCTCCTTCGGTGGCCCCATCGCCCACCTGGGCTATTTCCGCAACGAATTCGTGGCCCGGCGCCGCTGGCTCGACGAGCGCGCCTATGCGGACCTGGTGGCGCTCTGCCAGTTCCTGCCCGGCCCGGCCAGCAGCCAGGTCGGCTTCGCCCTGGGCCTGATGCGCGGTGGCCTGCCCGGGGCCCTGGCCGCCTGGGCGGCCTTCACCCTGCCCTCGGCGCTGCTGCTGGTGCTCTTCGCCCTGGGCGCGGCGAGCCTCGACGGCCCCCTGGGCAGCGGCCTGATCCACGGCCTGAAGATCGTGGCGGTGGCCATCGTCGCCCATGCGGTGTGGGGCATGGCGAGGAACCTCTGCCCGGACCGGACCCGCGCCACCATCGCCGTGGGCGCGGTGCTGCTGGTGATCGGGGTGGGAGGGGCCATGGGCCAGGTCTCGGCCATCGTGGTCGGCGGCCTGGTGGGGCTCTGGGCCTGTCGCGATGGCGGGGCGCCGGCGAACGACGCCCTGCACCTTCCAGTATCGCGCCGCGCGGGCCTGGGCTGCCTGGGCCTCTTCGCACTGCTGCTGGTCGGGCTGCCGCTGCTGGTGATGGCCGGCACCGGGCCGGGCATCGCCCTGGTCGACGCCTTCTATCGCGCCGGCGCCCTGGTGTTCGGCGGCGGCCACGTGGTGCTGCCGCTGCTCGAGGCCGAGATGGTGCAGGGCGGCCGCGTCGCCGCGGACGACTTCCTGGCGGGCTACGGCGCCGCCCAGGCGGTACCGGGGCCGCTGTTCACCTTCGCCGCCTACCTGGGCATGGTCACCGCGGGAGGCGGCCTGGCCTACGCGCTGCTGGCGCTGCTGGCGATCTTCGTGCCGGGCCTGCTGCTGCTGCTGGCCGCCCTGCCCTTCTGGAACGCCCTGCGGGCGAGGCCCGCGGTCCAGGCGGGGCTGCGTGGCGCCAATGCCGCAGTGGTGGGCCTGCTGGGGGCAGCGCTCTACCAGCCGGTATGGACCAGCACCATCCTGGGCCCGGCGGAGTTCGCCCTGGCCCTGGTGGGGTTCGCCCTGCTCGCGGTCTGGAAACTGCCGCCCTGGGCGGTGGTGCTGGTCTGCGGGCTGGGTGGCATGGCGCTGGGCATGGGCGGCTGAGCCGCAGGTGTCAGCGGTCGGGCGTCGGGGCAGGCACCTGGGCATCGTCGGTCTCCAGCGGCACCGGTGCCTGGAGGTGGCGGGCCATGAAGCTGAGCCCGCGCGGCAGGCTAGCCCGCCACACCCGCCAGGTGTGCCCGCCGGGCAGCACATCGAGGCGCACGTCGCCTGGCTGGCGGGGCTCCAGGGCATGCTGTACCAGGCGCGCATGGTGCGCCGCGTTGAGCCGGTCGCGGTCGCCGGCGGTCAGATAGACGGGAACGGTGAGCTCCTGGGCGAGGTAGTCGTCCAGATGGGCGGTGTAGTTGCTGCGCTCCCACAGCTCGGCATCGAAGCTGCCGTCACGCTGGAAGGAGGGGTGGCGCCAGGCGGAGGAGTTCTCTGGCGGCAGCGGGTGGTAGCTCGCCGGGCTGAAGGCGGCAACCGCGGCAAACATCTCGGGGCGCTCGAGGGCAAAGTTGAGGGCCCCGAAGCCGCCGGCGGACAGCCCGGCCACCCCGCGCCACTCGCGCTCGGGGACCACGTGCCAGCTCTCCTCGATGTGCGGGACCAGATCCTCGAAGAAGGCGGTACGGGCCGCCTCGTTGTGTCCGTCGATCCACCAGCTCTCGGCCCCCGGCATGACGATCACCACCGGCGGGATGACGCCCAGCCGGATCAGCCGGTCGGCGGTCTGGCGGAGCCGCCCGCCCTGGACCCAGTCGGTCTCGCTGCCGAAGGAGCCATGCAGCAGGTAGATGACCGGATAGGCCTGGTGGGAGACCGCATAGCCCCCGGGCAGGTAGAGGGTGTAGGGGTAGTCGCGCTGCAGGGTCTCCGAGGCGAAGCGCTGCTGGCTGACCTGGCCGGCAGCGGCCGCCGGTGACGCCAGCAGCACGGAGAGCAGTATCAGGCTGGCCGAGAGCAGGGTCGCGGCCCGGCGGGTCCCGTGACGCCTGAAGGCCCGCTGTGACAGTCGCATGGCACTCCTCCTTGATGGGCACGGGGCACGGCGCACCGCCGAGCCCTTGGGGAATTCCTGAGGCTCGAGGCGGTCAGACCGGAGTTGATGGATGATGTTCCGCGGGCCATGCTGCACGGGCCTGCCTCACCGCCGCCTGCCGTGGAGACCCCATGAAACGAATCGAGGAAATCTACTGGCTGCGCTTCTATGGCTGCCTGGCGGTCTTCCTGTTTCATCTGGTCGGGCGCATCGAGGACAACTACCTGCCCCATCTCACCCTGGACCTCGCGCGCATTCCCCTGGTGCTAGGCACCCCGATCTTCATCTTCATCTCGATCTTCCTGTTCTCGGCGCGCTACGGCAACGCGGTGCCCCGGGACTTCCTGGCCAACCGCTTCAAGTACATCATGGTGCCCTACCTGGTCTATGGGCTGATCTACTCCCTGGCCGAGTACCTGCGCCTGCTGGCCCGTGGCGAGGACCCGAGCTTCGGCTACCACATGACCGAATACCTGGTGTTCGCCGGCTGGCATGGCTACTTCCTGATCATCGCCATGCAGTTCTACGTGATGTTCTGGGCCTACAATCGTTTCGACCTCAGGCGCTGGCTCCCCTCCGGGCGCTGGCTGGTGGTCGGCGCACTGATCAGCATGGGCTACTGGGGCTTCTTTCGCTGGCAGGCCATCGAGCCGCCGGGCTACCTGCACTGGATCGCGCCGGTGGGCTGGATCTACCTGTTCTTCCTCGCCCTGGTGCTGGTCGACGCCTATCCGGACCTCGACCGCCAGCGCTGGTTTCGCCGCTTCTCCCACCCGGCCTGGCTGGTGGCCACGGTGGCGGTGATCGTGGCCTTCACGCTGCGCGGCGAGCTGGCTTACTCCTCCAAGGAGACCTGGGTGGTGCCGCTGTTCCTCTTCGCGGCGCTGTGGGCCATGGGCTGGCTGGCCGGCCGGCCGGCCACCCCGCTGGTGAAGAAGGTCAACGAGTTCTCCTTCGGTATCTACCTGGCCCACCCGCTGTTCTTCTCGATGGTGGACTTCGTCACCTGGCAGGTCGAGGTCCCGCTGTGGCTCTACGTGCCGGCGCTGGCGGTGGTCGGCATGAGCGGCTCGATCTTGCTCAACCGGCTCGTCAACCGCACCCACTGGAGCGGGCTGATGTTCGGCAAGCGCCTGCGGGTGGCCTGAGCCGTGGGGGGCGAGACGCCGGGTTCCACCGGCTGCTAATCTAGCACCAGGCGCCACCTGTCGGGCGCCGCATCCATCTGACGAGGGAGAGAAGTCGATGAGTGAGCAGGTCTCGCAGGTGATCGTGCCAGTGGATGGCTCGCCCACAGCCGCCGCGGCGGCCCGTCATGCCAGCCTGCTGGCCCGGCTGCTGGATGCCCCGCTGCAGCTGCTGCACGTGATGCCGCTCAACCCGGCCGAGCTGAGCGATATCCCGGCCAACCGGCAGCCGGACGCCGACCATGACCGGGCCATGCGCCAGGAGATGGCCGTCGAGGCCTTCGCCCTGGCCCGCCGGGCGATCGATCCGGCGCTGGAGCTGGACCCCACCGAGGCGGTGCTCGAGGATGCCACCTTCATCCGCCATCCCGAGCGGGCCATCGTCGACCATACGCGCCGTCATGGCGGCTGCCTGCTGGTGATGGGCGCCCGCCACCTGAGCGATGTCGGCAAGTTCATGCAGGGCAGCGTCAGCAACGAGGTCGTGCATCGGGCCCGCTGCCCGGTGACCATCGTGCATGCCGACGCCAGCATGCTGGAGGCCTCGCGCATCGGGCGCATCCTGCTGCCGGTGGATGGCTCGCGCCACTCCCACAAGGCGGCCTGGCTGGCCGGCGACCTGGCGCGCGCGGCAGACATCCCGGTGGAGCTGATCTTCTGCCAGCCCGGCGGGCAGGTCGCCGCCGAGGAGGACGAGGAGAGCCAGGCCGAGCGGGTCTTCCGCCTGGCCCGCGAGGCCGTGGGCGAGATTCCCGCCGGGATCGACGAGCAGCTGCTGCACCAGGAGCGCTTCGCCGAGGCGATCGTCTCCCGCGCCCGTCACCACCTGGAGGAGGCACCGATGATCGTCATGGGGCGCCGGGGCCTGGGCAAGTGGCGCGAGTCCCTGCTGGGCAGCGTCAGCCACCGGGTGATCGACCTGGCCCCCTGTCCGGTCACCGTCGTGGTCTGACCGCGCTCGCCCCGGGCCGGCCTCAGGCCAGGCCGGTGACATTCCCCTGGGCATCCAGGCCGATGCCCAGGGCCGCGGGCTGCCGCGGCAGCCCGGGCAGCGTCATCAGCCGCCCGCAGATCGCCACCACGAAGCCCGCCCCCGCCGAGAGCCTCAGCTCGCGAACCCGCAGCCGATGGCCCTCGACCAGGCCGCCGTCGGCCGGATCGTCCGAGAAGCTGTACTGGGTGCGGGCGATGCAGACCGGCAGGCGACCGTAGCCGGCGCCCTCGAGATGGGCCACCGCCTGGCGGGCCTCGGCGGAGAGTTCGATGCCGCGGGCGCCGTAGAGCCGGGTGGCCACGGCCGTCAGCGCCTCCTCCAGCGGGGTGCCGTCCGCATACAGGGGGGCCACCGCCTTGGCCCCCTCCTCCAGCCTCTCCATCACCCGCCGCGCCAGCGACAGGGCCCCCTGTCCCCCGCGCGCCCAGTGGTCGCAGACCTCCAGCGCAACGTCGAGCCGCTCACAGCAGGCCACCAGCCGCTCACGCTCCTCGGCGCTGTCCGTCGGGAAGGCGTTGAGCGCCACCACTGGCGAGAGGCCGAAGCAGCGGGCCACCGCCACCTGGCGCGCCAGGTTGCCGAGCCCCCGCGTCACCGCCTCGGGGTCGGGGCGGTCCATGGCCTCGCGGCTCGCTCCGCCGTGGAAGCGCAGTGCCCGCAGGGTGCAGACGACCACCACCGCATCGGGGGTGAGGCCCGACTGCCGCGACTTGATGTCGACGAACTTCTCCAGCCCCTGGTCGGCGCCGAAGCCGGCTTCGGTGACCACCACCTCGCCGAGCGCCAGGGCCGCCCGGGTGGCCACCAGCGAGCTGCAGCCATGGGCGATGTTGGCGAAGGGGCCACCATGGATCAGCACCGGGCTGTGCTCGAGGGTCTGAACCAGGTTGGGGGCCAGGGCATCGCGCAGCAGCACCGCCATGGCCCCGACCGCCTGCAGGTCCGCGGCCGTCACCGGGGTGTCGTCCTTCCGCCAGGCCACCACGATGCGCCCCAGGCGCCGCTGCAGGTCGTCCAGGTCCTCCGCCAGGCAGAGGATCGCCATGATCTCGGAGGCGGCGGTGATCTCGAACCCGCTCTCGTGCTCATCCCCGCGCGCCTCACCCAGCGCGGTGCGTACCCGACGCAGGGAGCGGTCGTTGAGGTCGAGCACGCGCTTCCAGGTCACCCGCTCGGGGTCGATGCCCAGGGCATTGCCCCAGTAGAGGTGGTTGTCGACCAGGGCGGCCAGCAGGTTGTGGGCCGCGGTCACCGCGTGGAAGTCGCCGTTGAAGTGGAGGTTGATGGCCTCCATCGGCACGACCTGGGCGTGGCCGCCGCCGGCGGCACCGCCCTTCATGCCGAACACCGGCCCGAGCGACGGTTCGCGCAGGCAGGCCAGCGAGGTCACCCCCAGTCGGTTGAGCGCATCGACCAGCCCGACGCAGGCCGTGGTCTTGCCCTCGCCGGCGGGGGTGGGGGTGATCGCCGAGACCACGACGAGCCGCCCGCGGGGTCGCTGGCGCAGCGCGTCGAGCAGGTCAAGGGAGAGCTTGGCGCGATGGTGGCCGAAGGGGATCAGGTGCTCCGGCGCCAGCCCGAGGCGCGCCTCGGCCAGCGTCAGGATGGGCTCGAGCCTGGCCCGGCGGGCGATCTCGATATCCGTGGGTGGGGCGGCGCTACCCGCGGCCTCTCCCCGCTCGACATTCCGGGACATGCATCACCTGCTGGCCGGCATCGAGGCCGGCGCGGTCGTCAGGCCTCGGTCTCGTAGGCCGCCTTGAGCCGGTAGAACTCGGTCACGATCTCGTCCATGGCGGCCGGGTCGTAGTCGCACAGGCCGCTGACCACCAGCTTCTTGGAACCGGTGCCGATCGGCTCGCCGCTGGCCCGGATGCGGAACTCCAGCAGGGCGTCGCCGCGCTTGCCGCTGACCGCCAGGGACGAGCGGGTCAGCTCCAGCGCCGGGGCAAGGCCGTCCAGCCGCTCCAGCGAGAAGCCCATGCTGTCGTAGATCACCAGCGGGCGGCGCGGATTGAACATCACCCCCTTCTCCTCCAGCAGCGGCTTGAGGTAGTGGGGGAAGTTCTTGCCGGAGAAGGCCACGTAACAGCGGGTGAAGGCCTCGACCACGGCCTCGTCGCGGGTCACCTCGCCGCTGCGCTCCACCTCCAGATAGCACTTGCCGGCGTCGTCACAGACGCGGATCCGGCCATCGTCGTGCTCCTGGAAGCAGAGCGGGGTGCCGTCGCCCACCATGCTGAGGAAGCGGAAGCTCATGGTCTGGGAGAGCCCGAAACGCGCCAGCACCAGGGCGAAGAGCAGGTCACCCGGAACACAGAAACGTCGTGCATCCGGATTGTGGATGGGGTTGTAGTCGCCGGCGACTCCCTTGGCGAAGCGACTGGCCTGCTCCGCGGAGATGCGTACGCGCCCCCCTGCCAGCGTATGGAATTCATCGAGAAACATGCGTGGTGTGCCTGCCCTGCGTCGTTGGCGGTCCGTATCCTGCCGGCAGCTGCCGGTGCGCCGATGATGCCATAAAACCCTGGCCAACGGAGCCATGCCGCGCGCTACCATGGGGGAATGCACCCAAGGAAGCGGTCTGCCATGTCGCCACCGACCCCCGACACCCCGCGCCGGACTCGCCGCTGGATGTGGCTGCCGGCCCTGCTCCTGCTGCTGGCGGCCGGCCATGTCGCCGGTTTCCACTGGCTGCTGAATGCCGCCTGGCCCCAGGCCTGGCTCTCCGACCGCATCGGGCTGTCGATCGAATGGGAAGCCGGCCATAGCCTCTGGCCCGGCCGCCTGAGCCTCACGTCGCTGCGCCTGGCCAGCGACGATCCGGCGCAGCCGCTGGAGATCGACGTGGCCCGGGCCGACCTCGAGTTATCGCTGCCCGCGCTGCTCGCCGGGCGACTGGAGCTGACCCGCGGCACGGCCGAGGGGCTGCGCGCCCTGCGCCTCGGCCACTATCGCCTCGAAGGCGACGGCAGCCTGGCCGTTGCCGGGCTGCGCCTGGCGCCCGACCGGATCGAGGCCGACACCCTGGCGCTCAGCCTGGCAGAGGCCAGCATCCACCGCGGCCCTACCGTGCTGGCCAACGAGATCGCCCTGGATACCGACCTGCGGCTCGAGGCCTTCCACCCCCGGCAGCCGGTGGACCTGGACGCCGCCCGCCACCTCTCGGGCCACCTTTCGCTGGCGGCCACGGCGGATGCCTGGGACGTCTTCGCCCCCTACCTGAGGCAGCTGGAGTGGCTGGACCTGGCCGGCCATGGCGAGCTGGCCGGTGAGCTGACCCTCGAGCGGGGGGTACTGGCACCGGGCAGCGAGCTGGTGCTCGACTCGCCTTCGCTGCAGGTGGAGCTGGATGAATCTCTCCTGCTGACCCCGCGCGAGGCCGATGCGCCGCCCCCCGACGCGCGCCAGTGGACGGTGGTCGGGGAGGCCCCGGAGCGGCACCGCCTGATCGGCGCCGGGCGCATCACCAGCCGGATCGAGGCCGGCGACGAGGGCCCCGAGGCTCGGCTGGAGGTCACCCTGCACGAGATGGTCATGCAGCGGGCAGGGCTGGCCGACCCGTTCATGACCAGCGAGACGTTCCGGCTGGCCGCGACCCTGCCCGGCGCCGACCTCGCCGACGCGCCCCGTCGCCTGACGGAGGCGAGCCTGGAGTGGGATGCCGCCCGCCTGCCCAATGTGGGAGCGCTCTCACCCTACCTCCCGGAGGGCGGCCCGCTCTCCCTGCTGAGCGGCGGCGCCGCCCTGGACGGACGACTCGACTACCGGGATGGCGTCCTGGCGGGCGCCTTCCAGCTCACCGGCAGCGCGGTGGACCTGCGGCTCCTCGGCCAGCGCCTGAGTGGTGACATGACGCTCGACCTCAACCTCGCCGAGCTGGATCCCGGCGCACGCCGGCTCGACCTGGGCGGCTCTCGACTGCGCCTCTCGGCCAGCGGCGAGCGGGACGAGGCCCCGCTGACCACCGAGCTGACCCTCGAGGAGGCCCGCCTGACCTCCGCGCTGCCGCTGTCGCTGCTGGTCAACCCATCGGCCCCCCCCCCGCTGAGCGGCCGGGTGGCCCTGCGGGGTCGGGTCGGGCAGCTGGATGTGCTCGACGGCTTCCTCGACCGGGTCATGGGGGACAACGAGATCCTGCTGGAGGGCGACGGCGAGCTGGCGGCCAGCCTCGACCTCGAGCAGGGACGGATTGCCGCCGGCAGCCGAGTGGCGGTGACCACCGACTCGCTGGGCATCGCCGTGCTGGGCCTGGAGGCCCGGGGGCGCGGCAGCCTGGCGGCCAGCTGGCAGCCGGCCCTCGGCCGCGCGCGGGGGCGCCTGGATGCCAGGGTCGAGGAGGCCCGGGTGGACCGCGTGCGGGATGGGCGCAGGATGATGCAAGGGGGAGAACTGTCGCTGGTGGCCGAGAGCGAGCTGCTCGACCTCTCGCCGACCCTCTCCCTGCCGACCCTGCGCGTCGAGTGGCAGGGAGCCGAGATGCCCGATGTCGAGGTGCTGCAGGCCTACCTGCCCTCCGGCGTGCCCTTCCGGCTGGACTCGGGACGCGCCGAGACACACGGGGAGCTGTCGGTGGAAGCCGGACGGGGCCGGGGGCGGATCGAGCTCGCCGGTCAGCGCATCGCCGGGGAGCTGCTCAACGAGGCCTTTGCCGGCGAACTGTCACTGGCACTGCGGGTCGGCGAGGCGAGCCTGGACGGCTCGTCCCTGGACCTGTCGGGCAGCCGGCTGGAGATCCAGGCGGGCGAGGCCAGCGTCGCTGCGGAGGATCGCCTGCGCACGCTGCTGGTCGCACGGCGGGCCGTCTTCGGCCCGCTGCCGTTGCCGGACCAGCCGGCAGAGAGCCAGCCGATGTCGGGCGAACTCAGCCTGGAGGGCCTGATCACCAACCTCGGCGTGCTGGATGACTTCCTGCCGGCGGCCCATGGCCTGACGCTCGCCGGTGGCGGACGCTTCGTGGCGGACCTGGCCCTGGACCAGGGGCGGCTGCTGCCGGACAGCCGCCTGGAGGTGGCGGCCGACGAACTCGCGGTGGGCTTCCTCGACTACGAGGCCAGCGGCCGTGGCGAGCTGCGCCTCGATCTGGAACGGGCGGCCGACGAAGGGCCGGACCCGAGCGCGCGGCTCCGCCTGTCGCTGCCGACCTTCGACCTGCGCCAGCTCGGCGACGCACGCCCCCATATCCACGGCCGCCATTTCCAGCTGGAGACCCGCCTGCCGAGGCTGCGCCTCGATGCCCCCTCGGCCAGCCTGCAAGGCGTCACCACCCGCATCCAGCTGCCGATCGCCAACGTCGATGACCTGGCACGCTACAACGACTACCTGCCCGCCGATGCCGGGCTGGAGCTGCTGTCCGGGCGTGCGGGCCTGGAGGCCGACCTGACCCTCGAGGGGCTCGAGGTGCGCGGCGACCTGACCCTGCAGGCCTTCGATGCCGGCCTTCGCCTGGCCGACCAGCGGCTGGCCGGGGACCTGCGCCTGGACGCCCGGCTGCGTGACGGGGACCTGGCGGGCAGGCACTTCGATGCCGCCGGTTCCGTGCTGCGCCTGGACAACATCTCCCGCGAGGATGCCAGCGGCCAGCGTGACGCCGGCTGGTGGGCCCGGCTGGTGCTGGAAGAGGGGAAGCTGACCTGGACCCAGCCACTGGTACTGGAGGCTCGCCTGGGGCTGTCCCTGCGCGACAGCGGCCTGCTGGCGCGCCTGTTCTTGGCTCGTGCCCGCGAGCGTGACTGGCTCGGCAGGCTGCTGACGGTGCGCCAGGTCCAGGGCAGTGCCCGACTGACCATGGACGACCGGGGGGTGTCGATGAGGGACATCCGCCTGGAGGGGGGCAACCTCACCCTGCTGGCCAACCTGCTGATGCGCGACGACGACCTGTCCGGCGATTTCTATGCGCGCCTCGGTGCGCTGGGCGTCGGACTCGCCCTGGAGGATGGCGAGACCCGGCTGAGGCTTTGGCAGCCGAAGCGCTGGTTCGATCAGGGCACGGTCGGGGAAGGCGACGAGGAGGCCATGGTGGAGGCCGACCCCGATGCCTGGCGCGAGCGGGCCCAGCAGCAGGGCACGCCCTGAACCGCCTTTATTAGCGTCACCCGCTATGCAAAACCGGCATGCCCGGGACGGGGGAATACCCATTTCGACGCATGTTGCATCGCATCACGCCATGTTAATATCGTCGCGCTTTTTCCCCCTCCCCCACCCATCCTCTTCAGGACACTTCAGCCATGCTGACAACCTGTCGCTCAACCCAACGGCCCCGGCGCCCCGCCTGGTGGCCAGGATTCCTCGTGCTCGCTGTACTCGGCCTGCTGTTCAGCCCCTCCGCCCACGCGGTGACCGGTGCGCTGGACATGACGGGCTCCCTGGTTGGCCTGGTGGCCGTGAGTATCTTCGTCCTCGCCTATGCCCTCGTGATGGGCGAGGAGAAGCTGCACATGCGCAAGTCCAAGCCCGTGCTGGTGGCCGCCGGCATCATCTGGTCGCTGATCGGCTGGGTCTACGTGCAGGCCGGCATGCCCGACGAGGCCGAGCACGCCTTCCGCGAGACCCTGCTCGAATTCACCGAGCTGATGCTCTTCCTGCTGGTGGCGATGACCTACATCAACGCCATGGACGAGCGTCGGGTCTTCGATGCCCTGCGCTCCTGGATGGTCCGCAAGGGCTTCAGCTACCGCCAGCTGTTCTGGATCACCGGCGTGCTGGCCTTCGTCATCTCGCCCATCGCCGACAACCTGACCACCGCCCTGCTGATGTGTGCGGTGGTGACCAAGGTCGCCGAGGGCGACAAGCGCTTCATCAACCTCTGCTGCGTCAACATCGTGGTGGCTGCCAACGCCGGCGGCGCCTTCAGCCCCTTCGGCGACATCACCACCCTGATGGTCTGGCAAGCGGGCCTGGTGAAGTTCTACGAGTTCTTCGAGCTGCTGGTCCCCTCGCTGGTCAACTACCTGATCCCCGCCGTGGTGATGAGCGCCTTCATCAAGAACCGCAAGCCCGACAGCGTTCAGGAGGACGTCTGGCTGAAGCGGGGCGCCCGGCGCATCATCGCACTGTTCCTGCTCACCGTGGCCACCGCCGTGGCCTGCCATACCCTGCTGCACCTGCCGCCGGTGCTGGGCATGATGACCGGCCTCGGTTACCTGCAGTTCTTCGGCTACTACCTGCGCCGTACCCTGCCGCGCTCGCTGGAGAAGAAGCGCACCCGCTACACTCGCCGCGGCGACGACAAGAAGTTGGCCCAGCTCGGCAGCGTGGTGCCCTTCGATGTCTTCAACCGCGTGGCGCGGGCCGAGTGGGACACCCTGCTGTTCTTCTACGGCGTGGTGATGTGTGTCGGGGGGCTCGGCTTCATGGGCTACCTGAGCATGCTCTCCGAGGCCCTTTACTCCGGTTGGGGAGCCACCCAGGCCAACATCGCCCTGGGCCTGATCTCGGCGGTGGTGGATAACATCCCGGTGATGTTCGCGGTACTGACCATGCAGCCGGAGATGTCCCACGGCCACTGGCTGCTGATCACCCTGACCGCCGGCGTCGGCGGCAGCCTGCTCTCCATCGGCTCCGCCGCCGGCGTGGCGCTGATGGGCCAGGCCCGCGGCAACTACACCTTCATGGGGCACCTGCGCTGGGCCCCGGTGATCGCGCTGGGCTATATCGCCAGCGTGATGACTCACCTCTGGCTCAATGCCCACAGCTTCACCATCTACGGCTGAGCCTCCCTGCCCGGCGGCACGTCGCCGGGCAGCCCTTCTGCTTCGCCCGTTGAAGCAAACTGCTTTACATTGAATTCCAGTGATGTAGCGTATTCGGACATGACGGCCGAATCGGCATAGTCGCGGCGCGAGAACCACGACATGCCACGGGATCATTCGAACGGCCACGCGGTTTACGCAGGATAGAGGCATCACGGACCCCATCCCGGCGGCCGGCGGTCTTCCGCCACCACCGCTCCGGGGCCGGCGTGGATCACCTTACAGGGAACCCGATACACCATGTTGACTCCTGTCTCGTCGCGCCCTCATCGAGCGGCAGCACGATGCGCCCCCCTCCGCCATGAGGCCGGCAAGTGGCGTGGCTGAGGCATTGCCTGCTCCTCGCCCTGCTGATGCTGGCAGGGACGACGCCCGTCGTGGCCGACGAATCGCCGGTGCTGCTGGTGGCCCATGCCGACGTCAACACCCGCCAGCTGACCCGCGACACCACCCGCGCGATCTTCGCCATGCGCCAGCGCACCTGGCCGGACGGCCAGGCGGTCCGCGTCTTCGTGCTGGCCAATGATCACCCCCTGCATGCGCGCTTCGCCAAGGAGCGACTGGCCGTCTTCCCGCACCAGTTGCAGCTGGCCTGGGACCGCATGGTCTTCTCCGGCACCGGTCAGGCACCCACAAGAGTCTTCACCCAGGTAGAGATGCGCGAACGCATCGCCAGCACCCCCGGTGCCCTGGGCTATCTGGAAAGGGAGTATCTGGATGATCGCGTCCAAGTCATTTCGGTGGAGTAACTGCTGTGTCGCCGTCGCCACCGGCTCCCTGCTGCTGGCGGCCAGCCCCGACCGGGCCGTGGCGGAAAGCGACATGCTGGACACCCTGCAGCTGCATGGCTTCCTCAGCCAGGCCCTGGTGATCACCGACCGCAATGACTTCTTCGGCCCCAGCAGCAGTGATAGCGGCAGCCTGAAGTACACCGAGATCGGGGCCAACGCCTCGATCCGCCCCCATCAGGACGTGCTGATCGCCGCCCAGGTGCTGAGCCGCCGTGCCGGCGGTGACGGCAGCGACGCCAGGCCGGTCCTGGATTATGGGGTGGTGGATTACCAGATGATCTCCAACCAGCAGCGTACCTTTGGCGTTCAACTCGGTCGCAGCAAGAACCCCTTCGGCTTCTACAACCAGACGCGTGACGTGGCCTTCACCCGCCCCGGCATCCTGCTGCCCCAGTCCATCTACTTCGACCGGACGAGATCGCTGGCACTGTCGGGAGATGGACTGGCCGTCTACATGGAGGAGCGGGTTCCCACCGGCACCCTCCGTGCACAGATCGGCATCGGTGACCCGCAGGCCGGTGACGACCTGCGAAGCACCCTTCGCCTGGATAACGTACCGGGGTCACTCGACCCGAAACGCTCCGCCATTGGCCAGGTTCGCTATGAGCATGATGGGGGGCGTGTCGTTGCCGCCATCAGCGCGGTTGATGCCAATGCGCGCTTCGACTCCTCGTTGCCGGGGCTCAGTGATGGGGACTTCTACTTCAAGCCCTGGGTCCTCTCGTTGCAGTACAACGCGGAGAACTGGAGCCTGACCGGCGAGTATGCCTGGCGAAACTCCGGTCTCGAGAACTTCAATAACCCCGCCGTGAACTTCGATGTCACCGGCGAGAGCTGGTACGTGCAGTACACCCGCCGCTTCCATGACAGCTGGCAGTGGCTGGTGCGCTACGACAGCCTGGTCAGCAATCGTGACGACCGTTCGGGCACGGCGTTCGAGGCCAGCGGCGCCGGCCCGGCCCACAGCCAGTATGCCCAGGATCTGACCCTGGGACTGCAGTGGAACCTCAATCCCCGCGTCATGATGGCGGCTGAGTATCACCATGTGGATGGCACCGGCTGGCTGCCGATCCAGGACAACCCTGATCCGTCGGAGACCAGCCGGCGCTGGAACATGCTGCTCTTCCAGCTCTCGCTGCGTTTCTGACAAGACCTGCAAGTGGCTGGTATCCATGGTTCGGGAACCCCAGGAATGAGCAACCCCAAGGCCTACAAGACCCGCCTCAGCCTGACCTGGCGGGTCATCGCCCTGAACAGCCTGCTGCTGCTGGCACTGGTGCTGCTTTTTTCCTGGCTGGGCCATGCCAACCTGACCCGCCAGTTCGAGGAGAGCCGCGCGCAGCACGGGGAGCGCCAGATGCGAGAGATCCGTCTGGCCCTGTCACGCTCGGAGGAGAGCCTGCGCCAGCTGGCCGCGTTGGCCGCAGCCGCCCAGGGCCTGGGGCGCGCCCTGGAGGTGGGCGACAATGGCGATATCCTCGACGCGCTGGCAGCCCAATGGCCCACCCTGCAGCTCGAGGGTGGAGTGGATGAGATCCTGATCTTCGATGCCGAGGGCATCCAGCAGGCCGACTGGGGAGAGAGCCAGGCAGAGAACGAGCGGCCGATTCAGGAGTGGGTCCGCCAGGTCATGGCCTCCGAGATGCCGCTCACCGCCCTGCGCTGTTCCACGGACTGCCGCCAGTATGCCGCCGTGCCGGTGTTGGTCGAGGGCGAGAGTGCCGGCACCGTCATTCTCTCGCGCTCCCTGGCCGACGTGACCCGCCAGGCCCAGCAGGTCTCCGAGAGCGACGTGGCACTGCTGGTCGTCGGCCCCATGGCCTCTCGCGACCTGGAGTCCGAGCGCCACCTGGCTGGATGGCGTGGCCACCTTGTGGCGCTGACCCGCCAGGAGCAGAACCTCCCCATGCTCAGGGAGGCCTCGCAGCAGGCGTCGATTCGTGAGCTGGTGGAAGCGCCGCTGCGCCTGAAGCACCGGGGCAGCGACATCGAGCTCAGCGCCGTGCGCATGGATGAGGACGGCGACCGGCGGACGGTCGGCTACTTCCTGATGGCGTCCGACATCACCCAGCAGATCCGGGCTATCCACCAGGATACCCGCAACCTGATCCTGGTCGGCCTGGGGGGCTGGCTTGCCGCCGAACTGCTGCTGCTGGCCATCCTGCTGACCCCCATGGCGCGCCTCAGGCGCATCTCGAGTGTCCTGCCGACCCTGGCCCAGGGCGGATTTGCCGAGGCCCGCGCTGCCATCCGCCGTCCCAGGCGCCGCCTCGCCGACGAGATCGATATCCTGGAGGGCACCACCCTCGAGCTCGCCAACCAGCTGGAGACCCTGGAACAGGAGGTCACGGCACGCGGCGAGCAGCTGGCCGAGCGGGTCGACGATCTGGCCCGCGAGCGCGACTTCATCGGCAGCCTGCTCGACACGGCACGGGTGTTCATCGTCACCCAGGATACCGACGGGCGGATCACCCTGGTCAATGACTATGCGCTCTCGGTCATGGCCACCCGCGAGGAGGTGCTGCTCAAGCGCCTCTTCGACGATGTCTTCCCTCCCGAGAGTCCTGCCCTGTCGATGGCGCCTCCCGGCGCGCCGCAGGAGGAGCGGACCCTGGAAACCGCGGATGGCCGCCAGCGCACCATCGCCTGGTACCACGCCCCCCTGCCCGCCGGCGCCAACGGGCGGCCTGCACGGATCTCCGTCGGCCTCGATATCACCGAGCGCAAGGCCGCGGAGGCACGGCTCACCTGGCTGGCCGAGCGCGACCCCCTGACCGGGCTGTTCAACCGCCGCTACCTCCAGGATGCCCTCTGCGCCGCACTGAAGCGTGGCCGGCATGGCGCCCTGCTGATGATGGACCTGGACCAGTTCAAGGACATCAACGAGCTGAGCGGCCACCAGGCCGGCGACCAGCTGCTGCGCAGGGTCGCCGGCGTGCTGTTCGAGGAGTTCGGGCACCGCGGCACCATCGCCCGACTGGGGGGGGACGAGTTCGCCCTGCTGCTGGAGGGGGCCGATGAAGACCTGGCCGTTCGTGTCGCCCAGCAGCTCAACCAGGTGCTGGAGTCCATCGGCTTCAACGCGGGGGAGAGGCGCCACCGGGTCGCCGCGAGCACGGGCATCGCCCTCTTCCCGAGCCACGGCGACAACCCGATCGACCTGATGGCCAGCGCCGACATGGCGATGTACAAGGCCAAGGGCTCGGGCACCCAGCGCTGGCACCTGCTCTCGACGGTGGAGAATGCCAGGGACGAGCTTCAGGAACGGGTCTACTGGGAAGGGCGCGTGCACCGCGCCCTGGAAGAGGACGCCTTCGAACTGATGGTACAGCCCATCGTCCGCCTGGAGGATCGCGATGTCCGGCACTACGAGGTGCTGCTGCGGATGCGCGATGACGATGGCGAGCTGGTCTCACCGGGGCGGTTCATCCCGGTCGCCGAGCGCAGCGGACAGATCATCCCCCTGGACCGCTGGGTGCTGCATCGCAGCCTTGCGCTACTGGGCCAGCTGAGGGACCGGGGCGTCAGCCTCGCGGTGAACCTCTCGGGGCAGTCACTCCACGACGACGGGCTCAAGCAGTACCTGGCCGACGAGATCGCGGCCAGCGGCGCGGACCCCAACTACCTGATCCTCGAGATCACCGAGACCGCCGCCGTCACCGACTTCTCCACCGCCCGGGGCGTCCTGCAGGCCATTCGCGACCTGGGCTGCCGTACGGCGCTTGACGACTTCGGCGTGGGCTTCAGTAGCTTCCACTACCTGGGTCAGCTACCCGTGGACTTCATCAAGATCGACGGCAGCTTCATCCGCAACCTGCCGGTCAGCGCAGAGAGCCGGGTGATCGTCAGGGCCATCGCCGATATCGCCGCCGGCTTCGGCAAGCAGGCCATTGCCGAATTTGTCGACCAGGAGGCCCTATTGCCGATGCTGAAATCCTATGGCATCGCGTTCGGACAGGGCTTTCACCTGGGCAGACCCATCCGACTCGAGGATGCATTCGGCAAAGAGGTAGGCTGATATGATGGTATTCCCTGCTCGACCAGTAGACTTCACATATTCAAGGCGGAAGGATCCAGCGATATGACATCATGTTCTTCATCAAGGCAGGAATATGAGGAGACGAACCCTCTCCTTTCACGCTTCATGGAGGAGTTCAGCTTCAGCCTGGCACTGACGCCTCAGGAGAAGCAGCGGATCTATCGCCTGAGACATGACATCTACTGTGCAGAGCTGGGATACGAGGAGCCGACGGACAGGGAAAATCGGCTCGAATATGACGCCTATGACAGCATGGCCATCCACTGCCTGATCGAGCATCGCAGGACGGGGCTCGCCGCTGCCTGCACTCGCCTGGTGATGCCCCACCCCGAGTGTCCCCCTCCTCTGGACAGGCTGCCCCTGGAATCCTACGGCGGGCGCAGCCTTACCCACCCCGACCTCCATCCACAGAGGCTCCCCGCAGGCACTTACTATGAAATCTCGCGGCTTGCCATCTCCCGGGCATTCCGGACGAGAATCAGGGGGGGCGAGGTTCCCGGCGTGTCGGACAATCCTCATGAGTTCACACCGGAAGAACGGGAGACCTTTTCGCTGCTCGTCAGTGGGCTCTTTCTGGCCGGCTATGCCCTCGGGCGCATGTCGGGCAAGAATCTGGCCTTCGCAATGATGGAACCCAAGCTGCCCAGGCTACTATCGATGTCGGGCTTCCATTTCACCAAGGTGGGGGACACCATCGATTTCCACGGCAAGCGCAGTGCGTACTGTATCAACCGCGAGCAGGCCGAAACCGGCATGCATCGAGCGCTACTGCCCCTCTATCAGCATATTCAGAAGGAGTTGGGGCCACAGCTGGCCGCCGTTCTCGAGAGCCGTTCTCCCAGCCTGCTGACCTCATAGCCCATCGGCGGAAAGCGCCGGCCCGGGATAGAGCCTTCCCGGCCATCTCAGCACCATGATGGCCAGCACGTTGCGGTGCTCGCCGCGGGCCAGGTCGGTTCCCCCCTCGGCCGAGGGGATGATGCCGGTCGCGGGGTCCACCGCCTCGACCAGCATGTCGCGAATCCGGGCGACGAGCGGGTGCTCTCCCCGCCCGGCCAGCAGGAAGCTCAGCGCCACCTCCGCCAGGATATCCTCGGTGGCCATGGCGAGGATTCTCGCCTCCTCCCTCTCCAAGGCGGCCAGCACCCAGGCAAACTCCTCGACACTCACCTCCTGCTGGTAGTAGCGACTCGCCGCGATCACGAGGTGGGTCAGGCCATAGAGCCAGTTGTGAAACTCGCCCCTGTCGAGCGTCGCGACGCTGCCGGGCGGGTAGCGCTGGCGAAAGGCCGCGACGACCTCCTGTCGCAGGTCCATCACCCCCAGCTGGTGCAGGAAATGCACCTGGTTGGCCACCTGGGCGGCATAGATAGCCAGCACATCGGGATCGGTGAGGAAGGCTTCCCACTCGACCCCCGCCAGGTAGGCCAGCGCCCCCTCGTGCCCCTCAAGGCTCGGGATCAGGCCGTGGTAATCCGCCTGTGCCAGCCGGAACAGCAGCTGACGGGCGAAGGGGATCTCGCCCCACCCGGCCAGCATGCGCTGGCGGGCCCGTTGCTTGCGGCTGCCCACGGGATAGGCGGCGACGATCTCCCCGCTGCGCCGCTCGGCGTAGCCCGGGGTCGCCAGGCCTGCGATGTCCCGTTCGAGCCAGCCGAGCAGGCGCTCGCCATAGGCCCGGTTGAGGGGCAGGTAGCGGTCGTCACCGGTCAGCCGGTAGAGCCGCTGGGCATAGTGGCGCTGCTTGTCGGCGGGCAGCGTCGGCAGGGCCTCCTCGTAGACGGCCTGGATGGCCAGCCCCGCCCGCGCATGGCGCTTCTCGGCATCCTCCGTGGCCAGGCTGGCACAGCCTGCCAGCAGCAGGAGCAGGAACAGCAGGCAGGGCCCGCTCCAGCGAAGCGGCGGCGCCCGTCTCATGGCTTGTTCGGCCGGCGCTTCGACTGTTCCGGCCGGATCATCCTGACCCGCACCTTGGGCCGCGGCGACGCGGCGGGCGCTTCCGCGGGCAGGTCGCCGGAGGCGGGCTCGGGGGCCTTCGCCGGCGGGATCACCACCCACGCGAAGGTCGGCAGCGCCAGCTCCCAATGGATCGCCGCCAGGCGCAGGCCCAGGGTCACCAGCAGCGCCAGGGCAATGGTCAGGGTGCCGGGGGCGGCCAGGGCATCCAGCGCCACGTAGGTGACGCCACCGGCGATGGCTGCCGTGGCGTAGACCTCCTGGCGCAGCACCATGGGCACGCGGCGCGCCAGCACGTCACGCACCATGCCACCGGCCACCCCGGTGAGCATGCCCATCAGCACCGCGACCACGCCCGGGGCCTCCAGCAGCAGCGCCTTGTGGGTACCGATCACCGTGAACAGCGCCAGACCGAAGGCGTCGGCCACCGGCAGGAAGCCGCGGGAGAGGCGGTGGATGTAGTGAAAGCCCAGGATCGACAGGCCCACGGTGGCCAGGATCACCCAGAGGTAGGTGGGGTCGGTGACCCAGAACACCGGGCGCACGCCCAACACCAGGTCACGCAGGGTGCCACCGCCGATGCCGGTCACCGCCGCCAGCACCAGCATGCCGAAAGGGTCCATGCGGGAGCGGCAAGCCAGGATCACGCCCGACAGGGCGAAGACGATCACCCCTGCCATGTCCAGCCAGTAGATCAGCCCGGTCATTGGTGCTCCTTTACCGTCAGGCCTGAGATCGCGCCAAGGATAGCCCAGGTCGCCGCTCCCGCGCGCGTTCAGAAGCCCGCACGCTCCTGGCGGACGATCCCGCGCAGCAGCCGCCCCAGCACGTCCGAGCCGGTCAGGATGCGCTTCTCGTCACCCCACAGCAGGATCACGTCCTCATCGAGCACGTCGTCCTCTCGGTGTTCGGGCCGGACCCGGAAGCGGTGGATCACCTCCCCGAGGCGGGTCGCGGGGTCGCGGATCACGATGGGACGGTGGCAGTGGTCTTGGGGGGCGAGCTCGCCGTCATCGAACAGCGCCGCCCGCAGCAGGGCATTGACGTCGACCACCAGCCGCGGGTCACCTGCCTCGTCGACCAGCACCGCGCGGCTCCTGCCGGCCTGCTCCAGCGCGCACAGGAAGGGGTCGTGGCGGTGGCGATGGATCGGTGGGAACAGCGGCCGCTCGCCCTCGAAGGGCAGCGTGATCACGCTGCCAGGGGCCAGCGGCTCGCCCTCCCGGCCCAGGGGCACGTCGTCAAGGGTCAGGAAGTTCATGGCCCCGCGCCCCTCCACCCGGTCGATCTCGGTCTCCGAGGACTCCATGTGCAGGCGGATCAGCTGGTGCAGGTCGCGCTCGCGGAAGAAGGGAATCGCCTCCCCCCCCAGCCAGCGGTCCAGCATCCAGGCGGTGGGCCTGGCTACCGGCCACAGCAGCAGCTGGTAGAAGCGCATCAGCGGGGTAAAGAGCGCCGCCATGTGCAGCGCATGGCGGGAGAAGAACGCCTGGGGCAGGATCTCGGCGAGCAGGGTGATCACCACGGTGGAGAACAGGAAGGCCGCCACCGCTCCCATGACAGAGCCCGAGAGCAGCGCCAGCAGCACGTTCACCGCCACGTTCCCCCACAGGACGGTGACCAGCAGGAAGTTGGCATCCTGGCGCAGCGCCCGGACCCGCTGCGCCCGTGGATTTCCCCGCCGGGCCTCGATCTCCAGCTCCAGCTTGTTGATCGAGAAGAAGGCCAGGTTGAGCCCCGAGAACATCGCCGACTGCGAGAGGCACAGCAGGATGCCGATCCAGGTCAGCAGGGTCATCGAAGCCTCCTTGCCGATTGCCGAGTACTGACGCGCGCAGGCGGCCCGTAGGCCGCCTGCGAAGCGTAGCATCAGCTGACGAGGGAGGTCAGTCGACGCTGTGGCCGTTCGCCTCGAGCCAATCGCGAAGGAAGGCGATTTCCTCCTCCTGGGCAGCAATGACCTCCTCTGCCAGTTCGCGGAGCTCCGCATCCTCGCCGTGCTCGAGGACGATGTTGGCCATGTCGATGGCGCCCTGATGGTGAGGAATCATGCCGCGCGCGAAATCCACGTCGGCATCGCCGGTGAAGCCGACCATCATGCCCTCGTGCATCCGCTCATTGGCTTCGCGGTAGGCCTGCACCGCCGGGCTGTCGGCGTGCTCGCGGGCCGGTTCACCGTCATGGTGAGCCTGGCCATGGTCGCCGTGTGCGTGGCCATCGGCATGATTGTCGGCGGCGGCCGGCGTGGCCAGCAGCATGGCACCGGCCAGGGACGCGGCACACAGCGCGGCTGCCCACCAACCCGGTCCGGATGGGGAACGGGAGGCAGGAATGACGCGAATCTCGTCCTGGTGATTCGGCATGTGCGCCTGTCGTTGGGGCATCATGGAGCTCCTTTGCGGATGGGCATTTCTCGTTGAGGCGTGCAATCTGATGCCAATGGGCGGCCCAGGGCTGAAGAAGGGGCGCTGGCGTCGATTGGAGCGCCGGCGGCGGCAGGAGTTCCCGGCTTGAGGCGGCCACTCTTGCCGACACGCCAGTCCGATGACACTCATCCCGCGGATCACGCTTGTCCCTCGCTGCCTGGCCCGGGCAACCGCCCCCTGGCCTGTCATGAATCCGGCAGGCGTAGCCCATGGCCCGGTAACCGAGTACCCTCGTGGTGATTTCCTTATCCGAGCTCTGAAAGCCTCCTTCAACGAGCTGACTTCTGCTCCGCGCCACGGAACGCCCCATGGACTGGAACCCTGCCGTCATCTGGCTGATCGTCGCCCTGCTGCTGGGCCTGGCCGAACTCACTACCGGCGGGCTGGTGCTGCTGGCACTCGGCGCAGCCGCCGCCCTGACTGCCGCCCTGGCCGGCCTGGGGCTGTCACTTCCCTGGCAGCTGCTGGGCATGGGCCTCTTCTCCGGCGTTCTGGTGCCGCTGGCGATCTGGGTCATACGGCCCCGGTTCTCGCCCCGCGGCGTGGCCTACGGCACCACCGGTACCGGGGTGGAGAAGGGCCGCACCTACACCACCCTGCGTCGCGACTTCGACGGCGCCAGCGGCATCAAGATCAACGGCGACTTCTATCGCCTGCGGATCGCCGCTGACGCAGAGGAAAGCAGCGGCAAGACCGACCTGCCACCCGGCACTCGGGTCGTTTTCCAGACCTTCGATGGCACCACCGCCATCGTGCACCTTGCCCATTCGGCGCCGGACTCGGGCGCCCGCCAACACACGGAGTAATTCCGCATGGATCTTCCCGTCAGTCCGGGGCTGATCATCGCCCTGATCGTCGTCGTCATCGGCATCCTGATCATCGCCAAGGGGCTGGTGATCGTCCGCCAGTCGGAGGTGATGGTGATCGAGCGCCTAGGGTCATTCAACCGGGTACTGGAGAGCGGCATCAACATCATCGTGCCGTTCATCGACCAGCCCCGCGCCATCGCCATGATCCGCTATCGCAAGATGGGCGAGGAGTACCACGCCATCACCAGCAGCGAGACCCGCATCGATCGTCGCGAGACGGTGATGGATTTCCCCGGCCAGCCGGTGGTGACCACCGACAACGTCACGGTGAACATCAACGGCGCGCTCTACTACCAGATCATCGATCCCAAGCGCGCCGTCTACGAGGTGGAGAACATGAGCCAGGCGGTGGAGGTGCTGGCCAAGACCACCCTGCGCTCGGTGGTCGGCAAGATGGAGCTCGACAAGCTGTTCGAGTCGCGGGCCGAGGTCAACAACGAGATCCAGGCCGCCATGGAGGAGGCCGCCTCCAAGTGGGGGGTGAAGATCTCGCGGGTCGAGGTGCAGGACATCGCCATGCCCGAGGAGGTGGAGTCTGCCATGCGCCTGCAGATGGCCGCCGAGCGCAAGCGCCGCGCCACCGTCACCGAGGCCGAGGGCGAGAAGTCCGCCGCCATCGCCATGGCACAGGGCCAGCGCGAGTCGGCCATCCTCAACGCCCAGGGCGACAAGGAGTCCGCCATCCTGCGCGCCCAGGGCGAGCAGGAGTCGATCAAGCTGGTGCTGAGTGCCATCGGCGACAGCGAGGAGAACAAGCGCACCGTGGTGGGCTACCTGCTCGGCCAGAGCTATATCAAGGTGCTGCCGACCATGGCCAAGGACGGTGAGCGCGTCTTCGTGCCCTACGAGTCCTCCGCACTGCTCGGCTCCATGGGCATGTTCCGCGAGATGGCAGGCTCCCCGGAAGACGCCGTGGCCAGCCACCTGCAGGCCAGCGGCAACCGCAGTGGCCTGCGGGGCGGCGTGGTGGGCGGGGCGGCCAGCGGCGGTTGAGTCGCCGCGCCTGCCGCCAAAAGTGCCACGCGGCGGGCGCGGCGTCATTCCCCCGCCAGGCAGCGCTCCATGATGGCAACCCTTTCGCCGCGGTAGGATAACCATACCCGCTCCCGCCAGCCGAGCCGCGCATAGAGCGCCTGCTGGTCCGGGGTGAACAGCCAGAGCCGTTCGATGCCGGCCTGGCTGGCCTCGGCCTCCACTCGCCGCACCAGCCGGGAGGCGATGCCCCGCCCCCGCCACTCGGGGAGCACGTAGACCGAGGCCAGCCAGGGGCCCAGGTCGGGACGATCACTCATGTCCTCGGCCACCAGACTGGCGGTGCCCACCGGCCGCTCGTCCTGCAGCGCCACGAAGACCGAGGGTATCCCGCCCGGCCCGCACTCCGCCTCGAGCTCCGCCCGGCGGGAGGCGCGGGTCTCACCGGAAGAGAGGTGGCCCCACTGGTCGTGCTGCCAGCCAGCCACCCGGGCCAGGTGGGTCGAGTCGGCCCGGAGCCGCTCGATGCGAACCTCGAAGTCGTTGCCCATGGCCCCCTCAGCCCCGCTGGAAGGGGTAGACGCTGCCGATCGCCAGGATCCGGGTCAGCTCGTCCAGGGCGGCCAGCGACTCCTCGGCCAGCCGCGGGTCGGCCAGGTCCTCCGGCGCCAGGCGGTCGCGATAGTGGCGCTCCACCCAGGCGGTCAGCTCGGCGTACAGGGGCGCGTCGAGCAGCACGCGGCCGGAGAGCGCTCGGCGCTCGGCCTCGCCCAGCACCACGCGCAGCCGCAGGCAGGCGGGGCCGCCGCCGTTGCGCATGCTCTGCTTGACGTCCTTGACCACCACCTCGCCGATGGGGTTCTGGCCCGCCAGCAGGTGGTCCTGGATCGTGCGCCACACGCTCTCGCGCTCCTGGCACTCGCCGGGGACCACCAGGGTCATGGAGCCGTCCGGGTTGGACAGCAGCTGGGAGTTGAACAGGTAGGAGGCCACCGCATCCTCCAGGCTCACCGCCTCCCCGGGGATGCGCACCGGGATCAGCGGCGCGGCCATGCGCTCGCGCAGCGCCTCCAGGGTGGCCGCCTCGTCGAGGAAGGCCATCTCGTGATAGAGCAGCACCGGTCCGTTGCCCACCGCGATCACGTCGTTGTGGAAGACCCCGGCGTCGATGGCCTCGGGGTGCTGCTGGGCAAACACCGCCTGGCGCTCCGACAGGCCATGCTGCCTGGCCACCGCCTGGCTCGCCTCCAGGGTCTGGCGGGCCGGGAAGCGGCGTGGCATGACGCCCTCGCCGGTGCCCCAGCCGAAGGCCTCGCGGCCGTAGACGAACAGGTGCACGCCGGGTTCGCCGTGATCGCCGGCGAGTCGCGTGTGGTTGGCCGCGCCCTCGTCGGAGAACGCCGGGGTTGCGGGCAGCACCGGATGGTGGGCGAAGTGCGCCTCGTCGCGGAAGATCGCCGCCAGCACCCGGGCCGTGGTGGCCGGCTCCAGGAAGCGGTGGAAGCTCGACTGCAGGTTGGCCGGGGTGAAGTGCGCCCGGCCGTCCGGAGCGTCGACGCTCGGCGTCACGGTGGCGGCATTGGCCGTCCACATGCTCGAGGCCGAGCAGACCGCGCGCAGGATCTGCGGTGCCTCGCCGGCGGCCCGGGCCAGTACCCGCTCGTCGCTGCCGGAGAAGCCCAGCGCGCGCAGGGCACCGAGGTCCGGTCGCTGCTGGGGCGGCAGCACCCCCTGGGCGTAGCCGGCCTCCATCAGCGCCTTCATCTTGGCCAGCCCCTGCAGGGCGGCCTCCCTCGGGTTGGCCACCAGGCCCCCGTGGGTCATGGAGGCCACATTCCCCAGCGCCAGGCCGGAGTAGTTGTGGGTCGGCCCCACCAGGCCATCGAAGTTGACCTCGCGATAGTCGCGATCCGGTCTTGGCTGGTCGCTCACAGGCTCACCCCCGGCGGCAGCTGGTCGGGCAGGTGGAGATCCTCGCTCTCCATGGAGGCCACCGGGTAGGCGCAGTAGTCGGCGGCATAGAAGGCGCTGGGGCGGTGGTTGCCGCTCTCCCCCACCCCGCCGAAGGGCGCGTCGCCGGAGGCGCCGGTGGTCTGGCGGTTCCAGTTGACGATGCCGGCGCGGATGCGCAGCAGGAAGTCGTCCCAGTCGGCCCGCTCGCCGCCGATCAGGCCGGCGGAGAGGCCGTAGCGGGTGTCGTTGGCAAGCTGGATCGCCTCGTCCCAGTCGCGATAGCGATGGACCTTGAGCAGCGGCCCGAAGTGCTCCTCGTCGGGCACCGCCAGGCCGGTCACGTCGACCACCCCCGGCGACAGCAGGCTGGTGCCGGGGGCGAGGCGCTCCATGCGCGCCAGCACCGTGCCCCCCAGGGACTCCAGCGCCTCCTGGGCCTCGAGCAGGCCATCGGCGGCCGCCACGCTGACCAGGCCGGCGTAGAAGGGCGCGGGATCGCTGAACTGGTCGGCCACGTGGAGCCGCGAGACGGCGTCGCAGAGCGCATCGAGCAGGCGGTCACCGACCTGGCCCTCGGGCAGGATCAGCCGCCGTGCGCAGGTGCAGCGCTGCCCGCCGGAGAGGAAGGCCGACTGCAGAATGGCCAGCACGGCGGCGTCCTGGTCCGGCACGTCCCTGACCACCAGCGGGTTGTTGCCGCCCAGCTCCAGCGCCAGGATCTTGTCCAGCTGGCCGGCGAACTGGCGGTGCAGGAGGCCGCCCACGCGGGCGCTGCCGGTGAACAGCAGGCCGTCGATGCCCGGGTCGGCGGAGAGCGCCTGGCCGGTCTCGGCGGCCCCCTGGACCAGGTTGATGACCCCGGCGGGCAGCCCCGCCTGCTGCCAGCACTGCAGCACCAGGTCGGCGGTCAGCGGCGTCTGCTCGCTGGGCTTGAACACCGCGGTATTGCCGGCGATCAGCGCCGGCACCAGATGGCCGTTGGGCAGGTGGCCGGGGAAGTTGTAGGGGCCGAACACCGCCATCACGCCATGGGGGCGGTGGCGCAGCACGGCCCGGGCGTCACCCAGGTCGCGCTCCCGCTCGCCGGTCCGCTCCTGGTAGGCGCGCAGCGAGAGGGCCACCTTGCCGATCATCGCCCCCACCTCGGTGCGCGCCTCCCACAGCGGCTTGCCGGTCTCGTGGGCGATGGCCGTGGCCAGATCCTCTCGGTGGCTCTCCAGCGCTTCGCGGAAGCGCTCCACCAGCGCCTGCCGCTCGGCGAACGGGGTGCGCGCCCAGGCCGGGAAGGCGGTCCTGGCCGCCTCCACCGCCGCCGCCACCTGGGCCTCGGACGCCGCTGCCCCTTCCCAGAGGCGCTCGTCGGAGACCGGGTCGCGCTTGGTGAAGGCCGGGCCCTCGCCCGGCTGCCAGTGGCCGCCGATCAGCAGCTGGTGTCTCGCCTTCATCACGCCTCCTCCTCGGTATCCAGTATGCGCAGGGTATCGCCAGCGCCGACCTCGAGCCGCGCCGCCTCCTGCGGGCTCAGGGCGATGACGCCCGCCTCGTCGGGGCCACGGCCCACCCAGGCGGCGCGGAAGCCCGCCATGCCGGTGGTGGCGGCCAGCCAGCGCGGCCGCGCCGCCATCGCCGAGGCCTCGGCGACCTCGACCCGGCAGCGTCGCGACAGGCGAACGCCGCGCACGTCGTCGATATAGGCCTCCACCGTGGGGCCGCCGTCGAAGATGTCGATGTAGCCCTCCCAGCGCAGCCCCTCCAGCTTGAGCATGGCCAGCGCCGGACGGGTCTGCTCGTGGACCTGGCCGATGCAGGCGCGGGCCTCCTCGGAGAGGAAGGGGGTGTAGATCGGGAACTTGGGCATCAGCTCGCCGATGAAGCTCTTCTGCCCCAGCCCGGTGAGGCGGTCGGCCTCGTCGAAGTCCAGCGGGAAGAAGTGGCTGCCCAGGCAGTGCCAGAAGGGGCTCTTGCCGTGCTCGTCGAAGACGCCGCGCATCTCGGCGAGGACCTTCTCCGGGAAGCGGTCGCGGAACTCGGCCATGAACAGCCAGCGCATCATGGAGAGCAGCGCGCCGTTGCGCTCATGGCGACGGTCGCGGCCGCGGTACTCGGGGCGCAGGAACAGCGAGGCCACTTCGGCATCGCCGGTGTGGTCGGAGCTCAGGAAGAGGGTGTCGATGGTGCGGTGCAGGTCGAGCTGCACCGAGGAGTGGGCGAGGGTGCCTAGCCGGTAATGGTAGAAGGGCACCTCGCGCCCCACCTGGCCCTCGATGGCACAGCAGCCGGCCAGCTTCCCCCGGGTCTCGTCCTCGAGCACGAAGAAGTAGAGCCGCTGGTCCACGGGGGTGCGCTCCTCGAAGGCGCTGATCGCGGAAGCGATCTTGGCCGCCAGGAACTCGCGGTTGTCGGGCAGCGAGGTGAACCCCACGCCGGTCTCGCGGGCGAGGGCCTGCAGTTCGTCCAGGTCCCCCTCGGCGATCGGTCGAATACGCATCACAGCTCTCCCTCATCGTAGCCGGGGTCGTCCGCCCCGTCTCCGGGCAGCGCCAGCGGAGCGGCCAGCACCGCGCGGCCCTCCTCCACGCCGAGCAGCTCGGCATGGGCCGGCGAGAGCATCAGTTGGCCGGTCGGCGACAGCGCATAGCGTGCCACCACGCAGCGGAAGTCCTCGAGGCGCTGGTTGGCGACCATGGCCGGCTCGGCATCCGGCAGGGCATGGGCCGGGCGGATGCGCACCGGGTGCCAGGCGGCCCGGCGGAAGCTGGCCAGGCGCTCGCGCTCGGCCTTGATCACCGGCCCGGCATCGAAGATGTCCACGTGGCGCGAGCGCAGGAACCCCTCGGCCAGCATCTCCGCCATGGCCGCCTCGTGGTCCGGGTGTTCGCGGCCGATGGCCGCCCGGGCCTGGGGGGTGAGCAGCGGCAGGTAGAGCGGGAACTGCGGCATCACCTCGGCGATGAAGCTCTTCGAGCGCACGCCGGCCAGGTAGTTGATCTCCTGGTAGTCACGCACGAAGAAGTGGCGCCCCACGCTGTTCCAGAAGGGCGACTCGTCGGCGTCGTCCAGGTAGCCGGGGAAGGCCATGGCCAGGATCCCGGAGAAGCGCTCGGGGTACTGGGCGATGAACATCAGCCGCGCCCGCCGCAGCAGGCTCTCGGCGCTGGTGCCCTTGTAGCGCGAGTCCAGCGACAGGGCGCACAGCAGGCTCGCCTCGGAGACCTCGTGGGAGAGCGCCAGGGTCTGCACCTCGCGACGCACGTTGAGCTGCTGCGAGGCGTGGATCAGGGTCTCCTGGCGATAGGTGTAGTAGGCATCCACGGCGCCGGCCTGGGCGCGGACGGTGGCGGTACCCACCACCTCCCGGCGCTCCAGGTCCTCGAGCACGAAGGTGTAGTGCTCGTCGCCGGGGAAGTCCACCTCGCGGGCGAAGGCCTGGCGGGAGCGCGTGATGCGCTCCTCCAGGCGGTCACGGTGGGCCGGCAGGTTGGTCAGCCGCGGGATGGCGGTCCCGGCCAGCCGCTCCAGGGCCGGCAGGTCCGCCGGGCGGGCGGGGCGTACGACCAGCATGGCGGGATCTCCGGATCGGGGTTCGTCGAGGGCGGCGCGACTCACTGGCCGGCCACCAGCCGTGCCACCGCCCGCTCCAGGCGCGCCATGCCCTCGGCGATGTCGGCCTCGGGAATCACCAGCGACGGCGCCATGCGCAGCACGTTGGGGCCGGCGATCAGCGCCATCAGCCCCTCCTCGATGGCCAGCGGCAGGATGTCCTTGGCGCGGTCACGGTAGTCCGGCGCCATCTCGGCACCGATCAGCAGGCCCATGCCGCGGATCTCCCGGAACACCCCGTGCCGGCGATTGATCGCCTCCAGGTGCTCGCGGAACAGGTCATGGCGGCGGCGCACGCCTTCCAGCACCGCCGGGGTATCGATGAACTCGACGGCTGCCAGGGCCACCGCTGAGGCCAGGGCGTTGCCACCGTAGGTGGAGCCGTGGGTGCCGATCGCCATGGCCGGGGCGATGCGGTCGGTGGTGAGCATGGCGCCCACCGGGAAGCCGCCGCCCAACGACTTGGCGCTGGTCAGGATATCCGGCGTCACGCCGTACTCCATGTAGGCGTAGAGCGAGCCGCTGCGGCCCACGCCGGTCTGCACCTCGTCGAAGATCAGCAGCGCGTCGAAGGCGTCGCACAGGTCCCGCAGCCCCTGCAGGAACTCGGGGGTGGCCGGGATGATGCCGCCCTCGCCCTGCATCGGCTCGACCATCACCGCGCAGGTGTCGTCGTCGATCAGGTCGCGGACGCTGTCGAGGTTGTTGAACTCGCCGTGGACGATGCCGCCGGGCACCGGGCCGAAGCCCTGGGAGTACTTGGGCTGGCCGCCGACGCTGACGGTGAAGAAGGTCCGCCCGTGGAACGACTGGGAGAAGGAGACGATGCGGTGCTTGTGCTCGCCATGGTGGTCGTGGGCCCAGCGCCGCGCAAGCTTGAGCGCCGCCTCGTTGGCCTCGCCGCCGGAGGAGCAGAGGTAGACCTTGTCGGCGAAGGTGCGCTCGACCAGGCTGCGCGCCAGGTTGAGGGCCGGCTCGTTGGTGTAGACGTTGGAGAGGTGCCAGAGCTTGCCCGCCTGCTCGGTGAGCGCCTCGACCAGCACCGGATGGCAGTGGCCCAGGGAGTTCACCGCGATGCCACCGGCGAAGTCGATGTACTCGCGCCCCTGCTGATCCCACAGCCGGCTGCCCTCGCCGCGCACCGGGATCGCCTGCTGGGGGGCGTAGTTGGGCACCATGTACTGGTCGAAGTCGGCGCGGGTCGGGGAGTGGCTCATGTCGCTCATCCTGTCGGTGGGTGGGGATCCGTCACTCGAGTATAGGGAGCCCGCCCGCCGCGGTCTTTCACCGATGGGACGGCAACTTGTGTAAAAGGCAGCCGGCTCGCCCGCCGCGGGATGGCGCGGGCCGGATGGGGTAGGCTGGGGGAGATCGCCCCTCGAGGAGCCCCGTCATGTTCAATACCACCGCCTGGAACCGCCTGCGCTACAGCCTCTATGCGCCGGTCTACGATGTCGTGGCCGAACGCGCCTTCCGTCGTCCGCGCCGCGAGGCGCTGGGACAGGTGACCTGGCAGCCCGGCATGCGGGTGCTGCTGGTGGGCGCCGGCACCGGGCTGGACCTGCCCTGGCTGCCCAGGGACATCGAGCTGCACGCCGGCGACCTCTCCCCCGCCATGGTGACGCGCCTCGCGCGCCGCGCCGATGCCATGGGCCGTGACGTCCAGGCCCGGGAGATGGATGCCGAGCGGCTCGACTTCCCGGACGCCCACTTCGACGTGGTGGTGATGCACCTGATCCTGGCGGTGATGCCCGACCCGGTCCGCGGCCTCGCCGAGGCGCGCCGGGTGCTCAGGGAGGACGGCCAGCTCTGCGTGATGGACAAGTTCCAGCCGGACGACCGCCCCGCGGGCCCGGCACGGCGCAGCCTCAACGCCCTGACCTCGGCCATCGCCACCGACATCACCCGCCAGGCCAGGCCACTGCTGGAAGGGGCCGGCTTCGCCATCGAGCAGGACACGCCGGTGATGATGGGCTCGCTGTTCCGTGCCCTGCTGGCCCGCCCGACCCCGGCCTGAGCCGCCGCAGGCGAGCGTCGCTCAGCCCCGCCGTCGAGCGGGCATGATGGTGCACCAGACGCCGACAATCACCACCAGGCTGGCCGCCACCTGCAGCGGCAGGATGCGATCCCCCAGCAGCCACCAGGCCCCCAGCATGGTGAAGACCGGCAGCAGGTTGAGGTAGACCGCCGCCCGGGTCGGGCCGATCTCGGCCAGCGCGCTGTTGTAGAGCAGCAGCGCCACCACCGAGGGGAAGATGCCCAGGTAGGCAAGGCCCGCCAGCTGCGCCGCCGTGAGGCTCGGCACCACCTGCCAGGCGCCCTCCAGCAGGGCCAGGGGCGCCAGGGCCAGGTTGGCGATGGCCAGCATCACCAGCAGGCTGCCGTAGCGCGGGAAGCGGGCCATGTGCTCCTTGACCAGGAAGGAGTACCCCACCCATACCAGCACCGCCACCAGCATGATCAGGTCGCCGGGGTTGAGGCCGCCGGCCAGCGCCTCCGCCGTCCGGCCGGCCAGGATCACCGCCACGGCGCCGGCCAGGGAGAGCGCCACCCCGACCCACTGCACCGCCCGGAATCGCTCGCCAAGGAAGAGCACGCTGAGCAGCAGGGTGGCCACCGGGATCAGGCTCTCGAGGATGGCGACGTTGGTGGCCGAGGTGAAGCGCAGCGAGGCGTAGATCAGCGCGTTGAAGAAGGCCACGCCGGTGAGCGCCAGCCCCAGCAGCGGCCGCCAGTGGCGGCGGAACAGCGGCCAGCCCTGGCGCGCCTGGGCCCAGCCCAGCGGCAGCATGATCGACAGCGCGATGGCCACCCGCCCAAGCGAGATGGTGAAGGGCGGCAGGTCGGCCAGCGCCTTGCCTACCAGGATGTTGCCGGAGAAGATCGCCACCACCAGCAGCAGGAAGAGATGCGGGCGCAGGGCGGTCATGCCAGCCGCTCCTCGCGCGGGGTGAGGCCGAAGTGGTTGCGGTAGGCCGTGGAGAAGTGCGCCGCCGAGGAGAAGCCGGTCAGCAGGGCGATCTCCCCGGCGGGCAGGTCACCCTCGCGCAGCAGCCGGCGAGCCTGCTGCAGGCGCAGGTCCAGGTAGTAGCGGCTGGGCACCGCCTGGAGGTGCTTCTTGAACAGCCGCTCCAGCTGGCGCCGCGAGATGCCCAGGTGCTCGGCCAGCTCGTGGGTGGTCAGGGGCTCCTCGATATTGGCCTCCATCAGGGTCACCGCCTCGACCAGGCTCTCCGGCGCCCGGCCCAGCCGCGAGCGCAGCGGGACCTGCTGGGGCTCGTCCCCCATGCGCACCCGCTCCAGCACGAAGTGGGCCGACACCCGCTCGGCCAGCTCGCTGCCCTGGTGCTGGCCGATCAGCGTCATGATCATGTCCATGGCCGCGGTGCCGCCGCTGCAGGTGAGCCGGTCGCGATCGATCTCGAACAGGTGGCGGGAGAGCCGCACCCGCGGGTGGTCCCGGGCCACCGCCTCGAAGCGCTGCCAGGGCAGCGTCGCCCGGTAGCCGTCGAGTAGCCCCGCCCGGGCCAGCAGCTCGGTGCCGCCGCCGATCCCGGCCAGCACGACGCCCGCGGTGGCCAGCCGCCGCAGCCAGGCCAGCAGCGACTCGCTCGCCCCCTCGGGGTCGCTGGCACAGACCATCAGCATGTCGAGACCGACGTCGTCGCCGACCCGCTGCCGCGTCAGCAGCACCTGCCGCGAGCCGCTGGCCACCGGCTCGCCGTCCAGCCCGAAGGTGGTCAGCCGGTAGAGGGGCCGCCCCGCCAGCTGGTTGGCCACGGCCAGGGGCTCGGTGGCGCAGGCCTCGGCCAGCAGCGAGAAGCCGGGCAGCACCACGACGCCGACGTGCCGCGTCGGCGTGGCCGTGGAAAGGGAAGCGGGGGAGTCTGACATGCGCGGCAGTGCCCTGGGCCAGTGCAAAGCGACATCTTACCCAAGGGCATGGCGAACCACAGCCCCGCCGGGCGGGAAGGGAGGCGAGCGGCCGGACACCGTGGCCCGGCCGCCTCGTTCACTGGGCGCTGCCGCTGTAGATCAGCATCGCCGCAACCAGCAGGCCGAGGACGACGATGACGATGGGCAGCACGCGCTGCATGCTGCCGGCGGGCTTCCTCGCCTCGGGCTGGGTCTCGTCGGGCTCGGGATGCTCGTAGTCCTCGGGCTGCCTCACTTCCTTGAGGTGCTGGCGCTCCTCTTCAGGGGTCTGGCTCTCGCGGGTATCCATGGCGCCCTCCGGGTCTGCGGGAATACCGGCAGGACGCGGGTGGCGCCCTGCCCTTACAGGCTTACGACATCGAATTCCGCTACGGGATCCACGTCGGCATCGTAGTCGACGTCATCCCGCTCGAAGCCGAACAGCTTCAGGAACTCGTGCTTGTACCCAGCATAGTCGGTGATCTCGAAGAGGTTCTCGGTGGTCACCTGCGGCCACAGTGCCTTGCACGCCTGCTGGACGTCGTCGCGAAGCTCCCAGTCGTCCAGGCGCAGGCGGCCGGCCTCGTCGGTGGCCATCTCGCCGCCCTGCCCTTGTGATGAATAGAGCCGCTCGCCGAACAGGCGGTTGAGCTGCTCGATGGTGCCCTCGTGCAGGCCCTTCTCCTTCATCACCCGGTAGACCATGGCGATGTAGAGCGGCATCACCGGGATGGCGGCGCTGGCCTGGGTCACCACCGACTTGAGCACCGCCACGTTGGCGCCGCCGCCGGTGGCCGCCAGGCGCCGGTCGATCTCGCCGGCGGCGCGGTCCAGGTCCTCCTTGGCCTTGCCCAAGGCGCCATGCCAGTAGATCGGCCAGGTGATCTCGGTGCCGATGTAGCTGAAGGCCACGCTGCGCGCGCCCTCGGCCAGCACGCCGGCGCGGTCCAGGGCGTCGATCCACAGCTCCCAGTCCTCGCCGCCCATCACCGCCTTGGTATCCTCGATCTCCTGCTCGGTGGCAGGCTCGACCTCGGCCTCGATGATGGCATCCTTGTTGGTGTCGATGGCGGTGGCGCGGTAGGTCTCGCCGATGGGCTTGAGGCTGGAGCGCTTCAGCTCGCCGGAGTCGGGCAGCTTGCGCACCGGCGAGGCCAGGGAGTAGACCACCAGGTCGACCTGGCCGAGGTCCTGCTGGATCAGCTCGATGGCCTTCTCGCGGGCCTCGTGGGAGAAGGCGTCGCCGTTGATCGACTTGCTGTAGAGCCCTTCGGCCTTGGCGAAGCGGTCGAAGGCGGCACTGTTGTACCAGCCGGCGGTGCCCGGCTTCTTCTCGGTGCCCGGCTTCTCGAAGAACACGCCCAGGGTGTCGGCGCCATAGCCGAAGGCCGCGGTGACGCGGGCCGCCAGGCCGTAGCCGCTGGAGGCGCCGATCACCAGCACCTTCTTCGGTCCCTTCGACCGATCCAGGCCGCGGGCGCGAGTGGCCTCGATCTGCTCGAGGACGTTCTTTTCGCAGCCAACGGGATGGGTGGTGGTGCAGATGAAACCGCGTACCTTGGGCTTGATGATCACGTCAGACCTCGCTGTTCGTCGTTCGGGCGGCGGGCGCCCCTGTCATGGAGTGGCAATGGCCCTATTCTAGCGATACCACCGGGTCCTGTCCGCCCTTGAGCCGGGCCGCGGCCTGGGGCAGGATGCTCATCCCGGGGAAAGCGTGAGTTCTGGAGGGTACCGATGGATGCACAGACGCTGGTCGATGAACGTGGCGAGCTGTGGCTGGCGCTGGCGCCCCTGTGGCTGGAGCGCGAGCCCAGCGAGCGCGACTATGCCCGCATGATCGAGGTGATCGAGCGCCACGACCTGACGGTGAAGGAGCTGGAGTGGGTCTTTCGCCTGGAGCTCGCCCCGGTGCTGGGTCGCCAGCAGATGTCGATGGTCGGCGAGTGGCGCCGCTTCGATGACTACAAGCTGATGAAGCAGCTGGTGGCCCACAACCTGCGCCTCACCGGCTGGCGGCGCAGGAGCTGGGCGCTGTTCTCGGGGCTGACCACCATGATGACGCGGCATCGCTGGAACGAGCTGATCGCACGAGTGATGGTGGAAAGGGGTGAGGCACCCCCATGATGACCCGACTCTCCACACACCCGGCTGGAACGCGCTGATCGCCCGCCTGATGCCCGAACGGGGAGAGCTGCCCCACGAATGACGCGACGCTCTACCCACCGCTCGAACGCGCTGATCGCCCACGCCTGCCTCAACTCTCGTCGAGGGCCTTCTCCAGGGCCTCGCGCAGCACGCCTTCACCGTCCCGCGGCGAGAAGCGCCGGATCACCCGGCCGTCGCGCCCCACCAGGAACTTGGTGAAGTTCCACTTGATCGCCCGGGTCCCGAGCAGCCCCGGCGCCTCGCGCTTGAGCTCGGCGAACAGCGGATGGGTCTCGCCGCCGTTGACCTTGACCTTTTCCATCAGCGGGAAGCTGACCTGGTACTCCCGGGCGCTCAGGGTGCAGAAGTCCAGGGCGGATTCCGGCGACTGCCGGGCGAACTGGTTGCAGGGAAAGCCGATCACCATGAAGCCGCGGTCGCGGTAACGGCGATAGAGCCGTTCCAGCTCGCGCAGCTGGGGGGTGAAGCCGCAGCGGCTCGCCACGTTCACCACCAGCAGCACCTGGCCGCGCAGGGCGCCGAAGTTGAAGGGTTCGCCGTGGGAGGTCAGGCACTGGTGATCGTGGATCGACATGGTCGGCACTTCGCGGACGTAGTCACCCACGATGCCACGCCATGCGGCCGCACGCCAGCCCGGGGAGGCCTCAGGCCCGGGCGGGGCCTCGCCTCAGGCGCCGGCGCACCTCGGCGGCGCGCTGCACCAGGCGGCGGCGCCGCTCGCGCCGCTCGGCTGTGCCCAGCCGCGCGTAGCGCAGTCGCTCCAGCTGCTGGGCGCACTCGTCCAGGGCCGGCCCGGCTCCTCCGGCCATGGGAGCGATGCGCCGCAGATGCGCGGAGGGCGACTCCCCCGGGCGAGGGCCCAGGTCACGCCGGGCCAGCCAGGCCTGCAGGCGCCGCATCAGCACCCGCTCGTCGCGTCCCTCGCGGTGCCTGCGCCAGCCCAGCCGAAGCAGCAACGCGCCTACCGCCAGGCCGACACCGGCCACCAGCAGGCCCAGCAGGGCCGCGAAGGTGCCGCGGCCCGGGGCGGCCTCGGCCAGCCAGGTCCAGAAGGCCTGCAGCCGGGCTGTCAGCCGCGACATGAAGGCGCTGCGTGCCTCGCGCTGGTAGCCGATCACCCCGCGCTGCCAGCGGTACTCCAGGCGCTCCCAGTCCAGCCGCAGGCGGTTGACCCAGCCGATCTCGCGCATGCGCAGCGGCGAGAAGGGGGCATCGGCCAGGAAGGCCTCGCCGCCGTCGCCCACCGCCTGGGCGCCCTCCTCGATGCGCTCGGGGGCGATGGCCGCGGTGGGGTCGATGCGCTGCCAGCCGCCGTCGAGCCACACCTCGACCCAGGCGTGGGCGTCGTAGTCGCGCACCGTGAAGTGGCCATCCGGATGGCGCTCGCCGCCCAGGAAGCCCGCCACCACCCGCGCGGGAAGGCCCACCGCGCGGGCCAGCACGGCCAGGGCCGAGGCGTAGTGGGTGCAGTAGCCGGCCCGGCTCTCGAACAGGAACTCGTCGACCCGGTCGGCGGAGGTGAGCCGGGGTGGCGAGAGCGTGTAGCGGAACGGCGCCTCGCCGAAGCGCGCCATGATGGCGGCGAGGAAGGCCCGCGGCTCTCCGCCGCTCTCCTGCCACAGCCGCTCGGCGAGCTCCCGAGTGCGGGCGTTGCCCCGGGGCGGCAGCATGGCATGCCAGCCGGGGCCGGCCGGGTCCGGGTTGGCGGGCGACAGCCCGGTGCTCTCGAGGCGCAGCAGGCTCCGTGAGGAGAGCGGCGTGAGCCCTTCCAGGGTCCCGTCGGCCAGGAAGCGCTGACGCGTGTCGGTGGCCAGCGGCGCGCCCAGCGACGGCCGCCACGGCCGGCTGTCGGGCTCCAGCAGCAGCTCGGCGGTGAAGCGGGGCGCCGCCTCGGCCAGCCAGGGCGAGCGGCTGGCCTCCCGCACGAAGTCGCCCTCCGGCCGGCCCAGCGCCGCAGCCAGCCGTCGGGGCTCCGCGCGGGTCCAGCGCTCGCCGTCGAAGTGGGACAGGGTGTAGACCCGCCAGTAGCGCTCGACCGGGGCCGGCTCGTCGCCGTCGAAGCGTACCCGGAAGGCCCGGGCATCGCTGCGGGAGAGCTGGGCGATGTCCCCCGGGGCGATCTCGTCGGTCAGTCCGGTGGAGGCGCGATCCACCTGGGGCATGTTCCACAGCGGGCCGAGCCGCGGAAAGACAACGAACAGCAGCGCCATCAGCGGCGCCGAGAGCACCAGCAGCCAGGCGGTCTCGCGCCAGGCCTGGCGCGCCCCGCTGGCCCCGGCGAGCCACACCAGCGACTGCACCAGCCAGGCCACGGCCAGCAGCGCGCCCAGCGCCATCAGGATGCCCTGGTCGTGGAGGAAGGCCACCGTGGTGGTGACCAGGCCGATCAGCACCACCACCCGGGCATCGCGTCGGCTGTGGGTCTCGAGCAGCTTGAGCAGGTAGACGCCCAGCAGCAGGCCGATCAGCCCCTCCATGCCGTGCAGGGTGCCGTACTGCAGCCACAGCGCCACCAGCACCCCGGCCACCGCCACCAGGCGCAGCAGGATGCCCGCCCGGGGCAGGCGCCGGCGCAGCTGGACATGGCGATAGCCGGCCACCGCCACCGCGACCCCGACCAGCCAGGCGGGCATCCAGGCCAGGTGCAGGGCCAGCACCAGGCACTGGCCGACGAACAGCTGGCGCAGCATGGCGCCGCTCAGCGCCCGGCCGTCGGCCAGCACCGCCGGGGCTCCGAGCCGCGTGCCACGTCGGCGGATCATCGCCTGGCCCCCTGCGCTCCCGGCGGCACGCAGCGCGCCAGCGCCTCCAGGGCCTCCCGCCGCTGGCGGGGGCCCTCGCCCTGGGGCAGCGTGACCCCGGGCAGCCGCAGCCCGTAGCGGTCGCCGGCCCGGTGGTGGGCCAGCACCCGGGCGCAGAGCAGCGACAGGCGGCGCTCCGGGTCGCCGCGGCAGGCGTCGTAGTCGAGCCACAGCTGCTGGCGAGGCGGCACGCTGAACGCCTTGGCCGCCAGCACCCCGGTGCGACTCCACTGCTTCCAGGCCAGCCGCGCCGGGCTGTCGCCGGGCTCGGCGCGGCGCAGGCCGGCGAAGTCGGTGGCCTCCAGGCCCGCACCGGCCAGGCGGTGGCCGGGCTCCTCCTCGTCCAGGGGACGCGGGTAGACCAGCAGCGACTCGCGGCACTCGAGCCAGGCCAGGGCGCGCACCAGCCCCAGCGGCCAACGGGTCTCCAGGCGCAGCAGCGGCAGCGGCTGCACGCCGCGGCGGGGCGCCGGCAGGGCCAGGGTCGCACCGCCCTGGCCGTCGGGCAGGTCGACCCGGGCCGAGGCCCCGCCGCCATGCAGTTCCAGGGCGGTGCGCGGCCGCCCACCGGCGAGGTGCACCCCGAGGCGCGCCTCGCCGCCGGCGAAGACCTCCTGGGGCAGGCGCAGCGTCGCCGAGACCCCCAGCAGGTTGCGCCAGGTGCGCAGCAGGGTGACGACGCCCAGGGCGAGCAGCCAGAAGGCCAGGATATAGGCCAGGGTGTTCTGGTAGTTGATGCCGAACAGCAGCAGCAGGAGCACCAGCCCGGCCCAGCCGAGCCCGAAGCGGGTCGGCAGCAGGAAGAGGCGCCGCTGGGGCAGCGCGGTGCCCGGGGCGATCGCCACCCGGCGCCACCAGCGCTGGCGTGCCCCGCGCCAGAACATGGCTAGCCCATCACCGGCACGCGGGCGAGCAGGTGGCGAGCCAGGGCCTCGCCCTCCTCCCGCCGGCCGCTGCTCAGGCGGTGTCCCGCCACCGGCACCCACACCGCCTGGACGTCCTCGGGCAGCACGTGGTCTCGCCCCTCGAGCAGCGCCCAGCCGCGGGCCGCCTGGAGCAGCGCCAGGGCGCCGCGGGTCGAGAGGCCCCAGGCCAGTTCCGGGTGCTCGCGACTGGCGGTGGCCAGGGCCTGCACGTAGTCGAGCAGCGCCTCGGCGACATGGATGTCGTCGAGGCGCGACTGCCAGGCGCGCAGCCGCTCGGCATCCAGCAGCACCGGCAGCGCCTCGAGCCGGACCCGCCCTGCCCGGCCGCGCAGGATCTCGCGCTCGGCGCGGGGGTCGGGGTAACCCAGCGAGAGCCGCATCAGGAAGCGGTCGAGCTGGGATTCGGGCAGGGCGAAGGTGCCCGCCTGCTCCTGGGGATTCTGGGTGGCGATGACGAAGAAGGGGTCGGGCAGCGGCCGGGTCTCCCCTTCCACGGTCACCCGCCCCTCCTCCATGGCCTCGAGCAGGGCGCTCTGGGTCTTGGGGGTCGCCCGGTTGATCTCGTCGGCCAGCACCACCCCGTGGAAGATCGGCCCGGGATGGAAGGTGAAGCGCGCCTCCCGGGGGTCGAACACCGAAACCCCCAGCACGTCGGCCGGCAGCAGGTCGCTGGTGAACTGCAGGCGCTGCATGTCGAGCCCGGTCACCCGGGCCAGGGCCTGGGCCAGGGTGGTCTTGCCGAGGCCGGGCAGGTCCTCGATCAGCAGGTGACCGCGGCACAGCAGGCAGCAGAGCGCCAGCCGCACCTCCCGCGACTTGCCGAGCACCACCCCCTCCAGGGCCGCCAGGACCGTGGCGAGGTCGCCGAGGCGTTCCGGACGGTTCATGGCGTGCCCTCCGGCAGGCCGGACGCGAGCAGCGCCTGCACCGCCTGGCGGGTGTCCGGCGTCACCCCCTTCAGGGCGAGAGCCTCGGCCGGGGGCAGCCAGAAAGCGTCGGCGACCTCCTCGGCCTGCAGCGCCAGGGGGCCATCATGGCGAGCCAGGTAGAGGCTGCCGAAGATATGGTTGCCCCCCTCGGCGTGGACGAACTCCCCCACGTGGCGCAGCGGCACGCCGCGGATGCCCAGCTCCTCCTCGAGTTCACGACGCGCCGCCAGGTGTACCGCCTCGCCGGCGCCCACCACGCCACCGGCGGCCAGGTCGAGCCCGCCGGGAAAGACCTCCTTGGTCAGGGTGCGGCGCTGCACGCACAGCTCGCCCCGGGCGTTGAGCACCACGATGTAGGTGGCGCGATGCCAGAAGCGGAAACGTCGCATGGTCACCCGCAGGGCGCTGCCGCAGGGACGGTTGCGGGCATCCACCAGCTGGATGCGCTCGTCGGCGATATGCGGCGTCGGCAGCGGCGCCTCGCGCAGGGCGTCGGTCATGGGCATCTCCCCGGGAAATGCCTCCAGCCTACCCAGTCGGCGCCGCGGCGTCACGTTGACCGGGGCCAGGTCGACCACCATGCTCAGGGAACCCGCCTGATGCTTGGAGGTGTGCCATGTCCGACCGAGCCCCGCGCACCCGTCTGGCTACCCACGCGGTGGCCAACCAGCCCTCCCCGCCCACCGACCGTGACCTGATCGGCCGGGACCTGCCGATGCGCGAGGCCCTGGCCCGGGAGGCCCCCGACTGGGTGGCCCGCCGCCTGGCCCCCCTGGGTCGCGAGGTGGGCAGCGAGCGCGTGCAGGCGCTGGGCGAGGAAGCCAACCGCCATCCTCCCGAGCCGCGGTTCTTCGACCGCCACGGCCGGCGCCTCGACGAGGTCGCCTACCACCCCGCCTATCACGAGCTGATGCACCTGGCCATCGACCACGGCTGGCACGCCGTGGCCTGGCAGGAGGAGGGCCGCGGCGGCCACCAGGCCCACGTTGCCGCCCTCTATCTGCTGACCCAGGCCGAGCCCGGGGTCTGCTGCCCGGTCACCATGACCCATGCCGCCATGCCGGTACTCAGGCACTCGCCGGCGGTCGAGGCGCACTGGGCCCCGGGGCTGCTGGCCTGGGACTACGACCCCCGCGCGCTGCCGGCGAGCGAGAAGACGGGCCTGACCTTCGGCATGGCGATGACCGAGAAGCAGGGCGGCAGCGACCTGCGTGGCACTTCCACGCGAGCCGACCCCCTCGCCGCCACGCGAGCCGACCCCCTCGCCGCCACGCGAGCCGACCCCCTCGCCGGCTCGCCAGCCGAGCCCCTCGACGACACCCGGGCCGAGGCCGGCGAGGAGGGCTGGCGGCTCACCGGCCACAAGTGGTTCTGCAGCGCACCGATGTCCGACGCCTTCCTGACCCTGGCCCAGACCGAGGCGGGGCTGGGCTGCTTCCTGGTGCCGCGCTTCACCCCGGACGGCGAGCGCAACGCCATCGAACTGCAGCGGCTCAAGGAGAAGTGCGGCAACCGCGCCAACGCCTCCGCGGAGATCGAGTACCGCGGCGCCTGGGCCGTCCCCATCGGGCCGCCGGACCGCGGTATCGCCACCCTGCTCGAGATGGTTCAGCAGACCCGCCTCGACGCCGCCACCGCGCCGGTGGGCATGATGCGCCAGGCCCTGGACGAGGCATGGCGCCACGTGCAGGAGCGCCACGCCTTCGGCCGCGCCCTGGCCGAGCAGCCGCTGATGCGCGCCGTGATCGCCGACCTGGCCCTGGAGGTGGAGGCCGGGGTGGCGCTGGTAATGCGCACCGCCCGGGCCTTCGATGGCGCGGCCCGGGGCGACCAGGACGAACGCGCCCTGGCCCGGCTGCTGCCCGCGCTGGCCAAGTACTGGCACAACAAGCGCGGCCCCGGCTTCATGGCCGAGGCCATGGAGTGCCTGGGCGGCATCGGCTATGTGGAGGAGTCGCCGCTGGCGCGGCTCTACCGGGAGGCGCCGGTCAACTCGATCTGGGAGGGGTCGGGCAACGTGATCTGCCTGGACTTGCTGCGGGTGCTGGCGCGCCACCCACAGGCGTTGGTGGCGCTGTGGCGGGAGCTCTCCCCGGCCCGCGGACAGGTCCGGGAGCTGGACGCCACCCTGGCCGGGCTCGAGAAGCAGCTGGCAGCGCCCCCGGAGGCGCTGGAGCCCCGGGCGCGCTGGCTGGTCCAGCGCCTCGCTCAGTGCCTGCAGGCCAGCCTGCTGCTGCGCCACGGGCCGGCCGAGGTGGGCGAGACCTTCTGCCGCACGCGGCTCGGCGAGGAGGCGAGCCCCGCCTACGGGGTGCTGCCGAGCGGCGCCCCCACCGCGGCCGTGCTGGCCCGCATCGCATCGTGAGTGGCCCCCAGCTCGAGGATCGCCTCGGCGGGCACCGGCCGCCCCAGGCCGAAGCCCTGCACGTGGGTGCAGCCGAAGCGATCCAGCAGGCCCAGGGTGGCCGGGTCCTCGACCCCCTCGGCCACCACCCGGATGCCGAGGCGCCGCCCCAGGAGGGCCACCGCCTCGACGATGGCGGCGTCCTGGGACTCCTCGTGCAGGCGGCGCACGAAGCTGCGGTCGACCTTGAGCTCGCTGATCGGCAGCAGCTGCAGGCGTGACAGCGACGAGAAGCCGATGCCGAAGTCATCCACCGACACCTCGAGCCCGCTGAGGCAGAGCCGAGCCGCTACCTCGCTGCCGAGCAGTTCGTCATGCATGGCCGCCGTCTCGGTGATCTCCAGCACCAGGGGCGGGTCGCCGGGGCCCCGGTGACGGGTCAGGGCCAGCAGGTCCGGGCACATCAGGTCATCGGCGGTGACGTTCACCGACAGAGACGGCATGACCCCCTCGCGATGCCAGCGGGCGGCGTCGGCCTGGGCCATGGCCAGCACGTGACGCGTCAGGCGCTTGCTCTGGCCGGGAGACAGCAGGGGAAGGAAGCTAGCCGGGCCGATCAGCCCGAGTGACGGATGGACCCAGCGGACCAGGGCCTCGACGCCGCTGAGCCGTCCCGAGGAGAGTTCGAACTGCGGCTGGTAGTGGATGGTCAACTCGCGCCGGGCCAGGGCCTGGTCGAGCTCCTCGCCACTGAAGACCGGGTCGCCATGCACCTCCGCGGTGGACTCCCGGCCGACGCGCAGGCTGCCGAGGCACTGACGCAGTTCGGCAAGGCGCATCGGCTTGTCCAGGCAGCCCAGCATCTGCAGGCCCAGGGTCTGGCCGACCCGCTCGGCGATCCGCGCGATCTTGCGCTCGACGCCGCTGAGCAGCAGCACCCAGCCCCGGTAGCCGCACTCGGCGAGACGCCGCAGCAGGGCGATGGCATCCTCGCTGCCGAGCTCCAGCCCCATCACCACCAGCTGGGGCGGATAAGCCACGATGGCCGCCAGCAGCGGGGCCGAATGCTGGTAGTAGCGACTCTCCATGCCCAGGACATCCAGCTGCAGCGACAGCACGGCCGCCACGTCCGGGTCGGTCTCGAGTACCAGGGCCAGGGCCTGTGACTCGCGGGAGGGGTCGTTCATCGGCAGGCTTCCGGAGGGACACACCCTTCGAGCCTAACACCGCCGGGGGAAAGGCACACGCCAGCGGGCCTGCGCCAGGTCAACGTTGCAGCTCAGCCGAGCGGCCCCGCCACCACCCGCAGCGCCAGCCCCAGCAGCAGCAGCCCGGTGATCCGGTTGATCCAGTGGGAGCGGGCCTGGAGCCAGGGCAGCACCCGGGAGTGGGAGAGCCCCAGGGCCACCAGGGCGTACCAGCCGCCGTCGATGATCATCGCGGTGAGCACGATCACCGCCTTGGCCGCCACGCTCATGTCGGGCGTCACGAACTGGCTGAGCAGAGCGATGAAGAAGAGGATCAGCTTGGGGTTGCCCAGCGCCACCAGCACCCCCTCACGGGCGGCCTGGCGGCGGGTGGTGGGCACGGCGGTGGCCTCCAGCGCACCGGCACGCCCGGCGCGCAGCGCCTTGATGCCGAGCCACGCCAGGTAGGCGGCACCACCCCAGGTGATCACCTGGAAGAGCGCCGGCTGGCGGACGATCAGCGCCCCCAGTCCCCACACGGTCAGCAGCGCATAGAAGCCCACCCCCAGCGCATGGGAGAGCCCCGCCACCACGCCGGGGGCACGACCGCCGCCCAGGGTATGGCGCAGCACCAGGGCCAGGCTGGGCCCGGGCGACATGGCGCCCATGGCGCACACCGCTGCCAGGGAGAGCCACAGGGAGAAGGGCATGGTGGTCATCTCGCGGCCTCAGCGGTGGAACTGCTTCTCGCGTTCGGGCTGCCAGAAGATGGCGTCGACGCGCAGCCGCACCTCCTGCCCGTCGGGCAGGGGCCAGTCGATCACATCGCCGATGCGCAGGCCGATCAGCCCCGCCCCCACCGGCGCCATCACCGAGATGCCATCCTCGGTGGTGGCCAGGGAGTGCGGATAGACCAGGGTGCGGATCATCTGGCGATTGCGGGTCAGGTCGGTGAACTGGATCCGGCTGTTCATGCTGACCACATCCTCGGGGATGTCCTCGGGATCGATCACCTCGCCGCGCTCGAGCTCTTCCTCGAGGGCGTCGGCCACGAAGCGGTCCTTGTCACTGGCCGCGTCGATGAGGCGCTGAAGCCGCTCGGCATCCAGCCGGTTGATGATGAGGGGGGGGCGCGTCGACATGGGAACTCCTTGGACCGATCAACGGTAACTTGACGCTGCATGGGTCAACCAACGAAAACAGCCCTCCACCCGCGAACGGACGAAGGACTGTGTTATGGGATCATCATAAGCCCTGGCGGCCCCGGTTGTAAGGCCCGGTCACTGCCTTGAGGCGGGCGAGGTCCAGCGCACCACCAGGCCGAGGATCACCAGCACGGCGCCCACGAAGGCCACCGGGTTCCATGCCTGCCAGCCGAAGATCGCCAGCACCAGCCCGAGGAGCACCAGCCCCCAGGCGAAACCTCTTACCGTCATGCCTCTCTCCCGGCACCTGTACAGGGGACCAGCATGGCGCCATCCGGGGCCGCCTTCAACCGCGGCCACCCCGCCTGCCCCCCCGGAAACGCGAACAGCCGCTCGAGGGCGGCTGTTCCTGGTCTGGTACCGGCGGTCGGACTCGAACCGACAAGGGCTTGCACCCGGGGGATTTTGAATCCCCTGCGTCTACCAATTCCGCCACGCCGGCAACGCGCTGGCATTATACGTGGGCCCCGGGGCAGGTCAATCGGGGTCCTGACTTCACCCCCCTGACTTCACCCCATCGAGCCGGTATCCTAGGCGGCTTGCCACAGACACCGGATTCCCATACCGCATGCAGCGCGCCGACTTCCACTACGAGCTCCCCGACGAGCTGATCGCCCGCTACCCCTCCGAGCAGCGGAGCGACTGCCGGCTGCTGTGCGTCGACGGCCCCACCGGCGAGCTGGCCCACCGTCGCTTCACCGACCTGCTGGAGCTGCTCGAGCCCGGCGACCTGCTGGTGTTCAACGATACCCGGGTGATTCCCGCCCGCCTGCACGGCCACAAGGCCAGCGGCGGCAAGGTGGAGATGCTGCTGGAGCGCCCGCTGGATGCCCATCGCGGCCTCGCCCACCTGCGCTCGAGCAAGTCGCCGAAGCCCGGCACCGAGCTGATCTTCGAGGGCGATATCCGTGCCGTGGTGGAGGGGCGCCGCGACGCCCTGTTCGAGCTGCGCTTCCTGGGCGAGACGCCGCTCATCACGCTGCTGGAGCGTCATGGCCACATGCCGCTGCCGCCCTACATCACCCGCGAGGACGAGCTGGCCGACCGAGACCGCTACCAGACCGTCTATGCCCGCCGCGACGGCGCGGTGGCCGCCCCCACCGCCGGGCTGCACTTCGACGAGCCGCTGCTCGAGGCGCTGGCCGCCAGGGGCGTGGAGCGCGCCTTCGTCACCCTGCACGTGGGTGCCGGCACCTTCCAGCCGGTGCGCGCCGACGATATCCGCGAGCACGTCATGCACAGCGAATGGCTGGAGGTTGACGAGGCGACCTGCGCCAAGGTGCGGGCGGCCCGCGCCGCCGGGCGCCGGGTGATCGCCGTGGGCACCACCAGCGTGCGCTGCCTGGAGAGCGCCACCGGCGCCGACGGCGAGATCGCCCCCTACCGCGGCGAGACCGACATCTTCATCTACCCCGGCTACCAATGGCGCTGCGTGGACGCCCTGATCACCAACTTCCATCTGCCGGAGTCCACCCTGCTGATGCTGGTGGCCTCCTTCGCCGGCTTCGATACCACCATGGCGGCCTACCGCGAGGCGGTGGCCGAGCGCTATGCCTTCTTCAGCTATGGCGATGCCATGTTCCTGACGCGAGTTTCCCATGCGTAACGACTGCTTCATGACCTTCGAGCACCTGGCCAGCGACGGCCGGGCACGCCGCGGCCGCCTGACCTTCCCCCGCGGCACGGTGGAGACCCCCGCCTTCATGCCGGTCGGCACCTACGGCACCGTCAAGGGCATGACCCCGGCCTCCGTGGAGGAGATCGGCGCCGAGATCATCCTCGGCAACACTTTCCACCTTTGGCTGCGCCCGGGCACGGAGGTGATCGAGGCCCACGGCGACCTGCACGACTTCGCCCAGTGGCAGAAGCCGATCCTCACCGACTCCGGCGGCTTCCAGGTCTTCTCGCTGGGCGCCATGCGCAAGATCACCGAGCAGGGCGTGCACTTCCGCTCGCCGGTGGACGGCGCCAAGGTGTTCATGGGGCCCGAGGAGTCCATGGCCGTGCAGCGCTCGCTGGGCTCCGACGTGGTGATGATCTTCGACGAGTGCACCCCCTACCCGGCCACCGAGAAGGAGGCGCGCCTCTCCATGGAGCGCTCGCTGCGCTGGGCCGAGCGCTCCCGGGACGCCCATGGCAGCTCCCCCTCGGCGCTGTTCGGCATCATCCAGGGCGGCATGTACCCCGAGCTGCGCGAGGCCTCCCTCAAGGGGCTGCTCGATATCGGCTTCGACGGTCTGGCCATCGGCGGCCTGTCGGTGGGCGAGCCCAAGGAGGAGATGATCCGGACCCTGGACTACCTGCCCACCTGGATGCCCGAGGAGACGCCCCGCTACCTGATGGGCGTCGGCAAGCCCGAGGATCTCGTCGAGGGCGTGCGCCGCGGGGTCGACATGTTCGACTGCGTGATGCCCACCCGCAACGCGCGAAACGGCCACCTGTTCACCGCCGAGGGCACGGTGAAGATCCGCAACGCCAAGCACCGCTTCGATACCCGGCCGCTGGAGGAGGGCTGCGACTGCTACACCTGCCAGCACTTCTCTCGCGCCTACCTGCACCACCTGGATCGCTGCGGGGAAATGCTCGGCTCGATGCTCAACACCATCCATAACCTGCGCCACTATCAGCGTCTGATGGCCGGTTTGCGCGGTGCCATCGAAGCGGGTACATTGGCGAACTTCGTGGAAGGCTTCTACGCACGGCGCGGCCTGCCGGTGCCTCCCGCCCCGAACTGATACCGGCCGGTGCCGGGACCCTGGCGTTCCGGCACCGGCCGAGGCATGTCAGGCACCTCCTGGCAGCCCCCGTTACCCATCCCAACACTTCACACCCATCAGGAGACACTCCCCCATGCTGGATTTCTTCATCGCTCCGGCCTACGCCCAGGATGCCGCTGCCGGCAGCGGCATGGCCCAGATCGTGATGCTGGTCGGCTTCGTGCTGATCTTCTACTTCCTGCTGTGGCGCCCCCAGGCCAAGCGGGCCAAGCAGCACAAGCAGCTGATCGGTGGCCTCTCCAAGGGTGACGAGATCGTCATCGGCGGCGGCGTGCTGGGACGCATCACCAAGGTGAGCGACGACAGCGAGTTCCTGACCATGGAGATCGCCGAGGGCACCCAGATCAACGTGCAGAAGAACGCCGTGGCTGCGGTCCTGCCCAAGGGCACCATCAAGTCCATCTGACTCGTGCCCTTCCCGGCTCCGCCCGGGTCTCGGCAGAGGCCCGGGCGAAGCCGCCCTTCGACCGCCGCAGGGGAACTCGCCGGCGGTCATGACGCCATGGCGTCAGCCTCCTATTGTCAGCAACCAAGGGCAGGGCTCGCATGCTCAACCGTTACCCCCTGTGGAAGTATCTGCTGATACTTGCCGTCCTCATCGCCGGCCTGATCTTCTCGCTGCCCAACCTCTTCCCGGAAGACCCGGCGGTGCAGATCAGCAGCGCCCGCGGCGATGCCACCCTCGATGAGCGTGAGCTCGAGCGCGTCCGGGACTCCCTGGATGAGGCCGGCATCGCCATCAAGTCGGTCGAGAGCAGCGAGAGCCGCGTGCTGATCCGCCTCGGCGATGCCGACGAGCAGCTCCAGGCCCGCGACCGCATCGCCGCCATGCTCGGCGACGACTTCGTCGTGGCGCTCAACCTCGCCGAGTCCACCCCGACCTGGCTGCAGTCGCTCTCCGCCTCGCCCATGACGCTCGGCCTCGACCTGCGCGGCGGCGTGCACTTCCTGCTCGAAGTGGACATGGACGCGGCCCTGACCCAGCGCCTCGAGGTCAACGCCAGCGCCATGCGCGAGCAGCTGCGCAGCGAACGGATCCGCTACCGCGGCACCGAGATCGAGGAGCGCACCCTCACCATCACCTTCACCAACGAGGAGGACCGGGATGCCGCGCGCCGCCTGATCAGCCGCGAATTCCGCGACTTCGACTACCAGAACGTGGGTGACGGCCGGGGCGCCGCGCTGGCCATGACCCTGACCGACCAGGCGGTCAACGAGATCCAGGACTACGCGATCAACCAGAACCTCACCACCCTGCGCAACCGGGTGGACGAGCTGGGCGTCGCCGAGCCCATGGTGCAGCGCCAGGGTCCCGACCGCATCGTGGTGGAGCTGCCCGGCGTGCAGGACACCGTGGCCGCCAAGCGGGTGGTGGGTGCCACCGCCAACCTGGAATTCCGCCTCGAGGCGCGCCCCGATACCCCGGACCTCGAGACCGAAAGCTTCCCGTTCCGCAACGACCCGGCCCGCAGCGCCGACCTGATGCGTGACGTGATCATCACCGGTGACAGCGTCTCCAGCGCCAGCCGCAGCTTCGACGAGAACGGCCGCCCCCAGGTGAACATCAACCTGGACGGCACCGGCGGCACCCTGATGAACCGCGCCACCCGCACCAACATCGGCCGCAACATGGCGGTGCTGTTCATCGAGCACAAGACCCGCGACAGCGTGGAAGTGGTCGACGGCGAGGAGGTCATCGTACGCGAGCCCTACACCGAGCGCGGCCTGATCAGCCTGGCCACCATCCAGAGCGCGCTGGGCAACAGCTTCCGCATCACCGGGCTCGACTCCCCCACCGAGGCGGCGGAGCTTGCCCTGCTGCTGCGTTCCGGCTCGCTGGCCGCGCCGATCTACTTCGTGCAGGAACGCACCATCGGCCCGAGCCTGGGCGCCGAGAACATCAAGCGCGGCGTGATGTCGGTGCAGATCGGCCTGCTGCTGGTCGTGCTCTTCATGCTGATCCGCTACAAGGTGTTCGGCGTCATCGCCAACGTGGCACTGGCCCTCAACCTGACCCTGCTGGTCGCCGCCATGTCGCTGCTGGGCGCCACCCTCACCCTGCCGGGCATCGCCGGCATCGTGCTGACGCTGGGCATGGCGGTGGACGCCAACGTGCTGATCTTCGAGCGGATACGCGAGGAGCTGCGCGGAGGGCTGTCGGTACAGCAGGCGATCCATGCCGGCTACGAGCGCGCCTTCACCTCGATCGTCGACGCCAACATCACCACCCTGCTGGTGGCGGTGATCCTGTTCTCGATCGGCACCGGGCCGGTCAAGGGCTTCGCCGTGACCCTGTCGCTGGGGATCATCACCTCGCTGTTCACCGCCTTGCTGGTGACCCGCGCCATGGTGAACCTCGTTTACGGCGGCAAGCCGGTCAAGAAGCTCTGGATATAAGAGGTGATCATGAAACCCCTCATCAACCGACAGTTCGACTTCATGGGCAAGCGTCGGATCGCCTTCGCGATCTCGGCCGCGCTGATCCTGGTGTCGATCGCCTCGCTGCTGTTCCAGCAGCTCAACCTGGGGCTGGACTTCACCGGCGGCACCCTGGTGGAGGTGCGCTACGCCGTGGCCCCCTCCCTGGACGCCGTGCGCCAGACCCTGGAGGCCGCCGAGTTCCGGGATGTCTCGGTACAGACCTTCGGCGCCTCCACGGAGGTGCTGATCCGCCTGCAGCAGGCCTTTGACCCCGAGGTGGGCGATCGCGTGGTGCAGCTGCTGCGCTCGGGCGGCGACGGCGTCGAGCTGGTGCGCGCCGAGTTCGTCGGCGCCCAGGTCGGCGAGCAGCTGCGCGACCAGTCGGGCCTCGGCCTGCTGGTGGCGCTGGGCATCGTGATGCTCTACGTGGCCTTCCGCTTCCAGTACAAGTTCGCCATCGGCGCTCTGCTGGCGCTGATGCACGACGTGATCATCGTGGTCGGCATCTTCTCGCTGTTCCAGCTCGACTTCGACCTCACCGTGCTGGCGGCCCTGCTGGCGGTCATCGGCTACTCGCTGAACGACACCATCGTGGTCTACGACCGCATCCGCGAGACGATCCGCAAGTCGCGCATCGACGACATGCCGGCGATCTTCAACGAGGCGATCAACATGACCCTGTCGCGCACCCTGGCGACGTCCGGCACCACCCTGCTGGTGCTGATGGCGCTGCTGCTGCTGGGCGGCGACATGATCCACCACTTCTCGATCGCCCTGATCATCGGCGTGGTGGTCGGCACCTTCTCCTCCATCTACGTGGCTGCGGCCCTGCTGCTGGCGGTGCACCTCCAGCGCGAGGACCTGATCCCCGCCAAGAAGGAGGATGCCGAGGCCGAGGAGGAGCTGCCCTAGCCAGCGCCGAGCGCCGAGCGCCGAGCGCCGCACACGATGCCAACACCCGATGGGCATCCACAAAAAATCCCGCCGGATATCGCATCCGGCGGGATTTTTCGTTATCGACGTCGGCACCTGTGACTCGTCACCGAGCGGCTGGGCGCCGGGCGCTCGGCGCCTAGAAGTGCGGCTTGAGCTGCTGTACCAGGGCCTTGAAGAGTCGCGGGCCCGCCGCCATCAGCTGGCCTTCCACCTCGACCCTGGGCTGGCCGTCCGGGGTCCCCATCAGCGCGCCGGCCTCCTTGAGCAGCAGGCTGCCGACGTGCATGTCCTGCTCCTCGAGGCCCAGCACGAAGGCGGCATCGGCGCGACCGGCGGCCAGCTCGGCGAGGTCGAGCAGGCCGCTGCCCGAGGCGCGCTGCACCTCGATGACCGGGCCGAGCTGCTGGACAAGCGTCAGATAGGCCGGCAGGTGGCGCGGACGCAGCCAGGTCTCGGGCAGCCCCATGGCGACACGCGAGCCGCCTACCGCCAGTGTCCTGGGCACGCGGATGCGCTTGCCGTTGTGCTGGGCACCGCGGCCACGACTGGCCAGGTACTCGTCATCGCTGAAGGGGCAGATCACCACCGCGTGCTCCGGACGGCCCTTGACCAGACAGACCAGCGACAGGGCGAAGCCGGAGGCGGCCACGCCGAGGTTGGAGTAGCCGTGGAAGGGTTCGATCTTCCACAGGGTGTCGGCGCCCTCCCCCTCGCCGGCGCGGTGGGGAGTGAAGCGCCCGACGACGCCGTGCTGGGGGTAGCCGCGGGAGAGCTGACGGACGATCAGCGTCTCGGCGTTGCGGGCGGCGTCCTCGAGCAGGCGGTCGAGGTTGCTCTCTTCGTGGGCATTCTCGATACGCTCGCGAATGCGCAGGAACTGTTCGCCGGCGCTGCGCGCGGCGCGCAGCGCATATTGGACCATCGGATGCATGATCGGGCCTTGAGGAGTCGGTGGTGTTAAAGAACGGGGTTAAAAAACAGGTAAGGCGTTCGGTTGGAACGGTCGGCGCGAATCCTAGCAGACCCCGGCCCGTTGCGCCACGACCACCGAAGGTGGCTTGCACGGCGCTCGGGGCTCACAACATGCTAGACTCTGCCGCCCCGGTCCATCGCCCCGTTTCATGTCATCCTAGGGAAGCCTGCCATGCTCGACCGCATCCGTATCGTCCTGATCGGCACCAGCCACCCCGGCAATATCGGCGGCACCGCCCGCGCCATGCACAACATGGGGCTGGCCGACCTGGCCCTGGTGTCACCGCGCTGCGAGGCGGTCACCGCCGACAGCGTGTCCCGGGCCTCCGGCGCCGATCACCTGGTCAACGACGCACGGGTCGTCGAGACCCTGGAGCAGGCAGTCGCCGACTGCACCCTGGTGGTGGGGGCCAGCGCCCGCTCGCGCACTCTGCCCTGGCCGATGATCACGCCCCGCGAGCTGGGCGGGCGACTGCCCACGGAGCTGGCCGGCAACGACGCCCGGGTGGCGCTGGTATTCGGCCGCGAGGACAGCGGCCTGACCAACGCCGAGCTGCAGCGCTGCCACGCCCACGTGCACATCCCCACCAACCCCGACTTCAGCTCGCTGAACCTGGCCGCCGCGGTCCAGGTGCTGGCCTACGAGTGCCGGCTGGCCTGGCTGGCAGGAGAGCCGGCCGAGCCCGAGGCGCCCGACCAGGCGCTGGCCACCCACGAGGAGCTGGAGCACTACTTCGCCCACCTGGAGCGGACGCTGGTCGCCATCGGCTTCCACGACCCCGCCACGCCGCGCCAGCTGATGGCCCGCCTGCGCCGCTTCACCCTGCGGGCCCGCCCGGAGCGCATGGAGCTCAACATCCTGCGCGGCATCCTCTCGGACACCGAGAAGCTCGCGCCCCGACGCGATGACGGCGATCGCCCGGGGCACGATCGCCCGGGGCAGTGACCGGCCGCCGACGCGGCCCAGCCCCCGTGCCGGAGGCACCGCGCCTTGAAGCTGGCGCCCCGCGCCCCCAATAATGAAGGTCATCCCGGTGACCGACGGCCCAGGCCTCCGCTCTCCCCCTGCCACCCATTCCAAGGACCGCTGCATGTTTCAACGCCTGCGCGAGGACATCAACAGCGTATTCGACCGCGACCCAGCGGCCCGCAACTTCCTGGAAGTGCTGACCAACTATCCGGGACTGCACGCCCTTTTGATCCACCGGCTAAGCCACTGGCTGTGGCGCAGGAACCTCAAGTGGCTGGCGCGCACGCTCTCGACCTTCTCGCGCTGGCTGACCGGCGTGGAGATCCACCCCGGCGCCACCATCGGCCGGCGCTTCTTCATCGACCACGGCATGGGCGTGGTGATCGGCGAGACCGCCGAGGTGGGCGATGACGTCACCCTCTACCAGGGCGTGACCCTGGGCGGCACCAGCTGGAACAAGGGCAAGCGCCACCCGACCCTGGAGGAAGGCGTGATCGTCGGCGCCGGAGCCAAGATCCTTGGCCCCTTCACCGTGGGTGCCGGGGCCAAGGTGGGCTCCAACGCGGTGGTCACCAAGGAGGTGCCCGCCGGCGCCACCGTGGTGGGCATTCCCGGCAAGATCGTCAAGCGGGCCGAGCCGGACGCCGCCGAAAGCCTCGAGGTGGACCCCGAACGCCGCGAGGCGATGCGCCGCAAGTTCGGCTTCGACGCCTACGGGATCAGCGAGGACATGCCTGACCCGGTGGCACGCTCCATCCAGGCGATGCTCGATCACATGCACGCCGTGGACGAGCGCATCGAGCGCATGTGCCAGACCCTGCGCAAGGTGGATGCCAGCTACCGCGACGGTCGCCTGCCCGAGCTGCGCGACGAGGACTTCGCCGATGTCCTCGAGGACGCCGACCCCTGCGCCATGCCCGAGAAGGCCCCGACGACGTCGGCCGAGGAGAAGGCATCCACGGAGGCCGGGAGGAAGCGCCAGGGGCAGAATGGTTGACCCTGGCACTCGGTCTTTACCATAATGGCCCTCTGTCCAGGATGCCCTCATCGCCGGGGCGCCACCCGATCATCGAACGCCGACCCGTCTCGGCGCCGAGGTAGCCACCCGCCATGCGCCTGACCACCAAGGGACGCTACGCCGTCACCGCCATGCTCGACCTGACCGTGAATGCGCATGCCGGCCCCATCAGCCTGGCCGACATCTCGCGGCGGCAGGAGATCTCGCTCTCCTACCTGGAGCAGCTGTTCGCCCGGCTGCGCCGGGCCAGGCTGGTGGAGAGCGTGCGCGGGCCCGGCGGCGGCTACCTGCTGGCCATGGCCCCGGAGGCCATCTCGGTGGCCCGGGTGATCGACGCCGTGGACGAGTCGGTGGACGCCACCCGCTGCGGCGGCCTCTCGGACTGCCAGCAGGGGGACACCTGCCTGACCCACCACCTGTGGTGCGAGCTCTCCGAGCAGATCCACGGCTTCCTCGACGGCATCACCCTCGGCCAGCTGGCCGATCGCCAGGAAGTCCGGCAGATCGCCAGCCGGCAGCGTCGCCGCCCCGACGGCGACAGCATCCTTGCCTCGGCGCCCTGAGGGCGCCGGGCCGAACCCGAACACAGCCGAGTCCATGACCACACCCGTCTATCTCGATTACGCTGCCACCACGCCCGTCGACCCCCGTGTCGCCGAGCTGATGGCGCGCTACCTCACCGTCGACGGCATCTTCGCCAACCCCGCCTCGCGCAGCCACATGCTCGGCTGGCAGGCGGAACAGGCCGTGGAGAACGCCCGCCGCCAGGTCGCCGACCTGATCGGCGCCGACCCCCGCGAGATCGTCTGGACCAGCGGCGCCACCGAATCCGACAACCTGGCGCTGATCGGCTACCTGCGCGCCAACCGCGGACGCGGTCGCCACCTGGTGACCTCCTGCATCGAGCACAAGGCGGTGGTGGACACCGCCCATGCCCTGGAGGCCGAGGGCTTCGAGGTCACCTGGCTGACCCCGGGCCGCGACGGCCGCGTCACGGCCGACCAGCTGCGCGAGGCGATGCGCCCGGACACCGTGCTGGTCTCGCTGATGGCGGTGAACAACGAGCTGGGGGTGATCCACGACCTGGCGGCACTTTCCGAGGTGGCCCATGCCGGCGGGGCGGTGTTCCACGTGGATGCCGCCCAGGCCGTGGGGCGCCTGGACCTGAACGTCGAGCGCCTCGGCATCGACCTGATGTCGCTCTCCGGCCACAAGGCCTACGGCCCCAAGGGCATCGGCGCCCTCTATGTGAAGCGCCACCCCGACATCCGCCTCGAGGCGCTGATCCACGGTGGCGGCCACGAGCGGGGCATGCGCTCCGGCACCCTCGCCACCCACCAGATCGTCGGCATGGGCGAGGCCTTCGCCCTGGCCGGCGCCGAGGGCGAGGCCGATCAGGCACGCATCACCGCGCTGCGCGACCGCCTGCTGGAGGGCCTGGTCGACATCGGCGGCATTCACCGCAACACCGCGGTGGACGTGGCCGTGCCCAACATCCTCAACCTGGCCTTCGAGGGCGTGGACGGCGAGTCGCTGCTGATGGCGCTGCGCGACATCGCCCTCTCCACCGGCTCGGCGTGCAACTCGGCGAGCGTGGAACCGTCCTACGTGCTGAAGGGCATCGGCGTGCCGCGCGCCCTGGCGTTGGCCTCGCTGCGCTTAAGCTTCGGCCGCTTCACCAGTGACAGCGACATCGACCGGACGCTCGACGCCCTGCGGCACGCCCTGTCGGGGCTGCGCCGCCAGGCGATCTGAGCCATCATCTGCCTATCGGCATCCACCGCTTTCAGGAGAGAGACCATGGCGCATCTCACGATCACCACCGCTGCCGCCGACCAGATTCGCCGGGTGCTCGACGAGCGCGGCCACGGCCTGGGCCTGCGGGTCTCGGTCAAGCCCAGCGGCTGCTCCGGCTACAGTTACGTGCTCGACTTCGCCGACGAGGCCGCCAATGACGACGTCTGCTTCGAGGAGCACGGCGTTCAGGTCTTCGTCGCTCCCGATGCCCTGGAGATGCTCGACGGCAGCGAGGTGGACTACGTGAACGAGGGGCTCAACCGCTTCTTCCGCTTCAACAACCCCAACGTCAAGGACCAGTGCGGCTGCGGCGAGAGCTTCACGGTCTAGATTCACAGCATTCTCGCGACCCGAGGCGCGCCGGCGACAGGTCTGAAGGGGGTCCTACGCCAGGGGTGAGGAGCACCGCTCCGAACGGGCTGGCCATGGATGGCCAGCCCTGGACCTGCAAGCGGAGCAGGACGCGAGAGCGCAGCAGGGCGTCGGTAGCGCCCAGGGATGGGTTTACAGCGCCCCCGTACAGGCCTGTCGCCGGGTAAGCGCCTCGCAATCGGCGACGATTGTTCAACGCCGCCCCGGGGCGGTATAATCTGCGTCCAATCGGCGTCAGCTGCCGAGCTTCATCAGATTCACCGCGCCGCCCTCGCTTCCATCCCGGGAGCCACGGGCGGCGCGGCGCTATCCATCGACACCCCTGTCCACCACCCCCTACTGGAGACATGCCCATGGCTACCCAGCGCACCCTGTCCATCATCAAGCCCGACGCCGTCGCCAAGAACGCCATCGGCGAGATCATCGCCCGCTTCGAGAAGGCCGGCCTCAAGGTCGTTGCCGCCAAGATGCTGCACCTCGACGACGACAAGGCCGGTGGCTTCTACGCCGAGCACAAGGAGCGTCCCTTCTTCAAGGACCTGGTCGGCTTCATGACCTCCGGCCCGGTGGTGGTGCAGGTGCTCGAGGGCGAGGACGCCATCGCCAAGAACCGCGAGCTGATGGGCGCCACCAACCCCAAGGAAGCCGCGCCGGGCACCATCCGCGCCGACTTCGCCGAGACCATCGACGCCAACGCCGTGCACGGCTCCGACTCCCCCGAGTCCGCCGAGCGCGAGATCGCCTACTTCTTTGGCGCCGACGAGATCTGCCCGCGCTGAGTCAGGCCCCGGGCGGGGGCCATGCCCCCGCCTCCCCTGCCGCCCTCCCTTCCCCGACCCGCTGACCGCCATGACCGCTGATACCGCACCCCAGAAGACCAACCTGCTCGGCATGTCCCGCGAGGAGATGGAAGCCTTCTTCCTCTCCATCGGCGAGAAGAAGTTCCGTGCCGCCCAGGTGATGAAGTGGATCCACCACGAGGGCTGTGACGACTTCGCGGCCATGACCAACCTCTCCAAGGCGCTGCGCGCCAGGCTCGCCGAGGTGGCCGAGATCCGCGGCCCCGGCGTGGTCTACGAGGGCACCTCCAGCGACGGCACCCGCAAGTGGGTGCTGGAGGTCGAGGACGGCAGCTACGTGGAAACCGTGCTGATCCCCGCCGACAACGGCAAGCGTCGGACCCTGTGCGTCTCCTCCCAGGTGGGCTGCTCGCTGGACTGCAGCTTCTGCTCCACCGGCAAGCAGGGCTTCCAGCGCAACCTCAGCGCCGCCGAGATCATCGGCCAGGTGTGGGTGGCCCAGCGCAGCGTGGGCCCGCGCAAGGACACCGCCAACCGCCCGGTCACCAACGTGGTGATGATGGGCATGGGCGAACCGCTGCTGAACTATGACAACGTCGTGCCGGCCATGAAGCTGATGCTCGACGACAACGGCTACGGCCTCTCCAAGCGCCGCGTCACCCTCTCCACCTCGGGGGTGGTGCCGATGCTGGACCGGCTCGGCGACGAGCTCGACGTGAGCCTGGCCATCTCGCTGCACGCCGCCAACGACGAGCTGCGCAACGAGCTGGTGCCGCTCAACCGCAAGTACAACATCCGCACCCTGCTGGACGCCTGCCACCGCTACCTGGCCAAGTGCGACGACACCCGCATGGTCACCATCGAGTACACGGTGATCAAGGACGTCAACGACCAGCAGGAACATGCCGAGCAGCTCGCCGAACTGCTCCGCGAGCTGCCGTGCAAGATCAACCTGATCCCCTTCAACCCCTTCCCCCACTCGGGCTACGAGAAGCCCTCGCGCAACCAGGTGATGCGCTTCCAGCAGTGGCTCTACGAGCTGGGCTACACGGCACCGATCCGCACCACCCGCGGCGACGACATCGATGCCGCCTGCGGCCAGCTGGTGGGACGGGTCAAGGATCGCACGCGGCGCCACGAACGCTACATCCAGTCGATCCAGATCGACGCCGACTGAGCGGGGCCCGCCTTGACTTCAACCGGGCACAACGCTTTGATGGTCAGGCCTTTCACCCCTCCGGCACCTGCCTGCCACCGGCAAGCTGCCGGGAGGGCAGTGTCGACCCTGGGGAGAACACCATGACTCGCCGTTCCCGCTTGCCCGGCGCCATCCGCCTGCCCGCCCTGGCCATCCTGGTCGGCTCGCTGTGGCTGTCCGGCTGTGCCACCCAGCCCCAGGGCCTGGGCGGAGATCGCGAGACCAGCCCGGCCGACGCCTACACGCGCCTGGGCGTGGCCTACCTGGAACGCGACAACCTGCAGCGGGCCATGGGGGCCCTGGACCGGGCGCTGTCGATCGCCCCCGACGACCCGGAGGCGCTGCAGGCCATGGCCATGGTCTATCAGCGCCAGGGCGAGGCGGCCCTGGCCGATGAGACCTTCCAGCGCGCCCTGTCTGCCGACCGCAACTTCACCCGGGCGCGCAACAACTACGCGGCCTTCCTGTATGACCGGGGCCGCATACGCGAGGCCTGCGAACAGCTCGAGCTGGCCTCCGGCGATGCCCAGTATCCGGCCCGGGCCCAGCTGTTCGCCAACCTGGGGCAGTGCCAGCGGGAGCTGGGCGACGTCGCGGCGGCCCGGCGCAGCCTCGAGCGGGCCCAGAGCATCGACCCGCGTAGCGCCCGCAGCTACTACACCCTGGCCGAGCTGGAGTTCGCCGAAGGCAACCATGCCCGGGCCCAGCGGCAGCTCGAGACCTTCATCCGCCTGGCCGGCGCCGATGCCTCCAGCCTGCAGCTGGCACGTGACATCGCCCGCGCCCGGGGTGACCGGGACGCCGCCGCCTTCTATGGCCAACAGCTGGAAGATGCCCGTGGCACGCCTTGAACAACGACCCTACACGAAGGATGCTCAGTCATGAGCGACACCCATACCACCGACCCCGTCGACTCCGCCTTCGCGGCCTCACCGGGCGAGCAGCTCAAGCGCGAGCGGGAGACCCAGGGGCTCTCCCTGGGCGAGGTCGCCAGCGCGCTCAACCTGCGCCCGGCGGTGATCCGGGGGCTGGAAGAGGACAGCTACGAGGAGGTGCCGATCGCCGCCTATCGGCGTGGCTACCTGCGCTCCTATGCCCACCTGCTGGGCATCGACGACAAGCCGGTGCTGGATGCCTACCGCGCCCGCTTCGGCAGCGAGGAGGCCGAGCGCAAGGTGACGCCGGTGAATGTCACCCGCCCCCCGTCACGCCTCGGCGCCTGGCTGTTCCGCCTGGTCACCCTGCTGGTGATCGCCGGCCTGATCGGCCTGACCCTGCTCTGGTGGCAGAGCCGCGGCGGCAACGAGCCTCCCGGCATCGGTGACAGCGGTCCGGTCTCGGTGGACAGCCTCGACGGCACCACCACCATCACCGGGGGCGACGAACCGGCAGCACAGGAGCCTTCGGCCGCCCTGCCGCCGCTGCCCGACGAGGAGAGCGACCTGGGCCTGGTCGAGGACCCCGAGGCCGCCGGCGAGCCGGCCGGCACCGAGGTCGACCCCGATGGATCCCGGATCATCGCCGCCCAGTCGGACGCGGCTCCGCAGCCGGCAAGCGACGAGGCGGTTGCCGAGGACGTGGCCGACGCCGCCCCGGAACCCGAGGCGCCGGCCGAGGAAGCGCCCGTTGCCGGGCCACGCACCCTCGAGCTGACCTTCAACGAGCAGTCCTGGACCGAGATCTTCGACGCCAACAATCAGCGCGTCTTCGTCGGCCTCCAGGAACCCGGCACCACGGCCAGCGTCGAAGGCGAACCGCCGTTCCGCCTGACCGTGGGCAACGCCACCGGCGTCGAGCTGGTCTGGCAGGGCGAGCCCGTGGACCTGGCCGCCCGCGCCGGGGCCAACAACGTCGCCCGCTTCACACTGGGAGAATGATACCGTCACCATGCACGCACAATCCCCCATCGTTCGCCGCAAGTCACGCCAGATCCATGTCGGCAAGGTGCCGGTCGGGGGCGATGCCCCCATCTCCGTCCAGAGCATGACCAACACCAACACCCTGGACGTGGCCGCCACCGTGGCGCAGATCCGCCAGCTCGAGGCCGCCGGCGCCGATATCGTGCGCGTCTCGGTGCCCGACATGGACGCCGCGGAGGCCTTCGGCCGGATCAAGCGCGAGGTCGAGGTCCCGCTGGTCGCCGACATCCACTTCGACTACCGCATCGCCCTGCGCGTCGCCGAGCTCGGCGTCGACTGCCTGCGCATCAACCCCGGCAATATCGGCAAGGAAGAGCGCGTCCGCGCCGTGGTCTCGGCGGCCCGCGACAACGGCATCCCGATCCGCATCGGCGTCAACGCCGGGTCGCTGGAGAAGGACCTGCAGAAGAAGTACGGCGAGCCCACGCCCGCGGCCCTGGTCGAGTCCGCCATGCGCCATATCGACCACCTCGACCGCCTCGACTTCCCGGACTTCAAGGTCAGCGTCAAGGCCTCGGACGTGTTCATGGCGGTGGCCGCCTACCGCGACCTGGCAACGCGCATCGAGCAGCCGCTGCACCTGGGCATCACCGAGGCGGGGGGCCTGCGCTCGGGCACCGTCAAGTCGTCGATCGGGCTGGGGCTGCTGCTGCTGGACGGCATCGGCGACACCATCCGCGTCTCGCTGGCCGCCGACCCCGTCGAGGAGATCAAGGTCGGCTTCGACATGCTCAAGAGCCTGCGGCTGCGCGCCAAGGGCATCAACTTCATCGCCTGCCCCAGCTGCTCGCGCCAGAACTTCGACGTCATCGGCACCATGAATGCCCTGGAGGAGCGCCTCGAGGACATCATGACCCCGCTGGACGTCTCGGTGATCGGCTGCGTGGTCAACGGTCCCGGCGAGGCCAAGGAGAGCGACATCGGCCTCACCGGCGGCTCCCCGGCCAACCTCGTCTACATCGACGGCAAGCCGGCCTCCAAGCTGCGCAACGACCACCTCGTCGACGACCTGGAGCGGCTGATCCGCGACAAGGTCCGCGAGAAGGAGCAGGCCGAACAGGACGTGATCGCCCGCGGGGCCTGATCCCCTCAGTAGCCCCCGGCGATTCATCAAGGAGCACGTGTTGAGCAAGTCCCAGGCAAGTCCAAAAGAGCCAAGCAAGAAGAAGATCCAGGCCATCCGTGGCATGAACGACCTGCTGCCCGGCCAGTCGGCGCTGTGGCAGTACTTCGAGGGGCAGGTCCAGGCGCTGATGAAGCGCTACGGCTATGACGAGATCCGCACCCCCGTGGTCGAGCAGACCGCGCTGTTCAAGCGCTCCATCGGCGAGGTCACCGACATCGTCGAGAAGGAGATGTACACCTTCGACGACCGCAACGGCGATAGCCTGACGCTGCGCCCGGAGGGCACCGCCAGCTGCGTGCGCGCCGCCATGGAGCACGGCCTGCTGCACAACCAGACCCAGCGGCTCTGGTACCAGGGCCCGATGTTCCGCCACGAGCGTCCCCAGAAGGGGCGCTACCGCCAGTTCCACCAGGTCGGCGTGGAGGCCTTCGGCCTCGAGGGGCCGGACATCGACGCCGAGATGATCCTGCTCTCCGCGCGCCTGTGGCGCGAGCTGGGGCTGATGGAGCATGTCACCCTGGAGCTCAACTCGCTGGGCTCCACGGAGGCGCGTGCCGCCTATCGCGAGCGGCTGGTCGCCTACTTCGAGCAGCACCACGAGCAGCTCGACGAGGACTCCCGTCGCCGCCTCGGCAGCAACCCGCTGCGCATCCTCGACTCCAAGAACCCCGAGATGGCCGCGATGCTGGCCGATGCGCCGAAGCTGATGGATCACCTGGACGACGACTCCCGCGAGCACTTCGAGGCGCTCTGCGCCATGCTCGATGCGGCAGGCATCGACTACGTGCTCAACCCGAGGCTGGTGCGCGGTCTGGACTACTATGGCCGCACCGTCTTCGAGTGGACCACCACCGCACTGGGCAGCCAGGGCACGGTCTGTGCCGGTGGCCGCTACGACGGCCTGGTGGAGCAGCTGGGCGGCAAGGCGACCCCGGCGGTGGGCTTCGCCATGGGCATCGAGCGGCTGATCCTGCTGCTGGAGACCCTGGAGCTGGTGCCGGATACCGCCCGCGGCGAGCTGGACCTCTACGTGCTGCCCATGGATGATGCCGCCAGCCGCCAGGCGCTGCTGCTAGGCGAGCGCCTGCGCAGCGAGCTGCCCGGCCTGCGCGCCCAGCTGCACTGCGGCGGGGGCAGCTTCAAGAGCCGCATCAAGAAGGCCGACAGGAGCGGCGCCCGCCTGGCCCTGCTGCTGGGCGAGGACGAGCTGGCCAACGGCACGGCCACGCTGAAGTTCCTGCGCGAGGAGCGCGACCAGCAGAGCCTGCCCCAGGCCGGGCTGGCCACCACCCTGAGCCGCCTGCTGGCCCAGGACATCGCCTGATCATGCGGGGCCGGGCCGACGCGCCGGCCCCTTGGCGCCACCCCGACCGGGGCCCGGCACCGACCCCAGGAACAGAAGGAGACCGCCCGTGGCGGAGCTGAGAACCGAAGAAGAGCAGGTCGATGCGCTGAAGCGCTGGTGGAAGGAGAACGGCATGGCGCTGGTCGCCGGGGTGGCCATCGCCGCCGCCGGCGTGTTCGGCTGGAACGCCTGGCAGGACTACCAGGAGGGCAAGGCCTCGGCCGCCTCCATGCGCTACCAGCACCTGATCAACCTGACCGCCGGCAACGAGCTGGACGAGGCCAACCTCGGCGAGGCCCGCGAGCTGGTCGTCGAGATTACCGACGAGCACGGCAAGACACTCTACGCCGACCTGGCCCGGCTGATCGACGCCCGCCTGGCCGTCGCCCAGGAGGACATGGCCGGCGCCCGGGCCGCCCTCGAGGCGGTGATCGACGCCAGCGGCCGCGACTACGTCAAGGGCCTGGCCCGCCTGCGCCTGGCCCGCCTGCAGGTCGCCGAGGGCGACGCCGAGGCGGCCCTGGCCACCCTGGACGCCGGCGTGCCCGAGGCCCTGGCGGCCCAGCGTGCCGAGGTGCGCGGCGATGCCTTCCTGGCCCTCGACCGCCGCGACGACGCGCGCGGGGCCTGGCGCGAGGCGCTGGGCCTCGCCGAGGAGCGCGACCAGCCGCTGTACGGCGTACAGCTCAAGCTCGATAACCTGGGGCATGACGAGGCCACGATATGACACCGAGATTCCTGATCGCCGCCATGGCCGGCCTGGCCCTGCTGGCCGGCTGTGCCGGCAACAAGGTCGAGCCGCAGTACCCGCCCAAGGAGCTTGCCAGCTTCGAGGAGCGCGCCGAGCTCTCCAGCGCCTGGAGCCAGCGGGTCGGCCGCGGTCTGGGCCGTGCCGCCTACCCCATCGCCCCCGCCCGGGATGGCGACACCCTGTTCGCCGCCGACGAGCGCGGCCGCCTCGCGGCCTTCGATGCCGATGATGGCGACCGCCGCTGGCAGGTCGACCTCGAGATACCGGTCTCCAGCGCCCTGACCGCGGTAGCCGGCGACGTCTACCTGGGCACCCGCAACGGCGAGGTGCTGGCGGTGAGCCAGCGCGACGGCAGCGTGCGCTGGCGTGCCCGGGTACCCAGCGAGGTGCTGGCCGCCCCGCAGCCCAACCAGCAGCTGCTGGTGGTGCAGAGCGTCGACGGCAGCGTCACCGCCCTGGACCGCGCCAGCGGCGACGAGCGCTGGACCTACACCGCCAACCGCCCCTCGTTGACCCTGCGCGGCACCGGCACCCCCACGGTGATCGACCCGGTCACCTTCGCCGGCTTCGCCAACGGCCGCCTGGTGACCCTCGACAACCGCAGCGGCCAGCCGCTGTGGGAGCGGCGCATCGCCGTGGCCCAGGGCCGCAGCGACATCGACCGGCTGGTCGACCTGGCCGGCCAGCCCGTGCTGGCCCCCGACGGCCGACTGTTCGTGACCAGCTTCAACGGCCGCCTGGCCGCCCTGGAGGCCACCCGCGGCGAGCCGCTGTGGGACCGCGAACTCTCCAGCTACCACACCCCGGTACTGGTCGGCGACTTCCTGTTCGTCGTCGACGAGGCGGGCCATGTGTTCGCCCTGGACGCCAACAGCGGCAGCGAGATCTGGCGCAACACCGCCCTGGAGGGGCGCGCCATCACCGCACCGGCCTTCGCCGCCGGCAACCTGGTGTTCGGCGACTTCGAGGGCTACCTGCACCTGATCGACGCGCGCAGTGGCGAGCTGGTCGGGCGTACCCGGGTGGACCGCTCCGGCATCAGCGTGCGGCCGGTCACCGAGGGCAACCGCATCCATGTGCTCGCCGATGACGGCAGCCTAGAGACCCTGGACATCCAATGACACCCGTGATCGCCCTGGTCGGCCGCCCCAACGTGGGCAAGTCGACCCTGTTCAACCGCCTGACCCGCTCCCGCGATGCGCTGGTGGCCGACTTCCCCGGGCTCACCCGGGACCGCAAGTACGGCAACGGCCTGCTCGGCGGCAAGGCCTACACGGTGATCGACACCGGCGGCATCAGCGGTGACGAGGAAGGCATCGACGCCGCCATGGCCGAGCAGTCCCTGGCGGCCATCGACGAGGCGGACATCGTGCTGTTCCTGGTGGATGCCAGGGCCGGCCTCAACGTGGCCGACGAGGCCATCGCCAACCACCTGCGGGTCAACCAGAAGAAGACCTGGCTGGTCGTCAACAAGACCGATGGACTCGACGAGCCCAGCGCCGTGGCCGAGTTCTGGGAGCTGGGACTGGGCGAGCCGCGGCCCATCGCCGCCGCCCATGGCCGCAACGTCACCGCGCTGATCGAGGAGGTGCTCGAGCCCTTCCCCGAGCGCGACGAGAGCATCCCGGCGGACACCGGTACCAAGGGCATCCGCATCGGCGTGATCGGCCGCCCCAACGTGGGCAAGTCGACCCTGGTCAACCGCCTGCTCGGCGAGGAGCGGGTGGTGGTCTTCGACGAGGCGGGCACCACCCGTGACGCCATCGAGATCCCCTTCGAGCGCCGCGGCAAGCCCTACGTGCTGGTGGATACCGCCGGGGTGAGGCGCCGCAAGAACGTCCGCGAGATCGCCGAGAAGTTCTCGATCATCAAGACCCTGGAGGCGATCAAGGAGTGCCATGTCGCGGTCATGGTGCTGGATGCCCGTACCGGCCTGGTCGAGCAGGACCTTCACCTGCTCGACTACGTGCTGACCACCGGCCGGGCGCTGGTGCTGGCGGTCAACAAGTGGGACGGCCTGGAGCAGGAAGCCAGAGACAGGATGCGCACCGAGATCAAGCGCCGCCTGGGCTTCGCCGACTACGCCGAGCTGCACTTCATCTCGGCGCTGCACGGCACCGGCGTGGGCGACCTCTACCCCTCCATCGAGCGCGCCTTCGATTCCGCCAACAGCCACTGGTCCACCAACCGCCTGACCACCATCCTCCAGGACGCGGTGGAGCAGCACCAGCCGCCCATGGTGAACGGTCGCCGGATCAAGCTGCGCATGGCCCACCAGGGCGGCAGCAACCCGCCGATCATCGTGGTCCACGGCAACCAGACCGGGTCGCTGCCCGAGGCCTATCGCCGCTACTTGACCAACACCTTCCGCAAGGTGCTCAAGGTACGCGGCACGCCCCTGCGCTTCGAGTTCCGCTCCGGACAGAACCCCTTCGACAGCATGGCCGGCGCCAGCGACCGGGAGAAGGCCAAGAAGCGCGAACTGGGCCGCACCCGGGAGGCGCGCAAGAGCCGCCGCTGAGCCGCCCCCTCCGCTCCCCATCAGCGCCCGCCCGGCTCGCCATCGACGACGGGGTGGGCGCTGTCGTGATGGGCCGACAGTTTCGCTTCCCCGATGGGCCGACAGGGCCCCGTAAGCCTTGACAGGGATGCCCGGCGGCCCTGAAATACCCTCCTCGCTGCGATGCAGCACTGGCCCTGTCCCCGGAGGACCCCATGACGCTCTCCCGCCACCTGCCGCGCCGCTGGCGCCTGCTCGCCCCGCTCTGCCTCTCCGCCCTGCTCGCCGGCTGCCTGGCGCTGCCCCAGACCGGGCTGTTCGCCTTCCGCCTGGCGGTGACCTCGCTGGGGGTGGAGGAGGTGCGCATCGGCCCCTACGCCGTGGATGCCCGCCTCGACACCAGCGATATCATGTCGCTGGCGATGTCGAGCCTGGGCGCCGGCAGCCTGCCGGTGCAGGCGACCCTGGCCATGGGCCTGGGGCTGCCCACCGGGATGCCCCCGGTGGAGATGTCCGGCTTCCGCTGGACCCTGGACATGCCGGGCGTCGACCCGGTCAGCGGCAACTACGACCAGGACGTGACCCTGACCTCGGGTGACGATGCCAACCTGCGCCTGCCGGTGGCCTTCGACCTGCTGGCCGGCGGTCGCGACGGGCTCGGCCCCATGGTGGAGCTGGCCAGCCAGCTGGCCCGCCAGGGCGAACTGCCCGCCGGCAGCGAGCTTGCCATCACCCCGGGGGACCTGCGGGGCCTGGGCATGACCCTGCCCGCCGGCCTGCTCACCCCGACCATCCGCCTGGGCGTGGGCGAGGACGGCAGGCTAATTCCGCGGGGGTAGGCTCTACTTCCCGTGCAGGCGCCGGCGACCCACCCACTGGGTGGCGAACTGCCAGGCACCACGGCCGCTGCGCCCGCCGCGCAAGGTGGCGAAGCGGATCGCCTCGGCGCGGGCCTCGGCGTTCCAGTCCTCCCGGCTGCCCAGCTGGGTGACCCAGTGGCAGCAGGCCTCCAGGTAGACGTCCTGGTTGAAGGGGTGGAAGCCCAGCCACAGGCCGAAGCGGTCGGAGAGCGAGATCTTCTCCTCCACGGCGTCGCCGTGGTGGAGCTCGTCGCCCACCAGCCGCGAGCCCTCGTTGTCGCTCATGGACTCCGGCAGCAGGTGGCGGCGGTTGGAGGTGGCATAGAGCAGCACGTTGGGCGGCGGGCCGGTCAGGGCACCGTCCAGCACGCTCTTCAGCGCCTTGTAGGCGTCATCGTGCCCCTCGAAGGAGAGGTCGTCGCAGTAGACCACGAAGCGATGCGGCTGATCGCGCAGCTGGGCCACCAGCATCGGTAGGCCCGCGAGGTCGTGGCGGTCGACCTGCACCAGGCGCAGCCCTTCCGGCGCCAGGCTGTTGAGCAGCGCGCGGATCAGCGACGACTTGCCGCTGCCCCGGGAGCCCCAGAGCAGGGCGTGGTTGGCCGGCAGCCCCTGCAGGAAGGCGCGGGTGTTGTCGACCAGCGCCAGCTTCTGGCGCTCGATGCCCAGCAGGTCATCCAGGGAGAGGGCATCGCGGGGCGGCACCGGCAGCAGCCGCCCCCCCAGCACGTGTCGCTGCCAGAGGGCGGCCAGGTCACGCTCCCAGTCCACCTCCTGGGGAGGCGGCGGCAGCCAGTGCTCGACGTGATCCAGCAGGTTGAGCAGGCGACGCGACAGCTCGGGGTTCATGTTCTTCTCCTTGTCGTTCCTTTCCCGTTGTTGACCTTGCAGGCGTTCCCGGTATCTTGTGGCGAACCTTGTCGTGGCGTCCAGCGTCATACCCAACTGGACGCACAAGACCGGTCACAGGAGACCCTCCCCCATGCGCTGGATCCACCTTCTCGCTGCAGGCGCCCTGAGCCTGACCCTCACCGCCTGCACCACCTCGCCCACCGGGCGGCAGCAGCTCACCCTGGTATCCGACGCCCAGCTCAACCAGATGGGCGCCCAGGCCTTCCAGCAGTACCAGCAGGACCTGCCCACCGTGGGCGGTACCACCCACCGCTACGTGCAGTGCGTGGCCGACGCCCTGGTCGGTGCCCTGCCGGCGGAACAGCAGCGCGGCCAGGATTGGCAGATCCGCGTCTTCGAGTCCGACCAGGCCAACGCCTTCGCCCTGCCGGGCGGCTACATGGGGGTCAACACCGGCCTGCTGCAGGTGGCCAGGGACCAGGACCAGTTGGCCGCGGTGATCGGCCACGAGATCGCCCACGTGCTGGCGCGCCATGCCAACGAGCGGGTCTCGACCCAGACCGCCACCCAGCTGGGCCTGTCGGTGCTCTCGTCGGCGTCCGGCATGCAGGGGCCTGGCGGCCAGCAGATGATGGGGGCACTCGGCCTGGGCGCCCAGTACGGCATCCTGCTGCCCTTCTCCCGCCGCCACGAGAGCGAGGCCGACGTGCTCGGCCTGGAGCTGATGGCCGATGCCGGCTTCGACCCCCGCGCCAGCCTGGCCCTGTGGGAGAACATGAGCGCCCAGGGCGGTGGCCAGCCGCCGGCGTGGATGTCCAGCCACCCGAGCCACGGCCAGCGGGTGGGCGGCCTCCAGGCGCAGATGGACAGCGCCCTGGCCCGCTACCAGCAGGCCCGCCAGGCCGGGCGAACCCCCAACTGCCCGCGCCCCTAGGGAAACACTGATCCATTGCTGCGCTCGATATCCAACAAATTTCTGGAAAGCGAATGCTGAGACTCGGCCTGCTGCTGCTGATCGCCCCCCTCCTGGTGCTGATGGGGGTCTTCTTCTGGGAACACTCGAGCGTGCGCGAATGCACGCTCTCGGGGGGCTACTGGGACTACCTGGAGGGGATCTGCCGCGACACGCCCCAGCCCTTCGTCTCCTGGCTGGAGCGCCACCCCTGGCTGGTCAACGGCGGCATGCTGCTCTCCGTGATCGGCATGGGGCTCTGCATGGTGGGGCTGTACGTCAAGAGACGCTGAACGAAGGGTGGACGCCGGCGACTGGAGGCCGAAGGCCTCTCGGTGGCGCCAGAAACCTCTGCAACACCGTCGGGGCGCCTGACGGCGCCGATCGCGATGCGGAGCATCCCTCCTACAACGCCTGGCGCAGCCGCGCCAGCACCGGCGCGGTGTCGGGGCGCTTGCCGCGCCATTGGAAGAAGGACTCCGCCGCCTGCTCCACCAGCATGCCCAGCCCGTCCACCGGGCGGGCGGCGCGCTCGGCGGCCCAGCGCAGGAACACCGTGGGTTCGGCGCCGTACATCATGTCGTAGGCGGTGGCGCCCTTCGCGAAGAGGTCATCCGGCAGCGGTGGGAGATCCCCGGCGAGGCTCGCGCTGGTGCCGTTGATCACCAGATCGAAGGGGCCGGCCACGGCGTCGAAGCCGCCGCCGGCGATCTCGCCAAGATCGTCAAAGTCGGCGGCCAGCCGCTCGGCCTTCTCGGCGGTGCGGTTGGCCACGAGGAGGCTCGCCGGGGCCTCGGCCAGCAGCGGCTCCAGCACGCCGCGCACCGCCCCGCCAGCGCCCAGCACCAGCACCCGGGCGCCGGCAAGTCTCACGCCATGGCGCTTCAGGTCACGCACCAGGCCGATGCCGTCGGTGGTGTCGCCATATGTCTGGCCGTTGCCGCCGAGGATCAGGGTGTTCACCGCACCGGCCCGGCGGGCGCGCTGGCTCAGGGTGTCGCAGAGGCGGAAGGCCTCCTCCTTGAAGGGCACGGTGACGTTGGCGCCGCGCCCCCCCTCGGCCACGAAGCGCCGCCAGGCCCCGGCGAAGTCGTCCAGCGGCGCCTCGATGGCGGTGTAGGCGATCGCCTCCCCGGTCTGCTCGGCGAAGGCGGCGTGGATGGCCGGCGACTTCGAATGGGCCACCGGGTGGCCGAAGACGCAGTAGCGGTCGGTCATGGGTTCTCCTCTTCCCCCAGCCAGTCGCGGGGCCTCAGGTAGTCGGCGTAGAGTTCCGCCTCGCGGCTGCCGGGCTCCGGCGTCCAGGCATACTCCCAGCGCGCCAGGGGCGGCATCGACATCAGGATCGACTCGGTGCGCCCCCCGCTCTGCAGCCCGAACAGGGTGCCGCGGTCCCACACCAGGTTGAACTCCACATAGCGGCCGCGGCGGTAGAGCTGGAAGTCGCGCTCGCGCTCGCCCCAGGGGGTCTCCCGGCGGCGGCGCACGATGGGCAGGTAGGCCTCCAGGAAGGCGTCGCCCACGGCACGCTGGAAGGCGAAGCAGCTCTCGAAGCCGCCCTCGTTGAGGTCGTCGAAGAACAGCCCGCCCACGCCGCGGGTCTCGTCGCGGTGCTTCAGGTAGAAGTAGTCGTCGCACCACGCCTTGTAGCGCGGATAGACCTCGTCGCCGAAGGGCGCGCAGGCATCGCGCGCCACCCGGTGCCAGTGCACCACGTCCTCGAGCACCGGGTAGAAGGGCGTCAGGTCGAAGCCGCCACCGAACCACCAGACGGGCTCCTCCCCCGCCTTCTCGGCGATGAAGAAGCGGACGTTGCCATGGCTGGTGGGCACGTGGGGATTCTGCGGATGCAGCACCCAGGAGACGCCCACCGCATGGAAGCTGCGGCCGGCCAGCTCGGGCCGCGCCGCGGTGGCCGAGGGCGGCAGCCGCTCGCCGAAGACATGGGAGAAGTTGACCCCGCCCTTCTCGAACACCCGGCCGTGCTCGATCACCCGGGAGCGGCCGCCGCCGCCCTCGGGGCGATCCCAGGCATCCTCGCGGAAGCCCGCACCACCGTCCTCGGCGGCGAGGCCCTCACAGAGGCGCTCCTGGAGGTCGAGCAGGTAGGTCTTGACGGCGTCGAGTCGGGCGTGGGCCAAGGCGATCTCCTCGGGTGGCGTGGGTGACGGGTGCGCCGGGTCAGGGGCGCAGTACCCGGCCGCTGACCAGGTCGCGGATGGTGCTGGGGCGCTCGAGGCCACCGAGCTCGCCATCGACGATGGCATCGAGTCCATCGCCGAAGACCTCGCGCACCTCGGCGGCGCTCATGGCCGGCGGTTCGCTGGCGATATTGGCCGAGGTGGAGACGATGGGCCCGCCGAAGGCCTCGCACAGCGCGGCCACCAGGGGATGGGCGCTGACCCGCAGCGCCACCTTCTCGTGGCAGCCACGCACCAGGCCATGGCTGCGGCCGTTGTCGGGCACCAGCCAGGTATGGGGCCCCGGCCAGCTGGCCGCCAGGGGCGCATGGAGCTCCAGGGGCAGCCCCTCGAGCCAGGGCGAGAACTGGGCAATGCTTGCCGCTACCAGGATCACGCCCTTGGCGGGGTCGCGCTGCTTGAGGCGCAGCAGCCGGGCCAGGGCCTCGTCGTTGTCGGGATCGCAGCCGAGTCCCCACACGGCCTCGGTGGGATAGGCGATCACGCCGCCACGGCGCAGGGCGGCAACGGCATGGGCGATCTGGGTGGCCTGGCTCATGGGAGCTCCTCGACGCTTTACAGGGCTGGGATCATGAATGGCCGGGGATTCTATCATGCCCCCGAGAGCCGCACCCAACCGCCGGCGGCGTGGGCCACCCGCCCCTCCAGCTCGAGCTCCAGCAGGCGCCGCTGGCACTCGGCGATGCCCAGCCCCGAGAGACCCACCAGGGCATCCACCGGGGTGGGCGCGCTGCTCAGCCAGCGCAGCAGGGGGTCGCTCGTGCATGTCGGCTCGGCGGGGGACCCCGCGGGCTCGGCCGGGACGCCGACGGGCGGCAGCGCGATGCCGGCCCACTGGGTGAGCTCCACCAGGATGTCGTCCACCTCGCGGACCAGCACGGCCCCGTCACGGATCAGCCTCAGGCAGCCGCGGGCCTGGGGGTTGTGGATGGAGCCGGGCAGGGCGAAGACCTCCCGCCCCTGCTCGGCCGCCAGCCGGGCGCTGACCAGTGACCCGCTCTGCTCGGCGGCTTCCACCACCAGCACGCCGTACGAGAGCCCGGTGACGATGCGGTTGCGGCGGGGGAAGAAGCCGGGGCGGGCCCGGGTGCCGGGGGGATGCTCGGCGAGCAGCAGACCGCCCGGCTCGCGCAGGCGCTCATGCAGTCGATGGTGACGCGGCGGGTAGATCACGTCGACGCCGCAGCCGAGCACCGCGACGCTTGCCCCGCCGGCCTCCAGCGCCGCCTGCTGGGCGGCGGCATCGATGCCCAGCGCCATGCCGCTGACCACGCACCAGCCCCGCCCGGCCAGCTCCCGTGCGAAGGTGGCGGCATTGGTCAGCCCCTCGCGGGTGGCGCGCCGCGCACCGACCATGGCCAGCCGTGGCGGCTCAAGGGCGGCAAGGTCCCCCCAGGCCCAGAGCAGCGGGGGCGGATCGGCGATCTGGGACAGCAGGGTCGGCCAGGCGGGGTGACCGGCATGCAGCAGGTGACGGGACGGGGCCTCGGCCAGCCAGGCCTCCTGGGCGGCGATCTCCGCCGCGAGGGGACTGCGGCCGGGATGGTCCAGCCACAGGCGCAGTGCCGTGGCCGCCTCCCTGGGCAGGGCGGCAAGCCAGCCGTCGGGCCAGTGAGGCCCCAGGGCGGCCAGCTCGGCGAGCCGGCCCGCCCCCATGCCCGGCAGCAGGAAGAGCGCCAGCCACTCGCGGGCCTGCATCCTCGCGGCCACCACGCCGGAAGGGCCTCAGCGCAGGGCGGCGCCCAGGGCGCGCTGCGGCGTGTGAACGCGATCGCCCACTGCCAGGGAGCGGCTCGCCTTCATCACCAGGCCATAGCTCATCTTCTCGTAGGGCTGGAAGACCATCACCAGGCCGGCATCCTCACCCGGCAGGCGCAGGGACTCGCCGGTGCGCGGGTCGCTGACCAGCTCGCCACGCTGCTCGACCATCAGCACATGGCCCGCCTCGAGGCCATCGCGACGGCCGCGGTCCAGGGCGACCACCTGCAGGCGACCGATGAACTGCACGCCGCCGGGCACGGCCAGGATGGTGCCCTCCACCTCGCGCTCCGGGGCGCGGGGGACGAACTCGGTGACCAGGTCGCGGACCTCCAGCGGCAGCACGATGTCGTCGTTGCGGACCTCCTGGCGGGACGAGGTCACCTCCAGCACCACGATATCGTCCTCCTGGCGCTCGCGGCGCGCCTGGCCGACGCTCTCCAGCTCCAGTCCCAGCAGCTCGCCGGTGGCCGGGTCGAGGAAGCGATCGCCCACCCGGTAGAAGCCGACGCGGCCGCTGCCCTCGACCTCGCCGCGGGCATAGAGTCGATCCCCGAGCCCACTGATCAGTCGGCGGTCGTCGCCGCCCACCACGTAGGCCAGCTCCTCGAGGGATTCCGGGTCATCGACGATGCGATGGTCACGCAGGAAGTGGCGGATCGCCTCCAGCGGGATCGGCTCGATCGCCTCGCGGTGGGGAGTGGTACGTACCTCGGGGGAGAGCCGCACCTGCCCCTGGCCGCGCTCCAGTCCCAGGCAGGGGCGACCGTTGCAGTCGTAGAGATAGATCACGTCGCCCGGGTAGATCAGGTGCGGATTGCGGATCTGCGGGTTGACCTGCCACACCTCGGGCCACTGCCAGGGGTGGCGCAGGAACCGACCGGAGATGTCCCAGAGGGTATCGCCACGCACCACGGTGTAGCGCTCCGGCGCATCGCCGCGCAGCCCGTCGTCCCAGGAAAGCCCCTGGGCCAGCGCCGCGCCGGCGAGCGGCCCCACGGCCATCGCCATGCCCAGCACCGTCGCCGCGCCGCCCAGCCAGCGGCGCCATGCCTTGCCACGTCTCGTCTGCTTCATCCCTGCTGTCCCCCGCGTTGCCTTCCCCACGCCTGTCACCCTGGAACGATGACGGCGTGATATAGTCTGAGGTTATCGATGTGATGCGTGATCGGCGGTTTCGCCACCGCCTGCGCACTTCTAGAATAGTGTCATCTTGTAAATGACAGCATAACGGTGAATCCAACGCCATGGCCAAATTACCGATCCTCGAATTCCCCGACGAGCGGCTGCGCACCCGGGCAGCGCCGGTCGAGACGGTCGACGACGAGGTCCGCCAGCTGGTCGACGACATGCTCGAGACCATGTATGCCGCCCGGGGCATCGGGCTGGCCGCCACCCAGGTGGACGTGCATCGCCGGGTTATCGTCATGGACGTCAGCGACGACCAGTCACGCCCGCTGGTGCTGATCAACCCCGAATACACCCCCATGGGCGACGAGCGGGAGCCGATGCAAGAGGGCTGCCTGTCGATCCCCGAGTACTACGCCGACGTGCCCCGCGCGCTCAGGGTCCACCTCAAGGCGCTGGATCGCGACGGCCAACCCTACGAGCTCGAGGCCGACGGCCTGCTGGCCCACTGCATCCAGCACGAGCACGACCACCTCGAGGGCGTGCTGTTCGTCGACTACCTGTCGCCACTCAAGCGCGACCGGGTGATGAAGAAGATGCAGAAGCGCCACCGGCTGATGCAACCCGCCTGAATCCGCCGCTCAGGTTCCCCCCGAAGGCCGACGCACCCGCGTCGGCCTTCGTCGTTTGCGGCCGGCTCCGTTATCATGAAGGGGCATCCACTCCGGCAAGGCCCTGAACATGTCCCGACCCCACGACTCTCACTCCCTCAGCGTCATCTTCGCCGGCACGCCCGACTTCGCCGCCGAGAGTCTGCAGGCGCTGCTGGCCAGCCGACACCGCGTCATCGCCGTCTATACCCAGCCGGACCGCCCGGCTGGCCGCGGGCGCAAGCTGACCCCCAGCCCCGTCAAGGCGCTGGCCCTCGCGCATGGCCTGCCGGTCCACCAGCCCGAGACGCTCAAGGCGGCGGACGTCCAGGCCGAACTGGCCGCCCTGGGGGCCGACATCATGGTGGTGGTGGCCTACGGCCTGATCCTGCCGAGAGCGGTACTGGCAATCCCGCCGCTGGGCTGCCTCAACGTCCACGCCTCGCTGCTGCCGCGCTGGCGCGGTGCGGCCCCCATCCAGCGCGCCATCGAGGCCGGCGACACAGAGAGTGGCGTGACCATCATGCAGATGGACGAGGGACTCGACACCGGCGACATGCTGCTGGTGCGCCCTGCCCCGATCACCGCCGCCACCACCGGCGGCGAACTCCACGACACCCTGGCCGCGCTGGGCGGCGAGGCCATCGTCGAGGCGCTGGACGCCCTCGCCGGCGATGGCCTGCCCGCCACGCCTCAGCCCGAGACCGGCGTCAGCTATGCGGCCAAGCTTTCCAAGGCCGAGGCCGAGCTCGATTTCCGCCGGCCCGCCGCCGAGCTGGCCGCCCGGGTCCGCGCCTTCAACCCCTGGCCGGTGGCCTGGTGCCGCTTCGACGGCGACCGCTTGCGGCTGCTGCTGGCGGAGGCGGGCGCGCCCGTTGCCGGCGAGTCGCCCGCCGCGCCGGGCACCCTGCTCGGCCATGACGATGACGCCCTGCGCATCGCCTGCGGCCCCGACGGCCGCGAGGTACTGCGGGTGACCCGCGCCCAGCTGCCCGGCGGCAAGGCCCTGCCCGTCGGCGAACTGCTGCGGGCCCGTGGCGACCGCTTCCCCCCGGGCCTGCGCCTGGGCCACCAGGACGAGGAGACGCCGGCATGAGCCAGCAGACACCCGACAACCGCCGGGGGCCGGCTCCCCGTGGCCTGCAGAACGACGGCGGCCTGGCGGTGCGCGCCGCCGCCGCCCGGGCCCTGGCGCCGGTGATCGCCGGCAAGGGCTCACTGGCCGGCCTGGACGACCACCAGGTGGTGGCCCGCGACCGGGCCCTGTTCAAGGCGCTCTGCTACGGCACCTGCCGCACCCTGCCGCGCCTCGAGGCCCTGGCGACGAAGCTGCTGGTGAAGCCCTTCAAGGCGCGCGATGCCGACGTCCAGGCGCTGCTGCTGCTGGGGATCCACCAGCTGCTCTACCTGCGCATCCCGGCCCATGCCGCGGTGGGCGAAACGGCCGGCGCCGCCCGCCTGCTCGGCAAGGAGTGGGCGACCCGGGTGCTCAACGGCTGCCTGCGCCGCCTGCAGCGGGAGGCCGCCGAGCTCCAGGCCGAAGTGGACCGGGACCCGGCGGTCGCCCTGCTGCACCCGAAATGGCTGCTCAAGGCGCTGCGCCAGGCCTGGCCCGACGACTGGCGCGCCATCGCCGCGGCCAACAACGAGCCCGGCCCGATGACGCTACGGGTCAACCGCCGCCACGGCGACCGCGAGGCCTACATCGACCGGCTGGCCGCCGCCGGCCTGGAGGGCCGGCTCTGCCTGCACGCCCCGGACGGCATCACCCTGGAGACGCCCTGCGACGTCCACGCCCTGCCGGGCTTCGACGAGGGCCACGTCAGCGTCCAGGACGAGGCCGCCCAGCTGGCCACCGTACTGCTCGGCCCGGCACTGGCACCGCGCCCCGGCGCCCGGGTGCTGGATGCCTGCTGCGCCCCCGGCGGCAAGACCGCCCACCTGCTCGAGGTGTTCGACATCGACATGCAGGCCGTGGACAGCGATGCCGAGCGCCTGGCCCGGGTCGAGGACGCCCTGGCCCGGCTGAACCTCTCCGCGCGGCTCGCCCATGGTGACGCCACCGCCCTCGACTGGTGGGACGGGGTGCCCTTCGAGGCCATCCTGCTCGATGCGCCCTGCTCCGGTACCGGCGTGATCCGCCGCCACCCCGACATCAAGCGGCTGCGCCGCCCCTCGGACATCACGTCGCTGGCGGCGCTGCAGGCGCGGCTGCTCGACAACCTCTGGCCGCTGCTGCGGCCCGGCGGCACCCTGCTCTACGCCACCTGCTCGGTGCTCCCCGAGGAGAACAGCGACCAGGTCGACGCCTTCCTGGCGCGCACCCCGGATGCCGAGTCCACCACTCCCCTCGACGTGGCCTGGGGACGCGAGGCCGGCGCCGGCCGCCAGCTGCTGCCGGAGATCGACAGCCACGATGGCTTCTTCTATGCCAGACTGAGGAAGCGGTCGGGCTGAGCCACCGGCTGCCCATCCCCCATCCGGCACGCGACAGGAGTCCGCATGAGCAACCATACCTACAAGCATATCGAGCTGACCGGTTCCTCCGAGAAGAGCATCGAGGAGGCGATCCGCAACGCCATCGCCAAGGCCGCCGAGAGCCTGCACGGCATGCGCTGGTTCGAGGTCACCGACACCCGTGGCCATATCGAGCATGGCCGGGTGGCCCACTGGCAGGTCACCCTCAAGGTGGGCTTCACCCTGGACTGATCCCGGGCCGCCCCCTGTCTTTCTCGCGACGGCTGGTTTAGGCTTGCCGTCACCGTGCTGCGGCGCACCATCCGTGCCGCCCTCGATGACAGCGGATAACGACAAGCAATGAAGATCATCATTCTCGGCGCCGGCCAGGTCGGCGGCACCCTGGCCGAGCACCTGGCCCGCGAGGAAAACGACATCACGGTGGTGGACACCGACGGCGACCGGCTGCGCGAGCTGCACACCCGCCTCGACATCCGCACCGTGGTGGGGCCCGGCTCCTACCCCATGGTGCTGCGCCAGGCGGGCTGCGAGGACGCCGACATGCTGATCGCAGTGACCAGCCAGGACGAGGTCAACATGATCGCCTGCCAGGTCGCCCACACCCTGTTCCGCACCCCCACCAAGATCGCCCGGGTGCGCGCCACCGCCTACCTGACCCGCAAGGGGCTGTTCGCCCACGAGGCGGTGCCCATCGACGTGCTGATCAGCCCCGAGCAGGTGGTCACCGACCATATCCGCCGGCTGATCGAGCACCCCGGCGCCCTGCAGGTGCTGGAGTTTGCCGGCGGGCTGGTGCAGCTGGTGGCGGTCAAGGCGATCTACGGCGGCCCGCTGGTGGGCCAGGACCTGGCCTTCCTGCGCCGCCACATGCCCAGCGTGGATACCCGCGTCGCCGCCATCTATCGCCGCAACCGGCCGATCATTCCCCGTGGCGACACCGTGATCGAGGCCGACGACGAGGTGTTCTTCATCGCCGCCCGCCGTGACATCCGCGCGGTGATGAGCGAGCTGCGCCGCCTCGACCGGGACTTCCGCCGGGTGGTGATCGCCGGTGGCGGCAACATCGGCGAGCGCCTCGCCGAGCACCTGGAGCATAGCCACCAGGTGAAGATCATCGAGCACAACCTGGAGCGCTGCACGGTGCTCTCCGAGCGCCTCGACCGCACCGTGGTGTTGCACGGTAGCGCCACCAGCAAGCGGCTCCTGGAGGAGGAGAACGTCGAGGAGTGCGACATCTTCTGCGCGCTGACCAACGACGACGAGGTCAACATCATGTCGTCGATGCTGGCCAAGCGCATGGGCGCCAAGAAGGTGCTGACGCTGATCAACAACGCCGCCTACGTGGACCTGGTGCAGGGCGGCGAGATCGACATCGCCATCTCGCCCCAGCAGGCCACCATCGGCAGCCTGCTGACCCACGTGCGGCGCGGCGACATCGTCAACGTGCACTCGCTGCGCCGCGGCGCGGCGGAGGCCATCGAGGCGATCGCCCACGGCGACACCCAGTCGTCGAAGGTGGTGGGGCGTGCCATCGGCGAGATCGAGCTGCCGCGGGGCACCACCATCGGCGCCATCGTGCGCGGCAAGGAGGTGCTGATCGCCCACGACGACGTGGTGGTGGAGTCCGGCGACCACGTGATCCTGTTCGTGATCGACAAGCGCCGCATTCGCGACGTGGAGCGGCTGTTCCAGGTCGGCCTGACCTTCTTCTGACATGATCTTCTCGGGGAGCACCGCGCAATGAGCCTGCGCATGATCCTGCGCATCCTGGGGCTGCTGCTGATGCTGTTCAGCCTGACCATGATGCCGCCGATCCTGGTCTCGCTGCTGTTCGGCGACGGCCAGTGGCAGGCCTTCGCCATCGCCATCGCCATTACGGTGGTGACCGGCGCCGTGATGTACCTGCCCAACCGCGGGGCCCGCAAGGAGCTGCGCACCCGCGACGGCTTCCTGATCGCCGCGCTGTTCTGGAGCGTGCTGGCGCTGTTCGGCTCGCTGCCGCTGATGCTCACCGGTGAGTCCGCCCTCTCGATCACCGATGCGGTGTTCGAGTCCTTCTCGGGGCTGACCACCACCGGCGCCACCGTGATCACCGGCATCGAGGCCCTGCCCGAGTCGATCCTCTACTACCGCCAGCAGCTACAGTGGTTGGGCGGCATGGGTATCGTGGTACTGGCCGTGGCGATCCTGCCGACGCTGGGCGTCGGCGGCATGGCCCTCTACCGCACCGAGATCCCGGGCCCCCTCAAGGACTCCAAGCTCACCCCGCGCATCACCGAGACCGCCAAGGCGCTCTGGTACATCTACGCCTCCCTCACCGTGGCCTGCATGCTCGCCTACATGGCCGCCGGCATGGACTGGTTCGACGCCCTGGGCCACAGCTTCTCCACCGTGGCCATCGGCGGCTTCTCCACCTACGACGCCAGCATCGGCCACTTCGACAGCGCCCTGATCGAGATGATCTGCGTCTTCTTCCTGATCGTCTCCGCGGTCAGCTTCAGCCTGCACTTCGTCGCCTGGCGACAGCGCAGCGTGACGCACTACTTCCAGGACCCGGAGGCACGCTTCCTGCTGCTGTTCCTGCTGGGCCTGGCGGTGATCACCGTGGTCTCGCTGTGGCTCACCGAGACCTACGGCACCGAACGCGGCCTGCGCCACGGCATCTTCCAGGTGGTATCGGTGGCCACCACCGCCGGCTTCGGTGTGGCCGACTTCTCGGCCTGGCCGGGGGCACTGCCCTTCCTGCTGTTCATGGCCGCCTTCGTTGGCGGCTGCTCCGGCTCCACCGGCGGCGGCATGAAGGTGATCCGCATCATCCTGATCCTCAAGCAGGGCATGCGCGAGGTGATGCGCCTGATCCATCCCAATGCGGTGATCTCGGTGAAGGTGGGCAAGGTGAGCGTGCCGGACGGCATCGCCCAGGCGGTGTGGGGCTTCTTCTCGGTCTACGTGATGCTGTTCTTCCTGATGCTGGTGGGGGTGATGGCCACCGGGGTCGACCAGGTCACTGCCTGGTCCACCGTCGCCTCTGCGCTCAACAACCTGGGCCCGGCGCTGGGCGAGGCCTCCGGGCACTACGGCGACCTGCCGAGCCTGGCCAAGTGGATCCTGGTGATTGCCATGCTGCTCGGCCGCCTGGAGATCTTCACCGTGCTGGTGCTGTTTACCCCCGCCTTCTGGCGGCGCTGAGGGGATTTGGCCGGCAACGGTCCATCGTGGATAATCCCCTTCTCACTCCTTCATACCGAGCGTCCATGACCGACTCCCAGGACACCGCGATGCCCACCGAGCCGGCGGCCGGCGTCACCGGCCCGCGCCGCGTCATCCAGGTGGGCGATACCCGCTACACCCTGCTGGGCACCGCCCATGTCTCCGCCGAGAGCGCCGCCGACGTACGCGCGCTGATACGCTCCGGCGAGTTCGACGCCGTGGCCATCGAGCTGTGCGACTCCCGCCACCAGAGCCTCGACAACCCGGATGCCATGCACAACCAGGACCTGTTCGAGATCTTCCGCCAGGGCAAGGCCGGCATGGTGGCGGCGAGCCTGGCGCTGGGCGCCTTCCAGCAGCGCGTGGCCGAGCAGTCCGGCATCGAGCCCGGCGCCGAGATGCGTGCCGCCCTCGAGGAGAGCCGCACGGCGGGCCTGCCGCTGATGCTGATCGACCGCGACGTCGGCGTGACCCTCAAGCGCATCTACCACAACGTGCCCTGGTGGCAGCGCTTCTCGCTGTTCTCGGGGCTGCTCGGCAGCGTGCTGTCGCGCCAGGATGTCTCCGCCGAGGAGATCGAGCGGCTCAAGGAGGGGGACGTGCTGGAGTCCACCTTCAGCGAGTTCGCCGCCGAGTCCGAGACCCTCTACACGCCGCTGATCACCGAACGGGACCGCTACATGGTGCTGCGCCTGGCGGAGGACGCCCCCCCCGGGCGCTACCGGCACGTGCTGGTGGTCATCGGCGCCGGCCATATGAAGGGCATGGCGGAAGACCTGGAGGCAGCGCCCCCGGCCGACCCGACCGCCGAGCGCCGGCAGCTGGAGGTGACGCCGCCCCCGTCGAAGGTCTGGAAGGCGCTGCCCTGGCTGATCACCGCGCTGGTACTGACCGGCTTCGCCATCGGCTTCTCGCGCAATACCGAGCTGGGCTGGCAGCTGGTGGCCGAGTGGTTCCTGATCAACGGGGTCCTCTCGGCGCTGGCCACCCTGGTGGCCCTGGCCCATCCGCTGACCGTGGCGGCGACCTTCTTCGCCGCCCCGCTCACCTCGCTCAACCCCACCATCGGCGCCGGCTTCGTCGCCGCCGGGGTCGAGCTCTACCTGCGCAAGCCCAAGGTGCGGGACTTCTCGACCCTGCGCCACGACGTCACCGAACTGAAGGGCTGGTGGCGGAACCGGGTCTCGCGCACCCTGCTGGTCTTCCTGCTTGCCACCCTGGGCTCCGCCGCCGGCACCTGGATCGCCGGGTTCCGCATCGCCGGCGCGCTGTTCGGCAGCGGTGCCGCCTGACGACGGCCAACCGGCCACACCCATCCCGAGGCAGGTATCGGTATGAGAGATGGCGTCGTCGGTATGAGAGAAAGCAGGACCCGCCTCGTGGTCATTCACCTAAGGTCAATGAAGCGGCCATGGTGCTCCATCGAGAGGACCATAGCCGCCTGCCGGACCATCATCCATGGCAAGCATCCAGAAGAAAGCTTGCGGATAAGACGGGGAATGAAGACATGAAAACGGCCATTACGTCCATGGCACTGTTCCTGCTATTGCTGGGATCCGCTTCTGCCAATGCGGAATCCGAGGACATGCAGCAACTGGCCGAGGAGAAACAGTGCCTGAGCTGTCACGCTCGAGAAGATGACACGCCGAGGGCACCAGGCTTCACGAGTATCGCCGCAAAATACTCGGGTGGGGAGATGCGCGGGTACCTGATCGAGGTCGTGATGATGGGAGGCGAGAAACATTGGGGGTCAGCGACGATGCCCGAACCCCATGAGCGTGCCGAGGTGAGCGAGGAGGAAGCCGAACAGCTGGTCGACTGGATCCTCGGCAAGCACCAGGAGTAAGGCCGTCGCCCCGCGACTCGCCCCCCGGTGACCGCGCTGGCAGAGACTGATCGCGCCAGCGGAAACGCGAGTCGAACCGTCAGCGACCGGTTCTGGCCAGCAGTCGCCGCATCGCCGCCGTCGGCGCCTCGAGCTTCTCGAAGCGCCGGCTGGCGGCGTAGCTGTCGTTGAAGGCGTCGAAATAGTCGTCCAGGACCTGGGCGGCATCGGCGTCGCCGGCCTGACGCAGCAGTTCGGCGGCCACCTCGGCGGTGCAGAGGTGTGCCGGGGAGGCCGGCTTGCGCAGCCGGTAGCGGGTCAGCCGCTCGGTGCGCAGCGGGAGCACCGGCAGCCGGTCGAGGTAGGGGCTCTTGCGGAAGATGCGCCGGGCCTGGCGCCAGGTGCCGTCCAGCAGGATGAGCGCCGGGACCCATCCCGCCGCCTTCGCCTCTGCCACGGCGTCGATGCCCACCACCCGATCGGCATAGTCCGGCTGGTCGTCGGGAAAGATCACGAAGGGGGCGTAGCGCTCGTCTTCCAGCAGCGCCAGCAGCCGCTCGTCCGGCGTGGTGCGGTACCAGGTGAAGACCTCGGTGTCCGGCAGCACGTCGCGGATCAGGCGGCCGGTGTTGGTGGGCTTGTGGTGCTCCATGGGGTGGGTGAGCAGCCACACCCGCGTGTCGCTGACCGCCCGGGCCATGTAGGGGCAGAGGCAGTTGAGCTCCGGCAGGTGACAGCCGGGGCAGCGCGCAACGAAGCTGCCGCGGGCCTTGAACTCCCGGCGCGGCGGGCGGGGATGCCCGGTCCCGGGGTCACGGGAGAGAGCGGCCCCAGGGTCATGGGAGAGCGACTCGTCGGGATGCCGGTCGGCACAGGTGTCGGGCGTGTCGTGCTGCATGGCGGCTACCGCATCGGAGGAGGCGCCGCATTCTAGCACTTGTCCCGCCGCCGTTCAGGAGGCCAGCAGGGTCGCCGGCAGCCAGAGCCGCCCCTCGCGTCGCCAGTGGCGCACCAGCGCCGGCACGCCCTTGCCGGCGGCCTGGCTGAGCCGGGTGACCCCGGGGGGGGCCAGCGCCTCGGCCTCGGGGTCGACCAGCACGCAGGGCGTGTCGAAGGGCGCGTGATGCAGCAGCGAGGCGGCCGGCATCACGGCAAGCGACGTGCCCACCACCAGCAGCAGGTCCGCCTCGCCGACGATCTCGCAGGCCTCGCCGAAGTGCGGCACCTCCTCGCCGAACCACACCACGTCGGGGCGAAGCTGGCTGCCCTTGTCGCACAGGTCACCCAGTTCGATGCCGCCGCGGGGCAGCGGGTAGTGCATGCGGCGGTCCACCGTGGAGCGCGCCTTGAGGATCTCGCCATGCAGGTGCAGCACGTGGCGGGAGCCGGCCCGTTCGTGGAGGTCATCGATGTTCTGGGTGATGATGCTGACCCGGAAGCCCTGCTTCTCCAGCGCCGCCAGCGCCTTGTGGGCGGCATTGGGGCGCGCCCGGCGCACCTGGTCGCGGCGCTGGTTGTAGAAGCGCAGCACCCGCCCGGGGTCGCGACGCCAGCCGCCGGGAGTGGCGACCTCCTCGACCGGATGGTCGGCCCACAGGCCGTCGGTGGCGCGGAAGGTCTGGATGCCGCTCTCGGCGCTGATGCCGGCGCCGGTCAGCACCACCAGGTGGGGGCGTGCGGGTTCACCCATGTCGTCTCTCGTCCGGGTCAGTGAACCAGGCCATTGTCATCGCCGCCGGCGAACCGCTGCTTGTTGCGGTAGGGGTAGACGTCGATGACCCGCCCGTCGCGGACGGCCTGCTGGAGCCCCTTCCAGTAGTCGGCATCCAGCAGCTCCGGGTGGAGCTGGTAGAAAAGCTTGCGCAGGCGGATGTCGGCGAACAGGAAGGGGCCGAACTCCTCGGGGAAAATATCATTGGGCCCCACGGAATACCAAGGCTCGTCGGAGAGCTCCTGTTCGGGGTAGAGGGGCTCGGGGATGTGCCGGAAGTTGCACTCGGTGAGGTAGCAGACCTCATCGTAGTCGTAGAAGACTACCCGCCCATGGCGGGTCACGCCGAAGTTCTTCAGCAGCATGTCGCCGGGGAAGATGTTGGCGGCGGCCATCTGCTTGATGGCGTTGCCGTAGTCCTTCAGCACAGCCCGGGTCTCCGCCTCGTCGCACTGCTCCAGGTAGAGGTTGAGCGGCGTCATCATCCGCTCGGTATAGCAGTGCCTGATGATCACCTTGTCGCCCTTGAGCTGCACCGAGGAGGGCGCCACCTCCAGCAGGTGCGCCAGGCACTCGGGGTCGTAGTGGTCACGGCGGGTGATGAAGTGCGAGAACTCCTGGGTGTCGGCCATGCGTCCCACCCGGTCGTGGCGCTTGACCATGCGGTACTTCTCGCGGACGTTCTCGCGACTCATCGCCTTGGTGGGGTCGAAGCGGTCCTTGATGATCTTGAACACGGTGCGAAACGACGGCAGCACGAAGACCGCCATCACCATGCCGCGCACCCCGGGGGCGATGATGAAACGGTCCTCGCGCTTGGCCACGTGGCGGTTGAGGGCCCGGAAGAACTCGGTCTTGCCGTGCTTGAAGAAGCCGATGGCCGCATACAGCTCCCCGGCCGGCTTGCCGGGCATCAGCTCCTGGAGGTACTGCACGAACTCGCCGGGCACCGGCACCTCGACCTGGAAGTAGACCCGGGTGAAGGAGAAGATGATCGACACCTCCTCGGGCTCGATCAGCACGGTATCGAGGTGCAGCCCCTCCCCCGCGTCATGGAGCACCGGCAGCACCAGCGGCACCTGCTCGCCGCCTCCCCGGATCCGCCCAACCAGGTAGGCCCCCTTGTTGCGGTAGAAGACGCTCTTGAGCAGCTCGATCTCGGTGTCCCCGGCCTCCAGGATCGCCGCCGGCAGGTGGCCCGCCAGGAAGTCCCCGCCCAGCGCCACGTCGCGGGCCAGGTCCACGAAGGGGGTGCGGAAGGGCGCCTCCGCCAGTGCCCAGGCCAGCGCCGCCTCCCAGTCGCCCGCCACCGGCCGCCGCCGGCAGAGCTCGATCCCCGAGTGGTGCGCCGCATCCTCCCGGGAGCTGTAGACGAACATCCAGTCATCGCGGATATGCCGATGGTGGAAGATCGAGCAGAACATCGAGTTGAAGAAGGTCTCGGCCAGCTCGTAGTCCAGCCGCTGGTTGATCAGCTCGGCGTAGTGTCCCTTCGCCTCGCGCCAGCACTCGCAGTGGGCCAGCACATCGTCGTCGAAGGTACGCTTCAGCCGCTCGAGGGTGTCCGTCACCTTCTCCTCGTAGAGGTTGATGCGCTCCGCCGAGGCCTGCTGGGCCTCCCGCCAGGCGGCATCGCAGAAGCGCCGGCTCGCGTCGGAGGTGATCTGCTTGAACCGCGAACGGTACTCGTCGAAGCCGTGCAGCACCGTGGCGGCGAGGCGATAGGCGGGCGAGAGATTCATGGGCGGACTCCGGACAGCGTGGGGCCCCAGCATGGCGAATCGTGCGCGGCAAGGCGAGCCGACCATGGTGGTGAAGGCGGTCGCCGTGCCCTGCGATGCGCCCGCGTCATCGAAAGGTAACGCGACCGACACCCACGGGACACGCGGCTGTCATCCGGCACTGACAGGGTAGAGGCGCCTTATCCCTACCCGCATCCTGCAACCATCCCGAGGTGACACCGTGAAGACATCCCTGCTTTCTCTTGCCGCCGCCATCACCCTCGCCGCCGCCACTCAGGCCCAGGCCGCCGAGTCCTGCCCCACCACCCTGCGCTTCGCCGATACCGGCATCGAGGGCAGCGAGGAGCTGCAGCGCGCCTACCAGGGCTTCGTCGACGAGGTCGAGTCGCGCCTGGGCGTGACGGTGGAGTTCTTCCCGGTAGGCAACCGCACCACCGCCATCAACGCCCTGCGCTTCGAGCAGGTCGATATCGTGCTTGCCGGCCCCTCCGAGTATGTGCTGATGGCCGAGCGGGTCGAGGGCACCAGGCCCATCACCGCCATCGTGCGTCCCGAGTACTACTCGGTCTTCATCGCCCCCACCGACAGCGACATCGAGAGCCTCGAGGACCTCAAGGGCAAGCACGTGGCCATGAAGGACCACGGCTCCACCACCGGCCACATCATGCCCAGCTACATGCTGCACCAGGCCGGCCTGGACATCGACCGCGACCTGCAGATCTCGCTGCTCGACGGCGCCCGCATGCAGGCCCTGGCCGCCGGCGAGGTGGACGCCGTGGGCACCGGCGTGCGCGACTTCGCCCCCTTCGTCGCCCAGCAGGGTGAGGAGAACTACCGCATCATCGCGCGCGGCCAGGACATGCCGGGCGATCCCATGGTGGCCGGCCCGCACCTCTCCGCCGAGTGCATCAGCGAGATGCAGGAGGCCTTCATGAACGACCCCGACGGCCTGCTGCAGGCGATCCTCGCCCCGGGCGAGCGCGACAAGTACCTGGGCGCCGAGATGGTGCTGGTGGACGACAGCGAGTACGACATGGTGCGCGAGTCCTACGCGCTGCTCGGCCTCTCCGACTGATGGAGCTTCCATGCAGCTAAGCATCGACACCCTTACCAAGGTCTATCCGGACGGGACTCGCGCCCTCGACGGGCTGTCATTCGACGTCAGCCCCGGTGAAGGCGTGGTGATCCTCGGCCACAACGGCTGCGGCAAGTCGACGCTGATGAAGTGCCTGACCGGCCTGGAGCGCCCCACCTCGGGGCGCCTCAGCCTGGCCGGCGTCGACCTCGCCTCGGCCTCCCGCCGCGAACTGCGGCCGCTGCGCCAGCGCATCGGCTGCGTCTTCCAGAAGTTCAACATGGTCGGCAACCTCTCGGTGCTGCAGAACGTGCTGTTCGGCCTGATGGGCCGCCGCGGCATCCTGGCCAGCCACGCCCTGACCGCCAGCCGGCAGTCGCGCCAGGAGGCCATGGAGGCCCTGGAGCGGGTCGGCCTTGCCGACCTGGCGGCGCGCCGCACCGACACCCTCTCCGGCGGCCAGCAGCAGCGCGTGGCCATCGCCCGCATGCTGATGCAGGACGCCGAGATCGTGCTGGCCGACGAGCCGGTGGCCAGCCTCGACCCCCGCGCCGGCCGCGAGGTGATGGAACTGCTCTGGTCGGTGGTGCGCGAGCGCGGCATGACCGTGCTCTGCGTGCTGCACCAGGTCGAGCTGGCCCGGGAGTACGGCGAGCGGCTGATCGGCCTGCGCGCCGGACGCCTGGCCTTCGACCGCCCCGTCCGGCAGGTCAGCGATCTGGACCTGACCGAGCTCTATCAGACCCAACCGACCCTGGAGACCAAACCGGATGAGCCAAGCGTCGCCCCGACCCAGCGCCCCGCCCAGGCTTGAGCGCCCCTCCCCCATCGCCTTCATCCTGCTGCTGGCCTTCGCGGCCTTCTTCATCAGCGGCTTTTCCGGCGCCGACATCCACTCGGATCGCCTGCTGCGCGGCGTTGCGAACCTCGGCACCTTCTTCGGCGAGGCGGTGCCGCCGGATTTCGGCCGCTGGGACGTGATCGCCATCGCCATGCTGGAGACCTTCCAGATGGCCATCGTCGGGGTGGTGTTCGGGGTGATCCTGAGCCTGCCCATGGCGCTGCTCTGCGCCCGCAACACCAGCCCCCATCCGATCGTTCGGGTGATCGCCCGCAACGTGGTGGCCACCCTGCGCACCGTGCCGGACCTGGTGTGGGCGCTGATCTTCGTGGTCGCCGTGGGGCTCGGGCCGCTGGCCGGCATCCTGGCCATCGTCATGGACACCATCGGCTTCTGCGCGCGCTTCTTCTCCGAGCGCATCGAGGAGGTGGACCCCGGCCCCGGCCAGGCCCTGGCCGCCACCGGCGCCTCGCGCAGCGGCGTGGTGTGCGGCGCCATCCTGCCCGAGTGCACGCCGTCGTTCGTGGCCACCAGCCTCTTCTCGGTGGAGAAGGCGGTGCGCAGCGCCGTGGTCCTGGGCCTCGTCGGCGCAGGCGGCATCGGCGTGGAGCTCTCCGCTGCCATGAGCCTGTTCCGCTACGACCAGGCCCTCACCGTGATCCTGGCCATCCTGGTGGTGGTGATCGGCGTGGAGCAGGTCAGCGCCTGGATTCGCAAGCGGGTGATTTGAAGGACCGGTGAACCGCGACGACAGGGATCACGCGCCGTGATAGCCGTCCTCCTCGGGGTTCTCGTGGGCGCCTGGGGGCAGTTCGGCCGCCCAGGCCATGGCGGCGGCATGCTCGTGGCTTGCGAAGGCGCGGATCTCCACGGCCTTGAACAGCCGCTCCTCCAGGGCGGCGAACAGCTCGATCCAGGCCTGGTCGGTGACCACGGCGGCGCGGTGGTAGCGGTCGAGGTCGCCGAGTTGGGTCAGGCCGTAGCCGACATCCTTGAGCAGCGCGGTCAGGGTCATGAAGCGCAGGTCGTCGATCTCGACCACCAGGCTGATCAGGGGATGATTGCGCTTGGCGGCCTCGATGGCATCGATGGCCCGCTGCAGCTCGCTGCCCGTCACGATGCCCCCCGCCTTCATCGCCACGACATGCTCCGCCGGGTGGGTGATCAGGTCCAGCATGGGCGTTCTCCTCGGGTCCCGTGAGACGACATGCCTCGGTCGCCTTCAGCATAGCGCGCCGTGAAGCCCCGCGGGCGGAGCCTGCCGACCCCAGGCATCACGAAAACGTCATCATGGGGCGCCAGCATGCAGGGTGTCACCACCTGAGAGTCACCTGGCATGTTTCGACGACGCCCGCGGGAGCCGCTCAGCGAAGCGGAGATCGATCAGCTGATCCTGCTGGCGCGCGGCAACGCCCTGGCCCGGCAGATCCGCGCCGAACGGGCCGAGCGTGCCGAAGGCGCCGCCGTTACCCTGCAGCGCCACCTTGCCTCCGCACGGGTAGGGGATGGCACCCTGAGGATCCTGATGGTCTCGGACGTCTACTTCCCGCGGGTCAACGGCGTCTCCACCTCCATCGCCAGCTTTCGCGGCGCCCTCGAGCGCCTGGGGCACTCGGTGACCCTCATCTGCCCCGACTATCCGGTGGGCCAGGTGGACGAACCGGGGGTCATCCGCATTCGCTCGCGCGGCGTGCCCGGCGACCCGGAGGACCGCATGATGCGCTACCGGGAGGTGACCAGCCTGGTACCTCACCTTGCCGCGGGGGCCTTCGACCTGATCCACGTGCACACCCCCTTCGTGGCCCACCATGCGGGCATCAGGCTGGGGCGACGCCTCGGCATCCCGGTGGTGGCCACCTACCACACCCTCTTCGAGGAGTACCTGCACCACTACGTGCGCTGGCTGCCGTCAGCCTGGCTGCGCCTTGCCGCCCGCCGTCTCTCGGTGCATCAATGCCACCAGCTCGACGCCCTGGTGGCACCGTCGCGTGCCATGCACGATTCGCTGACACGCTATGGCGTGACGACGCCCATGGCGGTGATCCCGACCGGGCTGGCACTGGAAACCTTCACTCGCCCGCGGGACCCGGGTGACTTTCGCGCGCGCTATGATCTCCCGGACAGCGCCAGGCTGCTGCTGTACGTGGGGCGCGCTGCCTCCGAGAAGAACATCGGCTTCCTGATCGAGATGCTGCCGCGGGTGCTGGCCGAATACCCGGACACCCGCCTGGTGATCACCGGCGAGGGGCCGGCCCAGGAGGCCCTGGCCCGGCAGGCGCGAGAGCAGGGCATGTCGGGTGCGGTGCTGTTCCTCGGCTACCTGGACCGCGACGGCCCCCTGCAGGCCGCCTATCGCGCCGCCGACGCCTTCGTCTTCGCCTCGCGTACCGAGACCCAGGGCCTGGTGCTGCTGGAGGCCATGGCACTCGGGACCCCGGTGGTCTCCACCGCGGTGATGGGCACTCGCGACGTGCTCGTGGAAGGCGAGGGTTGCCTGATCGCCGAGGAGGACCTCGACGATTTCGCGTCCAAGGTGAACCGACTCCTGAGCGACGACGCCCTGCGCCATACCCTCGCAGAGCGAGCCCGGGCTTACGCCGCCGGCTGGCATGAGGATGCCAGGGCCGCTGACCTGGTCGAACTCTATCGATATCGCCTTTCGCTGCAAGCTGCCCGCTAGCCCCCTCCGGGTGTGGCCACTCCCCATCGACGAGACGCTCCCCTGACACGGTCTCGTCATGCCCGGTTAACCGCTTCGTCATACCGCTGACGCGCCGCTGTCATGGCCTGTCGGGAAGATGACCAGCGTGCCGATCACCACTCCCGTCATCACGCCATGGAGCCGACATGACCACCCAGACCTTCCACCGTACCCTGCTGGCCGGCGCTATCGCCGGTGCCATCGCCGCTACCAGCCTGGTGGCACACGCCGACCTCTCGTCGCGCTATACCGACACTGACGGCGACATGATCGCCGACATCCCCGCCGATGAGTCGCAGTGGGTCGACCCCGACACCCTGGTGTTCGCCTACACCCCGGTGGAGGATCCCGCCGTCTACGCCGATGTCTGGGCCGACTTCCTCGACCACCTGGCCGAGGCGACCGGCAAGCGGGTGCAGTTCTTCCCGGTGCAGTCCAACGCCGCCCAGCAGGAGGCGCTGCGCGCCGGCCGCCTGCACGTGGCCGGCTTCAACACCGGCGGCGTCCCCGTGGCGGTGAACTGCGGCGGCTTCCGCCCCTTCACCATCATGGCCGCGGAAGACGGCAGCTTCGGCTACGAGATGGAGATCATCACCTGGCCGGGCAGCGGCATCGAGCAGATGGAGGACCTGGCCGGACGCCAGCTCGCCTTCACCTCACCCACCTCGAACTCCGGCTTCCGGGCACCCTCGGCGCTCCTGCGCAGCGAGTACGGCATGGAGGCCGACGAGGACTTCGAGACCGCCTTCTCCGGCTCCCACGACAACTCCATCCTGGGCGTCATCAACAAGGACTACGAGGCGGCCGCCATCGCCAACTCGGTGGGCCACCGCATGCTGGCCCGGGGCGTCATCGAGGAGGGCGACTACGAGATCATCTACACCTCCGAGACCTTCCCCACCACCGCCTACGGCACGGCCCACAACCTGCATCCGGAGTTGCAGGAGGCCATCCAGCAGGCCTTCTTCAGCTACGACTGGGAGGGCACGGCGCTCGAGGCCGAGTTCGCCAACTCCGGCGAGGCGCAGTTCATTCCCGTGACCTATGAAGAGCACTGGTCGGTAATCCGCACCATCGCCGAGGCCAACGGCGTGACCTACGACTGCGACTGATTCCGCACAAGCACTGGCCGCGCTCCAACAGCGGAATCGAGCCAAAAGCACCACGGGCCAGGAGGGCCTCGCTCTCCGGGCCCGTCTGCGTGAAGGGAGACTGACCATGCTGACGCTTACCCAGGTCACCAAGCGCTACCCCACCGGGGACCGCGCCCTGACCGATATCGACCTCACCCTGCCGGCCGGCCAGGTGATGGCGCTGATCGGCCCCTCGGGGGCCGGCAAGAGCACCCTGATCCGCTGCGTGAACCGCCTGGTGGAGCCCACCAGCGGCAGCATCCGCCTGGGTGACACCGAACTGACCCGGCTCTCCGGCCGTGAGCTGCGCCGGGCACGCCGCGCCATGGGCATGATCTTCCAGGAGTACGCCCTGGTGGACCGCCTGACGGTGATGGAGAACGTGCTTTCCGGCCGGCTGGGCCAGGTGGGCTTCTGGCGCAGCTTCCTGCGCCGCTACCCCGCCGATGCCGTCACCGAGGCCTTCCGCCTGCTGGAGCGGGTCGGCCTGCCCCATGCCATCGACAAGCGCGCCGATGCGCTTTCCGGCGGCCAGCGCCAGCGGGTGGGCATCGCCCGGGCCCTGCTTCAGGACCCGCAGCTGCTGCTGGTGGACGAGCCCACGGCGAGCCTGGACCCCAAGACCTCGCGTCAGATCATGCGGCTGATCCGCGAACTCTGTGCCGAACGCGAGCTCGGCGCCATCATCAACATCCATGACGTGGCCCTGGCCCGACAGTTCGCCGATCGCATCGTCGGCCTGCGCGCCGGGGAGATCGTCTTCGACGGGCGGCCGGAGGCGCTGGATGCCGAGACCCTGACCACCATCTATGGCGAAGAGAACTGGGGCGAGGAGGAGGGGGACACCCAGGGGCAGGCGGCTGACGAAGCCTCATCTTCCTCCGCCGAGCCGGCCACCCGCCTGTCGCTGGCCACGGGGGGCGCCTCATGACTCGACAGGCGATGGCCCGGGCGGGCCAATGGCGGCGACTGCCGCTGATCCGTGACCCAAGGCTGCGCTGGGGCCTGGCGCTCGGCGGCCTGGTCTATCTGCTGCTGGCACTCTCCACCATCGACGTCAACTGGGCGCGGGTCGCCGAGGGCGCCGGCCGCGGGCTGAACTTCCTGGCCGCCTTCACCCAGCCCGACTTCGTCAGCCGCCGCGGCGACATCCTCGACGGCATCCTCGAGAGCCTGACCATGACGCTCACCTCCACGGTGACCGGTGTGGCCCTGGCGATTCCGGTGGGCCTGGGCGCCGCGCGCAATATCTCCCCCTGGCCGGTCTACTACCTGTGCCGGGGCATCATCACCGTGTCGCGCACCTTCCAGGAGATCATCATCGCCATCCTCTTCGTGGTGATGTTCGGCTTCGGTCCGCTGGCCGGCATGATCACCCTGGCCTTCGCCACCATCGGCTTCATGGCCAAGCTGCTCGCCGAGGACATCGAGGACCTGGACTGGCGCCAGGTGGAGGCGGTTCGCGCCACCGGGGCGAGCTGGTGGCAGACCATGAACCACGCCGTCCAGCCCCAGGTGATGCCGCGGCTGATCGGGCTCTCGATGTACCGCCTGGACATCAACTTCCGCGAATCGGCGGTGATCGGCATCGTCGGGGCCGGCGGCATCGGCGCCACCCTCAACACCTCCATCAGCCGCTACGAGTACGACACCTCGGCGGCCATCCTGCTGATCATCATCGCCATCGTGCTGCTCTGCGAGTACGGCTCGAGCCACGTGCGGCGCTGGACCCAGTAAGCCTCGGAGACCCTCCTCATGCCCGTTTCGACGACGACGCAGGGCACGCCGATCTGGCGCCTGCGCACCACCCGCGCCCAGTGGCTGGGCTACCTGGCCTGGCTGGCTGCCGCCTGCCTCTTCCTGCTGTGCTGGAAGGTGATCTCCGACAACACCATGTGGGTGTTCGTGGAGGATGCCGGCCGCCAGGGCAGCGACCTGATCAGCCGCATGCTGCCGCCGGAGTGGACCTACGCCCACCGCCTCTGGAAGCCGATGTGGGACACCATGAACATCGCCACCCTGGGTACCGTGCTGGGCATCGCCATGGCGTTTCCGGTGGCCTTCCTGGCGGCACGCAACACCACGCCCCACCCGCTGGTGCGCAGCGCCGCGCTGCTGATCATCGTCTCCTCGCGCTCCATCAACTCGCTGATCTGGGCGATGCTGCTGGTGACCATCCTGGGGCCGGGGGTGCTGGCCGGCATCATCGCCATCGCCCTGCGCTCCATCGGCTTCGTCGGCAAGCTGCTCTATGAAGCCATCGAGGAGATCCACCCCACCCCCGTGGAGGCGATCAGCGCTACCGGCGCCAGCCGCCTGCAGGTGATGAGCTACGGCGTGCTGCCCCAGGTGCTGCCCGCCTTCGCCGGCATCAGCGTCTACCGCTGGGACATCAACATCCGCGAATCCACGGTGCTGGGGCTGGTAGGCGCCGGCGGCATCGGCCTGCAGCTCAACGCCGCCATCAACAGCCTGGCCTGGAACCAGGTCAGCGTGATCTTCGTGATGATCTTCGTCACCGTGCTGGCCTCGGAGTGGATTTCCGCCCGGGTGCGCCACGCCATTACCTGAGGCTCCAACATGCGCTTTCCCGATGCCGACGTGACCACCCTGGACCTGATCCGCCACGGCGAGCCGGTGGGCGGCCGCATGCTGCGCGGCACCACCGACCACCCCCTGAGCGAACGCGGCTGGCAGCAGATGCGGCGCGCCACCGAGGCGCTGATGGTGAATGGCGAGCCCCCCTGGGACGCCGTCGTGACGTCGCCGCTGTCGCGCTGCCGGGAGTTCGCCCTGTGGTTCGGTGAGCACCACGACCTGCCGGTGATCACCGAGCCCGCGCTGGCCGAGATGGCCCTGGGGGAGTGGGAGGGCAGGACCCACGCCCAGGTGCGGGCCGCCGAAGAGGGTGAGGACCGCCAGGCGGCGCTGTGGGCCGACCCCAGCCTCACCTCTCCGCCCGGCGGCGAGACGCCGGCGGCCTTCGATGCGCGGGTCGGCGACGCCTGGCAGGCGCTGCTGGCGGCACCGCCGGGGAAGCACCTGCTGGTGGTCTGCCACCTCTTCGTCACCAATGCCCTGCTGCGCCAGGTGCTGGAGCAGCCGCTCTCCCGCGCCCTCGCCTTCGACCTGCCCTACGCCGCCACCTGCCGCATCCGCCACGAGCGCCACGCCCTGGGCGAGACCAGCCTGGTGGAATGGATCGGACGTTGAGCCCTGTCAGCAAAGGCGTGAGGCCTTCGCGTCCCGCCGGCGCCCCCTACCAGGGCAGCGCCTCGCCGTTGCTGTGCCAGAAGCCCCCGGTGGTCGCGAGGGTCAACGCCTCGATGCGTTCGGCGATGCCGGCGGCCGCCTCCTCCGGGGTGATCAGGCCGCCGAAGTTGACCATGCGGGTCTGCACATAGCCCGGGTGAAGCTGGGCGACGGCGATGCCGCGGGGCTTGAGGTCCATGGCCAGGGACTTGCCGAAGGCGTTGAGTGCCGCCTTGGAGGCCCGGTAGCCGTAGCGACCGCCGGAGTCGTTGTCGGCGATGGAGCCCATGCGGCTGGTGATGTTGGCCACCTTGCTGCCCTCCCCCAGGCAGCCGAGCAGCGCCTCGGTGACGCGCAGCGGCGCATAGGCGTTGACCTCCATCTGTGCGCGAATGGAGTCGAAGTCGAGCTCACCCAGGCGCTCGTCCTTGAGCAGGCCGGCGTTATTGATCAGCAGGTCGAGGCGCCGACCCTCCAGTTCCACGGCGAGCCGGGCGACGTCCTCGGCGCGGGTCACGTCAATGCCCTCGATGACCCGGGCGGCCACCTGCTTGAGCTCGGCGGTGTCATCGCCGCTGCCGCGGCAGACGCCGATCACCTCCCGGCCGGCATCCGCATAGTGGCGGGCCAGGGCGAGACCGACGCCGCGGTTGGCGCCGGTGATCAGTACGGTGGAAGACATGCTGGCTCCTCGATCTGTGCATCTCGCTGAAAACGGCCGAAGGCTGTGATCGGCGCGCCACCCGAGGCACCATGCGACATGGTGCCTTTCGGAACTCAGTAGAACACTCCCCGCGATGGCGCTTCAAGACATGACAAAAAGCCGGCGGCCCCGTGGGGTCGCCGGCAGAATGATCGAATCAGAAAAGCTGAAAAAAGGACCTTCGATTCCGTCAGCTATCAGAAGTGATAGCGGGCACCAACGATGTAGTAGAGGTCATCATTGATGCCGCTGTCGGCAGGCGCATCGAAGTCCTTGTCGGCATCGTTCAGCTCGAGGAACATGTCGAAGCTGTTCGACAGCTTATAGTGAGCCGCGGCAGCCCAGGCGTTTCGGTCACCGGAATTCTCGACATCGATATTGTAGTAGTCGGCATGGAACTTCCAGGAGGCTACGGCATAGGTCATGCCGATACCGACCGTATCGTAGTTGTCGTCCTGGGTCTCGTAGGCGAGGCGGGCCGAGAAGGCATCATTGATGTCGTAGGCCACCGTAGCGCCATAGATGTTCTCGCCCTGGCCGCCGGCCCGGCCATCCTCGTCATCCACATAGCCCAGCGCCAGGCGCAGGCCATCGACCTCGTAGCTGATGCCACCCTGGGTGACAACTTCCGAGGAGGGGGCATCGGGGGCCTCACCGCGCTTGCTGTAGTGCTTGGCGGAGATGAAGGCCTGGAACCCCTCGAGGTTGGGAGAGATATAGCCCAGGGAGTCGCCGCGTGCCTGGAGCCCACCGCCGCCGATCTCGTAGCCCCGCTCGATATAGACGTCGAACGGACCGGCCACGTAGTCGCTGTAGAAGCTGTCGTAGTTACCGGCCATGAAGGTACCGAACCACTCGCTCTTCAGGCCCAGGTAGCTGTTGCGAACCTCACTGAATCCGGAGTCGGTATCGCGCTCGTCCGCATTGAAGCGCCACTGCACCCGTGCGAAGGCACTCAGGTCGGAGGTGATCTGGTGGCTGCCGGTGATCTGCAGCCGAGACCCCACGTTGACAAACTCCTCGCCATTGTCGGTGGTCGGCGTTTCCAGGCCACCACCTTCGATGCCCATGGCGATGCGCCCGTAGAGGTCCAGCTTGGTACCGTCCTGGTCATAGACCACGGCGGCATGCCCGGCAGCACTGGCGGCCATGGCAGCTGCAACGGCAACCGTCATCAGTGTCTTCTTCATGTCATTCCCCTTGAATGATTCGTGAATATCTGGTGGAGAGCATTGACAACAACATTCTTGTTTTCGGAGAACGATACTCGCCAAATATTTCACGCTATTGACAGAAATCTGAAAGGGGAAAAGAAATGATCTTGACCCATAATTGAAAACCCCCTCGCGTCTTCCTGACGTCACACCGGCTGTAAAGCAGCAGCAGTTATCGGCGAGATGGCAAGCGCCTTCGTCCGTCTTCCTCCGGCTATTCAACGAGGACAGGAATGCAGCGGCAGGGGAAGGCGTCAGCCCGACCAGGCAGGATGGTGTGGCGATGCCACCGTGCCGCAGGGGAGCGATCCATCACGGGAATGACACGGCAGTGTCAGCAGGCTGTCACCAATGCCGGGGATGATTCCCCCATGACAGCTCCACGTCAGCGACTACGCTGTGGGGAATACGGCAGCCTCGGCCTGCCAGTGCCATCGGTATCGGGACCCCCAATGAGCCACGACAGCCAGCAACGCATTCGCCTCGAAGCGGTCAGCAAGCGCTGGGGCGAGACACCTGCGGTCGACGCCATCTCCTTCGATGTCGCGCCGGGACAGTTCGTGATCCTGCTCGGCCCCTCGGGGTGTGGCAAGTCCACGACCCTGCGCATGATCGCCGGGCTCGAGCAGGCCTCGTCGGGGCGTATCCATATCGGTGAACGCGATGTGACCCGGCTGCCGCCGGGCGATCGCGGCATCAGCATGGTGTTTCAGTCCTATGCGCTCTTCCCGCACCTGGACGTGGCCGACAACATCGTCTTCGGCCTGCGCAGCCGCAAGGTGCCCAGGGAGGAACGACGGGAACGCCTGCAGCGGGTCGCCGAACTGGTCGATCTCGGCGCCTACCTGGACCGCAAGCCCTCCCAGCTCTCCGGCGGCCAGCGCCAGCGGGTGGCCCTGGCCAGGGCGATCATCTCCGAGCATCCCATCTGCCTGATGGACGAACCGCTCTCCAACCTCGATGCCCGCCTGCGCGGCGAGATGCGTCGCGAGATCAAGGCGCTGCAGTCGCGACTGGGCATGACCGTGGTCTATGTCACCCATGACCAGGTCGAGGCCATGAGCATGGGCGACCGGGTGATCCTCATGCAGGACGGTCGCATCGTGCAGGACGCCAGTCCGGATGCCCTCTACAACCGCCCCGCCACCGCCTTTGCCGCGAGCTTCATCGGCAGCCCGGCAATGAACCTGGTGCGCCTGGTGGCCAGCGGCGAGGCGGCCGTGATCGAGGGAGAACCGGGTGCGGCCGTCGCCCCCCTGGGGGCTGCGGGAGGTGAGCTGGGGCTGCGCCCCGAGGATATCTCGGTGCTTTCCCCCCGGGACCCCGGGCTGCCCGCCAGAGTGATCGACGGCGAGTACCTGGGAGCCGACACCATCCTGCGCCTGGCCGTGGGCAACCAGACACTGCGTGCCCGGTTGCCCGGCAAGCAGCCGCTGGTCGAAGGTCAGGCCTGCCGCCTCGGCTGGGCCCCATCGGTGGCCCACCTGTTCGGCCAGGACGGCTCACGCCGGGACGACCTCACCCCCCTGCCAGTTTCCGCGGCCGTCGGCCGCTCATCGGGCGAAGGCGGACACAGCGCGTCGCCTACACGCTCCGGCACACCCCCGGGCATCCCATCGTGAACACAGGAGCCATGTCATGCGTGCACGTCTCTCCTTCCCCCTGACGGCCCTGGCCGCCGGCCTGCTGGCCGCCGGTCCCGTCACTGCCGACGACCCGGTCGAGCTGACCCTCTACTACCCCATTGCCGTGGGGGGTGCCCTCACCGAGGTCATCGACGGCCTTGTCGACCAGTTCGAGGCCGAGCATCCCGCCATCAGCGTGGACGCCATCTACGCCGGCAACTACGACGACACCCGAGTCCGCGCCATGTCGGCCATCGAGGCCGGTGATGCCCCGCAGCTCTCGGTACTGTTCTCCATCGACCTCTACGAACTGCTGGAACAGGACGCCATCATCGCCTTCGATGAGGTGGTCGAGACCGATGAGGAGCGCGAGTGGCTCGACAGCTTCTACCCCGGCCTGATGGAGAACGGGCAGCTGGATGGCATGACCTACGGCATTCCCTTCCAGCGCTCCACCATCGTGCTCTACTGGAACAAGGACGCCTTCGAGGCCGCCGGCCTCGACCCGGAAACGCCACCGGAGACCTGGGACGACATGGCGCGCATGGCCGCCGCAGTGCGCGACGCCTCGGGCGGTGACCAGTGGGGCGTGATGGTCCCCTCCACCGGCTACCCCTACTGGATGTTCCAGGCCTTCGCCTTCCAGAACGGCCACCGGCTGATGAGCGAGGACGGCACCGAGGTCTACTTCGACGACCCCGCCGCGATCGAGGCCCTGGAGTACTGGGTGTCGCTGGCGACCGAGCATGACGCCATGCCCGACGGCACCATCGAGTGGGGCACCCTGCGGCAGAACTTCATCGAGCAGTCCACGGCGATGATCTGGCACACCACCGGCAACCTGACCGCGGTGCGTAACGAGGCCGACTTCGATTTCGGCGTGGCCATGCTGCCGATGAAGACCCAGCGGGGGAGCCCCACCGGCGGCGGCAACTTTTACCTCTTCAAGGATGCCGACGAGGCGGAGCAGCGCGCCGCGATGACCTTCATCCGCTGGATGACTGACCCGGAGCGGGCCGCCGCCTGGTCGATCGAGACCGGCTACATGGGGGTGAGCCCCGCCGCCTACGAGACCGAGGCGCTGCGAGACTATATCGAGAGCTTCCCGCCTGCCGCCGTGGCCCGTGACCAGTTGGAGCACGGCACCGCCGAGCTCTCCACCTACCAGGGTGGTCGGGTGCGCCGAGCGCTGGACAATGCCGTGCAGGCGGCCCTGACCGGGCAGATGGCACCCGCCGAGGCGCTGGCTCAGGCCCAGCGGGAAGCCGATGCGGCCCTGCGGCGCTATGCCCGTTGAGGGAGGGCGAGGAGGACCTCGGCAGGGCCCCCGGGGCGGCGCCCGCCGCCCCGGGGAGCCGGATGACAAGGGAGGGCCAACATGGTCGAGATGAATGCCCATCGACGCATGCAGCTTTACGGCGCCCTGCTGCTGCTGCCGGCCGCCGTGCTGCTGGCCACCTTCGCCTACCTGCCGACCATCGCCACCCTGATCAACAGCCTGTTCCTGCCCGGCTTTCGCGGCGCACCGACGGAATTCGTCGGGCTGGAGAACTACCGGCTGCTGGTCGAGGACAGCACCTTCTGGCGGGTGGCACGCAACAACCTCATCTATGCACTGGGCACCATCCCCACCTCCATCGCCCTGGCCCTGGCCATGGCCCTGTTCGTGAACGCCCGCCTGCCGGGACGCGGCTTCGTACGCATGGCCTATTTCACCCCGACCATCCTGCCGATGATCGCCGCGGCCAACATCTGGATGTTCTTCTACGCCCCGCAGATCGGGCTGTTCAACAAGCTGCTGGGCGCCCTGGGGCTGTCCGGGGTGAACTGGCTGGGCGATCCCGGGGTGGCGCTCACGTCGGTGATCGTCATGACGGTCTGGAAGGAGGCCGGATTCTTCATGATCTTCTATCTCGCGGCCCTGCAGAGCATGCCGCCCGAACTCAGGGAAGCCGCCGACCTGGAAGGCACCAGCCGCTGGAGCTTCTTCTGGCGGGTAACCTTCCCGCTGCTGATGCCGACCACGCTGTTCGTGCTGATCAATGCGCTGATCAATGCCGTGCGGGTCGTGGACCACCTGTTCATCCTCACCAAGGGCGGACCCAACAACGCCACCAACCTGCTGCTCTACTACGTCTACGAGAACGCCTTCTCGTTCTTCGACCGCACCTACGCCGCCACCATCACCGTGGTGATCCTGCTGGTCCTGGCGATCGTGGCCACCGTCAAGTTCGCTATCCTCGACCGTCGGACGCACTACCAATGACCGCAGCATCACTGCAAGAGGCGAGCTCATGAGCCAAGCCAGTCTCCCTGCCGCCAGGCGGTTTGCGCTGCGGGTGCCGAGTCTCGAGACCACCGCCGCCTGGCTGCTGGCGATCGTCTGGATCTTTCCCCTGCTCTATGCGGTGTGGGCCGCCTTTCACCCGCCGGCCTTCATGGTGCGCTTCGACCTGTTCGCCCCGCTGACCCTGGAGAACTTCACCAACGCCTGGGCCCAGGCCCCGTTTGCCCGCTACTACCTCAACACCTTCCTGCTGGTTACCGGCGTCGTGCTGGCACAGTTCGTGGTCTGTACCCTGGCCGGCTTTGCCTTCGCGCGTTTCCCGATTCCCGGCAAGGACTTCCTGTTCATGCTGGTGCTGATCCAGCTGTTCGTCTTCCCCGAGGTGCTGATCGTCGAGAACTACCGGATCGCCAGCACCCTCGGGCTGGTCGACACCATCACCGGCATCGGGCTGCCCTATGTGGCCAGCGCCTTCGGCATCTTCCTGCTGCGCCAGACCTTCAAGACCATTCCCCGCGAACTGGAGGATGCCGCGCGGATCGAAGGCTGCGGCTGGATGGCGATCCTGCTCAAGGTCTACGTGCCGCTGGCCAAGCCCACCTACCTGGCCTATGGCCTGGTCTCGATCAGCCACCACTGGAACAACTTCCTGTGGCCCCTGGTGGTCACCAACTCGGTGGAGAGCCGACCGCTCACCGTCGGCCTCGGGGTCTTCTCGGCGCCGGAGACCGGCGTCAACTGGGCCACCGTCAGTGCCGCGACCCTGCTCAGCATCGCCCCGCTGCTGATCGCCTTCCTGCTGTTCCAGCGACAGTTCGTGCAGTCCTTCCTGCGCTCCGGGATCCGCTAGCCCATCGCCAGCCCCCAGCCTGTGACGGCCTCGGAGGGTGACTTGCCAAAAAGCGGACCAATTCAGTACACTTTCGATCCCCTCAGGTTCACGCTGTACCGGAGTCGCTCTCCATGCCCACCCCAGGCGCTGACAGGACCCGCGACACCCGACGCATCACCCTGCTGGCCATCTGGGTCGACGCCATCGTCGGGCTGGCCAAGGTCATCGGCGGGGTGCTGGTCGGCTCGGCGGCGCTGATCGCCGACGGCATCCACTCCTTCTCGGACCTGATCACCGACGGCTTCGTGCTGGCGGCCACCCACTACGGCAGCCAGGGCCCGGACCACGACCACCCCTACGGCCACGGGCGCATCGAGACCCTCGCCACCCTCTTCCTCGGCAGCGTGCTGATCTTCGTGGCCGGCGCCATCGCCTGGTCGAGCGTGGAGCGCTTCCTCTCGGCGGCCCAGATCCCACCCCCCGGCATCTGGGCCATGCTGCTGGCCCTGGTCTGCCTGCTGGCCAAGGAGGCGCTCTTCCATCTGACCATGCGCGTGGCGCGCCGCTACCGCTCGCGCCTGCTGGAGGCCAACGCCTGGCACTCGCGCTCCGACGTGCTCTCGACGGCGGTGGTGCTGGTGGCCCTGGTCGGCACCCAGTTCGGCCATGGCTGGCTGGATACCCTGGCCGCGGTCATCGTCGGGCTACTGGTCGGCAAGGTCGGCTGGGACCTGCTGTGGGAATCCGGCCGTGAGCTGGTCGATACCGCCCTGCCGGTGTCGCAGCAGGAGGCGATGCGCGAGGTGGCCCTGGACGTGCCGGGGGTGGTGGGCGTCCACGACCTGCGAACCCGCCAGTCGGCCGGGCGCACCATGCTTGACCTCCACGTGGTGGTATCGCCGCGGATCAGCGTGTCGGAGGGCCACGAGATCGGCAACGAGGTGAGCCGCCGCTTGCGCCAGGCCTATCCGGCGCTGACCGACCTGACGTTCCACGTCGACCCGGAAGATGATGCCGGCGAGGGCGATCCCAGCCGCCTCCCGGGCCTGCCGCTGCGCCCCGAGGTGGAGCGGGCCCTGGCGCGGCGCTGGTCCGGCCTGCCCGAATGGCACTGGCTGCTCGATCTCGAACTGCACTATCTGGAGGGGTCCGTGACCGTGGTGGCCTGCCTCGACGAGCACGCACCGCTGGAGAGTGACGCGACGGCGCAACGCCTCCAGCGCGCCGCCGCCGACCTCGCCTGGTTCTCCCACGTGGAGATCTGCCGCCTGGCGAGCCCTCCGGCAGCGTCAAGCTCCCTTTCGCGCCAGGGATGACATCCCCGCCCCGGACAGCGACAATGGCGGCCCCTTCGGCGACCCTCCTGGCGACTCCACCGGCATGAGCGACCCCCTGCGTATCCTCCACCAAGACGAGCACCTGGTGGCCGTGCACAAGCCGGCCGGGCTGCTGGTGCACCGCACCGCCCTGGCCCGTGGCGAGCGGGAGTTCCTGCTGCAGCGGCTGCGCGACCGGCTCGGCCAGCGGGTCTACCCCGTGCATCGCCTGGACCGCCCCACCTCGGGGATCATGCTGTTCGCCCTCTCGCCGGCGGTCGCCACCCGGCTCACCGAGGCCTTCACCGAGCGCCGGGTGGCCAAGCGCTACCTGGCGGTGGTGCGCGGCATCGGCCCCGAGGCCGAGCGGCTCGCGTATCCCCTGCGGGAGGAGGACGGCAGCCGCCCCAAGGCCGAGATGCCTGCCATGGAGGCGGTGACCGAGGTGCGACGGCTGGACAGCGTGGAACTGCCGGTAGAGGTGGACCGCTACCCGAACAGCCGCTATTCGCTGATGGAGGCGCGCCCGCTGACCGGGCGCCGCCACCAGATTCGCCGCCACCTCTCCCAGCGCGGCTATCCGATCATCGGCGACGCCAAGCACGGCAAGGGCAACCACAACCGCTTCTTCGCCGAGCACCTGGACGCTTCCCGGCTGCTGCTGGCCGCGGTCGAGCTGGCCCTCGTCCATCCGATGACCGGACAGCCGCTGCGACTCCAGTGCGCCCTGGACGCCACCATGTCGGCACTCCTGGAGCGCTTCGGCTGGGCCGGCCACCTGCCGCGGGACGCCGTGCACCGGGCCCTTCCCGATCTCGAACCCATGAGCTGACAGGGACCGCCATGACCGACCTGCCCTTCTCCTCCGCCGCCGTCGTCCACCAGGACACCGTCGAGACCGACGACCACGCCCTGCGCTTCGGCGGCATCCGCCGGCTCTACGGCACCCGCGCCGTCGAGCGCTTCCGCACCGCCCACGTGGTGGTGGTAGGCGTCGGCGGCGTGGGCAGCTGGACGGTGGAGGCTCTGGCACGCTCCGGCATCGGCCGGCTCACCCTGATCGATCTGGACGACGTCTGCGTCTCCAACGTCAACCGCCAGCTCCACGCCCTGGACGGCACCATCGGCCGGCCCAAGGTGGAGGTGCTGGCCGAGCGCTGCCACGCCATCCAGCCCGGCATCGAGGTGAGGGAAGATATTGCCTTCGCGACCCCCACCAACCTGGCCGAGCGGATCCCCGAGGACGCCGACCACGTGGTGGATGCCATCGACAGCGTGGTGGCCAAGGCGGCGCTGATCGCCTGGTGCAAGCGGCGCAAGCTGCCGATCACGGTCACCGGCGCCGCCGGGGGCCAGACCGACCCCACCCGCATCCGAGTCGCGGACCTCGCCCGCACCGAGCACGACCCGCTGCTGGCCAAGGTGCGCTCGCGCCTGCGCCGGGACTTCGGCTTCTCGCGCAACCCCAAGCGACGCTTCTCGGTGGAGTGCGTCTACTCCGACGAACAGCTGGTCTACCCCAGCAGCGACGGCGAGGTCTGCCTGCAGAAGCCGGGCAGCGGCGAGGCCACCCGGCTGGACTGCGCCTCCGGCTTCGGCGCCGCTACCTTCGTCACCGGCAGCTTCGGCTTCGTGGCCGCCTCGCGGGTGCTGGCCCGGCTGGCCAGGCGGGCCGCGGCCGCCCCCCCTTCGTCCTGAGCGCCCCCTTTCTCCCGACACCCCAGGAGCCTGCCATGCCCCGCCCGCTTCCCGTTCCCGGCATCTACGCCCACTACAAGGGCAACCGCTACGAGGTCCTTGGTGTGGCCCACCACAGCGAGACCGAGGAGCCGCTGGTGGTCTACCGCGCCCTCTACGGCGACTACGGCCTGTGGGTCAGGCCCCTTGCGATGTTCACCGAAACGGTGGAAGTGCAGGGCGAGCCGGTACCCCGCTTCGCCCTCGAGAAGGCGTTCTGACGCGCCCTACCTCTGGCCGCGGTGGGCCCACCCCGTCATCCGCTTCTCCAGCAGCGCAAACAGCTCGTACATCACCATGGCCATGGCGCTGATCACGATCAGCCCGGCGAACACCAGCGACATGCGCATCTGGGAGCCGGCGCTCATCATCAGGTAGCCGATCCCCTGATTGGACGCCACCGTCTCCGACACCACCGTGCCCACGAAGGCCAGGGTGATGGCGATCTTCAGCGAGGCGAAGAAGTAGGGCAGCGAGCGTGGCAACCCCACCTTGAGCAGCACGTCCAGGCGCCGCGCGCCCAGCACCCGCAGCACGTCCTCCAGCTCGGGCTCCAGGGTGGCGAGCCCCGTGGCCACGTTGACCACGATGGGGAAGAAGCAGATCAGGAAGGCGGTGAGGATCGCCGGCACCGAGCCGATACCGAACCACACCACCAGGATCGGCACGAAGGCCACCTTGGGGATGGCGTTGAAGCCCACCAGCAGCGGATAGCAGGCGTGGTAGAGGAAGCGCGAAGAGCCGATGATGAGCCCCAGCACCAGCCCCACCGCCACCCCCAGGCCGAAGCCCGCCATGGTGGTCCAGAAGGTCTGCCAGGAGTGCATCCCGATGGGCCCGGCGAAGGTGACCAGGGCCTGGGCGGTAGCCAAGGCGCTGGGGAAGATGAAGGGCGGCACCTCGAACAGCCTGACCGTCGCTTCCCAGACCAGGATCAGCGCCAGCACGGCGACCCAGGGCGCCAGACGCTCGCGCCATCTCGTCTGCGTCGTCATGAGCGCACCTCCCCGCCGCTGTGGATGTCACCGATTCGGGAGCGAAGCGCCTGCACCAGGGTGGTGAAGGATGCCTCAAAGGTCATCTCCAGGGGGCGTGGGCGAGGGAAGTCGATGGGCCGAGCCTCGAGGACTCGCCCCGGACGACGGCTCATCACGTAGACGGTATCGGCCAGGAAGGCCGCCTCGCGCAGATCGTGGGTGACCAGCACCACGGTGAACCGCTGGGCCTCCCAGAGATCCCGCAGGACGCACCACAGCTCCTCCCGGGTGAAGGCGTCCAGGGCCCCGAAGGGCTCATCGAGCATCAGCAGCTTCGGCCGATGGATCAGCGCGCGGCAGATGGAGGCACGCTGCTGCATGCCGCCGGAGAGCTGCCAGGGGTACTGCTCCTCGTAACCCTCGAGGCCCACGGTGCGCAGCAGCTCCCGGGCCCAGCCCTCGAACTCCGCGCGACGGCGACGAAACTGCCGCCGGTAGGGCTCGACGATCTCGAGGGGCAGCAGCACGTTGTCCAGGGTGGTGCGCCAGGGCAGCAGGTTGGCGCTCTGAAACGCCATGCCGCAGATCTTCAGCGGGCCGCTCACCGGCTCGCCGTCGACCCGCACGCTCCCCTCGGTGGGGCCATGCAGACCGGTACAGAGCTTCATGAAGGTGGACTTGCCGCAGCCCGAAGGGCCCACGAAGGCCACGAACTCGCCCTCCTCGATGGAGAGCGAGATATCCTCGATGGCGTTGCCGCTGCTGTCGTAGGCCAGGCTGACCCGATCGAAGTCGACAAACGCCATGCTCAGGGCGCCTCCGGCAGGATCATCCGCGCCTCCCGGGGCGGCAGATAGTCGGCGTTGAAGACCTGCGCGGGGGTCGGCACCACGGGCAGATCATAGGCCTCGGCCACCAGCTGGATGGCGTTGGCCAGGCGCGCCTCGTCCACTGCCCCCACGCCGTTGGCCCGGGCATCCGGAGTATCAATCACGCTCTCGATGGCCAGCTTCAACCGCCGCGTCTCCATCGCCACGTCGATCAGACCGTCCCGGGCCAGTACATAGTCGATGGCGCCATCCGGATCGGCCAGGGTCTCGGCCAGGGCACGGTTGAAGGCCCGCAGGAACCCCTCCACCGCCTCGGGGTTCTCCTCGGCAAAGGATCCGCTGGTGATGATGGCGTTGCCATACAACGGTACCCCATGGTCGGGGAAGGGCAGGATGGTCAGCGCCTCCTCGCCCATGCCGCGCCCCTCGAGGTTGAGCAGGCTGGTGAAGTAGAAGCCGGTGATGGCATCCACGTCGCCGCGCACCAGCAGGGTCTCACGCAGGGTGGGGTCGACGTTCTGCCACTCGACGTCATCGGCCTCGAGGCCGTTGGCGGCGGCGAAGATGCCCCAGGCGCGGTAGCCGGTGTCGAAGGCCGGCGCGGCCAGGGACTTGCCGACCAGATCCGCCGCGGATTCGATGCCGCGATCCCGGCGGGCAAAGACTGCCGCCGGCGTACCATCGTAGACCACGTAGACCCCCTGAATACCGGGCCCGTCGGGGTTCTCGGCCAGGAATTCCACCAGGGCGTTGAGGTCGCCGAAGCCCATCTCGTAAGCCCCCGACGCCACCCGGTTGATGGCACCCGCCGAACCGCTGCCGGAGTCGACCTGGACATCGAGCCCCTCCTCGGCGAAGTAGCCCCGCTCCACCGCCATCAGGAAAGGGGCGGACGGCCCCTCGAAGCGCCAGTCGAGCTGGAAGCGGATACGGGTCTCGTCGGCCAGGACGGCGCCGGACAGGACGAGCCCGGCAAGGGAGAGACCGAGCGCACCGGTCGATAGCCCGGCACGGCGGAGTGGGAAACGGCTCATGGAAGATACCCTCTCGCTGGTTGTTGTGATTGTTGTCATGCAGGAACCCTGCCAGCCCTGCATCCTGACCGACAGGTCAAGGACAGGGGCCACGACGGGGCAGCCTCTCCCCGCGCCCGAGCACCATGACGGCTCGGCACGTCGGAGGCTATGCACCAGCGTAGAACATCCCCGGGCTTCGGGTCCCGAGGGGCCAACGCGGACCGGCGCCACTGTGGGCGCCGGTCGAGATGCGAGGTGAAGGGGGGATCAGGAGGGGGCGCTTACTCGTCGCCGGCTTCCTGCATCTGCTTGAGCATGTAGTTCTCGAGGCCGACCTTGTCGATCAAGCCGAGCTCGGTCTCGATATGATCGATATGGTCCTCCTCGTCGGCGAGGATATCCCGGAACAGGTCGCGGCTGACGTAGTCCTTGACCTGCTCGCAGTAGGTGATTGCCTCGATGTAGTCGGCGCGGCCCTCATGCTCGATCTTGAGGTCGCACTCGAGCATCTCGCGAACGTCCTGCCCGATATTGAGCTTGCCCAGGTCCTGCAGGTTGGGAATCCCCTCGAGGAAGAGGATGCGCTCGATCAGCTTGTCGGCGTGCTGCATCTCCTCGATGGACTCGTCGTACTCCCACTTGGCCAGCGCCTTGAGGCCCCAGTCCTTGTACATCTTGGCGTGCAGGAAGTACTGGTTGATCGCCACCAGCTCGTTGCCCAGCGCCTTGTTGAGATGCTCGATGACCTTGCTGTCGCCTTTCATGGACTCACCTTTGACTGTGGTCGGGGAAGTGTGACTTCAGCTTGGCATGCCGGGAACGGCATTGCCAGGCACTGCTGACCAGTCTAGCGAGATCTGACGAAAAGCCAATGAAATCAATTAAATGACAGCGAAAACGAGAACGATCTCGATTCCGTGAGTGTTGGGGGGAGCGGTCACACGGCGTAGGCGAGGTCCTCGGCGCCGACCATCAGCTCGGCCTTCACCGCCTCGCGGGTGATGCTCTTGCCCTGGGAGGCGCACTTGCCGCACTGGGTGCCGCAACCGGTCTGGTTCTGTACCTCGCGCCAGCTGCGGGCCCCGTCCTCGACGGTCTGGCGGATCCGGTGGTCGGAGACCCCCTTGCAGAGACACACGTACATGAACATCACCTCGCTGCGGCTGACAAGGTTAATGTAAATGATTCGCATAGGCCCCTGCAAGCGGGAAGCGAACAATGTCTGATCCGGGTCAATCTCCCGCGCGGCGCGCCTCCTACTTGACGGGTTTCGGCAGCACCACTACCCGGGTAGCGGAGACAATATCCCCCCAGCTGCGCCGCTCACGGTCGACGAGGATCCAGAGGTAGCCGAGCCCGAAGGCCGCCAGCGAGAGCAGGCCGACCAGGAAGCGGACCAGGGCCTGCACCGGGGTGATGGAGCGGCCGTCGAGGGTCTGGACGCGCAGCCGCCACGCCTGCATCCCCAGGGTCATCCCCCCACGGGTCCAGGAGAAGGCCAGGAAGGCGAAGGCCGCACCCAGCAGCAGCAGCTGCAGCGACAGCCCCCAGAGCGGGCCGGCGCCCACCTGTTCGGCGGAAATGCCCAGCAGCTGGCGGCCGATCGTCAGGTGCAGGCCGGCCACCAGGATCCAGATCGCGGCGATCAGGAAGCTGTCGTAGAGCATCGCGCCCAGGCGGCGGGCGAGCCCCGCCGGCCAGACATCGTCGAGGTTGCCGAAGCGTCGTTGCATGGGAAGCTCCTGGTGTCAGCCGGTGCGCCTGAGCAGGTAGAGACCGAGGCCCGCACAGATCAGGGTCGGGGCCAGCACCGCCCAGGCCGGCGAGAAGCCGAACACCGTGGAGGCCGGCGCCAGCAGGTCCTGCAGGTACTTGAAGGAGAGGCCGGTGACCACGCCATAGAAGACCCGGGTGCCGGCGGCCACGGTGCGCAGCGGCCCGAACACGAAGGAGGCGGCCACCAGCACCAGGGAGCCCATGGTCAGCGGCATCAGCATCTTCTGCCAGAAGTGCAGCAGCGGCTGGGTCGCCGCCTGCCCCTGGTCCTGCAGGTAGCGGGCGTAGGCCCACAGCTCGCTGGGGGCCTGGCTGTCGATCGGGCGCAGCAGCCGGGCGAGCTGGTCAGGCGTCAGGCGGGTCTGCCAGGCCAGGCTGGCGTGATGCTCGACCTCGGTGCGCTCCTCCTCGAAGCGCGTCACCGCCACGTTCTCGAGCCGCCAGCCGCCGTCGCGCCAGACGGCCCGCTCGGCGCTCATCGCCTCGCGCAGGCGCTGCCCCTCGAAGCGGTAGCGGGTCAGGTCCAGCACGGTGTCATCGGCGCGGATGGCGCCGAAGCGGTAGAAGCTGTCGTCCTCGCGCTGCCAGCCGCCGCGCTCGGTGACCACGGCACCGGCCCCCTGGATCTGCTCCAGGCGCCAGGCGGCGGCGAACTGCTCGGTGCGCGGGCTGACGTATTCGGCGATGACCAGCACCACCACCACCACCAGGATGATCGGCTTCATCACCCCCCAGAGGATGCGGGTCAGGGAGCGACCGGCGGCCCGCATCACCGTCAGCTCGTTGCTCGACGCCATGCTGCCCAGCCCGATCAGGGCGCCGATCAGCACGCCCACCGGTGCGTACTGGTAGAAGCGCCAGGGCAGCCGCATCCCCAGGAAGAGCAGCACCTGGAAGGCGCCATAGTCGCCCTCCACGTCGTCAAGGTCGTTGATGTAGGTGATCACCAGGTCGAGGCCGAGCAGCACCACCTGCACCACGATGATCGCGGCCAGGACGTTGCGGGCCAGGTAGCGGTCGAAGCGATCGGCGATCATCCGCTCATCCCCTTGCGCTGGGCGCGCACCATCATGACCAGCCCCAGGGCGAGGAAGCCGGCGTGGATCGGCCACATGCCGATCACTGCCGGCAGGCTGCCGCGCCCGATGGCGTCCAGCGCGGCGAGCAGCAGGCTGAGGTAGGCCACGTGCAGGAAGATCGCCGGCAGCAGCTTGGCGAAGCGCCCCTGGCGAGGGTTGACCCGGGAGAGCGGCATGGCGAGCAGGGTGAGGATGAAGACCATCAGCGGCAGCCCCAGCCGCCACTGCAGCTGGGCCTGGGCGCGCGGCGACTCGTCCCTCAGCAGGGCGCCGGTGGTGGCGTACTCGGGCGAGTCGAGCTCGCGACTTTCACCGGCCTGGGAGAGACGCACCGCATAGGTCTCGAAGGTCAGCCGCTCGGCCTGGTGGCGGCCGGGGTCGACGCTGTAGCGCTCGCCGTCGGCGAGCACCAGGAAGCGGCTGCCGGTCTCCGGGTCGACGGTCTGGTAGCCGGCCTCGGCGCGGGTCACCACGCTCTCCGGGGTGCCGTCACTGCGTCGCTGGCGTTCGCTGATGAACACCTCCTGCATCAGGCTCTGGTCATCGCTCATGGCGGCCATGTAGGCGGTTCGCCCGCTGCCGAAGTCCTGGAAGCGCCCCGGTGCCAGGGCCGAGAAGTCCAGCTGGCTGCGCTGCTCCTCGAGCATCACGGCGTTGTGCAGGGCCCCCGCCGGGGTCAGCCACAGGCTGCACAGCGCCACCAGCACGGCCACTACCGCGGCCGGCACCAGGCTCACCTGCAGCAGCCTGTTGGGGCTGGTGCCGCAGGCCACCAGCACGGTGATCTCGCTGTTGAGGTAGAGCTGCCCGTAGGCGAGCAGGATGCCGAGGAAGAACGCCAGCGGCAGGATCAGCTCCATGAAGCCCGGCAGGTGGAACAGCATCAGGGTGCCGAGGATGCTGGCGGGAATCTCGCCTTCGGCCGCATCGGAGAAGTAGCGAATGAAGCGGCTGCCCATGATCACCAGCAGCAGGACACCGGCGACGGCGGCCATGGTCAGCAGGATCTCGCGGGCCAGGTAACGGAAGATGATCATGCAGCGTCTGCCATGCAATGGGGCCATGCCTTCGGTACACTGGAACGACACGGCAACGTGCCGGCATTATCCAGAATCCCCCCTCGCTTGTAACCCCAATTGCCAGTAACCCCAACGCTTGTCTTGTGGAGACGCCATGGAATTCCCAGTTCAGACGGGTAACCCCGCCAAGGTCGAGTCGCCCTGCCTCGTGATCCCGGTATTCAAGGATGGCGACCTGCTGCCCGCGGCGGCGCGCCTGGATGACGCCAGCGAGAAGCTGATCGGCCAGCTCATCGAGCGCGGTGATTTCGACGCCAGGCTGGGCAACGTGCAGATGATCCCCTTCGCCCCGGGCCTCGGTGCCGAGCGTCTGCTGCTGGTGGGCCTGGGCGAGCGCGACAAGTGCCGGGAGGGTGCCTTCCGCAAGGCTCTGGACGCCGCCTTCACGGCGCTGGCCGGCCTGCCGGTGGACGCCTGCGGCGCGGCCTTCACCGACGTGCCGGTGCCGGACCGCAGCTGCGCCTGGAAGGCCCGCATGGTGGCCGAGGCGGCCCGGCGTGCCGTCTACCGCTTCGACGAGTTCAAGTCGGAGAAGGCCCCCGCGCCGCGCCTGGCCGAGGTGACCCTGCTGGTCAGCGAGGGCGGTGACGCCGGGGCGGCCCGCGAGGGCGCGCGCATCGGCAGCGCTGTGGGCGAAGGCATCAGCTACGCCCGCACCCTGGGCAACCTGCCGGGCAACGTCTGCACCCCGAGCTACCTGGCCGAGCAGGCCGAGGCGCTGGGCCGGGCCTCGGGCGGTGCACTGGAGGTGGAGATCCTCGACGAGGAGGCCCTGGAGGCGCTGGGCGCCCACAGCCTGCTGTCGGTGGGCCGCGGCAGCGAGCAGCCCTCGCGGCTGATCGTCATGAAGTACCAGGGCGCCGACAATCCCGAGGAGGCGCCCCACGTGCTGGTGGGCAAGGGCATCACCTTCGACACCGGCGGCATCTCGCTCAAGCCCGGCGAGGCCATGGACGAGATGAAGTTCGACATGTGCGGCGCGGCCAGCGTGTTCGGCACCGTCAAGGCGGTGCTCGGCATCCGCCCGAAGGTCAATCTGGTGGCCATCGTCGCCGCCGCCGAGAACATGCCCGACGGCCGTGCCACCAAGCCCGGCGACATCATCCGGACCCTCAAGGGCCTCTCGGTGGAGGTGCTCAACACCGACGCCGAGGGCCGCCTGGTGCTGTGCGACGCCCTCACCTACGCGGAGCGCTTCGAGCCGGCAAGCGTAGTGGATATCGCCACCCTCACCGGCGCCTGCATCATCGCCCTGGGCCACCACGCCACCGGCCTGCTCTCCAACGACGACGACCTGGCCCTGGACCTGCTCGACGCCGGCGAGGCGGCCTGGGACCGCGCCTGGCACCTGCCGCTGTGGGACGAGTACCAGGAGCAGCTCGACTCCAACTTCGCCGACCTGGCCAACATCGGCGGTCGCCCGGCGGGCACCATCACCGCCGCCTGCTTCCTCTCGCGCTTCGCCGACAGGTTCCCCTGGGCGCACCTGGACATCGCCGGTACCGCCTGGAGCTCCGGCAAGGAGAAGGGCGCCAGCGGCCGCCCCGTGGGCCTGCTGACCCAGTACCTGCTGGACCGCGAAAGCGATGCCGAAGTGGAAACCGAGACGGAATAACGCCTCGCTCTTGCGTTTTTCCCGCGTCGCCTTTCTCATGTGGGACTGACGATGAATCCACGACCCGGGCCGGCTCTCACCGGCCCGAGCTTCCAGTATCACCCCGGGGCCGGCACGCCCCGGGCGTAGCGGAGACCCCTTGCCGTGTCGAATGCCAGCTTCGAACTCCTGCCCAACTCCACCCCCACGGCCGACTCGATCCGTGAGGACATCCTCGCCAGCCCCGGCTTCGGCCAGTACTTCACCGACCATATGGCCCACGTGCGCTGGACCCTGGACGCCGGCTGGCACGGCCGCGAGGTACGCCCCTACGGGCCGCTGACCCTGGACCCCGCCGCCGCCGTGCTGCATTACGCCCAGGAGATCTTCGAGGGCATCAAGGCCTACCGCCATGCCGACGGCTCGGTGTGGACCTTCCGCCCGGAGAAGAACGCCGAACGCTTCCGCCGCAGCGCCCGCCGCCTGGCCCTGCCGGAGCTCTCCGACGAGGACTTCATCGGCTCGCTCAAGGCCCTGCTGGCCCAGGACCACGCCTGGGTGCCGACGCCCAGGAGCGAGGCCGACGAGTGCAGCCTCTACCTGCGCCCCTTCATGATCGCCAGCGAGAAGTTCCTCGGCGTGCGCCCGGCCCAGGAGGTGGACTACTACGTGATCGCCTCCCCGGCGGCGGCCTACTTCAAGGGCGGCGTGGAGCCGGTCTCGATCTGGCTCTCCAGCCACTACAAGCGCGCCGCCCCCGGCGGCACCGGCTTCGCCAAGTGCGGCGGCAACTATGCCGCCTCCCTGGCTGCCCAGAAGGAGGCCAGCGAGCACGGCTGCGGCCAGGTGGCTTTCCTCGACGCCGCCGAGAACAAGTGGATCGAGGAGCTGGGCGGCATGAACCTCTTCTTCGTGTTCCAGGATGGCCGCATCGCCACGCCGCGCCTCACCGACACCATCCTCGAGGGCGTGACCCGCGACTCGGTGCTGACCCTGGCCCGCGATGAGGGCCTCACCCCCGAGGAGCGTCCGATCAGCATCGACGAGTGGCGCGAGGCAGCGGCCTCCGGCGAACTGACCGAGGTGTTCGCCTGCGGCACCGCCGCGGTGATCACCCCGGTGGGCGAACTGGTCACCGAGCAGGACCGCATCCGCCTGAAGGCGGACAGCGGCAACCCCGTGGCCAAGCGCCTGCGCACCAAGCTGCTCGACCTGCAGTACGGCCGCGCCGAGGATACCCATGGCTGGCTGACCCGCCTGGTGTAACAGTCCAATCGTCGCGACGGGCCCGCTAGGGCGGGTCCGCTGCTACAACGGCTCTCTCCACCTAGGTGAGGGGCGCCGAAGGGCAGGCCGACGCGGAGGTCCTACGCCAGGGATGGCGTCGGTAGCGTACAGGGAAGTATTCACAGCGCCTCCGCAGAGGCCTGCCCTGAGGAAAAGCCCCGGGCAGACTCAGATGACCCAGATCGACTTCTACGTCCTCCCCGATACCACCCTGGAGGCGCGCCTCGACTTCGCCTGCCGGCTGGCCGAGACCATCCAGCGCAAGGGCTATCGGCTGCACCTGCACGCCGAGGACGAGGCCATGGCCCGGGAGCTGGACGAGCGGCTCTGGACCTTCCGCCCCGACGCCTATGTGCCTCACGCCCTGCTGGGCGAGGGGGAAGGAGAGGCCGCCCCCGATCCGCGCATACCGGTCACCATCGGCTGGGCCGCCCCGCCCGCCCCGGACCAGGCCGTCCAGGCGCTGCTCAACCTCGCCCCGGGCATTCCGGAATGGTTCTCGCGCTTCGAGCGGGTCGCCGAGATCATCAACCAGCACCAGGCGGTGCTGGTGGCCAAGCGCGAGTGCTGGCAGACCTACAAGAAGCGCGGCTACCCGGTAAAGGCCCACCAGCTGCGCGGCCAGTCCGGCTGACGCTGGGCGCCTGGTCGCGCTATAATCGGGCCCATTTTTCGTCGCCCTCTCCTGCCGTCCGGCCCCCTGGCCGGCGGTGATCATTTCTGGACCCGGAACGCCCATGGACAAGACCTACCAACCCGAGCAGATCGAATCCCGCTGGTACGAGCGCTGGGAGGCCGATGGCCGCTTCGCCTCCTCCGGCGAGGGCGAGCCCTACTCCATCATGATCCCGCCGCCCAACGTCACCGGCAGCCTGCACATGGGCCACGCCTTCCAGGACACCATCATGGACACCCTGATCCGCTGGCGGCGGATGCAGGGGCGCAACACCCTGTGGCAGGTGGGCACCGACCACGCCGGCATCGCCACCCAGATGCTGGTGGAGCGCAAGGTCGCCGCCGAGGAGGGCAAGAGCCGCCACGACCTGGGCCGCGAGGCCTTCATCGACAAGGTGTGGGAGTGGAAGCAGGAGTCCGGCGGCCATATCACCCGCCAGCTGCGCCGCATGGGCGCCAGCGTCGACTGGTCCCGCGAGCGCTTCACCATGGACGACGGCTTCTACCAGGCGGTCCAGGAGGTCTTCGTGCGCCTCCACAAGGAAGGGCTGATCTACCGCGGCAAGCGGCTGGTCAACTGGGACCCGACCCTGCATACCGCCATCTCGGATCTCGAGGTGGAGAACCGCGACCAGCAGGGCCAGTTCTGGCACTTCCGCTATCCGCTGGCCGACGGCGTCACCACCGACGCGGGGCTCGACTACCTGGTGGTCGCCACCACCCGCCCCGAGACCCTGCTGGGCGACACCGGCGTGGCGGTGAACCCCGAGGATCCGCGCTACGCCTCCCTGGTGGGCAAGTTCGTCGAGCTGCCGCTGGTGGGGCGTCGGATCCCCATCGTCGCCGATGAGCACGCCGACATGGAGAAGGGCTCAGGCTGCGTGAAGATCACCCCGGCCCACGACTTCAACGACTATGAGGTGGGCCGCCGCCAGGGCCTGCCGCTGATCAACGTCTTCACCCAGGACGCCAGCATCCTCGCCCGGGCCGAGGCCTTCGACATCCAGGGCCGGCCGCTGCCCGAGATCGACACGAGCCTGCCCGAGGCCTACGCCGGCCTGGACCGCTTCGAGGCGCGCAAGCGGATCGTCGCCGACATGGAGGCCGCCGGGCTTCTCGAGCAGATCGAGACGGTCAGCAACACCCTGCCCTATGGCGACCGCAGTGGCGATGTCATCGAGCCGCTGCTCACCGACCAGTGGTTCGTCGCCGTGGAGAGCCTCGCCAAGCCGGCCATCGAGGCCGTCGAGAAGGGCGACATCCAGTTCGTGCCGAAGAACTACGAGAACATGTACTTCGCCTGGATGCGCGACCTCCAGGACTGGTGCATCTCCCGCCAGCTGTGGTGGGGCCACCGCATCCCCGCCTGGTACGACGCGGACGGCAACGTCTTCGTGGCCCGCAACGAGGTGGAGGCGACCCGCGACTACCTGGTCGAGCTCGCCCACTTCATCGAGCACGAGCAGGGCGACTTCGACACCGCCATGCGGCTGCGCGGCTTCAACCAGCTGCTGGGCAGCACCACCGAGATGACGCCCGACGCCCTCAGGACCATGGAAAAGCTCGGCGTGCCGCGCCTGACCCAGGACGAGGACGTGCTCGACACCTGGTTCAGCTCGGGCCTGTGGACCTTCGGCACCCTGGGCTGGCCGGAGAAGACCCCGGAGCTGCGTACCTTCCACCCCTCCAGCGTCCTGGTCACCGGCTTCGACATCATCTTCTTCTGGGTCGCCCGGATGATCATGCTGACCCTGAAGTTCACCGGCGAGGTGCCCTTCAAGCAGGTCTATGTCCACGGCCTGGTGCGCGACGGCCAGGGCCAGAAGATGTCCAAGTCCAAGGGCAACGTCCTCGACCCCATCGACCTGATCGACGGGATCGAGCTCGAGACCCTGGTCGAGAAGCGCACCGGCAGCCTGATGCAGCCGCAGAAGGCCAAGGCCATCGAGAAGGCCACCCGCGGCGAGTTCCCCGAGGGCATCGAGCCCCACGGCACCGACGCACTGCGCTTCACCTTCCTCTCCCAGGCCACCACCGGGCGCGACATCAAGTTCGACATGGGCCGCCTGGACGGCTACCGCAACTTCTGCAACAAGCTGTGGAACGCCTCGCGCTACGTGCTGATGAACGCCGAGGGCGAGGACACCGGCCTGGGAGGTGAACCGGTCGAGCTGTCGCTGGCCGACCGCTGGATCATCTCGCGCCTGCAGCAGACCGAGGCCCAGGTGACCCGGGCGATGGAGGAGTTCCGCTTCGACCACGCCTCCCAGGCGCTCTACGATTTCGTCTGGAACGAGTACTGCGACTGGTACCTGGAGCTCTCCAAGCCGGTGCTGTGGGACGACGGCGCCAGCCCCGAGGCCAAGCGCGGCACTCGTCGCACCCTGGTGCGTGTGCTGGAAGCGATCCTGCGCCTGGCCCACCCGATGATGCCCTTCATCAGCGAGGAGATCTGGCAGCGCGTGGCCCCCCTGGCCGGCACCCGTCAGGGCGAGGGCGACTCAATCATGGCCCAGGCCTGGCCCAGCGCTGAGCCGGAGAAGATCGATGAAGCCGCCGAGCGGGACATCGAGTGGCTCAAGGGCGTGATCGTGGCGATCCGCAACATCCGCGCCGAGATGAACATCGCCCCGGGCAAGCCGCTGGACGCGCTGCTCACCAAGGGCGGCCCGGACGACCCGGCGCGCCTCGAGGCCAACCGCCGCTTCCTGGCCAAGCTGGCCAAACTCGAGAGCGTCTCCTGGCTCGACGACCCGAGCAAGGCGCCCCTCTCAGCCACCCAGCTGGTGGGCGAGATGGAGGTGCTGGTGCCGATGGCGGACCTGATCGACAAGGACGCCGAACTCACCCGCCTGGGCAAGGAGATCGAGAAGCAGGACAAGCTGATCGGCGGCATCGAGAAGAAGCTCGGCAACGAGAGCTTCGTGGCCAAGGCGCCGGAGGCCGTGGTGGAGAAGGAGCGCGCCAAGCTCGCGGACTTCCTGGCGGCGCGCCGCCTGCTGGAGGAACAGCGCGACAAGATCGCCGCGCTCTGACCGACCCCGTCGGCGTCTCAGCCAGCGGCCCGCCCTAGGCGGGCCGCTGGCCGTTGGGGGCCTGCCCCCGTGGCAGCGCTACCACGACCATGTTGCAGCCGCGTTAAGAAACGCTGTTCTGCCAAATCCCGTTCCCCTAGAATGGTCCGCCACACCCACCGACCCGCCATGTCTCGATGCCTCAGACCGACTCGACCTTTGCGCTTGGCCGCCTGCTGATCTTCAACCTGCTGGGCGCCCTGCTGGTGTTCTCCTGGCTGTCGCCGGACCTGCTGTTCTGGACCGAGCTGGACGATGCCGTGTTCTTCACCACCAACGCCTGGCTGCACGAGGGGAACCCGGCCTGGGTGTGGCTGGTGGCGACCACCAACGCGCGGCTCTTCGACGTGATCAGCCTGGTGGTGCTGCTGGTGATCTACCTGTGGGCCATCTCCCGGGATCCGCTCCGCGAGCCGAGACTGCTCCGCTGGGGCGGCATCGGCATCACCATGCTGCTGGTGGCGGTGTTCATGGCCCAGGGCGTGCGCCTGGTGATCGACTACTCTCACCCCAGCCCCACGGTGGTCTATCAGGAGGTCAATCGGGTCACCGAACTGGTCGACTTCGCCACCAAGGACAGCTCCGGCGCCAGCTTCCCCGGCGACCACGGGGTGAACCTTTTCCTGTTCACCGCCTTCATGTGGCGCTTCGCCGGTCGCAAGGTGATGCTGGTGAGCCTGGTGGCGGCGGTGATCCTCAGCGCCCCGCGCATCCTGAGCGGCGCCCACTGGTTCAGCGACGTCTACTTCGGCGCCATCGCCATCAACCTGATCATCGCGCCCTGGTTCCTGCTCACCCCGATCGGGCCGGCCATGGCCCGCGGCATCACCGCCGGCATGGCCAGGGTCCAGGCGCTGCTGCCGGGACGCTAATTCGCCTTGCGCCAGCCGCCCAGCACCCGCTGATCGGGGCCGAAGAAGACCAACCGGTCATGGTCGATCAGGTAGCGGTAGGCGGTCTCCAGCATGCCGGTCACCCGGGCCGCGTCCTCGCCCTGAGGGCAGGCGCGCCGGGTGGTGCCCAGCTGCGAGAACTCGATGCGCTGGTTCTCGCCCAGATTGGCCCGCCCCATCAGCTGGTTGCAGCCGTCGCTGCCGGTGACGCTCCCGTCGGCCGCGATGCGAAACCAGGCGGGCTCGGGCAGCGAGAGCCGCTCGTCGGTGCCCACCAGCAGCAGGTTCCAGCGCTGCTCCACCACCGGGCCCGAGAGGCTCACCTCGCGCTCCGGCGGCGCATCGGGGCGGCTTCCACAGGCCGCCAACAGGGCCGCGGCGGCTATCACCAGGCCCAGGCGGGCCACAGCTGTCATCTTCATGGGTCGTCGTTCTTCCTTGTCACGTGGCCGGCCGCCTACCAGCTGCCGGTGTTTTCCATGGAGGCCCAGGGCTCCTGCGGGGGCAAGGCATCGCCCTTCTGCAGCAGCTCCACCGAGATGCCGTCGGGGCTCCTGACGAAGGCCATATGGCCATCCCGGGGCGGGCGGTTGATGGTGACCCCGGCGTTCTGCAGCTTCTCGCAGAGGGCGTAGATATCGTCGACCCGATAGGCCAGGTGGCCGAAGTTGCGCCCGCCGGTGTACTCCTCGGGGTCCCAGTTGTAAGTGAGCTCGAGCTCCGGCGCCTTGAGTTCGGCGGAACGCGCCTCGTCCTCGGGGGCGGCCAGGAAGACCAGGGTGAAGCGCCCCTTGTCATTCTCCTTGCGCCGCACCTCCTTCAAGCCCAGCAGGTCGCAGTAGAAGTGCAGCGAGGCGTCGAGGTCGCTGACGCGCACCATGGTGTGCAGATACTGCATGTTCAACTCCTTGTCGGGGGGAATCACGGGGCTATCGCAGATGGCGGTACCGCTCAAGGCTGTTCCGGTGACAGGCCTGCGAGGGGGCGCCATGAACCCCTCCCTGGGGGCTACCTCGACCTTCCCTGGTCCACGGACCCCCTCTTCGACCTGTCCCCGGCGCCTTTCGCTGACGCGCCATCGATAGCTCCAAATAGCCTTGTGGGATCAGTGAGTGTACTCGTTGAAGATCTCCGGCGTGCGATCGTCGCGGTGCCAGCCCAGCACCTGATAGTCGTCGTAGCGGCCGGTCTCCATGCCCGGCGAACCGTGGGGCATGCCCGGCACGGAGAGCCCCGCCACATCCGGGCGCTCCTCCAGCAGGCGATGGATGTCGGCCGCCGGCACATGGCCCTCGATCACGTAGCCATCGACCATGGCGGTATGGCAGGAGGCGAGCTCGGGGGTCAGTCCCTGCTCGATCTTGATGGCGCGCATCTCGCGGGTCTTGTGGCGCTCCACCGTGAATCCCTCGGCCTCCAGGTGGTCGGCCCAGGCGCCGCAGCAACCGCAGTTGGGATCCTGGTACATCTCGACCACGGGCCCCTCGGCCAGGGCGGGGGCCGTCAGCATCGCCAGCAGGGCGCCGGTGGCCAGGGGGAGAGTCATTCGCTTCATCGCAGTCGCTCCGCGGTGATAGGGTAATGGCACGATTGTCGGCGTCGACGGGGTCCTTGCCAAGGGGGCGGGATCACGTCAGCTCGCGACCTGGAGCCCCAGCATGAGCCACTACTGTGACCTGGCCCCGGGCCATCCGTTTCACGGCCCCTACCATGACCACGAATATGGCTTCCCGGTGGCCGACGACGAGGCCCTGTTCGAGCGCCTGGCCCTGGAGATCAACCAGGCGGGGCTCTCCTGGCTCACCGTGCTGAAGAAGCGCACCGCCTTCCGGGCCGCCTTCGAGGGCTTCGCCATCGACCGGGTGGCCGCCTATGGCGAGGCCGAGCGGGCCCGGCTGCTGGCCGACGCCGGCATCATCCGCAACCAACTCAAGGTCGACGCGGTGATCCACAACGCCGGGGTGATCCAGGCCCTGCGCGAAGAGCACGGCAGCCTCGCCGCCTGGCTCGACCACCACCACCCGCTCTCCCATGCGGAGTGGGTCCGGCTCTTCAAGCGCACCTTCCGCTTCACCGGGCCGGAGATCACCGGCGAGTTCCTGATGAGCACCGGCTACCTGCCCGGCGCCCACCGCGACGACTGCCCGGTGCAGGCGCGCATCCTCGCCGCCGGGCCACGCTGGGTAGAGCGATGAGCCACTGAGCGAGGAGCGCCGGGGGCAGGCCGAAGAGGGGGTCCTATGCCAGGGGTGAGGAGGATTCCTCCGAACGGGCTGGCCATGGATGGCCAGCACCGGACCTGCAAGCGGAGCGGGACGCGAGAGCGCAGCAGGGCATCGGTAGCGTACAGGGACGTATTCACAGCGCCCCCTCGCAGGCCTGTCGCCGGATCAGCTCCGTGCCAAGGGCCTCAACGGCAAAAGGGAACCCGCCCCCCGCCCGTGGCATCATAGGCAAGCACTCTCAGCGAGGAACGCCTCCCGATGGATTCGATTACCCAGGCCGCCCTGGGGGCCGCCGTGGGCGGTGCAGTGCTCGGCCGCCGGCTGGGCCGCAAGGCGGTGCTGATCGGTGCCATGCTCGGCACCCTGCCCGACCTGGACGTGGTCATCGACTACGGCGATGCCGTGGCCAACGTCACCGAGCACCGCGGCTTCTCCCACTCGCTGTTCGTGCTGGCGGGGCTGGCCACGGCGCTGACGCTGCTCTCCGCCCGCTTCGCCCCGGCCCGGGATATCTCCCTGGCGCGCTGGGGGGCCTTCTTCGGGCTCTGCCTGCTGACCCACCCGCTGCTCGACGCCCTGACCGCCTACGGCACCCAGCTCCTGTGGCCGCTGGACGTGCCACCCGCGGCCTGGCCCATCGTCTTCATCATCGACCCGCTCTACACCCTGCCGCTGCTGGTGGGCATCGGCGTGGCGCTGGCCACCGGCAACGGGCGGCGCGGACCGGCCTGGGGGCTGGCACTCTCCAGTGCCTACCTGGTGTTCGCCTTCGGCGCCAAGCAGCTGGTGGAGCACCGCCTGGAGCCGGTGCTGGCCGAGCGGGGGCTTGCCGAGGCCCCGCGGCTGGTCCAGCCCACCCCCTTCAACACCCTGCTGTGGCGCGTCACGGTGGTGGATGGCGACGAGCACCACGAGCTGCTGATGGGCCTGCTGGACGGCGACACCCCGCCGCTGGTGGAGTCCTATCGCCGCGGGGCCGAGCTGGAGGAGGCGGCGATGGCGAGCGAGCGAGGCGCGCGGCTGGCGTGGTTCGCCGGCCCCTTCCTGCGCTACGAGACCCTCGAGCTCGACGGCCACGAGACCCTGGTAGCCACCGACCTGCGCCTGGGCTTTCCCGGCTTTCATCCCTTCGCCTTCACCCTGGCCACCCGCGACGGCGATGGCTGGACGCCGGTGGCGACCTCCGAGCAGCTCGAAGCCCCCTCCCGGGGCAACCGCGAAGCGCTCTCGCGCCTGGCCGGGCGTATCCTGGCCCCGGAGCCGGCGCTCTGCACCAGCGACTTCGTCGCCGCCGGCTGGGCATTGGAGACCTCGGACACCTGCTGAGGCGGGCAGGCTCCACACAGGCAGCGGGGCGGCCGGATGGCCGCCCCGCTGCGTCGTGTCGGCTACCGCACGGGTGCCTGCCGCCTTACAGGCGCTCCACCAGGCCGTCGATGGCCTGACGGGCCTCCTTGAGGGCCGCGTCACGCTTGCCCTCGCCCATGGCGAGCCCTTCGGCGAAGACGGTATCCACCTCCGTGATGCCGATCATGCCCAGCATCAGCTTGAGGTGCGGGGTCTGGGTATCCATCTCGGTGCCGGCATACTGGCCACCGCGGGCCGCCAGGATGACCGCCCGCTTGCCCTCCACCAGGCCCTGGGGGCCGTTCTCGGTGTAGCGGAAGGTCACGCCGGCGCGCATCACGCGGTCGAACCAGGCCTTGAGCTGGCTGGGAATGCCGAAGTTGTACATCGGCACCGCCAGCACCACCACGTCATGGTCGCGCAGCTCCTGGATCAGTGAGTCCGAGCGAGCGGCCAGCTCGCGCTGCTCGGGGCTGCGCTCCTCCTCGCTGACCTGCCAGCTGCCCAGCTCGACCAGGGCCAGGTGGGGCAGCTCGTCGGCCGCCAGGTCGCGACGGGTCACCTCGACGCCGCGGCCCTGGGCCTGGGCGGTGAAGTGATCGGCCAGGGCCCTGGACTGGCCGTTCTCGCCGAGGATGGAAGAAGTGATCACAAGGGTACGAGTGGTCATGGCGACCTCCTGAAGGTCAGTCATCGGTACGATGGCCACCATGATAGGTGCATTTTTTGCCATAAAAAGCGCAAAAATCCGCACCCCACGTTCGATAAAAACGAAAGCACGACTAAGCGAGCCTGAAGCCCATTGGCGCGTCGCGAGCGAACACGGGTCGCGTGCGGCCGGAGCGCAGTTTCCGGAGTTGACTGTGTGCTCAATGAGGATACGACCGGGCCGGCGCACCGGCACCGCCCGCGCGCGAGCTGCGGAGCGCAGCAGCGCCCATGGTGCTTCAGGGGGCGATGCCCTGGCCGCAGCCCCGATACTGCTCCCCCTCGACACTCAGGGTCACCCGCGCCGGGAAGGGCTCGCCGCTCATGTCGTCCAGGCAGGCGCCGGCCTCGATGCGCAGCTCGAAGGGGGTGTCGCCGCGGCCGCTGGCCAGGATCACCCGCCCGGCGCCGTTGTCCAGGGTGGTGACCCGATAGGGCAGCGTCTGCTCCCGAGTGCCGTAGTCCAGGGTCAGGGTCGCCTCGGGGCGGTCATTGGCCAGGTGCACCATCCAGCCCGGCTCGTTGCCGCGTGCCTGGAACATCACCCCGGGACGCTGCTGACGGGTCAGCGCCTGGCGCTGCATGTAGGCCTGACACTCGAGCCTTCCCCGGGGCGTCTCCACGATGGCCGCATCCCCCTTGTTCCAGAAGCTGACCTGGCCGCCCTCGTAGCGGGCACCGCTCGCCACCACCGCCGGCTGGAGCCGCCAGGCACCGTGCGCCGACCAGAGTCTCAGCTCACCCTCCGGCCCCTTCGGGTCGGCGGTGACCAGCGACTGGTCGGGCATGCAGCGCCAGGCGGTGAAGCTCTCGGCGTCGCCGGGGAAGAGCACCGAGGGGAGCAGCGGCGCCTGGCCTCCCGGGGTGATCGGCGCCGGCGAGGTGGCGGTGGCACAGCCGCCGAGCAGCAGGGCCAGGCCGAGGGCGGAGGGGGCGAGCAGGCGGGACATGGCATCTCCTTGCGAGGATAGTGATTCCGTGATCCGCCGAGCATAGCAGCCGCCACGGTCGCCGGCCGCTCCCGCTGGCTCAACGCTGCCCTCCCCCGGCCCTCGCCCCCGTCAGCCGTGGCGCCGTCGCAGCCGCTCCGCCGCGGCGACCATGTTGGCCAGGGCCGGCTCCACCTCCTCCCAGCCACGGGTCTTCAGCCCGCAGTCGGGATTGACCCAGAGCCGCTCCACCGGGATGCGCTCGGCGGCCTTCTCCATCAGCGCCACCATCCAGTCGACCTCGGGGATATTGGGCGAGTGGATGTCGTAGACCCCGGGGCCGATCTCGTTGGGATAGGCGAAGTCCTGGAAGGCATCGAGCAGCTCCATGTCGGAGCGCGACGTCTCGATGGTGATGACGTCGGCGTCCAGCGCCGCGATGGCGGCGATGATGTCGTTGAATTCCGAATAGCACATATGGGTATGGATCTGGGTCTCGTCCCGGACCCCGGCCGCCGTGAGCCGGAAGCATGCCACCGCCCAGTCGAGGTAGCCCTGCCACTCCCCCTGACGCAGGGGCAGCCCCTCGCGCAGGGCGGGCTCGTCGATCTGGATGGCGCGGATGCCGGCCGCCTCGAGGTCGAGGACCTCGTCGCGCAGCGCCAGGGCAATCTGCCGGCAGGTGGTCTCCCGGGGCTGGTCGTCGCGCACGAAGGACCACTGCAGCATGGTCACCGGCCCGGTGAGCATGCCCTTCATCGGCCGGTCGGTGAGCGACTGGGCATAGCGGCTCCAGCGCACCGTCATGGGGCCCGGGCGGCTGACGTCACCGACGATCACCGGCGGCTTCACGCAGCGCGTGCCGTAGCTCTGCACCCAGCCGCTGCAGGTGAAGACATAGCCCTCCAGCTGCTCGCCGAAGTACTCCACCATGTCGTTGCGCTCGGGCTCGCCGTGCACCGGCATGTCGAGGCCCAGCGCCTCCTGGCGGGCCACGGCATGGGCGATCTCCTCGCGCATGCGGGCCTCGTAGGCCTCCCGGGAGAGCTCGCCGGCCTTGACGGCGCGACGGGCGGCGCGGATCTCGTCGGTCTGGGGGAAGGAGCCGATGGTGGTGGTGGGGAACAGCGGCAGCCCGAGCGAACGCCGCTGGGCCAGGGCGCGCTGCGGATAGGGGCTCGCGCGCTCATGATCCGCCGGCTCGACGCCTGCCAGACGGTCGGCCACCGCGGAACGGTGGAGTCGCGGCGAGTCGCGGCGGCTCTGCAGGGCCAGGGTGGCGGCCTCCAGGCGCTGGCGGTCGGCCTCGGTGGCGCGGCCGTCGAGCAGGCGCGCCAGGGTGGCCACCTCGTCGAGCTTCTGGCGGGCGAAGGCCAGCCAGCTGGCGAGCTCGGGGTCCAGCCCGGTCTCGCGCTCGAGGTCCACCGGCACGTGCAGCAGCGAGCAGGAGGGGGCGACCCATAGCCGCCTGCCGAGCCGCATGCGCGCCTGGGCGAGCCGCTCCCGGAGCAGCGCCAGGTCGGCCCGCCAGACGTTGCGCCCGTCGATGGCCCCCAGCGAGAGCACCTTGTAGGCGGGCAGCCGATCCAGCACGGCCTCGAGCTGTGCCGGGTCACGCACCAGATCGACATGCAGGCCCGCCACCGGCAGGTTCACGGCGAGGCCGAGGTTGTCGCCCAGGCCGCCGAAGTAGCTGCCCAGCAGCAGCTTCACCGGCGCCCGGCCGAGCACGCTGTAGGCGGCCTCGAAGGCCTGCTGCCAGGCCCGCGGCAGGTCCTGCACCAGGGCCGGCTCGTCGAGCTGCACCCACTCCACGCCCCGCTCGGCCAGGCGGGCAAGGATCTCGCCGTAGACCGGCAGCAGGGCCTCCAGCAGCGACAGGCGGTCGAACGCCTCGCGGCCCTTCTCCTTGCCCAGCCACAGCCAGGTCAGCGGGCCGAGCAGGGTCACCTTGACCGGGTGGCCCGCGGCCAGGGCCTCGTCGACCTGATCGAAGAGGCGCGAGCTGGCCAGCCGGAAGGCCTGACCGGCGTGGAGTTCCGGCACCAGGTAGTGGTAGTTGGTATCGAAGAACTTGGTCATCTCGCAGGCCGCGGCGGGCTCGCCGCGGGGCGCCCGGCCCCGGGCCATGCGGAAGGCGGTGTCCAGGTCCACCTCGCCGGCGGCCAGCTCGGCATCGGCCGCGAAGCGCGCGGGGACGGCCCCCAGCATCACCGAGAGGTCCAGCACCTGGTCGTAGAAGGCGAAGTCGCCCACCGTCACCAGATCGAGCCCCGCCTCGCGCTGGGCCGCCCAGTGGCGGGCACGCAGTTCGCGCCCCACCCGCTCCAGCCCCTCACGGTCGAGCTCGCCCCTCCAGTAGGCCTCGGTCGCCCGCTTCAGCTCGCGATTCGCCCCGATGCGGGGATAGCCGGAAACATGAGCGATAGTCATGATGAAACCCTTTCGACATGAATGATTCGACGAAGTCTGGCTGGCCCCGCGTTGTGAATCAAACTAAACTTCCTAATCTTCAAGATGAAAGTGGCTCACACAGATGCTGGAACTTCGCCATCTCCGCACCCTGGTCGCCCTGCGCGACGCCGGTTCCCTGGTGGAGGCCGCCGAGCGCGTGCACCTGACCCAGTCCGCCCTCTCCCACCAGATCAAGGACCTTGAGGAGCGGCTGGGCAACCCTCTGTTCGTGCGCAAGACCCGGCCGGTGGAGTTCACCCGCGCCGGCCAGCGCCTGCTGACCCTGGCCGAGCAGGTGCTGCCGCTGGTGCGCATGGCGGAGCGCGACCTGGCCAGGCTGGCCGGCAACGAGCAGGGGCGGCTGCACATGGCCATCGAGTGCCACAGCTGCTTCCAGTGGCTGATGCCGACCATCGACCACTTCCGCGACCACTGGCCGGAGGTGGAGATCGATATCCCCGGCGGCCACCACTTCGACCCGCTACCGGCCCTGGCCCGCGAACAGCTCGACCTGGTGATCACCGCCGACCCCCAGCCGCTGCCGGGCATCCACTACGAGCCGCTGTTCCGCTACGAGGGGCTGCTGGCCGTGGCGCGCCAGCACCGCCTGGCAGGCCAGGCGTTCGTCACCCCGGAGGAGCTGGCCGACGAGACACTGATCACCTATCCGGTGGAGCACTCGCGGCTGGATGTCTTCACCCAGTTCCTCGAGCCGGCCGGAGTGCGCCCCAGGGAGATACGCACCGCCGAGCTGACCATCATGATGATGCAGCTGGTGGCCAGCGGACGGGGAGTCTGTGCGCTGCCCAACTGGGCGCTCACCGAATACCTGGAGCGTGACTACGTCAAGGCAGTGGCGCTGGGCGAGAAGGGGGTGTGGAGCACGCTGTTCGCGGCGATCCGCGAGGAGACCCGACAGGCGCCGTGGATGGAGGACTTCCTGCGCACCGCCCGGGAGACCTCCTTCGCGGTGCTGGAGGGGGTCAGGCCGGCGTAGGGCCCGGCCCCTCCCCGGGGCCCTGGCCGAGGCGCTGGGGCAGCAGCAGGGTGAAGCGCGCCCCGCCGAGCTCGGGGCTCTCGTCCACCGCCACGCTGCCGCCGTGCCAGGCCATGACCTTCTGGACGATGGAGAGCCCCAGGCCGTAGCCCCCCGAGCTGCGGGTGCGGCTGTCGTCGAGCCGGGCGAAGGGCTTGAAGATCGCCAGCCGCTCGCCGGCCGGCACCCCGGGGCCGTCGTCCTCCACGTCGATGCGCACCAGCCGCGGCTCGGCATGCAGGCGGATAATGACCCGGGAACGGGCGTGGCGGCAGGCATTGGCCACCAGGTTCTGGAGGGCACGCTGCAGGTAACGAGGCTCGGCCATGGCCTCGACCTCGGGCCCCTCGGCCAGGGCGATGGCCAGGTGGCCATGCAGCGGACTCAGCGCCTCGATCACCCGTTCCGCCATGGCGCGGCCATCCACCAGGCTGGCCTCCATCTCGCGGCCGTTGACCGCATCGCTGCCCAGGCGGGCGTAGGTGAGGATCTCGTCGATCAGGCCATCGAGCTCCTCGATGTCGCCGTCGATACCCTGCAGCTGGCGACGGATCGCCGGGTCGTCGGTCATGTCCTCGACCATCTGCACGGCGAAGCGGATGCGCGCCACCGGCGTGCGCAGCTCATGGGAGACCGCACGGATCATGTCCTGCTGGGCGCGCAGCAGCGACTGCACCTGGGTCGCCATGCCGTTGAAGGCCATGCCCAGCCGGCCCAGGAAGTCCCCGCTCTCGACCTTGACCCGGGTGTCCAGACGCCCCGCCGCGATGCGCGTGGCCGCCAGCTCCAGGCGGGCCATGCGCGCCTCCACGCCGCGCACGATCAGGTAGATGGTCGCCCCCAGCACGGCGAGCAGGATCACCACCAGCAGCAGCTGCAGCGAGCCGGGCATCGGCTCGAAGGCCTCCACCGGGCCAATGGCCAGCCAGGTGGCCGACCCCGCCTCCTGGGGCAGTGCCAGATACATCGCCATGGACCAGCGGCCCGGCAGCAGGCGGATCACCACCTCGCCGTCGGCCAGCCGGTTGAGCTGATAGGCATCCAGCCCCGAGGGCGCCGCATCGCTCAGGCTCACCGGAATGCTGCCGCGGGACACCCGCTCGAGGCGGGCATGGCGCTCGTCGACGGGCACCTCGGCGAGCCACTCGCCGAGCAGCTCGGTGAGCCCGCGCAGCTGGTGCTCGCTGAGGCTCGCCAGGTCCACCTGCAGCAGGCGTTCGCCGCCGGCCAGCAGGTACTGCAGCCGCCAGCCCTGCTCGCCGCGCGAGTGCACCAGCACGCGGTCGCGCTCCAGGCGGGCGCGGGCGAAGTAGTTGAGGGAGACGGCCTCGACGGGCAGCACCGTAGGGGTCATGTCCAGCCGCCGGGCCTGGGAGGCCAGCCAGTCGCCGTGGGCCTCGGGCGGCAGGGTCGCGAGCCGCTCGGCAAGCAGGCGCATGGGCGCCTCGGCGAGCTGCTCGCGATGGTGCTCGCGGCGCACCTGGTCGACCATGGCCAGCCCCAGCAGGGCCAGGCCGAAGGTCAGCAGCAGCGCCAGCGCCAGCAGCACATAGACACGCAGGAAGGTGCTGTCGGCCAGGGCCCGCCGCATGGATCAGCTCTCCCTGACGAAGAGATAGCCCTTGCTGCGTACCGTCTTGATGCGGTGCGGCTGGTTGGGGTCATCGCCGATCTTGGGACGAATGCGTGAGACCCGCACGTCGATGGAGCGGTCCTGGCCGTCGTAGCGGATGCCGCGCAGCTGGGAGAAGATCTCCTCCCGGGTCAGCACCCGGCCGGCGTTGCTGGCCAGCAGCCACAGCAGGTCGAACTCGGCGCTGGTCAGGTCGATGCGCCCCCCTTCCAGCCACGCCTCGCGGGTCGCGCTGTCGATCTCGAGGTTACCGAAGACGAGGCGCGTCTCGCCGGTCGCCTCGCTGCTCTCGGCGCGACGCAGCAGGGCGCGCATGCGTGCCAGCAGCACCCGCGGCTGCACCGGCTTCGGCACGTAGTCATCGGCGCCCATCTCCAGCCCCAGCACCTGGTCCATGTCGTCGGTCCGGGCGGTGAGCATCAGGATCGGGCCCGGGTAGTCGCTGCGCACCCGCCGGCAGATCGACAGGCCATCCTCGCCCGGCAACATCAGGTCGAGGATCACCAGATCCGGCTGCAGCGCCAGGATACGCTCGACGCCGCGGGCGCCATCGGCCTCCAGGGTGACGCGAAAGCCGTTGGCTTCCAGGTAGTCACGGGTCAGGTCGGCCAGTCGCTCGTCATCCTCGATGATCAGCACATGATCCTGTTCCCGGGGTTCCAAGGTGTCGTCCATCCTCTGTTCCATCCTGGCTGGCAGGTGATCGGGGAGGCGGTGGCTCCCGCGCGGGAGTCTTACCGCCAATGGCTAAAGGATACCCGAAATCCCGGGATGCGCCTGCCTGTTGCCGATCGGCGACATCACGCCGCCTGCCGGGCCCGCCGTACGGTGCCGGAAAGACCCCAGGAAGGCCACAGCCCATCCACAGGTTATCCACTTGATGGAGCCGAAAAAGCACACTATCTTGTGTCCGACGCGGCCACGGGCACCATATGCTGTGCCCTAGCCAACGAAGCCATTGCTGTCAACCGCCACCGTCATCACCCGCTTCGCTCACCAGACAGGGACCCCCGGCGCCATGGATACCACCGCTACTCCGGACGAGTCGTCCGTTTCCGTCACCGCACCCCGCACCCTTCGCGTCATCAAGCGCACCGGCGACGTGGTGCCCTTCGACGCCGGCAAGATCGCCGTGGCCATGCGCAAGGCCTTCATCGCCGTGGAGGGTGACAACGCCTCCGCCTCCTCCCGGGTCCGCGACTTCGTGCGCGACGCCAGCGAGGCCATCGCCCAGGCCTTCCTGCGCCGCATGCCCGACGGCGGCACCCTGCACATCGAGGACATCCAGGATCAGGTGGAGCTGGCCCTGATGCGTGCGGGCGAGCAGAAGGTGGCCCGCGCCTACGTGCTCTATCGCGAGGAGCACGCCCGGGCGCGCGCCGCCGCCGGGGGCGACATCGCCAGGCCCCACCCCACCCTCAGCGTGACCCTGGCCGACGGCACCACCCGCCCGCTGGACCTTGGGCGGGTCGAGACCCTGGTGCATGACGCCTGCGAGGGACTCGCCAGCGTCGAGCCCGGGCGGATCGTCGAGGAGTCGCTCAAGAATCTCTACGACGGCGTCACCGTCGACGGCGTCTCCCAGGCGCTGATGATGACCGCCCGCACCCTGGTGGAGAAGGACCCCGACTACACCTACGTCACCGCCCGCCTGCTGCAGGACAACCTGCGCCGCGAGGCGCTGGCCTTCCTGGGGATCGCCGATGAGGCGACCTACCAGGAGATGGCCGAGCTCTACAAGCCCGCCTTCCAGGCCTACATCGCACGCGGCATCGAGTTCGAGCAGCTCGACCCGCGGCTGGCCGAGTTCGACCTGGAGCGCCTGGGCGAGGCCCTCGACCATACCCGCGACAACGCCTTCACCTACCTGGGCCTGCAGACGCTCTATGACCGCTACTTCATCCACCGCGATGACGTGCGCTACGAGCTGCCCCAGGTGATGTTCATGCGCGTGGCCATGGGCCTGGCGCTCAACGAGGACGATCGCGAGGCGCGGGCCATCGAGTTCTACGAGCTGCTCTCCAGCTTCGACTACATGGCCTCCACCCCGACCCTGTTCAATGCGGGCACGGTACGCAGCCAGCTCTCCTCGTGTTATCTCACCACCGTGCCCGACGAGCTCGACGGCATCTACAGCGCCATCCGCGACAACGCGCTGCTCTCCAAGTGGGCCGGCGGCCTCGGCAACGACTGGACGCCGGTGCGCGCCCTGGGCTCCTGGATCAAGGGGACCAACGGCAAGAGCCAGGGCGTGGTGCCCTTCCTCAAGGTGGTCAATGACACCGCGGTCGCGGTAAACCAGGGCGGCAAGCGCAAGGGGGCCGTCTGCGCCTACCTGGAGACCTGGCACCTGGACATCGAGGAGTTCCTGGAGCTGCGCAAGAACACCGGTGACGACCGCCGCCGCACCCACGACATGAACACCGCCAACTGGGTGCCGGACCTGTTCATGAAGCGGGTCTTCGACGACAAGGAGTGGACGCTCTTCTCGCCGTCCACCTGCCCGGACCTCCACGACCTCTACGGGGCCGCCTTCGAGGCGCGCTACGAGGAGTACGAGGCGATGACCCGTTCGGGCCAGCTCAAGCTGTTCAAGCGCGTCCGCGCCAAGGACCTGTGGCGGCGGATGCTCTCGATGCTGTTCGAGACCGGCCACCCCTGGATCACCTTCAAGGACCCGTGCAACCTGAGAAGCCCCCAGCAGCATGCCGGCGTGGTGCACTCCTCCAACCTGTGCACCGAGATCACCCTGAACACCTCCGCCGACGAGATCGCGGTGTGCAACCTGGGCTCGGTGAACCTGGCCCAGCACGTGGTGGACGGCGAGCTCGACGGGGAGAAGCTGAAGCGGACCGTGCGCACCGCCGTGCGTATGCTCGACAACGTCATCGACATCAACTACTACGCGGTGCCCCAGGCGTCGCGCTCCAACTTCCGGCACCGCCCGGTGGGGCTCGGCATCATGGGCTTCCAGGACGCCCTCTACGCCCAGGACATCGCCTACGCCAGTGACGGAGCCGTGGCGTTCGCCGACCGCTCCATGGAACTGGTGAGCTACCACGCCATCGAGGCCTCCAGCGACCTCGCCACCGAGCGTGGCCGCTACGAGAGCTTCGAGGGGTCGCTGTGGAGCCAGGGCATCCTGCCCATCGACTCCATCGGCAAGCTCAAGCAGGAGCGCGGCGAGAAGTACATCGAGCTCGACGAGAGCACCACCCAGGACTGGGGCCGCCTGCGCGACAAGATCGCCGAGCAGGGGATGCGCAACTCCAACGTGATGGCCATCGCCCCGACCGCGACCATCTCCAACATCTGCGGCGTGACCCAGTCCATCGAGCCCACCTACCAGAACCTCTACGTGAAATCGAACCTCTCCGGCGAGTTCACCGTGGTCAACGCCTGGCTGGTGCACGACCTGAAGGCCCGCGGCCTGTGGGACGAGGTGATGATCAACGACCTCAAGTACTACGACGGCTCGGTGCAGCCCATCGAGCGCGTGCCTGCCGACCTCAAGGCCAAGTACGCCACCGCCTTCGAGGTGGAGCCGAAGTGGCTGGTGGAGGCCGCCGCGCGCCGCCAGAAGTGGATCGACCAGGCCCAGTCGCTGAACCTCTACATCAAGGGCGTCTCCGGCAAGAAGCTCGACGTGACCTACCGCATGGCCTGGTTCCGCGGCCTAAAGACCACCTACTACCTGCGTGCCCTGGGCGCCACCTCGGTGGAGAAGTCCACCGTCGAGCGCGGCAACCTCAACGCGGTGAGCAACCAGGCCCCCTCCGCGGCACCGGCACCATCCGCGACACCGGCACCATCCGCGACACCGGCGAGCGAGGCCTCAGCGGGAGGGGCAAGAGAGCCCTCAGCGGGGGGTGCAAGAGAGCCCCGCGGCGTCGAGGACTTCCTGGCCGGCAAGGCGGGCAGCGGCTCCCGCGCCCCGAGTGCCGCCGATATCGACGACCTGGGCTGCGAAGCCTGCCAATAAGCGCCAGGCAAGAGGGAGGGCGCCAGCCTCCCTCTCCGCCAACACCGAATGTAGCCGGAACCTGACCGGGAGAGAGACAGATGCTGAACTGGGACGAATTCCACGAGGACGACAGCGCCGTTGCCGAACCGCCGCAGGCCCAAGCGGCACCGACCCCGGCGGCCGAGCCGCAGCCGGCGGCCCCGCAGCGCGAGACCGTTGCCGAGAGCCGCGGCAGCTATCAGATAGCCGAGGGCGACCGCCTGGCCAGGGCCCGCAAGTCTCTGGAGGAGCTCGACGTGGCCGCCGGCCTCGAGGAGCTGGAGATGGGCGCGGCCCGCATCCAGGTCGACGACAAGCAGATGATCAATGCCCGCGCCGACCTCAACCAGCTGGTGCCCTTCAAGTACGAGTGGGCCTGGCAGAAGTACCTGGACGGCAGCGCCAATCACTGGATGCCCCAGGAAGTGAACATGAACGCCGACATCGCCCTGTGGAAGAGCCAGGACGGCCTGACCGCGGACGAGCGGCGCATCGTCGAACGCAGCCTCGGCTACTTCTCCACCGCGGATTCGCTGGTGGCCAACAACCTGGTGCTGGCCCTCTATCGGCTGATCACCAACCCCGAGTGCCGCCAGTACCTGCTGCGCCAGGCCTTCGAGGAGGCGATCCACACCCACGCCTACCAGTACTGCGTGGAGTCGCTGAGCATGGACGAGGGCGCGGTCTTCAACATGTACCGCGAGGTGCCCTCGGTGGCCGCCAAGTCCGCCTGGAGCCTCAAGCACACCCAGTCCCTGGCGCGCCCGGACTTCCAGACCGGCACCCCGGAGACCGACCAGGAGCTGCTGCGCAACCTGGTGGCCTTCTACTGCGTCACCGAGGGCATCTTCTTCTACTGCGGCTTCAGCCAGATCCTCTCCATGGGGCGGCGCAACAAGATGACCGGCGTGGCCGAGCAGTTCCAGTACATCCTGCGCGACGAGTCCATGCACCTGAACTTCGGCGTGGACATGATCAACCAGATCAAGATCGAGAACCCGCACCTCTGGACCCCCGAGTTCCAGGACGAGGTGACCCAGATGATCCTCGAGGGTACCGAGCTCGAGATCGCCTACGCCCGGGACACCATGCCCCGCGGCGTGCTGGGCATGAACGCGGCGATCATGGAGGAGTACCTGCACTTCATCTGCAACCGCCGCCTGGCGCAGATCGGCCTCAAGGAGCAGTTCCCCGGCGCGCAGAACCCCTTCCCGTGGATGAGCGAGATCATCGACCTGCGCAAGGAGAAGAACTTCTTCGAGACCCGCGTCACCGAGTACCAGGTGGGCGGTGCGCTGAGCTGGGACTGATCCCGAAGACGCAAGGCCGGGGCACTCCGCCCCGGCAAGGATGGAGGGAGGCCTCGTCATGATGGAGATGCCCATCGCGACCCGTGAGAGCGGCGCGTCCGCGTCCACCGGCCTGCCACCACCCCAGATGATGACGCCCTGTCCGGCCCTGCCGGGCGGGGCGTTTTTCATGGCCGGCAACAGGTAAAACAACGGAGGACAATCCGATGCAGGCAACCCAAGCCGTGGCACGTGGTGACTCCCGGGCGTGGCAGTCCGCCCTGGACCGGGCGCTGAGCGCCCACGACAGCGAAGACGCGCTGGCCCACTATCTCCATGTGGCCTTCGCCTTCCCCTCTCCGGCGCCCAACCCCTACACGAGGGACCATCCGCTGCTCAACTACCGGGAGCTCAAGGAGTGGGCCAGTTCCCGTGGCTGGCGGGTGCGCCCCGCCCCCGAGTGCGCGCCCGATGGCGAGAAGTACAGCCCGCCGGTGCGCTTCTCGCGCCTGGCGAGCCGCTACCACTGAGGCTCGGGCGTCTCCCCCCCGCTCCCGGGCAGGAGGGAGCGGGCACACCTATCCCGGAGGGAGTATTGCCAGGGTCCGGCGGGTCGGCACAGACTGAAGACTCCCCGCAACCGACGGCGGAGCCTTCATCGAGGAGGGAGCACCATCCATGGAGAAGAGCATCATCACCCGGGTCTATGTGCCGACCCATGTCCGCCGGCTGCCCAACGGTGAGCGCGTGAGAGTGCCGGGGCACTACAAGGCGCCACCGAGCCGGAAATAGTCGGCGCCCCCTTGAAGCAGCCCATCGTCGGCTACCACCTCGACGAGGAGGGTCACTGGGTGGCCGAGCTGGCCTGCGGCCACTGCCAGCACCTGCGCCACCAGCCGCCCTGGACCGAGCGCCCCTGGGTGCTCAGCGCGGCCAGGCGGCGTTCACGGCTCGGCCTGCTTCTCGGCTGCGTCAAGTGCGACCGGGGCGAGCCCCGGGACCTTCCCGACCCCGAATAGCATCGGGCCGCCCGAAGGCGGCCCGATGCGTAGCTGGCCCGGGTAGCCGGGCGCTCCGGGCGCTATCCCTTGGGCCCCAGCAACAGCCAGACGATCAGCCCCAGCAGCGGGAAGAACAGCAGCACCAGGATCCACAGCAGCTTGGCCAGGCCACCGGCCGAACTCTTGGCCACCTTGACGATGGCCCAGATCACGATGATCAGCCAGATCAGGCCCAGCAGGCCTCCTACCTCGATTCCCATTCGACCTCTCCTTGTCCATTACCCGACGGCGCGATGCCGTTTCTCGACATACCGCCTATAGAGGTAGCACAGCGACGGCGAAACGGACAATCGCGACCGGTAGCGATTTGTCAGCGGCGGTAACCAGACCCGTCAGTCGGGCAGCAGGTGGCCCACCTTCACGTAGATCAGCGCCCCCTCCTCGCCCGTGAAGGGCGCGTGCTGGCTGCGGTGGGGGCTGCGCAGCCAGCTGCCGGCGGGATAGGCCCCGTGCTCGTCGTGGAAGACGCCCTCCAGCACCAGGATCTCCTCGCCGCCCCAGTGGGCGTGGGGCTGGAAGCGGGTGTTGGGCGCCCAGTGCACCAGCGCCACGTGCTCGCCCTCGAAGTCATGCAGGGGCAGCACCTCGAGCCCCTCCACCAGCCCCGGCTGCCACTCGGCCGAACGGGTATCGATCACCTTCTGCTCGGTATCCTGGGACGAGAACTGGTGCAGCTTGACGAAGAGGGTGGCGCCCTGCTCCCCCACCCGGGGGGCATGGGCGGTGCCGATGGGGTTGCGCAGGTAGCTGCCCGCCGGGTAGCGGCCGTGCTCGTCGGCAAACTCCCCCTCCAGCACCAGGATCTCCTCGCCGCCGCCATGCTCATGGGGCGGGAAGGTGCTGTTGGGCGCATAGCGCACCAGGGAGGTGGCCCGTGCCACCTCCTCGCCGATGCGGTCGAGCATCATCCGCTCGACCCCCGCCATGGGCGAGTCGACCCAGCGGTAGTCCTCGGGGGTGACCACCACCCGCTGGTGGAAGTCGGCATTGAGTCGCATGGCACTCTCTCCTGTCTGGGGCCCGCGTCAGGGCCGTGTCGTGTGGGTCGGACCGCCGGCGACGCCTGGCGTTCCCGGCAGCTGCCACCAGTCCGGCAGCCGGGTGCGGACCTCGTGCCGGGCGAAGCGGTCATCCATCAGCACCACGGTACCGCGATCCTCTGGGCCGCGGATCACCCGACCGGCGGCCTGCACCACCTTGATCAGCCCCGGCACCCGGTAGGCGTAGTCGTCGCCGCGGCCGAAGCGCGCCTGGAGCCGCGCCTTCAAGGCCTCGTTGAAGTCATCGAAGGGCGGCAGCCCCAGCGTGGCGATGAAGGCGCCGATCAGCCGCTCCCCCGGCAGGTCGACCCCCTCGGCGAAGGCGCCCCCCAGCACCGCGAAGCCGATACCCTGCCCCTGCGGCGTGAAACGGGCCAGGAAGGCGTCGCGCTCTGCCTCGCTCATCCCGCGGCTCTGGGTCCAGGTGGGAATCGTCGGGTGCGCCTCGGCGAAGGCCGCCCGCGCCTGCTCCAGATAGGCGAAGCTGCTGAAGAAGGCCAGGTAGTTGCCGGGGCAGCGGCGGTACTGGCCGGCCAGCTCGGCGACGATGGGCGCCACCGAGGCCTCGCGATCCCGCAGCCGGGTAGAGATATCGGCGCGGATGCGCACCTCGAGCTGCCCGGCGGCGAAGGGCGAGGCCACCGACTGCCAGACCGTTTCCACCGGCAGCCCCAGCAGGTCGCGATGGTAGGCGGGTGGGGCCAGGGTCGCCGAGAAGAGCACCGCGGCGTGGGCCGCCGCGAAGCGCGGGGCGAGGAAATCCGCCGGCACCAGGTTGCGCAGCCCCAACACCGCCCGACCGCGTCCGTAGCGGGCCAGGTCGCACAGCGAGTGGTCGCCGAAGGCCTCCGCCAGGCGGGTGAAGGCCAGCGCCTCGAAGAGCAGCTCCTGAAGCTCGGGGCTGGCCCCCTCGGGGTGCTCGCCCAGGTAGTCGGTGATGGCGCTGGCCGCCCCCTGCAGGGCGCCCACCATGGCCTCGGGCACGCCCTCTAGCACCCGATAGGCCGGCCGCCCCGTCTCGCCGGCCTCGGCGAGCCCCGCCTCCTTCACCACGCCCTGCCACTGGCGGGCCAGCCGCGCCAGCGGCCGGGAGAGCGCCGGCGGCGCGCTGCGGCGCAGCCGGGCGAGCCGGCGCTGGTCGAGCTCGGCGCTGTACATGCCTCGGGCCCGCTCCACCAGGTTGTGGGCCTCGTCCACCAGCAGGCCCACCCGCCAGCGATTGGCCACCGCCAGGCCGTGGAGCAGCGCGTTGGCGTCGAACCAGTGGTTGACGTCGCCGACCACCAGGTCGCACCAGCGCGCCAGCTCCTGGCCCAGGTAGTAGGGGCAGACGCTGTGCTTGCGGGCCACCTCACGCAGCGCCTCGCGGTCCAGCCAGCCGCGCTCCACGGCCGCCTGGCGCGCCGCCGGCAGGCGGTCGTAGAAGCCCGCCGCCAGCGGGCAGGCCTCGCCGTGGCAGGCCCGGCCAGGGTACTCGCAGGCCTTCTCCCGGGCGGTCAGCTCCAGCACCCGCAGCGGCAGTCTCTCGGGAGCTTCCGCCGAGGGACCACCGTCCTGCTCGCCCTCCGTGCCAAGCGCAGGCTTGGCCCCCAGCTGGCGCAGCGCATCCAGCGCCAGGGCCCGCCCCGGGGTCTTCATGGTGAGGAACATCACCCGGTCGAGGCCGTGGCGGGGCATCGCCGCCAGCTGGGGAAAGAGGGTGCCCAGGGTCTTGCCGATGCCGGTGGGGGCCTGGGCCAGCAGGCAGCGGCCGGTGGCCGCGGCCTTGTAGGCCCCCTCGGCCAGTGCCCGCTGGCCGGTGCGGAAGTCGGCATGGGGGAAGGCGAGCCCCGTCAGGGCGGCATCCCGTCGCGCGCGATGCGCCGCCTCCTGCTCGGCCCAGGCGCGATAGCGCCGGCACAGCGAGGCGAGGAAGGCGGCCAGCTCGGCGGCCTCGAAGCGCTGCTCGAGGCGGGTCTCCCGGCCGCTGGCCACCTCCAGATAGACCAGCGCCAGGGTGATCTCGGCCAGGCCCCGCTCGGCGCAGAGCAGGGCGCCGTAGGCCCTGGCCTGGGCCCAGTGCAGGGCACGCTGGTTGTCGGCCATGCGCTCGAGGCTGCCGCGGTGGGTCTTCACCTCCTCCAGGCAGTTGGCGGCCGGGTCATAGCCGTCGGCGCGACCGCCGACGGTGAGCCCCTCGACCACGTGGGAGAGCGCCACCTCGCGCTCGTAGCCCTCGCCGCGGCGGCGGGCCACCTCGGCATGGCCGGCGATGCCCTCCTCGGCGCTGGGTGCGGGGGTGAAGCGGTGGTCCAGATCTCCCTCACGGGCGGTGAAGTCGCACAGGGTGCGCACCGCCACCCGATGGCGTCGCACCTCGCTCATGCGAGCTGCACCCAGCGCACGTGGCAGACCGCCGCGGGAATGCCCTGCTCATGGAAGAAGGCGAGCCAGCGGCGCTGGTTGTCTTGCAGGCGGTCGCCGGGGCCCTTCACCTCGATCAGCCGGTAGCGCGGCTCTCCCTCTGCCGCCTGCGGGAAGAACTGGATCAGGTCCGGCAGGCCGGCACGGTTGGCCTTCAGGTCGCCCAGCAGCCGCGCGAAGCAGGCGCGCAGGTGCTCGGCGGGCAGGCACGAAAGCGAAAGCGAAAGCAGCGCCTCGTCGAGCGCCCCCCAGTGCACGAAGGGGTTGGCGAGCCCCTGCTTCTCCCGCCATGTCGAAAGGATCGCCCGCTCGTGGCGGCCGTCGTCGAGGCGCGCCAGGCAGGCGTCGAAGCGCTCGCGCCGGCGGGCCACGAAGTCCTCCCGGTAGAGGTCCGCCGGCCCGCTGTGGAAGGGGTGGAAGAAGGCGCCGGGCAGGGGCGCGAAGAGCGCCTCCCAGCAGAGCAGGCCGAAGAGCCCGGTGAGCAGGGTATTCTCCACATAGGCCACCGGCGCGTCGTCGTGCTGCAGGTACGCGCCCACCGCCCGCTCGACGCCGAGGGAAAACGACTGGGAGGCCGGCAGGCAGAGCTCGAGGCGCTCGGGGGCGGGCGCCGCCTCACGGGTCTGCGCCGCCAGCCCCAGCCGGCGCCGCAGGCGGGGAAGCAGCCGCGAGAGGGCCTGGGCCTCCGCCTCCCCCGGCGCCCCGCCGGCCAGGGCCTCGACCCGGGCTTCCGACAGGGCATGGGCCTCGGCGTGCTCTCCCCGGCGCTCCAGCAGGCGCAGGTATCGGATACGCGCCTCTACGCTGCCGGCGTCCACCGGCCAGCCCGCCTGGTGGTAGAGCCCAAGCGCCAGCTCGCCCTCCCCGGCCCGCTCGGCCTGTCGGCCCAGGGCCAGGTCCAGGCGCCGGCGCCTTGCCGCGAGCCAGGCGTTGTCCGCCGGTACGGCTGGCCGCTCGGCGGCCAGCGTTGCCACCGGCTCATCGGCGTCGAGCCGTTCGCGCAGCCGGTGCAGGGCCAGGTAGGCGTCCACCTCCGCGCGGCGCTGGAAGGCCCGGGAGTCGGCGCTGAAGGCCACCCGCTCGAAGCGCTGCACCCCGAGCTCGGCAAGCACGAAGTCGGACCAGTCCTGGCGCAGGTTGCCGAAGAACATCAGCCGAAGGCGGTCGCAGGTGGCCATCACCGTCAGGCGCACCACTCGATCCGGGGCCGCCGGCCACCACGCGGCCAGCGGACGCGCCGCGAGGCCCCGAGGCGCCAGGACATCGAGCAGGGCGGCCTTGCCCAGCGAGGCCGGCAGCCCTGCGGCGCGAATCTCATCGGCCAGGGCCAGGCGCAGCTCGGGCAGGCGCAACTGGGCGAAGAGGGTCACCAGGGAGAGGGCGGGGTCGTCCTCGACCAGGCCGGCCGCCACCAGCGGCGCCAGGGCCGCCTCGCCGCCGCCACTCTGGCCACTGATCTCGGCGTCGATCTCGGTGTTGATCTCCGGATAGACGAGTTTCGAGGTGCGAAAGTGCTCGCCACGGCGCATCACCATGCGCACCAGCAGCGCCCGGGAGGCCCGGGGCAGGGCGGCAAAGTCGACCAGGAACGCCTGCTCCTCGTCGCCGAGCAGGTCGCCATGGCGCTCGGCGACCCAGTCCAGCACGAACTGGAAGTTCACCAGGTAGTAGAAGGGATCCGCGAGGGAGGCGGCGGGAGAGATACTGGTCATCTATCCATGATATCAGCCTCGACGGGCTGGCTCACAGCCCCTCCGCCAGCGCGGCCACCACCTCGGCGGCGGACACCTCGCGGCAGCGGCTGGCGTTCTGCCCCGCCCACAGCGGGGAGAAGTCGCCGCTGCCCTGGGCCTCGGCGGCGGCGCGCAGCGGGGCGATGGCGGCGGTGGCCAGAGGGAAGGCCGGAGCGATGTCGCTCATCGGCCCCAGTTCGCGCATCAGCCGGGTGACGATACCCCGGGCCGGGCGCCCGCTGTAGAGGTTGGTCAGCGCCGTGTGGCGGGCCGCCTGGCTCATCAGCGCCCGCCGGTGAATCGCCGAGACACCCGACTCGGGGCAGCAGAGGAAGGCCGTGCCCACCTGCACCGCCTCGGCGCCCAGTGCCAGCGCCGCCGCCACGCCGCGGGCATCGGCGATGCCGCCGGCGGCGATCAGCGGCAGGTCGACGGCCTCGCGCACCTGGGGCAGCAGCGCGAAGGTGCCCACCTGGGTGGTGGACTCCTCGGTCAGGAACATGCCCCGGTGGCCGCCCGCCTCCAGCCCCTGGACGATGATGGCATCGGCGCCGTGGGCCGCGAGCCACTCGGCCTCCTGCACCGTGGTGGCCGAGGCGAGCACCGTGGCGCCCCACGCCTTGACCCGCTCGAGCAGCGCGGCCTCGGGCAGCCCGAAGTGGAAGCTCACCACCTCGGGGCGGAAGGGCGCGAGGGCATCGCAGGCCTCGTGATCGAAGGGGCGCCGCCCGGGGCCCTCGGGCACGGCACCGATGTCGAGGTCGAACTCGGCATAATAGGGGGCCAGCGCTTCATGCCAGCGCGCCTGGGCGACGGGGTCCGGCGCAGGCGGTGCATGGCAGAAGAAGTTGACGTTGATGGGGGCGGCGGTGGCGGCGCGGATGGCGGTGAGTTCCTCGGCCATGGCCGACGGCGGCAGCATGGCGCAGGGCAGCGCGCCCAGCCCGCCGGCCCTGGCCACGGCAATGGCCAGCTCGCTGCCCTGGGCGCCGGCCATGGGGGCCTGGAGGATCGGCCAGGTTACGCCGAGGGTGTGGGTCAGGCTCATCGGGGCTCTCCCGGATCTTGTGGAGCGTCTTGTGGAACGTCGGGTGGGTCGTCGGGCTCCCCGTCGCGGCGCCAGGGCCGGCGGGGGCCCAGGGTGTCGGCCACGAAGGCGCCGCGCTCGCCGAGGGGACGAGGCTCGCCGACGGTGGTGTCGCGGCGGGTCTGTCGCTCCATTTCACCGTTGATCTCGGCCCCCAGCAAGACGACGAAGGCCGATAGCCAGAACCACAGCATCAGCACCAACACGGCTCCCAGCGACCCGTAGAGCTGGCTCAGGGTGGCCATCCGCCCCATGTAGAGCGAGAGGCCGGCGGAGCCCAGGAGCCACAGCAGGGTGGCGGTGACGGTACCGACGCTGACCCACTCCCAGCGCGGCGAGCTGCGGTAGGGGGCGAAGCGGTAGAGCACCGCGATCACCGCCATCATCACCAGCAGCAGCGCCGACCAGCGCACCAGGCCGACCAGCATGGCCGGGATACCCGTCAGTCCGAGCTGGCCGCTGGCCAGGGGGAAGAGGGCCACGACGACGATGGTGACCAGGGTCAGGGCGATCAGCCCCAGGGTCAGGGCGGCCACCACCAGCAGGCGGCCCAGCGGACCGCGCCGCTCATCCTCGCCGTAGACCAGGTTGAGGGCGATGATCAGCCCACGCACCCCCTTGGAGGCCGCGAACAGGGCGATTGCCAGGCTGCCCAGGGCGGTGAGGCTGAGGCCGGTGGGAGTGTTGTCGCCGATCTCGCGGGCCTGCTCCTCGATCAGTCCCGCTGCCTCGGCCGGCACATGGCGGGCCAGCTCGGCGATCTGGCGGGCCATGTCCTGGGGGTCGAGCACCAGGGCCCAGAGGGAGATGACCGCCGCGATGGCGGGAAACACCGAGAGCAGGGCATAGAAGGCGATGCCGGCGGACAGCAGCCCGATGCGGTCGTCGGCCAGCTGCACCTTGACGCGCCAGAGGATGTCGAGCCAGCCGCGGCCGGGAATCTGGTGGGGGTGTGCGGCGTGGCGTCCGCGGCGCGGTGGAGCCATGGGGTGCCTCAGTTCGCTCGGGCGGGGTGCAGGACCATGCGGGCGTCACGGATCTCGATGTCGAAGCGGTTGAGGAAGCTCATGCCGAGCAGCGCCACGTCGCCCTCCATGCCGGGGCTGATGGAGCCGCGCACCTCCCGCGCCGCGAAGCCGCCGAGGCTCACCTCGTCGAGGGTAGTGAGGTCGCCTCGCACCCGGCCGTTGGCGGTGTTGAACCAGGCGCTGCCGGTCGACTCCAGCCCCAGCCGGTCGGCCAGTTCCGCGGAAACGGCCACATAGGTGGCCCCGGTGTCGAGGAGGAACTCCACCGGCTCGCCGTTGATGCGCCCGGTGGCCAGGAAGTGCCCGGCCCGGTTGCGTTCCAGCACCACCGAGCTCTCGCCCTCCACGGCATTGACCAGGTGGGCATTGGGGTTGCGCTGCTCCTCCAGGTAGCCGTGGAACCACCAGGTCCCGGCGCCGATGAACAGCATCCAGAACAGCAGCATCATGCCGAGCCCGGTGCGACGGACCGCCCTGTTGTCATCGCTCATGGCACGCCTCCCGCGCCGTTGGTGGTCTTCGACACTCATGCGTTGACACCCGACACCCCCCTGTCTGTACTGAATGCCGTCCAGCCGGACACAGGCTCAATCACAAGGATAACGCCCCATGCAGGACAGCACTCAGCTTTCGACCCCCGAGCGCCTCCATCATTCCCTTGCCGCCGGCCTCTGCCTGGGCGCCGCGCTGCTGATGGCCGGCGCCGCCCAGGCCTGGGACGGCCTGGTGGAGAAGCAGGTCTTCGAGATGGACGCGTACACCACCCGCGGCGGCGAGACCATCGCTCCCCTGGCGGTGGGCTGGGAGGCCTACGGCACCCTCAACGAGGCCCGCGACAACGCCATCCTGATCACCCATTTCTTCTCCGGCACCAGCCACGCCGCCGGCCGCTACGAGGAGGACGGCCCCGCCGGCTACTGGGACAGCATCATCGGGCCCGGCAAGCCACTGGATACCGACGAGTACTACATCATCGCCTCGGACACCCTGGTCAACCTCAACGCCCATGCCCCCAACGTGACCACCACCGGGCCGGCCTCGCTCCACCCGGAGACCGGCGAGCCCTGGGGGCTGGACTTCCCGGTGGTGACCATCGGCGACTTCGTCGATGTCCAGAAGGCGCTGCTGGAGAGTCAGGGCATCGAGCGGTTGCACGCCGTGATGGGCGCCTCGATGGGGGCGCTGCAGGCCTACGAGTGGGCCAGCACCTACCCCGATCGGGTAGAGCGGCTGATCCCGGTGATCGGCGCCGGCGAGGCCGACCCCTGGCTGCTGGCCACCCTGGCCGCCTGGGCCGCGCCGATCCGCGTGGACGCCAACTGGAACGGCGGAGACTACTACGATGGCGAGCCGCCGCTGGACGGCCTGCGCGAGGCGCTCAAGCTGGTTACCCTCAACGCCAACCACTGGCAGTGGGCCAACGAGACCTTCGATCGCAGCTGGGCCGACGAGGAGGCCGACCCCGCCCGGGATCTCGACGCCCGCTACGCCATCGAGCAGACCCTGGACGACATCGCCGCGGCCCGTGCCGAGCAGGCCGATGCCAACCACCTGCTCTACCTGGTGCGCGCCAACCAGATCTTCATGGCGGGCCACGGCGAGAGCCTGGAGGAGGGCCTGGCCGCTATCGAGGCACCGACGCTGATGCTCTACAGCGAGGATGACCTGGTCTTCGCCCCCCAGAGCGTGAAGCGGACCGCCGAGCTGATCGGCGCCGACGGCACCCCGGTGGAGCTGATCCCGCTGGAGGGCACCCGCGGCCACCTGGATGGCGTGGTGGCCATCGACCAGGCCGGCGATCGCCTGCGCGCCTTCCTGGCGGAGTGAGCGGCCTGATGCCCTGGCGGCTCAGCCCGCCAGGGCCCGCACCAGCAGGTACCCCCCCATGGCCAGCAGGCCGCTGAGGAAGGCACGCCGGAAGGTCGACTCCGAAAGCCGTCCGCGCAGCCACTGGCCCAGCCGCATGCCCACGAGGGCAGGCAGCACGGCCCCCAGGGAGAGCAGGCCCAGTTCCACGCTGAGCAGCCGCTGGCCTCCCAGGGCGGAGCCCAGCGCCAGGGTGGTAACCACGAAGAGCACGCCCATGGCCTGGATCAGCATCTCCCTGGGCAAGCCGAGAGACTGCAGGTAGGGCACGCCGGGAAAGACCGAGGAGCCGGTCATGCCGGTCAGCAGGCCGGTCAGGGCCCCGTTGATCGGCGCGGCATGGCGGCCACGGCCGACCAGCCTGTCCAGGCCCAGGTGGCATAGCCCCGCGAGCGCATAGAAGGCGATCAGCGCTCCCAGCAACCCGGAGAGCCAGCGCACCTCGACCCGGGCGAGGATGCCCACGCCCAGCCACACCGTCACCACCGATGCCAGCAGGAAAGGCCAGAGGCGCCGCACGATCCGCTGCAGGTAGCCTCCCACCAGCGCCTGCCAGACATTGGTGATCAGGGTGGGCGCCAGCAGCAGCGCCATGGCCGGCTGCAGCCCCAGGGTGGCGGTCAGCAGCGCCAGCGACACCGTGGGCATGCCCATGCCGATGACGCCCTTGACGCCACCGGCCACCAGGAAGGTGGCGGCAATGAGCAACAGCTCCAGGGTAGTCGGCATCCTGTCGGGCTCCCCGGGGCAGTCGCGGCGCCAGCCAGCGATGCGCCTGGCGCGCACGGGGAAAGCTGCCGCTGGACGGAGCGATCAGCCGCTGCCCCTCTCGGTGTGAATCGACACAGTTGACCCGAGATTGACGGCCCTCGCAACGTTCGGCCAACCCCGACGCCCCCTAGACGACCCGATCCAGCAGATCCCTGACCAGGGCCACGGGCTGGACCCGAGGCACCTGGAACTCGATATCCTCCCCGTCCATCGCGAAGGGCTCGCCCTGCACATAGTGGATCGGGAAGCCGACACCGAAGCGCATGCCGCCGCCGGCCTCGGCGGCGGCCAGCTCCCAGCGCTCTTCGTAGAGGTCCAGGGTACGCACCAGCAGGTCGGCCTCGACCTGGGCAAACCCCGCCAGGTCGAAGCGGAACACCGGCTGGCCCTGCAGGGCGACGCGCGCCTCCAGCTCGAGCCCCTGATCGGGCTGCCAGTCGAGTACCACGCCGGTTTCGGCGCGGGCCTCGAGTCCCAGCTCCCCGCCCGCCTCCAGTCCCAGCGTGGCGCTGACCACCGGAATGCCCGCCCCGAGGCCGCCGCGCAGGAACAGGCGCAATCCGGCACTGGCCGGCACCGCCAGCAGCGCCTCCCCGACCACCCGGGTCTCCTCCTCACGATCCGGGTTGTAGGTCACCTCGATATCGAGCTCGTCGAGGGTGCCGGGTCCCACCGAGGCGCGCAGGTCGAGCCCGCCGCCCAGGGTGGCGAAGATGCCGACGCGCTGGCGCGCCACGGTGAAGCCGACGATGGGAATGTCCAGACGGACCCTCATCAGGTTGCGCTCCCAGGGATCGGCCTCGAACAGGGTGACGCTGTCGGGGATGCCGATGCCGCCCGTCAGCTCGACCTCGCCCTGGGGCAGCACCGCCAGGCCGGCGCGACCCTCGAGCCAGGGCGTCAGCGCGATGGCCGCCTCGCCGGCACCGAACAGCGCGATCCTCTCCCCGGGCGCCTCGAGGCGCTCTCCGGTCTCCTCATCCACCTCGCGGTTGGTGGCACCGAAGGTCAGCTCTCCGGCGATCAGGCCACGGGAGTAGGCCCCGCGCCCCTCGACATCGAACAGGCCATCGTCCAGGGAGGCAGTGAGCCCGGCGTCGAAGCCGGGCAGGTCGGCGTTGATCTCCCCGGCGATCGCCAGCGCATAGCCTTCGTCCTCCTCGCGCGGGGCGATGGTCCCCGTCAGCTCGCCCCCCTCCACCCGCGGGATGGCATCGCCCAGCGTCACCCCGGCCGAGAGCATGGCGCCCTCGCCGCGGCTCACCGAGAAGGTCAGCTCCCCGGCCTCCAGCGCTGCCAGGCTGGGGGTGATCTCGCCCTCGCCACTGACGCTCTCGCCGTCCACGGTCAGCTCCAGGCTGGCGGCCTTGACGCCGCGCAGCTTGCCCTCGCCCACTGCCAGCCTGCCACTGCCCGTCAGCGCGCCCTCCTCGTAGGCCAGCGCGACCCGAGCCGTCTCGAAGAGCCGGCTGTCGAAATCGAAGTGGCCCCCGAAGCTGAGCTCTCGACTGCTCGCCTTCGCCTCGAGCTCCCCTTCACCATAGGGGGCCAGCGCGAACTCGATCTTCCCCTCACCGCCCCAGCCATCGGCGGTGGAGGCAAAGAGCACCAGGCTGGAGTCGGTCAGCTCGAAGGGCGGCGGCAGGCGCAGGTCACCGGTATCGATGGGCTGCTCCAGGCGAAAATCGTTGCCGCGCAGGGTAAAGGCCAGCCCCCTGTCGCCGAGGATGGGTAGCTCGGGCAGCAGGATGCCCTCCACGTTCAGCCCGCCCTCCTCATCGACCTCGAGCTCGTCGAGCTCCACCAGGACCGGCAGCGCCTGGGTCGCCTCCTTGCGCTCCAGGAAACCGTCGAGCAGCGCCTGCAGGTGCCGCCCCGTCAGCAGCCCGGCGCGAGGATCGCCCGGCAGGCTCAGCACGGGCAGGGAGAGGTCCTCGCCGAAGGCTTTCCAGTCCGGATTGTCGCCGGGAATATTGACGTCCAGATAGCCGAGGTTGCCGCTGTCGGACTCGCCGTTTAGGTTGAACCAGTAGCCGCGGACCACCAGCGGTGCCAGCAGGTCACTGTCGATGGCCTGCCCCTTGTCGGGCTCATCGAACTGCAGGGCCGCGGCGGCCTCCGGCGAGGTGTAGACCACCACCGGACGGGGCGTCTCATGCAAGGTATCGTGGACACCCCTGTCGGGTGCCGAGCGGGCCGACGAGGCGACCGTACGGCTGCGACCCTCGCTCTCCTGCGGCGTGCGGGACTCCGTCGCATCGCCCATGATCGCACTCCTTGCCGGCTTTCCCGGCTAGCGGTAGCCGGTCACGAAGGCCCGGCCGATCAGCTTGAAGGTCTCGATGAACTCCTCCGGGGCGCCCCCTTCCAGTTCGGCCCGCAGGCTCACCTGCCCCTTGCCGACCACCGGCAGCCAGATATTGTCCGAGGCCGAGGAAGTGCCCGCGCCGAAGGCCAGGTAGAGGTGTTTGCTGTACGAAATCGGCCTCTCCTGGCCGTCATCGAGGGTCGTGAAGGTCAGCGTCAGCTCGCCGAGACGCTCCTGACGCTCGCGCCCCTGCCCCGCCGGCAGCGCCGCCGCCGAGACATGCAGCAGCACCTCTCGCGCCTCCTTGACGATGCGCTCGGGCAGGGGCCAGGCAGGGGCCTTCTTGAGGATGTCGAAGAGGTTGAAGCGTCCCTCCTTGCCATCCAGGGGGTATCGCTTGCCATCGGGCTCCCAGGGCTGCCAGGCCACCCCGGTCACCCAGCCGCCGCGGTGCTCGCCGGTGGCGAGCTCGGGGATGGCGCGCACCCCCTTCGCCTCCCGAGGCACCAGGAAGCCGGCCTCGTCGCGCTCCCAGAGGCCCTCGCCGGCCTGGGCCGGAGGCTCGGCCCAGACCGCGTTGCCGCGCTGGTCCTTCGCGGTCAGCACGAGCCCCTTCCTGGCCCCCGGCGGATGGACGAAGGACTTTTCGGCCACGACCGCTTCCCCGTGCACGCGAGGCGCCGTGACCCCCTTGTCGCTGCGGATCTCGCCGGCGACCTTCATGGGCCCATCCACCGAAACCGCCTGGGTGACATGCAGGTCCCCCTCGATCTTCCCTCCTCGGGTACGGTCGAGGACCACATCGTCGAGGCTCTGGGGCGGTGCCGAGGAGGAGGTCCTGGCCCGATAGGGCAGCGTGCGGGCATCCAGCCGGCAGAGGAGGTCATTGAGCAGGACGCCGAGCGGCTGGCGGCGCTCCTTCCAGTGTCCGAGCCCTGCCTCCGTCAGCAGGGACCTGACACTGGGCTTGCGATCGCACTTCCCGAAGTGGTGGGTCACCGCCTCGCTGTTGAGATGAACCAGCAGGGCGTCCAGTGCCTGCTGGACGTTCTCCGGCGGCTCCCCCTCGCCCGGTGCGAGCAGGGCCTTCCAGCGCTCCGGCACGAGGCCCGCGTCGTAGCCGATGCGGTCGGCCAGCAGCGAAGCCAGGTCGAGACACTGGAAGCGCCGCCGGGTGGCGTCATCCAGCGGCTGGGGCTCACCATCCACCACGCGGTAGAGGCGCAGGTAGTGATGCCGGATACCCAGCGGGGTCGCGCTGGCCAGTTCGATGCGCGCCGCCTCCTCGGCGGCCTCGCGCAGGGTCGCCAGCCAGTAGTCGCCGCTGACGAAGCGTCGCTCGCCAAGCTCCAGCTCGAGGCTGTAGCGGTCCAGCATCAGCAGCAGTCGCTCGTCGGTCAGGTGAATCTCGGCGCTGCCGGCCTGGCGGGCTTGCTCCTCGCTGTCGTGACGCTGCAGCGCCGTGCCACGGTGCCAGCCCTCCTGCCATTCCCAGGCACCGCCCGAGCGCGTCAGGTGGCAGTAGCCATCCCAGCGGCGCAGCCAGGGCAGCTCGGGGTCCTCCTCCTCGTGGGGGGCCCGGCCGGCGACCAGCGCACCACGCCTGGGAGTCCCCGCGCTGTCATGAAGGTGGATGCCGAGATGGCAGTCGCTGTCGGGGCCGAAGGGCTCGTAGACCCGGTCGGGGCTGACGAACCCCGGCGGCAGCGCGTCGCGCGCCTCGGCCTCGGCGCCATTCTCCCGGGACCACTTGAGCACCAGCTCCCCGTCGCCTCCCGGGCCGGGATGGTGATGCACCTCGAGACGAAAGAGCGCATCACCGATCCCCGGGTGGAAGACCTCCAACTGAGGCTCGCAGGGGTCGTCGACCAGCGTGGCCTCCTCGCGCTCCCGGATCGTCAGCGAGGCATCGCCACAGGCGGGCAGGTCGGCCGCTGCGTCGAAGGGGTCGTCATCCAGAGGCGCCCACTTGAGCTGCACCATGGTGCGGGTACGGGTGCAAGTGTCGGCGCCATTCAGCGCCGGGTCGGCCAGCGAGGGGTCCTCCAGGGCGGTAATCTCGCGCTCCCAGAGGTCGACGTAGAGCACATGGTCCCCCGCCGGCGGGGCGAGCCCGGGCAGGTCGGCCTGCACGCTCAGGGGGTCCGCGCCCGCATCGGCGCCGGGTGCCGCCACCCACTCACCCAGCCGGCCATCGACCGCCACCCGCCCCCACCGGAGGGTGGGTCGGCCGTCCTCGTCGATGCCCAGCAGGCCGCCACTCGCCGGCATGCCGCTGCCCAGCGCCTGTCGACTGCTTTCCACCAGGGTCCGGCGCAGGGCATCCACCAGCGCGTTCCAGTCGGCATCGGTCAGCACCCGCCCCTGCTGCTGGTGAACCGCGTCATAGCGATGATCCGACTCCCTGCGATAGCGCGATATCTGTGTCTTCATGTCGTCTCCCTGCCTGGTGTCGGCTCTGTTTCAGCGCCGCAGTCGAGGGGGCTGTCGGGCGAGGCGCGGGTCGGTGATGATGGCGGTGGTCATGCCCAGCGGCAGATGCTGCTCGAGCTTGTGGCGGACCGCCTCGAGGCGACGCTGGTGGAAGCGATGGTGGTAGGCCCCCATCTCTCCCCCGTCCTCGGCGCCGGCATGGATCTCGGCGGGCCCGTCGGGATGCAGCACCCCGCAGCCCTCCTCGCCGAACTGTCGGGAGAGCATGACCGGCGCCCGGCTGGCCATCGAGGCGTGATGCACCTCCAGCCAGGGGCGGTCCTCCACCGCGGCGTAGGGCACCAGCGCCGGCAGGCTGCTGTAGCGCAGGCAGCCACGCCGGGGCGGGCCGCTATCGCTGGCCAGGTCGGCCCGCAGCGGGCCCAGCACGAGGCTGTCGCTCGCCTGGAGGTGTTCGGCCACCAGGCCGCCCAGCACGGTGGAATGCTCCAAGCGACACAGCGCCGTGGCGGTGCGTGCATAGCCGGCCAGGCTATCGCGCAGCGACAGGGCCGGCACCTCGCCGCGCGGCGAGAAGACCACCACGGCGCGACTGGCGGCGCAGCGTTCGAGATGCAGGGTCGCGCGACTCACCCTGAGCGTGTGAAGGAAGACCAGGTCCTCGAAGTGGAAATGGCGCGCCACCCCGTCGTCGGGGAGGTCCAGCACCACGCGGCCGGTGACCGGCAGCGGGTGCCCGTCGGCGCTGGCCACCCGATGGTGCTCCGATTCGAGCATCCAGCCGCTGGGCACCGGGCGCCGGATGCGCTCTACCTCCCAGCGCCAGGGCGAGGTCGCCACGAGGCGCCGACAGGCCTGGCGCCCATCGCGCAGCGGCCGCCAGTCGGCCTCCCCGCAGGCGATGTCCCCCGGCAGTGCCATGCCGCCGACCGGCTCGCGCGCCAGGGGGAAGAACCCCCGGCCCGGCGGCAGGTGCAGCAGCAGGCTGCGCGGGTGGAAGCGCCGCGGGCGGCGGCCGCCCACGCTCAGCTCCGCGGTGCGTAGCGTGAGGTCCTCGTGGCTGCCGGGAAAGCATGGCACCCCGGACTCGCCGACGAGCCGCGGGGTGCCGTCATCGTCCAGCACCCGCCGCATGCGGTAGCGGAAGTCGGGCGTGACCACCCGCGGCAGCGGGGTGCCGGGCAGGTAGGTGGTGATCACCCGCTGCCAGCCCTCGTGGACCCGCGCCGGCGAATCGGCCACCGCCGCGGCGAGCTCCTCCAGGGCCGCCACGGTGCCCTTGCGCTTGCGCCAGCGCACCGCATTGAGCACCTCCTGGCGCCGCCCCGCCACCGTGGGCGAGACCAGCCGGGCATCCAGCAGCTGGCCGAGGTAGGGCAGGATCCAGCTCTGGGCGCTCTCGTGGAAAGCATCGTCCAGGCGCTGTTCGAGGGTGCCGTGCAACTGGTCGAGCAGCAGGCCACAGCCGTCCAGCCAGGCGGCCAGCTGGCCCGACTCGTCGCGCTGGCGATAGAGCTCGGGCAGCAGCAGCCACAGCTGGCGGCCCAGCCGGCTCGACCATTGGGGATGGGGGACATCGGGCATCATGGGGTCGCCTCCTCCCAGTCGATGGCAAGATGGCCGGCAGCCAGCGGCAGGTGGAGCACCTCATCCACCCCGGCAGGCACCTGGCGCAGCCCGCTGTCGAGCGCCGGCATCCGGTCGCGGCCGATGGCGCAGCGTGAATTGACCACCCCGTCCACCGCCTCGATGTAGCGGAACACCTCGGCGATGGTCAGCGGCTCGCCGATATCGCGCTCGGCCAGCGTGAGCGCGCCCTGCAGCACCCGGCGCACCGCCTCGACCACCGTGTCGGGGTCGAAGGCCGCCGTGTCGAGGCGCAGGCGGGCGCGCAGGTGGATCGCGACCGGGGCGGCCTCGACCAGCCCCACGCGAATGCCCGGTGCGACGTGGGACTGCAGGTAGGCCGACAGGCTGGCCAGCAGGTGCGGCGACGCCTCCCCTCCCGCCGGCAGCACCACCACCGTGACCGCCCTGGCGCGTCGGGTGCGCGCCGGACCCGGACGCGCCCGGGCGCGCCAGACGCTGCTGTGGCTGGTCGCCAGGGCGGCGAAATCCGCCAGCGAGACGGCGCGATCGAAGGTCAGCAGGGTGGCCGGCGCCGAACGACGCAGCGATTCGCTGTCCTCGACGGCATTGCCACCCACGGCGGGCAGGGGCTGGCGCACGCCCGAGAGGCGCGGGTCGGGGCGGGCCAGGCGCTCCAGGGAGCCCGGCGGGAGGTTGCCGACCGGACCGCTGCCCTCGCGCCAGCCGATTCGCACGTTGCCGCGGCGCGCCGGCACGCGGCGTCCCCGCTCGCCATCGCCGAAGCCCAGCAGCAGGTCGCCATCCTCGGTGTAGCGCACGGTGTAGTGGCGATCCTCGGGGCCGGCGTCATGCAGCTGTCCCACCTGCTCCCAGTGCTCCCCCTCCACCCGGACCTCGAGCGCCGCGCGCACGCCCCCGGGCAGCTGGCGGTCGGCGGTAAAGGCCACATCCTTCAGGGCGACAGGCAGCCCCTGCGGGGTGATATCGACCCCGCCGTAGACCCTTTCCGGACGCGCCTCGCCATGCCCGGCGGCCACCACGTTGCCGTGGATGACCACCTCCGAGACCCTCAGGCCCAGGTCGTCGAGGGAGGGCGACAGGAAGACCCGCCCCTGCGCGTCGACCCGCTCGACCTCGGCCTCGACGGCCCGCCCGGCCGCACCGGCCACCAGCACGCGCCGCCCGCGACCCAGCTCGGCGGGCAGCGTCTCCAGTGCCAGACCGGGACCGGTAACGAGGCCCTCGTTGCGATCCCAGCCCCGCGGCCGCGAGACGTGTCGAAAGCCGCAGTGCAGCACGCTGTCGCCGAGCCAGAAGCGGCCGCCGCCGCGGTGTGCCCAGCCGGCGACCGTCAGGCGACGCCGCTCCCCCTCGAGGGAGGCCACGCTCTCCAGCCGGCCACAGGCGAACTGCTGCCCCCGCTGCACCACCACCAGGCCGCCCGCCTCGGCATCCCGGCCTCCCCTGACCTCCAGCTGCTGGTCCAGCGGCCGGCATCGGTCATTGCGCACGAAGGGCTCGAAGGGCACGCCGCGTGAGGGCGGTGCCGCCATCACGTACTGGGGGTTGCCGCGCTGCGACTCCCCGAGCAGCGGATCCTGGGTCGAGTCCTGAATGCGCAGCAGGCTGAAGCCGGCATGGGCGACGTCCAGGTCGGCCGGCCGGTACTCGACGCCGAGGATGCGATAGGCCTTCAGCTCCCGGTCGCTGCCGGGGCGCGCGACCCAGCTTCCCGCCAGGTCTCGCAGGTCGCCGGCCACCTTCAGCCGTACCACCCCACCCGCCTGGCCCTCCAGCTCTCGGCCGATGACGCCGGACACGGCCAGGCGGCGTGCCTTCGCCAGGTGGCCATGGCGGAAGTCGAGCCAGTCGAGGGGCCGGTCGAGGATCACGGCGCGCGCTTCCCGCGCGACCACCCGGCGAAAGCGGTCGGCGGGATCGGCGGCGGGCCCCAGGTAGACGACGTCGCCGGGGTCGAGGGGCGGCGGCGGCTCGGCGAGGCGCAGGCGCCTCGCCGCCAGGGGGGCGGCGACCTCAGGAACCGGCCCGAGCAGCGTCGGCCTCTCACGTACCCCGTGATGCACCCGGGTCTGCCCTCGGACAAAGCCATGCCTCTCGCCGAGGCCCTCCGCCAGACGCACCCGAAGCCAGCCGGGCGCCACCTCGCTGACCCCAGCCACCCGACACACCCGCAGGCGCCCCTCCACCTCGTCCTCCAGCACCAGCGGCTCGTCGGCTCGGACGTCGCCGGGCTTGCCGGGCAGCTCCAGCTCATCGCCGCACAGCGGGGCCGGCGAGCGGTCGTGGCCCGCCAGGCGCAGGGCATTCAGGGAGGCATGAACGTCGATATCCTCGAGGGTCTCGAAGGTCAGCGGGCCGCCCTCCAGCGGCTGATGGCGCACCGCCAGGCCCGCCGGGATCCGGCCATCGCGCCCCTCCCGGGCAAGCAGCACCAGCGGCGTGGCGGCGGAGGCCGGCGGCGCGGGGATATAGTCGATCATGGTCACCAGCTGGCGCACGCGCTCCCACAGCGTGGCCGTGCCCAGATACCCCTCGTTGGCCTCGGCATCGACATGGCCGGCCAGCACCTGGCTGGCGCGGGCGAGTGCCCGGGCGATCTCCCAGGCGGGGTCGCGGGTCGGGGTGCGGTACTGGTCGAGCAGCCGCTCGCGGCGGGTCTCGTCGCGCTCATCGGGCGGCGGTCCCATGACCCGCTCCCAGCGGGTGAGCTCGGGCTGGCCGGCAAATCCCGCGCGCAGGGTCTCGAGGAAGCTGGCGGCATTGCCGTGGACATACTCCAGCCGCGCCAGGCCGGCGCGGTTCCAGCGGGTCAGTTCGTCTCGTTTCATCCCCGCAGCCCTCCCTTGAGGTCGAGGCGAAGGTGACCCCGTGCCGGCCGCGCCGGGTCGCCGTCACACACCGGGAACTCGAGCCCGGAGAGCGCAATGCGTCCCGAGCGCGACTCGTCCGGATAGCGCCGTCCCGCGCGCTTGAAGCGAGTGAGGCAGACATCCCGCACGCCGGCGAGCGCCATCAGGGCCTGATAGAAGTCCGAGGCGTAGAGGTCCTCGCCGAAGGACAGACGCCCCGGGTGGAAGAGCCCCGCCGGCCCGTCGCCCAGCACGCGACGCACCGCCGCCTCCACCTCGGAGCGAAAGTGCTCGTCCGCTACCGTGACCCGCAGGCCCAGCACGATGCCCACCGCCGCGGCATCGCGCAGGACCACCTCCTGGCCCGCCAGGCGGCGCGCCTCCAGGTAGTCGCGCAGCACCCGGCGCACGCTGAGTGCCTCCCCGAAGGGCGGTCGCCACTCGGCCCCCTGCCCATCGAGGAAACGGGACAGCCGGCGGGACAGCTCGGGCGGCGCCACCGCGGGCAGCGGCTGGTCCAGGGGCTCGCCGTTCCAGCAGATCACCGCCACCTCGATGCGCTCCCAGGCCCCCGTCCAGCGCGACCAGGCGTGGGCCTGCTCCACCAGCGGATGGGCGATCAGGGTGGCGGCGTGGTCCTCCAGGGTGACGGCACGCTCCTGCCGGCGAATCCTCCGCGGCCCCTCGGCGCGATCGGCGTCCAACAGATCGGGGCGCGCCCGCCACAGGCGATACAGGGCCTCCCGGGAGAGCTGGCGATGCTCGGCGGCATCGAAACCGATCATGCGCAGCAGGGCGTCGACGCTGGCCGGCCGCCGTGCGCTGTCGAGGGTGGCCTCCGCCGTGACGCGGTCGTGCATGTCCGACAGCCAGTCGAGCTGGGTGGCCAGCACCTCCACCAGCACCACCTCCAGGTCGGCGGGATTCCAGTCACCGCGTTCGGGGAAGCGCCGGGCCAGGTCGGCCAGCATCATCGCGCGGAAGCCCTCGAAGTCACGGGTACGCCAGTCGAGGTCATCGGGGATCGCCGGCGGCGGCTCGGGCATCCGCACGCGACGCCCGCCGCAGTCGGGACAGCCGCCATCGAAGCGCAGCTCGGGGCGCGGGAGCTCAGCCATGCCAGCCCTCCCCGACCACGAAGGTCTGGCGCTCCTGACGGTCGATGGCCGCTAGCCGATAGCGAATCTCGATGATCAGCCGCGCCTCGTCGCTGTGCAGGTCGACCCTGAGGGTGGCGGGGTCCACCTCCCCGCGCAGGGCCTCGGCGAGCGACGCCGAGAGCTGCTGGGCGGCGGTCTCGCGCAGCAGGGAGTCGGGCGCGGCGAACACCAGCCGCCGCGCGCCAAACCCGAACGCCGGCCGGTAGATGCGCTCGCCGGGGGCGGTGAACAGCACCTGCTCGATGCGCTGGCGTATCTGGTCCGCCCGCCCGCAGCGCCGGGCGCCGCCGGCCTCGATGGCGAACGGGAAGGCCAGGCTGTCGCGTTCCGGCATTCTGCTCATTGGTCACCTCCTGCCGCCAGGCGCCGGGCCCGGGCGATGGTTCCGGCCCGTCAGCCGGTCATGGTTCGAGTGGAGAGGGTGCTGAACTCGCCCTGGGGAATCGGCGGCCCCGACGGCCCCGTGCTGGTGGGGTGCACATGGGTGGCGAAGAGGCTCAGGAAGCTGGTGCCCTTGATCAGCGGTTCGCCCCCCTCGCCGGCCAGGCTGACCATGCTGCCGTTCACCACCACCCGGGTGCCGTCCACGGTGATGCCGGCCGGTCCCATCTCGATGCGGTTGCCGAAGGCGTCCTCCACCACGGTGCCGGTGCGGGAGAGCACCAGGCGATTGCCGCTGGCATCCTCGAGGCGCACCTCGCCCCCCTGGCTGTCCAGCACCAGGGTGGCACCGCCGGGGTCGGTCAGCCGTGCCGCCCCCTCCGGCTCCAGGGTCAGCTCCGCGCCTCCGGCATGGCTGAGGCGGCAGCGCTCCTCGCCGGGCTCGTCGTCGAAGCGCAGCTGGTGGCCCCCCGGGGTTCGCCATAGCCGGCTGCGGGGTTCCGCCCGGGCCGCCCCCTCGGGCAGCTGGTCGGGGTGCTGCCAGGTGCCGCCCGTCCAGATCGGCCGGTCGATGTCGCCCTCCTCGAACTCCACCCAGACCATCGCGCCGGGGTCGGGGATCGCGAAGAGGCCGTAGCCGGGGCCGGCGAAGGGCACGCAGGGCAGCGCCCAGTCGGTCGCCTCGCTGCCCAGCACCGAGGGGATGCGCAGCTGCAGGCGGCCGGCCTGGTCGGGGTCGGCGTTGTCCACCACGAAGCCGCGATACTTGCCGAATCGCCGCTCGTCGATATGCCGGGCGAGTCGCGCCATGTCCTTCTCGAGCTCGGTCATCGTCTCCTCCGGGTTGCCGATGGATGTATCAGGACTCGGGCCAGGCATCCTGGCCCAGGGCGTTGCGAATCAGTCGGAAGCGCTGCCGATAGCCATCGGCGGCAAAGCGATGGGTCACCTCGGCGACGTAGTAGCGCCCGCCGTAGGTCGAGCCGACGCCGTCGATCACCACGGTGCCGTGGGGACGCAGCACGTGGCCGTAGCGCACCCCGTCCAGTTCCCCCTCGGCGACCACCTTCCAGGCATTCTCGTTGGCCGCGGCGATGGCCCGGGCCACGACCTCCGCCTGGGTGGCCCCGCCGGGCCGCGGGAGGTCCCAGACGAAGGGCTCGTGCCCCATGCCCGCGCTGCCGGCCGACTGCCGGCCGAGCAGCGGCAGGTCGGGCTCATGGAGCTCGGCATGGGCCTCGCTCTCGTCGGCATCCGCGCGCACCACGCGAACCGCATCGGGCAGGTGGCCGTCATGGCGGATATCCACCGAGAGGCAGTTGGTGTCGCTGCCGGCATGGACCAGCAGGGGCGGCTGGTCGCCCGCCTCGAGCCGGGGGGCGTGGAAGTGCAGCACCCCCTGCTCGACGAACAGCTCGAAGCCGTTGGCCTCGGCGCGGCGGCGCAGGAAGCGGATGTCGGTCTCGTCCTGGTTGAGGGCCGCGTTGGTCAGGCCGTCATCGCCCTCGAAGGCCAGCCCGTGGGATGCGGCGATCTCGGCGGCGATCTCGCCATCGCGGCGCGGCTCGTCGCGGCGCGACCAGCAGCGGCGGTGATGGCCACGGTCGAGCAGCAGGGATTCATCCTGCAGCGCCACCTCGACCCGGGCCTCGGCCATGGACTCCGGGGCGGTGACGGTCACCTCGCGGATCACCCCGTGCAGCACGGGCTGCTGGTGGTCACCGAAGGCCGCCATGACCACGACCCGCCGCCAGGGGCGCAGCAGTTCGCTGTCCTGGAGCCACCACTCGCCGGTCTCGTCGCGAAAGGTGTCGAAGCTCAGCGTGCCCACCCCCGCGGCGCCGCGCTCGAGACTGACCTGGACCTCGCGCAGCCAGGGATAGAAGGCCGCCAGCTCCTCGTCGTCGATGAACAGCCGGCACTCCACGGGCTGTCGCAGGGGGGCATCATTCGCCGAGGCGCCCATGCTCACTCCTCCCGGGCCGGAATCAGCAGCACCTGCCCGACCGCCGATGCCTCCAGCAGGTCCCCGGCGAACAGCCACTCGGGGTTGGCGTCCAGCAGGCGCCACCAGCGGTGCGGGTCACCGTAGTAGTAGCGCGCCAGCTGGTCGGGGCGGTCCCAGGCGCCGAGGGTGTGCTCCAGCACCGGCGTGGCCGGGCCCAGCTCCCGACTGCGCAGCCCCGCGAAGCCTTCGCCCTCTGCGGTGGCCCGGAAGCCACGGGTGCCGGCGTAGCGCGATGTCCGGTCGATCATGGTCGCTCTCCTCTCGGGCGCTTGTCGTGGTCTCTCCTGAGGTCTCGACTAGGTGACCTGCGGCCCCTCCTCCTGGCGCAGGGCCGTGCGGAACTGCCGCTTGATCTCCTCGCCGTAGAACTCGTTGCGGCTCTCGATGACCTGCAGGGTCAGCGTCGCCCGGGCCCGGTAGGGGTAGAGGCTGGGCAGCCAGTCGCTCACCTCGACCTGGGCCTGGGTCATGAACACCGGCAGGTGGTGGGGCCCCCAGCGGAACAGCAGCACCGAGGCGAACTCGTGCCGGGCGAAGGCCCTGGCCCCGCCCTGCCCCAGGGCCGCCAGGGTCCGCTGGCCGTCGGCCCCCTGGACCTTGGGCTCGAGCATGCTGCGCAGGGTATCGAGCTCCGGCTGGACGCCGAGGCGCGACGCCGGCTCCTCGCCGGCATTCATGCGGTCGGTGGCATCGAGCAGCACCGTCACCGTGAAGCTCTCGGGCTCGAGGCTGATGCCCTGGGAGGCACGGGGGACCTCGCTGCGGCCGGCAAAGTCATAGCCGCCCCGGGTGCCGGGCGCGTTGCCGGTGCGCAACGAGACGCTCCGCGTGCGGGTCATGGAGGCCGGATTGAACTCGAACTCGAGCCTCAGGGGCCGGTCGACCTCGGCATACTCCTCGAGGCTGCCGCGCTGGTAGCGCAGGCGGCCATGGTCACCGCTGATACCGTTCATGAGTGTCCTCCGGGATGGGGGTCGAGATCGGCCGTCGGGGGCCGGCCGCTATCCGCTCGGGTCAGCTCCCGGGCGAGGCAGTCGCGCAGGCGCTCGGCGATCAGCCGCGCCAGCTCCTCGGGCCCCGCCTCGGCGGGCAGCGTCAGCCGGCCGAGATCGAGCCGGTCGAGATCGTGCCGACCCGTGGCCAGCGGCTGCCCGGGCGCCAGGTCGGCGAGCTCCCTGGCGAGCCGGCACGCGATGAGTGGCCGCCAGGCGGCACAGCGCGGCGGCAGGTGGAGGCAGAGGTGGTCGATGCGCAGGCTCATGGCATCTCCTCCAGGAACGCCTGCAGCGGGCCCAGGGCCTCCCGCGGGGTGTCGCGGCCATCCTTGCCGAGCTCATGCCAGACCGCCTCGGCCAGCGCCGGCATGCCCAGCTCGCCATCGCGCCCGGCCGCCAGGAAGGCGGCATGGGTCGCGGCGTTGCGGATCTGGCCGCCGGTCAGGCCGACCTCGGCCAGGCGATCGACATCGAGGTCGCTGGCCAGCGGGGCCCTGGGCGGCAGCAGCCCCCGCCAGAGGCGGCGGCGCGCGGCCCGGTCCGGCCGTGGAAACTCGATTACGGTCTGGAAGCGGCGGATGAAGGCGGGGTCGAGGTGCTGGCGCTGGTTGGTGGTCAGGATGCAAGGCCCACGGTGGCGCTCGATGCGCGCCAGCAGGTGGCTAACCTCCATGTTGGCGTAGCGGTCACGGGCATCGCTGACCTCCCCCCGGCGGCCGAACAGGCTGTCGGCCTCGTCGAACAGCAGCACCGCCCGACGGCCGGCGGCGGCATCGAAGAGCCGGTTGAGGTTCTTCTCGGTCTCGCCGATGTACTTGCTGACCAGCAGGCCCAGGTCGACCCGGTAGAGCGGCCAGCCGAGGCGCCGGGCGATGGCCTCGGCGGCGAAGGTCTTGCCGGTGCCGGGCGGCCCGGCGAACAGCGCCACCGGCCCGCCCATCGCCCGGGCGCCCCAGTCGCCGTAGACGCGCTCGGCCTGGGTCACCCAGAGCAGGAAGGTCTCGATGCGCCGGCGGGCATGGGCCGGCAGCACCAGCGTCTCCCACTCGGCCTCGACCGGGAGCGCCAGCGCCCCGGGCAGCGTCACCGCCTCGCCCCGCCCCATCAGCCGGGCCAGCGCGGTGGCCCCGGCGCGCAGGGGCTGGTAGGCATCCAGCCGCTCGCAGCTGACCAGGTCGCGACGTCGCAACGGGGCCTGCTCGGCCAGGCGTTGCTGCAGCCCCTCGCCCTCGTGGTCATCGAGGAACAGCAGGTCGCGGATCAGCGCCGGGCTGGCAAAGGCCCCGCCGGGCTGCAGCGAATGGTAGAGCATGCCGATGCCGGCATCGGTCTCCGGCGCCAGCACGCAGGCCAGGATGTCCTGCTCGAGATCGTCCAGGGCGTGCTCCTCGACGAGCTCGCGCCAGGGTGAGCGCTGCCGGCCGCGCCGCACCCTGGCCTGCAGGGCGGCCAGGCGACGGCGCTGCGCATCGCTGACCTCGCGACCGGCACGCCGCTCGGCGACCAGCTGGCCCAGCAGGCCCAGCCGCTGGCGCTCCGGCTCCAGGTTGGCCACGCTCATGGCGCCTCCTCGGGGTGGATCGAGACCAGGATCGGGTCGCTGCGCTGGCCACCGCTCGGCCGGCGCGCATGCAGTGCCGCCTGGCCGGGCCCGGAGAGTGGCAGCGCCACCCGGACCGCGGATGAGAAGGCGGAGGCAGCGAGGCGCCGCACCGGTGGCACCAGGGCCAGGGCCGGCTCGGCCAGCACCCGCCAGCCCTGGTCGCGGTCCCACACCTCCCAGACCAGCTCGACCTCCTCGGGCTCGCCGGCCACCAGCACCTCCACCTCCAGCGGCAGGGCCGACTCGGCCGCCACCAGGGCCTGGCTGAGTCGGCCGCCATCATCCAGGGTCGCCAGCAGCGGGCGCCAGTCGCCATCGCCCCGGGGCGTCAGCCGGGACGGTGCCGCGGCCTGCAGGGCAGGCGGCATCGCCTCGCCGTGCGTCTGGGCCGAGACCCCCACCCCCAGGCTGCCGACGCGCGGGCGACGGTCGGCGGGCTGCCCCAGCGGCAGCGGCAGCAGCGCCAGCTCGTAGGCCATGGAGGGGCGGCTGGCGATACCGCTCTGGTTCGCCCAGAGCTGGTTGAGCGCCTCCAGGTCGAGGTTGAGGGGAATCACCTGCAGCCGCGCCCGCCCCTGCTCGTCCTCGACGTCGAGGATCGGCTGCCGGTGAAGGGACGCCACCACGCCCCCCAGCAGCCGCAGGTCCATCTCGCCGGCCGTGATGGTCTGCCCCTCGTCGCCGGTCTCGTCGCTGGAGAAGGCGCTCAGCAGGCAGTGCAGGCGCAGGTAGATCGGCGCCGGATAGGCCCCGTCGGCGGGAAAGCCGTCGATCTCGGTGCGGTAGACGAAGAGCCCCAGGTGCTGGGCATCGGGCTCCTGGCGCGCCTCGGCGAGCACCGCTTCCGGGTGGCCGATCAGGATGCGGCTGGCCGGCATCGCCAGAGCCTCGGCGAGATAGGCACGCAGGGCGCGGGCGGTGCGGGATAGGCTGTTCGGCTCGACCATCAGGGCCTCCGCATGTAGCGCCGGCTGGAGAGACTCGACCAGGCGCTCGGCGATACGGGCGACCCGGCCTTGGTGCCGGCCTCCTCGACGACGACCTCCACCCGGCCGATATGCACGCTGGCCTCACCGTGCGGCGCCTGGCGTCGTGGCCGAGACTCCTCGGGCGGTGGCGACAGGAGGGGCTCGACGACCTCTCGCCGGGGCGAGGCGGCGCGAGGACGGCCGGGATCGAGGGAATGCGACTCGACGTCAGGCTCGGGGAGCGCCCGAGAGCAGGGCGTCGCCGGCCGCTCGCGACGGGCGGGCGGCGAGCCGGCATCGCAGGGGTCTGACGGGGTGCCGGTGGTGGGGAGGGTCGGGCCGTCGTCAGGCTCCACGACGGACCTGACGTCTCGTGCCTGCCCTCCCTTGGGCGGCATGGTGGATGCAGCGGTCGTGTTGCTCACCGGCAGCACTGAGGCGGGACCCTCCTCAGCGGGCCTGGCATCGCCGGAGGGCGCGACGGTCGGCGCATGACGCCCCGCCTCGTCGCCAGTTCGAGCGGTCGCTGCGCGGGCCCCGGGCACGGTGCCGGGTTCCGGGTACGCAGAGGCCGGCGGCAGCCCGGACGCAGGGTCACGGCCTGACGCCACCGAGGGGGCGGGAGCCGGGGAGAAAGCGGAGGCTGGCCCCGGACGTCGGGCGCTGTGCCCGGGACCTCCGGGCTCCGGTACCTTTAGCGCGTGTGACGGACTCTCGACCGACCATCGCCTGGTACCCTCGGACCCGTTGCGAGGTTCCTGCCGGGCGGGCCCATCGTCCTGTCGCCGGGCGGGGGGGAAAGGATCATCAACGCTGTCCGCTTCGCGCTCGAGTCCACGATCAGGGGGTCTCGCTACCGAATCACTCACACTTTCCTGAGAATCGGATAAAGACACTGACCCATTCGCTGTCGATAACGTCACGTCAGGCTGTTCAACCAGATATCCCGCTCCCGCCCGGGAAGCGTCCTGCGGTGGCGGGGAAGGCGTTGCCGTGTCGGCATCCGGGGCATCACGGCCGCTGTCCGGCCGCTGGCCCGCGCCTCCCGGCACCGCAGCAGACCCGGCAATTTCCGCCGGGCCAGGGGCCAGTCCTCCTGAGGAGGACTCTAGTTCGCCCATGGGCATCCCGCCAGGCGGCCTGCGGCCCTCTGCCTGGAGCGCGGTCCGCTGCGCCTCGAGATAGATCCCTCGGATGAACTCCATGGCACTCGCTCCTTGCCGGCGCACCGGCCCGGCTCACCGATACAGGCCCCGCTCCCGGTCGATCAGGGCCAGATAGTGCTGCCGCCGCCAGCGCGGCAGGTCGAGGATCTCGCCCTCCTGCCAGTGGTAGGCCAGGGCCAGGCGATGCACCTCGCCGAGCAGGCCATCGATGCCGAACCCCAGCCCCAGGTCCGCGGCTACCGGCACGCGCTGGCGGGTACCGCACTCCGGGCAGTCGGCCTCGAGCTCGCTGGCCACCTCCGGCGAGGCCTCCTCCAGCGCCGCATCGATGGCCGCGAGCTCCGGCGGGGTCAGGCTGGCCGCGAGGGCCTCGACGGTGAAGCCGCTGTCCGCCTCGAGCAGGCAGTCGGCCACCAGCCGGCGAATCGCGGCCTCCTCCTCCAGGCCCGCCAGGCGGGCCTGGTCCGCGCCGGTGGGCACCCTCAGGCGCAGCCGCCCATGGCGTGCCAGCTCGAGCTCGGCCCAGGGATATCCCGCCCCGGCCGGCTTGACCGGCAGCTCCGAGCGGCGGAAGTGGAGGTCGAAGGGCGCCCCGCACTCGCGACAGGGGTGGCTCAGCCAGACCGCGTCGCCCACCACCACCCTCGCCAGCTGCCGTGTCAGGAAGCGGCGATCGCCCACCGACATGGCCGCGACCGTCGCCCGGTCCAACGGCCCTCCCTCGAGGCTCTCGATGGCCACCGCCAGCAGCTCGGTGATCCGCTCGGGCAGGCTTCGAGCGTCTTCCCCCCCTGCGGCCAGGGCCTCCTCGAGGCGCCCGGTCAACGGGCGAAAGCGTACTTCGTTCAGGCGGCGACCCTCGCGCAGCACCCCTCCCGGCAGCCGACAGGTGCCGGGGGAACTCGCCGCCGCACCGACTCGCCCGGCCTCGTCCGACATGCGCATCAGGACTCGGTGGGCTCGGAGACGCTGGTGTCGCGCTCCCAGCCCTCGTGCTCGAGCTGGATGGTCTGGATGCCCACGCTGTTCATGGTCCCGGCATCGAACTCCGGCAGCGCCTGGTACTCGGAGACCCAGGCGCGGTAGAGCTTGTAGGAGATCGCCACCTGCCCCTGCAGGTTGAGCACGTTGATGACGATGTCCTTGCGGAAGTTCTTCAGCGACATCCCCCCGTCGCCCTGGATGCTGTTGACCAGGTTGGCCCACTGCTCGAAGACCGGATCGTGGGTCAGCCCCTGCTCCAGGGTCACCGGCTCGTAGCTGGTACCGCCGGGCAGCCGGCGCTCGTGGGTCGGGTCGCCCCCGGTCCGCCAGCCCACCGCCTCGGTGGTGCGCTTGAGGGCACTCATCTTGCTGAGGCCGGCGACCGGCCTGCCGTCGATCAGCACCTGGAACTTGAAGGTGCGGTAGGGATCATGCCGGTGGGTATTCACGGTGAAGAGTGGCGCTGCCATGGTTCGCTCCCCCTATGCCTGGCCGACCTTCTGCTGCAGCCGGATGATGACGAATTCCGCGGGCTTGAGCGGCGCGAAGCCGACCTGGACGATCACCTGCCCCCGGTCGATGTCGCCCTGGGTCATGGTGTCGCCGAGGCCACAGCGCACGAAGTAGGCGTCGCTGGCCTTGCCGCCCTGGAAGGCCCCGGCCCGGAAGAGGCCGTTCATGAACGCCTCGATGCTGAGGCGCAGCGCCGACCAGAGCGACGCGTCGTTGGGCTCGAAGACCGCCCACTGGATGCCGTTGTAGAGGCTCTGCAGGATGAAGATCGCCGTGCGCCTGACCGGCACGTAGCGCCACTCCGGGCTGGCCCGGGTCGCCAGGGTACGCGCCCCCCAGATCACCGCACCGAATCCCGGCAGGCTGCGCAGGCAGTTGACCCCCAGCGGGTTGAGGGCCCCCTGGTGCACCTCCTGCACCTCCTGCTCGAGGCCGGCCAGCCCCAGCAGCGCCGTCTCGACGCCCGCCGGCGCCTTCCAGACCCCGCGCCGCGAATCGGTGCGCGCCCACATGCCGGCCGCGAAGCCGCTGGGAGGCACCTGCACGAAGCGTGGCGACCGCGCGGCCCCCGGAGGCGGCTCGGGCGTGTAGTGGGGATTGCCGACCGTCACCCAGGGGTAGTAGAGCACCGCATAGGTCGAGGTCGGCAGGCCGAGCGCCTTGACCTGGCCGGCCGTCTCCAGGGTGGCATCGGGTGGCGGGTCGAGGATCACCATGCGGTTGCGCAGGCGCTCGGCCTGGGCGATGGCGGCATCGATGACGGCATTGCCGGTGCCGTCATCGGCCCAGACCTGGCCGGGCAGGCAGAGGATGCTGACGTCGCCGATGCCCTCCACGGCGGCGAGCCCGGCATCGTACTCGCCGGCCCCAGGGTCGCTGCCGTCATCCCCCTCCTCGAGGACGACGCTGCCGCCGGCGGCGATCAGGCCCGCCAGGTACTGGCTGCCGCTGGTCTCCACGCCACCGTGCGCGACACCCAGCCCGAGGAGTACCGCAGCGTCATCGTCATCGGCGGGGGTCACGACCACCGCGGAACCGGGCAGCCGGGAGCCCGAGGTGAGTACCAGTCCCTCGGGGGTCGCCTCGCAGGTAAAGTTCGTGCGCGGGTTGGCGTCGGACGAGACACCTTGCCTGACCTGCTTCTGGACCTCTTCGGCCACTGCCGCCAGGTCATCGTCGACGGTGAACTCCGCCGCATCGAAGCCAACCTCGACGCTATGCTGCGCCTGGGCGCTGCCATCCAGGGTCACGGTGAAGGAGGTGCCGTTCAGGGTGACGGGGTCGAGCGTCGCGAGGTCCCCGGCGCTGCGGCTGGTGCCGAGCTGGTAGTCCGAGACCTCGCCCAGGGTCACCCTCACCCGCCGGGCGTCATCGTTCACCCGCGCCTCGATGAAGTCGGCGCGACTCTCGTCGAGGGTCAGGTCCTCGAAACGCTCCTGCTCCTCGTACTCGCCGTCGAGTCGCTCCTCGACGACCAGGGTGAAGCGCGGCGGCGTCTCCTCGGCCTCCTGGCGCTGCAGTTCCACCCGCAGCGCATTGCCCCAGGCCCCGCCGCTGGCGGCCTCGATCCTGAGCAGATGGTCATCCGGACCGGCCGGCGGATCGCCGTCCGGAAGCATGAAGCCCCGGGCAGCCTCGGCCCCGCGGGCGAGACGCACCACGTAGGCGGCCGAGCCGCCGTTGTGGAAGAAGGCCCGGACGGCGTGGCCGAGACTGTCGCCCCGGGGGTCGGTGACCGCCCGCAGGCCGCCGAAGGCCTGGGCATAGTCGTCCCAGCTGCTGATGAACACGGGTGAGGCCTCGGGGCCGCGTGCGGCGAAACCCAGGAAGGCTGCCGTCGAGGTGCCCACGGCCTCGATGGGCCTGGCGCCGCTGGGAATCTCCTCCAGGTAGACGCCGGGGTGGCGGTAGGTGGCCATGCTGTACCCTCTCGTGTCGACGGTGTCCGGTGATGCGCGCGCATCACGTCAGGTCAGTCGCAGAGGGATACCCGCCTGTCGCCCATGACATGGGGCCTCGCCGATCATGGCCCCGTACCGAGATCCCTCGCCGGCTTCCGGCCCTGGCAGGCCGGTAACCGTCAGCATCGAACATAATGAGGGTTCTCGCCAATGCAGGATGAGGGAGCTCAGCCCTCCGGCGCGTCCCTGCCGTTACGCGCCTCCCACTCCACCGCCGCCCGCTGGCCCCGGGCCTGGTCCACGGCCAGGCAGATCAGGATGGCGACGATGAAGAGCGCGGCGCAGAGCAGGATCGAGGCCTGCAGGCCCACCACCGACTGCAGCAGGCCGAGCGCCACGATGCCGAACACCCCGGCCAGCTTGTTGGCCAGGCCCCAGAAGCCGAAGAACTCGGCGGCCTTGCGGGTGGGCGAGAAGAGCCCCACCAGGGCGCGGCTGGCCGACTGGCTGGAGCCCAGCGAGAGCCCGGCCAGGCAGCCCACGAACAGGAAGAGGTGCTGGGCCTCCCAGCCGAGGGCGAAGCGCGCATTGAGGAAGGCGGTGACCTCAGGCGTGGCCCAGATGGCGATGATGGCCGCCACCCAGAGTCCCAGCGTGAAGAGATAGGTGACCTTGGTGCCGATGCGGTCCTGGATGAAGCCGAAGCCGAGTGCCCCGGCCGCCGCGGTGATCTGCACGATGATGAACATCAGGTTGCGGATCGACTCGTCCCAGCCGATCACCTGGGCGCCGTAGATGAAGGCGAAGGCGATGATGATGTAGACCCCGGCCATGGAGAAGAGCAGCGAGACCAGGAAGATGCCCAGGTCCCGGAAGCGCCTCAGCTCGTGCAGGGTGGTGGAGACCCGCTCCCAGGCGATCTCCCGGTAGGGTTTGCCCGGCGGCTGAGGGGTGCCACGCTCCTTCACCCACAGGAAGGTGGGGATGGCGGTGACCAGGAAGAAGGCCGCCGCGAAGGGCCCCACCCAGCGGATGCGCTCGAAGTTCTCGGCGGTGGCCTCGCCCAGCGCCACCAGGGTGAAGCCCGCGGCGAAGAGCCCGCCCACGTAGCCCAGCGCCCAGCCGAAGCCGGAGATCTTGCCCAGGTCCTCCGGCGGCCCCAGGTCGGGCAGGAAGGCGGCGATGAAGGACTCGCCCATGGAGTAGGCGTAGTTGGAGACCACGATCAGCAGCAGCCCCAGCACCACGTAGCCCGGCGCCACGAAGTAGAGCATGGCGGTGGTCGCCACGGTGGCCAGGTAGCTGGCGAAAAGGAAGCGCTTCTTGGCGGCCTGGTAGTCCATCACCGCCCCGCACAGGGGGCCGGTGACCACCACCAGCAGGTAGCTTGTCGCCAGCGCCAGGCTCCACAGGAAGTTGGCCAGCCGGTAGCCGTCGCCGCGGTCGCCGACGATGACCGTGGTGAACAGCTCGCCGAACACCACGGTGATGATCAGCAGGGTGTAGGCCTGGTTGGCGAAGTCGAACATCGCCCAGCCAAGGATCTCCTTGCGCGAGGCGCGGGTCCGCGGCGGCGTGGCGCTGGTCAGGGGGGGCATGGGGCTGTCCTTGCGGGTCGAGACGGCAAGCCTAGCAGCATGGGCCAGAGGCGCACCATCTCAACCCGCCGAGCACTCAGCGGCAGAGCCGGAAGCCACGCATGCCGAAATGGAAGTGGTCGGCGTGGGCCGGGTTGTAATCCGGCCCCAGCACGTTGCCGAAGAGGTCGCAGGCGCCATCCCTGGCCTCGCGCAGGAATTCGCCCCGGTCGCCCTCGTCGTGCCAGTGATCGAGCAGGCGGATCTCGCGCCCGTCGGCCAGGTGGAAGGCGGCCACGTCCAGCGCCTCGGCGGTGGCGTGCTCGCTGGGCCTCCCCTCCTCACGCCCGTAGACGTTGCGGCAGGCGAAGCTGCCCAGGTGCTCCACCCTCGCCACCCGGCTGCCCAGCACCGCCTCGGCGGCAGGCTGCAGGCGCTGCCGCTCGAAGAGCGTCCAGGCCAGCGCCAGCGGGCAGCTCGCCACGAAGCTCGCATTGAAGTCGACGCCGCTGGCCTCGAGGCGGACCACGTTGGCCAGCGGGCAGCCGGCCACGGGTTCATGGTCCGCCAGCGGAGTCATGCGCAGTTCGCCCTCCGGCACCGTGGCCAGGGCCGCGTGGCACCCCTCGCGGTCGTCGGCCAGGCGGCGCAGCTTCCACTGCGTCACCGGGGTCAGGGAGTCATCGACGTGAAGCGGCTCGGCGGGGTGCCAGTGGCGGGGAATCTGCGCCTCGAACTGCCACCAGGCCAGCGCCAGGGCGCTGGCCAGCAGCAGCAGGATCAGCAGCCCACGCATCGCCTTGACCTCCTGGATCGGCTTGTGGACAGGGTCACGAGCCGTCGGATGGCCTCTCTCCCGATCTGCCGCCTTCACCTGATGGGGTCGCCTGCTGGAGACGGTCGATGGCCGAGCCTCCCCGTCGGGACAGGTCGGCCAGGCGATCGATCTGCGCATCCAGCCGGGGAAGGGCCTCCTGGCGATAGCGTGACAGATCATCGATGGCGCCCATCACGTCCTCGAAGGCCTGCTCGAGGGCCTGCATGTCCAGCATCGCCCCGGAGGCGCGCTGCTGGATCTCCACCCCCTGCTGGCGCAGGGTGCGGGCCGTGCCGCCGATCATCGCCGAGGTGGTGGCATTGAGGGCCTCGACGCGGTCCAGCACCAGCCGCTGGTTGGCCATGGCCAGGGCCACGGTCACCGCGACCGTCAAGGCCGAGACGGTGACGTTGATGGCACGGTCGACGCCGCGTATCAGCTCGCGATTGTTGCGGATGACCACTTCCAGTGCCAGCACCCCCTGCTGGCTGACCGTCAGCTGCTGCTGAAGATCGACGACCCGCTGACGCAGCGGGAAGAGCAGCTCCTCCTCGAGAAAGCCTCGCTGAGGGTCCGCCGCGTCTCGCCGTGCGATCGCCTCCTGCAGACGTCTGTCGATCAGCCGCCCCAGGGCGACCTGTCGCGCCAGCTGGCCGAGGATCTCGCCCAGCGCGGTCTGATCGTCACTCAGCGTCAGGTTGTCACGACGCAGCATGTCGCGGCCCGCCTCCAGGTCGGCGATGATCGCATCCAGCGCCTGCTGGGCACTCTCGAACTTGCGAAAATAGCGCTGCAGGCGGCTGCCGACACCGGGAATCAGCGCCAGCACCCTGTCCAGCGGACTCGGCGATAGCCGGTGCCGGGCGGGGTCGAGCTGATGCATGCGCTCGCGCAGCTCGACCAGCGACTTGGCCACCGGCCCGCCTTCGTCGCCCTGATGGGCCAGCTGGCGCAACGGGGTGTCCAGCATGGCGCTGCGATGCGCGGCCTGCTGCTGCAGTTCCAGCCCCATCTCGTCCACGGCACGGCGCTGGCGAGCCAGCGATCCCTCGTCAGCGCCGGCGATCACCTCGGCGACGAACTCATCGGCCATGGCGGCCAGGGTGGCATCGTCGTCCGTGGCCTGGCCGCGGCCCTCCTCGGCGGTCCCCGGCTCGGATGTCCCCGCCTCGAATGTCGTAGTGCCCAGCTGACGGGCGATCTCCTCCAGGGGGGGCAACGACAGGCGGGAGCCGCCTGCGGATTCCTGATTCATAAGCACCTCGTCGAGACCTGAAATTCCCTCTGCCACTGACCCGGAGATCGAGCCATCCGTCTCCTCATCCACTGCCTCGCCCGTAGCGGTCGGCCCCCTCGACGAAGCGGCGCAGCTCCTCGAGGGCTCGGTCGGTGGTCAAGGATGCCTGGGGTCGCCCGGTCTCGATACGCGCCATGGCCACTGCCGTATCGTCGAGCACCGTCAGCGCCGACTCGTTGCGCGCGGCGAGCTCGCCCAGCCGATGCTCGGTCTCCTCGACCAGTTCCAGGCGACGCACCAGGGCGGCCCGCTCCTCCTCGCCCAGCCGCCTGTCATCGGCGGCCAGGCGGCGGCGTACGAAATCGGCATCCACGCTGGCGACCCCGCGGGCCTGGGAGGCCATGGCGTTGAGGGTATCCACCGCGCCGAGGCAGACCTCGGCCACCAGGCCCCGCGCCCGCTCGAAGGCCAGCTCGCTGCTGTCGAAGCGGCTCCTCAGCACCGCCAGCACATGGCGGTAGCGGCTGTAGAGGCGGTCGGCCTGAACGGCCAGGTCTGGCCGGCTCGCCTCGAGCAGGCCCTGCTTGGCTCGGCACATGGCCAGCACCAGGCTGTCGGCGTCCGCCGGCGGCCGGTCCGGATCGAGGACGGCCACACCGGCCTCCTGGGCATCACGGGCCTGTCGACTCCGGCGCTGCCGGCTCTCGGCCTCGCGCTGTATCCGCAGGCGGCGCTCTCGCCGCTGACGCAGCCAGCCGCGCAGGCGCCGCTCTAGCGGCAGCGCCACGGGAACCGCGACGATGCCCGCCAACCACCCCGGGAGGCTTGGCCCGAAGCCACCCCACAGCGAGGTCAGCCACAGCAGCATGCTGATGGAGGGCACCACCAGGCAGTAGCGGACGATGACCTGCCAGCGTGCCGGAGTCTCGGTGCCCAGAGCCAGCGACGGATTGACCAGCCCCACCAGCAGCCAGGGCAGGCAGGTCATGAAGAGGCCATAGGAAAATCCCTGCAAGAATCCCAACATGGGCCGGTATCCTTTATCCAGCGGCAGGAGCCGAGTATGGCTAGCCGGTGACGGCGAGCAGGTGCAGCGCAGCCCTTGGCGAGCATTGCCCCGGTGCAGGCAGCCGCCTACAGCAGCAGGGTCAGGATCAGGGCAGCGCCCCCGACCACGAGCGCCACGATCACGGCCACGTCGACCAGCCGATCCAGCCAGCGATCGAACTGCGCCCCGGACAGTCGACGCGACGGTCGCCGGCGGGTGGCACCGCGTCGCCGAGGGCCGCGGGCCGTGGGAAGGAGAGACATGGCGGAAGTCCGATTTCACCATTTCCCCTGAGCTTACGACCTGCGACGCTCCCAGGCCAGCGGAGACGACGCAGGCAGCCAGCGTCAGATCCCGTCGCGGCGATTGATGCGACGATTGACCACATTCGGCGCCCGGCGCAGGCGCTCCTCCTCACCGAGCAGCTCGGCCTCGAAGGCGTCGGCCCCCACCGGGGTCTCGCCATGGCGACGGAAGAGCTGGGTCAGCATGGCCTTGCGGTCGGCGCGCAGCTCGCGCACCAGCACCACCACCATGCCGTAAAGGATGAAGGTGAAGGGCAGTGCCGAGAGCACCGAGGCCGACTGCAGGCCGGTGAGGCCGCCGGCGGCGATCAGCGTCAGGCAGATGGCGGCGATCAGCACGCCCCACACCACCCGCTTGAAGAGCGGCGGGTTGATGGAGCCGTTGTCGGTCATCTGGGCCACGATGTAGGAGGCGGAGTCCGCCGAGGTGACCAGGAAGATGAAGATCAGCAGCATCGCCACCACCGAGAGCAGGCCGCTGAAGGGCATCAGGGCGAACATCTCGAACAGCGCCACGGTGATGTTGGCCTGGGTGGCCGCGGCCAGCCCCACGTCACCGTTAAGCTCCATGTTGAGCGCCGCGCCGCCGAACACGCCGATCCACAGGCAGGCCAGCAGCGGCGGGACCACCAGCACGCCGAAGACATACTGCTTGATGGTGCGCCCCCGGGAGACCCGCGCCACGAAGGTACCGACGAAGGGCGACCAGGCGATCACCCAGGCCCAGTAGAAGATGGTCCAGCTGCTCGCCCAAGTGTTGTCCGAGTAGGGCGAGATGCGCAGGCTCATGCCGATGAAGTTCTGCAGGTAGTCGCCGATCCCCAGGGTGATGGTCTCGAGGATGGCCACCGTGGGGCCGGTCGCCAGCACGTAGAGCATCAGGCCGATGCACAGGATCATGTTGAGGTTGGAGAGGCGCTTGATGCCCTTGTCCAGGCCCGACCAGGTGGAGGCCATGTAGGCCAGGAACATCACGAAGAGGATCAGGAACTGCCAGAGCACCGACTCGGGCAGGCCGAACACGGCGTTGAGCCCGCCGTTCATCTGCAGCACGCCCAGCCCCAGGGAGGTCGCCACCCCCATCACCGTGGCCACCACGGCGAAGACGTCGAGCGCCGGGGCATAGCGGCGCGCCCCGGGATGCTTGGCGGTCACCGAAGAGAGCACCGAGGAGACCAGCCCGGCCTGGCCCTTGCGGAACTGGAAGTAGGCGATGATCAGGCCCACCACCGCGAAGGCCGCCCACTGGTGGATGCCCCAGTTGAAGTAGCTGTACTGGATCGCATAGCGCGCCGCCTCGGTGGTCTCGGCCGGCATGTCGCCGTAGGGCGGCTCGATGTAGTGGAACATCGGCTCGGCCATGCCGTAGAACACCAGACCGACGCCGAAGCCGGCGGCCAGCAGCATGCTGATCCAGGAAAAGAAGCTGAAGCTCGGGGTGCTGTCCTGGGGGCCGAGGCGGATCTTGCCGTACTTGCTGAAGGCCAGGCCCAGCAGGAAGATCACGAACCCGAACACCGAGAAGAGGTAGAACCAGCCGAACAGCTGGGTGACACCGGCCAGGGCGGCACTGGCGGCATTGCCGAATCCCTGCGGGAAGGCGGCTCCCACCGCCACCAGCGCCAGGATGATCAGCGCAGAGACGGTAAAGACCGTCTTTCCTCCATGATCTGCCATATCGGCACCTTCTATGTCCAAGTATTGTACAGGATGAGTCTATCAGGCATGCGCCCTTGCCGCATGGCAGGCCCGCCGGGGATTGCATGCGGCGCCCGCTGCCCCGATGATGAAAACGTTCAGCAGGCTAACGTCTTTCCCCCCAGCGCTTCCAGGAGTCGCCATGCCCCGTCTCGCCGACACGCCCCTCTCCGTCCTCGACCTGGCACCGATCCGCGAGGGCGGCAGCGCCGCCGACAGCTTCCGGGAGAGCGTGGCCCTGGCGCGGCTGGCCGAGCGGCTGAGCTTCACCCGCTTCTGGCTGGCCGAGCACCACGGCATCGAGGGCATCGCCAGCGCGGCCACCGCCGTGCTGATCGGCCATGTGGCCGGTGCTACCGAACGCATCCGGGTAGGCAGTGGCGGCATCATGCTGCCCAACCACCCGCCGCTGGTGATCGCCGAGCAGTTCGGCACCCTGGAGACCCTCTACCCCGGGCGCATCGACCTGGGGCTGGGACGCGCGCCGGGCTCCGACGGCGCCACCATGGCCGCCCTGCGCCGGGACCCCTACGCCGGCGTGGAGGACTTCCCCCAGCGCCTCGAGGAGCTGCAGGGCTTCCTGGGCGACGCGCAGCCCGGCCAGCGGGTACGGGCCGTACCCGGCCAGGGCACCAAGGTGCCGATCTGGCTGCTCGGCTCCAGCGGCTACAGCGCCCAGCTGGCCGCCCGCCTCGGCCTGCCCTTCGCCTTCGCCGCCCAGTTCGCCCCCGGCTACCTGTTCGAGGCGCTGCGCCTCTATCGCGACAATTTCCGCCCCTCCGCGGTGCTGGAGCGGCCCCACGCCATGGTGGGCCTGCCGGTGATCGCCGCCGACAACGACGCCCACGCCGAGTACCTGGCCACCACCGCCCGGCAGAAGTTCCTGGGGATGATCCGCGGCCAGCGTACCTGTGCGAAGCCGCCGGTGGAGCACCTGTCGATGACCCCCATGGAGGAGGCCCAGCTGCAGCAGTTCCTGGGTGCGGCCATCGTCGGCGGTCCGGACACCGTGCGTGCGGGGCTCGAGGCCTTCCTCGAGCAGACCGGCGCCGACGAGCTGATGCTCAACACCGACGTCTACGCCCTGGAGGATCAGCTGAGAAGCTACGAGATCGTCGCCGAGGTGTGGCGCTCATGAGCCGGGACGACGACGCACAAGCGACCCTTGGTCACCTGGTCGAGGGCTTCCGGCGCATGGCCCCGCTCTCGCTGTTCGTCATCGTCTTCGGCCTGGCCTTCGGGGTCGCGGCCCTGCAGCAGGGGCTCTCCGGCCTGGAGACACTGCTGATGAGCGGCCTGGTGTTCGCCGGGGCCGCCCAGTTCGCCACCCTGGAACTGTGGGGCGATACCATCCCGCTGGTGCCCCTGGTGGCCATCACCCTGGCGATCAACGCCCGCCACCTGCTGATGGGCGCCGCCTTCTACCCCCACCTTCGCGACCTTCCCGCCGGTCGGCGCTACGCCAGTCTGGTCCTGCTCAGCGACGCCAACTGGGCCATGGCCATGAGCGGCGGCTCCACGGCGGCGCGGCTGGGCATCCTGGTCGGCGGCGGTATCGCCCTCTGGACCACCTGGATGATCGGCACCGGCCTGGGCGTGGCCTTCGGCAGCGGCATCGGCGAGCCCGAGCGCTTCGGGCTGGATGCCATCATGGGCTGCTTCCTGCTGGCCATGCTGGTGGGCGACAAGCGCGACCTCGGCGTGTTGCTGCCCTGGGGCGCCGCGGCCATCGCCGCCCTGGCGGCGATGGCCTGGCTGCCGCCCCATGCCCATGTGATCGTCGGCGCCCTGGCCGGCGGCCTGGTAGGCCTGCTGCTGCCCCCCGCCCGCCAGGAGGCGACCCGATGACCCTGACGGCCGCCAACGGCGGGGTGCTGCTGGCCATCCTGATCATGGCGCTGACCACCTACCTGACCCGCGCCGGCGGGGTCTTCGTGATGGCCCGGGTGCCCATCGGCCCGCGCGTCGAGCGCTTCATCAACGCCATGGCCGGCTCGGTGCTGGTGGCGGTGATCACGCCCATGGCCGTCCATGGCGACGGCGGCGCCCGCATGGCGCTGGTGGCCACGGCCGCGGTGATGCTGGCGCTGCGCAAGCCGCTACCGGCGATCACCGCCGGCATCCTCACCGCCGCGCTGTGGCGGCTGGTCGCATCCTGAGCCATCCTCGGAACGAAGCGCCCCGCCCGCTTTCCAAGGGCCAGCCCCTACGAGGGCCCCATTTCCTGCGGCGCCATGCGCCGCCCAACGGAGAGAGTGATGTCCGATTCCCGAGGCCCCGACCAGGACCCGCGCCGCGACTACCACCGCAACGTCGCCTGGCGCACCGCCCAGGCGTGGCAGCAGCGCGCCCGGCAGACCAACGCCGGCGGCCTGCTCGGCAGCCTGAAGATGCTGCTTGCCTGGCTGCTGTTCGGCGCCATGATGATCGTCGCCATGGTGCTGGGGCTGTTCTTCCTGCTGCTCGGCTGGGCGCTGATGCCGCTGCTGCGCTACCGGCTGAAGAAGCGCATGGAGAAGATGCGCGCCGACCAGGCCGAGGATGTGGGAGGCGGTTTCCACTACCGCGAGACCCGCTATCGCGAGACCCGCGACGCCGCCGGCCGCCACCGCGAACAGCAGGTGCTGGAGGGGGACTACGAGGTGAAGCCGGAGCAGCGGGGGCACGACGGTGCCCCCGATGACTCGCGCTGAGGGCTCAGGCCGCCAGCCAGGCCAGTGCCCCGGCGGCCATGGCCTCGATCCCGGTACGCAGGGTCACGGCGTTGCCCGGGAAGTAGTAGGGAGAGTGCGGCATCTCCAGGTGGCGCATCTTCTCGGCAACGCTCGCTCCGGGGGTATCGGCCCAGCGCCCGGCCGGCGTGGCGCCGATGAACCAGTAGACGCAGGGAATATCCTCCCCCCCGAAGCCCCCCGCCTCGGCATGGCCGAAGAAGGGGAAGTCCTCGCTGCCGTTGAGCCGCGGCATGGCGTAGAGGCCGGCCTCGCCGAAGTGCTCGGCGTGGGCGCGTCGTACATGCTCCACCGCGGTCGGATCGTTGTGCAGGGCGATGGTCTCGTTGAGCACCCGGAACGCCGGCGGCCTGGGCGAGCGTCCCGCCTCGCACTCGGCGCGGACGATGCGCTCGATGCTCGCGACCACCTGGCGGTGCAGGGCGTTGTCGAAGCTGCGGATATTGATCTCCAGCTCCGCCGAGTGGGGGATGATGTTGGCCTGGGTGCCGGCGTGCAGCTTGCCGACGGTGACCACCACGGTCTCCTCCGGCGGCACCTCCCGGGCGACGATGGTCTGCAGGCGGGTCACCACGTGGGCGGCGATCACCACCGGGTCCACCGTCTGGGCGGGCATGGAGCCGTGGCCGCCCGCCCCGTGGATGGTCACCGCCAGGTTGGTGCAGGCGGCCATGGCGCCGCCGGCGATATGGCCCACGGTGCCCGCCAGGGCCGGCATGTTGTGCTGGCCGAGGATCACGTCCGGCCGCGCGAAGCGCGTGTAGAGGCCGTCGTCGAGCATCGCCTTCGCCCCGCCGAAGATCTCCTCGGCGGGCTGGCAGACCAGCATCAGGGTCCCACACCAGTGCTCCCTTAGCCCGGCCATCACCGCGGCTGCGCCCACCAGGCAACTGCTGTGCAGGTCGTGGCCGCAGGCGTGCATCAGCGGCACCTCGTTGCCGTCCTCGGCGACGGCAGTCTCCCGGCTGGCGAAGTCGAGCCCGGTCGCCTCCCTGATGGGCAGCGCGTCCATGTCGCCGCGCAGCATCACCACAGGCCCCTCGCCGTTCCTGAGCAGCGCTACCACGCCGGTGCCGCCCACGCCGCGGGTCACCTCATAGCCCAGGCCCGCCAGGGCCTCGGCGAGTCGGGCGGATGTCTCATGCTCCTGGAAGGGAAGCTCCGGATGCTGGTGAAGCTGGCGATAGAGCGCCTGGACCTCCTCCAGGGTCGCGTCCACCCGGGCGCCGATGGCGCCCTTGAGATCCCACGTCGGGGTTTGCGTCGTCATCATGGCCTCCTTGGCGCTCATGGGGTGCGTTGCGGGGTCGGAACCGCCAGGGCGGGCTTGCCGAGCCACTGCCAGGCCGCCACCACGCCGACGTTGAGCAGCATCGCCCAGACGCCGGCGTGCCAGCCCAGCGGCGAGCTCCAGACGAAGTCCATCAGCAGGTAGGCGAGGCTGCCGACCAGGGCGCCGCCCATCACGCTGGCGCGACGCAGCCGCGGCAGGAACAGCGCGCCGATGACCATCGGGAAGAGCTGGACGATCAGCCCATAGGCGCCGAGCAGCAGCAGCACCAGGGATGCGGGGTTGGCCAGGGCGAACAGGTAGGCGATCAGCGACAGGGCGAGCACGCTCCAGCGGGTCACGCTCACCGTGGCCCTCTCGCTGGCACCCTTCATCACCGTGGGACCCATCACATCACGCACCAGCACGATGGCCGCGGTATGGGCCAGGTTGGCACCGGTGGACATGGCCGCCGCCAGGGCGCCGGAGAGCATCAGGCCGATGACCCAGGGCGAGAAGTTGGCCACGTCCATGACCATGCGCAGCAGCACGGTGTCGGAACGCACCAGGGGCTCGTCGGCAAACACCAGGATGCCGGCGAAGCCGATGAACAGCAGCGGCACCAGCAGGTAGGCGTAGAGGGGATAGAAGACGCTGACCTTGCGCAGGGTCTTGCCGCTGTCGGCGGAGTAGAACTTCATGAACAGGTGCGGCCACATGGCGCCGCCGAAGGCGCTGACCAGCACCGCGGTGCTGAAGTAGCCCCAGTTCATGCCGGTGGCCCCGGGCATGGTCAGGTACTCGGGCATGGTCAGCTGGATCTGGCTGAACATCTCGCCGACCCCGCCGTAGAGGCGCTCGGAGATCGACAGGCCCAGGAACCAGGCGATGGCGATCATCATGATGCCCTGGATCAGGTTGGTCCAGCCGATGCCGTTCAGGCCGCTGCAGAAGACGTAGGCGGCGACCACCACAAAGGCCAGCAGGGCGCCGAGCCAGAAGGGGATCAGCCCGTCGGTGGCGGCCTGGAACAGCAGGCCCGCCCCGGCGATCTGGATCGTCAGGTAGGGCACCAGCGCCAGCACCCCGATCACCCCGGCGAGAATGCCCAGCGGCCGGCTCTGGTAGTGGTCGGCGATCATGTCGCCCTGGGTCAGGTAGCCCTTCTGGCGCCCCAGCGCCGCCACCCGAGGGCCCATGGCCCAGATGGTGATCGGCACCAGCGACAGGTAGGCCAGGATATAAAAGGCCGGCGCCCCATGCTGGTAGGCCCAGCCCGGCGCCCCCAGGAAGGCGAAGGCGGAGAAGATCTCGGCGCCGAGAATGAAGAACAGGATCACCACGCCCACGTGGCGCCCCCCGGCTACGTAGCCTTCGAGGCTCGAGCTCTCCTGGCCCCGGGCGCGCAGGCCGACCCAGAGCACGCCGACGAGGTAGGTCAGGGTGATGCCGACGACGATCAGGGAATCACTCATGGCGGCCACCCCCGTGACGGATCACGAAGGCCACCCACATGCCGGCGAACAGCACCAGCATCCATAGGGCGTACCAGAAGAACAGGAAGGGAAGGCCGAGCACGGTGGGCTCGATGCGGTTGGCGATCAGGGCGCCGGGCCAGATCATGGCCAGGGTGCACAGCGCGAAGTGCAGCCCCGTCATCAGGTGATAGGTCTTGGTCATGGGAGTCATCCAGCTCGCGAAGCGAGTCTTGTTGTGGGTTGTCGTTCGACTATGGCCCAGGCCGAGAGATAGAAAAAATAGAGTCTTTGGATGCCATCCATATCAATCGGGCATGGAAGGCTCCCTCGGGGAGCAGGCTCCCGACCTCCCGGCCGGGAGCTTTTCGCTAGCGGGCCAGGCTCGGGCTCGCCCGGCCGGCCTCCGCCACCGTCACGGCATCGGCCACCAGCTCGGCGGTGATGGCGGAGAGGGTCCAGCCCAGGTGACCATGACCGGTGTTGTAGAAGACGCTGGGCAGCCGCCCCCTGCCCACCCGGGGCATCATGTCGGGGAGCATGGGGCGCAGGCCGGCCCAGGGCACGACCCGGCGGGTGCTGACGCCGGGGAAGCACTGCTCGACCCAGTCGATCAGGGGGCGAATCCGGTCATGGCGGATATCGCGATTGATCCCGTTGAACTCGGCCGTGCCGGCGACCCGGAAGCGATCGGCCCCCAGGCGGCTGGTGACCAGCTTGGCCTCGTCGTCGAGCAGGCTGACCATGGGCGCCGCCTCCCGGGAGGCGCGATCATCGAGGTGCACGGTGATCGAGTAGCCCTTGACCGGATAGACATTGATCCGATCGCCGAGCCTGGCCGCCAGGCCGCGACTCCCGACACCGGCGCAGACCACCAGGCCGTCGAACTCCTCACGCCCCAGCTCGGTGGCCACCCAGGCGCCGTCGGCATCGGCTCCCACCTCGCGGACCTCCATGCCGTAGCGCGTCGTCACCCCGCGTCGTTCGATGGCGGCCGCCAGGCCCTGGGTAAACTTGTGGATGTCACCGGTGGCATCGCTCTCGGTGAAGAACCCGCCGTAGTAGTCGCCGGCCAGGTTCGGCTCCAGGGCACGCATCTCCTCGGGCGTCACCGCCCGACGCTCCAGGCCTCCTTTCGCCAGCAGCTCGGATACCTTCTCGGCATGGGCGAAGCTCTTGTGGTCGCGGTAGATATGCAGGATGCCCCGCCGCTCCAGATCGAACTCGATGTTCTCTTCCCGGGCCCACCGGTAGAGATGGTCGCGGGCCGCGATCGCCAGGCGCGCCGTTTCGGTGGTGTTGTCGGCATAGCGGGGGATCGCCGCCATGAACTCGGCGAACCAGCTCAGCTTGTGCCAGGAGGGCTTGGGGTTGACCAGCAGGGGGGCATCGGCACGCAGCATCCAGCGCAACCCCTTGAGCACCGTGGGCCAGTGGGTCCAGACCTCGGCATTGGAGGCCGAGAGCTGGCCGCCGTTGGCGAAGGAGGTTTCCATGGCCGCATAGCGGTTGCGCTCGTAGAGGGTGACGTCCAGGCCACGCTTGAGCAGGGCATGGGCGGTGGTGACGCCCGTGATGCCCCCCCCGATGACGGCAATACGTTGCATCGCTCTTCTCCAGACGCGTCGGGTTGACCCCGCTGCCGCCTGGCAGCGAGCACCCCTTCCGTCATGGAACCTGAGAGATTCACGGTAGCCCGGTAGCCGGTGCCCGCTTGCTCCTTCGGTGTGCCGACGGACGCTGTCGCCGGCCGCTCTTCGGAATCGTTGACGCCACAGCGGTCCGGTGGCCTGAGAGTTTCCGGGGCAGTTGCTCCTTCGGCGCCGGCACCGCTGGACGCGGACCGGACTCTCCCGCTGTCGCGATAGTCGTCATTCCACTATCCGCCCCTGGACCCCATAGCAAAAGTATCAATAATGGATGACACCCATGCCATCCAGGTATTGCCGTTCCCATGGAATTCCGTCAGCTGCACTACTTCGTCGCCGTGGTGGAGGAGGGCTCCATCTCCGCCGCCAGCCGCCGCGTGCATATCGCCCAGCCGGCCCTGACGCGCCAGATCCGGCTGCTGGAGGAGGATCTCGACACGCGGCTGTTCGACCGCCATGCCCGCGGCATGCGGCTGACGGTGGCGGGCCAGGCCCTCTACGAGGAGGCCCAGGCGCTGCTCGACCGGCGCACCCGGCTCCGGGCTCGCCTCGCCTCGCTGGGCCAGGGAGTGATCGGCAAGGTCAGTCTGGGGGTGACGGTGACCCACCTCTGGGTGCCGGAGGTGGCGGAGCTGCTGGGGCGCTACCGCGACCGCTATCCGCAGGTCGCCTTCGAGGTCTTCCCGCTGCTGTCGGGGCCCCAGCTGGAGCGGCTGCGGGAAGGCAGCCTGGATGCCGGCATCCTCTACCTGGATGGTGACGGCCACCCGGGGCTGGAGGCCCGGCGCCTGCAGCCCGACCACCTGCTGCTGGCGGTGCCGGAGGCCTCGTCCTGGGCCAGCGCCCCGCCGGCGAGCCTGGCCGAGCTGAGCGATGCCGACTTCGTCTGGGGCTTTCGCAGCGCCTCGCCGGTCTACTACGACCGCGTCCAGGCCCACTTCCAGCGCCTCGACTTCCATCCTCGGGTGGTGCAGTACGGCGCCGACAACATCGCCATCCTCAGCATGGTGGCGGCGGGCCTGGGCATTGCCATCCTGCCCGCCGCCAGCAGCTGCCACCCCATGCCGGGCATCCGCTTCCTGCGCCTGCCGGAGCTGGACACATGCGACATGCCGCTGTGGTTCGCCTGGCGGCCGGACAACGACTCACCGGCGCTGCACAACCTGGTCGAGCTGGTCCGCGAGACCGCCGAGGGCTGACCTTCCCGACGCCGAGACGAGACGGCATTCGACAGGCCAGAGGCAAGCGACCCGCCAGAGGGCGGGTCCACTCGCCCGACGGACTCGACGAGGTCAGCCCCTGGGCCGCATCACCGCCACCGGGCAGCAGGCCTCGTGGAGCACCTCGTGGCTGACGCTGCCGGCCACCACCTGGGAGAGGCCGCTGCGCCCGTGGGTGGTCATGGCCAGCAGCACGTCGCGGCTGTCGGCCAGGTAGCTGACGATGGCGTCGGCCGGGGTGCCGTGCAGCACCTCCCAGTCCACCTCGATGCGGTACTCCCGCTCCAGGCGACGAGCCAGCCCATGCACATAGCCGGACTCCATCACGTCGCCCGGGGCGCCCTCCCCCGCGGCCGCCGCCATGGCACTGGCGTCGATCACCTGCAGCAGCTGCAGGCGGGCCCCGAAGCGCTCGGCCAGCGCCACCGCGTGGGGCAGCATCGCCTCGGAGAGCGGGGAGCCATCCACGCACACCATGACCACCTCCACCCGGCCATGGCGCTCGGGCGCGTAGCGGGGCCCGCACAGCAGTACCGGGCGACTGGCGCGGCGCACCACGCCCGCGGTCACGCTGCCGATCAGCATCTCCGGCACCGGGCGACGCCCGTGGGCGCCCAGGCACAGCCCAACGCCCTCCTGATCGGCCAGGCTCGCCAGGGCGTCCTTGGCGCTGTCGTTCACCACCACCTCGACCGGGATCGCCGCGAGGCCGGGGGTCTTCTCCTCGGCCAGGCGAGCCCTGAGGGCATCCCGCCGCCCCTCGGACTGGGCCGGGTCGGCGACCACCGACACCACGCTCAGCGAGGCCCCGAGCTGGGCCGCCAGGTTACGGCCCAGCGCCAGGCCGCGCAGGGAGTGGTCGGTCTCGTCCAGGGCCACATGGATCGTCTGCATGAAGGTTCTCCTCGAGGCGCCGGGCGAGTTGTCGGAATGACCCGGCACGTCTGTGATCGGCGCCTGGCGCCTATTGTTGTTTCTCGGAAGCCGCCTCGGCAGCGGGGCGCCGCGACAGCGTGAAGGGTCGGTGCAGCAGCTGGTAGGCCAGGGCCCCCACCACCACGCCCCAGAAGGCGGAGCCCAGGCCCAGGAAGCTGATCCCGGAGGCGGTGGCGATGAAGGTGATCACCGATGCCTCCAGGTGGTCCCTGTGGGCGGCGAAGGCGCTGACGTTGCTGGTGATGGCGCCGATCAGCGCCAGCCCCGCCAGGATCGCCACGAACTCGCCGGGCAGCGAGGTGAAGAGCAGCACGATGGTGCCGGCGAAGGTGCCGCCAATCAGGTAGAAGAGCCCGTTGGCGACCCCGGCCACGTAGCGCTTGTCGGGATCCTCGTGGGCCTCCTTGCTGGTGCAGATTGCCGCGGTGATGGCCGCCACCACCGTGGTGATGCCGCCGAAGAAGGCCGTCACGAAGGAGGTCAGGCTGGTCACGGTGACGATCGGCCTGGCCGGCGTGCTGTAGCCGGAGGTGCGCAGGATGGCCATGCCCGGCAGGAACTGTCCGGTGAGGCTGACCAGCACCAGCGGGATCGCCAGGCTCAGGGTGGCGTTCCAGGTCCACTCGGGCCGGATGAACTGCGGCTCGGCCAGCTGGATCGAGACCCCGCGCAGGCTCGCCCCCTCCAGCACCACCGCCAGCACCACGCCGACGATCAGCAGCAGGATCAGGCTGTAGCGCGGGGTGAGCCGCTTGAAGGCCAGGTAGGCGATCACCATGCCGATGGCCAGCGCCGGTACCGACGCAAGGGACTCGAAGACCCCCACCCCGAACTGGAACAGGATGCCCGCCATCATGGCGCTGGCGATACCCGGCGGGATCGCCTGGACGATGCGGTCGAAGGAGCCGGTGATGCCCACCACGAAGAGGATCGCCGCCGCGATGAGGTAGGCACCTACCGCCTCGTTGAGCGACAGCCCCGGGAACAGGGTGACCAGGAGCGCCGTCCCCGGTGCCGACCAGGCAGTCACCACCGGCACCTTCAGCCACAGGCTGAGCCCGATGCCGGAGGCGGCGGCGCCGATGGAGATCGCCCAGACCCAGGAGGTCATCATGGCCGTGGAGATCTCCGCGCTCTGGGCGGCCTGGAAGAAGATCGCCAGGGGCCCCGCGTAGGAGATCAGCACCGCCACGAAACCCGCCGTCACGGCGGGGATCGACCAGTCCTTGTGCAGTTGCATCATTGGCTCCGTCTTGGTTGGCAGAGTGCGGCGTCAGGCGACGCCCAGATGAGTATCGAGAATCGACGGATCCTCCCTGAGCCCCTGGGAATCGCCGCTGTAGACCACCTCGCCCTTGACCAGCAGCAGGTGCTTGTCGGCCACCTCCAGCAGGTTGTCGATGTTCTTGTCGACGATGATGCTGGCGATGCCCGAGGCCTTGATCTCGCGGATGATCTTCCAGATCTCGTCGCGGATCAGCGGTGCCAGGCCCTCGGTGGCCTCGTCCAGGATGATCATGTCGGGATTGGTGGTCAGCGCCCGGCCGATGGAGAGCATCTGCTGCTCGCCCCCGGAGAGGAAGGAACCATCGTGATTGATGCGCTGGCCGAGGCGCGGGAAGGTGTCCAGCACCCGCTCCAGGGTCCAGGGCGATTCGCCCCGCTCGTTGGGCCGCGCCGCCATGATCAGGTGCTCGCGCACGCTGATGCCGGGGAAGATGCCGCGCCCTTCCGGCACATAGCCGATCCCCTGGCGGATCAGCTGCCAGGGGCGCCGCTTCGTGGTGGGCTTGCCCTTGATGCTGACCTCCCCCTCCCGCGGCGGCACGAAGCCGAGGATCGACTTCAGGGTGGTGGTCTTGCCCATGCCGTTGCGGCCCATCAGGCTCAGGGTCTCGCCGGGCATCAGGCGCAGGTCGACCCCGTGCAGGACATGGCTCTCGCCGTAGTAGGTGTGCAGGCCCCTGGCCTCGATCAGCGGGGCGGCAGTGGATGACAGTGTCATGCGGCGGACTCCTCATGATGACGGCCGAGATAGACGTCCCGCACCCGCTCGCTGGCCCGGATCTGGGCGGTGGGGCCGGTCTCCAGCACGCAGCCATCGACCATCACGGTGATGCGGTCGGCCAGGCGGAACACCGAGTCCATGTCGTGCTCGATCAGCACCAGCGGATAGCGGTCCGAGAGCCCCTTGAGCAGCTCGGTGACCTGGGCGGTCTCCTCGCGGCCCATGCCGGCCATGGGCTCGTCGAGCAGCATCAGCCTGGGCGCGGTGGCCAGCACCATGGCGATCTGCAGCTGGCGCTGCTCGCCGTAGCTCATCGCCGAGGCCGGGGTATGGGCGCGATGCGTAAGCTGGCAGGTCTCCAGCACCTCCAGGGCGCGCTCGTCCACCTCGCGGGCCCGGTGGCGCGACCGCCAGCTGCCGAAGACGCCGCCCAGGTGGATGCGCGCCGCCAGCTGGCAGTTCTGCAGGCAGGTCAGCCGCGGGAAGATGTTGGTCTTCTGGTGGCTGCGGCCGATGCCCATCCGGGCGATCTGGCGCGCCTTCCGGCCCTGGATCGGCTGGCCCTGGAAGAGGATCTCGCCTGCGGAGGGCGGAAATTCGCCGGAGAGCAGGTTGATCAGGGTGCTCTTGCCCGCCCCGTTGGGGCCGAGGATGGCGTGGATCTCGCCCTGGCGGAGCGTGAAGTCGACGCTGTTGACCGCCACCAGGCCGCCGAAGCGGCGCGTCAGGCCCTTGGTTTGAAGCAGAGGGGTTTTAAGTAAAGGGGTCTCGAGCAGGGCGTCGTGATGTGTCGTGGCACTCATGGCTCAGCCCTCCTTGCTGGTGGCAGGCGCGACGGGCTTCGCCGCCTCGCTACGCGCGGTGGTGGTGTCCCGCTTCAGCCACTTGAGCAGCGGCGACTTGGCCAGCGACTCGCGGCTGGGCGGATCGATGATCAGCCCGGCGATGCCGCGGGGCAGCACCAGCACGGCGAGGATGATGGTGATGCCCATCAGGATCGGCCAGTGGGTGGTCAGGTGCTCGAAGGTGTGCTGCAGGATCTCGTAGGCGAAGGCGCCGAGGATCGGGCCGAAGATGGTGCCCATGCCGCCCAGGATCAGCATCATCAGCACCTCGCCGGAGGTGTGCCAGCCGAGCTGGGCCGGGTTGGCGAAGCCGTACTGCATGGCCGCCAGCATGCCGGCGAGGGAGGCCATCACCCCGGAGATCACGAAGGCGACCAGCTTGTAGTGGCTGGTGGCATAGCCCAGCGCCTCCATGCGGTGCTCGTTGTCATGGATGCCGTCGAGCACCTGGCCATAGAAGGAGCGGGTCAGCCAGCGCAGGAACAGATAGCCCACCACCACCATGGCCAGGCAGACATAGAAGAAGGTCAGCGGGTTGTCGAGGTCGAGCAGCACGGTGCCGCCGATCTCCACGCTGGGCCGGAACATGATGAAGACCCCGTCGGTGCCTCCGGTATGTCGCGAGGTGTTGACGAAGTAGTAGAGCATCTGGCCGAAGGCCAGGGTGGTCATGATGAAGAAGATGCCCTTGGTGCGGATGACCAGGAAGCCCACCACCAGCGCGGCCAGGGCCGCCACCAGCATCACCAGCGGCATCATCCACCAGATGGCGGCGGGGCTGAAGGCGGGGCTGGCGAGTGCCAGGGTATAGGCGCCGAGGCCGAAGAACAGCGCGTGGCCGAGGCTGACCAGGCCGACGATCCCCACCAGCAGATCCAGGCTCATGGCGAACAGCGCCAGGATCAGCATCAGGGTCATCTTTTCCATCATGAAGTCGCTCTGGGCGCCGAACACGGCGGGGCCCCACAGCGGGAAGAGGGCAACGAAGGCGGTCAGCACCAGCATGATGATGACGACGCGCTTGGGATAGCGATGCAACATGAGATGGCTCCCTCAGGCAAACAGCCCGCGTGGCTTGACCAGCAGCACGGCGGCCATGATCAGGTAGATGACCATGCTGGCCAGGCTGGGAATCAGGACCGACCCGAAGGTCTCGGCCATACCGATCAGGATCGCGCCCCAGAAGGCACCCTTGATCGAGCCGATGCCCCCGATGACCACCACCACGAAGCAGGTGATCAGGATGCTGTCCCCCATGCCCGGGGCGATGGAGGTGAGCGGCGCGGCGATCATCCCGGCGAAGGCGGTGAGCGCCACCCCCACGCTGAAGATCAGGGTGAAGAGGGTGCGCACGTTGATGCCGAGCCCCTCCACCATGTCGCGGTTGACCGCGCCGGCGCGGATGATGATGCCGAGCCGGGTATGGCGGATGACCCAGTAGATGACGCCGGCCAGCGCCAGACAGACGCCCATCACGAACAGCCGGTAGTGCGAATACTGCAGGTTGTCGGTGAGCTGGATGCGCCCGCTGAACAGCTCGGGAATCGGCACGCTGTGCACGTCGCCGCCCCAGATGATGCGCTGCATCTCGTTGAGCACCAGGATCAGGCCAAAGGTCAGCAGCACCTGGTAGAGGTGGTCGCGCTTGTAGAGCGTGTCGAGGAACAGCCGCTCGATGATCAGGCCGAGCGCGATGGCGATGGGGATCGCCGCCAGGATAGCCAGCCAGAAGTTGCCGAGGCGAAAGGTCAGGTCGTAGACCAGGTAGGCGCCGATCATGTACATGGCGCCGTGGGCCAGGTTGATGATGCCCATGATGCCGAAGATGAGCGTGAGACCGCTGGCGATCAGGAACAGCAGCAGGCCGTACTGCAGCCCGTTGAGCAGCTGCACGCCGAAGAATGCGAGATCCATGGGACCCCTCCGAGAATCGTGACCGAGGGGCGAGCGGCGCCCGCCCCGTTGTGCATGAGGCAGTCGTTACATGCGGCAGGCTTCGTCCGGCACCTCGAGGTTCTCGTGGGCGATGCCGACGACCTCGTGCTTGCCGTTGCGAATCTCGCGCAGGTAGACGTTCTGGATGGGGTGGTGGGAGTCGGAGAAGCTCAGCGGCCCCCGCGGGCTGTCCAGTTGGACGCTGGCCAGCGCCTGGATCAGGCGCTCGCGGTCGGCGGTATCGCCCTCCACGGCTTCCAGGGCCTGGACCAGCATCATGCCGGTGTCGTAGCCCTGCACCGCATAGGTGTCGGGCAGCTGGCCGTAGGCCTCCTGGTAGGCCTCGACGAAGGCGCGGTTCTGGGGCGTGTCCAGGGTCTCGGCATAGTGCAGGGTGGTCATCACCCCCTCCCCCGCCTCGCCGATGGCGGCCAGGTTGCCGTCGGTGAGAAAGCCCGAGCCCAGCAGCGGAATGGACTCCTTGAGGCCCGCGGCGGCGTAGTCGCGCACGAAGCTCACGCCGCCGCCGCCGGCGAAGAAGGTGTAGACCGCATCGGGCCGGTCGCTTGCGATCTGGGCCAGGTAGCTCTGGAACTCGGTGTTGGGGAAGGGCACCAGGATCTGGCGCACGATCTCGCCGCCGGCCTCGGTGAAGGCCTCCTCGAAGCCCGCCAGGTCCTCCTTGCCGCCGGCGTAGTCCCAGGTGATGGTCACGACCTTGCGATGGCCCATCTCGTAGGCGGCCTTGCCCATGGGGTAGCTGTCCTGCCACATGCTGAAGGAGGTGCGGAAGACGTTGGGCATGCACAGCTCGTTGGTGGCGGCACCCAGCCCGGCATTGGGAATGATGGTGATGGCGCCGGTCTGCTGGGCCACCCGCAGCATGCCCATGGCCACGCCGGAGTGCACCGGGCCGATCACGAAGTCGACGTTGTCGCCGCGCACCAGGCGGCTCATGTTTTGGGGGGCCTTGGAGGGGTTGGCCTCGGAGTCGAGCTTCACGTACTCGACGTCACGGCCGCCGAGCCGGTCGCCGTGCTGGGCGATGGCCAGCTCCAGGCCGTTGGTGATCGCCTCGCCCAGCGCGGTGTAGGTGCCGGTGTAGGGCAGCATCAGGCCGAGCTTGACGGCCCCGTTGTCGCTGGCATGGGCGGCACTGCCGGCGGCCATGCCGGCGGCGATCAGGGAGGTCAGGGCGCACTGCTTGAAGGTGGTTTTCATTGTGTTCTTCCGGGTGATCAGAGGTGGGGGCTCGGGGCCCCTGCTTGTTATAGAGAGCTTCTTAATTGAGACGGCGTCCCTGCCGCACTGCCATCGTCCATCTGCGCGAGTCGACATGACCCGGCCGGCGTGATCAGACGTGATAGATATCGATGACCTGGTGGATATAGTCGTTGTTGAGTTGCACTACCTTGCGGGTGATCAGCGGGCTCTCGCCCGACACGTCCAGGGTGTAGAAGGAGCTCCCGAAGAAGGTCTGGGTCTCCTTGTAGCGGTGGTTCAGGGTCTGCCAGTTGAAGCGCAGCTCCACCTTGCCGCCCTCCTCCTTGAGCACCTCGAGGTTGGTGATCTGGTGGGTGGTGCGCGGCTCCGGCGTGCTCGCCCCGCTGCGCTCGGTCTTGATCCGGTAGACCCGGTCCTCCAGACCCTCGCGGCTCGGGTAGTAGATCAGCGAGATCTCGCTGTGCGGGTCGCGGGTCAGCTGGTCGTCGTCGTCCCACGCCGGCATCCAGAACTCGACGTCCTTGCTGTAGCAGGTCAGCCACTCGTCCCACTCACGGTCGTCGAGCAGGCGCGCCTCGCGGTACAGGAAGGCCTGGATCTCGTGGTAGCTAAGGCTCATGGTGTCTCTCCCCTTCTCGGTAAGGCCTGACTCAGGCGCTCTGGGTGGCGATAAACTGGCTGCGTTCCTTGTCGATGGCGCGCAGCATCTCCTCGACCCAGTGCTTGTGATGCAGCACGTAGAGGCCTTCGTCTTCCGGCGAGGCGCCGCTCAGCAGCGGCTGCATGTCGATCGCCTTGGCGTTGTCGTCGGCGCCTTCGATCCACTGCTTGGCCCCGCGGGAGAGGTCGTTCCACTCGGCCAGCGACCCTTCGTAGCCGGTCTGGCAACCGCGGAACTCCTCGAGGTCGTCCGGGGTGCCCATGCCGGAGACGTTGAAGAAGTCCTCGTACTGGCGGATGCGCACGCGACGGTTCTCGGCGGACTCGCCCTTCGGCGCGAAGCAGTAGATGGTCACCTCGGTCTCGTCGACGCTGATCGGGCGCAGCACGCGAATCTGCGTGGAGAACTGGTCCATCAGGTAGACGTTGGGGTAGAGGCAGAGGTTACGGGTCTGGTTGACGATGGAGTCGGCCCGCGCCGCGCCGAACTGCTCCTCGATCCACTCGCGGTTCTGGTAGACCGGACGCACCTCGGGGTTGAGCAGGCGGGTCCACAGCAGCATGTGGCCGTTCTCATAGGAGTAGAAGCCGCCCTGGCTCTTCGACCAACCGTCGGCGTCCACCGCCTTGGTGCCGCCGGCGTCGTAGTTGCGGCGGTCCATGGTGGAGGCGTAGTTCCAGTGCACGGTGCTGACGTGATAGCCGTCGGCGCCGTTCTCGGCCTGCAGCTTCCAGTTGCCCTTGAAGGTGTAGGAGGAGGTGCCGCGCAGCACTTCCAGCCCTTCCGGGGCCTGGTCGACGATGTTGTCGATGATCTTCTTCGTTTCGCCCAGGTACTCGTCCAGCGGCTTGACGTCCTCGTTCAGGCTGCCGAACAGGAAGCCCTTGTAGCTCTCGAAGCGCGGCACGCGGGTCAGGTCATGGGAGCCCTCCTGCTTGAAGCCGTCCGGGTAGGCGCCGGTCTTCTCGTTCTTGGCCTTGAGCAGCTTGCCGTCGTTCTTGAAGGTCCAGCCGTGGAAGGGGCAGGTGAAGGTGCCCTTGTTGCCGCGCTTGCGGCGGCACAGGGTGGCGCCGCGGTGGGCACAGGCGTTGATCAGGGCGTGCAGCTCGCCGGCCTTGTCGCGGGTGATGACCACCGGCTGACGGCCCATGGTGACGGTCATGTAGTCGCCCGGCTCGGCAATCTGGCTCTCGTGAGCCAGGAACAGCCAGTTGCCTTCGAAGACGTGCTTCATCTCGAGCTCGAAGAAGGCCGGGTCGGTGAACATGCTGCGGTGGCAGCGGAAGATGCCGGCCTCGGCGTCGTCGACGACGGCACCGCGCACGCGCGCTTCGAGTTGATCAAGCTTGCTGGTCATGATCGGGACTCCTGGGTCTCGTGAGAGACGCTGTCTGGGTCAGGCACCTCTCGTCCTGGCGGGAGCCAAGGCTCCCCCTACCCATGGCGGCGAGGCCGCCATGGCGAGACGTGCATTGTGAGAATCCGGGGGGCGTCGGCCGGTGGCCGACGCGGGGTCAGGGCCGGGCCTCAGACCTTGGCGGTGCCGGCCAGCTGGCTGTGCTGGTCCTGCTCGTCTTCCTTGGCGCGCGGACGGGCGTGGCGGGTCTGCAGCTCGGCCACGTCGGTCCTGGCCAGCTCGATGTCGAACACCACCTCGGAGAAGGGGCCGTCCAGCTCGCGCTGGGCGATCACGTCCTGGGCCTCGATGCGCTCGGCCGGCACCACCAGCTCCTCGCGGGTGGCGAAGGCGAAGTCATCGAAGGTGTAGGGGTCGCCCGCCAGGTTGATCTGGGTGGTCAGGTGCTGGTGGCCCGGCGCGGAGATGAAGTAGTGGATGTGCGCCGGACGCTCGCCGTGGCGGCCCAGGGACTTCAGCACCACGTCGGTGGGGGCGCCTTCCGGCACGCCGTAGCCGGACGGGATGATGCTGCGCGCGGTGTAGCGGCCTTCCGCGTCGGTAAAGATGGTGCGACGCAGGTTGTACTCGGACTGGGTCGGGTCGAAGAAGGAGTAGCCGCCCTTGGAGTTGGCGTGCCAGATCTCGACCTTGGCGCCGGCGATCGGGGTGCCGTCGACGTCACGCACCTGGCCGGTCAACCACATGGTCTCGCCATCCGGGTCCTTCCCGTCGTCCATGCGCGCGAAGCCCTCGGCTTCCGGGGCGCCGGCGACATACAGCGGGCCCTCGATGGTGCGCGGGGTGCCGCCGACGCGCTTGGCCTCGGCGTCGATGGCGTCCTGGCGCATGTCCAGGTAGTGGTCGAAGCCCAGGCCCGGCGAGAGCAGGCCGAACTGGGTCTGGCCGCCCAGGGCGTTGAGCATGCTGACGGCGGACCAGTACTCCTCGGGGGTGACGTCGAAGTCGTCGATCAGCTTGAACAGGTCGGAGAGCAGGCGGTGCATGATCTGCTTGCTGCGCTCGTTGCCACCTTCCTGGTCGAAGCCGGCGACGGTCTTCAGGAAATCCTGGACGTCGGGGGTATCAAAGATCTTCACGGTCATGGTGGGTCATCTCCTCGTCGTTGTCGTTGTGCCCTGCGCTGCGTCAGGGGGAGTGCAAGGCCATGGTGTGGGCGGCTCTGGTGTCCGCTTCTACTGGATGTCGAGGGGATTCTGGCGCTCGCCGCAAGAGGCAACCAATATCGAATGGGTACCCCGCCATACCTCAGGGGTATCGGGCTGCCCGACCGGGCAGGTCAGTGCCCCGCCACGGCCGACGGCAAAAAACCCATGATTTACCAATGCATTAACCGAAAGCTTCGTGTCTCAGGTGGCACCTGCCACCGGCTGCCGCGTCAGGAGACCGCCATGCCGGCGGCGAAGGAGGGTCAGAAGGGGGGATCGCCAGCGCTCCGGGGGCGCCGGCGGGGCGAAAGCTCACGCTGAATCAACCGGGCACCGCCGGAACATTGCGACAAAAGCATAATGGCCGATGACGCCGACAAAAAAGGCGACGGGGTTGTCCGTCGCCAAGCCACCGGTCGCGCGCGACCGATCGAGAGAGAGGGATAGTAGGGCTCAGCTCGCGATGGAGATGGCCGGCAGGGTCGGCTTCGGTACCGAGAGCTTCTCGGTGGGGGCGATCACCTTCGCCTCCCCGACGACCACCTGAGCGCCGTGCTGATTGCGAACCTCGCAGCCTAGCACCACGCGATTCCGGGGCTCCTTCCTGACCACGGTCAGCATGATGCTCAGGGTGTCGCCCAGCCTGACCGGACGCTTGAAGGCCAGGCTCTGCTCCAGGTAGATGGTGCCGGGGCCGGGCATTACGGTGGCGAGCGCCCCGGAGATCAGCGAGCCGCTCCACATGCCGTGGGCGATGCGCTCCTTGAACATGGTTTCCGCAGCGAAGTCGGCATCCAGGTGCAGGGGGTTCACGTCGCCGGAAACGGCCGCGAACAGCACCAGCTCGTCGCGGGTCAGGGTCCTAGTAAAGGTGGCGGCATCGCCCTCCTTCAATTCGTCGTAGGTAATATTGTCGAGGGTCGTCAGGGTAGCGCTCATCGCGGGCTCCGGTAATCAGGGGGTGAGTAGGCTCGGGGTGAAAAGCAGGGCGGTCTCTGGCGTGGTGCCCGCGGGGGTCAGTGCCCCATCTCCAGCCCCACCTTGCCCATCCGACTCCCCGACTCGAGGCGATCCAGCGCATCGTGAATGGCCTCCAGCGGATAGACGCTGTCGATGACGGGGGTGATCCCGTGGCGCTCCACGTAGGAGAGCAGCTCCCGGAACTCCGCAGCGTTGCCGCTGGTGGAGCCGATGATCTGCAACTGGCGAATGAAGAGACGCCTGATATCCGCCGAGGGCTGGTCCCCCGAGGTCGCCCCGCAGGTCACCAGGCGCCCGCCGCGCACCAGCGACTTCATGGCCGAGGCCCAGACGGCCTCGCCAACGTTCTCGACCACCACGTCCACGCCGCGGCCGTCGGTAAGCGCCATGACGCGTCGAGCCACCTCCTCGGTACTGCCGTTGATCGCCTCGTGGGCGCCCAGCGTCAGGGCCCGCTGAAGCTTCTCGTCCTCCCGGGAGGTGACGATCACCCTGGCGCCGATGCTGGCGGCCAACTGCATGGCGGCCAGCGACACACCGCCGCCCACCCCGAACACCAGCACGGTCTCCCAGGGCTTCAGCTGCGCCCGGGTGAAGAGCATCCGCCAGGCGGTGAGGTAGTTGACCCCCAGGGCCGCGGCCTGCACAAAGTCCAGGTGCGCGGGCATGGGGAAGAGGTTCTCCACTGGCACGCTGAGCCACTGGGCGAAGGTGCCGTCCACATGCTCGCCCATCAGCTTCATGCGGGTGCAGAGCACGTCGTCGCCCCGCTGGCAGAACTCGCACCGCCCGCAGATCAGGTTGGGAAAGACCACCACCCGCTGGCCCGCCGCCAGGCGCGTCTCGCCCTCCTCGATGGCCTCCACCACGCCAGCGCCGTCCAGCCCCATCACCAGCGGCAGCTCGTGGGTGATGCCCGCGCCGCTGTTACGCATGTAGAGATCGACCTGATTGAGGGTGCCCGCCTCCAGGCGCACCAGCGCCTCGCCCGGCCGTCGCCGGGGCCGTTCGCCCTGCCTGACCTCGACCACCTCATTGCCACCGTGGCCGGTAATCACGACGGTCTTCATGGTCTCCTGCATGGCTAGGTCCTCTCCAGCAGCGTGGCGATGCCCTGCCCAACGCCCACGCACATGGTGCACAGGGCGTAGCGCTTGCCGCTCTGCTGCAGCTCATGGGCCGCGGTCAGCAGCAGGCGGGCACCGGACATGCCCAGCGGGTGGCCGAGCGCGATGGCACCGCCGTTGGGGTTGACCCGCGGGTCGTCGTCGGCGATCCCCAGCTCGCGCATACAGGCCAGCGCCTGGGCGGCGAAGGCCTCGTTGAGCTCGATCACGTCGATCTCGTCCAGCGACACGCCGGTGCGCGCCAGCAGCTTCTGCACCGCGGGCACCGGACCGATGCCCATGATGCGCGGCTCGACGCCGGCGGTGGCCATGCCGAGGATCTTCGCCATGGGGGTGAGGCCGTGCGTCTCCACCGCGGCGGCGCTTGCCACCAGCATGGCGGCGGCGCCGTCGTTGACCCCGGAGGCGTTGCCGGCGGTGACGCTGCCGCCCTCGCGGAAGGGCGCCGGCAGGGCGGCGAGCTTCTCGAGGGTGGTCGCGCGCAGGTGCTCGTCCTGGTCGAAGCGCAGCGGTTCCTGCTTGCGGCGCGGAATCTCGATGGCGGTGATCTCCAGCGCGAAGCGGCCGGCGGCCTGGGCGGCGGCGGCCTTCTGCTGGGAGCGCAGGGCGAAGGCGTCCTGATCCTCGCGAGAGATCTTGAACTGCTCGGCCACGTTCTCGGCGGTCTCCGGCATGGACTCGACGCCATAGGCCGGCTTCATCAGCGGGTTGATGAAGCGCCAGCCGATGGTGGTGTCCTCGATCTTCTGGCCCCGGGAGAAGGCGCTGTCGGCCTTGCCCATCACGTAGGGGGCGCGGGACATGGACTCCACGCCGCCGGCCAGCGCCAGCTCCATCTCACCGGCCCTGATGGCGCGGAAGGCAGTGCCCACCGCGTCCATGCCGGAGCCGCACAGGCGGTTCAGGGTGGTGCCGGGGATGGATACCGGCAGGCCCGCCAGCAGCGACGCCATGCGCGCCACGTTGCGGTTGTCTTCGCCGGCCTGGTTGGCACAGCCCATGAACACGTCGTCGATGGTGGCCGGATCGAGACCCGGCGCCTCGGCCAGCACCGCCTTGACGATGGCGGCCGCCAGGTCGTCGGGGCGCACACTCGAGAGGGTACCGCCGAAACGGCCCACGGCGCTGCGCCGCGGATGACAGAGGTAGACACTATTCATAACTAGCACCAAGTTATTCACGGCAATTTATTTAAAGTTCTTGCGGTAGGACTTGAGGATCTCGCCGACGATGCCGCTGCGGAAGCTCAGCACGCAGATCACGAAGATCACCCCGAGGATCGGCCCCACCCAGTTGCCCAGCGGCGACTGGGCCAGCAGGTGCTGCAGGCTGACCACGATGCCCGCGCCCACCACCGGACCGAACAGGGTGCCCACTCCGCCCAGCAGGGTCATCAGGATCACCTCGCCAGACATGTGCCAGTGGGCGTCGGTCAGCGAGGCCAGCTGGAACACCACCGTCTTGGTGGAGCCGGCAAGGCCCGCGAGGCCCGCGGAGAGCACGAAGGCCACCCACTTGTAGGCGTCGACGTTGTAGCCCAGCGACACCGCCCGCGGCTCGTTCTCGCGGATCGCCTTGAGCACCTGGCCGTAGGGCGAGTGCACGGCACGCTGCTTCAGGGCGAAGCCGAGCAGGAAGATGGCGAACACGAAGTAGTACATCACCAGGGTGTTGCCCAGGCTGATCACACCGAACAGATCGCCCCGCGGCACCCCGTGCAGGCCGTCCTCCCCGCCGGTGAAGGGCGACTGGAGGAAGATGAAGTAGACCAGCTGGGAGAGCGCAAGGGTGATCATGGCGAAGTAGATGCCCTGGCGGCGGATCGCCACGGCACCGAATACCGCACCGAGCGCCACGGCGGCCAGGGTCCCGGCGAGGATGCCCAGCTCCGGGGTGAGCGCCGGGTGGCTCGACAGCAGGTAGCCGGTGATGTAGCCGCCGGTGGCCAGGAAGGCGGCGTGGCCGAAGGAGAGCAGCCCCGCGTAGCCGAGCAGCAGGTTGAAGGCGCAGGCGAACAGCGCAAAGCACAGCACCTTCATCAGGAACACCGGGTAGGCCACGAAGGGCGCCACCAGGCCGATGACGATCAGCACCAGGTAGAAGACGTTGCGGCGCATGTCGGCGCGGCGCTGGCGCTTCATGGACGGCGTCAGGGTCTGGGTCGCGGACATGGTCATGCCTCCTTGCCGAACAGGCCGGCGGGTCGGGTCAGCAGCACCAGGATCATCACCAGGAAGATCACGGTGTTGGCCGCCTCGGGGTAGTACACCTTGGTCAGGCCCTCGATCAGGCCCATGCCGAGGCCGGTGAGCACGGCGCCGAGGATCGAGCCCATGCCGCCGATCACCACCACGGCGAAGACCACGATCAGCAGGTTGGAGCCCATGGTGGGCGACACCGGGTAGAGCGGTGCGGCCAGCACCCCGGCGAAGGCGGCCAGCGCCACGCCGAAGCCGTAGGTCAGGGTGATCAGCAGCGGCACGTTGACGCCGAAGGCCTGCATCAGCGCCGGGTTCTCGGTGCCGGCACGCAGGTAGGCGCCGAGCCGGGTACGCTCGATCATGTACCAGGTGAACAGGCACACCACGATGGCCGCCACCAGCACCCAGGCGCGGTAGGTGGGCAGGAACATGAAGCCCGTCTGGAAGCCGCCCTGCAGCGCCTCGGGGGTCGGGTAGCGAGCCCCGGAGACACCGAAGAAGTTGACCAGGGTTCCCTCGAAGATCAGCGCCAGGCCGAAGGTCAGCAGCAGGCCGTAGAGGTGATCCAGGTGGGCGATGCGACGCAGCAGCACGCGCTCGATCAGCATGCCGAACAGGCCGACGAAGAGCGGCGCCAGCAGCAGCGCCGCCCAGTAATTGATGCCCAGGTAGCGCATGCCGAGCAGGGTGATGAAGGCCCCCAGCATGTACATGGCGCCGTGGGCGAAGTTGACGATCTTCAGCAGGCCGAAGATCACCGCCAGGCCCAGGCTCAGCAGGGCATAGAAGGCGCCGTTGATCAGGCCCAGCAGCAGCTGCCCCATGAACACTGCCAGGGGCACCCCGAATATCATCGTCATGTCGAAAGTCTCCTATTAGAGCCGGCTCACACGCCTAGCAGGGTGTGCAGATGCTCGCGTCGGCTCGGCAGCTCGGCCGCCGAGATCTCCTCGACGATCAGGCCGTGATCCATCACGAAGTGGCGGTCGGCCAGCGGCGCGGCGAAGCGGAAGTTCTGCTCCACCAGCACGATGGTCATCCCCCGTTCCTTGAGCTTGACCAGCACCTGGCCAAGCGTCTGGACGATGACCGGCGCCAGCCCCTCGGTGATCTCGTCGAGCAGCAGCAGCCGCGCCCCGGTGCGCAGGATCCGCGCCATGGCCAGCATCTGCTGCTCGCCCCCGGAGAGCCGCGTGCCCTGACTGCGGCGCCGCTCGTAGAGGTTGGGAAACATCTCGTAGATCTCGTCGATCGACATCCCGCCGGAGCGCACCGTGGGTGGCAGCAGCAGGTTCTCCTCGACGTCGAGGCTGGCGAAGATCCCGCGCTCCTCGGGGCAGTAGCCGATCCCCAGCCGCGGGATGCGGTGCGCCTTCATGTCGAGGGTCTCGGTGCCGTTGATCATGATCGAGCCGGTACGCCGGCCGACCATGTTCATGATCGCCTTGAGGGTGGTGCTGCGCCCGGCGCCGTTGCGCCCCAGCAGCGTCACCAGCTCCCCGCGCTTCACGTCGAAGTCGACGCCGTGGAGGATGTGCGACTCGCCGTAGAAGGCGTGCAGGTCGCGCACGCGCAGCATCTCGGCGCCGTCGCGGTCCTGGTACTCCATCAGGCTCTCGGCTGGCTGGTTCATGCGCTGGCCTCCTCTTCCGCCGCTTCGCTGCCCATGTAGGCCTCCTTGACCCGCGGGTCGGCGGAGACCGTGGCGTAGTCGCCCTCGGCCAACACCGCACCGCGCGCCAGCACGGTGATGCGGTCGCACAGCCGGCTCACCACGCTGAGGTTGTGCTCCACCATCAGCACGGTGCGCCCGCGGGCCACCCGGCGGATCAGCTCGACGATGCGGTCGACGTCCTCGGCGCCCATGCCCTGGGTCGGCTCGTCGAGCAGCATCATGGTGGGGTCCATGGCCAGGGTGGTGGCCACCTCCAGCGCCCGCTTGCGCCCGTAGGGCATCTCCACGGTGAGCACGTCGGCATACTCCCGCAGGCCCACCTCCTCGAGCAGCTCGATGGCGCGGTCGTTGAGGTGGTCGAGGGTGCGTTCGGACTTCCAGAAGTGGAAGGAGGTGCCCATGGGCCGCTGCAGGGCCACGCGCACGTTCTCCATGGCGGTCATGTGGCCGAACACCGCGGAGATCTGGAAGGAGCGCACCAGGCCCAGGCGGGCGATCTCGTTGGCCTTCATGCCGGTGATCGGCTTGCCGCGGTAGAGGATCTCACCGCGGGTGGGCGGCAGGAACTTGGTGAGCAGGTTGAAGACCGTGGTCTTGCCTGCCCCGTTGGGGCCGATCAGGGCGTGGATATGCCCCTCCTGGACCTGCAGGTTGACATCGTCCACGGCGGTGAAGCCGCGGAATTCCTTGGTCAACCCGCGAGTTTCCAGTATGTACTCATCTGCCATATTGATTCCCTTGTCGTTGTTGATAATCAGGCAGCGGGTGCAAAGGGGCGCCACCGGGCACCCGGTGTCATAGTGACTCGCATAGAGGAAGTCCCAGCGCGATGCGCTGCTTCAGCCAGGGGCTGACGCGATAGCGTGGCTCGCCATAGTGGTCGTGGAGACAGCCGAGCACCCGGGCGAAGGTCTGTGGCCCGAAGCGCTCGCCGAAGGCCAGCGGGCCCTGCGGGTAGCCCAGCGCCAGCTTGACGGCACGGTCCAGGGTGGCCGGCTCGGCCACGCCGCGGCGCACGATCTCGCTGCCGATATTGACCATGAAGGCGAGGATGCGCTGGGCCACGAAACCCGGCGAGTCGTGGATCACCTCCACCGGCACCCCATCGGCGCCGAGGGCCGCACTCGCCTGGGCCAGCACCGCCTCGTCGATGGCGGGGTGGCGCATCAGCACCCGGCAGGCGTCGAAGCCGGCCAGGGTCTCCAGCGCCAGGGTGCGCTCCGCCGGCAGGCCCCGCTCGGCGATGGTCTCGCTGACCGTCGCCCCCATGGGCGTCACCAGGCAGATGGCCTCCGCCGAGGGGGCCGCGCCCTCCTCCAGCCGCGATCCGGCCTTCTTGGCCAGGCGGGCGATGCGCTCACGCCACTCGGGCTCCCGGCGATCCAGCCAGAAGGGGCGCGTGACGGGGACCGCCGGCGGCGGCACGACGTCCGGCTCGAGCCGTTTTCCCTGTGCGTAGCGGTAGAACCCCTCGCCGCTCTTGCGCCCCAGCAGGCCGGCGGCAATGCGCCGCGGCACCTGCCAGGAGGGCGTGTAGTAGGGGTCGTCATAGAACTGGCGGTAGACCGACTCCATCACTGCATGGGTCACATCGAGGCCGATCAGGTCCAGCAGCTCGAAGGGCCCCATGCGGAAACCCAGGGAGAGGCTGAGGATGCGGTCGATCTGCGCCGGTGTGGCGATCCCCTCGTCCAGCAGCCTCAGCGCCTCGGGGACGTAGGCGCGCCCGGCGTGGTTGACCAGGAACCCGGGGGTGTCCGGGGTCAGCGCCGGGAAGTGGCCGGCCTCCCGGGCCAGCCGCTCGAGCCGCGCGATCACCTCGGGACGGGTCAGCTCGCCGCGCACCACCTCGACGATCTTCATCAGCGGCACGGGGTTGAAGAAGTGGTAGCCCGCGACCCGCTCGGGGTGGCGGCAGGCGCTGGCGAGGCGCGTCACCGACAGCGACGAGGTATTGCTGGCCAGTATCGCCTCGTGGGAGACCACCTCCTCCAGCTGGCGCAGCAGCGCCTGCTTGGCCTCCAGGTTCTCGACGATCGCCTCGATCACCAGGTCGCACTCGGCGAGCCCGGCCAGGCCATCGCTTTGGTGGATGCGGGCAAGCGTCGCGTCCCGCTCTTCCGCCGAGAGGCGCCCCTTGGCCACCGAGCGCTCCAGCAGCTCGCCGATGAACCCCAGGGCTTCCTCGATGGCCCCTTCACGGCTGTCATGCAGCCACACCTCGTGGCCCGCCACGGCGAACAGCTGGACGATGCCGCGTCCCATCACGCCGCTGCCGACGACGCCGATCCTCTCCTTCGCTGACTCCGCCATGCCTCACCTCCTTAGAGCTTGCTCTCGAGTTCCGGCAGCGCCTGGAAGAGATCCGCGACGAGGCCGCAGATCATGGAGAGCGCCACCGGGAAGATCCCGATCTTCCTTACAGCTTGCTTTCCAACTCGGGCAGCGCCTCGAAGAGATCGGCGACCAATCCATAGTCCGCGACCTGGAAGATCGGCGCCTCCTCGTCCTTGTTGATGGCGACGATCACCTTGGAGTCCTTCATGCCGGCCAGGTGCTGGATGGCACCCGAGATGCCTACGGCGATGTAGAGCTCGGGGGCGACGATCTTGCCGGTCTGGCCCACCTGCATGTCGTTGGGCACGAAGCCGGCGTCCACCGCGGCGCGCGAGGCCCCGATGGCCGCGCCCAGCTTGTCGGCGATGCCGTCGAGCAGCGTGAAGTTCTCGCCGTTGCCCATGCCGCGGCCACCGGAGATCACCACCCGGGCGGCACCCAGCTCGGGGCGGTCGGACTTGGCCAGCGCCTCCTTGAGGAAGGTGGACTGGGTGTTGTCGGCCACGAAGTCCACGGCTTCCACGCTGGCGGCGCCGCTTTCGCTTTCCGCCACCGCATCGAAGCCGGTGGTGCGCACGGTGATCACCTTGAGGATGTCCTCGCTCTGCACCGTGGCGATGGCGTTGCCGGCGTAGATCGGGCGCTTGAAGGTGTCCGGAGACGCCACCGCGATGATCTCGGAGATCTGGGCGACGTCGCGCAGCGCCGCCACGCGGGGCAACACGTTCTTGCCGGTGGTGGAGGCGGCCGCCAGCAGGTGGGTGTAGTCGCCGGCCAGCTCGTTGAGCAGCGCCGCGGTGGGCTCGGCCAGCAGGTGGGCGTAGGCGGCGTGGTCGGCCACACGCACGCGGGAGACGCCGTCCAGCCTGGCGGCGGCCTCGGCGATGGCGGCCACATTCTCGCCTGCCACCAGCACGTCGATATCGCCGCCACTCTCTTTGACAATCTGCTGGGCGGCCGCCACCACATGGGCGGTGGCGCCGGCCAGGGCGCCGTCGTGATGTTCGGCCAGGATCAGGATGCTCATGCGACCACCTTCGCTTCGTTCTTGAGTTTGTCGACCAGCTCGTCCACGGAGCCCACCTTGATGCCGCCCTGGCGCTCGGCCGGCGGCTCGACCTTGAGCAGCTTGACCCGGCTGGCGACCGAGATGCCCAGCTCCGCCGGGGTCGTGACGGAAAGCGGCTTCTTCTTGGCCTTCATGATGTCCGGCAGCTTGGCGTAGCGCGGCTCGTTCAGGCGCAGGTCGGTGGTGACGATGGCGGGCAGGGTCAGCTCGACGGTCTGCAGGCCGCCGTCGACCTCGCGGGTGACCTGGAGCCGCGGCTCATCACCTTCGCCCTCGACACTGATTGCGGAGGCGAAGGTGCCCTGGGGCAGGCCGGTGAGGGCGGCGAGCATCTGGCCGGTCTGGTTGTTGTCGGTGTCGATGGCCTGCTTGCCGAGGATCACCAGGCCCGGCTGCTCCTCTTCCACCAGCCTGGCCAGCGCCTTGGCGGCGCCCAGCGACTCGACGCGCTCGTCGGCCTCGGCTGACGTATCGATATGAATGGCCCGGTCGGCGCCCAGCGCCAGGGCGGTGCGCAGCTGCTCCTGGGCGGCCTTGGGGCCGATGGTCACGGCGACCACCTCGGTGGCAATGCCCCTTTCCTTCAGGCGCACCGCCTCTTCCACGGCGATCTCGCAGAAGGGGTTCAGGGCCATCTTGACGTTGGTGAGGTCGACGTCGGAGTGATCCGGCTTGACCCGGATCTTGACGTTGTAATCGATGACGCGCTTGACCGCGACGAGGACTTTCATGGCGTATCTCCCTTAGCTTGTTGTTGGGTGCGCCGAGTCGGGGCTCAGCAGAAGGCCTGGAGGCCGGTCTGGGCACGACCGAGAATCAGCGCGTGGACGTCGTGGGTCCCCTCGTAGGTGTTCACCACCTCGAGGTTGACCAGGTGGCGCGCCACCCCGAACTCGTCGCTGATGCCGTTGCCGCCCAGCATGTCGCGGGCCAGGCGGGCGATATCCAGCGCCTTGCCGCAGCTGTTGCGCTTCATGATCGAGGTGATCTCCACCGCGGCGGTACCCTCGTCCTTCATGCGCCCCAGGCGCAGGCAGCCCTGCAGGGCCAGGCAGATATCGGTCTGCATGTCGGCCAGCTTCTTCTGGATCAGCTGGTTGGCGGCCAGCGGCCGACCGAACTGCTGACGGTCCAGGGTGTACTGGCGCGCGGTGTGCCAGCAGTCCTCGGCGGCACCCAGCGCCCCCCAACTGATGCCGTAGCGCGCCGAGTTGAGACAGGTGAAGGGACCCTTGAGGCCGCGCACCTCGGGGAACATGTTCTCCTCGGGCACGAAGACGCTGTCCATGACGATCTCGCCGGTGATCGAGGCGCGCAGCCCCACCTTGCCGTGGATCGCCGGGGCGGAGAGCCCCTCCCAGCCCTTCTCCAGCACGAAGCCGCGGATATCGCCCTCGTCGTCCTTGGCCCACACCACGAAGACATCGGCGATGGGGCTGTTGGTGATCCACATCTTGCTGCCGGTGAGGCGATAGCCGCCGTCGACCCGGCGGGCGCGGGTCACCATGGCGCCGGGGTCGGAGCCGTGGTTGGGCTCGGTGAGGCCGAAGCAGCCGATCCACTCGCCGCTGGCGAGCTTGGGCAGGTACTTCTGCCTGGTGGCCTCGTTGCCGAATGCGTTGATCGGCACCATCACCAGGGAGGACTGCACGCTCATCATGGAGCGGTAGCCGGAGTCGACGCGCTCGATCTCCCGGGCGATCAGCCCGTAGCAGACGTAGTTGAGGCCGCTACCGCCATACTGCTCGGGGATGGTGGCGCCGAGCAGGCCGGTCTCGCCCATCTCGCGGAAGATGGCCGGGTCGGTCTGCTCGTGGCGGAAGGCCTCCAGCACGCGGGGGGCGAGCTTGTCGGCGGCGAACTGGGCAGCGCTCTGCTGCACCATGCGCTCCTCTTCGGTGAGCTGCTGGTCGAGGAGCAGCGGGTCTTGCCAGTGGAAGGCGGGGTTCTGGGACATGGCGAAGGTTCCTGTCGTTGTCGTTAGGGGCGCAGACCAGCGTCAGCTGGCCTCGAGAAGGTCGGCGTAGGCCTTGAGGTGACGGTCGTCATCGCCGAAGCGGTGGCCGAGCATCACCAGATGGCGGGCATGATGGGCGAGGCTGTACTCCCAGGTCATGCCGATACCGCCGTGGAGCTGGATCGCCTCTTCGGCGATGAACTGGGCCGCGCGCTTGACCACGTGCTGGGCGGCGATCAGCTGTCGGCTGCGCTCGAGGCTTGCCGGCGCGTCGGCCACGCAGGCGGCGAGGATGGTCATGGAGGTGGCCAGCTCCAGCTCGGTGGTCATGTCCACCATGCGGTGCTGGAGCACCTGGAAGCGGCCGATGGGCTTGCCGAACTGCTGGCGGGTCTTGAGGTAGTCCAGGGTCAGCTCGCAGGCCTGCTGCATGCTGCCCACCGCCTCGGCGCACTGGGCCGCCATGGCGCGCCCCAGCTGGTGGTCCAGGGCCTCGAAGGCGGAGCCGCCCGCGCCCAGCAGGGCGTCATCGGCCAGCATCACACCATCGAGGGTCAGGTCGCAGGCCCAGGGGCCCGCCATGGTGGGATAGGCGCGGCGCTGCACGCCCTCCGCGGCCGGGTCGACCAGGAACAGCGAGAGGCCGTCGCACTCGCCGGGCTCGCCCGCCGTGCGCGCCAGCACCAGCACCTTGTGGGCGGCCTGGCCGCCGATCACCACCGACTTGCGGCCCGAGAGCCGCCAGCCGTCGGCAACGCGCTCGGCGCGGGTCTCGGTCCACTCGGGCCGATAGTGGGTGCGCGGCTCCTCGCTGGCCACCGCGAGCCGCAGTTCGCCGGCGGCCAGGGCCGGCAGCAGCGCCTCGCGCTGGGCCTCGCTGCCCAGCGCCTGCACCAGGCCCCCGCCGAGGATCTGCGACTCCAGGTAGGGCTCCAGGCAGAGGCCGCGGCCGAGCTCCTGCATCACTACCAGGTTCTCGACGCCGCTGCCGCTCATGCCGCCATGGGCCTCGTCGATGGGCACCGCCAGCACGCCAAGCTCGGCCAGCTGGGCCTGGAAGGTCTCGCTGAAGCCCGGCTCACTGCGCTGCACCTGGTCGCGCTGCTCGAAGCCGTAGTGCTCCCTGACCAGCCGGGCCAGCATGTCCTGCAGCATCTGCTGCTCGTCACTGAAGGAAAAGTCCATGGTGGTCTCCTATAAGCCCAGCTGGGCCTTCGCCAGGATGTTCTTCTGGATCTCGTTGGAGCCGCCGTAGATCGACAGCTTGCGCAGGTTCAGGTACTGGGCGGCCGGCGCCACGCTGTAGTCGGCGTGCAGCGGCTCGCCGTCATGCTCGAGCTGCATCTCTTCGGCCAGGAAGGGCAGGGCGTGGGGCCCCAGCACCCGCCGGGCGAGATCGCTGATCGCCTGGCGGATCTCGGAGCCGGTGATCTTGAGGATCGAGCTCTCCGCCCCCGGCACCCCGCCGGCCTGGGCGCGCGCGAGGATGCGCAGGGTGCTCATCTCCACCGCCATCAGGCGCATCTCCACCTCGGCGATGCGCTGCCGCAGCAGGGGGTCCTCCAGCGCCGGGCGACCGTCGATCACCTCCTGGCGGGCGATCGCCTTGAGGTGGGCCAGGGCCGCCTTGGAGATGCCGATGCCGGCCTGGCCAGTGCGCTCGTGGGTCAGCAGGTACTTGGCGCAGGTCCAGCCGTCGTTCTCCTCGCCCACCAGGTTCGCCACCGGCACCCGGACGTTGTCGAAGAACACCTCGTTGACCTCATGGGCGCCGTCCAGGGTGATGATCGGCCGCACCGAGATGCCGGGGCTCTCCATGTCGATCAGCAGGAAGGAGATGCCCGCCTGGGGCTTGGCCTCCGGGTCGGTGCGCACCAGGCAGAAGATCCAGTTGGCGTGCTGGCCCAGGGTGGTCCAGGTCTTCTGCCCATTGACGATGTAGTGGTCGCCCTCGCGCACCGCCCGGGTCTTCACCGCGGCCAGGTCGGAGCCGGCGCCGGGCTCGGAGTAGCCCTGGCACCACCAGTCCGTGCCGTCGAGGATGCGCGGCAGGTAGTGGGCCTTCTGCTCGGGGGTGCCGAACCTGATGATCACCGGCGCCACCATGTTGACACCGAAGGAGATCAGCCGCGGCGCACCCGCCGCCGCGCACTCCTCCTCGAAGATATGCTTCTCCACCACGCTCCAGCCTGTGCCGCCGTGCTCTACTGGCCAGTTGGCGGCGTACCAGCCGCGGCGGTGAAGGATCGCCTGCCAGCGCTGATGATCCTGCTTGGTGAGCTTCTTGCCGAGCCGCACCTTGGCGGCGATATCGGCAGGCAGTTCGTCCGCCAGGAAGGCCCTGACCTCATCGCGGAAGGCCAGCTCCTGTTCGCTGAAATGGATATTCATGCGGTGGTCCCTCTTGTGTTGTCTCCGCCGCCGTCGACATTGAGCGAGCGGCTGTCGCGGCCGCGCGCCAGGAAGGCCTCGACCTTGGCCTGGCGCTGGGGTGAGGCCAGGCACTCCAGGAAGAGCTCGCGCTCGCGGGCGAGCGCCTTGTCGAAGGGGTGGCGCATGGCCGCCTCCAGGGCCTCGACGGCCTTGAGGGGGGCCAGGTCGCCCGAAGCGGGCAGCGCCAGCGCCTCGCGCTGGGCGACCAGCCACGCGAGCGGCGCCTCCCCGGTAGCGACGAGCTCACGCTCCCGCGTGGGGCGCACGCCCTGCCCGGCCAGCTCCGCCGCCATAGCGAGGCGCGCCGCCTCGGGGGTATGCCCCTGGTCCGCCACGCCATCCACCAGCCCCAGTTCATGGGCCTGTCGGGCACCGATGGGCTCCCCGGAGAGGATCATCTCGAGGGCCGCCTCCAGCCCGATGAGGCGCGGCAGGCGCTGGGTGCCGCCGGCGCCGGGAATCAGCCCCAGCTTGACCTCCGGGAGGCCGAAGCGCGCATCGGGCGCAGCGAGGCGGTAGTGGCAGGCCATGGCCAGCTCCAGCCCGCCCCCCAGGGAGACGCCGTGGAGCCAGGCCACCACGGGCTTGGACGAGCTCTCGATGGCATCGATCACCTCGGGCAGCACCGGGGACTGGGGCGGCTTGCCGAACTCCTTGATATCGGCGCCGGCGGAGAAGCAACGGCCACCGGACTGCAGCAGGATCCACTCCACCCGGGGGTCCTCCAGGGCGTCGGCCAGGGCTGCCACGAGCCCCGACCGGACGGCCTGGCTCAGGGCATTCACCGGCGGGCTGAAGAGCGTGATCAGGCCGCAGCTCTCATGTCGGGTCAGGGTGACGGGGTTGCACATGGCGCTTTCTCTCCCGGTGGTTGTTGTCGGCCGAGCCAGGGGGGCTCAGCGATGCCGCCAGACCGGCGGGCGTTTCTCGATGAAGGCCTGCATGCCCTCCTTCTGGTCCTCGGTGGCGAAGCTGGCGTGCAGCAGCCGGCGCTCGAAGCGCACGCCCTCGGCCAGGGTGGTCTCCTGGGCCCGCTCGACGGCCTCCTTGTTGAGCCGCACCGCCACCGCGGACATCGAGGCGATCTGGGCCGCCGCGGTCATCGCCTCGTCCAGCAGCCGCTCCGCCGGCACCACCCGGCTCACCAGGCCGCTGCGCTCGGCCTCGTCGGCCGCCATCAGGCGCCCGGTCAGGCACAGGTCCATGGCCTTGGCCTTGCCGATGGCGCGGGTCAGCCGCTGGGTGCCGCCGGCGCCGGGCAGGGTGCCCACCTTGATCTCGGGCTGGCCGAAGCGGGCCGTGTCGGCGGCGATGATCAGGTCGCACATCATGGCCAGCTCGCAGCCGCCGCCCAGGGCCATCCCGGCCACCGCGGCGATCACCGGCTTGCGGCAGCGAGTCACCTCCTCCCAGTCACGGGTGATGAGGTCCGAGAGATAGGCCTCGGAGAAGGTCAGCGACTGGATCTCCTTGATGTCGGCCCCGGCGGCGAAGACCCGCTCCCCGCCGGTGATGACCATGGCGCCGATGGCGTCGTCCTGTTCGAAGGCGCGCAGCGCGCCGCCCAGCTCGCGCATCAGCGCCCCGTTCAGGGCGTTGTGGGCGTCGGGTCGGTGGAGGGTGATCACACCGACGGCGCCCGTGCGCTCGACTCGCAGATTCTCGTACATGGATGCCTCCAGAGTGCCGTGGCCGGAAGGGCTCCCCGGCGCGATTCATGACAGCGTGTTGTCGCATCACTCGGCCCGGACCCGGCCCGATCTGGACTCGAGTCTAGCCAGCCTCAAAATAAAAGACAATGTATTGACATAATTTTTATCCTAGCCTAACTTTCCCCAAGGCGGCCGGCGATGGCGGCGCCTTTTTATCAAACGAGAATATGACCAAAAACAACTCACTTTCAGGAGCTTGCATGCCAATCCATACGAATCTGACGCCCGAGCGCAGAAAATCCATGGTCGAGCTAGGTGCCTGGAATGACAAGATCATTACAGACTATCTGGACGAGGCGGTGGCCTCCGCCGGGGACAAGGCCGCCATCATCACCTACCGCATGGCAGACGGCAGCCGCGTGGAACTGAGCTACCGCGAGCTGAACGAGAAGGTCACTCGCATCGCGGCGGGACTGGCGGAGCTGGGGGTAAGAAAGGGCGATATCGTCTCCTGCCAGCTGCCCAACTGGTGGCAGATGACCGCGCTGCATCTGGCCTGCGTGCGCATCGGCGCCGTGCTCAACCCGCTGATGCCGATCTTCCGCGAGCATGAGCTCGAGTTCATGCTGGGCATGGCCGAGAGCAAGGTGCTGGTGGTACCCCAGACCTTCCGCAAGTTCGACCACGGCGCCATGGCCCATGAACTCAAGCGCTCGCTGCCCAAGCTGGCGCATGTGCTGGTGATCGGCAGCGAGGGGGAGGACAGCTTCGAGCGGGTGCTGCTGGAACGCGCCTGGGAAACCGAAACCGATACCGCCGCCCTGTTCCGGGAGCGTCGCCCGTCGGGAGACGACGTGGTGCAGATCCTCTACACCTCCGGCACCACCGGGAAGCCCAAGGGGGTGATGCACACCTCCAACACCCTGTTCAGCCATATCCGCCCCTTCGCCGAGCGCCTGGCACTCGGCGCGACGGACACCGTCTTCATGCCCTCCCCGCTGGCCCACCAGCTGGGCTTCCTCTATGGCCTGATGCTGCCCGTCTATCTCAAGGCCAGCGTGGTGCTCCAGGACACCTGGCTGCCGGAAGAGGCCGTGGCCATCATCCGTGCCGAACGGCCCAGCCTGATGCTCGGCTCGACCCCTTTCCTGGCCGATATCGCCGAGCAGGCCATCGAGCACGGCCCGGACCTGCAGTCGCTGACGCTCTTCCTGTGTGCCGGCGCCCCGATCCCCAGCCCCCTGGTGGAGAAGGCCGCCCAGAACCTGCCGACGCGCATCCTCTCCGCCTGGGGCATGACCGAGAACGGCGCGGTGACCACCACCCTGCCCGGAGACGACCCGGAGCGTGCCGTGCATACCGACGGCGTGCCGCTGCCCCATATCGAGCTCAAGGTCACCGACATGGAGGGCAACCCCCTGCCCGCCGGCCAGGAGGGCCCGCTCTATATGCGCGGCGCCAGCCTCTTCGTCGGCTACTTCAAGCAGCCGGAGCTCTACGGGGTGGATGACGAGGGCTGGTTCCCCACCGGCGACCTGGCGCGCCTCGACGAGCAGGGGTATGTGCGCATCACCGGACGCTCCAAGGACGTGGTGATCCGCGGCGGCGAGAACATTCCCATCGTCGATATCGAGAACACCCTCTATCAGCACCCGAAGATCCAGACCCTGGCCCTGGTGGGCAAGCCCGACGAGCGCCTCGGCGAGCGGCTGTGCGCCTACGTGACCCTCAAGGAGGGCGAGGAGTCGCTGACCCTCGAGGAGATCTGCGCCTTCCTGACCGAGCGCAAGGTGACCCGCCAGTACCAGCCGGAATTCCTGGAGGTGCTCGACGAACTGCCGCGCACCCCCTCCGGCAAGATCCAGAAATTCAAGCTTCGCGAGCAGCCCCTGCAGGGCGCCTGAAACAGAAACCCTATTCCCCACTACCCGAGCGGAGAGATGACATGAAAGGACTTGAGAACAGAACCGTGATCGTGACCGGCGGCGGCGGCGGCATCGGCCAGGCCGTGTGCAAGCGCTTCGCCGAGCATGGCGCCAGGGTGGCGGTGCTCGACCGCGATGAGGCCGCGGCCCAGGCCACCGTAGAGCTGATCACCGAGGCCGGCGGCACGGCCCGGGCCTACGCCGCCGACATCACCGACTACGCCGCCATCGTCAGCACCGTGGCGAGCATCGAGCAGGATCTCGGCACCCCCACCGTGCTGGTCAACAACGCCGGCTTCGACCGCTTCATGCCCTTCCTCAAGACCGAGCCGGCCATGTGGGAGTCGCTGATCGCCGTCAACCTGACCGGGGCACTCAACATGCACCACGTGGTGCTGCCGAAGATGGTCGAGGCCGGCGGCGGCCGGGTGATCAACATCGCCTCCGACGCGGCCCGCGTCGGCTCCTCCGGCGAGGCGGTCTACGCCGCCTGCAAGGCCGGCATGCTGGGCCTGAGCAAGACGCTGGCCCGGGAGCTCGCCAGCAAGAACGTCACCCTCAACGTGGTCTGCCCCGGCCCCACCGATACCGCCCTGCTCAAGGACGTGGCCGATACCGCCCGCGATCCGGAGAAGCTCCTCGAGGCCTTCCGCAACGCCGTGCCCATGCGCCGCATCGGCCAGCCCGAGGACTACCCCGGGATCATCACCCTGCTCGCCAGCGACGAGGCCAGCTTCATCACCGGCCAGGTGATCAGCGTCTCCGGCGGCCTGACCATGGCCGGCTAAGCGCCTCCCACGTCCTTTACCCGCAGCGAATTCCAGGAGCTCAGCGATGAACTACGAAGATATCCTCTATGACGTCACCGATGGGGTGGCCACCATCACCATCAATCGCGCCGACCGCTACAACGCCTTCCGCGGCCAGACCTGCATGGAGCTGCTCGACGCCTTCAACCGCGCCGGCTGGGACAAGTCCATCGGCGTGATCGTGCTGACCGGCGCCGGCGACAAGGCGTTCTGTACCGGCGGCGACCAGGGCGCCCACGAGGGGCAGTACGACGGGCGCGGCATCATCGGCCTGCCGGTGGAGGAGCTGCAGACCCTGATCCGCCAGGTGCCCAAGCCGGTCATTGCCCGGGTCAACGGCTTCGCCATCGGCGGCGGCCATGTGCTGCACGTGGTGTGCGACCTCTCCATCGCCTCCGAGACCGCCATCTTCGGCCAGGTGGGCCCCAAGGTGGGCTCCGTGGACCCCGGCTTCGGCACCGCCTATCTCTCCCGCGTCATCGGCGAGAAGCGCGCCCGCGAGATCTGGTACCTGTGCCGCAAGTACACCGCCCAGCAGGCGCTGGAGTGGGGCCTGGTCAACGCCGTGGTGCCGCCCGAGCAGCTCGACGAGGAGGTCCGCAAGTGGTGTGACGAGATCCTCGAGAAGAGCCCCACCGCCCTCTCCATCGCCAAGCGCTCCTTCAATGCCGACAGCGAGAACATCGCCGGCATCGGCGGCCTGGGCATGCAGGCGCTGAGCCTCTACTACGACACCGAGGAGTCGAAGGAAGGGGTCGCGGCCTTCAAGGAGAAGCGCAAGCCGGATTTTCGAAAGTTCTAGCTCCGCAAGTATTACAACCGCTGATGCAGGTTCAGCACTGACGATAGGCGCCGCCGCCCCAGCGGGCCGGCGGCCTCCCCCAGAGAGGATGGAGACGGCCATGAACTTTGCCTTTACCGAACAACAGGACGCCATTCGCGAGAGCGTGGCCAAGCTGTCCGCCGACATGCTGGCCCCCCGCTACCGCCAGCGCGAGGAAGAGGCGCTCATCGAGCGCGAGATCGTCGAGATGCTCGGCGAGATGGGCTGCCTGGGCGGCGAACTGCCCGAGGAGTATGGCGGCAGCGGCCTGGACTGCGTGACCAGCGGCGTGATCATCGAGGAGATCGCCCGCGGCGACTTCAACGTCGGCTACCTGCCGCTGCTCGCCTCGCTGAACGGCCAGATCATCGCCCAGCATGCGCGCCCCGAGCTGGCCCGGGAGTGGCTCGCCGGCATCACCTCCGGCAAGAAGATCTGCTGCATCGCCCTGACCGAGCCCCACGGCGGCAGTGACGCCGCCAACCTTAAGCTGAAGGCCACCCGCGAGGGCGACCACTTCGTGCTCAACGGCGAGAAGACCTCCATCTCCATGGCCGACCAGGCCGACGTGGCAGTGGTCTTCGCCCGCACCGGCACCCAGGAGCAGCGCGCCAGCGGCATCAGCGCCTTCCTGGTGCCCATGGACCTCCCCGGCATCACCACCAGCCGTTTCGAGGATTCCGGCCAGCGCGCCATTGGCCGCGGCTCGATTTTCTTCGACAATGTGGCCGTGCCCGCCGATCACATGCTTGGCGAGGAGGGCCAGGGCTTCAAGCAGGTGATGCAGGGTTTCGACTACAGCCGCGCGCTGATCGGCCTGCAGTGCCTGGCGGTGGCCCAGCAGTCGCTGGACGAGACCTGGCAGTGGCTCACCGAGCGCGAGGCCTTCGGCCAGCCGCTGGCAGCGTTCCAGGGGCTGACCCACCCGCTGGCCGAGTACCAGACCTACGTCCAGGCCGCTCGCCTGCAGTGCTACTACGCCCTGTGGCTGAAGGACAACGACCTGCCCCACACGGCCGAGGCGGCCATGAACAAGTGGTGGGGCCCCAAGCTCGCCTTCGACGTGATCAAGCAGTGCATGCTGGCCCACGGCCACACCGGCTGGGGCGAGGACCTGCCCTTCTCGCAGCGCATGCGCGACGTGCTGGGGCTGCAGATCGGCGACGGCACCGCCCAGATCATGAAGAACATCATTGCGCGCCAGTCGGTACCCCGGTGAATGCCATCGTCGGGGCCTGGGGCTCCGCCCACCACCCGGCGCCGCCGCTTTCCGACAAAGGAGTGCTACCCATGGCTGCCCAGGACGACAGAAGCGTCGCCAACCGCCTGTTCTTCCGCCTCTTCCAGGCAAGCAACATCCTGCAGAAGCAGACGGTGAGCGCCGTGGGACTGACCACGGTGCAGTGGGCGGTGCTGGGGGCGCTCTCACGCCGCGGCTACGAGGGGGGCATCGCCTTCAACGACCTGGTCGAGTACCTGATCGTCAGCCGCCAGAGCCTGGACGGCGTGCTCAAGCGGCTCGAGCGGGAAGGCCACGTGCAGCGCATCCCCCACCCCGACGACGGCCGCGCCCGGCTGATCCTGCTTACCGACCAGGGGCGCGCCTACTGGGAGAGCCTGCAGCCGCAGATCCATGACTTCTACGCCCAGGGCCTCAAGAGCCTGGGCTTCGACGAGACGGTCAGCCTGCTGCACTACCTCAACAAGCTCCAGAAGGACCTGGAGGCCATCCAACCCATCACATCCCAGGAGGAAATTCCCTCAACCGAGGGCACCATCGACACCTGACCGCTCAGCCGGCGCCTGCCGGCTAATTCCTCAACACCCCGAGTCACAACAACAACGGCCTCGCCGCTTCCGGTGAGGCAAGGGAGAACTCATGTCCAGACAACGTCACCCCATGCTCAAGACCACCGCCCTGACCCTCGGCGCCGCCCTGCTGGCCGGTGTCGGCAGCGCCCAGGCCGAGATCTCCGACGGCGCCATTCGCCTCGGCTACCTGGCCGACATGTCGGGCCCCTATCGCGACCTGGCCGGCCCCGGCGGCCTTGAGGCCATGCGCATGGCCATCGAGGAGCACGGCGGCTCGATCCACGGCGCCCCCATCGAAGTATTCAGTGCCGACGACCGTAACAGCGCCGACGTGGGCGCCAACACGGTGCGCGAGTGGATCGACCAGCGCGACGTCGATATGGTCGGCGGCCTGGTGGCCTCCTCGGTGACCATCGCCGCCACCCGCCTGCTCGCCGACCATGACCGCATCGCCATGGTCTCCGGCGCCGCCGCGCTCGGCATCACCAACGAGCACTGCAGCCCCAACCATATCCAGTGGGTCTACGACACCCACGCCATGTCTAACGGCACGGCGCGAGCCATCGTCGACGAAGGCGGCGAGCGCTGGTTCATCATCTCCGCCGACTACGCCTTCGGCCACTCCCTGGAGGAGGAAGTCTCCAACGTGGTCACCGAGATGGGCGGCGAGGTGGTCGGCACGGTGCGCCACCCGCTCAACAGCAACGACTTCTCCTCGTTCGTCCTGCAGGCCCAGGGCTCCGGGGCGCAGATCGTCGGCCTGGCCAACGCCGGCGCGGACACCGTCAATGCCATCAGCACCGCGGGCCAGTTCGGGCTGGTGGAGTCCGGCCAGACGCTGGCCGGACTGATGGTCTTCCTCAACGACATCCACGCCCTCGGGCTCGAGACCACCCAGGGCATGCAGCTGACCACCGGCTGGTACTGGGACATGAACGACGAGGCGCGGGAGTGGGCCCAGCGCTACTACGAGCGCATGGGCAGCATGCCCACCATGGTGCAGGCCGGCGTCTACTCCAGCACCCTGCACTACCTCAACGCCATCGAGGCCACCGGCAGCGATGACGCCGGCACCGTGCGTGCCTGGATGGGCGAGAACCCGGTCAATGACATCTTCACCACCAACGGCGTAATCCGCGAGGATGGTCGCATGGTCCACGACATGTACCTGGTGGAGGTGAAGTCGCCCGAGGAGTCCGAGGGCGAGTGGGACCTCTACCGCGTGCTGCGCACCATTCCCGGGGAGCTGGCCTTCCAGTCCCTGGAGAAGAGCCGCTGCCCGCTGATCACCCCCTGAGACAAGAGGCAGTAGGCAAGAGGGGGGCGCGGCCAGCCGGCCGCGCCCCCTTGCGTTGTGGCCGAGCACTGCTCAGGCCGCCTGCACCTCGATGCGCCGCCGGCGGTGCGTGTCGCGCCGCGGCAGCGTCAGGTGGACGACGCCACTGTCGATCCGTGCGCTGATCGCCTCGCTGTCGATCTCGTGGCTGAGGGTGAAGCGCCTCGCGTAGCGCTGGGCGCGCACCTCGGCGTAGAGCGGGCTCAGCCCTTCGGGCATCGGGATCGCCACCTCGCCTTCCAGGATGAGCACGCCGTTGTCCACCTCGATGGCCAGCGAGTCGCGGGTCACGCCGGGAATGTCGGCGATGATGTGCACGGCATCGTTCTCCTCGTGGATATCCACCGCCGGCAGCAGCGTCTCCTCCCGGCGCTTCTCCCCGGCAGAGCGGGGGAAGTCGGCGTCCTGACGGGTGATCTCGTTCATCTTTCTCACCTCCTTCGGTCTCGAAACGCGGTACTCGCGGGGCGGACTCAGGCCGCTTGCACCTCGATGCGCCGCGGCTTGAGCTCATCGCGCTTGGGCAGCACGATCTCGCACACGCCGTCCCGGAAACGCGCTTCGGCCCGATCGATGTCGAGCCCCTCAGGCAGCGCCACCGCTCGCCGGAAGTCGCCATGGAAGCGCTCCTGGCGGAAGCGCGTGCGCGCTTCATCGCCCGTGGGCGCCTCACGGCGACCGGCCACGGTTAGCACGTTGTCCTGCAGGCTCACCTCCAGGTCCTCGGCCCCGAGCCCCGGCACGAAGACGTAGACGCGCACCGCCTCGTCGGTGCGCCCGACGTTGATCGGCGGGAAGCTGCCGGACGGCACCGAGCGGATATCGGCCGCTCCGCCTCCGGGGAACATCTCGTCGAACAGTTGGCGAACCCACTCCATGCCCTGGGCGCGGGCCGGATCCAGGCCCCTGAGATCTCCGAACATATCGAACACCTCCTTCGCTTCAACAGCCAGATGACGGGACGGGGCCGAGCGGCGCGAGGCCGACAGGGCCCCATGATCTGCAAGATAGGTACGGTCGACCCGGTTTCAAGGTGTCGGAAGCGACGTCTCGAGCGCCGCCGGCGTTGATACGAGGCCCAGCCACCAGGCAAGCAAAAAGGGCCCGTATCGCCGAAGCGGATACGGGCCAAGGAGGATCGATTGACAGCCGCTGGCCGGCTCAGTCGGCCGGCTGCTTCTTAAGGGGATGGGCGTTGCTGGCGAACTCGAAGTCCTTGGTCTCGAAGATCATCGAGACCACCACCCCCAGCACCAGGGCCCAGAAGGTGGCGCCGATATCCAGGATCTGGATGCCCGAGGCGGCGATCAGGAAGGCGAACAGCGCGCCCATCTCGTGCTTCCTGCCGGAGAAGGCGATGGCCATGGCAGAGGTGATCACCCGCATCAGGGCCAGGCCGGCGATGATGGCGATGAAGTAGCGCGGCGTGGCCTCCAGCAGACTCACCACGTAGCCGTAGAAGGGGGCCGCCACCACGAAGATGGCGCCGGCCACCACCGCGGCGACCCAGCGCTTCTCATGGGTGCCCGCCTCGGGCGAGGAGCAGATGCCGGTCATGGGCGCGGCGATACAGGTGCTGTGCAGGTTGAAGAAGGCCGAGACCATGGTGCCGATGCCGCCCACGGCGGTGATGCCGTTGGCCGGCACCTCCTTGTAGCCCATGCCCTTGATCAGGCCGACGCCGGCCGGGGTCTCCATGCCCACCAGGATGATCGCCAGCGGCAGGCCATAGGCCAGGAAGGCGTTCAGGGTGAACTGGGGCATGATGAACTCGGGGAAGCGGATGGTGGCCTGGACGCCCGAGAGGTCCACCCCGGTGGCCATCAGGTAGATGACCCCGGCCAGCATGGAGACGATCAGTGGCGGCACCTTGCGCAGCAGCCGGGCCGAGAGGAAGAAGGCCAGGATCATGACGGTCGCCGGCACGATGGCATTCTCCAGCGGGCGCACCATGTTGAGGCCGAAGCTGAGCAGCATGCCGGCCACCATGCCCATGACGATGGGCATGGGCATCAGGCGCATGACGATGCCCATGACGCCCGATAGCCCCGCCACCAGCGAGATGGCCCCGGCGATCAGGGTCGCCCCCAGCGCCGCCTCCAGGCCCACCACGGGGATCACCGCGGCGAACATCAGCGCGCCGGGGATGGAGTTGGCCATGGGCATCGGCAGCCGGTAGTAGGCCGGCATGAAGATGCCGAACAGGCCGTTGATCATCAGGTAGCTGATGACCCAGATCATGATGAAGGAGGAGTCGAGCCCGGCGGCGGTGCCGGCACTGATGTGCACGACGCCGACGCTGAGCCCCAGGATACCCGCGACCAGGCCAGTACTGGCGTTGTCGACGTTGAGGTCGCGAAGGAAGTCTTTTGGCGCGTGCCGCAGGCTCACGCCCTTCTCGATATGCTTCACGGTGAGCTCCAGGGGGGTGATGTTGTCGTTGGTATTGTGTCGGTGGCTGGCAACGAGATGCGCCGGCCCGGAGCCTTCCGAACCGGCGCAGCGCGGACTAGCCCTGGTCGCCGCCACCCACCGGCAGCACGCTACCGGTGATGTAGCTGGCCTCGTCCGAGGCCAGGAACAGGATCGGCGCGGCCATCTCGTCCAGGGTGCCGTAGCGCTTCATCAGGCAGCTCTGCTTGGTCTGGTCGATATGCGCCTGGAACCAGGCCTTCTCCGTCTCGTTATCGGGCTCGGGCGTGCCGCGGGAGATCTTCCGCGGCGGCGCCTCGGTGCCCCCGATACCGGCGGCCGCCACGCGGATGCCGTGCTCGGCATACTCGAAGGCCAGGGACTCGGTCAGCGCATTGACGCCGCCCTTGGCCGCCGAATAGGGGATCCGGTGGATGCCGCGGGTGGCCACCGAGGAGACGTTGACGATGACGCCACCGCCCTGGGCCACCAGGGTGGGCAGCACGGCGCGGCAGCACCACAGCGTCGGCATCAGCGAGCGGGTGACCTCGGCGGCGATCTCGCTCTCGGTGAACTCGGTGAACGGCTTGAAGTTGATCGCCCCGCCCACGTTGTTGATCAGGATGTCGATGCGGCCGAAGTGCTCGACGCTCTTCGCCATCACCTCGGCGGCACCGTCCCAGGTCTCCAGGTCGGCCTGCAGCGCGATGGCGTCCACGCCCTGCGCCGCCAGCTCGGCGACCACCTCATGGATCAGGTCGGCGCGGTCCACCAGAGCCAGGCGGGCGCCCTCGGCACCGGCGCGCTCGGCGACCCGCTTGCCGATGCCCTGTGCGGCCCCGGTGATGACCATCACCCGGTCCTGAAAACGAGGGCCTTCGAAGCGGTTCCGGCTCATGCGGCCTCCCCCACCTGGTTGGGTGTGAACTTCTCGTAGTGGAAGCTCTGCGGCACGATGCCCTGGGCGTCGAAGTGCTTGAGCACCGCGTCGACCATGGGAGGCGGGCCGCACAGGTAGACGTCGACGTCGCCGTCGTGCATCACCTCGGCGTCCATGTGGTGGGTCACGTAGCCCTTGCGCGGATGCTCACTGGCCTCGTCCACCACCACGGTGGCGTAGGTGAAGTTGGGCAGCTTGGCCGCGAACTCGTCCAGGGCGTCCACCTTGACCAGGTGGTCGTCCTTGTTGACGCCGTAGATCAGGTGGATCGGCGCCTCGCAGCCCTTCTCCACCAGCTGGGAGAGCATGGAGAGGAAGGGCGCGAGGCCCGTGCCGCCAGCCAGCATCAGCACCGGACGAGTCACCTCGCGGATGTAGAAGCTGCCCAGCGGGCCGGTCAGGGTAAGGCGATCGCCTGCCGCGGCGCGCTCGCCGAGATAGCCGCTCATCACCCCGTTGGGGATGTTGCGGATCAGGAAGGTGGCCCGCTTCTCACCCGGCAGGGAGCTGAACGAGTAGGAGCGATGCGCCTCGGTGCCCGGCACGTCGATATGCACATACTGGCCGGGCAGGAAGGTGATCTCGGCGCCGTCATCCAGGTCCACCACCAGCTCGATGCTGTCCTCGGAGAGCTGCTCGACCGCGGCGACCGTGCCCTCGACCTTGCCCACCTCGGTCTTGCACAGGGTGGAGGCAACGGGGACCTGGATGACGCAGTCGGAGGACGGCACCATCTGGCAGGTCAGCACCATGCCGTCGGCGGCCTCCTCGTCGGAGAGCGCCTCCTCGATGTACTCGTCGCCCATGTCGAACTCGCCCTGCTCGCAATGGCCCTTGCAGGTGCCACAGACGCCGTCGGAGCAGTCCATCGGCAGGTTGACCTTCTGGCGGTAGGCAGCATCGAGAACCGTTTCACCTTCCTTGCAGCCGATGAAGCGGGTGACGCCGTCCTCGAAGTTGAGGGCAATGGTGTAGCTCATGGTCGTTCTCCTCCGACACCGGGTCTTCGTCTATCAGATGTGGTAGATATCGATGACCTGGTGGATATAGTCGTTGTTGAGTTGCACTACCTTGCGGGTGATCAGCGGGCTCTCGCCCGACACGTCCAGGGTGTAGAAGGAGCTCCCGAAGAAGGTCTGGGTCTCCTTGTAGCGGTGGTTCAGGGTCTGCCAGTTGAAGCGCAGCTCCACCTTGCCGCCCTCCTCCTTGAGCACCTCGAGGTTGGTGATCTGGTGGGTGGTGCGCGGCTCCGGCGTGCTCGCCCCGCTGCGCTCGGTCTTGATCCGGTAGACCCGGTCCTCCAGACCCTCGCGGCTCGGGTAGTAGATCAGCGAGATCTCGCTGTGCGGGTCGCGGGTCAGCTGGTCGTCGTCGTCCCACGCCGGCATCCAGAACTCGACGTCCTTGCTGTAGCAGGTCAGCCACTCGTCCCACTCACGGTCGTCGAGCAGGCGCGCCTCGCGGTACAGGAAGGCCTGGATCTCGTGGTAGCTAAGGCTCATGGTGTCTCTCCCCTTCTCGGTAAGGCCTGACTCAGGCGCTCTGGGTGGCGATAAACTGGCTGCGTTCCTTGTCGATGGCGCGCAGCATCTCCTCGACCCAGTGCTTGTGATGCAGCACGTAGAGGCCTTCGTCTTCCGGCGAGGCGCCGCTCAGCAGCGGCTGCATGTCGATCGCCTTGGCGTTGTCGTCGGCGCCTTCGATCCACTGCTTGGCCCCGCGGGAGAGGTCGTTCCACTCGGCCAGCGACCCTTCGTAGCCGGTCTGGCAACCGCGGAACTCCTCGAGGTCGTCCGGGGTGCCCATGCCGGAGACGTTGAAGAAGTCCTCGTACTGGCGGATGCGCACGCGACGGTTCTCGGCGGACTCGCCCTTCGGCGCGAAGCAGTAGATGGTCACCTCGGTCTCGTCGACGCTGATCGGGCGCAGCACGCGAATCTGCGTGGAGAACTGGTCCATCAGGTAGACGTTGGGGTAGAGGCAGAGGTTACGGGTCTGGTTGACGATGGAGTCGGCCCGCGCCGCGCCGAACTGCTCCTCGATCCACTCGCGGTTCTGGTAGACCGGACGCACCTCGGGGTTGAGCAGGCGGGTCCACAGCAGCATGTGGCCGTTCTCATAGGAGTAGAAGCCGCCCTGGCTCTTCGACCAACCGTCGGCGTCCACCGCCTTGGTGCCGCCGGCGTCGTAGTTGCGGCGGTCCATGGTGGAGGCGTAGTTCCAGTGCACGGTGCTGACGTGATAGCCGTCGGCGCCGTTCTCGGCCTGCAGCTTCCAGTTGCCCTTGAAGGTGTAGGAGGAGGTGCCGCGCAGCACTTCCAGCCCTTCCGGGGCCTGGTCGACGATGTTGTCGATGATCTTCTTCGTTTCGCCCAGGTACTCGTCCAGCGGCTTGACGTCCTCGTTCAGGCTGCCGAACAGGAAGCCCTTGTAGCTCTCGAAGCGCGGCACGCGGGTCAGGTCATGGGAGCCCTCCTGCTTGAAGCCGTCCGGGTAGGCGCCGGTCTTCTCGTTCTTGGCCTTGAGCAGCTTGCCGTCGTTCTTGAAGGTCCAGCCGTGGAAGGGGCAGGTGAAGGTGCCCTTGTTGCCGCGCTTGCGGCGGCACAGGGTGGCGCCGCGGTGGGCACAGGCGTTGATCAGGGCGTGCAGCTCGCCGGCCTTGTCGCGGGTGATGACCACCGGCTGACGGCCCATGGTGACGGTCATGTAGTCGCCCGGCTCGGCAATCTGGCTCTCGTGAGCCAGGAACAGCCAGTTGCCTTCGAAGACGTGCTTCATCTCGAGCTCGAAGAAGGCCGGGTCGGTGAACATGCTGCGGTGGCAGCGGAAGATGCCGGCCTCGGCGTCGTCGACGACGGCACCGCGCACGCGCGCTTCGAGTTGATCAAGCTTGCTGGTCATGATCGGGACTCCTGGGTCTCGTGAGAGACGCTGTCTGGGTCAGGCACCTCTCGTCCTGGCGGGAGCCAAGGCTCCCCCTACCCATGGCGGCGAGGCCGCCATGGCGAGACGTGCATTGTGAGAATCCGGGGGGCGTCGGCCGGTGGCCGACGCGGGGTCAGGGCCGGGCCTCAGACCTTGGCGGTGCCGGCCAGCTGGCTGTGCTGGTCCTGCTCGTCTTCCTTGGCGCGCGGACGGGCGTGGCGGGTCTGCAGCTCGGCCACGTCGGTCCTGGCCAGCTCGATGTCGAACACCACCTCGGAGAAGGGGCCGTCCAGCTCGCGCTGGGCGATCACGTCCTGGGCCTCGATGCGCTCGGCCGGCACCACCAGCTCCTCGCGGGTGGCGAAGGCGAAGTCATCGAAGGTGTAGGGGTCGCCCGCCAGGTTGATCTGGGTGGTCAGGTGCTGGTGGCCCGGCGCGGAGATGAAGTAGTGGATGTGCGCCGGACGCTCGCCGTGGCGGCCCAGGGACTTCAGCACCACGTCGGTGGGGGCGCCTTCCGGCACGCCGTAGCCGGACGGGATGATGCTGCGCGCGGTGTAGCGGCCTTCCGCGTCGGTAAAGATGGTGCGACGCAGGTTGTACTCGGACTGGGTCGGGTCGAAGAAGGAGTAGCCGCCCTTGGAGTTGGCGTGCCAGATCTCGACCTTGGCGCCGGCGATCGGGGTGCCGTCGACGTCACGCACCTGGCCGGTCAACCACATGGTCTCGCCATCCGGGTCCTTCCCGTCGTCCATGCGCGCGAAGCCCTCGGCTTCCGGGGCGCCGGCGACATACAGCGGGCCCTCGATGGTGCGCGGGGTGCCGCCGACGCGCTTGGCCTCGGCGTCGATGGCGTCCTGGCGCATGTCCAGGTAGTGGTCGAAGCCCAGGCCCGGCGAGAGCAGGCCGAACTGGGTCTGGCCGCCCAGGGCGTTGAGCATGCTGACGGCGGACCAGTACTCCTCGGGGGTGACGTCGAAGTCGTCGATCAGCTTGAACAGGTCGGAGAGCAGGCGGTGCATGATCTGCTTGCTGCGCTCGTTGCCACCTTCCTGGTCGAAGCCGGCGACGGTCTTCAGGAAATCCTGGACGTCGGGGGTATCGAAAATCTTCACGGTCATGGTGGGTATCCTCTGCGTTATCTCTTTGCTTCCGCCGGGGCGGGGCTGGCGTGATTCGTCCGTGACTCAGGAGTCGTCCTCGCGGATGGAGGACGGGTGGCGACACAGCGGCTTGACGCTGATCTCCATGTAGGGGAAGAGGGGCAGGTTGGAGATGATCTCCTGCAGCTCGGCGTTGTCCTCGACGTCGAAGATGCTGACGTTGGCGTAGCTGCCGGCCACGCGCCACAGGTGGCGCCACTTGCCGGCGCGCTGCAGCTCCTGGGCGTAGGCCTTCTCGGTGGCCTTGATCTCGGCGGCCTGCTCGGCCGGCATGGACGGGGGCAGCTTGACGGTCATTTCCACCTGAAACAGCATGGCTCGATCCTCCGGTTGTCGTGTCGTGGGCTTACTTGCGCGCGTAGTGCGCCAGCTTGTCTTCGTCGAGGGAGATGCCGAGGCCCGGGCCGGCCGGCAGGTCCACGCCGAACTCGCGGTAGTCGAGCGGCTCGACGACGATGTCGTCCTTGAGCAGCAGCGGGCCGAACATCTCGGTGCCCCAGGCCATCTCGGGCAGGGTCGCCCAGGCGTGCAGGGAGGCGGCGGTGCCGATGGTGCCCTCCAGCAGGGTGCCGCCGTAGAGGCCAATGCCCGCGGCCTGGGCCACGTGGGCCAGCTCCAGCACGCCGTTGATGCCGCCGGACTTGGCGATCTTCAGCGCGAAGGCGCCGCTGAAGCCGCCGCGGGCCAGGTCGAGGCCGTCGCGGGCGTCCTGCACCGCCTCGTCGGCCAGCATCGGCACGTTGAAGCGGTCGGCCAGACGGGTCAGGCCGGCATGCTCGCGGGCGGGAATGGCCTGTTCGATCAGCTCGATGCCGGCGTCCTGCAGGGCCTGGATGCCGTAGACCGCGGTGGACTCGTCCCAGGCCTGGTTGACGTCGACGCGCACCCCGGCGCGATCGCCCAGGGCCTCCTTGATGGCGGCCACGTGGCGCACGTCGTGCTTCACCGGGTTGGCACCGATCTTCAGCTTGAAGTCGCCGTGGCGCCGCTGCTCGAGACGCAGCAGGGCCTCGTCGATGTCCTTGGCGGTATCGCCGCTGGCCAGGGTCCAGAGCACCGGCAGGTGGGTCTGGCGGGCGCCGCCCAGCAGCTCGGCCACGGAGAGGCCCAGGCGCTTGCCCTGGGCGTCGAGCAGCGCGGTCTCCAGTGCCGACTTGGCGATCATGTTGCCGCGGGCATGGCGCTCGAGCCGGGCACGCAGGGCGTTGACGTTGCCGGAGGGCTGGCCGATCAGCAGCGGCGCCAGGTAGGTGTCGATGTTGCGCTTGATGCTCTCGGGGCTCTCCGGGCCGTAGGCCAGGCCGCCGATGGTGGTGCCCTCCCCCAGGCCCTCGATGCCATCGCTGTGGCGCATGCGCACGATGACCAGGGTCTGGCAGGCCATGGTGGTCATGGAGAGCTTGTGGGGACGGATGGTCGGCAGGTCGACCAGCAGCGTCTCGATGGACTGGATAGTGGCGCTCATGAGGGCTCCCGATGCGGGCAGTAAGGTGATTGCATGGCAGTCTGATTGCAGCGGGAAGACGGAACCAATATTGTTTGGGTGCCCCGCCATACCCAGGAGGTATCATGGAGCTGCGCCATCTGAGGTACTTCTGCGTGGTCGCGGAGGAGCTCAATCTCACCTGTGCGGCCGAGCGACTGCACATGTCACAGCCGCCCTTGTCCAGGCAGATCAAGCAGTTGGAGCAGGAAGTGGGGGCCGAGCTGTTCGAACGGGGACCGCGCGGCCTGCGCCTGACGGCCACCGGCAAGTTCTTCCAGCAGCACGCCCTGCAGATCCTCGAGAAGGTGGACGCCACCCTGGAGTCCACCCGCCGCATGGCCCGCAGCAAGCGCGTCATGTTCGGCATCGGCTTCGTGGCATCGGTGTTCTACGGGCAGCTGCCGCTGCTGGTGCGCGATCTGCGACAAAAGGATAATGTCGAGCTTGGCCTGGCCGAGCTGACCACGGTGCAGCAGATCCAGGCCCTCAAGGCGGGACGCATCGACATGGGCTTCGGGCGGCTCCGGATCGACGACCCGGAGGTGGAGCAGGAGGTGCTGTTCGACGAGCCGATCATGGCCGCGGTGCCCTGCGGCCACCCCCTGGAAGGCACCACGCCCACCCTGGCCGAACTCGCCCGCTACCCGCTGATCCTCTTCCCCGCCAAGCCCCGCCCCAGCATGGCCGATATCATGCTGGGCATGTTCCGGCGCCAGGGGCTCAAGGTGGAGGTGGTTCAGGAGGCCAACGAGCTGCAGACGGCGCTGAGCCTGGTGGCTTCGGAGATCGGCATCACCCTGGTGCCGGAACAGGTGCGCCGGCTGCGCCGCGATGGCATCAGCTATATCTACCTGGCGGACCGCTCGCTCACCTCCCCGGTGATCTGCAGCCGCCGCCGCGGCGAGAAGCCCACGCCGATCATGCAGGAAGCCAACGCCATCCTCGAGGTACTGGTGGAGAACCGCCGCAGCGGGCGCTATCCCTAGGAAGTGGTATCAGCACTCGATGGCGTTGACGGCGAGTCCTCCCTTCGAGGTCTCCTTGTACTTCGACTGCATGTCGGCACCGGTGTCGCGCATGGTGCGGATCACCTTGTCCAGGGAGATGAAGTGCTGGCCGTCACCGCGCAGCGCCATCTGGGCGGCGTTGATCGCCTTCACCGAGGCGATGGCGTTGCGCTCGATGCAGGGCACCTGCACCAGGCCACCCACCGGGTCGCAGGTCAGCCCCAGGTTGTGCTCCAGGCCGATCTCGGCGGCGTTCTCCACCTGGTCGATGGTGCCGCCCATCACCTCGGTGAGCCCGGCCGCGGCCATGGCGCAGGCGGAGCCCACCTCGCCCTGGCAACCCACCTCGGCGCCGGAGATCGAGGCGTTCTTCTTGCACAGGATGCCCACCGCGCCGGCGGCCAGCAGGAAGTCCACCACGTCGCGCTCGCCCGCGCCCTTGCGGAACTGCATGTAGTAGTGCAGCACCGCCGGGATGATCCCCGCCGCACCGTTGGTGGGGGCGGTGACCATGCGCCCGCCGGCGGCGTTCTCCTCGTTCACGGCGAGCGCATAGAGGTTGACCCAGTCCATGGCCGACATGGTCGAGGCGATCAGCGAATGATCGTCCTGGCTGGCCAGCATGCACCGGTAGAGGGCCCTGGCGCGTCGCTTGACGTTGAGCCCGCCGGGCAGCACGCCCTCGGCTTCCATCCCCTTGCTGACACAGGCCTGCATGGCGTTCCAGATCTCGCCGAGGCCCTGGCGGATCTCGGCCTCGCTGCGCCAGGCCTTCTCGTTCTCCAGCATCAGCTCGCTGATGCGCAGGCCGTGCTCGCGGCACAGCCGCAGCAGCTCCTCGGCGGTCTGGAACTCGTAGGGCAGCTCGGCGGTGTCGGCGTCGAGCTCGCCCCGCTCGGCCTGGGCCTCGTCGATGACGAAGCCGCCGCCCACCGAGTAGTAGGTGTTGCGATGGAGCTCCCCGCCGTGGCCATGGGCGATCAGCCGCATGGCATTGGGGTGGTGGGGCAGGTTCTCGTCGAGGAACTGCAGGTCGCGGGCCCACCGGAAGGGCACGCTGTGCCGGCTATCCAGGCGCAGCGTCTCCGACTCGACGACCTCCTCGATGCAGGGCGCGATGATATCCGGGTCGATGCGGTCCGGCCGCTCGCCCATCAGCCCCAAGACCACCGCCCGGTCGGTGCCGTGGCCCCGGCCGGTGGCGGAGAGCGAACCGAACAGCTGGACCTCGACGCGCGCCACGCGCGTCAGCAGGTCATCCGCCTGCAGCTCGCCGACGAAATCGCAGGCGGCCCGCATGGGGCCCACGGTATGCGAGCTCGACGGCCCGATACCGATCTTGAACAGGTCGAAGACGCTGATTGCCATGTTGCACCACCCCGGGCTGCCCGGATGTTGTGAATCAAGCCGCTATTGACCGAGCAAGGCGGGCCGACCGCCATGTGGCCCGCCTGCCCTGACAGCATAGCCGGCGTCACTTGCCGCGGTAGTAGCCCGGCGTGACGAAGGGCATTTTGCTGACGGTCATCGGCAGGCGCTTGCCGCGCACCTCGGCGTAGACGGTGGTGCCCACCTCGGCATTGGCGATGGTCACGTAGCCCATGGCCACCGGCTTGCCCACGCTGGGGCCGAAGCCGCCGGAAGTGACCACGCCGATGCCGTTATCCTCGGCGTCGAACAGCTCGGCGCCCTCGCGCACCGGGGCACGCCCCTCGCCCAGCAGGCCGACGCGCCTGCGGGTGTGATCCTTCTCCGCCACCTGGTGCAGGATCGGCTCGGCGCCGGGAAAGCCCCCGGCACGCTCGCCGCCCGGGCGGCGCGGCTTGCCGATGGCCCAGATCAGCCCGGCCTCCACCGGCAGGGTCGTGGTATCGATGTCATGGCCATAGAGGCAGAGCCCCGCCTCCAGGCGCAGGGAGTCGCGGGCGCCCAGGCCGATCGCCTCGACCTCCGGCTCGGCCAGCAGCCGGCGGGCCAGCGCCTCGGTCTGCCCGGCGTCCACCGAGATCTCGAAGCCATCCTCGCCGGTGTAGCCGCTGCGGCTGACCCAGACCGGAATACCGTCGATCTCGAAGCGGCCGTGCTGCATGAAGACCATCTCGCAGGCCTCGGGACACAGCCGGGCCATCACCTCGGCGGCTAGGGGGCCCTGGAGAGCCAGCAGGCCACGATCCAGCTCCTCGATCTCATGGCCCTCGGGCAGGTGGTCGCGCAGGTGGGCGATGTCCTGATCCCGGCAGGCGGCGTTGACCACCAGGTAGAGGTGGTCGCCGGCGTTGACCACCATCAGGTCGTCGAGGATGCCGCCCGTCTCATCTGTGAACAGCGCATAGCGCTGCATGCCCTCGGGCAGGCCGACGATATCCGCCGGCACCAGGGTCTCCAGAGCCTCGGCGGGCGAAGGACCCCGCAGCAGCAGCTGCCCCATGTGGGAGACATCGAACAGGCCGCAGGCCTGGCGGGTGTGCTCGTGCTCCTTCTTCACGCCCAGCGGGAACTGCACCGGCATCTCAAAGCCGGCGAAGGGCACCATCCTGGCGCCCAGCTCGACGTGAAGGTCATACAGGGGGGTACGTTTCGGTTGGCTCATGGCAGCTGCCTCCACTATTCGCGGGTCATGGGTGTCGGGTCGGGGCCGCCGTCAGGATATCGGCGCGCCGAATGCGCCCGGGTGGCACCAGACTAGACCAAGTTTCTTATAGGAAACAATAGGCGCCTAAGGAAACTCTAGATTCCTCCACCGTCGCGAGGCCAGATAACCGCAGGCAAACCCCAGTAACGCAGGCCGCGGGCGTCTTCTCGAGTCGCTCGACGTGACAGTTCGCCATCATGGCAGCCCTGCCAACGAGGGCAGGTGGCAGGAAGAGGCGGGAAGCAGACAGGGATCTTGAAGGGCAAGGCTCAACCCAGGGTCACGCGCCCTGAAACGTTTTTCCTAAGGGAAACGCACGATGGCCTCGGCGGTCCGTTCGAGGCCGACCCACGCCGAGGCCAACAGGTCAGTTCAGGGCTTCGCCCAGTCCGCCCGGGTGCTGTGCACGGCGCTCTTGTGGGTGATCTGCCAGCGGCCGTCGAGCTTGAGCAGCGCCAGCACGTCCACCCAGGAGTCCGCCAGGTTCTCGGTATTGTCGAAGCCCAGCAGCACGCTGGCCACCTCGCCGGCCTGGGTCACCTGGATGACGCGACCGCGCACCTGCCGGTGGCTGGCCGCCCAGCGCGCGAAGCGATCGCTGATCAGGTCCTTGCTGAAGCCGCCCTCGGCGTCCACCGCCAGGATCCAGGCGTCCTCGTGGAAGGCCTCTTCGAGCCTGTCCCGACGGCCCTGAAAGCCCTCCACATAGCCCTGCACCACGCGGACGATCTCGTCATGGTCAGGCGTGCGCTCGTCGACTGTCGTGTTCATGCGCTTCCCCTCCTGGTATCGAATTCATGCCAGCGCCGCCCGCCGTGAGACGGCAGGCGGCGTGTCACCCGAGCGGGTGGATCAGGCGGGCTGGCCGAGGCCGAGGATCTCGCGCGCCTGCTGCCAGGTGGCCACCGGACGCTCGTACTGTTCGCACAGCGCCACGGCTCGCTCGGCCAGAGCCGCATTGGAGGGGGCCAGGGTGTCGCGGTCGAGGCGCACGTTGTCCTCGAGGCCGGTGCGGGTGTGGCCGCCGGCGGCGATGGACCACTCGTTGAGCTTGAGCTGGTTGGAACCGACACCGGCGCCGCACCACTGGGCATCCGGCGCCAGGCGCTTGAGGGTCTCGATGTAGAAATCGAAGGTCGGCTTGTCGGCCGGCATGGCGTTCTTCACGCCCATCACGAACTGCACGTAGAGCGGCGCCTTGAGCTTGCCCTGCTTCGACAGGTTGACGGCCTGGTGGATGTGCGACAGGTCGAAGGCCTCGATCTCGGGCTTGATGTCGTACTTGAGCATCTCGCCGGCCAGCCAGTCGACCAGCTGGGGGGCGTTCTCGTAGACCCGGTTGGGGAAGTTGTTGGAGCCCACCGACAGGCTCGCCATGTCGGGCTTGAGCGGCAGCATGCCGCCACGCTCCTCACCCGCCCCGGAGCGGCCGCCGGTAGAGAGCTGGATGATCATGCCCGGGCAGTGCTTCTTCAGGCCTTCAACAAGGCGCCCGAACTTCTCCGGGTCGGAGCTGGGGGTCTGGTCATCGTTGCGCACGTGGCAGTGGGCGATGGTGGCCCCGGCCTCGAAGGCCGCCTGGGTGCTCTCGATCTGCTCCTCGACGGTGATCGGCACGGCCGGATTGTTTTCCTTGCGCGGCAGGCTGCCGGTGATGGCGACACAGATGATGCAGGGGTTGGACATGGAGACCTCTTTTCACGCCGAGGCGTGACTGATTGAGTGTTTCTTGTGTGTTGGGGCCAGGCGGCACGCCTAGGCCTGTTCGATCACCGCCAGCAGCTGCTCGGCGAACAGGCCGGGCACCTCCACGGAGGGCACGTGACCTACGCCCTCGAGGATCTCCAGGGGAGCGCCGTCGAGCTCCGCGGCCAGGGCCTCGAGGGTCGCCGGCGGGGTGGCCAGGTCCTCGCTCCCGCCCAGCAGCTGCACTTTCACCGGCTTGCCGCTGAGCTTGCCGGTAAAGGCGTGGCTGCCCAGCATCTCGCACAGCCTGGCGTAGGAGTCATCGTCACCGCGGCCCATCTGGGTGCACCAGCCCGCCCTGAGGGCCGGCTCGGCCTCGAAGCAGGCCGGGGCGAACCAGCGCGGCACGATCTCCTCGGACATCGCCGCCAGGCCCTCCACGCGGATGCGGCCGGCGCGGGTGTTCCACAGCTCGGCATTGCCGATCACCGCCCCGGTGTTGGTCAGGGTGGCGGAGAGCAGGCGCTCGGGGTGCTCGCTGATCAGCTGCTGGCCCACCACGCCGCCGATGGAGGTGCCGGCGAAGTGGAAGCGCTCGGCACCGGCGAGGTCGGCCAGGGCCAGGGCCTCCGCGGCCAGGTCGGCCGGGGTGATCGGACGCTCGCCCCAGGCCTGGCTGGCGCCGTGGCCGGGCAGGTCCCAGGTCAGCACCCGGTAGCGCGGCAGCAGCGCCGGCAGGACGTCGTCCCATACCGCCTGGCTCATGCCCAGGGGGTGCGCCAGCACCACCAGGGGGTTGGCCTCGCTGCCGAGCAGGCGATAGGCGACGCTGCGCCCGTTGATGTTCAGAAATGCCATGGAAACTCTCCTGTTAAACCCGCTCGATCAGGGTCGCGATGCCCTGCCCCACGCCTACGCACATGGTGCACAGGGCGTAGCGCTTGCCGCTCTTCTGCAGCTCGTGGGCCGCGGTCAGCAGCAGCCGGGCGCCGGACATGCCCAGCGGGTGGCCCAGCGCGATGGCGCCGCCGTTGGGGTTGACCCGCGGGTCGTCGTCGGCGATCCCCAGCTCGCGCAGGCAGGCCAGCGCCTGGGCGGCGAAGGCCTCGTTGAGCTCGATCACGTCGATCTCGTCCAGCGACACCCCGGTGCGCGCGAGCAGCTTCTGCACCGCGGGCACCGGGCCGATGCCCATGATGCGCGGCTCGACGCCGGCGGTGGCCATGCCGAGGATCTTCGCCATGGGGGTGAGGCCGTGCTTCTCCACCGCGGCGGCGCTTGCCACCAGCATGGCGGCGGCGCCGTCGTTGACCCCGGAGGCGTTGCCGGCGGTGACGCTGCCGCCCTCGCGGAAGGGTGCCGGCAGGGCGGCGAGCTTCTCGAGCGTCGTCGCGCGCAGGTGCTCGTCCTGGTCGAAGCGCAGCGGTTCCTGCTTGCGGCGCGGAATCTCGATGGCGGTGATCTCCAGCGCGAAGCGGCCGGCGGCCTGGGCGGCGGCGGCCTTCTGCTGGGAGCGCAGGGCGAAGGCGTCCTGATCCTCGCGAGAGATCTTGAACTGCTCGGCCACGTTCTCGGCGGTCTCCGGCATGGACTCGACGCCATAGGCCTGCTTCATCAGCGGGTTGATGAAGCGCCAGCCGATGGTGGTGTCCTCGATCTTCTGGCCCCGGGAGAAGGCGCTGTCGGCCTTGCCCATCACGTAGGGCGCCCGGGACATGGACTCCACGCCGCCGGCCAGCGCCAGGTCCAACTCGCCGGCCTTGATGGCGCGAAAGGCGGAGCCCACCGCGTCCATGCCGGAGCCGCACAGGCGGTTCAGGGTAGTGCCGGGGATTGATACCGGCATGCCCGCCAGCAGCAGCGACATGCGCGCCACGCTGCGGTTGTCCTCGCCGGCCTGGTTGGCGCAGCCCATGAAGACCTCTTCGATGGCGGCAGGGTCCAGCTCGGGGGCTTGTGCCAGCACCGCCTTGAAGATGGCGGCCGCCAGGTCGTCGGGGCGCACACTCGAGAGGGTACCGCCGAAGCGGCCCACGGCGCTGCGCCGCGGATGGCAGAGGAATACGTCGGTCATTGCCTTATCTCCTGGAAATCGCTGCGGGTGGCGGCATCACGCCCCGGCGTGGGCGCGGGCGGTACGGTCCTTCAGGTCCCGCAGGATCTCGAGCTCCTTATCGCTGGGCTCGGGCGTGCTCTCGAGCCGCTCGGCGAAGCGGATCTCCCAGCCAGTGGCCTCGATCACGTCCTCGCGGGTCACGCCCGGATGGAGCGACACCACGACGAGCTCCTTGGTCTCGGGGTCCGGCTTCATCACGCACAGATCGGTGATCACCCGGGTCGGGCCCTTGCCGATATTGGGCACGCCGTCGCGGCCCTTGCCGTCGCGGCCGAAGCCCAGGGTGGTGACGAAGTCGACCCGGTCGACGAAGGCGCGCCTGGAGTGCTTCAGGGTGATGAAGACCTCTCCCGCATTCGTCGCGATCTCCGGCGCGCCGCCGCCGCCCGGCAGGCGCACCTTGGGCTCGCGGTAGTCGCCGATCAGGGTGGTGTTGAGGTTGCAGTAGCGGTCGATCTGGGCGGTGCCCAGAAAGCCCACGTCGATCTTCCCGCCCTGCAGCCAGTAGCGGAACATCTCCGGCACCGCCACGGTGGTCAGGGCGGTCTCGGCCAGCTCGCCGTCACCGATGGAGAGCGGCAGCACGTCGGGCTTGGTCTGCAGGGTGCCGGACTCGTAGATCAGCACCACGTCGGGGGCGTGTGTCAGACGCGCCAGGTTGGCGGCCTCGGAGGGCAGGCCGATGCCGACGAAGCAGGTGGTGCCGTTCTCCAGCGCACGCGCCGCGGTGACGGTCATCATCTCCGAGGAAGTGTATTCGAGGCTCATCAGGCGTTCCCCCCTGCGTTCATGACGTTCTCTTCGATCCAGGCCGTGAAGGTGTCGCGATCCCGCGCGATGGCGTCCCACTCCTTGTAGAAGGCGTTGTTGCGCGGGTAGTAGCCGTGGGCATAGGAGGGCAGCGAGCCCTTCTCGGCCACGGCGATGGCATCGATGGCCCAGCCCGGGATGATGCAGGCGTTGGGGTGGTAGTCCGCTTCGCTGCGCAGGTCGTCGACGATCTCCTCGACGGTGACGATGCTCTGCCTGGCAGCCAGCACCGCCTCCTTCTGCACGCCGACGATGCCTTCCACCAGCACATTGCCGGCGCGGTCGGCCTTCTGGGCATGGACGATGGAGACGTCCGGGCGCACCGAGGGCACCGCCGCCAGGCGCTCGCCGGTGAAGGGGCACTCGATGAACTTGATCTGGTCGTTGACGCTGGGCAGCTCGCTGCCCACGTAGCCACGCAGCACCGCCAGGGGCAGGCCCGCCGCGCCGGCCTCGAAGGCACAGGCCATGGCGGCATGGCTGTGCTCGAGGATCTCGACCTTATGGGGCCAGCCCTTCTCCACCGCATCGCGCAGGCGATGCAGCGAGCCCACGCCGGGGTTGCCGCCCCAGGAGAAGATCACCTTCTTCGCGCAGCCCGCACCGATCAGCTGATCGTAGATCAGGTCAGGGGTCATGCGGATCAGGGTCAGGTCGCGCTTCTTCTGGCGAATCACCTCGTGACCCGCGGCGAAGGGAATCAGGTGGGTGAAGCCCTCCATGGCCACGGTGGCGCCATCCTCGACGTAGCGCGCTACCGCGTCATGCAGGCTCAGGAACTCGGCCATGGGATCTCCTCCTGGCGGTGACTCTCGCAAAAGTTCGAATAGCGAACTTTGTTTTGTGATGCGAACAATTTATCCCGCTTTCGGCCCATGGTCAAACCTGCGCTGGCGTTCATCGCACGACAAAACCGCATGGCGAACTAATGTTCGCCATGCGGCAACATGATAGACTGGGAAATAGACAGTGAATTCAAGGAGGATAGCGAGATGTCACGCAGTGACAGCGATGAGGTCCTGACCCCCGACGATCGCGATTTCGTCACCGCCCTGGCCAGCGGCCTGGAGGTGATCCTGGCCTTCGACGAGGCGCATCCGCGCATGACACTCAGCGAGGTCGCCGCGCGCACCGGCATGAACCGCGCCCGCGCCCGGCGCTTCCTGCTGACCCTGCATGCCCTGGGCTACGTGCGCAAGCAGCAGCGTGTCTTCGAGCTGGCCCCCCGGGTGCTGCAGCTGGGCTACGCCTTCCTCTCCGCCAACGACTATCGCAGCGTGATCCAGCAGGTGCTCGAGGATATCACCGAGGCCTGCGGCGAATCGTCCTCGCTGGGAGTGCTGGATGGCGACGAGGTGATCTACGTGGCGCGCTCCTCCTCGCGCCACCGGCTGATGGCCATCACCCTCTCGGTGGGCACCCGACTGCCGGCGGCCCACACCTCCATGGGGCGCGTGCTGTTGGCCCAGCTGCCGGACGCGGAGCTCGACGCCTGGCTCGAGCGGACGGTGCTGGAGCAGCATACCGACAAGACCATCACCGACAAGGCCGAGCTCAGGCAGTGCATCCTGAAGGTGCGCCAGCAGGGCTACGCCATCGCCGACCAGGAGCTCGACTCCGGGCTGCGCTCCATCGCCGTGCCGGCCTTCGACGCCAACGGCAAGCTGCTGGGCGCCATCAACATCAGCACCAATGCCGCCCGGGTCAGCCACGCGACCCTGATGGAACAGTACCTGCCGCTGCTGCAGGAGAAGTCACGGCTCATTCGCACCAGCATCAGCTGAGTCTCTCCCCACTCCAAGGAAGGCAACACCGTGCTGGAGATACTGGCCATTACCCTGCCGATCTTCCTGCTGATCGGCGCCGGCTTCACTGCCGCCCGTTCCGGCCTGATGAGCCGCGAGCACATGCAGGGCGTGGGCACCTTCGTCATGTACCTGGCGCTGCCCTCGCTGATCATCCGCGCCCTCACCGACTACCCCCTCGCGGAGGTGCTGAACCCTGCCTATCTGGTGGCCTACGGGGCGGGATCGCTGGCGGTCTTCCTGCTGGGGCTGGCGCTCTCCGTGGGGCTGCGCGGCAAGCGCCTGGATGCCGGCGCCATCCACGCTCTGGGCATGTCGGCGTCCAATAGCGGCTTCATCGGCTACCCCGTGGCGCTGATGGCCATCGGCCCGCCGGCGGCCATCTTCATGGCGCTGAACATGGTGGTGGAGACCCTGATCATCATTCCCGTGGCGCTGATCCTGGCCGAGGCCGGCCGCCAGAACGGTAACGGCCTGGGCCCGGTGGTTCGCCAGACCTTCGCCCGCCTGACCCGCAACCCGGTGCTGGTCGGCCTGCTCATCGGCATCATCCTGGCGCTGAGCGGCCTGCGCCTGCCCGGCCCGCTGGCACAGGCCATCGACATGCTCGCCGAGGCCGCCGGCCCCGCGGCGCTGTTCACCATCGGCGGCATGCTGCATGGCCTCAAGGTGCGCGGCATGGCCCTGGATGTCGGCCAGGTGGTGCTGGGCAAGCTGCTGCTCCACCCCCTGGCGGTACTGGTCGCCTTCCTGCTGCTGCCCGCCCCCGACCCGCTGCTGATCGCCGCGGCCCTGCTGTTCGCCTGCGCGCCGATGATCAGCGTCTACCCGCTGTTCGGTAAGCAGTATGGCCAGGGCGACGTCAGCGCCGCGGGCCTGATGGTCAGCACCCTGGCCTCCTTCATGACGATCAGCCTGACGATCTGGCTGCTGGCCCGCTTCGGGCTGCTGCCGGTCGGCTGATCTGGCAGCTTTCGATTAGCCTGCTAGTATTAAGCCTCTGCCTCTAGACGCTCGAGCGCCATGCCGCCTTCCACGACCACGCTCCCCACCCCTGCCGCCGATCGCCCCCTGCTCGGCATCGCCTTCATGCTGGGGGCCGGGCTGCTGTTCACCCTGCTGGACACCGGGGTCAAATGGCTCACCCAGAGCTATTCGCCCGTACAGGTGGTCTGGGCGCGCTACGCCGGCCATATGCTGGTGCTGGGCGGTTACCTGCTGATACTCGGCTGGCCCCGCTGCCGGGAAATCCTGGCCTCCATCGAGTCGCTTCCCGGCCAGTTCCTGCGCGGCCTGCTGCTGCTGGGCGCCAGCACCTTCGCCTTCCTGGCCTTTCGCGAGCTGCCGCTGCTGCAGGTCTATGTGATCAATTTCAGCGCGCCGCTGCTGGTGACCCTGCTGGCCATCCCGCTGCTGAAGGAGAAGGTGACCCCGGCACGCGGTGCCGCGGTCGTGACCGGCTTCATCGGGGTGGTGATCGCCGTGGGGCCGGTGGACTGGCGTGCCCAGCCCGCCGCCCTGCTGCCCTTCGGGATGGCGTTCTGCTTCGCGCTCTACCAGCTGGCCACGCGGCGCTTCGGGCGCAACGACCATCCGCTCGCCTCGCTGTTCTATGCGGGACTGGCCGGCGCCCTGGTGAGCTCCCTGGTGGTCCCCTTCGTCTGGACCCCTATCACCGTCGGCGACATCCCTCTCTTTCTGATGGTCGGCACCCTCGGGGCGGTAAGCCAGCTCAGCCTGATCCTGGCCATGCGCTGCGCACCCGCCTCCCTGGTCTCGCCCTTCCTCTACCTGCAGATCGTCTGGGCGACCCTGGCCGGCTACCTGGTCTTCGGCGATGTCCCACTGCTGGCCACCTACCTGGGCGCCGTGCTGATCATCGGGGCCGGGCTCTTCCTCGCGACGCGCCGGCACTGAAGCGACACCGGCGGCAGCCCGAACGCCGATACCCGTGACCACCAGCCCGGCCACCCACCTGACCACGAGGCTGCCGCGGCCCTGCCCCAGCAACCACAACGCCAGCGGTCGGGCCGCTGGCGTTGTCTTGTGGAAAGGCTCAGGGGTAAGGAATCAGCCGTCGGCGGCCTTGATGACAGCATCCAGCGCCGCCTGGTAGCCCTGGGTGCCGAGGCCGGCGATGACGCCGTCGGCGCGCAGGGAGACATAGGAGTGGTGGCGAAAGCTCTCGCGCTTGTGCACGTTGGAGAGATGCACCTCGATGATCTTGCCCTCGAAGGCGTTCAGTGCATCGAGTATCGCCACCGAGGTATGGGTATAGGCCGCCGGGTTGATGATGATGGCGGCGGTACCGTCGAGGCGCGCCGCCTGGATCCAGTCGATCAGCTCCCCCTCGTGATTGCTCTGCCGGCAATCGAGGTCCCAACCTGCCAGGACCGCCTTCTCACGCAGGGCGTTGTTGACGTCATCCAGGGACTCGTAGCCGTAGATCTCCGGCTGGCGGGTACCCAGCAGGTTGAGGTTGGGTCCGTGCAGTACCAGTACCTTGCGCTGACTCATCAGACTGTCTCCACATCATGTTGGCCGAGCCGTCAGGAGAGCCACCCGCGAGCCTCTCCGGAATACGCGATTGTGTGTCGCTCCCCCCGGGGTTGCAAGACAGCCAGCCCGCGCGGAACGGCCGGCGCCACATCGAGGGGGGAGCGGCGCCGGGCGCAGAAACATCCAATCTGGTCAGATTGCCCCTGACCCCAGCTGTGCATCCCCCCCCTGCCCTGCCGACAATGCGGATCAGCAAGACCACAGCGAAACCTTGAAGTCGCCAGGCTGCTTTCATGGCCGGGAACATCAACAGGATTCCCGGCACCCAGACCGGCTTCCCGACTCGGGGGCCACATATCGACATGGCATGTCGCCATGCTTTTGCCTTCAACAACTCCAAGAGGTGACCCGATGGACAAGACACGTTTGGCAGGGAAAAACTGCCTGATTACCGGCGCCGCACGCGGCATGGGGGCTGCCGTCGCCGAGCATTATGCCGCCCAGGGGGCCAATGTCTGTGTGGCCGACCTGAACATCGAGGGCTGCGAGGAAGTGGTCCAGCGCATCAACGCAAGGGACGGCGGCAAGGCCATCGCGGTCAAGCTCAACGTGACCGAGAGGGACCAGGTCAAGGCCGCCGTGCAGGCCACCGTCGACGCCTTCGGCAGCCTCAATGTCATGGTCAACAATGCCGGCATCAACAAGCCGCTGATGTTCCTCGACATCACCGAGGAGAACTGGCACCAGATCATGGACGTCAATGCGCTGGGCTGCCTGCTCGGCATGCAGGAAGCCGCCAAGCAGATGATCGCGCAGGGCAAGGAGAACGGGCCCTACAAGATCCTCAACGTGGGCTCCATCCTGTCGCGCCAGGCCTTCGATGACGTGGTGCCCTACTCCTGCAGCAAGCACGCCGTGCTGGCCATGATCAACGGCGGCGCCAAGGCGCTGGTCGACCACAACATCACCGTCAACGGTTACGGCCCCGGCGTGGTGCGCACCGAGCTGTGGGAGCAGCTCGACAAGGACCTGGTTAGCATCGGCAAGTTCGACAAGCAGGGCCAGTCCATGGACGAGCTCGCCGAGAAGATGATCCTGATGAAGCGCTACTCCTACCCGGAAGATGTGGTCGGCACGGCCTCCTTCCTGGCCAGCCCAGAGTCGGACTACATGACCGGCCAGCTGCTGATGATCGACGGCGGGATGATCCTGCAGTGATGGCATCGGCCAGCCGGTCGATGGCTCAGTAGCAGCCCCTGTCTCGCATCACCCGATCGGCCCTGTCCTGCGCCAAGGACAGGGCCTTCTTGATGGAGCGCCGCCCGTCCAGCACCTCGAAGATCTCGTGTCCGGCGATGCTGATCAGGTCGGTGATGCCCGGAACGGGAGGCCGCGGCCAGGCCTGCAGGATATCCTTCCTCGCCATGTCATCCACGATTCCGATAAGCGGTGACAGCGCCGAGACCTCCGGGTCGCGGCTGACGCTGAAGCGCGGGGTCACCAGGCTCCCGTTCAGGATATAGAGCTTGGACATGTTGGCCGAGGTGAGGTGACGCAGGGCCGTCCAGACACTCTCGATCCGCTCCTCGGCGAGGTTGGACGGAATGGCCAGGGCATAGCCCCCGATCGGGGTGATCGCACGGCCATGGTTGCCGATGGGGTGCGGCAGATAGCCCGTGTTGCCCCAGGCTGGCGACTTCTGATCGAACTCGATGAGCGGCGCCAGCAGCGTGTAGCAGTAGGCCATGCAGGATTCGCCGGAGGCATAGGATTGGGCTCGCTCGTACCATGCCATGTGGAGAATGTTGGGGGGCGAATACTTGAGAATATCCAGCATGTACTCGCAGGCCCGGTAGGCGGCATCCGACTGGAACATTGGCCGCAGCTCTTCCCCGGACGCCTGCTGGAAGTCATAGCCTTCCTCGCAGCGGCGAAGGTTGATGATCGGCTGACCGAACTTGGCCATCAGGAAACTGAAGGTATGGCCCAGCGGCGTGCCTCGCGCGGCATTCCAGGCAATGCCGTAACGCCCCCGGGCAGGGTCATGCAGCCGCCTGGCCACCTTGATCAGCTCCTCGGTCGTCGTGGGGGGCTCGAGCTGTGCCTCCTCGAGGATATCCGTCCGGTAACAGAGCAGCTCCGGGGTGGTCTGCAGGGGAATGCCGTATTGCTCACCGGCGTATCGCGTGCTCTGCACGGCGACAGGATGGAAGTCGGAGAGGTCATAGGCATCGCGCCGGATGAAACGATCGAGGGGCGTCAGGATGCCCTTCGACGCCAGCTCCCCGAACCAGGGCAGGTCGCAGGCCACCAGGTCATAGCGGGACTTCGCCCGGCCGGCATTGGTGAGGATCGCCTCGAGAAGGTCATCGATCGACCTGGCGGAGTTGTGGATCTCGAGACCGAAGATCGACTCCAGCTGCTGCTTCAGGTTGTGCATCGCCATGAAGGTGGGATCGGCGTGGATGAGCCCACGCAGCCCGCCCTTCAGTTCGAGCCGTGCCGAGAGCACCGCCGGTGGAGAGATCACGCGATCCGTCTCGGCCGCGCCGAGGAAGATCCGGCGACCGGACTCCGAGGCCGGGTCCACGCCGAACAGCGGGCCCAGCAGGCCCTTGATGCGGTGAGCATAGGCCTCCCACTCCTCGATCATCATGGGCGAGGGGTGCAGCGAGACGGTCTTGCCCGACCTGGTCCTGGGGCGTGACAGGATCAGCCCGCGCTTGATGATGCTCTCGATCCCGCGCTTGGCGGTACCGTAGGAGAGCCCGGACGCATCCGCCAGCGAGGTGGGCGTCGTCAGCCGGCCGGCCAGATGGTTGCGCATGAGGTGAAGCATCATGCGCAGCTCCCGGTAGCCCTGGTTCAGGGAGAGCGAGTGCTCGGTCTCCTCCTCGAACTTCTCGATGAAGTCGATGAAGCGAGAGAGCTCCGTATCGGAGAGCTTCGGCCTCGGCGTCTGGGACAGACTGTCGTAGGGCCCCTCGGGATGGCTCTCGTCGGGGAGGTCGCTCATGGTCGCCTCGAGGCAGGAAGAAAGGGAGTGCCACAAGATAGCGCCGCCCAACGCCTGGCCGCAAACGCGACGCCAACGCGGCTACCCCCAGCCGTCGACGATCAGCCGAATGCCCAGCAGGATCAGCAGGCCCAGGATGATCCGGAAGAAGAGCTCACCGCTCAGCCGCTGCTGGATGACCAGCCCCAGACGTACCCCCAGCCAGGCCACCGGGATCAGCAGCAGCGCGATGGTGAGGTTCTCGACATTCAGCAGGCCGAGCATGCCGTAGGGCACCAGCTTGACCAGGTTGGTGGCGGCCAGGAAGACCACGGCGGTTCCCAGGAACTGCTCCTTGGAGAGCCGGCACTGCAGCAGGTAGAAGTTGAGCGGCGGCCCCCCGGCGTGGGCGATGAAGCTGGTGAAGCCGGCGATACCGCCGCTCAGTGCACCCGTCCAGGCGGGCAGGACCCGGCCGCGGAAGGGCTTGAGCAGCCCCCACAGGCCGAACAGGATCGAGAACACCCCCAGCAGCACCTTCAGCAGGTCCTCGTCGAGGCGGCCGTAGGTCAGGTAGCCGACCGCCACCCCCAGCACCGCCGGGGGAAACATCAGCCAGAGCACGGCGCCCACACGGTGACGCCACCAGGCCTTGAGGCTGAACACATCCATCACGATCAGCAGCGGCAGCATCACGGCCACGGCGAAGGCCGGGCTGGCCTTCAGCGAGATCAGCGGCACCGCCACCACCCCGACGCCGCCGGCGAAGCCGGATTTCGAGATGCCGGTGATCAGTACGGCGATGATGATCAACACGATGAACTGCCAGTCGTACAGCATGCGGGCCCCTGCTCTGTGACCGGGTACAAAAAGGGGCCGTGGCGATCACGGCCCAATCGGAGTTTGCCATTGGCTCCCGTGAGGAAAGTGCCTCACGGGCTTCCGGGAGTCGCCTCCCGAAAGACGGGGTTACAGGACCTCGCAGATCTCCTCGAAGGCGAAGCGCTCCTGGCGCGGGAAGAGTGCCTCGGCATCGCCGTAGCCCAGGTTGCAGAGGAAGTTGCTCTTCACCTTGCCGTCCGGGAAGAAGGCCTCGTCGACGGCGGCATTGTTGAAGCCTGACATCGGCCCGGCATCCAGGCCCAGCGCCCGGGCCGCCAGGATGAAGTAGCCGCCCTGGATCGAGCTGTTGCGGAAGGCGGTGGTATGGATGAAGTCCGGCTTGCCCTCGAACAGCGACTTGGCGTCCTTGTTGTGGGAGAACATGCGCGGAAGATGCTCGTGGAACTCGGTGTCGAAGCCCAGCACCGCGACCACCGGGGCCTTCATGGTCTTCTCCTGATTGCCCGGCAGCAGCGCGGGCTTGAGACGCTCCTTGGCCTCCTGGCTCTTGAGGAAGAGGATGCGGGTCGGCTGGCAGTTCATGGAGGTCGGGCCGAAGTGCATCAGGTGGTAGAGCTCGCGCAGGGTCTCGTCGCTGACGCTGCGGTCCTGCCAGACGTTGTGGGTACGCGCCTGGGTGAACAGGGTCTCGATTGCGTTGTTGTCGATAGCTGTCATGTCGCTTTCCTCTTGCTGGATGGTATTGGCTTCAGGGTGTCTCGTCTTGCAGTGGGACTAGCGGCTCGCCTTGAGGCCGAAGTCGTAGGTCAGATGGCGGAAGGGGACTTCCATCGACCGTCCATCCGGTGCCTTTCCCGGCGGCAGCAGCTGGTACTCCCTGACCAGGGAATCCTTGACGCCGAAGACAGCGTCGGAGTCGAGATAGGGGTCGTCCTCGGCGAAGACCTGGGTCACCAGGGTTTCAAAGCCCTCGGCCATCAGCATGAAGTGCACGTGGGCGGGGCGATAAGGGTGTCGACCGGTGACCTCCAGCATCTTGCCGACCGGGCCGTCGGTGGGAATCGGGTAGGGCGAAGGGGTCACCGTCCAGAAGGCATAGCGCCCCTGGTCATCGGTGGTGAACCGGGCCCGCAGCGAGGCGCCCTCGAGCTCCTTCTGGACGTCGTAGAACCCTTCGCTGTCCGATTGCCAGACATCGATGACGACATTGGCCAGGGGCTCGCCGCGCTCATCATGCACCCGCCCCTCCACGAAGAAGGGCTCCCCCTCGACGTTCCAGTCGATCGACTCGCCCCGGGCGGCCTGGGGCGGATCGGCCACATAGAAGGGGCCCAGCACCGTGCTCTCGGAGACCATGGGATCCGAGGTGTGGTGATTGATGGCGTCGACCAGCATGGTGACGCCCAGGGTGTCGGAGAGCAGGATGAACTCCTGGCGCTTGTCGTCGCACATCTGGCCGGTGCGAGTCAGGAAGTCGATGGCCTGGGTCCACTCCTGCTCGGTGGGCTCCACCTCGCGGATGAAGGCGTGCAGGTGGGTGACCAGGCTGTTGAGCACCTGCTTCAGGCGCTCGTCACCGCAGCCGGCGAACTGCTCGATCACGGCATCCGTGATGTTCACGGCGTTAAGGTTTCGCATCTCGTCATCCCCTGGCGCCGGAGGCGCTCTCGATGGCCGGCAGCCCGGAAAGGCGCTCGGTATGGTGGATCGTGGCGATGTAGTCGTCCTCGCCGTGGCCCGTGCCGATCAGCGAGCTGTAGGCCTCGCGCATCTGGGCAGCCAGGGGCACGGCAACACCGTCGGCGTGGGCACAGCCGAGGATCAGGTCCAGGTCCTTGGCCATCTGGGCGGCCGAGAAGGTGGAGGTGAAGTCGCGGTCCTTCAGCGGCTGGGTCTTGTACTTGACCATCGGCGAACCGACGGCGCTGTCGGCCATCAGGTCCAGCATCGCCTCCCAGCCGATGTTGCCCTTGCGGGCCATGGCCAGGGCCTCGCCCATCATCCCCGCGCTCACCGCGATCATCAGGTTGATCGCCAGCTTGGCGTAGCGGGCCTGCTCCTCGTCTCCGAGCCAGTACTGGGCCTTGGTGAAGGCGGCCATCACCGGCACGGCCGCCTCCAGGGCGTCGCGCGGGCCGGAGACCATGGCCGACAGGGTGCCGGACTCGGCGGCGACGGGGTTGCCCGACACCGGGCTGCGCAGATAGGCGATGCCCCGCGCCTCGGCGGCCTCGGCCACCCGGGCGGAGGCCTCGATGCTGACGGTGCTGGTCTCGATCAGCACGCTGCCCGGGGCCATCGCCTCGATCAGGCCTTCCGGCCCCAGGTGCAGACCCAGCAGCGCCCGGTCATCGGGGATCGAGACGAACACCAGGCGGCACCCCTCGACGGCGGCGGCCAGGGACGGGTGAGGGGCGATGCCGGCCTGCTCGGCCAGGGCCATCCGCTCGGCGCTGAGGTCGAACCCCTGGACGGGGGTCCCCGCCGCCGCGATCCGCGCGGCCATGGGCAGGCCCAGCTTGCCGAGGCCGATCCAGGCGACCTTGTTGGTGGCTGTCATTGTGTTGTCCCCCCTTGTTGCCGTGACTGAAGCTCGGCGTAGATGCGGTGACCGGAGGCTGCCAGGTGGCGGACCCCCTCCTCGACGTCCGCCAGCAGCCTGCCGTGTCGCTTGTGGAACTCTCCCGCCACCATGACGCTGTCGACATTGGCCAGGCTCGCCTGCATGACCACGGTGGAGACCGGATCGCTGACCGGCTGCATGTTCAGCAGGCCGCTGTCCAGCAGCACCAGGTCGGCCTGCTTGCCCGGCGTCAGGCTGCCGATGCGCGCCTCCAGGCCCAGGGCGCGGGCACCGTCGAGGGTGATCCACTGAAGCGCCTCGCGAGTGCGGATGGTCGAGGTCTCGGGAATGCCGCCCCGCTCGCGCCGTGAGGCATCGTTGTCCAGCGAGCGCTGCATGCCGAGCGCCATGCGGGCCACGGTGAACATGTCACCGGAGATCACCGATTCCAGGTCCACCCCCAGGGAGACCACGCCGCCATGCCGGCGAACGTGGCCGGTGATCGGGAAGCCGTGCCCCTGGGTCATCTCGTTCTCGGGCGCGACGGAGAAGGTCACCCCCTGCGCGCAGAAGCGCGCCAGCTGAGCGTCGCTGAGGCTCTGGCCGTGGACGATGTTGATGTCCGGCCCCAGCAGCCCCTTCTCCTCGATCACGTCCCAGCCACCGGGGCTGACGGCCTCGCCGCCGCCCTGGTGCATGGAGGCCACCAGGCCGAACTCCTTGGCCAGCTCGAAGTCCTGCAGGCTGACCTCGAGGGTGGAGTAGTGCGGCCCGAGGATGGCCAGCCCCAGGGTGACGCGCCCTGCGGGGTCGGCCAATTCGCCCTCGAGCAGCCGCTCGACCTCGCTGCGCGGATGGGGGATCTCGCTGAAGTGGGGCTGCCCCGGTTTGGGGTCCGGCTTGGGCGAGCCATGGAAGAACAGCGCCCGGATGCCGGACGCCTTGAGCCCGTGCACCGCCGCATCGGTGTGCTCGGGGGTGGGGTTGTTGTGGCACCAGTCCCCCAGGGTGGTGGTGCCGCAGTTGAGCTGGTTGAGCGCCCCCATGCGGGTGGCGATCTGGATATCGTCGGGCGTGAAGAGCGTCGCCAGGCCGCGGTGGACATGGCCGAAGTACTCGAGCAGCGTCCAGTTGGCGGCCACCCCGCGCAGGGCAGTCTGCCAGGTGTGCATGTGCGCGTTGACCAGGCCGGGGATCAGGATGCCGCCGCGGCAGTCGATGACCTCGGCGCCCTCGGCCGGCAGGTCATGGCCCACGGCCAGGATCCGGTCGTCTTCCACCAGCACCTGGCCGTCGGCCAGGTCGCCGAGCTCGGGGTCCATGGTGATCACGGTGGCATTCGTAAATAGCGTCTTCATGTTTGGACTCCCTCCTCGCTCGCCGGCCGATGGCCGACCAGGGCATGGCTCAGCAGGCGATGGATGCCCTGGGCCTCGACCTCGCGGGGATTCCAGTAGGGGTTGCGGGTGGCGATCTCGGTGGCGCGCTCGACATCACTCGGCTTGAGGCCGATCTCCTCCAGCGCCGTGGGCGCACCCACCGCCCGGGCCAGGTCGAAGAGGCCGGCGGCGGGATCCTCGCAGCCCAGGGCTCGGGCGATGCGCGACATCGCCTCGGGGGCCGCCGGGGCGTTGTAGGCCACCGCATGGGGCAGCACGATGGTGTGGGTCTCGGCGTGGGGCAGGTCGAAGGAACCCCCCAGGGTGTGGCAGAGCTTGTGGTGCAGCGACATGCCCACCGACCCCAGGCAGGTACCGCACAGCCAGGCGCCATACAGGGCATCGGCGCGCGCCTCGGCGTTGCCCGGGTCGCCGGCGATCACCGGCAGGCTGCGGGCCAGCGCGGCGATGCCCTCCTCGGCCATCAGTGAGATCACCGGGTTGCGGTCGCGGGCGTAGAGCGCCTCCACCGCATGGGCGATGGCATTGATGCCGCTGGTGCCGGACATCCCGGCGGGCAGCGAGAGGGTCAGGTCGACGTCGTAGATCACCGTCTCGGGCAGCACCTCCAGGGTGCGCTGGGTGGTCTTGATGCCGTCGCGGGTCTCGCCGAGGATCGGCGTCATCTCGGAGCCGGCATAGGTGGTGGGGATGGCCACCTGGGGGAGCCCGGTGCGCAGCGCGATGGCCTTGCCCAGGCCGATGGTCGAACCGCCGCCGATGGCCACGGTGCAGTCCACCGTCAGCTCCTCGACCACCCGCATGGCGCGCTCGGTCACCTCGACCGGCGTGTGCATGGCGGCCTCGGTGAACAGCCCGGCCCCGCGCTCGCCCAGCTGCTCCAGCACCGCGCGGGCCTGTTCCTGCTGCTGGGGAGTGGCCAGCACCAGGGCCCGGCGGCAGCCGAGCTGCTCGATTTCCTCGGCGAGGCGCGACAAGGTCCCCTGGCCGAATACCACCCGAGATGGCAGGCCATGATAGACAAAGGGTTGCATGAATCTTTCCTCAGACGTTGAAGGTGCATGGGGGCGCCCCAGCGGGCGCCGCGGCGGCGAATCCACCTAGGCGGTCGCCGCCGCCGGGGCTGACGTGCCCATCCCGGTGATCGCCTGCACCAGCGCGTCCTCGCTGACGCTGTCACCGTCGAACTCGGCGGTGACCCGGCCGTCGTACATGGCGATGATGCGGTTGCTCAGTCCGAGCACCTCCGGCATCTCCGAGGAGATCACCAGCACCGCGTAGCCGGACTTGGCGAGGTCCTTGACCAGGGCGTGAATCTCGGCCTTGGAGCCCACATCGATGCCGCGGGTCGGCTCGTCGAGGATCAGCAGCTTGGGGTGGGTATGCAGCCACTTGCCGATGACGATCTTCTGCTGGTTGCCGCCGCTGAGGTTGCCGACCTTCTGGCGCCAGCTGGGGGTCTTGATCTTCATCGCCTGGTGGTACTTGTCGTAGACGCTGCGCTCGGCCGAGCCCTTCATGAAGCCCGCGGAGGAGACGCTGGAGAGGCTCGCCAGGGTCATGTTGTCCCGGCAGTTCATGCCCAGGATCAGCCCCTGGTCCTTGCGATCCTCGGGCACCAGGGCGATTCCCGCGGCCACCGCATCGTGGGTGTTGCGAAAGTTCACCACCTCGCCATCCAGCACCACCTCGCCCGCCACGGGCGTGCGCAGCCCGAAGATGGTCTCGGCCACCTCGGAGCGCCCCGCCCCCACCAGGCCATACATGCCGACGATCTCGCCCTTGCGGACGTTGAAGCTGACATCCTCGAAGATCCGCTTCACCGTGAGGTTGCGCAGTTCAAGCATGTTCTCGCCGAATTCGGTGGGCTTGCTGGCGTGGTCGAGCTCCAGGCTGCGGCCGATCATCATCCGCGTGACCTCGTCCTCGCTGGTCTCGCCGGTATTGACCGTGCCGGTGTACTCGCCGTCACGCAGCACCGAGATGCGATGGGAGAGGTGGAAGATCTCGTCCATGCGGTGCGAGATGTAGACGATCCCCACGCCCTGCTCGCAGAGCGAGTGGATCACGTCATACAGCACCGGCTTCTCGTGGTCGGTGAGCGAGGCGGTCGGCTCGTCGAACACCACCACCCGGGGGGTGAAGACCAGCGCCCGGCCGATCTCGACCATCTGCTTCTTGGCGATCGACAGCGACCCCACCAGGTCGTCGTGCCGGAAGCTGCACTTGAGGGTCTCGAGGATGGCATTGGTGTCCTCGCGCAGCTTGCGCCAGTCGACCCGGTTGCCCCACTTCTTCGGCAGGCTGCCGAGGAAGATGTTCTCGGCCACGGTCATCTCCGGCACCAGCGACTGCTCCTGGTGGATCAGCACCACCCCGGCCCGCTTGGCATGCTTGGGGTTCTCGAAGGCCATCTCCTCGCCGCCGAGGATGATCCGCCCCTCATTGGCCTGGTGCTTGCCGGCCAGCACCTTCATCAGGGTGGACTTGCCGGCGCCGTTCTCGCCGAGCAGGGCATGGACCTCGCCGGGGCGAACGTCGAAGTCGACCTTGTTGAGGGCCACCACCCCGGGAAAGCGCTTGGTGATGCCTTCGAGCTTGAGCACCGGGTCGGCGTCGATCGGCTGGCGCTGGCCAGTCGTGGCGTGGACGGGAGTCATATCCGCACCTCCTTGGTCGAGGGCACATTGAGCTTCTTGTCGATGATCAGCACCGAGATGAGGATCACCCCGAGCACGACCAGCACGTAGAAGGCCGGCACCTGCATCAGGTTCATGCCGTTACGCAGGATGCCGATGGCCAGCACGCCGCCCAGGGTGCCGACGATGCTGCCGTAGCCGCCGGTGAGCTTGGTGCCGCCGAGCACCACCGCGGTGATGGTCCACAGCTCGTAGTCACGCCCGAGGTTGGGCGTGGCAGCGCCCATCTGGCTGGCCAGCAGTACCCCGGCCAGGGCCGCGAAGAAGCCAACGATGATGAAGTTGATCATCATGTGGCGGCCGAGCCGGATGCCGGCGTCGATGGAGGCCTCCGGGTTGCCGCCCACCGCGAAGGTGTTGCGCCCGTGGCCGGTGCGGGTCAGCACCAGGTGCATCACCAGGGTGCAGGCCAGGAAGATGATCGCCAGTACCGGGATCGGCCCGATCGTGCTGGCGCCGAAGTCCGAGAAGGCGAAGTTCATCGAGTAGAAGGACTGCTCGCCGGTGTAGAGGAAGATCAGCCCGCGGATGCCCAGCATGGCGCCCAGGGTGACGATGAAGGCGTTGACCCCGGTCTTCCACACCACCAGGCCGTTGATCGCGCCGAGCAGAATGCCGGAGGCCAGCGCCGCGATGATCGCGATGGTCAGGCCATAGTCCTGCAGTCCCACCGCCAGCGAGGCGGCCAGCCCGAGTATCGCCCCCACCGAGAGGTCGATGTTGCCGTTGATCATCACGTAGGTCATGCCCAGGGCGATCAGGCCGATGGTCGATGTCTGGACCAGGATATTGGTGATGTTGCCCAGCGACAGGAAGTACTCCGACATGAAGCTGAAGAAGATGAAGATGGCGATGACGAAGACCCAGATCGGCTGGATGACTGTCCTGCCACGGAAGAAACCTTTGATGGAAATCATGTGTCATGCCTCCGGGTCATGAGTGGGTCGTCAACAGGCGCTTGCGCTTGTTGGCGAGATCCAGCCAGACGGCCAGGATGATGATCACCCAGGTCACGATCCACTGGGTGTAGTAGGGGTAGCCCATGAGCAGCAGGCCGTTCTGGATGAAGCCGAGGATCAGCACGCCGATCACCGTCTTCCAGATGCTGCCGGCGCCGCCGAGCAGGCTGGTGCCCCCCAGGATGATGCCGGCCAGCACCAGCAGCTCGTAGCCCTGACCCACGTTGTTCTGGGAGCCCATGACCCGCGAGCCGAGCACCAGGGCGGCGCAGGCCACGCAGAAGGCCGAGATCAGGTAGGTGCTGAAGACGCACCAGTTCTTGCGGATGCCCGAGTAGACCGCCGCCATGGGGTTACCGCCGACGGCGAAGATGCGCCGCCCGTAGCCGGTGCGGGACATGACGATCTGCATCAGGATGGCCAGCAGGCCGAACAGCAGCACCGGCACCGCGATCCCCAGCACATAGCCGCGACCGAAGAAGGCGAACCAGGTGCCATCCTGATTGGCGATATCCACGTTCTGGCCACCGCTGTAGATCAGTACCAGGCCCTGGATAATGGAGAGCATGGCCAGGGTGACGATCAGGGAGTTCAGCCGCATGAAGCCGATCAGGACGCCATTCACGGCGCCGAGCATCAGGGTCAGGGCGAACATCATCAGAATGGCATTGGTCGGGCCGATCTTGTCGTGGAGATCCACCACCAGGACGGTGGAAAAGGACAGCATCGAGCCTACGGAGAGATCCAGGTTACCGCCGATGATCACCACCGTGACGCCGACGGCGATGATGCCGATGATCGAGGCCTGCCGGACCACCGTCATGATGTTCGACTGGGAGAGAAACTGCTCGGAGAAGAACGAGAAGACGACCATGCCCAGCAGGAAGAAGATCAGGATACCCTGGGCGGAGAGGAAGCTCATCACCCCCGCCTTGCTGACATTTCCCGCCAGGAGTCGTGTTTTGGTTTGTTCTGCAGAAGACATGAGAATCACCTGTTTAGGTAGGACCGTGCGTAAGGAATGACTGCGCTCCGGCCAGTCCTGTCACCCGGGGCAGGCATCGCTCGTGCGACGCCTGCCCCGGGCAGTTGACCGTGACGTCAGAAGACCGGACGGTCGAACTCTTCCAGGTTTTCAGCGGTGATCTTCGGGGTCTCGAAGAAGTTGAGCTTGGGAACTTCCTCGCCGGCCAGCACGTCCAGTGCCGTCTGCAGGGCCGCCTCGGCATCGTCCACGGGAGACTGGTAGATGGAGCCGTAATACTCCCCACGCGCGATGGCGTCGTAGCCCACGGCGAAGTTGGTGGCGCCGATGAAGATGATCTCGTCGGCCCGGTCGGCCCCCTTGGCGGCATTCAGGGCGCCGACCCCCATGTTGTCGTCACCGGAGTAGACGCCGTCGATGCGGTCGTACTTGGTGAGGAAGTCCTCCATGACGCGCTGGGCCCGCTCACGGTTCCAGTTGCCCGGCTGGGTCTCCATCAGCTCGACGTCGGGGCAGAGCTCGGCGAGACGCTCCTCGAACCCGGCGGCCCGCTCGATGGCGGTGGTATAGCCCGGCTGACCGGAGATCTGCACGATCTGGCCCTCGCCCCCCAGGGCATCGCACATCATCTCGGCGGACGAGATGCCCTGCTGGACGTTGTCCGGACCGGAAAAGGCCGCGATAAAGTCGAGCCCGGCCTCGGCGATCTTGGAGTTGGTCACCACCACCGGGATACCGGCGTTGTGCGCCTGGCGAATGGCGGGAATCACCGCCTGGCCATTGGTCGGCCAGATGATGATAGCGTCGACCTGCTGCTGGACGAGGTCCTGCATCTGGCCGATCTGGCGAGCGACATCGCCACCGGCATCGAGCACCACGACATCGACATTCCCCGCCGCCTCCGCGGCCTCCTCGAAGGCGCTTTCGTAGGTGGTCTGGTAGCTGTCGACGCCGACGTTATTCTGGGTAATACCGATCCGATAGGTCGTCTCAGCGTGGGCGATGCCCGAGGAAAGGAGAAGCACACTGGTGGCTAGCGCTGTCTTGTAGAACATGTTGTCACCCGTTGTTGTAATGGCTTGTTGTAATAGCTTGGTGGATTGGCAATCTGGCGTTGCTTCGCTGACATGGGCGGCTGCCCGTCAGGGTGAATGAAGCTTATGGCCCGGGGAGAGCGCGCGGCAACGAGGCGGGAGGCGAAAAATGGCCATTCTGGTTATTTCTGCCATGAGGGGGGAAACAGCGGTCAGCCACCAGATGAACAGGCCCCGGCCGTCGAGACGGTCGGGGCCTTCAGCATGGCGGGGAAGCAACAGAACGGGGCCGGCCGGGGCAGCCAGGCCGGCCGCGGGTCAGGAGGCCGGCGGCTCCAGCAGCCGCTCCCAGGCCGCGATGACCGCCTGGCGATGGGCCTCGAACGCCTCCTTGCGGCCACGGGCGGGCTCGCGGGTGAGCGAGGCGCGGTGGGCGGCGCTGCGCAGGGCCAGGTAGGCCTCGCGCAGGCGCCGGCACTCCTCGGCGGGCAGGCGGCCGGTGGCCTCCAGGGTCTCGAGCAGGCGCATGTTGTCGCTCCACTGCAGCAGCTCGGGCGTCTCGTGGCCCATGGAGAGCACGGCAAACTGGCAGAGGAACTCGATGTCGACCATGCCGCCGGGGTCGTGCTTGAGGTCGAACTCACCCTCCCCGCTCTTGCCGCCCAGGTGGTCGCGCATCTTGTGGCGCATCTTCACCACCTCGTCGCGCAGCGCCGGAAGCTCGCGCTCGCGCCCGAGAATCTCGCCGCGGATCTCGGCGAAGCGGGCCGCCAGCCGCTCGTGGCCCGCCACCACCCTGGCGCGCACCAGCGCCTGGTGCTCCCAGGTCCAGGCATCGCGGCGCTGGTACTCGGCGAAGGCCTCCAGGGAGCTGACCAGCAGCCCCGAGTTGCCGGAGGGGCGCAGCCGCATGTCCACCTCGTAGAGGCTGCCGGCGGGGGTCACTGCGGTAAGCAGGTGGATGATGCGCTGGCCCAGCCGGGTGAAGAACACCGGGTTGTCCAGCGGGCGCTTGCCGTCGGTGCTGCCGCGGGGGGCGCCGTCATGGATGAAGACCAGGTCCAGGTCGGAGCCGTAGCCGAGCTCGATGCCGCCCAGCTTGCCGTAGCCGACCACCAGGAATTCCGGGGCATGGCCGGCACGGCCGCCCTCGGCGCGCTCCGGGAAGCCGTGCTTGCGGGTCAGGTGCTTCCAGGCCATGGCCAGCACCGCCTCGAGGATCACCTCGGCGATGAAGGTCAGGTAGTCGCTGACCTTCATCAGGTGGCGAGTGCCGGCGATATCGGAGGCCGCCACGTGCAGCACCTGGGCATGCTTGAACACCCGCAGCGCCTCCAGCTGGGCCTCCTCGTCCTCCTCGGGAATCCGCCCCAGCGCCTGGCGCAGCTCGTCGGAGAGCCGCGCCTTGTCGGCCGGCGTGTAGAGGGTCTCCGGGGTGAGCAGCTCGTCGAGCAGGATCGGGTAGCGGGCCAGCTGCTCGGCGATCCAGGGGCTGGCCGAGCAGAGCGACATCAGGTGGCCCAGGGCATCGGGGTTCTCGCGCAGCAGCGCCAGGTAGGCGGTGCGCCGCAGCACCGACTCGACCAGCGGCAGCACGCGCTCCAGCGCCGTGTCCGGCGCCTCGCTCTCCGCCACGGCATCCATCAGCAGCGGCATCAGCGCTTCCAGCCGCTCGTAGCCGATGCGCTGCATGCCCTGGACCTGGCGCGACTGGTAGAGCCCGTGCAGGCGCCGGGCCGCCGCCGCGGGGTCCTCGAAGCCGGCCTCCTCGAGCAGCTCGGCGACCTCCTCCGCGTCGAGCTCGCCGCGCCACAGGGCGCGCCAGCTCTCCAGGGCGATGCCCGCCTCCTCGCCGGCGTCGCCCTCCTCGACCTCCTCCTCCGGGTCGGCGATCACCGCATCGAAGTGCCGGCGTACCCGGGCCCGCACCTCGTCGAGGCGGGCCATGACCGCGGGCCAGTCCTCCATGTCCAGGGCCAGGGCCACCCGCTCCCGGTCCAGGTCGTCTTCGGGCAGGCTCTGGGTCTGGCGATCCTCCAGGGCCTGCAGCACATGCTCCAGGTCGCGCAGGAACACATAGTCGGGGGTGAGCTCCTCGACCACCTCGGCGGGCAGCAGGCCGAGCTCGGGCAGCCGCGTCAGGGCGGTCCTCAGCGAGGTGACCTGCAGCTCGGTATCGCGACCGCCGCGGATCAGCTGGAAGGCCTGCACCACGAACTCCACCTCGCGGATGCCGCCGGGGCCGAGCTTGATGTTGCCCTCCATGCCCTTGCGGCGCACCTCGCGGTTGATCATGCCCTTGAGCTCGCGCAGCGACTCGATGGCGCCGAAGTCGAGATAGCGGCGGTAGACGAAGGGCCGCAGGCTGGCCAGCAGCTCGGCGCCGGCGTCGAGGTCGCCGGCCACCGGGCGCGCCTTGAGCATGGCGTAGCGCTCCCACTCGCGCCCCTGGTCCTGGTAGTAGCCGGCCAGGGACGAGAAGCTGCCCACCAGGGGGCCGCCGTCGCCCAGCGGGCGCAGGCGCATGTCGACCCGGAAGGCGAAGCCGTCGGCGGTCACCGCGTCCAGGGCGCCGATCAGCCGCTGCCCCAGCTTGGTGAAGTACTCCTGGTGCTCCAGGGACTTGCGGCCACCCTCGGTCTCACCCTTCTCGGGGAAGGCGAAGATCAGGTCGATGTCGGAGGAGAGGTTGAGCTCGCCGGCCCCCAGCTTGCCCATGCCCAGCACCACCAGGCGCTGCTCGCTGCCGTCGCGGCGCGGCGCGGGCCGACCCCAGCGGGGCTCGAGGAAGCGCTCCAGCCAGGTGAGCGCCCCCTCCAGGCAGGTCTCGGCCAGCCGCGACACCGCAGCCGCGGTGGCCCACATGTCGATCCCCTCGGGGCGGGTCAGGTCACGCCAGACGATGCCGGTCATCCGCGCGCGCCGGAAGCGTCGGATCGCCGCCTGCATGGCGGCCTCGTCCTCGGCGGCCTCCAGCCGCTCGTCGAGCCAGTCGCGCAGCACCTCGGCGTCGGGGGCGGTGTCCAGCTCGCCGCTGGCATCCAGGTGCAGCAGCCACTCCGGGTAGCGCACCAGGGTCTCGGCGACGAAGTCCGACACCGAGAGCACCCGCGCCAGCTGCTCCCGGCGTGCCGTCGAGAGCCCCTGCCAGTCCTCCAGCGGCGACTCCCGCCCGGTCATCCCGGCCAGGTTGTCGGCCTGCTCAAGGGCCTCGGCCAGGCGCCGATGCACGTGTCCCAGCGGCGCCTTGAGGGGCTCGGGAATATCGAACAGCGGCAGGAAGTCGTCGGAAAGGGCCATGGGGGTCTCGCAACCGGGGGGGGACGAATGCCCCCAGCATAGCGAAGCCCAGGCGCCAGCGGCACCCGGCATGGCGAATCAGCCCAGGAACTTCTGCCAGGCCAGCAGCACCCAGGTGAACCCGGCCAGGAACAGCGCCAGCATCACCGCGGCGGAGCCGATGTCCTTGGCGCGCCCGGAGAGCTCGTGGTGCTCGGTGCCGATGCGGTCCACCACGCTCTCGATGGCGCTGTTGATGAGTTCCACGATCAGCACCAGCAGACAGCTGCCGACCAGCAGGATCCACTCCACCGGCCCCTGGCCGATCCACCAGGCCAGCGGCAGCAGCAGCCCGCAGAGGGCAAGCTCCTGGCGGAAGGCCGATTCGTTGCGCCACGCCGCCCGCAGCCCCTTGAGGGAATAGCGGGTGGAGTGGATCAGGTGCCGCCAGCCGGTGTGTCCAGGTTTCATGCCATGTCCTCAATGCGCCTCGATCATGCGTTCCAGGTCCAGCGACAGCGGGTCCAGGACCTGCGACCAGCTCAGGTAAGGTGTGCTGCCGGTGCCGTTGACCAGCACGCTGAACACCCCCCAGCGCCCGCTGCGGGTGCGGAAGTAGCCGCTCAGGGCGCGCACCGCCACCGGCTGGTTGAGGGTGCCGGTCTTGAGCATCACCTGCTGCTGAAAGGCGGGCGGGCCCCGGCGGATGAAGCGCATCACCCCGTTGTCGGGCGACTGCAGGGTGGCCACGAAGCTGGGGAAGAGCGCCGCACGGTGAAACATGCTCTCCAGCAGGGCGTTGGCACCGCGGGCCGAGGTGCGGTTCTCGGGGGTCAGCCCGCTGCCGCTGAGCAGGGTCAGCGGGCCGTGGTCGGGAATGCCGGCGACGAACGTCTCGATGGCCGAGCCCCCCAGGCGAAGGTCGCCGCGAGGCGTCTCCACCAGGTTAAGGGCCAGCATGTCGGCCATGAAGTTGTTGGAGTAGTTCATGACCCGCAGCAGCAGCTCCTGCAGCGGCCGGCCCTCCACCGCGGCCAGGGCATGGGCCGCGGCCGGCGGCTCGGCCTCGCTGGTGATGGCCCCCTCACGCACCGCGATGCCGGCCTGCTCGAGCATCGCCAGCAGGGTCGCGGCCGTCTGGCCGGCCGGGTCGGAGCTCGCCCGATAGATGTCACGGGGCCTAGCGTTGGTGGAGATCTGGCCGCGCACCACCATCACGTCACGCCCCTCGCGGGTCACCCGCTCGGCGTTGAGCTCGGTGCCGCTGTTGTCGGGCTTCGTCTCGACCCGGTTGTCGATCTCCACCAGGGCCGCCTGGCTGTCGCAGCTGGTGACCCGTGCCGGCTGGCCAGGGGAGGCCGCCGGCGCCACGCTGACGCACCAGCTGCCGTAGTTGACGCCCGCCGAGGAGAGCAGCGCGCTGTAGGCATTGGCCACCCGCTGGCGGGCATCGCAGCGATCCGTGGTGATGCACTCCACCGGCCCGAACCGCCACTGGCTGACCACCAGCCGGCCCTCCACCCGGCGCACGCCACGCTGGTGCAGGCGCTGGGTGAGCCGCCACAGGTCCTCGGTGGTCAGCGAGGGGTCGCCGCCGCCGTCGAGGATCAGGTCACCCTTCAGGACTCCCTCGCCATCGGGCAGCGCCTCGCTGACCAGGCGGGTGGTGAAGCGGTGCTGGGGGCCCCAGCGATCCAGCGCCGCCGCCGCCAGGTAGGACTTGCTCACCGAGGCCGGCGAGAGCTGGCGTTCGGGCTCGATGGCCCCCAGCACCTCGCGGTCGTCGAGCAGGCGGGCCTCGGCGCCGATCAGGAAGCCCTTGTCGGCCAGCCGGCCGAGCTCGGCGAAGCCCGAGGCGTGGGCGGCCAGCGGCAGCAGCAGGGCCAGCAGGAGGGGGAGTCGCAGCATCACGGACATGAAACGTTACCCGGCAGCCAGGGAATGAACGGGCTCTAGCCTAGTGACCCGAGACCGAGGAGAAAAGCTGAATCACCACCACGCCGCCGATGATCATCGCCATGCCCAGCAGCGCGGGCAGGTCGGGACGCTGGCCATAGACCACCACCCCCACCGCGGCGACCAGCACGATCCCCAGCCCCGCCCAGACCGCATAGGCGATGCCCACCGGAATGCTGCGCAGCACCAGCGACAGCAGGTAGAAGGCCAGCAGGTAGCTGACCGCCACCAGGACGCTGGGCCACAGCCGGGTGAAGCCGTCGGTAGCCTTGAGGGCGGTGGTGCCGACCACCTCGGCGACGATGGCCAGGGCCAGGTAGACGAAGGGCATCAGGACTCTCCTTGCAGGACGGGAACCCGGTCGGGGGCGTGGGGCAGGTCCACCACCAGCCGCCAGAGCGCCTGGCCGCTGGCGTGGTACTTCGCCTCGAAGGGCGTCAGGAAGGCGTCGCCCGGCCGGTAGCGCGACGCCTCCGCCACGATCCCGGTCGCCTGGGTCAGCGCCAGGGCGAACTCCTCCACGTAGAGGCGCCAGTTCGAGCGCAGCTCCAGCCGGCCGCCCAGGGCCAGGATCACCGGGAACACCGGGTGCCCCTGCCAGCGCATCTTGAGGTGGGCCGCCTTGGGATAGGGGTTGGGGTAGAGCAGGTAGTGGCGCGCCGGGCGCCAGCCCGCGGCCAGCGCCAGGCGCCAGAAGTCCACCAGGTCGGCGCGCACCAGCAGGGCGTTGTCGGGCAGGGCGCCATGGTCACGGGACAGCCGGTCGGCGCTGCGATCGACGCCGATCACCGCATGATCGGGAAAGCGCTCGGCCAGCCGGCGGGTGGAGAGCCCCACGCCGCAGCCGGCATCGAGGATCAGCGGCCGGTCGGCGCGAGCGGCGAGCCAGCGGGAGGCCGCCGCGAAGGCCTCACGGGTATGATCGGCCACCGGCTTGCGCAGCGGGTGCTCGAGGGCACGCGACACCCGGCGCGCCAGGTCCTCGTGGGGGCCGGACTGGTTGGTGACGATGGCGCGGGAGCTGGCAGGCATGGCGGCAACCGGACGACGACAGGGCCAGGCATTCTACCAGCCTCGACGAGCTCGGGCAGGTCGTTGCCCGGCGCGTCGCCGGGAATGAAAAAAGGGCGCACCCCGGTGAGGCGCGCCCATGACCACTCGCATGACTCAAACAGCCGTTTCATCCTGGCATGGCGGAGCGTGATTTTCAAACATTCGTTTCACTGCCGGCCGGTCCCGGCCGGCGCCCGATGGCCGCCGCCGCCGCATGACGCCGCCGCGGGCCGGGTGCTATGATCCATGGCCTGATACCTATAACGACTCGCAGACATCAACAGCACAACGAGGAACCCGGCTTGTCACATTTACCGGTGATCGTCGGCATGGGCGGTGTGAATCCCGCCGGCAGAACCTCGGGCCACCAGGCGTTCCGGCGCACCGTGCTCGACGCCCTGTCCGAAGACGACCAGGCCCGGACCCTGCTGGGCCTGGCAGCCATGATGCGCCTGGCCAGCGGCCAGGAGGACGGCAGCTGGAAGGATGCCATGGGCCAGCCGCTCGACGCGGCCTCCATCGTCGCCCAGACCCGGCAGCAGGTGCTCGACCACACCCTGATCCGCCGGATCGAGGACCCCCGCTTCAATGACGAGGGCCTGCCGGCCAACCGTCGGGCCAGCCTCGCCCTGGACTCCCCCCTGATCTTCCGCATCCGCCGTCGCCAGCTGCCGGACGACCTGCCGCCCACCTGGCAGGTACGCGAGCTCGATCGCCACACCCTGGAAGTCACCGTTCCCGCCGGCCACATGGACGTGATGCTGCCCGAGACCCGCCAGGCCCAGGTGCGCGCCGCCGGCCAGCTGCCCTCGGGCTTCGAGCCCAGCACGCTCTACCGCAGCGTGCACCACCCCCGCGGGCTCTCCATGGCGATCTTCGCCGCCAGCGACTGCCTCGGCGACAGCGGCCTCTCCTGGGACAGCCTGCGCGACCGGCTCGACCCCGACGCGGTCGCTGTCTATGCCGGCAACTCCATCGGCCAGCTCGACGACGAGGGCTGGGGCGGCCTGCTCAAGAGCTTCGTCTCCGGCAACCGGGCCACCTCCAAGCAGATGCCGCTGGGCTATGGCCAGATGCCCGCCGACTTCCTCAACGCCTACGTGCTGGGCAGCGTGGGGGGCACCGGCGCGGCGCTGGGCGCCTGCGCCAGCTTCCTCTACAACCTGCGCCTGGGGGTGGACGACATCCAGGCCGGCCGCCGCCGGGTGGTGATGGTCGGCACCGCCGACGCCCCGGTCACGCCCGAGATCATCGAGGGCTTCCGCGCCATGGGCGCCCTGGCCGACGACGACAGCCTCAAGGCCCTGGACGCCCTGGAGCTGCTCACCGATGCCGACTACCAGCGCGCCTGCCGCCCCTTCGCCCGCAACTGCGGCTTCACCATCGCCGAATCCAGCCAGTTCGTGATGCTGATGGACGACAGCCTGGCGCTGGAGGTCGGGGCCGAGATCCTCGGCAGCGTGCCCGCCGTGTTCGTCAACGCCGATGGCTGGAAGCGCTCTATCTCCGCCCCCGGCATCGGCAACTACATCACCCTGGGCAAGGCCGCGGCCTTCGTGCGCGACATGCTGGGCGAGCGCGCCCTGCGCGAGCGCACCTTCCTGCATGCCCACGGCACCAGCACCCCCAAGAACCGGGTGACCGAGTCCCATGTCTTCGACCTGGTGGCCCGGGCCTACGGCATCCACGACTGGCCGGTGGTGGCGGTCAAGGCCTACGTCGGCCACTCCCAGGGCAGCGCCGCCGGCGACCAGATGGCCAGCGCCCTGGGCAGCTTCGCCCACGGCCTGCTGCCGGGCATCGCCACCCTGGATGCGGTGGCCGATGACGTCCATGCGGAGCACCTGCGGCTCTCCCGCGACCCGCTGCGCTTCGCCGCGGACGCGGCCTTCATCAATGCCAAGGGCTTCGGCGGCAACAATGCCACCGGCGTGGTGCTCTCCCCGGGGGTGACCGAGCGGCTGCTGGTGCAGCGCCATGGCGAGACCGCCGTGGCCGCCTGGCAGGCCCGTCGCGAGGCCACCCGCGAGGCCGCCGCCGACTATCGCCGCCGCGCCGACCTCGGCCGGTTCCAGGCCCGCTACCGCTTCGGCGAGGGCGTGCTGGAGGGCCCCGAGCTGGAGGTCAGCGATACCTGCATCCGCATTCCCGGGTATGCCCGCCCCGTCTCGCTGGCGGTGGACAACCCCTTCGGCCGACTCGAGGACTGACACCGATGAACATCGCCGTCTATCCCGGCACCTTCGACCCCATCACCAATGGGCACTTCGACCTGATCGAGCGCGCTGCGCACCTGTTCGACAAGGTGGTGGTGGCCATCGCCTCGAGTCCCGGCAAGGGGCCGGCGTTCGACATCGATTCGCGGATCGCCCTGGCCCGCGAGGTGGTCGCCGGCCTGGACAACGTCGAGGTGGTGGGCTTCTCGGGGCTGATGACCGAATTCATGAAGGCGCAGCAGGCGCGCATCCTGCTGCGCGGCCTGCGGGCGGTCTCGGACTTCGAGTACGAGCTGCAGCTCGCCAACATGAACCGCGCCCAGATGCCGGAACTCGAGACCGTCTTCCTGACACCGGCAGTGGAGAACTCCTACATCTCCTCCACCCTGATCCGCGAGATCGCCAAGCTGGGCGGCGACGTGTCGCAGCACGTGCATCCCGGGGTCGCCGCGGCGCTGAAGAGCCATTACAATACCTGACCAGAACGGTCGGGCTTGACCCGCGCCGAGACAGCACCCTGCCGGGGCACGCCCATCGCGCCGGCCAGAGACTTCCGTGAGGTACCCCATGGCCCTGATGATCACCGACGAGTGCATCAACTGCGACGTCTGCGAGCCCGAATGCCCCAACGGCGCCATCTCGCCGGGGGAGGAGATCTACGTGATCGACCCCAACCTGTGTACCGAGTGCGTCGGCCACTACGACGAGCCGCAGTGCCAGCAGGTGTGCCCGGTGGACTGCATTCCGCTGGACCCCGAGCGCAAGGAGAGCCATGACGAGCTGATGGCGAAGTATCGCCTCATCACCGCGGCCTGAGGCCCGGTCTCCGCCTGCCCCCTGCTGCAACGCAGAACGCCCCGCCATCGTGCGGGGCGTTCTGCGTTCCGGGCCTTCCCCTACAGTTCGTCGGCGCGCTTGCTGACGGTGCAGCCCAGGCAGCGCCGGAACGTCGCCTCGGCCGGGGTCTTGATCAGCGTCTCGGCGGCGGTGTCCACCCCGCCCCCCAGGGCGGTGAAGGGCAGCGACACCAGGAACACCGCGGTGCCGGCCACGGTGGCCACCGCCAGCAGCGGCCGGGCGATCAGCGCATCGGCCACCATGGCCCCGCCGCTGGGTTGGGCCTCCATCCGCTGCTGCTGGGCCACCGCCGGCGTGCTGCCCAGCGCCACCACCAGCGCCAGTATGAAGAAGAATACGGTCCGCTTGCCCATCGCTTTCACTCCCCTGCTCCCTGCAGTCTCTGCTGCCGTTGTCGCCCTGCCAGTACCAGCCAACCGATACGCCGGGTATGGCACTAACCATTGTTAGCTTCTAGAATGCCCGAGGTTACATCCTTTCACAGGATCTTACATCAGGGTAGTCGGCTTTCGCCGCCAGCCCAACCCGCAGGCCCCGCCTGCCCCACCATGCAATGGAGCGCATGATGAAACGTCTGATCGCCACCGCCGCCCTGGCCACCCTGGTCGCCACCCCCGCCCTTGCCCAGAGCTATCAGTACAACCCCGATGAAGGCCCCTATGTGGGTGCCGGCCTGGGTTACTCCAAGCTGGATAACGATACCCTTGATTGGCTCGGCAGCATTGGTGCCAATACCGATGACAGCGATACCGGCTACAAGCTGTTTGTCGGATACCAGTTCAACCCCAACTTCGCCATCGAAGCCAGCTATGTGGATTTCGGTGACTTCACTGCCAGTGGTGCAGGAGGCGGTGACAGTGCCGAACTGAAGCTGGGCGTGGATGGTTTCACGGCTGCTTTGGTTGGCAAGCTGCCGATCCAGAATGGTTTCAGTGTCTTCGGCAAGCTGGGCCTGATTGCCTGGGATGGCGATCTAAGCCTCAATGCGAATATTGACGGGGAGTCTTATCGGGAATCTGGTGGCGAAGACGGCACCGACCCGTACTATGGCATCGGTGCCGAGTACGAGGTCGAGCGCGTCATTATTCGAGCCGAGTTCGAGCGCTACGATATCAGCGAGAGCGGCGAGGACTTCGAGATCGACCTGATCTCCGCCAGCATCGGCTACCGCTTCTGAGCCATCGCCACTGCCCTGCCGCCGCCCCGCCCTCGCGCGGGGCGGTTGCGTTACGGGATGGGCGGCGCCAAGATGGCGCGTTTTCGCCGCCCGCAGGACTGTCGTGAACCGCTCCACCCCCGACGCCGCCCGCCCCGAGGCCGCTCGCCGTCGCATCTGGGCGCTGGCCTGGCCGATCATCCTCTCCAATATCACCGTGCCCCTGCTGGGGCTGGTGGATACCGCCGTGGTGGGCCACCTGCCGGACTCCCGCTACCTGGCCGCGGTGACCCTGGGCGCCACCCTGTTCAGCTTCCTCTACTGGGGCTTCGGCTTCCTGCGCATGGGCACCACCGGGCTGACCTCCCAGGCGGTGGGCCGCGAGAACGACGGCGAGGTGCGCAACCTGCTGGGCCAGTCGCTGCTGCTGGCTGCCGGCATCGGCGCGCTGCTGATCCTGCTCTCCCGCCCGCTGATCGCGCTGGGCCTGTGGCTGCTCGACGGCAGCGAGGTGGCCACGGCCCTGGCCGCCGAGTATGCCCAGATCCGCATCCTCTCGGCACCGGCGGTGCTGGCCAACTACGCCATCCTCGGCTGGTTCCTGGGCCAGCAGAACTCCCGGGTGACGCTGGCCATCCTGGTGCTGACCAACGGCGTCAATATCGTCCTCGATCTCGTCTTCGTGGTGGGGCTGGGCATGACCAGCGACGGCGTGGCCTGGGCCACGGTGATCGCGGACTATACCGCCCTGGCCTTCGGCCTGTGGCTGGTGTCGCGCCAGCTGAAACTGCTGGAGGGCCGCTTCCTGCGCGAACGGCTGCTGAGGCTCAGCGCCTACGCCGAGCTGTTCTCGGTCAATGCCAACCTCTTCGTGCGCACCATGGGGCTGCTGTTCGCCATGGCCTTCTTCACCTCCCGGGGCGCGGTTCAGGGCGACACCGTGCTCGCCGCCAATGCCGTGCTGCTGCAGTTCATCATGCTGACCAGCTACGCCCTGGACGGCTTCGCCCATGCCGCCGAGGCGATCACCGGTCGCGCCGTGGGCCGCCGGCGCTGGGACGAGTTCGGCCAGGCGGTGCGCAGCGCGGCCGGCTTCTCGCTGCTCACCGCTGGCGCGGCCTCGCTGGCCTTCGCCCTGGGCGGCGAGTGGTTGATCGCCCTGCTCACCGGCCTGCCGGAGGTGCGTGCCACCGCCGGCGACTACCTGCCCTGGATGGTGGCGATGCCGCTGATCGCGGTGTGGAGCTACCTGCTGGACGGGGTCTTCATCGGCGCCACGGCGATCCGCGAGATGCGCAACAGCATCTTCGCCGGGCTCGCCGCCTACCTGCCCGCCTGGTGGCTGCTGCAGGCCATGCTGCCCCCGGCGCTGGAGAACCACGGCCTGTGGCTGGCCTTCCTGCTCTTCGCCGTGGTGCGCTCGGCGGTGCTGGGCGCCTACTACCGGCACCACCGCCGCCACCGCTGGTGCCCGGATGCCGCCTCGCCAACCTCATGACAGGACCCCACGGGGGCCCGAACGTTGAGGCAAGGGTGGCGCAACTGCCTGTCACTGCGCTACTTTCTGTGTGACACGCCAATATCGATAACAGAAGAAGGGAACATCCATGCTCAAGGCCCTGTCGAGACCGGCCGTCAAGCTGGTCGAACGCTACCTGCCCGACCCCTACATCTTCGTGCTGCTGCTGACCATCATCGCCGCGGCCGCCGCCATCGCCGTGGAGCGCCAGACCCCGCTGGCGGTGATGCGCATGTGGGGCGACGGCTTCTGGAACCTGCTGACCTTCTCCATGCAGATGCTGCTGGTGCTGGTCACGGGTTTCATGCTGGCCAGCTCGCCGCCGGTGAAGAAGCTGCTGCAGCGCCTGGCCGCCCTGGCCAAGGGGCCCGGCGGCGCCATCCTGCTGGTGACCTATGTCTCGCTGGCCGCCAGCTGGATCAACTGGGGCTTCGGCCTGGTGGTGGGGGCGCTGTTCGCCAAGGAGCTCGCTCGCCTGGTGCGCGTGGACTACCGCCTGCTGGTGGCCAGTGCCTACTCCGGCTTCGTGGTCTGGCATGGCGGCCTGGCCGGCTCCATCCCGCTGACCATCGCCACCGACGGCCACTTCAGCGCCGACCAGATCGGCGTGATCGGCACCGGCTCGACCATCTTCGCCTTCTTCAACCTGGCCATCGTGGCCTGCCTGTTCATCGCCATCCCGCTGGTCAACCGGCTGATGCTCCCCGACGAAAACGAGAGCGTCTACGTCGACCCCAAGCTGCTGGGCGATGACGAAGAGACCCGGGTACGGATCACCCGACCGGCCGAGCGTCTCGAGAACAGCGTCATCCTGGCCTGGCTGGTCGGCATCCCCGGGGTGCTCTTCCTCCTCGACCACTTCTTCCTGCGCGGCGGTGGCCTCAACCTGAACATCGTCAACTTCCTGTTCCTGTCCCTGGCCATCGTGCTTCACCGCACCCCGCGCAGCCTGCTCGAGAGCCTCAACGAGGCGATCAAGGGCGGCGCCGGCATCGTGATCCAGTTCCCCTTCTACGCGGGGATCATGGCGATCATGGTGCAGTCCGGCCTGGCGGCCACCATGTCCGAGGCGCTGGTCTCCTTTGCCACCGAGACCTCGCTGCCCTTCTGGTCCTTCATCAGCGCCGGCATCGTCAACCTCTTCGTGCCCTCCGGCGGCGGCCAGTGGGCCGTGCAGGCGCCGGTCATGCTGCCTGCCGCCGAGGCACTGGGCGTGGACGTGTCCCGAGTGGCCATGTCGGTAGCCTGGGGCGACGCCTGGACCAACCTGCTGCAGCCGTTCTGGGCGCTGCCGGTCCTGGCCATCGCCGGCCTCAAGGCCAAGGACATCATGGGCTTCTGCCTGATCCAGCTGTTCATCACCGGGGCGATCATCTCGGTGGGCCTCACCTGGTTCTGAGCCCCGCCCTGCCCCGAGGATCCCCGGCCCGGCGCCGGGGATCGTGTTTCACGGGCCGCCGGCCCGCCCGACGGGAGCCCTCCGATGTCGCTCTTCCTCGCCGTGATCACGACCGTCACCCTGGTCATCGAGACGCTGGGGGTGATGATCATCGTCGCGGGCTTTGCCATCGCGACCTGGCGCTTCCTCAAGCACCGCAACTTCTACGACAACCGCCACGCCTACCTGGAGTATCGCCACGGCATCGGTCGCTCGATCCTGCTGGGGCTGGACTTCCTGATCGCCGGCGACCTGATCAAGACGGTGATCGTCATGAACAGCGGCGAGCAGGTGGCTACCCTGGCCGCCGTGGTGCTGATCCGCGCCTTCCTCGGCTTCACCCTCCATGTGGAGGTGGAAGGCCACTGGCCTTGGCGTCCCCCTCACCCACCCCAGCGGCGCCGCAATCACGACGATGAGCCCGGCGATGCCTGAGCCCCCTGCCACGAGGACCCCGCCCATGGAAGAGACTGCCCTGCCCGGTCAGCACGAGCTGAGCATGACCGTCCTGATGACTCCCGACATGGCCAACTTCAGCGGCAAGGTGCATGGCGGTGCCATCCTCAAGAAGCTCGATGAGGTGGCCTATGCCTGTGCCAGCCGCTATGCCGGCCACTATGTGGTGACCCTCTCCGTGGACCAGGTCCTGTTCAAGCAGCCGATCCACGTCGGCGAGCTGGTCACCTTCCTGGCCAGCGTCAACCACGTGGGACGCTCCTCCATGGAGATCGGCATCAAGGTGGTCGCCGAGGACATCCGCCACAAGGTGATCCGCCACACCAACAGCTGCTACCTGACCATGGTGGCGGTGGACGACGACGGCAGGCCGGCGCCGGTGCCCCCGCTGGCGCTGACGACCCGGCTGCAGAAGCTGCGCTTCGAGAAGGCGGCCCTGCGCAAGAAGCTGCGCAAGCAGGCCGAGGAGGAGGAACGCCGCACCCAGGCGGAGCACGGCGTGGAGTGAGGCGTCAGCCGCAGCCGATCTCGGTGATGACATCGTCCGCGTCCAGGCGGACGTTGATGCGGTCGCTGCGATAGTCGAGGGTGACGGCCTGGCCGGGGCGGATGACGCGCAGGCTCGCCGCCCGGCTCTCCCGCTGGATCGACTCGCCCAGCGCCTCGCTGTACTCGCGCCCGACCCGATCCTGCACGTGTTCCGCCCCGCAGGCGGCACTCGTCTCCACCCGGGGCGGCGGCGGCGCCGATTCATGGGGCTGCGGGGAGCTCATCCCGGCACAGCCGACCAGCAGCAGGCTGGCGATGACGGCGGGAAGCAGCTTGAGGGGCATGGCCTTCTCCTCTTCCTTGATGAAAAGACCGGAGCGGGTCCCCCGCTCCGGCCTGTGGCAGTTCCTTGCAGCGGATCAGTCGGTGGAACGCTGTATCGCTTCCCCGCCCTCCTCGATGTCCTCGCCGACACCACGCCAGGTGTTGCAGCCAGAAAGCAGCGAGAGGGTGAACAGCGACAGCAGCACGATGGCCATGGTGCGTTTCATTGAGTTGCCTCCTTGCCCGTGGATCTTGGATACCCATATGCAATCTAGCACTACCGGCGGCACTCTGCCGCGCTATCCCAGCAGCAGCCGCAAGATAATCGCGACGATCACTGCGACGGTGAGCCACTTCACCACGAAGGCCCCCCGCGGGCTCATGTTGACCTTCACCGCCAGCCAGGCGCCCAGCATGCTGCCGGCAGCCAGCACCAGGCCATAGCCCCAGCGCACTTGATCGTTGACCAGAAACAGGGCCAGGGCCGGCAGGGTATAGACCAGGATGATCAGCACCTTGAAGACATTCACCTGGGCCAGGTCGATCTTGAGCATGCGGTAGAGCACCACCAGGAACAGCACGCCCACCCCGACCTGAATGAAGCCGCCGTAGAGGCCGATGGCGAACATCGCCAGGGTGACCGCCGGCGTGAGGCGCTCCGCCGTGAGCGGGCGGGTCGCCAGGCGCGGCTGGGGCAGCAGCATCAGCACCGCCGACCCCGCCATGACCGCGATCAGGATCGCCTCGAAGAGGGCATCGCCGGTCTGCAGGGCCAGCCAGGCCCCGATCAGCGAGCCGACCACCGCCGGCACCGAGAGCCGCAGCGACAGCGCCACATGGCGGGCACCGGCGCGGAAGAAGCTGGTCACTGCGGAGAGGCTCTGCAGCACGATCGAGACGCGGTTGGTACCGTTGGCCTCCTGAGCCGGCAGGCCCAGGAACATCAGCAGCGGCAGGGTCAGCATCGAGCCGCCCGCCGAGAGCACGTTGATGAAGCCGGCCACGGTGCCGATCGCCAGCAGGGCGAGCGCTTCGAGCAGGGTCATGCGGGCATCCTTGTCCTCCGGTGGCAGGCCGCACAGCATAATCCCCCCGCCACGAGGGGGAAACTCGCCGGGCGTTGTGTGCCATGATGCCGACAGGAAAGTGCCACGTGAGAGGAGACCGCCCATGGCCGATTTCGAAACGGACGCCCGCCTGGTGGCGGACACCTACCCGGTGACCGAGCTGCCGCTCTGCCAGCTGCGGCTGATGAACGACACCCGCTACCCCTGGCTGGTGCTGGTGCCGCGCCGCCATGGCGCGAGCGAGGTCTTCGATCTCGACGAGGACGAGCAGCAGCAGCTGTGGCGGGAGGGAACGGCGGTGGGGCGCGTGCTCAAGGAGGTGATGGGGGGCGACAAGCTCAATATCGCCACCCTGGGCAACGTGGTGGCCCAGCTGCACCTGCACGTGATCGTCCGACGCCAGGGTGACGATGCCTGGCCGGGGCCGGTATGGGGCCAGGGCGAGGCGACCCCCTACGACATGGACGCCCTGGCCGAGATGCGCGACCGCCTTCTGGCCGAGGTGGAGGGACTGGAGCTCGAGCCGGCGCCGGCTCAGCCGCCGAAGGGGTGACCCGCCGGCACCGACTCGGCGGGCGCCCCGCGCGAGGGCGGCTCGCCCAGCAGCGGCGCGCTGGCCGGCTGGCTGACGCCGGTCAGGGTCAGCGACACCCCCAGGGCCATGATGGCCAGCCCGCCCGCCAGGGCGGCCCAGCCGAGGAGGCGACCGGCACGACGCGCCTGGCGCTGGCCGGCCAGGCGACGCTCCGCCCAGCCCCGGGCGACCACGCTGGCCAGGGCCAGGGCCGAGACGGTGAGCGCGGTGCCCAGCGACATCACCAGTACCGCCGCCACCCCCACCGCGAAGTTGCCGAGCAGGCTGGCCGCTCCCAGCAGCAACACCCCCCCGCTGCAAGGGCGGATGCCGATGGCCACCACCGTGGCCAGCGCGGTGCGCCACTCCCCGGCCTGCTGCGGATCCACATGGTGGTGCCCCCCGCAGCAGGCCGCATCATGATCATGGCCATGGGCCCCATGAGGGCGATGCGCCTCGCCCGCGGTGGCCCCCGCCACGGCCGAGGTGGCGCGCAGCTGGCGGATGGCCCTCAGGCAGAGCCAGGCCCCCACCAGGGTCACCATGAGGAAGCTCGCCTGTTCCACCCAGGCCACGCTGCCCATGGCCTGGCGGGTCAGCCAGCCCAGGCCGTGCACCAGCACCACCACCAGGGCGATGGCTACCAGCCCCTGCAGCAGCGAGGCGGCGAAGGAGAGCGCCAGGGCCCGGCGCCGCGCGCCGCCCTGGGAGAGCAGGTAGGTGGTCAGCACCGCCTTGCCGTGGCCAGGGCCGGCGGCATGGAAGACCCCGTAGCCGAAGCTGATGCCGAGCAGGGTCATCCAGGTGGCCGGCGAGGGCGTTCCGGAGAGCTCGGTGATGGCCAGGGTCAGCGCCCGGTGGAAGTCACGCTGCCAGGCCACCAGCTGCAGGCTGAGCCCCTGGAGCCCCCCTTGCAACAGCAGCTGCCAGGCCAGAGCGGCCATCAGCAGGCCACCGACGAGCCATGCCAGGCGGGTTCGGGTCAGCGGCATGTCACCTCCCCGGTCTCGGCGAAGTGGCGACCGAGCCCGGGCTCGGCCTCGTCGGTGACGTCGAGCATCGCGGCTTCCATCACCTTCGCGGGATCCGGGTCGGCGGGCAGGATATGCGCCTCGCAGTCGAGCTCGCCGCCCAGCGCCAGGGCGTCGCCCGCCGGCGCACCGTCCTCCTCCTCGTGCACCACCTCGATGTAGTAGGTCGGGTCGAACACCTGGTAGCGCAGCATCCGGCCGTTCAGCGCCGTCGGGGTCTCCAGCGGCAGCAGGAAGATGAACTCCACCCGCCCGCCGCGCTCCAGCACGGTGTAGTCATTGACCTCGGCGAGGGCCAGGGGCTCGCCGTCGAGGCGAAGCTCGGTGAAGTAACCCTGGTCGACCAGGTTGTTGCGGATCTCGAGGCCGAGCTGGTCGAGGCCTGCCTCGAGGCCGCCTTCGCCCTCGGCGCGCCCCAGCTCCTCAAGCACCACCAGGCTGTAGAAGGGGTCCATGCGCCAGGCCTGGTGCAGCCCGGTGAGGCGCCCCTCGTCATCCACCACCAGGCGCATGCGCAGGTCGATCCAGCCATGGGGGTGAGCCTGTGCCAGGCCGCTCATGGCCAGGCACAGCAGCAGCGTGGCAGCCAGGGCGAGGTGGCGTCGCGGGTCATCGAACATGATCTCTCTCTTGTGCTTCACGCCATGCGAAAAGGTGAGCCGGAACTGGGGTTCAACGCCCCCTGCCCAGCTGCTCCTGCAACTCCACCAGCAGGCGGTCCAGGGTCTGCGGCGGCATCGGCCGCCCGCCCCGGGTCGCCGCCAGGCTCACCCGGCTCTGCTCGCCCTCCCCCGAGACCGCCACCCGCACCCGGTAGCCGGGCCAGCGCGAGAACACCGCCTCCAGACGACCCAGCTCGGCATCGGCATGGCGCACCACATAGCCGTTGGCCATCAACACCTGGGCCGAGGCGCGCAGCGTGGCGTCGGGGGCAAAGGGAACGTCGAGCTCCCGGGGCATCTCCCGGGGGGATGGCGTGGCGCAGCCCGACAGCAGCGCAGCGAACAGCAGTGCCAGCAGCAGGCGGCTCATCGGACACCTCCCGCCTCGATGGCGCCGCGCAGCCGCTGGCAGAACTCGGCGGTGCTGGCGCTGCGCGCCTCGGCCAGTTCGCCGCGCCAGTCGATCACCTGGATATCGCGGCTCACCCGCACCTCGCCATCGCCGGCCAGCAGCGAGACCCGCTCCAGCTGGGTAGCATCGCGGGTCAGGCTGCCCACGCCGCCGAAGCCGATCATCACCCCGCTGCTCACTCCGCCCCGGCCGCCGCCGATGCCGATCCCTCCGAACATCCCGCGGGTCTCCCAGCCATCGTAGCGGTCCCCGTAGCCGGGCAGGATGCGCGTCCGCTCGGCGCTCACCAGCCCCAGCGTCAGGTCGGTGTGGCGAATCAGGAAGCCCTCGGCCTCCAGGGCGTCGACGGCGGCGCGTACCAGCGACCGAGGAGCCTGGTCGCCGAGCGGCCAGCGGCACTCCGCCGCGGGGCGAGGCTCCGCCGCCGGCAGCGTGGAGGGCGTGGTCTGGCATCCGGCCAGCACCAGCACGAATCCCAGCACGGGAAGCAGCAGCCAGGGGCGCATGGGCAATCTCCGCTGAATGGATAGGGGCAGTGTACGCATCGCTCCGGGCCGTGGAAACGTCGGGCTTCAGCACACCGCCCGGGAGGGCTAAGCTGGGCCGGAAACCCGCGACACGAGCCCGCCCATGAAGATCCTCATCTGCCCGGATAGTTTCAAGGATGCCCTGCCTGCCGAGGCGGCGGCCCATGCCATCGCCTGCGGCATCCGGCGCCTCGGCGGCGACATCACCAGCGTCGAGTGCCCGCTGGCAGATGGCGGGGAGGGCAGCCTGGACGCCCTGCTGGCCGCCACCGGGGCCGAACGGCGCACCGCCCGGGTGCACGACGCCCTGGGGCGCGAGACCCGGGCCGACTGGGGCTGGCAGGCGGGCAGCCGCACCGCCTATGTGGAGCTGGCCGAGGCCAGCGGCCTCCAGGCACTGGCCCCGGCCGAGCGCACCGCCCTGCACAGCACCACCCTGGGCGTGGGCGAGCTGATCCGCGAGGCGCTGGACGCCGGCGCCGAGCGGCTGCTGCTCACCCTGGGCGGCAGCGCCACCAACGACGGCGGCGCCGGCATGCTGGAGGCGCTGGGCGCCCGGCTCCTGGATGCCGACGGAGGCGACCTGCCTCCCGGCGGCGCCGCACTCGCACAGTTGGCCGAGCTCGACCTCTCGGGGCTGGATCCGCGGCTGGCCGACCTTCGGGTGGAGACCGCCGTGGACGTGGACAATCCCCTGCTGGGTGAGCGGGGTGCCAGCGCCGTGTTCGGCCCCCAGAAGGGTGCCACCCCGGACGATGTCGTGCGGCTGGACGCCGCTCTGGAACGCTTCGCCGATGTGACCGCCGCGGCCCTGGGCGAGGAGCATCGCGAGCTGCCCGGTGCCGGGGCCGCCGGCGGCATGGGCTTCGCCGCCCGCGCCTTCCTGGGCGCCACCCTGCGCCCGGGCATCGAACTGGTGATGGCCCAGGCCGGCTTCGAGGCGCTGCTGGATGACGCCGACCTGGTGATCACTGGCGAGGGCCAGCTGGACGGCCAGAGCCTGGCCGGCAAGACCCCGGTGGGCGTGGCCCGCGCGGCAAGGGGGAAGGGGGTGCCGGTGGTGGTGCTGGCCGGGCGACTGGCACCGGGCTGGCAGGCCGCCCTCGAGGAGGGGGTTACCGCCGCCTTCGCCCTGGCCGACGGTCCCATGGGGCTGGACGAGGCGCTGGAGCGCTGTGCCGAGCTGCTGGCGGACCGCGCCGAGTCCGTGGTGCGACTGCTCGCCGCATCCAGGGAGTGACCCGGCCCACTTGAAACCCTGCCGGCACGCCGGCATGTCATGCATAGCGGCTATGGTGGCCATGACCATCATTGGCTCTCCGGCCACCCGGCCGGCGGGTTAGACTGTTCCCATCGCGATCAAGGAGGCATCCGCATGAGCAACACCAACACCATCGGCCTGCACGAGGGCAGCGCCAGCCAGCTGGCCGAGAAGCTCAACGAGCTGCTGGCCAACTACCAGATCTTCTACATGAACGTGCGTGGCTACCACTGGAACGTGAAGGGGCCCCAGTTCTTCCAGCTGCACGAGAAGTTCGAGGAGCTCTACACCGACCTGCTGACCAAGGTGGACGAGGTGGCCGAGCGGATCCTGACCCTGGGGCACCAGCCGGTGCACGCCTACAGCGACTACGTGACCATGTCGGGCATCGCCGAGGACAAGAACGTCACCGACGGCGAGGCCTGCGTGCGCGGCGTGCTGAAGGGCTACCAGACCCTGATCGAACTGCAGCGCGAGATCCTCTCGCTGGCCTCCGACGCCGACGACGAGGGCACCGCCGCCCAGGCCGGCGACTATATCCGCGAGCAGGAGAAGACCGTCTGGATGCTGGGCGCCTACCTGGGCTGAGCCTGCCCGGGGTCCAACCGGCGCAACGCCGGCTGCCGTTGCCACGACACCGCCCACGGGCGGTGTCGTCGTTTGCGGTCACCCCTCCGACATTATGAAGAGAATCGGGAACGGGGCCGCGCGGGCCACGGCATGCCGCCGGGAGCGATAGACTTCCCCCAGTACGCAGGGACGAGTGATCGCCCCGAACGAACAGGGAGGAGAGACCATGAACCGACTGCTGCTGGCCACCCTGATGGCCACCCTGGCGCTGGCCATGAGCCTGCCGGCCATGGCGGATCGCCCCCGCCACGGCGGCTACCAGCCCCAGGTACACCACCACTACCACCACCATGACCGCCGCGCCGACCGCGGACGACACCACTATCAGAAGCGCCACAAGGCGGCGAAGCGCAGCAAGCACCGCCACCGCACGCCGAGCCGCATGGTGGAGCACCACTACTACTCGTCACCGCCCCGCTACCGCGAACCCCGCCGGGACTCTCGCCGCTACCATCGCCGCAGCACCGACATCCCGCTGGTGACCGTGGGCGGCTACCCGGCGGTACGCATCCAGGTCAATCACTGAGACGGGCGGGCCAGGTCCTCGACCAGGGCCCGCAGCAGCGTCCAGAACTCCCCCACCGAGGCGATCTCCGCCCGCTCGTCGGGGGAGTGGGCGCCACGGATCAGCGGGCCGAAGGAGATCATCTCCAGGTGCGGGTACTTGCCGCCGAGGATCCCGCACTCCAGCCCCGCATGGATCACCTTGACCGCCGGCTCGCTGCCCAGCCGCTCGCGATGCAGGCGGCAGAAGCGCGCCAGCAGCTCGCTGTCCGTCCGGGGCGTCCAGCCCGGGTAGGCGTTCTCCACCCGCACCCGAGCGCCGATCAGGTCGAAGAGCGCGGCAAAGCGGTCGGCCAGGTCGGCGGTGGCGCTGTCGCGCAGCGAGCGCACCAGGGCGCAGAGGTGGAAGCGGCCCGCCTCCAGGCCGACCACGCCCAGGTTGTTGGAGGTCTCCACCACCCCGGGCACCTCGCTGCTCATCCGCTCCACCCCGCAGGGCGCCGCGTGCAGCGCCGCCACCAGCAGGTGGCTGGCCTGGGCGGTGAGCGCCTCGCCGACCGTCGTCTCCGGGGCCGAGACCGCCAGCGCCAGGCCGTCGTCCACGCCGGCCAGCTCGGCACGAAGCTCCGCCTCCAGGGCGGCGACCCGCTCCGCCACCGCCTCACGCCGGTCGGCCGGCAGGGCCAGGGTGGCGAAGGCCTCCCGCGGCAGGGCGTTGCGCAGCGTGCCCCCCCGGTAGTCCACCAGGCGCACCTCGCAGCCCTCCAGGGCGCGCAGCACCCGCACCAGCAGCCGGTTGGCGTTGCCCAGCCCCTTGTGGATATCCATGCCCGAGTGACCGCCCTTGAGGCCGGTGAGCGAGAGGCGCAGCGCCACCTCGTCTTCGGTCATGGGGGCGGTGGGCAGCTGGGCCTCCACCACCACGTCGGCGCCGCCGGCACAGCCGATATAGACCTCGCCGCGATCCTCGGAGTCCAGGTTGAGCAGCAGCTGCCCCGCCAGCCACCCCTCGGCCAGGTTCAGCGCCCCGCCCATGGAGGTCTCCTCCTCCAGGGTGAAGAGCGCCTCCAGCGGCCCATGCGCCAGGCTCTCGTCCTCGAGGATCGCCAGCGCCGCGGCCACGCCCAGGCCGTTGTCGGCGCCCAGGGTGGTATCGGTGGCACGCAGCCAGCCATCGTCGCCAATGCGGGTGCGGATCGGGTCGCGGGTGAAGTCGTGGGCGGAGCCGGCGTTGGCCTGGGGCACCATGTCCAGGTGGGCCTGGAGGATCACCCCCGGCGCCGCCTCGCAGCCCGGCGTGGCCGGCTTGCGCAGGCGCAGGTTGCCGAAGGCGTCGCGGTCATGGGGCAGGCCCCGGGCGTCGGCCCACCGTTCGAGGGTCGCCACCAGCGCCGCCTCGTGCCCGGAGGGGCGCGGCGTGTTGCACAGGGTGCGGAAGTGGCGCCACAGCGGCTGCGGCTCGAGCCGCTCGAGATGTTCGTTCATGAGGTGTCTGCTCTGCGATAACCGGCCTACCTTACTCAGCCCGCCCGGACAGGGGAAGCAGCAGCGATGGTATGGCTCGGGGCTATTCCGGCGACAAACCTGCGAGGGGGCGCCATGAACCCCTCCCTGGGGGCTACCTTGACCGTCCCTGGTCCACGGACCCCCTCTTCGGTTTATCCCCGGCGCCCCTCGCCATGAGCGACTGCCACAGCGTCTATCATCGCCGCTGCGGCCTGGCGCAGCCGGGTGGTGACCTCGCGGCGCCCGGAGACGCCGAGCCGGGCGGCCAGCCGCTCGGTGCTCGCCCCCTGGAAGCCCCAGGCCACCAGCAGGCAGAGCGATTCGTCGTCGCCCGCCACGCCCCGCGCCAGGGCGTGGCGCACCAGCGCCTGCAGCGCCGGGCGGACCAGGGCCGGCTCGCGCAGCCCGTAGGCCACGTCCTCCAGGTCGCGGCGGTCGGCGGCATCCGGCGCCGGGCCTTCGCCCTCCGCCAGCAGGGCGGCGGCGATCTCGGGCTCCAGGTCGCACAGCTCGAAGGCCAGCAGCCCCGGCAGGCCGCGCTGGAAGCGCGTGGCCAGTTCCTCCATCAGCCCCTCGCCGCGCTCGCTCAGCGGGCGCGCCACCATCAGCGCATGCTCGCCGGTGGCGGTCTCCCGGGTCAGCCCCAGCCGCACGGCGCGAAAGCCCAGCGAACGCCAGAAGGCGATCAGCCCCGGCTCGGCGCCGAAGCTCGCGCCGAGCAGGTCGATGCCCCCCCGCCGGGCCTCCTCGGCCTCGGCCTCGATTAGCCGACGCCCCAGCCCTTCCCGGCGATGCTCGGCCGCCACGGCGATGCGCACCACTCGCCGTAGCCGCCCGGTCAGCGCCCCGCGGCTGCCGGCGTGGGCGGCCAGCGACTGGGCCATCAGGTGGCCGCGGGGGCGGCGTTCGCCGCGGGCCACCCGCTCGGCCAGCTCGTCCGGAAAGCCGCCCTCGGCGCCGGCGACCAGCACCCCCGCGGGCTGCCCGTCGACCTCCAGGACGCCGAGTTCCACCCCGGGACCGTCGAGCAGGCGGCGCAGGTCGGCGGGGGTGGTGCGGTAGTGGGCCTGCACCAGCAGGCCGAACAGGGTGCGCAGCCGGGCCTCGTCACCGGCCAGCTCGGCGGGCGGCACTCGCCGCCAGGCCGGCGCCGCCGACGACCCGACCGGGGCCGGCTCGGCGTCGAGCAGCAGCAGGCGGTCGACCAGCGGCTCCAGGGGGTCGTCCGGCGCCCAGCGGATCGGCTCGCGCAGGTGCCAGCCCTGCCAGTCGGGGGTCCGACACGCCAGGCGCTCGCGGAAGCGCACCGCAAAGCCACGCCCCGAGCCCTCGTAGCCGTGCAGCGTGGTGGCGAAGGCGATCCGCGGGAAGGCGTCGAGCCACTCGCCGAGCAGCGCCGCAGGAATCGCCGCCGCCTCGTCCACCAGCAGCCGGGCGCCGGCGCCCCCGGCCTCCCCCGCCCGGGCCAGCCGGACCAGTTCATCGGGGGCGACGAAGCGCACCCGCCGGTCCCCCAGCACGAACGCCTGCCCGCGGCGCTGCCCGGCGGGGCAGAGCGCCGCGAGCCGCTCGAACAGCGTGGCGACCGCCGCCGGACGGGGCGCGGTGACGAGGATCTCCCTCTCGCCTGCCGCCAGCAGCCGCGCACAGGCGATGCCCAGCGCCGCACTCTTGCCCCGGCCGCGGTCGGCGGTGAGCACCAGCGGGCGGCGACGGCGCAGGTGCATCAGGCGCGCCACCGCCTCGGCCTGGTCGGCGGTCAGGCAGTCGGGATCGTCGGGCCGGACGGGCGCGGGGCAGGACGGGGCGGAGAGGGTCGGTAGTCGCGGTGGCCGATCGACCGGCCAGTGGATCACCTCGGGGGCCGCCGCCAGGTGCCTGGCCAGCCGCGCCAGATAGCGGCAGGTCAGCTGCTCGGGGCGCCAGGGGTACTCGGCCAGGCGGGCGTAGTCGGCGTCGGGGCGTGCGCCCCAGTCGGGTGGGGTCATCAGCACCAGCAGGCCGCCGGCCCGCAGCGTGCCCGCCAGGGCGCCGAAGGCATCGGGGTCGAAGCCGGCTCCCCGGGAGACCGCATCGACCACCAGCAGGTCCTGCTCGCCACCCAGTCGGGTACGCGCCCTGCCCGGGGTCAGGCAGTCCCCCTCGGCCAGCCCCGACGGGACGTTCGGGGACACCCAGAGCGGGGCCTGCCAGCCACCGGCCTGCCACAGCGCCAGGGCGGCGTGCCGGCAGGCATCGGCACCGCCGGTGAGCCACACCAGACCGCGCCAGCGACGGGCCGACAGGCCGCCGGCATGCCCGAGCAGCGCCTCGACGGCCCGGTCCACGGGCTCAGCCATGGGGGGCCGACCCCGGGGTCATCAACTTTAGTCGCACACCCCCTCCCATTCAACGCAGCCACTGCCCTGCCGCCCGCTTGACCACCGCAAGAAAAAATATGTTAAGAGATTGAAAGTAAAGACAATACCGACCCGCCAGGACAGGCCTTGGTGGCGATTCACCCCCTCCTGCCAGTGTACTTGGCAAGCTATCGATTGTGACAGTGGGCGCGTGCTAGCTTTGATGCTGTCGCCCCGCCTGCCCAGGCGGTCAAGCACCCCCGGCAGGTGACCCCGCCCCGACACGTCCTTCATCCGGGGCGGCATCGGCACGCCGTCTTCTCTACACGAACAGCAACAATCCCCAAGGGAGCACAGCATGAAGAAGATGACCAAGTTTGCCCTCACCGGCCTGGCCGCCGGTGTGGCCCTGGCCGCCCTCTCCGGCACGGCCCAGGCCCAGGAACGCTGGACCATGACCACCACCTGGCCGGACAACCTGGACCTGATCCAGATCGACCGCCACTGGGCCGAGCTGGTCAACAAGCTGGCCGGCGACGAGCTGCAGATCGAGTTCCGCGCCGGCGGCACCCTGATGCCCGGCACCGAGGTCTTCGACGCCACCGAGACCGGCAGCATCGAGGCCGCCGGCGACTGGCCCGGCTACTGGGCCGGCCGCAGCCCGGCCTTCTCCCCGCTGGCCACCACCACCAGCCTGTTCAACGGCATCGACTATCTCAACTGGATCAACCAGTGGGGCGGCTTCGACCTCTACCAGGAGGTCTACGGCGACTACAACATGGTCTACCTGCCCTACGGCATCACCAACAACGAGTCAGGCTTCATGGGCCGCACGCCCATCGAGAGCCTGGCCGACCTGGAAGGCAAGCGCCTGCGTCTCTCCGGCCGTGACCAGGGCCGCGTGCTCGAGGAGCTGGGCGGCTCCCAGGTCACCCTGGCCGGCGGCGAGATCTACCAGGCCATCGAGCGCGGCGTGATCGACGCCGGCGAGTTCTCCACCCCGGGCGTCGACTACAACGCCGGCTTCGCTGAGGTGGTCGAGCACTGGTCGGTACCCGGCTGGCACCAGTCCGCCAGCGTGTTCGGCGTGATGATCAACAAGGACGCCTGGGACGCCCTCTCCGAGGAGACCCAGGAGAAGCTGAAGATCGCCGCCGAGGCGACCATGACCTGGTCGCTGGCCTGGTCCGAGCGCCAGTCCACCGAGGGCACCATCAAGTTCCAGGAGGCCGGCGTGCAGATCAACCAGCTCTCCGAGGAGGAGCTGGCGCGCATCCAGGACATCACCAACGAGGTGATCCTGCGCGGCGCCTGCGAGGACCCGATGCATGCCAAGGTCTATCACTCCATGATCAGCTACCTGGAGCACTACGCGAACTGGCGTGACATCTCCGCGCCGTTCAACATGAGCCGCACCATGGACAACCTGCCGTCTCTGGAAGAGATCGAAGCCTGCCTGTAAGGCCCCTGCCGCCGCCCCGGTGTTCGCACCGGGGCGGCCTGCGTTCCGACGTCGGAGACCGTTCCCATGAATGCGATTGCCAAGGCGATCGACACGCTCAACGAGGCGCTCGGCCGGCTCATCGCGCCGCTGATCGCCGTGATCACGCTGATCGTCCTCTATGACATCGGCCTGCGCTTCTTCGCCGGCCGACCCAGCGACTGGGCCTTCGACATCACCAAGATGCTGTTCGGCGCCCACTTCATGCTGATGGCCGCCTACGGCCTGCGCCATCATGCCCATGTCGAGGTCGACGTGCTCAAGCGCCTGCTCTCGCGCCGCAAGCAGGCGGCGCTGGAGATTCTCGGCTACCTGATCTTCTTCGTGCCCTTCATCTGGATGATGCTGACCCTGGGCTGGAGCTTCTTCATGCGCTCCTGGAGCCGCGGCGAGACCACCTACGGGGTGGTGTCGATCCCGGTCTACCCCATCAAGGGGGTGATCGTGGTGGCGGCCGTGCTGATCCTGCTCCAGGCCGTCGCCATCGTCATCCGTGCCATCCAGCAGCTGCGGGAGGAGAAAACCGCATGAACCTGAGTCCCGAACTGCTCACCCTGGTGATGTTCGGCGGGCTGCTGATCGGCCTGTTCATGGGCCATCCACTGGCCTTCGTGCTGGGCGGCGTGGCCGTCATCGGCGCCTACCTGGGCCCCGGCGAGCGCGTGCTCGGCACCATCATCAACAACATCTACGGCAACGCCATGGACAACTACGTCCTGGTGGCCATTCCGCTCTTCGTGCTGATGGCGCGCTTCCTCAACGACTCGGGGGTCACCGAGAAGATGTTCGAGGCGATGCGCCTGCTGATGGCCAACCTGCGCGGCGGCCTGGCGCTCACCGTGGTCATCGTCTCGGTGCTGCTCGCCGCCACCACCGGCATCGTCGGCGCCTCCATCGCGGTGATGGGCATGATCGCCCTGGCCCCGATGCTCAAGTACCGCTACAACAAGGAGCTCAGCACCGGGGTGATCATGGCCAGCGGCTGCCTGGGCATCCTGATCCCGCCGAGCATCATGCTGATCCTGATGGCCAGCTACTCGCCGGTCTCGGTGGGTGCGCTGTTCGCCGGCGCTCTGGTGCCGGGCGTGATGCTGGGCGCGATGTATGCCCTCTATGTGCTGGTGATCTGCTTCGTGAAGCCCAGCTACGGGCCGCCGGTGCCCGCCGAGGAGCGCGCCGAGACCAGCACCGGCCAGCTGCTGATCATGCTGGCCAAGTACGTGCTGCCGCCCATGTCGCTGATCCTCGGCGTGCTGGGCTCGCTGTTCACCGGCATCGCCACCGCCACCGAGGCCTCGGCCATCGGCGTCGGCATCGCCTTCCTGCTGTTCCTGATCTTCGGCGACCGCAAGGTCTCGACCTGCTTTCGCACCATGATCGAGGCCGGCAAGACCACCACCATGGTGATGCTGGTACTGGTCGGCGCCACCGCCTTCACCGGGGTCTTCTCCCGCGGCGGCGGCATGACGGTGATCAACGACCTGGTCATGGCCATGCCCGGCGGCACCGTGGGCGCACTGATCTTCATGCTGTTCCTGGTGTTCATCCTGGGCATGTTCCTGGACTGGACCGGCATCGTGCTGCTGAGCTTCCCGATCATGCTGCCGATCGTCGCCGACATGGGTGTCGACGTGCTGTGGTTCGTGGTGATGGTGGCGGTGGTGCTGCAGACCTCCTTCCTGACCCCGCCGTTCGGCTATGCGCTGTTCTACATGAAGGGCGTGGCGCCACCGGGAATCGAGATCGTCGACCTCTACAAGGCGGTGCTACCCTTCGTGGCGCTGATCGTGCTGGCCTGCGTGCTGATGGCCTTCTTCCCGGCACTGGTCACCGGCCTGCCGGCGATGCTGCTGGGCTGAGGCTAGTCCCTCCCGCCACAGAGCGCCCGCCGTGACGACACGGCGGGCGCTTTGCATTGACGCCCGTCAGCCGAACGCGGCTGCAGCCGCTCGGCGCACCTGATACTATTCCCCACCGTCAACGCAACTCATTTGCAACTGCTCTGCAAGGAGTCACCCGCTTGTCTAGATCCAGCAGTGGCGGCCTGCCCGCCGCGAAGCGCCGGCTGATCCCCCACCTGCCCCCCTGGACGATACTCCTGCTCGGGATTGCCCTGATCGTGGCGCTGCCGATCCTCTCCATCATGGCGCACATCGTCATGCCGACGGGCGGCGTCTGGCAGCACCTGGCCAGCACCGTCCTGCCGCGCTACCTGGCCAACACCCTCTTCCTTGTCATCACGGTGGGGATCGGCACCCTGGTGATCGGGACCGGCACCGCCTGGCTGGTGGTGATGTGCCGCTTCCCCGGGCGCCGGCTGTTCGAGTGGGCGCTGCTGCTGCCGCTGGCCGTGCCCACCTATGTGATCGCCTATGCCTACACCGACTTCCTGCAGTTCTCCGGCCCGCTGCAGAGCTGGCTGCGCGAGCTCTTCGGCTGGAGCCACGGCGACTACTGGTTTCCCGCCATCCGCTCCCTGGGCGGGGCCGCGACGCTGATCACCCTGGTGCTCTATCCCTATGTCTACCTGCTGGCCCGCGCCTCCTTCATGGAGCAGTCGGTCTGCATGCTCGACGTGGGCCGCTCCCTGGGGCGGGGCCCCTGGCGGCTGTTCGGCAGCGTGGCGATCCCCCTGGCACGGCCGGCGCTGATCGGCGGCGTGTCGCTGGTGCTGATGGAGACGCTCAACGAGTTCGGGGCGGTCCAGTACTTCGGCGTGGACACCTTCACCACCGGCATCTATCGCACCTGGTTCGGGCTCGGGGAGCAGGTCGCCGCCGCCCAGCTGGCGGCCTGCCTGCTGGCCTTCGTCATCGCGCTGGTGCTGCTGGAACGCTGGTCGCGGGGCAAGCGGCGCTACTTCCACACCTCCAGCCGCTACCAGCAGCTGCCCGAGTTCCACCTGGGGGGCTGGCGTGCCGCCGGCGCCTTCCTGGCCTGCCTGCTGCCGATCCTGGGCGGCTTCCTGATCCCCAGCGGCATCCTCACCCAGCTGGCCATCGAGCAGGGCGACGCCCTGTTCGGCACCCGCTTCCTGACCTACGCCCGCAACAGCCTGGTGCTGGCCACCGTCGCCTCGCTGGTCGCGGTGGCCCTGGCCGTCGTGCTGAGCTATGGGGTGCGCCTCAACGACACCCGGCTGACCAGCACCGCCGCCCGCATCGCGGCGATGGGCTATGCGATTCCGGGCTCGGTGGTGGCGGTGGGCATCCTGATCCCCTTCGCCTGGCTCGACAACACCATCAATACCTGGCTACTGGAGCACGGCGGAGAGGTGATCGGCCTGATCTTCAGCGGCTCGGCGTTCATCCTGATCTACGCCTACGTGGTCCGCTTCCTGGCCGTCTCGTTCAATGCCGTGGAGGCAAGCCTGGGCAAGGTCACGCCGAGCATGGATGCCGCGGCACGCACCCTGGGGCAGACCGCCACCGGCACGCTGCGACGCGTGCATACGCCGATCATGCGGGGCAGCCTGCTGGCGGCCTGTATCCTGGTGTTCGTGGACGTGATGAAGGAGCTGCCGGCGACCATCATCCTGCGCCCCTTCAACTTCGATACGCTAGCGGTGAGGGCTCACAGCCTGGCGGCCGACGAGCGGCTCGCCGAGGCCTCCACGGCGTCACTGGCCATCGTCGTCGTAGGCATAGTCCCGGTGATCCTGCTCAGCCTGGCGATGCGCCGCTCCCGGCCCGGCAGCAGCAATTGAGGGGAAGACGAATACCTGGGAGGGGTCCAGCCGCAGCGTCACCGGCTGTCCCTCTGCAGGCAGGAAGACACCGGGCATGCGGGCGTGGACGTGGGCCTCTTCCCCGTCGGGCCCATGGGCGCAGATGTGCAGCAGGCTGGTGCGCCCCAGCAGCTTGGCCATGACGACATGGCTGTACCGGTGCGACTCCCGCGGCGCATCCAGTACCGCGACCTGCAGGGCTTCCGGACGCACCATCACCCTCGCCTCGCAGCCATCGGCCAGCCAGCCGGCCTCGACATTGCCCACCGGCGTGCTGATGACGCCGTCGCGAACCACGCCCGAGAGCTCGTTCACCTCGCCGAAGAACGACACCACGAAGGGGTCATTGGGCGTGCAGTAGAGCTCGCGCGGCGTGCCCATCTGGATGATTCGGCCATCGCACATCAGCGCGATGCGGTCGGCCATGAACATCGCCTCTTCCGGATCGTGGGTCACCAGCAGCGTGGCGGCCCCCACCTTCTTGAGCACGTGGAGGGTGTCGTCACGGATCTGGTCGCGAAGGCGCGCATCGAGGCTGGAGAAGGGCTCGTCGAGCAGCATCAGCTGCGGCTCCGGCGCCAGGGCACGGGCCAGGGCCACGCGCTGCTGCTGTCCGCCGGAGAGCATGTGCGGGTAGCTGTCGGCATGGGCCGCCATGCCCAGCTGCTCGAGCAGCGCCAGGGCCCGACGGCGGCGCTCGCGGCCGGGCAGGCGCTTGAGGCCGAAGGTGACGTTCTCCAGCACCGACAGGTGGGGAAACAGGGCCGAGTCCTGGAAGGCCAGGCCGACGCTGCGTTTCTCTGGGGGCAGGGTGTTCCCGCCGGGCCGTGCGACCTCCTGCCCGTCCAGGACCACTCGCCCCTGCTGCAGGGGCTCCAGGCCGGCCGCGATCCGCAGCAGGGTGGTCTTGCCGCAGCCGGACGGCCCCAGCAGGCAGACTACCTCGCCCGGGGCCACTTCCAGGTCGACTCCCTTGACCACGTCGCGCTTGCCGAAGGCATGGTGGATCCCTGCCATCGACAGCGCCAGTTCACGGGGCCCGGAGGCTTGCATGAGATTGTGCTTCATGGGCGTTCTCGACATCGTGCCGGACAACATGGCCCTATCATAACCGATCCCAAGTGTTAATGCGTTTGAAAGACACTCGCATTTCGATCGTTCCCTGCGCCAGCGCAAGAATCCGGCCTCTCCGGGCTTGACGGCTCTCGGCGGAGAGGGTTCAATGGCCACGAGTTAATGCAACGCATTATCATTCCCATTCCTGAGGCACACGAGGTCCCGATGATGAAGCCTGTTCGTTTTGCCGCCCCGCTGGCCGTTGCCCTGGCCGGCTCCGCCTTCGCCACCGCAGCGAGCGCCGATTCGCTCAATGTCTATTCGGCACGTCACTACGATTCCGACGAGGCGCTCTATCAGGCCTTCACCGAAGAGACCGGCATCGAGGTCAACCTCCTGGAAGGCGACTCCGCCCAGCTGATCGAGCGGATCAAGCGCGAGGGCGTGGCCAGCCCGGCCGACGTGATGATCACCGTGGACGCCGGCAACCTCTGGCGCGCCGAGCAGGACGGCATCTTCCAGGGGGTCGAGTCAGCGGTGCTGGACGAGCGCCTGCCGTCGTCCATGCGCCACCCGGAGGGGCTGTGGTTCGGCTTCAGCCAGCGGGCGCGGGTCATCTTCTATGATCGCGAGGACTTCGATCCGAGCCGGGTCGCCAGCTACGAGGACCTTGCCGATCCCGAGCTCGAGGGCCAGGTCTGCATCCGCTCCTCCAACAATATCTACAACCAGTCCCTGATGGCCTCTCTGATCGAGCACCATGGGGCCGAGGGGGCCGAGGAGTGGGCCCAGGGGGTCGTGGCCAACCTGGCACGCGACCCCGAAGGCGGCGACACCGACCAGATCAAGGCCGTGGCCAGCGGCGAGTGCAACCTCGCGCTGGCCAACCACTACTACTATGTTCGCCTGCTGCACTCGGACAGCGAGGCCGATCGCGAGGCCGCCCGGCGGGTCGGCGTGATCTTCCCCAATCAGGACGGCCGCGGCACCCACATCAACGTCGGCGGGGCCGGCGTAGTCGAGGGCGCGCCGAACCGCGACAACGCCGTGCGCTTCCTGGAGTTCCTGGCCTCCGATACCGCCCAGGAGATCTTTGCCAACGGCAACTACGAGTTCCCGGCGGTCGAGGGCGTCAAGAAGAACCCGGTGCTGGAGTCCTGGGGCGACTTCAAGAAGGACGACCTCAACATCAGCATCCTGGGCGAGAACAACCCCGAGGCGATTCGCATCTTCGATCGCGCCGGCTGGCGCTGAGCCTTCCGGCCCCCGCCCCAACCCGAAACGCCACCGCAGCCGCGGTGGCGTTTCTTTATTTGGTTCATCACTCCGTGGCGGGCTCTTCCGTGTAGGAGGGAGGCTCCGCATCGCGACGGGAGGCCGAAGGCCTCCTGGCGGAGACTGCAGCACCTTCAATGGCTCCACCGGGCCCCTGTCGGCGCCAGTCGCGCAGCGGAGCTGCCCTCCTACATATTGACGTCACACCGATGCCACGCTGGCCGATTATCGGGCCCGTTATTTGTATCAGTGGGCCTCGTCCCAGTTCGCCCCACTCTCCGCCTCGACGATCAGCGGCACGCTGAGCGACGCGGCGGCCTGCATGCGCCCCTTCACCTGCTCGATGAAGCGCTCCACCTGCCCCTCGGCCACCTCGAACACCAGTTCGTCGTGGACCTGCATCACCATCCAGGCGTCCATCTCGCCGGCCGCCAACCAGGCGTCCACGTCGATCATCGCCCGCTTGATGATGTCCGCCGCGGTGCCCTGCATGGGAGCGTTGATCGCCGTGCGCTCGGCGCCCTGGCGGCGGGCGCGGTTCTGGGAGTGGATCTCCGGCAGGTAGAGGCGCCGGCCGAACACCGTCTCGACGAAGCCGTCCTCTGCCGCCTGGGTACGGATGCGCTCCATGTAGCGGGCCACCCCGGGGTAGCGGTCGAAGTAGCGCTCGATCCAGGTCTGGGCCTGGTTGCGCTCGATATGCAGCTGGCGACCCAGGCCCCAGGCGCTCATGCCGTAGATCAGCCCGAAGTTGATCGCCTTGGCGCTGCGCCGCTGGTCGCCCGAGACCTTCTCCAGGGGCACCCCGAACACCTCCGCGGCGGTGGCGGCATGGATATCGCGCCCCTCGGCGAAGGCCTCGAGCAGCCCCCTGTCCTCGGAGAGGTGCGCCATGATGCGCAGCTCGATCTGGGAGTAGTCGGCGGCGACGATGCGGTAGCCGGGCCGGGCGATGAAGGCCTGGCGGATCTTGCGCCCCTCCTCGGTCCTGATCGGGATGTTCTGCAGGTTGGGGTCGCTGGAGGAGAGCCGCCCGGTGGCGGTGACCGCCTGGTGATAGCTGGTGTGCAGCCTGCCGGTTGCCTTGTTCACCAGCCGCGGCAGCTTGTCGGTGTAGGTGGACTTGAGCTTGGCCAGGCCGCGGTGCTCCATGATCACCTTGGGCAGCGGGTAGTCCAGCGCCAGCTCCTCGAGCACGGCCTCGGCGGTGGAGGGGGCCCCCTTGGGGGTCTTCTTGATCACCGGAATCTTCTGCTCCTCGAAGAGGATCTGGCCGAGCTGCTTGGGCGAGCCCAGGTTGAACTCGCGCCCGGCCAACTCGTGGGCACGGGCCTCCAGCTCACGGATGCGCCCCTCGAGCTCGCGGCTCTGGGTATGCAGCCGCTCGGGGTCCAGCGCCACGCCGGTGCGCTCCATGCGCGACAGCACCGGCACCAGCGGCAGCTCGATCGTCTCCAGCACCTCGGCCAGGCGCCCGGTGGCCGTGAGGCGCGGGCGCAGCTCGCCGTGCAGGCGCAGGGTGATGTCGACGTCCTCGCAGGCATAGGGAGCCGCCTGCTCCAGGGCGATCTGGTTGAAGGTGAGCTGCTTGGCGCCCTTGCCGGCGATCTCCTCGAAGGAGACGGTCTTCTCCCCCAGGTACTTGAGCGCCAGGGAGTCCATGTCGTGGCGGGTGGCGGTGGAGTCGAGCACGTAGGACTCCAGCATGGTGTCCTCCAGGGGCCCCGCCACCACGATGCCCTGGCTCGCCAGCACCGAGATGTCGTACTTGAGGTTCTGACCGATCTTGGTCTTCCCGGCGTCCTCCAGCAGCGGCTTGAGGGCGGCCAGCACGGCATCGCGGTCGAGCTGCGCGGGGGCGTCCAGGTAGTCGTGGGCCAGCGGGATGTAGGCCGCCTCTCCCGCCTGAAGCGCCAGCCCCACCCCGACGATCTCGGCCTCCATGTAGTTCAGGCTGGTGGTCTCCAGGTCGAAGCAGAAGGCCTCGGCCGCCCTCAGGCGCTCGAGCCAGGCGTCCAGCTCGGCCTGCTCGAGAATCACCTGGTCCTCGCGAGGAGCGCTGCCAGGGGGCGCGTCGGCATCGGCCGGGGTCGCGCTGCCACCGGTCACGTCATCCACCCCGACGTCGCTGCCCTCCAGCAGCTCGGCGAGCCAGGCCTTGAACTCGAACTCGCGGTAGAGCTCGAGGAGCGCCTCGCGGTCAGGGTGAGCGATGTCCAGGTCGTCGAGGCCCACCGGCAACTCGCAGTCCGTCTTGATGGTGGCCAGCTGGTAGGAGAGGAACGCCTGGTCGCGGTGCTCCTCGAGCTTCTTCGGCAGCGTCTTGGCACCGCGGAAGTCGAGTTCCTTGATCTTCTCCAGATCCGCATAGATGGCATCCAGGCCACCGCCCACGCCCTGCAGCAGGCCCAGCGCGGTCTTCTCGCCCACGCCGGGCACCCCGGGGATGTTGTCGACCTTGTCGCCCATCAGCGCCAGGAAGTCGATGATCAGCGCAGGCTCCAGGCCGAACTTCGCCTTCACGCCGGCCACGTCCAGGGTCTCATCCTTCATGGTGTTGACCAGGGTGATGTGCGCATTGACCAGCTGGGCCATGTCCTTGTCGCCGGTGGAGATCACCGCGTCGCGGCCGGCCTCGGTGGCCTGGCGGGCCAGGGTGCCGATGACGTCGTCGGCCTCCACCCCGTCGATGCAGAGCAGCGGCAGGCCCAGCGCCCTGACGCAGGCATGCAGCGGCGCCACCTGGGAGCGCAGGTCGTCGGGCATCGGCGGGCGATGGGCCTTGTACTGCTCGAACAGCTCGTCGCGGAAGGTCTTTCCCGGGGCGTCGAAGACCACCGCCATGGGACTGTCCGGATAGTCCTTGATCAGCCGCTTGAGCATGTTGAGCACGCCCTTGATGGCGCCGGTGGGCTGCCCCGAGGAGGTGGTCAGCGGCGGCAGGGCGTGGAAGGCGCGGTAGAGGTAGGAAGAACCGTCGACGAGAACGATGGGCGTGTCGGCCATGTATCGGCATCCATTGGGTCGGTGCACCCGGCAGGTGCAGGGGATCGTGATTCTGGTCATCCATGATACGCATTGCGGCCGCGTTTTGCCGCGGGTGGTGGGCAGCGTGCGCCGTGCGCCTTACACTGCGGGTATCTCCCCTCGCCCCTGCCACCGGCAGCCAGGAGGCCACCATGATCGTGACACGCACCCTTATCGCCCTGCTGATGGGACTCACCCTGGTCGCCACCGGGCCCGCCCTGGCCCAGTCCTCCGCCGAGCTGGAGCCGGATATCACCATCCGCCAGGAGGAGGATCGCACCATCCGCGAGTACCGCATCAACGGCGAGCTCTACGCCATCGAGATCCGCCCCTCCCGCGGCCCCTCCTACTACCTGGTGGACCATGACGGCGACGGCAACTTCGAGCGCCAGGAGGGCGACCGCATCGCCGTGCCCCAGTGGATCCTGCGGACGTTCTGATCAGGGGCTTTAACAGGGTCGGGACGCGTGCATCACTCGGCCAAGTCGCTACAATAGGCGGCTTGGCATTCCCGGGTGAGAGACACATGGCCGTATTCACACCGCTTACCGAGACCCAGGTCGCGGACTTCCTGGCACAGTTCGATGCCGGCTCGCTGGTCTCCCTGGAAGGCGTGCCCGCCGGCACCGAGAACAGCACCTTCTTCGTCACCACCGACCGGCGCGAGCTGGTGCTGACGCTGTTCGAGCAGGGTGAGCACGAGGAGCTGCCGTTCTTCGTCGACCTGCTCGACTACCTGGATGAGCACCGCCTCCCGGTGCCGGGGCCCCTGCACGACCGCGACGGCGTGGCGCTGCACAGCCTGGCCGGCAAGCCGGCACTGCTCTTCCCGCGGCTGCCGGGCCGGCACCCCAGGAATCCCAACCTGGCCCAGTGCCGGGCCCTGGGCGACGCCTTGGGCCATATGCACAAGGTCTCGCAGCGCTTCCCCGGCCACCGCCCCAACCCGCGCGACCTCCACTGGCTGCTGCCCATGCACCACAAGGTGCTGGTCTACCTCTCGCCGGAAGACCAGACGCTGATGAAGGACGAGGTGGAGACCTACCAGGGCTTCTTCGGCGATGCCCCGGCGCTGCCTCAGGGCGCCCTGCACGGCGACCTGTTCCGCGACAACACCCTGTTCGAGGGCGACCGCCTGGGCGGGCTGATCGACTTCTACAACGGCTGCACGGGCGACCTGCTGTTCGACCTGGCCATCGTCATCAACGACTGGGCCACCGAGCCCGACGGCCGGTTGAATGCCGAGCGCCACGACGCCCTGCTCGGTGCCTACCAGGCCCGCCGGCCGCTCACCGCCGCCGAGCGCGACGCCTGGCCGATGATGCTGCGCATGACCGCGCTGCGCTACTGGCTCTCGCGGCTGCTGGTGGTCTACGTGGACCCGCCGGCCCACGACCTGACGCCCCATGACCCCGAGCAGTTCCGCTCCATCCTGCTGGCGCGCCTGGAACACGGCGCGCTGCCCCTACCCGAGGTGAATGCATGAGTCTCGCCATGGCCAGTGCCGGCAGCCCGGCGAAGCGCGCACGCCGCGTCTGGAATATCGACCAGTGGGGCAGCGGCTACTACGACGTGGACGACTCGGGGCATGCCCTGGTGCGCCCCCTGGGCAGCGAGGCCGAGGGCCCGGCCCTGCCACTGGACGAGCTGGTCGCCGAGCTCAAGCGCGCCGGCCTGCGCCTGCCGGTGCTGGTGCGCTTCACCGACATCCTCCACGACCGGGTCGAGCAGCTGTGCGCCGCCTTCGATACCGCCATGCAGGAGGAGGCCTTCGGCGGCGGCTACACCGCCGTCTACCCGATCAAGGTCAACCAGCAGCGCCGGGTGGTCGAGGAGATCCTCGCCACCCAGGAGCGTGGCCGCGGCCGCGTCGGCCTGGAGGCCGGCAGCAAGCCGGAGCTGCTCGCCGTGCTGGCCCTCTCCGGGGACGGCCCCTCGCTGATCGTCTGCAACGGGTACAAGGATCGCGAGTACGTGCGCCTGGCATTGATGGGCGAGAAGCTCGGCCACCGGGTCTACCTGGTGGTGGAGAAGCTCTCCGAGCTGCCGCTGATCCTGGAGGAGGCCGAGCGCATCGGCGTCAGGCCGCGGATCGGCCTGCGCGCCCGCCTGGCCACCGTGGGCCGGGGCCGCTGGCAGAACACCGGCGGGGAGAAGTCCAAGTTCGGCCTCACCGCCAGCCAGATCCTGACGGTGGTGGACCAGCTGCGCGAGGCCGATGCCCTGGCCAGCCTGCAGCTGGTGCACTTTCACCTGGGCTCCCAGATCGCCAACATCCGCGACATCCAGGGCGGTCTGCGCGAGTGCGCGCGTTTCTACCAGAGCCTGGTGGAGCTGGGCGCCCCGGTGGACACCGTGGACGTGGGCGGGGGCCTCGGCGTCGACTACGAAGGCACCCGCTCGCGCAGCTTCTGCTCCGCCAACTACTCGATGCTCGAGTACGCCCGCAACGTGGTCTACGCCTTCCGCCAGGCCTGCCAGGAGCAGGGGCTACCCGAACCGCACCTGATCAGCGAGTCGGGCCGCGCCCTGACCGCCCACCACGCGGTGCTGATCACCAACGTGATCGGCGAGGAACGGGTCAGCGAGCAGGCACCGGAGCGGCGGGTCGAGGGCGACCCCCAGGTGGACGAGCTGTGGCGGGTCCATGACCTGCTGCATGCCCAGGTGGAGCCGCGGGGCCTGGTCGAGGCCTGGCACGACCTGGTGCAGGCCATGGGCGAGCTCCACGAGCGCTTCGTGATCGGCATGACCGACATCAACGCCCGCGCCGAGGGCGAGGCCGTCTACTTCGCCGCCTGCGCCCGCCTGCGCTCGCGCCTGGATACCCGCAACCGGGCCCATCGCGAGATCTCCGACGAGCTGGCCGAGAAGCTCGCCGACAAGCTGTTCGTCAACTTCTCGCTGTTCCAGTCGGTGCCCGATGTCTGGGGCATCCAGCAGATCTTCCCGGTGCTGCCGCTGGCCGGCCTCGACCGCGAGCCCGAGCGCCGCGGAGTCATCCAGGACATCACCTGCGACTCCGACGGCCGCATCGACGGCTATGTGGACGGCCAGGGCGTCGAGACCACCCTGCCCCTGCCCGAGTGGCAGGAGGGCGAGGAGAAGCTGCTGGGCTTCTTCCTGGTGGGCGCCTACCAGGAGATCCTCGGCGACCTGCACAACCTGTTTGGCGACACCGACTCGGTGGACGCCGCCCTGGACGATAACGGTAGCTGGGTGATCAGCCACGTGCAGCAGGGCGACCGGGTCGCCGACGTGCTGGGCTACGTGAACTTCGATGCCGAGGTGCTGCGCAACAACCTGGCCGAGCAGCTGGCCGGCAGCGGCCTCGACGAGCAGGAGCAGCAGCGCTTCCTCGACGACCTCTCCGAGGGCATCGCCGGGTACACCTACCTGGAATAAGCGCTCAGCTTGATCGCCATGAGAGGGCGCCGGGGACAGAACGAAGAGGGGGTCCTACGCTAGGGGTGAGGAGCATTGCTCCGAACGGGCTGGCCATGGATGGCCAGCACCGGACCTGCAAGCGGAGCGGGACGCGAGAGCGAAGCAGGGCGTCGGTAGCGCCCAAGGAAGGGTTCACAGCGCCCCCTCGCAGTTCTGTCGCCGGGAAAGCCCCGAGCGGTGCTACTCGAGGCAAGAAACAGCGAATCCCTACTCCGCCACGCGGGTGGTGAACTCCAGGCCGCCGGTCAGGGTGAAGTGCAGCTCGGCGCCGCGGGGCAGCGGTCCGACGCCGGCCGGGGTGCCGGTGAGCACCACGTCGCCCGGCTGCAGGGTGAAGTGACGGCTCATCTCCGCCACCAGGGTCGCCACCGGGAACAGCATGTCCGCCCCCTCGCCGTGCTGGCGCAGCTCCCCGTCGATCTCCAGGGTGAAGGCCAGGGCGCTCCAGTTGGGCACCTGGGAGAGCGGCAGGAAGGCGGAGAGCGGACAGGCCCCGTCGAAGGCCTTGGCGATCTCCCAGGGGTGCCCCTTCTCCTTCAGGCGGGTCTGCAGGTCCCGCAGGGTCAAGTCCAGCCCCAGGCCGATGCCCACCACGGCGCGTTCGGCCTCGTCGGCGGTGGCGTGGGAAAGCTCCTCGCCGATCAGCAGCGCCAGCTCGGTCTCGTAGTGAACCTCGCCCCGCGAGAAGGGCGCGTCCAGAGGCTCCTCCAGGGGAACGGCGCTGGTCGCCGGCTTGATGAACAGCAGCGGCTCGCTGGGCACCGGATTGTCCAGTTCCCGGGCATGATCGGCATAGTTGCGGCCGACACAGACGATCTTGCCTAGCGCGTGGGGAAACTCCTGGCCATCGGTAAAACGTGGAACAAAGCGCATGGCGGGTCTTCTCCTTCTCGTTATGCGTGCCGCCTCGCGGCGACAAGCCCCACAGTCTACCGCACCCGGCGCCCGGTACCACCTCCGCGGGCCGGACGGGTTGCCTCACCCCTCCGGCGACCAGGCCTCGTCGGGATCATGCGCCAGGAAGCCCGGCCGGCGGCGTCGGGCCGCGAAGGGAGCCTGACAGCGGTTGTCGCGACGATTGTAGACGAAGAACACGTTGCTGCGCGGATCCGGGGACATGTTGGCATTGGAGCCGTGCAGCACGTTGCAGTCGAACAGCAGCAGGCCCCCGGCGGCCCCGGTGGGTGCCTCGATGCCGTGGCGCGCCACCAGGGCGGCGAGCGCCTCGCGGCCCGGCACGCCGAGCTCCTGCGCCTTCAGCGACTGCCGGTGGTTGTCGTCCGGCGTCTCGCCCAGGCAGGGCACGAACACCCGATGGGAGCCGGGCACCAGCATCAGCGGACCGTTGAAGTGGTGGTTGTCGGTGAGCACGAGGGAGGCGCTCACCGCATGCATGGCGGGCATGCCATCTTCGGCGTGCCAGGTCTCGAAGTCGGAGTGCCAGTTGAAGCCCTTGCCCTCGAAGCCGGGCTTGTAGTTGATCCGCGACTGGTGCACGTAGGGCTCGCCGCCGAGGATCTGGCGGGCGCGGCCCACCAGGCGTGCGTCCCGAGCCAGCCGGCCGAGCCGCTCGGAGAGGAAGTGCACCGCGAACAGCGAGCGGATCTCGTTGCCGGATGGCTCGGTGATGGAGAAGTCGCGCCCCCGGAAGTCATCGCGCTCCAGCAGCGCGGCAAGCTCCCGGCGCAGGGCGTCGAGCTCCTCGCCGCCGATGAAGCCAGGCTCGAAGAGGAAGCCCTGCCGGTCGAACGCGTCGAGTTGCGCCTGGCTCAGCGGGCCGTCATCGGCGCGCCCCTTGACCACCGCCTCGCGGCGATTGAGCCATGGCATGTCCAGCGGCTCCGAGAGGCGGGTCGGGTAGGGGTCCTCCCCCGGGCGCGGCGCGCTCCTCACGCGGCTCTGGGGATCCGGCGAGTCCACCACGGTGCGATGGGTAACGGTTTCTTGCAGCGTACGGTCAGACGTCTTGACTGACATCCAATCACCTCCTGTGTTTCCGTGACCAGTTTCAGCAAGCATTCCGACGGCAAGACAGCCGCGGGCGACCCCCGCGAAGGCGCCGCAGGAGGTGAGGTAGGGATGCCCGGTGCCGGTTTCAAGGCCCGCTGCGGCGTGGCCAACCGGGAGCCGTCATGGCGGGCGGGGCTCAGCCCTCCCGGGCGGCGAGATACTCGTCCTTGAGCCTGACGTAGTTGCCGGCGGTATAGGGGAAGAAGGCGCGCTCCTTCTCCTTGAGCGGGCGCAGCGCCCGAGCCGGGTTGCCGGCGTAGACATGGCCGCTCTCCAGGCGCTTGCCCGGGGTCACCACCGCGCCGGCGGCGATGATCACCTCGTCCTCGACCACGGCGCCGTCCATCACGATGGCACCCATGCCCACCAGGATGCGGCTGCCCAGTGTCGCGCCGTGGAGGATCGCCTTGTGGCCGATGGTGACGTCGTCGCCGATGGTCAGCGGGAAGCCGCCGGGGTTGAAGTCGCTGGCGTGGGTGATGTGTAGCACGCAGCCGTCCTGCACGCTTACGCGGGCGCCGATGCGGATACGGTGCATGTCGCCACGCACCACCGCCATGGGCCACACCGAGCTGTCGTCGCCCAGCACCACGTCGCCCAGCACCAGGCTGGCGGGGTCGATGTAGACCCGCTCGCCCAGGGTGGGAGTCGTGCCCTGCCAGGCGCGGATCGCCGTCGTCTCGCTCATCGTCGCTTCCTCTTGTGGGTTCAGACCCGTCGGTTCAGACCAGGCCGGCCACCAATACTACCAGCGTCAGCGGGATGGCGACCCAGCGCACCAGGCCGCGCCACAGGGCGAAGCCGCCGGGGCCGACGCCCAGCGCCCCCCGGGCCGCCGACTCTGGCATCACCCAGGCGGCGAAGATGGCGATCAGCAGCCCCCCCAGGGGCAGGAAGATTTCCGGCGGGATGGTGCTGACCAGCTCGAAGGCGTTCATGCCGAACAGCGGCCGCCACTCCGCCAGGCTCGAGAAGGAGAGTACCGTGAGCAGGCCCACCAGCCACACGGCCACGCCCACCGCGGCCGACGCATGGCCGCGCTTGAGGCCGATGCCCTGGAGGGTGGCGACCATGGGCTCGGCCAGGTTGATCGACGAGGTCCAGGTGGCCAGCAGCAGCAGCAGGAAGAAGACGCTCAGCCACAGCGCCCCCCAGGGCAGCTGGGCGAAGGCGATGGGCAGGGTGACGAACATCAGCCCCGGCCCCTCCCCCGGGTCCATGCCCTGGGCGAACACCACCGAGAAGATGGCGATGCCGGCCAGCAGCGCCACGGTGACGTCGAGCACCGCCACGGCGCCGGCGGCCCGCGGCAGGCTCTGGTGGTCCGGCATGTAGGCGCCGTAGGCCATCAGCGCACAGGCACCCACCGCCAGGGTGAAGAAGGCGTGGCCCATGGCATGCATCACCACCAGCGGGGTCACCGCCGAGACGTCCGGCATGAACAGCCACGCCAGCGCCGGGACGAAGCCCTCGGTGGTGGCGGCATAGCCGGCCAGCAGCACCAGCAGCAGGTAGAGCATCGGCATCAGCAGGTTGTTGAGCCGCTCCAGCCCCTTGGCCACGCCGGCGGCCACCACCAGCATGGTCATGGCCAGGAAGAGGGTATGATTGAAGGTCATGCGCCGCGGGTCGGCGAGGAAGGCCTCGAAGCCGGCGCCGATCTCCGCGGGGGTGGCCCCCACGAAGCCTCCGTTGATGGAGGTGACCAGAAACTCGATGGACCAGCCCGAGACCACGGAGTAGAAGGAGAGGATGCAGAACACCGTGAAGGCGCCGAACAGGCCCAGCCAGCGCCAGTGCCGGCTGGCCCCGGCGTCGGCGGCCAGGTGGCCCAGCGACTGCACCGGGCTGCGGCGACCGGCGCGGCCGATCATGATCTCGGCCATCATCACCGGCAGCCCCAGCAGCAGCACGAAGGCCACGTAGAGCAGCAGGAAGGCGGCACCGCCGTTCTCGCCGGTGATATAGGGGAAGCGCCAGATGTTGCCCAACCCCACGGCGGCACCGGTCACCGCCAGTATGAAGGCGCGCCGCGTGCTCCAGCGCTCCAGCGTCTCGTTCATCACCGCTCTCCTGCCCTCTTGGCCTGGCCCGCGGGCCGTCACGAAGGCGGCAAGCCTAGCAGGCCGACCCGCGTCGGCCAAACGATTCGCCGGCGACCGTGGCGTTGAAACCACGGCCCGCCGCCCGCATCTAAGATGCCATTCCCGTCACGACTCGAGGTGCGCATGTCCCGCAACCCACTGCTCGACCCCCATGAGCTTCCCCCGTTCGCCGAGATCCGCCCCGAGCACGTGGTTCCCGCCATGGAGGAGCTGCTCGAGCGCAACCGCCGCGCCATCGAGGCGCTGGTCGAGCAGGCCCACCAGGCGCCGCCCAGCTGGGCGAGCCTGGCCGCCCCGCTGGAGTCCCTCAACGACGAGCTCTCGCGGGCCTGGTCGCCGGTCTCCCACCTCAACGGCACCATGAACAGCCCCGAGCTGCGCGAAGCCTACCAGGCCTGCCTGGGCAAGCTCTCCGAGTACAGCACCTGGCTGGGCCAGCACGAGGGGCTCTTCCAGGCCTGGCAGGCCCTCAGGGAGGGCCCCGCCTGGGCCGAACTGGATGACGCCCAGCGCCGCGCCGTGGACAACACCCTGCGCGACTTCCGCCTGGCCGGGGTCGACCTACCCCCCGAGCAGAAGCGCCGCTACGGCGAGATCAAGGCGCGCCTCTCCGAGCTCGGCAACACCTTCTCCAACCAGCTGCTGGATGCCACCCAGGCCTGGCACCTGGACCTGGCCGACGAGGCCCGCCTGGCCGGCCTGCCCGAGAGCGCCCTGGCCGCCCTGAGGGCCAACGCCGAGGCCAAGGGCCAGCCCGGCTACCGCATCACCCTGGACTTCCCCAGCTTCTACCCGGTGGTCTCCTATGCCGAGGATCGCGAGCTGCGCCGCGAGGTCTATACCGCCTTCGTCACCCGCGCCTCCGACCAGGGGCCCCATGCCGGCGAGCACGACAATGCGCCGGTCATGGTGGAGACCCTGGCCCTGCGCCACGAGCTCGCCGAGCTGCTCGGCTTCGCCACCTACGCCGACTACTCCCTGACCACCAAGATGGCCGAGTCCCCGCGCCAGGCGCTCGACTTCCTCGAGGACCTGGCGCGCCGCGCCGTGCCCCAGGCCCGGGAGGAGTTCGCCGAGCTCGAGGCCTTCGCCCGCGACGAACTGGGCATGAGCGAGCTGGCCCCCTGGGACGTGGGCTACGCCAGCGAGAAGATGCGCGAGGCGCGCCACGCCATCTCCCAGGAGCAGCTGCGCCCCTACTTCCCGGCGCCCCGGGTGGTGGAGGGCCTGTTCCGGGTGGTGGAGCGGCTCTTCGGCGTCACCTTCGAGGAGGACCGCGAGGCCCCGCGCTATCACCCCGACGTGCGCTTCTTCCGCATCATGGAGCACGGCGCGCCCATCGCCGGCTTCTACCTGGACCTCTATGCCCGGGAGGGCAAGCGCGGCGGCGCCTGGATGGACGAGTGCCGGGTCCGCCGCCTGGAGGGCGAGGCCCTGCAGCTGCCGGTGGCCTACCTGACCTGCAACTTCACCCGTCCGGTGGGCGACCGCCCGGCGCTGCTGACCCATGACGAGGTCACCACCCTGTTCCACGAGTTCGGCCACGGCCTGCACCACATGCTGACCCGGCAGACCATCGCCGACATCTCCGGCATCAACGGCGTGGCCTGGGACGCGGTGGAGCTGCCCAGCCAGTTCATGGAGAACTTCTGCTGGGAGCGCGACGGGCTCGACCTGATCGCCGGCCACGTCGACAGCGGCGAGCCGCTGCCCGGCGAGCTGCTCGACAGGCTGCAGGCCGCCCGGAACTTCCAGTCGGCCATGGGCATGGTGCGCCAGCTGGAGTTCTCGATCTTCGACCTGCGCCTGCACCACGAGCTGAAGGCCCCCTCCGCCGCCGAGATCCAGGCCCTGCTGGACGAGGTGCGAGACACCGTCTCGGTGGTGCCCCGGGCCGACTTCAACCGCTTCCAGAACGGCTTCGGCCATATCTTCGCCGGCGGCTACGCGGCGGGCTACTACAGCTACAAGTGGGCCGAGGTGCTCTCCGCCGACGCCTGGAGCGCCTTCGAGGAGGCAGGCATCTTCGACCCCGAGACCGGGCGGCGCTTCCGCACCGAAATCCTCGAGGCGGGCGGCGCCCGGGATGCCGCGGAGCTGTTCCGCGCCTTCCGCGGCCGCGAACCCAGCGTCGAGCCCCTGCTGCGCCACAGCGGCATCCGTGCCGCCTGATCCGTTCACCCCGCCCCGGCCCGCCGCCGGGGCCCGACAGGAGCCCTCATGGCCGCCCAGAAACGCTTTATCGCCGGCGCGATCTGCCCGCGCTGCGCCGAGATGGATCGCATCCGCAGCTGGGAGCAGCACGGCATCCGCTACCGTGAATGCGTCAGCTGCGACTTCTTCGAGCAGCTGCCCATCGAGGACGAGGCCGCGCCGGAGCTGAGCACCCGGGTCAACCAGCCCCGAGAGGAGCAGACCCGGCAGGACGTCCAGCCGGTGAGGATCCTGGACCCCAAGGGGCGCTGAGCGTGACCCGCCAGGGCATGGCCGCGGCCCTGCTCTCCCGCCGCCGGCAGCTCGAGGCAGTCGGGCTGGCCATCGCCGCCACGGTGCTGCTGGCGCGTCTCGACCTGGCCACCCTGGCGGCCGGGCTGGGGCTCTTCCTGTGGGGCATGACCCACCTGCAGGACGCCATCAAGCGCCTCTCCGGCGGCACCCTGGACCGCTGGCTGCACACCGCCACCCGCCACCCCTTCCGCGCCATCGGGGTCGGGGCCACGGCCACCGCTCTGGTGCAGTCCAGCTCGCTGGTCACCCTGCTCGCCATGTCCTTCGTCGGCGCCGGCCTGGTGGCCCTGCCCGGCGCCATCGCCCTGCTGTTCGGCGCCAACCTGGGCACCACCACCGGGGCCTGGCTGATCGCCGCCTTCGGCCTGCGCTTCGACCTGGCCACCTTCGCCATGCCCTTCCTGGCGCTGGGGCTGATCGGCTCGCGGGTGCTCCAGGACGCCCGGGGCGCCATCGCCGGCCTGTTGCTGGGGGTCGGGCTGCTGTTCCTGGGCATCGACTTCATGAAGCTGGGCTTCGAGGCCTGGCAGGATGGTCTCTCTTTGGACGGCCTGGCCGGCGGCAGCGCCTGGCACTGGCCACTGTTCGTGCTGTTCGGGGTGGTGGCCACGGTGGTGATGCAGTCGAGCCACGCCACCCTGCTGATCACCCTGGCGGCGCTGGCCGGGGGCCAGCTGCCCTATCTGCCGGCCCTGGCCGTGGCCATCGGCGCCAATATCGGCACCACCGTGACCGCCGTGCTCGGCGCCCTGGGGTCCGGTTTCGCGGCGCGCCGCCTGGCCGGCGCCCATGTGGTCTTCAACCTGGTTACCGCCGCCGTGGCACTGGCCCTGCTGGTGCCGCTGGCCTGGCTGGTGGACTGGCTGGGCGAGCTGATCGGCCTGGCCGCGGACGCCTGGCCGCTGAAGCTGGCGCTGTTCCACACCCTCTTCAACCTGCTGGGCATCGTGCTGATGCTGCCGCTGATCCCGCGGCTGGCGGCCCGCCTGGAGCTGGCCTTCCCCGAACCCGCCCGGACGCCTCCCGCCCAGGCCCGCTACCTGGCCCCCACCGCCCTGCAGCACGCCGACACCGCGGTGGCCGCCATCGAGCAGGAGTGCCAGCGACTCAACCGTCGCGCCTATCACCTGCTCTGCTCGGCGATCCTGGTCCCCAGCGCCGAGGCGATCGGCCACCCGCCCTCCCGGGCGGTGGTCAAGGCGCGCATCGAGCCGTCGGCCTGGACGCCGGTGAACACCCGCTACCACGAGCAGATCAAGCCGCTGATGGCCGAGATCCTCGACTTCTACTCGCGGCTGGACACGCCCCTCACCGAGGCCCAGGAGGCCCGGGTGGAGACCCTCTACGCCCGCACCCTGCGCATGGTCGAGGCGGTGCGCTTCGGCGAGGTGCTGCAGCGCAGCCTGCTGCGTCACGCCGCCCCGGCCAGCCCCCTGCGCGAGGCCCATGACGACATCCGCCTGGCCCTGGCGGAGGGCCTCAACCGCCTGGCCGCCAACCCCGAGGCGGCCGACATCTCCGCCCCCATCGACGAGGTGCGCCGCCACTGGCAGCAGGCGCTGGCCGAGCGCCTGCGCGAGCACCGCCTGGATCCCTGGCTGGCCTCCTCGCTGATGAACGACCTCCATCAGGCCACCCGCCTGATGGGCGCCCTCGCCCCCGCCTGACTCCGGGCTGTGCGGATTTCCGCACAGGCCCGTGCCGCTGCCGTGCGGAGATCCAGCCTCGCGTCATGCCGGGAAATTCGACCAAGGTGGAATACCGATACGCCAAGTCATTGAAATATCGATGCCTGGCCGTTCGTGGTCCGCAATTTGCGAATACCAGCGTTGAATGCCTGCTTCGCTTCGGGTCCGGCAATCCCGCCAGGAGCTGCCAGACTGAAGCCTGCACGCTCGAGATGGATGCCGACCCAGGCATCACCAACGACAACATGTAACGGAGTCACGCCATGCGCCATCTCTCCACCAAGCTGCTCGCCGGCACCGTCGCCGGCTCCCTGCTGGTCGCCGCGGCCGCCGCCCAGGCCGACCGCAGCGACTGGCCGTCCAACTTCACCGTGGGCACCGCCAGCCAGGGCGGCACCTACTTCGTCTACGGTTCCGGCTGGGCCAACCTGATCGCCGACGAGCTGGATGTCTCCGGCGGCGGCGAGGTCACCGGCGGCCCCAACCAGAACCTGGCCCTGGTGCATACCGGCGACCTGGCCCTGGGTCTGACCACCATGGGCCCGGCCGCCGAGGCCCTGGCCGGCCAGAGCCCGCTGGCCCCCGGCGTGCCCATGGACAACGTCTGTGCGCTCTTCCCGATGTACGAGACCCCGTTCTCCATCACCGCGCTCTCCAGCAGCGGCATCGAGTCGATCTCCGACATCCCGGACGGCGCCCGCATCGGCTTCGGCCCGTCGGCCTCCACCTCCGACACCTACTTCCCGGCCATCCTGGAAGAGCTGGGCGTCAACTTCGAGCGCCGCAACGGCGGCTGGACCGACCTGGGCGGCCAGCTCCAGGACGGCCTGCTCGACGTCATCGCCTTCGCCGCGGGTATCCCGATCCCCGCGGTCAGCCAGCTCGAAGTGCAGACCGACGTGAACATCATCGAGTTCACCGAGGAGGAGCAGGCCCAGGTGCTCGAGGCCTTCCCGGTCGCCGAGTTCCAGATCCCGGCCAGCACCTACAACACCCTGGAAGAGGATGCCCGCGCCGTCTCCATGTGGAACTTCGCCATCGCCGGCTGCGACGTGTCGGAGAGCTTCATCTACGAGGTGACCAAGCTCACCATGGAGAACAACGACAAGATGCGTAACGTGCATCGCTCCGCCGAGACCTCCATCCCGGAGAACATCGTGCACAACACCGTGCTGCCCTTCCATCCGGGCGCGGTGCGCTGGTACGAGGAGAACGGCCACGAGATCCCCGACGACCTCAAGCTGTAAGCCTGCACCACCGTGAATGCCGCCCCGCGCCGAGATCCGGCGCGGGGCGGCGTGCTTGCCGTCCCGAATCACACCCGAGGGTGAATCCCCCATGAGCAACTCTCCCGATACCCGTCCCGGGGCGTCCGAGGAGGCCGTCGACAAGGCACCCGAGACCATCGCCGAGGGCGTCGACGAGGAGGTCGTCGAGTCCAATCGGCGGCTCTACACGGGCTGGCACTGGCTGCTGTTCGCCGGTCTTGCCATCGCCTACTCCAGCTTCCACCTGATCTCGCTGAACGTCTATCCGATGGAGACCTGGTCATTCCGCCTGGTGCACATCGCCGGCGCCCTGGTCCTCGGCTTCGCCCTCTATACTGGCACCCGCTTCGCCGGCGAGGGCGACGTCCAGCACTCCCCCGCGTGGCTGCGCTGGGTGAGCTTCGCGCTGCTGGTGCCCGCCGGCTACGCGCTCTTCCAGGTCTTCCGCATGCAGCAGATGATCGCGGGCGGCGCCATGCGTATCGACCCGGCCATCGAGGCCTGGCACTTCGGCTATCCGCTGATCTTCGCCACGGCCGCGGCGATCCTGCTCTCCTGGGGCTATCGCCAGGTGCGCGAGAAGCTCTCGCCCCCGGACCTGGTGCTGATGGTCAGCGCCCTGGCCGTGGCCGGCTACCTGATCCTGATCTTCGGCACCCCGCTGCGTGCCTCCACCGGCACTTCCTTCGCGCCCATCGGCATCTCCTATGCGGCGCTGGCCGGTTCGCTGCTGATCCTGGAGCTGACCCGCCGCGTAGCCGGCCTGGCGCTGGTGATCATCTCGGCGATCTTCCTGCTCTACGTCTTCGCCGGCCCCTACCTGCCGGGCTTCCTGGGCTATCCCGGGCTGTCGTTCAACCGCTTCTTCAGTCAGGTCTACACCGATGCGGGCATCCTCGGCCCGACCACCGCGGTCTCCTCGACCTACATCATCCTGTTCATCATCTTCGCCGCCTTCCTGCAGGCCTCGAAGGTGGGTGACTACTTCGTCAACTTCGCCTTCGCCGCGGCCGGCCGCGCCCGCGGCGGCCCCGCCAAGGTCTCCATCTTCGCCTCGGGCCTGATGGGCATGATCAACGGCACCAGCGCCGGCAACGTGGTCTCCACCGGCTCGCTGACCATCCCGCTGATGAAGAAGGTGGGCTACCCCAGCAAGAGCGCCGGGGCCATCGAGGCCGCCGCCTCCACCGGCGGGCAGATCATGCCGCCGATCATGGGCGCCGGCGCCTTCATCATGGCCGAGATCACCGGCATCCCCTACACCGAGATCGCCGTGGCGGCGCTGATCCCCGCCATCCTCTACTTCCTCTCGGTGTACTGCATGGTGGACTTCGAGGCGGCCCGCAAGGGCATGCGCGGCATGCGCAAGGACGAGATCCCGCTGTTCTCGAAGCTGGTCAAGCAGGTCTACCTGTTCGCGCCGATCATCATCCTGATCGCCGCCCTGTTCATGGGCTACTCGGTGATCCGCGCCGGCACCCTGGCCACCGCCTCGGCGGCCGTGGTGAGCTGGATCTCGCCCAACAAGATGGGCATTCGCGCGATCCTCAAGGCGCTGCAGCTGGCCGGCACCATGTCGATCCAGATCATCGCCGTGTGCGCCTGTGCCGGCCTGATCGTCGGGGTGATCTCGCTGACCGGCGTCGGCGCCCGATTCTCCTCGCTGCTGCTCGGCCTGGCCGGGGTCAGCCAGCTGCTGGCGCTGTTCTTCGCCATGTGCATCTCGATCCTGCTGGGCATGGGCATGCCGACCACCGCCGCCTACGCGGTGGCCGCCTCGGTGGTGGCCCCCGGCCTGATCAACATCGGCATCCAGCCGCTGGTGGCCCACTTCTTCGTGTTCTACTTCGCGGTGGTGTCGGCGATCACGCCGCCGGTGGCCCTGGCCTCCTATGCCGCGGCGGGCATCTCCGGGGCCAATGCCATGGGCACCTCGGTGGCCTCGTTCAAGATCGGCCTGGCCGCCTTCATCGTGCCCTTCATGTTCTTCTACAGCCCGGCCATGCTGATGGAGGGCAGCGCCCTGCAGATCCTGCGGGTCGGCCTCACCGCCACCCTGGGCATCGTGCTGCTGGCCGCCACCGTCCAGGCCTGGTTCTTCGGGCCGGTGAAGGCCTGGCAGCGCCTGGTGATGCTGGTCGGCGCCATGTTCATGATCTACGGCGGCATCTATACCGATGTGGCCGGCCTGGCCATCGGCGTGCTGATGTTCCTGATGCAGCGCGGGCTGCGCGGGGGCGGCGGCACGCCCCGCACGGCCACCTCGGGGTAAACCTCGCCCTCCCGGCACCGGCCGGGAGGGCGAGCAAACGTCACGACGAGAAAGGGGCCCTGCCGGTAACGGCAGGGCCCCTCTTCTTTCATGGCATGTTCAGGGCCGGCTCGCTGCTCAGCCGACGATATTGTCGAGGATCCTCAGGCTCGGCGCGGCCTGGTTCAGGCCAGCATAGAGAGAAAATGCAGCCGGACGTAACTCCCGGCCGCGTCCTCTCAACCAACAATGTTATCCAGAATCTTCAGGGTCGGCGCGGCCTGGTTCAGGGTGTAGAAATGCAGGCCCGGCGCGCCGCCGTCGAGCAGGCGCTGGCAGAGACGCGAGATCACCTCCTCGCCGAAGGCGGCGATGGCCTCGCTGTCGTCACCGTAGGCCTCGAGCTGCTTGCGGATCCAGCGCGGGATCTCGGCACCGCAGGCATCGGAGAAGCGCGCCAGCTTGGCGTAGTTGGTGATCGGCATGATGCCGGGCACGATGGGCGCCTCGACCCCCAGCGCGCGGGCTCGCTCGACGAAGTGGAAGTAGGCGTCGGCGTTAAAGAAGTACTGGGTAATGGCGAGGTTCGCCCCGGCCTTCATCTTGCGGGCGAAGTTCTCCAGGTCCCGCTCGAGGCTCGGCGCCTGGGGGTGGGACTCCGGGTAGGCGGCCACAGCGATCTCGAAGTGATCGCCGGTCTCCTCGCGGATGAACTCGACCAGCTCGTTGGCGTAGCGCAGCTCGCCGATGCCGCCCATGCCCGAGGGCAGGTCCCCGCGCAGCGCCACCAGGCTATCGATGCCTTCCTCGCGGTAGCGGGCCAGCAGCTCACGCAGCTGCCCCTTCTCGCTGCCGATGCAGGAGAGGTGGGGCGCGGTGGTGATGCCCGACTCGCGCACCCGGCGCACGGTCTCCAGGGTGCGGTCCTGGGTGGAACCGCCGGCGCCGTAGGTCACCGAGAAGAAGCGCGGCCCCCGGGCGGCCAGGGCATCGCGCACCCCGAGCAGCTTCTCCCGGCCGGCATCGGTATTGGGCGGGAAGAACTCGAAGCTGACGCCGAGCGGATGTTCCTGGGTGCTCATCGGGGATCCTCATGAAGCAAATGCATAATGTCGCCATTGTGACGACTCGCCCGGCGGCCCACCAATGAAAGATTCGCGACGACACATCAATCTGGCTCATGTTGGCGTCGCCCCGGCCAGCAGGCATCATGAGCCTTTTGCCCGGAGGCCCCATGCACGCCCTCGACCCCGGCGCCCTGATGGGCCCGCTCTGGACCCTGCTGGCCTATGTCGCCCTGGGCTGGCTGGCCGCCCGGCGGCTCGCCGTGGACCCGCGGCCCGTGGCCACCCTGCTGATCTACCTGATCGCCCCGCTGACCTTCTTCCGCGCCCTGACACTGGGGGGGCCGACGCCCGGCTACCTGCTGCTCACGCTGGCGTCCTTCCTCACCGCCAGCCTGCTGGCCCTGGGGGTCCACCGCCTGACGCGCCATCGCTTCGCGGCCCAGGAGAGTGCCCTGCTGGCCTTCTCCGCCGGCACCGGCAACACCGGCTACTTCGGCCTGCCGGTGGCGCTGGTGCTGCTGCCCCCGGAGGGCGTCACCCTCTACCTCTTCTGCGTGCTGGGCATCACCCTCTACGAGTTCACGGTGGGCTTCTACCTGAGCGCCCGGGGGCAGTTCTCGGTGGGCGAGAGCCTGGCGAAGATCGTGCGCCTGCCGCTGGTCTACGCCTTCCTGGCGGCGCTGCTGGTCAGCGGCCTGGGCCTGGCGGTGCCGGAGGCCGCCATGGAGGGACTGGCGGTGTTCCCCGCCACCTATACCCTGCTGGGCATGATGATCATCGGCATGACCCTGGGGCGGGTATCGCTCCGGGAGGTGGATGGACGCTTCATCGGTGCCTGCGTGGCGATTCGCTACGGCCTATGGCCGCTGCTCGCCCTGGGCGCCGTGCTGGCCCTGCAGGCGCTGGCGCCGCTGTCGCCGGAACTGGCCATGGCCATCCTGCTGCTGGGCGTGGTGCCGATGGCCGCCAACGTGGTGGTGGTGGCCATGGAGCTGGGCATCGCCCCGGCCAAGGGGGCGCTCGCCGTGCTGGTCACCACCCTGGCCGCCCCGCTGCTGATCCCCTTCTACCTGACGCTGATGGTGCGTGTTGCCGGGCTGTGATCAGTAACGATAGCCGTCGGGCTTGTAGGGGCCGTCCGCCGGCACGCCGGTGTAGTGCACCTGGGCCTCGTTCATGCGGGTGATCACCCCGCCGAAGCCCTCCACCATGTAACGGGCCACCTCCTCGTCCAGGTGGCGGGGCAGCACCGTGACCCCCAGGGCCTCGCGCCGCTCCGCCTCGGGCAGGTCGGCGAAGCGCCCCCGGTAGAGGTGCATCTGCGCCAGCACCTGGTTGGCGAAGGAGCCGTCCATCACTCGGGAGGGGTGGCCGGTGGCGTTGCCCAGGTTCACCAGCCGCCCCTCGGAGAGCAGGATCAGGTAGTCCCGGCTGGCCGGGTCGAAGTGGCCCGGCTTGCTGTCGCGATAGACCTTGTGCACCTGGGGCTTGACCTCCTCCCAGTGCCAGCGGCGACGCATGTAGGCGGTATCGATCTCGCTGTCGAAGTGGCCGATGTTGCAGACCACCGCACCCGGCTTGAGGGTGTCGAGCATGGCCGCGTCGCAGGCACCGATGTTGCCGGTGGCGGTGACCACCAGGTCGATGCGGCCGAGCAGTTCGCGGTCGATGCTCTCCCGGCCGCGGTTGATGCCCTCGCGGTAGGGCGACACCACCTCGAAGCCGTCCATGCAGGCCTGCATGGCGCAGATCGGGTCGATCTCAGACACCTTGACGATCATCCCCTCCTGGCGCAGCGAGGCCGCCGAGCCCTTGCCCACGTCGCCGTAGCCCACCACCAGCGCCTGCTTGCCGGCCAGCAGGTGGTCGGTGCCGCGCTTGATGGCGTCCGACAGCGAGTGGCGACAGCCGTACTTGTTGTCGTTCTTCGACTTGGTGACGGCGTCGTTGACGTTGATGGCCGGCACCTTCAGCAGGCCATCGCGCAGCATCTCCTGCAGGCGATGCACCCCGGTGGTAGTCTCCTCGCTGATGCCGTGGATGGCATCGAGCAGCTCGGGGCGCTTGTCGTGGAGCAGGGCGGTGAGGTCGCCGCCGTCGTCGAGCACCAGATTGGGGGTCCAGCCGTCGGGGCCCGCTACCGTCTGCTCGATGCACCACCAGAACTCCTGCTCGGTCTCGCCCTTCCAGGCGAACACCGGGATGCCGGCGGCGGCGATGGCCGCGGCGGCGTGGTCCTGGGTGGAGAAGATATTGCACGACGACCAGCGCACCGAGGCTCCCAGGTCGACCAGGGTCTCGATCAGCACCGCGGTCTGGATGGTCATGTGGATGCAGCCGGCGATTCGGGCCCCGGCCAGCGGCTGCTCGTCCCGGTATTGCGCACGGATCGCCATCAGCGCGGGCATCTCCGTCTCGGCGATGCGGATCTCGCGGCGCCCCCAGTCGGCCAGGGCGATATCGGCCACCTTGAAGTCCTGGTCAGCGGGCGTGCTCACGGCGGGCTGGTTCATGGGATCACCTCGTCACATGGGGAAATGCGTGGGTTTCACTATAGGCAGGGAACCCGAACGCCGACAATCAACGCGGGAAGCCGTCGACCCCCCATTCGCCGAGGCGAGCCGCCAGCGCCGCCACCTCGGGGTGGGTGAAGAAGTCGATCAGTGCCGCGGCCCGCTCCGGCCCCACGCCCGGCTGCTCGCGCCACTGGTGCAACGAGCGCTCCGCCAGCGCCTCCCAGGTCGCGGCGTCCGCTGTAGCGTGTCCGGGCGGCGCCCCCAGGGCGGCGAGCCAGGCGGTGAAGGGGCGCGAGCGGGCGGTAGCGAAGGCGTCGCCCAGCGAGGCCGCCCGCTGCGGGCCGATGCCATGGGCCGCCTGCAGCGACGCGGCATCGAGTGCCAGCCCGTCCAGCAGCCCCGCGACCAGGCCGGCCTCCACCAGCGCCTGCCAGGTGCCGGGCCCCACGCCGGACAGCGCCAGCCCCTCGGAGCCGGAGAGCCAGGCCAGACGCTCCAGGAACTGCCCCTCGCAGCCGGGGCTCGGGCGCCAACAGCTGAGGGCATGGAAGGCCTCGGGATCGGGCGGCGCCAGTTCCGGCCGCTCGGCGGCCCGCCAGGCCACGCCCTCCAGGCGCGGGATGGTCAGGCCCGCCAGGGCGATGATCACGTGATCCCCCGGCCGGATGTCGAGCGATGCCCAGCGCGCCAGGGAGCCCACGCCCACCCGGCGGATCGTCCGCCGGTCGAGCTCCACCGGCACCAGATGCAGCAGCGGGGTGATGCGACCGGTCCGACCGACGCGAAACTCCACGCCGCGCACCTCGGCCAGCGCCTCCCGGGGCGGATGCTTCCAGGCCACCGCCCAGGTCGGCGGCTCGGCCTTCCAGGCCTCCCCCGGCGGTCGCGAGGCCTGTCTCAGCACCACCCCGTCGGTGGCGAAGGGCAGGGGGCCCCGGAACCAGGCGTCGCGCTGGCGTGCGACCTCCTCGAGGGTCGCCACCGGCCGGGTCAGCGCCGCGGACTCGGCGAAGCCCAGCTCGGCCAGTCCCTCGAGCCGCTCCGTCATCTCCCGGGGACCGTCCGGCCAGTCCCACACGAAGAGCCCGATCTCGGCCGCCGCCTCATCCTCCAGCGCCTGGCGGGCCAGCCGACCCGCCACCTCGCTGCGCGCCCCCACCCCGCCCGACTCCGCCTGGACGTGCCGCGCCAGGCGCAGGTGGAGCTCGCCCTGCAGCACGGCGTCCCGTGCCTCGGGCAGGCGCTCGGGCACGGCGGGCAGCCGGCGCACCCGGGCGGTCCATTCCTGCCCGCGGCGGCCGTCGCCGCGGCTGATGGCGCGCACCAGCACCCCGCGGCGATAGACCAGGGTCACGGCCACCCCGTCCACCTTGGGCTGGAGCCAGGCGTCCGACCGTCGGGCCAGCCAGCGCGAGACGGCCCCCTCGTCGGCAAGCTTGGCGAGCCCGGTCTGGGGTACCGGATGCGCGACGTCACCGCCCGGGTGACCCGGCGGCGGCAGCGCGGGCACCCGCCCGGGATGACAGCGACGCCAGCGCGCGAGGCGCTCACGGGCCTGGTCATAGACGTCGTCGCTGACGAGGGACTCGCCGCGCCGGTAGTAGGCGTCGTCCCACTCGGCGAGGCGCTCGACCAGGGTGTGTATCGCCTCCGGGGAGAGCGGGGCCGGGCAGGCGTCGGCCAGCGCCGGCGGCGGGAGCAGCAGGGACAGCAACAGGAGGGCGGCCAGCCACGGCCGGCCAAGGGGAAGACGCAGAGGCATGGGCGGCTCCGCCTGGCGAAGGGGTGGAGCTCACCATAGCAACAGGCCCCGCGCGGCGATGCCGGCGGGGCCTGTCATCGGGCGTAGGCGCTGGCTTACAGGCCGGCGGCCTGGCGCAGTGCGGCGGCGCGGTCGGTCTTCTCCCAGGGGAAGGCCGTGAAGGTCTCGGTGTGCTCCTGCCCCTGGGTGTCGGTCCAGGTGTAGGCGGTCTCGAAGGGCTCGCGGCCGAAGTGGCCATAGGCCGAGGTCAGGCGGTACATGGGATGGAGCAGGTCGAGCATGCGGGTGATGGCGTTGGGCCGCAGGTCGAAGTGCTCGCGCACCAGCTCGATGATCCGTGCGTCGTCGACCTTGCCGGTGCCGAAGGTGTTGATCGATACCGAGGTGGGCTCGGCCACGCCGATGGCATAGGAGACCTGGATCTCGCACTTGTCGGCCAGGCCCGCGGCGACCAGGTTCTTGGCCACGTAGCGCCCGGCGTAGGCGGCGCTGCGGTCGACCTTGGAGGGGTCCTTGCCGGAGAAGGCGCCGCCGCCGTGGCGAGCCATGCCGCCGTAGGTGTCGACGATGATCTTGCGCCCGGTCAGGCCGCAGTCGCCCACCGGGCCACCGATCACGAACTTGCCGGTGGGATTGATATGGTAGCGGGTCGTCTCGGTGAGCCACTCGGCGGGAATCACCTGCTCGATGATCTCGCGGCGGACCATCTTGCGCAGGTCCTCCTGGCCGATGCCCGGATCGTGCTGGGTCGAGAGCACCACCGCATCCACGCCGCAGGGCTTGCCGGCCTCGTCATAGCGGAAGGTGACCTGGCTCTTGGCATCCGGCCGCAGCCAGGGCAACAGGCCGTGCTTGCGCAGCTCGGCCTGGCGCTCCACCAGCCGATGGGCGTAGTGGATCGGCGCCGGCATGAAGCTCTCGGTCTCGTTGGTGGCGTAGCCGAACATCAGGCCCTGGTCGCCGGCCCCCTGGTCCTCGGGCTTGGCGCGGTCGACGCCCTGGGCGATGTCCACGCTCTGCTTGCCGATCAGGTTGAGCACGCCGCAGGTCTCGCCGTCGAAGCCGACGTCGGAGGAGGTGTAGCCGATGTCGGTGATCACCTCGCGCACCAGCGCCTCGAGGTCGACCCAGGCCGAGGTGGTGATCTCGCCGGCGACGATGGCCACGCCGGTCTTGACCAGGGTCTCGCAGGCCACCCGGGCATGCTTGTCGCGGGCGATGATGGCATCCAGCACCGCATCGGAGATCTGGTCGGCGATCTTGTCCGGGTGTCCCTCGGAGACGGACTCGGAGGTAAACAGGGAGTATTCGCTCATGGCGTCCTCGGCCCTCGTTGTATCGGCAATAGGCAGTCGCGAAGTCTACACGCTGCGGCCCTGCCGGGCATCCACGATTTGAAGCCCGGCGTCAAGTCGGCGACAATACGTCACCGACTTCGACCGCGCCGCGCACGTCCCGCGCCGCGCCCGAACCAGCCAGAACGCACCCCCGCCGCCCTCCGGCGGGTCTGAACCGCTTATGTCTGCCGCAGGCGAGGAGCCACCAATGCCATCCCGATTCGAACTGGCCAATGCCATTCGCGCCCTGTCCATGGATGCCGTCCAGAAGGCCAAATCCGGCCATCCCGGCGCCCCCATGGGCATGGCCGACATCGCCGAGGTGCTGTGGAACGACTACCTCAAGCACAACCCGGCCGACCCCAAGTGGCCAGACCGTGATCGCTTCGTGCTCTCCAACGGCCACGGCTCCATGCTCCTCTACTCCCTGCTGCACCTCACCGGCTACGAGCTGAGCCTCGAGGAGCTGCAGAGCTTCCGCCAGCTCCACGCCAAGACCGCCGGCCACCCGGAGTACGGCTATGCGCCGGGCGTCGAGACCACCACCGGCCCGCTGGGCCAGGGGCTGGCCAACGCCGTCGGCATGGCGCTGGCCGAGAAGACCCTGGCCGCCCAGTTCAACCGTCCCGGCCACACCATCGTCGACCACACCACCTGGTGCTTCGTCGGCGACGGCTGCCTGATGGAGGGCATCTCCCACGAGGTCGCCTCGCTGGCCGGCACCCAGAAGCTCGGCAAGCTGATCACCTTCTACGACGATAACGGCATCTCCATCGACGGCGAGGTCGAGGGCTGGTTCACCGACGACACCGCCAAGCGCTTCGAGGCCTATGGCTGGCACGTGGTGCCCAACGTCGACGGCCACAAGCCGGAGGAGATCCAGGCCGCCATCGAGCTGGCCAGGAGCCACGACGACCGGCCGAGCCTGATCATCTGCAAGACGGTGATCGGCTTCGGCGCGCCCAACAAGCAGGGCAAGGAGGAGTGCCACGGCGCCCCGCTGGGCGAGGAGGAGGTGGCCGCGGCACGCCAGCAGCTCGGCTGGCCCCACGCCCCCTTCCATATCCCCGAGGAGATCTACCGCGGCTGGGACGCCAGCGAGGTCGGCAGGACGCGCCAGGACGACTGGCAGGCCCGCTTCGATCGCTACGCCCAGGCGCATCCCGAGCTGGCCCGCGAGTTCCAGCGTCGCGTCCAGTGCAAGCTGCCGGTGGAGTTCACCAGCGAGGCGCTGATCGAGAAGGCCCAGCAGGCCGGCGAGACCATCGCCAGCCGCAAGGCGTCGCTCAACTGCCTCAACGAGTTGGGCCCGCAGCTGCCCGAGCTGCTCGGCGGTAGCGCCGACCTGGCGCCCTCCAACCTGACCTTCTGGGACGGCGCGAAGGCGATCACCCCGGAGACCCCGGACGGCAACTACCTGCACTACGGCGTGCGCGAGTTCGGCATGGGCGCGATCATGAACGGCATCGTGCTCCACGGCGGCTTCATCCCCTACGGCGCCACCTTCCTGATCTTCATGGAGTACATGCGCAACGCCGTGCGCATGGCGGCACTGATGGGCAAGCGGGCCATCTACGTCTTCACCCATGACTCCATCGGCCTGGGCGAGGACGGCCCCACCCACCAGCCGATCGAGCAGCTGACCAGCCTGCGCTCCACGCCGAACCTCTCCACCTGGCGCCCCTGCGACGCCGCCGAGACCGCCGCGGCCTGGGATGCCGCCCTCAAGCGCAACTCCGGCCCCACCGCCCTGGTGCTGTCGCGCCAGAACCTGCCCCACCAGGCGCGCACCAAGCAGCAGCTGGCCAACATCCAGCGCGGCGGCTATGTGCTGCGCGACTGCGAGGGCACCCCGGCGCTGATCCTGATCGCCACCGGCTCCGAGGTCGCCCTGGCCATGGACGCCGCCGCCGAGCTCGAGGCCCAGGGCCATGCCGTGCGCGTGGTCTCCATGCCCTCCACCTACCGCTTCAACGGCCAGGAGGCCGAGTACCGCGAGAGCGTGCTGCCGAAGGCCGTGACCAAGCGCCTGGCCATCGAGGCCGGCCACCGCGACTACTGGCATAAGTACGTGGGCCTGGAGGGGCGCATCATCGGCATGTCCACCTACGGCGAGTCCGCCCCGGCCGGCGACCTGTTCAAGCACTTCGGCTTCACCGTCGAGAACGTGGTCCAGCAGGCCACCGAGCTGCTCGAAGGCTGATCGCCGCGGGCACTTCGACGCGGTGTAACGCAAGAAGAAGGGCACGGCCGCCAGGCCGTGCCCTTCTTCCATTCCCGTCCGGGGCATCGCCATGGACCCTGCTCAGGCGATGGTGACCTCCGGGTCGAGGTAGACGTCCTGGATGGCGTGCAGCAGGGCCACCCCCTCGTCCATGGGCTTCTGGAAGGCCTTGCGACCGGAGATCAGCCCCATGCCGCCGGCGCGCTTGTTGATTACCGCGGTGCGCACCGCCTCGGCCAGGTCGGAGGCTCCCTTGGAGCCGCCGCCGGAGTTGATCAGCCCGGCGCGGCCCATGTAGCAGTTGGCCACCTGGTAGCGGGCCAGGTCGATGGGGTGGTCGGAGGTCAGCTCGTCATAGACCTTGGCATGGGTATGGCCGAAGCCGACGGCCCGGTAGCCCCCGTTGGTCTCGGGCAGCTTCTGCTTGACGATGTCGGCCTTGAGGGTGGCCGCCAGGTGGTTGGCCTGGCCGGTGAGGTCGGCCGCCACGTGGTAATCGGTGCCGTCCTGCTTGAAGGCCGGATTGCGCAGGTAGGCCCAGAGCACCGTGACCATGCCCAGCTCATGGGCCCGCTCGAAGGCCTCGCTGATCTCCATGATCTGCCGGCGGCTCTCGTGGGAGCCGAAGTAGATGGTCGCCCCCACCGCCACGCAGCCCATATCGAAGGCCTGCTCGACCTGGGCGAACAGCGTCTGGTCGTAGATCGCCGGATGGCTCAGGGTCTCGTTGTGGTTGAGCTTGAGCATCATCGGGATGCGGTGCGCATAGCGCCGGGCCACCGAGGAGAGCACGCCCAGCGTCGAGGCCACGCCGTTGCAGCCGCCCTCGATGGCCAGTTCGACGATGTTGGCCGGATCGAAGTAGCGGGGGTTGGGCGCGAAGGAGGCCCCGGCGGAGTGCTCGATGCCCTGGTCCACCGGCAGCAGGCTGAGATACCCCGTCCCGCCCAGCCGGCCGTGGTCGAACAGCCCCTGCAGGTTGCGCAGCACCGCGGGGCGGCGGTCGCTGTCGGCCACCACCCGGTCGACGAAGTCGGGCCCGGGCAGGTGCAGGCTGTCGCGGGGGATGCCCCGGCACTGGTGGGTCAGCAGGGTCTCGGCCTCGTCGCCGAGCCAGTTGGCGATATCGGTCATGGCGTTCCTCTCCGTGGTCGGGTTGATGTCGCTATTCCCAGCGTAGCGGATGACCGTAACCACCGTGGGCCGGGCCTTGCAACCTGTCGCCAGGAGAGGACAAGGGCCCCGCGGTTAGCGACCGCTCCGCCGCCGGCCCGTCGGCCGCGGCGACCGACAGCGGCGCGCGGCCGACACACGAATAGCGTGCTAACATGCTCCTCCCCTTCCGTCGCGACACGCGAGGATCATCGATGGCCGTTCTGCGCGGTTTCCTCTGGCTGCTGGGCTTCCTGCTGCTCGGCGATGCGCTGGTCACCCTGGCCGGCCTGCCGGTCTCGGCCGGCGTGGCCGGCATGCTGCTGCTCAGCGCCTGGCTGATGCTGCGCGGCACGGTATCGGCCGATATCGCCGCCGCCGCCCAGCCGCTGATCGGCGTGCTGGCCATGCTGATCATGCCCGGCGTGGTGGGCATCTTCTTCATGCTCGACGCGCTCGCCGGGCAGTGGACGGCGATCCTCGCCGCCCTGGTCCTCGGCACCCTGCTCAGCGTCTTCACCACCCTGTGGCTGATGCGCCGGCTGATGGGCGGGGGCGACCATGAGTGAGCTGATCGACCACCTGATGGCCACGCCGCTGGGAGCCATCGCCCTGACCCTGGCCGCCTACGTGGCCGGCCTGCACCTGTTCCGGCGGCTCGGCGCCCCCGGCTGGTGTCCGCCGATCCTGGTCGCCGCCCTGCTGCTGGCCGGGGTGCTGGCCCTCGCCAGCATCGACTACGCCGACTACCGCGAGGGTGCCGGCTGGCTGATGCTGCTGCTGGGGCCGGCCACCGTGGCCCTGGGCCTGCCCCTCTACCAGCAGATGCCGCACATCCGCGCCCTGTGGCGCCCGCTGCTGGCCTGCCTGCCGCTCTCCGCGCTGCTGGCCGCGCTCTACGCGGTGGGCATCGCCTGGCTGCTCGGGGCGCCGCCGGAGATCCTCGCCTCCCTCGCGCCCAAGTCGGTCACCGCCCCCATCGCCATCGGCATCACCGAGCAGATCGGCGGCTCGGTGTCGCTGATGATGGGCGGCCTGCTGCTTACCGGCGTGGTGGCCATCGCCGGAGTGGAGCTGCTCTCGCGCTGGCTGGGCATCCGCGACGAGCGCATCCTCGGGCTCGCCCTGGGCATCAACGGCCACGCCCTGGGCACCGTACGCGCCTTCGAGATCGGCCCCACCGCCGGTGCCTTCGCCTCGCTGGGGATGAGCCTCACCGGCATCCTCACCGCCCTGCTGCTGCCGCTGGCCTGGCGCCTGCCGGGACTCGTCGGCTGAAGTGCGCTAGAATCTGCGCTTTGTGTCTGCCCGGGAGTCAGTGCCACCGCCATGGCCCACCGCATCGCCATCAACGGTTACGGCCGCATCGGCCAGTGCGTGCTTCGCGCCCTGATTGAACAACAGCGAGCCGAGCAGCAGCGTGGCGACCCGGCGGACGCGCCGGGAAGCGGCCATCCGCCCCTGGAGGTGGTGGCGATCAACGAGCTCTCCGACCTCGCCACCATCGCCTACCTGACCCGCTACGACACCACCCACGGCCGCTTCCCCGGCCGCGTGGAGGCCGACGGCGAGCAGATGAGCGTGAATGGCCGGTCGATCCGGGTGCTCTCCGAGCCGGACCCCGACCGCCTGCCCTGGGGCGAGCTCGGCATCGACCTGGTGCTGGAGTGCTCCGGCAGCTTCCGGGACCGCGCCACGGCCGCCCGCCACCTGGCCGCCGGCGCCGGCCGCCTGCTCTTCTCCCAGCCGGCGGAGAGCGACGTGGATGCCACCATCGTCACCGGCATCAACGACCACGAGCTCGCCCCCGCCCACCGCATCGTCTCGGCGGCCTCCTGCACCACCAACTGCCTGGTGCCGGTACTCACCGTGCTGGACGAGGCGCTGGGCATCGAGCATGGCGTCACCACCACCATCCACTCGGCGATGAATGACCAGCCGGTGATCGACGCCTACCACCAGACGGACCTGCGGCTGACCCGGTCGGCGATGCACTCCATCGTGCCGGTGGATACCGGCCTGGCGCGGGGCATCAACCGCCTGATGCCCCACCTGGCCGGGCGCTTCGAGTGCCTCCACGTGCGGGTGCCGACCATCAACGTCTCGGCCATGGACCTCGCCATCACGGTGCGCCGCGACACCAGCGCCGCCGAGGTCAACGCCCTGCTCGCCGAGGCCAGCCGCGGCCGCCTGGCCGGGCTGCTCGGCTACACCGAAGAGCCCATGGCCTCGGTCGACTTCAACCACGATCCGCGCTCCGGTATCGTGGACGCCACCCAGACCCGGGTGGCCGGCGGCCGCCTGATCAAGCTGCTGTGCTGGTTCGACAACGAGTGGGGCTTCGCCAACCGCATGCTCGACGTCGCCCGCCGACTGGCCGCCATGCCGCCCGGCACGCCCTGAACCCTTCGCCTGTGGTTTACCTACCAAGGTTTCCAGATGAGGAACACGCCCCGATGAACGTGCGCAAGATGACCGACCTCGACCTCAGCGGCCAGCGCGTGCTGATCCGCGAGGACCTGAACGTGCCCGTCAAGCACGGCAAGGTGACCAGCGATGCCCGCCTGCGGGCCGCCCTGCCGACCATCCAGGCCGCCATGGAGGCCGGTGCCCGGGTGATGCTGATGAGCCACCTGGGCCGTCCCACCGAGGGCGAGCCCGCCGAGGAGTTCTCCCTGGCGCCGGTGGCCGAGCACCTGGGCGAGCTGCTCGGCCGCCCGGTCACCCTGATCGGCGACTACCTGGATGCCGCCCTGGACCTGGCCGACGGCGAGGTGGTGCTGCTCGAGAACGTGCGCTTCAACAAGGGCGAGAAGAAGGATGACGAGACCCTGGCGAAGCAGTATGCCGCGCTGTGCGACATCTACGTGATGGACGCCTTCGGCACCGCCCACCGCGCCCAGGCCTCCACCCACGGCGTGGCGCGCTTCGCCCCCACCGCCTGCGCCGGCCCGCTGCTGGCCGCCGAGCTCGACGCCCTGGAAAAGGCCCTGGCCACCCCGGCGCGCCCCATGGCGGCCATCGTCGGCGGCTCCAAGGTCTCCACCAAGCTCGACGTGCTCACCGCGCTCGCCGAGAAGTGCGACCAGCTGATCGTCGGCGGCGGCATCGCCAACACCTTCATCGCCGCGGCCGGGCATCCGGTGGGCAAGTCCCTGCATGAGGCCGACCTGATCGACCAGGCCCGGGCGCTGATGGAGAAGGTCGAGATCCCGCTGCCCACCGACGTGGTGGTGGCCACCGAGTTTTCCGAGCAGGCCTCCGCGGTGGTCAAGCCGGTGGACCAGGTGGGCGACGACGAGATGATCCTCGACATCGGCCCCGAGACCGCCGCGCGCCTGGCGGGCATGCTCAAGGATGCCGGCACCATCCTCTGGAACGGCCCGGTGGGGGTGTTCGAGATCGACCAGTTCGGCCACGGCACCGAGGTGATCGCCAAGGCCATCGCCGAGAGCCCGGCGTTCTCCATCGCCGGGGGCGGCGACACCCTCGCCGCCATCGACAAGTACGGCATCGCCGACCGGGTCTCCTACATCTCCACCGGCGGCGGCGCCTTCCTCGAGTATGTCGAGGGCAAGACCCTGCCGGCGGTGGCCGCCCTCGAGGCCGCCGCCCGCGGCTGATGCCGGCCCCCATTGAGCGACGACAACCCTTTTTCGATGAAAGACATGCGGCGCCCGGGCGGCGCCGCGACCACGTGAACAAGGTGACCCCATGGCACTGATCAGCATGCGCCAGATGCTGGACCACGCCGCCGAGCGCGGCTACGGCATCCCGGCCTTCAACGTCAACAACCTCGAGCAGATGCGCGCCATCATGGAAGCCGCCGACGCCACCGACTCCCCGGTGATCGTCCAGGCCTCCGCCGGCGCCCGCAAGTACGCCGGGGCCCCCTTCCTGCGCCACCTGATCCTGGCCGCGGTGGAGGAGTTCCCGCATATCCCGGTGGTGATGCACCAGGACCACGGCACCAGCCCCGCGGTGTGCCAGCGCTCCATCCAGCTCGGCTTCTCCTCGGTGATGATGGACGGCTCGCTGGGCGAGGACGGCAAGACCCCGATGGACTACGCCTACAACGTCGATGTCACCCGTCGCACCGTGGAGATGGCCCATGCCTGCGGCGTCTCCGTGGAGGGCGAGCTGGGCTGCCTGGGCAGCCTGGAGACCGGCATGGCCGGCGAGGAGGATGGCATCGGCGCCGAGGGCAAGCTGGACATGGAGCAGCTGCTCACCGACCCCGAGGAGGCCGCCGAGTTCGTCAAGGCCACCCAGGTCGACGCCCTGGCCATCGCCATCGGCACCAGCCACGGCGCCTACAAGTTCACCAAGCCGCCCACCGGCGACACCCTCTCCATCCAGCGCATCAAGGAGATCCACGCCCGCATCCCCGACACCCACCTGGTGATGCACGGCTCCTCCTCGGTGCCCCAGGAGTGGCTCGAGGTGATCAACCGCTACGGCGGCGAGATCCCCGAGACCTACGGCGTGCCGGTCGAGGAGATCGTCGAGGGCATCCGCCACGGCGTGCGCAAGGTCAACATCGACACCGACCTGCGCCTGGCCTCCACCGGGGCGGTGCGCCGCTTCCTGGCCGAGCACCCCAGCGAGTTCGACCCGCGCAAGTTCCTCAAGGAGACCGTCTCCGCCATGCGCGACGTCTGCATCGCCCGCTACGAGGCCTTCGGCACCGCCGGCAACGCCAGCCGCATCAAGCCGATCAGCCTCGAGGCCATGGTCGGCCGCTACGAGAGCAGCGAGCTCGCCCCCAAGGTGAAATGAGGCGCTGACGGTCAGCCAAGCGACAGAAGGGGCGGCCCATCGGGCCGCCCCTTGTCGTTTCCATACCCCACCGCTGCAGGGCGATAGCCAGCCACCTCACGAACGACACCGCCCCCGGCGCATGGCCGGGGGCGGTGGAGAGGAAGCGGTTTCCTCGGATGGGAGCGTCGAGGCGATTACCAGCTGGTGTCCTCTTCCTCCTCGTCAGGCGTCTCCCACTCTTCCTCTTCGTTCTCCTCTTCGTAGTCGAACTCGTACTCCTCTTCCTCGTTCTCGTACTCGGTGCCGTCATAGGCCGTGCCGGTCTCGGCGTTGCCCTGGGTGCTGCCACCGGTGGCATCCGGGGCGGTCTCCTCGTGGGGCGTCGGCTCTTCCGGCTCCTCGTCGTGCATGTCGCCGAAGGCCAGCGGGCTGGCGGCCAGGCCGAAGGTAATACCGAAGATACCGAGTTTCTTGAGGAATTCCTTGGACATCATGTTCGCACCTCCAATGGAGTCTGAACGTGAATTTCCTGATGAAGCCGAGGGCTTCGGTTGTCATGTCGAGAGGCCGGCAGGGCGTCTCGCCGACATGTCCTGCTCACCCCGACAGGTGCAGGCAGCGGGCCAGGCTGCCAAAAGAAAAATAAAAATCCTTTAAAATCAAATTAATGAAAGAATAGTGCGCCAGGCCATCCTGGCCGGGAACACCCCCGCGACGTGGTGAAATCTGGCACATGGGGCCGGCCGGCACAGTGGCCCGCGGCTATCGGCAGGGCGTGGGCCGCCCTGGGACTGCCGGCCGCAGATTGAAAACACTGTTCACAAAGTGGCCGGAGTAGGCTTTAATAAGGGACATGATGCACTCTGGCCACACCCGTGAGGTCTGGTGATGCCACGCCCTCTCTGCCTGCTCTTTGACTGTGACGGCACCCTGGTCGACAGCGAGCCGCTGCTCGCCGACGAGATGTCCACCGCCCTGACGGCGGTGGGACTGCCGTTCCAGGCCAGCGACTACATGGGCGAGTTCCGCGGCGCCCGCTTCCGTCGCATCGTGGCAGAGCTGGAGCGCCGGCACGGCAGCGTCGACCCCGAGCGCCTCGAGCCGCTGGAGGCGACGATGCGCAGCAACCTCAATCGCCGCCTGGCCAGCGAGCTCCGCCCCATCGCCGGTGCCACCGAGGCGCTGGCGCTGCTTCAGGACTACCCCATGGGCGTCGTCTCCAACGGCCCCGAGAACAAGATCCGCACCTCCCTGGCCGCCACCGGCCTCGAGGCGGTGTTCGGAAACCACCTGTTCAGCGCCTATGTCGCCAACTGCTGGAAGCCCGACCCCTGCCTCTACCTTCACGCCGCCCGCGAGATGGGCTTTGCCCCGGCGCAGTGCCTGGTCATCGAGGATTCCGTGGTAGGCGTGCGTGCCGCCCTGGCTGCGGGAATGACGGTGATCCACCTCAACCGCTTCCCCGACGCGGAGGAGACCCCGGAGGGCGCCATCATGATCACCAGCATGTTCCAGCTGCCCACGGTGGTCGCCCGTCTCGCCAACGACCCGCCCTCCCGCGCCGCCACGGCCCGCTGAGCCCACACCCGGCGACGATGCAGCCGGGCGCCGCGGGCGCTATCATCCCGCCACTGCCTTCATTCATCCGCAGGGGAGAGTCTGTCATGGCCTCACTTCAGGATCAGCTTCGCGGCCTGGTCTACTCCACCGAGCACGGGGAGACCTGCCCCGACTGCCGCCAGCCGGTGGCCGACTGCCGCTGTGACGAACAGGCCGAGCAGGCCCGGCTGGCCGAACTCGACGGCATCGTGCGCCTCCGCCGCGAGACCAGCGGTCGCAAGGGCAAGGGGGTGACCACCGTCTCGGGCATCCCGCTGCCGGCGGCCGAGCTCAAGGCCCTCGCCAAGGCGCTGAAGAAGCGCTGCGGCACCGGCGGCGCCGTGAAGGAGGGCGTCATCGAGATCCAGGGCGACCATCGCGATACGCTCAAGGCCGAGCTGGAGGCGCGTGGCTATACCGTCAAGCTGGCCGGTGGCTGAGCCTCGAGGCCGGCCAGCAGGGCGTCCAGCGCCAGCTCGACCGGCGCCTCCAGCTTCACGGCATAGAGGTCGTCGGCTCGGGTGCGCCCGAGGTTGAGGCAGGCGATCGGCTTGCCGTCGCGGGCGGCGGCCCGGGCAAAGCGGAAGCCGGAGAAGACCATCAGCGAAGAGCCCACCACCAGCAGCGCCTCGCTCTCGGCCAGCAGGTCGAAGGCGCGCTCGACGGTATCGCGAGGCACGCTGTCGCCGAAGAACACCACGTCGGGCTTCCAGATGCCATCGCCGCAGCGCGTGCAGCCGGGCACCTCGAAGCTCGAGAAGTCGGTCTCCAGGTCGGCGTCGCCATCCGGGGCGGCCCGCGCGCCGGTGGTCGACCACCGGGGGTTCCGGTCGGCGAGCTCGGCGTGCAGGTCGTGACGCATGCGCCGGGCCCCGCAGCCCATGCAGCGCACCCGGTCGGCCCGGCCGTGGAGGTCGATCACCCGGCGCGAACCCGCCCGCTGGTGCAGGCCGTCGACGTTCTGGGTGATCACCCCGCGGATCCGGCCCAGCGCCTCGAGCCGTGCCAGGGCATGATGGGCCGCATTGGGACGTGCCTCGCCCAGGGTGCGGAAGCCCACCAGGGCCCGTGCCCAGTAGCGCTGGCGGGCCGCATGGCTGCCCATGAACTGCTGGTGCTGCATGGGCGGCGAGCGCTTCCAGCCGCCGCTGCGGTCACGGTAGTCGGGAATGCCGCTGGCGGTGCTGATCCCCGCCCCGGTCAGCACCACCAGCCCGGAATGCCGCTCGAGGAAGGCCCGCAGGTCGTCGAGCGCCTGCCGGTCGACGACCCCGCCCTGATTCGTTCGCATGTCCACTCGCACCTCGCCTTCTCCGCGCCTCGAACCGAAAGAGCATGGCCCCCGACGGTCGAGGTTGTCTAGAATGGGCCAACGACTCCCCTGACCCTCCCCACTGAATGGGCAAGGAATCCCGATGGCCTGGCTGGAATACCTGCTTCCCCTGATCTTCCTGTTTCCGCTCTCGGCCATGGCGGTGATCGTGATGGCACTGCGCAACCTGCACGATGCCCGGGTGCGCTCGCCGTTCGATGCCCACCAGCTCCGCGAGCCCGGTCAGGCCCTGCGCGACCGCCTCGACCGCGCCTTTGCCGGCCTCTTCCTCAACGGCGCCCTGGGGCCCATCGTGACCCTGGCGCCGCTGGTCTACGGCATGGGGCGGATGCTCTTCGCCACCGAGCAGAACTGGTTCGAGTGGGCCCTATACGGGGCACTCAGCACGCTGCTGGTGCTGCTCTACTGCTTCCTGCTGATCCGCGACTTCCAGCGGATTCGCCGCCTGAAGCTGGGGCTGGCCTGCGAGCTGGCGGTGGGCCAGGAGCTGGCGCGGCTGATCCGTCCCGAGGCCCACCCCTACTACGTCTTCCACGACGTGCCGGGCAACGGCACCCGCATCGACCACGTGGTGGTCACCCCCTGCGGGGTCTTCGTGGTAGAGACCCGCGCCCGCACCCGTCCGTTCACGCCCTCCGGCCAGGAGATCAATCTGGTCAACGTGGAGCGCGAGCGGCTGCGCTTCCCCGGCTGGAGCGAGCGCCAGCCGCTGGAGAGGACCCGCGAACTGACCCGCTGGATGACCGACTGGCTGGCCCAGCAGACCGGCCGCGAGGTCCCGGTGATGGGCGTGCTGACGCTACCCGGCTGGAACGTGGAGGCCAGCGAGGCCCCCGACGACCTGCTGGTGGTCAGCGGCGAGAACCTCTCCCTGACCCTCGCCGAGCTTTGCCCCGGCGAGTTCGACCCGGCGGCCCACGATGCGGCGATCGCCGCGCTGCGCGAGCGCGCCGCCCGGGTGGAGCAGCTGAACGCCGCGGCGGACTGACCCCCGGCGGCCCTGTCCGGGACCGTACGGCGCCCCGCGGGCGGCCTCAGTCGCCCCGCAGCCGGCCCCCCATCTCCTGGGCCAGGTCCACGGCGTAGTGGTCGGTCATGCCCCCGATGAAGTCCAGCATCCGCCGGTAGCTGTCGTAGAGGCTCCAGGAGGGGCGCGGAGTGTTCTCACCGATCAGCGCCAGCACCCGCTGATGCTTGAAGGTCGAGCGGCCGGTATGGTGGAGCTCGTGGGCCGCGCCGATGAAGGCCTCCAGCAGGATGCCCAGGGTCGTGTAGGCACCGATCTCCAGCTTGGCCTTGCGCTCGTTCTGGAAGATGCGCTCCCGGGCCAGCTGCTTGGCCGCCTTGACCCCCCAGCCCAGGTCCGGGTGGCAGAGCTCCAGCAGGTCCTCCTTGAGGCGCCCGCCCAGCAGCTCCGCCTCGTGCTGCACGAACACCGCCCCCACGTCGTTCACCGCCCGCTCCATGGCCGCCCCGCGCAGCGCGGCGATGCGCCGCCGCTGGGAGACCCCGTGACGCTGCATGGCCGCATAGTCCGCCGGCTCGCCGCCGGCGATCTGGATCAGCACGTCGGCGACCTCCTCGTAGCGCAGGATGCCCATCTCCAGGCCATCCTCGAGGTCGAGCAGCGCATAGCAGATGTCGTCGGCGGCCTCCACCAGCCAGGCCAGCGGGTGGCGACACCAGCGCCCCTCGCCCCGGGGCAGCAGGCCCAGCCGCTCGGCCACCTCGACGAGCAGGTGGCGTTCGCTCTGGTAGCAGCCGAACTTGCCGGCCGCCCCGCCGTGCTCCACGGTCCAGGGGTACTTGAGCAGGGTGCCCAGGGTCGCCGTGGTCAGGCGCATCCCGCCGCGGAACTGGTTGTACTCCACCTGGGTGACGATGCGGAAGCCCTGGGCGTTGCCCTCGTAGGTGAGCAGGTCCTGGCGTTCGGGCGCCGAGAGCCCGTCGAGCAGGCCGCTGCCGTCGGACTCGGCGCGGGCGAACCAGTCGCGGATGGCGTACTCGCCGGCGTGACCGAAGGGCGGGTTGCCGATGTCGTGGCCCAAGCACGCCGCCTGGACGATCACCCCCAGGTCCGCCGGGGTGATCCAGCCGGGCAGGCGGCCGCTGAGCCGCTCGCCGACGATCATGCCCAGCGAGCGGCCCACGCAGCCTACCTCCAGGGAGTGAGTCAGACGGGTGTGGATATGGTCGTTGTCGGTCAGCGGGTGGACCTGGGTCTTGCGCCCCAGGCGCCGGAAGGAGCCGGCGAAAACGATCCTGTCGTGGTCCTTGTGGAAGGGGCTGCGACCGATCTCGTCGCGACCGCCGCCGGGGCGCTCGTCGCGCCGGTCATGCAGGCGGCTCGGGTCCAGCAGCCGCTCCCAGCTCATCTGCGTCATGGGCGTCTCTCCTTGAGAGACCCCATTCTGGCAGCCCCGGCCATTGCCGCCCAGCCCCGGCGCACGGCGTTGGCCCAGCCCTCGGTTGCCATGGCACCAAATCCGGACTAAATTCAGTCCACATGCCCGTGCGGAACCAGACGCCATGAAGTACTCAGAGAACATCAAGCCGATCAGCTATCTGAAGGCCCATGCCGCCGAGATTTCCCGCTCGCTCAACGAGCTGCGCGAGCCCATGGTGATCACCCAGAACGGCGAGGCCAGGATGGTCGTGCAGGACATCCGCAGCTATGAGCAGACCCAGGAGACACTGGCACTGCTCAAGATCCTGGCGCTGGGCAGCCAGGAGGTCGAGCAGGGCAAGACCCTGGATGCCGCCGAGGGCTTCCATCGGCTGCGCCGCGGGGATCGCTAGCCGTGGCGCTGCGGGTCGAGCTCACGGCCTCGGCCTTCGAGGACCTTCGTGAGCTCTGCGACTTCATCGCCGAAGACTCGCCCCCTGCGGCCGAGCAGCTGCTCGCCGCCATCGAAGCGCGCATCATGTCGCTGGGGCAGCATCCCGAGCGCGGCAGCCATCCCCGCGAGCTGCTGGAACTGGGCATCCGGGAGTATCGCCAGGTCATCGAGCCGCCGGTGCGCATCCTCTACCGCCAGCATGACGAGCGCCTCATCGTCTACCTGATTGCCCACAGTCGCCGCGACATGCAGCGGCTGCTGTCACGGCGTCTGCTCGGCTAGCGTCCTCTCATGACCGCTTGGCGCTCAGCCTACTCTCCGTCCGCCAGCGCCGGCAGCAGGGTCTTCAATTTACGCGTCAGGGTGTTGCGCCCCCAGCCGAGCAGCTCGGCCGCCTCGCCCTTGCGCCCGCCGGTATGGCGCAAGGCGGTCTCGATGAGGATGCGTTCGAAATCCGGGACGGCCTCCTCCAGCAGGTGGGTATGCCCCGCGGCCAGGGCCCGGTCGGCCCAGTCGCGGAAGGCCGTCCGCCAGTCGCCGCTGGGGGCGGTGCCACCGTCGCAGTCGCGCAGCTCCGGCGGCAGGTCCTCCACCAGGATCTCGCGGCCCGAGGCCATCACCGTCAGCCAGCGGCAGGTATTCTCCAGCTGGCGCACGTTGCCCGGCCAGGGCAGGCGGGTCAGGTGGGTCTCGGCCTCGGGGGTGAGCACCTTGATGTCGGTGGAGAGCTCCTTGGCGGCCTCGGCCAGGAAGTGGCGGGCCAGCCGCGGGATGTCCTCGCGCCGCTCGGCCAGCTTCGGCAGGTGCACGCGGATCACGTTGAGGCGGTGGAAGAGGTCCTCCCGGAAGCGCCCGTCGTCCACCAGGGTCTCGAGGTTCTGGTGGGTGGCGGCGATGATCCGCACGTCCACCTTCACCGGCGTGTGCCCCCCCACCCGGTAGAACTCGCCGTCGGCCAGCACGCGCAGCAGGCGGGTCTGGGTCTCGGCGGGCATGTCGCCGATCTCGTCCAGGAACAGGGTGCCGCCGTTGGCCTGCTCGAAACGCCCCTGCCGCTGGGCGGTGGCGCCGGTGAAGGCGCCCTTCTCGTGGCCGAACAGCTCGGACTCGATCAGGTCCCGGGGGATCGCCGCCATGTTCAGGGCGATGAACGGCTGGCCGGCCCGCGGGCTGTGCTGGTGCAGGGCCCGGGCCACCCGCTCCTTGCCGGTCCCGGACTCGCCGTTGATCAGCACGGTGATGTGCGAGTGCGACAGCCGGCCGATGGCGCGGAACACCTCCTGCATGGCCGGCGCCTCGCCGATGATCTCGGCGTCGAGCCCCTCGGGCACGCTCACCGGCCGCTTCCGCTCGCGGGCATGGGCCACCGCGCGGCGCACCAGCGACAGGGCCTCATCCACGTCGAAGGGCTTGGGCAGGTACTCGAAGGCGCCGCCCTGGTAGGAGGCCACCGCGCTGTCGAGGTCGGAGTGGGCGGTCATCACGATGACCGGCAGGTCCGGGTGGGCTTCCCGCACCCGGGCCATCAGGTCCAGGCCGTCGATGCCCGGCATGCGGATATCGGTGACCAGTACCTCGGGTGGGTTATCCAGCAGGCGCTGCAGGGCGGTATCGGCGCGCTCGATGCACTCCACCTCGAGGTCGGGCTGGGCCAGGGCGCGCTCCAGCACCCAGCGAATGGCGCGGTCGTCGTCGACGATCACCACGCGTGCGGCGTCAGTCATGGCGCTTCTCCAGCGGAATCAGCAGTCGGAATTCGGTTTGGCCCGGCACGGACTCGCATTCGATGAGGCCCTGGTGCTGGTGCAGGATCGCCTGGGCGATGGAGAGGCCCAGGCCGCTGCCGTCGGCGCGGCCGGAGACCATGGGATAGAACAGGGTCTCCTGCAGCGCCTCGGGAATGCCCGGACCGTTGTCGATGATGCCCACCTCGCAGACCAGCCGGTGGCGCTCGGCGCCCAGGGTGAACTGGCGCCGCGCCCGGGTGCGCAGCACCAGCCGCGGCTCGGCCGTGCCCGCCTCGGTCATCGCCTCCACGGCATTGCGCGCCACGTTGAGGACCGCCTGGATCATCTGCGCCTCGTCACCGGCGAGGTCGGGCAGGCTGGGGTCGTAGTCGCGCTCGATCCACACCTCGGGGTGCTCCACGATCAGCAGCGAGCGCACCCGCTCCAGCACCTTGTGGACGTTGAGGGGATCGTGGCGGGTCACCCGGTTGGGGCCGAGCATGGAGTCCACCAGGTCGCGCAGGCGGTCCACCTCTTCGACGATGATCCGGGTGAACTCCTTGAGCCCCGGGTCGTCCAGGTCCCGTTCGAGCAGCTGGGCCGCGCCGCGGATGCCCCCCAGGGGGTTCTTCACCTCATGGGCCAGCCCGCGGGTCAGCACCTTGATGGTCTCCTGGCGGGTCATCAGCGCCTCCTCCCGGGAGATGCGCATCAGGCGATCGCGGGGCTCGATCTCCAGCAGCAGTTCGTCCTCCGAGAGCGGGGTGACCGTGTAGTCCACGGTCAGCGTCTCGCCGCCCAGCATCACCAGGCGCGCCTCGCGCTGGGTGAAGGGGTGGAACTCGTCCCGCGCCTTGCCGAGCACCTCGCCGAGGCCATCCTCGTGCTCCATCAGCGAGACCAGCCCCAGCCCCTTCACGCGGGTCAGGCTGACCGCCAGCAGCGCCTCGGCGGAAGGGTTCATCCACCTCAGCCGCAGCTCGCCATCCAGCAGCAGCACGGCCGTGGTCAGGTGTTCCATCAAGCGTTGGTACATCGATCGGGCCATGTCGTATCCACTATTGCCATGGGTACTGCAAGAAGCGCGCCACTCCGGGAAAGCGCGATATCAGCGCATTGTCGCTCTCCGACCGGGCACCGGCATGCACCAAACTAGTGCATGCCGGCCGCGCATGCACCATCGGGCGCACCACACAGGGGACTGCCAGCCCGGGCGGACCCGCCGCCGCGGACGGAAGGGATCAGGACGAGGCGTCGTCACCGCGCAGAGCACGCCGACGCAGTTCCGGCTCGTTGTCGGGGATCCGCCCGGGTGCCGGGACGACACGCTGCCCGGGCGCCGCCGGCTCCTCGGCTGGCGGGGCCGGCGGTCGGGGCGGTGAGGGGTGGTAATAGGGGGGCCGGTCACGAGGCGGCTCGTGACAGGGCCTGGGGCTGCCGTCCGGGCACCACGGCCAGGGTGCCCAGCGAGGGGGCAACTAATCGCCGCCGGCGGGACGGTTCACGTTGGCGCGCTGCACATAGATGGTGACCGGCGAGCTGCGGTGACGCACCTCGCCGCCGGCATCGAGCAGCTCGGCCTGCAGCACGTGCTCGCCGGGATTCATGTTGGCGACCATGAAGGCGGAGGTGTGCATCGCCGTCTGGCTCACCTGGCCGTCGACCAGCAGGCGCACCCGGTGGTCCTCGCGCAGCTCCGGCTCGATGCCCAGCTCCACCGGCACGTTGCCGGCGGCCCCCACCGGGAAGGCCTGCTCATGGGACGGGGAGAGGATCCGGAAGCTGTCGTAGGGCATGAAGGGCTGCCCGGGGGAGCCCGTCGCCGCGGCCGCCCCGCTGCCCTCGACCCGAGGCGCGGCCTCGCCACGGCGCACCTCGCCGGTGGAGGGCACCACGGTCAGCGGGGCGAGCTCCACCTGTTCGCCGCCCCGCTCCGGGTTGTCGGTGAAGATCACGTTGCCCTGGGCATCGGTGGTGCGGTAGATGGTCTGCGCCTGGGCCGCCAGGCTCACCGAGAGCCCCAGCGCCAGTGCTGCGAGTGCCTTGTTCATGCGGATTCCCCTGCGTCGCGGCCGGCCCGATGGCGCGGCCTGTCATATGGCATCCCGAACCTGTTCCTTGGATAGTGTACATAACAAAGGGGTTCCGCCATGGCGGAACCCCTTCTGCGTTCAACGAGCCGATGCCGTTGACGTGCCGCTCCCGCATCGGGAAGCGGCGAGCGTCATCAGCAGCTGTAGTACATGTCGAACTCGATCGGATGGGTGGTCATGCGGATGCGCTCCACGTCCTCCATCTTCAGCTCGATGTAGGCATCGATCATGTCGTCGGTGAACACGCCACCCTCGGTCAGGAAGGCACGGTCCTGGTCCAGTGCCTCCAGGGCCTGGTCGAGGCTGTGGGCCACGGTCGGTACGGCCTTGCCCTCTTCCGGCGGCAGGTCGTAGAGGTTCTTGTCCATGGCGTCGCCGGGGTGGATCTTGTTCTTGATGCCGTCGATACCGGCCATCAGCATCGCCGCGAAGCAGAGGTAGGGGTTGGCGGTCGGGTCCGGGAAGCGGAGCTCGACGCGCTTGCCCTTGGGGCTGGCGGTGTAGGGGATGCGGATGGAGGCGGAGCGGTTGCGGGCCGAGTAGGCCAGCATGACCGGCGCCTCGAAGCCCGGCACCAGGCGCTTGTAGGAGTTGGTGGAGGCATTGGCGAAGGCGTTCAGGGCACGGGCGTGCTTGATGACGCCGCCGATGTAGTAGAGCGCCATCTCGGAGAGGCCCGCGTACTCGTCACCGGCGAACTGGTTGACGCCATCCTTCCAGAAGGACTGGTGCACGTGCATGCCGCTGCCGTTGTCGCCGACCAGCGGCTTGGGCATGAAGGTGGCGGTCTTGCCATAGGCGTGAGCCACGTTGTGGATCACGTACTTCATCTCCTGGACCTCGTCGGCCTTCTTGACCAGGGTGTTGAACTTGACCCCGATCTCGTTCTGGCCGGCGTTGGCCACCTCGTGGTGGTGCACCTCGACGGTCTGTCCGATGGCCTCCAGGGTGTTGCACATGGCGCCGCGGATGTCGTGGAAGCTGTCCACCGGGGGCACCGGGAAGTAGCCACCCTTGACCCGCGGACGGTGGGCCAGGTTACCGCCCTCGATGGGACGATCGGTGGACCAGGCACCCTCCTCGGAGGTGATCTTGTACATGGATCCCTCGATGTCGGACTTCCAGTGCACCTCGTCGAAGATGAAGAACTCGGGCTCCGGGCCGAAGAAGGCAGTGTCGCCCAGGCCGGTGGACTGCAGGTAGGCCTCGGCGCGCTTGGCGATGGAGCGCGGGTCACGCTCGTAGCCCTGCATGGTGGCCGGCTCGATGATGTCGCAGCGCAGCACCAGGGTGGCGTCCTCGGTGAAGGGGTCGAGGTAGGCGGTGCCGTCCTCGGGGCGCAGGATCATGTCCGACTCGTTGATGCCCTTCCAGCCGGAGATGGAGGAGCCGTCGAACATCTGGCCGTTCTCGAAAAATTCCTCGTCGACGTCACGGGCGGGAATGGTGACGTGCTGCTCCTTGCCGCGGGTATCGGTGAAGCGCAGGTCGACCCACTTGACGTCATGTTCTTCAATCAGGGCGAGAGTCTTGGCAGACATGGTGTCCTCCACGTTGAGCTTGGCTCGGGGTAAATGTCGGGATCCTGGAATCCGCTGGTGCCGGGCACCCCGGCACCATGTTTAGCACGCCGCAGGCCCGCTGCCCACGACCGCCAGGCCGAAGCCTGGCACTGTCCAAAACAATGCAGGGGGCGTGCCAACTCTGCACCCCGGAGTGGCGGAAAGAAGCTAATGAATTGATCCCGAAGGCCTTTGCCCCTTCCCTCGACGCACCATCCTGAACCGACGGACGATCGGGCCACCGCTCCCTGCCCGACGAGCGCCGCGTATTGCACGCTCATGGTGCATAAAGCACCGCCGTTGCACCGCCAGGAGGCAAGGTGGCGGACCGGACCCTCGGGATCGGCGTCTGATGCCCGGCTCCATGCGCCGGCACGGCCACTATCGTGCCGGGCAGCCCGGAAAATTCACCCGCCGGCGCTTTGAAACCTTTCTACACTCAGGGCTACAATTCCTTACACCTCATATCCCGGCAGCGAGCCTCAGCCCGCGCCACCGGAATAATCGACTCGGCGGCACGTCCCACGGAGCTCGCATGACCTCCTTCACTGGCTGCATCCTCATCGACGCCCGCACCTCGGGCGCCCGGCTCCCCAGGCAGCTCGCTGCCCTGGCGGACGGCGACGATGGCGCGCAGCCCCGCTTCAACCTCGTGGTGGCCGACGACACCCGCGATCCGCGCCTGCCCGCCATCGCCAGGCGCTATGGCGCCCTGCGGGTACCCTGCCCGGCCGGGCCGCTCGGCGCGCGCCTCAATGCCGCCGTTCTGCACTGCTCCGGCGTGGTGGTGCTGATCCCCGTGGCGAAGCGCACGCCGCCTCGGCACATCCTGATTGGCCTGGCCAGCGGGATCATCGCCCAGACCCACGATGCCGTCCTGCTGCCGGCCGGCAGCAGCGGACGTCTCGCCGGCCTGCTGGCCCGCCTGCGGCGCAGCCCGAGCTGCGACGCCCTGTGCCTGTCAAGGGAGTGGTTCGAGCGCATCGGCGGCTTCGACCCCGAACTGGAGGCCAGCGCCCTGCCGGAGCTGGTCGAGCGGTTACGGGCCTGCGGCGCCCGGGTGGCGTCCACCGCCCGCTGAGCGCAGCCGCCAAAGCATTGAAAAGGCGTGAAACGGTCGAGCCGGCGGCAATCTTCCTGCGACAACGCTGGTAGGGGCCATGGCCCAGCCTCTATAATGCGTCCCCGATTTTTCCCAGCAGGATCCCGTCGTGATCGAGAATCTTCGCAACATCGCCATCATCGCTCACGTCGACCACGGCAAGACCACCCTGGTCGACAAACTCCTCAGCCAGTCCGGCACCCTGGACCGCAAGGCCGAGGGGCAGGAGCGCATCATGGACTCCAACGACCAGGAGAAGGAACGCGGCATCACCATCCTGGCCAAGAACACGGCGATCCGCTGGCAGGATAGCGCCGGCAAGGACTTCCACATCAACATCGTGGATACGCCCGGACACGCCGACTTCGGCGGCGAGGTCGAGCGCGTGATGTCCATGGTCGACTCGGTGCTGCTGCTGGTGGACGCGGTGGACGGCCCCATGCCGCAGACCCGCTTCGTCACCCAGAAGGCCTTCGACCAGGGCCTCAAGCCGATCGTGGTGGTCAACAAGATCGACCGCCCCGGCGCGCGCCCCGACTGGGTCATCGACCAGATCTTCGACCTGTTCGACAACCTCGGCGCCACCGACGAGCAGCTCGACTTCCCGATCATCTACTGCTCGGCCCTCAACGGCATCGCCGGCATGGACCCCGAGGAGCTGGCCGAGGACATGACCCCCATGTTCCAGGCCATCGTCGACATCGTCGAGCCGCCCAAGGTCGAGCTCGACGGCCCCTTCCAGATGCAGATCTCGGCGCTGGACTACTCCAGCTACGTGGGCGTCATCGGCCTGGGCCGCATCAAGCGCGGCTCGGTGAAGCCCAACCAGCAGGTGGTGGTGATCGGCACCGACGGCAAGACCCGCAAGGGCAAGGTCGGCCAGGTCATGACCCACATGGGCCTGGAGCGCGTGCAGACCGACGAGGCCACCGCCGGCGACATCGTCTGCATCACCGGCATCGACGCCCTGGCGATCTCCGACACCCTGTGCGACCCGGCCGCCGTCGAGGCGCTGCCGCCGCTCTCCGTCGACCAGCCCACCGTCTCCATGACCTTCCAGGTCAACGACTCGCCGATGGCCGGCCGCGACGGCAAGTTCGTCACCAGCCGCAACATCAAGGATCGCCTGGACCAGGAGCTGATCCACAACGTGGCGCTGCGCGTCGAGCAGGGCGAATCCCCGGAGAAGTTCATCGTCTCCGGCCGCGGCGAGCTGCACCTCTCGGTGCTGATCGAGACCATGCGTCGCGAGGGCTTCGAGCTGGCCGTGGGCCGCCCCGAGGTGATCATCCGCGAGATCGACGGCGTCAAGCAGGAGCCGTACGAGGAGGTGATCATCGACTGCGAGGAGCAGCACCAGGGCGCCATCATGGAGGAGCTCGGCTACCGCAAGGGCGAGCTCTCCAACATGAACCCCGACGGCAAGGGCCGGGTGCGCCTGGACTTCATGATCCCCGCCCGCGGCCTGATCGGCTTCCGCGGCCAGTTCATGACCCTGACCTCCGGCACCGGCATCCTCACCAGCCGCTTCGACCACTACGGCCCGCTCAAGCCCGATGCCGCCATCGAGCGCCGCAACGGCGTGATGGTCTCCATGGTCGACGGCAAGGCGCTGGCCTACGCGCTCTACGCCCTGCAGGACCGCGGCAAGCTGATCATCGACCACGGCACCGAGGTCTACGAGGGCATGCTGGTGGGCATCCACAGCCGCGCCAACGACCTGGTGGTCAACCCCACCAAGGGCAAGAAGCTCGACAACATGCGCGCCTCGGGCAACGACGAGAACATCGTGCTGACCCCGCCGGTGAAGTTCACCCTGGAGCAGGCCATCGAGTTCCTCGATGACGACGAGCTGGTCGAGATCACCCCGAACCACATCCGCCTGCGCAAGAAGTTCCTCAAGGAGAACGAGCGCAAGCGCGCCAGCAAGAAGTAAGGCGCCGGCATCTGCCGCCACGACGCCCGCCCGGGACTCCCCGCGGCGGGCGTCGTCGTTGTCGCCCCCGGAATCTTCTATGCTGATAGCCTGCCTGCCCCAAACGACCAGCCCCCCGAAGGAGAAGCAGCATGCACAAGCACGTGGAGTGGGACGACCCCGGCGCCGACAGCGTCATGCGCCACTTCGAGAAGGACCCCTCGGGCCACTCGGATCCCGGGCCCGGCGACATCCTCTCGGCGCGCCACGAGGGCGCCGTGGTACGGATCAAGGTCGAGGCCTACGTGGACGGCACCAGCATCGGCGAGGTGGTGGCACTGATCGCCACCGACAACGGCCGGCGCATGAAGTCCCACGGCAAGCTCAACCTGGGCGATACCGTGCGCCTACCCGACGAATCCCGCGCCCTGGAGCCCCGCCCCGGCAGCGCCGAGGATGACGACGAGACCCCCGAGGACCGATAGCGAAAGCCAACACCATCGGCGAACTTAACGCATCCTAAACGATGGATGACTGGCTCCCGGCAGGCTTTTGTCGCACAGTTGCGGCACGGGCCCACAAGGCCACACGACTCGAGTCCCGGGAGCTTCAATGAGCACGCACAACGTCTGGACCCACAAGGGGACCTTCCTGCTGGCCGCCGTCGGCTCGGCGGTCGGTCTCGGCAACCTGTGGCGATTCCCCTACCTCACCGGCGAGAACGGCGGCGGTGCCTTCATCCTGATCTACGCCCTGACCATCTTCGCCGTGGGCATCCCCATCCTGATCGCCGAGACCATGCTCGGCCGCAACAGCCGCCGCAGCCCGATCATGGGCATGCGCTTCCTGACCCGCACCCACAACACCTCGCGGGCCTGGGAATCCATCGGCTGGCTGGGGGCCGCCTCGGCCTTCCTGATCCTGAGCTTCTACTCGGTGATCGCCGGCTGGGCCATCCACTACACCTGGCAGATGCTCACCGGCTCGCTGGCCGGTGCCGATGCCGAGACCATCGGCGCCGGCTTCGACGCCCTGCTCGCCTCGCCGGCCCTGCTCACCCTCTACCACACCCTGTTCATCATCGCCTCGGGGCTGATCGTCGGCATGGGCATCCACAAGGGCATCGAGGGCGGCCTGCGCATCATCATGCCGGCGCTGTTCGTGATCCTGCTGCTGGTGCTGGGCTACGGGGTGGCCAACGGCGACTTCGGTGCCGCGGCCAGCTTCCTGTTCACCTTCAACATCGCCGACCTGAGTCTCGAGGGCTGGCTGGCCGCCATGGGCCAGTCGTTCTTCACCCTGAGCCTCGGCATGGGGGCGATCATGGCCTATGGCGCCTACATGTCCAGCGACTCCTCGCTGACCCGCACCGCCATCGCCATCGCCATCGTCGACACCGCCGTGGCCATGGTGGCCGGCCTGGCGATCTTCTCGCTGGTGTTCGGCGCCGGCCTCGACGCCGGCCAGGGTCCGGGGCTGATGTTCGTCACCCTGCCGCTGGCCTTCGCCGAGATGCCCCTCGGCGCGCTGATCGGCGGCGTCTTCTTCATCCTGGTGCTGGGCGCCGCCATCAGCTCCTCGATCTCGCTGATCGAGCCGGTGGCGGCCTTCCTGGTCGAGCGCTTCGACATGACCCGCCCCCAGGCGGTGTTCGCCATGGTGGTGGCCAGCTGGGCGCTGGGGCTGCTCACCGTGGTCAGCTTCAACATCTACGCCGAGGGCACGATCTTCCACACCCTGTTCGGCCGCAGCGCCTTCGACTTCATCGAGCTGCTGACCAACATCTTCATGCCGCTGGGTGGCCTCTTGATCGCGCTGTTCGCCGGCTGGGCGCTGACCCACAGCGAGGTGATGAAGGAGATGCGCACCAACGAGACCTGGTTCGCCATCTGGCGCTTCCTGGTGCGCTTCGTCGCCCCGGCCGCCGTGGCCTTCGTCTTCCTGCGCAGCATCCCCCAGGTGGAGGGCTACCTGATCCCGACGATCGGCGCGGTGGTGATCGTCGGCGCCTTCGCCGCCGGGCGCACCTTCCTGGTGGAAGACAGCCAGGAGCGCTGAGCCGCCGCCCGCGGCCATGACGGCACAGCCATGACAACACAGCCATGACCACTTCAGCGGATACCCCCATGACACCCATGATCGAGGTCAGACACGTCCACAAGGCCTTCGGCGGCCTCAGGGTCATCAACGACTGTTCGCTCTCGGTGGAGAAGGGCTCGATCACCGGGCTGATCGGCCCCAACGGCGCCGGCAAGTCGACCCTGTTCAACATCATCGCCGGCGCCCTGCCCCTGGACAGCGGCCAGGTGCTGCTCGACGGCGAGGAGATCACCAACCGCCCGGCCAACGCGCTCTTCCACAAGGGGCTGCTGCGCACCTTCCAGATCGCCCACGAGTTCTCCCATATGACCGCCCTGGAGAACCTGATGATGGTGCCCCCGCGCCAGGCCGGCGAGAGCCTGTTCAACGCCTGGCTCAAGCCCGGGCTGGTGCGCCTCGAGGAGGCCGAGGTGCGCCGCCGGGCGCTGGAGGTGATCGACTTCGTCGGCCTGCACCACGTGCGCAACGAGCTGGCCGGCAACCTCTCCGGCGGCCAGAAGAAGCTGCTGGAGCTGGGCCGCACCATGATGACCGATGCCCGGGTGGTGCTGCTCGACGAGATCGCCGCCGGGGTCAACCGCACCCTGCTCGGCGACCTGGTGGAGAACATCGAACGCCTCAACCGCGAGATGGGCTACACCTTCCTGGTCATCGAGCACGACATGGACATGATCGCCCGGCTCTGCGACCCGGTGATCGTGCTCGCCCAGGGCAGCGTGATGGTCGAGGGCACCATCGAGGAGATCCAGAACAACCCCGAGGTGATCGAGGCCTACTTCGGTTCCAACGTGGCCTGAGGGGCTCCAACTTGGCCTGAGGGTTCCAACGCAGCCTTAGGGGTTCCAGCGCGGCCCCGCGCCCGGCCCCACCACGACAACTCAAGAACAACGTACGCAGAGACCCACCCACGATGCCACTACTCGAAGCACGCGACGTCCATGGCGGCTACGGCGGCATGAACATCCTCAACGGGGTGAACATGGCCATCGAGGCCGACGAGATCGGCGTGATCGTCGGGCCCAACGGGGCCGGCAAGTCCACCATGCTCAAGGCGGTGTTCGGCCTGCTGACGGTCAGCCAGGGCGAGATCCTGCTGCGCGGCGAGCCGATCCATAACCTGCCGCCCAACAAGCTGGTGCAGCGGGGCATGGGCTTCATCCCCCAGGAGAAGAACGTCTTCCCGAGCCTCTCGGTGAAGGAGAACCTGGAGATGGGCGCCTTCCTCAAGCCGCAGAACACCCGGCGCATGCTGAAGCAGGTCTACGACTTCTTCCCGCCGCTCTACGACAAGCGCCACCAGCCCGCCGGCGAGCTCTCCGGCGGCCAGCGCCAGATGGTCGCCATGGGCCGCGCGCTGATGGCCGAGCCCGAGCTGCTGCTGCTCGACGAGCCCACCGCCGGCCTCTCGCCGCTCTACATGAACGAGATCTTCGAGCGAGTGAAGGAGATCAACGCCGCCGGCGTCGGCATCCTGATGGTGGAGCAGAACGCCAAGCAGGCGCTGGCCATCGCCGACAAGGGCTTCGTGCTGGCCGCCGGCCAGAACCGCTTCACCGATACCGGCGCCGCGCTGCTGGCGGACCCGGAAGTGGCCAGGAGCTTCCTGGGCGGCTGAGCCCCGGAGCAGGGAGAAACAACCTCGTGAACGAACTCGTCTTCTTCATCAACAACGTGGTGATCGCCGGCAGCGTGACCGGCTCGATCTACGCCATCGGCGCCGTGGGCGTGACCCTGGTGTTCAGCATCATGCGCTTCGCCCACTTCGCCCACGCCGACATGATGACCTTCGGCGCCTTCATGGTGCTGCTGCTCACCGCGGCCTTCCCGGGGGTCGGCGCGGCCGTGGGGCTGCCCACCGCCATCGTCATGCTGCCGCTGGCCATGGCGCTCACCGCGCTGCTGGCGGTGGGCATCGACAAGGCCTTCTACAAGCCGCTGCGCGCCCACGGGGTCAAGCCCATCGTCATGGTGATCGGCTCGCTGGGCGTCACCCTGATGCTGCAGGGGCTGATCCGCCTGTTCGCCGGCACCAGCGGCCAGAGCCTCTACATCGGCGAGCGCAAGGAGATCTTCCGCCTCGCGCTGCCCTTCGAGGGGGTCCGTGCGCCCATCGTGATCACCGAGCCGCAGATCATCCTCTTCGTGCTGACCTTCGCCTGCGTGGTGGGGCTGCACCTCTTCCTCAACCGCTCGCGGCTGGGCAAGGCGATGCGCGCCATGTCCGACAACCCCGACCTGGCCCGCGCCTCGGGCATCAACACCAACACCATCGTGGCGGTGACCTGGGTGATCGCCGGGGGCCTGGCCGCCATCGCCGGCACCCTGCTGTCGCTGGACGTGACCTTCAAGCCGGACCTCAGCTTCTTCCTGCTGCTGCCGATCTTCGCCGCGGCCATCGTCGGCGGGGTGGGCCACCCCTACGGCGCCATCGCCGGGGGCTTCGTGGTGGGCTTCGCCGAGACCCTGGCGGTGTTCAACTGGGCAGTGCTGCTGCGCCCCTTCCGCGACAGCCTGCCCGAGTGGCTCGCCCAGGCCGGCAACCTGGCCTTCGTCGGCACCGAGTACAAGATCGTGGTGCCCTTCTTCATCCTGGTCGCCATCCTGGTGTGGCGCCCCACCGGTCTGTTCAAGGGGAAGGTGATCTGATGAGCACTCAAGACAAGCGCCGCGAGGATCTGGTCGACACCCCGTCGCGCTTCCCCGTGCGCGAGGTGGTCCTGTTCGCCGCCCTGCTGGTGGCCATCCTCGGCGTCTACGCCATGATGGGCACCGCCTACAGCACCCGCATGCTGGTGGAGGCCGCCTGCTACGCCATCCTGGCCCTGGGCCTGACCATCCAGTGGGGCTACGCCGGGCAGTTCAACGCCGGGGTGATGGGCTTCGTGGCCCTGGGCGGCTTCTGCGCCATGTTCTTCAGCGTGCCGGTCAACGACGCCTTCTGGGGCAGCGAGCTGCCCGGCGAGCTGGGCCGGGTGCTGCTCTACGGCGTGGCCGCCGTGCTGGTGGTGATCGGCGCCACCCGGCTCGACCGCCTGGGCGTGCCGAAGCGGCTGCGCACCCTCATCGCCGTGGTGCTGGGCGTGGTGCTCTACCTGGTGGTGATCAGCCTGATGCGCGAGGTGACCGGTGAGATCCAGTCCCGGGCCGGCTTCGTCGGCGGCCTGGGCCTGCCCGCCTGGACCGGCTGGATCGTCGGCGGTGCCCTGGCCGGGGCGGTGGGCTACTTCATCGGCCACATCTGCCTGGGCCTGCGCAGCGACTACCTCGCCATCGCCACCCTGGGCATCGCCGAGATCATCAAGGCGTTCCTCAAGAACTCCGACTGGCTGACCCGCGGCACCGCTACCGTCTCGCCGCTGCCCTGGCCCACCCCGGGTCCGGCGGAGCTGGGCTTCACCCTGGCCCGGGCGGCCTACCTCTCCATCACCGCGGTGATGATCGCGGTGATCTTCTTCCTGCTGCACCGCGCCTACCACGCCCCCTGGGGCCGCATGATCCGCGCCATCCGCGACAATGAGACCTCCGCGGCCGCCATGGGCAAGGACATCAATCGCCGCCGGCTGGAGATCTTCGTGCTCGGCTGCATCCTGATGGGCGTCGGCGGCGGCGCGCTGACCACCTTCAACAGCCTCTTCGATCCCCAGGGCTACCTGCCCCTCAACCACACCTTCCTGGTACTGGTGATGGTGATTCTGGGCGGGCCAGGCAACAACCTCGGCACCATCTTCGGTGCCGTGGCGGTCTACATCATCTGGATCATGTCCGAGCCGCTGGCGCTGTTCCTGATGCAGCTGGCGGTGAGCGTCGGCGAGGGGGCCTTCGGCTGGGACGCTCCGGCCAACATGGACAGCCGCGCCCTGCAGGCCCGGGTCTTCGTGATCGGCCTGCTGATCACCCTGGTGCTGCGCTTCGCGCCCAAGGGACTGCTACCCGAGAAGGTCAAGCACCACGGGTAGAGAGGCTAGAACGTGAAAGGCCCCGGTGGGTTTCCACCGGGGCCTTCTCGTTAGCGCTCTGGCTGGCTCGGCGCGATGCGCTCAGGGCTCGACGAAGCCCTTGCTGGTGAAGCGGCCATCCTCGACCACCATCTCGACCACCACGCCCGGCACGTCGCCGTTCTCGTCGAACTCGTGGGTGCCGGAGGCGCCCTCGTAGTTGATCTCGGTGCCGGCGGCGATCAGCTCCACGGCCTTCTCCCACTCGCCGGGCAGGATCACCTCGCCCGGGGCGCTGGAGACGCTGCGCAGCGCCGCGGAGAGCCCCTCGCGCTCGGCGCTGCCGTTCTGCTCGATGGCCAGGGCCAGCAGGAAGGCGGCGTCATAGGCCTGGGCGGCGAACACCGCGCTGGGATCGAAGCCGGCCGCCTCGGCCGCCGCGTTGAAGATATCGGTGCCCGGCAGGTCGGGGCTGCCCGGGCGGGTGGCGATCATGCCGTCCAGCACGTCGGCGCCGATCGCCTCGACCAGGCTGTCGCCCACCATGCCGTCCGCGCCCACGTACTGGGTGAACATGCCGCTCTCGTAGGCCTGACGCAGCACCGTCTGGCCGGAGGTGTCGGCATAGGCCAGCACCACCAGGGTCTCGGCGCCGCTGGCGGAGAGGCTGCCCAGCTCGGAGCGGTAGTCGGCGCGGTTGTCCTCGTGGGCCAGGTTCTCGGCCACGCTGCCGCCGCCCGCCTCGAAGGCCTCGGAGAAGGCATCCGACAGGCCGCGGCCGTAGTCGTTGTTGACGTAGGTGACCGCCACGAAGTCGATGCCCTTGTCGAGCAGCAGCTTGGCGAGCATCTCGCCCTGGAAGGCATCGGAGGGCACCGTGCGGAACACCAGGTCATTGTCGTCCAGCTCGCTGACCGCCGGGGCGGTAGAGGCGGGCGAGACCATCACCACCCCGCCGGGAATGGCCGCGTTGTTGGCGGCCGCGATGGTCGCGCCGGTGCACAGGGCGCCGACGATGGCGGTGACGTTCTCGGTGTTGACCATGCGGTCCGCCGCGTTGGAGGCCGCCGAGGCGTCGGAGCAGGTGGTGTCACCGCTGGGGATCACCAGCTCCTGGCCGCCCAGGATGCCGCCCTGCTCGTTGACCTGCTGCACCGCCAGCTGGGCGCCATCGAAGATCGGCGGGGTGAGGCTCTCGATCCCCCCGGTGAAGCCACCGAGGAAGCCCAGTTTCACTTCGGCCTGGGCGGCACCGGCCAGTGCCAGGGCGGAGGCCGCTACCGCCATCGACAGTACGCTCTTCTTCATGTTCTTGTTCCTGCGGTTTGTGGCGAAATTTCCCTCCTCAATCTGGAAGCCCCGCGAGGAAAACTCAAGCCCCCTTTGCCAACGCTCCGGGGCGCGCCTTCAACCCGCGGCCAGGGAACTGGCGGGCACCGCGGGGGCTCTGCCTATACTGAAGGCCCCCTTCCCCTGCACAAGGAACCGCCATGCGCCCGCTGATCCCCGCCGCCTTTATCAACAGCACCCTGGCCCTCGCCGCCCTCGGCCTCGCCGCCGGCACCGCCCACGCCTTCGTCCCCGCGGGCGAGGACCTCGTCTACGAGGTCGACGGCGAGGCCTTCGAAGGGTATCTCGCCACCGCCGAGGGCGAGTCCCGCGGCACCGTGCTGATCATCCACGACTGGGACGGCCTGGACGACTACGAGCGCCGCCGCGCCGACATGCTGGCCGAGCAGGGCTATGACGCCTTCGCCGCCGACCTCTACGGCCAGGGCAACCGCCCCCAGGAGATCGAGAAGAAGCGCAGCGAGACCGCCCGGCTCTACGAGGACCGCGAGCGCATGCGCACCCTCACCCTTGCCGGCCTGGCCGAGGCCCGCCAGCGTGGCGCCGCCGAGGCGGCGGTGGTGATGGGCTACTGCTTCGGCGGCGCCGTGGCCCTGGAGCTCGCCCGCTCCGAGGAGGCCGAGGCGGTGCACGGCTACGCCAGCTTCCACGGCGGCCTGGCCACCCCGGAGGGACAGAGCTGGCCGGAAGACGTGGGTCCCATCCTGATCGCCCACGGCGGCGCGGACAGCGCCATCCCCATGAGTGACGTGGCCACCCTGGCCGAGGAGCTGGAGGCCGCCGAGGCGACCTACGAGATCCAGGTCTACTCCGGCGCCCCCCACGCCTTCACGGTGTTCGGCATCGACGCCTATCAGGAGCGGGCCGACCAGAAGTCCTGGGCCGCCTTCCTCGACCTGCTGGAGGAGGCGCTCTAGGCATGCAACAGCAGATCCTCACCCTCACCGAGCTCTCCGGCACCCGCCGCGAGGTCGGCCAGGCCCACGGACGGGCCCATGCCCCGCTGATCCAGCGCAGCCTGGAGGTCTACGACCGGCTGTTCCACGATTTCGTCGGCATCCGCTGGGCCGAGGCGCGCCGCGAGGCGGAGCGCTTCGGCGCCATGATCGAGCGCGGCTTCCCCGCGATCCTCGAGGAGATGGCCGGCATCGCCGAGGGGGCCGGGGTCGAGCCGGCCGACATCCTCACCCTCAACTGCCGCAGCGAGATCTCGCTGACCCGCGCCAGCGGCGGCTGCTCCGCCTTCGCCCTGGCGCGTGCCGGCACCCAGTGGCTGGCCCAGAACTGGGACTGGCGCACCGACCAGCTGCACAACGTGGTGGCGCTGAAGATCAGCGGGCAGGACCACGCCCCGCTGGTCAGCGTCGGCGAGGCCGGCATGGTCGCCAAGATCGGCATGAACGCCCACGGCATCGGCGTCTGCCTCAACGCCATCCGCTCCCGAACCTGCGGCGAGGGGCTGCCGATCCACGTGGCGCTGCGCAAGATCCTCGAGAGCCCCGACATGGCCGGCGCCCTGGCCGTGGCCAGCCGCGACCGGGTCTGCTCCCCCGCCCACTTCCTGGTGGCCAGTGCGCAGGGCGAGGCCGTCGGGCTCGAGGTGCACCCGGGCGAGCCGGGCCGGCTCGAGGCCGCGGGCGGCGTGGTCACCCACACCAACCACCTCTACGCCCCAGGCGCCACCCGCCAGGTGGAGGACTTCCCCCGGGCCGACTCGCAGCCGCGCCTGGCACGGCTGGATGCGCTGCTGCGCGAGGCGCTGGTGCCCGAGGCGGCGATGGACGAGGCAGCGCTGTTCGAGGTCCTCGCCGACCACCACGGCGAGCCGCTGTCGATCTGCCGCCACTTCAACCCCGCCCAGCCCGCCGAGGAGCGCATGGAGACCCTGTTCGGGGTGGTGATGAACCTCACCGAGCGGCGCCTCGCGCTGCGCCACGGCAAGCCCTGCGAGACACGGGACGCGCTGGTGGTGACACTTTGACGCAGATCAACCACGGCCCTCGGGGAGCGGCTATCCTGACATTGTGATGAGAATATTTCTCATCACTGTTCAGGAGATCCCACATGAACAAACTGGCCTTGACCGCCCTGCTTACCGCCATGATGGCCCTTCCGGCCCTCGCCGAGGAGAAGCCCGGCGAGCACTTCGAGGGGGAGCCCTCCGACACCCTGGCCGAGGCAGTGGCCAACTTCTCGAAGTACAACCAGGAGCTTGCCGACCTGCTCGCCAAGGATGAGCTGACCATGCGCGAGATCGGCGAGATCCACGTCCTCACCTACACCCTGGAGAACGCCCTGCAGAAGATCGGCGAGGAGGTGGAGGAGATGGCCGAGGTACTGGAAGAGGTCCACCTCGGGTCGGAGACCGGCAACGTCGAGCGCGTCCGTACCAACGGCGAGGTCTATCTCGAATCCGCCCGCACGCTGATTCCCTGATCGCCCTTCCGCCAACCGCAACGCCGCGGGCGGGCCGGGTCATCCGGCCCGCCCGCGTGCTGCTCCTGCGCCGGCGCTACCCCGCCAGCGCCTCCTCCACCAGGCCACGCGCCTCATCGCTCATCGGCAGGCCCAGCGCCAGCGCGTGGGCCGCCGGCGACATCTTCTTCCAGGTCATCTGCACGATGCGGATCAGGTGGTCGTGGTCGATCTGCCTGGCGAAGTCGGCGAAGTAGTTCTCCAGAAACACCAGGCAGGCGCAGTCCTCCACCGCCTGGGTGCCCGGATCGCGGCCCAGCCCCTGCTTGCGGATCATCCGCGAGACCGCCTCGGCGTCCTCCTCGCCATAGCCCGCCTCGCGCATCAGCCGCGCGGTGGTCTCGCCGGCGCGCCGGCCCTGGTCGCGCCGCCAGGTCAGGTAGCCCACCCGCCCCTCCGGGTAGTCGCCGCGGGGCACCTGCCAGCGCTGCAGGTGCTGGCCGCGTACCGCCAGGCGCACCCGTTCGTCGGGCCGCTCATGCAGGCGCTCCAGCCAGGCGCTCATGCGCCCGGCGTGCCACAGTTCTCGGGGCACCGGCTCGCCCCCGACCTCGACCTGCCGCGGGTCCTCCGCGTGCAGGGCATCCAGGGCGGCCAGGGTCTTCGCAAAGGGGGTAACGGACATGCTCGCTCCTTGTGCTCGATGGCGGGGCCACTGCCTCACAGCATATCAGCGGACGCCCGCACCGGGGCGAAGGCAGGCCATCGGGGAGATACACTGAGCGAAAACCGACCAGGAGAGGCGCCATGAAATACATCTTCGAGGTGCATATCCGCGACGGCTACACCGCCGAGGACTATGCCGACGCCTGGGTACGCGCCAGCGAGCTGATCCAGCGGGCGCCGGGCGCCCGTGGCACCGAGCTGCACCGCAAGATCGACGACCCCCGGACCCTCATCGCCATCGCCCACTGGGACAGCAAGGCCAGCCGCGACACCATGGAGGCCCGGCCGAACCCGGCGGTGAAGGCGATCATCAAGAGCGCCGCGCCCTGCTGCGAGATCCGCCTGGTCGGCGAGTTCGAGGAGCCCGAGTGGGTGGTGATGCCGCCCGGCATGGAACGATGAAGCAAAAAGCCCCCGCAGTGCGGGGGCGAAGGACGCAGGCCGACAGGGAATCCCGAGGGGATGGAGAACATTGGCCGGCCGCGTCGGGGAACACCATGAAACGAGACCGGGCGTGTGCCCGGTCGACGAGCCTTACGACTGGACCTTCTCCTGAACGCGCTGCATCAGCTCGGGGTCCTGCTGGACGGCCTGGCCGATGGCGTTGAAGGTATCCACGTCGAGGCCATTATCCTCGACCGCCTCGACCATCTTGTCGTTGGCTTCCATCTGCACCTCCTGCTGGGAGGCCTCATCCTCGGCGGCATGCATGCGCTCGGTGTACTCCTCGGAGATCACCACGATCTCCTGGGACGCATCCGCGAACTGCTCGAGCTGATCATCGGAGAAATCCGTCGCCGGTGCCGCGGCCTGAGGCTGCTCCGGGGCGGCCGCCGGATCCTGCTGGGCGGGGTCCTGCTGAGCGTGAGCGGCGGCCGACATAAGGCCGGCACTGAGCAGGGCGGCAGCGAACAGGGCAGTCATCCTTTTCATTGATACCTCCAGTAAGTCACCCCTGCATGGGGCCTTGCGTGCATGTGGCCCTATGACGACAGCCACCGCTGCGCGTTCGGAATTTTCCGGTAACTCTTGGTAACAGGATGATTCATCAGGTATCGGTATCAGCCGGCAGGGAGCGAGAGACGAGCGTCATTCCGGACACACCACCAGGGAGAGCAGCCATGGCGTGCTCCTGCCTGCATTCGCCACCGTGCGCAAGGGCGGCAGTGCCGACACCGGCTCCAGCAGACCCCGAAGCCCCTCGAGCTCGCCTTCCTCTCCATGCCCCGCGTCATAGATCAACGTGGCGGTCCCCTTCAGCTCGCTCTCGGACAGCTCCTCATACAGTGAACCGTCCCACACCTTCAGGGTGATACGTCCGTACCGGCCTGAATCCGCAAGGGTAAGGTGCACATCCTGTACCAGCCTCTCCGCCACCGGGCTCGTACTCGCCGAACCACAGACGAACAGGTCGATATCCGTCCTGTCGGCATTGCTCGGGTTGCGCGGAGTCAGGCTCACCCTCTCGCCACTCTGGATGAACGAGGTCACCTGGGGCGGTTCGCGGGGAGCGTCCCCTTCAAAGTACTGCTTCAAGCCCTGGCGCGTCCCCTCGCTCGCGATCAGCCGGGCATCCACCAGCAGCCGCAACGTCTCCTGGCGCGACTCCACCGAGGGCGAGCCCAGCGCACCGATGATCAGCTGGGAATCGAGCCTGGCCCGCTCGAGATAGATATCGGCCACGCCCTTGGCCCCGATCCCGGCAATGGCCAGGAATCCCGATACCAGCGTCACCCAAAGCCCCTTCGATGCATCACCGGCCATATCGTCGCCCCCGTACTGCAGCGCCTGATCGAACCCGGCTCCATGGCCGTTCCACCCTGGCCATCCAGCTTCGAAGACGCGATATGGAGAGCTTAGGTAAGCCCGGAACGCTGCGCGAGCGAAGGCGATCATCCGCGGCGCCACGGCCTGCTGAGAGTTCCACCTGATCGTCGAGATCGAGGAGCTCACGTGGATGGTGGTACCACCCGGCAGCCAGGCCCGGCAGGTCGCTGATTAACCGAGGCCTGATGCGACTGGGATTACTGTGAGGCTTCAGTCGACTGGTGGGAGCTGGGCTCTGCCCGGCGAATGGAGACCGCAGGGCTCCTGGGCGGCAGCGAACGATGGGGTGGCGGCGCTGCGTGCGGCGATCGTTTTCTGGACACCCTTCGTTGCATGTAACGGAAGGGAGCGCTACTCTGTTACATGAAACAGAACGGAGGGTGCGCCATGGTAGCAACCGACAACGTGAACAACCGAGTGAAGAGGCATCGTGCCGCCTTGCGAGCGGCCGGCCTGCGCCCGATCCAGATCTGGGTGCCGGATACCCGCCAACCCGGCTTCGCCGAAGAGGCCCGCCGCCAGTGCGCTGCCGTCGCGGCTGCCGACGCCGGGGATCAGGACCTCCAGGACTTCATGGATGCCGCCCTCCTAGACCTGGACGACGACGAGTGTGACGCATGAGGCGTGGCGACCTGGTGACCATTGCCCTGTCGGGTGACTTTGGAAAACCGCGCCCTGCCCTCATCATCCAGTCGGATCAGTTTGCCGGAACCGGCAGTGTGACGGTGCTGTTGCTCTCCAGCACCCGGGTCGATGCGCCGCTGATCCGCCTCGATGTGGAGTCCACCCCCGAGAATGGACTACAGCGACGCTCCCAGATCATGGTGGACAAGCCCATGACGGTGAAGCGAGAGAGGGTGGGAGAGGCCTTTGGCCACCTCGATGACAGCACCATGGTTGCCGTCAACCGAGCGCTGGCCGTCTTCCTGGGCTTCGCGTGAGCGAGGCTCACCATCGGAGCCCCATGCCTTCCTGAGACCTACCCAACGTTCAGCCTCGATCCACGCTGACAAGCCCCCTCGCAGCGTGGGGTGGGGTGGGGTAAGGCCCGTTTTTTGGTTCATCGCAGACTGGCGTGAAAGCGAAGTGACCTTAAGGGTAGGCAAGAATAGAGAAACGGCGGTAAATCCGAGTAAGCTGATATTCGCCAAAACGTCAGCCTACGGACACCGCCGTTGCCATGGATGCTACCCCGCTCTGCCTGTTCTGGAAAGGGTTCACCGTCGCTCACCACGAGTTCCTGGATCCTCAAACGCTGCGCCTCCAGCAGGAGCCTGATGACCGGATTCCACCGGTCTGCAGCGGCTGCGGGGACCGGTTCTTGAGCTCGCGCTCGAGCTTCTCGATGTCCGGGTCATCCCCGCGCCTGCGGGGACCGGTCCTGACCAATCGCGACGACCTGGATGCCTACCGGGTCATCCCCGCGCCTACGGGGACCGGCCCGTGCACCCGCGCCACGGCCGCGGCCTCGACGGGTCATCCCCGCGCCTGCGGGGACCGGCAGCCTGGGGATGCGGGAGCATGTGACCACGCCGGGTCATCCCCGCGCCTGCGGGGACCGGGCAAGGGCTTCCTGCCGACTGCACAATTTTCGCCTTCCTTCACCCAGGGTCGGGTCGAGGAGTACCTACATCTGCTGGGCACCCACCAGCAGCTGGCATCGCCGTTCACGGGTCTGGGACTCGGCGCCGCGAACACCGAGGCGCTGCCGATGCCGAGCCGAGTGGTGTCACCACAGGTCGTGCGGCAGGTGGTCAAGGCCTCCCGCGAAGGGCAACGCCTGGAGGTCACCTACGCCTCCTTCTCCAGCCCCACGGGCGAAGACAGGATCATCGTGCCGCATACGCTGGTGTTCGCGGCGGGGCGCTGGCATGTGCGGGCCTTCTGCGAGAAGCATCGCGACTACCGGGACTTCGTGCTGAGCCGCTTCCGCGGGGTGCCGGAGCCATGTGGCGACATGCTGGGCGATCACGGTCTCGCCGAGGATGAGGACTGGCATACACCGGTCGAAGTATGCCTGATCCCCGACAGGCGGTTGTCGTCCCGGGAAAGGGCCCTGATCGCCGCGGACTACGGGATGGACGAAGGCGAACTCACCCTGTCATGCCGGGGCCCGCTTGTGCTCTATGCGCTACGCGAGCTGGGCGTGAACCCCCATCATGTGGAAACCGAACCACGGGCCCAGCAGGTCGAGATTGCCAACCGCCAGGACCTTGCAGCATGGATTAGTTGGGGGTGATGGTCGCCTTCGCCTCGGCGTCCAGCCGCTGGGCGGTTCGATCCACTATGCGCAGCCAGATCAGCAGCCCCGCCCCCAGGGCGACGAAGCCACCGGCCAGCCACAGGCCGGTGTCGTAGTGGCCGCTGGCCTCGGCGAGCATGCCGGTGAGCGCCGGGGCGACGATCTGCGCCACGCCGTAGCCCAGGGTCATGCGCCCCATCAGCCGCGCCGGGCTCTGCGGGTAGAGCCGGCCGGCCATGGTCAGCACCAGGCTCACGCAGCCCAGGAAGGTGCCGCCGTAGAGCACCGCGCTGAGCAGCACGCCGGCCAGGCTGCTGGTCACCGCCGGCAGCACGATGCCCACCACCTGCAGGGCCATGGCGGCGATCAGCGCGCCCAGGTAGCCGATGCGCCGGGCGATCAGGTCCCACAGCATCACCGCGGGGGCAGCGGCCAGGCCCACCAGGGCGAAGGTCCAGTTGCCGGCCCCGGCCAGCAGCGGCTCGCGCTCCACGATGGCCACGATGAAGGTGGCGCTGATCACGTAGCCGTAGCCGGCGCAGAAGTAGGCGGCCAGCATCAGCCGCATGAAGGTGCGGGTCGGCGGTTTCGCCGCTCGCTGTCCGCCACCGCCGGCGCCCTCCACCGGCCTGGCGGGGCGCGGCAGCCAGCGCCAGGCGGGCACCAGCAGGGCCGCGGCCAGGGCGGTGAAGCCCCACCACTGGGCCTGCCAGTCGAGAGCCAGGCCCAGCATCAGCTCCACCGCCAGGGCCGCCACCAGCATGCCCAGCCCCACCCCGGCGAAGTGGATGCCCAGCTCGCCGCGCTGCCCGTGGCTGATCAGCCAGTGCAGGATCAGCCCGGAGGCGAGCAGCATGGCACCGCTGCTGGAGAAGCCGGCCACGAAGCGCATGGCCGCCCATAGCCAGAAGCTGTCGGCCAGGGCCATGCCCGCGGTGGAGAGCACCGCCAGCAGCAGGGTGAGGCGGTAGAGAGTGTCCTTGAGCCGGATGCTGTGGATGGAGGCCGCCGTGAGGGCGCCCAGCATGTAGCCGGCGTAGTTGAGGGCGGCCAGCCAGCCGCCCTGGGCATCGGAGAGCCAGGTCTGCTGCTGCATCAACGGCAGCAGCGGCGTGTAGGCGAAGCGCGCCACGCCGATGCAGAGGATCTGGCTGAACACCCCGGCCAGCAGCACGCGGTAGCGCGGGGAGAGAGGAAAGGGCTTGGCCATGCCTGGCGCTCCGTCGGTCCCTGTGATGGTGGGCAGGCCACGCAGGCCTTGGGGCCGGCGTGGCCGGGTAGCGGCCTACCATACCGCACACCCGGCAACCCTGGCCGGCGGTATTCGACCAAAAGCGCAAGGCCAGGACCCCGGCCCGATGCCGCCTCCCGTGGCGCATCTGCCCCTTTTGCGGCCGATCTTGCTACTCTCATGGGCTGACCCACCACCACGGGAGCGCGCCCCATGTGGGATGAACGCTACAGCACGGATGACTATCTCTACGGCACCGAGCCCAACGACTTCCTGCGCGAGCACGCCGAACTGATCGGCGAGCCCCCCGGGCGGGTGCTCTGCCTGGCGGACGGCGAGGGGCGCAACGGCGTCTACCTGGCGGGGCTCGGCCACTGGGTCACCTCGGTGGACGCCTCCTCGGTGGGCCTGCGCAAGGCCGCCCGACTGGCCGAGCAGAAGGGCGTGGCGCTGACCACCCTCCACGCCGACCTCACCGCCCACGAGTTCGAACCCGAGTCCTACGACGCGGTGGTGTCGATCTTCTGCCACGTGCCGGCGGCGGGCCGCCCCCACCTGCACCGCCAGGTGATCCGCGCCCTGAAGCCCGGCGGCGTGCTGATCCTCGAGGCCTACACCCCGGATCAGGTGCCCCGCGACACCGGCGGCCCGGACACCCCCGACCGCACCCCCACCGCCGCCGAGCTCGACGCGGCCTTCGCCGAGCTAGAGATCGCGCTCAGCCGCGAGTGCGAGCGCGAGGTGGTGGAGGGCCGCGGCCACACCGGGCTGGGCGCCGTGGTGCAGTTCATCGCCCGCAAACGCCGATAACAAGGAACCCCAGGATGACGCTCCTTTCCCGACTCCAGGCCCTCGCCTCGCCCGCCATCGGCCTGGGCTGCATGAACCTCTCCCACGGCTACGGCCAGCCGGTGCCGGAGGCCGAGGCGCTGAAGGCCCTCGATACCGCCTTCGACATGGGCTACCGCCACTTCGATACCGCCACCCTCTACGGCGCCACCGCCAACGAGCGGCTGGTGGGCAAGGCCCTCTCGGGCAAGCGCGACGAGATCCTGCTGGCCAGCAAGTGCGGCATGGCCTTCGACCCCGAGCTCGGCCGCAAGGTGATCGACGGACGGCCCGAGACGCTACGGCAGCAGTGCGAGGCGAGCCTCGAACGCCTCAAGACCGACCACATCGACCTCTACTACCTGCACCGCTGGGACCGGACGGTGCCCATCGAGGAGAGCGTCGGCGCCCTGGCCAGGCTGGTGGCCGAGGGCAAGATCGGCGCCATCGGGCTCTCCGAGGTCTCGGCGGCCACCCTGCGCCGCGCCCGCACCGAGCACCCCATCGCCGCGGTGCAGTCGGAATACTCGCTGTGGACCCGCAACCCCGAGATCGCGGTGATCGAGGCGTGCCGCGAGGCGGACACCGCCTTCGTGGCCTTCAGCCCGCTGGGGCGCGGCTTCCTGGCCGGGGCGATCCAGGCCGACACCCCGCTGGCGGAGGGCGACGTGCGGCGCGGCATGCCGCGCTTCAGCGCCGAGAACCTGCCCCGCAACCTGTCGCAGCTGGCCGAGCTACAGGCGGTGGCGAGGGAGCATGAAGTCACCAGCGGCCAGCTGGCCCTGGCCTGGCTGCGCGCCAAGGGCGACGACATCCTGCCGATTCCCGGCACCCGCTCGGTGGCCCACATGCGCGAGAACCTGGCCGCCGACGGCCTGCGCCTGGCGCCGGTTACCGTCGCGCGGCTGGACGCCATGCTGACCCCGGACCGGGTCGCGGGGGAACGCTACGGCGAGGCGCTGCAGGCCGAGATCGATACCGAGGCGTTCCCGCCGGCCTGAGGCACGCCTGGGCAGCACGCAGAACCCCGCGCCGGCGTGAGCCGGCGCGGGGTTCTCGCTGACAGCGGCAGGCCGCCGAGGGCCCGGCCTCAGTCCAGGGCGCGGTCGTCGGCGTCGCTGGGGAAGTCCAGATCCTCCAGCCGGCCGGTCACCGCGGTGGCGATGTTGGCCAGGTGCGAGGCGACCCGCTTGTAGTGGCGCGCCAGCAGCGAGTAGGCCACCGCCTCGTGGAACTCGATCGCCTCCTCCTCGCGCAGCAGCGCCTCGATCAGGTCGTCGCAGCGGCCGCGGATCTCGCGGGTGGCGGTGATCACCCGGTGGGCCCTGGCCTCGTCGGAGTCACGGGTGGCGGCGATCAGCTCCTGGAAGAGCCCGGCGAGCCGCTCCGCCATCTCGTCCAGCGGCTGCTGGTAGCGCGGCACGTGGAAGCCCTCGCTGTAGAAGGCCCCCACCTCGAAGACGTTCTTGCAGTAGTCGCCGATGCGCTCGGCATCCTTGGCCACGCTCATCAGCGCCAGGCAGATGGCCACGTCGTGGCCGGGGTTGACGGTCAGGTGGCGCAGCACCTTGCGGCGGATGGAGCGCTCGAGCTCGTTGACGGCCCGGTCACGCTCGTAGAGCGGCCCGCGCACCTCCTCGGCGGCCACGGTGCTGTAGAGCACCTCGTTGGCGCGGGAAAACATCCAGGCGCCGTGTTCGAGCATCCGGGTCAGGTCCGTGTAGGCCTGGTCGATGGTGTTTTCCGAGGTGAGCGCGCTATAGAGCTGTTTGAACATGGGAAACCTCCCGGTTGGCCGCGCTCAGCGCAGGCTCATGAACAGTTCGGTGGCGGTGATGCCGACCAGCGGCACCACCAGGAATACGCCGATCAGGAACAGGAAGGCGTAGCGGATCTTCTGGCCGGCCAGGCGCCCGTACCAGGTGGCGATGCGCAGCGGGATGACCCGCAGCGGCCACCAGATGGCGGTGCCGGTCAGGTTGAAGATGACATGGAACAGCGCCACGGTCATCGCCGCGGCGATGGGGTTGGCGGTGGCGGCCAGCACGCTGGTCACGGTGGTGCCCAGGTTGGCACCCATCATGAACGGCAGCACCCGGCGCAGGCGCACCACTCCGGCCCCGGCCAGCGGCACCATCAGGCTGCTGGTGATGGAGCTGGACTGCACCAGCACGGTGGAGACCACCCCGACGCCGTAGGCGCGGGCGTCGGTGCGGAAGAAGTAGGTGCGGAACAGGCCGTCCATGTGGCGCAGCAGGGCACCGCGCAGGTTCTGCACCATGAACACCAGCGCCGTGAACATCAGCAGCAGGCCGAGGCCCGCCACCAGCAGCCCGGCGGCCGCGACGCTGGGCATCAGGGCGGCCCCCAGCCAGTTGGCGGCGTCGACGATGGGCGCGGTGATCACCTTGATGGGGCTGCTGGGCTTGGCCACCTCCTCCAGGCCGATCAGCTCGGCCAGCCAGCCGGCCAGCCGGGTGAACATACCGCGACCGCCCTCGTGGAACAGGCTGGTGATCCACTCGATCGGGAAGACGATCAGCACCGTGAGGATATTGAAGAAGTCGTGCATCATGGCCGCGGTGAAGGAGCGGCGGAAGTTGCGCTTGATGCGCACGTTGGCCAGGGCCACGATCACCCCGGTCACCGCGGTGCCGATGTTGGCCCCCATGATGGCGAACACCGCCGTGCCCAGGGTCATCTCGCCGCTGGCCACCAGGGTCACGATCAGCGCCGAGGTGAAGGAGGAGCTCTGCACGACCATGGTGACCAGCACGCCGGCCATCAGGGCGATGAAGGGGTTCTCGCCGTAGGCAAAGGCGCGGGTCAGCAGGTCGCTGTCGCTGCCGAAGGTGCCGAGGCCGGCACCCAGCACGTTGAGGGCGGCCAGGAACAGGTAGAGGCAAAGGCCGGCGTAGAGGCCCCGCAGCCAAGCCGGCACCTCGCGCGGCGACTGGCGGGAGAGGGCGGGACTATCGGGAGAAGGTCCGAGATTCGACATGAGCGGTCTGCCGTGTGGGTGAAGGATCCCTTCGTGACGGTTTAATGACGGTTCCGTGTCACTGCGCGCACGCTAACGCGCCTATGTGACACTTTGATGACATCCACATCAAGTGGGAGGAGACACCCGGATGGATGACACGCTTGACGCGATCATCGTCGGCGGCGGCATGGTCGGCGCGGCCGTGGCGGCGGCGCTGGGCCAGGCCGGCATGGCGGTGGCGCTGGTGGAGGGCGGCGGACCGCCCGAACCGGTCGCCGACGACGCTCCCTTCGACCTGCGTATCTCCTCGCTGAACCTGGCCTCGCAGCGGCTGCTGGAGGCGGTGGGTGCCTGGGGCTTCATCCCCGAGGCGCGCCGCTGCCCGTTCCGCCACATCGAGGCGAGCGACGAGACCAAGCGGCGCCAGGTGCACTTCGGCGCCGCCGACCTGGGGCTGCCGGACTTCGGTCACTTCGTCGAGAATCGGGTGATCCGCCGCGCCCTGTGGCAGCGGCTGGCCGAGCTGCCCGGCGTGGCGACCCACTGCCATGCCGGGCCGGTGGCCTGGCTGCCCGGGCGCCATCGCACGCTGCTGGAGCTGGACAACGGCCGGCTGCTGGCCGCCCGGCTGGTGGTGGGCGCCGACGGGGCCGGCTCCCGCGTCCGCGAGCTGGCCGGCATCGCCACCCGCGACGAGGACCATGGCCTGCGGGCGCTGATCATCAACGTGCGCACCCGGCTGCCCCAGCAGGACGTCAGCTGGCAGCGCTTCACCCCCGGTGGGCCCCAGGCCATGCTGCCGCTGCCCGGCCACCACGCCTCGCTGGTGTGGTACGGCAGCCCGGCGGCCACTGCCGAGCGCGAGGCGCTGGACGACGAGGCGCTGCGCCTGGCCATCGAGCGGGCCTTCCCCGAGCGGCTGGGCGGCCTCGAGACGGTGCTGGGGCGCGCCAGCTTTCCCATCCGGGGACGCCATGCCGAGCGCTATGTGCGCCCGCGCCTGGCGCTGGTGGGCGATGCCGCCCACGTCATCAATCCGCTGGCCGGCCAGGGCCTGAACCTGGGGCTGCAGGATGCCGCGGAGCTGAGCGAGCGGGTGGTGGCGGCCTTCCGCGCGGGGCAGGACCCCGGCGGCCAGGGGCTGCTGGCCGGCTACGCTCGCGCGCGACGCCCCCAGACCCTGGCGATGATCGCCGCCATGACGGCCTTCCACCGCGTCTTCACCGGGGCGGGGCCGCTGCGCCAGGCCGGCGCCGCCGGGCTGGCGGTGGCCGACCACCTGGGCGCCGCCAAGCGCCAGGTGATGCGCCGCGCCCTGGGGCTGTAGCCGTTCACGCCGGCGGCGACGTGGCCTCCCTCAGGGCCGCATCGAGAAACGCCAGCAGCTCGGGCAGCTCCCCCTCGAGGTGCTGGCTGAGGTCGTGATCGCCGGGCAGCAGGCGCAGCCTGGCCGGCGTGTCGCCGCGACTGGCATGGAGCCACTCGGCGTCGCTCGGCGGAATGACGCGGTCGTCCTGTCCGTGGACCAGCAGCACCGGGCAGCGCACCCTCGGCAGGGTGTTCACCGGGGCAATGGCGTCGAAGCGAGTGCCGATCACCCGTTCCACGTAGCGCAGCACGTACCAGCCCAGTGGGAAGAACGGCAGCCGCCTGCCGGCCAGCCAGCGTCGCATCATGCCGTCCGGATGGGCGAAGGCCGAGAGGCTGACCACCGCGCGGATGTCGTCGCGCCGCGAGGCGGCAAGCAGCGCCGCCGCCGCACCCACCGAGTGTCCCAGCAGCGCCACCGGCGCATCCCGCATGCCGGGTCGGGCGCGCAGCCACTCGACGGCCGCCTCGGTGTCTTCGGCGAAGCGCGGCATGGAAGAGAAGGTGTCGGGGTCGCTATCGCCGTGGTTGCGCGCGTCGAACAGCAGCACGTTCCAGCCCGCCGCCTGCAGCGGGCGCGCCACCGGCAGCATCAATTCACGGTTGGCACCCCAGCCATGGATGATCACCACCGTGCCGCGGCCCTCTCCGGGCAGCCACCACCCGGCCAGCCGTCGGTCTCGGCGAGTCGCAAGCGTCACCGTCTCGCCCCTTACCCCATGCTCGGCCAGCCCGAGCGCCAGCGGCACCCTGGGCGCCGCCAGCCCGGCCCTCAGCCGCCGATGGAAGAGGTGCAGCAGAACACCGAGGCCCGCCATCACGCCCGCCATTACGCCCCACCACCCCGCTGTCATTCCGGCTCCCTACTCGCTGTGCATGGCGCCATTCTCCTTGAAGCCAGCGACAGCGTCAGCCGCCGCGATGTCGCGGCTGCCGCCACAGCGGGGCAGTGCTACGCTTGACCCATCGCTGACCCGGAGGCGTCCCATGTCCCTGCTGCTCCCCTTCCTGCGTCGCCCCGCCGCGGCCTGCCTGCTCGCCCTGCTGCTGCCGCTTCCCGCCCTGGCCCAGTCGCCCGATGCCGAGTGGCAGGCCTTTGATTCGGCCCTGGCCGACGGCGCCCGCCATGCCAACACCTGGCAGGTGGGCTGGACCACCTTCTATGCCGGCAGCCTGGCCCTGAACGCCTGGCAGGCCAGCGAGGCGAGCGACCGCGACGACCGCTACGACGCCCGCGTCGGCGTGGTGAAGTCGGCCCTCGCCCTGGGCGGCATGTTCCTCGACCGCCAGCCGCACCCCGCCGCCCTTCGCGAGTTCGAGGCCGGCGAGCCGGGGGATATCGAGGGTGCCCGGGCCCTGCTGGAGTCGGTCGCCGAGGAGGAGCGCCGGCGGCGCAGCCTGGAGGCCCGGCTCGGCTCGCTGGCGATCAATACCGCGGCGGGGCTGCTGATCGCCGTGGGCGACGGCCGCGAGCGCGACGGCGCCATCAACTTCGCCACCGGCATGCTGATCAGCGAGCTGCAGCTGCAGACCCAGCCGCGCCAGGCCACCGCCGCGCTGAACCGCTTCCAGCCGGTCCGGGTGTCGCTCGGCGACCTGCAGCTCGAGGGCGAATACGCCCTGCTGGTGGCACCGAACCAGCTGGGCGTGGCGCTGCGCTACTGACCCACCCGCGGCGTGCTCGGGGGAGTGGCCAGCGACCACTTTGTTATGTTATAACCTCCGCCAGTTTTCGGAGGTCTTCCCCATGGCACATCGCACGCACCGGCATCGCCCGGAAGGGCCCTGCCATTTCTCGCTGATGTCGCTGGCCGCCACCCGCCGCCTGCTGCTGGTGGCCGCGCCGCTGGCGGGCCTGTGGCTCGCGGTCTCCTGGGCCGCCGGGTGGTGGTCCTGATGTCGCGCCTGCAACTGCACGACCTGCAGCTGGCCCGCGGCGGCCGGACGATCCTGGAGCACCTGGACGGCCGCTTCATGGACGGCGCCATCACCGCGCTGATCGGTGCCAACGGCGCCGGCAAGAGCACCCTGATCTCGGCGATCATGGGCATGCTGGCCCCGGTGGCCGGCAGCGTGGAGTGCCAGGTGCCCAGGGAACGGCGCGCCTGGCTGCCCCAGCAGCTGGCCCTGGACCTCACCTTCCCGATGAGCGTGGAAGAGCTGATCATGACCGGCACCTGGCCCAGCCACGGGGCGCTGAAGGGCTACTGTGCGGCCCACTACCGCCGCGGGCGCGAGATCATGGCGCGGCTGGGCATCTCCCACCTGGCCCACCGACAGCTCGGCGAGCTCTCCGGCGGCCAGCGCCAGCGCGCCCTGCTCGGCCGCACCCTGATGCAGGAGGCCGAGCTGCTGCTGCTCGACGAACCGTTCGCCAACGTCGACATCGAGACGGTGGACGTGCTGATGGACGTGCTGCGCGACATGGCCCGACAGGGCGCCACCATCGTCGTGGTGCTCCACGACATGGAGCAGCTCTCGCGCCTGGCCGACGACGTGCTCTTCCTGGCCGGCGGCCACGGCCGCTGGGTCAGCCCCGAATCATTGCTCGACCGCTACGCCGGCCAGCCGCCCCGGGCGCCGCGCCTGCCCCTGACCTTCCCGGATGCCCTCGATGCTGGAACTGCTTGACGCCTGGCTGTTCGCCCCCTTCGATTACGGCTTCATGAAGCGCGCCTTCGTGGCCGGCCTGGCGCTCTCCCTGGCCGCCCCGCCGCTGGGCGTGTTCCTGATGCTGCGCGGCATGAGCCTGATCGGCGACGCCATGGCCCATGCCATCCTGCCCGGCGTGGCGCTGGGCTTCCTGTTCGCCGGCTTCTCGCTGCCGATGATGAGCCTGGGCGGCATCCTCTCCGGGCTGCTGGTGGCAGTGCTCGCCGGCAGCGTGTCGCAGATGACCGGCCATCGCGAGGATTCCGCCATGGCCAGCTTCTTCCTGATCTCGCTGGCAGCGGGGGTGATGCTGGTGTCGCTGGGCGGCAGCAGCGTGGACCTCACCCACGTGCTCTTCGGCTCGATCCTCGCCGTGAACACCACGGCCCTGGTGCTGATCGCCACCATCAGCAGCCTGATCGTGATCATTCTGGCGGTGATCTTCCGCGCCCTGGTGGTGGAGTGCCTGGACCCGCTGTTTCTGGGCGGCCAGGGCGTCCGTGGCGGACTGGTGCACGGCGCCTTCCTCGGCCTGGTGGTGCTCAACCTCACCGCCGGCTTCCAGACCCTGGGCACCCTGATGGCCGTGGGCCTGATGATGCTGCCGGCCACCACGGCACGCTTCTGGAGCAAGCGCCTGGAAGGGCTGATCGGCATCGCCGTGGCCATCGCCCTGGTCGCCAGCACCGGCGGGCTGCTGCTCTCCTACCACCTGAGCCTGCCGTCAGGCCCCGCGATCATCCTGCTGGCCGGCGCGGCCTACCTGCTCTCGGCCCTGCTCGGCCGCCACCACAGCCTGCGCGAGCGCCTGCAGCGCCGCGCCGCACCGCTGGGTGCCCCCGAATCCCACTGACCCGATCCTGCTCTCCACGACTCGAGGACTCCTGACCCATGCGACTCGCCCACGCTTCCGCCGCCCTGATCGGCGTCTCCACCCTGCTCGCCCTGCCCGCCGCCTTCGCTGCCGAGCGCGTGCAGGTCGTCACCAGCTTCAGCATCCTCGCCGACATGGTCGAGAACGTCGGCGGCGAGCACGTCGAGGTGACCTCCCTGGTCGGCCCCGACAGCGACGCCCATGTCTACTCGCCGCGCCCCACCGATGCCCGCGCCCTGGCCGAGGCCGACCTGGTGGTGTTCAACGGCCTGCAGTTCGAGGGCTGGATGGAGCGGCTGATCGACTCCAGCGACTATGCCGGGCCGCTGGTCGTCACCACCACGGGCATCGACCGGGTGGCGGCGGCCCACGACGACCATGGCCATGACGAGCACGACGACCACGGCCACGACGAGCACGACGACCACGGCCACGACGACCACGGCCATGAGGGGCACGACCATGAGGGGCACGACCACGGCCATGAGGGGCACGACCACGGCCATGAGGGGCACGACCACGGCGACGATGACCCCCACGGCTGGCAGGACCTGGCCATGGGCAAGGTCTACGTGGCCAACATCCGCGACGGCCTGATCGAGGCCGACCCGGACAACGCCGAGGCCTACACCGCCAACGCCCAGCGCTACATCAACGAGATCGACGCCACCGACGCCGAGATCCGCGAATTGCTCGGCGAGATCCCCGCCTCCACCAGCGTGATCACCGGCCACGACTCCTTCGGCTACTTCGCCAGCGCCTACGGCCTGCGCTTCCTCTCGCCCCAGGGGCTCTCCACCGAGGCGGAGCCGAGTGCCGCCAACATGGCCCGGCTGATCGACGTGATCCGCGAGCAGAACGTCCAGGCCCTGTTCCACGAGAACATGACCAGCCCGGCGATCATCACCCAGCTCGCCGAGGAGACCGACCTGCCCATCGCCGGCACCCTCTACGCCGATGCCCTGGCCGCGGAAGGCGAGGCCAGCACCTACCTCGGCATGATGCGCCACAACGCCCGGACCCTGCATGACGCCCTGGCCGAGCCGGGCCATGACGACCAAGGCCATGACGAAGACGACCACGACGATCATGGTCACGGCCATAGCCACTGAACGACCGGCCTGGCCAACACGTCAAGGGGCGCCTTCGGGCGCCCCTTGACGTTTGCGTCACTCGAGCTTCCGGCACCCGCCCCCTCTGGCCGCATATGTCGACTATTCGTCGAGATCATTAGCCTGCTCGGCAATATAGCCGCCCACATTGGCAGGAAATGCATAAAACCTGGCCCGATCGATCAACCCCTCCCCGATCTTTGTTCCTACCATGGGGCCTGAGCGTCAGCTCGAAGCACGCTCCGAAGTACACAACAACGGTACACAACAACAACGCAAAGGCCATTCCATGACCACAACCCGCCAGTTCGCCCTGGGCGCCCTCGCCGCCTCCATCATGCTCGCCTCCCACGCCGGGGCCGCCGACTTTACCGACAACGAGATCCGTATCGGCTACCTGGCCGACATGTCAGGCGTCTACCGCGACCCGATCGGCCCCCTGGGCCTGGATGCTATCCAGATGGCCGTCGAAGAAATGGGCGGCAACATCCAGGGCGCCGAGATCGTGCTGTTCAGCGCCGATGACCGCAACAGTGCCGACGTGGGCTCCAGCGTCGTGCGCGAGTGGATCGACCAGCAGAACGTCGACATGGTCACCGGCCTGGTGGCCTCTTCGGTCACCCTGGCCGCGGTCAAGCTGCTGGAAGAGGAGAACCGTCTGGGCCTGGTCAACGGCGCCGTCTCCTCCGGGGTCACCAACGAGAGCTGCTCGCCCAACCATATCCACTGGGTCTACGACACCTGGGCCATGTCCAACGGTACCGCCCGCGCCATCACCCAGGAGGGCAACCCCAACTGGTACCTGCTCAGCGCCGACTACTCCTTCGGCCACGCCCTGGAAGCCGACGTGGAGCGGGTGGTCGTCGAGAATGGCGGCACCATCGTCGGTAGCGCCCGCCACCCCTTCCCGAGCAACGATTTCTCGTCGTTCATGCTCCAGGCCCAGGCTTCCGGTGCCGATGTGATCGCCCTGAACAACGCCGGCTCCGACACCATCAACGCCATCACCACCGCCGGCGAGTTCGGTATCACCCAGGCGGGCCAGATCCTGGCCGGCATGGTGCTGTTCAGCACGGACGTGCGCAGTATCGGGCTCGATGCCGCCCAGGGCCTGCAGTTCACCACCGCCTGGTTCTACGACCGCGACGAGGAGTCCCGCGCCTGGGCCGAACGCTTCCGCGAGCGCACCGGCAGCATGCCCACCCAGGTCCATGCCGGCCTCTACTCCAGCACCCTCCACTACCTTCAGGCGCTCGACGCCGTCGGCACCGACGAGGCCCAGGCGGTACGCGAGCAGATGGCCGCGACCCCGGTCAACGACATCTTCACCACGGGCGGCTATATCCGCGAGGACGGCCGCATGGTGCATGACATGTACCTGGTGGAGGTGAACTCGCCGGAGGAAGCCGCCGACGAGGACGACCTGTTCAAGCTGGTGCGCACCATCCCCGCCGAGGAGGCCTTCCGTCCGCTCTCCGATAGCCAGTGCCATCTGGTCAACAACGGCGCCTGAGGGGGAACGAGATGAGCCTCAATCCGAAGATCCAGCAGAACACCATCGGCGCGGCGCTCAACCGCAGCGCCCGCAAGCACGGCGGCAAGCTGGCACTGGCCTTCAACGACCGGGGCTGGTCCTACGCCGACCTCAACCGGGCGGTGAACCGGGTCGCCAACCGGCTGCTCGATTCGGGCCTCGCGCCCGGAGACCGCCTGGCGGTCTACGGCAAGAACTCCGACGCCTACGTGATCGCCTGGCTGGCGGCGACCCGGGCCGGCCTGGTGCACGTGCCGGTGAACTACGCCCTGACCGCGGACGAACTCGGCTACATTCTCGAGCAGTCCGGCGCCACGGGCCTGCTCAGCGACCTCGGCCTGGCCGACACGGTGACCGCCGCCACCGAGGGCATGGCGCTGGTGCTGTCGGGCACCCTCCATGCGGGGCAGAGCGACGGCTTCGACGTGCTGGCTGCGGCCATGAGCGAGGGCGGCGAGGCCGAGCCGGAGATGGCGGTGGAGGGCGCAAGCCTCGCCCAGCTGCTCTACACCTCCGGCACCACCGCCGCGCCCAAGGCGGCGATGATGACCCACCAGGCCCTGCTCGCCGAGTACATGGCCTGCATGGTGGAACTCGACATCAAGGGCGACGAGCCGATGCTGGCCGCCCTGCCGCTCTATCACTCCGCGCAGATGCACGTCTTCCTGATGCCGGCGCTGCTGCTGGGCGCGCCGGTCCACCTGCGCGAGGCGCCGCTGCCCGACGACTGCCTGGCCCAGATCAGCCGCCAGGGCATCGCCTCCTTCTTCGCCCCGCCCACGGTGTGGATCAGCCTGCTGCGCCATCCCGACTTCGCGCGCTCCGACCTGAGCCGCCTGAAGAAGGCCTACTACGGCGCCTCCATCATGCCGGTGCCGGTACTGGAGGAGCTGCGCCAGCGCATTCCCGGCGTGGGGCTCTACAACTGCTACGGCCAGAGCGAGATCGCCCCCCTGGCCACGGTGCTGCGCCCCGAGGAGCATGATGCTCGGCCGGCCTCGGCGGGCCGTCCGATCCTCACCGTGGAGACCCGCATCGTCGACGCCGAGATGAACGACGTGCCCGCCGGGGAGCACGGCGAGATCGTCCACCGCTCGCCCCAGCTGCTCACCGGCTACTGGGACAAGCCCGAGATGACCGAGGAGGCCTTCCTTGGCGGCTGGTTCCACTCCGGCGACGTGGGCTACGTCGACGAGGAGGGCTATCTCTTCGTCGTCGACCGCATCAAGGACGTCATCAATACCGGCGGCGTGGTGGTGGCCAGCCGCGAGGTGGAGGAGGGGCTGTTCCAGCATCCGGCCGTCTCCGAGGTGGCGGTGATCGGCCTGCCCGACGAGAAGTGGATCGAGGCGATCACCGCCGTGGTGGTGCTCAAGGAGGGCGAGGAGGCCAGCGAGGAGGCGCTGATCGCCCACGCGAAGCGCGTCATGGCCCATTACAAGGTGCCCAAGCGCGTGCTCTTCGCCGATGCCCTGCCCAAGAGCACCGCCGGCAAGATTCTCAAGCGACACCTGCGGAAGGAGCTGAACGCGTGACCCAGGCCACTCCCCTGGACGAGCTGACCCCGCTCTTCCACGACATGATCTGCCGCTTCCTGGAACAGGAGGTGGCGCCCCACTACGAGGCGTGGGAGGCGGCCGGCGAACTGCCCCGCGCACTCTGGAAGCGCATGGGCGAGGCCGGGCTGCTGGGCATCGACATGCCGGAGCCGCTGGGGGGTGCCGGGGCTGACTTCGCCATCACCCAGCTGGTCATCGAGGAGATCTCACGGCGCGGCTACGGCGGCCTGGCCAGCGCCTACAACATCCACGCCAATATCGTCATGCCCTACCTGCTGCATATCGCCACCCCGGAACAGCAGCAGCGCTGGCTGCCGGCCATGGCCAGCGGCGAGGTGATCGGCGCCATCGCCATGACCGAGCCCGGTGCCGGCAGCGACCTGGCCGCCATGAAGACCCGCGCCCCGCGCACCGAGGGCGGCTGGCGGCTGGACGGCAGCAAGCTCTTCATCACCAACGGCCAGGTGGCCGACCTGGTGATCGTCTGCGCCAAGAACGACCCGGAGGCCGGCGCCAAGGGGGTCTCGCTGTTCCTGGTCGACACCACCCTGCCCGGCTTCTCCCGGGGCCAGCCGATCAAGAAGATCGGCCAGCACGCCAGCGACACCGCCGAGCTCTTCTTCGACGGCATCGAACTGCCCGCCGATGCCCTGCTCGGCGAGGAGGGCCGCGGCTTCGCCTACCTGATGCAGGAGCTCCCCCGGGAGCGCCTCGGCGTCGGCGCCCAGGCCCTGGGCGCCATGGAGGGTGCCCTGGCGCTGACACTGGAGTACGTCAAAGAGCGCCGCGCCTTCGGCCAGCGCGTGGGCGACTTCCAGAACACCCGCTTCACCCTGGCCGAGGTGCAGGCCGACATCGAGCTGGGCCGCGCCTACCTCGAGAAGTGCATGGCGCAGTATCGCCAGGGCGCCATGGGACCCACCGAGGCGGCGATCCTCAAGCTGCGCCTCACCGAGATGCAGTGCGCCACCGCCGATACCTGCCTGCAGCTGTTCGGCGGCTACGGCTACACCCGCGAATACCCCATCTCGCGCTTCTATCTGGATGCCCGGGTGCAGACCATCTACGCCGGCACCTCGGAGATCATGAAGGAAGTCGTTGCCCGCTCGCTGCTGGGCAGGACCTGAATCAGGAGAGACCCCATGCGTCTGGATTCCGTTGTCATCCTGGGCGGCGCCCGCACCGCCATCGGCGGCTTCGGCGGCAGCCTGGCGGGCCTTGCGCCCCACGAGCTCGGCACCGTCACCGCCCGGGAGGCGCTCGCGCGAGCCGGCGTCGAGGCCGCGGCCATCGACCACGCCGTCTATGGCCATATCATCACCACCGGCCCCCAGGATGCCTACCTGGCTCGGCATATCGCCCGAGAGAGCGGCGTGCCCGACGAGGCCGGCGCCTTCAACGTCAACCGCCTGTGCGGTTCCGGGGTGCAGGCGCTGCTCTCCGCCGCCCAGCAGATCACCCTGGGCGACAGCCGCCTGGCCCTGGCCGGCGGCGCCGAGTCCATGAGCCGGGGGGCCTACCTGCTGCCGCCCCAGGCGCGCCGCGGCCTGCGCATGGGCCACGCGGCGGTCACCGACCTGACCCTCGGCATCCTCAGCGACCCCTTCGGCAGCGGCCACATGGGCTGCACCGCCGAGAACATCGCCAGCCGCCACGGCCTCACCCGCGAGGCGGTGGACCGCTTCGCCCTGGAGAGCCACCACAAGGCGGCCCGGGCCATCGCCGAGGGGCGCTTCACCGAGCAGATCGTCCCGGTCACCGTGCGCGAGGGGAAGACGGAACGCCGCTTTGACCAGGACGAGCACGTCCGCGAGGGCGTCACCCTGGAGGATCTCGCCCGGCTCCGGCCCGCCTTCCAGAAGGAGGGCATCGTCACCGCCGGCAACGCCTCGGGCCTCAACGACGGCGCGGCGAGCCTGGTGCTGGCCCACGTCGACGAGGCCGAGCGCCGCGGCCTCAGGCCACGCGCACGCTTCCTAGTGGGCACCACCGCCGGGGTCGAACCGCACCTGATGGGGCTGGGCCCGATTCCCGCCGTGCGCCGCTGCCTGGAGCAGGCAGGGCTCGCCATCGGTGATATCGACGTCATCGAGTCCAACGAGGCCTTCGCCGCCCAGGCCATGGCGGTGGCCGACGAGCTGGGCTTCCCGGCCGAAAGGCTCAACCCCAACGGCGGCGCCGTGGGGCTGGGTCATCCTGTCGGCGCCACCGGCGCCATCCTGGTGATCAAGGCGCTGGCCGAGCTGGAGCGCACCGGCGGCCGCTACGGCCTGATCACCCTCTGCATCGGCGGCGGCCAGGGCATCGCCCTGCTGATCGAGCGCTGCTGAAGGAACCCCGGACAACCACGAGGAGACACGCCGATGACCACCGTCAACCCCAGGATCCTGCCGCCCACGCCCTCGGCCACCAACCCGCCCCTGCTGATCGGCGAGCTGCTGGAGAGCGGCGTGCGCATGGCTGGCGACAACCAGATCGTCTACCGCGACCTGAGCCGCCACAGCTACCGCCGCTTTCGCGAACGCGTGCACCAGCTCGCCCATCTGCTCAGTGCCCAGGGCGTACGTGCCGGCGACGTGGTCGCCGTCCTCGACTGGGACAGCCACCGCTACCTGGAGGCCTTCTTCGCCATCCCCATGCTGGGGGCCATCCTCCACACGGTGAACGTGCGCCTCTCGCCGGAGCAGATCCACTACACCATGGAGCACGCTGAGGACGACTTCGTGCTCGTGCATCGCGACTTCGTGCCGCTGCTGGAGGAGCTCCACGAGCGGCTGCCGCGCATCCGCGGCTACCTGCTCTGCCAGGAGGAGGAGACGCCCCTCGAGACCCGCCTGCCCCTGGTGGGCGAGTACGAGGCTCTGCTGGCCGAGCAGCCCGGCCACTACGACTTCCCCACCTTCGACGAGAACGCGGTGGCCACGCTGTTCTACACCACCGGCACCACCGGCAACCCCAAGGGGGTCTACTTCACCCACCGCCAGCTGGTACTGCACACCCTGGGCGAGGCCAGCACCTTCCAGGCGCCGGGGTTCGAGCTGCTCGACCGCGACAAGGTCTACATGCCGATCACGCCGATGTTCCACGTGCATGCGTGGGGCGTGCCCTACACCGCCACCCTGCTCGGCGCGACCCAGGTCTACCCGGGGCGCTACGAGCCGGAAATGCTGGTCAAGCTGCTGGTCAGCGAGAAGGTGGACTTCTCCCACTGCGTGCCCACCCTGCTCGGCATGGTGGTGGGCGCCGAGCCGGTCACCTCAGGCCGGGTCGACCTCTCCGGCTGGAAGCTGTTGATCGGCGGCAGCCCCCTGACCCAGGCGCTGGCCCGGCAGGCCCATGAGCTGGGCATCGATACCCGCAGCGCCTACGGCATGTCGGAGACCTGCCCGCTGCTCACCGCCGACATCCTGCCCCGGGATATCGCCCAGGCCGACTTCGAGACCCAGCTGCCGTGGCGCTGCAAGGCAGGCGTGGCAGTGCCACTGGTGCACCTGCAGGTGGTGGACGAGAGCGGCACACCGCTGCCCCAGGACGGCGAAAGCGTCGGCGAGGTGCGCGTCCGCGCCCCCTGGCTGACCCAGGCCTACTTCAAGGAAACCACCCGCAGCGAGGAGCTGTGGCGCGACGGCTGGCTGCATACCGGAGACGTGGCCACCCTCGACGAGCGCGGCTTCCTGCAGATCCGCGACCGCATCAAGGATGTGATCAAGACCGGCGGCGAGTGGGTCTCCTCCCTGGAGCTGGAGAACCTGATCGCCCAGTGCCCAGGAGTGGCCGAGGTGGCGGTGATCGGCATGCCCGACGAGCAGTGGGGCGAGCGTCCCGCCGCCCTGGTGGTGCCCCGGGATCTCAACGCGCCGCCCACCGGCGACGAGGTGCTGGCCTTCCTCAAGGGGTTCGTCAACGAGGGGCGCATCAACCGCTGGGCGCTGCCTTCCTCCATCCGCTTCGTCGACGAGATTCCCAAGACCAGCGTGGGCAAACTGGACAAGAAGCGCATCCGCCAGGAGGCCTGAGGGCGGGTCTGAGCTTTGACTGAAAAGTCGGCGAGCGAAGAACAGACAAGGCAAAAATCGGCGAAAAGACGGAGTTTACAACTGTAAATGAGCACTTTGAGCTGATTTTTAACGCCGTATGGCCGAGCGCAGCCATTTTTCGGGCAAAGCTTACCGGGGTACCGCCAACGCCCGCCGATAGGCGGCGGGGGTATCCCCGGTCCAGCCACGGAAGGCGCGGCTGAAGCAGGCCTGGTCCTGGAATCCCAGCGACTCGGCCAGGGTCGTCAACGGCTGCTCGCTGCGGGTCAGCGCCTGGATGGCGAAGTCCCGCCGACACTCGTCCTTGACCGCCTGGAAGCGGGTCCCCTCCGCCGCCAGGCGCCGCGAGAGGGTGCGCACCGACAGGTGAAGCGCCTCGGCTACCTCCGCCACGCTGGCCGAGTAGGCGCCGTGGCGGGTCAGGTGCTCGCGCACCCGGTGGGCGAGCAGGCGCTCCTCGAAGGAGACATAGAACCAGTCCGCCGGGGCGCGCTGCAGGAAGGCGCCCAGGTGCTGCTTGGTCTGGCGGATCGGCTCGTCGAGCACCGCCCGATCGAAGTAGATGGCGGTCTGGGGGCAGTCGAAGAGCACCCGTCCCGGATAGAAGTAGCGATAGTCGGCACTGTGTGCCGGCTGGGGATAGGCGCACTCCATCAGCAGCGGTGGAATCTTGCGGGCGATCATCCACGACGCGATGCCGTGGAGCAGCTTCAGCATCAGCTCGTGCACCAGAATGCGGCTGCCTGCCGGCGCGCGGTGCTCCACCAGGCCGATGCGCACCCGCTCGTCGCCGTGGCTGACCTCGTAGCCGAAGTCATCCAGCAGGATCCGGAAGAACAGCCGATAGCGGTGGAGCGCCACCCTGAGGGTCGGCGCCTCCAGCAGGCTCAGGCAGAGCAGCTTGAGGGTACCACCGCGCAGCGGCCGGGAAAAGAACCCCGGCGTCTCGTCATCGCACTCGTTGACCAGCAGGCGATAGAGGGTGGCAAACTGCTCCACGGTGACTCGCCCGTGCCGGGCGTCCAGCCAGCCTGGCGAGATGCCGGCGCGACGCAGCAGGCTGCCACGCTCGCGATGCAGCTGGGGCACCCCGCGAAACAGCTCGCCGACGAAGTGTCTCGACACCGTGACCGTCACTCTGCCCTCCCTTGCCCCTCAGGCCGCATGCCTCGACATGCCCTCGGTTATACGCGATCGTCCTGCCGGCTTCACTTCTCCGTGAGTCGCCTGTGGCGGCGGAACGTTCTGTGCCACCATGCCGGAGGGAACGCCACCGGGAACTCTCCATGCTGGAATTTCGTCAGGTCCACAAGGCCTACGCCACCCTCCAGGGGCCACTGACGGTGCTGGACGGCGTCGACCTGACCCTGGCGGCCGGGCAGAGCCTGGCGCTGATGGGCGAGTCGGGCAGCGGCAAGTCGACCCTGCTGCACCTGGCCGCGGGGCTCGACCTGCCGGATGCCGGCACGGTCTCCCTGGCCGACCGGCCGCTGTCGGCGCTGGCCGAACCCGAGCGGGCCCGGCTGCGGCGCGAGGCGCTGGGCCTGGTGTTCCAGCAGTTCCACCTGGTGCCGAGCCTTAACGTGATCGACAACCTGCGCCTACAGGCCCGACTGGCGGCCGTGGAGGACCCCGAATGGACCGCCGAGCTGGTGAGCCGGCTCGGCCTGGCCGGGCTGGAGAAGCGCTACCCGGAGCAGCTCTCCGGCGGCCAGCAGCAGCGCCTGGCCATCGGCCGTGCCCTGGCCCCGCGCCCCGCCCTGCTGCTCGCCGACGAGCCCACCGGCAACCTCGACGAGACCACCGCCGGCGACGTGCTGGCCCTGCTGCTGGAGCTGGTACACAAGACCGGCTGCGCGCTGCTGGTGGTGACCCATAGCCCCCAGGTGGCGGCGCCGCTGGACCGCTGCCTGGTGCTTTCCCGCGGCCGGCTTCACCCGCCGACGGACCGCTGATGGCCACGGCCCTGTCGACCCTGCTCTCCCACTATCGGCGCCACCCCGGCCAGCTGGTGATGCTGCTGCTCGGCCTCTGGGTGGCCAGCGCCCTGTGGAGCGGCGTCCAGGCGATCAACGCCTCGGCCCGGGACAGCTACGCCCGCGCCGAGGCGCTCTTCACCACCGGCCTGGACCGCCTGGAGCGCCGCGACGGCCAGTCGCTGACCCGGGAGGACTTCACCGCCCTGCGCCGGGCAGGGGTGCCGGTCTCGCCGCTGCTGGAGGGCGAGCTGGAGGGCCCGGACGGCAACCGGCTGACGGTGATCGGCATCGACCCGCTGACCCTGCCCGGCGGCAGCGCCTTCGCCACGGCGGGCAGCCTATCTTCAAGCTCAGGCGAGCTCGCCGGCTTCCTGTCGCCCCCCTGGCAGACCCGGGTGGCCCCGGACACCCTGGCCGCCCTGGGCGTCGCCCGGGGCGATGCCGCAGGAAGCACGCCCGGGCTGAGCGCCGGGCGACGCCTGCCACCGCTGAGCCTGACGCCCTCGCTGCCGCCGGACACCCTGGTGATGGACATCGCCGCCGCCGCGGCCCTGCTGGAGAGCGGCGAGCGGATCAGCCGGCTGGTGGCGGCGCCCGGCGCGCTTGCCGAAGCCCCCGACGGGCTGGTGCTGACGCCTGCCACGACCCTGGCCTCGCCGGGCCAGCTCACCGAGAGCTTCCATCTCAACCTCACCGCCCTGGCGCTGCTGGCGCTGGTGGTGGGGCTGTTCATCGTCCAGGCGGCGCTCGGCCTCGCCCTGGAGCAGCGCCTGGGGATGCTGCGCACCCTGCGCGCGCTGGGCGTGACCGGCCGGGCCCTGGTGGGCCTGCTCGCCCTGGAGCTGGTGATCCTGGGCCTGGCCGGGGCGCTGGCCGGCATCGCCAGCGGCGTCTGGCTGGCCCGGGCGCTGCTGCCCGACGTGGCGGCCACCCTGGGCAGCCTCTACGGGGCGGGAGTCGGCGCCGAGCTGCGGCTGCCCTGGCACTACTGGCTGGGCGGGCTGGCGGTGACCCTGGGCGGCCTGCTGCTGGCCGGCTCCGGCGTGCTGTGGCGGGCGGCCCGGCTCAGCGTGCTCGACCTGGGCCAGGCCCAGGCATGGCGGGCCGGCTTCCACCGCCAGCTGCGGCTGATGGCCATGGCCGGCGGCCTGGCGGCGCTTGTCGGCCTGGCGCTGTGGGCCTGGCTGGCCCGCCTGCCGCCGGGCGAGGGGCTGCTGGCCGGCTTCGGCCTGGTGGCCGCCCTGCTGCTGGCCAGCGCCCTGTGGCTGCCGCCGGTGCTGGCCGCGGCCCTGGCCGGGCTGGCACACCTGGCCCGGCGACGCCCGCTGGCCCAGTGGGCCCTGGCCGACCTGCAGCTGCAGCTGCCACGGCTGTCGCTGGCCATGATGGCCCTGCTGATCGCGCTCTCCGCCAACCTGGGGGTGGGCAGCATGGTGGGCGGCTTTCGCCTCACCTTCCTCGACTGGCTGGACCAGCGCCTGGTCGCGGACCTCTACCTGCGCCCGCCGGCGGAACGGTTCGACGAGGTCCACGCCTGGCTCGGCGAGCATCCGGAGGTGGCCGAGCGACTGGCCACGCGGCGCAGCGAGGCCACCCTGCTGGCGGCCGAACGCGAGAGGGCCTCGCGTCCCCTGGAGCTGCCGATCGGCCTCTACGGCATCACCCCCGGGGCGACCCTGATGCCCGCCTGGCCCCTGCGGGAGACCCTGGCGGGGCGCCAGGCGGCCTGGTCGGCGTTCGCGGCCGGCGACGCCTTCATCAACGAGCAGCTGGCCACCGCCGAGGGGCTCGCCCCCGGCGACCGCCTCACCCTGGCCGGCGCGGGCACTCACGGGGGCTCCCGCCAGACGCTGACCGTGGTGGCGGTCTACCCCGACTACGGCAACCCCCGCGGCGAGGTGCTGCTGGCCACGCCCCGGCTGGCCGAGCGCTTCCGGGCGCCGCCGGGCTCGGTGGGCATCGTGCTGGCGCCGGGCGCCGACGCGGATGACCTGCGTCGCGCCCTCGCCGAGCGCTTCGCGCTGGGCCGCGACAGCCTGCTGGACCAGCGCGAGGTGAAGCGTGTCGCCACCGGCATCTTCGAGCGCACCTTCACCATCACCCGGGCGCTCAACGCCCTGACCCTGGGCGTGGCGGCACTGGCGCTGCTGGCCAGCCTGCTTGCCCAGGCCCGCGAGCGACGGCGCCAGCTGGCGCCGCTGTGGGCGCTGGGCGTGCCCCGCGCCCGGCTGGGCCACCTTCAGCTGGCCCAGCTGGGCGGGGCGGCCCTGGCCACGGGCCTGCTGGCGGTGCCGCTGGGCATCGCCATCACCTGGGGGCTGGTAGCGGTGATCAACGTGGCGGCCTTCGGCTGGCGCCTGCCGCTCCATGTCTTTCCCGGCGAGATCGCCCTGACCCTGGCCACCGCGGTGGCGGTGGCGCTGCTGGCCGCCGCGCTGCCCGTGCTGCGGCTGTGGCAGGCACCGCCCCGCACGCTGCTGGCCGAGGAGACCCCGTCATGAGTGCCCGAGGCGCCCACGAGCGGTGGAGAGATCCCGCCTGGAGAGGCACGGCCTGGAGAAACCCGGCGTGGCGCGGCCTGGCGCTGGGCCTGGCCCTGCTGCTGGGCGGCTGCGAGCAGGGTACTGCGCCCGAGCCCTCCGCCGGCTTCGCCGGCCTGGGCGACAGCGCCGAGGGCTTTGCCCAGGCACGACCCGGCACGCCGCTGCGCTTCCCCGAGGACCACGGCGCCCACCCCGACCACCGCATCGAGTGGTGGTACCTCACCGCCAACCTGGAGGACCAGGCCGGCGAGCCGCTGGGCCTGCAGTGGACGTTGTTCCGCCAGGCCCTGGTGCCCCCCGCCGAGCGCCCCGCCCCCGGCCCCTGGGTCTCCGACCAGCTGTGGATGGCGCATCTGGCGGTCTCCCGGGGCGAGACCCACCGGGTGGCGGAGCGCTTCGCCCGCAGCCACGCCGCGGACCCGATCCATGACGGAGCCGGCCAGGCCGGGGCCGTGGCTCACCCCTTCCGGACCTGGCTCGACAACTGGGTGCTGGCCACCCGGGTGGAAGACCCCGACGCCGACACCTTCGAGCGACTGACCCTCACCGCCTTCGACGGCGAGGGCGAGGCGCGCGTCGGCTACCGCCTCGACCTCACCGCCGAGGGGCCCCTGGTACTGCACGGCGATGCCGGCTTCAGCCAGAAGGCCGCCGACGGTCAGGGCTCGATCTACTACAGCCAGCCGTTCTGGCGCGTGGAGGGCGAGGTGACCCTGGACGGCGAGACCCTTGAGGTCACCGGCCGCGGCTGGCTCGACCGGGAGTGGAGCAGCCAGCTGCTGGGGCCCGAGCAGGCGGGCTGGGACTGGTTCTCCCTGCACCTGGACGACGGCCACCGGCTGATGGCCTTCCAGCTGCGGGGCGGCGGGGCGGCCGGCGGCGACTACCGCTCCGGCACCTGGATCTCGCCCGAGGGGGAGCCCCGGGCGCTGGCACCCGGCGAGCTTGCCCTCACGCCGCTGGCCACCTCAGGCGCGGCCGACCGCGAGGTGCCCACCCGCTGGCGGCTCACGGTGCCCGCAGCGGGCCTCGACCTGGTCGTGGAGGCGCCCCACGCCGAGCGCTGGATGGACACCGCGGTGCCCTACTGGGAGGGAGAGGTGGTCGCCCGCGACCATGACAGCGACGAGCGCCTGGGCGTAGGGTACCTGGAGATGACGGGTTACTGATGGCCGACCCGCACGGCCGAGACCGTCACTCAGGCGGCAGCAGCAAGCTGCAGCGGATACCGGCCGGCAGCGCCAGGTCGGCATTGTCGAGGGTCAGGCGCACGCCGAAGGTGCCACTGGCGGCATCGAAGACGCGATCGACGATGGCGACTTCGGCGGCATGGGTGCCGGCGAAGGGAGCCGGCGTCTCCACGGTCAACACCATGCCCGGCTCGACCTCGGTGAACCGATCGATCGGCAGGAAGGCCTCCACATGCAGCGGGTCGAGGGTCACCAGCTGCATCAGCGACGACTGCTCGTTGACATACTCCCCCGGATGCATCTGACGGCTCAGCACAACGCCATCGACGGGGCTGCCGATCTCCCGGTAGTCGAGCAGGATTCGGGAACGTTCCGCCTCGAGCACGGCCAGCTGGGACTCCAGTTCGGCCATCTCCAGCTCGGCACGCGCCAGCACCTCCTCGGTTCGCGTGCGCTCCAGGTCCTCCACCGCCACCAGCTGCCGCTCCCTGAGCTGGGCCGAGCGGCGGCGCTGAGCACCGAAATACTCCACTCGCTGTCGCCCAGACTCGATGGAGGTCCGGCTGGCGGCACGGGTCTCGGCGATGCGCAGCGTGATGGCCTCCAGGTCAGCCGTGAGGCGGGCCAATGGCTGGCCACGCCTGATCACATCGCCACGCTCCACCAGCACTGCCTCGAGCAACCCCTCGCTGGGTGCGCCGATCGCGACGCTGGCGCTGGGCTCGATCAGGCACTCCCTGATACGCAGCCCATCCGCCTGGACAGGAGGGGCGAATGCCAGGCTCACGAGAAGGCCGATGAGCCCGCTCGCCCCGAGTCCTCCGGTTCGTGACAGCCCCCGGGGGGCGGCGCGGTGACGACAGCTCCACATGGTGCAGGACTCCCTTCGGGGTGGTGGTCTTGACGTTCCCATGGCGAATCAGTCCTTGGCGAAATGCAGCATCTTCCTGAGTCCCTCGTCGCGCCTCATCAGGCGGCGCTTGGCCGTAATGCGCCGGGTCACCAGGCGACGTGACTGCCAGCGGCGCGGTAACAGCCGGCCCCACCAGCCGGTCAGCAGGCTCCCCCCGGTCAGCGACGATGGCATGACCACCAGGCGACACTCCTCAAGCGCCGGCCAGCGCTCACCGATCAGAAACAGCCACTCCTCGGCGGGGTGATCGGAGGTCAGCACCACCGCCAGGTGTGTCACCCAGGGCTCCGGCATCGCGCCGTAACGCCAGTCGCGCATCGCATCGCCCAGGATCAGCCATCTGCCACCCCCTCCCCCGGGCAAGCCTTCGTGCCCTGATGCCGGAGGAGCGATCCCCTCCACCGTCAGCAGCAGGCTCCCGGCATCGTCGCTTTGCAGGGACAGCCACTCCCGCACCCAATCGCCGGCTGCCTCATGGCTCGCCAACCGGTGGACCCCGGACCAGCGGCGGGCCGGACGCGGCTTTCGTGCCGGCCGCCACACCGGTCGACGATGCAGCCAGTCCAGCTCCTGCGCCACGGAGGGGAGCCAGCGGCCCACCCCGCCCACGCGCGGCAGCCCCGACAGCAGGGCATGCACGCGTGCCTGGCTGACCAGCTCCCGGTGGCGCCCCTCGAGTCCGGCGTGCACGTCCAGCAGGGTCCTGAGGCCCGGGACGATCTCCCGGTTGGCGAGCAACGGCTCCAGTCGCTCGTCGAGGATCTCGACTCGCTCCGGGCCTGTCCGGTAATGCACCCCTTCCTGCCAGCCGGTACTCACCAGCAGCGCTGCCCTTACCGCCCGCTGGCAGATCTCGACGTTGGCCATGAGGCCACCTCGCGACCCCGCCAGGCCCGCCAGCACCTGCCGGCCCTGTTCGGTCAGGGTGGGCAAGTCGAAGGCGGACCCGACCTCGAAGTGGTGCGACGCCTGCAGCAGGGCGGACAAGGCCAGGGCCTGAACGGCCAGGGAAGACTCACTGGCGCAGGCGTTGGACGCATGCAGGGCCACGCTGTCCAGGGCGCGCTCGGCAAACAGGTCTCCGGCCTCCTGAAGCAGCACCAGGGTATGGGAGCCAGGGAACAGCTCGGTTGGCGATGCCCCGCCACGGCCCAGCCGAGCGATGTGGCCTCGCAATGCGGCCGCCGTGTGGCCGGAGTCACGGGCGACATGCAGCAGGTCCATGGCCAGCACCCCGAGCGGCACGCAGACCAGTTGACGGGTATAGAGCCGCAAGCGGCCTTCCCGACGCCTCTCCTCCGGTATCACGGTGACCTCCCACCGCGGCTCGGCCTCGGCCGCCAGGAACTGCTGCAAGGCATCGGCCCCGAGGCCATCGGGCGTGACCAGCACCACCTGCCAGCCCGCCCTGGCGGCACTGAGGGCGGCCAGGGCCAGGGCCGGATGCCGGCTGACCGCCCGGTTGTCCAGCAGCATGTCGCCACACAGCAGGCGCCAGGCCTGCATCAGCAGGTCCGGCTGATCCTCGAGGCCGAGGGGCTCGGCCAGGCCTGATGTGCGCAGCACTTCGGCCAGGGCCAGGGCCGCCTCCACGGAAAGGCGGCGCTCGCGCAGGGCCCTGTTGAGAGATCGTTGCGCCTCGACGGAGGCCAGCGCGTCCTGTCGCGATGCGCCCGCGGCCTGCTGCCAGGCCGCCGCGAGGCGAGCCCTGGCACCACGCGAGGCCCATGGCGCCTGCCTTGCCAGGCCATTCCAGGCTACCAGCCAGCGCTCCGGCGGTTCACCGGGCTGCAGGGCGGACGCAGGCCCTCTCCTGATGCGCCAGGGCGAACCGGGTGTAACGGCCAGCGAATCAGACATTCAGGCGCTCCAGGAATACCTGCCGCAGCGCCCGATAGAGCTGCTGCCCCAGCGGCACGTTGCCATGGTCGAAGCGCAACTGCAGTCGGCCCCCCACGCTGTCGGCACCGATCAGCCCCGGGGCCTCGGCCTCGAACAGGAAGTAGGGCTCCATGGCACTGGGCCGTTGCCCATTTGACGGATCCAGGGGCACCTTGCCGCCGCCTTCGCTGGTCAGCGCCAGGCTAGGCAGGTCGGTGGACGCCAGCGGCGATAGCCGCGGATCGGTGAGCATCAGCACACGGCCCGGCTCCGCGGCCGGTCGCGCCAGCACCTCCCGGGTCCGCGTCATCACCAGGTCGATGCGCTCCTGGGGGATCAGGCTGCGGACCACCGGACGCTGCGGATCGACGATCAGTGCCACCGGCTCGCCACGCCTCAGGTAACGGCCTGTCAGGTGCTGGGCGGAGGGCAGCGCCAGGATGCCATCCACGGGGCTTGTCACCACCAGGTCGGCGCGTCGCCGTTCGGCGTCCTCGAGGCGCGCCTCCATCAACGCCAGCTCCTCACCGGTGATGCGCTCCTGGACCCGGTCGCTGACGGCTGCCAGGGCACGTCGAACCTGAAGTTCGCGCACCTGGGCCTGCATGACACGAATCTCGGCATCCAGCAGCGGGGCGTCGAGCACGATCAGCGGATCGCCCCGGCGCACCGGCTTGCCCGGCTCGGCGATCACCTCGGCCACGAAGCCGCTGGCCGTGGCGTGAACCTCCGCCCGGTCGGGCACCCAGACGACTCCCTCGCCCATGGTGGCATAGGGCGCCGGCACCAGGGTCACCGGCAGCACCACGCCGGCGACGAACAGCCCGGTGGCCAGCCAGGCGCGCCCACGCCGACGCTCGAGGCGCGGGCTGTTGAACAGGAAGTGCAGCCCCTTCAGCAATGGCCACACCAGCATCTGCAGGACCGACCAGGCAGCCAGCAGGATACCGAGGGTGAAGAACATCGAGGCCACGAACATCACGATGATGGCCATCAGGAACATCCGGTAGCAGAACGAGGCGATGGCGTAGAAGAGCAGCCAGCCCCGCTCTCCCCGGGCGGTGACCGGCGAGCGGACCTCACCCATGCCGAAGAGGTAGCGCTGCACCAGATAGAAGAAGTAGCGATTGGCGCGAGTGAACAGGTTGGGGATCTCGAGCAGGTCGGCGAAGACGTAGTAGCCGTCGAAGCGCAGCAGGGGATTGCCGTTGAACAGCAGGGTCGATACGCCCCCGACGACCATGACGTTGAAGGCGATGGCCCGCACCAGGCCGCTTTCGGCTTCCAGCCAGACGAACATGGCAATCGCCGCCAGCGTCAGCTCGACAAGGATACCTGCGGCGCCGACCAGCGCCCGCTGCCACTTGGAGGGGTAGGCGGTGGCGGCAGAGGCATCCACATAGGGCACCGGCATGAACACCAGCAGCATGATGCCCAGCTCATGCATCTCGCCCCCCCAGCGCTTCACCATCAGCCCGTGGCCCAGCTCATGGACCGACTTGACCAGGATGAAGACCCCGATCAGCAGCGGCAGGTTGTTGATCGACATCAGCTGGCTGGAGAGATCCGCCGCCAGGCCCTCCCAGTGCATCACCGCCATCACCGAGGCGGCCAGGACCAGCGCCATCCAGAGCAGCAGCCCGACAAGGCCGAGCAGCGGACGGGCCAGGGGGTAGAGCCAGTCCAGCAGCCTGTCCGGATCCAGCAGCGGGAGGCGGATCGCCAGGGGGCTTCGCACCCGCTGCAGCCACTGGCGGCGGCGATGACGGTCACGGCGCTCGAACAGGGCATCCAGGTGCAGGGCGCCCTCGTGGCTCAGGGCATCGGCACCGTGAAGGGTGCCCAGCAACTGGATGGTCTCGTCCTGGGTCGGCGCATCGCCGCCCAGGGTGGCCACCACGTCCTGCCACACCTCGTCGAGGGTTCGCTGGCCATCGAGCTGGGCAATCAGCCGGTAGGCCGCCGGTCCGAAGCGATGGAAACGGCCGGAGACGGGGTCCTGCAGCACGTACCAGGGCTGGCCTCGGTAGAGGTGGCGGTGCATCTGGACGTGTCCGCGCAGCTGCGGGCGGGAGTGGGCAACGGCTCCCCACCAGGGACTGTAGAGGCCGGTATCGATGGCCATCAGGGCCACCAGCGCCAGAGCTGCAGGCGGAACCAGTCGATGATCCTGTAGCTCCAGATCCATGCCAGGCGCCGCTCATCCACGCTCACCTTGGCCACTCCCTCCATGCCGGGGCGCAGCCTCTGCAGGGCCTCGGGATCCTCCAGTACCCCCTCGACCCGGAAGCGATTCTGCCCATCGCCGGGCTCGGACACCGGGGTGATCCGCTCGACCTGGAAGGCCAGCGCCTGCTCCGGCAGGGAGGCCAGGACCAGCTGCCCTCGCTGCTGCTCGGCGAGATGGCCGATGTCGCGCTCGTCGACGCGGACCACGACGCGGTAGGCATCGAGGGGCGCCAGCTCCAGCATCGGCTCTCCCCCGGACATGGCCGCTCCGATGGAGCGCGACAGGTCACCGCTCAGGACATAGGCATCGAAGGGGGCGACCAGTCGGCTGCGACGCACCTGTTCCCGCGCCAGGTCGGCCTGGGCACGCGCCTGCTCGGCCTGGGCAGCGGCCACCGCCACGGCAGAGCGATCGCCCTCCGCCAGGGCCCGCTCGTATTCGAGCTGGCGCTGTCGTTCCATGCTCAGCCAGTGCAGCAGCTCCAGCTGACGATCGGTAGCGTCCAGCTCGGCCAGCACCTGGCCGGCGGAGACGGTATCCCCGGGCCGAACCGATGCCTCGGCGAGATAGCCATCGAAGGGAGCCGCCAGGGTGCGCTGCACACTGCCCTCGATCAGGGCATCGCTGGTGATGCGAAACTGGCCGGTGGCAAGCGACAGGTAGGCCACCAGGGCAGCCAGCAGGACAGCCACCAGCTTCTTGCCCAGGTGCCGGGGGCCGAACAGCGCACCCGCGCCATCGACCAGGCTGTCCCAGCCACGCCCGACCAGCCAGCGGTCGCTGCGACGTCGCGCATCCAGCACCGGTGCCGCGGAAGCCGCCACGGCCTCGAGGGTATCGAGCAGGTGATCATCCATGCGGTCGCGTTCGGCAAGCTCCACCAGGATCACGCCGATACGCTGGTCTCCCCAAGCCAGGGGGACGGAGACCACCGCTGCGCTGCCGGACTGCTCCAGCAGCCGAGCATGGGCCAGCGTCGAGAACACCTGGCCATGCGGGGCCGGATGCATCAGGGTGGCATCCTGGTCCAGCGCCTCGTGCATGGCCGCGGCCAGCAGGCGCATGGCCTGCATGCGATTGTCGGCGACTGCCGTATGGGATAGCGCGGCGACCCTCAGCCGGCCACCGCGGTTGAGCCCCACGCCAACCCGAACGGCGTTCAGCCGGGAGGCCAGTTCACTGGCCAGGCTGTCACAGGCATCGCGCAGTTGACGGGCATCCAGCACCGGTGCCAGCAGGTCGAAGGCGGCCTCGACTCGCTCGCGCTGCTGGGCTTCCTGCTCGGCGCGGCGACGCCAGAGCAGGGTTTCCAACCAGGCCACGCCCCACTGCAGGCGTCGCATCAATTCCGGCAACCCCTCCTTGTCGGCACCCGCCACCTCAAGGGCAACCACGGCGTCGAGCCGGGACTCCAGGAAGACGGGCAAGGCAAGGGCAAAACGCGACTCTCCACCGGCTTCGGTATCGATACGCCTTGCCGCCCCGGCGGCAGAGGCCACCGCGGCATCTACCGCCGTGGAGAGACTTTCGGCAGGGGGACTGGCATCCGGCCAGGCGGCCACGGGGACCAGCAGGGCGTCCTCCACCTCGTGGAACAGCACGACCATGGAGCGACACCCGGGGATCATGCGACTCTGGAGGCTCAGCCAGGCCTGCAGGTACGCCGGCTCATCCTGGGCATCGGCCAGGCGCTTCCACAGCGCCTGGTCGAGAAAGGCAATGCGGTCATGCCCCGGAACATCCGGGTGACGACGTGCGGCTGAGCCTTCCATCACGATGACTTCTCCTGGCGGCATCGCTCCCTGATGACGCCCTTAGCGTCGATTGGCCGACCTACTGGCCACCGGGTCGACCCTCCCGGGGATCCGCGATGTCCAGCTTGCCATAGCGCTTCTCGTACTCGCCGACCACCGCACTCAGCAGGGTGAGTAGTCGCTTGGCAGCGAAGGGACTGACGATGATGCGGTCGTGCAGCTTGACCTTGAACTCCGACTCCCTGGCGTTCCACGTCTGGTTGGTACCGAAGAACAGCGTCACCTCCTCGCGCGTGCTGGTGACGTTCACTACGTTGGCGTAGGACATGTTCATCGCCGAGTCGTCCCAGACCACCTTCGGCGTGGATGACTTGGCTTCGGCACCGTTCGGCGCACCCTGCGCCTCGTTCGGAGTATCAGTCATGGTGTTCTCCATTCTGTTTCACCTCGTGTGGCAACCGGCATCCCATCGCCAGCCGCTGTTTGGCGCCTCTACCGACGGTCACAGAGCGTTACCGTCGGCTCACGTTCAGCGTAGTCGAGAACCGAACTTTCCGATCAGCGACAGCGGCTTCGACAGTGCCAGCGAATTCAACGTATCGAACTCGAATCCTTCCATGTCGTCGCCTTCACCCACAGGTTCCTCTTCCATGGTTTGCTCCGCTGCTGCCTGCCTGGCGCGGTCGGAAAGGATCCTCGCCGGCGCCTCTACCGGCGGCGTGTCGGTCATGCCGCTGTCGCCACGCAGCGCACCACTCCTCAGATCGAACAGCAGCAGCTCATGCCCCAGCGCCAGCCCCTTGCCACTGCCCTGGTCGCGGGGCGGCTCGGCAGGCGCGTTATCTGGCGCCTCGACCTCCCCGCCATCCCCCGTCTCGTACATCATCGGCAGGAGTCTCAGGCCCGGCTCCAGCGACTCGGCCATCAAGGCACCATCGCCATGGGTCAGCCCCGCCAGGTGGCCGAGCTCATGCATCAGCACGGTCAGCAGGTCGATGCGGCCCTGGGCATCGCTGCCCTTTGCCGCATGCAGGCTGCCGTCGGATCCGAGGGTGAATTCCTCGTCGGCATCCGGAGTGGCATCGATAAACCAGCCATGGCTCGCCGCCTGGGCGTCGATCAGGATTCGCCCCTGAACCACCTGGGCCAGGCGCAGCCCGCCGAGGTCGACCACCTCGAGGTCGATCGCCGGCATCGCGTCCGGCAGGTGGTCGCCATGCACGGCTTTCAGGCGATGCCATGCCTCGGCCATCAGCGCCTCGAGCTCCGCCTCGTTCGGCACCGATCCGGCCTCCACGGCGCCCAGGGCGGGGCGAGCCGCCGTCAGGGCCTCCTCGGCATCCAGATAGGCGACATCATTGGTACGGGCCATGAAGTGCTCGAACGCGGCACTGGTGTCCGACTCGACCATCAGCCCCCAGTCGCCGGCGTTGAGCTGGCTGTAGTAGACATGGCCCAGCAGCTGCCAGGCAGCGTCGGCACCCTCACCACTGCTGGCCGGCTTCAATGCCGCGGTGACCTGGCCACCGGTCAGCGTCAGCTTGAGGTCGTAGGCCTCGCCCTCGGTCAGTGTCACGTCCAGGGTGGCGCTGATCTGTGCACCCTTGGCGGTCACGTAACCCAGCAGCAGCTGGCCGGCCCCGATGTCGAGCAGGGCGAACTTGTAGTCGTCGACGTCGTGGTAGTCGTAGACGAAGCCCGAGCGCCCCTCGGCCATCAGCCGTGCCTCGAGTTCCAGGGCGGCGTAGGGGGCGACGCCCAGCGGCAGGTCACCGAACAGCATGGCCGGCGTGCCGGTCGACGAACCGGTCAGCACGCCATCCTGCAGCAGCCAGTCACCGACACTCTCCTGCAGGCCGTGGGCATTCCCCTCGAACCCCCATATCGCCTCGTAGGTGGTCAGGGGCGGCAGGCTCTGGACCTGATAGTTGGCAAAGTGGCTCACCGCGTTGTCGGAGCCCAGGGCCAGGTAGCCATCGTTGAGCAGGTCCGCACCGAAGGCGTGGCGAATCTCGTACCGGCCATCGACGACCAGGGTGGCCAGGTTGCCGTTGAGGATCAGCCCGAGTTCGTAGGTCTGACCACCACGCATCTGCAGGTTCGTCTCGGAAAGGACACGCCACTCGTCACCGATCCGCTGGCCGATCACCAGCTTGTTGGTGCTGATGTCGATACCTGCGAACTTGAAGTCGTCGCTGTCCTGATAGTCGAAGAGGATATAGGCGTTGGACTTGACACCGGCCCTGGGCCGCTCCGCACTGACATCCACCAGGATCTCGACGTAGTTGGGCAGCTGGTCCTGCATGTGCAGGATACTTATCGCTCCCCCATCGGTACCGGCTGAGGTGGAATAGAGCCCTCCCCCCATGGTCCAGTCACCGGACTCCACGGCGAAGGCGCTGCTCTCCAGGGCATCGACGCCATCCCCGAGGAAGAGCTCGCGGCGCATGATCTCGCGCTTGCCCTGGAAGTTGCCGGGCTGCGGGTCGTCCGGGGCGCCGGTCTGCGCCTGCCAGTCGGCGTCCTTCTGCAGCACCAGCCCCAGTTCGCCATAGGGCTCGAAGTTGCGGGCCCCGTCCAGGTCGGCGATGCGCCGATCGTTCCCCTGGTCGTCGGCATGGCGTTCATGATCCGGCGCCCACTGGTCCGCCCCGTCGCTCGCGGAGAGCTCATAGAGGAACTCCTGGAGCTGCGGCTGCAGCGAGCGGCTGATGTGGAAGGCGCCGAAGGGGCTGAAGGGCACCACATAGCTGTTGTACTCGCCCACCCAGTCGATGGCCCGGTCGGCCCCAGTGTTGAGGATCAAGCGGTCGCGCCCGGCGCCGCCGAAGGCGATGTCGGCGTAGGACTGGTAAGCATCCGGCAGGTTGTTGGACAGGGGGGTGTCGGTGTGAAAGTTGGAGCCGTGATCATCGTCCATGTTGATCAGGTCATCGCCGCGGCCGCCATACATGTGGTCGCGCCCACTGCCGCCGACCAGCCAGTCGTTACCCAGGTCGCCGAAGAGGCGGTCGTCGCCATCGGTTGTCCGCCCCTCGCCGAAGCGACTGTCGATGGGGCCTTCGGTGGGATCGAAGTTGAGCAGGAAGTCGAACATCACCACCTGGTCACCGTCATCGTTGAGTCCGACCAGGTACTCGGTCTCACCACCGACCAGTCGCGTAACCAGCAGGTCGAGATAGTCGGCGGCATCACCTGGGAAGGAACCATCATCATTCAGGATCCCCAGTGCAGCTGCGGCATCCACCCACTCGGCGTTCTTCACCCAGTCGCCGTCGCTGCCCAGCATGATGCGCCGCCAGGGGTCGTGCTCGTCGTAAAGCGAGAACTCCCCGGTGCCGGGACGACGCCCCTCGTACTGCAGGATATCGCCAGTATTGATCGGTGCCCGATCGGCATACCAGGACTGTATGGCGTCGTTGCCCCAGAGCTCCTGCTGGCGCACCAGCAGCCAGTTGAGGCCACCGTCGTAGTAGCCCGGCAGCGCCTCGGCGCCGGAGATGGCGTCGTCGCCAGCACCACCGTGCAGCCAGTCGTTGCCCAGGCCGCCGAAGATGATGTCGTTGCCACCCTGGGTGAAGGCGAAGAGGCGCACCGCCAGCTTGAGCTCGTGCTCCTGATTGATCACCGCCTGCTGGATATTGCCGGGCGTGCTGATCACCTTGTCGAGCTCGGTCAGGGCCTCGATGCCGAACAGCGGCTCGGCCTGGCCGTTGCGGCTGGGCAGGATCAGGCCATCGTCGCCGATCACGCCATCATCGCCGGTGCCGCCGCTGATCCAGTCGTTGCCGGTGCCGCCGGTGATCCAGTCATCCTCGCTGCCACCGAAGATGGCATCGTGGCCGGCCATGCCATGGATCAGGTCATCCCCGGATTCACCGTGAATCAGGTCGTCACCGCTGTTGCCCTCGCGGGTCTCGCCCACGCCGGCCTGGTAGTCAATCAGCTCGAAGGCCCGCGGCTGGATCAGGATCCAGCTCGGTTCATTATTCTCGAGCGAGTACCAGGCATCCTCGATGGCCTGCGCATCGGTGCCGGGAGCAAACTGGCGGTCCTCGAAGAACTCGCCGGCGCTCAGGTGGCGGGTGGTATCGAAGTTGTAGCTCAGCGGCAGGCCATCGGCGCCGACCAGGCGATAGATGTTGGCGTTGTCGCCCATGATCACATCGGCATCGCGGCCGTGGCGGTCCTGCCACTCGATGAGGTCGTCATCGGTGCCCACGAACTCGTTGCGCTCCAGCCGCTGGCCGGCGCCGCCGTAGATCTCGTCGCCGCCATCGGGACGCTGGTCTGCCTCGACAAGACCAAACAGCGAGGAGCTGCCGCCAATGATGTCGTCCTGGCCCAGGCCACCGTAGAGCAGGTCGCTGCCGCCGTTGCCCTCGATATAGTCGTCGCCGTCGCTGGCACGCTCGATGACGTTGAAGCGAAGCGAAAGGATCGACGTATTTCCCTCGTTCACATCGACATCAAAGGAATGGGGTCCGGCTTCACCGCGATCACGCCGCGGGTCGATATCGACCTTCTCCAGCCCGGTTTCACCGGCGACGAGCTCGTCCAGTTTATCCTCGGTAGCCGCCTGCCAGCCGGTAAGGGTGAGGCCCCACTGGCCCAGCAAGTTGGCAAGCTCGAAGTCGCCCAGGATCTCGATGCTGCCATCGCCCTGGATCACATCGTCACCCAGGCCGCCGAACAGCATGTCGCCGTCGGCCCCTCCGGCCATCAGGTCGTCGCCGTAGGGACGATGCGCACCGGTGGCATCCTGGGTGTCATGGTCATGATCGAGCAGGCTGATGGTCCGCCCGAAGGACCAGTCGGGGTCCGTGCCCTGGCCATTTACGGTATCGAGGTTAAGCTCCGGGTAGCCGCTGGCGGTGGAGGCCTCGGTACCGACAGCCGGCATGGCGTAGATCTCGTTGCCAGTCAGCTGGAAGTGCCGCTGGCTGCTCGTGGTGTCACTGCGCCAGATGGTGCCACTGTCGCCCAGCATCACGTTGCTGCCGCTGCCGCCGTCCATGATGTCGTTGAAGGAGTCGATGCGCACCCTGGCATCGACCCCCAACGTCTCCCAAAGCAAATCGATTGCCGCGGTGTCACCATCGAGGAGATCGATGCCACCCTCGACGTTGTGGCCGCCGATCATGTCATCGTCGCCGGCCCCGCCGAACATCACGTCGTTGCCCTGCTGGCCGAGCATGATGTCGTCGCCATCGCCGCCGAACATCAGGTCGCCGGCGCCGCCATCCGCGGCACCGGTATCGATGGCGAAGAAGTTCTGCGAATGCCCGAGGACGGTGCCGCCTTCATCGCGATAGGTGGTCAGCTGCGGGTAGAGGCGGCCATGGTCGCCGAACATCAGATCGTCGCCGGTGCCACCGAACATGATGTCGCTGTCGGTACCGCCGAACATAACGTCGTCGCCTTCCCCGCCGTCGATCAGGTCACGGCCGCCCAGGGTCGGGTCGGTGGTGGTGATCAGATCCAGGGTCAGGTAGTAAGTCGCCGCGAAGGGGTTACCGTGAAGGCCCTCGAGATAGGCCTCGATGGAGGCGATGGCCGCATTGCCTGCATTTGCGTTGCCTGTATAACCCCAGACCAGGCGGCCCTGGTCACCCAGGATGATGTCGTCACCCTCCTCGCCGAACAGCAGGTCGCCGAGCACACCACCCAGCACGATATCGTCACCGTCACCGGCCAGCACCAGGTCCTGGCCGCCTTCGTCTTCGTGATCATCGGTAGTTTCCAGGCGGGTTAGCACTCCACCCAGAATCTCGACTTCGCCATTCAATGAATCCCCAGAGACAAAGTCCAGTTCACCGTTATCTCCCAGCAGGATGTCGTTACCGCCCTGGCCATGGATCTCATCACCGGACAGGCCACCGAGAACGATATCGTCACCGTCGCCGGCATAGATCAGGTCGGCGCCGCCGACGAAGTCGCTGGCGTCAGCCGGCTTGTCGAGCAGTGTGCCGTCGAAGGCCGTGCCCCCCAGCCAGCTCTGGACGAATTCGAGGTAGACATGCGCAGGGTTGCTGGTATCGAACCGGAGCTCACCGTTATCACCGAGGATCAGGTTATTGCCAACGTCCTGGTTATCCGGCAGGGCGCCATCCAGATTGCCATAGAGGACATCGCCCTCGGCGCCACCCAGAATGATATCGTTGCCGGCTCCCCCGGCGATCAGGTCAGAGCCACCGCTGGCATTCTCAGTATCGGTCGTGACGATCCGAGAGACGGCACCACCCAGGTAAGGCAACACGCCAGGCCCGGGAGTCAGTGCCTCGGCAGACACCAGTTCCACCCGTCCGTTGTCGCCCAGCAGCACGTCATCACCTGCCTGGCCATGGATTTCATCACCCGCCAGGCCGCCGATGACGATATCGTCGCCGTCACCGGCATGGATCTCGTCCGCACCGCCGACGAAGAGATCCGGGTCGGCCACACCATCGCCGCCCAGCAGGCTGCGCACCAGGGAGAGAGAGATCCAGTCGGGATTGCCGGTATCGAAGACCAGCTCGCCGTTGTCGCCGAGGATCAGGTTGTCGCCGACGACCTGGTCACCCGTCAGCGGGATATCCAGATTGCCGTAGAGGACGTCGCCCTCGGCACCGCCGAGGAGGATATCGTTGCCCTCACCGCCCCTGAGGGTATCCACCCCACCGCTGGCATTCTCGGTATCGGTGGTGACGATGCGCTCGACCACGCCGGCCAGGAAGAGTCGAGCACCGGGGGCATCGGTATTCACCTCCCAGGAGGAGATCAGCTCGACCAGGCCGTTGTCGCCCAGCAGGATATCGTCGCCTTCATTGCCATCGATGGTGTCGCCCGCAGTGCCGCCGAGGATGATATCGTCGCCCTTGAAGCCGAGAATGATATCGATGCCACCGACGAAGCCGTCGGTATCATCATCCTCGGTCACGACACTCTCGACGCGATCGAGATAGACGAAGGACTTGTCGTCGACCGACTGGCTGCCGAAGGTAACGACACCGTTATCGCCGATAATGATGTCGTCGCCATCGGCACCGTGGATCACATCACCCTTGGCACCGCCGATCAGTACGTTACTTCCCAGGTCGCCGTAGAGGGTATCGACACCGCCAGTCGCATTCCTCGTATCGGTGGTTTCCACTCGGGTGAGATAACCGCCGAAGGTCACCAGGGCAGCGCCTTGCTCGTGCAGACCCACGGCCGGGGCGAAGGTCAGCAGGGCGTTGTCGCCGACCAGGATGTCGTCGCCGGTCGCCTCTGCGTAGATCGGAGCACCCGTGCTCTGATCAAAGCCGGTGATTACCTTGACGACAGCGGGTGCATAGCCGTCACCGGAGGCGTTCAGACTGCCGCCGTTGACTCCATGGAGCGTGTCGTCACCGGAGCCACCGATCAGTACATCGTTGCCGCCGTTGCCGTACAGCGTGTCGTTGCCGCCCTCACCGTCATCGGCGAACAGGCTCCTGATGGTGGTGACGCGACGCTCATTGAACTCGATGCGCCCCCAGTCGCCGATCAGGATGTCGTTACCCTGGGGGGCACTCTCCGGCAGGTTGTCGGGATCGACTTCCCAGTCGCCATAGAGATGATCATCGCCACCGCCCCCGATGATGATGTCGTCACCGGCACCACCAACGATGGTGTCATCTCCGTTGATGTCGCTGGGCTGGGCAAGGATCAGATCGATCGTGGCACGGTTGTGGTCGAAGCTATCGTCTTCACTGTCATCGAAGAGGGCCTTGATGTCGTCAGGAAGTTCATCGTCACCGATCAGGCGATGCACGCCCTCCCCGCCGAAGTTCCGATAGGCCACCAGGCCACTGTCGCCGAACAGCACATCGGGGCCGTCACCGCCATCGATGACGTCATCTCCTTCGCCACCAAAGACCAGGTCCGGGCCACCGCCGCCCAGGATGGTATCCACCCCGGCGCCGCCGAAGATGATGTTACCGCCCTCACCGCCACCCAGCAGGGTATTGGTGCCGCTGACCGGATCCGACTCCGCTTCGTCGACCAGGGAGTGGATGCGGATGGCGAGTCCTTCGGCGGTGTATTCGACACGGCCACCATCGCCGAAGATCGTATCACCACCCCTGCCGCCGTTGATGGTGCTGTTGCCGAAGCCACCGAAGATCAGGTCATCCTCGGTGCCGCCGTCCAGGGTATTGTTGCCATGCTCGTAGTCGCCATCAAAGGCCCACTGGATGACCCTCAGGGCATTGCCATCGAAGTCGAAGTCCGAATCGTCTGCCAGGGCATCGTCGATGCCGAAGGCCGAGCCATCACCGAACAGAATATCGAAGCCCTTGCCGCCGAAGATCGTATCGTTGCCTTCGCCACCCTTGAGGATATCATCGCCGGGTCCGCCATAGATGATGTCATTGCCATCGCCACCGAAGATACGATCGTTGCCGCCAGCGCCAAGGTCGACATACTGCACGGAGTGCAGCGTCCAGGCCGAGCTCCTGGTGACCGTGACCTGGCCGCCATCGCCGAACAGGATATCGGCATGATCGCCGCCGATGATGATGTCATCACCACCGCCACCAAAGACCAGGTTGTTGCCGTTGCCCGTCGTGATGCGGTTGTTGCCGTCATCACTGGACGCGGAGGCGTTGATGCGTAGCCCGTCTTCCGTGCTTCCCTCGACCTCGACATCCACCTGACGCAGTGTCCCTGTACCGCCGAAGATCAGGTCATCGCCACTCCCGCCATGGATGATATCGTCACCCCGGCCGCCGAAGATGATGTTGTTGCCTCCCCCGCTGTTCTGGGTGGCATCGATGACATCGTTGCCCAGGCCACCGTAGACCAGATCGTTGCCGCCGCCGAGGTAGATCTTGTCGTTGCCTTCTCCCCCATGGATCTCGGCATCGATATCCCAGACGCGGCTGAGGTCGATCGTGTCAGCCCCCTCACCGCCGCGCACCAGGATCCTGCTGATCCCGCTGTAGGTCTGGGCCGCATTTACCGGAACCCCGAACTGGTCCGACCAGACCTTGACCGAGTCCACCCCGGTCTGCTCGACGATGATATGTTCGCCGATATCACGGGTATCCCCTTCCAGGCGAAGGTGTGCCGAGTCCCCGATATTGAGGATCAGCGTGTCGCCGGACTCGGTGGCCAGGATGGGTTCACGGTCGAAGGGAATCTCGAACTCGAAGAGCACGATGGGCGGGGTGATATCGAGGGTGAACTTGCTGGTCAGGATCTTGACATAGGCGCGCAGCTGGGCGGCGATATCCCCGGAGATATCGAAGATGGCGATGGGCGCCAGCAGCGGGCTACCGGTACGCGCCTCGAATTCGATGACGCTGAGCAATTCACTCAACCGTACTCGCCCGTCACGATCCGGGTCGTAGAGGTCGAAGTTGACCGTGAGAATGATCCCGCCTTCCACCCCGGCACTGCCGATCCCCAGATTCACCTCGGCACCGGCGAAGACCTCGCCGGTCAGGATCAGCTCGGGCACGTCGGCGCCGCTGCCATCCGGGTTCTCGCGGTCGCTGATGTAGAAGCCGCCGAGCAGGTCGAGGGGGTTCTCGAAGTTGCCATCGGCAAAGGTCTGGAAGCCGTAGGTGTCGTAGCCGAAGGCCAGGTCGATCTGCATCCCCAGCCCCACGGTGATCACGGCAAAGATGGGGCCGTAGACCGGGAAGCTCTGCTGGTACTCGAAGTCGAGGACGAAGGGCGGCATGTCGTAGGTGACCAGCACCGCCGGCCGGCCCACCAGCAGCCCGAAGATCTGTGCCGGGTCGTTCAGGATCGGAAAGTCGAAGCCCCCTCCCTCGCCGAAACCGCTGGTCAGCGAACGGGTCGTGCTGGCCGCTTTCGAATCACTGCCCAGGCTATCAAGACCATCCAGGATGGTATTGATATCCAGATCGCCAGGGAGGATGCCATCGGCAGCCCCTGCCAGGTCAAAGCTGCCATTGGAAAGGTCGCCAGCGCTTATCGCTCCACCACTCGTGAAGACCGTGAAGCTACCGATGGGAATATAGGCATCCTCTCCATCGAGCCCTCCGATATCGTTGGCCAGCTTGATGATATCGGCGATGGCATAGATGAAGCCCGGGTTGAACTCGCCGAAGGTGGCGGCCAGATCGACCAGGGTGATCGGCTTGCCGGCAAGATCGGATATCACCGGAATCGGCGTGGTCAGCACGTCGATGATCGGCTCCAGCGGGCCGGTGATCTGCTGGATCTGTCCGACAATGGGCCCCAGCAGGTCGGTGAGGAAGGAGCCGACGTTGAGCCGCACATCGTTGAAGGCGATCTCGTTGAGGGAGTCGGCAAAGTTGAAGTTCAGCCCCGAGGCGAAACTGGCATCGATCAAAGGCGTGTCGCTTCCGGCTGCGGTATTGCCCCAGTCGAAGACGAAGTCGGTCTGGATGCTGGGCAGCAGCGGCGCGATGGTACCCGACGGCAGGATATCGTCGTTGAACTGGACGGTTCCCTGGACATCGAGTCGAGCCCCCGCCTCCAGGGTCACCTGGGCATCGAGCTGGCCCAGTTCGAAGAAGGCGAGTCGGTTACCGCCGGAAGTGTTTACCAGGTCGACCTGGAAGTCGGCGAAGACACCGGTGCCGACCAGCTCACGCTTGCCCGTCTCGCTATTGACAGCAAAGGCATCCCCGTTGGGCGTCACGACCAGCTCAAGGAAACCCAGCCGCCCCGAGAGCTGGTCTGTCGGGCCGAAGGCCAGTTCCGCCCGGGCCTGGAACTCGGCGATCTCATCGCCCGCCGTGACCTCCTCCCCGTCGATCGTGTAGTCGACACGACCCACATCGAAGTAGGCCCCCTGCTGGGTGCTCAAGCCGAAGCCCAGGCCCAGGCTCCACTCGAGGATGATCTCGGGGTCCACGTCCAGGTCCAGGCCCAGGGCGGGGAAGCCCAGGTCGAAGTCGAAAGCGACATCGGGACTCCAGGAGCCGCCCAGCACGAAGTTCCACTGGACGCCATCGGCTGTCATCTCGGCATTGATGTAGTGATTGATATCGGCGTCATAGTCACTACTCAGGACGCCGCCGAGAGCACCGATATCGATCCAGCCGGTAGCGGTGGGGTCGAACAGCTGCTCGAGGCTCAACCCAGTGAAGGCATTGGGCGCCGACTCATCCAGCTTGACGAGTACCGTGGTTGACCAGAGCGAGCGGAACAGCAGGTCCTGGACGATCTCCAGGCCACGCAGGGGCGCTTCCGCCACCTGCTCGCGGAAGGGATCGACGAAGTCCTGACGGAAGTCCTCGATCACCGTGGCTCCATCGGCGAGGCTGTCGCCCAGGAAGGGGATATCCACGCCCAGCACCTGGCCTTGGAGAAGCGACTGAAGGTTGGCCAGGAAGAGGTCGAAGCCATCGATCATCAGCGGCAGGCTGGAGAAGATATCAAAGCTCTCGAAGTCCAGGGCGTCGAAGAAGCCGTCGCTGAAGGCCAGTACGTCGGCTCCCCCGCCGACAGTGCCCGCTAGCGTTAGCTCGCCGCTTCCATCCAGCGACAATCCCGCCCCCAGCAGGATATCGCCCAGATAGCTGGAGCTGGTGGGGAAGTAGACCGGCAGCGTGGCTGCTGCGGCGCCAGCAAGTTGCGGATTGAAATCAGCCTCGAAAGCATCGAGGAATCCTGCGTTGGCGCCACCGGCACCGAAGAGTTCCAGAGGATCAAAATCTCCACCCTCGAACAGGGCAAAGCTGAAATCGATCAACGCCGTACCATCGCGTACCGAGGCCCCCAATGGCCCCAGGGCGGCGTTGAAGGTGAGGTTGTCGCCGGTGGCGCGCAGGTTGCCCGAGAGGTTGGTGCGCCCATCGCCGTAGAGCAGGTTGACGGTCGGGGCAGGATTGCCGTCGCCATCGAGTATCAGGTCGCCGTCTTCATCGATGAGCGTTGTCAGGTCGATGCCGAAGCTGAGCCTGGCATCGATGGCACCACTGACGGCCAGGCCGGCGGCACCGTAGAGGCCAAGATCGTCGATGCTGAGCCCGAGAGCATCGAAGTCCGTGTCACCCAGCAACGCCTTGATATCCAGCTGTATATTGATCGGCTCGCTGAAGCTGCGCGAGAAGTCGATATCGAAGATCAGGTTCTGGTTGCCCTCCACCAGTTCCAGGGCCAGGCCGATGGCGCCATCGGGCAGCCCCAGCGCCTCGGTGAGACGGCCTTCCAGTTCCTGGATGGTGGCGACCGGGTTGGCCAGGATCTCCTCGATGCCGGCGGCGAAGTCGTCGGCGATCCCCACCATGTCGAGAATGCTGATCCCCAGGATGGGGATCTCCTCGCTGAGGAAGCCGATACCGGAGAAGCCATCGACGATGCCACGCAGGCTTTCCAGTGCCTCGCCGAAGGTGGAGAAGTCCAGCGCAGCGAAGCTGCCCAGGTCACCCAGAACGGCCTGCAAGGCCTCCTCGAAGGTATCGAAGGAAGTGAATACCGAGGTGGGGTCACCTGGAATCTCATACTTTCCGATCTCGATTGTCGGCAGGGCAAACTCCCCGGCGACAATGTCCCCGAAGTCCACCAGGCGCACCACGATCTCGCCACCGGCAAGGCCGAGACCCGCCACGGCGGTTCCCGCTTCGCCCAGCACAGTGACATCGAAGGCGATATCACCGGCGGTGACATCAATATCAGGCGCAGCAAGGAAATCACCGAGTGCCGTGATGTCGTCCTCCCGCACGGCATCGAGAAGCTGGCGCAGGCTATAACCGCTGGCATCCGCCCCCGGGTCCGCCAGGCCCAGCGAGAAGCTGGCGGTCAATTCCGGCGTGCCGGCTTCCAGCCCTACGCCGATAAAGCCCAGGCGCGCCTCGGCGGCGAAGTCGGGCAGGGTCAGGCTGATCTGTGCCTGAAGCAGGTCCCGTCCGTCATGCTCGATGGACATGCGATCACTCAGCCCGAGGCTGCCGATGCGATCGCCCAGGATGGTGTCGTCGCCGACATCGGCCTGGCGCTCCGCGCTGCCGGCAGAGAAGATGCCTAGCTGGCGGGCCGTACGCGAGCCGTTGAGGGTCTCGACTTCGAAGTCGTGATCACCGGAGGTAGCGTCTTCCAGCACCAGACTGGCATTGTCGGCAGATATCGAGACTACCACCTTGCCATCATTACCCTCTGCCCCGTTGATCGCGCTGATGGCGCCATCGATATCCGTCACGCCCGTCAGGTCGACGGTAACGATCTCGCCGGAGCGTGTCCTGATCAGCAGGTCGTCGGTATTGGCTTCCAGGTTGCCGAAACCAGCCTCGATCTCGACCAGCCCCAGCCAGTCGCGGGCCTGGTCGCCGGGCTCGGTTTCAGCGGTGGTAATGCCGAAGCTGGTAATGCCCGAGGCCTCGCTGGCCGTGAAGGTCAGCCGGCCACTATCGATACCGACCACGACGGAGCGGGTATTGACCCCATTGTCGAGAAAAGCGTCGTCCACCTTGTCCTGCAGCACGCGCTGAAGGTCATAGAGGGTCCGCGCCTTGAGAATCTCGTCGGGTGTCAGGGTGATATCGGCAGTCTGCACGCCGCTGCCGGCGTCGTAGGCGATGGTGAACGTGGCCGTCTCGCTTGGTCCGAAATACTGCGTCACGGCCTGGGCGGCACTCAGCCGCAGGGAGGCATCGATGCTGTCGCCATCGGCGAAGCCCAGCGCTTCGGCGCCGGTGATGGAGATCTCGGTGACCGCGTCATCCAGGGCCTTGATGCCCAGGCGCTTGGCACCCAGGGCGACAAACTCGATCTCGCCATCAAAGTCACCGGGGGCATCGTCAAGCTTCTGATTGAGCAGCTCGACCAGTTCGGCGATGGAGCGCAGCTCGGCGGTTTCGGACTCGGTGATGCCGATTTCAACGGTATCGGTGGCGTTGTAGCCGATGACGATGGTGTTGGCATCGCCGCTGATCTGGCCGTACTGGCTGGCGATCTCCCCGCCGCCCTGAAGCAGCAGGCCAGCTGTGTCAGAAGAAGTGCCACTATCCTTGCCAAAGAGCCCGGCAAACTCGGCGCTGAACTCGACCTCGAGGTAATGCACTCCCTCGGCGATGCTGCCGAGGATCAGCTCGTTGCCGCTGCGGGAGAAGGCCAGGCGATCATCTTCCCCTTCCGCAACGAGCAGGGCGTTGAGGTCACTGACCAGGTCGCTGAGGGTGCGATTGCCCGTGGTCACCTCTGCCGGAAGCTGGAGTTCGATCGGGTTGGCGTCATCCCCGTTGAGGACGATGGTGACGGCGCCATCACTGTCCAGTTCGTAGTCCGCCTGGGTGGCCAGGGCCACCGCCACATTGGAGGCACGACTGGAGGCAAGGCCGATCTCGCTGAAGGCGGTGTTGGTCTGCTGGACATTGACATCGAAGGAGGACACGCCGTCAGCGGCCACCAGCACGATACGGCCATTGAGGACCTCTGCCGTGATCTCGCCGGGCAGCTGCTCATTGATATCGTCGGCCAGATCCTGGGCGGTGGTATTGGTGCTGGTGGCGAGCCTGGTCACGGTGATGGTTTCCCAGGCACCGCCATCGACGCGGAGCTGGAAGGAGGCATCCGACGAGAGCCTGCCCTGAACGGTCTGCACCTCGCCGCCGCCGGTGGCCGCCAGTTGGTCCATGGGCGTAACGCCCAGTTCCGCCAGATCCGGGTTGGTGTCGAGGTTACCCCCCTCCCCGAGCAGGATACCCAGGGTGACGTTCATGCTCTCGGAGACGGCCAGCTCGATGGTGGAGGCGCTGAAGGTCAGCTCCAGCGGGCCGAGCAGGCTGGTATTACCGCCCTCCTCCTCGGAGAGGCGCTGCAGGAAGTCCACCGGGGACTCGGCGCTGCTGACGCGGCTTTCGAGCCGCGAGAGCGTCAGCGGCAGCAGCAGCTTGGCATTGTTCGGGTCATGGGCGCCCGAGGCCGCGGGGTCGTACCAGATGACCGCCGCCCCGTCTTCCGAGAACTGCAGGGTGCCGTCCGTGAATTCGGTGGTATCCAGCAGGCCCAGTGCAGCCAGCCGTGCCGTCAACTCCTGGACATTGGTAAAGGGCACCAGGGTCTCGATGTTGCCATCGATTTCGACCTGAGCAATCAGGCGGCTGATCTGGTTCAGGGTGTTGCCCGCCTCCTCGCCGATCTGGTCGAAGAGCAGGGCTTCCTGAATCAGGTCGTTGAAGCCCAGGACCTCGCCGAGCACCAGGTCGGCGAAGGGGATATCGAGGTTGCCCAGGTAGGCGGAATCCGCCACGCGATCGGCCCAGGCGCGCAGCTGGCCGAGCATGCCCAGTACGCTGTTGGCGCTGACCTGGTTGAAGTCGACCACTTCCGGGGTCAGGCCGGTTTCGAGCCCGCTGCGATGGTCGGTATCCATCTCGGCGCCGTAGTCCATGCGCCAGTTGCCCGAGCGGTCCTGCACCAGGGACGCTTCGGTCAATGACAGGATGCCCTCGCCACCGAACTCGATCTTGATCTCGTCCCACTCGCCCGTGGTGCGCTCGAGACCATCGATGACCTCAAGGGTCAGATCGAAGGCGAATGACGCATCGTTGGCCGGAGGAAGGGTGAAGAGCTCATTGGCACTCTTGGTGGTCAGCTCATCGAGGCGCACCACCCCATCGGCGTCAATGGAGAAGTTCTCGACGAGCCGCAGGGGCTCGGGGTCAACGCCGGTCACCGAGATCCTCAGCTGCCCGGTATAGGCCTCGATCGTCTCGTTCTCGTCTTCAGGGTCCGGCATTTCATCCATGACCTTCGAGACGGTGACGCCCTCCAGCTGGCCATTGAGCGCATCGATCAGGTCATCGAGGCTGTCGCCCTCCTCGGCGTTGATATTGGCGCGCTGGGGAAGTGCCGCTCCCACCGCCAGCAGGAAGGCGGCGGTCAGGTCATCGGTCAACAGGCCATCTTCCGCCGCGATGTCCATCAGCAGGTCATCGCCGTCGAGACGCAGGTTGATGCCCTCCGCGCCGGTGTTGTCAGCCACCAGCGACAGGGAGAGCCGATCCTCATCGTCGAGCACCACCTCGACCAGCTCCGCCAGCCCGGCCTCCAACAGCGCGCTCTCCACGGCGGCCTTCACATCGCCACTCTCGGCGGGCGCCACGATGACCGCCAGCGGTTCGGTGCCGGCATCACCGCTCAGGAAAAAGGCCAGCTCGAACTCCACGGGGTGGTCGAAATCGCTGACCCCGTCGACCGCGGTCAATACGCCATCGGTGCTCACCAGCGGCAGGTCGGCGGCGAAGCCCAGGGTGGCCGGCAGGCTGTCCGGGGTGACCTCCACCTCCTGGACGATATCCAGAGTGAAGGTGCTGCCATCCGCGGCCTGAAGTCCCAGGAAGCCGGCATTGACGAACAGTCCAGCCAGATCCTCATTCGACGACAGCGTCATCTGGATGGGAGCGTCGTCGACAAAAGTGCCGGCCCGCAGGCCGAAACTCTCCTGGAAGGGGGCCAGGTCGGGGCTGGTATCAACTTCCGGCAGGTAGAAGGAGAAAGCCAGGGGGATATCCAGGTCGGCAGAGAGGTCGATCTCCGGCTGGACCGGGGTAGCCGTTGGCGTCAGGCTGCCACCACTGGTGAATCGCTCAGTCAACGCCTCGATACCCAGCTGGTCGGCGACGATGCCGAAGTCGAGCTGGAAGGTATGCTGGAAGCCGAACACCAGGCTGCCGGAGAAGCCGAGCTGGTAGAAGGTGTTTTCGTCTGCGTCGCTAAGCTGATCGAAGGTAAAGCCGCCGCTTCCCAAGGTCAGCAGTTCATTGAAAATGGCGCTGCCTGTGAATTCGACGTTTTCAAACAGGGGAAAGGAAGTCGATTCTGCGGCGATGGCGCCAACCTGCTCGTTGAGGGCATCGGCTACTGACTCGATATCACCTTCTGCCTGGTTGCTGGCGGCATAGTCATCCAGCACCGAGAGCAGGGCGCCGACGAAGAGCACGTCGTAGGCCTCACGCCAGCTGGCGAAACCGTCTCCGTCCAGGTCCAGAGTGGCAAGAACCGTGCTGTCCTCGGGGCCAATCCACTGCCCATTGAATCCAAAATCACCTGTTGCATAGCCGTAGAGATAGTCGGCACGCTTGCCCAATTCGACTAGATAAGTTTCAAGCTCTTCCGGGGAGTAATCGGCAAAATCGAATTCTGTCTTGCTGAATGGCTGTTGCAGGAGTGGTGAACTGCCAGTAGTCGGATCCAGCCCCGGAGTCAGGAGCTGTTGAGAAGCGGGATCTACCGCAGACTGGCCGAGCAGGTCGGCGATCCTGGGCGGGCGAGTTTCACTGTCGACTACCTCGCCATCCTCGACGGTATAGGTGGTGGCCAGCATCCCCGGCAGGCCGGCGAACTCCTCGTCCAGGGTGGAGATGATATCGTCGAGCTTGTTGCCGAAGGCGAGGAAACCCTCGGCGGCATCGAAGACCATGTCGCCGAAGGCCCCGGAACCCACCAGCGAGGAGAGTTCGCCATTGAGCAGGAAGCGGGGCTCCAGGGGTTCCAGGCCATGGTGGGCCGATCGAGCCGATTGACCCATCGACGCCTGACGGAGCTGCCAGCGCGCCTTGCCACCGCGCCTGAACCCCCGGTAGGGGTGTCGGGGTCGCCACCAGTCGGCAACGGGCAGGGGATGCTCGGCCTGCGTGCCTGAGTTGCCGTTGGTGCCTGGATTGTTGGTGACCTGCTCGTTGCCCCGCCGCCCCGCCACTGCCCTGGTCATGACGCTCTCCCGCCCCGGTTCAGGCTGGCTTCACTCCTGGTCTTCCGGCTGGCCGGAAGCCCTTGCGCCATTGCTGAGCCAGAGACACTACATTGGCCGGAAAGGCCGGCCAGTGATCATGCTCCCCAATCAAAGACGCTTCCTCGAACACGTCACCGACACCCCATCGCCTTGGGATGCCGGTTGCATCATGATCGATACGGGCAGCCATGCTTCCCTACCGAGGAGCCTGGCAGACCACGCATCAGCATTAGCTTGAACAGTTAGTCCTAAGAAACGCCACCGGTATTTTTGATAACAAGAACCAACGCACGCCTAGTACGAGGTCATTATTCGTCGATAGCTCTTTAGGGTTAGGCTACAAAACAGGCAGGGTCAAACAAGTTATCTTTCAAATCTTGACAATCAACAACATGACAATATTGGATTTCCCACAAGCCTTTCATCCATAAAGGAAAACTCTTGAACAACCGGAAAGCTTTAATTTAATTCAGGCTAATCAAGTGACTGCTCTTTTCCAAGACGCCCATGGGAGTCAATATGCTTTTCCGTAACATGATTATTGCCATGATGGTTTCCATGCTGACTCCGCTAATCGAGTGGGCGGTAGCCCAATCACCTCGCCAGCAGTCGATCGCCACCACCACCACCGTGGACGCGGGGCGCTGGCAGGCCATCCGCCTGAGACACCTTCCCGAGGGCGCCTCCTTGCAGATCCAGCTGGAAACCGACGGGCGTCTTCGCCTCTTCCTTGTGGAGGAGGCCGAGTTCGACCGGCTGCCGAATGCCGCCAGGCCGCTGCTGGCCAGCGAAACCCGAGGCCATGTCGACCTGACGCTGAGGATTCCCGAGAGCAGCGACTACTATCTGGTGCTGGACAACCGTCAGGGCAGTGAAAGGCGCCAGGTATCGGTAGGGATCACGGGATCTCGATAGTGAAGCAGCCGCCGCGCCCGGAGAGGGAACGGCGGCTCATCGCAGGGAACAAGGGAAACGGTCAGGGTCGTCAGTCGCCCAGCGCGGCCAGGCGGTCGGCCTGGACCACCTCGATCCAGTAGCCGTCCACGTCCTTCACGAACACCACGTTCTTCATCTTGCCCTGGTCGGCGCGCTTGACGAACTCCACCCCGTTGGCGTCGAACCAGGCCTCGGCGGCCTCCAGGTCCGGCACGCTGAAGCAGATGTGGCCGAAGCCCTGGGGCTCGGCATTGCCGTCGTGGTAAGCGAAGTCGGCCTGGTTCTCGGTGCCCCAGTTGTGGGTCAGCTCCAGCAGCCCCTTCTGGCTGAAGGTCCAGACGGTGCGCTCGCCCTCGTCGTCGGGCACCGCCTCGCCTTCCTCCAGCTTCGCCAGGAAGTAGAGCGAGAAGCGCATCTCCTCGAAGTCGAGCCGGCGCAGCACCCGCATGCCGAACACCCGCGAGTAGAAGGCCAGCGCCTTCTCGGGGTCCTTCACTCGCAGCATGGTGTGGTTGAGCCGGAAGCCCTCCGAATCCGCGGTGGGGGTCTGTACGCCGGGGTGCTGCTCGCCCTGAAAGCTCATGCCTTTCTCCTGTGGACGTTGAGGTGTCCTGTGATCATGGGGATGGCGACGACACTTTTCCACCCGCCCGCCGCCATACAACTCATGTATAACTTTTTGTCACTTCATGCCCAGGAAGGGCCAATTCAACGGGATATTCGCCGAAAAATGACTTGCAGGCCGAACCAATCCTTCTACACTTCCTGTACAAGACCGACAACGCACCCCGGAGGCCCTCGATGAGCGCCCATGCCTACGAACTGCACGACCATATCACCCTCAAGCAGCTGGCCGACGCTGTCGCCAAGGGCTTCTCGCCCATCGTGGAGGTGGAATCCATGGACGGCATCTACACGGTTCGCCTGCACCATGGCACCGGCGTCTCGGAGCTGTCGGATACCGAGGGCCGGACCCGCACCTTCCTGGGGACCGGCGAGATCCGCGACCTGCTGGGCGGCATCGGCCTGACCCATGGGGTGCTGACTTGGTCGGACCAGTGTGGCGACGAGATGATCGGCGTGCCGGGCCACGCCATGACGCCCGACGAGATGCTCACCCACGGCACCCGCATCGCCTTCCGCTGAGCGTTCGCGGCGGCTAATGTAGGGGGCAGGACCGCCACTCGTGGACCCGACGATGCCCGTGATGCCCACCGCTGCCCGTTCCTCGCTGCGCCTGCTCGGCCTGGCGCTGCTCCTGTCGCTCGTCGCCGGCTGCGCCAGCCGCGACCTGGCCACCCGGGACTTGGCTCCCGGCGAGGGGCTGACCATCGAGCGGGCGCTGATCCTCTCGGCCGCCGAGCGCTCCCTGGGCACCCCCTATCGCTTCGGCGGCAACACGCCCGACGCCCTGGACTGCTCGGGGCTGGTGGCGCTGGCCTACCGCACCGCCGGCATCGCGGTGCCGCGCACTGCCGACGACCAGTTCCGCGCGCTGCCGTCCGTGGACCGGGCCCGCCCCGGCGACCTGCTGTTCTTCGATACCGCCGGACGCGGCAAGGCCAGCCACGTGGGCATCTACCGCGGCGACGGCCAGATGATCCACGCCCCGGGGCGCGGCCGCCGGGTGGAAACGGCGCCGGTGGAGATCGCCTACTGGCAGGAGCGCTTCCTCGGCGCGGCCTCCGCGGCCCCCTGAGCCGGCCTACCCGTCCTGCCGATCCGGCGGTCAGGCCTCGGTCAGCGGCCGCGTCGGCAGCCAGACCCGCACCGCCAGCCCCCCCAGCCGCGAGCGGCCCAGGCTCAGGCTGCCCCCGTGAAGGGCGACCAGGTCGGCGACGATGGCCAGGCCCAGGCCGCTGCCGGAGCGCACCTCATCGAGTCTCGCCCCCCGGGCCATGGCCTGCCGGCGCTGCGTCTCGCTCATGCCGGGGCCGTCATCCTCGACCTCCAGCCAGCTGCCCCCCGCCTCGCTGCGGCCGGCGAGGATGACCCGGCTGTCGGCCCAGCGCAGGGCGTTCTCGAGCAGGTTGCCGACCAGCTCCTGGAGGTCCTGAGGGTCCATGCGCACCGTCATCGCCTCCGGCAGCGAGTGGCTCAGGCGGATGCCGCGCCGCTCGGCCAGCCGGCCCAGCCCCTCCAGCACCGGCGCCAGCACCTCGAGGCAGCGGCTCGGCCGATGCAGGCCGGCGTCGCCCGCGGCGGAGGCCCTGGCCAGGTGGTGTCGCACGGCCTCGTCGAGGCGCCTGAGCTCGGCCTGCATGCGCTGGCGCTGCGGCTCCTCGAGACCATCTGCCTGGGTATAGAGGACGCTCACCGGGGTCTTGAGGGCGTGGGCCAGGTTGCCCGCGGCGTGGCGGGCCCGCTCCATCAGCCGCCGGTCCCGGGCCAGCACGGCGTTGATGGCGCCGGCCAGCCGCGACAGCTCGGCGGGGAGCCGGGTGTCCAGCCGTTCGGCCTCACCGTTCTCGACGTCGCGCAGGTCGGCCTGCAGCCGGCGCAGCGGCGCCAGGGCCCAGCGTACCTGGATCGCCAGTGCGCCCAGCAGCAGCAGGGCCAGCCCCAGCAGGGAGAGCGCCAGCAGGCGAGAGAAGCCGGCAAGCTCCGCATCCAGCGCCTCCCGACTGAGCGCCACGCCGACGTGCAGCGGCGACTCGAGGGGAGCGAGGCGGATATCGCGCTCGATCAGGCGCAACGGCACGCCCCTGGGCCCCGTGACGTCACGCACCTCGGGGCCGGAAGCGCCCTGCACCGGCAGCCGCTGGTCCCAAAGCGAGCGGGATGCCAGCACCCGCTCGCCGCCGTCGCTGACCTGCCAGTACCAGCCGGAGAAGACCCGGTCGAAGCGTGGATCCCCCAGCGAGCGCTCGTGCAGCAGCCTCTGCTCGACCTCGTCATAGCGCACCTCGACGATGACCACGTTGAGCAGGGCCGCGAGGCGCTCGTCGAAGGCAGCGGTGGTGGAGACGCGAAAGTGGTGGGCGAGGCCGAACCCCGCCAGGGGCAGCGAGATCAGGATCACCAGCAGGGCCGCCACCAGCAGGCGGGTGGCCAGGGAGGCCCGCGCCAGCGAGGGCAGGCGACTCATCCGCTCTCCTCGCCGCCCGTCAGCCGGTAGCCCTGGCCGCGCAGGGTCTCGATGTGCACCGCACCCAGCTTGCGGCGCAGCCGGCTGACCTGGACATCGATGACGTTGGAGTCGGGCTCGTGGTCGCGATCGTAGACGTGCTCGGCCAGCTCGCTGCGGCTGACCACCCGCGGAGCGGCATGGGCCAGGTAGGCGAGCAGCCGCGCCTCCTGGGCGGTCAGGCTCACCGGGCAGCCGGCGCGGGTCACGCTGCCGGTGTGGGTATCGAAGGCCAGCTCGCCGATGCGCAGCACCGGGTGGGCATGGCCATGGCTGCGCCGCACCAGGGCGCGCAGCCGGAACAGCACCTCGGCGGTCTCGAAGGGCTTGGTGACGTAGTCGTCGGCGCCCGCCGAGAAGCCCACCGCCTTGTCGGCCCAGCGGGTGCGGGCGGTGAGTACCAGCACCGGCAGCTCGATGCCATCCTCGCGCCACTGGCCCAGCCAGCGGGTGCCATCGCCATCGGGCAGCCCCAGGTCGAGGATCACCGCATCGTAGGTCTCGGTGCGCACCAGGAAGTCGGCCTCGCCGCCGCTGGCCGCCCGTTCCACCAGCACCCCGCCACCGGCCAGGGCCTCGCCCAGCGCCTCGGCCAGGGCACGATCATCCTCCGCCAGCAGCACCTTCATGGGCGGCGTCTCATGTCGTCGATGCCGACGCCCTCGATGCCGATCAGCTCGCCGCTGGCGGCATCGAACTCGAATTCCACCCGCTGGCCCCGCGGGCCGAGCATCTCCACCTCGTAGATCAGCCGGCCATCGTCATGCTCCAGCTCCAGCTCCACCTCCAGCACCTGTCCCGCGTAGTGGGCCTCCAGCCAGTCGAGAACCGTGGCCATGGGCACCAGCTCGCCGCGACTCACGCGTTGATGGAGCTCCTGCCAGTCGTCGTCGGCAGACGCCGGAAGCGGGCCGGCCAGGGCGAGCAGCAGCACCAGGGCGACGGCGAGGCCCGAGCGGAGAGAGGCGGGGAAGGGGAGTGAAAGGTTCATGGGGGCAGCTTGCCAGCCATAACATGAATGCAGCATGAACGACGCGGTCAGCTTCCGGCAAGGTCGCGGGTGGTACAAGGGTGGCGTACCCAACCGAGAGGAGTTTACCCCATGACCATCAAGATGCTGTTAGCCGGTTCCCTCACCGCCCTGGCGCTGGGCGCCACCGCCGCCCAGGCCGATGATGCCCTGCCAGCGGGCAGCCTCGACGCCGTGCTGGAGCGTGGCGCCGCCTATGGTTTTACCCACTACCTGGAGATCGAAGCCAAGGAGCGTGGCCAGGTGGAGCTCGAAGGCTGGCTCGACGAGGAGTGGCAGGCGGAGGTGCGGCTCGCCCTGGAGAGCGGCGAGCTCTACAAGGAGTCGCGCAAGCGCCGGGACGACGGTCCCTGGGGCATGAGCGAGGCCGAGGTGCGCCTGGCCATGGAGGTCGCCGTGGCCGAGGGCATGGCCGAGTTCGAGGAGATCGAGTTCAAGCGCGACGACCTGATCAAGGTCGAGGGGCGCGACGAGGCCGGCCGCGAACTCGAGGTGACCACCCGCCGGGGCGAGGAGGAGGCGCTGAAGGTCGAGCGCGACTGACCGACCGCCGACCACCTGAGAAAGGCAGAGGCCCGGGGTGCCGCCAGCGCCCCGGGCCGCTTTCATCCGTCCGCTCGGAAGCCCCTCGAATCGCTTAAGCCTTCGTTAAGCCGCCGGGGCCAGGGTATCGGTGACACGTCATGGAGACGACCCGATGCCTGAACCGAGACTCCTCCCCTGCCTGCCGGCCGCGGCTACCCCCTCGCCGCTGCACTGGCAGGAGGCCCGCCACTGGACCCGGCGGCGCCGCCTGGAACACCTGATCCGCCGCCGCTTCGCCGAGGAGCATGGCGCCACCGTCACCCAGCTGCTGCCGAGGCTGTTCGGCCTGTGGCAGGGCGACCGGCCCCTGGCCGCGGTCGGCGTGCGCTCGGCGGCAAGCGGCCCGCTGTTCCAGGAGCGCTACCTGGACGTCAGCGCCGAGCGTCTGCTGGCCGAGCGCTTCGCCCGCCCCGTGGCCCGCCATCAGGTCGCCGAGATCGGCAACCTGGCCAGCCGCCGTCCCGGCCTGCAGCGCCCGCTCTTCCTGCTCCTGGTGGACCAGCTCGGCCGCGAGGGCATCGGCTGGCTGCTGTTCACCGCCACCCCCGAGGTGGCCAACGGCATCCGCCGCCTGGGCCTCACCCTGGTGCCGGTGATGGTCGCCGACCCGGCGCGCCTCGGTGCCGAGCAGGCCCAGTGGGGGCGGTACTACCAGCGCCGCCCCTGGGTGATGGCCGGCGACCTGCGCCGCGCCCATCGCGAGCTGGGCGAGCGCGGCCTGCTGCCCTCGGCCCTGGCCCCCCAGGCGGAGGTGGCCCATGCGCACCTCGCCTGAGGCCTTCCTCGCGCGGCTGGCCCGCCACACCGAGGAGCGACCGACACGCATCGCGCTGGACGACGGCGAGCACCGGCTCACCTTCGCCGAGCTGTCGGGCGAGATCGAATCGCGCCGGCGCCGCCTGCATGATGGCGGCGCCAAGAGGGTCGCCCTGGCCCTGGACAACGGCATCGACTGGGCGCTGTGGGACCTGGCGCTGCTCCAGGAGGGCCGCGTGTCGGTGCCGGTGCCCGCCTTCTTCAGCGACGCCCAGCGATGCCACCTGGTGGACGCCGCCGGGCTCGACGCCTGGATCGGCCCCGGCGGCGAGGCCCATGGCTTCGCCGCCAGGTCAGACCCGATCATCGCCACCCGACCCGTCGCCTCGCCGCCGGCCCTGCATCCCGGCACCACCCGCATCACCTTTACCTCCGGCACCAGCGGCTCACCCAAGGGAGTCTGCCTGGATGCCGCCGCCCCGCTGGCCGTGGCCGCGAGCATCGTCGCGGTGGTCGAACCGCTCGGCATCGAACGCCACCTGGCGATGCTGCCGCTTTCCACCCTGCTCGAGAACATCGGCGGCCTCTACGTGCCGCTGTGGCTGGGCGCCACCGCCTGCCTGCCCGGGGTCGCCGAGCTGGGGTGGCAGGGTGGGAGCGGCTTCGACCCGCGCCGAGCGCTGGCCACCCTCGACGCCTGCCGGCCCCACAGCCTGATCCTGGTGCCCCAGCTGCTCCAGGCGCTGGTGGCGGCACGCCCGAATGCCCTCGAGAGCCTGCGCTTCGTGGCGGTGGGCGGGGCCAGGGTCGCCGATACCCTGCTGGCGCGTGCCCGGCGCGGCGGCTGGCCGGTCTTCGAGGGCTATGGCCTCTCGGAGTGCGCCTCGGTGGTCTGCCTCAACCGCCCCGGCGAGCCCGCTCGGGGCGTGGGCCGGCCGCTGCCCCATGCCGAGGTGCGCCTGGCCGACGACGGCGAGGTGTGGGTCCAGGGAGCCAGCATGCTCGGCTATCTCGGTGAGCCCACGCCCGCCTCGGCGTGGCACGCCACCGGTGACCTGGGGCGCTGGGACGGCGACGCCCTGGTGCTGGAGGGCCGTCGTCGCGAGGTCTTCATCACCGCCTATGGCCGCAACGTCGACCCCCAGTGGGTGGAGGGTGAGCTCTGCGCCCGACCCGCCGTCGCCCAGGCCCTGGTCCACGGCGAGGCGCTACCCGCCAACCGCGCGCTGCTGGTGCCCGCCTCGCCCGAGGTCGACGACGACGCCCTGGCCGCCGCGGTGGCCGAGGTCAACGCCGGCCTGCCCGACTACGCCCGCGTCCAAGAGTGGCGCCGCAGCGCCCCCTTCACTCCCCACAACCACCAGCTGACGGCCAACGGCCGCCTGCGTCGCGACGCCATCCTTGCCGCCCATGGCGACTGGCTATGCGCCGCCCCCACACGACTCGAGCCGTGCCTTTCCCGGACGCCACAAGGAGCGACCCCATGACCCCCTACCAGCAACTGCAGCAGGCCACCCGCGACGAGCGCGACTGGCTGCTTGCCACCCCGCTGCTGACCCGCGCCCTGGCCGGCCGCGTCAGCCGTGACGAGTACCTCGCCTTCCTCGGCCAGGCCTACCACCACGTGCGCTTCACGGTACCGCTGATGATGGCCTGCGGCGCCCGCCTGCCGGAGCGGCTGGCGTGGCTGCGCGACGCCCTGGTGGAGTACATCGAGGAGGAGCACGGCCACGAGCAGTGGATCCTCGACGACATCCGTGCCGCCGGCGGCGACGCCGAGGCGGCCGCCGCACGGCCGGCGGACCCCGCCACCCGGCTGATGGTGGCCGCCGTGCGCGACGAGATCGAGCACGGCCATCCGGTGGGCTTCTTCGGCATGGTTCAGGTGCTGGAGGGCACCAGCACGGCGCTGGCCACCCAGGCCGCCGAACGGCTGCAGGTGAGCCTCGACCTCCCCGACGATGCGGTGCGCTACCTGACCTCCCACGGCAGCCTGGATATCGGCCACCTGGCCGTCTTCGAGGGGCTGGTGAACCGCCTGGAGGCGCAGGACCTGGACGCGGTGATCGATACCGCACGACTGGTCTACCGCCTCTACGGCGCCATGTTCCGCGGCGTCGAGGCGCGCTGTGCCGGCGGCAGCGCCGCCCGGGAGCTCTCCGATGCGCTGGCCTGATCGCCTCGCCCGACGCCCGCGGCTGCCGGAAGGCGGCTGGCCGGCCCAGCGGGTGCTGATCACCGGGGCCAGCGGCGGCATCGGCCAGGCGCTGGTGGACGAGCTGGCCGCCGCCGGGGCGCAGCTGCTGATCACCGGCCGCCGCGCCGAGGCCCTGGCGGCCACGGCGGCCCGCCACCCCGACCGGGTCACCGCGCTGCCCGCCGACCTGACCCGCGCCGAGGCGCGCGCCCGGCTGGTGGCCGCCGCGGACCGGGCGGGCATCACCATGCTGGTCAACGCCGCCGGAGTGAACCGGGTGGCACTGTTCACCGAGGGCTCCGATGACGAGCTCGAGCGCCTCATCACCCTCAACCTCACCGCCACCCTGCAGCTCACCCGCGCCCTGCTCCCCGGGCTGATGGCGGCGCGCCAGGGCTGGGTAATCACCCTGGGCTCCACCTTCGGCACCCTGGGCTACCCCGGCCAGGTCGGCTACTGCGCCACCAAGTTCGCCCTGCGCGGCTTCAGCCAGGCCCTGCGCCGGGAGCTCGCCGACACCCGGGTACGGGTGCTGCATGTCTCGCCCCGGGCCACCCGCACCGCCATGAACGCCCCCGAGGTGGAGGCCATGAACACGGCCCTTGGCAACGCCATGGACAGCCCCGTACGGGTCGCCCAGGCGGTGCGCCACGCCGTGGAGCGCGGCCGCCAGGAGGCCCAGCTGGGCAGGCCGGAGCGTCTCTTCGTGCGCCTCAACGCCCTGCTGCCGGGCGTGGTGGACCGCGCCCTGGCGCGCCAGCTTCCCGTCATCCGCCGCTTTATCGGCACACCGGAGACCACGCCATGACCGCTCGACGACTCTCTCGCCTCCCCCTCCTGCGCCTTGCCGCCACGCTGCTGGTCGCCGGCCTCGGCGGCCTGTTCGCCATCGCCGCCCTGGCCGCGGGCGACGAAACCGTCACGGACCCGGCGGTGGCCCGTCTTCAGGAACGCTGGGCCGAGATCCGCTACCGGCTGCCGGACGACCAGCAGGCCAGGGCCCTGGCCGAGCTGGGGGACGAGGTCGAACGTCAGCTGGCCGACCACCCCGACTCCGCCGAGCGGCTGATCTGGGCCGGCATCGTGCGCTCCAGCCAGGCCGGCGCCGAGGGCGGGCTGGGGGCCCTGGGCCTGGTCAAGCAGGCCCGCCGCCACCTGGAGGCCGCCCTGGCGAAGGACCCGCTGGCGCTGGAGGGCTCCGCCTATACCAGCCTGGGAGCGCTCTACTACCAGGTGCCGGGCTGGCCGCTCGGCTTCGGCGACGACGACAAGGCGGAGTGGCACCTCAGGCGGGCGCTGGCCATCAACCCCGACGGGCTCGACAGCCTCTACTTCTGGGGTGACTATCTGCACCAGCAGGGCCGCGACGCCGAGGCGCGCCAGGCCTTGGAGCGGGCCCTGCAGGCGTCGCCCCGACCCGGGCGCGAGCTCGCCGATGCCGGCCGCCGGGAGGAAGTCCGCCACCTGCTGTCACGACTGGAGAAATGACGACCCGATGCGCATCCTGCTGGTCGAGGATGACCCGAGCCTGGCCTCGGGCATCCGCCTGGCCCTCAAGCCCGTGCACTACACCGTGGACCATCTCGCCGACGGCGCCATGGCGCTGGCGGCCCTGCAGGGCGACGAACCCTTCGACGCGGTGATCCTCGACCTGGGCCTGCCCGGGCTCGACGGCATGCGGGTGCTGGAGGGCGCGCGGCGCGGCGGCAGCCGGGTCCCCGTGCTGGTGCTGACCGCCCGGGACGCCGTGGACGACCGCATCGCCGGGCTGGATGCCGGCGCCGACGACTACCTGGTCAAGCCCTTCGAGGTGGCCGAGCTCAAGGCCCGCCTGCGCGCCCTGCTGCGCCGCAGCCAGGGCCAGGCCAGCCCGCTGCTGGAGTGCCGCGGCATCCGCCTCGACCCCGCCAGCCGCGAGGTGTGCTACCGCGGCGAGGCCGTCCCGCTGTCGCGCCGCGAGTTCACCCTGCTCCAGGAGTTCATGGGCCACCCGGGACGGGTCTTCACCCGCGACACCCTGACCCGGCTGGTCTACGGCTGGGAAGAGGATGTGGAGAGCAACGCCATCGAGGTGCATGTCCACCACCTGCGTCGCAAGCTGTTCCCGGGGCTGATCCGCACGGTACGCGGCATCGGCTACGTGCTGGACCGCGCCCCCCGGGAGGCCGAAGCGTGACCTCCATCCGCCGACGCACCCTGGGGCTGGTGCTGCTGGTCTTCGGGGTCAGCATGCTGGCCATCGGCCTGGTCAGCTACCGCTACGCCGCCCACGAGATCGAGGAGCTCTACGACGCCAGCCTGGCCCAGAACGCCCGCCTGCTGGAGGGGCTGATCCAGGCGCCGCTGCCGGCGGAGCAGCGCGAGGCGCTGCTCGCCAGCCTGGAGAGCGCCCTGGCGCGCGCCGACCAGTCGGACAAGGGCCTGCCCGGCCACCGCTACGAGAGCAAGCTGGCCTTCCAGCTATGGGAGGGGGAGCGGCGGCTGCTGCGCTCGGCCAGCGCCCCGCCCGAGCCCTTCACCGGAGCGCCACCCGGCTATGCCAGCAGCCGGGTGGCGGACCACGACTGGCGGGTCTATGTGCTGGACGTGGCCGAGTCATCGCGGCGCATCATGGTCGCCGAGCGCGACGATGTGCGCGGCGAGCTGACTCGCGCCGTGGCCCTGCGCACCCTGCTGCCGGACCTGGTCGGCCTGCCGCTGCTGGCGCTGCTGCTGTGGTGGGCCACCGGCCGGGGGCTGCGCCCGCTGTCGCGGCTGGCCGCGGCGATCCGCCAGCGCGACCCGCACAACCTGCAGCCGCTGGTGATGCACCCCCTGCCCCGGGAGCTGGACACCATCGTCGGCGCTCTGAATCGGCTGCTGGAGCGTATTCGAGGGCTGCGGGTGCGCGAGCAGCGCTTCATCGCCGATGCCGCCCACGAGCTGCGCACCCCCCTGGCGGTGCTCGACCTGCACGCCCAGAACGCCCTGGCCGCCGAGGATTCCGACGACCGTCGCGGGGCGCTGGAGGAGCTGCGCAGCGGCGTGGCACGGGCCACCCGGCTGGTCACCCAGCTGCTGACCCTGGCGCGCCTGGAGCCCGAGGAGGAGGAGCAGGACGCAGGCGTCCGGGTCGACGGCGACCTGCTGGCCGAGGTGCGCGAAGCGCTGGCCGAACTCTCGCCGCTGGCGTTGGAGCGCGGCCAGACGCTGGAGCTCGCCGCCGAGGAGGGGCGCGACTGGCGGCTGGCGGCCGAGCCGGGCGCCATCGCCACCCTGGTGCAGAACCTGGTCGGCAACGCCCTGCGCTACACCCCGGACGGCGGCCGGGTGACGTTGACCCTGGCGGCCGACGACGCCCGGCTGATACTGAGCGTGGACGACCAGGGCCCGGGGATTCCCGCCGCGGAGCGCGAGCGCGTCACCGAGCGCTTCCATCGCGCGGGTGCCGGGGCCGGCGCCGGCCTGGGGCTCTCCATCGTCGAGCGCCTGCTGGCTCGCCATGGCGGGCAGCTCACCCTGACGGAGGCTCCTGGCGCTGGCGGCGGCCTGCGCGCGGTGGCGACGCTCCAAAGGCGGCCCTAGCCAGGCCAGGAAAAGCGAGGCGGGCCGCCGGTGATACCGGTGGCCCGTCTCGCTCAAGGCACGGCAAGGGCTTACGCCATGCGCTTCAGGGTGTTGTCGTGCAGCCAGAACTGGTGCGCCAGGCTGGCCAGCACGTGCACGCCGATCAGCAGCCACAGCAGGTTGGCCAGCACCTCGTGGGTCTCCTCGGCGGCCTCCTCCAGCCACTCGATCTCCGCCCCCGAGGCGATCAGCGCCGTGCCGAAGAACTCCACGCCATGCCCGCTGCCCAGGGCGGCGAGCAGGCCGCTCGCGGGGATCAGCAGCATCGCCGCATAGAGCGCCCAGTGGCCCAGCCGGGCCGCCCACTTCCAGTGCGCATGGGCGGCGAGCCTGCCGTGGTTCACCCCGCGCCACAGCAGCCGGAACACCAGCAGCCCCAGCAGCAGCAGCCCGACGCTCTTGTGCAGCGTCATCGCCTCCCGCTCGCCCATCCCGACGAGCTCCGCCAGCCACTCCGTGCCGAGCATCAGGATCAGCAGCACGGCCATGCCCCAGTGAAGCGCCCGTGAGACGGCGCCGTAACGTTGTGCGGAATCCAGCCAGTTCATGTCGTCATCCTCCTCGTTCGATGGATGACGACCGTTCTACGCCAGCGCGGCTGACAGGAACCTTAACGCCCCGTTCATGGGGCGTTCATCCTTGCATCACGCCGCCCATGACGGCTCCGAGCCGCGCAATCCGCAACGGCGGTGTCACATGCCGGTCATGCCGCCGTAAGCCATCCTTAAGGAAGGGGCGCCACAGTCGGAGGTGATGACAGATCACTCACGCGAGACAACGCCATGACCCGGAGCGCAACGCTGTTACTCGATGCCACCCCCATCACCGAGACTCGCGCCATCCTGCCGCTGCTGCTGGCCGGCCTGGCGCTGCTGGCACTTGGCGTGCTGGCCGCCGGCTGGGATCCCGTGGAGCTGCCCATGGGCCTGGTCGCCCTGGGGGCCGCGATGGCCGTCCTGATGGGCCCCGAACCGTGGCGGGGCGAGGAAGCGCTGGAGGCCACCAACTGCCTGGTGCTGGCCAGCCTGATCACCCTGGTGGGCCTCCACCTGCTGGGCTGAGGCGCCGTCCGAAAACGGGCTGCGGTCGCAGGCTTCCCAGACACCGCCTGCGGCCAGGAGCTACCGGGCTGCCCCCGGCCGGCCGCGCTCCCGTCTCCCTACTCGCGCCCCGACGGCCCCCTGACGGCAGGGTCGGGGCCGGTCTCGTACTCCACGCCGTGGTCGCGCAGGTAGTCGCGGATCAGCTGGCGGACCACCTGGGACGGGGTCAGGTCCTGTGAGGCACAGAGCCGCTCGAAGGCCCGCTTCTTGTGCGGGTCGATCAGCAGGGTCAGGCGTGCCGTCTTCTTTTCCATGGTCATTCTCCCCGGTCTATTAACATTGAATGTTAATGAGCGGGGTCGTGCCGGGCAACGACAGCGGGCCCCTGTCGGCCATTCTCATGGTATGTTAATGTCATTAACATACTGTCGACGCCCCATCGGCAGGCACTCTCCACGGCGCGGACGACACGCAGCGAGGATTCCCGGCATGGCACGCACCCCCCTGCCCTTCCAGCTCCCCGGCATCGCCACCGGGCTGCGCGCGGCCTGGCGAGACGGCTATGGCCTTGACGACCTGCGCCGCGACGTCCTGGCCGGCCTGACCATCGGCACCGTGGCCGTGCCGCTCTCCATGGCCCTGGCCATCGCCACCGGCGTGCCCCCCCAGCACGGGCTCTACACGGCCATCGTCGCCGGCGCCATCATCGCGCTGACCGGCGGCTCACGCTTCAACGTCTCGGGGCCGACCGCGGCCTTCGTGGTCATCCTCTTCCCCATCGTCCAGCAATACGGCCTGGGCGGCCTGCTGATCGCCACGATGATGGCGGGGCTGATCCTGGTGGCGCTGGGCCTCAGCGGCATGGGGCGGCTCATCCAGTATGTCCCCTATCCCGTGATACTGGGCTTCACCGCGGGGATCGCGGTGGTGATCGCGGTGCTGCAGGTGCCCGACTTCCTGGGGCTGGAGGTCGGCCAGCTGGGCGAGCACTTCGTCGACAACCTGGGGCGTATCCTCACCTCCCTGCCCAGCCTGAGCCCGCTGGAGCTGGGGGTCGGCGCCTTCACGCTGGGCGTCATGCTGCTCTGGCCGCGGCTGCACCTGCCGATTCCGGCGCCCCTGATCGGGCTGGTCGTGGGCGCGGTGATCGCCTATGCGGCCAACCACTGGCTGGGCGGCCCCGATGCCGGCCATGCGGTGGAGACCATCGCCTCGCGCTTCACCTGGGAGGCCCACGGCGAGACGGGCGTGGGGATCCCCCCGATCGCCCCGAGCCTGGTGGCCCCCTGGCGCCTGCCCGGCGCCGACGGCGACCCCCTGGTGGTGGATTTCGCACTGATTCGCGCCCTGCTGGGACCGGCGTTCGCCATCGCCATGCTGGGGGCCATCGAGTCCCTGCTGTGCGCGGTGGTCTCGGACGGCCTGACGCGTACCCGGCACGACCCCAACGCCGAGCTGATCGGCCAGGGGCTCGGCAACCTCGTCGCACCGCTGTTCGGCGGCATCACGGCCACCGCCGCCATCGCCCGGACCGCCACCAATATCCGTAGCGGCGCCCGTTCGCCGATCGCGGCGGTAGTGCATGCGCTGGTGGTGCTGCTGGCGGTGGTCGCCCTGGCGGGGCTGCTGGGGCTGGTGCCGATGGCCGCGCTGGCGGCGCTGCTGTTCATCGTCGCCTGGAACATGAGCGAGGCCCGCCACTTCCTGCATACCCTGCGGTCGGCCCCGCCGGGCGACGTGGCCATCCTGGTGACCTGCTTCACCCTGACCGTACTCTTCGACATGGTGCTGGCCGTGGCGGTGGGCATCGGCCTGGCCGCCGCCCTGTTCATCCGGCGCATGTCGCTGCTGACCGAGACCCGCCGCGTCGACACCGAATCGCCGGCCGCCAGCGACGCCCTGCCCGAGGCGGTCGCCCTCTACGATATCGACGGGCCGCTGTTCTTCGGCGCTGCCGAGAAGGCGCTCACCTCGCTGCACCTGGTGGATCACCGCGTGCGGATCATCATCCTCGACATGCATGACGTGCCGAGCATGGACGGCACGGCGATCGTCGCCCTCAAGGCCCTGGTCGAGGAGATGCACCGCGAAGGCGTCGGGCTGGTAATGGTCGGCCTGCCGACGCGGATCATCGTCAAGCTCCGCCGCGCGGGGCTTCGCAAGACCGCCGGCCGGCTGACCTGGTGTCGCGAGCTGTCCCACGCCCGCGCCGTGGCGCGGCGCTGGCTCGACCGGACCGACTGAGGGAGGGGGGGCGTCCCGATGGCAGGCATCGGCCGGCCCCGGGCCTTTACAGCGACGCGGCGGCCGGGGATAGTGTGGACCTGACGACAGGGGCGCCGCGGGGCAGAGCCGCCGCGGCTGAGAGGCACCCTTGGAACCTGACCCGGATAATGCCGGCGTAGGGAGTCGTGCGGTCCCGGCCCTGGCGCCTGCCTGCACCTCCCGCGCCCGGGAGGCCGCATGTCCCACACGACGTTTCCCTCGATCGACCCCGCCGCCCACCTGGCGCGGGTGCGCGAACGCAGCCCGCTGATCCACAACATCACCAACCTGGTGGCCATGAACACCATGGCCAACGTGCTGCTGGCCATCGGCGCCTCGCCGGCCATGGTCCATGCCCGGGAGGAGGCCGCGGAGTTCACCGCCGTCGCCGACGCCCTGACGGTCAATATCGGCACCCTCTCGCCCCACTGGGTGGAGGCCATGATCGAGGCCGCCGAGGCGGCTCGCCTGGTGGGCAAGCCCTGGGTGCTGGACCCGGTGGCGGTGGGGGCCACCGCCTACCGCCGCGAGACCGGCGTGCGCCTGCTGGAGCGCCTGCCCACGGTGATCCGCGGCAACGCCTCGGAGATCATCGCCCTGGAGGCCGGCGGCGCCGGCGGGCGCGGCGTCGACAGCAGCGACCCGGCCGAGGCCGCCGAGCAGGCCGCCGTCCGCCTGGCCCGCCGCACCGGCGGCGTGGTGGCGGTGACCGGCGAGGTGGACCTCGTCACCGACGGCCGCCGCCTGGCCCGCGTGCACGGCGGCCATGCGCTGATGCCGAGGGTCACCACCCTGGGCTGCTCGCTCACCGGCGTGGTGGCCGCCTTCGTGGCCGGCGCCGAGGACACCTTCGCGGCCACCGTCGCCGCCCTGGCCTGCTACGCCGCGGCCGGCGAGATCGCCGGCGAGACGGCACGGGGGCCCGGCAGCTTCGCCGTGGCCTTCCTCGACGCCCTGCATGCCCTGGAGGGCGAGACCCTGGGGCCCCGCCTGCACCTGGAGATGACCGATGCGACTTGACCTCTCCCTCTATCTCGTCACCGATCCGGGCCTGTGCGCCGGCCGCGGCCTGGTCGACACCGTGGTGGCCGCGGTGCGCGGCGGAGTGACGGTGGTGCAGCTGCGTGACAAGCACGCCGCCGACGGGGAGATGATCGACCAGGCGCGGCGGCTGAAGGCCGCCCTGGCCGGCAGCGGCGTGCCGTTGATCATCAACGACCGCCTGGCGGTGGCCGTGGAGAGCGGCGCCGATGGCCTGCATATCGGCCAGGACGACGGCGAGGTCGCGGCCGCCCGCGCGGCGCTGGGCGAGCGGGCGCTGCTGGGCCTCTCGGTGCAGACCCTGGAGCAGATGGCGCGCCTCGATACCGAACGTCTCGACTACCTGGGGCTGGGGCCGGTGTTCGCCACCCCCAGCAAGCACGACCACGCCCAGCCGCTGGGCTTCACGGGGCTGGCCCGCCTGGTGGCCGCCAGCCCCCTGCCCGGCGTGGCCATCGGCGGGCTCAAGGCGGAGCATGTCGCGGCTACCCGGGAGGCCGGGGCCCAGGGGCTGGCAGTGATCTCGGCGATCTGCGGCCGGCCCGACCCGGAGGCCGCGGCCCGGGCCTTCTTCGCCGGACGCTGAGCCGCGGGGGCCCCGTCAGGAGGTGGGGCGACGCTTTAGGGTGGTGCGCCCCTCGCGGTAGGCGATGGCCAGGCCGCTGCCGATGATCAGCGCACTGCCCACGAAGACCCAGAGATCCGGCATCTCGCCCCAGAACCACCAGCCCAGCAGCACCGCCCAGAGCATGGCGGTGTAGTCGAAGGGCGCGGCGATGGCCGCCGGGGCGTGGCGGAAGGCCAGGGTGATGAAGGCGGTGGCCCCCACCCCGAACAGCCCCGAGCCCAGGAAGGCCAGCCAGTGCCAGGGGTGGGGCGTCTGCCACACCCAGGGCAGCGCCAGGGCAGTCAGCAGGAAGGGCACCAGGGTCATGTAGAAGACCATGGCCCAGAGGTGCTCGGTGGCCCCCCAGCGGCGCGCGGTGATCATCATCAGCGCATAGAAGAGCGCCGCCCCGACCAGCGCCAGGGCGCCGGGGTCGAAGGCCTCGCCGCCCGGGCGCACCACGATCAGCACCCCGGCGAAGCCCACCAGCGAGGCGGCCAGCACCGGCCCCTCGATCCGTTCGCCCAGCAGCGGCACCGAGAGCAGGGTGACGAACAGCGGCGCCACGAAGGCAATGGCGGTGGCCTCGGCCAGGGGCAGCAGGGTCAGGCCCAGCACGAAGCAGAACATGGTGCCGGTGTAGATCAGCCCGCGCAGCAGGTGCACCCCGGGACGCCGGGTGCGCAGCTTGCGCAGCCCCCCGCCGAAGTGGGCCAGGGCGGCGATCAGCGGCAGCGAGACCAGGGTGCGGAAGAAGATGATCTGCAGCGGCGAGTGCACCTCCCCCAGCCACTTGGCGATGGCGTCGCCGATGGCCAGGCAGAGCACCCCCAGGCACATGAATCCGATTCCCCTGAACGACCCCGACATGCCATGCCTCCCCTTCGCTTCGACGCGAGACCCAAAAGCACCACCCCGCCGGCCCGATGGGGCGGCGGGGTGGGAATGAGGCTCAGGCTAGAACGTTCGCAGACGAACGGCAAGGCTAGAAGTTGACCACCATGCAGTCCATGCCCTCGCGAGTCAGGCTGCGGCAGGCGCGGTAGGCCTGGTTCTCGTCGAGGTTGACCAGCCGGGCGCGGAAGACCTTCTGGGGGCCACCGGCCTCGTCCACGGCGATCCGGGCCCCAGCAAGCTCGCTGGTGAGGCGGTCGGCGGCCCGGCTCGCCAGACTGCGGGCGTTGTCGGGGTCGCTGAAGGCCCCCACCTGAACGCCCCAGCCACCGGTCGGCCCCGCCGGCTCTAGGCGGTGCACCGCCCGGTCGGGGGCGGCGGCCGCCGGCTCGCTGCGGGCGATCAGGTCGCGGATCGGGTCGGCGGCCGAGCCCTGGGCGGTCTCCGGCAGGTCGGGCTGCGCCGAGGGCAGCGGCTCCGGCGCCTGGAGGCTGGCCAGCTGCACGCCAGGCTGACTGGCGGGCGGCGCCGGCGTGGTGGACGGCGTGCCACCCGGCAGGCTCATGCGGTCGCCGGAGAAGTCCGCCTGGGCCACCCAGTCGCCGCGCCCGTAGAGGGAGGCCCGCACGAAGCCCCGATCGAGCAGGTCGGCCATGTGGGTATCCCGCGAGGCCGCGGTGAAGCCGCCCATCACCACCGAGACCAGGCGACGGCCGTCGCGCACCGCCGAGGTGGCCACGTTGAAGCCCGAGGCGCGGATGAAGCCGGTCTTCATGCCGTCGGCGCCCGGGTAGTTGTCCAGCAGGCGGTTGTGGCCGGAGATGGTCTGGCCGTTCCAGGAGAAGCGGGTCTGGGAAAAGTAGGGGTAATACTGGGGGAAGTCCTGCATCAGGCGGATCGACAGGGTCGCCATGTCCCGCGCCGTGGTGGTCTGGCCGGCATCGGGCAGGCCGTTGGGATTGCGGAAGGTGGTCCGGGGCATGCCCAGCTGCCGGGCCTTGTCGGTCATCATGCGGGCGAAGTTCGTCTCGCTGCCCCCCAGCGCCTCGGCCACCACCACTGCCACATCGTTGGCGGAACGGATCACCAGCGCCTGGATGGCGGTCTCCACGGGAAGGGTGGAGCCGGCCTTCACATAGAGCTTGGACGCCTGCCTGGAGGCCGCATAGGCGGAGACCGGCAGCCGCGAATCGAGCTGAAGGTTCCCCCTCTCCAGTTCCTCGAAGAGCATATAGAGCGTCATCATCTTGGTCAGTGACGCCGGATAGCGGGTCTCGTCGGCATTGGCGGCGTGCAGCACCTCGCCGCTCTCGACATCGACCACGATGGCGGCGTAGCGCGGATTGGCCTGGGCCGTGCCGGCCGCCATGGAGATGGCCAGGCAAGCCAGCAGCGCGAGCGCGCCGATGCCATGGCGCCGGATTGTGGTTATGGTTGCGGTCACCATCTGCGTTCCCTCTGCGTTCCCCTGCGTGCCGCGCGGGCGGCACTGCCTCACTAGGCATTATGAACGGGAATCCCTCGCTGTACAGGTCGCTAAAACAGGAAAAGGCGTGCTTTTGTGCACTTTCACATTTCACCGGCCGCCGACCTACCGGCCAACCGTCCCGGTGAGGGCGCTCCTTGCTAGCCCGCCGGGCCCAGCAGGCGCGCCACCCCCAGCCAGGCCAGGCGCAGCGCCAGCAGGGTCAGCGCCCACTTGAACAGGGTGTCGAAGCGCTGCTCCGAGAGCCGGTGCAGCAGGCGCAGGCCCAGCCAGGTGCCGAGGAACCCCGCGGCGACCATGGCCAGCATCAGCGCCAGCCAGTCGCGGAACACGAAGCCCGCCACCCCGAACACGAAGGCCTTGGTCAGGTGCTGGGCACTCATGCAGGCGGAGAAGGTAGCGACCTTACTAGGTGCTCGACACCACCCGCTTGAGCAGCAAAGGCAGCAGCAACACGAGCAGTGTGATGCGCAGCAGGTGGTGGGTGGTGACAAAGGCAGGATCGATACCCAGGCTAAGTGCCACCAAACTAAGTTCAGGTGCACCACCGGGCATGTAGGCGAGTAGCGCTGCCGCAGCGGAGTATCCGGTCAGTAAATGCCCCACCCAGGCAGCAGCTATGGCGAGTAGCAGCAACACTAAAGCCTGCACAATGGCCATCAGTAACGCATGTCCCACCTCGGCCAGCCGGGTACCGGCAAAGCGGCCGCCTACCGAGATACCGATAACCACCTGCGCGAGAGCGATTATCAGAGGAGGCACCGCCGCATGCGTAAGGCCAGTGAGGTGTAGTGCCGCCGAGGCGAGTGCCGGACCGAATAGCAACGGACTGGGCAGGTGTAGGCGTTTACCCAACCACAAGCCGCCTAACCCCGCTAGCACCAGCCACGCGATGTCGGCGGGTGCCGGCATCCACAGCCATTGCGACAAGGTCGGTCTGGCTCCGCCGATATCGATATGCCCGATGAACTGCAGCACGGGTGGAATGGCTATCAGAAGGACCAGGATGCGAACAGCATGAGTGATGCCGATGATCCGAAGGTCAGCCCCTGAAGAGAGCGCCATCACCGTCACCGTGGAAACTCCACCTGGCACACCCGAGTACAGCGCGGTCTCCCAAGAATGCCCCGCCACACGGCAGGAGAACCATACCGAGAAAGCCATCATCACTGCCGTGGCGATCAGCATGATGGCAAGGCTGGTACCCCACAGCACCGCCTCACCGGTCATATCCGGTGTAAATGCTGAACCCAGCATGACGCCGATGACGACCAGCACCCCCTTGCGCCCTGTGCGGGGGGATTTCAGCGGAACGCCCGCCAGGGACGCGGCCGTCGTGGTGATCATGGCACCAAGCAACCATGGGAGCGGCAGCTGAGCCCAGTAAGCCACGCCACCCCCGAAAAGCCCTAGGATTAGGGTGGGCAGGAATCGGCCTAGTGCCCCCAACCATGCCGTCAACAGCACCTTCAATTTCACATCACTCCATAACAAGGCCTCGGCAACGAGGAAATCGTGCTAAGGCCGACATCAGCGCTTAAATTTGCCCTGCTTCTCATAATACAGCACTTCTCTCTCAGCCAGAGGTCATGTTGGACGAGGGTACACTTGATCGGGCTGGACCTCTCGAGCCAAGTGTTCGTACTACGTCTACTGGGCGACCGTTAGGATGCGACAGGTTGAATCGGTACGGCTCCCGGTGATTGTCGATGAAGCCGAGCACCACTTGACACGCAGGTCGAGCTTTGCCTGAGCAAAAATATGCGGAAGACTTGCGCAGGGTTTCATTGGTCTTCTTTAACTCGCAATTCTCACGTTCCAGCGCCTTGATTCGTTCGCACTCGGTGGTGTCCGTGCCTTCCCGGTACCATTGAGTTCAGACTGATGAAAACCGGACAATCTGAATTGATGAAATCAGGACAACCTTCGGTGATATTGACACCCAGATGTGACTGCCTCATGTTCGGTTCCTGCTCGTTGGCTAGGAGTTTGCCTGCAGCTTCCTTCAGATTCTGCCTCTCGACGGACACCCTTGCTGTTCAGCTAACGGTTCCCGCCATCAGGGTCCGCAGGGGGCTTTCACCCCCAAGTCACCCAGCCAACCACCACGGCGGACCGGATAGCGTCTGATCGGCGCTGCGCGCCATGCCTGGCGCACCACAAAAAAGCGGCCTGTATAAGGCCGCAACAAACGGTCAAAACAGACACCAAGCCTCTAGAACTTAATACGCGACCCCAACATAGCAACATTAACATTGCTATATTCGGCACCAACGCCAGATAAAGAATGACGCCTATAACCCGCATAAATATCAAGCCATTGAGCTGGCTCATAAACATACCCAACACCGACAGTCTCGGCCTGATCCCCTTTTAGCCTTAAATCTTTTGTTTCCGCATAGTGGACATCAAATGCATGCTCTCCATTAAACCTATAGCCCACTTTCGCCCAATAAAACTCTGAATCTGGTGACACGGCGTTGCCATCAGTCCGATTCGAATAAGCCCCCGTCAGATTGAAACCGCTCGTGTGAAGCCACGAGATTGACCCGCCAATAGTTTCCACATCTCCAGATGCTTCACCCACATCCTTGGTTGAAAAGCCTAGCCTGGCAACAACCCGCCCCGCCAAAGGTAATGAGACACGCCCACCGAGCTCAGTGACATCAGAATTACTCTTAACACCCTGGCTAATAGACAAGTCAACGGGGCCTAATGAAGGAGCATCATATCTCAACCTAGAGTACCTACTCTCAAAGTCTTGATCACTGACAGAACTTCTAAGAGCAATCTCTTCTGTAGTTTCTTTATTAACAAATGGCAACCCCCCACCAACCAGAGGAAGATTGGCAAAAGAAACAACGTTAGTTCCGGACAAATCTGCTTCAATATTCCCATTTGCCGCGCCATCACCCTGACCAAGTGAGAAACGGCCTGCCGCGCCTTCCAAAAACACATTGAGGTGACGGTCCTTAAACTCTCCACTAATATTTTTATTCTCAGGACTCACTGCACTTGAGGGATTTTGCACATAGCCAAGTTCAACATGCGCACCAATCACAATATCCTGACTATCTAAACTACCCCTTAACCTAGCACCTACCCTGCTTGCACTATTAGCATTATCTACAATGTAGCCTTCTGAGCCGAGCCCAGTATCACCATGCATATACCCTAAGTTAATTTGCCCATAAGGGCTAACCTCAAAATCTTTAGTGGGATCTGCATTAACCACACCCACCCCCACAACACTTGCACCAACAATGGCAACTGTTTTTTTAAAAGCATCAGTCATACCTAGTCCCTCAATTCTTATGTAATCCACAAAGTTCGCAGCCACTTCTATTCATTTACTAAAATATTTTCTTCCTCAAGCACCTCCAAAATACTAATAGTTAGAATTTAAGCAAACCTTTCTCTCCCAAGGGCACCGCATCAGGAGCCTTGGTCCCTTAGATTCTTGAAAAAATCTAACTCAGCACACCATCACTACTTTTGAAAAGCCAGGAGCCATATGGGCATAGAAAAAACATCGCTCCTAGCTTACAACAAACTGAAAACTCCCTAAGTTTCACATCAACACTGTGGAGCTCCCCCTATTAAACAACTCCGATCATCTTGCGCAGCACATAGTGGAGGATGCCGCCATGGCGGTAGTACTCCAGCTCGTTGGCGGTGTCGATGCGGCAGAGGGCGTCGATGTGCTTCTCGCCCTTGTCGCTCCTGACGGTGACTCTCACCTGGCCGCCCGGGGAGAGCTCGCCGAGCCCCTCGATGGAGATCTGCTCGTCGCCGGTCAGGCCCAGGGTCTGGCGGCTCTCCCCCTCGGGGAACTGCAGCGGCACCACGCCCATGCCGATCAGGTTGGAGCGGTGGATGCGCTCGTAGGACTCGGCGATCACCGCGCGCACGCCGAGCAGGCGGGTGCCCTTGGCGGCCCAGTCGCGGCTGGAGCCGGTGCCGTACTCCTTGCCGGCGACAACCACCAGCGGCGTGCCCTCTTCCTGGTAGCGCATGGCGGCGTCGTAGATCGCCATCTGCTCGCCGGAAGGCACGTGGCGGGTCTCGCCGCCCACCACGCCGTCGAGCATCTCGTTACGGATACGCACGTTGGCGAAGGTGCCACGCATCATGATCTCGTGGTTGCCGCGCCGTGACCCGTAGGAGTTGAAGTCCACCGGCTTGACGCCGCGCTCCTGCAGGTAGCGCCCGGCGGGGCTGTCGGGCTTGATGCTGCCGGCCGGCGAGATATGGTCGGTGGTCACCGAGTCGCCGAGCATCGCCAGGATCCGGGCCTCCTTCACGTCCTCGATGGCGTCGGGCGTCCGCCCCATGCCCTCGAAGAAGGGCGGGTGCTGGATGTAGGTGGAGGCCTCGGACCATTCGTAGACCTTGCTCTGCGGCACGTCGATGGCCTTCCAGACGTCGTCGCCATCGAATACCTCGGCGTACTCCTTCGAGAACATCTGGGTATCGACCTTGGCCACCGCCTCGGCGATCTCCGCCTGGCTGGGCCAGATGTCCTTGAGGTAGACCGGCTCGCCGTCCTTGCCGGTGCCGATGGGGTCCTTCGTCAGATCGCAGCGCACGTTGCCGGCCAGGGCGTAGGCCACCACCAGCGGCGGCGAGGCCAGCCAGTTGGTCTTGACCAGCGGGTGGACGCGGCCCTCGAAGTTGCGGTTGCCGGAGAGCACCGAGGCCACGGTGAGGTCGGCAGCCTCGATCGCCTTCTCGATGGGGCCGGGCAGCGGGCCGGAGTTGCCGATGCAGGTGGTGCAGCCGTAGCCGACCAGCTGGAACCCTAGGGCGTCGAGGTCCTCGCTGAAGCCGCCGGCGTTGAGGTAGTCGGTCACCACCTTGGAGCCCGGTGCCAGGGAGGTCTTCACCCAGGGCTGGGTCGAGAGCCCCCTCTCCAGGGCCTTGCGGGCCACCAGGCCGGCCGCCATCATCACGCTGGGGTTGGAGGTGTTGGTGCAGGAGGTGATGGCGGCGATCACGACCGCCCCCGGGTCGAGCTGGAACTGCTTGCCGTCCAGGTCCACGGCCTGGCTGTCGGCGTGCTCGTAGTCAGGAAGGTCATAGCTGCGTTCGACGCCCACCGCGGTCTGGCCGCCCTCGGACATCAGCTTGCCCTTCTCCACGGTGCGCTCGGTGGAGGAGAGCGGCTTGCCGTCCTCTTCCATGACCTTCTCGAAGGCGGCCCGCATGTCGCCCAGGGCGACGCGGTCCTGGGGCCGCTTGGGGCCCGCCAGGCTGGCCTCGACCTCGCCCATGTCGAGGTGCAGGGTATCGCTGAACACCGGCTCGGCGCCGGCCTCGCGCCACAGGCCCTGGGCCTTGCTGTAGGCCTCCACCAGGGCGACCTGGGCGTCGTCGCGGCCGGTCAGGCGCAGGTAGTTGAGGGTCTCCTCGTCCACCGGGAAGAAGCCGCAGGTGGCGCCATACTCCGGGGCCATGTTGGCGATGGTGGCCCGGTCGGCCAGCGGCAGGTCCTCGAGGCCGTCGCCGTAGAACTCGACGAACTTGCCCACCACGCCCTTCTTGCGCAGCATCTCGGTCACCGTCAGCACCAGGTCGGTGGCGGTGATGCCCTCGCGCAGCTTGCCGGTGAGCTTGAAGCCGATCACCTCGGGGATCAGCATCGAGACCGGCTGGCCGAGCATGGCGGCCTCTGCCTCGATGCCGCCCACGCCCCAGCCGAGCACGCCCAGGCCGTTGATCATGGTGGTGTGGGAGTCGGTGCCCACCAGGGTGTCGGGGTAAGCGACGGTCCTGCCGTCCTCCTCCTTCGTCCAGACCGTCTTGCCCAGGTACTCCAGGTTGACCTGGTGGCAGATGCCGGTGCCCGGCGGCACCACGCGGAAGTTGTCAAAGGCCTTCTGGCCCCAGCGCAGGAACTCGTAGCGCTCTCGGTTGCGCTCCATCTCGATGGCGACGTTGTCCTTGAAGGCCGAGGCATTGCCGAACTTGTCGACCATCACCGAGTGGTCGATGACCAGGTCCACCGGCGAGAGCGGGTTGATGCGGGCGGGGTCCTCGCCGAGGCGCTCCACCGCCGCCCGCATGGAGGCCAGGTCGACGACACCGGGCACCCCGGTGAAGTCCTGCATCAGCACCCGGGCCGGGCGGTAGCCGATCTCGCGGTCGGAGCGCGCCTCCCGCTGCCAGTCCACCAGCGCCTGCATGTCCTCCCGGGAGACGCTGTCGTCATCGGCGAAGCGCAGCTGGTTCTCGAGCAGGATCTTGAGCGTCTTGGGCAGCCGCTCGATGCTGCCCAGCGCCTCGGCGGCCTTGGGCAGACTGAAGTAATGGTAGGTGCGACCGCCGGCTTCCAGGGTCTGCAGGGTATCCGATAAGGGTGCGTTGCTCATAGGGTTCTCCTTTCGTTGCATGGGCCGGCGACCCTAATGGCCACCGGACCGATGGTCGTGCATGACAGGAGTGGCTCAGCCAAACACCCAGGCATCGATCAGTCCGCTTGGGTAGGTCAAGGTCAGGAGCTCGGCCATCCCGACGAGGAAGACCGTGACCCCCAGCGCCATGCCTACCGCGACCCAGGGCTTGAGACGTGCGATGAACATCAGAAAGGTCAGGCAGAACAGCGTCGCGGTGGTGATGAGGCCGAGCATCAGGATCGCGCCAACCAGGGCGAAGAAGCCTACTAACCAGACGACTTGCTGAAGCAGAGGCTGGCGTTGCCAGGTTGGCTTACGGACCAGGCTGCGCAGGATCTCCAGCAGACAGGCGATGCCCATGATCGCCAGGGCCAGGCGGGGCATGAGGCCACCGAGCAAGCTGAGATCGGCAAGGTGGAACCAACCAAAGATGGCCATGCCCAGCAGAGCGGCAAAGATCACCAGGTCGATGCCACCAATGCTGATGGGCCTGCTGCCGGCCGCAGGGGCTGCTCCGGCACCAGCCGCAGGCGCTTGCTCGGTATCGGTCGACCGCAGCTTGCGCCACAGCTGCCGAAACATGGGCAAGAACAGGGCGGCGAGGATCATGGCGCCGATGATCAGCACACCCGGGCGCAGGAAGGCATCGCTGCCCTGGAACTGCACGGCCTGATAGAAGTAGGTTTCAGCACCAGGGGCCAACACGAAGCCGATCAGGAAAGCGGGACGTGACCAGCCGGCCTGCTTGAACAGGACGCCGAGGACCCCGATCGCACCGAGGGCCAAGAGGTCCCCCGGGGAGCGAGTGGCCTGGAAGGCGGCGAACATGATCAGCACCGTGATTAGGGGCGCCAGGATGACGAAGGGCACTCGGGTCAGGCTAGCGACCGGGCGGGCCAGGCCCAGGCAGAACGCCGCACCGAGGATGTTGGCCAGGGCCAGCGACCAGATGATGGTGTAGGTCAGGTCGAGATTGGTCTCGATCATGCTGACGCCGGGCTGCAGGCCGAGCAGCAGCAGGCCTCCGAGGAAGACGGCGGCGGTGCCCGAGCCGGGCACGCCGAACAGCAGGGTGGGCACCATGGCACCCGAGGCACAGGCATTGTTGGCGGCTTCCGGAGCGATGACCCCGCGGATGTCACCCTGGCCAAACTGGGACTTGTCCTTGGCGCTCTGCACGGCATGGCCATAGGTCATCCAGTCCACCACCGAACCGGCGAGGCCTGGAATCGTGCCCAGCAGGCTACCGATGCCCGCGCAGCGTGCCACGAGTCCACGATTCTTGCCGACATCCTGGATGCCCTGCTTCCATCCCTTTCCAAGCCGGGTGGGCTCTCCAGCGATGGCGCCGCGCTTGACCAGCAGATCGATGATCTCGGGGAGTGCGAAGATCCCCAGGCCGATCACCACCAGCGGCAGGCCATCGAAGAGATAGTCGATGTCGAAGTTGAGACGGAACTCCCCGGTGGCGGGCGCCATGCCGATGGTGCCGACCAACAGGCCCAGGCCGCAGGCGGCGAGTCCCTTGAGCAGGTCGCGTCCGGAGAGTACCGCCACCATCGACAGCCCGAGCAGGGTCAGCATGAAGAGCTCGGAGGAAGAGAACGACAGTACCACCGGCCGGGCGATCAGGATGAACCCGGTCAGCACGGCGGCACCGATCAGGCCGCCGATCATCGAGGCGAGGAAGGCACTGGAAAGGGCCCGTGCCGCCTGGCCGCGCTTGGCCAGGGAGAAGCCGTCGATGACGGTGGCCTGGGAGGCGCTGGAGCCGGGAATGCCCAGCAGCACGGAAGCGAAGGTATCGCCGGTGGGAATCACGGCGACCAGGCCCATCAGCATGCCGAGGGCGACGCTCGGCTCCATGCCGTAGAGGAAGGGCAGCAGCAGCGCCATTCCCGCGATGCCGCCGAGGCCGGGAATGATCCCGACCACCAGGCCGACCAGCACGCCAAGGACCATGTAGAGCAGATGCTGCAGGGTGAACAACTGCCCCAGACTGGAGAGGAGGATATCGAACATGGGAGGTGGCTCTCGTGTTGTGCGGTGAGTTGAGCCCGAAGGCATCGGCCCTTGTTGCCAAGGGGCCGATGCCCGTTCTCACGCGTCAGATGCGGGCGCCGTGCTTCGTTTCGAGCCAGTCCGCGAGCCACTCGCGAAGATCGTCATCCAGCGACATGGCGTCCTCGAGATGTTGCTGGACGATATCGCCAACGATCGGGGTGTAGGGACCCAGCTGGGCGTCGGCCTCCTGCTTGAACTCCTCGGTGTCGACGAACTCGAGGGCCGCTTCCCGGTAGGTCTCGACGAGCGCCTCGGGGGTGTCCTTGGGCACCATGATCAGCTTCTGGAGCGTGAAGCCCGAGGCGAAGAACTTCCGGAAGGCCTCGTTGGCGGTACCGCTCGGGGCCTCGCCGTTGAGGTTCTCATAGACTTCGCTGAAGGTGGGAAGGTCGGGGAACGCCGGGTCGCGTACGATCTGCCCTTCGTCATTCAGCACGCCGAGCGAGAAGAGCGGGACGGCGCGGCCCGACTCCACCAGAGGAGCCACGCTACTCAGGTAGGCGGAGGTGGTCTGGAAGTCGATTTCCGCTTCGCCGCGCTCGAAGGCCAGGCGACCCTCGCCACGGCCACGCATGCCGGAGACGGCCTGAACCTCGACACCCAGCATGTCAAGGGCGATCAGTACCGGCAGCTCGAGGCCGGTGTGGCTCTGGATCGCCAGCTTGACCGACTGCTCCAGCAGGCCGGAGAGGGCGCTCTCAGGGTCCTCACCCAGGCTGGGTTGGGCATAGACGACACCGCCGGTCGGGGTGGCCAGGATCGGTGTCCAGTCAGCGTAGTCGTAGCGTACCCGCCTGTCCCCGAGCATGGCGGGATACTGGGTCGAAGCGGAGGTGCCCAGCCAGTCGCTACCGTCGCTCTTGGCGCGCATGGCAAAGATGTTGGCGCCGTTGATGGAGCCACCGCCCGGCACATTGTCGATCATGAAGCCAGGCTGGCTTGGAATATGCTCGCTGAACCAGGGTGCGAAGAAGCGGGCCCAGACATCGGTGCCGCCGCCGACGCCGAAGGGAATGGTCCACTTGATGGTTCCGGGCACCTCCACGTCCTGTGCCTGTACGGATGCGGTGGCCGCCAGTCCGAACCCGGCGATCGCCAGGCCGAGGGCGGCGGCCTTTTTCAGGCGACCGAGCGAAGTGCGAGCTGTTGTTGTCTTGTGAATGGTCATGGCATGCTCCTGGGCTGTTGTCATTAGCGGGTGGCTAAGCACCCGATGGTCGCGATGATCAGCTGGCCTGCAAGGCAGGCATTGTCTCACCGGGTGGTGTGGAAGCGGTGTAGAAGATCGTGCCACTCATGATCTTCCTGGCGGTACGAATCAGTGACACGCGCGCGATATCGCTGGCATTGCCTTGGCGGTGCTCGACGTCGAGGTCGATGAAACCGGAGGGATGCTCCAGTCGCACATGTGCCAGACACTCTCCTGCGGACATCCGCCCGCTTTCTACTGCGATGCGGTGGGCGATGGTGCCGGGAACGCTGACCGCCGAGGCGACGGCAATGGCACCGGTGACAGCGATTGCCTTGTGGCAGCGATGGGGGACGAAATACCGCGTACTCAGGGTGCTTGCACGGTCACACGCCGTAGAGACCAGCACCGGCTTGGGCAGTACACTGTTGCGGACATCGCCAAGCCCCATGCATAGACCTGCCTTGAGGCGAATGCTTTCGAGCCGCTCGAGCAGCACGCTATTGGCATCCAGCTCGGCGGGGGATTCATCGCCTCTCAGGCCGAGGTCTGCGGCGTCGAGCATGATGATCGGCGTTGCCGCGTCGAGACAGGTGACGTCGACACCTTCGATCGAGTCGCACGCCTTTCCGGTCGGCAGCAATGAGCCGGTCTTGGACCCCATGATATCCAGGAAGCTGAGCTGGATGCCGGCGGCACTTCCGGGCACGCCGCTGATGGACGTACTGCCCTCATATGAGACCTGGCGGCCCGGCGTCGGCACATGACATTCGATCAAGCGCTGGGTGTTGAGGTTGCGAACACGCACGACGGTGGTCCCTTCTTGAGGCTCCACCAGCCCCGTTTCAAGTGCATAAGGCCCCACGGCGGAAAGCATGTTGCCGCAATTCGGATTGAAGTCGACGCGCCGGTTGAGCACATCGACCTGCGCGAACAGGTAGTCGACATCCGCCTCGGGATGGGAGGAGTGCTCCACGATGGCTACCTTGCTAGTCAGCGGATCCCCTCCCCCGATGCCATCTATCTGGAGAGCGTGGCCCGACCCCATGAGATTAAGCAGGATCTCGGCTTGCGCTTCCTGGCTGTCGGGAAGGTCTCTCATGCGCAGGACGGGGCCTCGGGAGGTGCCGCCGCGCATGATCATGCAGGGAATGCTGTTCATCATCGTCATGCCACATCGCGTTGGGAAGTCGTGATGTGAGCATGTCAGCGGCCAACTAATGCTTCAAATGCAAATAAAGACCTCCATAAATGCGTAAATCGCATTAATGCGCTATAATCATTAATCGTTACTACTCCATGCAAGAGTGCGGATATGCAACATCGGCTAGAATTTCTTGATCTGCAAGCCTTTATTCAGGTCGCAGAGCTGGGCTCCTTCCACGAGGCCGCGCAACGTCTGCACCTCTCTCAGCCAGCGCTTTCTCGCCGCATTCAGAAGCTCGAGGAACTCCTAGAGGTCGAGCTGCTGGAACGCACCACCCGACGGACACGGCTGACCCCCATCGGCACGGACTTCCTTCCCCGCGCGAGACGCATGATCGAGGAGTACGAATCGTCGATCCTGGGGATCCGTGAGTTGGCCACGCACCAGAAGGGCACGGTCACCATTGCCTGCATTCCCACTGCGGCGTTCTATTTCCTCCCTAGTGTGATCCGCGGGTTCAGCGAGGCATGGCCAGGGATCCGCATCAGGATCCTCGATGTGAGTGCCAAGGAAGGTTTGGAAAAGGTGATCAGCGGCGAGGCCGACTTCGGCATCAACATGTTCAGTGCACAGAGCCCGGAAGTCTCCTTCACACCACTATTGCGAGACCCCTTTGTTCTGGCGCTACGTTCCGACCATCCTCTGGCGGATAAAGACCGAATCGTATGGTCAGACCTCGAACAGGTCAGGTTGATCACCGTGAGTCGAGACAGTGGCAATCGGATGCTACTGGACAACACCCTCTCGGCAGAGGGAATTCGGCTGAATAGCTTCTACGAAGTCCAGCACCTTTCCACTTCGCTTGGTCTTGTTGAATCTGGTCTTGGAGTGGCGATCCTGCCCAAAATGACAATGCCTGGCCCCGACCATGACATCCTGAGTTCACGTGAGCTTCCTGAACCACACATTCAGCGCACCATCGGTCTGGTGAGAAGTAATTCGCACAGCATTTCCAGCACAGCCCAGCTGTTTATCGATATGCTCCTTGAGCATTGGGGAGGCTCCATAAGCCCCTGAAAGATCGGCGGTCTTAAACTGCACTGGTCGCTATGCCTTCTGCTACATGACAATGGCTCCTGGCGATACTCAGTCACCACGAGCCATATCACGAAAAAGCAGAGTAGCCAGATCACAGGCCCGCAGCCTGCTATCTATCGCTAGATTAAATTGCGATAGATCGTGTGTTTTCCCGGACAATTTTTCCGAACACGTATGGATCAAATGACTTTAAGTCGAACTGGCACTTTCTAACCGACCAGTTTGCCTTTGTTCCATGGCTCGCGGATTTCAGTCATCCCGAACCATACACGTACCTGTAGCTCCCAAAGCCTAGATATACCTGAACCTCGCCAGCCACAAGCATATACAGCATGAACAATATGGTTATGGTCCTCCTAAGCCATGCACCGGGATCAGCGCCGCCGCCGGCATCACCTGGGCCATGGCCATGATCATCAGCAGCCCGCCGCCCACGCCCACTGCGGCGGTCACCGCCGAGGTCAGCACCGAGACCAGCACCAGCACGCCGTTGACACCCCCGGAGAGCGGCGAGAGCGCCTCCAGCAGCGCCATCATGTCGCCCCCCTCACCCGATGCGCCCCTCCTCCACCGCGTGGCAGGCCACCTCGCTGCCGTCACTCCTGGCGATCAGCGCCGGCACCTCGGCCTTGCAGCGCGCGTTCGCATGGGGGCAGCGCGGATGGAAGGCGCAGCCGGAGGGCGGGTGCACCGGGTTTGGCACCTCCCCCTCGATCGTGGTGCGCTCGCGGCCCTCGCCCTCCAGCGACGGCACCGCCGCCAGCAGCATCCGCGAGTAGGGGTGGTGCGGCGTGGCGAACAGCTGGTCGGCGGGGGCGATCTCGGCGATGCGCCCCAGGTACATCACCGCGATGCGGTCGGCCATGTGCTTCACCACCGCCATGTCGTGGCTGATGAACAGGTAGGTGAGCCCGTACTGCTGCTGCAGGTCCTTCATCAGGTTGAGGATCTGCGCCTGTACCGAGACGTCCAGCGCCGAGGTGGGCTCGTCGCAGACCATGAACTCCGGCTCGTTGGCGAGCGCCCGGGCGATGGAGATGCGCTGGCGCTGGCCGCCGGAGAACTCGTGGGGGTAGCGCAGCGCATCCGCCGCCGACATGCCCACCTGCTCGAGCAGCTCGCCCACCCGGCGGTGGCGGTCGGTAGCGCCCATCTCGGGGCGGAAGAAGCGCAGCGGCTCGCCGATGATGGTGCCCACCCGCCACAGCGGGTTGAGGCTGGCGTAGGGGTCCTGGAAGATCATCTGGAAGCGCTGGCGGATCGCCGCGGCCTGGCGACCCGAGCGGCCGGCCAGGTCGCTGATCTCCTGGCCGTCGAAGACCAGCCGGCCGCGGGTCAGGCCGTAGAGGCCGACGATCAGCCGCGCCACCGTGGACTTGCCGCAGCCCGACTCCCCCACCAGGGCGACGGTCTCGCCGCGACGGATGGTGAAGCTCACCCCGTCCACAGCCTTGAGCGTCAGCTTCTCGGCGCGCTCCAGCACCCGGTTGAGCCAGGGGCGGGAAACATCGAAGTGGCGCGCCAGGTCGCTGGCCTCGAGCAGCACCTCGCCGCTCTCGGCGGTCCGAGTCGGCCCGGACTGGGCGGGTTGAATCTGGCTCATCGGGCCACCTCCTGCGTGTCACCCGCCGATGCGCGGCGCGGCAGCGGGTTGTCGGGATCGTGCAGCCAGCAGGCGGCCCGGCTGCCACCGGCCGGCAGCAGCTCGGGGCGCTCGGTACGGCAGCGCTCGGCGGCGTGGGGGCAGCGCGGGTTGAAGGCGCAGCCCGGCGGGATCGCCGCCAGGCGTGGCATGGCACCCTCGATCTGGTAGAGCCGCTCGCGGCGCTCGGCCAGGCCCGGGATGGAGGCCATCAGCCCCTCGGTATAGGGGTGCCGGGGATGGCCGATCACCTCCTTCACCGGGCCGATCTCGATCAGCCGCCCGGCGTACATCACGGCCACGCGGTCGGCGGTCTCGGCGATCACCCCCATGTCGTGGGTGACCAGCATCACCGCCGCACCGCGCTCGGCGCAGACCCGCTTGAGCAGGGCGAGGATCTGCGCCTGCACAGAGACGTCCAGCGCCGTGGTGGGCTCGTCGGCGATGATCAGCTCAGGCTCGGCGGCCAGCGCCAGGGCGATCACCACCCGCTGGCGCATGCCGCCGGAGAACTGGTGGGGGTAGCTGTCCAGCCGCGTCTCCGGGGCGGGGATGCCAACCTCGGTGAGCAGCTCCAGCGCCCGGGCGCGGGCCTGCTTCTCGTTCATGGGCAGGTGGGCGCGGAGGGTCTCCACCAGCTGGTCGCCGATGGAGAAGAGCGGGTTGAGGCTGGTCAGCGGGTCCTGGAAGATCATGCCGATATGGCGGCCGCGCAGGGGCACGAAGTCCTCCTCGGCGAGATCGTCGATGCGCCGCCCCATCAGGCGAATCTCGCCGCCGGCGATATGGCCCGGGGGCTCCAGCAGCCGGATGACGGCGTTGCCGGTCATCGACTTGCCGGCGCCGGACTCTCCCACCACGCCGAGCACCTCGCCCGGGGCGATATCGAAGGAGACATCGTCCAGGGCCACCAGGGTGGCGTGGCGAGTGGGGAACTCCACCCGCAGGCGGCGCACGCTGAGCACGGGCTCCCGCTCGCCGTCGGGCTTGTGGCCCATGGCGGCATCGGCAGGGCCTTGTCTATCGGAGCTTGGGGTTGAGGACATCACGCAACCAGTCTCCCAGCAGGTTGACGGAGAGCGCCAGCAGCAGCAGCGCCACCCCGGGGAAGAGCAGGATCCACCACTCTCCCGAGAACATGTAGTCCTGGCCGACCCGGATCAGGGTCCCCAGGCTCGGCTGGGTGGCCGGCATGCCGACCCCCAGGAACGACAGCGTGGCCTCGGCGATGATCGCCAGCGCCAGCCCGATGGTGCCGATCACCAGCACCGGGCGCATCACGTTGGGCAGGATGTGCTGGAAGAGGATGCGGTGGTCCGGCAGGCCGATCACCCGGGCCGCCTGCACGTACTCCTTGCCCTTCTCCACCATGGTCGCCCCGCGCACCGCCCGGGCGTACTGCACCCAGTCGGAGAGCCCGATGGCCACGATCAGCACGATGATCGCCACCTCGGCGTGCATGGAGCGCGGCAGGAAGCCGCGGATCACGCCGAAGATCAGCAGCGCCATCAGGATCGACGGGAAGGTGAGCTGGACATCGGCGATGCGCATGATCAGGGCATCCCGCCAGCCGCCGCGGAACCCCGCCATCAGGCCCAGGGCGGTGCCCAGCGCCAGGGCGAAGAGCACCGCGGCGAAGCCCACCAGCAGCGAGATGCGCGAGCCGTAGAGGATCGCCGAGAAGACGTCTCGGCCCTGGCTGTCGCTGCCCAGCAGGTAGAAGTTGCCGGTGAAGTCCGAGGTGGTCAGCGGCGGGCTGAAGGCGTCGATCAGCTCCAGCTGGCGCGGATCGAAGGGGTTCTGCGGCGCGATCCAGGGGGCGAACAGGGCGCCGGCGAACATCGTCAGGGTCACCAGGGTGGCGAGTATCACCACCGGCTGGCGCTTCCAGGAGTAGACGATGTCGCTGGCCAGGAAGGTTCGCAGGGCCCCCGGCGGCTTCGCTACAGCGGGCGAGCCGTCGGTTCGTTGCACGTCCTGGCTCATTTGGCACCTCCCTGCACCCGCAGGCGCGGGTCGACCGCGTAGTAGAGCAGGTCCACCACCAGATTGATGACCACGAACACCAGGGCAATCATCATCAGGTAGGCCGCCATCACCGGGACGTCGACGAAGCGCACCGCGGTGATGAACAGCGCCCCGACGCCGGGCCACTGGAACACCGTCTCGGTGATGATGGCGAAGGCGATGATGGTGCCGAGCTGCAGGCCGATGATGGTGATCACCGGGATCAGGGTGTTCTTGAGCGCGTGGCGCAGGTTGACCACCCGCTTAGACAGCCCCCGGGCCCGGGCGAACTTGATGTAGTCGGTGCGCAGCACCTCGAGCATCTCGGCGCGCACCAGGCGCATGATCAGCGTCAGCTGGAAGAGTCCGAGAGTGATGGCCGGCAGGATCAGCGAGCGTAGCCCGCTGCCGGTGAGCAGGCCGGTGTTCCACCAGCCCAGGTCGACCACCTGGCCGCGGCCGAAGGCCGGCAGCCAGCCCAGTTCCACGGCGAAGACGTAGATCAGCAGGATGCCGATCAGGAAGGTGGGCAGCGACACCCCGATCAGAGAGGCGGTCATGATGAACTTCGACAGCCAGTTGCCGCGCTGGATGGCGGTGTAGATGCCGAGCACGATACCCATGACCACGGCGAAGATCGCCGAGATGATGGCGAGCTCCAGGGTCGCCGGCAGGCGCTCGAGGATCAGGTCGCTGACCGAGCGCGCCGAGCGGTAGGAGATGCCGAACTCGAACTGGGCGGCATTGACGATGAACTGCCAGAACTGCACCACCACCGGCTGGTCGAGCCCGAGCTGGGCGCGCAGCGCGGCGCGGTCGGCCTCGGTGGCCTCCTGGCCGAGCATGTTGAGCACCGGGTCGCCCACATAGTGGAACAGCGAGAAGGAGATGAGCGCGACCACGAACATCACGAAGATGGCCTGCAGCACGCGCTGGATCAGGAAAGCGAGCATGGGATTACCACAACGTTGTGCCCCCCGGCCGCTTGTGGCGGCCGGGGGGCTTGGGCGTTACCAACGAATCAGTCGTTGAACTTCAGGTACTTGAAGTGCGGGGTATTCTCGCTCTGCACCTTGAAGTCGATATCGTCGCGCATCGACCAGGTGAGCATCTGGTGGTGGATCGGGATGTAGACGATCTCGTCGTGCACGATCTGCCACGCCTCCTCGATCATGGCGTTGCGCGCCTCGATGTCGGTCTCCTGGCCCATGGCCACGGTCAGCTCGTCGACCCGCTCGTCGGAGTAGCCGGTGAAGTTCCAGCTGCCGCGGTCGCCGGCCTTGGTGTGGTAGAGGTAGTTGAAGACATACTCGGAGTCCATGGTCGGCACGCCCCAGCCGAGCATGTAGAAGTCGTACTCCTCCCGGGCCAGCTCGGCGAAGTGCAGCGAGCGGGTCTGGGCCACCAGATCCACGGTGATGCCGATGCGCGCCAGCATGCTGACAACCGCCTGGCAGATCTGTTCGTCGTTGACGTAGCGGTCGTTGGGGCACTGCAGGGTGACGCGGAAGCCGTCGCCGTAGCCGGCCTCCGCCATCAGCTCCTGGGCACGGCCGATGTCGGCCGGCAGCACCACGTCGAGCTCCTCGGAGTAGCCGTTGACGAAGGGCGGCGCGATCATCCCGGCGGGCTCGGAGTTGCCGCGCATCACCGCCACCTGGATGGTGCTCTGATCCACGGCGAGGTCGATGGCCTCGCGCACGCGGCGGTCGGCGAAGGGGTTATCGTCGGTGTCGGCGGTGCGCAGCTCGGCGGACCCCAGGTCCATGCCCAGGAAGATGGTGCGGTTCTCGGCGCCCTGCTCGTTCTTGAGGCCCGGGGCGTTGCCCAGGCGCTCGATATCCTGCACCGGGGTCTCCTGGAGCAGGTCCACCTCGCCGGAGAGCAGCGCCGCCACGCGAGTGGCCGCCGACTCGATGGGGGTGAAGATCAGCTCGGAGATCTCCATGGGGTAGTGGTCGATGCCCCAGTAGTCGTCGTTGCGCTCGAGCACGGTACGCACGTCGGGCTCGCGGCTCACCACCCGGAAGGGGCCGGTGCCGTTGGCGTTGCGCACCGCGTAGGTCTCCTCGCCGGCGGCATAGTTCTGCGGCTCCTCGACGCCGTGCTCCTCGGCCCAGGCGCGGCTCATGATGAACAGGTTGGTGAAGTTGTTGGGCAGCAGCGGGTTGGGGTCGTGGGTCTCCACGTGCACGGTGGTGTCGTCCTCGGCGCGCACCTCCTTGATGGAGGTGAGCAGGCCACGCATGTCGGCATTCTCGTGGCGGGCCCGGTTCAGCGAGAAGACCACGTCATCGGCGGTCAGCGCCTGGCCCTCGTGGAAGGTCACCCCCTCGCGGATCTTGAACACCCAGACGTGGGGGTCATCCTCGTGCACGTACCACTCGGTGGCCAGCCCCGGCTGGTACTCCACGTCCATGTCCTGATAGACCAGGGTGTCGAAGATCTGGTGGTTCAGCGCGTGGGTCGGCCCCTCGTTCTGGGAGTGGGGGTCCAGGGTCAGGCCGTCGGCGGAGCGGGTCCAGCGCAGGGTCTCGGCGTGGGCGGCGGAGGCGACCATGGCGGCGGCCACGGCCCCGGCAAGCAGTGTCTTCCTGAGCATCTTGTTGTTCCTCGTTCAAGCGTTTGATGGGCATCGGCCCTGAGAGGGTTTCTCCCATAACGTAGACGAGAATGCCAGCGCCTCCCCGTGGAAGGTTTCAGCGCTGTTTCGACTATGTGGTCAGGCGGGGGCCATCGGCGGGCCAGCCGTCGGCGTACTCCGCTGGCCTGGCCCGCTAGCCGCCGGTCATGTTCATGAAGCGCACCACCTGGACGTCACCGTCGGTGGTGAAGTGGTGGCGCTCGGGCTTCCTGGTCATGGCGGCGACGATGGTGGCCTTGAGGCGCTCGGTGTCGCCGGGGTGGCGGCGCAGCATGGCGCGCAGATCCACGGCGTGCTCGTTGCCGAGACACAGCAGCAGCCGGCCCTCGGCGGTGACGCGCACCCGGTTGCAGGCGTCGCAGAAGTTGTGGCTGTGGGGCGAGATGAAGCCGACCCGACTCTCGGAGTCCGCCATGCGGTAGTACCGCGAGGGGCCCAGCGTCGTCTCGGTGGTGGGCACCAGGGCGTGGCGGGTCTCGATGGTCGCACGCACCTCGTCGCTTCCGCAGAAGGTGGTGGCGCGGTCGTGGCCGATCGCCTGGCCCAGCGGCATCTCCTCGATAAAGCTGATATCGACGCCCTCGTCGCGGGCGAACTCGACCAGGTCGAGCACCTCGTCGTCGTTGCGCCCCTTGAGGATCACGGCGTTGAGCTTGATGCGTTCGAAACCGGCCTCCCGGGCGGCGCGAATGCCGTCGATCACCTTCGCCAGGTCACCGGTGCGGGTCAGGGCGCGAAAACGCGCCGGGTCCAGGGTGTCGAGGCTGATATTGAGGCGCTTGAGCCCCCCGTCGCGCAGGGTCCGGGCGTGCCTGGCGAGGCCGGCGCCGTTGGTGGTCATGGCGAAATCGCGCAGCCCCGGCAGGGCGCCGACCTCCTCCACCAGGGTCTCGATGCCGCGCTTGACCAGCGGCTCGCCGCCGGTGAGGCGGATCTTCTCCACGCCCAGCTCCACGAAGGCGCGGCAGAGGGTCGCCATCTCCTCCAGGGTGAGCACCTGGGCGCGGGGCAGGAAGGTCATCTCCTCGGCCATGCAGTAGACGCAGCGGAAGTCGCAGCGGTCGGTGACCGAGAGGCGCAGGTAGCGGACGGTGCGGCCGAAGCCGTCGACGAGCGCGCTCATGTCGTCTGCTCCGCCACTCGGGACTCGGCGTCCATGGGCAGCCGGGCGATCAGCTCGCCCACGTCGCTTGCCACCTCGGCGACGGTGGCCTCGTCATAGAACTGGCCGCGGCGCTTGCGCAGGCCGCGCTCGTAGAGCCTCACATGCTCGGTGGGGGTGACGCCGGCATTGGCTAGGCAGTGGCTGGCGCAGTGCATCTGGCAGCCGTCGATGGCCACGATGGGGCGCCCCGAGCGGGCGGTGCGCACCAGGCCGGGCACCCCGCCGCCGACGCCGGCGATGCAGGACATCTCGGCCACGCCGCCGTGATCCAGGCGCAGCGCCACGTCGTTGGCCAGCTGGGCCACGTCGGAACAGCCGGAGCAGGAGTAGACCAGGGTGCGGGGCTTGCTCGCGGGTCGGGACATGTCGGCCTCCGGGGGACGGGACGACGGCCCTGCCAGGGGCGGGCTCAGTCGTCGGTCATCATGAAGTCGCGCAGCTTCTGCTCATCGAGCACGGTGAGCCGCTGGCGATCGATGTTGATGGCGCCGCTGTCGCGCAGCTTGGCCAGCAGCCGCGACAGGGTCTCGGGGGTCATGGCGAGCTGGGCCGCCAGCCAGCGCTTGGGAATGGTCAGGCGAATCACCCGCGGGCTGCGGCTGCGCCCCGAGGGCAGCTGGCGCAGCACGTAGCTGACCAGCCGCGACATGGCATCCCCCTGGGTCAGCAGCGCCAGGTCTTCGAGCCGGTCGGTGAGCTCCAGGGCCAGGCGGCTCATGAACTCGGCGCGACACGCCGGCTGGCGATCGAGGATCTCCCGGCAGCGGGCCGCGGGTATCGACAGCACATGGGTACGGCGCAGCGCCTCCGAGGAGTAGAGGTAGACCCCGGCGCTGGAGACCATGCTCAGCTCCCCCAGGGTGCCGCCGCGCTCCACGCAGCGGATGGTGGCCATGCGGCCGTCGCCGGCGCTGCGCACCAGGCGCACGGTCCCGCTGATCACCACATGCAGCCAGTCGGCCGGCGTCTCCTGGCGGAACAGCCACTCGCGGGTCTTGAGGGTGCGCAGCTCGCTGTCCTGGAGCAGCGCCTCCAGCTCGTCATCCTCGATGTGCGACAGCCAGGGCACCCCGCGGACCAGGTCCCGCAGCTGGCGCGGCTTGAAGAGCAGCTCAGTCGAGGAACTGGGCGGCGGGGCAGTATCCGTAGGCATGGCCTTCCTCCACGTTCTTGTTGGCATCCATCACCAGGTAGCCATGGGCCTGGCTCGCCGCGCTCAGCATGTGCGAGCCCTGGCCGCCCGCCAGCCGAGCGACGGGCTCCCCCGACGTCCAGTCGAGGACCACCCGTAGCAGCTCGCGTCGCCCCCGGGTCCCCCGCCGCGTGAAGCCGGCGATGACGGGAAAGCGCTGCAGCGGCGTCGGGGTCCGCCCCTGGCGGCCCTGCACGAAGGGCAGGGCCAGCAGCTGCCAGCCCACCAGCGAGGCCACCGGGTTGCCCGGCAGGCCGATCAGCGGCGTGCCAGCCTCGAGGGACTCGCCCAGATAACCGAGGGCGAAGGGCTTGCCCGGCTTCATGGCCACGCCGTGGAAGACGATGCCGCCCAGGCGCTCCACCACCGGGCGAACATGGTCCTCTTCCCCCACCGAGACACCCCCGGTACACATTACCAGATCGGCCTCGTCGCGAGCCCGGGCAAAGGCCTGACGCAGGTCAAGCGAGGTGTCCGCGATCACGCCCAGATCGAGCACCTCGCAGCCGGCCCGGGCCAGCAGCGCCGTCAGCATGGCGCGGTTGCTGTCGTAGACCTGGCCGGGCACCCGATTGGCACCGGGCTCGATCAGCTCGTCACCGGTGGAGATCAGGGCGACAGTCAGGCGGCGCACCACCGCCACCTCGGCGATGCCATGGCTGGCCAGCAGGGCGATGGCCGCCGCGTCGAGACGCGCCCCGGCCGGCAGCAAGAGCTCGCCCGCCCGGGTCTCCTCGCCGCGGCGGCGGATATTGGCCCCCTCGGTGAGCTCGCCCTCGATGTGAACCCGCCCCCGCTCATCGAGGCTCACCCGCTCCTGAGGCACCACGGCATCGGCGCCCAGCGGCACCGGCGCGCCGGTGAAGATCCGCGCGCAGCCGCCGGGCGGCAGCCTCAGCACGCCGGCCCCGGCGGGCACGCGCAGCGTCACCGGCAGGCCCTCGGGGGAGCGCTCGGCCAGGCGCAGGGCGTAGCCGTCCATGGCGCTGTTGTCGACCCCCGGCAGGTCCAGGGTGGCCGTCACCTCCTCGGCCGCCACCCGGCCGGCGGCCTGGGCCAGCGGGACCCGCTCGGCACCCTCCACGGGCCGGGCCGCGGCGATCATCCGCGCCCGGGCGTCGAAGAGGTCGAGCAGCCCCGGGGTGGCAATCTCGGCGCATCCGCAGTTCATGCGCTGGCCTCCTGGCGGCGGGTCTCGCTATCGTCCTGGCGAGGCGCCGGGACCGCCCGACGGCTGCCGCAGCGCCTGGCCTCCGGCAGCACCATGGCCACGAAGTTGCAGGGCCGGGTGCGGGCATCGAGCTGGGCGACCAGGATGCCGTCCCAGGCGGTGGCGCACGCCTTCGGCGAGCCGGGCATGGCGAACACCAGGGTGCGGTCGATCAGGCCGGCCACGGCGCGGGACTGGATGGTGGAGGTGCCGATGCTCTCGATCGACAGCTGGCGAAACAGCTCACCGTAGCCGTCGATGGCCTTGTCGAACAGCGGCGAGAGCGCCTCGGGAGTGGTATCGCGGGGCGTGAAGCCGGTTCCGCCATTGACCAGCACCACCTGGATGTCGTCACGCACCACCCACTTCGAGACCACCGCGCGGATGCGATAGACGTCATCGGGCACGATGCGCCGCTCGACCAGCGCGTGGCCGGCCTCGGTGAGCCGTTCGGAGAGCAGGTCGCCGCTGCCATCCTCGTCGAACCCGCGGGTGTCGGAGACGGTCAGCACGGCGATGCCCAGCGGGGCGAAGGGGGTGTTGGCGTGGACGTGGGCCATGGGGTCCTCCTGACCGCCCGCAGGGCGGGCGGCAACATGCAAAGGGGAATCGCGAAACGGGAGGGCCGGGCGGCCCTCGGCTTACTGCATCAGGCTGCCGGCGGCGTCATCATCCAGGGCCACCCCCTCGACGCCGATCTCCGACTCCAGCACCAGCAGGTAGTGGCGCAGCGCGCGACGGGTGGACTGCTCGCGCAGGCTGTGGCGCACACGCTCGGCAACCTGATCGAAGGGCAGCTCGCGGCCCTCGACGCGCTCGTCGATGGTGACCAGGTGCCAGCCGTAGCGGGACGCCAGCGGCCGGTCGTGCAGACCCTGGGGCAGGTGCTGAAGGGCCCGGTCCAGCTCGGGCACGGTCTGCCCCGGTGCCAGCCAGCCCAGCTCGCCGCCCTGCTCCTTGGAGGGGCAGGCCGAGTGGCGCATGGCGAACTCGGTGAAGCGCTCGGGAATGGCCGCAAGCTCCTTGAGCAGCTTCTCGCCCTGACGGTAGCCGGCATCCCGGGCCTCGGCGTCATCCGGCGCGGCGGGCAGAAGGATATGGCGCACCCTGAGGCGAGTGGGCTCGCTGAAGCGCTCGGCGTGGGCGGCATGGAAGCGGCGGCAGTCCTCCTCGGAGGGCTCCGGCACGTTCAGCTCCTGCTCCAGCAGGGCGGCGATGGCGGCATCGGCGTCGTCCAGCGCCTCGGCGGAGCCCTCGAGCAGGCCGAGGGCCGCGGCCCGCTGGCGCAGCAGCTCGCGCACCACCAGGGCCCGGGCCGCCTTGAGCTGGGCGGTGCCGGCGGAATCCGCCGGGTGGAACTGCATCTCCTGGGCGATGGCGGACTCCTCGATGGTGGCCCCGCCGACCCGGATGGGAGGGGGGCTGGCGCCCCCCGGGATCATCTCGATATCGATCTTCTGCATGGTGATGGCCCCTTAGCCTCTTTTACGCACGAGCTGGTAACGACGGGTGATATAGCCGAGCGGAAGGCTCCACACGTGCACCAGGCGCGAGAAGGGGAAGAGCAGGATGATGGTCAGGCCCAGGAAGATGTGCAGCTTGTAGATCCATGAGACGTTCTCCATGTAGGCCGCCGCGCCGCCGCCGAAGAAGACGATGGACTGGGCCCAGCTGGAGAGGGTCAGCATCATCTCGCCGTCCATGTGGCCCAGCGAGAAGAAGATGGTGATCATGCCCAGGAAGGCCTGGAAGACGATCAGCCCGAGGATCAGGGTGTCCATGGTGCTGGAGGAGGCGCGCACCCGCGGGTTGAAGATGCGGCGATGCAGCAGCATGGCGCCGCCCACCAGGCACATCAGGCCGGCCACGCCGCCTACCACGATGGCCAGCAGCTGCTTGGTGCCGGCATGCAGGAAGGGCGAGTAGACCCAGTGCGGCGTCAGCATGCCGAACAGGTGGCCGAAGAAGATCACGATGATGCCGATATGGAAGAGGTTGCTGCCGAGGCGCATGTTCTTCGACGACAGCATCTGGCTGGAGCCGGTCTTCCAGGTGAACTGGCCGTGGTCATAGCGCAGCAGGCTGCCGACCAGGAACACGGTGCCCACCAGGTAGGGGTAGTAGCCGTAGATCAGGTGGTCGAGATAGGTGCCGAATGCGGACATGGTAATTCTCCTGTTAACGACCCGTCACCGGAGGCATCGCCTCGGGTGAGAGAATGCGAACGGCCTCGCTCTGCACGCCCTGCTTGCGCTCGGCCAGGCGACGGCCCTCGGCCGACTGCAGGGCGCAGTCCTGGTCGGACTCGGCGGAGAAACGCACCGCCTCCTCTTCCCAGACCGCATCCAGCGCCTCGGGGGTGTCATCGGGGGCCTCGGCCTGGACCTCCTCGCGGTGGGCGTCGGCCTCGGCCTCGGCACCGATCAGCGCCAGCAGCGCCCTGGGGACCAGGGCATGGTCGGCATGACGCTCCTCGAGACGCGCGGTGAGCAGGCCGAGGATGTGGCGGATCTCGCCCAGCCAGCGGCCGATCTCGCCCTCGTCACGGGTCGAGAGGTACTCCAGGAACACCGGCAGGTAGTCGGGCAGCTCCCGGGCGTCCAGCGCGAAGCCGGCGGCGTTGTACTCGTCCATCAGGTCGACCATCGCCTGGCCGCGATCGCGGGACTCGCCGTGCACGTGCTCGAAGAGCAGCAGCGAGGTGGCGCGTCCCTTGTCGAACAGCGCCACGTACTCGGACTGCAGCTCGAGCAGGTCGCCGTCGGCGATGCGCTGGCACCAGTCCATCAGGGCGGTGCGCAGGGGCGCCGCGAGGCGGCGCTCCTGGTCGATGATCTCGATGAGCTCGCCGGCCGCGGCCTGGAGCTCCCGGGTGGGGTAGTCGAGCAGGCGGGCCAGCACGCGCAGGCTGCGCATGCCGACGACCGACTCGGCCATCTTGAGGGCAGCATCAGCCATGACGGGCCTCCTCGGCTTGCGGATCAAAGGATTCCACCGGCTTGACCAGGGTGGTGGTCTGGGAGCGGCCGTTGAACAGGCTCGGCTTGCTCTCGCCGTGGCAGCCATCGCCGAAGCTGAAGCCGCAGCCGCCGCGCTCCGGGAAGGCCTCGGTGGCCATCTCGCGGTGGCTGGTGGGGATCACGAAGCGATCCTCGTAGTTGGCGATGGCCAGGTAGCGGTACATCTCCTCCACCTGGGCCTCGGTCAGCTCGACGCCCTCCAGCACCTCGGTATTGGCCTGGCCGTCCACGTGCTTGCCGCGCATGTAGAGGCGCATGGCCATCAGGCGCTTGAGGGCCAGCACCACGGGGGCCTCCTCGCCGGCGGTAAGCATGTTGGCGAGGTAGCGCACCGGGATACGCAGCGACTCGATCTTCGGCATGATGCCGTCGAACTCGATCTTGCCGGCCTCGGCGGCGGACTGGATCGGCGAGAGCGGCGGCACGTACCAGACCATGGGCAGGGTGCGGTACTCGGGGTGCAGCGGCAACGCCAGGCCCCACTCCATGGCCATCTTGTAGACCGGCGACGCCTGGGCGGCCTTGATCACGTTGTCGGTGATGCCATCCTTCCTCGCCTGGGCGATCACTTCCGGGTCGTTGGGATCCAGGAAGATCTCGCACTGGCGGTGGTAGAGGTCACGCTCGTCCGGCGAGCTCGCCACCTCCTCGATGCGGTCGGCATCGTAGAGCAGCACGCCGAGGTAGCGGATGCGGCCCACACAGGTCTCGGAGCAGATGGTCGGCATGCCCGCCTCGATGCGCGGGTAGCAGAAGATGCACTTCTCCGACTTGCCGGTCTTCCAGTTGTAGTAGATCTTCTTGTAGGGGCAGCCGGAGATGCACATCCGCCAGCCGCGGCACTTGTCCTGGTCGATCAGGACGATGCCGTCCTCCTCGCGCTTGTAGATCGCGCCGGACGGGCAGCTCGCCACGCAGGTCGGGTTGAGGCAGTGCTCGCACAGCCGCGGCAGGTACATCATGAAGGTGTTCTCGAACTGGCCGTAGATGTCGGCCTGCACCTTCTCGAAGTTCATGTCCTTGCGGCGCTTGGCGAACTCGGTGCCGAGGATCTCCTCCCAGTTCGGGCCCCATTCGATCTTGTTCATGCGCTCGCCGGAGATCAGCGAACGCGGGCGCGCCACCGGCTGGTGCTCACCGATCTTGGCGGTGTGCAGGTGCTCGTAGTCGAAGGTGAACGGCTCGTAGTAGTCGTCGATCTCCGGCAGGTCGGGGTTGGCGAAGATGTTCGCCAGCACCCGCCACTTGCCGCCGATCTTCGGCTCGATCTTGCCGTCCTTGCGGCGCAGCCAGCCGCCCTTCCACTTCTTCTGGTTCTCCCACTCCTTGGGATAGCCGATGCCGGGCTTGGTCTCGACGTTGTTGAACCAGGCGTACTCGACGCCCTCGCGGCTGGTCCAGACGTTCTTGCAGGTCACCGAACAGGTGTGGCAACCGATGCACTTGTCGAGGTTGAGGACCATGCCTACCTGGGAACGAATCTTCATTTCACGGCCTCCTGCACGTAGTCATTGCCCTCGCCATCCAGCCAGTCGATGTGCTTCATCTTGCGAACCATGACGAACTCATCGCGGTTGGAACCGACGGTGCCGTAGTAGTTGAAGCTGTAGGAGAGCTGCGCGTAGCCGCCAATCATGTGGGTCGGCTTCGGACAGACCCGGGTCACGGAGTTGTGCATCCCGCCGCGGGTGCCGGAGACCTCGGAGCCCGGCACGTTCACCTGGCGCTCCTGGGCGTGGTACATCATCACCATGCCGGACTTGACCCGCTGGCTGACCACCGCACGGGCGGCGATGGAACCGTTGGCGTTGTACAGCTCGACCCAGTCGTTGTCCTCGATGCCCACCTCGGCGGCGTCACTCTCGGAGAGCCAGACCACCGGGCCGCCGCGGTTGAGCGTCAGCATCAGCAGGTTGTCGCTGTAGGTGGAGTGGATCCCCCACTTCTGGTGCGGCGTGATGAAGTTCAGCGCCTTGCTCTTGTAGCCGTTGTCGGCCGGCTGTTCGAAGCTCACCAGGGTCTTGGTGTTGATCGGCGGACGGTAGGTCAGCAGGCTCTCGCCGAAGGCGCGCATCCAGGCGTGGTCCTGGTAGAACTGCTGGCGGCCGCTCACGGTGCGCCACGGGATCATCTCGTGGACGTTGGTGTAGCCGGCGTTGTAGGAGACGTGCTCGTCCTCGAGGCCGGACCAGGTCGGGCTGGAGATGATCTTGCGCGGCTGGGCGACGATGTCGCGGAAGCGGATCTTCTCCTCCTCCTTGGGATGCGCCAGGTGGGTGTGATCCCGCCCGGTGATCTTGGAGAGCGCACCCCACGCCTTCACCGCCACCTGGCCGTTGGTCTCCGGCGCCAGGGTCAGGATCATCTCGGCCGCGTCGATGGCGGTCTCGATCTGCGGGCGACCCTTGGAGGAGCCCTCCAGCTTGCGGTGGTTGAGCTTGCCGAGCAGTTCCACCTCGGAGTCGGTGTTCCAGCTGATGCCCTTGCCGCCGTTGCCGATGCTCTCCAGCAGCGGACCGACGGAGGTGAAGCGCTCGTAGGTCTCGGGGTAGTTGCGCTTGATCTCGATCAGCGCCGGCATGGTCTTGCCGGGGATCGGCTCGCACTCGCCCTTCTTCCAGTCCAGCACTTCGGGCTGGGCCAGCTCGGCGGGGGAGTCATGCTGGTGCGGCAGGGTGACCAGGTCGGTCTCCTCGCCCAGGTGCCCCACGCAGACCCGGGAGAACTCCTTGGCGATGCCCTTGTAGATATCCCAGTCGCTGCGCGACTCCCACGCCGGGTCAGTGGCCGCGGTCAGCGGGTGGATGAAGGGGTGCATGTCCGAGGTGTTGAGGTCGTTCTTCTCGTACCAGGTGGCCGTCGGCAGCACGATGTCCGAGTAGAGGCAGGTGGAGGACATGCGGAAGTCCAGGGTCACCACCAGGTCGAGCTTGCCTTCCGGCGCCTCGTCGTGCCACTTCACCTCTTCCGGCTTCTGGCCGCCGAAGTCGCCCAGGTCCTTGCCCTGGATACCGTGGCGGGTGCCCAGCAGGTACTTGAGCATGTACTCGTGGCCCTTGCCGGAGCTGCCCAGCAGGTTGGAGCGCCAGATAAAGAGGTTGCGCGGGAAGTTCTGGGGGTTGTCCGGATCTTCCGCGGCGAAGGCCAGCTTGCCGGCCTTGAGCTGCTCGACGGCGTAATCCTTGGTGGACAGGCCGGCGGCCTCGGCGGCCTTGGCCAGGCGCAGCGGGTTGGCACCCAGCTGGGGCGCGGAGGGCAGCCAGCCCATGCGCTCGGAGCGCACGTTGAAGTCGATCAGGCTGCCGCTGTACTTGCTGTGGTCGGCCAGCGGCGAGAGGATCTCCTTGATCTCGAGCTTCTCGTAGCGCCACTGGGAGGAGTGGTTGTAGAAGAAGGAGGTGGAGTTCATGTGCCGCGGCGGACGGTTCCAGTCGAGGCCGAAGGCCAGCGGGGTCCAGCCGGTCTGCGGGCGCAGCTTCTCCTGGCCGACGTAGTGGGCCCAGCCGCCGCCGCTCTGGCCGATACAGCCGCACATGATCAGCATGTTGATCAGGCCGCGGTAGTTCATGTCCATGTGGTACCAGTGGTTCATCGCGGCACCCACGATGATCATGGACCGGCCCTGGGTCTTGTCGGCGTTCTCGGCAAACTCGCGGGCGATGCGCGCGACCTGCTCGGCGGGCACGCCGGTGATCTTCTCCTGCCAGGCGGGGGTGTAGGGCTTCACCTCGTCCAGGGAGGTGGCGCCGTCATCCTCGCCGAAGCCACGATCGATGCCGTAGTTGGCGCACATCAGGTCGAACACGGTGACCGCCAGCACGTCGCTGCCGTCGGCCTTCTTCAGGCGCTTGGCGGGCAGGCTGTGGAAGAGCAGCTCGTCGCTGGCCCCGCCGCTCTCGACGTGGTCGAAGTGCTCGTGCTTGAGCCCGCCGAAGTAGGGGAAGGCGACCTTGGCGACGTCGTCGTGGTGGTCGGCCAGGGTCAGCAGCGGCTTGATCTCGTCACCGGCAGAGTCGCGGGGCTCGAGGTTCCACTTGCCCTCCTCGCCGCTCTCCTGCCCCCAGCGGAAGCCGATGGAGCCGCGCGGCACCACCAGCTGGTCGCGGGTCTCGTCCCACGCCACGGTCTTCCACTCGGGGTTGTTGTTCTCGCCCATGCCGTCGGCGAAGTCGCTGGCGCGCATCTGCTTGCCCGGCACGTAGCTGCCGTCCTCGCGCTGCTCCAGCTCCACCAGGAAGGGCATGTCGGAGTACTGGCGCACGTACTCGGTGAAGTAGGCGCTGGGCTTCTCGAGGTGGAACTCCTTGAGGATGACGTGGCCCATGGCCATGGCGATGGCCGCGTCGGTGCCCTGCTTGACCGACAGCCACTCGTCGGTGAGCTTGGAGACCTCGGCGTAGTCCGGGGTGATGGAGACCGTCTTGGTGCCCTTGTAGCGCACCTCGGTGAAGAAGTGGGCGTCCGGGGTGCGGGTCTGGGGCACGTTGGAGCCCCAGGCGATGATGTAGCCGGAGTTGTACCAGTCGGCGGACTCGGGCACGTCGGTCTGCTCGCCCCAGGTCTGGGGGCTGGCCGGCGGCAGGTCGCAGTACCAGTCATAGAAGCTCATGCAGACGCCGCCGATCAGCGACAGGTAGCGGCTGCCCGCGGCGTAGCTGACCATGGACATGGCGGGGATCGGCGAGAAGCCGATGATGCGGTCCGGGCCGAACTGCTTGGCGGTATAGACGTTGGAGGCGGCGATCAGCTCGTTGAGCTCGTCCCAGTCGGCGCGCACGAAGCCGCCCATGCCGCGGGCACGCTTGTACTGCTTGGTCCGGGCCGGGTCCTCGACGATGGAGGCCCAGGCGTCCACCGGGTCCTTCTTCTCCTTGAGGGCGTCGCGCCACAGCTTGAGCAGGGGCTTGCGGATCAGCGGGTACTTGAGGCGGTTGGCGCTGTACAGGTACCAGGAGTAGCTGGCGCCCCGCGGGCAGCCGCGCGGCTCGTGGTTGGGCAGGTCCGGGCGGGTGCGCGGGTAGTCGGTCTGCTGGGTCTCCCAGGTGACCAGGCCGTTCTTGACGTAGATCTTCCAGCTGCAGGAGCCGGTGCAGTTCACGCCATGGGTAGAGCGCACGACCTTGTCGTGCTGCCAGCGCTGACGATAGCCGTCCTCCCAGCCGCGCGACTCCTCGCGAGTCTCGCCGTGCTCGTTGGCGAAGGGCTCGCGGGCCTTGCGGAAGAAGTTCAGCCGATCAATGAAGTGACTCATGGTCGATCTCCAGGCTTCTTGGAAAGTAGGGTGTGACCGCCCGGGCCACCCGGCCTGCCGTGCGGCGTGGCGTGATGGACCGCACGCCAGGCAGGAACCTTGTCGAGGATTCTGGGTGATCGAGCGGCGGATTACTGCCCGGTTACCTCCATATACCGCCCCTCTACCCCCAAGGTGATAGGCCCGCCCAGCCGAGGGGATAAGCCCGACGAGTCAGGCCCGGCCGGCATACCCGCTGGCGTGGTCCCAGACCATCACCAGCATGCACACGACCAGCGAGCCGTAGAGGAACATGAAGCCGGCGGTACGGATGCCGACCCACTCGCTGCCGATCACGAACATCAGCGGCAGCAGGGCGGCGAAGAGCCCGCCCAGGGTCAGTGCCAGCCCCCCCACCAGGGGCATCTCGTCGCCGTGGTCGCGATGGATCAGCCGCATCAGGCTGCCCTGCCCAATGCCCATGGCCATGCCCATGGCGGTCAGCAGCGACAGGAAGCCCCACAGCGGGGCCTCGTAGCGCAGCACGATCACGCCGTGGACGCCCTCGATCGACATGGCGAAGGGGGGGTAGGAGAGCAGGAACAGGCAGACCAGCACGAAGGCGCTGACCCACCAGCGCAGGGCGCGGAAGTCGCGCACATCGGCCCAGGCGCCGCCGACCACCTGGCCCAGGCCCACTGCCAGGGTGAAGGGCAGCGCGGCCAGGGCTGCCCCCTTGAGGGGCAACTGGTACTGGGCGCTGAGGTAGGCCGGCAGCCACAGCGCCAGGGCCACGAAGGCGCCGTAGAAGAAGCTGTAGACCAGCGCCAGGCGCCACAGCCGCCAGCAGGCCAGGCGACCCAGGCCGGCCAGCAGGCCACGCCAGGGCCGGGCGTGCGACCCGCGCGCCTCGTCGAGGCGATCATCGGCGAACAGCCACAGCAGCGCGGCCACCAGCAGCACCGGCAGCAGGTAGAGCAGCGGCGCCGTGCGCCAGCCGTAGGCCTGGCTGACCAGCGGCAGCAGCAGGTAGCTGAGCCCGGCGCCGGCCATCCCGGCGCCATAGAGCCCCAGCGCCAGGCCGGCGTGGCGCCGCGGGCAGAGCCCCGCCACGTAGACCAGCCCCGCCGCGAGCGACCCGGCGCCCAGGCCCAGGCCGGCCCCGGCCAGCAGGAAATGGTGGTAGTCCCGTGACTGGGCGAGCCCCCACAGGAAGGGACAGATCAGCAGCAGGCTGGCGATCATCACCCGCCGCCCACCGAAGCGCTGCGCCAGGGCCGCCATGGGCAGCGAGGCCAGGGCGCCCACCGCCATGGGCATGGCCAGCAGCACCGCGAAGCGCCCCTCGCCCAGGGCCAGCAGGACCTTGAGCTCCAGGCCCAGCACCGCGAAGATGGTCCAGCTGGCGAACACCAGTGCAAAGACCAGCGGCGAGAGCAGCACGACGACCAGGGGTCGATAGCCCCCGGTCGGGTCCTGGTCGAGATCTGGGGCGGCTGGCATCATCGGGGGCCGGAAAAAAGTGGAATCTCGACAGAGTCTCGGGAGCCAGCCACCGACGGTCAAAGGGGCATCGGAGGTATGCGTTATACCCCCATGGGTGTAGTAGACTGAATTCCCTCATCCCCCTGGACGAGCACGAGGCGCGATGAAACTGCTGCGACACTCCCTGGTGGCACGGATCACCGCCTCGCTGCTGGCCATCAGCGCCATGGCGCTGGTCAGCATCGTGGTGACCATGACCGTGGCCAGCGACAGCCGCGGCGATGCCGCCGCCATCAACATGGCCGGCTCGCTGCGCATGAACACCTACCAGATCGTCAGCGCCCTGCAGCGCCACGAGCAGCGGCCCGGGAGCGAGGCCCGCGCCCGCGTGGCCGAGCTCTCAGATCGCCTCGAGCAGCGCCTGGCCAGCCCCGAGCTGACCGGCGCCCTGCCTGACGCCGAGGACCACGCCCTGCAGCGCCAGTACCGGCTGATCCTGGCGCGCTGGGGCCAGGAGCTGGCCCCGCAGGTCGAACTTGCCACCGGCGGCGGCGGCGTGGAACCCGACGCCCTGCGCGCGACCCTCGACGGCCTGGTCGAAGACATCGATGCCCTGGTCACCCTGCTGGAGCAGAACAGCGAGTCGAAGATCCAGCTGCTCAGTGCCCTGCAGATCCTCTTCCTGGCCCTGACCGCCGTGGTGGTAGTGATCGCCCTCTACGACATCCGTCACAATCTGGTGCTGCCGCTGCGCCAGCTGGTGGTGCTGGCCCGGGAGGCCGCCCATCGCAACTTCGGCCACCGCACCCGGCTCTCCGGTAACGACGAGCTGGCCCTGCTGGGGCGCACCTTCGACACCATGGCCGAGGAGCTCGGGGCCAGCTACTCCGAGCTGGAGGCGCGGGTCTCGCGCAAGAAGGCGGAACTCGAGCGCAGCAATCGCGCCATGCAGGTGCTGCACGACGGCAGCCGCGCCCTCTACGGCGGCGGCAATGACCTCTGCGCCAGCGCCGCCCCCATGCTGCGCCATCTGGAGCAGCTGCTCCAAATCGGCCCGATCCGGCTCTCGCTCCACGACTCCCACGACGATCGCGACATCCCGATACTGGCCACCCACTCGCCGCGCCGTCCCGAGTACTGTCGCGACCATGACTGCCACGCCTGCCTGCTCGACCCCCAGCCGCTGACGCTGCAGGCCACCGAGGCCGGCGAGTGCCTGCTGCTGCCGGTGAGCGTGGGCGACCTGATGCTGGGCACCCTGGAGGTCTGGTATCCGCGGGAGGCCCCGCCCACCGACAGCGTCAAGCGCCTGCTCAACGCCCTGGCCGACCAGCTGGCCACCGCGGTCTACCTGCAGCGGCGCATCGAGGAACAGCAGCAGGTCACGCTGATGAACGAGCGCACCATCATCGCCAGGGAGCTCCACGACTCCCTGGCCCAGTCGCTCTCCTACCTGAAGATGCAGGTGGCACGGCTGGAGCGCATGCAGCAGAAGGAGGCCCCGCGGGAGACCCAGGCGGCGGTGTTCGACGAGCTGCGCACCGGGCTGGACAGCGCCTACCGCCAGCTGCGCGAGCTGCTCACCACCTTCCGACTCAAGCTCGAGGGGCCGGGACTGGCCAGCGCCCTGCGCCAGACCGTGGAGGAGTTCGGCGAGCGCCTGGGCACCCGGGTGGGCCTGACCGTCGACCTGCCGCCCCACCTGCTCAACCCCAACGAGGAGATCCACGTGCTGCAAGTGGTGCGGGAGTCGCTGGCCAACGTGGTCAAGCACGCCCACGCCCACTGGGCGGAGGTCACGGTGAGCTTCCGCGCGGCGCGCCTGCACGTCACCGTCGAGGATGACGGAGTGGGCCTCGAGGACGACAGTTCGCCGCCCATGCACTACGGTCTGGTGATCATGCGCGACCGGGCCGAGACCCTGGGCGGCCGGCTGACGCTGCAGAACCGCGACGGCGGCGGCACCCGGGTGGAACTGGTGTTCACCCCCCAGACCGCACGCCTGATCAGCCAGCACGTCGGGGCGGACAACCGCCCCGCCACCCCCGTCGACCCTCGGGTCGACGCCATCGCCACCGACCGCCACGGCCACAGGGAATAAGCCAGGATGACCGACACCCCCCACGACACCCCCGCCAGCATCCTGATCATCGACGACCATCCGCTGTTGCGCCGCGGCGTCTCCCAGCTGCTGGAGCTGGAGGAGGACATGGCGCTGATCGGCGAGGCCGGCGAGCCCGTGGAGGGCATCCGCCTGGCCCTGGCGCTCGACCCCGACATGGTGCTGCTCGACCTCAACATGCCCGGCATGAACGGCATCGAGACTCTCAAGCGGCTGCGCGAGGAGGGCTTCGCCGGCCGAGTGGTGATGTTCACCGTCTCCGACCATGAGGAGGACGTGGTGGACGCCCTGCAGGCGGGCGCCGACGGCTACCTGCTCAAGGACATGGACCCGGACGAGATGATCCGCCAGCTGCGCCAGGCGTCGCTGGGCCGCATGGTGATCAGCGAGAGCCTCACCGCCCTGCTGGCCGGGGCGCTGCGCAGCCAGCGCAGCCAGCCGGCGGTCCCCGACATCCAGAGCCTGACCCAGCGCGAGCGGGAGATCCTGCGCGAGCTGGCCGGCGGACTCTCCAACAAGATGATCGCCCGCAAGCTCGACATCACCGAGGGCACGGTGAAGGTGCACGTCAAGCACCTGCTCAAGAAGCTCAACCTGCGCTCCCGGGTGGAGGCCGCCGTGTGGGCGGTGCAGGAGGGCATCGACCGCTGAGCCCGCGGGGGATATCCCGCGGTTCTGTGTGGATACCTCCAAATAATCCGGGGGCCCCTGCGCCCCCCTCGGCCCCTACTCCCCTCAAGAAAAACCCCATATCAAGCAATGGGTTGCCGCTTATCCCCCACTACCTCCCTGGAGGTATCCCGCCGTTTTCTGGCCCCTTTCGCCACGTTTCGCGCCTTGCCGGGCAGGCGTATCTTTCCCCCCAAGGCTCACCGTCTTGATATCGGTCAACCGATGCCAAACGCCAGGAGCACACCGCTAGCCTCAAGGGGAAATGCCATGACCAGGAAGAATGCCGACATCGAACACTGGGATGTCGAGAACGAGGAGTTCTGGGAGAAGGAGGGCAGGAAGGTCGCCAGCCGCAACCTGTGGATCTCCATCCCGAGCCTGCTGATGGGCTTTGCCGTCTGGTTGATGTGGGGGATGATCACCACCCAGATGCAGAACCTGGGCTTCCCGTTCACGGTGGGTGAGCTGTTCACCCTGACCGCCCTGGCAGGGCTCTCCGGGGCGACCCTGCGCATCCCGGCCTCGTTCATGATCCGCATCGCCGGCGGGCGCAACACCGTCTTCCTGACCACCGCCCTGCTGATGTTCCCGGCACTGGGGACCGGCATCGCGCTGATGAATCCCGAGACACCGCTGTGGGTCTTCCAGGCCCTGGCGCTGCTCTCCGGCATCGGCGGCGGCAACTTCGCCGCCTCCATGAGCAACATCTCCACCTTCTACCCGAAGAAGCAGCAGGGCTATGCCCTGGGCATGAACGCCGGCCTCGGCAACTTCGGCGTCACCACCATGCAGATCCTGATCCCGCTGGTGATGACCGTGGGCATCTTCGGCGCCATCGCCGGCGCCCCCATGGAGCTTCAGAGCGCCAGCGGCACCCTGATCGGGCGCATCGAGGCGGGCACCGATACCTGGATCCAGAACGCCGGCTTCATCTGGCTGGTCTTCCTGATCCCGCTGGCCTTCGCCGGCTGGTTCGGCATGAACAACCTGCGCACCATCACCCCCGACCCGGGCACCCCGGCCCAGGCCTTCGGCAAGATCCTCGGCCTCTACGCCGTGGGGGCGGTCACCAGCGTCATCGGCATGCTGGCCCTGGTATGGCTCAACATGTGGATCGCCGTCCCGCTGACCATCGTGCTGACCGTGGTGCTGCTGCGGCTGATCCCCGGCGACATCAAGCCGAACATCCAGAAGCAGTTCGCGATCTTCTCCAACAAGCACACCTGGTCGATGACGGTTCTCTACATCCTGACCTTCGGCTCCTTCATCGGCTTCTCCGCAGCCCTGCCGCTCTCCATCAACGTCATCTTCGGCAACATGATGGAGGTCGCCGCCGACGGCACCGTGACCCGCGTGGCCAACCCCGACGCCCCCAGCGCCCTGACCTGGGCCTGGATCGGCCCCTTCGTCGGCGCCCTGATCCGTCCCATCGGCGGCTGGATCTCCGACAAGGTGGGCGGCTCCATCGTCACCCAGATCATCTCGGTGATCATGGTGGTGGCCTCCGCGGTGACCGGCTACGTGATGATGCTGGCCTACAACGCCACCGACCCGAACAGCTACTTCGCGATCTTCATGATCCTGTTCGTGATCCTGTTCGCCGCCAGCGGCATCGGCAACGGCTCCACCTTCCGCAGCATCGGCGTGATCTTCGACCAGCACCAGAAGGGCCCGGTGCTGGGCTGGACCTCCGCCGTGGCCGCCTACGGCGCCTTCATCGCCCCGCGGGTGATGGGTGAGCAGATCCAGGCCGGCACCCCCGAGCTCGCCATGTACGGCTTTGCGATCTTCTACGCGGTCTGCCTGGTGATCAACTGGTGGTTCTACCTGCGCAAGAACGCCTACGTGAAGAACCCCTGACCCGCCCTGACCACACGCCCGGTGGCCGGAAGAACCCGGCCGCCCCGCCTCTACCCCGGATGCTGGAGGTGCCCCATGAAGATCATGATCGCCTATGACGGTTCGCGGAATGCCAAGCTGGCACTGGCCCGGACCATCACCATGTTTCACGCCATGTCGCCGCTGATCGTGCTGGTCGGCGTCGCCGAGAACCCACGTGACTCCACCGACGCCAACGAGGACCTCTTCCAGGAGGAGTACAAGGAGCTCAAGGCCGACCTGGAGGAGGCGGTCGAGGTGGCCGTGAAGGAGGGCCTCGACGCCGAGCTGATCATCGCCGAGGGCGACGCCCGCAAGATGCTGCTCGACGCCACCAAGCGCCTGTCGCCGGACATCCTGGTGATCGCCCGCCACAGCCAGAAGCCCGACGGTGGCTTCATCGCCCAGTCGCTGAGCTACTTCGTCGACGAGCTCGACTACATGACCTTCGGCAGCGTCAGCTCCTTCCTGACTCGCCGCGCCGAATGTCCCCTACTGATCCTGCCCAGCTGATCGGCCCCGTTCGCCTTGCGAAAAGGATGACACGACCATGAAAGTCGCTGACCTGTTCAAGGTACGCACTCCGGAGATCAGGGCCCTGCACCTGACCTGGATCGCCTTCTTCATCACCTTCTATGTCTGGTTCAACATGGCGCCGCTGGCTACCAGCATGCTGCGCGACGTCGACTGGCTGACCCAGGACCATATCCGCCTGTTTGCCATCTGCAACGTGGCGCTGACCATCCCCGCGCGGATCATCGTCGGCATGGCGCTGGACCGCTTCGGCCCGCGCCGGGTCTTCTCGATCCTGATGGTGGTCATGGCGATTCCCGCGCTGATGTTCGCCTTCGGCAACAGCATGACCCAGCTGCTGGTCGCCCGCCTGGTGCTGAGCTCCATCGGCGCCAGCTTCGTGGTCGGCATCCACATGACCGCGCTGTGGTTCAAGCCCAAGCACATCGGCTTCGCCGAGGGCTTCTACGCCGGCTGGGGCAACTTCGGCTCCGCCGCCGCCGCCATGACCCTGCCCACCATCGCCATCGTCTGGTACGGCGGCGACGAGGGCTGGCGCTGGGCCATCGCCCAGAGCGCCTTCGTGATGGCCGCCTACGGCGTCTTCTACTGGTTCGCCATCACCGACGGCCCCGATGCCACCTCCCACCGCAAGACCCGCAAGGCGATGGCCATGGAGGTCAGCAGCTGGGCCGACATGGTCAAGCTGATCCTGTGGACCATCCCGCTGGTCGGCGTGCTGGCGATCCTGGTGTGGCGCATCCAGAACATGGGCTTCATGTCCACCACCGCCGCGGTGATCGCCTACCTCGCGATCGTGGCCATCGTGATCTACCAGGTGGTGCAGATCATTCGCGTCAACGTGCCGATCCTCAAGAAGGGCGTGCCGGAGGACGACAAGTACCACTTCAACAGCGTCGCCGCGCTCAACACCACCTACTTCGCCAACTTCGGCGCCGAGCTGGCGGTGATCTCCATGCTGCCGATGTTCTTCGAGCAGACCTGGGGCCTCTCCGCCGCGGCCGCCGGCCTGATCGCCTCGTCGTTCGCCTTCGTCAACCTGGTGGCGCGCCCCATGGGCGGCGCGGTCTCCGACCGCATGGGCAACCGGCGCTTCGTGATGCTCAGCTACATGTTCGGCATCGGCATCGGCTTCACCCTGATGGCGATGATGAACTCCAGCTGGCCGCTGATCCTGGCGATCGCCATCACCATCTTCACCTCCTTCTTCGTGCAGGGATCGGAGGGCGCCACCTTCGGCATCATCCCGTCGATCAAGCGCCGCATCACCGGCCAGATCTCCGGCATGGCCGGCGCCTACGGCAACGTGGGGGCGGTGGTCTACCTGACCATCTTCACCTTCGTCACCCCGACCCAGTTCTTCTACATCCTGGCGGCAGGCGCCTTCTTCAGCTGGCTGGTCTGCTTCATCTGGCTCAAGGAGCCCGAGGGCGCCTTCGCGGACGAGTACCATATCTCCTCCGTGGACCGCATGATCGCGGAGCAGGAACAGCTCAAGGCCGAAGGCAAGACCTGAGCTTCCTTCACTCTTCCACCCACTCCCTGCGCCCGGCCCCGCCGGGCGCAGGCGTTCCAGGCGGCATGAAAGGTCATTGATTTGATTTCCGACAATGTCGCTGGGGTATTCCGGCGGCATAGTAGTATTCAGGATGCATGGTTTCAGGAAGCCCCCGACAGGAGACCCGTCGACATGTCCCACACCGACACCACGCTTGCACCCGACACCCGGGGCCGCGGCCTGGCCGCCGTCATCTACGTGCTCTACCTGGGCAGCATCATGGCGGTGGTCACCGCGCCGATCGGCGTGCTGATCGCCCACCTGCGCCGCGGCCGGGTTTCGCCCCTGGCCGACAGCCACCTGTTGTTCCAGATCCGCACCTTCTGGCTGGGCGCCCTGGCCGGCGCCGGCGCCCTGGCGGCCTGGAACCTGCTGGGCTGGGTCGGCGCCCCCGCCTGGGCCTCCTGGACGCTGGGCTACGGCTTCTTCACCGCCTGCCTGGTCTGGACCATCGGCCGCTGCGGCGTCGGCATCCAGCGCCTGATGGCCGGCCAGCCGCTGCGCGACCCGCGCAGCCTGCTGTTCGGCGGTGCCGCGGTGCGCCTGGATGACTGACGGAGCCGCCGCCATGACCCACACCCCGCAGCGCCAACGCTCCACCGCCGTCACCGGCCTGGCCTGGGGATTCATCCTCTTCTCGCTGGCAGTGATGGGGCTGCTCGCCCTGCCCCTGGCCCCGGGCGAGGGGCTGGCCGCCAGCCTGGGCGTCGAGGCCGGCAGCGGCGGGCTGACCGGCGGCGTGGCCTGGCTGGCCGAGCGCCACAGTGGGGTGGCTGGCCTGCTGGCTATCGGCGCGCTGGTCACCCTGACCCTGGCCATCGCCCTGCTGCGCCGACGCTGCTGGGCGAGGCGCGCCTTCGTCGCCCTGATGGCGGCCGGTTTCGTGGGCGTGCTGGGCGGCGCTGCGCTGACGCCGCTGACCTTCGGCCTGCTGCCGGAGGCCACCACCGAGGCGGCGATCAACACCCAGGAGCCGGTCGCCGGGCTGATCGGTCTGCTGGGCGGGCTGATCCTCGCCGCCACCCTGCTCACAGTGCTGTTCGCCTGGGCCGGCTGGAAGCTCACCACCCCGGCGGTGCGTGCCGAGTTCGAGCCCGCTCCCGGCCCCCCGGCGGGCTGAGATGAGCAATCACGACGTCGTCCGCGAGAGTTCGCTTCCCAACCCCGGCTGGGGGCCGCTCTCGGCACTGCCGGGCAACCCGCTGATGTGGGTGCTGATCCTCAGCGAGATGCTGGTGTTCGCCGCCTTCTTCGGCCTGTTCGCCTGGCTGCGCGCCGGCGAGCGCGAGGTGTTCGACGCTTCCCAGCAGCTGCTCGACCCGGTGGCCGGCGGCCTCAACACCCTGGTGCTGCTGACCAGCGGGCTGTTCGCGGCCCTGGCGGTGCAGGCCATCGGCCGAGGCGAGCGGCGGCGCTGCCGCCAGTGGCTGGGCGGGGCCTTTGCGCTGGGGGTGGTGTTCTGCGTGGTCAAGGTGGTGGAGTACGCCGACAAGCTCGGCCAGGGCCTCATGCCCGAGACCAACACCTTCTTCACCTTCTACTACCTGCTGACCGGCTTCCACTTCGCACATGTGCTCTTCGGCCTGGGGTTGATCGCCCTGGTGGCCTGGAAGCTCTCCCACGACAACGTGGAGACCGCCGCCGCCTTCTGGCACATGGTCGACCTGATCTGGATCCTGCTCTACCCGATCCTCTACCTGCTGAGGTAAGCCCATGGGCGACACGAAGCGTATCGGAGGCGACGCGGCCACCCGCCGGCTGCTGATCACCTGGGCGGTGCTGATGGGCCTGACCCTGATCACCATGGCCTCGGCCCGGCTGGGCGGGGAGGCGCGCCTCGAGGCGCTGCCGCTGTGGTCGGCGGGCCTGCTGCTGGCCACCACCTTCTTCAAGGCCCACCGGGTGCTGATGGTCTACCTGGGCCTGAGCGCCTCGACGCCGGCCTGGCGCGGCGCCTTCACCGGCCTGACCCTCTTCACCCTGCTGCTGGTGGGCGCCGGCTACCTGGTGGCCCAGGCGGCTTGAATCTGCACCTCACTGTCGCGAGAGGCGCCGGGGGCAGACCGAAGAGGAGGTCCTACGCCAGGGATGGCGTCGGTAGCGTACAGGGAGGTATTCACAGCGCCTCCTCTGCGGTCTGACGCCGGATCAGCCTCGAGCGCCATTGCCACGAATGAAAGGGATCAGGGAGGCGGGCCGACGCCGGCCCAGTCGGCCAGGCGGCGGCCCAGCCAGATCAGTCCCCACACCGCGAAGGGCACCACGAACATCACCAGGATGCCCCAGTCGCGGGTGTTGATCAGCCAGGCCAGCGGGGTGATCACCGCCAGGGCCACCAGCAGCCCCACCACCACGGCAATGGCGGGACGGCGATTCGACACGCTGTCGTTTCTCATGGCCGGCCCTCCTCAGTGACCGATGATCTGGCGGTAGATGCCCGGCAGCGCCTGGGCCAGGTGCTCGGGCCGGTTGACGATGGCGTAGCTGCCGCGGCCGAACAGGTGCGAGACGTACTGGTGCGCCTCGCGGTCCACGGTGACGCCGAACACCCGCACCTCCTGCTGGCGCGCCTCGAGCACCGCCTTGCGGGTGTCCTCGATGCCGTAGCGCCCCTCGTAGTAGTCGGTGTCGTTGGGCTTGCCGTCGGTGATCACCAGCAGCAGGCGGTGGCGATTGGGTCGCTTGGCCAGTTCCCCGGTCACGTGGCGGATCGCCGGCCCCATGCGGGTGTAGTGGCCGGGCCTGAGGGCCGAGACGCGACGCGCCACCCGCTCGCCCATCGTCTCCTCGAAGCCCTTGATGGTGTTGACCCACACCTTCTGGCGGCGATGGGAAGTGAAGCAGTGGATGGCGTAGTCGTCGCCGCAGCCGGCCAGGCCGTGGCCCAGCACCAGCAGCGCCTCCTTCTCCACGTCGAGCACCCGGCGGTCGTCCAGCCAGGCGTCGGTGGAGAGCGAGACATCGATCAGGATATCCACCGCCAGGTCGCGGGCCTGCTCGCGGGCCGACATGTAGAGGCGGTCGCTGGCCTCGCCGGTGGCGGCCAGGTCGCAGCGCGAGCGGATCACCGCGTCCATGTCGAGATCAGAGCCGTCGACCTGGCCGCGCAGGATCTCGCGACGCGGACGCAGCGCCTCGAACTCCCGGCGCACCCGGCGTATACGCCGCCGGGTGGCGTCGTCGGGCTCCCACTGCTCGCCCTCCTCGCTCTGCAGGTCGGTGATCACCTGGCAGTGGTCGGGCAGGTAGCGCTGCTTGCGGTAGTTCCACTCGGGGTAGAGCTGCTTGCCGCGCAGCCGTTCGCCCAGTGCCTCGTCCGGCGGCAGGTCGAGGTCCACCTTGAGCCGGGTCGCCGCCCGCTGCTTGTGGGGGCTGATGACGATCTCCTCGATCTGCTCGGCGGCGCGCTTGGCCTCCTCGTCCTCGTTGTCCTCCACCAGGCGGTTGAGGTTCACCATCTCGGTCCAGGAGAGCATCTTCTCGAAGCGGTTGGCGACCAGCGGGTCGTTGCGCTCCGACTGGTCCTGGTGGCGCCGCTCGGCCTTGCGCTTGCCCTCGCTGGCCTGCTGGGCGCTGTTGGCCTCGCCGTCGTGGGGATCCTCGTCGTCCTCCTCGCGCCCCAGACCCGTGCCCAAGTCGACCACCTGGCCCCACAGCGGCACCGGCAGCGGGGGGCGATAGCCCCGCGGCGCCCGGAACGCCGCCAGGGAGACCGCCGGGTCGGCCACCGCGGCGGCCATGGAGGCGGCCCAGCCCTCCAGCGGTGAATCATCGCCCAGCAGGGCCCGCAGCGTGGCCTCCAGGGCCTGCTCCATGGGCGGCAGCTTGCGCCGCACCGGGCGCACCGCCAGCAGCGCCGCACAGAGGCCGCGATAGCGCCCGGCGAGGCCGGGGAAGCGCGCGAGGGCCGCCTCGGTGGCCCGCATCGCCTCGCGCAGCCGGGCCAGGTCATCCTGCAGCGGGTCGGCGTGGCGCGCCGGATGTCGTGCCACCGCCAGGTAGGCGGTCAGCCAGAAGTAGAGGTCGCGGTTGAGGCGGGCCTCGGGGAAGACATCCAGGGTCGGCGGCAGCAGCAGGTGCTCCTCGTCGCGACGCGCCAGGTCCACGGCCTCGTCGTCGAAGCCGAGCCGCTGGCGCAGCGAGAGTCGGTGCGACGAGCTGCGCGCCACGATGGCGGCGACCTCCAGGCCACACTCGCCGCCGCTGGCGCGGAAGAAGACGCCGAGCACGTGGCGCAGCTCCTCCAGGGCCACGGCGGCTTCGGGATGGCGCCGGTAGCTGGCGGCGCTGGAGGCCCAGCGGTGCCAGTGGCGGCCGACGAGCTCCTCGACCTCGAGAAAGTGCAGCATGGTGAATCTCCTGACGTAGACTCGTATCGGCGCCTCTTTGCTCGGGGCTGATTCGGCGGCAGGCCTGCGAGGAGGCGCTGTGAATACCTCCCTGTACGCTACCGACGCCATCCCTGGCGTAGGACCTCCTCTTCGGCCTGCCCCCGACGCCCCTCACTATCGAATGCTTCAGCCAAAGGTGGCGTTGATGGCTTCCATAAGCCCTTCCTGGACGTCCAGATCGTCGGTCAGCGGCTCCACCAGGGTGGCGCGGGTGGCCTCCAGGATCGGCATGCCGGCCTGGATCAGGGTGGCGCAGTAGACCAGCAGGCGCGTGGAGACCCCCTCCTCCAGGTCCTGGCCCTTGAGCTCGCGCAGGCGGGCGGCGAGGTTGACCAGGGCGGCACAGCGCTGGTGGGACAGACCGCTCTCGCGGGCCACGATGCCACACTCCACGTCGGGGGGCGGGAAGTCGAATGACATCGCCACGAAGCGCTGGCGGGTGCTGGGCTTCAGGGACTTGAGGATGTGCTGGTAGCCGGGGTTGTAGGAGACCACCAGCATGAAGTCGTCGGGCGCCTCGAGCAGTTCGCCGGTGCGCTCCAGGGGCAGCAGGCGGCGGTCGTCGGTCAGCGGGTGCAGCACCACGGTGACGTCCTTGCGCGCCTCGACCACCTCGTCGAGATAGCAGATGCCGCCCTCGCGCACGGCGCGGGTCAGCGGGCCGTCGACCCAGCGGGTCTCGCCACCCTGCAGCAGGTAGCGGCCGGTGAGGTCGGCGGCGGTGAGATCGTCATGGCAGGAGACGGTGAACAGCGGCCGCCCCAGCTTCTCCGCCATATGGGTCACGAAGCGGGTCTTGCCGCAACCCGTGGGTCCCTTGAGCAGCAGCGGCAGGTGCTGCCGGTAGGCCTGCTCGAAGAGGGCGCATTCATTGCCGACCGGCTGATAGAAGGGCAGCTCCCGGTCGAACTCGGACACCGTTGCGGTATGGGACATGGGTCACTCCAGGGGTTTCACCGGCGGGCCGCGGCAGAGGCCACGACCCGCCAGGGGCTCACTCGGTGGCAGACAGCGGCTTGCTGGTGGCAGGCACCTGCTCGCGCGCCGGGCCGAAGACCGCGTAGATGAACATCACCGCGGCGAGGCCGACGAAGATGCCGGTGCCGAAGCGGAACACGTAGAAGAGATCGAGCTGATCCTGGATCTGCATGAAGTTCATGCCGAGCACCCGCTGCAGGTGGGTCTGGACGACGCCTGCGAAGGTCAGGGTGAAGGTCATGAACCACATGGCGGAGGTCATGATCCAGAAGGCCCACATGTTCAGCACCTGGTTGTAGGGCTGCACGCGGCGCAGCTGCGGCATGGCGTAGGTGATGACGCCCAGCACCAGCATCACGTAGGCGCCGTAGAAGGCCAGGTGGCCGTGGGCCGCGGTGATCTGGGTGCCGTGGGTGTAGTAGTTGATCCACGACAGGGTGTGCATGAAGCCCCACACGCCGGCGCCGAAGAAGGCCACCGCGGCACTGCCCATGGTCCACAGCATGGCGGCCTTGTTCGGGTGGTTGCGGTTGCCCTTCCAGAACATGTAGAAGGCGAACACCACCATGGCGAAGAACGGGATCACCTCCAGGGTGGAAAAGATGCTGCCGATGGGCTGCCAGTAGCCGGGGGTGCCGATCCAGTAGTAGTGGTGGCCGGTGCCCAGCAGGCCGGAGAACAGCGCCAGGCCGACGATGACGTAGAGCCACTTCTCGATGATCTCGCGGTCGACGCCGGTCATCTTGATCAGCAGGTAGCCGAGCAGGGAGGCCATGATCAGCTCCCACACGCCTTCCACCCAGATGTGGACGATCCACCACCACCACAGCTTGTCCAGCGCCAGGTTATCGGGGTTGTAGAAGGCGAACAGCCAGAACACCGCGGCCAGCCAGAGGCCGAGCATCAGCACCATGTTGATGGCCGTCCTGCGCCCCTTGAGCATGGTCAGGCTGGTGTTGAACAGGAACATCAGGAAGGAGATCGTGATGAAGATCTTCGCCCAGAGCGGCTGCTCGAGGTAGTGGCGCCCCTCGTGGATGCCGAACTGGTAGCTGATCAGGGCCCCGGCGCCGGCGATGGCGAAGATCGCCAGTTGCAGATAGGCGAGGTTGGGGCTGTAGATCTCGTTCTCGGCCTCCTCGGGCATCAGGTAGTAGGTGCAGCCCATGAAGCCGATCAGCAGCCAGACGATCAGCAGGTTGGTGTGGCTGGTACGGGTGATGTTGAAGGGCATGGCCTCGGACATGAAGTGAGGCCAGACATAGGCGGCGGCGGCGGCAAGACCGAAGACGATCTGCAGCGCGAACAGCGCCATCGCGACCATGAAGAATGGCAGGGCCACCTTCTGCGTTTCATATTTCATCGGTTCGGCTCTCCTGGGTTCGGGAATCCGGCGGGGTCATGGCGTCCGGATCAACCGGCCGGATGGGGCGGCCAGCCCTGGGTGTCGATGGAGTCGGTCCATTCGAAGAAGTCGATCAGCGCCTGCATCTCTTCGTCGTTGATCTCGAAGTAGGGCATCTGACGACGGTTCGGGGCACCGGTGGGCTGGGCACGCATCCAGGCCGCCAGGGCCATGCGGGCCCCCTCGGGGTTGTCGTGGCCGCCGTAGCGGGTCCAGACGTTGCCGATCTCCGGTGCGAAGTAGGAGCCTTCACCGAGGATGGTGTGGCAGTTGATGCAGTTGTGTTCCTCCCAGACATGCTTGCCCTGCCGCACGGAGTCCGTCATCGGCTGGGTGGACGTATTGACGATGTAGAAATGGCTGTGAGCCGTCAGCGCGGCAAACACCAGGAAGAAGAACAGCGACCCGCCATAGAAGATATTGCGGGCAGCTGCCTTTGTCAGGCCTTCGGTCATGGACCATACCCCCTTGCTCGTCTTGCATTCTTGTCGAAACCGGCGGCCCGCGTTTGCCGCTGCGCACCCGCCGTTTCCGCCCCCTTTAATATGCATTCAGCATGCATGTTAAAGAGTAGCAGTCGGAACCCGTCCATGACTTTGACGAGGGTCAATAGGGAGTGGCCGGAATGCGGCAACGGAGGCTTGCCAGACGCGGCAAGGGGGGAAGCCGGCAGCGCACTGCCGGCAGGGAGGAGTCACGCCTCGGTGAGATCCTCGATCCAGGTCAGCGCCGCGACGCCGCTGGGCAGGCCCAGGGTCGGGATGGCCAGCATGGCCACCTGCTTCAGCGCCTCGGGGGACTCGCCCTCCTCCAGGCCGCGGCGGGCATGGGAGTGCACCGCGCCTTCGGAGCGCGCGCCCACGGCCAGCGCCAGCTTGACCAGGCGGCGGGTACGGGCATCCAGGGGGCCCGCCTCGGCGCACGCCTTGCCCAGGGCGGCATTGGCGTCCCACACCTCGGGAAACTGCTCGGCGACCTTGCCGGCGCCGGAGGGAAGATCCTGTTGGCTCATGAAGTCACTCCTTGTCGGTGGTTATCGGACACTCCGGCCCAGTATAGAGAGCCGCGAGCCCCCGCGTCATGCCGCGCCTCAGCCAGCCGCCAGCCAGGAGAGCGGATCATGGCGGATCGCTGCCCCCAGCATGTAGAGGAAGGTGACCACCGCGGCCAGGGCCGCGGCACCGCGTACCGCGGGCGTGGGGCCGCGCTTGATCGCCACCGTGCCCAGCCCGATGTAGAGCAGCAGGGCGATGAGCTTGGCGGCCAGCCAGGGGTGCTGGTGGGGCCACATCTTGAGCATCACCATCAGCAGCACGCCCAGCGCCAGCAGCAGGGTATCGATCAGGTGGGGCAGTACCTTCACCCAGCGGCGCTGCCGCCAGGGCGACTCGCGTACCGACCACCAGGCCCGCAGCATGAAGAACAGCAGGCTCAGGGTCGCGGCGGTGACATGCAGGTGCTTGATCATGAAATAGTGCTCGAGCATTGGCAGCCTCCCTTGCGCCGTCAGCCATCCTTGCCGTCGACCCGGCCCGTGGTCAACGGCACCGTGTAGTGGAAGAGGAAGATCAGGTAGGCGATGCACCAGAAGACGATGCTCAGGTTGTAGGTCCAGTGGGTGATCTGCGGGAACATCGCCAGCACCGGCGAACGCAGCAGGGCGCCGGCGAACATCAGCCCCAGCGCCACCCCGATGCCCGGCAGGGTGCGGATCGGCCGGCCGGTGTGCCCCAGCGAGACCCGCGCCATCATCGCCAGCATCATGGAGGCGATGCCGCCGATGGCCAGGGCATGCAGCGCCAGCTCCACCCGGAACACGCCGGTCAGCGCCAGGGCCCACATCACCAGCCCCACCACGATGAAGGCATAGCTCAGGTGCAGCCCCCACAGCAGCGGCTCCGCGAGGGTATGCTGCCCGCCCCAGCGGGCCAGGCGCACCGCATTGGCGGCGGCGGCCACCAGCATGGTCCAGCCCTGCAGGCCCCGGGGCAGTTCGACCCCGAGCAGCACCGCCAGCTGCAGCAGCACCACCGCATAGATCGACCACAGCGCCAGCCGCTCCAGCATCGGCCAGGCGACCGGCTGGGGGCGGTCGAGCCGCCGGGAGGTGAAGAAGGGGATCACCCGGCCGCCCAGCAGCACCATCAGGGTGGCGATCAACAGCACCCCCAGGTAGCCGCCCTCGCGGATCGGCGGCAGCTGGCCGCGCATCACCCCCAGGTGCATGGCCAGGTTGGCCACCGCCATGAGCAGGAAGAGCGGCACGAAGATCAGGTTGCGCCACTGCCCGGCGGCCACCACCAGGCGGCCCAGGGCCAACGCCGCCAGGGGCAGGAAGACCACGTCCACGGCCACCAGGACCCCGGCGGGGAGCCCCATGGGGAAGGCGATGAGCAGTCGCGCCGCCAGCCAGACGCCGACCAGGCCCAGCAGCGGCCCGCCGTGGAGGCTGCGCCGGCCGGTCCAGTTCTGCACCGCGGTGAGCAGGAAGCCCACCGCCACCGCGGCGCCGAAGCCGAAGATCATCTCGTGCTGGTGCCACCACATCAGCCCGCCATGGGGGCGCAGCAGGATATCGCCATGCCAGAAGGCGAACCACACCACCATGGCCAGCACGCTGAACAGCGAGGCCAGCAGGAAGAAGGGGCGGAAGGCGAGCCGGGCGACGGGCATGCCGGCCGGCTCGGGTTGGGGTGACGTCATGGCGAGATTCCCGACGGTTGCACTGGTGGTGTTGCCCCCATTGTGCCTTGCCCGGGACTGCCGGGACCATGACAGGTATCAAGAATGCTTCTTATCTCGACCGATCAGTGGCTGGTGCCCTCCTCGTACTGGGTCTTGTTCCAGACGTTGTACTTGCCCGAGGGCTTGCGCATGGGCATGCGGTCCAGCTCCTCCAGGGTGTTGGCATCGAGCTTCAGCAGGTAGCCGTCGTCGTCCCAGATGCTCAGCAGCAGGGTCTCGCCGCGGCGGTCAAACTCCACGTGGGCGGCGGTCTTGCCGGGCTCAGGGATCAGCGTCTCGACGATCTCCAGCGACTGCTTGTCGATGACGTGGATGCGGTCGTGGTGGGGGCCGAAGAAGACATCCACCCAGGCGTAGGGCGAGTTCTCGTGGCTGCGCATGAAGAAGCCGGGACCGTCTGTCTCGAGATGGGTGATCAGCGACCAGTCGCTCATGTCGAACACCGAGACCTGCCCCTTGTCGATGTGGGGGATCGCCATCACCCGGCGGCCGTCCAGCTCCCAGGTGATGCCGGCGCCCAGGTGCGGCATGCCCTCCAGGGGCAGGTCCGCCACCTTGCGCTCCTCGTCCATGTCGAACACCTGGCCGCCCTGGCCACCGCGGGCCGCACCCACGATGTAGCGGTACTCCTGGTCGAAGAAGAAGTCGTCCAGGTAGTCGGGGGCCTCCATGCGGTGCAGCGCGAAGTCGCCGACGATGGCCTCGTCGCCCTCGGCGCGCTCCTCGGGCCAGCGGATCTCCCACACCTCGGGAATATCGCGCAGGGCCGCCACGAAGCTGTTGCGCGGCGGCGCGGTATAGACGGCACTGACCCGCGAGGTCTCGCCGTCGAGCCCCTCCACCGGGATCACCGCGATCAGGTCCAGGTCACGCGCGTCGAGCAGCACCAGGCTGTGGGGCAGGTAGTTGCCGGCCAGCACGTAGTGGCCATCGGCGGAGACGGCGATGTTGCGCATGTTGATCCCGGCGCGCACCTCGGCGGTGACCTCCAGGTTGTAGATATCGTACTTGGTCACCCAGCCGTCCCGGGAACCGAAGTAGACATAGCGGCCGTCAGGGCTGTACTTGGGGCCGCCGTGCAGCGCATAGCGGCTGGGAAAGCGAGCGATGCGCTCGAAGCGGTCGCCGTCGAGCAGGCTGACATGGTGGTCGCCGATCTCCACGACGATGAAGAGGTTCTTGAGGTCCTCGACCTCGAACACCGGCGTATCGGGCAGGCTGCCGTAGGGGTGGCGCACCTCGTGGCTGGCCAGGATGTCGGTCTCCTCCCAGCTGGGCTCGTGCTCGGGCGGCGTGAAGATCCACTCGGCCAGCGCCGCCACCTCCTCCTCCGCGAGCAGTTCCCGGTAGGCGGGCATCTGGGTGGCGGGTCGGCCGTCGCGGATCACCGAGACCGCCTCGTCGTGCTTGAGCCGCGAGAGGTTGTCCGGCAGCAGCGCCGGCCCGATGCCACCCAGCCGGCTCACGCCGTGGCAGATGGCACAGTGGCGGTTGTAGAGCATGTTGGGGTCCGGCGCTTCGGCCAGGGCCGGCAGCGCCGGCGCCAGCAGCCCCAGCAGGCCACCGAGCAGCAGGGCGGGTCGTATCACAGGGCGACCCTCCCGGGCATCGGGTGGGGGAAGGCGGCCAGCGCGGCATCCGGCTCGCGGGCCAGGCGGGTCATGGCCGGCGCCAGAGTATCGGCGAGGGTCACCACCTCGCCCACCACGATCAGGGTGGGGGGCCGGAAGGCCTCGCGCTCGATCACCTCGACCAGATCGCCCAGGGTGGCCAGCACGTGGCGCTGCTCCGGGGTGGTGCCGCGCTCCACCAGGGCGACCGGGGTGGCGGCGGGCATGCCGTGGCGCTGCAGCTCGCGGCGGATCATCGCCGCGTTGGCCAGGCCCATGTAGAACACCGTGGTGTGGTGGGGCACGGCCAGGGCCGCCCAGTTCAGGTCCAGCTCCCGGTCTCCCTTGCAGTGGCCGGTGACGAAGGTGACGCTCTGGGCGTAGTCGCGGTGGGTCAGCGGAAAGCCGGCGTAGCTGGAGCAGCCCGAGGCGGAGGTGATGCCCGGCACCACCCGGAAGCCGATGTCGTGCTCGATCAGGGCCTCGGCCTCCTCGCCGCCACGTCCGAAGATATAGGGATCGCCGCCCTTGAGGCGCAGCACCCGCTCACCCTCGCCGGCCAGCCGCACCAGCAGGGCGTTGGTCTCCTCCTGGGTCAGGGCGTGGCAGCGCGAGGCCTTGCCCACGTAGAAGCGACGCGCTTCGGGCCTGGCCATGGCGAGGATCTCGGCGGAGACCAGCCGATCGAACACCAGGCAGTCCGCCTGCTGCAGCAGCGACAGGGCGCGCAGGGTCAGCAGCCCCGGGTCGCCGGGGCCAGCGCCGACGATGGCCACCTCGCCGCGGCCCAGCGGCGCCTCGTCGAGGTCGAAGCTCAGGTGTTGTGTCTTGCGGAATGCCGTCATGGCTCGCTCTCCCGGGATGTCACGGTCATGGTCGTCGCCTCGCGCGGCTCAGAGCTCGGTGGCCTGGATGGCCTCATAGGGCGCCGCCACGCGCCGGTCATGGCCCTCGTCGACGCCGATCTCGGCGTTGGTCAGGTAGCAGCCGGGATCCTCCTCCCAGGGATCGCCGGTCACCTTCCAGGCCCGCACGCGAGTATTGCCGTTGCAGATGTCGAGGAAGCGACACTCGGCACAGCGTCCCTTGAGCGGCCGCGGGCGCTGGCGGAAGCCGGCCATCAGCGGATCGGAGCTGTCCCGCCAGATCTCGGAGAAGGGGCGGCTGCGCACGTTGCCCAGGTCGTGGTCCCACCAGAAGGTGTCGGGGTGGACGTTGCCGAGGTTGTCGATGTTGGCGATATGCTCACCGGAGGCGTTGCCGCCCCAGTTGACCAGGCGCTGCTTCAGGTCGTCGGCCTGGTCGGGGAAGTGCTCACGGGCCCACATCAGCAGGAAGGGGCCGTCGGCGTCGTTGTTGCCGGTGACGTACTCGCGCTCCACGCCACGCGCCAGCTCTGCGCGGCAGTGGTCGAACAGGCGGGTCATGGCGTCGCGGGTCATGCGGTACCAGGCGTCCTGCTTGCTGTGTCGCCGGCCGCGGCCGCCGTAGTTGAGGTGCGAGAGGTAGAACTTGTCGACGTCATGCTCGTCGAGCAGCGCCAGGATGTCGCCCAGCTGCTCGTAGTTCTCGCGGGTCAGGGTGAAGCGCAGGCCCACCTTGATGCCACGCTCCTTGCACAGTTTCACCGCGTGCATGGACTCCCGGAAGGCGCCCTGGCGCTGGCGGATCACGTCGTGGGTAGCCTCGAGACCGTCGATGCTGATGCCCACGTAGTCGTAGCCGACGTCGGCGATCTCGTCGATGTTGGACTCGTCGATCAGGGTGCCGTTGGTGGAGAGCCCGGTATAGATGCCCAGCGCCCTCGCCCGCCGCGACAGCTCGAAGATGTCCGGGCGCATCAGCGGCTCGCCGCCGGAGAGGATCAGCGCCGGCACCCGGAAACCGTGCAGGTCGTCGAGCACCGCATGAGCCTCGGCGGTGGAGAGCTCCCCGGCGAAGTCGATGTCCGCCGAGGTGGTGTAGCAGTGCTTGCAGGTCAGGTTGCAACGGCGGATCAGGTTCCAGATCACCACCGGGCCCGGCGGCTTGCGGGCCGGCGCGAGCGGCGCCGGTTCCATCAGGGACTTGATATAGCGGGTGACGCGGAACATGCGGACCTCCTCCTGCGGCGGGCCTCAGCCCGGCCGGTCGGACCGCCCTGCGAGCCGCAGGCCGGTCTTCTTGAGAATGCGAGAGCTGTAGAGGATGCGATGGTCCCGGCAGGCACTGCCGAGCAGCTCGCGAAGGGTGTCGGCCTGCGCTTCCACCTCGGCGCGGGTGCGCCCGTGGAGCATGGCGAACAGGTTGTAGGGCCAGTCCGGCAGGTGGCGCGGGCGCCGATAGCAGTGGCTGACGCCGGGCAGCCGGGCCACCTCGCGACCGAGGCGGTCGATCCGGGCGTCGTCCACGTCCCATACCGTCATGCCGTTGGCCACGTAGCCGAGCCGGTAGTGGTTGGGCACCGCGGCGACCCGGCGCACGATGCCCACCGCCTGCATCCGCGCCAGGCGATCGCGCACCGCCTCGCCGGAGAGGCCCAGCGGCCGGCCCACCGCCCCCCAGGGGTCCGGCACCAGCGGCAGCCCCGCCTGGGTGGCCAGCACGATGGCGCGATCCGTGGCGTCCAGCCCCGCGGCGTCAGACGGGCAGGTGGAGACGGACATGGAATTCCTCCTGCTTGGGCATGTTGAACACGGGCAGGCCGGTGGCGGCCTCGATCTCGGCGATCACCTGGGCGATGCGCTCCGGGGCCTCGGTGGCCAGCACGAACCACATGTTGAGGCGGTGCTCGCGGCGGTAGTTATGGGCCACCTCGGGGAAGGCGTTGACCGCCTCGACGACGGCGTCATAGTCCCGCTCCGGCACCGCCAGGGCCGCCAGGGTCAGGCCGCCGCCGAGGCGCTCGGCGTGGTACATCGGGCCGAAGCGGCTGAGCACGCCGCTCTCCAGCAGCCGCTCCAGGCGGTAGAGCAGCTCGCCTTCGGAGAGGCCGAGCTCCACGGCCACCGCGGCGTAGGGCGAGGCGACCAGCGGCAGGCCATCCTGCAGGCGATTGATGATGCGCCGGTCGGCGGCATCGAGCTCCGCCGGCGGGATGGCATACGCGGTGGTCATGGGCGCTCCTCGCGGGTATAGCGGCCACCGCGCTGCCGGTAGGCCTTGAGGCTGAACAGCACCCAGTGGGGAAGGGCGTGCAGGGCGTGGCCTTCGATGATCTCGTCCAGGGCGGCCAGCACGCGCTCGCGGCGGGTGCCGTGGATCATGCAGAACAGGTTGTAGGGCCAGTCGGGCAGGCGACGCGGCCGGCGATAGCAGAGGGTCACGGCGGGCTCGGCAGCCAGCCGGCGGCCCAGCTCGGCCACCTCGGCATCGGGCACGTCCCACACCACCATGGCGTTGGCGCAGATCCCCAGCGCACGATGCCTGACCACCAGCCCGAGCCGCTTGACCAGGCCCTCGGCCTGCCAGCGGGCCATGCAGGCCATCACCTCGGCCTCGCTCATGCCGCACCGCTCGGCCAGCGCCTGCCAGGGGCGCGGCACCAGCGGCAGGCCCTGCTCGACCAGGGCGCGCAGGCGGCGCTCGGCGAGGGGCTCTGCGCAGGCGAGAGCCGGCTGTCGGGCGTTCATGGCGCCTCCAGTTCATGCCAGGGGATCGGGAAACCGAGGTCGATATGGAAACCCTCGAGCATCGGCAGGCGCAGGATCTCGCGCTCGAGCTCCGCCTCCAGAGCATCGAGGCGAGCCTCGAGGACGGCCTCGTCGGGCGCGGTCATCACGAACCAGAGGTTGAAATCGTGCTCTCGCAGGTAGTTGTGGTTGACGCCGGGGGCGCGGTTGATCGCCTCGGCCACGGCATCGCGGGCTTCCTCGGGAACGGCCACGGCGGCCAGCAGGCTGGCCCCGGCGCGGGCGTGGTCGAAGACTGGGCCGACACGGCTCAGCACGCCGCTCGCCTGGAGCCGATCGAGACGGCTGATCACCTGATCCTCGCTGGCGTCCAGGCGCTCGGCCATGGCCGCGAAGGGACGCTCGCAGACCGGCAGGCCACGCTGGTAGAGGTCGATCAGTTGGCGATCCAGGGAGTCGAGTCTGGCCATCAGGCGCTGTGCCTCCGAACCGATAAGATGCTTTCATGAAGCATCTTACCTGCACGGCATCGCGGGCAAGCGGTGATCTCCACCGTGGTTGACGCAAGTCAAAAGAGGTATTTTCAATGCGGCTTCATGACCCAATGGCCTTCTCAACCCGCCCTACGATTGATATCCGTCAAGGCGCCACCCCGCCGCCGGTCGGACACTGCAGCCAGACCCGCCGTCGCCGGCTGCCGACATCCGCTGCGAGAGACGTCCATGCTTCCGTTCGCCCGATTCCTGATCTGCCTGAGCCTGCTGCTGCCACTCACGGCGGTGGCCGGCGACGGCGAGGCCTCGCCCGATGCCGAGCGCCTCGATGCCGAGCGCCTCGAGACCCTGCTCTACCAGGACTGCGGCTCCTGCCACGGCATGACCCTGCGCGGTGGCCTCGGCCCCGCCCTGCCCCGGGACCGCATGCAGGCGCTCAGCCCCGAGGCGCTTACCCACATCATCCGCCACGGCATCCCCGGCACCGCCATGCCCGGCTGGAAGGCACTGCTCAGCGAAGCGGAAGCCCGCTGGATCGCCGACCACCTGCAGACCGACAACCGCCTGAAGTCCCTGGACGACTGATGCTCCCGAGGAGACCCCCATGCCGCTGATTCGCCCCCTGAAGATTCTGGTTGCCGCCGGCGCCCTGTCGCTGCTGGCCGTCGGCCCCGCCCTGGCCGAGAGCCCCGCCGAGCTGCGCGGCACCGGCGACCTGGGCGTGGTGATCGAGCGCGCCACCGGCAGCGTGGCGCTGGTCGACACCACCCACAAGACGGTGCTCAGGCACATCGAGGGCTTCGGCGACCTCTCCCACGCCTCGGTCAAGTTCACCCGCGATGCCCGCCACGCCTTCGTGTTCGGCCGCGACGGCGGGCTGACCCGGCTCGACCTGCTCTCCGGCGAGATCGACGGGCGCATCATCCAGGGCGGCAACAGCATCGGCGGTGCCATCTCCCAGGACGGCCGCTACGTGGCGGTGGGCAACTACGAGCCGGGCGGCGTGAAGGTCTTCGACGTGGAGACCATGGAGCTGGTGGTCGACGTGCCAGCCACCTACGAGAAGCCCGACGGCACCACCGACCAGGCCAAGGTGGTGGGCGTGGTGGACGTGCCGGGCAACATGTTCGTCTTCAGCCTGTTCGAGGCCGGCGAGATCTGGACCCTGGACATGTCCACGCCGGAGCCCGAGGTGACCCGTTATCGCGACGTGGGCAGCATGCCCTACGACGCCCTGATCACCGCCAACGGGCGCTACTACATTGCCGGGCTGTTCGGCGAGGACGGCATGGCGCTGCTCGACCTGTGGCACCCGGAGAAGGGGGTGCAGCGCATCCTGCCCGACTACGGCCGCGGCGAGGAGCGCCTGCCGGTCTACAAGATGCCGCACCTGGAGGGCTGGGCCATGGCCGGCGACCAGGCCTTCTTCCCCGCCGTGGGCCGCAACGAGGTGCTGGTGGCCGATACCGGCGACTGGTCGCTGACCGATCGCATCGCGGTGCACGGCCAGCCGATCTTCGTGATGAGCCGCCCCGACGAGCAGCAGGTGTGGGTTACCTTCGCCCACCCGAACAACGACCGCGTCCAGGTGATCGACACCCGCACCCACGAGGTGATCGAGACGCTCTCCCCCGGGGAGTCGATCCTGCACAAGGAGTTCACCCCCCGCGGCGAGCACATCTGGATCTCCGCCCGGGACAGCGGCCACGTGGTGGTCTATGACACCCGCACCTTCGAGGAGCTGGCCCGGCTGCCGGCGGAGTCGCCCAGCGGAATCTTCTTCACCCACCGGGCCCACCGCATCGGGCTGTAGCCACCGTCAACCGCAATGAAGCCTGTCCTCCCGGGCCGAATGATCAGGGCTGCCGGGGCCACCCCGGCAGCTGGAACTCCTCCTGAAGGTGGCGCAGCTCCGGCTGATGCTGCTCGGCGATCCGTGCGGCCAGCTCGGCGCCCTTCGGCAGCAGGTGGACCTCGATGCGGCGTCCGTCGTCGCGACCCGGGCGCCTCACCACCAGACCCAGCTGCTCGCAGCGATCCACCAGCGCCACCGTGCCGTGATGCTTGGCCTGCAGGCGCTCGGCGAGCTCCCCCACGCTGGCCCACTCGCGCCCCTCGAATCCCTTGAGGTGCAGCAGCAGCTGATACTGCAGCGGCGTCACGCCGTGCTGCCGGCAGATATCCTCGCTCTGTCGCAGGAAACAGCGCAGCTGATAGCGGAAGTGTGACAGCCGCTGGAAGTCCTGCTTGGTCAACCGCTCACCCTCGGTCATGAAAGCCCCTTCTCCTGCTTCACGCGCCTTGACAGGTGCCGCGCCGAGCACTAACTGTTAAGACATTAATATCACAACATGATATTAAATGTCCCGACGCGCCCCCGCAACCTACCAGGCGGCCAGCCGCGCCGGGAAACCAGCCCGAACAGGGGGAAAAGCCATGAACCTGATCACCGTCGTCCGCCTGCCCTTCACGCGCAGCGTCGGCTGGAAGGAGCTGCAGCAGCGCCGCCCCTCCATTCCGCTGCTGGCCTGGGTCGTCGTATTGCCGATGTCGCTGCTGCCGCCGCTGATGCTCTACTACGCCGGCACCCACCATGGGGACGCCTTCGTCGCCGGCTTCGCCGACCGGGAGTGGCGCTTCATCACCACCATCCTGTTCCTGGCGGAGCTGCTGACCTTCTTCGTGATGGGCTGGCTGATCCACGCCGTCGTGAACAGCAGCCGCCAGCTCAGGATCGACTATCAGGACGCCTACCTGATAGCCGCCCTGGCCCCGCTGCCGCTGTGGTCCTCGGCGGTGGTTCTGGTGATTCCCAGCCTGCTGCTCAACGCCCTGGCGGTGCTGGTGGCGCTCGGCATCTCCATCAGCCTGGTCTATCACGGCCTCCAGGCCCTCTGTCAGCGCCAGGATGAAGACGTGGAGACCATGGCGGCGACCTATACCATCATGGCCGCCGGGGTGCTGGCCTGGGGGCTGCTGATGGCCATCGTCTGGGCCTACTGACCCGGTGCGACATCCTGCATCAGGGCAGAGGGTAGCGATCTTCACCTTTAAGATGTATTTTTTATGCATCTTAAAAGCACCCCCCGACGAACCCGAAGAGGAGCCAGCCATGCTGACCCCTGCCCAGGAAGCCCTGATCGCAGCCACCGCCCCCACCGTCGCCGAGCACCTCGACGCCATCACCCGGCGCTTCTACCCGCTGATGTTCGAGCGCTATCCCGAGGTGAGGCCGCTTTTCAACGAGGCCCACCAGGCCGATGGCGGCCAGCCGAGAGCCCTGGCCGGCGCGGTGCTGGCCTACGTGCAGCTGCGCCAGGATCGCAAGAAGGTGCGCGAGACCCTGGCCACGGTGGTCAGCAAGCACGTCTCCCTGGATATCCGTCCCGAGCACTACCCCATCGTCGGCGAGTGCCTGATGGCGGCCATCGGCGAGGTGCTCGGCGATGCCGTGACGCCGGAGATCGCTGCCGCCTGGGGCGGCCTCTACGAGGAGCTGGCCGGCCTGCTGATCGAGTTGGAGGAGTACCGCTATCGGGAATTCGAACAGCGCCCCGGCGGCTGGCGCGGCACCCGCACCTTCCGCATCGCCGAGACCCGCCAGGAGAGCGCCGTGATCCGCTCCTTCGTGCTGGCGCCCGTGGACGGCGGCCCGGTGGCCGACCATGCCCCCGGCCAGTACATCGGGGTGAGGCTGACCCTCGACGGCGAGCCGCTCTATCGCCACTACAGCCTCTCGGCGCTGCCCAACGGCAGCACCTATCGAATTTCCGTGAAGCGCGAGCCGGAAGGGCGCGCCAGCCGCCACCTGCACGACGCCATGGCGGTGGGTGACACCCTGGCGCTGCTGCCCCCGGCCGGCGACCTGACCCTGGCCGAGGGTAGCGAGCCGCTGCTGCTGGCCTCCGGCGGGGTCGGCCAGACGCCGATGCTGCCCCTGGCCCGCCAGGCACTGGCCCAGGGCCGGCGGGTGGTCTACCTGCACGCCGCCCTGGATGCCGAGCACCACGCCTTCCGCGACGAGGTCGCGGCCCTGGCCGAGGCGCACCCGGAGCGGCTGCACACGGTGACCGTCCATGAGCGCGGCGGGGCGGCCGACCATGTGGGCCGCGTCGACCGTGCGCTGCTGGCCCGGCTGCTGCCGGAGGACGCACGCTGCTACACCGTGGGGCCCCAGGGCTTCATGAGCGCCGTCGACCGGGCCCTGGCCGAACTGGGTGTGCCGGCCGAGCGCCGCCACCACGAACACTTCGGCCCCTCGCGCCCCCTCGACGCCGCCTGAGGCGGCTCGGCTCCACCGACGACACGAAGCGCCCCGGCACATGCCGGGGCGCCATCGTTGGCGAGTCCGCGGAAACGACTCAATACATGTCGAGGCGGGCGAGATCCCGGGTCTGCAGCCGCGCCTCGGCCTCCTGCTGTTCGGCAAGATGCTGGAAAAGCTCGACCTCTTCGGGAATCGAGGCCAGCTCGGCGCGCAGCCGATACATGTCCTCGAGGGTCTGGTGGGCGGTCATCACGTTGGCCAGGATATCCTGCACGTCATGACAGCCCAGGCAGGGGGGAATGCGCTCCAGTACGGCGGGGTGGCCGAACTCCTGGCTGTCGATCAGCCAGGTGGTCAGGAGCCCCCGATCGGCATCCTCGAGATAGGCTGCAATGCCCTCCTGCAGGCGCCGCTCGCGGTCGGCGAGGAACACCAGCGCCATGCGCATGCGCTCATCGGCTGCCGCCTCCGCCAGCCGGGCATACTGCACACCCAGCTGCCTGTGGAAATCATGGATCCACTCGGGCAGATCCTTCACCTGTCGAAAGGCCATGGTCTACCTCCCGTTGCTTCGGCATGGGGGTCAGCTGCCGCGCGCCAGCAGCATCGCCTTGATCTGGCCGATGGCGCGCATCGGGTTGAGCCCCTTGGGGCAGACCCAGGTGCAATTGGCGATCTGCCGGCAGCGGAACACGCTGAAGGGGTCGTCGAGGGTGGCCAGCCGTTCGTCGGTGGCGGTGTCGCGACTGTCGATCAGGAAGCGATAGGCCTGGATCAGGCCGGCCGGGCCGATGTACCTGTCGGGATTCCACCACCAGGAGGGGCAGGCCGAACTGCAGCAGGCGCAGAGGATGCACTCGTAGAGGCCGTCGAGCTTCTCGCGATCCTCGGGGCTCTGACGTCGCTCGATGGCGGGGGGCGCCTGGTCGTTGATCAGCCAGGGCCGGATCTTCTCGAACTGGCGGAAGAAGAGACGCTGGTCGACGACCAGGTCGCGGATCACCGGCATTCCCGGCAGCGGACGCAGGATCAGGGTGTCACCGCCGCCCAGTACCTCTTCCAAAGCTGTGATACAGGCCAGGCCGTTCCTGCCGTTGATGTTCATGCCGTCGGAACCGCACACCCCTTCCCGGCAGGAGCGCCGATAGGCCAGGGTGGCATCCTCCTGCTTCAGGTGCTCGAGGACGTCGAGCACCATGGCCTTGCGGAAGCGCTCCTCGACCTCCAGCGTCTCCATCCGTGGCAGGTCATCCTGCTCGGGATGATAGCGATAGAGCCGCACCTGTATCATGACGTTGCCCTCCCCGCCTCGGCCCATCCCTTAAGGTGTATTGACAATACGTCTTCAAGACTAGATGCCACCCCGTCCTCGTCAAGGGGAAACTCCCCGGGTCGGCGACTCAGGGCGGACCCACCCCCAGTCGTCCAGCAGCACGTAGAGCGCCGGGATCACCAGCAGCACCAGCACGGTGGCGCTGAGCAGACCGAACACCACGGAGATCACCAGCGGCTTGATGGCCGCCGCCTGGGAGCTGGTCTCGGCCAGCAGCGGCAGCAGCCCGGCGATGGTGGTAGTGGACGAGATCAGGATGGCGCGCAACCGGTCGCGGCTGGCCTGGCCGGCGGCCATCACCGCATCCAGCCCGCGCTCGCGGTGCGTCTTGATGAAGTGGATCAGCAGGATGGCGTTGTTGACCACGATGCCGGCCAGGGAGGCCGCGCCGATCAGCGAGGGCATGGAGAGGTAGTAGCCCATGAGCACATGGCCCCAGAGGGCGCCGATGAAGGCCAGCGGGATGGAGAGCATGACGATCAGCGGCTCCACGTAGCTGCGGAACTGGAAGGAGAGGATCACGAAGATCCCCACCAGGCCGATCAGCAGGCCGCGGCCGATAGAGCCGCCGGTCTCGGCGGAGCTGGCCACCTGCCCCTCGAAGGAGACCGCCACCTCGGGGTGGCGGGCACCGAAATCCTCCAGCCAGCCGCTGCCGACGAGGTCATCGACGATGGCCTGGCCGCTGGCCCGGCGCGCATCCACGTTGGCCTCCACGGTGACGGTACGCTGCCCGTCGATCCGTGTGATGCGCGCCCATTCGCGCCGCTCCTCGGCATTGGCCACCACCTCAAGCGGCACCCGGCGCCCGTCGGGCAGGACGATGGTCAGGTCCGCCAGGGCGTCGAGGGAGTTCCGGTCCACCTCGGCCAGGCGGATCAGCACCTCGATCTCCTGGTCGCCGATGCGCTGGGTATCGGCGATCTCCCCCAGCAGCGCCGCACGCAGCTGGCCGGCCACCTCGTCGGCGGAGAGCCCCAGGCCGTGGGCGCCCTCGGCCATGGAGAAGGCCAGCTGGGGCTTGCCCAGGCGCAGGTCATCGATGACGTTGTAGACGGCCGCGTACCCCTCGAGATGCCCCCCCAGCGCCAGCGCCGCCGCCTTCATCGCATCGAGGTCGTCTCCCGTCAGGCGCACCTCCACCGGCACGCCGGCGGGCCCGAAGCCGGGCTCCTGGATGATCAGCCGCTGCAGCCCCTCGATCTCGCCGATGGCCTCGCGCCAGGCGGCGGTCAGCGCATCCAGGGTCACCCGGCGCCGCTCGGCGGTGAGCAGGTCGACGATAAGGGTGGCCACATGGGGGCCGGCCTCGCGGGCGCTGGGGTTGTGGTTGAAGCGCACCTGGATCGCCTCCACCAGGGAGGCGCCCTCCGGCTGCTCCGGCGAGTAGCGGGCATCGAGCTCGCGCATCGCCGCCTCGACCCGCTCGGCCACCGCCTCGGTGCGCGCCAGGGGCGTGCCCTGGGGCATCAGGATACGCGCCTCCAGCACGTCGCCCTCGATATCCGGCATCGCCTCGCTGCCCAGGTGCCCCCCGGCCATGAAACCGGCCGACCCCAGGAGGATGGCGAGCACGAGCCCCAGCACCGCATGGCGAAAGCGGATCGCCCGGTCGGCCAGCCCCCCGACGGCCTCGCGAAAGCGCGCGAAGCGTCGTTCGAAGGCGGCCCGGAAGCGGGAGTCGCGGCCCTCGGCCAGTGTCCCCACGCTGCCCTTGAGACTGCCCTTGAGATGGTGGGGCAGGATCCAGAACGCTTCGATGAGGCTTGCCGCCAGGGCCGCGATCAGCACCACCGGCAGCACCTCCAGCACCGCGCCCAGCTCCCCGGCCAGGAAGGAGAGCGGAGCGAACACCGCCACCGTGGTCAGGAACGACGAGAGCACCCCGGGCAGCACCTGTCGGGTTCCCTCGACCACCGCCTCCAGAGGCGTGACGTCCTCGTCGGCGTGGGCGGCGATGTTATCGGTGATCACGATGGCATCATCCATGACGATGCCGATGGCCATCAGCAGCGCCACCAGGGTGATCATGTTCATCGACAGACCGGTCAGAGCCATGACGATGAAGGCCCCCATGAAGGCCGCCGGCAGGCCCAGCACCGCCCACAGCGCCAGCCGCGGGCGGAAGAAGAGGCTCATCACCAGCACCACCAGCACCAGGCCCATCAGGCCATTGCCCACCAGCATCTGCAGGCGGTCACGGACGATGCTGGTGGCATCCTGGGTCAGCGTCAGCGAGATGCCGCCGTCGAAACGACGACGCTCAGCCTCGAGCAGCGACTCGAGCCGCTCCTTGACCGTCAGTGCATCGTCCCGCAGCGCCTTGCTCACCTCCAGCACCAGCGCCGGCTCGCCGTTGAAGCGGACCTGCTCCTCGGCGCGCTCGCCGGCCTCGGTGATGGTGGCCAGCTCGCCCAGGGTCAGCTCACCGCCGCCGGCGTCGGAGACCACTACCAGCTCGGCCAGCTCGGCGGGCGAGCGACGCTGGTCGGTGAAGCGCAGCAGGAGGTCGCGGTCGGCGGTCTCCAGGGTGCCCAGAGGCAGGTCGAGGCTCTGGCCGGCCACCCGCCGCGCCAGCTCCCGGGCCGAGAGGCCGTGCTGACCCAGCACCTCGCGGGGTACCTCCACCTGCCACTGGCGCCGAGACATGCCGTGGATCGCCACCCGGGCGACGCCGGGCAGGGTCATGATGCGCTCCTCCAGGCGCAGGGCGTAGTCTTCCAGCTGGCGCCTTGGCATCTCGCCGGACACCGCCACCGCCGCCACCAGGTCGCTGCGGTGGAGCTCGCGCACCACCGGGGGGTCGGCCCGGGCCGGCAGCTCGGTGATGGCGCTTACCTCGGTGTCGATCTCGTTGAGGAAGCGGATGGCATCGCCGCCGGCGGCCATGGTCGCCGTGGCGCTGGCCAGGTTGTCCTGGGCCACGCAGCCGAATTCGTCGAGAAATTCCACGCCCTTGACGGCATCGAACAGGCGCCGGCAGACCGCATCCTCCACGTCGGCGGCGCTGGCCCCGCGGTAGACCACCTCCACGGACACCTCCACCGGACGATAGTCGGGGAAGGTCTCGCGCTTGAGGTGGGGGGCGGCGAAAAGCCCGGCAGCCAGCAGCAGGATCAGCAGCAGGTTGGCGGCGGTGGGGTGGGCGGCAAACCAGCGGATCATGGTCGCTCTCCCGCCGCGGCGTCACCCCGGGCCCGGGTGGCCAGGCGTGCCTCGGCGTCCTCGTCCCGACGCACGGCGAGCGCCATGCCCTCGATGGCCGGCTGCAGGTCGTCGAGCACCACGCGCTCCCCCGGGGCCAGGCCCGCCTCGATCACCGCCAGCCAGCCCTGCGCGAAGGCCACGGAGACCGGACGTCGTACCAGGCGATCCTCCTCGTCGGCCAGATAGAGTTCGCCCTGATGGAGCGCCGACGCCGGCACCACCATCGCGGCCTCGGGGCCGGGCGCCGAGAGCCGCACCCGGGTATACATATCGCGCTGCAGCGGCGGATGATCGGGAGGGCGCGCATCGCGCCAGGGATGATCGACCCTCACCACCACCCGCACGGCGCGGGTGGCCGGGTCGAGGCCGCTGGCGACCCTGACGACCCTGCCCTCCCAGCCCACGCCGGGCGCCCCGACCAGCGCCAGCTTGGCCTCGATGGCGCCGAGGTCGAGGCGCTCGCCGAGGTCCAGGGTGCCGGGGGGCAGGTCTTCGGGAAACACGCCCCCCAGCAGACGGCGCATCGCCGTGAACGGGATACGCGCCTCCACCTCGGCGGCGGCCAGGCTGTCCGCCTCGAACAGCCGCTGCCCGGCGCTCACGAACTGGTGGAGCTCGACCGCCACCTCGGCCAGGCGCAGGTCATAGGGCGCCACGAAGCGGGTATCCGCCAGGTCCCGGCGGGCCTGGGCCAGGCGCACCGCGGCCCGTTCGCGCTGGGCCTCGATCACCTGGCGCCGCGCCGGCAGCAGCGCCAGGCTGTTCTCCAGCGACGTCAGCGCCTGGCGCTGTCCCAGGGTGCTGCGCCGCTGGGCATCGCGCTGGGAGGTCGAGACCGAGCCGCTGGCCGCCAGGCTTTCGATACGCGACAGCTCCTGCTCGGCGAGGCCCAGGGCCTGGCGCTCCAGTGCCAGCAGGCGGCCGGTGTTCTCCTCCTCGGCGGCAAGCTGAGCCAGCTCGCCGGCCAGGCTGGCCAGCTCCGCCTCGGCCTCGGCGATGGCCAGCTCATAGCGGCTCGGGTCCAGCGCCAGCAGCAGGGTGCCCTCATGCAGCAGGGTGCCGCTCTCCAGCGCCGGATGGCGCTCCACCACCCGGCCCGAGACGTTAGCCACGGCCTGCCAGGTCTCGGCGGGGCGCGCCGCGCCGTGGCCGCGCGCCTCCAGGCGAAACGCCAGGGGACGGGCCTCGATCACCGCCACCGCGGCCGGGGCAGGCGGCGTGTCGCTGCGCTCCGGCACCTGGCGATTGGCTACAAAAAAGACCAGCAGCGCCACGCCCACGGCGGCTCCCGCCAGCACCATGAGCCCTCGGCCCAGTCGCTTCGCCCGGGTGCTCATGCCTCACCTCCGCGATCCGCTTGAATACCGTGTCGATAGAGGTCGAAGGCCGCCGGCCCACGGTCGACGATCCCGGCCACGTCACCGTCGATCAGCGCCTGCAGCACCAGCCCCTGGAGGCAGCCGATGAACTGGGCCGCCGCGGCGTCCAGGTCGAGCCCGGGGCGCAGCTGGCCGCGTCGCTGGCCCTCCTCGAGCCACCCTGCCAGGCGCTGCCGATAGGTCGCCAGCAGGCCCTTCACCATGCGGCTGGCCGGGGTGGGACAAGGCTGCTGCAGCTGCCCCATCAGCAGGCGCGGCACCCCGGGATGCTCGGCGATGAAGGCCACATGGGCCAGGAACATCGCCTCCAGCGCTTGCAGGGGGTCCTCGGCGCCCTCGGCGGCGGCACCGACCCGCGCCATGACACGCTCGGCCACCCAGGCCACCACCGCCTCCCAGATGGCCTCCTTGTTGGGGAAGTGGCGAAACAGCGCCCCCTGGGTCACCCCCATGCGGCTGGCGATGCGGCCGGTGGTCAGGGTCGCGGGATCCTCCTCGCCACACAGGGCGACGACGGTCTCCACGGTGCGCTCCCGGCGCTCGTCGGCGGGGAGATGCTGGCGTTGGGACATACTCATGCCTCGAAAGATAGTAATTGATTACTATCTAGCATGATGGCGAGCGTACCGCCTGCCGACATCATGCGACGCTGACCTCGGTCAAATTAATGGCACCCAATACCGCCCGGCAGCGTCTCCTGGGCCTTGGGCGATGAGGGGCGAGATGGGGGGCGACAATTCGCCCCATGTCAGCTCCACCATAAAGAGGTATTAAATATACATCTTTAAGGCGCTACCTCGATCCACCTGCCAGCGACGTCGGTTATTCCACCCCGCCAGTCGGGCAGAGCACATCACCCCAGGAGGACCTCACCATGAGCCTGATCGAACAGACCGTCGGCCGCACCGCCCTGACCCTGCCGGGCGCCACCCGGGTATTTCGCGATCACAACATCGACTTCTGCTGCGGCGGACGCATCAGCCTGCGCGAGGCCGCCGAGCGCATCGGCCTGGCCCCCGAGGCCCTGGTCGCCGAGCTCGAGGCGCTGCCGCAGGGCACGAGCGAGGAGCGCGACTGGCGGGAGGCCAGCAATGACGAGCTGATCGACCATATCCTGACCCGCTATCACGACGTCCACCGCCAGCAGCTGCCCGAGCTTACGCGCATGGCCCGTCGCGTGGAGCAGGTCCACGGCGAGCGGGACACCTGCCCCAACGGCCTGGCCGACCTGCTCACCACCATCCACCAGGAGATGGAGAGCCATATGCAGAAGGAGGAGCAGATCCTCTTCCCGATGCTGCGCCGGGGCATGGGCGCCCAGGCCCAGGGGCCCATCGCGGTGATGCGCCACGAGCATGACGACCACGGCGAGAACCTCGAGCAGGTCTTGGCGCTGACCGACAACATCACCCCGCCCAAGGGCGCCTGCACCACCTGGCGCGCCCTCTACACCGGGCTGCGGGAATTCCGCGACGACCTGATGCAGCACATCCACCTGGAGAACAACCTGCTGTTCGAACGCGCCGGCTGAACGATGTCGCGCTGACCCGCCCGTCACGGCCCCCGCCCGGGGGCCGCTTGCGTTCAGGAGTGCTTGGATTCAAGAAAAAGTGCCGACGCCTGGCCCGCCCGGACACCCAACCCGGGTCCCCCATGACCCGCGTCAAAAGGCCATGGGGAATGGTCGACTAGCATGGTCGGGTTTCCCACCACAGGAGGCTCACCATGGAGCTCGTCTGCCCCGCCGGCAACCTGCCCGCCCTGAAGCGTGCCGTTGATGAAGGGGCCGATGCCGTCTACTTCGGCTTCCAGAATACGACCAACGCCCGCCAGTTCGCCGGCCTCAACTTCACCGACAGGCGCGCCCGGGAGGGCATCGACTACGCCCACGCTCGCGGCAAGCGGGTGTTCTGCGCCATCAACACCTACCCGCAGCCCGACGGCTGGGCGCTGTGGACCCGCGCCGTGGACCAGGCCGCGGAGCTCGGCGTCGACGCTCTGATCATGGCCGACATGGGGCTGCTCGACTACGCCGCCCGCCGCCACCCGGACCTCGCCCGCCACCTCTCGGTGCAGGGCTCGGCGACCAGCCATGAGGCGCTGCGCTTCTACCACGATCAGTTCGGCATCCGGCGCGCCGTGCTGCCCCGGGTGCTCTCGATCACCCAGGTGCGCGACTTAGCCAAGCAGAGCCCGGTGGAGCTCGAGGTGTTCGCCTTCGGCAGCCTCTGCATCATGGCCGAGGGGCGCTGCTACCTCTCCTCCTACCTCACCGGCGAGTCCCCCAACACCCGCGGTGTCTGCTCGCCGGCCGCCCACGTGCGCTGGGAGGAGACCCCCGAGGGCCTGGAGTCGCGCCTGAACGGCGTGCTGATCGACCGCTACGGCGAGGGCGAGAACGCCGGCTACCCGACGCTGTGCAAGGGGCGCTTCGAGGTGGGCGGCGAGACCTACCACGCCATCGAGGAGCCCACCAGCCTCAACACTCTGGAGCTGCTGCCCGAGCTCGCGGAGCTGGGCATCAGCGCGGTGAAGATAGAGGGGCGTCAGCGCAGCCCGGCCTATGTGTCCAAGGTCGCCGGTATCTGGCGCCAGGCCCTGGATCGCCTGGAGCGCGCTCCGGGCAGCTTCCACACCGAGCCCGCCTGGATGACCGGCCTCGGCGAGGTCTCGGAAGGCAGCACCACCACCCTGGGCGCCTACGAGCGCCGCTGGAAATAGGAGAGAGCCCATGTCCGCCACCCCCACGCTCCAGCTGTCGCTGGGCCCGGTGCTCTTCTACTGGACCCGCGAGCGCTACGCCGACTTCTACCGCGAGGCCGCCGACTGGCCGGTGGAGATCGTCCACCTGGGCGAGTCGGTCTGCTCGCGGCGCCGCGACATGAAGCTCGACGACTGGCTGGGCATCGGCCGCGAGCTGGCCCAGAGCGGCAAGCAGGTGGTGCTCTCGAGCCAGACCCTGATCGAGTCCGAGGCCGACCTGCGCGACCTGCGCAAGCTGTGTGACAACGGCGAGTTTCTGGTGGAGGCCAATGACCAGAGCGCCCTGCAGCGCCTCTCGGCGGCGGGCCGCCCCTTCGTGGCCGGCGCGGCGCTCAACCTCTACAACCCGGCCACGCTCTCGGTGCTGGCCCGGGCCGGCATGCGGCGCTGGCAGGCCCCGGTGGAGATGTCGAAGGACGACCTCGCCCGGCTGCTGGCCGACTGCCGCAACGAGGGCCTCGAGGCGCCCTGCGAGGTGTTCGCCTACGGCCACCTGCCGCTGGCCTGGTCGTCGCGCTGCTTCACCGCACGGCGCTACCAGAAGCCCAAGGACCGCTGCCGGTTCGTCTGCCAGAAGCACCCGGAGGGCCTGGCCCTGCGCTCCCAGGAAGACCAGCAGGTGTTCACCCTGAACGGCATCCAGACCCTCTCCGGGGCCTGCCAGGACCTGCGCCACGAGGTGCCCGCCATGGCCGGGATGGGCGTGGGCATCGCCCGCCTGAGCCCGCGCCCCGAAGGCATGGCCGAGGTGGTCTCGGCCTTCGATGCCGCCCGCCGCGGCGAGCTGCCGGGGCCGGACCCGCTCAGCCTGGTGGATGCCGAGATCTGCGACGGCTACTGGCACGGCCGACCCGGCATGGATCACAGCCGGGCCGCCGGCCTGGGGTAAGCGCCCCATGGTCCCGCTACAGGACGTGCTCGCCGGCGAGATCCTCCTGCCCATCGCCGGCTTCGACGCCCGTGACGATCACGCCTTCCCGGGCCGGCGGGCGGCGGTGATCCATCTTCAGGGCTGCCCGCTGGCGTGCGGCTACTGTGAGACGGCGAGCCGCATGGGCCCGGCACGCCGGGCCGCCCCGGGCGAATGGCAGGCCATGGAGGCGCTGCTGGCCACTCGGCTGGGCGAGATCGATGCCGTGGTCTTCAGCGGCGGCGAGCCCACCCTGCACCCCGACCTGCCGGCCGCCGCCGAAGTCTGCCGAGCGCTGGGCCTGGCGGTGGGCCTGCATACCGCCGGCCCCTACCCGGAGCGGCTCGAGGCGCTGCTGCCGCGGCTCGACTGGGTGGCCCTGGACGCCAAGGGGCGGGGCGCCGACTTCGACCGCATCGGCGGCCGACCCGGCATCTGGCGGCGCCACGCGCGCAGCCTGTCGCTGCTGCTGGAAGGCGACGTCCCCTTCGAGTGCCGCACCACGGTGCACTGGCGCGACTTCACCCTGGAGGCGCTCGAGCGGCTGGCCATGACCCTGGCCGACTGCGGGGTGCGCCACTACGCCATCCAGCTCGCCCGCAGGGAGCGCTGTCTGGATCCGGGCTACTCACAGCCGGTAGACGAGGCCCCGCCACGGGAAGCCCTGGAAACCCTGGCCCGGCGGCTCAGGCGCCACTTCGAGCACCTCGAGCTGCGCGATTGAGCACGCCCCAAACGCCACCGCCCCGGGCCACTCTCGTGACCCGGGGCGGTGGGCGTTCGTCGCCTGGGGATCAGCCTGTCAGCCGCACTTGGACCAGCCGCAGCCGGAGTAGCAGGTGGGGCAGCCGTCCATCATGATCAGCTCGCCGTTGCACTCGGGGCAGTGGCCCACCACGGTGGGGCCGTCGCCCTTGGCGTGGGCGGCCTCCTGGGCCTTGCGCTCGGCCTGCTCGATCTCCTCGGGCGTGGGCGGCTCCCACAGGTGGCCGCTGGCCTGGCGCTGGGCGTAGCGCGCCACCAGCTCCTCCACCGGCACCTGGTTGCCGTCCTGGTCGAGGAAGCCGCGGCGGTAGAGGATCTGCTGGATCGACCAGGCGATGGCCGCCACCTCGGAGTCGTGGAACATCGGCTTGCCCCAGCGGTTCATGCCGCAGCGCACCAGGCCCTTGTCCCAGGCCACCTTGCGCAGGTCGGCCACCGCCTGGGTGACGTAGCCACCCCGGGCGGCCAGCGACAGGCTGCGCATGGTAGCGGTGATCCACTGGTGCTCGCTGGAGAGCTGGCCGGAGGGGAAGAAGAACTCCACCGGGCGCTCGATCACCACCCGCTTGCCGTTGAGCACGCCCTCCACGGGCATGAAGGAGACCAGCAGGTAGACCTTCTTGCGCCCCTCGGCGCCCACGTAGGAGATCTTCTCCGAGACGGCCTCCAGGGTGCCCTCGGGGCGCGAGGGGATGCGCACCGTGAGCGGGTTCTCCTCGGCCAACGGCGGCTCTTCCACCGCCTTCTTGACACTGTAGGACACGATCTTTGACGAAATCTCGACGGCCATCAGGGGGCTCCTCCGGAAAGTTGTTGGGTGGCACTGGGCATCCATCGCTCGGGGCTGATCCGGCAAGTGCCGTTACTACCACTTGCCATAGGTGCCTTCCTTCAGCGCGTCATAGAGGTTCGCCGCGTTGTGCTCCTCGCCGTCATAGACCACCTTCTCGTCGCCACGCAGTTCCACGGTCTCGCCGTTCTCCAGCTCGAAGACATAGGTGGTGTTCTTGAGGTCGTCCTCGCGCACCAGCACGCCCTGGAAGGCCTCCGGGTTGAAGCGGAAGGTGGTGCAGCCCTTGAGCTTGCTGGCGTAGGCGTCCAGGTAGAGGTCCTTGAACGAGTCGAAGGCAAACTCGGTGGGCACGTTCACCGTCTTGGAGATCGCCGAGTCGACCCAGGCCTGGGCGGCGGCCTGCACCGCCACGTGCTGCTTCGGGCTCACCGCGTCGGCGGTGATGAAGTAGTCCGGCAGGTCGCTCTCCACGGCGTCGGCGGCAATGAAGTGGCGGTAGGCCGCCAGCTCGAAGGAGACCACCTCGACCTGCTCCTTGGTCTTCTTGCCCGACTGGATCACGTTGCGGAAGTAGCGATGCGAGAACGACGGCTCGATGCCGTTGGAGGCGTTGTTGCCCAGCGACAGCGAGATGGTGCCGGTGGGCGCGATGGAGCTGTGGTGGGTGAAGCGCGCACCGTGCTCGGCGAGCGCCGCCACCAGCTCCGGCTCCACCTCGGCGACCTTCTGCATGTAGCGGCTGTAGCGGGCGTGCAGGATGCGGCCCGGCACCTTGTCGCCCACCTCGTAGCCATCCTGCTTGAGCTCGGGGCGCTCGCGCATCATCCGCGGGGTGATCTCGTAGTCCTCGTCGAGTGCCGGAGCCATGCCCTTCTCGCGGGAGAGTTCCAGGGCCTGCTTCCAGCCCTCGATGGCCAGATTGCGGCTCACCTCCTCGGTGAAGGCCAGCGACTCGGGCGAGCCGTAGGGGATCTTGAGCATGGTCAAGGTGGAGCCCAGGCCCAGGAAGCCCATGCCGTGGCGACGCTTGGCCTCGATCTCGCGGCGCTGGCCCGGCAGCGGCAGGCCGCTGATCTCCACCACGTTGTCGAGCATGCGGGTGAAGATCGCCACCACCTGGCGGTAGCGCTCCCAGTCGAAGCGGGGCTTCTTGCCGAAGGGGTCGATGACGAAGCGGGTCAGGTTGACCGAGCCGAGCAGGCAGGCGCCCTCCGGAGGCAGCGGCTGCTCCCCGCAGGGGTTGGTGGCGCGGATCTCCTCGCAGAACCAGTTGTTGTTCATGCGATTGACCTGATCGATCAGGATGAAGCCCGGCTCGGCGAAGTCGTAGGTCGACTTCATGATGGTGTCCCACAGCTCGCGGGCCTTGATCACCTCGACGATGCGGCAGGCCACGCGGCCCTCGGCGTCGACGGTGTAGCCCTCTTCCACCACCGGCCAGTCGCGGTAGAGCAGCTCGCTCTCGTCGACGTCCTCCTTCTCGCCCTCGTGGAGCGGGAAGGCCAGCGGCCAGTCGGCGTCCTGCTTCACCGCTTCCATGAACTCGTCGGTGATCAGCAGGCTGAGGTTGAACTGGCGCAGGCGCCCCGCCTCGCGCTTGGCCTCGATGAACTGGCGCACGTCGGGGTGACCGACATCGAAGGTGCCCATCTGGGCGCCGCGGCGCCCGCCGGCGGAGGCCACCGTGAAGCACATCTTGTCGTAGATATCCATGAACGCCAGGGGGCCGTTGGTGCCGGCCCCGGCGCCGAACACGAAGGCGCCCTTGTGGCGCAGGGTGGAGAAGTCGTAGCCGATGCCGCAGCCCGCCTTGAGGGTCATGCCGGCATCCACCACCGAGTCGAGGATGTCGTGCATGGAGTCGCGGATGGTGCGCGACACCGTGCAGTTGATCAGGCTCACCGCCGGCTTGTAGGCCTCGGCGCCGGCGTTGGACATGATGCGCCCGGCGGGGATGGCCCCGTTCTCCAGCGCCCAGCGGAACTTCGGCAGCCACTCGTCGGCCTTGTCGCCTTCCACCGCGGCCAGGGCACGGGCCACCCGCTCCCAGGTGGCGGAAACGTCCTTGTCCACGGGCTTGCCGTGGCGGTCCTTGAGGCGGTACTTGGCATCCCAGATGTCGCGGGAGGGGGCCTGCAGGGGCACCTCGTTGGATGACTTCACTGCCTTGGTGGAAGTGCTCATTCGGATGGCTCCGGAAGTTTGTCGGTTGCGGTTCAGCTCGTTCGGTTCGCCAGCCGCTCCAGGCGGACCAGCAGCTCGCCGAAGGGGCCCTGGGCCAGACCCTCCTCGCGTCCGTCGAGCAGGTTCTTGACCATCAGCCCCAGTTCGGTGTCGCCCTCGATCAGCAGGCGGCGCTGGAAGAACAGCGCGTCGGGATCCTCGCGGCGGGTGGCCAGGCAGAGGAACTCCCGCCAGCCGCCGCGGATGGTGGCCTCGCCGGACTCGACACATACCCTCAGGCGCTCGCCCTCCAGGGTGAGGGTCAGCGCCATGCCGAGGTCCTCGATGGCCAGGGTGATGCGGCGCCCCGCCAGGGCGTCGAACTCCCCCTCGGCCAGGGGCTCGGCGAAGGTGCGGTTGAGCAGCGGTTCCACCAGGCGGCGCTTGACGCCGACCGGCACACGCGGATCGATGGCGCGAATCAGGCGGGCGGGGGCGGGAGGACGCGGCAGGGCCTGTAACGGTAAAGGCAACAACGGCAGGGACATGACAGCTCTCCTGAGGGTAACCATGCGGCCGGGGCCGCCGAACCGTTCATCCTAGGCCGGTGCTCCGGAGGCTGCACTGACATGCATCATGTCGACGGTGGGCCTCGATCACCCGCGGCCCGCCTACCATATATAGACCATATCCTCTCGGCAAGCCCCATATCTGGTGCAAGCGTGAGCGCATCATGATCCATTTTCATTTGACAGCGACACCGCCACAGGGCGGTGGGGAGGAGCGCGAAGGCGGCGCCCGCAAGCGCGGGCGCCGCCTTCCGAGAGATCACACCTAGACGGTGCGGGAGTAGCGCCCCTGGCTCTTCGCCAGGTAGGCATCGAAGGCCATGGCGGCGTTGCGCATCATCAGCCGGCCGGTGGGCAGCACCTCGATCTCGCCCTCGCGGATCGCCAGCAGGCCGTCGTCGGCCATCTCCTGGAGCTCCTCCAGGGCATCGGCGAAGTAGTCGCGGAAGACGATGGCGTGCTGGCGCTCGATGGCGGCGAAGTCGATGCGGTTGTGGCACATCAGGGCGTTGATCACGTCCCGGCGCAGGCGGTCGTCGTCGCTGAGCCGGTAGCCGCGGAACACCGGCAGGCGCCCCTCCTCCAGGCGGTGCTGGTACTGGGCGGTCTCCTTGACGTTCTGGCTGTAGGTGTCCCCCACCTTGCCGATGGAGGTGATGCCGAGGCCGATCATGTCGCAGTCGGCGTGGGTGGAGTAGCCCTGGAAGTTGCGCTGCAGGGTGCCGTTCTCCCGGGCCAGGGAGAGCTCGTCGTCGGGCAGGGCGAAGTGGTCCATGCCGATATAGACGTAGCCAGCGGCGGTGAGGCGGCGGATGGTCAGCTCGAGCAGCTCCAGCTTGCGCTCCGGCGGCGGCATGTCCTCGGGGCGGATCAGGCGCTGGGCCTTGAACAGCTCCGGCAGGTGGGCATAGCTGTAGCTGGCGATGCGGTCCGGCTGCAGGGCGATGATCTTGTCGAGGGTCGCATCGAAGCTGGCCACCGTCTGCAGCGGCAGGCCGTAGATCAGGTCGACGCTCACCGATTCGAAGCCTGCCTCGCGGGCGGCGTGCACCAGGGAGATGACATCCTCCTCGCTCTGCACGCGGTTGACGGCCTTCTGCACGTCGAGATCGAAGTCCTGGACGCCGAAGCTCAGCCGGTTGAAGCCCAGGGCATGGAGCTCGTGGATCTGCTCGGGGGTGACGGTGCGCGGGTCCACCTCCAGGGAGAACTCGCGCTCGGCGGGCGGGGCGAAGTGGAACGCCTCGTCCAGCGCCGCCATCAGCTCGCCGAGCTGGGCGTTGCTCAGGTAGGTGGGCGTGCCGCCGCCCAGGTGCAGCTGGGTCAGGCGCCGCGACTCGTCGAACAGCGCCCCCTGCACGCGGATCTCCTGCTTGAGCCACTCGAGGTACTCGGCGGCGCGCTCGGTGTTGTGGGTGATGATCTTGTTGCAGGCGCAGTAGTAGCAGAGACTCTTGCAGAAGGGGATATGCACGTAGACCGACAGCGGCTTGGGCGCCTCGGCCCGGTTGCTGCGCTCGGCCGCGGCGCGGTAGTCATCCTCGGCGAAGGCCGCATGGAACTGGGGCGCCGTGGGATAGGAGGTATAGCGCGGCCCCGGACGGTCGTACTTCTCCACCAGGGGGCGATCGAACAGCAGGTCGTCTTGCATCGTGAAACAGCCTCTTTAACCGGGTGGCGGCACCGCGGCGCCGCCGTATGGGGCAGAGTATGCCATTCAGGGTCCGACGCGTCGGTACCCTTCTCGAGGTAGCTGACCTGGATCAAACACCACCGTTTGAGATTCACTCGGGGCTGATCCGTCGACAATCCTGCGAGGAGGCGCTGTGAATACTTCCCTGTACGCTACCGACGCCCTGCTTCGCTCTCGCGTCCTGCTTCGCTCGCAGGACCGGTGCTGGCCATCCATGGCCAGCCCGTTCGGAGCAGTGCTCCTCACCCCTGGCGTAGGACCTCCTCTTCGGCTTGCCCCCGGCGCCCCTCGCTATCGGCCATTGCACGCGCAGTGCCTCGATTTACCATGCGGCGGCTCCAGTGGAGCAGCCGCCAGGCGGCGAGCCCCCAGGCCAGGCTCCAGGCAAGTGCCGAGCCCCACAGCAGGGCGAGCCAGTGCTGGCCGGCCTCCGGCGCCAGCAGGCGCAGCACCGCGGCCAGGCAGAAGAGCAGCGCCAGCGACAACAGCAGCGGCTCCGCCTCGGGGCGTGCCTTGGCGCGCAGGATCGCCTGGCGCAGCATGATGCCGGAGGCCAGGGTGCCCAGCGCCCCGATGGTGAAGGCGTGCAGGGTGGCGCTGGCGTGGGGCTGCTGCCACCAGGCCCGGGCCAGCAGCAGCAGGCCGATGCCCAGCCAGGCATACCCCAGCATCAGCCCGAGCAGGTCGGGTCGCCTTCGGCAGGCCCAGGGGCGCCAGCGCCACAGCCGCAGGAGTACCAGCAGCCCGGCCGCCATCGCCGGGACCGCCGCCAGCGGCCGCAGGGGCGGCCACAGCATCAGCAGCGGGGTGACGCCCAGCAGCAGGATCAGCGCCGCCTCGAGGTGCGGCTGCACCCCGGCGCCGGCCTGGCGTCGGCTGGCCATCAGGTGGCCGTTCACCGCCGGCGCGAGCACCCGCCCGCCCATGAACACCATCAGCAACACCAGCCAGAGCACGCTCTGGTGCATCAGCGGCGCCGTGGTGGGCATGGGGCCCAGGTGGCGCCAGGTCAGGGTGACGACCGCCAGCAGGCAGAGCAGTCCCAGCAGCGGCGAGAGCACCCGGTTGCGCCACTTCTTGGCGGCAAGGAAGCGCGGCACCAGGTGCCAGGCCACGAGCAGCGCGAACCCGGCGTCGGCCAGGGTCACCGGCACGGCTCCCGGCCAGACCAGCCCGCCCAGCCGCGCCAGCAGCCACAGGGCGACCAGCGCCTGCAGCCGTCGCGGCGGCAGCGGCCCGAGCAGATAGCCGGCGATCACGGCCAGGGCGAAACCGAACATCAGCTCGCGACCATGTGCCGCAGGCGAGGCCAGCAGCGCGACTCCTCCCGGGTGGTAGAGTGACAGCAGGGAAAGCGGCACCAGCAGCGCCGCGTGCAGGGCCGCCAGCGGGAAGAGCCAGCGCCAGGCGGGGGTGGATGACGCGGCCGAGGCGGGTCTCAGGGATGACACTCGGGATTTCCCTTTGCACGAATCATAAACATGCATATAAAATACTACTTAATGTCACCGCTGCCAATTTGCGAGGTCCGGTTGCCATGAGACTTCCTGCCACGCGCCTTGCCTGGAGCGGTCTGGCCTACGGCTGCATCGGGCTCGGCACCGCCGGGCTGGTGATGCCGCTGCTGCCCACCACGCCCTTCCTGCTGGTGGCCGCCTGGGCCGCGCCCAAGGGCTCGCCACGGCTGGCCCGCTGGCTGCACGCGCACCCCCGCCTGGGACCGACGCTGCACGCCTGGCGCGAACGGCGCGCCGTGCCCCGCCGTGCCAAGCGGCTGGCGGCGGCACTGCTGCTGGTCAGCTGGGGGGTGCTGTGGCTGGGAGGCGCCAGCGGCGCCGTGCTGGCCGCCACCGGCGCACTGTTCTGTGGAGTCGCCGCCTTCGTGCTGACGCGCCCCGCCGCCGAGGGGCACGGAACTCTCCGCCCGGGCAAGCATCAGGTGGTAGAATGAAAGGCGCTTAGCTTATCAACATTGACTAATATCAAGCCGCAAGGCACCGGGACGCCCCATGCATCTGACCCGCTTCACCGACTACTCCCTGCGTGTCCTCATCTTCCTGGCGGTCAAGGGGGAGGAGCGCTCCACCATCCACGAGATCGCCGGGCGCTTCGATATCTCGCGCAACCACCTGATGAAGGTGGTCCAGGACCTCAGTCACAAGGGCTATATCACCGCCATCCGCGGCAAGAACGGCGGCCTGCTGCTCAAGAAGGCGCCAGACGAGATACGCCTCGGCAAGCTGGTCCGCGACACGGAGCATGACCTGCTGCTGGTGGAGTGCTTCGGCGAGAGCAACGAGTGCCGGATCACCCCGGCCTGCCGGTTGAAGCCGATCCTGGCCGAGGCACTTCGCGCCTTCATGGCCGTGCTGGACAAGTACACCCTGGCCGACATGCTCGGCCCCCGGCAGCCGGAGCTGGCCCAGCTGCTGAGGATCGAGCCGGCCTCCCGCGACGGCGCCACCCCGAACCCGGCGAGCTGACCCACGCAGGGCTTGCACCCGCGGCCGTCAGGGACGACGCTGAACAGGGCATGCTGTCGTGACCCAGGTCATGGCACTCCATGAACGCCCGGGCGATCATGGCTGCCAACCATCGGAGGCGGGGACGCCCTCCGATTTTTTCACCGCCATAAGATGCATCCAGGAGACATGTTCATGAAGCGACTGGCCACCCTGACCCTGACCGGCGTCGCCGCTCTGACCCTATCGGCCGCCGTGCAGGCCGAGCCCGACGGCGAGGCGATCTACAACCAGGCCTGCATGGCCTGCCACATGACCGGTGCCGCCGGCGCCCCCATCAAGGGCGACGAGGCCGCCTGGGCCCCGCGCCTGGAGCAGGGCATGGAGACCCTCTACACCCACTCCATCGAGGGCTTCAACGCCATGCCCGCCAAGGGCGGGTTCACCAACCTCAGCGACGAGGAGGTGAAGGCCGCGGTGGACTTCATGCTGGAACCGGTGCTCTAAGCCGCAAGGCAGGCACCCATCGAAAGCGCCCCCGGCAGCCAGGCTGCCGGGGGCGCTGTGTCTGCGGGCCGGGCAGCCGCCCGGTCCCACCTGCAGGGTTACATGGCGCGCTGGATATGCGCCCGGGCCAGGTCGTTGAGCACCTGAACGTCGATCTCCTGGTAGCCCAGCAGCCGCCCCTCGTGCTCGGCCATGAAGGCACGGGCGTCCTCCTCGCGGCCGAAGGAGGCCAGTGTCGGTCCCATGGCCCCCATCAGCGGCTGTTCGGTCACGTAGACCGCCACGTCGGCGGCGATGAAGGCGTCATCCGAGGGCCGCTCCCAGTCGGTGGCACCCATGTCGTGGACATAGGCCTGGCGCAGCTGGGGCACCGAGTCGGGCTGCAGCAGCCAGACGAAGAGGTCCGAGGTGGAGCAGAAGGTCAGCAGGCGTCCGTCCCGCAGGCAGGCCTGGGCCTTGGGGCCCGCGAACCCGGCGATGAACATCCCGCACACCGCACACTCGTCGTCGTCCCGGAAGGGGCGCGGCTCGCAGGCCGCGGCCACCTCCTCCTCGCCGCCGCAGCCGGCCAGCCCCGCCAGGGTCACGCCCCCCAGCACGATGATGAACTTCCTGCGTGTCAGCATTGGTCGTTTTCCTTGTCAGATCTCGCGGCGGCGGAAGATCCACAGCGCCAGGCCCAGCGGCACCGCCACCCAGGCCAGCAGCGTGCCGAGCAGCAGCGCCGGGTGGAAGGCCGCATCGGCGCCGATGGAGGCCAGCCCCGCCTGGGTCCGCGCCGCCTCGAAGAAGGTGAGGTTGACGATGCGGAAGATATCGGTGGGGTTGAGCAGCAGCAGATAGTGGAAGAGCCCCTCGCTGACCTGGCCGCCGGTGCTCACCAGCACGCCCAGCAGCGCCAGGTCGAAGACGATGACGAAGGCGAACCACACCACCAGGGCGATGCCCGCCGCCCGGGACTTCTCCGCCACGCTGACGCTGATCAGGTAGGCGAAGCCGATGAAGGCCCAGCCCAGCAGCATCGCCGAGAGGATGAACAGCGCCAGGGCCGCCACCAGCTCGCCCAGCTGCTCCACGCTGCCCAGGGCGGCGATGATCGCCCCGGCCACCCCGAAGCCCACCAGGGTGGAGACGCCGAGGATCGCCGCATGGCCCAGGAACTTGCCGGCGAGGATCTCGACCCGGCTCATGGGGTAGGTGAGCAGCAGCAGCAGGGTGCCCTGCTCGTCCTCGCCGACGATGCTGTCGTAGGCCAGCATCAGGGCGATCAGCGGGATCAGGAACACCGCCAGGCTCGACAGGCTGACGATGGTGGTGGAGACCCGGGTGAAGCCCACCTGGCCCGAGGCCGCGGCGCCGAAGTAGGCCAGGCCGATGGCCAGCAGGCCGAACACCAGGGTGATGGCCAGCACCCAGCGGTTGCGCAGGCCGTCGCGGAACTCCTTGCCGGCCACGATGAACAGGTTTCTCATGCGCTCACTCCCTGCTGCGCGTCAATGGCCGTGGCGGGGGCCGGCTCGGCCGCCGCCCGGGTGCGAATGGTGCCGTCGAAGTGGGCATAGAGCGACTCCAGGGTGGGCGGCTCCAGCGCCAGGTCGGCGGTCTCGGGGTCGGCCATCAGCTCGCGGAGCACCGCCATCTTGGCGCGCACCGGCACCTCCAGCTCGAGGCGGCCCTCGCCCGCCTGTCTCGCCAGCACGCCGTGGGGCCGCAGCGACTCGACCAGGCGCTCCGGCGCCCGGGCCGTGCGCAGGCGCACCACCAGGGGGAGGTCGGCGGCCTGGCGCAGCTCGTCGATGCTGCCGGAGGCGAGCATGCGCCCCTGGCCGAGGATCGCCGCCCGATCGATATGGCGCTCCACGCCGGGCAGCACGTGGGAGCAGAGGATCACGCTGACCCCGCGGCCGCGCAGCTCGTCGACCATGCCGTAGAAGTCGCGGGTGGCCATGGGATCCAGGCCCACGGTGGGCTCGTCGAGCAGCATCAGCCGCGGCTCGCCGATCAGCGCCTGGGCAAGGCCGAGGCGCTGGCGCATGCCCTTGGAGTAGGTCTTCACCCGGCGATGCATGGCATGGCCCAGCCCCACCCGCTCCAGCAGCGGCTTCACCACCCCGGTGCCGATGCGCTTGAGGCGGGCGAAGTAGTCGAGCACCTCGAAGCCCGAGAGCTGCTCGTAGAACTGCACGTTCTCGGGCAGGTAGCCCAGGCGCAGGCGCAGGTCGTTGGCCGCGGCACCGCCGGGGTCGTGGCCGAACACCTTCAGGGTGCCGCGGGTCGGGCGGATCAGGCCCAGGATCAGCTTCATGGATGTGGACTTGCCGGCGCCGTTATGGCCCATCAGGCCCAGCACCTCGCCCTCGCCCAGGGTCAGGCTCACCTCGTCGAGGGCGGTCAGCTTGCCGAAGCGCTTGCCGACCGCGCTCATCTCGATCACCGGTTGGGTCATTGCAGTGTCTCCGCCATCCAGTCGGGAAGGGCCATCAGCGGATGGCTGTCGCGTACGCCCGGCGGGCGCAGGATCGGGAACTCGCGCTGCACCCAGCGCAGCACCTGTACCGCCGGGCTGTTCATCAGGATCTTGGCCATGGGGTAGGTCCAGATCAGCCGATCCACCGAGTCGTTGGGCTCGTAGGGGATGTCGCCCAGGCCATCGCCGCTGAGGTCCCAGCCCAGGTAGTCGCTCCAGTAGTTGCCGCGCCCCTCCAGGGACCACTCCTGCTCGCGCAGGGCCACGTACTTGACCTGGGTCTCGTTGCCCACGAAGGCGTTGCCGTGGAACGCGTTGTCCTCGGAGCCCGCGGTCATGTGGATGCCGATCTCGGTGCGGGCGAAGAGGTTGTCGCGGATCTCGTTGAACAGCGAGTTGTAGACGAACAGCGCCTTGCCCTCGGTACCGCTGATGGCGTGGCCATCCGGCGCGGCCGAGAGGCTGCCGCGCTGCGCCTCCACGGCGACGTTCTCGGCGATCACGGAGTCGACGATGAAGTTCATCAGGAAACCGTAGTTCTGGTCGCGCAGGGAGCGGTTACCGACGACCTCGAGCTGCCGCGACTGCATCAGCGCATAGCCCAGGCGGTTGTTGCGGGTCTCGTTGTCACGCACCTCGTTGGAGTGCGAGAACATGTAGTGCACGCCGTAGCGCTGGTCGCGCAGCAGGTTGCCGATCAGCCGGTTGTGGTTGCTGACGTCGATGTAGATGCCGTCACGGGCCTCCCACACCTCGTTGCCGCGGATCTCGGCGCCGGTGACGTTGTAGAGCTGCAGGCCGTTGCCGCGGTCCTGGGAGCGCAGCGCGGTGTCGCCGCTGATGCGGTTGCCGATCACCTTCACGTCGGGCACGGCATCGAGCCAGATGCCGAAGCCGCGGGCCTCGATGCGGGTGTTCTCGATGACGGCCCCCGCCGCCTCGCGGGCCACGAAGATGCCGCTGTCCATGGCGTTGATGTCGGCACCATCCTCGCGGATGTGCAGGTCGCGCACCGTGGCGCCGGGGGCGACCACGGTCAGCACGCTGCCGCTACGCTGGCCGTCGAGGATGGCACCGGGCTCGCCGACCAGGGTGATGGGCACCTCGACCACGAAATTGCCGAGGTGGACGCCTTCGGCCACCCGCACCGTATCACCGGGCGCGGCGGCCGCAAGCACCTGCTGCAGCGGGGCCTCGCCGGGCACGGCGCGCCATTCGGCGGCCAGGGCGAGGCCGGGCAGCAGCAGGAAGAGAAGAGGGAGCAACCATCTCGAGTGCATGGCGTTCTCTGTCTGTCGGGGGAGGAACTGCCGGACCGGCGTGGGTCGCCGGCCCGGCAGGGGCTGCCGAGGGTCTGGGATCAGGCCGGCTCGACCAGCAGTCGGCCGACCATCTCCATGTGCAGCGCGTGGCAGAACCAGTTGCAGTAGTACCAGAACACCCCGGGCTTGTCGGCCGTGAAGGTGATCGAGGCGGTCTGCTGCGGGCTGATCTCCATGCTGACCCCGTGATCCACCACGCAGAAGCCGTGGGTAAGGTCCTCGACGCGGTCCAGGTTGGTGATGGTCACCGTCACCTCGTCGCCCTGCTTCACCGGGATCTCGGTGATGCCGAAGTTGGGCGCCACGGTGGTCATGTAGACCCGCACCTTGTTGCCGTCACGGATGATCTCGTTGTCGGTCTCCAGGGTGATGCCATCCTCGCGGGCCATGGCCACGGTGTCGGCGAAGTAGGGGTCATCGCGCTCCCAGATCTGCTTGGTCTGGATCTGGTCGCGGCGGATGATCACCGCATCGTGGGGCTCGGCGAAGGTCGGGGTGTCGTGGAGCAGCACCATCTCGTCGCCGGAGATGTCGATCATCTGATCGTTCTCGGGATGCAGCGGGCCCACCGGCAGGTAGCGATCCTTGGAGAACTTGTTCAGGGAGAACAGGTACTTGCCATCGGCATCCTTGGACTCCGCGAGGGTCGCGTGGTTGTGGCCCGGCTGGTAGTGGACGTCGATCTTCTGGCGGATGTAGTTGACGTCCTCGCCGTTGTAGTGGCGTACGGCGTCCTCCATGTTCCATTTCACCACCTGGCTGTCGATGAACAGGGTGGTGTAGGCGTTACCGCGGCCGTCGTAGGTGGTGTGCAGCGGCCCGAGGCCCAGCTCCGGCTCGGCGGCGATCACGTCGCGCTCGTCCGCCAGGTTGCCCGCGAAGAGGTCGTCGAGCCTGGCGATCTCGATCATCGACACGGTGGGCGAGAGCTTGCCCGCGGCGATGAAGTACTTGCCATCGGTGGAGGTGTTGAGGCCGTGGGGGTTCTTCGGCACCGGCACGTAGCGGGTGACGTTGAGGTCGGAGCTCTTGCGGCCATCCACCACCGGCACGTCGGAGTCGCCGATGGTCATGAAGTCGCCGTTGGCCACCGCCGCCTCGATGTTCTCGATGTTGAACACCACCACCCAGTCGCGGTCGGCGCGCATCTTGCCGGCCAGGTCCACGGCACCCTCGGAGTTGTAGCAGGTCGCCGCGGCGTACTTGCCGGTGTAGTCGGCATCCATGTTGTCCAGGTTGCCGTCGACCATCACCTGCCACTTCACCTCCATGGTGTCGGCATCGATGGCATTCCACAGGGTGAAGTACTTCGACGGGTCGTTGATGTCGCGGCCGTCGTTGGGCTGGGGGATCATGTATTCGCCGTTGGCGAACACGTAGCCGGTGCGCGGCGCCTTCTGCAGGCGCAGGCCGTGGATCGCCTGGACGTTGGGCACCGTCACCATGGCGTCGGTCTTGAAGACGTCGAGACGGATCCGCGCGACGCGGGTATTGGCCTTGTCGTTGATGAACAGGTAGCGGCCATCGTGGCTGCCGTCGGTGTAGCTGACGTGGGGGTGGTGGGCATCGCCGTTGGTGAAGCGGTGGCTGTCACCCATGATGCGCTTGGACTCGTTGGTCATCCCCCAGCCGGAGGCCGAGCAGTGGTTGAACACCGGAATGCGCATGATCTCGCGCATGGAGGGCACGCCGTAGACACGCACCTCGCCGCTGTGACCACCGCTCCAGAAGCCGTAGTACTCGTCGAGCTCGCCCGGCGGCACATGGATATCGGCGGCGCCGCCGTTGCTGGCCGCCTGGGCCGGCTGGCTGCGAGTCAGGGCCCCCACGCCCGCCACGCCGGCGGCACCGGCCATGCTGGCCGCGCCGACCGCGGCGCTGCCCGCCAGGAAGCGGCGGCGCCCCTCGTTGACGGCCCCGGTGGGCTTGTCGTCCCTCTGCTTGTCGCTCATGACTCTGTCTCCGTTTCGTTGTCGAGATGACATCTCGTCGCCGACTCTGCGGCCGGCCGTTCTGCTTCCGTCGCGGCGCCGTGCTGCGGGGCGCGGCGCTGCCTACGGTTCACTGCCTCGGCAGCCTTCAGCTGCCGTCGGCGGATACCTCGGTGGCGGCGATGCGCCGACTCTCGGCCACCTTGCTGCTCAGGCGGGTCGCCTTCTCCCGCTTCTTGCGCTGCACCACCATGGGCGGACACTTGCGGTCGTCGTGGTAGGTGATCTGGCAGTCCAGGCAGTAGTGGCACTCGTTGGGATTGATCCGGCCGTCCGGATGGATCGCCTGGATATGGCACTCGTGGGCGCAGATCTGGCAGGGCTTGCCGCACTCCTTGTGGCGACGCAGCCAGTCGAACAGGCGGATGCGCGCGGGGATCGCCAGGCCGGCGCCCAGCGGGCAGACATAGCGGCAGTAGAACTTGTGGTTGAAGGCGCTGATCACCAGCAGCAGCACCGCGTAGAGCACGAAGCCCCATTCGCGCTGGAACTTCAGCAGCACGGCGGTCTTGAAGGGCTCCACCTCGGCGTAGACCTCGGCCTGGCCCAGCGACTGCAGGGAGACGGCGAACAGCCCCAGCAGGATGATGTACTTCAGCGCCCAGAGCCGCTCGTGGACGGCGAAGGGCAGCTCGAACTGCGGCACCTTGAGCCTGAGGGCCACCGCGCTGATCAGCTCCTGCATGGCGCCGAAGGGGCAGAGCCAGCCGCAGTAGACGCCGCGTCCCCACAGCAGCAGGGTGACCGCCACGAAGCTCCAGAGGATGAACATCATCGGGTCCATCAGGAAGGTGGACCACTGGAAGTCGGTGAACAGGGCATTGGCGAAGGTCAGGATGTTGACCACCGAGAGCTGCGCCAGGGCGTACCAGCCGATGAACACCACGGTGTAGACCAGGAAGGTGTAGCGCAGGGTATGCAGCAGGCGGGGTCGCCTGGCCAGCCAGTCCTGGAAGAGCAGGATGAAGGTGAGCACGCCGAGACCGGCGCCCAGCACCACGATGTGCATGACGCGGTCTTCCCACACCGAGACCCACAGGGGCTGCGCGTCCTCCTCCAGCAGGGCGTCGGCCGGCGGCTCGGGAATCTCCAAGAAGCGCTCCGGCACCTTCACCTCCGTGGAGAAGCCGGCGAACTCGGTGTCCAGGGCGCCCACCTGGCGGCGCACCAGCAGCTCCAGCTCCCAGGCCTGGCCGGGATCGAAGCGGGTCTCCTCGCGCAGGATGAAGATGTCGCGCTCCGGCAGGCGTGGCGCCCCCTCGGCCTCGATGCCCCACAGGCGGCGCATGTCGGCATCGTGGAACTGGTCGGTGCGACCGCCGTGGTGGATCATGATGCGGTCGTAGATGCCCCCGCGCACGAACCCCGAGCCCTTGAAGGAGTAGCGGCCGTCGGCCATGATCGCCAGCGCATGCTCGCCCTCGCCGAGCTCCGCCATCAGCTGCTCGAACTGCCGTTCGCCGAGCAGGTTGCGGCCCACGGTGGGCACGTTGAGGTGGGCGACATAGAGGTCGATGAAGGTCTCGCCCTCGCGGCCTTCCGGAGCCGCCTCGACCCCCTCGGCGTCCGTGCCGACGAACGCCTCGTCCACCTCGCCGCGGGTCAGGTGCAGGTGGCCGATGGCGCCCTCCTCGAGCAGCGCCTCCCAGCTCGCCTCCTCGAACAGCTCGTCGCGGACCGTCGCCGCCTCGGCGGGGCCGCCGCCGACCAGGATGCCCAGCTCCCGGGCCACGCGGCGCGCCGAGCGCATGATCCCCTCGCCCATCACCACCACGGTGACGGTGGCCCCGGAGACCGCGTCGACCTGCTCGTAGCCCTCGCGCTGCTGGCGCGACAGGCCCACTCGGACCTTCTGGCGTACCGACTTGCCGGCGTACTGGCCGACGAAGTCGTCGAGCACCGTCTCGGGGATGCCCACCAGCATGATCGGCTCGGAGTGCTCGAGCACCTCGACGCCGGTGATGCGTCCCTCGAGGTCCATGCCGACGCGCATGTTGACCGGATGGCCGGAGTAGGCCGGGATCGGCGCGATATCGTTGGTCTCGAAGACGTAGCCCACGGTCTCGCCGTCGCGCAGTACCGGCACCGCCGGCGGCGCCTCGAGGGGCTCCCCGACGGCGTCCGCGTCGGGGAAGACCATGGGCAGCCACTCGGCCGCCCGGGCCGTGGCGGACAGGGCGGTCATCGACAGGACCGCCGCGAGCAGCAGCCCCAGGGTCACCCACCAGATACGCACTAACGTTGTCACAGGACGCTCCACCTCTCCGTCAGCCTGTCCGGAACAGAACATGTATCCGGAAAACCTCTTTAGTGGTGAAGGATGGGATAGATTGCCGCACCCGACAACGAACACAGGTCAAGGTATTCGCCTTTTACCCCTGTGACTCGGGTGCTATGTTGAATCGCACGCCCCTTCAGGGCCTCAGGCTCGACCTCAGGAGACCCTCGCGCCCATGGACATCCCGGCCGCCATCCGGCACCCCCTGATTCACCAGCAGCGCTTCCTGGCGACGGAGCTGACCTTCCAGCTTGGCGAGATCCCCACCCCCATCCGCCTCCGCTGCTACCGGGAAGCGGGGAGCGAGCGTGTCACCTGCGAGCAGAGCCACTACCTGCAGACGCCGCTCCAGGCCGAACCCTCCTTCGAGACCAGTGACGACCACCCCAGCGTCGACGCGGCGCTGGCGGCCATCACCGACGAGATGGTGGCGCAGTACCAGCGCGCCGAGGCGGCCGGCTACCGCCCCGACGAGGGCTGGCTGCTGCCCAGCCGCGACTTCGACTGAGCGCCACCTCGGCATGACCTGCATCAAGGGCGCTCGCCAGCGCGGCGCCTAGACTGGAGGCAGGTTCCCTCGAAGGAGTGAGTGGATCATGCCGAAGGTTGCCCAGGCCTGGCTGACCGCCCTGCTGATGCTCGCCGCCGCCCCCGGGGTGATGGCCGAGTCCGCGACGCCCATGGGGGATCCCGGGCGCGGCGCCGAGCTGGCGCCGCGATGTACCGGCTGTCACGGCCCCGAGGGCCGCAGCAACATCACCCGCTATCCCAGCATTGCCGGCATGGAGCCGTCGCTCTTCCGGGAACGCATGGCCGGCCTGAAGGCCGGGGAAGGCGGCCACCTCCTGAAGAACATGACCCGCGGGCTGAGCGAGCAGGATATCGCCGACCTGGCCGCCCACTTCGCCACCCGGGAGTGAGTCGCCGGTCGGCAGCCCCGGCCTGCGGTGCTACCATTCGGCGCATCGTCCTCCAGGACCCCCGGTCATGCCCAAGCCGTTCACTGCCGCGTCGGCCGCCCTGCTGCTGAACGCGCTGCTGCTCCTCCCGGCGGCACACGCCACCACCTTCAACACCGACGACGCGGCAACCCACGGCCACTGGCAGTCGCTGACGCTATCGCTGGGCGAGGAGCGCCACTACCGCGCCCTGGAGGCCCACAGCTACAGCGACTCCCTGCTGAGTCTCAACTTCACCCCGGGCGACTGCGAGCGGCCCTGGCTGGAGCTGCGGGTGGAACTGGGCGAGCGCCAGCCGCAGAGCCGGGTGGTCAATCGCGTGCCCGCCGACCTGCGCGTGGATCACGAGACCATCCACAGCGGCGAGGCGGCATTCATTACCCAGCGCGGCGACGGCGGCTTCTACGTGCAGTTCACCCTGGACGAACGGCCCCTGCTGGTGGAGGAGATGCGCCGGGGGGAGACCCTGCGCCTGCGGATGATGCGCGGCGAGGATGACCCCTGGTTCATGGTGTTCTCCCTGGAGGGTGCCGCCGAGGCCATGGACCGGGCCAGGCAGCGGTGCCGGAACGATCGGGGCTGAGCGACCCGATCGGCCTCAGTGGCCGATCATCTCGCGCAGCCTCTCGGGCAGCTCGAGCTCGGTGTCGGCCGGCAGCGCCTCGATGGCGTCGGCATACCAGCTCATGCCCTGCTCCACCCTGCCCGTCATGGTGAAGCGGATCCGCTCGCCCTCGGTAAGCCCGGGGGCCGCGTCGCCCTCGGCCAGGCGCAGGTTCATGCGCATGGCGCGCATCACCCCGGGAATCGCCTCGTGGGCCACGCTGATGCGGTGCGCCTCGGCGTCATAGCCGAGATAGATGCCACGCACCTCATGGCGGGACTCCGCCATCTCTCCCCGGGCATGGCCTTGGTGGCCAGGCTGGCCTGGGTCCGACGCCGGGACCAGGGGAGCCGACCCCATCAGCAGGGCCGCGGCCAGCAGAGCAGTGCGCTTCATCTCGATACTCCTCGGTATCAGGGTCGTGGTATCCACGTGCCGTCGTGGAAATAACGCGCGAAGGGCCGCCCCGCGACGGGACGGCCCGGTTGGCATGGGGACGAGGCATCACTCCTGGCCGGCGAGCAGCCGGTTGTCCAGGGTCTCCACGCTGAGGTACTCCTCGAAGGTCCAGAGTCGCACGAAGCGGTCGCGCTGCGCCTCGCCCCCGCCCCAGGCGGTCAGCGCCACGGGGGGCTGCGGCATGCCCTCGGCGAGCTGCTCCAGCCACCAGTCGGCCATCTCCTCCTCCCAGGGCTGGCCGTACTCGGCCATCAGCTGCGCCTTCACCTCGGCGTGGTCCTCCACCTCGGGATGGAAGGCCACCACCAGCGCCAGCCGGTCGCTGCCCGCCGGGAAGACGTAGCGCAGGTCGGTCTCCACCGCCGGAGCGCCCCCCAGGCGGCCATCGATGACCAGGTCGCCGTCGTCGGTGCGTGCCTCGGTCACCTCGGTGACGCCATCCTGCGCCAGGCGCTCACGCACCTGCTCCGGGGACATGCCGAGCTCGGCGCTGCCGTAGCCGGTGATCCCCTCCGCCGCCAGCGCCGTGCCGGCGACCAGCAGCAGGGCGGGCCAGAGCCCGCCGAGCCACTTGCCGGGATGCCTCATCCCTGCCTTCATGAATCCTCCTTATCAGCGCTCGAGGCGCGTGGCGTTGATCTCGACCATCTCCTCGTCCACCTCGTCGGCGCCGAACATCAGCCCGAACTGCCAGGAGACGTGGTGGAAGCGCGAGGCCGCGTGGTCATCGTGCAGTGCGAAGTTGACGTTGTACTTGCCGTCCAGGGCGAGCGGCTTGTCGCCGGGCGCGCCGGTGCGCAGGGCGCGGGTCAGGTAGGCGGTCCACACGCCGTCCGCCTCGCTGGCGCTGAACACCACCGCCTCGCTGTCGTCGAAGTGGCGCTCCTCGAGGATGTAGCCGGACTCGGTGCGCTCGCTGCCGCTCTTGTAGCGCGCCATATCCAGGTAGACCCCGCCGCCGAACAGCTCGTCGATCTCCTCGCGCTCCTTGAGCTTGTCCCAGCCACCGCGGGCGGCGCCGCGACGACCGCGCACCTCGACCTCGGTGCGGCTCTCGGTGAGGTACTTGGTCACGCCGTTGCCGCTGATCAGGTCGAGGCGCTCGGCCAGCTCGCTCTCGGCCAGGGCCTCCGCCTCGGGGGCGTCGGGCATGTAGGCGGAGTCGTGGTGGCAGCTGGCCCAGCAGCCGCCGCGGTCGGCCATGTCGACGCGGTCGTCGGCGAAGCTCACGGTCAGCTTGATCTCGTTCTCGGGGTCCATCATGCCGCCGTCGACGAAGGGCAGCGGCGCGTGCTCGCCGGCCTCCCACTGGAAGCGCATGTAGAGGTAGTCGTCATCGAAGGCGGCCTGCACGGCCATCGGCACGTGGCCGCGCTTGTCACCCAGGTCATAGGTCTCGATCTTCTCGGCACTGGTGGCCAGGGCGCCGATATCGGCCTCCTCGCCGGCGTGGCACCACACGCAGCGGTCGCCGAAGCTGAAGGCGCGGCCACCGCCGTGGGAGCTGCCGTCCTGGATCCACTCGATGGAGGCCTGGCCCGGCAGGAAGAGCGTCACGTCCAGCGCCGGGACCTCGTCCCAGGCCAGGCCGGAGGCGATGTCGCCCTCGGCGGCCACCGCCTCGCCCAGCTCCTCGGCCTCCAGCGGCAGCTCGGGCTCGCCGCGATCCTGGTCGGCCTCGGTGTCATGGGCGAAGCGGGCGGCCCAGACCGGCGACTCGTCCCAGGCCTCGGGGAGCTCGTGGGCGATGCCCTGGTGGCACTCGATGCAGGTCTGGCCCTGCTCGAAGGCCCGGGCATGCTCGCGTGCGGCGCGGGCCGGCTGCTGCTCCAGGTCCATGGCGGACCAGTCATGGCAGTTGCGGCACTCGCGGGAGTCGGTGCGCAGCATGGAGCGCCAGACGTTCTCGGCCAGCTGCATCCGCTTGCCGTCGAACTTCTCCTTGGTGTCCACGGTGCCCAGCATCCAGTGCCACACCTCGCGGCTGGCCTGGATCTTGCGGACCATCTTGGGGCCCCAGGCGTCGGGCACGTGGCAATCGGAGCACTCGGCGCCCACCCCGGTGGGGTTCCGGTAGTGGGGGCGGTCCTGGTACTCCTCGTAGACCCAGCTCATCTCGTGACAGGCCGAGCTGCAGAACTTCATGTTGTTGGTGGCTTCCATCACCGTGTTGAAGCCCCCCCAGAAGATGATCCCGGCCACGAAGAAGATCACGGCGGCCCCCAGGGAGGCTCCCATGATCGTGATCTTGCGCCAGCCGCGCAGGCGTTCCCTAAGCATGTCGGTCTCCCGAAGATGTCATGACAGCCGATGTTCTGGTCTCGTTGTGGCGTCCGGCCCCTTGCCCGGCCACTCCACCGCGGAACCGGCGGCGGGGAGTGGCTGGAGAAGGAGCCGGAGCACCCGAAGGCGCTCCGGCGCGTCGCTGATACGCGATCAGCCGACGTGGTTCTTGCGGTTGTAGACGTTGAACTTGCCGGTCGGCGTGTTCAGGTTCTCGACCCGGGCCTTCTCCTCGAGGGTCTTGTCGTCGAAGACCACGATGGCGCCGTCATCCTGGTGGCCGCGACCGCGGGCCCAGATGGAGACCCATACCTCAGAGCCGGTCTGGTCGTACTCCATGTGCACCGCCACGGCATCGTGCTCGACGGGACGGTCGGCGACGTGGATCGGGGTCAGCTCGCGGGTCTCCTTGTTCATGACCATGACCCACTGGTTGACGTCGGCCTCGGGGTGCATGGCCTGGTCGATCCAGACGTTGTCGGACTCCGGATGGGTGCGCACGAACAGGCCGGGGCCGTCGGTCTCGACGCTGCCGCAGATCTCCCAGGCCTGGTCCGGATAGTTCTCCGGGTCGTTGCCCCAGAAGGTCATGCGGCCCTCGCCCAGGTGGGTCGTGCCGGCCACCGGGCCGCACTCGGGATCAACCCAGTTGGCGCCCGGGCCCGGGTGCGGGATCTGTCCGGTCTCCAGCATGCCCACCCGCTTGCGGGTCTCGGTGTCGACGAACACCATCTTGTTGCTGTAGTTGGCGGCGATCTGGAAGTAGCGCCCGGTCGGGTCGAAGAAGCCGTCGTGCAGGTACTCGGCGGTCTCCATCTGCTCGATGCGCAGGTTCTCGATGTCGCTGTAATCGACCTGCCAGACCTGGCCGGTCTCCTTGACGTTGACCAGGAAGCTCGGCGCGTTGGGGGTGTTGTAGAGCGCCGCGACGCGAGCCTCATGGACGTAGTTGCCCTCGGTGTCGTAGCCGCGGGTGGAGACGACCTTCAGCGGCTCCATGGTCTCGGCGTCGGCGATCACGAAGTGGGGCGGCCAGTAGGCGCCGCCGATGACGTACTTGTCCTTCCACTCGCCGTAGTGGGAGACGGCCACGTCGCGGGCGTCGATGCCGATGAACACCTCGGCGGTCACCTGGGGCGGGTCCATCCACAGGTCGATCTTGGAGAGTCGGCCGTCGCGGCCCTGGACGTACCAGAAACGGCCGTCGGAGCTCTCCTTGGCCACGTGCACGGCATAGCCGGTCTCGGCCTCGGTGACCAGCTCCTTGGTGTCGCCGTCGATGATCCCCATGGCGCCCCGGTCACGCAGGATGGTGACCATGAAGTTTTCCCAGTTGCGGTCATGCTGGGGCTCGGTGGGCCACTCTTCCTGGGGGACGACGATCTTCCAGGTCTCGCGGATGTCGGCCAGGGACATCTCCGGCGGCTCTTCCGGGGTCTGCTGGATGTACTTGGCAATCAGCTCGATCTCGTCCTCGTCGAGGATGCCGTCGAAGTTGTTCATGCCACCTTCGGTGCCGAAGGTGATGATGCTCTCCAGGCGGCGCTGGCCCATGTCGACGGTGGTCTCGGGCAGCAGGTTGGGCCCGGTGGCCCCCTTGCGCAGGGTGCCGTGGCAGCCGGCGCAGCGGGAGAAGTAGATGTCCCCGGCGCGATCCAGCTCCTCGGCCGACATCTCCGGTGCCGCCGCCTGCACGCCGCCCGCCATCATGGCGGCCAGCGGGAAGCTGAAGGCGAAGATCCCCTTGCTCAATGCTCTCTTGTACATAACGTGCCTCGCTTGATTTCCCCTTGGGGTGTGCCTGGCGGGTGCCCGGCATGACCTTTCCAACCCCGGTCGGTCATCACCAGCCGTCACCCTCCACCTGCCGGTAAGTAGTAGCAGCTTTACCTCTTTACTCACTTGACCGCTGTCAATTGATGCACCGGGGAGTTGACTTATGTCATGGGTGGCGCCGAGAAAGTCGCGGCGGCACTCCCGAGGGGCTCCGGCGCGGCCTCGCTCAGCGGGCCATGGGCCGGGACGGCAGGTCGACAGGCAGGTCGCTGCCGTTGAGGCGAGGACAGGCCGGCATCGGCTGCAGCGGGTCGCCGGCGCCGGCCAGGCGCCTCAGGGCCGCGAGGTCGTCGATGCACACGGCGTTGCGCTCGCAGCTGACCCCGAGCCCCTTGAGTCGCGCCATGGCCCGGGAGAAGCTCTCCGGCTTCATGCCCAGGCGGCCGGCGATCAGCATCTTGTCGCAGGGCAGGCAGACCGTGGCGCGGGCGGCGTCGTCCGGGCAGAGCGAGACCAGGAAGGCCGCCAGCCGCTGATGGGTAGACTGGTTGGTGAGCTGGTCGAGCTGCAGCACCATCCCCCTGAGCATCGCGGTGAGGTTGGCCAGCAGGTTGAGCGTCAGACCGTGGTGCTGGCGCAGGGTCTCCAGGAAGTGCTCCGCCGGGAAGACCAGCAGTCGGGCCTCCTCGGCGGTGGCGGCGTTCACCGGGAAGCCCAGCCGGTCGAACATCGCCGCCTCGGCGAAGGACTCGCCGCGGGTGAAGAGCCCCACCAGGCACTCGCTGCCCTGGGGATTGTCGCGGTAGAGCTTCACCCAGCCGTCCAGCACCACGTAGAAGCGATCCGCGGGCTCCCCCTCGCTGAACAGCCGGGTGCCGCGCGGACAGCGGCGCTCGTGGGCGCCGCCGGTGAGCAGCGCCAGGGTGTCATCGCCGAGACCGGCGAACAGCGGCACCTGGCGCACCGTGCGCAGCGTCTCGCGACTCAAGCGAACCGTCATCTTGACCTCCTTGACCCTTGACGCCAGGGCAGCAGCGGAAGCACCGGGCTGGACCGGCGGCACTCACTCCTGGCGAAGCGCCAGCTGTGCCAGGTTGCCGCGGATCACCTCGGCCTCGGCCGAATCCGCGGGCAGCACCCCCAGCAGGCGCTCCCAGTAGCCGCGCGCCTCGTCGAAGGCCTCGGCGCGATAGGCCCGGGTGCCGGCCAGCCACAGCCCCTGGGCATGCTCGGGGTCGATGGCCAGGGCCTGCTCGATCAGCGCCGCCGGTTCGCCCGCCAGTCCCCCCTCGAGTTCCGCCAGCACGTCGGCGTAGCGCACCAGCACGTTCGGGTCACGATCGCCGCCGTGGCGAAGCGCCTCGCCGAAGGCGCGGCCCGCCGCCTCGAACTCGTCGAGGAACACCAGGGTGCGGCCCAGCAGCACCCAGCTCTCCAGATCCTCGGGATCCTGGGCCAGGCGGGCCTGGAGCCCCTCCACCAGCCGCGTGAACTCGCGGGTCATCTCCGCCTCGCTGGGCGCCTCTTGCGAAGGCGGCGGGGCCAGCTGGCCGGCCGGCGCACGGGCGGCGAAGACCTCATCGGCGTGGCCCACCGACAGGTAGATCCCCGCGGCAGCGAAGGGCAGCAGCGCCAGGCTCGCCGCGGCCAGGCCGGTGACCAGCCGACGCTGACCGCGGCGCTCGCCGCCGGTGCCCGCATCGGCCTCCAGAACGCCGCTGTCGAGCAGCTCGCGCTCCAGGTCGGCCAGGGCGCGGGCATGGCGCGCCGCGGTCAGGGTGCCGCTGGCCAGGTCCTGATCGAGCTCGACCACGCGGTCGCGGTGCACCGCCAGCAGTACCTCGCGGCGCCCCGGGGCCTCGACGCCCCGGGGCTCGCGCAGCAGCGGTATCAGCACGAAGGCCAGGGCCAGCACGCACAGGCCCAGGGCCAGCAGCAGGAAGACGCCGTTCATCGCATACCTCCGGGGTCAGTCGCCACGGCGCAGGCGCTCCAGCGCCGCACGCTCCTGGTCGGTGAATTGGGGTTCGTCATCGGGCCGGGCACGCCGGCGCATCACCTGCCACCACACCAGCAGGCCGCCCGCCAGCAGCAGGAAGGGGCTGGCCCAGAGCAGTGCGGTGTTGGCCTGCAGCGGCGGCCGGTAGCGCACGTAGTCGCCGTAGCGGGCCACCATGAAGTCGACGATGGCGTCGGCCTCCTGGCCGTTCAGCGTCATGCGGTAGACCCGCCGGCGCATGTCGGCGGCCAGCTCGGCGTTGGACTCGTGGATCGTCTCGCTCTGGCACACGGTGCAGCGCAGCTCCCGGGTCAGCGTCTCGTACTGCTGGCGCTGGGCCTCGCTGTCGAACGCCAGCGGCTCGCCGATGGCCGTGGCCAGGGCGATGCCGGGAGAAAGCGCCAGCGCCAGCAGCATCAGCAGCCGGGCCGTCCAGCGGTTCATGACGCCCTCCCCGCCGGCTCGGCTCTCAGCTTTTCGATCAGGGGCAGCACCTCGTCGAGCAGCAGCTGGCGGGAGAGCGGGCCGATGCGCTTGTAGCGAATCACCCCCTCGGCGTCGAGCACGTAGGTCTCGGGCGTGGCGTAGACGCCCCAGTCGATGCCGGCATCCCCTGCGGGGTCATAGGCGATGGTGCGGTAGGGGCTCTCGGTCATCGCCAGGTAGCGCAGCGCGGCCTCGCGCTCGTCCCGGTAGTTGAAGGCGTGGATGGGGATGCCGGCCCGGGCCAGCTCCATCAGCAGCGGCTTCTCGGCGCGACAGGTGCTGCACCAGGTGGCCCAGACGTTGACCAGCGCCACCTCGCCGATAAAGTCCTGTTCCGTCAGGATCGTCTGCGGATCCTCCAGGGCCTCCAGGGCGAAGGCCGGGGCGGGCTTGCCCACCAGCGGCGAGGGCAGGTCTCGGGAGTTGAGCCCAAGCCCCAGCAGCAGCAGGCCGAGCAGGGCGGTGACCGCCACCAGCGGAATCAGCAGCTTGAGCTTCATGAGGCGGTCACCTCGCGGTTCAGGCCCGTCGCGGTCGCCGGCTCGCGGTGCCGGGCCAGCCGATAGCGCCGGTCACCGGCCGCCAGCAGACCGCCCAGGGCGAGAAGAATGGCACCGCTCCACATCCAGGCCATGTAGGGCTTGTAGTAGAGCCGGAAACTCCAGGCGTCCCCCACCAGCCGCTCGCCCAGGGAGACGTAGACGTCGCGGGTCGCCGCGCGGTGCAGCGAGGCCTGGTGCATGGGGTTCTGGGGCTGGGTGTCGTAGTAGCGGCGCTGGGGCAGCAGGGTGGCCACCGGGCGGCCCTCGCGAGTCACCGCGACCACCGCCTGGTCGGCGTCGTAGTTGGGGCCGCGCACCTCCTCCATGCGCAGCAGGGTGAACGCGAAGCCCGCCGCCGCGGTGGTCTGGCCGGGCTCCATGCGCACGTCACGCTCCACCTCGTAGGTGTTGACCATGGCGATGGCGACCACCACCGTCGCCAGGCCCACGTGGGCCAGGTGCATGCCCAGGAAGCTCGGGCGCAGCACCCGGCGGACGCGCGTGGCCAGGGGCTGGCGGCCGGCCAGCCGCCGGCGGATATCGAGCGCGGCGGTGAGGACGATCCAGGTCGCCAGCATCAGCGACAGGGCGGTGAGGGGTTGCCAGGCGCCCAGGGTCAGCGGCCAGAGGCCGCCGGCCACGACGCTGGCCAGCAGCACCCAGCGCAGCTGGCGCACCACCTCGGCGGGGTCGGCCTGCTTCCACATCACCGTGGGGCCGAGGCCCATCAGCAGCAACAGCGGCAGCATCAGCGGCGCGAAGACGGTATCGAAGTAGGGGGGGCCCACCGAGATCTTGCCGAGCCCGAAGGCGTCGAGCACCAGCGGGTAGAGGGTGCCGATGAAGACCGCCGCGAAGGCCACGGTGAGCAGCACGTTGTTGGCCAGCAGCAGCGACTCCCGGGAGAGCCAGTGGAAGCCGCCGCCCAGGCCGACCCGCGGCGCCCGCCAGGCGTAGAGGGTCAGCGAGCCCAGCAGGGTCGCCGCCAGCATGGCGAGCAGGAAGACGCCGCGGTCCGGGTCGGTGGCGAAGGCGTGCACCGAGGTGATCACCCCGGAGCGTACGATGAAGGCCCCGAGCACGGTCAGCGCGAAGGTGATGATCGCCAGCATCAGGGTCCATACCTTGAACCCGCCGCGCTTCTCGGTCACCGCCAGGGAGTGCAGCAGGGCGGTGGCGGTGAGCCAGGGCAGGAAGGAGGCGTTCTCCACCGGGTCCCAGAACCACCAGCCGCCCCAGCCCAGCTCGTAGTAGGCCCACCAGGAGCCCATGGCGATCCCCAGCGTCAGGAAGACCCAGGCCACCGTGGTCCAAGGCCGCGACCAGCGCGCCCAGGCGGCGTCCAGCCGACCGCCCATCAGCGCCGCCATGGCCAGGGCGAAGACCACCGCGGTGCCCACATAGCCCATGTAGAGCAGCGGCGGATGCAGGATCATCCCCGGGTCCTGGAGCAGCGGGTTCATGCCGCGGCCGTCGGCGGGGCCGGGCACGATGCGTTCGAAGGGGTTGGAGGTGAAGACCGTGAAGGCGATGAAGGCCACCGAGATCATGCCCATCACCGCCAGCACCCGGGCCAGCATCTCCCGGGGCAGCGCACGGCTGAAGCGCGCCACCGCCACGCCCCAGGCGCCGAGCAGCAGCACCCACAGCAGCAGCGACCCCTCGTGGCCGCCCCACACCGCGGTGACCTTGTACATCGTCGGCTGGGCCAGGCTGGAGTGGCTGGCCACGTAGCGCACGCTGAAGTCGCTGGCCAGGAAGGCCCAGGTGAGCACCCCGTAGGCGATCGCCAGGAAGACGAACTGGCCGCTGGCCAGGAAGCGCCCCGTCCGCATCAGCCTCAGGCTGCCGGTCTTGGCGCCCACCAGCGGCAGCACGCTCTGGAAGAGCGCCAGGCAGAGCGCCAGGATCAGCGCGAAGTTACCGAGTTCCGCCACCATCTGCTGCACCCTCCCGCCGCAGGTGATGCCCGGCCACCCGGCCGGGCCTGGATTCACCGGGTCGACGCGTCGCGGCGACCCTCTGCAGCGAATGGTCGGGGAATCCCCCCATAAGATCCATACTCGATACCTCTTTTCCGCCCTCCCCCGTGACCCATGTCAAACAATGCCGAGCCCGTGGCCGACGGCGGAGCGAAGCGAACGCTGACAGGGAAGCGTCCGGCGCTTATGCTGGGGGCCCATCCTTCGGCCACAAGGTGAAACGCCCCGTGAAACGCCCGCTGATACCCGCCCTGCTGCTCGCCGCCGCCCTGCCCCTGGGCCTCGCCGCCACCACGGCCCAGGCCGAGGAGGCGACGCCCGACGTGATCCTGCACACCAGCCATGGCGCCATCGGCATCGAGCTGTTCCAGGCCGAGGCCCCGGAGAGCGTCAACAACTTCCTCACCTATGTGCAGGAGGGCCACTACGACGGGACGATCTTCCACCGGGTGATCGACGGCTTCATGATCCAGGGCGGCGGCTTCGATGCCGAGATGCGCCAGAAGCCGACCCGCGACCCGATCACCAACGAGGCGGACAACGGCCTGAAGAACCGCCGCGGCACCCTGGCCATGGCCCGCACCGGGGCCCCCCACTCCGCCACCGCCCAGTTCTTTATCAACGTCGACGACAACGGCTTCCTCGACCACGTCAGCCCGCAGTCCGGCCAGACCTGGGGCTATGCGGTGTTCGGCCAGGTGGTGGACGGCATGGAGGTGGTCGACGCCATCAAACGGGTTCCCACCACGCGCCGCGGCCCCTTCCAGGACGTGCCGCAGGAGCCGGTGGTGATCGAACGCGCCGAGCTGCCCTAAGCCGACGCCATGCACAACCGCTACCTGCTGATGCGCCATGGCCACAGCCAGGCTAACGCCCGCGGGCTGATCATCAGCTCGCCCGAACGGGGCCTGGACGACTTCGGCCTCTCCCCCCGGGGCGAGGCCCAGCTCGAGGGGCTGCTGGCCGACTGGACCTGGCCGACGCCGACCCGGCTGCTGCACTCGGACTTCCTGCGCACCACCCAGACCGCCGCCCGGGTGGCGGCACGCTTCGGCCTCGCCCTGGAGGCCGAGACACGGCTGCGCGAGCGCCACTTCGGCGACCTCGAGGGCGGAACGGATGACGGCTATGGCCGGGTCTGGGCTCATGACGCCCACGACCCGGCACATGGCGAGTACGGGGTGGAACCGGTGGCGGCGGTGGCCCGGCGCATGCGCGAGGTGATCGACGCCCTGGAGCACCGCCACGCCGGCGAGACGATCCTGCTGGTCAGCCACGGCGACCCGCTGCAGATCCTGCTGACCGCCCTGGAGGGGCGCGCGCTGACCGGCCACCGGGAGCGCGAACCGCTGGCCCCGGCCAGCATCACCCTGTGGGGTCAGGCGTGACAGACAACTCAGGGAGGTAGACGATGGCAAGGCTGCTGTTCCGGCTGGGCAACGTGCCCGACGCGGAGGCCGAGGAGGTGCGCGAACTGCTCGAGGCCCACGGCTTCGACACCTTCGAGACTCGGGCCGGCTTCTGGGGACTCGGCGTGGCCGCCATCTGGCTCCACGACGAGGCCCGGTTTGATGCGGCCCGGGAGGTCCTGGACGCCTACCAGCAGGGGCTGGCCGAGCGCATGCGCCGGGAACGCGACGACCTGGCCGAGCGCGGCGAGGCCCCGACCCTGTGGACGCGGCTGCGGCACCACCCCGTGCGGATGCTGCTGGTGGCCGCCGCGGTGCTGGCGATCCTCGCCGTCACCCTGCTTCCCTTCGTGGGGCTGGTGGAGTAGCTGAGGAAGGCGCGCGGCACATACAACGACGCCCCCGCAGGCCAGGCCTGCGGGGGCGTCGTTGCGATGGCAGGGGCCCTGGACGCTGAGCCCGGGCCCCGCCGATCAGCTGCGGATCAGGTGGTCGAAGGCGCCGAGTGCCGCCTTGGACCCCTCGCCCATGGCGATGATGATCTGCTTGTAGGGCACGGTGGTCACGTCGCCGGCGGCGAAGATGCCGGGCACGCTGGTGGTGCCGTGGGCGTCGGTGATGATCTCGCCGCGCTCGGACATCTCCACCGGGGAGCCCTTGAGCCACTCGGTGTTGGGCACCAGGCCGATCTGCACGAAGATGCCTTCCAGGTCGAGCTTCCTGGTCTCGCCGCTGGCGCGCTCCTCGAAGGTAAGGCCGTTGACGCGGGTGCCGTCGCCGTTCACCTCGGTGGTGCGGGCGCCGAGGATGATGTCGACGTTGGGCAGGCTCTTCAGCTTCTTCTGCAGCACGGCGTCGGCGCGCATCTCGTCCATGAACTCGATCAGGGTCACATGGCCGACGATGCCGGCCAGGTCGATGGCCGCCTCGACGCCGGAGTTGCCGCCGCCGATCACCGCCACGCGCTTGCCCTTGAACAGCGGGCCGTCGCAGTGGGGGCAGTAGGCCACGCCCTTGTTGCGGTACTCGGCCTCGCCCGGCACGTTCATCTCGCGCCAGCGGGCGCCGGTGGCCAGCACCAGCGTCTTGCTCTTGAGGGTCGCCCCGGACTCGAACTGCACTTCGTGCTCGCCGCCCGGCTGGGCCGCCGGCACCAGCTTGACCGCACGCTGCAGGTTCATGATGTCGACCTCATACTCCTTGACGTGCTCTTCCAGCGCCGCGGCCAGCTTGGGGCCCTCGGTGTGGGAGACGGAGATGAAGTTCTCGATGGCCATGGTGTCGAGCACCTGGCCGCCGAAGCGCTCGGCGGCCACGCCGGTGCGAATGCCCTTGCGGGCGGCGTAGACCGCCGCGGCGGCGCCGGCCGGGCCACCGCCCACCACCAGCACGTCGAAGGGGTCCTTCTCGTTGAGCTTGGCGGCCTCGCGCCTGGCGGCGCCGGTGTCCACCTTGGCGAGGATCTGCTCCAGGCTCATGCGGCCCTGGTCGAAGGGCTCGCCGTTGAGATAGATGCTGGGCACCGACATCACCTGGCGCTCCTCGACCTCGTCCTGGAACAGGGCGCCGTCGATGGCCACGTGGCTGACGCCAGGGTTGAGCAGCGCCATCAGGTTGAGCGCCTGGACCACGTCGGGGCAGTTCTGGCAGGAGAGCGAGTAGTAGGTCTCGAAGTGCAGCTCACCCTCGAGGCCCTTGATCTGCTCGATCACCTCGTCGGAGGCCTTGGGCGGGTGGCCGCCCACCTGCAGCAGCGCCAGGACCAGGGAGGTGAACTCGTGGCCCATGGGGATGCCGGCGAAGACGATGCCGGTCTCCTGGTCGGGGCGGTTCAGCGCGAACGACGGCCGGCGCGCATCCTGGCCGTCGGTGCGCAGGGAAATCTTGTCGCTGAGGGCGGCGATCTCGGTCAGCAGACCGTGCAGCTCCTGCGACTTGGCGCCATCATCGAGGGACGCGACGATCTCGAACGGCTGGGTGACCTTGTCCAGATAGGCTTTAAGCTGGCTTTTCAGAGTGTCGTCCAACATGACAGCGGTTTCCTTCATGTTCGCGAAACGGGGTCACAAGGGGGCCGTGCGAACGCCGACGGCGCCGCTCGAGGCGTGCTTGTGACGGGTTGAAGACACCCGGGCGGAACGCCCGGGTGAGGCGGCGAGGCCCCGGGAGAGGCCTCGCGGCGGGAGCGGGTCGCTTAGATCTTGCCGACCAGGTCCAGGGACGGGGCGAGGGTTTCTTCGCCTTCCTTCCACTTGGCCGGGCACACTTCGTTCGGGTTGGCGCGAACGTACTGGGCCGCCTTGACCTTGCGCAGCAGCTCCTCGGCGTTACGGCCGATGTTGCCGGCGTTCAGCTCGATGATCTGGATCTTGCCATCCGGGTCGACCACGAAGGTGCCACGGTCGGCCAGGCCGGCTTCCTCGATCAGCACCTCGAAGTTGCGGGAGATCTGCAGGGTCGGGTCGGCGATCATCGGGTACTGCAGCTTGCCGATGGTCTCGGAGCTGTCGTGCCAGGCCTTGTGGGTGAAGTGGGTGTCGGTGGAGACGCTGTAGATCTCGACGCCCATCTTCTTGAACTCTTCGTACTTGTCCTGCAGGTCGCCCAGCTCGGTGGGGCAGACGAAGGTGAAGTCGGCCGGGTAGAAGAAGAAGATGCTCCACTGGCCCTTGAGGCTCTCTTCGGTGACGTCAACGAACTCACCGTTGTGGTAGGCGGTGGCCTTGAACGGCTTGACTTCGGTGTTCAGCAGGGACATTCGACAATGCTCCTTTCGACTTTGGTATGAGGGGTGACCGAGATACGGAGCGCATGGTAGCCCGCATCTCCCAATAGCGTAAATTGAATGGTGCCATCGAACTGATAATTCAACCCTATCGAGATGACGATCGGAGGTCAGCCGATGCGCACCGCCTCGCCCTGGCGGTCCAGCGCCAGGAACTGATCGACGTTGCCCATCTTGAGCGACTCCACCATGCGCTCGAGCTGGGCCTCGGCCTGCTCCGCGCTCGGCGCCTCGCCGCCGCGGCCGGAGAGGGCGCCGACGAAGACGATATCCCACTCGATGCCCGTCTCCCTCGACTCCGCCACCAGGGCGGCCATGTCGCTGAGCTCCCCCGGGGCCTTGTCGACGCAGAGTGCCGGGGTCAGCACGCCGCCGACGCCCTGCTCGAAGTGCCGGCGCTGCTCGGCGGTGGGGTTGTCCGGCAGCTCGGCGCGGGTGAAGACGAAGAGCAGGCGCTGGGCGTCAGGCTGCAGGCGAGCCTCGCTGATCAGGTCGGCAAAGTTGGTGATGGACACGGAAGCCTCCAGGGCAAGGGTGGGGAGTGAGCGCCAGCCTGCCCCCTTTCGCGCGGGGGCTCAAGGGGCAGGCGGGCATACCGGCCGAGTCTAGGTGGCGGGGTCAAGGATTGCTCGGGGCTGTTCCGGCGACAAGCCTTCCTTCCCCTCAGCCGTGGCGGGCGCTGAGGATATGGTGCAGGCCGGCGCACTCCACCAGGGGATCGTCGCAGTTGACGACGATGTCCGAGTGGGCCAGCACGAAGGCCTTCCCGGTGATGGTGTTCTCCACCACGGTGTGCGCCCCCTCTTGGCGGGTGCCGGTGAAGGTGCCGATGAAGCCGGTTTCGCGCAGCGAGACGGTCTCCAGCCGATCCCCGGGGCGGATGCGCCCCTCGTGGTTCATCAGTGCCAGACGCGCCGAGGTGCCGGTGCCGGTGGTGCTGCGGCAGATCACCCCCGGGTGCACGTAGGTGGTGGAGCGGGAGCGGTAGAAGTCGTCGGCCACCTGCTCCACCGGCCCCATGAAATGCAGGAAGGGCAGCGGCCCCACGTCGCCCAGGGTGTAGTGGGAGAAGCCCCGTTCCGCCTGGATCGCCTCGACGATGCGATGGGCGCAGTCGGCCAGCGCCCGCTCCTCCTCACGCACCAGCGAGAAGCCCAGCTCGGTGGCGTCCACCAGGGCGTAGAAGCCGCCGCTGTAGGCCACCGAGTAGGTGACCTCGCCGAGGGTGGGCACATGGATCGTCGCCCGGTAGGTGTCGATGTAGCTGGGCAGCCCCTCGCAGGTGATCGCCTCCACCACTCCGTTCTCCACCCGGGCCTCGATCTTCACCCGCCCCGCCGGGGCCTCCAGGGTGAAGTGCTGCACCCCTTCCCGCTTGGGCACGATGCCGGCCTCGAGCACCGCGGTGGCAGTGCAGATGGTGTTGGAGCCGGAGTAGATGGGGTAGCCCATCACCTCCATGATGATGTAGCCCGCGGCGGCTTCCGGGTCGGTGGCCGGTACGATCAGGTCCACCGACATCTCGGGGATGCCGTGGGGTTCGAAGAGCAGCAGCTTGCGCAGGCCGTCGGCGTCGTCACGCAGGTAGTGCATCTGCTCGCGCACCGTGTCGCCGGGCAGCGGGTCGATGCCGCCGAGCACGATGCGGCTGACGTCGCCGCCGGCGTGGGTGTCCATCAGGCGCAGGGTGAGGGCCCCGGGGGCCGGTGACTGGTTCATGACGGGCGCTCCGCTTGGGGAGTGGCAAGGGCGAACGGGGCACCGTGCTCGTCCCACTGGGCATCGGGGACGATGACGATCTTGCCCAGGAAGTTGCTGCCGCGGCTGACGAAGTAGCGCTCGGCGGCGCGCAGCTCGGAAAGCTTGAAGGCGGCGTGGAGCACCGGCTTGAGCTGGCCCCCGCGGATCCACTCGACCAGCTGCTCGGCCTCCTCGCGGGTGCCGTGGGAGACGCCGAAGAGCTGCACCTGGTAGAGGTAGATGCGCGTCCAGAGGATCTCCGAGATATTGCCGCCGCTGGCGCCGGCGATGGAGAGCCGCGGGTAGGTGGTACGGGCCTTCATGTCGTGGATCATGGTGTCGATGAACAGATCGGTCATCTCGCCGCCGACCAGATCCATCACCGCGTCGATGGGCGCGCCGCCGGTGGCCTCCAGCACCCGCTCGACGAAGCTCCCGAGGTCGCCGCGGTCGATCACCGCCTCGGCCCCCAGCGCCTTCAGCGCCGCGGCCTTCTCCGGCTGGCTCACCGCGTAGGGAATGGCCCCGACGATCCGACAGAGCTGGATCAGCGCGGTGCCCACCCCGCCGCTGGCGCCGGAGACCAGCACCCGCTCGCCGGCGCTGACCCGCGCCGAGGTCATCATGTGGTAGGCGGTCTGGTAGGAGCACATGCCCAGGGCGGCCAGCTCGGCATCGGCAAGCTCAGGGTTGGACACCTGGTGGAACTGCTCCGACGGCACGGCAACGTACTCGGCGAAGCCACCGTCGGCGCCATGGCCGTAGTAGTCCGGGGTCAGGTTGATGTCGCGGCGCGCATCGGCATAGAGGTTGAAGTCGAGCAGGCCGCGCTCGCCGATCCGCGCCGGATCGACGCCCTCGCCCACCGCCGCCACGCGACCGGCGATATCGGCGCCCTGGATACGCGGGAAGGTCAGGGTCGGCTCGCCGCCCATGGCAAAGGAGGTCACCTGGCCCTTCTTGACCGGGTAGAGCCCCTCGCGGGCCTTGCGGTCGGTATTGTTCTTGGCGGTAGCGGTGACCCGCACCAGCACCTCGCCCGGCCCGGGCCGGGGAACGGGCACATCGTCACGGTAGACCAGCTGGTCGATGTCGCCATGGCCGGTCAGCAGCATGGCCGACATGGTGGCGGGTAGGGTCGCATCGCGGGGTTCGCTTGCCATCTGCTGCCTCCTCTGTGGAGCCCCGGCACAGGGGCACGGGGCGTGGATTCAGTGAGAGACGATAGCAGACCCTGGGGGCGCGACCCGAGAGCCCCCGGGGCCGATCGGGGCGATTTTATTTTCCGTTTTCGGGCCCTGAGGTTGGGGTTTTTGCTGCCCGGTGACGCGGCGTCATCCAGGGCCGTTGAGACGCCGGACGCATCGCGGCTTGGCATCCCTGTCGGTATCGACGAAGCTGCACCAGATCCCCACCCGACAGGAAGCGCGCTCGATGCCAGGCCGACCTGCCCGTACCGTCACGCCGGTCGCCCCGGCCCCGATCGACCCCGCGGACTGCCTGGCGGCACTGAGCCTTGGAGGCAGCGCCCTGATGGGGGCCGAGCACTGGGCCGACGGGGTCGACCGGCTGCTGGCGGAGATCGGCCCCGCCACCGGGGCGAGCCGCGTCTGGATCTTCCAGCTGCTCGAGGTACAGCCCGACGCGGTGGTCCAGGACTATGTCTTCGAGTGGGCCGCGTCGGCGCGCTATCGACAGCTGGACCAGCGCCGCTTCCGCTTCTTCTCCTCGCCCCTCGAGGATCCGGTCTATCGCCGGCTGGTCGAGGAGCGCCAGGCGGGGAAACGTCACGACCTCTGCGTTCCCGCCATGCCCCCGGGGCCGCTGCGCACCAACCTCGAGAGCCAGGCGATCCGGTCCATGGCCACGGTGCCCATCTTCGTCAACGGCCAGTGGTGGGGCACCCTGGGCATCGACGACTGCGAGCGCGCCGTCGGCTGGCAGGGGCCCGGGCTCGACCTGCTCGAGTCCGCCGGCCAGCTGATTGCGGCCGCCCTCTACCGCTACCAGCTGAACCATCGCTCCCGCCAGATCGAGCTGTTCCACAAGGTGGCCGACTGCGGGGTCTGGGAGGTCAGCCTGCGCAATGGCCGGGTATGGTGCTCGCAGGCACTCAAGGCGACGCTGGGCTACCCGGAGACCTATCCGCGCGTTCCCCTGCGTCGCCTGCTCGCCCGGCTCCATCCGATGGATCGCGCTACCCTCTGGACAGCATTGAGGCGCGTGCGTGGCGGCGCCGGGAGCGCCCAGTTCCGGCTGGATGCCCGGCTGCGGCTCGCCGGCCACGCCTGGGTCTGGCACGAGATCATCGCCGAGTTCCAGCATGACGAGCAGGGACGGCCGGTCGCCATCGCCGGCCTGCTGCTCGACATCAGCCGGCGCAAGCAGCACGAGGAGCAGGCGCTGGCCGCCTCCCAGCTCGACGCCCTGACCGGCGCCCTCAACCGCCGCGGCATGGTGCGGCACCTCGAGGCGGAGGATCAGGCCACGATGGACCGCCACCTCATCCTGCTAGATATCGACCATTTCAAGCAGATCAACGATACCCACGGCCATCCGGTCGGCGACGCCCTGCTGCGCCTGATGGTAAAGCGGCTTCGCCACGAGCTTCGCCCGGATGACTGCCTGGTGCGCCTCGGCGGCGAGGAGTTCGCGGTGCTGATCAGCGGCATGCAGGACGATCAGGCCCTGGCGCTGGCCGAACGACTGCGGCGGCGCGTCGCAGAGGCGCCCTTCCACGTGGACGTGCCAGGGGGCGGAGAGGCCCGCGTCGCGATGTCGATCAGCCTGGGGATCGCCCGCCAGTCCGGCGATGCCCGTGACCCGCTGGGCCAGATGATGGCGCAAGCCGACCGAGCGCTGTACGCCGCCAAGCATGCCGGTCGCAACCGGGTCCTCACGCATGCCGCCGGGCCACTCCCACATGAGCAGCAGCGGGCCTGATCCATGCCACGGCATGACCACGCAAGCCGGTGTCGCTCCGATCACTGCGCGTCTGCCCCGTGCCCCGCACCGACATGCACCCACCGCCTGTCCCGATCCGGCTCCATGACGGGACGCCGGCTACCGGCCGGGGTCCTTGCCACCCTCTTCACCACGCTGCCCACCACGACCAAGCAGGGCGAGGGCAGCGGTTCGGCGGCGAGCCTGGCCGGCATGTCGGCCAGGCTCCCGATCAGCGCGCGCTGGTCGGCCAGGCTGGCATTGGCCACCAGCATCACCGGCCAGTCATCGGGCAGCCCCGCCCCGCGCAACCCCGCGCAGATTGCCGCCACTTTGCCAAGTCCCATGTAGAACACCAGGGTCTCGTCCCGGCGGGCCAGCGAGGCCCAGTCGGGCTCGCCGTCCTCCCGGCAGCGCTGGGCCGTGACGAAACGCAGCTGCTGGGCATGGGCGCGATCGGTGAGGGGAATGCCCATGGCGGCACAGGCCGCCGAGGCGGCGGTGATGCCGGGCACGATCTCGGCCGGCACGCCGGCCTCCTCGAGGGCGGCGAGCTCCTCCCCCAGGCGCCCGAACACGCCGGGATCCCCGCCCTTGAGGCGCACCACCGCCTTGCCCTGGCCGGCCAGCCTGACCATCAGCGCACCGATCTCGGCCTGGGACACGCTGTGGTGCCCGCGGCCCTTGCCCACATCAAAGCGCTCCCGCCCGGCGGGAATCAGCGCCAGCACCTCGTCCCCCACCAGGCGGTCGTAGACCACGGCATCGGCCTGCTGCAGCAGCCGGGCGGCGCGCAGCGTCAACAGGTCGGCCGAGCCGCTGCCGGCGCCCACCAGGTAGACGGTTCCGCCACGACAGTCGCCGTCCAACGGCCCCTCCGCGGGACGCGCAGCGCTGCCGAAGCGCTCAGCGAGCCAGCGGCCTGTCCCCTGGGCGAGACGCGCCAGCGGCATGCAGGCCCTGGTGGCGGACTCAAGCGACATCGATGGCGTCGGATTGCGGCGTGACGCGCGCATGGCTCCCCTCCTCTTCGGCATGTTCCTCGATCAGCGACTTGAGTTCGGGGAGGCAGCTGCCGCACTGGGTGCCGCAGGCGAGCCGCGCGCCCAGCGCCTCGACGCTGGCCTCCCCCTCGCGGATGGCAGCGACGATGCTCCCCTGCCCCACCTGATGGCAGCTGCAGACCACCGGGCCACTGTCGCCGACCCCGTCGTCGCAGCCGGCCAGCAGCCGACGCCGCTGCCCCCTGGACAGCGCCTCGCCGCTCGCCGCCTCGGAAAAGCGCGCCTCGAGCCAGGCCAGGCCGGGCAGTTCGGCGGGCGGCCCCACCATAAGCCACCAGCGCAGACGCCCCGCCTGGAGACCCGCCGCCCGCAGGCGGCCCCGAGCCGGGTCGTCACACCACAGCGACGCCGCCACCCCCAGCCGCCGGGCGGCCCAGTCCAGCCAGTCCGGCGCCTCGCCGCCGGCCAGCTGCCAGCGCTGCGCCCAGGCCAGGGGGATGCGCGCCCAGTAGTCGACCTCGCCGCACCAGGCCGGCTCGACGCCCAGGTCGTCGGCGACCACCAGGGTCGCCTCCCAGGCGCTGGCCAGGGGCGCGAGGGCGACGGCGCCGTGCTTGGACTCCGGCTGCCCCGACAGCGGGTCGGCGTGCCCCGCGAGCAGGGCGCCCATGCGGGCCCGGCCGCTGAACTGGTCGGTCCAGTGGATGGGTACGAAGAGCTCGCCGCGGCGCTGGGCCCGGGAGAGGCGGGCCCGGCCGACGTAGTCGCCGCCGGCGCCAGCGAGCCGCGCCAGCCGCTGGTCCTCGATGCCGTGGGCGGCGGCATCGTCCGGGTGCAGCTCGATGAAGGGCTCGGCGCGATGGTTCATCAGCCGCGGCGCGCGGCCGGTGCGCGTCATGGTGTGCCACTGGTCGCGCACCCGGCCGGTATTGAGGCGCAGCGGGCGCGCCTCGCTGAGCGCCTGCACGGGGCCACGGGGCCGCACCGGCACCAGCCTGGCGCGGCCATCCGGCGTGGCGAAGCGGCCATCCTCGAACAGCCGGGGGGTGCCCTGGGGGGCCTCGGCCGTGACCGGCCACTGGATGGGGGCCAGGGCGTCATAGTCGGCCCGCGCGAGGCCGGCCAGGGCGGAGATATCGAAGAGCCGGCTCCCGTCGTTCTCGAAGCCCGAGAGCCGGGCGTGCTCGTCGAAGATCTCGGCAGGATGGCTATAGAGAAAGGCCGCGCCGAACCCCAGCCGGCGGGCCACCTCGACAAGCATCCACCAGTCGGGGCGGGCCTCCCCCGGCGGGGGCAACAGGCCGCGCTGGCGCGAGATCCGGCGCTCGGAGTTGGTCACGGTGCCATCCTTCTCGGACCAGCCGGCGGCCGGCAGCACGATATCGGCATAGGGCAGCAGGTCGGTGGCGGCCGCACACTCGGAGACGATCACCAGCGGGCAGCGTGCGAGGGCGCGACGCACGCGATTGGCCTCGGGCAGGCTCACCGCCGGGTTGGTGCCCATGATCCACACCGCCTGCACCTCGCCACGCTCGATGGCCTCGAAGAGCGCCAGCGCCTTGTGGCCGGGCCCCGCGGGCAGGCTCGGTACCAGGCCCGGCGTGCTCCAGAAGCGCGTGACCCGCTCGATGGCGCCGGGCGTGTCGTAGTCCATGTGGGCGGCGAGCTGGTTGGCCAGCCCGCCCACCTCGCGGCCCCCCATGGCGTTGGGCTGGCCGGTGATCGAGAAGGGCCCGGCGCCGGGCAGGCCGATCTTGCCGCCCGCCAGGTGGCAGTTGATGATGGCGTTGCCCTTGTCGGTGCCGCTGGAAGACTGGTTGATGCCCTGGGAGAAGAGCGTCACCACATGCAGCTGGGTGCTGAACCAGTAGTAGAAGGTCTCCAGCCGCTCCGGGTCGAGGTCGCAGTCGGCGGCGATCGCCTCCAGCGAGGTGTCTTCCTCCCGGGCCGCGGCCAGCGCCTCCTCGAGGCCGGCGGTATGGCGGTCGAGATAGACCCGGTCGAGCCTGCCGGCGTCGGCCATGTGGGCCAGCAGGCCGGTGAACAGCCGGCCATCGCTGCCCGGCGCCAGGCCCAGGTAGAGGTCGGCGATCTCGCAGCTGTCGGTGACGCGAGGGTCGATCACCACCACCCGCAGCAGCGGGTTGCGGCTCTTGGCGGCCTTGAGGCGCTGGTAGAGCACCGGGTGGTTCCAGGCCAGGTTGGAACCCACCAGCACCACCAGCTCGGCCTCTTCCAGGTCCTCGTAGCAGCACGGCACGGCGTCGGCGCCGAAGGCGCGCTTGTGGGCGGCCACCGCCGAGGCCATGCACAGCCGGGAGTTGGTATCGAGGTGCGGCGTGCCGATGAAGCCCTTGAACAGCTTGTTGGCGACATAGTAGTCCTCGGTGAGCAGCTGCCCGGAGAGGTAGGCGCCGATCGCCGCCGCCCCCTGCGCCTCGCGGATGGCCGCCAGGCGGGTGGCCACGCTGTCCAGCGCGGCGTCCCAGTCGACCTCGGCGCCGTCGACCCGAGGCCGGGTCAGGCGGCCGTGATCCCCCAGCGTCTCGTGCAGTGCCGCGCCCTTGACGCACAGGCGGCCGTAGTTGGCGGGGTGCCGGGCATCGCCCGCCACGCCGATCATCGTCTCGTGGTCCAGCTGGGCCAGAACGCCACAGCCGACGCCACAGTAGGGGCAGGTGGTGCGGGCCTGTTGCATGTCGACCTCCTCGAGGCTAGCCGGGAATGGGCGCGCAAACGACGACGCCCACCGCGTCGTCCCGGGAGGGAAGGCGCAGGTGGGCGTCGTTGCCGTCTGCCGCGGGGATGACCGCCTGGCCATCCCCGGATGTTGTCTATTGAGTAAGCAAACCATGTGCCAGGCGTTGAAAACCGACGTCATCCTGACCGGTTGCCCTGCCCGGCGGGGCGCTCGAGGGGCCTCATGGGGTGTCGCCTGCACCAGTCACGAGGCAGCCGACCCGGCGCCCGCACCACTGCAGTGCAGCATGAGGCGCCCCGGGGATGTCGCTGCACCGCCAGGGCCGCTCACCGCCGACAAAAGGCGAACCTGGAATGCATCTTGCTTGGAGGTGGGGCAGACGCCAAACGATGAGCGATGTCACCATGCCCCCACCCCTGAAGATCCTGCTGGTCGACGACGAACTCGTGCGCGCCGCCATGGTCGAGGAGGCCCTGGCCCAGGAAGGCCACGAAGTGGCCTGTCGGCTGCAAGGCCCGGCCAGCCTCAACGAGATGGTCGCCCGCCACCAGCCCGACGTGGTGATCATCGACATGGAATCCCCCGACCGCGATACCCTCGACAGCATGGCGCTGCTCAACCGCGAGAATCCCCGCCCGGTGGTGTTCTTCGCCGACCAGCACGACCCCGATACCATGCAGGCGGCGCTCCGGTCCGGGGTCAGCGCCTACGTGGTCGACGGCCTGGTGCCCGGCCGGGTCAAGGCGATCATCGAGGTTGCCATCGCCCGCTTCGACGCCTTCCAGTCGATGCGCCAGGAGCTCGACAAGGTGCGCAACCAGCTCACCGACCGCAAGCGCATCGAGCGCGCCAAGGGGCTCCTGATGAAGCACCAGGGCTGCGACGAGGAGCAGGCCTACCGCATGCTGCGCAAGATCGCCATGGACCGCGGCCAGCGCATCGCCAAGGTGGCCGAGAGCGTCATCGATATCCTGGAGCGCCTGGACAAGGGGTCACTGTCATGAGAGACACCATCACGCCGTCTGCCACAACACCGGAACTCGAGCAACTCACGCTCGGCTTCATCCCCCTGGTCGATGCGGTGCTGCTGATCGTGGCCCGGGAACAGGGCTTCTTCGGCGCGCAGGGGCTCGATGTCACGCTGTCACGGGAGAACGCCTGGTCGACGCTGCGCGACAAGGTCGCGGCCGGCCTGCTCGACGGCGCTCATATGCTCGCGCCCCTGCCGCTGGCCATGAGCCTGGGCATGGAGCGAGCCCCCTGCGACACCCTGGCCCCCGCCACCCTCAGCCATGGCGGCAACACCCTGGTGCTCTCCTCGCGGCTGTGTGAACAGAGCGGTGCGACGCTGGGCGACGACCCGGCATGCAGCGCCCGCGCCCTCGCCGAGTGGCGGGTCCGTCATGCCGATGCGGCGCGCCCCCGCCTGGCCATGGTCTACCCCTTCTCCTGCCAGCATTTCCTGCTGCGAGAGTGGCTGGCCCTGGGCGGGCTCGCCGCCGGTCGCGACGTCGAGCTGGTCGCCCTGCCGCCGCCGCGCATGGTTGCCGCCCTGCGCGAGGGGCAGATCGACGGCTTCTGCGTCGGCGAACCCTGGGGCAGCCTCGCCGAGCATGAGGGGGTCGGTCGGCTGGTGGCCAGCGGCGCCCAGCTGTGGCCCGACCACCCCGAGAAGGTGCTGGGCGTGACCCGCTCCTGGGCCAGGCGCTACCCGGCAACGCTCGCCGGCCTGCTGCGCGCGTTGCAGCATGCCAGCGACTGGCTCGCCGAGAGCCCGGCGCACCGTCACCAGGCCCACGACTGGCTGGCGCTGCCGCCCTACCTGGATCGCTCGGTCAGCCATCTCGACAGCCTGCCCGAGGGGCAGGGGCCCATTCGCCAGCGCCTCTACGGTGGCGACCTGCTGCGGCCCGACGTCGAGGCCATGGGTCGCATCGCCGAGGCGCTGCAGGGTCCGCTGCGCGACAGGGGCCGCACCCTCGATATCCGCACCCTGCACGAGTGCCACACCCCCGTGCATTTCGACGCCGCCCTGCACCACTAAGAGGCAGCCAGGGCCCGCGCGAGGCGCTCCCACGCCTCACCAGGCACCTTTCAACAGGTTGAAATAAAAGGAAAAACATCATCAACCCGGCCTCCTGGCCGGGTTCTTGTTTGTGCATGGCAACAACGGCGATCAACGGTGATTGCCCCTCCTGACGAAGACGTCTCAGCGCGCCCCGATGCCGGGGCAGCGCCGAGGCGTCTTCTTTTTTTGTCACACCGGAGGTGCCCGATCATGCACCCAGCCCCGCACGAGACCGAACACCTGGTGATCATCGGCAACGGCATGGCCGGCCACCGATTGGTCGAGGCCCTGCTCGAGCGACCGGACCGCCCGAGGCGAATCACCGTGATCGGTGACGAGCGACACGCCGCCTACAACCGCATCCTGCTCTCGCCCTGGCTGGCCGGCGAGATGGAGCGCGAGGCCCTCACCCTGCGCAAGGCCGAGTGGTACGCCGAGCAGGGCATCGAGCTGCTGCTCGGCGAACGGGTCACGTCCATCGATCGCACGGCGCGCCGGCTGACCACCGATGCCGGCCGAGCCCTCGACTACCACCGCCTGGTGCTGGCCACCGGCTCGCGCCCGGCCCTGCCGGCGGTACCCGGCATCGCGCTGTCGGGCGTCCACGGCTTCCGCGACCTCGACGATGCCGAGGCCCTGGCAGGGGTCGCCGAGCGCGGCGGCCAGGTCGTGGTGGTCGGCGGGGGGCTGCTCGGCCTGGAGGCCGCGGAGGGCCTGCGCAAGCGCGGAGAAGGCTCTCACCCCCAGGGCTCACGCGGCCTGGCGGTCAGCGTGCTGCAGCGCGCCGAGCGCCTCATGAATCGCCAGCTCGATGCCACCGCCGCCACCCTGCTGGAGGCCGAGCTCGGTCGCCGCGGCCTGGCCATCCACACCGGCGTGCAGCTGGCAGCGATCGAGGGCGACCACCATGGCCGGGTAACCGGAGTGCGTCTCACCGACGGCCGGCGCCTGGCCGCCGACGGCGTGGTGGTCGCCGCCGGGATCGCCCCCAACGCCGAGCTGGGCCAGCGCGCCGGACTCGCCGTCGACCGGGCCATCGTCGTCGACGCCACCCTGACCACCTCCGACCCGGCGATCCACGCCCTGGGCGAGTGCTGCCAGTTCGAGGGCATCACCTACGGGCTGGTGGAGCCGATCTGGCGCCAGGTGGCGGTACTTGCCGCGCGCCTGTGCGGCGAGGCCACGCCCCGCTACCGGGAGGCCGCGACCGCCACCAGGCTCAAGATCAGCGGCATCTCGCTGTTTGCCTTCGGCCCCATCGAACCCGACGCCGGCCATGAGGTGCTCGCCTACCACGACCCCGGGCAGGGCGACTACCGCCGCCTGCTGCTGCGCCACGGCCGGCTCGAGGGCGCCATCCTCTATGGCGACACCGCCATGGGTCCCTGGCTGTTCCGCCAGGCCCAGGCGGGCCTCGATCTGGGCCCCTGCCGCCGCGCCCTGCTGCTCGGCACGGCCGAGGCCGATGCCCTGCTCGCTGCCCACCACTTCGACACCGATTCCACCACCGATCTCGACGCCCGGGACCGCCCCGTCAAGGAGGCCGCATGAACACACCCAAGCAACGCCTGATCATCATCGGCAACGGCATGGTCGGCCACCACCTGGTCGAGCAGCTCATCGAGCGCAGTGCCACCTCACACTACGCCATCACCGTCTTCGGCGAAGAGCGTCACCGCGCCTACGACCGGGTCCATCTCTCGGAGTACTTCAGCGGCCGCGATGCCGACGACCTGGCCCTGTGCGATGTCGACTGGTATGCCGCCAACGGCATCGAGCTGCGCCTCTCGGAGAGCGTGACCGCCATCGACCGCAACAAAGGGGAAGTCGTAACCGCTCAGGGCCGCATTCCCTACGATCGCCTGGTGCTGGCCACCGGCTCCTATCCCTTCGTGCCGCCGATTCCCGGCAGCGACCGCCCGGGCTGTCTGGTCTATCGCACCCTGGACGACCTGGATGCCATTCGCGCCGCCGCCAAGCATGCCGCTACCGGCGTGGTGGTGGGCGGTGGCCTGCTGGGGCTGGAGGCGGCCAATGCCCTGCGCGGCCTTAGCCTGGAGACCGCCGTGGTGGAGTTCGCGCCGCGCCTGATGCCCATGCAGGTCGACGGGGAAGGGGGCGAGCTGCTGCGCGAGAAGATCGAGGCCCTCGGCGTGCAGGTCCACACCGACCGTGCCACCCAGCGCATCGAGGACGGCATGGACGCCAGCCACCGCATGGTCTTCCAGGACGGCAAGGTGCTGGAGGCCGACCTGATCGTCTTCTCCGCCGGCATCCGCCCACGGGACGAGCTGGCCCGCGACTGCGCCCTGGAGAGAGGCGAGCGCGGCGGCGTAGTGATCGACGACCGCTGCCTGACCAGCGACCCGGCGATCCTCGCCATCGGCGAGGTGGCGCTCTGGCACAACAGCATCTTCGGCCTGGTCGCCCCCGGCTACCAGATGGCCAAGGTGGCCGCCGACACCCTGCTCGGCGGCGAGGGAGAGGGCTTCCGCGGTGCCGACATGAGCACCAAGCTCAAGCTGCTGGGTGTCGACGTGGGGGCCATCGGCGATGCCCATGGCGACCGGACGCCCGGCGCCCGGGTATTCCGTTACCTCGACCAGCTCAAGCAGCAGTACCGCAAGCTGGTGGTCTCCGGCGACGGCAGGCGCCTGGTCGGCGCCATGCTGGTCGGCGACAACAGCGTCTATGACACCCTGCTGCAGGTCTACAGCAACGGCCTCGACCTCCCCGAGGACCCGGCCTCGCTGATCCTGCCCAGCAGTGAAGGCGCTCCGACGCTGGGGCCGGATGCCCTGCCCGAGACGGCGACCCTCTGTTCGTGCCACAACGTCACCAAGGGCGACATCTGCGCCAGCATCGATGGCGGGGCCGGAGACCTGGGGGCGATCAAGGGCGAGACGAAGGCCAGCACCGGCTGCGGTGGCTGCGCGGCCCTGCTCAAGAGCGTCGTCGAGCACGAACTGGAGAGCCGGGGCGTGGAGGTCGACAAGTCGATCTGCGAGCACTTCGCCCATACCCGCCAGGCGCTCTACGACATCGTGCGGGTGGAGGGCATCAAGACCTTCAGCGAGCTGATGCAGAAGCACGGCAACCCCGAGACCCACAAACTCGGCTGCGATATCTGCAAGCCGGCGGTGGCCTCGATACTCGCCTCCTGCTTCAACGAGCCGATCACCGATGCCGCCCACATCCCGCTGCAGGACACCAACGACACCTTCATGGCCAACATGCAGAAGAACGGCACCTACTCGGTGGTGCCCCGGGTGCCCGGCGGCGAGATCACGCCCGACAAGCTGGTGGTGCTGGGCCAGGTGGCGCAGAAGTACGACCTCTACACCAAGGTCACCGGCGGACAGCGCATCGACCTGTTCGGCGCCCGCCTGGAGGACCTCCCGGAGATCTGGAGCGAACTGCTCGACGCCGGCTTCGAGACCGGCCACGCCTACGCCAAGTCACTGCGTACGGTGAAGTCCTGCGTGGGCAGCACCTGGTGCCGCTATGGCGTGCAGGACAGCGTGGGCATGGCGATCCGCCTGGAGCATCGCTACAAGGGGCTTCGCTCGCCCCACAAGCTCAAGTTCGGCGTCTCCGGCTGCACCCGCGAGTGCGCCGAGGCCCAGGGCAAGGACATCGGCGTGATCGCCACCGAGCACGGCTGGAACCTCTATGTCTGCGGCAACGGCGGCATGCGGCCCCGCCATGGCGAGCTCTTCGCCACCGACCTCGACGACGAGCGACTGATCCAGCTCATCGACCGTTTCCTGATGTTCTACGTGCGCACCGCCGACCGCCTGCAGCGCACCTCGGTGTGGCGCGAGAGCCTCGAGGGCGGCCTGGACTACCTCAAGGAGGTGGTCATCGACGACCGCCTGGGAATCGGCGAGGCGCTGGAGCGCCAGATGCAGCACGTCATCGACACCTACCAGTGCGAGTGGGCCAATGCCCTCGACGACCCGGAGAAGCTCAAGCGCTTCCGCAGCTTCGTCAACGACCACCGGCCGGACCCCGACATCATCATGACCAGCGAGCGCGGCCAGCTTCGCCCTGCTTAAGGAAATACTCATGAAAACCGCTACCGCAGCCAACACCATGACACAGACCTGGCAACGTCTCTGCACCCGCGCCGACCTGGTGCCCTACTCCGGCGTTGCCGCCTGGGTGGAAACCGCCGAGGGCCCCGCCCAGGTGGCGCTCTTCTACGTTCCCGGCGGCCCCAACACGCCGCGGCCAGGCCTCGACCAGGAGCTCTATGCCCTCGACCACCACGACCCCATGGCGGGCGCCAACGTCATCGCCCGGGGGATCGTCGGCGACCTGAAGGGCGAGCCGGTGGTGGCCTCACCGCTCTACAAGCACCACTACCGGCTGGCGGACGGCCAGTGCCTGGAGAATCCCGGCATCCGCCTGCGCACCTGGGCGGTGAGCTTCAGGGGTGGCGAGGTATGGATCCAGGCATGAAGGCAGGGCAGGGCCGCCCCATCCAGACACTGAGCAACGACCCGCTGACCGACAGATAGCGTGTGTCAGTCATCAACGGCAAGGCAGGCGTGGACCAGGCTCCCCGGAGTACGAGTGCGTCAGACCCGACCTTCAACGGTGAAGGCCCAGCATTGCGTGTTCGATCATCACTCGACGAGGTACTCCCATGGAGATCCGCAACAAGGCCAACAGGATTCGCCTGTTCACCCTCAAGACGCCGCAGATGCGAGCCTTCCACTTCTCGTGGCTGGCCTTCCACCTCTGCTTCTTCGGCTGGTTCGGCATCGCCCCGCTCATGGCGGTGGTTCGTGACGACCTCGGCCTGACCAAGACCCAGATCGGCAATACCATCATCGCCTCGGTGGCCATCACCGTGATCGTGCGGCTGCTGATCGGGGTGCTCTGCGACCGCATCGGGCCGCGCAGGGCCTATACCTGGCTGCTCTGTCTCGGCTCCCTGCCGGTGATGGCCATCGGTTTCGCCAACAGCTTCGAGACCTTCCTGCTCGCCCGCCTGGCGATCGGCGCCATCGGCGCCTCCTTCGTGATCACCCAGTACCACACCTCGATCATGTTCGCGCCCAACGTGGTGGGCACCGCCAACGCCACCTCGGCAGGCTGGGGCAACCTCGGCGGCGGAACCACCCAGATCCTGATGCCCTTGATCTTTTCCGGCCTGCTGATGCTGGGCGTCAACGAGGCCTTCGGCTGGCGGCTGGCCATGGTGGTCCCGGGCGTGGTGCTGTTCCTCACCGGCATCGCCTACTATCGCTTCACCCAGGATGCCCCCGACGGCAACTTCGATGAGCTGCGTGCTCGCGGCGAGCTGCCGGCGGCCAGCGGCGAGAGCAGTGCCGGCCAGACCTTCCTGGCCGCTGCCAAGGACATCCGGGTCTGGGCCCTGTTCGTGGTCTATGCCGCCTGCTTCGGCGTCGAGCTGACCATCCACAACATCGCCGCCATCTATTTCTTCGACCACTTCGACCTGACCCTGGCCACCGCCGGCATGATCGCCGGCCTCTTCGGCCTGATGAACCTCTTCGCCCGCACCCTGGGCGGCATCTTCTCGGACCTCTTCGCCCGGCAGGCCGGCCTGAAGGGGCGCGTGCGCTGGCTGTTCATCGCCATGCTCTGCGAGGGCATCGCTCTGCTGTTCTTCTCGCAGATGCATGTGCTGGCACTCGCCATCGGCATCATGCTGGTGTTCAGTCTCTTCGTGCAGATGGCGGAGGGGGCCACCTTCGGCGTGGTGCCCTTCATCAACAAGCGGGCGCTCGGCGCCGTGGCCGGGATCGTCGGTGCCGGGGGCAACGCCGGTGCGGTGGCCGCCGGCTTCCTGTTCCGCTCCGAGTCGCTCAGTTACCAGCAGGGGCTCTTCTACCTGGGCGTGGCGGTGATCATCGCCGCCCTCTGCACCCTGCTGGTGCGCTTCTCGCCGGAGGTCGAGGCTCAGGAAGCCGACGCCTACCGCGAGGCCGAGGACAACCTGGGAGGTAGTGCCCTGTCACTGCGTTGACCCTTGCAGGAGTTGGCCTGCACGAGACCACCGCCCCGCCGGGCGGTGGTCTTCGCTGGTCATTGAAAACACCACCCCCCAGAGAATGAACGAGGCGACACCTGGTTAGGCAAAATTCCAGTGGCCACTGCGCCTGGCAGGATGACGCGGATGGAAACCTGATCAGAGCCTGGATGGCCTGTCAGGCGGGGTGAGGATGGAGTGGACCTACTGTCAGTCGACGTAGGTCAGGTTGGTCTCCCAGCTCTCGCTGCTGACCTCGATGGCCGCCTTTACCCCCTCCTCGTCACCCGCCTGGAAGGCCGCGTAGATCGCCCGGTGGTCTTTCAGGGCGACCTCCGGAAGCGTCTGCATGGAGGTTTCCAGCGCAGCCTCGATCAGCTGGATCAGGGTCTCGCCTACCCGGATGGTCATCGGGTTGTGGGTCGCCTGCAGGATCGCCCGGTGGAAGGCGACATCGTGACGCGCCGTCTGCTCCCCGTTGGCGATCGCCGAGGCCATGGCCTCGATGCTCTGCCGGATGCGGACATGATCCTCCGGCCGGGCATTGTGCATGGCCTGCAGGGTATAGGCCGGCTCGAACATCCTGCGGAACTCGAGCACGTCTCGCGTCATGCCCCGGGCCAGGATCATGCCGAAGGCCATCGGGTCCACCAGGGGGTCGCCCGGCTCGCGGCAGATCATGGTGCCCTGCCCCCGCTTGACCTCCACGATGCCGATGGCCTGGAGCATCTTGATGGCCTCGCGAACGCTCGACTTGCCGATCCCCAGGGTCTGGGTCAGTTCGGTCTCCGACGGCAGGTAATCGCCCGGCTGGAGTTCACCGCGAATCAGCGCCCCCTTGATGCGTTCCAGCAGCTGCAGGGCGACGGAGCTGCGGTCGATGGAGCTGCCGAAACTCTCCATGGAAGTGGGCGGCAGTGTGGGCTGGCGTTTCAGGCTCATGCTGGCGTCTCGTGTTGGCGTGGCGTGCCGCATCGAAGCGAATTTTGATTTGTCGATGCCGAAATGGTTGGACGTTCTGTCATTTCCCGCTTGCAGACGACTCGAGATCGAGTCTAGCATGGGTTCAGACAACAGACATCTGATGTCTGAACACTGAAACGGCATCACGGGCCCAGGCCCCCATGCCTGACACGGTGACAACAATGACAAGAGCCAGGACAAGCACCCGAGTGGTGGTCCTCACCACCGGCGGCACCATCGCCAGTAGCCCGGATGATTCCGGTCGGAATCGGTCAGGTGCGCTGCAGGGTGACGTGCTGATGAGCCGCGTTTCGCTGCCGGAAGGCGCGGCCATCGACGTCGAGGTTCGCTCCCTGCTGCAGAAGCCCAGCAATGCCATCACCCGCGATGACCTGATGCGCCTGCGCCAGGAGTGCCAGGCCCTGGCCGAGTCCTCCGACGTGGCGGGTATCGTCATCACCCATGGCACCGACACCCTCGAGGAGACCGCCTACTTCCTCGATATCACCCTGCCGGCTTCCCCCACCATCGTGCTGACGGGCTCGCAGCGCGCCCCCCACGAGCCCGGCACGGATGCCTTTCGCAACATCGCCGACGCCGTGATGGTTGCGGCCAGTGAAGAGGCCCGTGGCCTCGGCACCCTGGTGGTGTTCAACCAGTCGATCTTCTCTGCCCGGCAGGTGCGCAAGGTCAGCAGCTTTCAGGTGAACGGCTTCGCCGCGCCGGAGGCCGGCCCGCTCGGCTATATCGACGGCGCGCGGATCAAGATATCGGTCCATCCCGCTCGCCCCGAGAGGCTGGGGCTCCCCGCCGACGCCGCCCTGCCGAGGGTCGACATCCTGCCCGCCTATCTGGACGCCTCGCCCGCCCTGCTGGAGGCCGCCGTGGCGGGCGGGGCCGCCGGCCTGGTGATCGACGGCCTGGGGCGCGGCCATGTCCCTCCGGACTGGCTGGATGTCATCCCGCGCATTACCGCACGCGGCATCCCGGTGGCGATCGTCAGCAGCTGCCCTACCGGGCCGGTCCACGCCAGCTACGAATTCATGGGCAGCCTCGCTAGCCTGGAGTCGGCCGGCGTCATCGCCGTCCCCGACCTGAGTGCCCGCAAGGCCCGGCTTGCCCTGTCGGCCCTCCTCGCCTCCACGAAGGGCGAGGTCGCCGCACCACTGCGAACCCTGACGGCCTGAGCATGGCCGGCAACATGCTCCGCCTGTCCGCGTCAGGCTGAAAGGGCCCGTACCGAGTGCGGGTGACGCCGGGTCACGCCGGTGTCGAACGTCACGTGAAGATGCACACCAACAACCCAACAAGGTGCTGACAATGAAGAGCAAACTGACCAAGGTGTCACTGGTGGCGGCGATTGCCGCCGCGTCCTTCGGCATGAGCCAGGCACAGGCCGCCGAGTACACCTTCAGCTTCGCCCACGTCCTGATCGAGGATACGCCCAACGGGCAGGCAGCACTTCGCTTCAAGGAGGAAGTCGAGGAGAAGTCCGAGGGACGCATCGAGATCAACGTGCTGCCCGCGGCCCAGGTCGGCGGCGACGTGGAGATCATCGAGCAGATCCAGATGGGCCTGGTCGATATCGGCATCCCGCCCACCGCCACGCTCGGCAACTTCGAGCCGCGCATGCAGATCCTCGACCTGCCGTTCCTGATCGCCGACTACGACACCATGGTGTCGACCCTGGATGGCGACGTGGGCCGCGAGATCCTGGACACCCTGAGCGGCCACAACATGTATGGCGTGAACTTCTGGGGCGCCGGCTTCCGCCACATGACCAACAACGTGCGGCCCATCCATGGCCCCGAGGACCTCGACGCCATCCGCATGCGCACCATGCAGGCGCCGATCATCATCTCCACCTACGAGAACTATGGCGCCAACGCCACCGCCATGGCCTTCACCGAGGTCTACAACGGCCTGCAGCAGGGGGTCGTCGCCGGCCAGGAGAACCCGCTGGCCAACATCTACACCATGCGCTTCCACGAGGTACAGGACTACCTGTCGCTGACCAACCACGCCTATCACGCCTACGCGGCGGTGATTAACCAGGACTCCTGGGACTCCCTGCCCGAAGACCTCCAGGCCGTGATGCTCGAGGCCTTCGACAACGGACGTACCGCCTCACGCGAGCTGACCCTGCAGGACGAGGAAACCATCCTCGAGGCCATCAAGGACGAGATCGCGATCAACGAGATCACTCCCGAGGCGCGCGAGGCCTTCATCGAGGCCAGCATGCCGGTGCATCAGGAGTACGAGAGCGTGGTCACCACCGAGCTCCTGCACAAGGTCTATGACGCGGTGGGTATCGAGTACTGATCCCGCCTTCCCCTTCGATGTCACTCTAACCCGGTGCACTCACCATGTTTGAAGCACTCAACAAGGTGATTGATTTCCTGGAGAGTGTGGCGATGGTCGCGTTCATGTCGATCGCGACCATCATTACCACCATTCAGGTCGTCTATCGCTACGGCTTCAATGGCTCGCTGTTCTGGGCCGAGGAAGTCGTCATCTACTCCATCATCTGCATGAGCTTCGTGGGGGCCAGCATGGGAGTCAGGCACGGCGTGCATATCTCCGTCGACGTGCTCAACGCCTTCGTGTCGCCGGCCATCAACCGCTGGCTGCATATCATCGCCGCCGTGCTGGGCATCGCCTTTGCCGGCTTCCTGGTCTATTACGGCTTCCACCTCTACTTCAACACGCTGGGACGCGGACAGCTGACGGCCGCCCTGCGCCTGCCCATGGCCTGGTTCTACCTGCCCATCGGCATATCCGGCATCCTGCTGATCCTGCGCTACCTGTGGGTCATCCATGAGGCCTGGACCAAGCCGCCGGTCACTCTCGCCGAAGAGCTTGCCGCCGAGAAAGACAAGCTCGTCTAACGACTGGAGACCCTCATGATCACGGCACTTCTTCCCATCTTCTTCGCGGTGCTGCTGCTAGGGCTGCCGATCTTCGCTGCGCTGGCGTTCTCCGTCTTCCTGGCCATCGAGTTCTTTGGCACCACCAACCCGGTCATCGTGCCGATGCGCATGTTCACCGGGATGAACAACTTCTCGCTGATGGCCATCCCGTTCTTCATCCTGGCCGCCGAACTGATGCGCATCGGCGGCCTCTCGGACCGGCTCATCAACCTGGCCAAGGCGCTGGTCGGCTGGGTCCCGGGGGGCCTGGCGGCGGCCACCGTGCTCTCCTGCCTGTTCTTCGGGGCGATCTCGGGCTCCAGCCCCGCCACGGTGGTGGCCATCGGCTCGATCATGTTCCCTGCCCTGGTGGCCGCGGGCTACGACAAGCGCTTCGCCATCGGCCTGATCGCCACCGCGGGCACCCTGGGGCCCATCGTGCCGCCGAGCATCGCGCTGATCATCTATGGCTCGGTGACCGGCACATCGGTCGGCCGGCTGTTCGCGGCGGGCCTGCTACCGGCCATCCTGATCGGCTCGCTGCTGATCGCCTACTGCATCGTCTACTCGTCGTTCAAGGGCTACGAGCGCTCGCCGTTTCCGACCCTGCGCCAGGTCGGGTCCGCGTTCAAGTCGGCCGCCTGGGGCCTGGGCCTGCCGTTCATCCTGCTAGGCGGCATCTACAGCGGCGTCTTCACCCCCACCGAGTCCGCCGCGGTGGCCTGCATGTACGGGCTGTTCGTGGGCATGGTGGTCTACCGCACCATCGATTTCCGGGACCTGATCGGCACCCTGCGCAGCTCCGGCCTGATCTCGGCCACCCTGCTGCTGATCACCGCCGGCGCCTCGGCCTTCTCGTGGCTGCTGGCGATCACCGGCACCCCGACCCAGCTGGCGAGCCAGGTGCTCTCCCTCACCGATGACCCCTTCCAGGTGATGGCGCTGTTCAACGTGGTGATGATCATTGCCGGCTTCTTCCTCGACAGTGCCTCGGCGATCATCGTGCTCTCCCCGCTGCTGCAGCCGATCGCCGCCCAGGTCGGCGTGGATCCGGTCCACTTCGGTGTCATCACCCTGGTCAACTTCTCCGTCGGCATGATCACCCCGCCGGTCGGGCTGAACCTGTTCGTGGCCATGGCGATCTCGAAGATGTCGCTGCAGGAGGTCTTCAAGGCGTGTCTGCCGCTGATCCTGATCATGCTGGTCGCCCTGATGGTCATCACCTACGTGCCCTGGATCAGCACCTGGCTGCCATCACTGCTCTACTGAGGAGGCCGACCATGCACACGATGAGTTCATCCCTGGCCGGCGCGGTCGACGGCGCGCGCTTCTGGGCCGATCTCGAGGCCCAGGCCCGGATCGGCGCCCTCTCCCCTCGCGGCATTCGCCGCCTGGCCCTGGACGACCAGGACAATCGCGCCCGGCTGTGGCTGATGGCGCAGGGCGAGGCGCTCGGCTGCAGCGCCCACTACGACGCCCTGGGCAACGTCTTCCTGCGCCGGGAGGGGCAGGACCCGACGCTGGCCCCGCTGCTGATCGGCAGCCACCTCGACAGCCAGCCCAGCGCCGGCGCCTACGACGGCACCCTGGGCGTGGTGGCCGGCCTGGCGGTCCTGCGCACCCTGTCGGAGCAGGGCATTGCCCACCGGCGACCGGTCGAGGTGGTCTCCTGGACCAACGAGGAGGGGGCGCGCTTCGCCCCCGGGGCCTCAGGCTCCTCCTGGTTCGCCGGCCGGCGCGACGCCGAGACGATCCTCGCCGCGCAGGACGACGAGGGGATCACCTTCCAGGCGGCGCTGTCCGACTGCCTGGCGCTGCTGGAGGCCCACGGCGCCCGCTTCCGCTCCGCACCCGTCGTGCCCCACGCCTTCCTGGAGCTGCATATCGAGCAGGGGCCCGTGCTGGAAGAGCGAGGGGCGCCGGTGTGTGTCGTCACCGGCATCCAAGGCGTCCACTGGTACGAGGTCGAGGTCGACGGCCAGGCCAACCATGCGGGCACCACGCCGGAGGCGTCGCGTCGCGATGCCTTCATGGGCGCCCACGCCCTGGTCGGCGCCCTGAAGGCGGCCGTGGCGGCCCACGACGACCAGGTGCGCTTCACCATCGGCAAGTTCGCGCTGTCGCCCAACTCGGTGAACACCATCCCCCAGCGGGCCCGCTTCACCATCGACCTTCGCCACCCCGACCCGACGGTGCTGGAGGCGCTGGATGCGGCCTTTCGGCAGCTGGCACAGCGGGAGTGGTCCGGCTGCACGGCCCGCCTGGAAGCGACCTCGCGGGTGGCCCCGGTGGCCTTCGATGAGGCCCTGGTCGCCGTGCTCGACGAGGCCGTCAAGGCCCACTGGCCAGAGGCTCCGCGGCTGGTATCCGGGGCCTTCCACGACGCCATCCACCTCGCCCACCTCTGCCCCACGGCGATGCTCTTCACCCCCTGCCGCGCGGGCATCAGCCACCACCCCGATGAACACATCGAGCGCGCCGACGCCGAGGTTGCCGTCCGCACCCTGATGCACGCCGTCGAGACGCTGCTCATGACAAGGAATGACTGAAATGACCCAGACCATTGACGCGGCCGTGGCCGCCCAGGGCCTCACCCTGCCCGCCATCCCCCGCCCCCGCGGCGCCTTCCTGCCCTGGTCGCGGCTGGGCAACCAGCTGTTCCTGGCCGGCCAGATCTGCGAACGGGGCGGCGAGGTCCTCTACCCCGGCAAGGTGGGTGCCGAGTTCGACCTCGAGACCGGCAAGCTGGCCGCCCAGGCCTGTGCCCTCAACCTGCTGGCCTCGCTCAGCGATGCGGTGGAGGGCGACATGAGCCGGGTCGTGCGCTGCGTGCGCATGAACGGCTTCGTCAACGTGGCGCCCGGGTTCCACGACGTGCCGCTGGTGATCAACGGCGCCTCGGAGCTGTTCATCGCGCTGTTCGGTGAGAATGGACGCCATGCCCGCACCGCCATCGGCGTCGCCACCCTGCCCGGCAACGCCGCCGTTGAAGTCGAATCGATCTTCGAGATCCGCGACTGACCCCAAGGAGGCACGCCATGACCGACTCACCCCTGAAGCGCCCGCTCCGCGAGCAGTATGCCGGGCTGCGCAGCGGCACGCTGACCGCCACCCAACTGGCCGAGGCCTCCCTGGCGGCCCATCAGGCCCGCGGCGAACATGACCATGCCTACCTGACCTGGAACGGCGAGGCCGCGCTGGCCTTCGCCCAGGCCACCGATGCGGTGATCCGCCAGGGCGGGGATGCCGGGGCCCTGATGGGGATTCCCATCTCCATCAAGGACATCTATGCGGTACCGGGCCTGCCGACCTACGCCGGCTCGTCGCAGCGGCTGCCCCAGGCGTGGGAACAGCCCGGCCCCATGATCGCCGCCCTGCTCGCCCAGCTGCCCAGCGTCATGGGCAAGACCCACACGGTGGAGTTTGCCTTCGGTGGCCTCGGCACCAACGCCCACTGGGGCGCGCCCCGCAACCCCTGGGATCTCAAGGATCACCGCACGCCCGGCGGCTCCAGCGCCGGTGCCGGTGTGTCACTGGTGGGCGGCACCGCGAGCCTGGCTCTGGGCACCGATACCGCCGGCTCGGTGCGCATCCCCGCCTCCATGACCGGGGTGGCAGGGCTCAAGACCACCGCCGGCCGCTGGCCGACGAACCAGATCGTGCCGCTCTCCACCACCCTGGACACCCCGGGCCTGCTGGCCCACCGCGTGGACGACCTGGCCTTTGCCTTCGATGCCCTCGACGGCGCCCTGACCCGTCGCGCCGCCCGCGTCCCGGCGCCGCCGGTGCTGGCCGATCTCACCTTCGGCGTGCCCAGCGCCTTCTTCTGGGACGACTGCAGTCCCGGGGTCGCCGAGGCCGTCGAGGCGGCCATCCGCCGGCTCGAGGCCGCCGGGGCGCGAATGGTCACCCTGGACCTGCCCCATACCGATGAGGCCTACACGCTGTTCCAGCAGGGGGGGCTGGCCGCAGCCGAACTGGCGGCCTTCCTCAAGACCGAGCTGCCCGAGATGATCGAGGCCCTGGACCCCAATGTCGCTGCCCGGGTCAAGGCCGCGGACGACATGCCGGCCTGGGAGTACGTCCGCCGCCGCGCCGTCATCGACAAGCTGACTGCCGCGGCCGCGACGCGCCTGGCCGACGTGGACGCCATGCTCACCCCCACCGTGGCAATCACGCCCCCCACCCTGGAGAGCCTGCTCCCCGAAGGCGCCTATGCCCGGGCCAACATGCAGGCGCTGCGCAACACGGTGATCGCCAACTTCATGGGGCTCTGCGGATTGACCCTGCCGGTCGGCAAGGACAGTGCCGGCATGCCGGTCGGGCTGCAGGTGCTGGCAGGCCCCTGGCAGGACGCCCGGCTGCTGGCCATCGGCCAGGCCATCGAGGAGCAGCTGGGCACCGGCCCCGACCTGCTCGGGGAGCCGCCGGCCCCCTGATCCTCCGCTTGGCCGGAGCGCTCACGCCACCCTTCACGCAGCAGGTCAGTCAGGAGTGGAAGACAGATGACCGATTGGACCCGGATGACCCTGGCAGGCTTTCAGCGCGGACTCGCCCGCGGCGAGTTCTCGCCTCTCGACTGGTGGCGGGCCTGCCGGGAGCGCATCGATGTCCGGGACCCCACCGTCCAGGCCTGGGAGTGCCTGGCCCCCGAGCCCGCCATCGCCGCACATGATGGCGGGCCCCCTCACGCGCCCCTTGGCGGCGTCCCGGTGGGCATCAAGGACATCATCGACACGACCCGACTGCCCACCACCTGGGGGACCCGAGGCTATCACCGGGTCGACCGCGCCGACATGGACGCGGCCATCGTCACCCAGCTGACGCGCCTCGGCGCCCTGCCCATGGGCAAGACGGTGTCGACCGAGTATGCCTACTTCCAGCCCAGCAAGACCCGCAACCCCCACGATCCGACACGCACCCCGGGCGGCTCCTCGAGCGGCTCGGCGGCCGCCGTCGCCGCCGGCATGGTGCCCGTGGCGCTGGGCACCCAGACCGTCGGCAGCATCATCCGTCCGGCCAGCTACTGCGGCGTCGTGGGGTTCAAGCCCACCCACGGCACGCTGAGCGTCGCCGGCCTGAAGCCACTCGCCCCGTCACTGGACACCCTGGGCTGGTTCACGCGGCACCTGGAGGACACGCGCACGCTGTTCACCGCGCTCACCGGCGATGCGCCGATCCTCGCCCTGACGCGGCTCGACGGCGTGCGCGTCGGCCTCTGCCGAGTGCCCAGCACGCATTCGCCGTCGCCGGAGACCTCCGCCGCCCTGGAAGGCGCCGCCGCCAGGATGACCGACCTTGGCGCCAATCTCGGCACCGTCAAGCTGGGCGCGTCATTCGATGAGCTCGTGGCACACCAGCAGGTCATCCTGGCCTACGAGGCCGCACGCGCCCTGGCCAGCGAGCGCGAGCGCTTCGAGGCATCGATGAGCCCGGCCCTGCTCGCGCTGCTGGACGAGGGGCAGCGCCTCTCCCTGGCGGATTACTGGGCGTCTCGGCAGGCCGCCGACCGGGCCAGGCTCACGCTCTCGCAACAGCTTGCCGAGCGCTTCGACGTACTGCTTGCCCCCAGCGCCCCGGGCGTGGCCCCGGAAGGCCTCGCCAGCACCGGCGACCCGATCTACTCGCGAGTCTGGACCCTGCTGGGGGTGCCCTGCGTGAACCTGCCACTGCACTGGACGCCCCAGGGGCTGCCCGTCGGCGTGCAGCTGATCGCCGACCGCTATCAGGATCAGCGGCTGCTGAGTATCGCCAGCGCCCTGATGCCCTGAGTCGTTTCCACAGCAAGGAGATGCCGCCATGGCCCATCCGACGCCCATCAAGACGATCCACGGCCAGCACTGCCATCATGGCTGGAACCGCACCAACGCCCCCGTCGAGACGGTGGCCCCCGGGGCCACGCTCTCCTTCGAGTGCCAGGACGCCGCCGGCGGCTACTTCACCCGCGACTCGACGGCCGCCGATGTCACGAGCATGCCCTTCGAGCGGCTCAATCCCGTCACCGGCCCCATCTTCATCGATGGCGCCCAGCCGGGCGACATCCTCAAGGTCACGGTCAACGAGTTCCGTCCTTCCGGCTTCGGCTGGACCGCCATCATTCCCGGGTTCGGGCTGCTGGCCGACCGGTTCACCATGCCGGACCTGTTCCTGTGGGACTACGACACCACCGCCCGAACGCCCGCCGCCTACGGCAGCCAGGCGCGCATTCCCCTGAAGCCGTTCGCCGGCACCATCGGCCTGGCTCCCGCCGCGGAGGGCACCCACTCCATCGTGCCGCCGAGGCGCGTCGGCGGGAATCTCGATATCCGCGACCTGAGCGCCGGCAGCACCCTCTACCTGCCGGTGGAGGTCGCCGGGGCGCTATTCTCGATCGGCGATACCCATGCGGCCCAGGGCGACGGCGAGGTGTGCGGCACGGCCATCGAGAGCGCCATGCGGGTCAGCGTCACCCTGGACCTGATCAAGGACACGCCCCTGGCCATGCCCCGCTTCAGCACGCCGGGGCCGGTGACGCGTCACCTGGACGGCGCCGGCTATGAGGTGTTCACGGGCATCGGGCCCGACCTGATGACCGGGGCTCGCCAGGCGGTGGAAGGCGCCATCGACTGGCTGGGCAAGACGCGCAACCTGCCGGCCGAGCAGGCCTACATGCTCTGCTCGGTGTGCGGCGACCTGCGCATCAGCGAGATCGTCGATGCGCCCAACTGGGTGGTGTCCTTCTATCTCCCCAGGATCGTCTTCGAGTAGAGCAGGAAGTCTCGTGACTCCCGCTGGCTTCAACCGATCAAGGGCTGGAGGTTGAGGAAATCCCGGGGCGGGCCTTGGTAACGATATGCAAGAAAAAAGGCCCACGACATCGTCGTAGGCCCTTGAATTCGTGGCGCGCCCGGCAGGACTTGAACCTGCGACCCTCGGCTTCGGAGGCCGATACTCTATCCAGCTGAGCTACGGGCGCACATGGCCCGGCGCAGGCGCCAGGCGGACGACATCCTAACCGCCAGGCGGGCGCCTGTCCAGCGCCCGTCGGCCTGGCCCGGGTGTCTTCTCATGCCAATGGCGGGGGGCACAGCATTTTCCAGCCGTACGGGATGCCGGTATACTGTTCGGCACTGTGCGCGTCATGGCGTCTCGGCCGTGGTGATGGCCCACTCGCGACGTCGCCACACGCCGTTTTCATTACAGGACCGTCAAGAGGTGGTGAGAGTGAAATCCAGCAAGCTGATCATGGGGTGCCTGGCCACCCTGGGCATGACCGCCGGCATGGCCTCCGCCCAGGCCGAGGTCGACCGTGACGCCATCGCCGAGCGTCTCAAGCCGGTGGGCCAGGTATGCCTGCAGGACGAGGACTGCGGCACCGCTTCCGCGGCCGAGGCAGCCCCCGCCGACGCCAACGGCGGCGGCATCGACGGTGGCGATATCTACAACCGCGTCTGCATGGCCTGCCACGAGACCGGTGCCGCCGGCGCCCCGGTGCGCGGCGATGCCGACGCCTGGTCGGCCCGTGTCGACCAGGGCTTCGACACCCTGCTGGATCACTCCATCAACGGCTTCAATGCCATGCCGGCCCGGGGCGGCAACCCCAACCTCTCCGACGAGGAAGTGGAGGCGGCTACCGCCTATCTGGTCGAGCCGGTGATGGACGTGCCGGAACTCGGTGGCGGTGCCGATGAGGCCCCGGCCGAGGAAGCTGCTGCCGATGAGGCCGCTTCCGACGACGCAGCCGCCGACGATGAGGCAGTCGCCGAGGCAGCAGATGATGCCGCGGCCGCCGACGAGCCTGCCCAGGCCAGCATCGATGGCGAGGCGATCTATAACCAGGCCTGCATGGCCTGCCACATGACCGGTGCCGCCGGCGCCCCGATCAAGGGCGACGCCGACGCCTGGGGCGCCCGCCTGGAGCAGGGCATGGAGACCCTCTACGATCACTCCATCAACGGCTTCAATGCCATGCCGGCCAAGGGTGGCAACATGAGCCTCTCCGATGACGAGGTGAAGGCCGCGGTGGACTTCATGGTCGAGGCGGTGCAGTAGGCAAGCCTGTTACCGGCCATTGGAACCGTCAGCGGGGCGCCTCAGGGCGCCCCGCTTGCGTAGGCGTACAGGGCGACTGATATCAGGCAGGGGCTCCCCCCCCTCGCGCAGCAGGCAGTGCTCCCGCGGAATCCAATCCTCAGCCCAAGAGAGAGCGCAGCCCGGCGATGGCGTCCTGCCCCCGCGCCTGCTTCTTCTCCGGGTCCTCCTTGTCCGCGCGCCCCTCCCACTCCAGGCTCTCCGCCGGCAGCTCGTCCAGGAAGCGGCTCGGCGCGCAGTCCATCAGTTCGCCATAGGCCTTGCGCTGGCGGGCCAGGGTCAGGGTCAGGGTGCGCCGGGCCCGGGTGATGCCCACGTAGGCCAGGCGGCGCTCCTCCTCCACGGTGCCGGCCTCGATGGCGTTGCGGTGGGGCAGCAGCTCCTCCTCCAGCCCCAGCAGGTAGACATGGGGAAACTCCAGCCCCTTGGAGGCGTGCATGGTCAGCAGCTGGACCCGGTCGGAGTCGTCCTCCTCGGCCTGCTGCTCGAGGATGTCGCGCAGCACCAGCCGGGAGATGGCGGCCTCCACATCGTCGGTCTCGGTCTCCTCGGAGGCCGTGCTCTCCTCGGGACTCCTGTCTTCCGGGGCCACCTGCATCGACTTCTCGAGCTGGTCGATCAGGATCCAGACGTTGGCCATGCGCCGCTCGGCGATGGTGGGCGCACTGGCGTTCTGATAGAGCCACGCCTCGTAGTCCATCTCCCGCAGCATGTCGCGGATCGCCGCGACGGCATCGCCCTGGTCCATGCGCCGGCGCACCCCGTCGATGAAGTGGGTGAAGCGACCCAGGCGCTCCACGGCCCGCTCGGGCAGCTGCTCGGCCAGGCCCAGCTCGTGGCAGGCGGCGAACAGCGAAACCCCGCGGTCGGTGGCGTAGTTGGCCAGCTTCTCCAGGGTGCTCGGGCCGATCTCGCGACGCGGCACGTTGACGATGCGCAGGAAGGCGTTGTCATCGGCCGGGTTGATCAGCAGCCGCAGGTAGGCCATGGCATCCTTGATCTCGTTGCGCGAGAAGAAGGAGGTGCCGCCGGAGAGCTTGTAGGGGATCTGGTAGTGCTGCAGCTTGAGCTCGAGCAGCCGGGCCTGGAAGTTGCCCCGGTAGAGCACCGCGAAGTCGCGCCACTCGGCGCGCTCCTTGATCCGCCGCGTCAGGATCTCGCCGGCCACCCGCTCCGCCTCGGCCTCCTCGTGGCGGCTGACCACCACGCGGATCGGCGCCCCCTCGCCCATCTCCGACCACAGGGTCTTCTCGTAGACGTGGGGGTTGTTGGCGATCAGGGTGTTGGCGGCGCGCAGGATGGTGCCGGTGGAGCGGTAGTTCTGCTCCAGCTTGACCACCTGCAGGCGCGGGAAGTCCTCGCCCAGGGTCACCAGGTTCTCGGGACGCGCGCCGCGCCAGGCGTAGATCGACTGGTCGTCGTCACCGACCACGGTGAAGGTCTGCCGCTCTCCCATCAGCAGCTTCACCAGCTGGTACTGGCTGACGTTGGTGTCCTGGTACTCGTCCACCAGCATGTAGTGGATGCGCTTGCGCCAGCGGGCGAGGGCCTCCGGGTCGTCGCGCAGCAGCACCACCGGCAGCAGGATCAGGTCGTCGAAGTCCACCGCGTTGTAGGCCTTGAGGTGGCGGCCGTAGGCTTCAAAGACCCGGGCGGCGAACAGCTCCTCCTCGTCGGCGGCGTGGGAGAGCGCCTGCCCGGGCAGCACCAGGTCGTTCTTCCAGGCCGAGATCCGCTGCTGCACCGCGTTGATCTGGTCGGCGTCGACCTGGGCATCCTTGTGCATCAGGTCGCGCAGCAGCGCCTTGGCGTCCTCCGGGTCGAACAGCGAGAAGCCGGGCTTGTAGCCCAGCGCCTTGAGCTCGCGGCGGATGATGTTGAGCCCCAGGGTATGGAAGGTGGAGACGGTCAGCCCGTGCCCCTCCTTGCCCTTGAGCATGCTGCCCACCCGCTCCTTCATCTCCCGGGCGGCCTTGTTGGTGAAGGTCACCGCGGCGATGCGACGGGCGCTCATGCCGCAGGCCTGCACCAGGTAGGCGATCTTGGTGGTGATCACGCTGGTCTTGCCGGAGCCGGCCCCGGCCAGCACCAGGCAGGGCCCGTCGATGTAGCGAACCGCCTCCTGCTGGCGGGGGTTGAGGCCGGCGAGGCGCTGCTGGATGGTGACGGGGGGGGTCATGGGGCAGGCCTCGCGACATCCAGCCCGGCGGCGCCGACGAAGCCCAGCTGGCGCCAGGCTTCATAGACCAGCACCGCACAGGCGTTGGAGAGGTTGAGGCTGCGGCTGTCCTCGCGCATGGGAATGCGCAGGCGCTGGGCCTCGGGCAGGGCATCGAGCAGCGCCTGCGGCAGGCCGCGGGTCTCGGGGCCGAACACCAGGGCGTCGCCCTCGCGGTAGGCGGGCTCGTGGTAGCCGGTCCGCCCCCGGGTCGAGACCGCGAAAACCCGGGGCGGCGCCACCTCGGCCAGGAAACACGCCCAGTCGCGGTGCACCCGCACCGCCGCCCACTCGTGGTAGTCGAGACCCGCGCGTCTCAGCCGCCTGTCATCCAGGGCAAAGCCCAGCGGCTCGATCAGGTGGAGCCGGAAGCCGGTATTGGCGCACAGCCGGATCAGGTTGCCGGTATTGGGCGGGATCTCGGGCTGGTAGAGAACGACATCGAGCATGGCGGCTCCGCTGAAGGGCCCGGTGGAACGCAGGCGGGCCCCGTCCGGGGCCCGCCTCAGGGTGCGATGGCGAGGGGCGTCAGAAGCGCAGGCGCACGCCGACCTGGGCGCCGCGGTCCAGGGTACGGGTGCCGCTGCCGTCGCTGTCGAAGTCGGCGCCCAGCTGGCGCAGGCCGACGTAACCGTCCACGTTGGGGGCGAAGGCGTAGCGGGCGCGCACGCCGATCTCGTAGCCGTCATCCAGGTCGCGGCTGGTCACCGCGCCGGGGGTGTAGTAGCCGTAGCCGCCCAGGGAGACCTCGGGCAGGTTGGGCAGGTAGACATAGCCGTAGCCGCCCAGCCCCAGGCCGCCCCCCTTGCCGACATCGGTATCGTACTGGGTCCAGCGGGCCCCCACGCCGACCTCGCGCTCGCGGGTGTGCTGGGTGCCCATCAGCTGGGCGTGGAAGACGGTGGCATCCTCGCGATACTCGCTGTCGACCACGCCGCCCCCCAGGCGGATGCCGTCGGTCACTTCACCGGCCGCCTCGAACTGCACGGCGTCCGGGCCCAGGTTCAGGTCCAGGCTGCCGGCCTGGGCCAGGCCCGCCAGGCCCGCCAGGGTCAGCAGGGCAGTGCCGGCAAGGGCGGTGAGGATCGATTTCATCAAAGCTCTCCATGTCATGATCGTCTCCGGTGCGATACTCCTGCGGAGGCGTGAAACGTCGGCCGGGCTCAGTGCCTCTGGACGCCGTAGCGGTCGCGGTAGTCGCGGATCGCCGCGGCATGGTGACGCAGTTCCTCGCCGTCCTGCCCTTCAAGATAGGCCAGGACCATGTCCAGCGTCACGATGCTGAGCACCGGCATGCCGGAGCGGGCCTCGACCTCCTGAATGGCGCTCAGGCCCTTGCCTTCAACTTCAGCGCTGCCGCGCTCCTGGCGATCCAGGGCGATCACCACCCCGGCGGCCCGGGCGCCGGCCTCATCGATCAGCCCCATCACCTCGCGAATGGCGGTGCCGGCGGTGATCACGTCGTCGATGATCAGGATATCACCTTCCAGCGCGGCACCGACGATGTTGCCGCCCTCGCCGTGGGCCTTGGCCTCCTTGCGGTTGAACGCATAGGGCAGGTCGCGGTCATGGTGGTCGGCCAGCGCCACAGCGGTGGTAGCGGCCAGGGGGATGCCCTTGTAGGCGGGACCGAAGAGCACGTCAAAGGCGGGGGCGCGATCGACGATGGCGCGGGCGTAGAAGCGCCCCAGGCGGGCCAAGGCGGCGCCGGTGCGGAACAGCCCGGCATTGAAGAAGTAGGGGCTGACGCGACCCGATTTCAGGGTGAACTCGCCGAAGCGCAGCACCCCCTGTTGAATGGCGAACTCGATGAACTCACGCTGGTAGGCCTTGAGCTGGCCGTCGGGACTCTCGCGCGTGCCGGAATTCTCCACCTCGGGGCTCCTATCATCTTTATTGGCCGTGGCCATTTACCCAAACGTCGAAACGTCGGGTATCATACACGCGCGACGCAAAAGGGACCATGTATGAAAATCGCCACCATCAATGTCAACGGCATCCGGGAGGCGGTCGGGCGGGGCTTTCTCGACTGGCTGGCCAACCAGGATGCCGATGTCGTCTGCGTGCAGAACCTCAAGGCCAAGAGCTTCGAGCTGGACGACAGCATCCTCTATCCGGAGGGCTACGAGGGCTACTTCCTCGACGCCGAGCAGGACGGCTTCTCCGGAGTGGGCCTCTACTGCCGGAAGATCCCCAAGGCGATCATGTATGGCCTGGGCTTCCCCGAGTGCGACCACGAGGCGCGCTTCCTGCAGGCCGACTACGACCGCTTCAGCATCGCCAGCTTCCTGATGCCCGACGGCAGCGACCCGGCCGCCAAGCAGGCCTTCATGGCCCAGTACCAGGAGTACCTCAGCAAGATGGCCCGCAAGCGCCGCGAGTACATCATCTGCGGCACCTGGCACATCGCCCACAAGACCATCGACCTGGAGAACTGGGCCGACAACCAGACCACCCCGGGCTTCAAGCCCGAGGAGCGCGCCTGGATGGACCAGGTGTTCGGCCCCACCGGCTTCATCGACTGCTTCCGCGAGATCAACCGCGACGCCGGCGAGTACACCTGGTGGCCGAAGCTGGACCAGGAGGTGCCGCGGGCGCGCCAGGAAGGCTGGCGCATCGACTACCAGATCGTGGGTCCCAACTTCCGACGGCATATCGTCGACGCCTGGATCGACTACGAAGCGACCTTCTCCGAGTTCGCCCCGCTGATCGTGGAGTATGACCTGACGCTCTGAGTCAGTGCCCTTCGTCGCCGTTCCGGCCCGCCGGAACGCATCACGCCGGCCATCATGGCCGGCGTGATGCGTTGGAGGGCTTGCCTCAGCGGGGTATGCCCAGCGACTCCCGCTGGTGGTCGAAGAGCTGGGCACCGGCGTTCTCGGCCAGCTCCAGCATGGCGTTCAGCTCGGCGCGGCTGAAGCTGCCCTTCTCTGCGGTGCCCTGCACCTCGATCAGGCTGCCGTCCTCGGCCATCACCACGTTCATGTCGGTGTCGGCGCCGCTGTCCTCCGGGTAGTCCAGGTCCACCACCGGCACGCCCCGGAACAGGCCCACCGATACCGAGCTCACCAGCTGCTTGAAGGGATCGCCCTTGATCAGCTTGTTACGCTGCAAATAGCGGATGGCATCCACCAGCGCCACGCAGCCGCCGGTGATCGAGGCGGTGCGGGTGCCGCCGTCGGCCTGGATGACATCGCAGTCCACGGTGATGGTGAACTCGCCGAGCTTCTTGAGGTTCACCGACGCCCGCAGCGAGCGGCCGATCAGGCGCTGGATCTCCAGGGTCCGTCCGCCCTGCTTGCCGCGGGCCGCCTCGCGGCCGCCGCGGGTGTGGGTGGCACGGGGCAGCATGCCGTACTCCGCGGTCACCCAGCCCTGGCCCTTGCCGCGCAGCCAGCGCGGCACCCCCGGCTCGACGCTGGCGTTGCACAGCACCTTGGTGTCGCCGAACTCCACCAGTACCGACCCCTCGGCGTGGCGGGTGTAGTCGCGGGTGAGCCGGATCTCGCGGGGCTGGTCGGGGGCGCGTCCACTGGGACGCCGGAACTCCGAAGTCATGACACCTCTCTTGAACATCGATTGACGGTGGCGGGAACGCCTGGCCGCCCATTCTACACCCCTGGCCGTCCGCGCGACGGGGGGAATCGGTTACACTGCCCCGACGCGCTTTCCCCATGACCCTCGACCACGCCAGGAGTCCCTCATGGTCCACAGCATGACCGCCTTCGCACGCCAGGCCCATGACGACGACTGGGGCAGCCTGCAGATCGAGCTGCGCTCGGTGAACCAGCGCTACCTGGAGCCCCACTTCCGCCTGCCCGAGAGCCTCCGCGACCTGGAGCCGCTGTTCCGCGAGGCGATGCGCACCCGCCTGGCCCGGGGCAAGGTCGAGTGCAGCCTGCGCTTCGACCCCGCACGAGACGACGGCGGCCTGGCGGTCAGCCGCGAGCGGCTGGCCGAGCTGGCCCGCGCCCTCGCCGAGGTGCGCGACGCGGTACCCGACGCCCCCATGCCCGATGCCCTGGCCCTGCTCGACCACCCGGGCGTGCTCGAGAGCCAGGGGCCCGACCTCGACACCATCAAGGCCGCCGCCATGGCCCTCTTCCAGGCCACCCTGGACGACCTGATCGCCGGCCGCGCCCGGGAAGGCGACAAGCTCGCCGCCCTGATCCGCGAGCGGCTGGCCGCCGTGAACGGCCAGGTGGCCGAGGTGCGCCGGCTGATGCCGCAGATCCTCGCGCGCCAGCGCAGCCTGCTGCTGGAGCGCCTCGATTCGGTGAAGGCCGAACTCGACCCCCAGCGACTCGAGGCCGAGCTGACGCTGATCGCCCAGAAGGCCGACGTGGACGAGGAGCTCGACCGCCTCGCCACCCATGTCACCGAGGTGGAGCGCCAGCTGACCCAGAAGGGCCCGGTGGGCCGGCGCCTGGACTTCCTGATGCAGGAGCTCAACCGCGAGGCCAACACCCTATCCTCCAAGTCGGTGGTCGCCAGCACCACCCGCTGCGCCGTGGAGCTCAAGGTGCTGATCGAGCAGATGAGGGAGCAGATCCAGAACATCGAGTGAGGTTCCATCGCGTCCGCGATGCCTCCAGGGCGCTGCGTTCATCGCCAGGAAAAGGCCCCGTCAAGGGGCCCTCACCTGCTCGATCGACACAATGACATAATCGGTCTCGCCGGTCTGGCGCAGCACGAAGCGAACACGTTCCTCGGCGTCAATACCCTCTGCCAAGGCTGGATCGGCCAAAGCCAACTCCATGGTCATGGCCGGCCAGCGAAGTTCGGCGATTGGTTCATGGGCCAGCACGACACTATTGCCATCCTGCGTGATCGACTGCACGGTACCGATGCCTTCGGCTGTGCGCATTTCCTGATGCTCATGTCCTGCCATGGCGCCATGACCGGCACGCTTGCCGTGTCCATGATCGCTGGTCGCCATCGCAGGTAGCGCCACCATAACGCCCATCACGACTGCCAACTGAAGTACGATCTTTTTCATATCACAGGTTTCCTTGGGTTTTGGTGTTGCTGAGCGCAGCCTCTGATGAGACAGACTCGGGAAAGTGTCGCCGCTGCCACAGCCAGTAGAGGACGGGAATCAGCAGTAGTGAAACCAGGGGGGCGGAGATCATGCCGCCCACCATGGGCGTGGCGATGCGCTGCATGGCCTCGGACCCGGGGCCGGAATCCAGCAATAGCGGACTCAGCCCCAGCACCACCGTCAGCGAGGTCATCGCCTTGGGCCTAACCCGCATCACAGCGCCCTCAATAATTGCCTCGCGCAGCTCGCCACGGCTGCGGGGCTGGCGTTGCTCGACCGCCCCTTTAACATACATCAGCATGACCACAGCGAACTCTGCCGACAGCCCGATCAGCAGGATGAAACCTGCCGCCACGGCAACCGATACGTCATAGGCGAGCCAGTAGAGCAGCCACACCCCGCCGACGGCAGCGAACGGCAGCGACCCCATCAGCATGAAAGTCTCGGCGGCGTTGCGAAAGCACAGGTAGAGCAGCAGGAAGATCAGCACGATGGTCACCGGGACGACCCACTGCAGGCGCTCCTTGGCCCGCTCCATGTACTCGTACTGACCCGACCAGGTCACCGAATACCCGGCCGGCAGGGCGACCTGTTCCATCACCCGCTCGCGCGCCTCGGCCACGAAGGAACCGATATCGCGCCCGCGGATATCGACCACGACCCAGCCGTTGAGTCGTGCATTCTCGGTGCGGATCATCGCCGGCCCGTCGACGATGCCCACGTCAGCCAGCGCCTGCAGCGGAAGGTAAGCGCCGGACGATGTGATGATCGGCAGGTCCCGCAGGCTCTCTAGGGAGTCACGCCAATCCTGGGGATAGCGCAGGTTGATGGGATAGCGCTCCAGCCCCTCGACGGTTTCGCTGACATTCATCCCCCCTACCGCCGTCTGAATAACGGCCTGCAGGTCACTGACGTTGACACCATGGCGCGCGGCGGCCCGTCGATCGATGTCCACTTCAACGTAGCGCCCGGCAGCTGTGCGGTCGGCATAGGCCGATGCCGTGCCCGGCACATCCTGGAGTACGCGTTCGATCTCACGCCCGATCCGTTCGATCTCTCCCAAGTCGTCGCCGGCTACCTTGATGCCCACGGGGGAGCGAATGCCGGTCGAGAGCATGTCGATACGCGTCTTGATTGGCGGCACCCAGACATTCGCCACCCCGGGAAAGCTCACTGTCTCATCGAGCTCACGGATGATATCGGCCTTGGTCATGCCCTCGCGCCACTGATCGCGGGGCTTGAAGCGAATGACGGTCTCCAGCATGCCGATTGGTGCGGGGTCCGTGGCCGTATCGGCACGCCCCGCCTTGCCGAAGACGCGCTCCACCTCCGGTACCGACATGATCAGGCGATTGGTCTGCTGCATGAATTCACGCACCTTGCCGATGGAGACACTGGGCTCCAGCGAGGGCATGTACATGAGATCGCCTTCATCCAGTTGGGGCATGAATTCGCTGCCCAGCTTGCTCGCCGGGTAGGCCACGCTGGCGGCAATCAGCACTGCCGCGGCAATGGTTGCCCAAGGGTAGCGCAGCAGGGCATTCAGCCCGGGGCGGTATATGGCAATCAGCATGCGGCTCAGCGGATGGGCAGACTCAGGGCGTATGCGTCCACGCACCAGGTAGCCCATGAGAACCGGCACCAGGGTGATGCCGAGACCTGCCGCCGCTGCCATGGCGTAGGTGCCGGTAAAGGCGAGCGGTGAAAACATGCGCCCCTCCTGGCCCTGGAGAGTGAACAGGGGCAGGAAGCTGACCACGATAATCAGCAGCGCAAAGAAGATCGGTCGGCCGGTCTCCTTGGCCGCCTCGGCCACGGTATGCCAGCGATCCTCGCCCGGGGGCGCTTTCTCGAGCCGCTTGTGCAGGTTTTCCACCATGACGATGGCGGCGTCCACCATGGCACCGATGGTCACGGCAATGCCGCCCAGCGACATGATATTGGCGTTGATGCCCTTGGCCTGCATGATCATCAGTGCCGCCAGTATGCCGATCGGCAGTGCCACGATCGCAACCAGCGCCGAGCGGAAGTGGAGCAGGAAGACGACGCATACCAGTGCGATGATGAGGAATTCCTGCAGCAGCTTGCCCGTCAGGTTGTCGACCGATTCCTGGATCAGTACCGAGCGATCGTAGGTTTCCACGATCTCGACGCCTTCGGGCAGGCTCGGTCGCAGCTCATCGAGGCGCGCCTTGACCCGCTCGATGGTGGCCAGCGCGTTCTCGCCATGGCGCATGACCACCAGGGCACCTACCGCTTCACCCTCGCCATCCAGCTCCGCGATACCGCGGCGGGCGGCGGGCCCGATGCGGATTTCGGCCACGTCCTCAAGCAAGACGGGCGTACCGTCGCCGCCGAGGCCAACGGGCACCAGGCGCAGCTCCTCGATACCGGTCAGATAGCCACGCGAGCGCACCATGTATTCCGCTTCGCCCATCTCGATGACCGAACCGCCCGCCTCACGGTTGGCGCCTTCGATGGCCGAGCGGATGCCGGCAAGGGTCAGGCCATAGGCCCGCGCACGATTCGGGTCAAGCACCACCTGATACTGTTTGACCATGCCGCCCACCGTGGCGACCTCGGAAACCCCTGTCACGGACTGCAACTCGAACTTCAGGAACCAGTCCTGCAGTGAGCGCAAGCCGGCCAGGTCGAGCTCACCGCTGCGGTCCACCAGGGCATACTGGTAGACCCAGCCCACACCGGTCGCGTCCGGTCCTAACGCCGGTGTGGCGCCATCCGGCAGGCGGGGCGCCACCTGGCTCAGGTACTCCAGCACGCGGGAGCGTGCCCAGTAGGGATCGGTGCCATCCTCGAACAGCACGTAGACGTAGGAGTCGCCGAACATGGAAAAACCGCGCACGTCTCTCGCCTGAGGCACGGCCAGCATGGCCGTCGACAGAGGATAGGTAACCTGATCCTCCACCACCTGGGGCGCCTGACCGGGATAGCTGGTATGAACGATCACCTGAACGTCGGAGAGATCAGGAATGGCATCCAGCGGCATCTGCCGGCCGGTGAAGAGCCCCCAGACGACGAAGATGGCCGTTGCCAGGAGCACAAGCAGGCGATTGTGCAGCGACCACGTGATGATCCTTTCGATCATGAAACGACTCCTCAGTGGTCGTGAGCCTGCGGCTCGATGGCGGTGATTTCGTAGAGAAACGCCTCGCGCTCACGCATACGAAAGCGAATCGGCATCTCTTCGTGCAATCCGTCGAGCTCGAGGTCGTCGGCCACGGTGAAGTCCATGACCATCGCCGGCCAGCCCAACAGGGGAATCGGCGCATGGTCGACGTTCAGCACACGAGCATCGCGGTCGATGGAAATCAGGCGTCCATCGGCCCAGACATCGTCATCCGCACTCTCCTGCTCGGCTTCGGTCATGCGCGCCAGCTCGGCACCAGCTGCCGCTTCGGAGTCGAGCAGGAAGTGGCCGGAGAGAACCACACGCTCCCCTTCCCTGAGGCCTTCGATGATCTCCAGGTCGCCGTTGGCACGACGCCCCACCTGGACCTCGCGCGCCTGGAAACGCCCTTCGCCCAGCGCCAGGATGACGCGGTCCTGCCGGCCGGTACGGATCACAGCCTCAGCCGGCAGGTACAGGACGCCCTGCAGCGGGCGGGTGGTTAGCTGGACATCGGCATACATTCCCGGCTTGAGTCGCTCCCTGGGATTGTCGAAGGCCAGGCGCACCTGAACGGTTCGGGTCGGGCTGTTCAGGCTGGGATAGATGTAATCGATCTTGCCCTCGAGACGTTCGCCTGGGCGGAAGGGCAACTTCACATGGGCGGCGTCACCTCGCGCCACGGCATCCACCTGATGCTCGAACAGGTCGGCAATCACCCATACCTGCGAGAGGTCGGCAATGGTCATCACCTCGGTGCCCGGTGTGACATACATGCCTTCACGCACATTGAGCGACTCCACCACGCCGCCTTGGTCCGCCCGCACCGAGATGAGCCGGCGCGGCTGACCGGCCCGCTCGATCTCGGCAATCTCGGCGGCGCTCACCCCCAGCGCCCTGAGGCGCTCGCGCGCGGGAGCAGGACTGCCGCCACGACGCAAGACATGCAACAGTTCCTCCTGGGCATTGACCAGTTCAGGCGCATAGAGGCGGAACAGCAGCTGCCCCTCCTCGACTCGCTCGCCGGTGGTTCTGACGCTGAGTTCCTCGATCCAGCCCTGAGTACGCAGGTGAACGTGGCTGAGTCTCGATTCGTCGTAGTCGACGAAGCCGACCGTCTCGACCAGGCGCGCAAGGTCTCCACGAGCCACCGAGCCGATTCGCACGTTCATATTCTGCTGCACGACAGGGCTGATACTCACGGTACCGGGCGTCGCGTCGCCGCCACCCGCATAGATCGGAATGAATTCCATGCCCATCTCATCCTTGCGCGGCTCGGGAGAGGTCACGGAGGGGTTATGTGGGTGGCGGTAATAGAGGATCTCTCTCTCACCGTTGGCCGTGTCCGCCGCGGCAGCAACGTGCGCATGGGAATCCGGCCAGTAGGTCACGGCAGCGGCGCCTGCGGCAGCCCCCGCACCCAGCAGGACGATGACAGCGAACGCCTTCATGCGTTTTCTCCCAGTAGATAGAGCAGGTCCACCTGCTCAAGGCGACGCTGCGACCCGATACGCACGGCCTCGATATGCGTTTCCAGCTCGGTCAGGCGTGCACGCACAAGTGAGTTGAAGTCCGTGGTGCGATTGCGATACCCATGCTCGGCGGCTTCGGCGTTCTCCCTGGCCTGCGGAAGGAGGCGCTCTGCATACTGACGCTCACGCTCGCTCAACTGATGCCACCTGGCCTGGGTCTCCCCCACCTGGCGCTGCAACTCGAGGGCCTGTGCATCCCAGGCATACTGGGCGGCCTCACGACGGTGCACGCTGGCCGATAGATCGCGGTCCTGGCGCTGGCGTGTAAAGAGCGGAAGGTCGACCATGACCATCGCCGACATGCGATCCGGCATGTCCATGCCCCGTTCCGTTGGCGTGCCATAGGTCAGCTCGACCGACCACTGAGGCCTGTAGCCTTGACGCGCCAGCTCGACACCGTGGTTGCCGGCATCGACGAGAGCCTGTTCTGCGGCGAGCAGCGGATGCGACAGCAACGCATCCGCCGGCTCGGTCATGTCGGGCAGGCCGGGGGCTAAGGGGCGTGAAATGGCATCTTGACCGACCCAACGCGCAAGCTGGGCCCGTGCTGCCGCTTCCTGTGCCTGAACGGAAAGCAGGCGATCATGCAACCGGCTCAGCTCCAGTTCGGCACGTAACAGATCCTGTTGATCGGCAAAGCCGGAAGCAAACTCGCGTTCGGTGATATCGCGCAGGTCCTCGAACAAGGGCTGGCTCTTCTCCAGCACTTCCCGGATGGCGCGCTGCTCGTAGAGCGACAGGTAGGCACGCCGCACGGCGCGAACGGCAGTGATTTCTGCGTTGCTGCCACGAGCTGCGTCAGCCATGGCCAACGCGCCTTCCCGCTCGCTTGCCAATCGACGGCTGCCGCCTCTCGGGAAGGTCTGGCGCACTCCCACACGCAGTTGGGTCATGGTGTCGTCATCGATGGAAAGACCATCTCGTGCGACGTCCATTACCTCCATGATCAGCATGGGATCGGGAAGCTGTCTGGCCGAGATGGCGGCCTCACGTCGAGCCTCAGCCAGCTCCTGGTAGCGCAGTGTGGCAGGGTCGTCGATGCGAGCGAGCCGCTCAGCTTCCATCAGAGAAAGCACCGGCTCTGACAATACCGGAAAAGGCAACATAAAAGCCGTGCTTAACGCCACAGCCAACATTTTGGGTAACCGAGAGCCCATTCACCACCCTCCATACTCACCTGTGCACTGCGGCAAGAACAGCGCCATGGCACATGCACCATGGCCAAAATTCATAAAGATTCTTGGTTATATCTATCAAACTGGCCGACGGGTGCCGGCCAGCCATGCTTCTTCAAAGCTTGAGTACCGGGTTATTTGAAAGCAACGTGAAGGCTATAACGATGGGCGTCCCAACTATCCCCACCCGGCGCGGAATTTCCTGATACCACCAAGCTATACTGGCCGGCCGGCAACGCTTCTCGAATTTCAAAGTCGCCACCAGAAGACCTCACCTGACTCAAGGTATTGCCCTGAGCATCGATCAACTCGGCTTTCATTGGCAGTATGGAGTGCATCCCGGGGAAGTGACTGCTAGCAATCTTGACCGCTGCGGCTTCATTCAGGTTGAGTTGGTAAGTATGCGGCTGGCCAGAATTAATGATCACGCTAGGCGTGCTACCTTCCTGCAGAGCGCTTTCGCTTGATGCCGTGGTGCCAAAATTGGCAAAAGCCGGGACAGAGAACAAGCTAACAACGGCAGCGGTAAGAGCAACCTTCTTGATCATGATACACCTCACTTTTTACGATGAATATTACGCCAAATTATCTTACAACCGTCAGGACTATTACTTTCAACTTCGGGCGTGATAGAGTAACCATTTTGCCTACTCATCCCCCGTGTTGTTTGTTCATGTAGGCATAGTACGTTTCAGTAGCGGACAGGATGCTGACTCGAAAATGACATTTTTGTCATGTTGAGCCAGACCCGCCAGCGGAGGCTTCATGAAGTTATTGATTGTTGAGGACGAGCCAAAGACCGGCGACTATCTGGCGCAAGGCCTTAGAGAAGCCGGCTTCGTCGTTGACCTGGCGCGCGATGGCCTGGATGGCCTGCACTTGGCGCAGACCGGGGAGTATGACCTGCTGCTGCTTGACGTCATGCTGCCTGGGATGGATGGCTGGACCATCCTGCAAATGGTGCGCCGCGCAGGGCAGGACGTACCCGTACTCTTTTTGACCGCACGAGACGAGGTCGACGACAGAGTACGGGGGCTCGAGCTCGGGGCGGATGACTACCTGGTCAAGCCGTTCGCCTTCTCCGAACTGCTTGCCAGGGTCCGCTCACTGCTGCGGCGCGGGAAGGCACGTGAGCCAGAAGTGTTCCGGGCCGCCGACCTGGAGCTCGACCTGCTACGGCGACGAGTCACTCGAGCTGGCGAGCGGGTCGACCTCACCGCCAAGGAGTTTGCATTGCTCGAGCTCTTGATTCGACGCCAGGGAGAAGTCCTCCCCCGTTCACTGATCGCCTCCCAGGTGTGGGACATGAACTTCGACAGCGATACCAACGTCATCGATGTCGCCGTCAGACGGCTACGTGCCAAGGTGGATGGCCCCTTCACTGTCAAGCTGATCCGGACCGTAAGAGGCATGGGGTACGTGCTGGAGTCAGGGGAGGCTCAATGACCTTTTATCCACTCTCCTTGACGGCGCGCTTGGCCACGCTCTTCTCCTTGCTGGTCGCAGGCCTGCTGTTGCTGCTTGGACTGTGGCTCGAGCATCTGATTCGGGGCCACTTCGATGAAATCGATCACATGGAATTGACAGCAAAGCTGAACATGATCGAGAACCTGCTTGACCGAGTCGACAGCCCCGCCGCACTCAATACACTGTCCCGATATCTTGACGAGCTATTGACGAGCCATGCGACGCTGTCCGTCTCCATCCGCGATGAGGAGCAGCGAATACTCTACGCCTACCAACCGGAGTTTCTCGAGCCAGTAAAGAATGGAGACGTTGCCTCACCCAGTACCCGCTGGAGCGTGGCGGGCTACGAATTCATTGGTCATGAGGTTCACAAGCGCCTTCCTCTACCGCAGTCCATACCGGTACATGTCCTGCTTGGCCTAGATATCACGCACCATGCTCACTTTCTCGAGGACACCCGCCGCTACCTTTGGACGGGCATTGCGATAGCCGCCCTGCTGACAGCATTGCTCGGCTGGCTGGTCGCACGTCAAGGCCTCGCTCCACTCAAACGGATCACGGCTGCTGCCAGGCGGCTATCGGCCGAACGCTTGGGAGAAAGGCTGGACCTTCAAGCCACGCCACCGGAAATGGTCGAGCTAGCCAATGCGTTCAATGGCATGCTGAACAGGCTCGAAGCCGACTTTCAACGCCTCAGCGAGTTTTCGGCGGATATCGCCCATGAGCTGCGCACCCCGGTGTCCAATCTGCTTACCGAAACCCAGGTCGCCCTGTCACGACCACGCAGCACAGAGGAATACCAGGACGCACTGCACTCCAACCTGGAGGAGCTGGAACGACTGGCGCGAATGATCGCCGACATGCTGTTCCTGGCCAAAACCGATCATGGGCTACTGCCAAACCCTGCCGAACCGGTTCACCTAGAGGAGGAAGTGACCGCTTTGCTGGAGTTCTATGATGCCCTTGCCGAGGAGAAACAGGTCAGGATGCAGCTCAGTGGTACCGCCACAGTCACCGGCGACCACCTGATGCTTCGCCGAGCGATTGCCAACCTGGTGTCGAACGCCGTGCGGCACACACCCCCTGACGGCAGGATCGCGATCACCATTACCCATGACCAGGATATGGCGAAACTGTGTGTCAGCAATCCTGGAGAGACGATCCCCGCCGATCAGTTACCGAAACTGTTCGATCGCTTCCACCGGGCCGACAGCATCCGCAACCACCATGGCGAAGGCGCAGGTCTGGGACTCCCCATCACCCGATCAATCGTCAAGGCCCATGGTGGAGACGTCGCGGTCCGTTCTCAGAATGGCATCACGACCTTCTGCCTCACCCTGCCGCTCTCCGGCACGCAACGTACATAATCGGAGGAGTGATTCGATGGCTCTCATTTCCAGTCAACCCAATCGCTCTGCCCGCCTTGTCGCGCTCGCCGTGGGGATCCCCTGCTTCCTGGTGCTGGCCGTGCTCATGGCCATGCCCTTCATGGCGGGGGATGAAACGACCCTCCGGGTCGACGGCCCGGTACCGACTCAGCCGGGGGCAGAACGCGGCGGGGTCCGCTTCTCCGGCACGGTGCACCAGTGGAGCGTGGCGGGCAGTCTCGTGATCGATGCCGAGCAACAGGCGCAACTCTTCTTCCAGCTGCGCGGGCCCGACGGTAACCCGCCTCGACAGGCCATGCGCGTCCCGATCACCTTCGTCATGCCCGGCCATGACATTTCACTCAGCCAGACGGCCGAACCGACCGACCGCGACAGCTACGCGCTCGCGGCACCGCTCCCCATGTCGGGTGCCTGGCAGATGCGTATGACGTTCTCGGACGTGACCGGCGTGCTGGCGTTCGACGTCAGGGACTGACGATGCCAGGGATGCACCACGGCGGCGACATCCAGCCTCAGAGCACGGGCGCGAGCAGATAGGCCGCCCGCGCCGCCACCCGGTGCCAGAGCGACTGAGCCTCGATCTCTGCTGGGTGCATCTGCCGGGACCGCGCGAAATCCGCCTCGAACATCGACTCGACCTCAGCGGCGAACGACGGGTCCATCACCAGCGCCGTGACCTCGAAATTGAGGCGGAAGGAGCGGTTGTCGAGATTCACGGTACCTACCGCCGCACCGATGTCGTCCATCAGGAAGGCCTTGCCGTGCAGGAAGCCCTCCTCGTAGCGATAGACCTTGACCCCCGCCTCGAGCAGCGAATCGAGGAAGGCGTAGGCGGCGAAGTAGGTCAGCGGATTGTCCGGGCGCTCCGGGATCAGCACCCGCACGTCCACGCCGCTCAGGGCGGCCAGCTTGAGCATCGCGAGCACCCCCTCGTCGGGCACGAAGTAGGGGCTGGAGATCCAGATCCGTTCATGGACGGCATGGATCGCCTGCTGGATCATCAGGCTGGCGGTCTCGAACCGATCCGCGGGCCCGGTCGGCAGGATCAGCACCGGGGTGCCGTGGTGGCTCGGCACCCGTGGCGTCCAGGGCAGCTCGGGCAGTTCCTCCGTGGCCCAGTGCCAGTCCTCGAGGAACACCAGCTGCAGTGCCAGGGCCGCCGGCCCCTCGATCAGCAGGTGGGTGTCGCGCCAGGGACCGATGTCCGTGTGGCCCTGAAGGTACTCGTCGCCGACGTTGAAGCCCCCCACCCAGGCCCGCTCGCCGTCGGCCACCACGATCTTGCGATGGTTGCGGAAGTTGAGTTGGAAGCGATTGCCCGGCCCACGGGTAGAGTGGAAACGATGCACCTGGACCCCGGCCTCCTCCATCTCCTGAAGATAGCGGCCCGGCAGCGCATAGCTGCCGATCTCGTCATAGAGGAAGAAGACCTCGACGCCTTCCCGTGCCTTCTCGATCAGCCGGGCCTGCAGCGCCAACCCCACCTCGTCGGCGCGCACGATATAGAACTGCACCAGCAGATAGCGCTCGGCGGCCTCGATACCGGCAAACAGGCTCTCGAAGGTCTGCTCGCCATCGATCAGCAGCTCCACCCGGTTGCCACCCAGAAACGGCAATTTGGCCAGCTGCTCGACGCCCACCAGGTGCTTGTCGGCGTGAGCGGCCGAGACCCCGTGAGCGCGCAGCTCCGCCAGCTTGTCGGCCAGCGCCAGCCCCAGCGCCGAGTCCTCGTCACGTCGGGAAGACACATAGCCCTGGAACTTCGTTCGGCCGAACACCCAGTAGGCGGGCACGGCCACATAGGGCACCGTATTCAGCGAGACGATCCACGCCACCGCCCCCTGGGAGGTCCGGCTCGACATCATCGCATCCAGCGACGAGGCCAGGCCCACCAGGTGAGCGATGCCCATCACCAGCAGGAACCGGCACCAGGGTCGACGTCGTCTGGCCGGCATCTGGCCTGAGGCGGGTGATTCTCGCGCCCCCCTCACCTGCGGCATCCGCTCTGGCGTCCGTTCAGCAAGCTCATGCTTATCATGGCCGTTTCTCTCGTGCCGAGTCGGCGGAAGCGGCGCTGGCAGGGTCAACCTGCTGGAGATAGATCACGCCCAGCAGCTGGCGACGCACCAGCCAGACGAGCAGCGGCGGCAACAGCAGCCACTGCAGCAGCGGGGCCAGCCCCGTCCCCAGCAGCGGCAGGGTGGGCATCAGCTCACCGTACTGCCAGCGATCCCGCAGCACCGTGGCGTGCCACTCCAGGCCGATCGTGATCACGACGCCCACCGCCACGAAGCCGAGAAGTTCACGCGCATCCGGGCAGCGCAGCCAGTCGCGCCGTCGCCGCACCCCCGCCACGACCCAGTAGGCGACAAGGGCGATAAGCACGTCACCCAGGGTCGCCCGTGTGCAGAACAGGACGGCGTCCCAGTGCGCCATGGCCGGCATCTCGGCGAAGAGGGGGACCTGCAGGAACTCCCAGGGGAAGTTGAGCAGCAAGGCGAACAGCGCCACGTTGAATTCCGGAGTGGCCAGAAGTTGCCTTACCAGGCCGCCTCTGCCCCTGGCGAGCCTGTGCCCTAGTCCGGTCACTGCTTCTGCCTCAGGGCCGCGTCTAACGGTAGCGCCATGGTTTGACGACGCGACCAGACGATCACCACCACGCCGGCGGCAATCATCGGCAGGGTCAGCTGCATGCCCATGGTCACCCAGCCGAAGGCGATGAAGCCGATATGCGGATCGGGCAGACGCACGAACTCCACGGCGAAGCGGAAGACGCCGTAGAGCAGCAGGAAGAGCCCGGAGATCAGCCCGGTGCGGCGTGGCTCACGGGACAGCCACCAGAGCACCGCGAACAGCACCACCCCCTCCAGGGCGAACTCGTAGAGCGCCGTGGGGTGGCGCGGCTCCGGCCCCATGTGCGGGAAGGGCATCGCCCAGGGCAGCTCGCTGACCCGGCCCGGCAGCTCGTGGTTGATGAAGTTGCCGATCCGCCCGGCACCCAACCCGATCGGCACTAGCGGGGCGATGAAGTCGGTCAGCGACAGGAAGCCGAGCCGCTTCTTGCGCGCGAAGAGCCAGGCCGCGACCAGCACCCCGACCAGGCCGCCGTGGAAGCTCATCCCCCCTTCCCAGATCTTCAACAGCCATAGCGGGTCGGCCAGCCACTGCCCGCTGCCGTAGAAGAGGGCATAGCCCAGCCGCCCGCCGAGCACCACGCCCACGGCGGCATAGAAGATCAGGTCGCCAATGTCGTCGTGGGTTAGGCCCAGTCGATGGGCGCGACGGCGGCCCAGCCACCAGGCGGCGACGAGGCCCGCCACGTACATCAGGCCGTACCAGTGGATCGCAAACGGACCGAGGCTGATGGCCACCGGGTCAATCTGGGGATATTGCAGCATGCGGTACCTCCCGGTTCACTCGAGTCGCGACCAGTCGCGTCCACCGTTATCGCTGATCAGCAGCTGGTTCAGGTCATCGGCCGCCACCAGGCGCTGGGGATCGTTCGGATCCACCGCCAGATGCATCAAATAGCGCTCTTCCCAGCCCCGCTTCACCACCTCCCAGTCACGGCTGGCTTCTTCAGCTCGCAGCAAGCCAACATCGAGTACAAAGGCGTAGAGTCTCCCCTGGCTGGCCACCGCCAGGCTCACTGGGCGGCGTTCAGGGTATATCTGGCGCCAGCGCTCACCGCCGTCCGGACTCATCAAGAGCCCGGTCTGAGTGGCAGCATAGAGCTGATCGGAATCACGGCTCGAGGCGGCCAGGGCAATCAGCCCAGCCGGTGCCTTGGCTCGAACCTGCCAGCTGCTCCCGCCATCCTCGCTGACCTGGAGCTGGCCGGCATAGGCTCCGTAGAGCGTGTCGGGGCTGGCCGCGCTGATGGTCAGCTGATGGAAATCCACCGGGCCATCAACGCCGGAAGCATGCCTGGACCAGCTTCGACCTCCATCGGTGGACATCACCACCCCGAGGTTGCCTCCCCTGGCAGGGTGGCCGCTCGCAAAGAAGGTCTCAGCCTCTTTGGGGTGGGGCGCGAATCCCATGAAATCATGGGTCTCCTCGGAGACCCGGCGGGCCATCCCATCGCTACCCACGGCATAGAAGCCTTGGTGGGTGGCCAGCCACAGTCGTTCGCCATCGGCTCGGTCGAAGGCCAGGCCGTGAATGTGGGTCTGCTGTCGCAGCTGCTCGAGGCTGATGCCGCTCGGCTCGCGGGAACAACCCGCCAGCAGGGTCAGTAGCACGGCCATGACAAGTGGCCATCGATAATGGGTCATGACGTCATTTCCTTATCTTTCGTCAGGTGTGGCCGGCGCCATGCGAACCACCGCATGGCGCCGAAACACGATACGGCAAGGTCAGCTCACGCGGATTGTCGCCATCATGCCTAGCGCCTCGTGCTCGATGATGTGGCAGTGGAACAGCCAGTCGCTGTCGGCATCGCGGGTGGCGATCACCTGGAAGTGGGTGCCATGCACGTGGAAGGGCTAGATCGACCACGGCGCCTTCAAGGGGGGAGAGGTTCAGGCGCGAGGAGGCCGCTCGAAGGGAGCAGGAGGTCCCGATGGATAGCCCAGAGCGGGCCCGGACGGGGGAAGGGGGGAGGCCATCGCGCCAATGGTCAACCGAGCAAAGGTGGCGCCACACTGGGCACAGGGCATGCAACAAGGAGAAGCCAAGGAGGCATCCGGCTCGCCTGGGTCGGCGGTTGCCGAGAGGTCCCAGTCCGCCGGCCCCTGCATGGCCGAACGCTCCTCCAGCTGACTCTCCAGGCAGGAGGCATCACCGTGATGCCCGCCCGCGGCCACAGGCGGCGCAATGGCCAGCACCAGGGCCATCAGCAGGCTGAGTAGCCAGTGATAGGAGAGTCGACGCATTAGGGACAAGCGGCCTTGTGAGCCAATGGAAGCGCGAGTATTTCACGGCCAAGAAGAGAGCCGCAACCCGAGCCCTGCATGCAGGTTTACCAACGGAGTTCCTTTGATGTGAATCAATGGACAGGGCACGGCGGTGGACCAGGGTAAGGTCAACGCGGTACCGAGAAGCGAGCCCCCGTCATGCAGCCACAGGCGCCTGAACAGTGTGCAGATCACGGCCGGAGAGGAATCTCCCTCTGGCTTGCTGCCTTGTTCGTGCTGGCACTGCTGCTCGCCGCACCCCTGGCCAAGTAAGCTGCTTGGCGACGTTCATAATATCGGGCATGACGCAAAACGCCTCGGCGTCTATCACTCGCTACAGCGCTATCACGCGCAAGAGCGGGCCGCCCAACCTGGTGCTTGAGGCCTATCTGGAAGAACTGAATCGCCTGATCTCCGGAATCTCGAAGGCCCCGTAGGCCTGCAGCAGCGCGCCAATCGTGCGATACTTCGCGCTTTCCTCACGGCACACGCCGCTTCACCCAGTTGCCAATCAGGGATGCCGACCATGCCCCAGGGTACCCTCTTCATCGTTTCCGCCCCCTCCGGTGCCGGCAAGACCAGCCTGGTCCGCGAACTGATCGACAGCCTCGACGGCCTCCAGGTCTCGGTCTCCCACACCACCCGCGAGCGCCGCAACGGCGAGGTGGACGGCGTCAACTACCACTTCATCGACGTCCCGGCCTTCGAGGCGATGATCGAGCGCGGGGAGTTCTTCGAGCATGCCCGCGTGTTCGACAACTACTACGGCACCTCGCGCCCCGCCGTTCAGGCGGCGCTGGCCGCCGGCCAGGACGTGATCCTGGAGATCGACTGGCAGGGCGCCCGCCAGGTGCGCCAGCAGATGCCCGATGCGGTGTCGATCTTCATCCTGCCCCCTTCCCGGGAGGAGCTCGAGCGTCGACTGGCGAGCCGCGGCACCGACGAGCACGCGGTGATTGCCCGGCGCATGCGCGATGCCGTCAGCGAGATGTCCCACCACGACGAGTACGACTATCTGGTGATCAACGACGACTTCACCACCGCCCTGCGCGAACTGCAGTCGCTGGTGATCGCCCGCCGCCTGACCCTCCCGCGGGCCGGAGAGCACCACGCCCCGCTGCTGAAGGCCCTGCTCGCCTGACGGCGTGGCGCTTGTCACGGCAACCGGGCGTCGAGTAACCTATCGGGTCTATCCATTGGTGGAATCTCCGCCCCGCGTGCCTCGCAGGGGCTTCGGCGGTTCCCCGTCAGCTGCAGGAAGACATCCATGGCGCGAGTCACAGTCGAAGATTGTCTGGAAAACGTCGAAAATCGCTTCAAGCTGGTGATGATCTCCACCCAGCGCGCGCGCCAGCTGGCCCGCGGCTCCCGTGACGCCCAGCTGCCCTGGGAGAACGACAAGGCCACCGTGGTGGCGCTGCGCGAGATCGCCGCCGGCCTGGTCGACGAGAGCGTGCTCGACGAGCCGGTCGAGGCGCCGGTGCGCGTCATTCGCGAGCCGCACTACGGGGCCGGCGCCGAGGAGTGATCCCGCACGACGGCTTCCCGCCGCCTTCCCTTCCAGGGCACTCACGCAGGAGTCAGGGCGCGCTGCATGTTCACTATCGATGACCTGGCCGACCGTCTCGGCGGCTACCTCCCCCAGAGCGAGATCCAGCAGGTCAAGCGCGCCTTCTACTACGCCGAGCAGGCCCACGACGGCCAGCGCCGGCGCTCCGGCGAACCCTATGTGACCCACCCCCTCGCCGTGGCCAATATCCTGGCCAACATGCACATGGACCATCAGAGCCTGATGGCCGCCATGCTGCATGACGTGATCGAGGACACCGGCGTTGGCAAGGAGGCGCTGGCCGAACAGTTTGGCAAACCCGTGGCGGAGCTGGTGGACGGCGTCTCCAAGCTGACCCAGATCACCTTCGAGGACAAGGCGGTCGCCCAGGCCGAGAACTTCCAGAAGATGGTGCTGGCGATGTCCCGGGACATCCGGGTGATCATCGTCAAGCTGGCCGACCGGCTGCACAACATGCGCACCCTGGGCGCCCTGCGCCCCGAGAAGAAGCGCCGCATCGCCCGCGAGACCCTCGAGATCTATGCCCGCATCGCCAGCCGGCTGGGCATCAACACCATCCGCGTCGAGCTCGAGGACCTCTCCTTCCAGGCGCTGCACCCGATGCGCGCCGAGCGCATCAAGCGCGCCGTCTCCAGCGCCCGCGGTCACCGCCGCTCGGCGATCCGGCAGGTCCAGAACGCCCTGCAGCAGAGCCTCGACGACGAGGGACTGCCCGGCACCGTGGTGGGCCGCCAGAAGCACCTGCTGTCGATCTACAAGAAGATGCGCGACCAGCGCAAGTCGTTCGCCGAGATCATGGACGTGTTCGGCTTCCGCATCATCTGCGACGACGTCGACAGCTGCTACCGCATCCTCGGCGTGGTGCACAACCTCTACAAGCCGGTACCCGGGCGCTTCAAGGACTACATCGCCATCCCCAAGGCCAACGGCTACCAGAGCCTGCACACCACCCTGTTCGGCACCGGCGGCATGCCCATCGAGGTGCAGATCCGCACCCGCGAGATGGAGGCCATGGCCAACAACGGCATCGCCGCCCACTGGCTCTACAAGGCCGGCCAGACCCAGCACCCCATCGCCGAGGGCAGCCACGCCCGGGCCCGCTCGTGGATCAAGGGGCTGCTGGAGATGCAGCGCCACGCCGGCGACTCCCTGGAGTTCATCGAGCACGTCAAGAACGACCTCTTCCCCGACGACATCTACGTGTTCACCCCCAAGGGCGACATCATGGAGCTACCCCAGGGCGCCACGGTGATCGACTTCGCCTACAGCGTGCACACCGACATCGGCAACGGCACCATCGCCTGTCGCATCGACCGCCACCTGGCCCCGCTCTCCACCCGCCTGGAGAGCGGCCAGACCCTGGAGATCATCACCGCCCCGGGGGCGCGCCCCAACCTGGCCTGGCTCAACTTTGTGGTGACCGCCAAGGCCCGCTCGGCGATCCGCCATGCGCTCAAGCACCAGCAGCATACCGAGGCGGTGCAGCTAGGCCGGCGGCTGCTCAACAAGTCCCTGGCCAACTTCGAGACCAGCCTGGAGGAGCTGCCCGAAGCGCCGCTGGCCAGCCTGCTGGCCGAGCTCGGCCTGAAGAACGAGGACGCCCTGCTGGAGTCCATCGGCCTCGGCACCCGGGTCGCCCATGTGGTGGCGCGCCGCCTGATCGACCTGCAGCAGGGCGAGTCGCGGGTCGCGGGCGAGCCCGAGCGACACGCCCACGGGCCCATCGTGATCAGCGGCGCCGAGGGCATGGTCATCAAGTTCGCCCGCTGCTGTCACCCGCTGCCCGGCGACCCGGTGATCGGCCATCTCTCGGTGGGCAAGGGGATCGTGGTGCATCGTGCCGAGTGCCGCAACCTGGGCGAGCTCAGGAACGATCCGGACAAGCTGTTCGCCCTGGAGTGGTCCGACGACATCGCCGAGGACTTCCCGGTGGCGCTGCGCCTCGAGGTCGAGAGCCGCCGCGGCCTGGTGGCCGAGCTCGCCGGCCTGGTCACCGATGCCGACGCCAACATCGAGCGCATCGGCATCGAGGAGCGCGACGCCCGCCTGGCCACCGTCAACCTGATCCTCTCCGTGCGCGATCGGGTCCACCTGGCCCGCATCATCAAGCGGCTGAGAAACCTTTCCCACGTCGGCAGGATCTCGCGCGTCGGCAACTGAATCCGTCCCTGGCCCGCCCGTCGCGGCTGCGGCGGGCGGGCCATCTCTTTCATGCGTCACCACCCTTCAACGCCACCACGGAGAACGTCCATGAGCAACAAGGCCGTGATCAACACCGACCAGGCGCCCGCCGCCATCGGCCCCTACTCCCAGGCCATCAAGGCCGGCAACACCGTCTATCTCTCCGGCCAGATCCCCCTGGACCCGGCCACCATGGAGCTGGTCTCCGACGACTTCGAGGCCCAGGCCCGCCAGGTCTTCACCAACCTCAAGGCCGTCTGCGAGGAGGCCGCGGGCTCCCTGGGCGAGATCGTCAAGCTCAACCTCTACCTGGTCGACCTGGGCAACTTCGCCGTGGTCAACCAGGTGATGGAGGAGTTCTTCGACAAGCCCTACCCGGCCCGCGCCGCGGTGGGCGTGAAGGCGCTGCCCAAGGGCGCGCAGTTCGAGGCGGAAGCCGTGATGGTCATCGGCGACTAGGAGAATGCGGCTCTTCCTGGCGCTGGTGCCGCCGCCCGGGCTGCGCGAGCGGCTCGGTGCCCTGGCGGACGCCGCCCACGCCCGTTGCGGCGGGCGCCGCATGCCCGACGAGAGCCTGCACCTCACCCTGGCCTTCCTCGGCGAGGTCGGCGACGACCTGGCCGTGGAGCTGGCTGAGGAGGTCCGCTCGCTGGCCATCCCCGCCGGGCGCTGGACGCTGGATGCCTGGGGCCACTTCCGGCGCCCGGGCATCGTCTGGGTGGGCGGGCGCCGTCCAGATGCCGCCCTGCAGCGGCTGCACGAGCGGCTGTGGGACCGCCTGGAGGCCCGCAAACTCCCCGGCCGCCCCTCCCGTTTCATTCCCCATGTCACCCTGCTGCGCCGGGCCGAACGCCTCGAGGCGGACGACCTGCCGCACCTTGACCTCGAGTGGCCCTATAATCAGGTGACGCTGATCCATTCGATCAACGACGGACAGGCCGCACGCTACGTGCCCCTGGCGCGCTCTCGGGCGACCTGAGCCATCACGGGACTGAGGGGAGAAGGGAATGTCTCTCGAATCGCACCGGGCGGCCTGCGCCGCCCTGACGCTGCTGGTGGCTTGCGGCCCGGCCATGGCCGACCTGCAGGTCGCGGCCGGTGCCACCAGCGAATCCACGGTCGCCCTCAAGGTGGAGGTCGACCGGATCGTTCCGCTGGCGAGCCTGCACCCCCGGCTGGAGCTGCGGCTGGCGACCGGCCTGCTGCTGCTCTCCAGCGAGGAGGAGGACGGCAACGCCGCCTGGCTGGTCTCGCCGGCGCTGCGCTGGACCTTCTCCGGCGAGCGGGGCGCCTTCCTGGAGGCCGGCATCGGAGGCGCGCTGTTCCTGGAGACCCGCGTGGACTCCCGTGAGCTCTCCACCGCCTTCCAGTTCGAGGATCGCCTGGCGCTGGGCCTGCCCTGGGCCAGCGGCGAGCTCTCCCTGGCGCTGACCCACTACTCCAACGCCGGCATCAAGAGACCGAATGACGGCTTCGAGACGCTGACGCTGGGTTACCGCTTTCCTCTCTGATTACCCGACGCCGATCACGCCTTTTCGGGCAGGAAGCCGCCCTCCCTGAGCACCTGGGCATAGCCCTCGCGGTAGCTGGGATAGCGGAACACGTAGCCGCTCTCCAGCAGGCGGCGGTTGTCGCAGCGCTTGCTGGCCCGGCGGCGCAGGGGCGACTGGATGGTCTCGGTGGCCTCGACCTTGAGCTGCTTGGCCAGCCAGCTCATCACCTCGTGCAGCGGCGCCGGCTCGCAGTCGCTGGCCAGGTAGAGGTCGTGGAGCGGCCGGTCGGCCAGGGCCAGCTCGATCAGGTGGGCCAGCACGCCGGCACAGTCGTCACGATGGATGCGGTTGGTGTACATGGCGGGGCTGGAGGGGGCGATGCGCCCCTCGCTGACCTGGCGGATCAGCCGATCGCGGCCGGGGCCATAGATCCCCGAGAAGCGCACCACGGTACCCGGCAGGTCGTGGTCGATCAGCGCCTGTTCGGCCTCGCGCATCAGCACCCCGGAGAAGCCGCTGGGATCAGTGGGGCTCGCCTCGTCGACCGGCTCACCGGCCTGCTGCGGGTAGACGCTGGTGGAGGAGACGAAGAAGACCCGGCGCGGCGGCCGCTGGCGGCCGGCAAACTCGGTGAGCACCGCCTTGAGCCCCTCGGGATAGGCGGTGCGGTAGGCCTCCTCGTCGAAGTGGTCGGCGCTGACCACATAGACCAGCACCTCGGCATCCGGCAGGCCGGCCAGGGAGGCGGGATCGGCGAGGTCCGCGGCGATGGCCTCGAGGCCGCTGCCCTCCAGGGCGCCGGGGTTGCGGCGCACCCCGACCACCCGCTGGCCGGCCTCCTGCAGCCGCTGCCCCAGTGACCGTCCGATGTCCCCGCAGCCCAGAATAAGCGTTGTTGTCTTCACCTTTCCCTCGCCCCCTGATAAAAAGTCCCTATTGGATTTTCAAGAGGATGCCGTTCAGGCAACCATCATGACTCTAACAGAACTCCGCTACATCGTGACACTGGCTCAGGAGCGCCATTTCGGGCGCGCCGCCGAACGCTGCTTCGTCTCCCAGCCGACCCTGTCGGTGGCAGTGAAGAAGCTCGAGGAGGAGCTGGGCGTGGCGCTGTTCGAACGCTCGAAGTCCACCGTCCAGGTCACCCCGCTGGGCGAGAAGATCGTCGAGCAGGCCCAGCGCGTGCTGGAGCAGACCGGCGTGATCAAGGAGCTGGCCAACGCCGGCAAGGACCAGCTGGCCAGCCCCCTGCGCATCGGCGCCATCTACACCATCGGGCCCTACCTCTTCCCGCACCTGGTGCCGGAGCTGCGCCGACGGGCGCCGCAGATGTCGCTCTACATCGAAGAGGGCTTCACCGGCAACCTGCGTCGCAAGCTGAGAAGCGGCGAGCTCGATGCCATCATCGTGGCGCTGCCCTTCACCGAGACCGACGTCCTCACCAAGCCCCTCTACGAAGAGGCCTTCGAGGTGCTGATGCCCGCCGACCACCCCTGGGCCGAGCGCGAGACGATCCACAAGGAGGACCTGCTGGGTGAGCGCCTGCTGCTGCTGGGCGAGGGACACTGCTTCCGTGACCAGATCCTCGAGGCCTGCCCGGCGATCAGCCACAAGCTCGCCAGCCCCACCAACACCCTGACCGCCGAGGGCGGGTCGCTGGAGACCATCCGCCACATGGTCGCCTCCAAGCTCGGCATCACCGTGCTGCCCCGCTCGGCCATCGGCACCGGCCACTACGAGAGCGGACTGCTGATCAGCCGCCCCTTCAGCGAGCCGGCCCCCTCGCGCACCGTCGCCATCGCCTGGCGCGCCAGCTTCCCGCGCCCCAAGGCGATCGATGCCTTGACCGACGCCATCGCCCGCTGCCGCGAGGCCGAACTCGAGCCGGCATGAGCGCTGACCCCCAAGCGCTCGACGCGCCGGTCACATCGCTCAAGGGGGTCGGTGAGGCCCTGGCCCTGAAACTGGCCCGGCTGCGCATCGCCAGCGTCGCCGACCTGCTCTTCCACCTGCCGCTGCGCTACCAGGACCGCACCCGCATCACGCCCATCGGCACCCTACGCGCCGGCCATGAGGCGGTGGTGGAGGGCGAGGTGGTGGCCGCCGAGGTGGTGCGCGGCCGACGCCGCAGCCTGCTGGTGAGGCTGCGCGACGGCAGCGGCATCCTCAGCCTGCGCTTCTTTCACTTCTCGCCGGCCCAGCAGCAGCAGTTCCAGCCCGGCAGCTGGGTGCGCGGCTTCGGCGAGGCCCGCGCCGGCGCCACGGGGCTCGAGCTCTATCACCCGGAATACCGCCTGCTCAAGGCCGACGCCCCGCCGGTGGAGGACCACCTGACCCCCATCTACCCGACCACCGAGGGGCTGCACCAGACCCGCCTACGGGCGCTGATCGAGCAGGCCCTGGCACAGCTGGAGGCCCACCCCGAGGCGTTGCCCGACTGGATCAGCGAGGACCTGCGCGCCCGCTTCCGCCTGCCCGAGCTGCACCACTGCCTGCACGTGCTGCACCAGCCGACCCCGGACATCGACCCCGAGACCCTGGCCAGCGGCCATCACCCGGCCAGTCGCCGCCTGGCCCTGGAGGAGCTGCTGGCCCATCGCCTGAGCCTCCAGGAGGTGCGCCTGCGCATCCAGGAGGATGGCGCGCCGGCGCTGGCCAGCGGGCGCAGCCTGCAGGCGCGCTTCCTCACCCAGCTGCCCTTCTCGCTGACCGGTGCCCAGCGCCGGGTGCTGGACGAGATCGCCGCCGACCTGGCCCGCGAGACGCCCATGCTGCGCCTGGTGCAGGGCGACGTCGGTTCCGGCAAGACGGTGGTGGCCGCCATGGCGGCCCTCTCCGCCATCGCCGGGGACTGCCAGGCGGCGATGATGGCCCCCACCGAGCTGCTGGCCGAGCAGCACTACCGCGCCTTCCGGGCCTGGTTCGAGCCGCTGGGCATCGAGGTGGCCTGGCTCTCCGGCAAGCTCAAGGGCAAGGCGCGCCTCGACACCAAGGCGGCGATCCTCGACGGCCGCGCGCGCATGGTGGTGGGCACCCACGCGCTCTTCCAGGGCGACGTGCACTTCCAGCGCCTGGGCCTGGCGATCATCGACGAGCAGCACCGCTTCGGCGTCCACCAGCGCCTGGCGCTGCGCGAGAAGGGCGAGGCCGGCGGCCTGACGCCCCACCAGCTGGTGATGACCGCCACGCCCATCCCGCGCACCCTGGCGATGAGCGCCTATGCCGACCTGGACGTCTCGGTGATCGACGAGCTGCCCCCCGGGCGCACGCCCGTCAAGACCGTGGTGGTGCCCGACGAGCGGCGCCCCGAGGTGGTGGCACGCATCCGCCACGCCTGCGCCGAGGGCCGTCAGGCCTACTGGGTCTGCACCCTGATCGAGGAGTCCGAGGTGCTGGAGTGCCAGGCCGCCGAGGCGACCCGCGACGAGCTCACCGAGGCGCTGCCGGAACTGGCCATCGGCCTGGTCCACGGACGCATGAAGCCCAGCGAGAAGACCGAGGTGATGGCCGCCTTCAAGGCGGGCGAGCTGGACCTGCTGGTGGCCACCACGGTGATCGAGGTGGGGGTCGACGTGCCCAACGCCAGCCTGATGATCATCGAGAACCCCGAGCGGCTGGGGCTCTCCCAGCTGCACCAGCTGCGCGGCCGAGTGGGGCGTGGCTCCACCGAGAGCTTCTGCGTGCTGCTCTACCACGGGCCGCTGTCGGCCCACTCCAGGGAGCGCCTGGCGGTGATGCGCGAGACCAACGACGGCTTCCGCATCGCCGAGAAGGACCTGGAGCTGCGCGGCCCGGGCGAGGTGCTGGGCACCCGCCAGACCGGCCTCGCCCAGATGAAGATCGCCGACCTGGAGCGCGATGCCGACCTGCTGGAGCGCGTTGCCCCCCTGGCCGAGGCGCTGCTGGCCACCTACCCGGAGGCCAGCCGCCCGCTGATACGCCGCTGGCTGGGCGAGGAGGCAGGCCGCTACGGGCAGGTGTAGCGCTCAGATATGCTTCAGTAGCCGCTGCAGCTTTTGCAGGTCGGCGGAGTCGCCGACCAGGCGCACGGTGCCGGCCATCATCCCGTCGAGGAAGGCCTGCTGGGTGGGTTTCCTGAGTACCTTGAGCGCGGTGGCCTGATCCTCGAAGCGCAGCTCCAGGTCGAGGTCCACCGGCAGGCCGCGGCCGGCGCGGATGCCGTCTGGCGACATGCGGTAGTGGCGGGCGATGGCCAGATCCTCGGTGGCGATGCCCCAGTCGAGGCCGCGCATCTCGCCGAGCAGCTCACGGAAGCGGGGCTTGCGGCGCAGGGCACGCTTGAGCAGCAGTCCCAGCAGCCAGAGCATCAGTCGCAGCTTCATGGGGGGTTCCGCGCTGGAGGAGGGATAACGTTCAGCGACCCGCACCGCGGCGGGCCGCATCGAGGGGTGCCTACTTGGCGACGGCGTCCTTGAGGCCCTTGCCCGGCTTGAAGGCCACGGTCTTGCTGGCCGGGATGGTCAGCGGCTGGCCGGTCTGGGGGTTCTTGCCGGTGCGAGCGGCACGCTCGCGCACGGTGAAGGTGCCGAAGCCGATCAGCGAGACATCCTGCCCCTGGGACACGCTGCCGGTGATCTCGTCGAGAATGACGTTGAGCACCTGGCTCGCCTTGTCCTTGGAAAGATCGGCACGCTCGGCAATCGCCGCGGCGAGTTCTGGCTTACGCATAACAGCCCTCCTGGTGTTGGCTTATGCCTCCGGGCGCAGTGGATGGTCGCCGGAGGTATTGTTGTGGTGGTGAGTTCCCCGATCCGTGTCACTCGCATGCGGCCTTCCCGACTCGAGAAGACGGCATGCGAATGACACCGGCCTATCCCGATGCGCCCGCCGGCAGGGCCGGTGGCGACACCGTGTCCTAGCCTAGCAACGGCGGTGCGGCCCGCGCCAGTTCAACTTTCCGACGGACACAGGCCCCTGTCAACGCAAATCCGATCAAACGACCGTCCTCGGCCTCGGCCAGGGCCGTCATGTCTCCCGCCTCGCCCTCGAGTCGCCAGCGTGCCGGGGACCGCGCCGGCGGCAGCGCCACCACCGGCAGCAGGGGCGTCTTGACCACCACCGGCCAGGGGCCGTAGCTGACCGGGGTCGGCGTGCCGGTGAGGGTGCGCGCCAGCGCCTTGGCGCAGGCCTGCAGCGGTTGCACGTACATGGCATTGACGCCGTCCACGCAGGCCACGTCGCCCAGGGCGTGGACACCCGGCGCCGAGGTGGCCAGGTAGCGGTCGGTGTGAATTCCCGCGGCACTGACCGCCAGGCCCGCCGCCTCGGCCAGCGCGGTGCGCGGCCGCAGGCCGGTGGCCACCAGCACCAGGTCGGCCTCCAGGCGGCTGCCGTCGTCCAGGGTGACCCCCACGGCTGCCCCGGCCTCCGCCAGGGCCGTCAGGCCGGTTCCCAGCGCCAGCACCATGCCGGCCTCCTCGAAGGCCTCCCCCAGGGCCCGCCCGAGGGGCACCGGCAGTAGCCGCGCCAGGGGCGCGGCCTCCGGGGCCACCAGGCTCACCTCGTGGCCGCCGGCCAGCAGGTCGTTGGCGAACTCGCACCCCACCAGCCCGGCACCGATGATCGCCACCCGCGCCGGCCGACCCAGCGCCTCGAGCGCCCTATGGAAGGCCCGGTAGTCATCCAGGTCGTTGACGCTGAAGACCCGCCCAGCCACGGCCTCGGGCACCGCAAAGGGCACGGCCGGCGCCGCCCCGGTGGCCAGCACCAGCTCGCCCCAGGGCAGCCGCTCCGCGCCGAGGCTCAGCGTCCTGGCCGCGAGATCGATGCCCTCGACGCGGGCATGGGTGCGCACCACGGCGCCCAGCTCGTCGGCCACCTGCAGGGCGCTGCGGGCCGCCAGGCGCCCCGGCGGCAGGCGCTTGGCGAAGCCGGTGGAGAGCAGCGGCTTGGCGTAGTCGTCGCCGCTGTCGGCGGTGATCAGGGTGACGGGGCGTTCGGCGTCCAGGGCCCGCAGCTGGCGGAGCAGGCCGATGCCGGCCATGCCGGAGCCGATGATGGTCAGCGGAGCGCTCATGGGACTCCTCGGTCAGGGAAGGGATGACACCGCATGTTACACTACCCGCCCCCTTGATCGACGCGGAGCCCGACGGTGTCCGACCTGCCACCTGCCGACACCCGCGCCCCGGCGCACTGGATTCCCCTGGCCGCGGCCCGACCCGCCATGGCGCCTGCCTGGTGGCGATGGGTCGCCTCCCGCGACTCCCTCACCGCCCGACTGACCGAGGCCGGCCATCCGCGGCCCTTCCGGGTCCGGCTGCTCGACCAGCGCATCGGCCTGCCGCGCCGCGACGAGGCGCTGGCCCTGGGGCTGCCGCTCCACCGCCAGGCCTGGCTACGCGAGGTGGCCCTGTGCCTGGGCGAGCGCCCCTGGGTGGTGGCCCGCTCGGTGGCGCCGCTGGACGAACTGCGCGGCCAGCGCCTCGATCGCCTGGGCGAGCGCTCGCTGGGCAGCTGGCTGTTCCGCCAGCCGGACCTGGAGCGCGGCGAGATCGAGGTGACCTCGTCCCCCGCCGGCTTCCATGCAGGCCGCGGGCCCTGGGGCCGGCGTTCGGTGTTCCGCCACGGCGGCTTCCGGGTACTGGTGCAGGAGTGGTTCCTGGACGCCATGGCGGATGACCTCGCCCTCCCTTCGCGCTAGGCTCTGGGCCAGTCTCCGATGCCGACGGTGAGGGGCGCCGGGGACAAGCCGAAGAGGAGGTCCTACGCCAGGGATGGCGTCGGTAGCGTACAGGGAGGTATTCACAGCGCCTCCTCGCAGGCTTGTCGCCGGAACAGCCCCGCCCCTTAACACCGTCTGCCAATAAAGAAAATATTCACGAGGTAGAGATGGACCGTTCCCTGATGCACCCCAAGGGACTCGCCCGGGTGCCCGACTTCCTGCAGCTGATGCGCCTGAACCGCCCCATCGGCACCTGGCTGCTGATGTGGCCCACCCTCTGGGCGCTATGGGTGGCCGCCGAGGGCCTGCCCGGCCGCGACGTGCTGCTGATCTTCATCGCCGGGGTCTACCTGATGCGAGCCGCCGGCTGCGTGGTCAACGACTACGCCGACCGCCACTTCGACGGCCACGTCAAGCGCACCCGGCTGCGCCCCCTGGCCACCGGTCGCATCAGCGAGGGCGAGGCCCAGGCGCTGTTCCTGATCCTGGTGATGGCCGCCTTCGTGCTGGTCTGGTTCACCAACCTGTTCACGGTGATGCTCTCGCTGGTGGGCGTGGCGCTGGCCTTCATCTACCCCTTCATGAAGCGCTATACCCACCTGCCGCAGCTCTTCCTGGGGGCCGCCTTCTCCTGGGCGATCCCCATGGCCTTCGGCGCGGTGCTGGGCCATCTGCCCTTCGAGGCCTGGCTGCTGTTCGCCGCCAACGTGGCCTGGACGGTGGCCTACGACACCGAGTACGCCATGGTCGACCGCGACGACGACCTCAAGATCGGCATCAAGTCCACCGCGGTGCTGTTCGGCCGCGCAGACCGGCTGATGATCGGTCTGCTGCAGGGCCTGACACTGCTGCTGCTGGCCTGGGCGGGGCTGCGCCTGGGGTTCGGCGGCTTCTTCTGGCTGGGCCTGGCGGCCATGGCCGCCACCTTCGTGCACCAGCAGGTCCTGATACGTGACCGCGACCGGGACCGCTGCTTCCAGGCCTTCCTCAACAACCACTGGTCGGGCCTGCTGGTGTTCGCCGGGATCGCCCTGAGCCTGTGGCCGGCCGCGGGCCCGTGACCGGGCGGGCGGGACTGTCATGCCAGTGTCATACTGGCATGGTGTGATCGTCATCGACCCGTCACAGTACACGAGGCTTCCGGATGACCGCCAAGACCGTTCTGATCGTCGATGATGAGGCGCCGATCCGCGAGATGATCGCGGTGGCGCTGGAGATGGCCGACTATCACGTCCTCGAGGCGGACAACGCCCAGACCGCCCACGCCATGGTGGTGGACCACCAGCCCGACCTGGTGCTGCTGGACTGGATGATGCCCGGCACCAGCGGCATCGAGCTGGCCCGCCGGCTCAAGCGCGAGGAAACCACCGCCGAGCTGCCGATCATCATGCTCACCGCCAAGGGCGAGGAGGACAACAAGATCCAGGGGCTGGAGGCCGGGGCCGACGACTACATCACCAAGCCCTTCTCGCCCCGCGAGCTGGTGGCCCGCCTCAAGGCCGTGCTGCGACGGACCACCCCGCGCGGGGTCGAGGACCCGGTGGAGGTCGAGGGGCTGCTGCTCGACCCGGTCAGCCATCGGGTCAGCGCCGACGGCCGCGCCGTGGAGATGGGTCCCACCGAGTATCGCCTGCTGCAGTTCTTCATGACCCATCAGGAGCGGGCCTACACCCGCAGCCAGCTGCTCGACCAGGTGTGGGGCGGCAATGTCTATGTGGAGGAGCGAACCGTGGACGTGCATATCCGCCGGCTGCGCAAGGCGCTGGGCGACCGCCACCAGCACCTGGTGCAGACCGTACGCGGCACCGGCTACCGGTTCTCCGCCAAGGGCTGACGTGAGCCTCTGGAAGCGGGAACTGTGGCGCCTCGTCCTGCTGGCCGGCCTCGGGCTCGCGACCGGCTGGCTGCTCTCGGCTCCGGCCGCCGGCCTGGCCGCGGGGCTTGCCGCCTGCCTCGCCTTCCACCTCTACCAGCTGCGCGCCCTGCACCGCTGGCTGACCCTCAATCCTCAGGCGGAGCCGCCCGCCGCCAGCGGCCTGTGGGGGGACCTCCTCGACCGGCTCTACCGCTACCAGAAGGGCCAGCGCATCACCCAGGGCCGGCTCCTCGGCACCCTGCGGCGCATCCAGGAGTCCTCCGAGGCGATGCGCGACAGCGTGGTGATGCTCGACCGCCACGGCGACATGGAGTGGTGGAACAGCGCCGCCGAACGCATGCTCGGCCTCAAGGCAAGCCATGACCGGGGCCACCACATCACCAACCTGGTGCGCGACCCGCGCTTCATCGACTACTTCCACGCCCGGGACTACCGCGAGCCCCTCACCCTGCCCTCGCCCATCGACGAGCGCATGATCCTGCAGTTCCAGATCACCCTCTACGGCGACGACGAGCGGCTGCTGATGGCCCGGGACATCACCCGCCTGCACCGCCTGGAGCAGATGCGCCGCGACTTCGTGGCCAACGTCTCTCACGAGCTGCGCACGCCGCTGACCGTGCTGGCGGGCTATCTCGAGACCTACGCCGACCATGCCGACCAGCTGCCGCCCCGGTTTGCCCGCGGCCTCGGGCAGATGCAGCAGCAGGCCCATCGCATGCAGAACCTGGTCGAGGACCTGCTGCTGCTGTCGCGGCTGGAGACCGACCGGGGTGGCGAGGACCACGCCCCCCTGGCCATGGACGAGCTGCTCGACAGCGTCCGCCGCGACGCCGAGGCGCTCTCCGGCGGGCGCCAGACGGTCACCGTGGAGCGGGAGGAGGCCGCGTCCCTGATGGGCAGCGAGCAGGAGATCCGCAGCGCAATCTCCAACCTGGCCTTCAACGCGGTGCGCTACACCCCGCCGGGCAGCCGCATCGTGCTGCGCTGGCGGCCGCATCCGGAGGGCGCCTGCCTGGAGGTGGAGGACGACGGCGAGGGCATCGACCCGGTGCATATCCCGCGCCTGACCGAGCGCTTCTACCGGGTCGACAAGGGGCGCAGCACCGCCACCGGCGGCACCGGCCTGGGGCTGGCCATCGTCAAGCACGTGCTGCTGCGCCACGACGCCCGCCTGGAGATCGAGTCCCGGCCCGGCCAGGGCGCGCTGTTCCGCTGCCTCTTCCCCGCCGAGCGGCTGTCGACGCCGAGCGAGTCCCCGCGCAGCGTCCACGCCTGAGGCTGCCGGATCACGTCCCGGGGCTGCCCGGCGAGGGCGACCGGGCCGGCACCAGGCCGCGATAGTGGCGTTCCCACATCAGCACCGCCCCGGCCACGGCGCCGGGCAGCAGGAAGAGGTTGGCCAGCGGCACCCAGGTGATCAGGGTCACCCAGCCGCCGTAGGTGAGGGTGGGCCACCAGCGGGACGACAGCCGCCGGCGCATGTCGGCGAAGCTCACCTTGTTGTTGTCCATGGGGTAGTCCAGGTAGGTGATCGCCATCACCCAGGCCGAGAAGGCCAGCCACAGCAGCGGGGCCAGCACGTTCAGCACGGGAATCCAGCTCACCACCAACAGCAGCGCCATGCGCGGCAGGATATAGCCCAGCTTGACCAGCTCCCGGCCCAGGGCATCCACGCCAGTCTTCAGCAGGCCGCGGTCGTCCAGCGGCGGCCGGCCGGTGGCCACCACCTCCACCTTGGCCGCCAGGAAGCCGTAGAAGGGCGCAGCGATCAGGTGGGTCACCAGGGTGAAGGTAAAGAAGATGATCACCACCAGGCTGACCACGAACAGCGGCCAGATCAGCCATTCGAGCCAGGCGAGCCAGCCGGGAACCATTGCCATCCAGCCCTCGAGCCAGCCGCCGAAGTTGGCCAGCACATAGCGCAGCATGGTGCCGTAGACCAGCAGGTTGACGGTGATGGGCAGGAAGACATAGCGGCGCAGGCCGCGGGTGTAGACCAGGCGGGTGCCGCGGGTCAGGGCCGTGAAGGCGTCGAGCATGGCGGGTCCTCGAGAAGAAAGACGCAGGCCACCGCCTAGGCGGTGGCCTGCGCTATTGACGGCCAATCCCGAGGGACCGTCAACCCTTGCACCGTTGCACTGAGCGAGAGGCGCCGGGGACAGGTCGAAGAAGGGGTAGACCTGTCGCCGGAAAAGCCTCGAGCATGCCGGTCGACAGCGAAACACCTATCCCTTGCGGGTGATCGCCTGCTCGTCCAGGTCGTCCGGGTCGGTATGGCGGATATCCAGGCCCTTGACCAGGTAGACCACGTACTCGGCCAGGTTGTTGGCGTGGTCGCCGATGCGCTCCAGGGCGCGCAGGATCCACATCAGGCTGAGGATGGGAGAGATCGAGCGGGCGTCCTCCATCATGAAGGTCATCAGCGAGCGCATGGCGCTGCGATACTCGTTGTCCACCTCCTCGTCCTCGTGGACCAGCTGCAGCGCCAGCTCGGTATCGAAGCGGGCGAAGGAGGTCAGGGCATCGCGCACCATGCGCCGCACGTGCTCGCTGATCATCCGCACCTCGACGAAGCCGCGGCTGCCGTTGCCGACATCGATCAGGTCGATGGCGTTGCGGGCGATCTTGCTCGCCTCGTCGCCGATGCGCTCCAGGTCCGAGGCGGCACGGATCACCGCCAGCACCAGGCGCAGGTCGGAGGCGGTGGGCTGGCGACGCGCCAGCACCTGGGTGCACTCCTCGTCGATCTTGATCTGCATGTCGTTGACCGCCCGGTCGTTGTCGACCACCCGCTGGCCCAGGGCGGAATCGCTCTCGAGCAGCGCGCTGACGGCATCCTGGACCTGCTTCTCGACCAGGCCCCCCATCGCCATCAGGTGGGTCTTGAGCTCCTCCAGTTCCTGGTTGAACTGCCGGGAGATATGCTGGCTGTGGATGTCGCTGGTGATGTCCATGGGACTCTCCTTGGGGGGCCGGGCCGTCAGGCCATGCGCCCGGTGATGTAGTTCTCGGTGCGCCGCAGGCGCGGGTTGGTGAAGAGGGTATCGGTGGAGCCGTACTCCACCAGTTCGCCCTGCTGCAGGAAGGCGGTGTAGTCGGAGACCCTCGCGGCCTGCTGCATGTTGTGGGTGACCAGCACCAGGGTCAGCTGCGACTTCAGGTTGCGGATCAGCTCCTCGATCTTCAGCGTCGAGATGGGGTCCAGCGCCGAGGCCGGCTCGTCGAGCAGCAGCACCTCGGGGCGCACCGCCAGGGTCCGGGCGATCACCAGGCGCTGCTGCTGGCCGCCGGAGAGCGCCCAGGCCGAGCTCTTCAGACGGTCCTTCACCTCCTCCCACAGCGCCGCCGACTGCAGCGCCCACTCGACGATATCGTCCATCTGGCGCTTGCGGATCCCGCCCTGCAGCCGCAGCCCGAAGGCCACGTTGTCGTAGATCGACATGGGGAAGGGGTTGGGCGCCTGGAAGACCATGCCCACCCGCCGGCGCAGCTCGGCCACCGCCACCTCGGGGGCATGGATGTCCTCGCCCTCCAGCCGGATCCGCCCCTCGCGCCGGACCTCCTCGTTGAGGTCGTGGAGCCGGTTCAGCGCCCGCAGCAGCGTCGACTTGCCGCAGCCGGAGGGCCCGATGAAGGCCGTCACCCGATGCCGCGGGATCCTCAGGGTGAGATCGCGCAGCGCCGGCTTGTCGCCGTAGGCCAGGGTCAGCCCCTCGATCTCCAGACAGCTGGCCTCGCGGTCGAAGTCGATAATCGGTCCGGACGGGGCCGGACGCGGCGTCGAGAACACGGACATCGCGGTGACACTTCTCCCTGGCGCCTTGGCGCCACTGAATATGGTCGCCTTGGCGCCACTGAATATGGTCGCCTTGGCGCCGACGTTCAGTGGCGCGGCAGCGCCCCATGACGCGCCCTCAGATGATGGCGCAGGAATATTGCAGTCAGGTTAAGCACCAGGATCACCAGCACCAGCAGCAGCGCGGTGGCATAGACCAGCGGCAGCGCGGCCTGGACATCGCCGCCGTGGAAGGCCACGTCGTAGATGTGGTAGCCCAGATGCATGAACTTTCGCTCAAGATGCAGGAAGGGAAAGTCACCGTCCACCGGCACCTGGGGCGCCAGCTTGGCCACTCCCACCAGCATCAGCGGCGCCACCTCGCCGGCCGCCCGGGCCACGGCCAGGATGAGCCCGGTGAGCATGGCGGGCATCGTCATCGGCAACACCACCCGGGTGAGCATCTCCATTCGGGTTGCGCCCAGCGCCAGGGCCCCCTCGCGCTGGTGATCGGGCACCCGGGCGAGCCCCTCCTCGGTGGCCACGATCACCACCGGCAGGGTCAGCAGGGCCAGGGTCAGCGAGGCCCACAGCAGGCCGCCGGTACCGAAGGTGGGGGACGGCAGCGCCTCGGCGAAGAACCACTCGTCCAGCGAGCCGCCGATGCCATAGACGAACACCCCCAGCCCGAACACCCCATAGACGATGGAGGGCACCCCGGCCAGGTTGCGTACCCCGATGCGCACCAGTCGGGTCAGGGGGCCCTGGTGGGCCACCTCGTTGAGGTAGATGCCCGCCAGCACGCCGAAGGGCGTCACCACCACCGACATCAGCAGCACCATCAGCACCGTGCCGAAGATCGCCGGCCAGACGCCGCCGGCGCTGTTGGCGGCGCGCGGCCCCTCGGCGAGGAAGCGCCACACGCCCTGCCCCCAGGCGGCAAGCTTGTCGAGGGGCGACATGGCATTGGGGCGCCAGGCGCGCAGCACCTCCTCCAGCGGCTGCTCGAGACGGCGGCCATCGACGCTCTCCAGCACCAGGGTGTCGCCGCCCATGCGCGCCTGCAGCCCGCGAATCCGGGCGTTGGCCTCGGCCAGCTCCGCCCGGCTGCCGGCCTGCTGCTCCAGGCGCCGCACCAGCGGCACCACGACCCGGTCGCGCAGCTCGTCGCGCTCGCGGCGCAGCGCCTGGATCTCCGCCAGCCGCGCCTTCAGGGCCGGCCAGGCGGCCTCACCGGCGTGGCGGCCATCCGCTCCCTCCATGGCGACCAGCCGGCCGACGAAGCTGCCCCAGCGGCGGCGCTCCAGCACCAGCAGCTCGCGGGGCGTCTCCACCCGCTCGATGGCCTCCACGGCCACCCAGGTCCAGATGCCGCCGTCGAGGTCCCGGTTGTCGGTGCGGTAGAGCCGCTCGCGGCCCTCGCCGTCGAAGCGGCGCTCCTCCCGGACCGCCTGGCCCGCCAGCAGCCGGCCGTCGGCGAGGGCCACCTGCTCCACGGAGGCGGGCCAGAAGTGGCCGAGGCCGCGCACGGCCAGCAGGGCCAGCAGCCCGCCGAGCATCAGCAGCGACAGCGCCACGCTGCCCGCGGCCAGCCAGGGCCATGGCCCCTCGCCCCGCGCCCGGGGGAGCCGCCGACTCATGCCCCTCTCCCCAGGCGACGATAGCGGTGACGCAGGCGCATCCGCACCAGCTCGGCCAGGGTATTGACCAGGAAGGTGAAGACGAACAGCAGCAGGGCGGCCAGGAAGAGCAGCCGGTAGTGGGTCCCACCCGGCGCGGCCTCCGGCAGCTCGATGGCGATGCTCGCCGCCATGGAGCGCATCCCCTCCAGCGGGCTCAGGGTCATCAGCGCGGTGTTGCCGCTGGCCATCAGCACGATCATGGTCTCCCCCACCGCGCGGCCGGCCCCGATCATCACCGCGCTGAAGATCCCCGGCCCGGCCGCCGGCAGCACCACCTTCCAGAGGGTCTGCCAGCGGGTGGCGCCCAGCGCCTGGGCCCCCTCGCCCAGGCTCGGGGGAACGCCGGAGAGCGCATCCTCGGCCAGCGCGTAGATGCCGGGGATCACCGCGAAGCCCATGGCCAGCCCGACGATCAGCGCGTTGCGGCTGGCGTAGTCGAGCCCCAGGGCGGCCTCCAGCCAGCCGCGCAGGTCACCACCGAACACCCGGGCCTCCAGCCAGGGCGACAGCCACAGCGACAGGGTCACCAGCAGCGCCAGCCAGGGCATCAGCCAGAGCCCGGCCCAGCCCGGCGGCAGCCGCTGCGCGAGGCTCGCCGGCAGCCGCGACCAGAGCAGCCCGGCCAGCAGCATGCCCAGCGGCAGGACCGCCACCAGCGAGAAGGCCCCGGCCAGGTGGCGTTCCACCCAGGGGGCCAGCACCAGGCCGGCGACGAAGCCGATGACCACGCCCGGCAGTGCCTCCATCAGCTCCAGGGTCGGCTTGAGGCGGGTGCGCAGCCGCCGCGACATGAAGGTAGCCGAGTGCACCGCGGCCCCCAGCGCCAGGGGGATAGCGAACAGCAGCGCCCAGAAGGCCGCCTTGAGGGTGCCCCAGACCAACGGGGCCATCCCGTAGCGCGGCGTCTCCTCCGCCGTCAGGATGTCGGGCTGCCAGCGGTGCTGGGGCAGCTCGTGGCCCTCGACGGGCTGCGGCAGCCAGAGCCCGCGCCAGCTCACCTGGGGGTCCTCGGCAAGGAACAGCGGCACCACCTCCAGCGCCAGGAAGACCCCGATGGCCATCACGGCCACCACCACGCCGATACCCCCGGCGGTGATCAGGGCCGTGGCCAGGCGGTCACGGCCGCGCCGCAGCCGCTGGCGTCGGGGGACAGGCTTGGGCGGCAGGGGGTCGATCATGGCCGCTCCCGGGGAGTCATGGAACAGGGGTGGATCATCACATTACGACATTGGCGTGACAGTTGCGTGACAGGCTCAGCCAGCGGGCTGGCCGGCCTCGAGCCGCGCCCGCTGGCGCTCGCGGACCGTCTCGGAGAGCCTGACGAAGCCGATCTCCTCGACGATCTCCTGCCCCTCGGGGGACAGCACCAGGTCGATGAAGGCCTGCTCCGGGCCCGGCAGCCTCCCGCCGGGGGGCAGGTTGACGTAGAGGTAGAGATCGCGCGCCAGGGGATAGTCGCCGCTGCGCACCGTCTCGGGGCCGGGCCGATGGAGGCGCCCCTCGGCGTCACGCCGCGCCACGGCCTTCACGCTGGCCGTCAGGTGGTTCAGGCCGGCATAGCCGATGGCCGAGGGCTCGGCGGCCACCGCCGCCACCGCCGCCGCCGAGCCAGGGTGCTCGTTGAGGCGCAGCCGGAAGTGCCCGCCGCACAGCGCATCCCGGCGGAACAGGCCGTGGGTGCCGGAGGCCACATTGCGCCCGTGCAGCACGATACGGTCGCCGGGGAGCGCCACCCCCAGCTGGCTCCAGCGGTCGATCGCCGACTCGGCCCCGCAGCGCCGCGTGTCGGAGAAGATCGCGTCCAGTTCGGCGAGGCGCAGGCTCTCCAGCGGGTTGTGGCGATGCACCACCACCACCAGGGCGTCCCGGGCGATCTCCAGTTCCATCGGGGGGTAGCCATAGCGCGCCACGAAGGTCTCCCGCTCCTCCGTGGTCATCGGCCGCGACATGGGGCCCAGCCGGGTCGTGCCGGCGATCAGCGCCGCCGGCGCGCTGGCCGAACCGCTGGCCTGGAGCTGCAGCCTGATGCCGGGATGGCGTTCGCCGAGGCGCTCCCCCCAGCGCAGCATCAGCCCCGCCAGGGTGTCCGACCCGACGGCCCCCAGGGTCCCGGCCACCTCCTCGGCGGCCTCCTCGGCCTCCGCGGTCATCGTCGCCAGGGCCAGCAGCAGCGCGCCCAGCCAGGTTATTGCTCTCGTTCTGCCCGGAATCATGATCTCTCCCCAGACGGGTCGCGGGGCATGGTGTCGCAGCGCTGGTGACGTGGCACGACATGCGTATACCATGGCCCCCGATTTGCCATCCAGCGCATGGCGCCACAATAACAAGCCAGGAAGATGACAGTGTCATGACAGACCTCGACGACATCCCCGCTCCCCAGGGCCAGCTGACCCTGAAGCTGCTCGCCAGCCGCCAGGATACCAACCTTCACGGCGACATTGCCGGTGGGTGGCTGGTGGCCCACATGGACCAGGCCGCCGAGCTGGCCGCCAGTCGCGAGGCCCACGGGCGCACCGCCACCGTGGCCATCGAGGCCATGGACTTCCTCTGTCCGGTACGGATCGGCTCGGTGGTCAACATCTTTACCGCGGTCCGCGAGATCGGCCACAGCTCGGTGAAGATCGATGTCGAAGTGTGGATCCGCCAGCCCCAGGAGCGCGACCCCGACGAACTGCACAAGGTCACCGAGGCTCGCTTCGTGATGGTGGCCCTGGATGACAACGGCCGCATCCGCGCGGTGCGCCAGCGGGAGTGAGCCGGCCCGTTACACATCCAGGAACGCAACGAGGGCGCCGGCAGGCGCCCTCGTTGCATCGCTTCGCTGGTCGCCTGATCAGGCGCCAGCCGCCGCACGGGCCTTGAGGTACTCGAACTCGCCGGCGTCGCTGAAGGGGCGCACCAGGTGCTGGAAGGCCTGGTAGGACTCGTAGGCCTTGGCGGAGTCGGGGTCGCTGTCCACCTGCGCCTGGATGACCTCCTTGGAAGCCTCGAAGAGGGCGGCCATGACATCCTCCGGGAAGGTGCGCAGCTGCACGCCGTGCTCGTCCACGAGGGTCTCCAGCGCCTGGGCGTTGCGGAAGGTGAACTCGCTGATCATCGCCAGGTTGGAGGCGCGAGCGGCCTCGGTGACCACCGCCTTGAGGTCGTCCGGCAGGGCGTTCCAGGCATCCAGGTTGACGGTGCCTTCGAGGATGGCCGAGGGCTCGTTCCAGGCAGAGGTGTAGTAGTAGTCCGCCACCTGGTGCAGGCCGAAGGCCAGGTCGTTGTAGGGGCCGACCCAGTCGGCGGCGTCGAGCACGCCGGTCTGCATGGAGGTGAAGATCTCGGAGCCCGGCATGTTCACGGTGGTGACGCCGATGCGGTTCATCGCCTCGCCGGCCAGGCCCGGCAGGCGCAGCTTGAGCCCCTGCATGTCCTCGAGGGAGTTGATCTCCTTCTTGAACCAGCCGGCCATCTGCGCGCCGGTGTTGCCCACCGCGAAGGGCTTGAGGTTGTGCTTGGCGTAGATCTCGTCCCACAGCGCCTGGCCGCCACCGTGGTAGATCCAGGCATTGGTCTCGGTGGTGTTCATGCCGAAGGGCACCGCGGTGAAGAACTGCGCCGCGGCGACCTTGCCCCGCCAGTAGTAGGAGGCGGAGTGGCCCATCTCGGCGGTACCGGCGGCGACCGCATCGAAGACCTCCAGGGCCGGCACCAGCTCGCCGGCGCCGTGCACGCGGATGCGCATGCGGCCGTTGGAGAGCGCCTCGATGCGCTGGGCAAACTCGTTGGCGCCGGTGCCCAGCGCCGGGAAGTTCTTGGGCCAGGAGGTCACCATGTCCCAGGTGATGGTCTCCTGGGCACTGGCGGTGGAAACGAAGGGGGCGGCGGCGACACCGGCGGCGCCGGCACCCAGGGTCTTGAGGAAGTTGCGGCGTTGCATGCGGGCATGACTCCAGGAAGCTTGTTCTGAGGTTCGCACTCGACTCGGCGCGATGTGTCCATCGCCGAGTATGCGCCAAGGCCGAATTGGCCCACAAGTCCGGGAGCTGACGGAAACGTCAACGGAAATTCGCCGAACGCCCTCGATCAGAGCGGCGTCAGCTTGGCGAACCCCAGCACCAGCCACTTGTCCCCTTCGCCCTCGAAGCTGACCTGCACGCGGGCGCGCTCCCCCTCGCCCTCGGCGTTGAGGATCACTCCCTCGCCAAACACCGGGTGCTGGACGCGCTGCCCCAGCGACAGCGAGGGCAGGTCACCGCCGCCCTGCACCGAGGTCTGGCGCAGCCCGGGCACCGGCCGACCGGCCGTCACGGGCCGCGAGATCTGGCCGCGCAGCCGCACCTCCTCGAGGAACTCCTCGGGAATCTCGCGCAGGAAGCGCGAGGCGCGCTGGAAGGTCTCCTTGCCGTGCAGGCGACGGATCTCCGCGTGGGTCAGGTAGAGCTTGCGCATGGCGCGGGTCAGGCCCACGTAGCAGAGCCGTCGCTCCTCCTCGAGGCGGCCGGGCTCCTCGAGGGACATGCGGTGGGGGAAGAGCCCCTCCTCCACCCCGGCGATGAACACCACCGGGAACTCCAGCCCCTTGGCGGAGTGCATGGTCATCAGCTGCACGCTGTCCTCGAACTCGTCGGCCTCGTGGTCGCCGGCGTTCAGCGCCGCCTCGGAGAGGAAGGACTCCAGCGCCGCGGCCCCCTCGCCGGCCTCCGGCGCGTCGAAGGTCTCGCCCTGGGTGAAGGCACGGGCGGCGGTGACCAGCTCTTCCAGGTTCTCGACCCGCGCCTGGCCCTTCTCGCCCCTCTCGCTGCGGTGGTGCTCGATCAGCCCGGAGGCCTCGATCACCTGGTCGATGATCTCGTGCAGCGCCAGGCCGGCGGTATCGTTATCGAGCCGTTCGATGAGGTCGGCGAAGGCCTTCACCGCACTGCCGGCCCGCCCCTTGAGGCCGCCGTCGGCCAGGCCGTCGTGCAGGGCCTGCCACAGCGAGACGCCGGTTTCCCGGGCGCGGGTACGCAGGATCTCCACGGTGCGGGTGCCGATCCCCCGGGCCGGCACGTTGATCACCCGCTCCAGGGAGGCATCGTCATCGCGGTTGAGCAGCAGCCGCAGGTAGGCCAGGGCGTTCTTGATCTCGAGGCGCTCGTAGAAGCGCTGGCCGCCATAGATGCGGTAGGGCATGCCCTGGCGGATCAGGCTCTCCTCGAGCACCCGGGACTGGGCGTTGGAACGGTAGAGGATAGCGATCTCGCGGCGGTTGATGCCCTCCTCGACCTTCTCGCGGATGGTATCGACGATGAAGCGCGCCTCGTCCAGGTCGTTGAACCCGCTGTAGACCGAGATCGGCTCGCCCCGGGCCCCGTCCGTCCACAGCTCCTTGCCCATGCGCTCGGTGTTGTGGCTGATCAGGGCGTTGGCGGCCTCGAGGATGGCGCTGGTGGAGCGGTAGTTCTGCTCCAGGCGGACGGTGCGGGTGTCGGGGAACTCCCGCTCGAAGCGGCGGATGTTCTCGATGCGGGCCCCGCGCCAGCCGTAGATCGACTGGTCGTCGTCGCCGACCACGGTCATCGGCGTCTGCATGCCGCTGAGCAGCTTCAGCCAGGCGTACTGCAGGGTGTTGGTGTCCTGGAACTCGTCCACCAGCACGTGGGCGAAGCGCTCCCGGTAGTGGGCCAGCAGCGCCGGGTTGTCGCGCAGCAGCTCCAGGCTTCTCAGCAGCAGTTCGCCGAAGTCGACCAGCCCACCGCGCTCGCAGGTGAGCTGGTAGCGCTCGTAGAGCTCGACCATCTGGCCCAGGTAGGCGTCGCCATGGACGTCCACCTGGTGGGGACGCAGCCCCTCCTCCTTGCAGCCGGAGATGAACGACTGCACCTGGCGCGGCGGGAAGCGCTCGTCGTCGATGCCGTGGTCCTTGAGCAGCCGCTTGACCAGGCGCAGCTGGTCGTCGGAGTCGATGATCTGGAAGTGCTGGGGCAGCCGGGCATCCTGCCAGTGGGTGCGCAGCAGGCGGTGGGCGATGGAGTGGAAGGTGCCCACCCAGACGTGGCGCAGGGAGAGACCCAGCAGCGACTCCAGGCGGGTGCGCATCTCGCGGGCCGCCTTGTTGGTGAAGGTCACGGCGAGCACCGCGTAGGGCGAGAGCCCCTCGGCCTGCATCAGCCAGGCGATGCGGTGCACCAGCACCCGGGTCTTGCCGGAACCGGCACCGGCCAGCACCAGCATGTTGCCCTGGGGGGCACTCACCGCCTCGCGCTGGGCGGCATTCAGATGGTCGAGGATCGCCGTGACGTCGTCCATGGGGAGGCCATCGCTGCTCGGAAAATGGGCGGACAGCTTAGCATACTGGCCGCTTCAGAGCCGGCCCCGCCAGGAACAGGAAACTCTCGGGGCTGATCCGTCGACAAGCCTGCGAGGAGGCGCTGTGAACCCCTCCCTGGGCGCTACCGACGCCCTGCTTCGCTCTCGCGTCCTGCTCAGCTTGCAGGACCGGTGCTGGCCATCCATGGCCAGCCCGTTCGAAGCAGTGCTTCTCACCCCTGGCGTAGGACCTCCTCTTCGGCTTGTCCCCGGCGCCCCTCGTTCTACGGTTTCCCTTCCTGCTCGGGGAAGCGCAGCGGCGTCAGGCTCTTCTTCACTTCCCGGAGCTGCTCGGCGAGTTTCGGCCCGCGGGTCTTGGCCACGCCCACCGCCAGCACGTCGACCAGCACCAGGTGGGCGATGCGCGAGCTCATGGGGGTGTAGATCTCGGTGTCCTCGTGGACGTCGATATAGAGCGGCAGGGTCACCTCCTCGGCCAGCGGGGAGCCGCTGGGGCAGAGGCCGATCACCGTGGCGCCGGCCTCGCGGGCCAGGCGCACGCTGGCCACCAGCGCCCGGGTGCGACCGGTCTGGGAGATGGCCACCACCACGTCGCCCTCCTTGAGGGTCACCGCCGACATGTTCTGCATGTGCGGGTCGGCATAGGCCGCGGTGGAGATCTGCAGGCGGAAGAACTTGTGCTGGGCGTCGAAGGCCACCGCCCCGGAGGCGCCGAAGCCGTAGAACTCCACCCGATTGGCCATGGCCAGGGCATTGATCGCCCGGCTCAGCGCCTCGTTGTCGAGGCGGTCGCGCACCGAGAGCAGGGTGCCCACGGTGGAGTCGAAGATGCTCTGGGAGAATTCCGCCACCGAGTCGCTGTCGTTCATGGAGAACTGGGCAAACTGGCTGCCGGTGGCCAGCATCTGGGCCAGCTTGAGCTTGAAGTCCTGGAAGCCGTTGCAGCCCAGCGCCCGGCAGAAGCGCACCACGGTGGGCTCGCTGACCTTGGCCTCGGTGGCCAGGTCGACGATGCGCATGTGGATGACTTCCTCGGGGTTGCGCAGCACGAAGCGCGCCACCTTCTGCTCGGAGCGACGGAAGTGCTCCATGCGACGCCTCATCTCATCGAACAGGGCACGGCTCACGAGGGAACTCCTTGCTTGCGGGCCGCCGCGCCAACCGGGCGAGACGACGAGTCGGATAGAGGGAACATGCCTACAGTATGCCCCAACCCGGGAAGGGATGCGCACCGGCCGCGGCATTCTGGCCGGCCGGGCGGCCGATGCCCTTGCGTTGGCCTAGCGTTGTGGCGAAACGCCCACGACGTCATCATTCTGTCAAGTGCGTTATAGTAGGAATTGCAGTGTCGCGATAAAGGCACAGGAGAGTCGATCATGCGCAATGTCGAACGGTTAACCTCCCTGAAGAGCGAGCTTCTCGACATCTTCATGAGCATGGAAGTCGTCGAACACGAGCATCGCTCCCGCACCGCCGCCCAGCGCAACCTGCGCGCCCGGCGCGGCATCGAGCTCCACGAGGAGTTCAAGCGGCTGTCCCGGGACATCGCCGAGTTGCCCGAGGACGAACTGGTCGACGACGAGATGCACTGACATCCCGGCCCGCCGTCGGGCCACCGGGACCCAGACGTCGCGAGCCCCGCCAGGGCGGGGCTAGCAGTGGGGGTGGCACCCTCTCGGTCAGCGGCCCTAGAGCAGGCCGGTGACGAACACCACGATCACGCCGATCGGCGCCACGTAGCGCGCCACGACGTGCCACAGCCGTTCACGCCCACCGGACAGCGCCAGCTCATCCGCCACCCCCTGACGGTCGAGACACCAGGCCACGAAGAGGATCGCCCCCAGGCCGGTCAACGGCAGCAGGAACTTGCTGGTGAAGGTATCCAGCAGGTCGAAGACGTTGAGGCCGAAGATCAGGAAGCTGTCCCAGACGTTGAAGGACATCAGCGCCGCGATGCCCAGCGCCCAGACCGCCGCGCCGCCCACCAGGGTCGCCGCCACGCGGGACAGCGGGGTGCGCTCCTCCATCAGCTCGACCACCGGCTCCAGCAGCGAGATCGCCGAGGTCAGCGCCGCGAAGGTCAGCAGCAGGAAGAACATCAGGCCGAGGATCATGCCGCCGGTCATGTTGCCGAAGGCCACCGGCAGGTTGATGAAGATCAGCCCCGGACCATCGGCGGGACTCATGCCGTTGGCGAAGACGATCGGGAAGATCGCCAGGCCGGCCAGCAGGGCGATCACCGTATCGAGAATGATCACCGTGCGCGCGGTGCCGATCAGGCTGACATCCTCCCCCAGGTAGGAGCCGTAGGCCATCATGATGCCCATGCCCAGCGACAGGGTGAAGAACGCCTGCCCCATGGCCGCCAGGACGACGCCGCCGGTGACCGCGCTCCAGTCGGGACGGAACATGAAGGCCAGCGCCTCGCCGAAGTGCCCGGTGGTCATGCCGTAGCCGACCAGCACGATCAGCAGCACCACCAGCCCAGGCATCAGGGTGCGCACGGCCCCCTCGAGCCCCTTGGTGACACCCCGGGCGACGATCCAGATCACCAGCGCCATGAAGGCGGTGTGCCACAGGGTCAGCATGCCGGGACTGCCCAGCAGGCTGCCGAAGATGGCGCCGGTACCGTCGGCATCCTGGCCGGTGAAGCGGCCGGTGACGGAACCCAGGGTGTAGGAGAGCGACCAGCCGCCGATCACGCTGTAGAAGGAGAGGATCAGGAAGGCCGCCAGCACACCGCTGGCGCCGACCAGCGCCCAGGCCGGCAGGTGCCCGCCCTTGCGGGCCAGGTCGGCCATGGCGTTGATGGGGTTCTCCTGGCCGCGGCGGCCGATCAGCCACTCCGCCACCAGGATCGGCAGGCCCACCAGCGCCACGCAGGCCAGGTAGATGAGCACGAAGGCCGCGCCACCGCTGTCACCCACCATGTAGGAGAACCGCCAGATATTGCCCAGGCCCACCGCAGAGCCCGCGGCGGCGAGCACGAAGGTCATCTTCGATGACCACTGTGCATGTACGTGTTTAGACATGAATCACCCTGATTGTGCGTGTCGCCATCGACCGGTCTGGCGCGATGACGGCTTATGCTTGTAGTTGCCACGTCCAGGGCGCCGTGGGTGGCACGACACCGACCAGAGCATGACAGGATCCAGGCAGGATCACTGCCGAGTCACGTTCCCGCAGGCCGGGGGCCGGGTGGCGCCGAGCCGGGAACGCCGGGTGCCGGAGACTCACGGAAAATGCACGGGATCGGCACAGAATCCGGGAATATCACTGGGTAATGGCACTCCGGGGCATAAAACTATCCGATCAGGCGGCGTATGGCCAGCCGAAGCCGTTACATGAGCAGGCCCGGATATCGGCGCCCTGTCGAGGGCTCAGAACAGCCGCGCCTGATCCTCGCCGGGGAAGGCGGCAAGCGGGGGGAGGGAACAGTGTTCGGCCAGGCGGGCATGGAGTCGCCGAGCGAGCTCCGGGGCCTGGCGATTGTCGGGCGTATGCACAAGCAGGAAAGGGGTTTTCCCCTGATTTATCCACAGGCCAAGCCGCTCGATCCAGGGTGCGAAATAGCGCTCGTTGATCGCCGGATCGAGGTGGCCGATGAAGCGCACCAGCGGACAGCCTGCCGTGGAAAGCACGTGTAATGGGCGTCTCGGCTTCTCGCGCTGGGCCTGGAGCAGACCGGGATGACCGCCGGGTGGCGTCGAGAAGAGCGGCCGCACGTCGAGCATTACTCGGTCGGCGCCGTGAGTTATCAACAATCTGTTGAGGGCGGTCTCGGCCGCCCCCTTGTGGAAGAATTCACTGTGGCGGACCTCCACGGCACAGGGAATTCCCGCGGGCCAGCGCGCCAGCAGGGCTTCCAGCCGAGGGAGCTCCTCCGCGCCGAAATCCCTCGGCAGCTGCACCATCAGCGGACCCAGGCGGTCATGGAGCGGCGCCAGGGCGTCGAGGAAGGCATCGAACGCCGCCTCCACGCCGACCAGGCGGCGTTCGTGGGTCAGCGCCGCCGGCAGCTTGAAGCAGAAGCGGAAATCCGCCGGGGCCTGGCGTGCCCAGGCCGCCACCGTCTCCGCCCGCGGCGCCCCGCTGTAGAAGGTGGTATTGCCCTCCACGGTGGTGAACACCCGCGCATACTCCTCGAGACCGCCGCCATGGGGCGGATAGAGGGTGCCGCGCCACTCGGGATTGGCCCACATGGCCAGGCCGAGGTGCAGGCGTGGCGCGGCATCGCGAGGCGTCACTCCACCGTCACGCTCTTGGCCAGGTTGCGCGGCTGGTCCACGTCGGTGCCCTTGAGCACCGCCACATGGTAGCTGAGCAGCTGCAGCGGCAGGGTGTAGAGGATCGGCGCCAGCGCCTCGTGGACATGGGGCAGATGCAGCACATGCACGCCCTCCTCCTCGGCCATCCCGACCCGCTCGTCGGCGAAGACGAACAGTTCGCCGCCGCGGGCCCGCACCTCCTGGAGGTTGGACTTGAGCTTGTCGAGCAGCTCGTCGTTGGGTGCCACGGAGATGACCGGCATCTCGCTGTCCACCAGCGCCAGGGGGCCATGCTTGAGCTCGCCGGCCGGGTAGGCCTCGGCGTGGATGTAGGAGATCTCCTTGAGCTTCAGCGCGCCCTCCAGGGCGATGGGGAAGTGCGCCCCGCGGCCCAGGAAGAGGGCGTGGTGCTTCTCGGCGAAGGCCATGGAGAGCGCCTCGATCTCGGGGTCCAGCGCCAGCACCCGCTCCACCAGCCCGGGCAGGCCTCGCAGGGCCGCCACCAGGTCGGCCTGGACGGCCTCGTCGAGCCCCCTGACACGCCCCAGCGCCAGGGTCAGCAGCATCAGCGCGGTGAGCTGGGTGGTGAAGGCCTTGGTGGAGGCCACGCCGATCTCGGGGCCGGCCTGGGTCATCAGGGTCAGATCGGACTCGCGCACCAGCGAACTGCCCGGCACGTTGCAGATCGCCAGGCTGGCGAGGTAGCCCCGCTCCCGGGCGAAGCGCAGCGCCGCCAGGGTATCGGCGGTCTCGCCGGACTGGGAGAGGGTGACGAACAGGGTGCCCTCGGGCACCACCACCTGGCGGTAGCGATACTCCGAGGCGACCTCCACCTGCACCGGCACCCCGGCGAAGCGCTCCAGCCAGTAGCGGGCCACCATGCCGGCATGGTAGCTGGTGCCGCAGGCGACGATGTGGATCTGGCGGACGCGACCGAACAGTGCCTCGGCGTCGGGCCCGAAGCTCTCCACCAGCACCGAGCGCTCGCCCAGGCGCCCCTCCAGCGCCGCAGCGATCACCGCCGGCTGCTCGTGGATCTCCTTGAGCATGAAGTGGCGATAGTCCCCCTTGCTGGCGGCGCCATCGCCGTGCTCGAAGGTCTGCACCTCGCGCTCGACGGGGGTACCCGCGGCATCGAAGACCTCGATGCGCCCCCCCGCCGAGAGGCGCACCACGTCGCCCTCGCGGAGGTAGAGGAAGCGGTCGGTGACCTGCAGCAGGGCCAGCGGGTCGGAGCCCAGGAAGGCCTCGCCGATGCCCACCCCGACCACCAGCGGGCTGCCCTTGCGGGCGCCGACGATGACGTCGGGCTCGTCGGCACTGACCACGCCCAGCGCATAGGCGCCGTCCAGGCGTGCCAGGGTGCGCTGCACGGCGGCCAGCAGGTCGCCGTCGCGGCCGAGCTCCCGCGCCACCAGGTGGGCCACCACCTCGGTGTCGGTCTCGGAGTCGAAGCGGTAGCCCTCGGCGACCAGCTCGCGGCGCAGCGCCTCATGGTTCTCGATGATGCCGTTGTGCACCACCGCCAGGCGCTCGCCGGACTGGTGGGGGTGGGCATTGGCCTCGCTGGGGCGGCCATGGGTCGCCCAGCGGGTATGGGCGATGCCGCAGCGGCCGGGCAGCGGCTCGGTCGCCAGGCGCTCCTCGAGGGCCGCCACCTTGCCGACGGCACGGCGCCGCTGCAGCGCTCCCTCGGGAGACTGTATGGCCATGCCCGCCGAGTCGTAGCCGCGATACTCGAGCCGCTTCAGCCCCTCGAGAAGAATGCCTTCCACGTTGCGCTCGGCAACGGCACCCACGATTCCACACATGTCTTCTCTCCTCAGTCGTCCTGCTTGCCGGGCCGCGGCCAGTCGGGCTTGCTGATCTGTCGTCCCCGCGACACCGCCAGGGCATTGTCCGCCACGTCCTTGCTGATGGTGGAGCCCGCCCCCACGGTGGCGCCCCGACCGACGCTGACCGGGGCCACCAGGGCGCTGTTGGAGCCGATGAAGGCATCGTCGCCGATCTCGGTACGGTGCTTGTTGGCGCCGTCGTAGTTGCAGGTGATGGTGCCCGCCCCGACGTTGACGTCGCGGCCCAGCCGGGCATCGCCCACATAGCTCAGGTGGTTGATCTTGCTGCCCTCGCCCACCTCGACGTTCTTGGTCTCGACGAAGTTGCCCACCTTGGCACCCACCGCCAGGCGAGTCCCGGGGCGCAGCCGGGCGAAGGGACCGATGCGGTTGCGGCCGGCCGCCACGGCACCCTCGATCACGCTGTGCGCCTCGACCACCGCCTCGGCACCGATATGGCTGTCACGGATCACGCAGTGGGGGCCGATGCGTACCCCTTCGCCGAGTTCCACGTCCCCCTCGAAGACGCAGCCCACATCGATCTCCACATCGTGGCCGCAGGTCAGGGTGCCGCGGACATCGATCCGCGCCGGGTCGAGCAGCGCCACCCCATCGGTCATCAGCCGCTCGGCCTGGGTCCGCTGGTGGGCCCGCTCGAGCCGCGCCATCTGCAGGCGATTGTTGACCCCCTCGACCTCAAGCGCGTTGGCCGGCTGGACGGTGGCGATCTTAACCCCCTCGGCGGCGGCCATCGCGATGATGTCGGTGAGGTAGTACTCGCCCTGGGCGTTGTCGGCGGAGAGGCGCGGCAGCCAGCGGCGGAGCTGGGCGGCGGTCATGGCCATGATGCCGGTGTTGCACTCGCGCACCGCGCGCTCGGTCTCGGAGGCATCCTTGTGCTCGACGATCGCCACCGCCTCGCCCGCGGCGTTGCGCAGGATGCGCCCGTAGCCGGTGGGATCCTCCAGGGTCACGGTCAGCAGCCCCAGGTGGTCGTCGTCGACCCCCTCGAGCAGCGTCGCCAGGGTCTCGCGGCGTGTCAGCGGCACGTCGCCGTAGAGCACCAGCACCTTGCCGTCGCCCAGCCCCTCCAGGGCCTGGGCCACCGCGTGGCCGGTGCCCTTCTGCTCGGCCTGGAGCGCGAAGCGCACCTCGCAGTCGGCCAGGGCCTCGCGCACCTTCTCGGCGCCGTGGCCGACCACCACGTGGGTCCGCTCGGCGGCGAGGCCGCGGGCGGTATCGATCACATGGCGCACCATGGGCTTGCCGGCCAGGCGGTGCAGCACCTTGGGGAGGGTCGAACGCATCCGGGTCCCCTGGCCCGCCGCGAGAATCACCACGTCCAGCGTCATCATGACTCCTTGTCCATCATCGTCGATCACATCATTCTAGGGGGTGCGGGGCCGTCACTCCATTCATCGAGCCGCCGGCACCGAGCCCCGTCGTCTCACTGGACCTCCAGGCCCAGCTCCGCCACCAGCGCCTCGCCGAACCGTTCGACGAAGGCGGGGCTGACGCGGCTGCTCCAGGCGCCCTCCTCCTCGCGCACGATCATCAGCACGCTGAGCTCCTGCTCGCGGGCCAGGGCCATGCCCGCCTCCTCGCCGAGCACCATCAGCGCCGTGGCCCAGGCATCCGCCCAGGCGTTGGAGGGGTGGGCCACCGTCACCGAGGCCAGCCGATGGGTGATGGGTCGCCCGGTGCGCGGGTCGAGGGTGTGGGAGAAGCGCCGGCCATCCTGCTCGAAGTAGTTGCGATAGTCGCCGGAGGTGGCCACCGTGATGTCGTGCAGCGGCACCACGTGGCGGGCCTCCTGGCGATCCTCCAGCGGTGCCTCGATGCCGATCCGCCAGGGTGCCTGCTCGGCGTCCCGGTAGCCCCGCACCCGCAGGTCGCCTCCCAGGTTGACCAGGTAGTGCTCGATCCCCTCGCCCTCCAGGAACTCCCCCACCCGGTCGGTGGCATGCCCCTTGGCCACGCCGCCCAGGTCGACGTGCAGGTCGCGCAGCCGTCGCGCCTGCAGGGCGTCCGGGTCGACCTCCACCGCATCGAAGCCGACCTGGGCCAGGCGGGCCTCGAGGGTCGCGTCATCCGGCACCTCCCGGGGCCGCGCCTCGGCGCCGAAGCTCCACAGGTTGACCAGGGCGCCGATGGTGGTGTCGAAGGCACCGTCGCTGGCCTCGGCCACCGCCTGGCTGATGGCCAGCACCTCGATCAGCTCGTCGGAGAGCGGCTGCCACTCGCCGACCGGTGCCTGGTTGAAGGCCGAGAGCTCGGAGTCCTCGCGGTAGATCGACATGCCGGCATCGACGGCCTCGAGCACCTCGAGGATCCCCTCCTCCAGCGCCAGGGCCTGCCCCTGGGTCAGCGGGTCGGCGAGGGTCACCTGGTAGAAGCTGCCGAAGATCGCCCCCTCCAGGCGCACCGGGGAGTCGAGGGGGCGGTCGCTCTCCGAGCAGCCGGCCAGCAGCAGCGAGAGCCCCAGGAGGAGCGGCAGGGCAACGAGACGCAGGGACTTCATGATGACAGGCACTCCGTGACGGTTGATGGCGGCGGCTACCAGAACAGCCACAGCAGCCAGGCGCCGAGCAGCAGGCGGTAGACCACGAAGGGCTGCATGCCGACGCGCTTGATGACGACCAGGAAGTAGTGGATGCAGAGATAGGCGCTGACGCCGGAGAGCAGGGTCCCCACCACGACGGCGGACCAGTCGACCGTCGCGGCCTCCTGAACCAGGCCGATGACCTCGAGGCCACCGGCCAGCACGATCACCGGGATCGACAGCAGGAAGGAGAAGCGCGCCGCGCCCTCCCGGCTCATGCCCAGCAGCAGCGCCGCGGTGATGGTGATGCCGGAGCGCGAGGTGCCGGGGATCAGCGCCAGGGCCTGGGCCAGGCCGATCAGCACCACGTCGCGAAGGCGCAGCTGGTACTCGCTGCGCCCGACGCGATGGCGCCAGTCCGCATAGCCCAGCACCAGCCCGAAGCCGATCAGGCCGCCGGCGATGATCAGCGGCGAGCGCATGCCCACCTCGATGGCGTCGCGAAAGGCCAGCCCGAACACGCAGACCGGCAGGGTCGCCAGCAGCACGCCCCACGCCAGCCTGGCATCGTCGTCCATGCCAGCGCCGCGCAGGGAGCCGGCCCAGCTCACGGCCATGCGCACAAGCTCCTGGCGGAAGTAGAGCACCACCGCCGACAGGCTGCCGATATGCAGCGCCACGTCGAAGGCCAGCCCCTGGTCGTTCCAGGGCGTGAGCACCGGCACCAGGATCAGGTGGGCGGAGCTGGAGATGGGCAGGAACTCCGTCAGTCCCTGGACGATGGAGAGTACGACGACCTGTAGCCAATCCATGGGGGCTTCCCGTCAAGAGTGTGGAGACGCATGCTCCGCGCAGGCGACGCGCAGAGCATACACATCCCCCATGGCCTTGTCCGCCCCGACGACAGGGCCACCGAACGGTGGCCGCTGCCCGGCACGAGCGAGACCCGTCAATCAGACCCCGGTCAGGATCGCCGTGGCGATGCTGAAGTAGATCAGCACCCCCGAGGCGTCGATCAGGGTGGTCACCAGCGGCGCCGAGGCGGTGGCCGGGTCCCAGCCCAGGCGGTCGAGCAGGAAGGGCAGGCACATGCCCAGCAGGCTGCCGAACAGCACGATGGTCACCATGCTCATGGCCACCACCATGGCCACCGCCTCGCCGCCGCGCATCACCCCGATGGGCGCCACGGCCAGGGCCATGGTCAGGCCCAGGGAGCCGGCCACCAGCAGCTCGCGGCCCAGGAGCGTGCCCCAGTCCTTGACCCCGACGTCGCCGGTGGCCATGCCGCGCACCATCAGGGTAGCGGCCTGGGCGCCGGCGTTGCCGCCGCTGCCGATCAGCAGCGGCAGGAAGAACACCAGCGCCACCTGGGCGGCGATGGTCTCCTCGAAGTAGGCGATACCGGCCCCGGAGAAGAGGTTGGCGAACACCAGCAGCACCAGCCAGGTCACCCGCTTGCGGTAGAGGCTCCACAGCGGCACCCGGCTGACGCCATCCTCCAGCTGGCCGATGGACATGCCCTTGTGGAAGTCCTCGGTGGCCTCCTCCTCGGCCACGTCCATGGCGTCGTCGTGGGTGACGATGCCGATCAAGCGCTCGTCGGCATCCACCACCGGCAGCGCCAGCAGGTCGTAGCGGGCCACGATCCGGGCCACCTCCTCCTGCTCCGCATCGACGACCATGCTGATCACGTCCTTGATCATGATGTCGTCGACTTTCGCCCCCGGGCGCGCCACCATCAGCTGGCGCAGCGACAGGGTGCCGGCCAGGCGCCCCTCGGCGTCGATGATGTAGAGCTGGTAGACGGTCTCGGCATCCGGTGCCGTCTGGCGCACCCGCATCATCGCCTGGGAGACGGTCATGCCGCTGGGGATCGCCACGTAGTCCGAGGTCATGATCGCCCCGGCGGTCCCCTCCTCGTAGCTGGCCAGGCGCTTGAGGTCCTCGCGCTCCTGGCGCGCCATGCGCCGCAGCAGCGCCTCGCGACGATCCTCGTCCAGTACCTTGAACAGGTCGGTACGCTCGTCGGAGCCCATCTCCTCGAGCAGCAGCAGCAGCGCCTCGTCGGGCATCGCCTCGGTGATCTCGAGCTGCTCCTCCCCCGGCAGGTAACCCAGCACGTTGGCCCGCCGCTCCAGCGGCAGGCACTCCAGCAGGGCCTGGGCGATCGGCAGGTCGTCGTCCTCCTCGAGGATCTCCTCGAGGATCTCGGCGATGTCCGCCGACCGCAGCTCGGGGAGCAGCTCGCCGAGGCGCTCGTGATGCGCATCGGCCAGCGCCGCCAGCAGCGTGTCCTTGTGTTCCTGCAGGGTCTCGTTCAGCGACATGGCATCCTCCTGACGCCGCGAGGCGAAGCGCGCCGAGATGGGAGAAAGGGGTGGTCAGGGCGTGACCGGTTCGATGATAGCAGAGAAGAAAACGCCCCCCGACCCCTGGCTAGCGACAGGGGGCGGGGGGCGTCGTGGCACGGCGAAGGGCGGTCTCAGCCCTTGCCGGCCTTCTTGCGCAGCTGCTGGATGGTACGCAGCTGCGCCACGGCTTCGGCGAGCTCGGCCGCGGCACGGGTGTAATCCAGTTCCGCGGACTTGTCGTTGAACGCCTTCAGCGCATGCTGTCGGGCCTCCTCGGCGGAGGCCTCGTCCAGGTCCCTGGCGCGCGATGCGGCATCGGCGAGGATGGTCACCACGTCGGGCTGCACTTCCAGGAAGCCGCCCGAGACATAGTAGTTCTCCTCACGCCCACCGTCGTGGATCACGCGGATCGGGCCAGGCTGGAGCTCGGTCAGCAGCGGAGCATGCCCCGGGAGGATGCCCAGGTCGCCCATCATGCCGGCGGCGATAACCTGCTCGACCTCGCCGGAAAAGACCGACGCCTCGGCGCTCACGATGTTGCACTTGAAGCTGTTCGCCATAGCGAAGTCCCCCTGGTGGAAAGCCTTACTTCATCTGGTTGGCTTTCTCGACGGCCTCGTCGATGGTGCCGACCATGTAGAAGGCCTGTTCCGGCAGCTCGTCATACTCGCCGTTGAGGATGCCCTGGAAGCCGCGGATGGTGTCCTTGAGGGACACGTACTTGCCGGGCGACCCGGTGAACACCTCGGCCACGAAGAACGGCTGCGACAGGAAGCGCTGGATCTTCCGCGCCCGGGACACGGCCAGCTTGTCCTCGTCGGACAGCTCGTCCATGCCCAGGATCGCGATGATGTCCTTGAGCTCCTTGTAGCGCTGCAGCACGTTCTGGACGCCGCGAGCGGTGTCGTAGTGCTCCTCGCCGACGACCAGCGGATCCAGCTGACGCGAGGTGGAGTCCAGCGGGTCGATGGCCGGGTAGATGCCCAGCTCGGCGATGGAGCGCGCCAGTACCACGGTGGCGTCCAGGTGCGAGAAGGTGGTCGCCGGAGACGGGTCGGTCAGGTCATCCGCGGGCACGTAGACGGCCTGCACGGAGGTGATCGAGCCGGTCTTGGTGGAGGTGATGCGCTCCTGGAGCACACCCATCTCCTCGGCCAGGGTCGGCTGGTAACCCACCGCGGAAGGCATGCGGCCCAGCAGTGCGGACACCTCGGTACCGGCCAGGGTGTAGCGGTAGATGTTGTCGACGAACAGCAGCACGTCGCGACCCTCATCGCGGAACTTCTCGGCGATGGTCAGGCCGGTCAGGGCTACGCGCAGGCGGTTGCCGGGCGGCTCGTTCATCTGACCGTAGACCAGCGATACCTTGTCGATAACGTTGGATTCGGTCATCTCGTGGTAGAAGTCGTTACCCTCACGGGTCCGCTCGCCCACGCCCGCAAACACCGAGTAGCCACTGTGCTCGGTGGCGATGTTGCGGATCAGCTCCATCATGTTGACGGTCTTGCCCACGCCGGCGCCGCCGAACAGGCCAACCTTGCCGCCCTTGGCGAACGGGCAGACCAGGTCGATGACCTTGATGCCGGTCTCGAGCAGCTCGTTGGACGCCGCCTGCTCCGCATAGCTCGGCGCCTTGCGGTGGATCGGCATGCGCTCCTGCTCGCCGATGTCGCCGGCCTCATCGATGGGCCGACCCAGCACGTCCATGATGCGACCCAGGGTCTCCTTGCCCACCGGCACGGAGATGGCGGCACCGGTGTTGACCACTTCCATGCCGCGCTTCAGGCCCTCGGTGGAGCCCATGGCGATGGTGCGCACCACGCCGTCGCCCAGCTGCTGCTGGACCTCGAGCACAGTCTCGACATTCGAGACGTTCAGCGCGTCGTAGACCTTGGGAACGTCGTCCCGCGGAAACTCTACGTCAATCACCGCGCCGATGATTTGTACGATACGTCCGCTCATCTTGCGATCCTCTCAAATACCTGCAAATGAAGCCTGTGTGCCGGGAGGGCCGCGCCCTCCCCGGCGCTATACGGCGGCGGCGCCCCCGACGATCTCGGAGATCTCCTGGGTGATGGCGGCCTGGCGAGCCTTGTTGTAGATCATCTCCAGGTCGTCGATCAGGCCGCCGGCGTTGTCGGTGGCATTCTTCATGGCGATCATCCGCGCAGCCTGTTCGCAGGCCGCGTTCTCGACCACCGCCTGGTACACCTGGGATTCGATGAAACGAACCAGCAGGCTATCCAGAAGCGCCTTGGCATCCGGCTCATACAGGTAGTCCCAGCTACCGGGACGCTTGTTTTCCTCGTCATGCGCATCGAGGCCCATGTCCGGAGACAGGGGCAGAAGCTGACGGACCACCGGCTTCTGGGTCATGGTGTTGACGAACTCGTTGTACACCACGTAGAGGCGGTCCAGACGGCCCTCGTCATACGCATCCAGCATGACTTTCACGCTACCGATCAGGTCCTCGACCTCGGGCGCCTCGCCCAGGCCGCTCTTCGCCGCCACGAGGTTGCCCCCGTAGCTCTTGAAGAAGCCGCCGGCCTTGGAGCCCAGGGCACAGAAGTCCAGCTCGGCGCCCTCGTCGCGACGCACCATCGCGTCCTTGAGCACGGCCTTGAACAGGTTCACGTTCAGGCCACCGCACAGGCCGCGGTCGGTGGAGACCACGATATAGCCCACCCGCTTGACGTCACGATCGACCATGTAATCGTGCTTGTACTCGGGGTTGGCATCGGCGATATGGGCAACGACGTTGCGGATCTGACGCGCATAGGGCTGGCTGGCCTTCATCAGGTCCTGTGCCCGGCGCATCTTCGACGCAGCGACCATTTCCATGGCGCTGGTGATCTTCTGCGTGTTCTTGATGCTCCCGATCTGGGTGCGAATCTCTTTTGCAGCTGCCATAGCGATCTACTCCGTTCGTGGCCCTCAGACAGTTCCCGGGCCCGCCCTCGGCGGGCGGGCCTCCAGGCTTACCAGCTCTGAGTGGCCTTGAACTTCTCGAGACCCTCTTTCAGCCCTTGCTGGATCTCGTCGTTGTAGTCGCCGGACTGGTTGATCTTGTCGAGCAGCTCGGCGTACTCGGACTTCATGAAGTCGTGCAGGGCACGCTCGAAGTCCAGCACCTTGCTGACGTCGACGTCATCCAGATGGCCCTCGTTGGCGGCATACAGAGACAGCCCCATCTCGGCCACGGACAGCGGCGAGTACTGCTTCTGTTTCATCAGCTCGGTGACGCGCTGGCCATGCTCCAGCTGCTTGCGGGTGGACTCGTCCAGGTCGGAGGCGAACTGGGAGAAGGCCGCCAGCTCGCGGTACTGGGCGAGCGCCAGGCGCACGCCGCCGCCAAGCTTCTTGATGATCTTGGTCTGGGCCGAGCCGCCGACACGGGAGACCGACAGGCCGGCGTTGATGGCCGGACGGATCCCCGAGTTGAACAGGTCGGTCTCCAGGAAGATCTGACCGTCGGTGATGGAGATCACGTTGGTCGGCACGAAGGCCGAGACGTCGCCGCCCTGGGTCTCGATGATCGGCAGCGCGGTCAGCGAGCCGGTCTTGCCCTTCACTTCGCCGTTGGTGAACTTCTCGACGTAATCCACGTTGACCCGTGCCGCACGCTCCAGCAGGCGGGAGTGGAGGTAGAAGACGTCACCCGGATAGGCTTCACGGCCCGGCGGACGACGCAGCAGCAGGGAGACCTGGCGATAGGCCCAGGCCTGCTTGGTCAGGTCGTCGTAGACGATCAGGGCATCTTCACCGCGGTCGCGGAAGTACTCGCCCATGGTGCAGCCGGCATAGGGCGCCAGGAACTGCATCGGGGCCGGATCGGCAGCGCCGGCGGCAACCACGATGGTGTGCTCCATGGCACCATGCTCTTCCAGCTTGCGCACCACGTTGGCGATGGTGGACTGCTTCTGGCCAATGGCGACATAGACACAGGTGACGCCCTTGCCCTTCTGGTTGATGATGGCGTCGATGGCGATGGCCGACTTGCCGATCTGGCGGTCGCCGATGATCAGCTCGCGCTGGCCACGACCGATCGGCACCATGGCGTCGATGGACTTGAAGCCGGTCTGGATCGGCTGGTCGACCGACTGGCGGGTGATGACGCCCGGGGCGACCTTTTCCACCGCATCGGTGAGCTTGGCGTTGATATCGCCCTTGCCGTCGATGGGGTTGCCCAGGGCATCCACCACGCGGCCCTTGAGCTCGGGGCCCACCGGCACCTCGAGGATACGACCGGTACACTGGGCGGTCATGCCCTCTTCGAGCTGCAGGTAGTCGCCCAGCACCACGGCACCCACGGAGTCGCGCTCGAGGTTGAGCACCATGCCGAAGATGCTGCCGGGAAATTCGATCATCTCACCGAACATCGCCTCCTCGAGGCCGTGAATCTTCACGATGCCGTCGGAGACGCTGACGATGGTGCCCTGGTTACGGGCTTCGGATGCGACATCAAGCTTCTCGATCCGCTGCTTGATGATGTCGCTGATCTCGGAAGGATTCAGTTGCTGCATGCCATGTCCCTCAGACTCAGGCGGAAAGGGCTTCGGAGAGGCGGTTCAATCGACCGCGTACCGACCCGTCGATGACGGTGTCGCCGGCACGCAGGATGACACCGCCGAGAAGCGTCGGGTCCACCTGAGTGGTAATGGAGATTTCGCGATTGAGGCGCTTCTTCAGCGCGCCGGCGAGCTTCTGCTGCTGCTTGTCGTCGAGTTCAAAGGCCGAGACCACGGTGACGTCGACACGCTTCTCATGCTCGGCGCGCAGCCGCTCGAACTGTTCGGCGATGGCCGGCAGGGCCGCCAGGCGACCCTTGTCGCTCAGCGTATCGAGGAAGCGGCGCGCCGCGTCATCGACGCTGGCGTCCGCCACCTCGAGCACCACAGCCACCTTGCGCTCGTCGTCAAGCTTGGGGCTGGAGAGCAGCTTCTGCACGTCCTGGCTGGCCACGACCATGCCGACCTTGCCCAGCCACTCCGACCAGGCATCCAGCGCCTTGTGATCGCGTGCGTACTCGAATGCCGCCTTGGCGTAGGGTCGAGCGACGGTTGACGTTTCCGCCATGGATCACCTCCTCACAGTTCGGCAGCAAGCTTGTCAAGCAGCTTGCGATGGGCCTTCTCGTCGATGGAGGCTTCCAGGACACGCTCGGCACCGGTGACCGCCAGGGTGGACACCTGGGCGCGCAGCTCGTCCTTGGCGCGATTGATTTCCTGCTCGATCTCGGCACGGGCGCTGGCGACAAGACGCTCGCCTTCGGCGCGGGCCTGCTCGCGGGCTTCCTCGATCATCTGGGAAGAACGCTTGTGGGCCTGCTCGAGGATCTGGGAGGCCTGATCCTTGCTGTCGCGCAGGGTGGCTTCCGCCTTCTCCTGGGCGAGCTCGAGGTCACGAGAGGCACGGCTGGCCGCATCGAGGCCATCGGCGATCTTCTTCTGACGCTCGTGGAGCGCGTTGCTGATCGGAGGCCACACATACTTTATGCAAAACCAGACAAAGATCGCGAAGGCGATCGTCTGCCCGATAAGCGTCATGTTGATATTCACAGGGATGTACCTCTGACTGATTCGTGGCGACCGGAAACAAGCAAACCGAGCGCGTTGCGCTCGGTGCTGTCATTAACCGGCGACGACGAAGATCAGGTACATCGCGATACCGACACCGATCATCGGCACGGCGTCGAGCAGGCCGGCCATGATGAAGGTCTTGGTCTGCAGCTGGTCACCCAGCTCCGGCTGGCGAGCGGTGGACTCGAGCAGCTTGCCGCCCAGCAGGGCGAAGCCGATACCGGTAGCCAGAGCGCCCAGACCGATGATGATGGCAGCAGCAATGTAGACCATTTCCATGATAGTACTCCTGATTTCAAGTTTTGGTTCAAGGGGTTACGGGTTAATGGAGTTGCAAGCGTTGCTCGGTTCTCAGTGGTGCTCGTGCGCGGCGCTCAGGTACACGATGGAGAGCACCGTGAAGATGAAGGCCTGCAGAGTCACGACGAGGATGTGGAAGATTGCCCACGGCACGTCCAGCAGCCAGATGGCCCAGAAGGGCAGCAGGGCGATCAGGATGAAGATGACCTCACCGGCGAACATGTTGCCGAAGAGTCGCAGACCGAGGCCCAGCGGCTTGACCAGCAGGCCGATGACCTCGAGAACCAGGTTGAAGGGGATCAGCGCCCAGTGGTTGAAGGGCGTCAGCGAGAGCTCCTTGGCGAAGCCGCCGGCCCCCTTGACCTTGATGCTGTAGTAGATGATCAGGAAGAACACGCCCAGGGCCATGCCCAGGGTGGCGTTGGGATCGGTGGTCGGGACGATCTTCATGTACTCGACGCCCAGGCGCGCGAAGAGCTCGGGGAAGTAGTCCACCGGAATGATCTTGAGGGTGTTCATCAGCAGGATCCACATGAACAGCGTCAGCGCCAGCGGGGCGATGACCGGATTCCTGCCGTGGAAGGCGGAGCGGGTGAGGTTCTCGATGAACTCGACGACCATCTCGACGGCGTTCTGCAACCCGCCCGGCACACCGGTGGTGGCCATGCGCCCGGCCTTGCGGAACAGCCAGATGAACAGCGCCCCCATGGCGATGGACCAGCCCATGGTATCCAGGTGGATCGCCCAGAAGCCCATCTCGGTGGCCTCGGCGGACGTGCTGGCCAGGGACCAGCCGTTCTGCGGGTGATAGCCGAAGGTCAGGTTCTGGAGGTGGTGCTGTATGTAATACGTCGCCGTGACTTCATTGCCTGCTGCCATGCGGTGCTTACCTCGGTTCAGGGGGTCGGCCGTTCACGCAGCAGCCAGGGAGCCAGCCAGTGCATGAGTTGAGCCGCCACATATGCGCTGAAGAAAAAAATCGGGTTTGAGGGGGGTACTGTGACGAACACCATCACGAACAGTGCCACCGTCAAACCGAACTTTCCCGCCTCCGCGCGGTAAAAATTCGCCACATACTGCCTGGCACGCCTGCCACCACGAACGCCGCCGAGCCGCCAGACGAAATAGGCCTGGGGAATCAGGCAGACCAGCCCTCCGGTCAGGGCCGACAGCAGGGAGGCAGGTCCGGCCGCCACCGCCGCCAGCAGGGTCACCGCCAGCACCATGGCTCCCTGTAGCGCCAGCAGGCGCCGAAGGGGTGGGCGTCGCCGGGCGGGCGAGGTTCCGCGTCGGTTGCCGATCCCGCTGCCCACGTCAGTCGAACCGCCCCGCTGCATCCCGGAGGGCGCAGGCAAACCACCGCGGATTATAGGGAAGCCCCCCCGGGCCTTCAACCGACGTCACGCCTATTTGCCCCCTGCGACGGTCACATTTCGACCAAAGGTGCAGAGATTGTCGACAGGTCGCGGAGCCGCGCAGCGTCACTGGATGTGCTCGAGGATGCCGTCCAGCTCGTCGAGACTGGCATAGCGGATGGTCAGGCGACCCTTGCCACCACGTCCGTGCTGGATCTTCACCGGGGCGCCGAGCAGCTCGCCCAGACGGGTCTCCAGGCGGGCCACGTCGGGGCTGGGCGCCGCCTTCTCGGCCTTCTTCGGCTCCCCCGCGGCGAGGCGCTTGACCAGCGCCTCGGTGTCGCGGACGGTGAGGTCCTTGTTGACCACCTCGTGGGCCGCGCGGCGCTGCTTCGCCCCGGAGAGCGCCAGCAGCGCCCGGGCGTGGCCCATGTCCAGGTCGCCGCGCTCGAGCAGGGTCTGCACCTCGGGGTCCAGCGCCAGCAGGCGCAGCAGGTTGGCGACCTGGGCGCGGGACTTGCCCACCGCGTCGGCCACCTGCTGCTGGGTGAGCGCGAACTCCTCCAGCAGCCGCTTGAGCGCCAGCGCCTCCTCCACCGGGTTGAGGTTCTCGCGCTGGATGTTCTCGATCAGCGCCAGGGCCAGGGCCACCTCGTCGCTGACCTCGCGGATCACCGCCGGGATGGTGTCCAGCTCGGCCAGCTGGGCGGCACGCCAGCGCCGCTCCCCGGCGATAATCTCGTAGCGGTCCTCGCCGCTGGGGCGCACCACGATGGGCTGCATCACCCCCTGGGCACGGATCGAGTCGGCCAGCTCCTCCAGCGCCTCGGGCTGGATATCGCGGCGCGGCTGGTACTTGCCCCGGGAGAGCTGGCCCAGCGGCAGGCGCTCCAGGCGTTCGCCGACATCGGGGGCCTGCGCGACCGGCGCCTCCTCGTCCCCCTCGATGGCGATCTCGGGCAGGTCCAGGCTCTCGCGGCGACGGGCACCGGCACCGATCAGGGCATCCAGTCCACGTCCCAGGGCGCGTTTACGCGTCATCGACATTCCCTCATCACAGCGGTTACAGCAGGATCCACCCGGCCTACAGCGACAGTCGGCGGATCAGCTCCTTGGCCAGCACCCGATGCGCCTGGCTGCCCCGCGAGAAGCGGGCGTACTTGGTCACCGGCAGGCCGTGGCTCGGCGCCTCGGCCACTCGCACGTTGCGCGGGATGGTGGCCTTCAGCAGGGTATCGCCGAAATAGTCGCGCAGCTGCTTGGTGACGTCGCGGGTCAGGCTGTTGCGGGCATCGAACATGGTACGCAGGATGCCGTAGACCTCGAGGTCGGGGTTCACGCTGTCCTTGATCTGTTCCACGGTGTCGAGCAGCGCCGAGAGCCCCTCCAGCGCGTAGAACTCGCACTGCAGCGGGATCAGCACGCCATGGGCCGCGGTGAGGCCGTTGACGGTCAGCATGTTGAGCGAGGGCGGGCAGTCGATCAGCACCACGTCGTACTCGCCGGCGACATCGGTGAGCGCACGGTCGAGGCAGCGCTCGCGACCGGCCTCGCGATCCAGCAGCGCCACCTCGGCAGCGGTGAGGTCGCCGTTGCCGGGCAGCAGGGTGTAGCCCGCCTCGGGGCAGTCGAGGATCACCTCCGCGGCGGCCCGGTCGCCCAGCAGCACGTCCAGCACACTGCCCTCGAGCTCGTGCTTGTCCACCCCGCTGCCCATGGTGGCATGGCCCTGGGGATCCAGGTCGACCAGCAGCACGCGACGATCCAGCGCCGCCAGGCTGGCGGCGAGATTGACGGCGGTGGTGGTCTTGCCGACCCCCCCCTTCTGATTGGTCAAGGCGATGATCTTGGTCACGGGCAACTCCCTTGCTGGGAAACACGGATTGTCATTCGGTGCTCCCCACGAGCGAACATCTCACGGGCGAGCCCGGGGGTCAGCCTGGCGCTCCAGGATCACCAGCAGCCGACTGCCGACATCGTAGGGGACCGTCAGCGTGTGTCGGGCCACCGGCACGACCTCATCCGGCACGCCGGCCAGCTCATCCTCCACCGCCGGGCCCTTCATGGCCAGCCACTGTCCGCCGGGGGCCACCAGGGGCAGCGTCAGCGAGACGAAGTCACCCAGGCTGGCGAAGGCGCGCGAGATGACCTGGTCGAACTGTCCCGAGAACGCCTCGACCCGGGCCTGCACCGGGGTGACGTTGGCCAGCCCCAGCTCCATCACGGCCTGCCGCTGGAAGCGCACCTTCTTGCCGTTGCTGTCGAGCAGGGTGACCGCCACCTCCGGCCTGAGGATCGCCAGCACCAGTCCCGGCAGCCCCGGGCCCGCGCCCACGTCGAGCAGCGTCGGTCCGGCGATATGGGGCAGCACGGCGGCGCTGTCGAGCAGGTGGCGGGAGACCATCTCCTCGGGCGACCGTATCGCGGTGAGGTTATAGGCGCGGTTCCACTTGTGCAACAGCGCGAGCAGCGCCAGCAGGCGGCGGCGCTGTTCGGCATCGACGGGAATGGCGAGGCGTTCGAGGCCCTGGTCGAGACGCGCGGCGACGGCCGGCTCCACTGCCGTCATGCGCTGGCCGCCTTCTGGTCATCGAGCAGGCGGCGCTTCTTGAGGTGGATCAGCAGGATCGAGACGGCCGCCGGGGTGACCCCGGAGATGCGCGAGGCCTGAGCCAGGGTCTCGGGGCGAGCCTCGGCGAGCTTCTGGCGAATCTCGTGGGAGAGCCCCTCGACATGCCGGTAGTCCAGGTCCTCGGGCAGCGGCATGGCCTCGTGGCGCTTGAGCCGGTCGATCTCGTCCTGCTGGCGATCGATGTAGCCCTGGTACTTGGCCTGGATCTGCACCTGCTCGGCCACCGCCTCGTCCTCCACCGGCTCGCCGATGAGGCCGGCCAGGTCGCCATAGCCGAGTTCCGGGCGCTTGAGCAGGTCCATCAGGCTGTACTCCCGGGCCAGCGGCTTGCCGGTCTTCTCCTCGACGGAGGCCGCCGCCGCGCTGCCCGGCTGGACCCAGCTGGCCCTGAGCCGGGCGCTCTCCCGCTCGATGGCCTCGCGCTTATCGCTGAAGGCGGCCCAGCGGGTGTCATCCACCAGGCCCAGCTCGCGGCCGGCCTCGGTGAGGCGCAGGTCGGCATTGTCCTCGCGCAGCAGCAGGCGGTACTCGGCCCGCGAGGTGAACATGCGGTAGGGCTCCTTCGTCCCCAGGGTGATCAGGTCGTCCACCAGCACGCCCAGGTAGGCCTCGTCCCGACGGGGGCACCAGGCCTCCAGGTCCTTGGCCCGACGGGCGGCATTGAGTCCGGCCAGCAGTCCCTGGGCGCCGGCCTCCTCGTAGCCGGTGGTGCCGTTGATCTGCCCGGCGAAGAACAGGTTGTGGATGAATTTCGTCTCCAGCGAGTGCTTCAGGTCCCGCGGGTCGAAGAAGTCGTACTCAATGGCATAGCCGGGGCGGGTGATGTGGGCGTTCTCCAGCCCCTTGATCGAGCGCACCACCTGCAGCTGCACGTCGAAGGGCAGCGAGGTGGAGATGCCGTTGGGGTAGAGCTCGTGGGTGTCCAGCCCCTCGGGCTCGACGAACACCTGGTGGCTCGCCTTGTCGGCGAAGCGGTGCACCTTGTCCTCGATGGAGGGGCAGTATCGCGGACCGACCCCCTCGATCACGCCAGAGTACATGGGCGAACGGTCGAGGTTGGCGAGGATGATCTCGTGGGTGCGCTCGTTGGTGTGGGCGATATGGCAGCTCACCTGCCGGGGATGCTGCGCACGGTTGCCCAGGAAGGACATCACCGGGGTCGGGGTATCACCGGGCTGCTCCTCGAGGAGCGAGAAGTCGAGGCTCCGGGCATCCAGCCGCGGCGGAGTGCCGGTCTTGAGCCGATCGACCCGAAACGGCAGGGCCCGCAGGCGCTCGGCCAGGCGATTGGAGGGCGGGTCGCCGGCACGGCCCCCGCGGCTCTGGTCGAGCCCGATGTGGATCACCCCGCCGAGGAAGGTGCCGGTGCACAGCACCACGGTCTCGCCGAGGAAGCGGATGCCGGTCTCGGTGACCACGCCGCGAACCGTGTCGCCTTCGACGACCAGGTCGCCGGCGGCCTGCTGGAACAGCGTCAGGTTGGGCTGGTTCTCCAGCATGCCGCGGATGGCTGCCTTGTAGCGAACGCGATCGGCCTGGGCCCGGGTCGCCCTCACCGCTGGCCCCTTGCGGGCATTGAGCACGCGGAACTGGATGCCACCCAGGTCGGTGGCAACGCCCATGGCACCGCCCAGCGCATCGATCTCCTTGACCAGGTGGCTCTTGCCGATGCCGCCGATGGCGGGATTGCAGGACATCTGGCCCAGGGTCTCGATGTTGTGGGTCAGCAGCAGGGTCTGACAGCCCATGCGGGCGGAGGCCAGGGCGGCTTCGGTTCCCGCATGGCCACCGCCGATGACGATGACGTCAAAGCGGTCGGGGTAATCCAAGGTGCACCTCGTTGGCGCCGGGGCGCCTGTCTCGCGGTCAGGGTGAAATCAGCCCGCCAGTATAAACCCCCTGTGGGTAATCGTCAGGGTTTTCCACATGCCGATTTCGGGTCTCCACCTCGCCCGGTTCCCTATCAGTTAAAACAGAGTATAAAGAGAGAAGTTCTGTTGTAGTTGTTACTACTGGTGTGGACAGTTTCCGTGGATAACTGGTTAAGTCCTATATTTATCAACAGGATGCATTGTTGACCAAAGCCAGGACAAGCGGGTGACTGCCTGCGGAGGGAGACGGCGGAGCCTGTGGATGGAATCGCGACCTGTCCACAGCGCGAAGGCTGCACGGCTTGTCCACCGGCGGCTACAAGGCTTGTGCCCGTGGCTGTGAACAACCGCCCCTGGATGTCCACAACGCCTCTGCCATGGGGGCCCTGGGGCATTATCGCGATATCGGGCCGATCTCTTGTCCACAGGCACAAAAAAGGCCCTGTCGCAGTCGACAGGGCCCGATGCGGCGGCGTTCGAGCGGGGGTCAGTGCTTGAGGACGCGTGCGAGGAAGCTGCGGGTGCGCTCGTCCTCGGGGCTGTCGAAGATCTTCTCGGGCGGTGCCTCCTCGGCGATCTCCCCCTTGTGGATGTAGATGACCCGGTCGGCCACCTCCCGGGCGAAGCCCATTTCGTGGGTGACGATGATCATGGTCATGCCCTCCCGCGCCAGCTCGCGCATGGCATCCAGCACCTCGCCGATCATCTCCGGATCAAGTGCCGAGGTGGGCTCGTCGAAGAGCATCAGCCGCGGCTCCATGGCCAGCGCCCTGGCCAGCGCTACCCGCTGCTGCTGGCCGCCGGAGAGCTGGCTGGGGTACTTCGCGGCCTGGTCGCTGATGCCGACCCGTTCCAGCAGCCGCTGGGCCGTCTCCACGGCGTCGGCCCGGCTCCAGCCGCGCACCTTCATGGGCGCCAGGATGACGTTGTCGAGCACGCTGAGGTGCGGGAAGAGGTTGAACTGCTGGAACACCATGCCCACCTCGGTGCGGATCTTCTGCAGCGCCTTGCCGCTCTTGCCGTGGGGGGTGAGCTCGTTGCCGTCTACCTCGATATGACCGTCCTGGAACTCCTCCAGCCCGTTGATGCAGCGGATCAGCGTCGACTTGCCGGAGCCGCTGGCACCGATGACTACGACCACCTCCCCGGGGGCCACCTCGAGGTTGATGTCCTGGAGCACGTGCAGGCTGCCGAAGTGCTTGTTGACCTTCTCCATGCGAACGATGGGAGCGGTCGAGTTCTCGTTCTGTGTCATGCGTGGGCTCCCCCTCATTGGCCGACCAGGCCGCGTTTCTCGAGCTGACGCAGCAGCAGCGACAGGCTCCAGGTGATGGCCAGGTACATCAGCGCCACCATGAAGTAGACCTCCAGGGCGGTGAAGGTGGTGGCGATGTAGATCTGCCCCTGGCGGACCAGCTCGCCGACGCCGATCACCGAGAACAGCGAGGTGTCCTTGATGCTGATGATCCCCTGGTTGCCCAGCGGCGGGATCATGCGGCGGAAGGCCTGGGGCCAGATCACGTAGCGGAAGGCCTGGGTGCGGGAGAGCCCCAGCGACAGCGAGGCCTCGCGCTGGCCGCGCTCGATGGACTGCACCCCGCCGCGCACCACCTCGGAGATGTAGGCGCCGGAGTTGACCGCGATGGCGGCGATGCCGGCGGTCAGGGCGTTGATGGGGCCGCCCAGCAGTTGGGGCAGGCCATAGAAGATGAACAGCACCTGCACCAGGATGGGGGTGCCGCGGAACACCTCGATGTAGACGATGGCCGGCAGGCGCAGCAGGCGCGACGGGCTGATCCGCATCAGGCCGAAGACGATGCCGATGACGAACCCGATGGCCAGCCCGCCGAAGGAGATCAGCAGGGTCCAGGGAATGCCCGGCAGCAGGTGGGGAATCGAGCGGAACGCGGCCGCCCAGTCGAATTGAAAGGTCACTTCCACGGGCGTCTCTCCGGGATAGCTGGAAACGACGCGGGGCCGGGAGGCAATACCGCCCGGCCCCGCTGGTCATCCCGCCATGGCGGGAGGTTCAGGGCACATCGGGAACTCAGTCTTCCTCGGGTGCCTCGCCGAACCACTTCTCATAGAGCTCGGCGTAGGTGCCGTCCTCGCGCATCTCGGCGAGCGCCTCGTTGACCGGCTCGACCCATTGGCTGCCCTTGTGGAAGACGATGCCGTACTGCTGCCCCTCGTAGAGCGGCCCCACCACCTTGGTGCGGCCTTCGCCGCGGGTCTGGGAGAAGTAGGCCACGTTGGGGGCATCGTAGAAGGCGGCATCGACGTTGCGGCCGAGCAGCGCCATGTACATGTCGCTGTTGCCCGGGTAGGGGGTGATGTCTGCCGTGTCGCCCAGGTTCTCCTGGAGGAAGTCGTAGCTGGTGGAGCCGATGCGGGTGGCCACGGACAGGCCCTCGAGGTCCTCGAGGGTCTCGACGCTGTCGTTGTCGGCACGCACGATGATGCGCAGGCCGGAGTCGTAGTAGGGATCCGAGAAGTCGACGATCTCGGCGCGCTCCTCGGTGATGGTCACGCCGGCGATGGCGATCTCCTGGCTGCCGGTCTGCACGGCCGGGATGATGCCGGCGAACTCCATGGTAGTCAGGTTGATCTCGAACCCGGCACGCTCGGCGAGTTCGTTGATCATGTCCATGTCGAAGCCGATCATCTCGCCGGTTTCGGGATCCATCATCTCGAAGGGCACGAAGCTCGGGTCGGTGACGACATTGACGGTGGGATTCTGGGCGCTGGCCGAGGCGGACATGCCAAGGCCGAGTGCCAGGGCGGCGGCCAGCGTGGATTGCTTCAGCCGCGGTGAAGCGCAGGTGGATGCTTTCATGAGACTCCCCGTTCTTGGGTATTTTCTGATGGGATTCGCCTTTTCAACCTTGGCGAGAATCCCCCAGAGCGTCAAGTCGGGGCTGTCAGCGCTACGCGGGAAGCGATCACACCATGAAGGAGGCGCCACAGCCGCAGGTGGTGGTGGCGTTGGGGTTCTGCACCAGGAAGCGGGCGCCGGCGAGCCCCTCCTCGAAGTCCACCGTGGAGCCGACCAGGTACTGGTAGGAGAGCGGATCGACCACCAGGGCCACCTCGCCGAACTCGATCACGGTGTCATCCTCGGCGACCTCCTCGGCGAAATCGAAGCCGTACTGGAAGCCCGAGCAGCCGCCGCCGGTCACGTAGACCCGCAGCTTGAGGTGGCTGTTGCCCTCCTCCTCGATCAGCGACTGGAGCCGCGTCCGGGCGCTGTCGGAGAGCAGCAGGGGCGTGGGAACAAAGGATTCGGCACCGCTCATGGAGAGCTCCCTTGAGGGAAATGGACAATTCGACCGGTCATTATCCCCAATCCCCAGCAAATTGGTCAACTTTTGCCGGGGGAGACGGTGAGTGGGATCAGGGCATCAGCGCCGGGGCGGCGAGGCCGGCGTCCTCGGCGAAACCGAACATCAGGTTGAGGTTCTGGATCGCCTGGCCGGAGGCGCCCTTGACCAGGTTGTCGATCACCGCCAGCACCACCACGGTGTCGCCGTTGCCGGGGCGGTGCACGGCGATGCGGCAGAGGTTGGCGCCCTTGACGCTGCGGGTCTCCGGGTGGCTGCCGGCGGGCATGACATCGACGAAGGGCTCGTCGGCGAAGCGCCGCTCGAACAGCGCCTGCAGGTCCCCCGGCTCGCCCGTGAGCCGCCCGTAGAGGGTGGCATGGATGCCGCGGATCATCGGGGTCAGGTGGGGCACGAAGGTCAGCCCCACCGGGCCGCCGGCCGCATCGCCCAGGCCCTGGCGGATCTCCGGCAGGTGGCGGTGGCCAGCGGCACCATAGGCCTTCATCGACTCGCTGGCCTCGGCCAGCAGCGAGGGTACCTTGGCGCCGCGTCCGGCGCCGGTGACCCCTGACTTGCAGTCGGCGATGACATGGTCCGCATCGATAAGGCCGGCCTCGAGCAGCGGCAGCAGGCCGAGCTGGACGGCGGTGGGATAGCAGCCGGGCACGGCGATCAGCCGGGCCTCGCGGATCCTGTCGCGGTTCACTTCCGGCAGGCCGTAGACCGCCTCGCCGAGCAGCGCCGGCGCCCCGTGGGGCTGGCCATACCACTCCGCCCACTCCTCGGCGTCGCGCAGGCGGAAGTCCGCGGAGAGGTCGATCACCCGGGTGCCGCGCTCGAGGAGCTCGCCGGCCAGGGCATGGGCCACGCCATGGGGCGTGGCGAAGAAGACCGCGTCGCAGGCGCCCAGGCGGTCGGCATCCGGCTCGCTGAACGCCAGGTCGTCATAGTGGCCACGCAGGTTGGGGTACATCTCGGCGACCCCCATGCCCGCCTCTGAGCGGGAGGTGATGGCCTCCACCTCCACCTCGGGATGCTGGGCCAGCAGCCTGAGCAGTTCGACCCCGGTGTATCCGGTGCCACCGACGATTCCGACCTTGATCACGTTCCACTCCTTCCGCCTGGTCTCGGGCTGGGCTCGGTTGTGACGAATATGATACACAAGAAGGCGGGGGCCGACCCATAGGCTCCAGGAAGCTGTGCAGTCCTGCCGGGGGACGAGGGGCGCCGGGGACAGGTCGAAGCGGAGGTCCTATGCCAGGGATGGCATCGGTAGCGCCCAGGGATGGGTTCACAGCGCCTCCTCGCAGGCCTGTCGACGGATCAGCCCCGAGTCAACACCAGCGGTGACAGCGCAGGCCATGGAACCGGTAGAACAGGACTCATGCCGTGCCGCGTTTCTCACTGCCCGACCTCAGCCTGGAGGGCTTTCGCCAGCGCCTGGCCAACGTCGATGCCCTGCCCCAGCTCTGCGTGCTGGGCGTGGTCTCGGGGCTGATCACCGGCGGTTTCATGGTGGGGTTCCGGCTACTGCTCGACCTGGGCGGACTGGCCTTCATGCCCGGGGGCGACCCCGAGGCCTTCGAGGGGCTCTCGCCGCTGGTGCGATCCGTGCTGCCGATCCTGGCGGTCACCCTCGTCGGGGTGCTGCTGTGGCGTCAGCCCCCGGCGGCCCGCAAGCTGGGCGTGGGCCATGTGGTGGAACGCCTGACCTACCACCAGGGGCGCTTCCCGCTGCGCAACTGGCTCAACCAGTGGTGGGTCGGCGTGGTCACGGTGCTGGGCGGCCTCTCTGCGGGTCGTGAGGGGCCCTCGATCCACCTCGGCGCCGCCGCCTCCAGCGGCCTCGGCCAGCAGCTTCGCCTGCCCCACAACAGCCTGCGGGTGCTGGTGGCCTGCGGCACCGCCGCGGGGATCTCCGCCTCCTTCAACACACCGATTGCCGGCGTCATCTTCGCCATGGAAGTGGTGATGATGGAGTACACCATCGCCGGCTTCATGCCGGTGATCCTCGCCTCCACCATGGGGGCCGTGGTGGCCCAGCTGGTCTATGGCTCCGAGCCCGCCTTCCAGGTGCCCACGGTGAGCCTGGGCTCCCTTTCCAACCTGCCCTGGCTGGTGGTGACGGCGCTGGTGATCGGCCTGCTGGCCGGGCTCTTCATCCACGTGGCGCGCAGCGCCTGGATCACCGGCCTGCCGGTGTGGCTGCGCCTCTCGCTCGTGGCCGTGGCCACGGCCGGCGTGGCCTGGTGGTATCCCGAGGTGCAGGGCATCGGCTATGACAGCCTGAGCGCCTCGCTGACCGGCGACCTGGCGGTGGACGTGCTGCTGGCGCTGGTGGTGGCCAAGCTGCTGCTCACGGCGCTCACCGTGGCCAGCGGCATCCCCATCGGCATCATCGGCCCGGTGCTGGTCATCGGTGCCGCGGCGGGGGCACTGATGGGCCTGCTCGGCGGCTGGATCTGGCCCGCGCGGGGCGCGGATCCGGGAGTCTATGCCATGCTCGGCATGGCGGCGATGATGGGGGCGGTGCTGCAGGCGCCGCTGGCGGCCCTGATGGCCCTGCTCGAGCTCACCCACAACCCCAATATCATCCTGCCCGGCATGCTGGCGGTGGTGGTCTCCGGTCTCACCTCCCGCCAGCTGTGTCGCTGCGACGGCTTCTTCATCAGCACCACCCGCCATGGCCTGCATCCGCTCCAGCAGCCGCTGATGCAGGCGCTGTCGCGGGTCTCCGTGCCGGCGGTGATGGAGCGCAGCCTGGTCCGCACGCCGCGCATGGTGAGCCGCGACCGGGCCCGGGCCCTGCTCGAGGCGAATCCGGTCTGGGTGCTGATCGAGCGCTCCAGCGACGACAAGCCGACCCTGGCGCTGAAGGCGGCGGACCTGGCCCGCTGGCTCATGGAGGACGAGTCGCAGGATGCCGAGGTGGAGCGTGACGAGGCGCCGTTGATCGACCTGCTGGAGATCCCCGGGGTGCGGCTGGAGATGGCGCCCATCCACCTGCAGGCCACCCTCTCTGAGGCCTTCGAACGGCTCAATGACCAGGCGGTGGATGCGCTCTACGTGGAGCATGGCAACCGCCCGAAACAGAAGCGGATTTCCGGTATCATCACGCGTGGCGCCATCGAGCGCTACTACCGTCTCAGCGACTAGTACCACCCGCCCGGGGCACCGGCCACGTGCCCCTTCCTGCCGAGGAGCCCTCATGTATCTGTCGATCAAGGCCCTGCACCTCATTGCCATGGTCACCTGGTTTGCCGCGCTCTTCTACCTGCCGCGGCTCTATGTCTACCACGCCATGGCGCGCGACCGCGGCGAGCAGCAGGCCATCGACCACTTCCTGGTGATGGAGCGCAAGCTCTATCGCGGGATCATGACCCCCTCGATGATCGCCGTGCTGCTGTTCGGCGGCGTGATGCTCTTCCAGATGCCCTTCTGGCTGAGCCAGGGGTGGCTGCACGCCAAGCTGCTGCTGGTGGCGCTGCTGGTGGCCTACCACCATGTCTGCCTGATCTACCTGAAGCAATTCCGCGAGGGACGCTGCACCAGGAGCCATGTGTTCTTCCGCTGGTTCAACGAACTGCCGGTCATCGCCCTGCTGGTGATCATCTTCCTGGCCGTGCTGAAGCCTTTCTGATGGCCGACGAGACGTCCCTCACCCCACACCTGCCGGTGGTGCTGGTGCTCGCCGGCCATGACCCCACCGGGGGGGCCGGCCTGGTGGCCGATGCCGAGACAATCGCCGCCTGTGGCGGCTGGGCGCTGACCATTCCCACGGCGTTGACCGTGCAGAACTGCCGGGATGTCACGGCGGTGCTCCCCGGCGATCCCGATGCCATGCGCGCCATGGCGGCCGCCCTTGGCGAGTTCGAGATCACCGCCATCAAGGTCGGCCTGGTGGCCGACCTGGCGACCCTGGATGCGGTGACCGATATCGTGCGGTGCTTTCCCGGGGTGCCCCTGGTGGTGGACCCGGTGCTGCGGGCCGGCGGCGGCAGTGAGTTATCCACAGCCGAGCTGGTTGACGCGTTCCGGGCGCGCCTGCTTCCCCTTGTGGATATCCTGACGCCCAACCGGGACGAGCTGCGTCGGCTGTCGGTCTCGGAGGAGGAGGACACCGAACGCGTCGTGGAGCTGATGACCCTAGGCTGTCAGGCGGTGCTGGTGACCGGCACGGATTCGCCGGCTGCCGGTACCCCCGGAGACCGGGTGGCCCACACGCTGCATACCCCCGACCAGAGTCGCCAGTGGTCCTGGCCGCGGCTACAGGGCAGTTTCCATGGGTCCGGCTGCACCCTGGCGGCGGCGCTGGCGGCGCGGCTGGCGGCAGGCGAGTCGCTGGTGGCTGCCTGCGAGCAGGCCCAGGCCTTCACCTGGCAGGCCCTGGCCCATGGCTGGCGACCCGGCAGTGACCAGGCCCTGCCGCGGCGTCTCTGGCAGCTGCCCTCGCCGGCCGAACCACGCTGGGCCCGCCCCGATGCATGAGGGTGGGCTGGCCATCGCGTGCCCCAGCATCGAGAATGGGAGCAACGGGAGAACCATGAAAAGGTTATCCAGAGAATTATCCACATGCTTTTCGAGGACCCGATCCACATGACCACATCCGCACAGCTCTTCGAACAGGCCTGCCGGCACATCCCGGGTGGCGTCAACTCGCCGGTGCGCGCCTTCAAGGGACTGGAGCGTCCACCGGTGTTCATGGAGCGTGCCCGAGGGGCCTACCTCTTCGACGTCGAGGGCAAGCGCTACGTCGACTACGTCGGCTCCTGGGGGCCGATGATCACCGGCCATGCCGATCCGGAGGTGCTGGAGGCGGTTCGCAGCCGCCTGGATCACGGCCTGTCGTTCGGTACCCCCACGGCCATCGAGACCACCATGGCCGACCTGATCTGCGAGATCATCCCCTCCATCGAGATGGTGCGGATGACCAGTTCCGGGACCGAGGCCACCATGTCGGCGATCCGCCTGGCCCGCGGGGTCACCGGCCGCGACAAGATCGTCAAGTTCGAGGGCAACTACCATGGCCACTCCGACTCCCTGCTGGTCAAGGCGGGCTCCGGCGCCCTGACCCATGGCGAGCCCAGTTCGCCCGGCGTGCCGGCGTCCCTGGCCGAGCACACCGTCACCCTGCCCTACAACGATCTGGATGCCGTGGAGCAGTGCTTCGAGGAGATCGGTGATCAGATCGCCTGCATCATCGTCGAGCCGGTGGCCGGCAACATGAACTGCATTCCCCCGCAGCCGGGCTTCCTGGAGACCCTGCGCAAGCTGTGCGATGCCCATGACAGCGTGCTGATCTTCGATGAGGTCATGACCGGCTTCCGGGTCGCCCTGGGCGGTGCCCAGGCCCACTACGGCATCCACCCCGACCTCACCTGCCTGGGCAAGATCGTCGGTGGCGGCATGCCGGTGGGGGCCTTCGGGGGCAGCGAGGCGATCATGTCCAACATCTCGCCGCTGGGGCCGGTCTACCAGGCGGGGACCCTGTCGGGGAATCCTCTGGCCATGGCCGCCGGCATCGCCCTGCTCACCAAGCTGCGCCAGCCCGGCTTCCATGATGCCTTGGCCCAGCGCGTGGAGACCCTCTGCCACGGACTTGAGGAGCGTGCCGATGCCGCTGGCGTCGACATGATCACCCAGCGCGCCGGGGGTATGTTCGGGCTCTTCTTCACCCGCCAGAGTCGGGTCGACAACTTCGCCCAGGCCACGGCCTGCGACGCCGGCGCCTTCCGGCGCTTCTTCTCGGCGATGCTCGACGAGGGGGTCTACCTGGCACCCTCGGCCTACGAGGCGGGGTTCATGTCCAGTGCCCATGCGCCGGAGGACATCCAGCTGACCCTGGATGCGGCCGAGAAGGCCTTCGTGACCATGCAGCAGGCGTGACCGTCGCCTGACCGATCGACTATCCCCGGAGATGCACGATGGGCCAAAGACAAGAGGATGACGTCCTGGAGCTCGAGGCGCTGATCGCCGACCTGGTGGCCTTTCATGCCGCCGCCGAGCCCTCGCCTGGCGCGCCCGGGGCCGGGGTCGCCGCCGTCCGTGCTCTGGCCGATGGTGAGATCGCGGCGCTCCGCGAGCGGCTCCCCGGCGACGAGGACCGTGAGCGCCTGGCTTACCTCGAGGCATGGCTGGAGCAGGACATGGCCCGGCTGGGGCCGCTGCTGGAGGCGCGTGCAGCGCTGCCCAGCTGGGCCCTTTCGCACCCCGGCAGCCGGCTTGGTCATCAGGGACGGGTGCTGATGGCCAATGCCATCGGCCGCGACCCCGAGGCACCCGGAGCCGACCTGCCGGCGGATCCGGCCAGTGACCTGGCGGCCCTGATGGTGGGGCTGGAGATCCGCGGCGAATCGGCCCTGACCCGACAGGCGCTGGATCTCTACCTGCGGCTTTCCGGGGACTACGAGCTGGCCAGGCTGCTGTCGCTCTACGGCACCTGCCATGCGCTTTCCGGTGCCCGCCGCTCGCTGCGCCGGCGGCCTGGCAACGGCCAGGATCCGGAGCACCCGGCCCTGCTGGCCGAGTGCATGGGCGAGTGCCGCCGCTACCTGGCGCTGGCCGAACGCATCGCCGAGTTCCGGTTCCCCCCGCTGGTGATCGCCGTGGGCGTGTCGGGCAGCGGCAAGAGTCGCTTTACCAGCGGCCTGGTCGCCCGGCTGGGGGCCATTCGCGTCTGTTCGGATGCGGAGCGGCGCCGACTGCATGACCTCGACCCCGTCGCCATCCATCCACAGGGGGGCGGCGACGGAGCGGCTGTGGATATCTTCTCCGATGAGGCCACCGAACGGACCTACCGCCGGCTGGCGAGCTGTGCCGGGGCCCTGCTCGATGCCGGTATCCCGGCCTGCGTGGATGGGACCTTCCTCTGCCGCTGGCAGCGGGACCTGCTGCGCCAGCAGGCCGAGGCGCGTGGCCTGCCCTGCCTGCTGGTCAGCTTCGAGGCGGATGATGCCACGCTCAGGCGGCGCATCGAGAAGCGCGCGCGTCGCCAGGGCAGCGACGTGGCCCGGAGTCTCGGGGTGCTGTCGCGGCAGCAGGTGGCTTTCGAGTCATTCGCCGACGAGGAGCGCCTGCACCTGGTCCACCTGGACACCACGGCGGACAACGCCGCCGAGACCCTGGTCGGCCTGATCGAGGAGCATGTCAAGCTTACCTGAAGCCGTCGCGGGGCTCCGACTTCACCGCTGGTGAGGTGGACCCCCGTCGCCGACAGAGGTCCGGGGGCGGGGGGACCCCCAGGTTCTGGCGCGCCCAGTTCACCGCCTGGACCCGGTTATGTACCTGGATCTTGCGGAAGATGTTGTAGAGGTGCGACTTGACGGTGTGCTCGCTCACGAAGAGCCGGTCGGCGATGTCGCTGTTCGAGGCCCCCGAACCCAGCAGGCCGATGATCTCCAGCTCGCGGTGGGTCAGCCCGCATACGGGCCGGTAGGAGTTGAGCTGTTGCCGCCTCAGGAAGGAGATCATTCGGGTCATCAGCGAGCGCGACATCCAGAGCTCACCGGCCAGCAACGCCTCCAGCCCCTTGCAGATCATGGGCAGGCTGTCGCTGCCGTAGAACACCCCCTGCAGGTGCAGCGCCGACATGGCCCTGAGGGCATGGTCCTCGTCCTTCAGGTTGAAGGCCGCGAGGGTCAGGTTCTCGTCCTCGGTGGTGCGGGCATGCCACTGCTGCATGGTCTCCTCGCTCATGTGGTCCGCATCCAGCAGGATGAGTGCCTGCCTGGCGTCGCGGGGTTTCCACTCGATGCCGGGGGAGAGCACGGATACCGGACAGGCCAGCTGCTTGTGGAGGTAGTCGATGAAGAGCTGAGTCTGGGGGTTGCTGGCCGTGACCAGCAGGACCATGCCTTTTGATTGGTTCATGTGGAGCCTCCCAGGGAAGCTTCGTGAATCCCCTGGCGTCTGTAGGGATGATAAAAATAAGATGACTACCGTGAAGTGTTGGCGACAATGTAAGATTCTGTTACTAACCTTTTGTTCTTTAGCTATGGTTTTTTATACGAAAATGCCATAAACAAGTCACGTTTCCACATGAAATCAAGCCGTTGCCGCCATAGGGACGCTTCGTCGCTCCTACGCTCGCAGTGAAAATCACCATGGCCGGCTCAGCGTCCTGATACCCTGTCGTCCTCCCCGACTGACCTTTCTCATACCCGTCCTCGGCCGCGCCGTCACACGTTTCCATCGGCAGGGGTGAGCCGTAGAATGTGCACCCACCCGCTTCCCGGAGTAGAGACATGACCCCGACCCCCCTGGTGCTGGCCAGCGGCAACGCCGGCAAGCTCCGTGAATTCCATCAGCTGCTGGCGCCGCTGGGATTCGAAGTGCGGCCCCAAGCCGACTTCGATGTCCCCGAAGTCGACGAGACCGGTCTGACCTTCGTCGAGAATGCCCTGCTCAAGGCCAGGGAAGCGAGCCGGGTGAGTGGTCTCCCCGCGCTCGCCGACGATTCCGGCCTGGAGGTCGATGCGCTCGGCGGCGCCCCCGGGATCTATTCGGCGCGCTTCGCCGGCGAGCCGAAGAGCGATGCGCGCAACAATGCCCGCTTGCTGGAGGCCCTGGCCGAGGTCCCCGAAGGCCAGCGGACTGCCCGCTACTGGTGCGTGCTGGTCCACCTGCGTCATGCCGAGGACCCGGTGCCGCTGATCGTTCAGTGCAGCTGGGAAGGGGAAGTGCTGGCCCACCCCCGAGGCGAGGGTGGCTTCGGTTATGACCCGCTGTTCTGGCTGCCGGACCAGGCCATGAGCGTGGCCGAGCTTGCTCCCGAGGAGAAGAATCGGCTGAGCCATCGCGGCCGGGCCCTGCTGGCCCTGGTCGAGGTCCTGGGTCCGGCGCCGCGATGAAGGGCCCGATGCTGCCGCCCCTCTCCCTCTATGTGCATGTGCCCTGGTGCGTGCGCAAGTGCCCCTACTGTGACTTCAACTCCCACGGTGTGGGGCGTGGCGCCACGCTGCCCGAGGCCGACTACCTGGAGGCCCTGGTCGCGGACCTGGACCAGGAGCTAGAGCTTGCCGCGGGGCGTGAGCTCGTCAGCCTGTTCATCGGCGGTGGCACCCCGAGCCTGATGTCGGCGTTCTTCTATCAGCAATTGCTGGACCGTATCGCCGTGCGCCTGCCCATGGCCTCCGATATCGAGATCACCCTGGAGGCCAACCCGGGGACCCTGGAGCGCGGGCGCTTCGCCGGCTATCGGGAGGCGGGCATCAACCGCCTGTCGCTCGGCGTGCAGAGCTTCCAGGATCCCCAGCTCGAGGCGCTTGGCCGCATCCACTCGGGCCGTGATGCCATCGCGGCGGTGGCCGAGGCCCGCGCGGCCGGCTTCGACAACCTCAACCTCGACCTGATGCACGGGCTGCCGGGGCAGACGCCTGGGCTGGCCCTCGACGACCTCGAGCGAGCCCTCTTGCTCGCCCCCGAGCATCTCTCCTGGTACCAGCTCACCCTCGAACCCAATACCGAGTTCCACACCCATCCCCCCCGGTTGCCCGTGGAGGAGACGCTGTGGGACATCCAGGATCAGGGCCACGCCCGGCTGGAAGCCGCCGGCTACTCCCGCTACGAGATCTCCGCCTATGCTCGGGGAGGCCTGCGCTCGCGGCATAACCTCAACTACTGGCGGTTCGGCGACTACCTGGGCATCGGGGCTGGCGCCCATGGCAAGCTGAGTCGGGTGGAGGACGGGGAGCCGCTGGCCATCGAGAGGCGCTGGAAGAGCCGCCAGCCGGAGGCCTACCTGAGGAGACGGCATGATCCGCGAGGGTTTGTCGCCGGACGCAGTCGGGTCGATGGGGACGAGCTGCCGCTGGAGTTCGCCATGAATGCGCTGCGCCTCGTCGAGGGGGTCCCGCTGTCGACCTGGTCGGCGCATACCGGTCGTTCGCGGGAGGCCCTCGAGGAACGCCTGTCGGCCGCCAGGAAAAAAGGACTTCTTGTGGAAGATGCTCAGCGGCTGCAGGCATCGCCACAGGGTCTATTATTCTTGAACGAATTGCTGGCGTTGATCAGCCAGGACTGACGATCTTTCTGCTCATCGCACATCGCCGATCCGCTGCCGCCAGGAGGGCGGTCCGGAACTGCCATCCCGACATCAAGGAGATACACCATGATCAAGTTCCCACGTCTGTTCGTCCCGGTCGCCGCCGCTGCCCTGCTGGTGGGTTGCGCCACCACCGACCCCTACTCCGGGCAGACCCAGCGTTCCACGACCGGTACCGGTGCGGCCATCGGTGCCGCCGTGGGTGCCGCCGCCGGTGCGCTGAGCGGTGACGGCAGCACCAGCCGACGCGACCGTGCCCTGATCGGTGCCGCCGTGGGCGCGGCCGCCGGGGCCGGTATCGGCGCCTACATGGATCGCCAGGAGCAGGAGCTGCGTCAGAGCACCCAGGGGACCGGTATCGAGGTCGATCGTCGCGGCGATGACATCGTGCTGAACATGCCGAGCAGCGTGACCTTCGGCTTCGACTCCAGCGACCTCACCAGCAACGCGCGCAATGCGCTGAACGACGTGGCGTCGATCCTCACCCAGTATGACGACACCCGGGTCAACATCGGCGGTCACACCGACAGCACCGGCAATGCCGACTACAACCAGCGCCTCTCCGAACGCCGCGCCGAGGCCGTCGGCAACTACCTGGCCCAGTCCGGCGTGGCGCGCAATCGCCTCAGCATGACCGGCTACGGCGAGAACCAGCCGGTGGCCAGCAACGCCACCGAGGAGGGGCGTGCACAGAACCGCCGTGTCGAGATCACCCTCTCGCCCATCGAGAGCCAGTTCCAGTAAGCGCCGGGTAGCTTCCCGCGACCCTGCCTCCGGGGCCCGTCACTGCGAAGTGGCGGGCCCCTTTCCTTGTCGACCGCCTTGCCGATTCACGGACCGTCTTCCATGCTTTCCTATCAGCACGCCTACCATGCCGGCAATTTCGCCGACGTTCACAAGCATCTGACGCTGTTCGCCGTCATCGACCATCTATTACGTAAGAAAACACCTGTTACGTATATTGATACCCACTCGGGACGCGGCCTCTATCCATTATCGGCCGAGGAGACCGCCAGGTTGGGGGAGTACCGACAGGGAGTGGCGCCGCTCTGGCACGCCCGGGAGGCGCTGCAGGCGACGCCGCTGCTGGGACCCTGGCTCTCCTCACTCGCCGCCGCCCAGGAGTGCGCGGCGTCCCTGGCATGCTATCCAGGATCCCCCTGGTGGCTCTCCCACCGGCTGCAACCCCGCGATCGGCTGGTGCTGTTCGAGCTGCATCCCGGCGAGTATCGGCACCTGGAGGGCCAGGCGCTCGGGACCAACGTGCAGCGCATCCAGGGGGATGGCCTGACGGGCCTGCTGCGGCGGCTGCCGGTCTCGACCCCCCGCCTCTGCGTGCTGATCGATCCCAGCTTCGAACGCAAGACGGAGTATCGGGAAGTGGCCGAGACGGTGCTGTCGGCCATGGACAAGGCGCGGCACGCGGTGGTGCTGGTGTGGTACCCGCTGTTGCCGGCCGCTCGCCACCACGAGCTGCTGGATACCCTGCGCGACGGCGGTCTTCGCAAGATCTGGCGCAGCGAGCTTCGGCACCACGAGCCTGCCGAGGACGAGCGCGGCATGGTCGGCAGCGGGATGCTGGTGGTCAATCCGCCCTGGGGGCTGGGCGAACGGCTGGAGGAGGCCATGTCCCGGGTCTGCCCTCTGCTGGACAGGACGAGCCGCCATACGGGTGGCTGGTGGGTCGAGGAGTAGTCTCGCTGCCGACGATCACGCCGAGCGGGGGTGATACAGGCCGCACTGACAGTGCGGATGCGCCGTGATCTTGATCACTTGCCGATGCAGAAGCTGCCGAAGATCTCGCCGAGCAGATCATCCGCACTGAACTCGCCGGTGATCTCTCCCAGCGCCTGCTGGGCGTCACGAAGGTCCTCGGCCAGCAGCTCGCCGGCACCGTAGCCGACCAGCTGGGCCTCGCCGTTCTCCAGCGCCTGGCGGGCCCGATCCAGAGCATCCAGGTGGCGGCGCCTGGCCGAGAAGCGGCCCTCCGGAGTGGCAGCATAGCCCATCACCCCCTTGAGGTGCGTCTTGAGGTTATCCACACCCTCACCGGTCTTAGCCGAGAGCCTGACGATCGGCGTGGCTGTGGATAACTCGATTCCCGGGGCTTCCCGGCTGGTGTCAATCTTGTTGCGGACCAGGGTAAGCCGGGAGGCATCGGGTAGCCGTGCGACGAACTCCGGCCAGATGGCCATGGGATCGGTCGCCTCGGTGGTGCCGGCATCGACCAGCAGCAGCACGCGATCGGCCTTCTCGATCTCGGCCCAGGCCCGGGCCACGCCGATCTTCTCCACGGCGTCCGGGGTGTCGCGAAGGCCGGCGGTATCGATCACGTGCAGCGGCATGCCGTCGATATGCACATGCTCGCGCAGCACGTCCCGGGTGGTGCCCGCGATATCCGTGACGATGGCCGTCTCCTGCTCGGTGAGAGCATTGAGCAGGCTGGACTTGCCGGCGTTGGGTCGGCCGGCGATCACCACGCTCATGCCCTCGCGCATCAGTGCCCCCTGGCCGGCGGCCGTGCGGACCGCATCCAGCTCGGCCTTCACTTCGGCGAGCATCGCCGCGACCTTGCCGTCGGCCAGGAAGTCGATCTCCTCCTCGGGGAAGTCGATAGCCGCCTCCACGTACATGCGCAGCTCGATGAGACGCTGGACCAGCCCCTCGACCCGGCGCGAGAACTCGCCCTGCAGCGAGCGCAGGGCGTTCTCCGCCGCCGCCCGTGAGCTGGCGTCGATCAGGTCGGCGATCGCCTCGGCCTGGGCCAGGTCGAGCTTGTCGTTGAGGAAGGCCCGCTCGGAGAACTCGCCGGGACGGGCCAGCCTGGCCCCCAGCCGCACGCAGCGCTCGAGCAGCAGGTCCATGATCACCGTGCCGCCGTGGCCCTGCAGTTCCAGCACGTCCTCGCCGGTGAAGGAGTGCGGGCCGGCGAAGAACAGCGCGATCCCCTCGTCGATCACCGTCGAGTCGCCGTGGAAGGGCCCGTAGTGGGCGCGGCGTGGCGAGGGGCACTGACCCACCATGGCCTCGGCGATCGCCGTGCACAGCGGCCCGGAGACGCGAATGATGCCGACGCCACCCCGTCCCGGCGGGGTGGCGAGTGCCGCGATGGTGTCCTGGGCATAGAGGGTGCCGGGCATCGTAGTCTCCTGATGTACTTGGCGTGCGCTGGGTGGGGCCATTGTCCTTTTCGGATGTCGGAAACGCCAGACCCCCGCATGGGGCGGGGGTCCGGGTTGGTGCGTGGCGGGAAGCGGCTACTTGGTCTTCATGCCCTTGCCGACGCTGGGATCGTTCTCGATCCGGCGCGTGATCACGTACTGCTGGGCGATCGAGATGATGTTGTTGACCACCCAGTAGATCACCAGACCGGCCGGGAACCACAGGAAGAAGAAGGTGAAGACGATCGGCAGCATGCGCATGATCTTCGCCTGCATCGGGTCCGGCGGCGTCGGGTTCAGCAGCTGCTGCACGAACATCGAGGCGCCCATCAGGATCGGCAGGATGAAGAACGGGTCCTTCACCGACAGGTCCTGGATCCAGAACATGAAGGGCGCATGGCGCAGCTCCACGGACTCGAGCAGCATCCAGTACAGGGCGATGAAGACCGGCATCTGGACCAGGATCGGCAGGCAGCCGCCCAGCGGATTGATCTTCTCCTTCTGGTAGAACTTCATCATCTCCTGGGACATCTTCTGGCGATCGTCGCCGTACTGCTCCTTCAAGCGCTGCATTTCCGGGCCCAGCTTGCGCATGCGGGCCATGGACTTGTAGGCCTTGGCGGAGAGCGGCCACAGGGCCAGCTTGACCACGATGGTCAGGAAGACGATGGACCAGCCCCAGTTGCCGATCAGGCTGTGGATCTGGTCGAGCAGCCAGAACAGCGGGTTGGCAATGAACCACAGCCAGCCGAAGTCGACGGTCAGCCGCAGGTTCGGGGCCACGGCTTCCAGGTAGTCCTGGACCTTGGGGCCCACGTACAGGGTGGCACCCAGGCGGGTCTCGCCCTCGGGGGCCAGGGTGCTGACCGGTCCGGCGAAGGCAGCCACGTTGCGGTTCTGGGAGTCCGTGGTGGCGTAGAAGAGGTTCTGCTGGTTCTGGGACGGCGCCCAGGCGGAGACGAAGTAGTGCTGGATGATCGCTACCCAGCCGCCCTGCGAATCGCGGTTCTCGAAGCGGCCGCGCTGGATGTCGTCGAAGTCGACCTTCTCGTAGCGGCTCTCCTGGGTGGAGAAGGCAGACCCGAGGTAGGAGCTCATGCCCATGGCGACGCCGCTGGAGGGGTCGGGGCTGTTGTCGCGGGCGAGCTGGCCGATGAAACGGGCGGTGACCGGCTCCTCGGTATTGTTGGCCAGGTAGTAGTTCACGTCGACCGCGTAGCTGCCGCGCTCGAAGGCGAAGCGCTTGATGATGTCGACGCCGTTCACCTCGGCGGTGAGGTCAACCTCGAGACGGTTGTCATCCTCGGCCAGGCGGTACTCGGTATTTCCCGGGGTGAAGGCGATGCGACCGGCGTGACCATCGAGCTGCAGGCCGGAGCGGGCCACGTAGCTGCGGGACTCGCTGTCAGACAGCAGGACGTAGGGACGGTCGGAGCCGAGCGTCAGCTTGTGCTGCGGCAGGGCCGCATAGACGATGTCGCCGCCCTGGGGATCGATGCGCAGATCGAGGACATCGGTGACCACCGCGACCAGGTCGCGGCTGCGGGCCGTACCGGCACTGTCGCCGGGCATGGCTTCGCCCATGTCACCCTCGGCGCGCGGGGCGCTGGGGACCGCCAGGCCATCACCGCTGTCGGCCTCGGCAGCGCCCTCGGCTTCCGGAGCGCTGCTGGTGAAGGAGGGGGCTTCTGGTTCAGGGGCTACCTGACCGTAGTCCTGATTCCACTGAACGACGATCAGGTAGGCGAGCACCGCCAGTGGAATCAGCAATAGGAGTCGTTTTACGTCCATGAGGGTTCTGCCCGATGGGTAGTGAAGATGCCAATGGCGCGTAAGGGATCGCACGCCCGATATAGACAAAAGCCTGCCGAAGGCAGGCTGGATTCCGGACACGGACTGTCGGCGGTCGTTGCGGCGGCGTCAATGATCACCCGGAGAGGAAGTCGTGGCATCGTGCTGACTCCTTGGCTGGCCGGTCACCCGCCGTGGCCGACGGTCCCGCTGGTGCTCTCGGCTGGCGCACTCCGTTCCGGCGTCGTGGCCAGGGCCTTCCCGGCATCTCGAGTGAGACGTCGCCACATGCCTTGCAGCTGGCGGTGCAGGGTGGGGTTGTCCAGCTCACCCACACCACGCCTGGCCAGCAACACGATATCCACGGGGGGAAGCTGCTGCTGATGCAGGCGGACGGACTCTCGTGCGAGACGCTTGAGACGGTTGCGATCGACGGCGCGGCGGAGATTCTTCTTGCTGACCACCAGTCCCAGACGGGGGTGCCCCATATCGTTGGGCACCGCCAGGACCAGGAGTCCCTTGCCGTGCACCTTGAAGGCCGCCGTCTCGAAGACGCGCCGATAGTCCCCCGCCGTCAGCAGGCGCAGACGGCGGGGGAAAGCCTGACGGGACACGTGCAGTCCGTGATCAGGCGCTCAGGCGCTTGCGACCCTTGGCGCGACGACGCGCCAGGACGGCACGACCGTTCTTGGTGGCCATGCGGGCACGGAAGCCGTGCACGCGCTTGCGCTTGAGAACGCTGGGCTGAAAAGTGCGTTTCATAACTCGTTATTCCCACGTGGTTTTTAGGACGAATCGACAATTTCGAGGCGTCCGGATTCCGCTGGGGAACCCGGTGGTATTCGGCTCAAGACCGGAAATTGTAGTGATTTCGGGCCTCCGGTGCAATTTTTCCGTTCCGTCATCGCGGCGAAGCCTGACGAGGGCTCGCGATCAGGGAGGGACTATTATCACTATTGGTTAAGGTGTTCCTGTAGATGCTGTTATTAATACTGGGGACAGGTTCTGTGGATAACATGAT